>NZ_CP152010.1:0-3719682 GCF_038601465.1 Bacillus sp. FSL R7-0672 | reverse complement strand
AAGGCTTCTCCCCCCTCCTTTTCTTTTTAAAATGACCAGTATCAAACTGTTATAGAACACGAAAAAGAGCAAATGGTCATCACCATTCGTGCACATACATTGTTGAAAACAAATAATATAGTAGAAAAACGTCTTTTCGACAAATTACACAGTCTGTGGATAAACAATTCAACAACCTGTGTAATATCTTTCCACAGCTTATCCACAGATTGTGGATAACGCAAATAGGTCAGATAAGTAATTAAGAGTTAAAACACAAATATAATATCAAAATAAACGAGATGGTGCAATGGGTGTCACAAACTTATCCACACATTTTACATCCTGTTGAAAAATAATTATCCACATCGGTTATTTGTGTGAAAAAAATGTCGATAATGGATGTGGATAGTCTAAATATGCCGGAAAAATATCCACACCCTTGTTTTGGAGTCCTTTTAGGAGGAAAAAAAGAATAAAATCTTGGAAACTGAAAAAGAAGGTTTCTTCGTTTGATAAATTATGTTATGCTTATAAGGTTGATAATAAGAGTTTTATCATTGATATTGACAATCGATGTGTTACACAAATATAATGAGTTAGACTGTCTTAAACAGCTATTCCTCAGGGAGGTGTCATAAATGAAAAGAACGTTTCAACCAAATAACCGTAAGCGTAGTAAAGTTCATGGCTTCCGCAGCCGTATGAGTTCTAAAAACGGACGTCTAGTTATAAAGCGACGCCGCAGCAAAGGTAGAAAAAAATTATCAGCTTAGGCCACTGAATAATGTCAGTGGTCTTTTTTACATAAAATCGTAATTGAACTGTCAGTTTTTATCGGAGTGGAAGAAAACATGAAGAAGCGAAACAGGCTAAAAAAAAATGAAGAGTTTCAAAAAGTGTTCAAAAAAGGTCAATCAATGGCGAACCGCCAATTCGTTATTTACCAGCTGGACCAACCAAATCAAGATGAACTGCGTTTAGGATTGTCTGTCAGTAAGAAGATTGGTAATGCAGTGATGAGAAATCGAATTAAACGACTGATCCGCCAGGTGTTTTTAGAGGAAGGTCATAAGTTAAAGCAAGAAAAAGACTACATTGTCATTGCAAGAAAACCAGCAAGTGAATTGACCTTTGAAGAAACAAAAAAGTCTCTCCAACATTT
This sequence comes from Bacillus sp. FSL R7-0672, assembly GCF_038601465.1. Lineage (NCBI taxonomy): Bacteria > Bacillati > Bacillota > Bacilli > Caryophanales > Bacillaceae > Bacillus > Bacillus sp. FSL R7-0672. The sequence goes on along the minus strand of NZ_CP152010.1, from coordinate 3,718,538 downwards.
ATTTAGAAAATCCGCTGTTTATCAACAACAATCGAAAAAGTCTTCGTAATAGAAACTTTCGTTGAATCAATTTTTAAAAGCGCTTCCTTCATCTAGTGAACTAAAATGAAACCACCACTTTGTAATGAAAAAATGTTACCATACTGATTAGGTGAGTCACTTTCGTAATCAATTCCAACTTAAATAAAGTTTGAAGTAATGGGAGGAATCTTGTTGAAAAGGCGATTATTACTAATATTTAGCTTGATTGGCGCATTGGTTCTATTGGCAGGATGTACACAAATTAATGAACCAATCACATCAGATAGTAAGGGATTTTGGAACTCTTATATTGTTTACCCGCTATCTCAATTAATCACGTACATGGCAAATTTGACTGGTGAAAACTACGGGGTTGCGATCATTATTGTGACACTGTTAATCCGCTTGCTCATTTTACCATTAATGATTAAGCAGTTAAGAAGTACAAAAGCAATGCAAGCATTGCAGCCTGAAATTAAAAAGCTTCGTGAAAAATATAGCTCTAAAGATCAAAAAACTCAGCAGCAGCTTCAGCAGGAAACAATGGCCCTTTTCCAAAAAAATGGCGTCAACCCATTGGCTGGCTGTTTCCCGATTTTAATTCAGATGCCAATCCTAATTGGTTTTTATCATGCAATTATGAGAACAGCAGAAATTAAAAAGCATACATTCTTATGGTTTGACTTAGGCAGTCCAGATCCATTGTTCCTATTACCGATCATTGCGGGGGTAGCTACTTTCATTCAGCAAAAGCTGATGATGGCTGGAAATCCGTCGGACAACCCTCAAATGGCGATCATGCTATGGGTTATGCCGATTATGATCATTGTATTTGCTATTAGTTTCCCAGCAGCACTTTCATTGTACTGGGTTGTAGGTAACATTTTCATGATCATCCAAACATTAGTGATTAAAACTCCTCAAGTAAAATTAGATACAAAAGAAAAAGCTGGCGGGAATAAAAAATGAAGGAAATAACTGCTGTCGGTCGCACAATCGAAGAAGCAGTAGATTCCGGACTTAAACAAATTCAGCTTCTAAAAGAAGAAGTAGATATCACAATTTTGGATGAAGGAAATAAAGGGTTCTTAGGATTATTTGGTAAAAGACAAGCTGTAGTCAAGCTGATAGAAAAGAGAAATGCTCTTAAATTAGCTACACAGTATTTAGATAATATTGTTAAATCCATTGATCCTAAAGCGAAGATTGTTTCCAAACAGGAGCCGAAAAAGATTTCTTTTCACATTGATGGAGATAAAACATCATTAATGATTGGAAAAAGAGGTCAAACTTTGTACTCTTTAGAAACCTTGGTACAGTTAGTGTTTAATCGCTATTCTGATCAGTATCATCATATTACCATTGATATTGGAGATTATAGGAAGAAGCGACAAGAAGCACTTGAACAATATGCCGTCAAGACAGCAAACAAAGTTTTAAAAACGAAGAGAAAGGTTCATTTAGAACCAATGCCTTCGAACGAACGAAAAGTAATTCATGATACGATCGCTGCTTTTTCTAAAGAACTAGCAACGGCATCGGAAGATACAGGCAGCAAGCGTCATGTTGTGGTGCTGTATAAAAAATAACAGAAAGGCTAGAATTCAGCAAAGCTGGATTTTAGTCTTTTTTTATTGAAAAATTGTGTTTCTATAGAAGATTCATCCTTTATTTCTAAAAAGTTAGAGTGTAAGTTGAGTGGAAAATGCCATTTTTACAAGTAAACAAAGGCATCGGGGCGTTTAAATTTATCGGGTTTCGGTGTAAGATGTGAAGATAAGTTTAGAACGTCGTTATTCACATGTGGATAAGTTAAGTGTTAAAATAGATAGGATGCAAAGCTGTGGATAATTGTATAGAGGATACTTTCACTTCGCTTTCATTTATGGTATCTTTAAATTTTGGATTAAGCGTTTTTGATATAGAGATGGACAACGTCCATTTAATAGATAAAAGACTGTCTATTAAAGTAGAGAAAGAGGTGATTGAGCGATGGATACAATTGCAGCTATTTCGACACCGATGGGTGAAGGAGCAATTGCGATTATTCGTTTAAGTGGGCCTGAAGCGGTGCAGATCGCTGATAGGATGTATAAAGGGCCTAAGGAGAAAAAACTTGTATCAGTGGATTCTCATACCATTCATTATGGTCATATCGTGGATGCAAGGACTGATCAAGTAATAGAAGAGGTCATGGTGTCAGTACTTCGAGCGCCAAAAACATTTACGAGAGAAGACGTTATTGAGATTAACTGCCATGGCGGAATTGTAACGGTCAATAAAGTATTGCAGCTTGCTTTAAGAGAAGGAGCAAGATTAGCGGAGCCAGGTGAGTTCACAAAGCGTGCTTTCTTAAATGGAAGAATAGATCTATCGCAAGCGGAGGCTGTCATGGACTTGATTCGGGCAAAGACGGATCGAGCGATGAATGTAGCAATCACTCAAATGGAGGGACGTCTCTCCGGTTTGGTTCAGCGACTGCGCGGCGAGATCCTAGAAACACTGGCGCATATTGAAGTCAATATTGACTACCCTGAGTATGACGATGTTGAAGAAATGACACATCGCGTCTTAGTGGAAAAAGCGACATCCGTCAAAAAAGAAATTGAATCGTTGCTCTCGACTTCCCAGCAGGGGAAAATCCTTCGAGAGGGCTTATCCACTGTAATTATAGGAAGGCCGAATGTTGGTAAGTCTTCCTTGCTGAATAGTCTTGTACAGGAAACAAAGGCCATTGTCACAGATATTCCTGGAACTACGAGAGACGTTATTGAGGAATATGTGAATGTAAGAGGCGTACCTCTCCGTCTAGTCGATACTGCGGGTATACGTGAGACAGAGGACATTGTTGAGCGTATAGGGGTTGAACGATCTAGACAGGTCTTAAAAGAAGCTGACCTGATTTTACTTGTGCTCAATTATAGCGAAGAATTATCAGAAGAAGATATTAAGCTTTTTGAGGCTGTCTCAGGTATGGATATCATCGTGATTGTGAATAAGACAGATCTTGAGCCTAAGCTTGATGTAGAAAAGGTCAAGCAGTTAGCAAAGGATCGTCCGGTGGTCACTACATCATTATTACAAGAAAAGGGCATTGATGAGCTTGAAATGGCGATTCAATCACTGTTCTTCACTGGATCAATTGAAAGTGGAGATTTAACGTATGTAAGTAATACAAGGCATATTGCTCTTCTTCAGGCAGCAAAACAATCAATTGAAGATGCTCTTGAAGGAATTGAAATGGACGTACCAATCGACATTGTTCAAATAGATTTAACACGCTGCTGGGAACAGCTCGGTGAAATTATAGGAGATGCTGTTCATGAAAGCTTGATTGATCAGTTATTCTCTCAATTCTGTTTAGGAAAGTAAAGGGAGGAACATAAGAAATGGGTTATGAAGCTGGCAATTATGACGTCATCGTCGTGGGTGCCGGTCATGCTGGGGTTGAGGCTGCTCTTGCTTCTGCAAGACAGGGCGCTAAAACACTTGTATTGACTATCAACCTCGATATGGTTGCTTTTATGCCATGTAATCCGTCCGTAGGTGGTCCTGCAAAAGGGATTGTCGTTAGAGAAATTGATGCACTGGGCGGAGAAATGGCACGAAATATAGATAAGACGCATATTCAAATGCGCATGCTGAATACGGGGAAAGGACCTGCTGTTCGTGCTTTAAGAGCGCAAGCAGACAAGTTCCAATATCAGCATGAAATGAAAAAAACAATGGAAAATGAACCGAACCTGACAATGCTTCAAGGTATGGTGGATCATTTAATTGTAGAAGATGATGAATGTAAAGGTGTCGTTACACAAACAGGGGCAAACTATCGTGCGAAGTCTGTTGTATTAACGACTGGGACTTTCTTAAAAGGTCGTATTATTTTAGGGGATCTATCGTATTCAAGTGGTCCTAATAACCAGCAACCATCCATCAAATTATCGGATCACTTAGCAGAGTTAGGATTCGATTTGGTTCGCTTTAAAACAGGAACACCTCCTCGAGTGAATAGTCACTCGATTGACTATAGTAAAACAGAAATTCAACCAGGTGATGATGTTCCGCGGGCGTTCTCCTATGAAACGGTTGAATATATCACAGATCAACTGCCATGCTGGTTAACTTATACGAGTTTAGAAACACATCAAATTATTGATGAGAATCTTCACCGTTCTCCAATGTATTCAGGTATGATTAAAGGAACTGGTCCTAGATACTGCCCTTCCATTGAAGATAAAGTGGTTCGTTTCAATGACAAACCAAGACATCAAATTTTCTTAGAGCCAGAAGGTCGTAATACGCAGGAAGTGTATGTTCAAGGATTATCTACAAGTCTTCCAGAGGATGTACAGCAGCGCATGCTTTCTACCATCCCAGGGCTTGAAAATGTACAAATGATGAGAGCGGGTTATGCCATTGAGTATGATGCAATTGTGCCTACTCAGTTGTGGCCTACACTCGAGACGAAGAAAATTTCTGGTTTATATACAGCTGGCCAAATTAATGGTACGTCTGGCTATGAGGAAGCAGCAGGTCAAGGAATTATGGCAGGTATTAATGCAGGAAGAAAAGCATTGGGTAAAGAAGAAGTCATTTTAAGCCGATCTGATGCATATATCGGTGTTCTCATTGATGATCTTGTCACAAAGGGAACAAATGAACCTTACCGTCTTTTAACATCCCGTGCAGAGTATCGTTTGCTTCTTCGTCATGACAATGCGGATTTAAGATTAACTGAACTTGGCTATCATATTGGATTAATTTCTCAAGAAAGATTCCAGGCATACCAGCAGAAAAAAGAAGCCATTGAAGCAGAGAAAAAACGTTTATATTCTGTCATCATTAAACCCACAGCAGAGACACAAGAATTTCTTCGTTCACTTGGTGGAAGTGAGCTGAAGGACGGTATTCGTGCAAGTGATTTGATGAAGCGTCCAGAAATGAACTATGAATCTGTTGTGACGTTAGCTCCTGCTGAAACACCGCTTCCTTCTGATGTGTGTGAGCAGGTAGAGATTCAAATTAAATACGAAGGTTATATCGAAAAGTCACTCCAACAAGTTGAAAAGCTGAAAAAGATGGAGAACAAAAAGATTCCTGATCGTATTGATTATGATGCCATCAAAGGAATTGCAACTGAAGCGAAACAAAAGCTGAAAGAAGTCCGACCGCTTTCTGTTGCACAGGCTTCTCGTATTTCAGGCGTTAACCCTGCTGATATTTCTATCCTTTTAGTATATTTAGAGCAGGGACGTATTGCGAAGATAGCAGAATAGAAAGGATGTCGGCATGAACATTGGACAATTTACAGCAGCACTAGAGGAGAAAGGGATGACTCTTTCTCCTGTGCAGCTTGAACAATTTGAAACTTACTTCCGCATGCTTGTAGAATGGAACGAGAAAATGAATTTGACGTCCATTACTGAAAAGGAAGAAGTGTATTTAAAGCATTTTTATGATTCAATTTCAGCATCATTTTTCATTGATTTTCACAAAGTAACGACGATTTGCGATATAGGAGCTGGTGCTGGTTTCCCAAGCATTCCTCTTAAAATTTGCTTCCCTCATCTACATGTGACCATTGTTGATTCTCTTCAGAAACGAATTACGTTTCTCAATGAGTTAGCAAAAGGGTTAAACTTACAAGATACTACTTTTTATCATGATCGTGCGGAGACGTTTGGACAACGTAAGGAAAAGCGTGAAAGCTATGATCTTGTCACTGCTAGAGCAGTTGCGCGTTTATCTGTATTGAGCGAACTATGTCTGCCCCTTGTAAAAAAGGAAGGGTTGTTTGTGGCATTAAAAGCATCTGCTGCTGATGAAGAAATGCAAGCAGGGAAGAAAGCCGTTACTGTCCTCGGAGGAGAGGTTGTTGAAAAGCATTCCTTTGTTCTTCCTTTAGAAGAAAGCGAACGGAACATCATTGTCATCGAAAAGAAAAAGCAAACACCAAAAAAATATCCTAGAAAACCAGGAACACCTAATAAATCACCAATAGAAGGTTGATCATGTAAAAGGTCGGTTTTTCTTCAATATTTAAGATTTTACAGAAGGAAAAAACATGAGAAAATAGAATTATAAAAAGGTAGTTTTTAAAGGTGGTGTAGGTTCATGAAGCATTCACTCTCACGCTTCTTCGGGCTTGGTGACAAAGAACATCCTGAGCGTGAAACCGAAATAGAGGCAGAGATTGCTGAGCATGATACATTAAAGGAAGAGATACAGGAGCTCCCGGTCGACACAATTATGCCAAACCGTTTTCAGCCACGCACCATTTTTTCAGAAGAAAAGATACATGAGCTGGCCACGACGATTCATACCCATGGCATTATCCAACCTATTGTTGTCAGACCAACAGAAGAAGAAGGAAAATATGAACTGATCGCCGGCGAAAGACGTTGGAGAGCGGTACAGACTCTTCACTGGGAGAAAATCCCCGCTATTATAAAAGATTTTACTGATACGGAAACGGCATCTGTGGCATTGATTGAAAATTTGCAAAGAGAAGAGCTGTCTGCTATTGAAGAGGCTCATGCCTATGCACGTCTTTTAGAGCTTCATGATTTAACACAGGAAGCGCTTGCTCAGCGTTTAGGTAAGGGACAATCAACTGTTGCAAACAAATTAAGACTTTTAAAGTTGCCTGAAGAGGTACAACAGGCCATCCTAGAGAAAAAAATCTCTGAAAGGCATGCACGTTCACTTGTACCCCTAAAGCTTCCAGAATTACAAATCGCGCTATTGCAGGAAATCATCGAAAAGCAGCTGAATGTAAAACAGACTGAAGAGCGTGTAGTGAAAATGCTTGAACAAAAAACAGATCGCAAACCGAAGCCAAAACGTAAGGCGTTTAGTCGTGATACACGAATTGCGATGAATACCATTCGCCAGTCTCTCCATATGGTAGAAGACAGCGGGCTTAAAATAAATACCGAGGAAGAAGAATTTGAGGAATATATCCAATTAACGATTCGAATTCCTAAATAGAGAAAAGCTGATGAGATCCACTCGTCAGCTTTTTTTATTGGTTCTACTTTATATTTAATTATTATTCACAAATTGGTAAAATATTATTTTTATAGAGGAAAGGAGGTGACATGACTCGATGAAAATGAAAAAGATAAATTTTGTTATTATTTGTTATTTACTATTTTCTTTTTTTCTTTTTACAAATGAAACAACCATATTTGCTGTGAATTCGCCAACGGTTCCTGCACAAGAAAGTCCGTTGACCAAAAAAGAACTGAACGTCCTGAAGAAACAAGGTGTTGTTTCGAAGGAGATCACTTTAGATCAATTAAATCATGAGCATGAGTCTCAGGGCGACACAATTGATCTGATTTCAGCTGGAGATCATTTGAAGGATTATGGCTTACAACAAAACAAGCAGGATGAGTTTGTGACGGATGATAAGCCGCACACCATCAAACGCCTTTTAGGAAAGCCGTATCCTGGTACCGATATTTCGTCTAAAAAAGGGGATATATTGGTGACAAAGACTGATGCTTTGAAGGGAATCGTTGGACATGCAGGTATCGTCATTAATGAGAAGAGCTTTGCTTCTATTCCAGGGTTTCGACAGCATCCTCAGCTTGATTCCATTCTTAACTGGTTTCGCTATAATGCCAATACAAAGGTCATTCGTATTAATCAAGAGGAAACAGCAGACCTGGCAGGGGAATGGGCGCGCGATTATGTGAAAGCTCATCCAAAGGCTCGATACTCCATCACCATGTCTATTCAATCACTGGACCCGACTTATTCTTCAAAGATTGTGTGGCAGGCCTATGCCAAAACAGGCGATGCTGTAGGACATGCGACATTTACCATTAAGACCCCCTATGGATTCTTAAAAAAGAGAAGCTATAAAACGGTGACCCCTAAGATTATTGTGAATGAAGGCCGTACAATTGGTGGATTACATTTTTGACAAGTGCCCCTCACTTTTGATGGAAGTGAGGGTTTTTTATGATATCTTTTTCTTCAAAAAGATATATTGATATATTTTTTACTACGTTTAAGTTCGTCTTTTCATGTACGAAAATAGACATTTGCTGACGAATATATAATGGAGAAACAAAAAAAGCAAACGTTTCATACTTTTTTTGATAGAATAGGAAGTATGAATGAATGAGAAACTTGTTAAGTTGAAAGTGGGTGACATCGTGGGAAAAATCATAGCGATTACCAACCAGAAGGGCGGCGTCGGGAAGACGACAACTTCTGTTAATTTGAGTGCGTGTTTAGCATACATAGGTAAACGAGTGTTGTTAGTTGATATTGATCCGCAGGGCAATGCCACGAGTGGTATTGGGATTGAGAAGGCCGACGTAGAGAAGTGCGTGTACGATATTTTAGTTGATGATGCAGATGTTCTTGATGTGATTAAGACGACAGAGGTCGAAAATCTTGATGTCATTCCTGCGACGATACAGCTTGCAGGGGCTGAAATAGAGCTTGTGCCTACGATTTCACGTGAAGTGAGATTGAAGAGAGCACTTGAATCTGTTAAGCAAAATTATGATTATATGATTATTGACTGCCCGCCATCACTTGGATTACTGACGATTAATGCGTTAACAGCATCCGATTCCGTTTTAATCCCAGTACAGTGCGAATATTATGCGCTTGAAGGATTGAGCCAATTGTTAAACACCGTTCGTCTCGTGCAAAAACATTTAAATACGGATCTCGCCATTGAAGGTGTCTTGCTGACAATGCTTGATGCACGAACAAATCTTGGGATTCAAGTCATCGAAGAAGTGAAGAAATACTTTAGAGATAAAGTCTATCAGACCGTGATTCCGCGAAATGTAAGACTGAGTGAAGCGCCTAGTCATGGGAAACCGATTATCTTGTATGATCCACGTTCAAGAGGTGCAGATGTCTATTTAGACTTAGCAAAGGAAGTGGATGCGAATGGCTAAAGGTCTTGGAAAGGGTATTAATGCACTATTTAACACTGTAGACTCAAATGAAGAAACGGTTGAAGAAATCAAAATAAAGGATTTGCGTCCAAACCCGTATCAGCCAAGGAAAACGTTTGATGAAGATGCATTGTCTGATCTCAAAGAATCCATTCAGCAGCACGGTGTTTTACAGCCGATCATTGTCCGTAAATCGATTAAAGGATATGACATTGTAGCAGGAGAACGTCGTTTCCGTGCAGCACAACAAGCTGGTCTGACAACGATTCCTGCGATCGTCAGAGAATTTTCAGAAACGCTCATGAGAGAGATTGCCCTTTTAGAAAATCTGCAACGCGAGGATTTATCTCCATTAGAAGAAGCGGAAGCCTATGCTTCCTTACTAGATCACCTAAGTGTGACGCAAGAGGAATTAGCGAAGCGATTAGGGAAGAGCAGACCGCATATTGCGAACCATCTCCGTCTTTTGACTTTACCGGATGAAGTACAAAAGCTGATTGCAGATGGAAAGTTATCGATGGGTCATGGAAGAACCTTGCTTAGCTTGAAAAACAAAAATAAGCTGGCGCCATTGGTAAAGAAAATTGTGGACGAGGGGTTAAACGTACGTCAGGTTGAGAAACTTGTTCAGCAATTAAACGAAAATGTTCCACGTGAAACAAAGAAAAAAGAAGCACCAAAGGATCGAGTGTTGAAAGAAAGAGAGTCTTTCTTGCAAAACTACTTTGGCACTTCAGTGTCGATCAAGAAACAGAAGAAAAAAGGAAAAATAGAGATTGAATTTCTCTCGAACGAAGATTTAGAAAGAATCCTCGAATTGCTTTCTACGAGAGAATCATCAGAGTGACCATCTTGATACGAGATGGTCTTTTTTATATTCTCCCAGTGATATTTTGAATAGGAGCGAAGAGAGAACGGCTTTTTTCTCTTGTCCAATCCATTTGATCAATATGAGATAGACTTTCAGAAAGTGTATTGGCCATAGACATGACAAGATGAAGGCGTGTGTTTTGGAGAACGAAGTATTCCATAAAGCCGCTCACATTGACGATCCCATTAATATGAATATCTCCTACCTCTGGCAGCTCCTTTTGTACACCCGCTCCAGGCTTTAACGGTCCATCTCCAATTTGGAAGGAGCCTACACTTTTCACTCTTCCTAAGCAGGCATCAATCGCTACAATAAACGGATGTTTATGAGCTTGTTCAATTTCAGCGAGCTTTTCTTTTAAATTGACCGCATGAACTGGGTCAGAGAGCGTGCCATATACATGAAGCTTTTTCAAATCAAGGCCTGAAAGCTTTGTACCAACAAGTGGACCTAGAGAGTCGCCAGTTGAGCGGTCTGTTCCAATACAAACGATGGCAACGGGTCTTTTTCCTGCTTTCTGAAGATGCGAGAATAAAATACTTTTAAGCTGTTGAATGGCGTTTGTATCCGTATGGGACACGTATTCTTTCACCCTATTTCTAAAAAAAAGACCGTTCTTGCTATTCATAGGTCTCACTTCCTTGTCATAGTAGTTAGTAACAGTATACGGAAACAAGCTTAATTCTATACCTATGAGGTGATGATTGTGTGGAAGGCTGGTTCAAGGTGGACGCTTTTAATTTTAGGAAGCTTAATAGGAGCGGGGTATGCTTCCGGCCAAGAAATTTGGCAGTTTTTTGGCATTGATAGTGGACTAGCCATTCTACTGTTTACATTGATGTTTATGCTGTCTACCTATGTGGTGTTAAAAATCAGTTATGAGGTACGTGCCGATCACTTTGTGCCAGTGCTAGAGCGGCTTGTCGGCCCGTGGCTGGCTAAAGTGTATGATGTTTTAATTGTCCTTTATTTATTCACGACAACGACAGTCATGATTGCCGGTGGCGGGGTGACACTCGAGATGTATCATGTGCCATTTTGGGTGGGCATCGGTGCATTTTGTCTATTTTCATTTATGATTTTTTTCTGGGATGTGAAAGGGCTCTTATCTGTGAATGCTTTCATTATACCAATTTTGGTGGCGGGGCTCATCTATGCGTTTGTTTTTTATTATATGAACCATGATCATATGTGGCGGATTGATTTTGGGCAGCAGTACAATTGGCCTGCCAGCATTGTCTTTGCTTCTTTGAATATATTATCTGTAGTCGCAGTGCTGTCTTCGGTTGGAAAAGAAATGAAGGGCCTTGGCGAGGCCAAAGTGGCGAGTATATTAAGCGGTCTGATTTTTGGGATCATCTCGTACGTGTATAACGAAATATTGGTTGATATTTCTGGGAGCCTATCAGCAGAAGGCATTCCTTTGTTTACAGTATTAGAAGGAGCACCAACATCATTGTTTGTGTTTATGACCGTTGTCCTTTGTCTAGCTATTTATACGACGACAGCGGCAGGTTTATTTGGTTTATCCAGCCGGATGCTTTCTTTTGTACCATTGCCTCGCTGGCTGGTTGTGCTCGTGATGCTTCTGTTGATGGCGCCTTTAACATCTCTTGGGTTTGCCGATTTGATTGCTTTCTTGTATCCGATATACAGCTTGCTGAATCTTTATTTGCTTGTCTGTTTAATGCTATATCCGATTTTAAGTAAAAAGATATTTTCTCGCCCTGAAAATTATATTGATAAAATAAAATAAGCACCTCTCTTTGTCAGAGCTGTGCTTATTTTATACGAATAGAATCAATGGCGTCTTTGATATCATCATAGACTGGCATTTGCTTGAGACGCTGAAGGCGTTCCTCTAATTCTGAAATGGCTTGTCCTTTTAAATGCTGGGAGATGTGTTGTTTGACAATGGTCGTCTGGTTGATCATGTCTTCGGTTTTAGACAATTGATACTCCAAGTGTACGCGAGTGTTTGCTAATTCGTCATGCAGTCGCATTTTGAGCAGCCGTTTTAGATCCTTTCGCTGTCCTTCTCTTCGTATGGCTTGAATTGCTGCTATTTCTTCTGGGGACTGCGTTTGTGTTTGTGGTGCCGATTGATTTTCAAATACAGACATGGAGCGGCGGGCACTCACATTTTGCAAGAAACGCTGGGCGTCACTAGGAGGTTTATTTTGATTGATCATGCGGTGACTCCTTTCTTAATGAATACCCATTTGCATCGCAAGGCGTCTATCTGCCTTGGCGTAATCATCACCCATTGTGTACATATGTCTTGAAAGGGAAGAAAGTTCTTGTTCGTAATCTCTCAAGGTGTACAGGGCATTCAGTTGTTTTTCATGTGAATAAAAGGAGGAATGATGTTGTTCCATCCTCACTTCTTCTACCAGTGCTTCCACATCACTTGGACTTAATAAATCATAGTGGCCAAAGCCGACGAGTCCTTTGAGCTCTTGTTTTACATGCTGGACGGCGTCTTTTACACTTTCATCGATCCCATCGATTTTATCAAATATAGTGTGTACTTCATGTTCAATCACACTTTGGAGATCGTAGGATGAATTTTTCAGTAAATGGGATTTTATGATAATTTCTAGACCGCTTTGTGCATATGCACGTCCAGAATGGATTTCTTGCAACAGCATGGCTGTAAAACTTGTATTATGATCAAGCTGTTCATCTAAAATACGGGCAGATCCATCTTTGTGGAATGAATACCCATTTCCTTTTAAACTTCCAGAAATAAGAGCTAAAAAAGCATTTGTATCAAAGGATTCGTTCCATTCTATATTCATAGACGCAAAAGCTGATTTTAAAAAGGTGTCAATTTCTCTTTGTTTATATTTAACGGATTCTTGGACGGCGCCTTGCTGCTGTGGCGGCACGGTGTACTTAACTTGACCAACTCCATGATCATGGCGATTGAGTAAACCTACATAATGACTAGGTTGAATATATTCAGTCAAGATCCGTGTATATTGACCTTGCTGCGTTTTCTGCTGAATCGAAGGCGCCAGACTGCTCCATATATTTGGGCTATCAAAGGTGACGGCTTTTTTGACAGCTGGCTGTTCTGTCGCAACATAAGCACAAACAGCACCGGCAAGGGCTTGTCCAGTGAGATAGATACCTGCATTGGGATGCTTCTGGCTGACTTGCTCTATGTATTCCTTCCCTTTAAAAAAGACATGATCTTGATTGCTATCAAGGGACTTCCTTTCAATGGGATAGGCATAATCCGTTTTGAGCAATGACTGTGCCGCAGTGTGTACATCTTGTGGCGAGGTCACCGGCATTTGCTTTGGCATCGGACAGTGAAAAGCGACGATGAACTCGTCTGATTGTTCCGGCTGCATCGTTAATCCATATAATTGATGATCGACCTTGAGAAAATCATGGACAGTGAGCGTTTGCTGACCTATTTCTATCGTATGGTGCTGCTGGTAATTGTCTATGTTTCCAGCATGATCGGATATGATTTTATATTCTTTATCAGTTAATCTATCCTTTCGATTGACCATCGTACCTGCTCCCTCACATAACATTTATGCAGATATCATAAATCAAAAAATATGGAAAAACCACAGCGTTCTACCAATAAAAACCTTTCGACCTACAGTGTTTGTGACAATATTGAAAAAAAGCGGAGTTTAAGTAACTATTGGTCACAAATAAAATGATCTAAAAGAAGGGTTTTTTCTATAAAAAAGAATAGAAGAAAGAGGGTCTTTGCTTTGTGCATTGCTCTTCATCGCCGTTTTTTTGTACAATAGATTCAATGAAGTGAGCAAGAGAGGTGAAAGCTGATGGCAGACAAAGTGTTTGGGTTACATGACGTCGTTGAAATGAAGAAACCCCATCCATGTGGTGTCAATCGGTGGAAAGTAATTCGGTTGGGCATGGATATTCGCATTAAATGTGAAGGCTGCGGGCATAGCGTCATGATCCCAAGAAGAGACTTTGAACGAAAAATGAAGAAAATTCTCGTCAAGCATGAGGAGCCAACTGCTTAAGTAGGCCTCATGCTTTTTTGATGAAATTTGTCTTTTGTATAGAAGAATTAGATGCAAATTTCCGTTTTAAAGGATTGATTTATTCTTTTTGGCAATGTTTCTTCTATTGATAATGCATAACGGTTAGCTTGTCTTTTCATGTAAACCTACTTATAATTGCTCTAGGTTCATATTACGCAGTATAACGAGCACGTTTGATATAGAGGAGATGAAAGAATGGCTTTAACAGCTGGTATTGTTGGCTTACCTAACGTCGGGAAGTCAACGCTATTTAATGCAATTACACAGGCTGGAGCGGAGTCTGCTAACTATCCGTTTTGTACCATTGATCCAAACGTCGGAATTGTAGAAGTTCCAGACGAGCGTTTGCAAAAACTAACAGAATTGGTGCAGCCGAAAAAGACAGTTCCGACTGCTTTTGAATTCACTGATATTGCCGGTATTGTCAAAGGGGCTTCAAAAGGTGAAGGTTTAGGGAATAAATTCCTTTCTCACATTCGTCAAGTAGATGCGATCTGTCACGTGGTGAGAGCTTTTGCAGATGATAACATCACACACGTATCAGGTAAGGTTGACCCTGTGTCAGATATCGAAACCATTAATTTAGAGTTGATTTTGGCTGATTTAGAAACAGTTGAAAAACGTTTGGCTCGTGTGAGTAAGCTTGCAAAACAAAAGGATAAGGAAGCGGTAGCTGAATTTGATATTTTGTCGAAGCTAATGAACGCATTTGAAGCTGGGAAATCGGCAAGATCTGTAGAATTTACAGATGAGCAGCAGAAGCTTGTGAAACAGCTTCATTTACTCACATCTAAACCAGTTCTTTATGTAGCAAATGTGAGTGAGGATGAAGTAGCAGATCATGACGGCAACGAATATGTGCAGCAAATCCGTGAGTTTGCTTCTGGTGAAAATGCTGAAGTCATCGTCGTATGTGCGAAGATCGAGTCTGAAATTGCAGAGCTTGAAGGAGAAGAGAAGCAAATGTTCCTTGAAGAGCTTGGCATCAAAGAGTCAGGTCTAGATCAGCTGATTCAAGCATCTTATTCACTTCTTGGTTTAGCTACTTATTTCACAGCAGGTGAGCAGGAAGTACGCGCTTGGACGTTTAAAAAGGGAATGAAGGCACCGGAATGTGCTGGAATCATTCATACGGACTTTGAACGTGGGTTTATTCGTGCTGAAACGGTTGCATATGAAGATTTACTTGCTGGTGGAAGCATGTCTGCTGCAAAAGAGGCTGGAAAAGTCCGTCTAGAAGGTAAAGAATATGTAGTGAAAGATGGAGACGTCATTCATTTCCGTTTTAATGTATAGGTTCTTGTCATAGGCCAAGTAATTTGTTATAATATACAATTGTGAGTAATATAATTTATTGCTCCTTGCCCGTTTAGGGCCGCTTAGACCAAAAGGAGGTGCAATCAGATGAGAAAGTACGAAGTTATGTACATCATCCGCCCAACAGTTGACGATGAGGCTAAAAAAGCAGTTATCGAGCGTTTCAATAACGTGTTAACTTCAAACGGTGCGGAGATCACTGGAACAAAGGATTGGGGTAAACGTCGTCTTTCATACGAAATCAACGATTTCCGTGAAGGCTTCTACCAAATCGTAAACGTTCAATCTGACGCTGCAGCAGTTCAAGAATTTGACCGCTTAGCTAAGATCAGTGACGATATCATTCGCCACATTGTTGTTAAAGAAGAAGTATAAATCATTGAAATATATATTTAAAGGTGGTCTTTCAATATGCTAAACCGTGTTGTATTGGTCGGAAGACTAACAAAAGACCCTGAGCTTCGCTACACGCCTAATGGTGCGGCTGTAGCCACGTTTAC
This sequence comes from Bacillus sp. FSL R7-0672, assembly GCF_038601465.1. Lineage (NCBI taxonomy): Bacteria > Bacillati > Bacillota > Bacilli > Caryophanales > Bacillaceae > Bacillus > Bacillus sp. FSL R7-0672. Next base: position 3,702,859 of record NZ_CP152010.1, on the reverse strand, counting down.
TCTAGCTGTGAATCGTACGTTTACGAATCAATCTGGAGAGCGTGAAGCCGATTTCATTAACTGTGTTACTTGGAGAAGACAAGCCGAGAACGTGGCTAATTTCTTGAAAAAAGGAAGTCTTGCCGGTGTAGACGGTCGTTTGCAGACAAGAAACTATGAAAATCAGCAAGGACAGCGTGTCTTCGTGACAGAAGTTCAAGCTGAAAGTGTTCAATTTCTTGAGCCTAAGAGCGGCAGTGCTGGTTCAGGTGGATACAGCGGCGGTGGCAATAGCGGAGGCCAGTATTATGGCGGTAGCCAAAACGATCAGAATCCATTTGGAAATGAACCAAATCAAAATCCATATGGCAATCAAAGCAACCAACAAAATCGTAATCAGGGAAATAGCTTCAATGATGACCCATTTGCGAATGATGGTAAACCGATTGACATCTCCGATGATGATTTGCCATTCTAATTGATTTGAAAAATTGACTAAAGGAAAGGTGTGAAAACAAATGGCAGGTGGACGCAGAGGCGGTCGTGCGAAACGTCGTAAGGTATGTTTCTTTACTTCTAACGGTATCACGCACATCGATTACAAAGATGTTGATCTTCTTAGAAAGTTTGTTTCTGAGCGTGGTAAAATTTTACCTCGTCGTGTAACAGGAACTAGCGCTAAGTATCAACGTAAATTGACATTAGCGATTAAAAAATCACGTCAAATGGCATTACTTCCATACGTTACTGGTGAGTAAGTCGTTGACTTAAAAGCGGAGAGCCTCGAGCTCTTCGCTTTTTTTTGTCTCACGAAGAATCTCATCCGATTTGGCTAGAGCTGTTTTTGGCGGGCACCTTAGGGGAAGTATGTAAAAGAGAGTAAAAGTGACAGTTTGTTCTATACAAATACGGGGTTGATCTGTCATATTGGTAGTCTAGAAAATAATTGCAGTCAGGGCGTGGGAAGATGATTGAATTTAAGAAGGTATCGATGCAATTTTCTGATGAGCGCTATGCCGTTCAATCGGTTGATTTAGAGATTCAGAAAGGTGAGTTTTTTGTTTTCATTGGACCTAGTGGAAGCGGGAAAACGACAACATTGAAAATGATCAATCGTCTCATTTCTTCAACAGAAGGTGAGATTTACATAAAGGGTCAAAAAATAAACGATTATGATATGTATGAACTGCGCTGGGATATTGGGTATGTTCTGCAGCAAATTGCTCTTTTTCCTCATATGACCATTGAAGAAAATATCGCTGTGGTGCCAGAGCTCAAACAATGGAGTCGGAACGAGATTAAAAAGCGAGTGGATGAATTGATGCAGATGGTTGGGCTTGACCCTGCTATGTATCGACATCGAAAGCCATCAGAGCTATCTGGTGGACAGCAGCAGCGTATCGGTGTTGCACGTGCACTTGCAGCTGATCCGGAGATTGTTCTCATGGATGAACCATTTAGTGCGTTAGATCCACTAACGAGGGAGAAATTGCAGGATGATCTGCTTGATTTGCAGCGCCGTATTCAAAAGACCATTGTCTTCGTGACACATGATATGCAGGAGGCGATGAGGCTTGGTGATCGAATTTGTATCATGAAGGAAGGGAAAGTGGTGCAGATTGGTCGTCCAGAGGAATTGGTTCAACACCAAGTGAATGCTTTTGTTCGGGAGTTTGTCTCAGGGGCTGCTCGCCATGCGTTACATCAATCGTTTGAGCTAGAGGACATGGCTAGACCAATGGCTCACGAGGCTCTTTTAGGCTATGAAGCGATCACAGCACATGCCACGCTGGATGAGGTCTTATCCCAATTGGCAAAGCATGAGGAATTGGCTGTGGAAAAGGATGGGGAGCGAATTGGACTAGTGAATCGTCAAGCGGTGATTCAGTTTTTAGCTGATTCTCCTAGAGAGAGGGGCGAGTCACATGAATGATTGGATCAATGTGTTATTGGATCGAAAAGAACAATTGGGACACGCCTTACTTGAGCATATTCAAATTTCGTTTATTGCTTTATTTTTAGCCATTTTGATTGCCATTCCCTTAGGTATCTATTTAACGAGAGTGCCAAAGCTTGCAGAATGGGTGATTGGGGTGACGGCGGTCTTGCAAACAATCCCGTCGCTTGCGCTGCTTGGCTTGCTGATTCCTCTTGTTGGAATTGGGCAAGTTCCTGCGATTATTGCGCTTGTCGTTTATGCCCTACTCCCTATTTTAAGAAATACATATACAGGCATTCAGGAGGTCGACCCTTCCCTGAGAGAAGCGGCGCTTGCCATGGGAATGAATCACCGTAAACGGTTATTAAAGGTGGAACTGCCTCTGGCCATGCCAGTCATCATGGCAGGTATCCGAACCGGGATGGTTCTCATTGTGGGAACTGCCACTCTTGCCGCACTGATCGGAGCTGGGGGATTAGGAAGTCTAATTTTGCTGGGAATTGACCGAAATGATATGTCACTCATTGTCATTGGCGCTATACCAGCAGCCTTACTCGCACTCTTATTTGATGTGGTGCTGCGCACGTTTGAGAAAATCTCTTTTAAAAAGACTGTGATTTCTGTGACGGTTTTTGCTGTGTTCGCAGGAGCTATTGTTGCGGGCCCATTACTGTTTCAACAAGAAAAGAAGGAAATCACCATCGGTGGAAAGCTAGGATCGGAGCCTGAAATTCTGATCTCGATGTATAAGCTTTTAATTGAACAGGATACGGATATTCAAGTCAATCTTAAGCCTGGTCTTGGCAAGACGTCTTTTGTTTTTCAAGCTTTACGGTCTGGTGATATTGACATTTATCCTGAGTTTACGGGCACTGCGATTTCTGAGTTCCTCAAACAAACAGCGAAAAGCACAGATAAAGAAAAAGTGTATGAGCAAGCGCGGCGCGGTTTGGAATCATCTTTTAAGCTCCGCCTTCTTGAGCCGATGGCTTACAATAATTCGTATGCTTTAGCCGTGCCTCAGTCGCTGGCTGATCAATATGATGTATCCAATATTTCAGATCTAGGCAAGATCAAGAATCACATAAAAGCCGGATTCACCTTAGAGTTTTCTGATCGCCAAGATGGGTATCGAGGCATTCAAAAGACCTATCAACTTTCCTTTGATGATGTGGTGACGATGGAACCGAAGCTTCGGTATCGAGCGATTCAAAAAGGAGATATCAATTTAGTCGATGCGTATTCGACAGACAGTGAATTGAGGCAATACAAATTAAAGGTGCTTGATGATGATCAGCATGTTTTCCCGCCATATCAAGGAGCACCGCTGCTAAGGCAGGAGACATTAACGGAGTACCCTGAGATTGAAACCTCTCTCAATAAGCTCGGTGGTCAAATCACAGACGATGAGATGAGAGAAATGAATTATGAAGTGAATGTAAAAGGTAAGGATGCATTTCAGGTAGCGAAAGCCTATTTAAAAAAGAAAAAATTACTGCAATAATCAAGGAAGAGCAGGTCTGTTATGCAAAAGCAGACCTGCTTTTTTCAAAGGAAAAACAAAAATCGTTGACTTTTATTTAAAAACATCATATCCTTAATTCGAGATAAATATATTTTTTTGATTTAATATCTCGAATTCGAGATAATATAAAGACGTCAGTAAAGACATAATGAATAGAGGCTTGTTACTTCATGATTAGGAGGTCATTAGAAGTGAAGAAAACAGAAGGAATTCACCATATCACAGCAATTGTAGGGCATCCTCAGGAGAACGTTGATTTTTATGCAGGTGTTTTAGGACTTCGTCTCGTGAAGAAGACCGTGAATTTTGATGATCCAGGTACTTACCATTTATATTTTGGAAATGAAGGAGGATCTCCGGGAACGATTATCACGTTTTTCCCTTGGCCAGGTGCTCAAAAGGGACAAATTGGCGCAGGTCAAGTGGGCGTGACGACATATGTTGTACCACCAGGCGCTTTCTCTTTCTGGAAGGAACGTCTTGAGCAGTTTGATATTTCTTATGAAATGGTTGAACGTTTTGATGAAGCCTTTCTCTCATTTGAAGATCCACACGGCTTGTTGATTGAGCTTGTAGAGCGTGCGGAAGGGAAACAAAATGAGTGGACATTTAACGGAGTCACACCAGATGTTGCGATAAAAGGGTTTGGGGGAGCGGTTTTATTAACATCACAGCCAGAGCAAACGATGCAGCTGCTCGAACAAACAATGGGTTTTGAACGAGTTGGAGCAGAAGAGGACTATGTGAGATTCCGTTCGTTTGGTGAGATAGGCAATGTCATTGATGTGAACAAGACACCTGTTGCACGAGGACGTATGGGTGTTGGAGTGGTGCATCATATTGCATGGAGAGCGACAGATGATCAGGATCAGTTAGATTGGCAAAGACATATTGCGCAAAGCGGGTATCAAGTGACACCTGTGCAAGATCGAAATTACTTCAATGCCATTTATTTTAGAGAGCTTGGCGGCATATTATTTGAAATTGCGACTGATCCTCCAGGGTTTGCACACGATGAATCAGTGGAAACTATGGGTGAAGCATTGAAACTGCCACCGCAATATGAAGCGCAGCGCAGTCAGATTGAACAAATTGTGTTGCCAATAGAAGTGAGAGAATTGAAAGGGAAAGGAGATGCATGATGAAACATCTTTTTCGAAAAGGAAAGAATGAACAAAGACCTGTTTTGTTATTACTGCATGGTACTGGCGGGACGGAAGAAGATTTATTGCCGCTTGCCGATTTAGTAGATGCTGACGCTTCTGTTCTTAGTGTGAGAGGAAATGTGTTGGAAAACGGTATGCCGCGCTTTTTCAGACGTTTAGCAGAGGGTGTTTTCGATGAGCAGGATTTAATTGAGCGGACAGAGGAACTTTATACATTTATCGGAGAAGCAGCAGATGAATATGGGTTCGATCGTCACAATGTCGTCGCTCTCGGATATTCCAATGGGGCGAACATTGCTGGAAGTCTTTTATTCCATTACGAGGATGCGTTAAAAGGAGCTTTCCTGCATCATCCAATGGTTCCAAGACGCGGAGTTTCATTGCCTTCATTGGCGGGGAAACAAGTCTTTATCGCAGCTGGTAAAAATGACCCAATGTGCCGCCCAGAGGAATCACAAGAGCTCGAGCAATTGCTGCAAGGCGCAGGCGCTTCGGTCACACTACATTGGGAAGACCGCGGACATCAGCTAACGAGAGAAGAAGTCGATGCTGCGGCATTATGGTATCGTCGTCAATTTTAATGAAGGTAGGGAATATAGATGGGATTTTTACAGAAGCTTTTTGGGCAAACCAAACAAAAGGAGATGGAACAAATGGAAAACGTAAAATTAGCAGTTATTTATTATAGTTCAACAGGTACAAACTATCAGATGGCAAAATGGGCAGAGGCTGGAGCGAAAGAAGCTGGAGCTGAAGTGAAAGTATTAAAGGTTGCTGAATTGGCACCAGAAGCAGTTGTGGCATCAAATCCAGCATGGAAAGCACATTTAGACGAAACAAAGGATGTCCCAGAGGTTCAATTAAGTGATTTAGAGTGGGCAGATGCCATCATCTTTAGCATGCCAACACGTTTTGGTAACCTACCGGCTCAAATGAAGCAATTCTTAGACACAACTGGCGGCTTATGGTTCCAAGGGAAATTGGCAAACAAAGCAGTGAGTGCGATGACTTCTGCACAAAACCCAAATGGCGGACAGGAGCAGACCATTCTCAGTCTTTACACAACGATGTTCCACTGGGGAGCGATTATTGCCGCTCCTGGATACACAGATGACTCGTTATACGGTGCAGGGGGCAACCCTTACGGCGTGAGTGTCACTGTTGACCAAAACGGAAAGATCCAAGAGGATGCCGAAGCTGCTGCAAAACATCAAGCAAAACGTACAATCAATGTAGCAGAATGGATCAAAAAGGGTCAAAACGCTTAATCGATGAATACAAAAAGAATGCAGCCTAGGCGCTGCATTCTTTTTTATTTAATAAGGATCTGATGGTGTGCTGTTGTTAATCGCTTCGTCTACAGCTTGTGCGGCGCCTGTAGACCCTATAGGTCCGCTTGGCTGTTCTTGTTTGAAGGCTTTTAAGCCATCAGCGACACGCTTTCCGTAATCAGGGTCTGCCTTTGTAAAGTTTTCGATCATTTGCTCTTGTATGTCCTTTTGACAGGTCGCAAGGGTGTTGACTAAGTTCTTAATCAATTCCTCACGTTCCCAATCATTGAAGCGGCGATATGTTTCTCCGGCTTGTCCGAAGTTGTTCGGGCGGTCAATGGTTTCCCGTTTGACGTCACCCTCTACAAAAGGCGTATGATCCTTTCCATCCTGCTTGGCTTCTTTTAATCCGCCGAGGATCGATGGTTCATAATTCACATGAGGATTTTGCCCTTTGCCTTGATCGACCTGGTATTCCATTTGCCCATCTCTTTGATTCGTGGCGACATGCTTTTTCGGTGCATTGATCGGCAGCTGTAAATAGTTCGGTCCCACACGATATCGCTGCGTATCAGAGTAAGAGAAGGTGCGCCCTTGAAGCAATTTATCATCTGAGAAATCCAAACCGTCTACGAGAACGCCAGTCCCAAAAGCGACCTGCTCAACTTCTGCGAAATAATTTTCTGGATTTTTGTTTAACACCATTCGTCCGATCGGTTTCCATGGATAGTCATCCTTGTACCAAAGCTTTGTTGGATCAAGCGGATCAAAATCGAGGTGAGGGTGGGCATCATCTTCCATGATCTGCGCATAGACCTCCCATTCAGGATGATCTCCTTGCTCAATAGCTTCATATAAATCCTGTGTGGCATGATTAAAGTTTTCACCTTGTATCGCTTGAGCCTGTTCTTGTGTCAGGTTGCGAATGCCTTGCTTCGGTTCAAAGTGATATTTGACCAGCACTGCTTTTCCTTCATGGTTCACCCATTTGTACGCATGGACACCTGAGCCTTGCATGTGGCGATAGGTTGCTGGGATACCCCATGGTGAAAAGAGAAATGTCACCATATGTGTCGCTTCTGGAGATTGCGAGACGAAGTCAAAAATACGCTCGCCGTCCTGTCGATTGGTGACAGGATCAGGCTTAAAGGCATGAACCAAATCTGGAAACTTCAAAGCATCTCGGATAAAGAAAATTTTCAGGTTGTTTCCAACGAGGTCCCAGTTGCCTTCTTCTGTATAAAATTTAATCGCAAACCCTCTCGGATCGCGCAATGTTTCTGGCGAATGACCGCCGTGAATGACAGCAGAAAAACGAACGAAAACAGGAGTCTTTTTTCCTTTTTCCTGAAATAACTTCGCCCTTGTATAAGTGGAAATGGGCTCGTCACCGAATGTGCCATAGGCTTCAAAATAACCGTGAGCTCCTGCACCGCGCGCATGGACGACACGTTCAGGAATACGTTCGCGATCAAAATGACTGATTTTTTCTAGGAAATCGTAATTTTCAAGCGTAGTTGGGCCTCTATTTCCAACGGTTCTCATATTTTGATTGTCTGTTACGGGGTGACCTTGCCGATTTGTTAAAGTGTCTTCTGACTCTGAAGATGGCTTAGGGTGTTGATCTTCTTTCAATTCGAATCCCTCCTTCAATATCTCCCTAACAATATGGTCATCTTTCTCCCTATTTCATACAAGGATTGATATAATGATTGAAAACTTTCACGAGGAGCGAACCTGATGATTCGATTACACTGCCTTCATGCCCATCCGTCTAATCAGTCCTATATAGAGGACGTGTTTGGTGATACAGATATTGAGTTGCATCACACGGTCGATTCATCATTTATAGAACGTGCCACAAAAGATCCCGATTTTAATCCTCACAAGCAGCAAACCTATGCCATCAACAAATTGATGAAAGAAGATGAAGCCGACATCATTCTGCTCACGTGCACACAATATATTGCCGCTTTGGGTGATCAGCAGCATCTCTTTAAGCAACCGATTGTTCCGATTGATGAACCGTTATTTGAACTGATTTGTCAGAAAAAGAGGGCCTCTTCAACTTGTGTTTTCAAACCCGAATACAGTGGAAGGGACTATGGAGCGGCTTGAATCATATGCAAAAGAGCACGGCAAACAGATTGATGCAGAGGTTATGGTGATGGAGGATGTCTTTCACCTTTGCCTAAACGGTGACATGCATGCTTATGAGGAGCAAATTAAAAAGCAGCTCAGAAGATGTATGAAAAAAAGTGGAGACATTTGCGTGATGCAGCTATCGATGGTTCATGCGGCACAGCAGATGGAAGAGGAGACAGGCGTTCCGATCATTCATCCGCTTTCTCCACTTAAACAGTTTGTCCATCAAACAATATCCGCTTTGAAAGAGTGAACCTTCTGGTTCGCTCTTTTTGTATAGAAACGGAAATGGAATGACATGTTAAAAAATAATCGAGCGCAAACTATTTTCAAAAGGTGCGCGTCTATCCATTGTAAGAAATAACCGATGCGCATTTAAGATAAAGGAGCTCTTTGTAAAATGAAGAAACGAAAAATTGAGGATCAATTTGCTGATTACGTAATGGAGCATAAACACAGTTTTTATCGATTGTCCTATAGTTATGTCAAAAACCCAGAAGATGCGATGGATGTCGTTCAAGAGGCGATTCATAAAGCACTCAAATCTGTTCACCGATTAGAGGATGCGACCAAGATGCATAGCTGGTTTTATAAAATCGTGGTGAACGCAGCCCTAGACTTTTTACGAAAGAAGAAGCGGGTGCAAGTGACAGACGATGATACGCTTGAATTCTTATCACAGGGTGAATCAGATGTATATGAGGATCAAGATGTCAGAAGAGCCATAGAGGATTTGCCCGAAATCTACCGGGGCATCATTATCTTGAGATTCTTTGAAGATTTAAAACTAGAGGACATCGCCCACATTCTCGATGAAAATGAAAACACCATTAAAACAAGATTATATAAGGCGTTGCGGCTTTTAAAAGTAGAATTATCGCAGGAGGAAATATAAATGGATAAGTATTTAGAACAGTTAAAAGAGGAATATTTAGAAATCCCCATTCCACCGGAATATGATGCTATGGTTGAACGGACATTAAAACGAAAAAACAAAAAACCTCATTTTCAGGAATGGACGATCGGACTTGTTGCTGCGGCTGCTCTATTTGTCACGACTGTGAATGTCAGTCCACAGGCGGCAAGAGCTATTTCGGAGATACCTGTCATTGGCGAGCTGGTGAAAGTCGTGACATTCACAGAATTTAAAAAGAGCGATCAAGGAACGAATATTGACCTTAAAACACCACACGTTTCAGGGCTTGGGGACGGAAAATTAGAAGACAGCCTGAATCAAAAATATTTAGCTGAAAACAAAAAGCTGTATCAAGATTTTGAAAAGGAAACAAAGGGATATAAAAATGGTCATTTAAGTGTTGAGAGCGGATATGAAGTGAGAACAAACAATGACCAAATTCTCTCACTAGGTCGATACAAGGTGACCACTCAGGCGTCTGCGGCAGAGGAAATGACGTATGATACGGTGGATAAGAAAAATCATGTACTCATTACATTACCAAGCCTGTTTAAAGATGACCGTTATATTGATGTGATTAGTGAAAATATTAAAGAGCAAATGAAGAAACAGATGAAAGAGGATTCAAATAAGATTTACTGGATTACCAAGCAAGATACGGTTGATCCGTTTAAGAAGATTCAGCCAGATCAAAGCTTCTATATCAATTCAAAAGGCAAACTGGTGATTTCCTTTAATGAATATGATGTGGCGCCTGGTTACATGGGTGTAGTTGAATTCACGATTCCAACAAGTGTGTTAAAGGATATTCTTGTCAGCGATATGTACATTCATTAAAAGAAGAAAAAAGACTGCTGAACATGTCAGCAGTCTTGTTGTGTTTATGAAGAAAGTGCGTCTGTCAGTGCAGGTACGACTTGTTTCTTTCTTGATACAACACCTTTTAGTAAAGCGGTGTTGTTTTCAAGTGTGACGTTAAATGCTTTTTCTACTTTTGCAGCTTCCGCACCGAGTGCAAGTGCAAGAGAGTCATTTTCTAGGATGTCTGTGATCACTAGAACGAATAGATCAAGACCTTTCGCTGCGATGACTTCATTGATTTTCGCTTCAATATCAGCCTGTCTTGCTGTAACTTCTGCGATATCTACTGTATTGACTTGCGCAATTTCCACTTTGCTATTGCCTAGTGCGAATTCTTTTGCATCAATTGTAATTAGTTCTTGAACCGTTTTTTGGCTTAGGTCAGCGCCAGCTTTTAGCATGTCTAGGCCGTAAACTTCTGGATCTACTCCTGCAATTTCAGCTAGCTCATGCGCAGCATCAATGTCTTGTTGTGTGCATGTTGGTGATTTGAATAGCAAGGAATCAGAAATGATTGCAGATAAAAGCAAACCAGCGATTTCTTTTTCAATCTTCACTTGGTTCTCTTTGTACATTTTGTTTAAGATTGTTGCTGTACAGCCAACAGGCTCAGCGCGATAGTATAGAGGTTCACTTGTTTCAAAGTTGGCAATACGGTGATGGTCAATGACCTCAGTCACTTGTACTTGATCAATATCGCTTACACTTTGTTGGAATTCGTTATGATCGACAAGAATGACTTGCTTTGTTTCGTTTGCAGCCGTTTCAATGAAACGAGGTGCTTCTTGTTTAAAGAAATCTAATGCGAATTGTGTTTCTCCATTGATTTCTCCAAGTCTGACCGCTTCTGCTTCGACGCCGATTTTGTTTTTTAGATCAGCGTAAGCGATAGCAGAGCAAATCGTGTCTGTGTCAGGGTTTTTGTGTCCGAATACGAGTGTTTTTCCCATGTGAATTCTCCTTCTTACATTTATTGATGATGTTTCTATTCTAACAGCTTTTGACCTTGAATTCAGGGTTTATAGCTAAGAATAATCTAAAAAATTGTAACATGCTGTTTGAAAAGTTGCATGTACGAATCAATATCAGTGTTCCACGTGAAACGCTCCTAAGATAGCCTGCATTTTACTTGCGATTTACCGCTATGGTAAAATAAAGGTTGGGGTAAGACATGGTGTAGCTTACATCGTACGTATACATAGAAGGATACATTGAGCAAGATATAGTAAAAGGATTGGATAGAGGTGAAGGTGTGAAACAAACTAAAGCGTTAGTAGAGGGCGCTATCATGATCAGTATTTTTTCTGTCATGACGCTGTTTTATTTGTATGTGCCGCTATTATCCATTATTTTCTTTCTAGCTGCTCCGATTCCGATCATCCTCTATACAATCAGGCACGGCTTGAAAAAAGGAATTGCTGCTGGCGCTATTGGGATAGTGATCAGCTTTTTAATTGGATCTATTAATGGACTCATGACGGCGCCAATTCTGATTGCTGTCGGATTAGGCATGGGTGTTTTCTATAGCAGAAGACAGCCTGGAAATGCCATCATTGCAGGTGCGCTGATCTATCTATTCAGTTTCCTTATCTCCTTTGTTGTCAGTGTTCAGCTTTTTCAAGTCGATATTATGAGTGTCGCGAAAGAGTCGATTGAGCAAATGATTCCAATGTTAGAGAGTTCCTTAAAGCAATCCGGCGCTTCTGAGCAGGACATTGCGAAGCAGCTGAAGCAGTTCAGAGAGATGAAGGATGCCGCATTGAGTGCTTTGCCTGTCGCGCTGTTGATGTTAGTTACGCTGACGGCGTTCGTGAACCACTGGTTTGTGAAGCCTCTGATCAAACGGTTTGTCAAAGACATGCCGGTTTTGAAGAAATTTAAGGATATGCGGCTGCCAAAAAGCATGGTATGGTATTATTTACTCACACTGCTTTTGATGCTGATTCAGACAGAAAAAGGCAGCTTTTTATCGCTCGTTCAAACGAGTGCGTTTCAAATTTTATTTATACTGGTGCTTATTCAGGGATTTTCTTTTATCTTCTATTATTGCCACGAAAAAAGCATCTCAAAAGCGGTGCCCGTTTTCGCTATCGTGTTAGGGGTTCTCTATCCGCCAATCGGTGTGATTGTGCGTATTATAGGGATTGCTGACATAGGCTTTGATTTAAGAGAAAAAGTAAAAAACAAATAATTCACTCTGAATGTTGAGGAGTTGATATCAGTGCCAAGCTTCTATAGAAAACCTGTCATCAAGTATCCGATCATCGCTTTGATTGTCCTTGCGGTGGTCACAGTCCTCCTCAACCTTTATTATAATTGGATCATAGGAGCGGTTGGTCTTTTAGTCCTTGCAGGTGTGCTCTACTTCTTAAAGTGGGCAGATACGCAAGTGCAAAAAGAGATTGATTCATATATTTCAACATTATCCTATCGAGTCAAAAAGGTTGGAGAAGAAGCATTAATGGAAATGCCAATTGGTATTATGCTGTTTAATGACCAGTATTATATCGAATGGACAAATCCATTTCTCGCTTCGTGTTTTCATGAAAGCACGCTTGTCGGCAGATCCTTGTATGATACATTCGAGTCCGTTGTGCCTCTTATTAAACAAGAGGTCGAGACAGAAAATGTGACGCTGAATGACCGGAAATTCAAAGTCATTATTAAACGGTCAGAGCGCCTTTTATATTTCTTTGATGTCACAGAACAGGTACAGATTGAAAGACAGTACGAAAATGAACGAACGGTGTTATCTTATATCTTTTTAGACAATTACGATGATGTCACGCAGGGTCTTGACGATCAGGTGCGCAGCACCATTAATAGTGAAGTGACGTCTCTGTTAAACAATTGGGCACAGGAATATGGCATTTTCCTGAAGCGAATTTCGTCCGAACGATTTATGGCGGTTCTAAATGAAAGCATTTTAGCAGAGCTGGAAGCGTCGAAATTCTCTATTCTAGACGAGGTCCGTGAGAAAACAGGAGCGCATAGTGCGACGCTTACCCTGAGTATCGGGATCGGTGCATCCGTACCTTCTTTAAAAGAGCTTGGGGCGCTTGCGCAGTCGAGTCTTGATCTTGCCCTCGGACGAGGCGGGGATCAGGTAGCCATTAAGCAACCGAATGGAAAAGTGAAATTCTACGGCGGGAAAACGAATCCAATGGAGAAACGGACACGTGTACGCGCACGAGTCATTTCTCATGCTTTAAAAGAAATTGTTTCTGAAAGCGGAAATGTCATGATCATGGGGCATAAGTTCCCAGACATGGACTCAATCGGTGCATCCATTGGGATTTTAAAGGTCGCCCAGGCTAATGGGAAAGAAGGCTATATTGTCATTGATGCCAACCAGATTGGGGACAGTGTTCAACGTTTGATTAGTGAAATTAAGAATTATGAAGATCTTTGGTCACGTTTTATCACGCCAGAGGAAGCCATGGAGCTTGCAAAGGATGACACGCTGCTTGTGGTCGTGGATACACATAAACCGTCTCTCGTCATGGAAGAACGACTACTCAATAAAATTGAAAATGTCGTGGTCATTGACCATCATAGACGCGGCGAGGAGTTTATCCGTGACCCATTACTTGTCTATATGGAGCCGTATGCTTCATCAACAGCAGAGCTTGTGACAGAGCTTTTAGAGTATCAGCCGAAGAAATTGCGCATTAACATGATTGAAGCTACTGCGCTTCTCGCAGGGATCATTGTTGATACGAAGAGTTTCTCGCTGAGAACGGGATCAAGAACGTTTGATGCAGCATCCTATCTTCGTGCAAAGGGGGCAGATCCTGTCCTTGTGCAAAAATTCCTAAAAGAGACCGTCGATCATTACATCAAACGGGCAAAGCTCATTCAGCATACAGATCTGTATCAAAATCAGGTGGCGATTGCTTCATTACCGTCAGACAGCTCGGAGTATTATGATCAAATCACGATTGCCCAGACGGCAGATTCCCTGTTGTCAATGAGTGAGGTAGAAGCGTCATTTGCTGTCGCTAGACGAGATGACAACACGGTGTGCATTAGTGCGAGATCATTAGGAGATATCAACGTCCAAATTATCATGGAAGCGTTAGATGGCGGCGGTCATTTAACTAACGCTGCAACCCAAATGTATGGTATAACCATTGAAGAAGCGGTAGAGCAGTTAAAAGCTGCCATTGATGAATATTTCGAAGGAGGGGTTCAAAGATGAAAGTCATCTTTCTAAAAGACGTAAAAGGCAAAGGGAAAAAAGGCGAAGTCAAGAATGTAGCTGACGGATATGCTCACAACTTTCTCATCAAACAAGGGTTAGCAGTTGAAGCAAACCCAACGAACCTAAGCGCATTGGAAGGGCAGAAGAACAAAGAGAAAAAGAATGCCATCCAAGAGCTTGAACAAGCGAAACAACTAAAAGAAACACTTGAGGCGCTAACAGTAGAACTAACAGCAAAATCAGGTGAAGGCGGCCGTCTGTTTGGATCAATTACAAGCAAACAAATCGCTGATAAATTGCAAAAAGATCATCAAATCAAAGTCGATAAGCGCAAAATCGAGCTGAATGACGCCATCCGTGCATTAGGATACACAAATGTACCGGTGAAGCTTCATCCAGAGGTACAAGCAACGTTAAAGGTTCATGTGACAGAACAAGCATAAACCGAAAAGAACCCGTCTCATGAGGAGGCGGGTTCTTTTTTTTATGATGGATCTGAAATATAGACGCTTCGTCCGGCTCGCATACCGGATATAAACATGAAAAATAGGATGATGATAAAGATGATAATGGATGGCGTCCATGTATGTGTGAGATCAAAAAGGATACCGACCATGAAAGGACCAACGGCGGCTAATAAATAACCGAGAGACTGCGCCATTCCGGAAAGGGCAGCGGCTTGCTCCATATTGGTCGTCCGTAATCCGATAAAAGTGAGCGCCAGACTGATGCTGGCACCTTGTCCAATGCCGATCAATAAAACAGAGATCACAAGAATAGGCGTCGATCCTCCGAGAAGAAGCCCGATCATGCCAAGTAAATACACAAGGACAAGGCTCAAGACAAGCGGTCTTTGTGTTTTTAATTTTTCTGCAAAAACAGGCGTTAAAAAGGTGGATGGCAGCCCAGCAAACTGCATAATGGACAGCATCCAGCCGGCTGTCGACAGGTTCATTCCATGTGATGTTAAAATATCAGGAAACCAGGCGATGCTGCTATAGAAAAGGAATGACTGCAAGCCCATAAAAAAGGTCACCTGCCATGCGACACGTGAACGCCATATCGGCTGCTCTGTGAGCGAAATGCTTTTGACGGATGCTGTGTTCTGATGAAGAAGCTGCGGCGCCCAGACCATCATCGCGAGAAGTGCAAGGCCAGCCCATACGAGGAATGATGTATTCCAGCCGCCAGGCATCGTATGACTGAGCGGAACACTGACACCTGAAGCAAGTGCCGCAAAGACGGACATCGAGGTCGTATATACACTTGTCATCAAACCTGCATGTGCAGGAAATTTATGCTTCACAAGCCCCGGTAAGAGCACATTACATATCGCAATTCCGACACCGACAAGCGCGGTTCCCATCATTAAGAAGGTGATCGTGCCAAACGAACGAATCACAATCCCAAATAGAAGGACAGCAAGCCCAAGCCAAAGGGTTCGTTCATTGCCAAGACGTTTTCCGATTTTAGGTGCAATTGGAGAAAGTAATGCGAATGAGAGCAGTGGTAATGTCGTGAGAAAACCTGCAAGTCCATTTGAAAGCTGTAAATCGGAACGAATGGCGCCGATGAGAGGGCCGACGGACGTAATGGCAGGCCGCAGGTTAAATGCAATAAGTAAAATCCCAGCAATCAGCAGGATGGTTTGTCCTTTACTGCGAGATTGTAATGTTGATTGTTCTAGTTGTTTTTCCATGAATGTAAACTCCTTTATTTCTTTAAGAAGAACGATCTTTCTTCTGTTCAAGCTCTGCTAGTTTAGCGATTAAGATATGCTGCGGCATATGCATGATTTGTTCAATGGGTACATTGAGTGATGCTGCAAGTTTTTGTGCTGTGTCGGCTGAGATTTGTAAAGGTCTCATGTGCAAATCCCTCCTCTTTCAATCTATACGTTCCAATATATCATATCGGCTTTGTGCCATGCTGATAAAAAATTAGAGTTCTCTTTTATAAAACCACTTTAGGGCTGATAAGAAATTTTTTTGAAATTGTTTCAGATGATGGCCCTTCCCTTGTTCGATGTGATAGTGCAGCTGCCATTCCTGCATCCCTTTCTGTAATAAAAGGTCATGTAGTTGTTTATTGAATAAAGGCATGTGCTGTTGAGCAGATGTTTTGCCTTTACCTTCTTCACTGCCCACAGATAAATAAATAAGGTGATCCACATACTGAATGCTTTGTTGTTTAGCAAACGGTAGAAAATCTTGATACCAAAATGACCCGGAGAGAGATGCGATGTTTTTAAAAAGAGCAGGGTGCATCAATAAAGTATAAATTGCAAATAGCCCACCTAATGAAGCACCTACGTGGCTATGTTCATGACAGGTCTCTTGAACTGGATATTCTTTTTTGATATATGGGAGCAAGTCATTCTCTAAAAACGACACATATGTCTGTGCCTCGCCTTTAAAGTCAGGAAACCCAGAGCGCAGTGATGATGCCTTCCATGGTGTATACTCATCAAGTCGATTGAAAGGGTGTATGCCGACAATGATGATTGGCGAGATGGTTTTGGCTTCGATCAGTCTTTCGATCTCTAGCAGGTGTGTTCTAAACAAAGAAGAGCCATCTTGTACAAAGACAGCTGGAACATTAATAGATGTGTCCTGTGGAACGTAAATATCAAGCTGACGACCGTTAAACTCGTCATATAGAAACGTTCCGTTCATATGTATTCACTCCTCAAAATTCTCAACTACGCTGAAAAGAAGACAAAGGGCTAAACATTAGCCCTTTGTCTTCTTTTTAGTTGTTTTTCTCTAACCATTTGACAGCCTTATCAAGGAAGGTTGTTTTGCTTAGTGCAGTTCCTCCTTGAAGCATAGGATCAACGACATTTTCATTGATGTGCCCATTTTTCACAGCTTTTAGGCTTGTCCAAATTTTATTTTCCTCTAAGTCCTTTAATGCGTTAGGATTCGATGAGTTTTCCTCTTTAGAGAACTGAACAAAAATATAGTCAGGATTGAGTTCGCCCAGGCGCTCCAATGAAATCATTGCTTGTGCTTTGGCTTTTTTAATATCACTTGGTGCTGTAAATCCTAAGTCCCCATATAAGGTAGAGTTGAAGTATACGTCTTCAGGATACACGTACAGGTCGCCTTGTCTAATGCGTAAAATGACAGCTGTTTTGTTGCTGCTTTTGTCTTTCAGGGTTTCTTTCGCTTGTTTAAGGTCTTTCTGATAATCAGAAATGATGTTTTTCGCTTCTTCACTTTTGCCAGTAAGTGTACCGAGCAATAAAAGATTGCTTTCCCAGTCAGAAGAGACGTGGGATACTGGGATCGTCGTTTGGACTTTATCCAATTTTTTTATTGTTGCAGGTGGGAATTTTGTTGATCCTAGTATTACGTCTGGTTTTAGTTTTAAGATTTTTTCTAGATTCGGTTCTGTTTTTTCACCGATGCCTTCTGTTTTCGCTGTGATGTCTTTAAATAATTCAGGGAATGTGCCGCCTACAGTAGAAGCACCAATAGGTTGAATATCAAGTAATTTTGCATCTTCCATTGATTCTAGGCTTCCAGCAATGACGATTCGTTTCACTGGTGTTTTGAGGTTGTATGATTGATCTAAGTAATTGATGTTTGTTTCTGTTGCTTCAGCTGACTTGCTTTTGGTTGTGTTTGAAGCAGGTTTATTTTCTTCAGCACCACAGGCAGCAGTGGTGATCGTCATGATACAAAGGATAAGCAATGCTAACCATTTTTTCATTTGTTTTCTCCTTTAACTGATAATTGTTCTCAATTAATGATTGTATTAGGCTTTTGTCCTTTTATCCATAGATAATTCTCTGTCGAATGATGGACTTTTTACGGAAAAAAAGATAAAAGGTCCTGAATGACTCGTTGATGACTGGCTGCTGTGTATTCACGCCAAGGGTCAGATGCTAGTGGATAGACTGCTTGTTGAGTCACAGCCTTGAGATTTTGCCAATCTTCCTGTTGCTTTAACTTTTGATAAAAAGCAATGGTTTTTGGCTCCTTATGCAAGAAGAGGAAGATGGCGTCTGGATCTAGCTGTTGTATGGAGCGAATGGTGATTTCTTTTTCTATTAGCTGTCCATCATTCTGAAAAGCTGGCAGAAGACCAATATCATGAAAAATCACTTCTGACATGGTGCGATTGACAGACAAGTAGAGTTGATCTTGAAAGATACGAAGAGGCAGGACGGTTTTTGGTGGATGATCAAAAAGGCACGACTTTTTCGCTTGAATGACGAGTTCCTCATAATGAATCAACCATTCTTCTGCTTCCTTCGCTTCGTTTAAGAACATAGCTGTTTGTCTGAATTGAGTGCGCCAATCCAATTGTTTGAATGGAACAAAGTGAACAGGACAGATGGTTTTCAACACTTGTTTTTCTTCCTCTGTCACATGATCATTGGCAATGATTAGCTCAGGTTTTGTTTCCTTTAATTGCTGTAAATTGGCTTCAGCGTGCTCGTTGATCCGATGTGCACTCAGGTGAATCGGGATTTCTTCTGCATGATGCTCAAAATCATGTGCTGTCCATTTAGGGTGAAGAGGGGCAGCATACGGGATGATATGAATGGGTGTGAGCTGACCGAGTATGGAATGGCCATAGGCTGCAATTTTCCGCTGACGGCTTTTCATATAAGTAGAAGGGGTCATGCCCGTTTTTTTCTTAAAGATGCGGCTAAAGTAATAGGGATCTTGATAGCCGATTTCCAGTGCAATGTCTTTGAGCTTTGCGTTGCCTTTTGCCATTAATTGTTTGGCTCTAGCCATCCTTTTCTTGGTGATATAATCAGTGACACTCACATTAAAATGCTTTTTAAATAGCTCACTGTAATGATTGGCGCTGATGCCAGCCATTTGAGATAGACTTGTAAGGCTGAGAGGCTCTTCGGAATGTTGGTCGATATATTGTTTTGTTTTGAAAAGGGCATGTGCTGTGTCACAAATATCTTCTTTATGCAGTGTGAAAAGCTGCATAATAAGCTGTTGAAAAAGAGTTTGGCTTCTAAAAAAGCTAATGGCTTCAGGTCTTTTCCATTCCTCTGTCATTTCTGGAAGTGAAGAATGAATTTGTTCAATCGGGCTAATATCGATAAATTGCCATACATTCAGTAAAGAACGGGCATGTTCAGTTGATACTTCCCGTATGTTTTGATCTTGCAGCATGTAGAGCTGAAAGCGAAACAGATAAAGCTCTTGTTTTTGATAAGGCTCTGTTTTCAACATAAATGTTTCTCCAGGAAGGATCGTATAGAGTGTCAGATGTTTCAACCGCCATTTTTGATCGTTCAATGTGAGTAAACCTCTGCCGCTTATGCTGAAGAGGAAGCAGAATGTATCTGATAGCTGCTGCTCCGTATGCGGAAGCTCTGCATTATTTATTTTTTCAGTATATGTTAATCGATAGATGAATTGTTCTGCATTTGCCATTGTACGTAATTGATTGCTGTTTCCCATAAAACCACCTGATCTCTTATTTGTTGATAAACATTCTCAATTAAATTGTAGCAGAAAGAGCTGGGAGATGGTGATGTTTATTCTGTCAAAAAAGCACCCTGAGTGTGATCAGGGCGCGGTGATTTAGTCCGTTTTTCCATGGGCTAGCGCAGGTTCTTTTGTTAAGCTTAATGGCCGTAAGTCCTGCCAGTGTGTCTGGATATAATCGATGCAGGCATTTCTAGTGTCTTCACCAAAGACCTTTTTCCACCCATCTGGCACTGGTGCAAATGATGGCCAAAGTGAATGCTGTCCTTGTTCATTGACAAGCACAAGAAATACACCGTCTTCACGATCAAAGGGATTTGTCATTTGTCATCTCTCCTTTATTCTTAGTGCTTTTGTTTGACCCGATGCAGTGCGTTGTCTAAGATGACACCAATTTCTGCTAGGGGTTTAGGCTGGCACATGTCTTTGTGCCGGCAATGAATGTCGTGCTGTTCAATTGTTCCGTTGATATAAGGTGCCCATGCTTCGGGATCAATTGGTGTAAACCAATCTGGGATAATAGTAGATCTAAAGAATAATATGTCCCCATGATAAGTTTTTGGCTGATATTCTCCGAGCAATCGAACTGAATTGACATAGGTTTCCTTTAGATTTCTAATAGCATCTTCACTTAAGCTTGCTAGTGCACTGCCATCTTTTTTCAAGATGTCGACGGCACTTTTCATTGTGAGTGGTTCACCTGTTAAGGTATCTGGATCATAACCGCCGAGCGCAAGAAGAGCGATTAATGCTTCTTCTTCATCAGGTGCTTCTTTAATCGGCAAGAAATGGTTCGGATAGGCATCCAGCATCGCAACGAGTGCGATTTCTTCACCTTGCTGCTGGAGCTGTGTAGCCATTGCTTGTACAACGTTTCCGCCTAGTGACCAGCCAAGAAGATGATAAGGGCCTTTTGGCTGAATCGTTTGGATGTGCTTGATATAATCCGCAGCCATATCATCTAGTGTGTGCGGGTAGTCATCTTTTCTTGCGATTCCTCGTGCCTGTAATCCATAAATAGGGATGTCTTTCTCTAATGTATTCAAGAGACCTGCATAGCACCAGCTAAGACCACCTGCTGGGTGAACACAGAAGAGAGGATATCTTTCTCCATTTGTTCGCAGAGGCAGCAAGATTTCTAGTGCGTTTTCATCGCTTCCTGTTTCTAGTTTCTCTGCCAAACTTGCAACATTTGGTGCTTCAAACAATGTTCCGATACTAAGTTTGACACCAAGTGCATCACGAATGCGGCTGATTAAACGAACCGCAAGTAAGGAATGCCCGCCAATGTCAAAAAAGCGATCATCAATGCTGATTTTTGGCAAATCAAGCACCTCTTCAAAGAGATGACATAGGATTTCCTCTTTCGGGTTTCTTGGGCCGCGGCCATCCGCTTGCTGTATATGCAATTGAGGTGCCGGCAGTGATTTTTGATCCAGCTTCCCGTTTGCTGTAAGTGGCATGTTATCAATCTGTACATATGCTGCAGGCACCATGTAATCAGGAAGACTGGCTGCGGCAAAATGACGAAGGGTCTCTGTATCGAAATGCTCTTCTTCAGTTGTGACGATATATGCGACTAAGCGCTTGTCACCAGGCTGATCCTCTCGCATAATCACGGCAACTTGTGCAACTGCATCGTGGCGTGCCAGAATGGCTTCGATTTCTCCGAGTTCAATCCTAAACCCGCGTATTTTAATTTGATGATCAGCTCTGCCAATGTAATCAAGTGCCCGATCTTCTGTCCAGCGTGCGAGGTCGCCAGTTCGATACATCCTTGTGCCAGGTGCTCCATAAGGATCGGCAGGGAATCGATCTGACGTCAGGTCAGGCCTGCCTAGATAACCTCTTGCAAGGCCAGCTCCAGCTACATACATTTCACCTGTTGTTCCAGGGGGAACAGGCTGTAGGTATTCATCTAGTACGTAGACGTGTAAATCAGGAATTGGTTCGCCTATTAAGCTGCTGGATTTCTTTGCGATCATGTCTCGATTGAGTACATTGTACGTAACGTGTACGGTGGTTTCTGTAATGCCGTACATGTTAATTAGCTTTGGCTTACAGTCTGAGTGACGGCTGTACCAATCTTCTAATCTGCTAAGCTCTAATGCTTCACCGCCAAAAATGACATAGCGGAGTGATAATGCTTGACCAAGTGTTTGTTGTTCCTTGTCTATCTGCATGAGCTGATAGAAGGCAGAAGGCGTTTGATTAAGCACAGTTACACCCTCCTCGACTAAAAGCTGCAGCATCTCTTCAGGAGAGCGAGAGATGGTATGAGGTACAATGACAAGTCGGCCTCCATATAAAAGGGGTCCCCATATTTCCCATACTGAAAAATCAAAGGCATACGAATGGAACATTGTCCAAACATCTTCTACATCAAAATGGAACCAATGTTCAGTAGATGTCAGAAGACGGATGACATTTTGGTGTGGGATGACCACTCCTTTTGGTTTCCCTGTAGAACCGGATGTATAAATAATATAGGCCGGATGCAGAGAAGATAGCGGCTCAATTCTGTCTATATCAGCCGGATTGTGATTTGGCTTAGTCAGCAATTGACCGCTCGTTTCTTTTTCGTCTAACAAAATCAAATCGCAATCAGCAGGGAGATGCACTGCAGCTGCTTTTGTTGTGATACTGCAAACTGGTTTGGCATCTTGTATCATGTATGCCAGCCTGTCTGCTGGATAGTCAGGATCAAGCGGAACATAGGCTGCGCCTGCTTTATGAACGGCTAATAGGCTTACGAGCATATCGATTGACCTAGGCAGGGCAAGTGCAACGAACTGTTCTGGTCCAACGCCTCTTTCTATTAATAAATGAGCAAGACGATTGGCTTTGTTGTTTAACTCTTCATAGGTGAGTTGCCTCTTGCCATCCGTTACTGCCACTCGATCAGGGTATTGCTGCGCCGTTTTTTCAAATAAGGCTGGGAGACCAGGTGCTTGATCTAACTGAGCGAATGCCTTTTTGTCAGGGAGAAATGTTTGCCGTTCTTTATCTGATAAAATGTTCACTTGACCAATCGGCAGATGTGGGCGCTCAGCTACCTCTGTTAAAAAGCGCTTCATTCTGTCAGCGATTGCTCGAATGGTGCTTTGTTTAAATACATCTGTACTGAATTCAAACAAACCTGTTAATCCTGCTGCTGATCCAGTCTCAGTTCTTTGTTCTGTTAATTCGATGGTCAGATCAAATTTAGCTGACCCTACTGGTTTCACGTAAAGATCTGAGTCAAGTTGTGTCAGCTTCATTTCCGCCTTCGGTGTATTTTGGAAGGCAAGCATGACTTGGAACAATGGATTGCGTGACCTGGATCGGGTTGGATTTAGGATTTCGACTAGCCGTTCAAATGGCAGATCCTGATGCTCATAGGCTGCTAGGTCAACGTCTCGCACTCGCTTCAATAGCTCACTAAAGGTTGGATTACCAGCTGTATTGGTACGTAATACTAGTGTGTTCACAAACAAGCCAACAATGTCGTCAAGTGCATCGTCATTCCGTCCAGCAATTGGACTGCCAATTGGGATATCTGTCCCCGCCCCAAGGCGTGTCAGTAATGCTGCAAGTGATGCTTGAAGCACCATGAACAAGCTCACCTGATGCTGCTTTGCAAGTTCAAGGAGGTTCTGATGTAAAGCGGGTTTAATCGTAAAGTCTATCGTATCACCGTTGAAGCTTCCTTCCTGTGGACGCGGGAAGTCATAGGGAAGTTCCAGTTCTTCTGGAAGGTCATGTAAGGCGCCTTTCCAATAGCTGAGCTGCTTGGCAAATAGACTATCCGCCTCTTCTTCACTGCCCAACAGCTTCTGCTGCCATATAGCATAGTCAGCATATTGAACAGGTTCGGCTGGCAAGGAGATGGATTTTCCTTGTATACGGGCTTCGTAAGCAGCAGCTAAGTCTCGTGTCAATGGTGCAAGTGACCAGCCGTCACCAGCGATGTGATGCAGCAATAGAAGCAGTACGGATCGGTTTGCATCAAGCGTGAATAATTCAGCGCGAAGTGCAGGTTCTTCTTCAATTTTAAAGCTATAGCGAATGGCTTCGTTTAACTGACTCTCAATTTGTTGATCGTTTGAAGCTGTGACATGGAGTTTAGGCTGAACACTTTTCGAATGTAAAATGACCTGTCTTGGCATGCCATTCTTATCCGGAAAAATGGTTCTAAGGGTTTCATGTTTTTCAGTGATATCTGCGAGTGCACCAATTAGAGCTGTTTGATCTAGTGTACCTGTCAGCTGAATGACAAGTGGAATATTGTAAGTTGGACTTGGCCCTTCAAGGCAATGAAGGAACCAGAGCCGTTTTTGGGCAAAGGATAACGGAATCTCTTCTGGCTTGTTTTCTACCTGAAGCGGCGGCCGAATGTCCTTCGCTTTGTCCAAGTGCTGCGCAAGCTCAGCAACCCGAGGTGATTCAAAAATGGTACTCATGCTTATGTCTGCACCGAATGTATCGCGTATACGTCTAAGCAGACGAGCGGCGAGTAAGGAATGTCCGCCTAAGTCAAAGAAACTATCATCTATGCCAATTTGAGATAGGCCAAGGGTTTCTGCAAATAAACTACATAACATGTCTTCTTGTGGTGTTCTAGGTGTACGCTCAGAACTAACTAAAGACATATTTGGTGCTGGTAATGCTTTGCGATCGATTTTGCCATTTGGTGTAAGTGGAAGTTCTGGCAAAACGACAACAGCAGAAGGCACCATGTAATCAGGAAGTAATGCAGCCGCAAACTGCCTGAGCTCTGAAGGGTGCAGAGAAGAGTCGTCTGTCAGCACAACATACGCACAAAGCAGCTGTTGTCCAGGCTGATCCTCACGAACGATAACAGATGTATGCTTTATGGCTTGATGCTGCATTATCACTGTTTCAATTTCACCTAGTTCAATACGGAAGCCGCGGATTTTAATTTGATGATCGGCACGGCTGATATAATCAATTGAACCATCTTCACGCCATCTGGCTAAATCACCAGTACGATACATTCTCGTGCCGCTTGTGCCGAATGGATCAGCGACAAAACGTTCAGCCGTTAAATCATATCGTCCAAGATATCCTCTGGATACTCCTTCACCTGCAATGTAAAGTTCACCGATTGATCCTGCTGGAATTGGGTTTAGTCCTTCATCTAAAATGTAAACGCTCGTATTCCAAATGGGTTTACCAATTGCCGGCCCGCTATTCTCTTGATGTGCTGTGACATTTTCCATCGTAGACCAGATCGTCGTTTCTGTAGGTCCGTACAAATTGGTAATGTCGCATTGAAGAGATTGCAATTTGTGCAAAAGGGAGGCAGGAAGTGCTTCTCCTCCAACAAGAACACGTATACCTGTTATCACGTCAGGGTATTCATCTGCCAACGCATGCCACAACGTTGGTGTTGCCTGCATGATTGTGACAGGATGAGAACGAATCATGTCTGAAAGCTTTGCTGGCTCTTGTATGGTTTCTTTTTTTGCCAATAAAATAGCAGCTCCATGTAAAAGCGGGAGGAACATTTCTAGCCCGGAAATATCAAAGGCAATGGTCGTTACCGCTAAAAGCTGGTCTCCTTGATCTAATAAAAATGAATCTTGCATGGACAATATAAAGTTGATTACATTTCGCTTTGTGACAACAACACCCTTTGGTTTGCCTGTCGATCCTGATGTGTAGAGGATGTAAGCTGGATGATGCAGGGAGCCTTCGTTCCATGTCGGATCGAGATGCGGACTGCCTGCTATCTCCTGTTGAACAGTTGAATCATCCAGTTGAACGATGTGCGGATGCTCCAAACCGTCTGCTGTCTCTTTGAATGTGAGCAAGCAAGCTGGTTTGGCATCTTCTAGCATATAGGCGACACGATCGTTAGGGTAATCAGGGTCTAGTGGCAGATAGGCGGCTCCTGTCTTGACAACGGCTAATAGACTTACGACCATATCGATGGACCGAGGCAGAGCTATTGCGACAAATTGTTCTGGTCCAATGTCACGCTTTTTCAAATAATGAGCCAATTGATTTGCCCGCTGATTCAACTCTTCGTAGGTTAAAGTGATTCCTTCAAACTGTAATGCTTTTGCTTGTGGCGTTTTGCTCACTTGTTTTTCAAATAGTTCCCGTAAAGATTCCTTTGGTAATTCTCGTTTTGTATCATTCCAGTGCTTGAGAATGTTCTCTTTTTCTTCAGACAAAAGAAGGTTGAATTGACTGATCATCTGATCTTGCTCTAGTCCGGTTATTTCCTCCAGCAGTTGAAGAAAACGATGCTGATGAGCGTCAACTGCTTGCTCTTTGTAAACGGCAGGGTTTGCATCAAAGTCGATTTGAAATCCGTTCCCATCCGCGCGGTCGTATATGTTGATCGATATATCATCCACGGGTCCTGCTGAAAGGTTATGTGCTTGACCAATGCTCTCATCGAATATGAGATCATAATCAAATGGCATGATATTGATTTGCGGGCCGAATAATCGCTGATTTCTTCCGATGAGTTTAAAGTCTCTCCGCATGTCCTCGTGACGATATCTTTGATGAGGGCGAATGGCTTTCAGTTCATCAGATACTTGGCGAACAAGTGCTGAGAGCGTCATTTCTGGTTTGCATGTTAAACGAAGCGGTACTAGGTTCATGACCATTCCGGGTGTTTGCAAGGCGCACGATCCAAGGCGCATCATAACAGGTAATCCTAAAACAATATCATGTGCACCAGTCATACGATGCATATAGAGAGCGGATGCCGCAAGAATCATTTCATGCCACGTACCACCGAAGGCAGGAGCATTTTTTTTCATTTTGCTTACCTTTTCGGCATCGTAGTTAGCCGTTTTTCGGATAAAATGATCCGACGTTCTTGGGGCAAGCTCAGCAAGGCTGACAATTTCAGGCTGATCAGCAAAGCGATTTTTCCAAAACGCTCGATCATCTTCATATCGGTTGGACTGTTGATAAGTGATCTCCTCTTGGACTACGTCATGTAAGGCTCCAAATGTTTGAGGAGGCACAGGTGCCCCTTTCGATAGGGCTGAATAGACCTCAGCAACACGACGTGCAATGAGCGAAAAGGCGAATCCATCAATGGCAATGTGATGAATGCGCTGATACCAGATAAAACGGTCGTCAGCAAGTTGAAAAAGTACTTCACGGAATAATACATCTTTCTCTAAAGAGACTGGCGTTGAAAGATCTGCCTTCATCCATGCTTTAGCCGCATCAAGCGGCTGTTTTTCATTTTGTAAATTGATAGATTGAAATGGAATCTCTTTCTTAGATATCAACCATTGCTTTGGACCGTCAGTATCCTCAACGAAGCGCATATACAAGGAATCTGCTTCTAAGACAGTCTTTCTAATGGCTGCTTCAAAGTGTACGGGATCAATTGGACCTTTAATATCTATATACTCAGCTGTATTGAAAATAGGATTAGATGGATCAAGCTGCTGCGCATACCAAATGCCTGATTGGGCACCGGTTAGTGGGAATGAATCGACTGACTGGATCGACAAGGGTCTATACCTCCTTTACAAGTAATCGATATTTGGGATAGATGGCTGTTTTTCTGGGAAAAGAAGAGCTCGCCAATGAGTGAGCGTTGGATTAGCTGCAAGCTCAACGAAATTGACTGTCGCTCCTTGCTGTCTCCATTTTTCCGCTAGACTCATCATTCGAATAGAATCAAGTCCAAGATAGACGAGATTCTCGTCAAACGGTATTTCATTCGGCTCGATTTGGATATACTCAGCTACTTGGTGAACGATAGCATCAAAGGATAGATCATCACCGTCTGCTTCCTGTCCTGTTAAACGACTAATGATTTGGCTTGTCGTTGTGGTCACCGCACAGCGTTCAGCTGCATAGGTCATTGCCATTTTGTGATGCTTAAGTGAAAAGTCAGCGACGGCATCGGCGACAAAAAAGGTTTCAATATCGAGCATGAATGCTTCTGCGGCTGTCAACATACAGCCAATATGTGCATATACGCCAGTAATGATCAGTTGATCACGCCCGCCTTCGTGAAGAATATCTAAAAAATTGGATTTTTTGAATGCGCTATAACGCCATTTTGTCAGCATTGTATCTGCTTCAGATGGAGCAAGCTGATCAATGATTTTTGTCAATGCTTCATCATCACCAAGTCCAGGCCCCCAAAAATCTGTTAATAAGGCACGATCTTTCGGGTCTTGGTCACCAGGTTGAGCTGTATAGACGACAGGAATGCCAAGTTCTTTGCATGTATCACGTAATTGTTCAATATGCTGCACTAACTCTGTGATCGGTGATGTATCTTGTTGAAATGCATTTAAAAAATATTGCTGCATGTCATGTATTAGCAGGACAGCACGTTTCGGATCAGGGATCCAGTTCACTTTATTTTCGGGTAAATCTTGTATGCTTGGCATTGGATACGCAGGAATAGTAGGGATTGCCATGGTTTTCACTCCTCTTTTTTTATACGTTGGCAGTATGGATTGAAGCTAATTCTCTTAATGCTTTTTTACTGACTTTGCCTACACCTGTTTGTGGGAACGCATCGATCCATTCAATGCGGTCGGGAATTTTATAGGCAGCGAGCCCGCGTTCTCTTAGAAATGACTTTAAGGCGTGTGGTGCTGGCTTGTTGTTTCCTTTCGCAATAACAAAGGCACATGAGCGTTCGCCAAGAAACGGATCTGGCATGGACACCATGGCGGCATCATGAATGTCAGGATGCGCAAGTAAATGATTTTCAACTTCTTCAGCGGCAACCTTTTCGCCGCCACGATTGATTTGATCCTTGTCTCTGCCTTCTACTACCACATTTCCTTCTTTTGTTAATCGCACGATGTCACCTGTTCTGTAAAAACCATCGGCTGTAAATGCTTTCTTGTTTTGTTCATCGGCTTTATAGTAGCCGCGAATCGTATAAGGTCCTCTTGTTAAAAGGTGTCCAGCCACTTCATTCGGGACGGGCTTGTCCTCATCATCTACCACTAGTACCTCATCATATTCAGACATCGGGCGTCCTTGTGTGTGAATAATGACATGTTCAGGATCATCCAATCTGGTATAGTTGACCAGACCTTCGGCCATGCCAAAAACTTGCTGTAACTTACACCCAAGGGCAGGCATCACTCGTTTTGCTGCCTCGGCGCTTAATTTAGCACCACCGACTTGTAAGACCTCAAGGCTCGATAAGTTATCTGATCGATGAGGAGCAGCCTCTAGCCAAATCAATGCGATAGGTGGAACGACAGCGGTAATGGTCACCCGTTCTTTTTCAATGAGTGGAAAGACGACATCAGGGCTTGATCCAGTTGCAAGAACGACTCTTCCACCAGCGTATAACGTCCCAAGGACTCCAGGTGAGCTTAATGGATAATTGTGTGCTACTGGAAGTGTAGCTAGATACACACTATCTTTTGTAAGCTCGCACACCTCATTGCTTTTCCAAAGACTATACATATAGTCATCATGTGTACGAGGTATGAGCTTAGAAAGGCCTGTGCTGCCTCCTGATAACTGAAGAAATGCAATATCGCTTGCCTCTACATGAATTTGAGGATCAAGTGCTGGGTCCTTGCGCAGATCATCCAAGTCAAGGAATTCCTCAGCCTTCCCTGCAACAATGACATGAGGTAATGAGGGAAGCTTTTCTTTCACTTGACGTGCGAGTGATCGATAATCAAAGCCATCATGGATATCTGGTATGACATATGCGTCTGCTTCGGCAAACTCAATAAAATAAGTGATTTCGCTGCTTCTATGAGATGGCAGTGAGAAGACGGGTAAAGCACCGATTCGAAATAAAGCGAAAATGACTTCAAAAAAAGCAGGAATGTTAGGAAGCTGCACGACAACTCGACTGCCCTTTTGAATTCCAAGCTGATGGAAACCGGCGGCAAGACTGCTGACACGCTCATCAAGTTCTTGGTAGCTCATGTGCGTATCAGCGTATGTAATCGCAGTTTTATTCCTTAACGATACGGCGCGTTCACGAAGCATACCGCCAAAGGTTTCTCCACGCCAACAGCCGTTTTCACGGTAGCGTTTTGCAAATTCTTCTGGCCATGTAGGTGGTTGAACAAACATGTTTTTGTCATCTCCTATGTATTTTTATAGCTGATGGATGCCCATCGCACGAAGCATCGTGTTAAATTTTGCAGATGTTTCGGCTAGCTCTTCTTCTGCCTTAGATCCTTTGACCACTCCTGCACCAGCAAAGAGGCGAAGGGATTGACCCTCAGCTTCTGCACAACGAATGGTGACAATCCAATCACCATCACCATTTGCATCTGCCCAGCCGATCATTCCTGTGAAAAATCCTCGATCGAAGGGTTCAATTGCTTGGATTGCTTCACGTGCATCTGCTGTAGGTGTTCCGCATACTGCGGGTGTTGGATGAAGGCTCAGCGCTAAATCAATTGAGGATACACTGGAATCTGCTAATTCACCTTTTACGACAGTAGATAAATGCCACATCGTTTCTGTTTGTATGACGGATGGTGATGCGGGCACATCTAACTTACGACAGTAAGGAGCAAGCGCTTTAGTGACAGCGTCGACAACCACTGCATGCTCGTGTAAATCCTTCGCTGAAGTAAGGAGTTCATCGTGACGGCGCTGGTCTTCTACTGGATCTGAACTACGCGGCCGAGAACCAGCGAGTGGATTGGAAATCACAGATGAACCCGTTTTTGAAAGAAGCAGCTCAGGACTTGCCCCAAGAAGTGTGCGCTTTTGGGAAGATGCCGGGTCAGCTACATTTGCAGCAAACGTATAGCCAGTTGTATTATGACGAGCCAGCCGTTCGAGTATTGCTTTCGTATGAATGTCTTGATTTGATTTGAGATGGAGAGATCGCGAGATGACGATTTTGCTAAGCTCTCCTTTTTCAATTTTAGCTAACCCTTCGTTCACACCATTCATGTAGACTTCAGGAGAGGGGACAGGTGTCACCTCATATGATGGCGATGTCACTTCCGATTCCTCATCACCTTGATGAAATTCGAGTGGATCACTAAACTGTACATGGATTGGCACATTTAAACGAACGGGTTGCGCCGGATCAAACGGAACAGCACCAGCAATAATCGGTGCTTGAATACCAGCTTGTTTGGCAGTGTCAAATACGTGCGCTACCCTTGTGGATAGTTCATTGAGCTGATTGGTTTCAATATGCTGGAAAATCCCTTCGGCAAGTATCGTGCGTTTAGGGGAAGCAAGGAAAAAAGCGCCTGGCTGATAGTCTTGAATCAACTGTTCTTTTTCTTCTGACGACAATAATGAATGTTTCATGAAAAGGCCTCCTTTTTGATAAAATGCTAGATTCCGAGTGTTGCGCCACCATCAATCGTGAGATTCTGCATCGTAATATGACTGGATTGTTCAGATGCAAAGAAGATGACTGCATCAGCGATGTTTTGAGGATCAGCGATTTTTTGTAAAGGAATACCGGTTTTATACGTCTCTAATGACCCTTTGATCACATGGTCTGCGCCTTGTTCATCAGACCATAAAGCCCATTGCATAGGTGTTGCGGTAGAGCCAGGAGAGACAACATTGCATCTGATTCCATAGTCTGCCAGCTCTAATCCAAGCGTTTTTGTAAAGGAAGTAGCTGCTGCCTTTGAAGCGGCATAGGCAGCCATATTCATTCTAGGAATGGCACCTGCGTTAGAGCTGACGGTCACAATGACCCCTGCTGATCTTTTCATCATGTATTTGGAGACAGCTTGTGATACATAAAAGACACCATGTGTGTTGACTGCGAAGGTTTGTTGCCAGTCATCTGCACTAAGCTGGTCAATAGAACTAATTCGAAGAATGCCTGCTACATTGACTAGTAAATAAATGGGTCCAAGCTGTTTTTCAATTTGATTGATAATGTGCTGAACAGATGCTTGATCGGTAATGTCACCTGGATAGGCAAAGGCACGTAAGCCTTCATCATTCATTTGATGGACGGTGCTTTGAAGCTGATCCTCATTTGCGTCAACTGCTGCAATGATCGCACCTTCGTCGGCTAGTCTTTTTGCGACTGCTTGTCCGATACCTTGCCCTGCTCCTGTGACAAGGGCAATCTTTTGAGATAGACCACTATGTTTCATACGTTCACTACCTTTCTTTCATGTCTCTGGTTGTTAAAAGATCATCATGATAGAGCGCAAAACGAAAAGCGTAATTCATCAGCACCGGTAAAACGGACGTATGTCCTTCTTCAGGGAACTCGTGATAGGCCGTATGTAAGCCATATGAGGATAAAGGCAGCATACGATTTGCTAGTGACTTTGCATGAGCATTCATTTGACATGGATGATGTTTTTCTAACTCACCTACACCTACAAGCAGCCTGACATTCATAGGCACCTGACGTATGCGGTTGGTGAATTGGTATTCTTTTTCTAGAAATAATTTTTTGTTCCAGTGGATAGAAGGACTGCCTGCAATATATGTCTGATAAGCATCAGGGTGCTCAAATAGTGTGTGTAATACAAAAAGACCGCCAAGAGAATGCCCAAACAGTGTTTGACGACTTAGGTTGATCGGAAAGCGTTGCTCGATATAAGGCTTCACAGTCTTTTCTAAAAAAGAAAAGAAAGCAGAGGCCCCGCCATATGTATGGATGGAGAAGTCTTTTCTTTTGCCCCCGATGGAAGCGTCAGGGCTGGAAAGAGTGAGATCATAATGCCTGAGCGGATGATAGGGCGCTTCTGTCTGATAGCCAATTCCAACAATGATGGCAGGTACGACACCTGTTTTTTCAGGTCTTCTTGACTGTAAACGAAGTGCTTCGACCATTGTGCCAAAAAGTGAATTCCCATCAAGCACGTACATGACTGGAAAACCAGCCGCTGGAGGAGTAGTATTCGGTTTAAATATAAAAAGTCTGTATGGGTGTGCTGTGATATCCAGTTGCTCCGTCCCATGTATAAAAAAAGGACGGCTTTCTCCGAAAAGTGAATCCTCAGTACCCATTCCTTCAGGGCGTTTGGACATATGTAGAAAATCCCCTTCCTCAAATTGACCCTCATACGATGATAAAAGCAGGCTTGCGGATATAGGATGAGTGTAGAGATTGAAGAATGGTTCCTTCAAATGAAAATGATTCTCAATTATCGCGCAAGCAAATCAAATGATAATGGTTATCAATTATGAAGTCAAATGTTCATTAAGTTGTGTAATTGATTTTTTTATTCTAATATTCAGAAAATAAAGGACTAACTCACTAACAAATGATTTGAAATAGGGAATATCGGACCTTGTCATTTAAAAATAGGAGAAATGTCAAAAGACCTTGACTGCCTCGGAATTTTTACCATTTTCTTCTGTTTGATACAGGAATAAATATGGGCTTTTCTTCTTGAAATGATTTTGAGGAAAAATAAGTCTATAGACTCATTTGTATTTTTAGGGACATTGAGGAGGATTTTGCGAAAAGTAGGTGATCTCATATCTCAAAACTGATTCAATAGTATGCACAGCTTTTTTAAGAGTGGCGAATGATAACAATTAAAAAAAGTAAGGGATGTGGAACTGACCCCATAAGATGAGACAAATAAAAAACACCTTCAAGTTTGAAAATGGATCGTTGTGATCCGAAATAAAACATGGAGGTGTTTTTTCTATGGGGACAAGAGTGAGTTATCCGGTTGAAGTCAAACAGAAGGCTGTAGAAATGAGATTGGCAGGCGTACCTATGAAAGAGATCATGCAGAAATTGAATATCAAGAATAAGACGCAGGTTCAGACATGGGTGAGGTGGCATAAGGCTGGGGATACACACCGGTTCGAACAGCCTGTTGGAAAACAATATACCTATGGAAAGGGTCCCGAGTACTCTTCCGAATTAGAGAGACTGCAGGCAGAAAATCGCTATTTGAGTCAACAGAATGAAGTTTTAAAAAAGTACAACGAATTGGAAAGGAAGTTGATAAGGAAACGTCAATCAAACTGGTAGAAGAATTGTGCAAAACGATGACGGTACAGGACATCTGTGTCCATTTAGGCATCTTACGTACTTCGTATTATAGATGGAAAAAGGATCTGACTCAGAATCATTCTAAAAGACAACTAGAGAAACAGGTCGGCACGTTGTGCCGAAAGCACAAATATCGATATGGTTATCGAAAAATCACAGCTATACTAAAAAGGAGAATGCGTATTAACCATAAAACTGTTCAACGCATCATGCAGAAAAACCAGTGGCAATGCCGGGTTAAAATGAAAAAGCGTAAGAAGAATGGGCAGCCCTATGCCGTGGCCAGTAATATACTGGATCGGAACTTTCAGTCTGATCGCCCTCTTGAAAAACTAGTAACGGACATCACGTATTTGCCTTATGGACAGAAACAATTGTACCTTTCCAGTATATTGGATTTATATAATGGAGAAGTGATTGCTTTTACGATTGGTGATAAGCAGGACACAGACTTTATCTTAAACACACTTAATCAGCTCCCAGCACTGCCTGAGAATTGCGTGTTACATAGCGATCAAGGTTCTGTGTATACATCTTACGAGTATCAGAAAGCTGTTCATATAAAAGGCATTACCATGAGCATGTCCCGTAAAGGGACGCCCGCTGATAATGCCTCCATCGAATCGTTTCATTCCTCACTAAAGTCTGAAACGTTCTATCTTAACAGGATTGACCGCACTACGACCAGCATCGTAGAACGCACTGTCAAAGAATACATTTATTATTATAACAACATCCGTATTCAAACGAAACTAAACAACCAATCACCGATAAACTATCGGCAATTGGCTGTATAAAGGTGTTTTGATCCCTGTCTCAAAAACGGGGGTCAGTCCCTGTACCCTTACTTTTTAATTCTGTAAACACCATTCAATTAGAATCCATCTGTGACATCATATTCGTAACGGATATCGGCTTTGACATTGCTCATAGTAGATCTCGCTGTAGCCTTTGCGTTGTACTTAAAGCTCCATTTTTGCGCGACTTTTAATTGATCTTCAAGAGAAATACGGTAAGAACCACTTGTTGCAGATGAAAAAATGGATTCGTTCCAAATCTTGTTTTCATCAGCCATCAGCTTGTGAGTAACATTTCCTTGGTTAGGCGATTGTGTACTCGTTGTTGAAATCGATTTAACGATTGCACTTCGGGGAATAGCCGTATGATTAGTTAAATCCATTGTAATGACAGAAGAATCAACTCCTAAAAAATTCAAAGAAGTATTCCCCAAGTTGGTAGCGGCCCCTGTAAAGTTGAATGTCGCATTTCCAGATTTAATTCGATCTTGAATGGAAACAGTAAAGTACATATTCCCTGTATATGTACCACGGATCACTTTCACAAAATAAGTTTCCGAAGTTGAAGTAACGTCACCAGTATTAGCAAAAATAAATGGTGTAATTGAATTAGGATTTATAACCTCGGACCCTGTCATAGATTGTTTTGAATTATACACTTCTATTTTCATACCTGTATAATTCTTATCATATGAACTTCGCACATAAACCCTTTCACCCTTATTGATCGTGAACTGATAATAAGCTTCATTTTCACCTTCAGGTAAGATTGTCGTATCTGGACGACTATATTTCCAATATCCCATTGAGCTTGCTGTGTTAGGACTGTTATTTCCTGTAATCGCTGCTTCTGCTGAATTAGGTGCAAAAAAACTAGTAACAAGCACTAATAATAATGCAGGTAATAAAAAACATTTGAAGATAGTATTTGTCATATTTTAACCCTCCTTGTAATAATTACTATATCGGATCAAAACTAACAAATTTTAACTGAATTGCCGATATATTTAATAATCACTAATTTTTCAAAAAAGGAGAATCAAAATGAATATTAATACGTCATACAGGGCAGCTACTTCAAACACTCATAAAGAAACAGATTCTAAAAACCAATCGACTATTAAAAGCACAAACGAGACGATGACCGAAGCAGATAAACGAATGAAGATACTTGATGAGAAATATCAAAAAATTAATGAACAAAATAAAAGATTCAATGATCCTCAAGACCACATATATAATAAGTATAGAAATCCATACTCCTCTTATTTCAGAAGTGATCTAACCAAGTCTGAAAGAGAAGCTGCGTACACTATGGAAATGAGTTGGGCAAGGAATAATAAGGGTGGGCAATATGACTTTAATGACGCCATCTTCCGTAATGAAAAACGGTACGATCCTACGCAAGAAAGTGTAGAAAAGAAAATATTCAATCGTCAAAAAGTGAATGAACAATTACAAGATTTATTCTCTAAAAACGGTATAACCATTCCTGAAAACACAAATTTAACTTTTACCATTGACCCAAATCATTTCAAATTAGTGGTGGGTGGATCAACAGATGAAACGCTGACCAAACAAATAGAAGATCTATTAAATACAAGCAACAATACAAGAGAATTGTTTTTCCATATCATGAAAAGCAGATCTGAAGATTCTACTCAATTCACGCCGGATTCTCTTGCCAAGTTCCATCTTGTGAATCAAATCAAAACGGTCACAGGCTACAATTTAAAGGATTTAAGCATTGTAAACGGTCAATTTGTAACGGATAAAGGGACGAATATTTTTGATATATACAAAGAAGATCTCCTGAAAAACCCATACACAGCAGAAAATGCACGAATTGCCGCTTCACATTACGGAGCACAGCTATTTGATCTAGCGAAAAACGGGTTTGATTCTATTCCCGATTTGGTGTTATCTATTGGTTATCAAAATGGGTCTTTACATGACATCGGACAAAAAGAAAATTATGGAGTGAAGAAAACGATAGATTAACAAAAGGTGAACGACAATAGATACAAATCCCATTAGCGACAATGAAGGACTCTATAACAATTGATGTTACAGAGTCTTTTCTATTGAGATGCGTTGGTTGGCTGTTCAACGAATCATCCTCATGGTAATTTTGACTATAGTCGATGTTTTTCACTTTTTTATTGATGAAAATGTTAAAATGATGAGTAGCGTATTTTTTTATGAAAGGACGGTGCTTGGCATGACGGAACTTCTCGATGACCGGCTGCCGCCGCAAAATATAGAAGCCGAGCAGGCCGTATTAGGTGCTGTTTTTTTAGAACCATCTGCGCTCACGCTCGCTTCTGAAGTATTAATTCCAGAGGATTTCTATAGAATGTCGCATCAAAAGATTTACAATGCGATGCTTGTACTTGGTGATAGAGGGGAACCGGTCGATCTTGTTACGGTGACTTCTGAACTGGCCAATACAGATTTACTAGAAGAGGTAGGCGGGATTTCGTATTTAACCGATATTGCGAACTCCGTCCCAACTGCCGCAAACATTGAATACTATGCAAAAATTGTAGAAGAGAAATCAATTTTAAGACGTCTGATCCGTACGGCGACAACCATTGCACAGGATGGGTACACGCGTGAGGATGAAGTAGAGGATCTGTTGAGTGATGCTGAAAAGACCATTATGGAAGTGGCGCAGCGTAAAAACTCAGGAGCCTTCCAAAACATTAAGGACGTTCTTGTTCAAACATATGATAATATTGAACAGCTTCATAACCGGAAAGGCGATATCACAGGGATTCCAACAGGTTTCTCCGAGCTTGACCGAATGACAGCTGGATTTCAGCGAAATGACTTAATCATTGTCGCGGCTCGTCCATCAGTAGGGAAAACGGCTTTCGCATTGAACATCGCACAAAATGTTGCGACCAAAACGGACGAAAGTGTCGCCATCTTTAGTTTAGAGATGGGGGCTGAGCAGCTCGTCATGCGTATGCTTTGTGCAGAGGGGAATATCAATGCACAGAACCTAAGAACCGGTAACCTGACAGAAGAAGACTGGGGCAAGCTGACAATGGCGATGGGCTCGCTATCAAATAGTGGGATTTTCATTGACGATACACCTGGAATCAGAGTAAGTGAAATTCGCTCGAAATGCCGCCGTTTGAAGCAAGAAAACGGTCTTGGCATGATCCTGATTGACTATTTACAGCTCATTCAAGGGAGCGGACGATCAAGCGATAACCGTCAGCAAGAGGTTTCTGAAATCTCTAGGGCATTAAAATCACTGGCAAGGGAGCTTGAAGTTCCAGTTATTGCTTTGTCTCAGCTTTCACGTGGAGTAGAGCAGCGTCAGGACAAACGTCCGATGATGTCTGATATCCGTGAATCAGGAAGTATCGAGCAGGATGCCGATATCGTGGCATTCCTTTATCGTGATGATTACTACGACAAAGAATCAGAGAATAAGAACATTATTGAAATCATCATTGCCAAACAGCGTAACGGCCCAGTTGGTACAGTATCACTGGCGTTCGTCAAAGAATATAACAAATTCGTCAACCTGGAAAGAAGATTTGACGATGCGGGTGTTCCGCCCGGTGCTTAAAGCCCAGCTCAAGAAGCTGGGCTTTTTTTGATGGATCTACATCGAAAGAATGATTGAAAAACGATCGAAATGAGGAGGAGAGAAAGACAGAGAAATCGTATACTAAAAGGAGAAAAGGAGTGATGACTGATGAAATTCCAACAGTTCGAAGCCGCTCAATTACGCATCGCACGCCCAACCGTCAACATGGAAGAGGTTGTGTCCTTTTATGAAGAAGGCTTAGGGCTCAAACGAATAGGTTCTTTTGATCAGCATGAAGGATATGATGGTGTCATGCTAGGACTTCCTCATCAGCATGTTCATTTAGAAATCACGAAGCATGAAGAAGAAGAAAGCCTGCCCGCTCCGCATCCAGAACAACTTCTTGTGTTCTATATTCCAGATGCTGAGGAATTTCAGCAAATGAAAGAGAGGTTGATCTCATTTGGCGGACGGCAAGTCACCTCTACAAATCCATATTGGGAACGGGGAGGAGCAACCATTGAAGATCCAGATGGGTATCGCATTGTGCTCATGAACACAGATGGAATCACCCCCGTTTAAAAAAAGACTCCCTTGCCCGGGAGTCTTTTCTGTTATGAACGAGGCGTGACACGCAGTTTCAGCTCTTTCAGTCCATACATGCTGCTGCTTGTCATCGGAACGTAAGAAAGGAGCTCTAACGCCTCATATCGTTCGATTAAAATCTTTATAGCTGTACATGCTTCAAGACGTGCCAGTGGTGCGCCAAGACAGAAATGGATGCCGTGCCCGAAACCAATATGAGGGTTAGGGTGGCGGTGTATATCGAATTCATGTGCGCTTGAAAATTGACGCTCATCTCGGTTGGCAGAAGCAAGAAACACAATCACATTGTCCCCCTTTTTCAACACTTTCCCTCCAAG
Source organism: Bacillus sp. FSL R7-0672 (assembly GCF_038601465.1). NCBI lineage: Bacteria > Bacillati > Bacillota > Bacilli > Caryophanales > Bacillaceae > Bacillus > Bacillus sp. FSL R7-0672. The sequence continues at coordinate 3,664,173 of NZ_CP152010.1, read as the reverse complement.
CTCTGTATCTTTTGTGACATAACGGACGATCGTAGGAGCTGGTGCACGAAAACGGACGGCCTCTTCCACTGCACGTGGGATGAGTTCAGGTGATTGGGAGAGCGCTTCATACGCACCCGGCTGTTCTAACAAGCTGAAGATCATATTGGATATCAAGTTGGTAGTTGTTTCGTTGCCGGCTAAAAGAAGAAGATTACAAAATGGAATTAGTTCATCCGCTGACAGTTTGTCTCCATTCTCCTCCGCTTGAATAATGAGGGAAATCAAATCATCACCGAGGTTGTGACGTTTCTTTTCAATGGTGTCTGCAAAAAACGCCATCATGTCAGCTTCTCCTTTGTCACGTGTTTTCTGCCATTCAGCTACATCCTCCTCATTTTCACTTTTAGGCATGCTGACGAGAATATCTGACCATTCTTTAAAGGATTGTTTATGCTCTGACGGCACACCTAAAAGCTCTGCAATGACAATGACAGGAAGCGGATAAGAGATGTCTTGCACTAGGTCAATCTCTTTTTTTCCTTCAAGTTGTGCCATGAGTTCATCCATCAATTCTTGAATACGAGGCTCCCACAATTTCATGACTCGAGGAGTAAAGGCTTTGCTGACAATGGAGCGGATACGAGTGTGATTGGGAGGGTCCATCATCACCATTGTTTTCATCAGTGAATGCTTCCGCTGGTTTTTAGGAGGCTGACTCGAAAAGGTATCTTTATCGATTGTCACACGTTTTGCTTCCTCGTAGGTGAATACACTCCACGTTCGGCTGGCTTCGTCAAAATGAACAGGTGATGTCTGGCGCATGTTGGCATACCAATCAAATGGGTGATACGGGTCCTGCTTGTTTTTTCCTCTTAATAACGTTTTTTGCACGGCACTTGGGGTCGTTGTTTCCATGATCATCACTCCTTATAGGTTGTCAGATGCTTCCTTTTTTTCATTGTGTTAGATTAAAGTTAATTCATCAGCCTTGAGGATTCAACCAACAGAAAAGCGAAATCTGTTGAAGAAAATAGGAAGGGGAGAGGGGCTTGTGGCGGACTGCTACAGAGGGGATAAGCGCGCAACGGAATCAAAGCAGCAATTAAGAAAAGCATTATTTCAGTTATTAAGCGAGAAAGAATGGGGGAAGATTTCTGTACAGGATTTGACGAAAGTGGCGGGCATTCACCGCACGACCTTTTATCAGCATTATGAGGATAAATTTGATCTTGCCCAGCAGCTGATGGATGAGATGTTTGATGTGATGAAATGTGCCATTTTTGCGCCTGTACAAGAAGGTGATTTGGAAAAAAAACATGCAGCATATGTATATATTTTTCGATTTTATCAGCATTTGCAAGAACACGAAGAGGAGTATCAAATTCTCTTGAAACGAGGACGAGAGCTCAATATTCATGAAACGGTTCGTGCTTTTTTTGAAGAAAGCTTTTCTTTGGGGGTAAAGGGGGTTGCAGGCTCAAAACCTGATCCGCATCTCGTTCCTATCGACATGCAGAAGCAATTCGTCATTTCGGCTTACGTTGGAACAGCTGAATGGTGGCTGAGGACAGGGAGACCGTACTCACCTGATTTTATGGCAAGCTCGATGATTCATTTAATTGAAAATCAATAGAAAGTAAGAATAATCAAAATCGTTGTTTTTACTCAAAATCTCCCTTTTTAAGCGCAGAAGAAGTGATTAAAGCGCTTTTTCTCATATTTAAAACGAACAAAATTTGATTTCGAGATATTAATGTTCGGATTTAGCGTTGACTTTTTCGTTTTGCATTGATAAAATAAATGTGTTTGAAAGAGATAACGTTTTGAAAGGTTAACGGAGGTGCACGATATGTCTTCAGTAGTCGTAGTAGGTACGCAGTGGGGTGACGAAGGGAAAGGGAAAATTACCGATTTCCTTTCAGAAAATGCAGAGGTGATTGCCCGTTATCAAGGGGGAAACAATGCAGGTCACACGATCAAATTTGATGGAGTGACTTACAAGCTACACCTCATTCCGTCCGGTATTTTTTATAAAGAAAAAACTTGTGTCATCGGTAATGGAATGGTGGTTGATCCTAAAGCGTTGGTCACTGAGCTTGCGTATCTTCACGAACGGAATGTGAGTACAGATAACCTCAGAATCAGCAATAGAGCCCATGTGATTTTGCCTTACCATTTAAAATTGGACGAGGTAGAAGAAGAGCGGAAAGGGGCTAACAAGATCGGTACGACGAAAAAAGGAATCGGACCAGCTTATATGGACAAAGCAGCTCGTATCGGTATCCGTGTCGCAGATCTATTAGATCGTGAAGTATTTGAAGAGAAGCTTGCACGTAATCTAGAAGAGAAAAATCGTCTTTTAGAGAAAATGTACGACGCAGAAGGCTTCAAGATTGAAGATATTTTAGACGAGTATTATGAATATGGCCAGCAAGTGAAAAAATATGTCGTGGACACATCTGTTGTCTTGAATGACGCACTAGATGAAGGCCGCCGCGTGCTATTTGAAGGAGCACAAGGTGTGATGCTTGATATCGATCAAGGGACATATCCATTTGTTACGTCATCTAACCCAGTGGCTGGAGGAGTGACGATTGGTTCTGGTGTAGGACCGACGAAAATTCAACATGTGGTCGGCGTGTCAAAAGCGTACACAACACGTGTTGGAGATGGCCCATTCCCGACAGAACTCCATGATGAAATTGGTGATCAAATCCGTGAGGTTGGCCGTGAATACGGTACAACAACTGGACGCCCGCGCCGTGTTGGCTGGTTTGACAGTGTTGTTGTCCGTCATGCGCGCCGTGTGAGCGGTATTACAGATTTATCTCTGAACTCAATCGATGTACTGACAGGGATTGAGAAATTGAAAATCTGTGTCGCTTATAAATTGAACGGAGAAATCACAGAAGAATTCCCAGCAAGTCTAAAGGAACTAGCGAAATGTGAGCCTGTCTACGAAGAAATGCCAGGATGGACAGAGGATATTACAGGCGTGAAGAATTTAAGCGAACTGCCTGAAAATGCCCGTCATTATTTAGAGCGCATTTCACAATTAACAGGTATTCCACTTTCCATTTTCTCAGTCGGTCCAGATCGTTCACAAACGAACGTTGTCCGCAGCGTGTACCGTCCATAATCATAGACTGATCAGACACCAGTAAAATTGCACATTTTACTGGTGTCTTTTTGTTTAAATATTTCTTAATTTCAGTAGAACAAGCTTCCGATCATTACCAAAATATGATAACTGTATAGGGGGAAGGAGCGTTCTAGTGAAAGAAAGAATAAGATTATTAGATATTTTAAGAGGTTTTGCCATATTAGGTACATTGGGAACGAACGTCTGGTTTTTTGCGTATGCAGGGGATACCTTTGCGACAGATCAGATTGCAGATGAATATGAACATGGCAGTTTTCTAGAAAGCCTTGTTTCCATGTTCGTCTATGGGAAAATGCTCTCACTGCTTACCATCATGTTCGGTGTAGGGCTAGAGCTGAAATACCAGCAGGCCAAAAGAAAAAACACGCCTTGGCCGGGTACATATTTATGGATTCTTTTATTTTTATTTATCGAAGGCTTTGTCCATTTTGCACTTGTGATGGAATATGATGTGCTCATGAGTTACGCTGTCACCGGTTTGCTTGTGGCATTTATTGTACGAGGAGGGAGCAAGCGTATCAAAAGAGGCATGATCTTCTCTGGAGTCATTCATCTGCTTGTTCTGTCCTGTCTGATGGTGTTTGCCCTCTCTGAAATGGACACCGCATCGTATGATCAAAGTAGTGAACCGGCGCTGGAAGAGAAGCTGCCAGAGACATGGATCTCGCAGGTTCAAGAACGATTACAACACTTTTTCATGTACCGTGAGGAAGCGATCTTTATCGTTCCAATGAACACATTTTTGTTTTTATTAGGGGTGCGGATGATGAGAGCCGGTGTATTTTATGCAAATGAACGCGGGCAATCTCTGCGGAAAAGATTATTCCGAATCGGTCTGTGGGTGGGTTTGCCGCTGAATGCACTTGTCTTCGTTCCGAACGAACTAGTGGAATTCGTTGTGCGCTATGCGTTTTCGCCATTCCTCTCTCTTTTCTATATCGCTGTCATTGCGAAGCTCTTGGCGCATACGGAGTCATGGTTCATGTGGAATTGGTTTGAATATGTAGGGAAAATGGCGCTCAGCTGTTACATCCTGCAAAATGTCATCTGCTCGGTTCTTTTTTATAGCTGGGGATTGGGTCTTGGCGGGCAAATCAACGCCCCTCTTATCATATTGGCATGGCTGCTCATTTCACTTCTGCAAATCGCCATATCAGCATGTCGTCTAAAGGTTTGGGGAATTGGTCCAATGGAATATATTCGTTCGCAGGCACTTCGCCGGGTGACGATGAAGAAAGCAGCATAAAGGGGAATCGTTACAATGTTTTTCAAAAAAAGTACGAAAAAAGAACAAGCGAATGCACATAAAGCAGCAGGACCGGCATTTATCTTTTATCTTCTCGCATTAGGAGGACATTCGCTGTACTCTTATTTCCAGGATGATAAACCACCCGTCACTTTTGTGATTCTCATGTCGGGTCTCCTTGTATTTTTCGCCGCAGACTGGATATATAATAAAAGGAATTCATAAAAGAAGCCCTCGTCATGAGGACTTCTTTCTTATTTCAGCTTTTATATTGGCCTTTTAAGTTTTTGCGGATGTACTGAATGATTTTGCGCAGTTCGTTGGCATGCGGTCTGCCAAACGGACTTGTTTGTCTTTGCTGATAGAGGACTTGGCCCTTTTCGTTTAGTAAGAAATAGGCAGGTTCCCCGTGCACTCCGTGATCTTCATAAGGAGCATCTTCTCCGTGATAGTGGACTTCATATGCTTTTAATGAAGTGAGGTCCTTGTCAGACATGATTGGGAAGGATAGTCCTTCTTTATCGGCAAATTCCTTCAAGTCATCAGAATGATCCGTTGAAATCGCCATTAAGTGGATATCCTTGTCTTGAAAGTATGATTGCTGCTGTTCAAGCTCTTTCAATTCTTCTACACATACTGGGCACCATGAGCCTCTAAAGAAGACGATGAGGTGCCAGCTTTGATGCTCCTCTAAATGTTTGTGAAAATCAATATGTTCGCCCTGAATGGTTGGAAGTGAAAAATTGGGCATTTTATCTCCTAATTTAAATGAACTCATACTGCTTCCTCCTTTTTCAATCACAATGTCACTTGTATCATGTATAACCAATTTCGGGCGGTCTAAAACGTTTCTATGTGCTTGAATAGGCAGAGGTCATGAAAAGAGGCAGTAAAAATGAAGGCGGTTGCAAATAGAAGGGCTTTGGCGGGAGATTTCAAATCCGACACTTTTTTTAAAAAAATGTCGAAAAACGTATTGCCATATGTAATTACTCTATGATATTATAAATCTCGTTGTTGCAAAGGTCTCTGAAACTTGTTAGGATGCGATGTTCCAGCTTTTTTAAAGCGATTGGTTTGACGCAATACAACTTCTTCAGAATTACTTTTCACAAACCGAGAGCCATTAGCTCAGTTGGTAGAGCATCTGACTTTTAATCAGAGGGTCGAAGGTTCGAGTCCTTCATGGCTCACCATGTATTGGCCCGTTGGTCAAGCGGTTAAGACACCGCCCTTTCACGGCGGTAACACGGGTTCGAATCCCGTACGGGTCATTGATTTACTTTAGCGTTAAGCTAATTTTTCCTCACTTGCTTGAAGGAGCACCACGATTGCTTTTTCGGGCAAGTTACTGAGGTCCGGTAGTTCAGTTGGTTAGAATGCCTGCCTGTCACGCAGGAGGTCGCGGGTTCGAGTCCCGTCCGGACCGCCATTTATACATATTCATCTTTTTGATGATGGCTCGGTAGCTCAGTTGGTAGAGCAACGGACTGAAAATCCGTGTGTCGGCGGTTCGATTCCGTCCCGAGCCACTTCCAAACGCATCTGCAATCGCAGGTGCGTTTTTATTTTATGAAAAAAAGGCATAAAAAGGGAGAAGCCGGACCTAGGTAGGGCCCGGCTCCATAAGAAGAAGACGTTACATCTATATAGACGATTGGTGACTGGAAAAGTTTCGATAAAAAAGGAAAAAAGCCATCAATTTTTTTTGAGAGGTGACTTCCTATCCAACGTTTACTAGAAAAGAAAGCCGTTATTATTTTTATCTTTGCCACGTAAAGCGTTATAATAGACAGTGAGCCTTTTTTGCTCAAATGAAAAAGGTCTGATGAGACATGCAAAAATGGAATGACATAGATGCTAAAAATGCAGGAGGAAATCACAATGGAAAAAAAGATTCTTGTCGTAGATGATGAAAAACCGATTGCTGATATATTGGAATTTAACTTAAGAAAAGAGGGCTATGAGGTTCATTGTGCATATGACGGCAATGAAGCCCTTGAAATGGTAGAAGAAATCAAACCGGACATTATTCTGCTCGACATTATGCTACCGAACAAAGATGGCGTTGAGGTATGCCGTGAAGTGAGAAAGAAATATGACATGCCGATTATCATGCTGACAGCAAAAGACTCTGAAATTGATAAAGTCATCGGTCTTGAGCTTGGCGCAGATGATTATGTGACGAAGCCATTTAGCACGCGCGAGCTGCTTGCCCGTGTGAAAGCGAATTTGAGAAGACAAATTGCTACGCCGCAGACAGAGGAAGAATCTGAATCAAATGATATTGAAATTGGATCACTTGTCATTTATCCAGATGCGTATGTAGTGTCTAAGCGCGAGGAAACGATTGAATTGACGCACCGTGAGTTCGAATTGCTTCATTACTTAGCGAAACATATCGGACAGGTCATGACACGTGAGCACTTGCTGCAAACCGTTTGGGGCTACGATTACTTCGGGGATGTCCGTACAGTAGACGTCACCGTCCGCCGTCTTCGTGAGAAAATTGAAGACAACCCTAGCCACCCGAGCTGGATCGTGACAAGACGAGGCGTCGGCTACTATTTAAGAAACCCAGAGCAGGACTAAGATTCTTATGAATAAAGTAGGTTTTTTTCGCTCGATTCACTTTAAATTGACCTTAATTTACGTGCTGCTGATCATCGTCGCCATGCAGATCATTGGCGTGTACTTTGTGAAGCAGCTAGAGCAGTCCTTAATTAATTCATATGATAATTCCTTGAATCAGCGAATCTACTCGTTATCGTATTACCTAGAACAAGATTCATCGAAAAGCAAGGCAGAATTAAAAGAGGATGCTCAAAAGATATTAAACGACTTTAACAACAAAGATGAATCTAATGAAATTTCTGAAGTCAGCTATATTGATGAAAGCAGAGAGGTGATTGCCTCTGTGAATAACGGCAGTCAGGAGATTGCCGGCAAGAAAATCACAGATCAAATCATTAGCCGTATTTTCGCAGTAGGCAAAGACTATGAAAAGAAATTCTATGACCCAGAATCCAATAAACGGGTGCGTATCTCTGCGACAGCCGTGAAAAATGAAAACCAAGAAACTGTCGGTGTGATTTATGTTGTGTCTTCGATGGAGAGCGTGTTTAACCAAATGCGAACCATTAACACCATTTTGGCAACTGGCACACTGATCGCACTTGGGACGACCGCACTACTTGGAATTTTCATCTTTAGAACAATCACTCATCCTATTTCGGATATGAGGAAGCAAGCGATCGAGCTCGCCAAAGGGAACTTTTCCAGAAAGGTTCGAAAGTATGGACATGACGAGATTGGCCAGCTTGCGACAACCTTTAACCATCTGACGAGAGAGCTGGAGGAAGCGCAGCTGATGACGGAGGGTGAGCGGAAAAAGCTTTCTTCTGTCATTGCCTATATGACAGATGGCGTCATTGCTACGAATCAAAACGGTGCCATTATTCTATTAAACAGCCCAGCATTAGAGCTTCTGAATGTTTCACGTGAAACAGCACTAGAGATGCCTATTACGTCATTACTGGGCCTCGAGGACACGCATACCTTTGAAGATTTAGTCGAAAATCAAGATTCCATGCTGATAGAAATCGAACGCGAAGATCAGCTGTCTGTTTTGCGTGTCAATTTCTCAGTGATTCAGAAAGAGCATGGGAAGATTGATGGTTTAATTGCGGTCATTTATGACGTCACAGAGCAGGAGAAAATCGATGCAGAACGCCGTGAATTCGTCGCAAACGTATCACATGAGCTGCGCACACCGCTGACGACGATGCGAAGCTATCTTGAGGCTCTGGCTGAAGGCGCAATTGGTGATAAAGAGCTTGCGCCAAGGTTCCTCAGTGTTACGCAAAATGAAACAGAGCGCATGATCCGGCTTGTTAATGACCTGCTGCAGCTGTCTAAGTTCGACAGCAAAGATTATCAATTCAACCGTGAGTGGACGAATTTTATCAGATTTATCTCATTGGTCATTGATCGTTTTGAAATGACAAAGGAGCAGCATGTCGAGTTTATTCGCAATCTTCCGCAACGTGAAATATATGTGGAAATTGATCAAGATAAAATCACACAAGTGCTCGATAATATCATTTCCAATGCTATGAAATACTCGCCAGAGGGTGGACATATCACGTTTACCGTTGATCTGGATGAGGAGAATGGTCTTGTATTATTCAGCGTCAAAGATGAAGGGATCGGTATTCCGAAGAAGGATATGGATAAAATCTTTGAACGTTTTTATCGAGTGGATAAGGCGAGAACAAGAAAACTTGGCGGAACCGGCCTAGGCCTTGCGATTGCAAAAGAAATGGTTCAGGCTCATGGCGGAGATATTTGGGCTGACAGCATTGAAGGAAAAGGAACAACAGTGACCTTTACCCTTCCGTACAATGAAGAACAAGAGGATGATTGGGATGAAGCGTGAGACCTTTAAAACCATAATATTGACAATCCTAATTGCGATCAGTCTTGTGTTTACGTGGAATATTTGGATGTTCCAGCCCGTCATGCAGGACCAGGCAGATGCCGGCACTAAGGTCGTGGAAACGAAGAAGATATCAAGCGATGAGCCTAGAAGCCTCATTGATGTCGTGAAGCCGCGGGAGATGTTCATCCATTCAAATGGGGAGCATTTTAAAGTGGATCAAAAGGAACTCTTTCAAAACTTCTGGAATGATGTGAGCCTTTGGGATGTGAAAGAGATTTCGGATGTGTCAGATCAATATTCGGAGCAGAAATTTAAGAATTTCTTCTATGGAAGCGGAGGACAGGGGAAGACATTGGATCTTGTGTTCAATGACCCGATTCCGATTGATATTTTCCAAGCGTTGTTTAAATGGCCGAATAAGTCCATTGAATACAATTCGTTTGACCGGATGATTGTGCCGTTCTCCCAGCAGGACAAGGCCAATAAGAAAGTTTATTTGGTTTCATACAGCAAGGAAACGGTGCTTGAGCTGACAATAGAGTCTGCTAACTATCGGAATCTCATGGACAGTATCGCAGCCGCTCAAAACGAGATGCCGCACTATGATCTCTATACATTCTCAGCGAATTCGAAACGAGATTTCCTCCTTCCGAGAAAGCAAAAGCAGCTTGAAGCAAAAATGTTCTTTATCGAAACGATTAAGACAAGCAAATTCAAGGACGCTTTGTTTACGGATCCGAGTCTAGTCGGCGAGGAGTCTAATTTAAACCGAACGGTGTACACAGATGGCACAAGCCGCCTTGAAGCCAATCAAAAAGACCACCGCATCCAATATCAACATCGCAATATCAACAGCAGCACCGTTTTCCAAACGGGCGATTTGATCAAGCGAAGTGTGAAGTATTTCAATGATACGGGGAGCTTTACCGATGACTATCAATACTTTGGCATCAATAGCAACCAGCAGCTTTCCTTTAATATGTTTATGGATGGCCTACCGATCGTCAACAGTACAAAGCACCCATTTGGGATGACCTCTCTTGAAGTACAGTGGGCGAATGACGACATCTTGAATTACAAGCGTCCAAACTATATTCTAGGCAACAAAGCGAGTCAGAGCGAACAGGTCAAGCTGATGAATGGGACAGAGCTGAAAGACTTAATCGTCAAGCAGACGAAATATGATGACCTTGAGAAAATTGAACAAATTTTCCCGGCCTATCAAGCTGCTTCCACCGCATCAGATCAAGATCAAGCGATGTTTGTCTGGCTGGAGCCAGTATGGTGCATGAAATACAATGGCAAAACCGTGATTCTATCGCATGATTTGTTGACAGAGGGGGGCGAGAATCATGGAGTGGAATAAGACCAAAACGATCTTTATCCTAGCCTTTCTCGTTCTCGATATCTTTCTAGGTTTTCAATACTTTGAAAAACGATCAACCGATCATTTTGCGATTATCGAAAAAACGGATACGCTGGAAGAAATGAAGGCAGACGGGATCAAATATGGCAATCTATCAGATGAAGCGAAGATTGGCTACCGCATTACAGCTGAAAAGAAGCAATATACGAAAAAGGATGTCGACCAATTAGCTGATCAAAAGGCGAAAAGCACATTCCCGAAAACAGACAAAGATGATCCTGTCACGCTGCTTGAAATGACTTTCAATAAACCAGTGGCCTTGCCGAAAAAAGATATGAAAACAGCGGCGGCAAATCTGGTGAACCAGCGTTTGCTGGATGGGAAGAATTATAAGCTGTGGAGTATTGATGAAGAGACAGGGAAAATCGTCTTTTTCCAAACGTATAAAGGGAAATACATTTTCCAAGAGGGGCTTGATGACTCCGAAACCATCGGAAAAATCACCCTAGATCTAAATGATAAAAACGAGGTCGTATCGTATCAGCAGTCGATGGTGACATCGATTAATGAAGTGAGAAAAGAAACCCTAGTGCCAGCGCTTGAAACTGTGAAGGATTTATATACGCAAAACATGCTGAGCCAAAACACGACCGTGAAAAAGGTAGAGCTGGGCTACTATACGCAATACCCAGGTGCAAGCACGCAGGTCATGGTGCCTGTATGGCGAGTCGAGCTTGAAGGCGTATCAGCTAGTTCAAAGAAAAAGACAGAAGAAGAATATTTGATCAATGCCATTGATGGCTCAACACTTGATCATATAGAGAAAGATGACAAATCCTCAATGGAGTGAGAGAACATGAGCTTGCAGTTCAGTGTACTAGCGAGCGGAAGTACGGGGAACGCTTTTTATTTAGAAACAGACGAGCATGCCTTTTTAGTGGATGCTGGGTTAAGCGGCAAACAGATGGTCGAGCTGCTTGGTCAAATCGACCGCAAGCCTGAGGACTTGGACGGCATTTTTGTGACACACGAGCACTCAGATCATATTAAAGGGCTCGGTGTCATGGCAAGAAAGTACAAGCTCCCTGTCTATGCAAATGCGAAAACATGGAAGGCGATGGAGTCTCATATCGGGAAGATTGATACAGAGCAAAAATTCCATTTTGATATGGAAACCGTCCAATCCTTCGGCGGTCTCGATGTTGAGTCCTTTGGCGTCTCACATGATGCGGCTGAGCCCATGTTTTACGTGTTCCATTATGGCGGGCGCAAACTTGCCCTAATGACGGATACAGGCTATGTGAGTGATCGTATGAAAGGCATCATTCAGTCAGCCAATACATTTGTATTTGAGAGCAATCATGATGTCGGTATGCTGCAAATGGGCCGATACCCGTGGAGCATTAAGCGCAGAATTCTGAGCGATGTCGGACATGTATCAAATGAAGATGCGGCTCTTGCGATGACAGATGTCATTGGAGATGCCACCTCACGCATTTACTTGGCTCATTTGAGTCAAGACAACAACATGAAGGATTTAGCCCGTATGGCGGTCCAGCAGACGCTTGAGATGAAAGGCTTTGTTGTCGGGGATGGCTTTGATTTATATGATACGGACCCGAAAAAAGCAACCCCGCTTTGCGCCGTATGATTTTTACAATCGTATGATTAAGATAAGGGCTTCTTACCAACACTATATACATCATCTATTCACTGAAAGGAAGGAAACATAGTGGATTATCGCGATGTAGAGTGGAAGCCGAGACGAAGCAGAAAAGGATATTTCCTATCTGGTCTGATCGGTGTATTGGTAGGAGCTTTTTTAATGGGATTCTTTTTCCCCTATGTGTCAGGACAGAGCGGCAGTCCCTTTGGTTGGCAGCAGAACGGAGATGGGCAAGCAGCACAGGGCCCTTTAAAGACCGTCAATGTGAACGTCAATGATGCGGTCACAAAAGTCGTATCTCATATGTCGGATACGGTTGTCGGCGTCATTAATATCCAAAAGTCGAGCTTTTGGGAAGAAGGCGGAGAGGCAGGCAGCGGGTCAGGTGTGATTTATAAGAAAAAGGGTGACACCTTTTATATCGTGACCAACCACCACGTCATCAAAGGTGCCAACCAGCTTGAAGTGAGTCTTCAGGATGGGACAAGAATTGGCGCCAATCTTGTCGGAAGCGATCAGCTTATGGATTTAGCGGTTCTCACCGTCAAAAGTGATAAGATCAAGAAGACCGCCGCCTTTGGCAATTCAGATCATGTGAAGCCCGGTGAGCCAGTTATCGCCATTGGAAATCCATTAGGGCTTGAATTCGCAGGCTCTGTCACACAAGGTGTCATTTCTGGAACGGAACGTGCAATTCCTGTGGACTCGAATGGAGACGGACAGGCGGATTGGAATGCGGAGGTACTGCAAACAGATGCCGCCATCAATCCAGGCAACAGCGGCGGTGCTTTGATCAATATGGACGGAAAAGTGATCGGCATCAACTCAATGAAGATTGCTGAATCAGAAGTAGAAGGTATTGGACTGTCTATCCCGGCGAATCTCGTTATCCCTGTCATAGAGGATTTAGAGCGCTACGGAGAGGTGAAGCGTCCGTATCTAGGCGTTGGCATGAAATCATTAGCTGATATTGCGAGCTATCACTGGCAGGAAACGCTGAAGCTGCCGTCTAACGTCACATCAGGGGTTGTCGTGATGAGTGTCGAGCCTTTGTCTCCGGCAGGAAAAGCGGGACTAAAAGAGCTGGATGTCGTCACTTTCTTTGATGGCAAGAGTGTACAGAATATCGTAGACCTTCGTAAGTATTTATATCAAAAGAAAGTTGGCGACAAGGTAAAGGTGCAGTTTTACCGAAGTGGAAAGAAAAAATCAGTAGAGATCAAACTTTCTCAAACCGACCGATTCGGCGGCTAACCAGTTCCTTGATGGGACTGGTTTTTTTTCATGCTCATCATATGATGGAGGAAAGGGGGCGGTACGATTGGTTACACTACAACCAATGTCACAAACAGATTACGATGTATTGATGGAGAAGGCCATTCAGCGGTACGCAGAAGAAAAGGTACTCGCAGGGACTTGGGAGAAGGAAGAATCACTTGCAAACGCCGAAGAACAATTTGATCGGCTCCTTCCCGAAGGTCTACAGACAGAGCATCATGAGCTCTGGAATTTCTTAAATGGGGAAGAAGCGATTGGCTGGGTTTGGCTTTGTTATGACCCCAATCATCCGCAGAAGGAAGGATTCATTTATAACTTTTTCTTATTCGAAACCTATCGAGGCAAAGGCTTTGCAAAGCAGGCCATTGCTGCATTAGAGGAGCAAGCAAAGTCATTAGGAGTGCAGAAACTCTCGCTTCATGTTTTTGCTCATAATCAAATTGCCCGTTCACTGTACGAGAAGACCGGATTTTCAGAAACTGGAATATATATGAGTAAACCTTTATAAAAAAGAAGAAGTACCGTGCGGATCGCTACGGTACTTTTTTATGAGGTGCTCATGGCATCCTGAGCCGTGACTCTGTATAAATCAACTTTGCATTTCACGAAAGCGCGGATGATCGATGGGACTTGGGCTTCTGAACGAATCAACAATGAGGTCTCGTCATCACTGATCACAAGATCTGTTCCAACAGTTTGTAAGTACTGCGTGAGAACAGGCTTCACCTCATCATCAATCCACGCATGCTTGAAGGTTGCACGTATGTTTGAGGATGTGATGGTTTTCTCTTGAGGATGTGTATGGGGGGACACTAATTTTCCTTCAGAAATAAAAGCAGTTTTTGTACAGATACTATTTGTGAACCTTGGGCGGTCAGCCGTTAAAAAGACGGTTTTCCCTTCATGTTTTAACGTGTCAATGACCTGCTGGATGTGCAAGATCGAATCTGCGTCAATATCAGCAAAAGGCTCGTCGAGTAAAATAAATTCGGGTCGATGGGCGATAGCCTGCGCCATGCCGAGCCGTTTCTTCATACCAGGTGTGAAGGAACCGACCTTTTCCTGATGATAGCGATCTAAGCCGACAAATTCGAGCAGTTCTTCATAATCACTCGTTTTCTGGCGCGTCCCGGTGATTTTTGATAAGTAGGCAATATGTTCAAGTGCCGTAAGCCCTTCATATAAATCCGTATATTCAGGCAGAACACCGATATGCTGCCTCACCTTTTTTAATGAAGGCATATCCATCATCGTAAACGTCCCAGAGGTTGGCCGGGAAATTCCCGTAATGATATTGAAAAACGTCGTCTTACCAGAACCCTTCGGCCCAATGAGCCCAAAAATATCACCTTGATTGACATCAAGGGTAATGTGATCTATCGCGACTTTTGTCCGATATTTTTTTGTGAGTTCTTTTGTATGTAGCATTTAGACATCCCTCCTTTGAAATAGGAGTGCTGTTCCAATGAGTAAGATAACGGTCAATGCTGTATTCATGAGTACATAGGTCAGCGGCTCACTCAAGCGCACATAATAATAAGGCGTCATATATTGGAACCAATGAATCAATCGTTCTGAAGAAAGAACAGATATCATACTGACGATTGGGAAAAGAAAGGAAAACAACATCCCAACAAACATTGATTTCTGCGGGGTTGGAAAGAGCATGGACAAAAATAAAGCACATGAGATACCGACACTGATAAAGGTTAAGATTTTTAACGCATCAGAGAACAGAAAACGATGTGAAATCACCATATTCAGTACGTATGTCGTCATAATACAGCTAAGCCAAAACAGCATCAGTCCAAGATATTTCCCGATAATAATGTTCAAACGGGTGGTTTTACTGACGAGAAAACGAATGGTTTTCAAATGAATTTCTCGGCTTAAAATATCGTGAGACAATAAGAAAATAAGGAAGAAACCAAATAACGACATCACCAGTTCATTCCCAATGGAATAAGGATCCTTTGCCTCCCATTTGTCCTGATGAGCAGCAATAAACGGTAGAGTTGAAACAAAAGTAGATAGAATGAAAATAATAACAATTGTTAAAATAGATTTTGTGCTTTTGAAGAGCTGCTTAAACTCATTCATACAGATGGTCCACACACGCTGTACCTCCCTTCATCTTTATTATACCGCTAGAAAGGAAAGACACCATATCTCGCTCTTTAACATTTGTTTAAATTTTATAAAAAGAAGACTCTTCCAGCACCTGTTGACTCACTTTTGAAAATGTTCAGAAAAATATCTTGATTTATCAAAAAACATCATGTATGATAGCTTTAATTCAAGATAGTTAAACAGGCAATGACGAGAGAAAGTACAATCATCAATTTTTCCACAGAGAGCTTCGGCAGCTGAAAAGAAGCAAAAATAATGATTCGAAAAATGGTCTCTGAGCCTCGTGCTGAACATATCTATGATATTAGTAGGACACGACGAGAGTTGGTACTCGTTATCAAAACCACAGTATATGAGCCAGATTGGAGCTTTGTACTTGTAGAGGCTGTTTAGCGCGAGCAAACAGTAAATAAAGGTGGTACCACGAGACAAATACCTCGTCCTTATGATTCAAAGATAAGGATGGGGTATTTTTTATTGTCCACTTTTTTCATACAAATGTTCAAATGTTCCACGTGAAACACCACATCCATTTTTTCAAATGAAAGGGAGATTGACATGAGTGAACATGCATTGGTTTTACAATCAGATTTCGGCATTGATGATGGAGCTGTTAGCGCCATGTACGGAGTGGCAAATACGGTCAGCAGCAGCATCCGCCTTTTTGATCTAACACACAATATACCGCAGTATGACATTTGGGAGGCATCTTACCGCCTGCTCCAAACCGTCACGTACTGGCCGGAAGAGACGGTATTCGTATCCGTCGTTGACCCAGGCGTTGGGTCAGAAAGAAAGAGTCTTGTCGTCAAAACCACAAGCTCGCACTACATCATTACCCCAGATAACGGGACACTTACGCACGTCGCACAGGATATTGGCATAGTGGAAGCCCGTTATTTAGATGAAACCATTAACCGGCTGCCAAAGTCGGGAAAATCACATACTTTCCATGGGAGAGATATTTACGCGTATACAGGGGCGAGAATCGCTTCAGGTGTGATTTCTTTTGAAGAGGTTGGGCCAAAGGCGGATATTGATGATATTATTCACCTTCCAGTCGTACAGGCTTATGCGAAAGAAGAAGTCATCACAGGAACGATTGATATTTTAGATGTGAGGTTCGGAAACCTTTGGACAAACATTCATCATACGCTATTTGAGCAGCTTTCAATTAATTACGGCGATGCAATAGAAGTTACCATTGCCAACGGGCCAAAAAATGTGTATAAAAATATCATGACCTATGGACGATCTTTTGCTGATTTAAAGGTAGGCGAACCACTCGTATATGTCAATTCACTCGATCATTTAGGCGTGGCGATCAATCAAGGGTCATTTGCAAAGGCTTATAACATCGGAACAGGCACAGGCTGGCGCCTTTCGATTCGCAAAGCTCCGCGCATTATATACGAATAAGAGGAGGATACATCATGGCAGGTAAACAACTTTCAACGAAAACTGTCGTTGCCATCGGAATTGGCGCAGCCGTCTTTGTCATTTTAGGACGCTTCGTCTCCATTCCAACTGGGATTCCGAATACACAAATTGAGACATCGTATGCATTCCTTGCATTAATGGCCGTGCTATTTGGTCCTGTTGCAGGCGCACTGATTGGATTTATTGGTCATCTCATTAAAGATGCCACCACATTCGGCCCTTGGTGGAGCTGGATTATCGTTTCAGGTGTTGTTGGGTTATTGATCGGCTTCATTTCGAACCGTTTAAAAGTAGAAGAGGGCGACTTTGGCTGGAAAAAAATCACGCTCTTCAACGCCGTACAAGCAGGCGCACAGGCATTGGGCTGGTTTGTTATTGCCCCGGTACTCGACATTGTGATCTATGCAGAACCTGCGAACAAAGTATTTGTTCAAGGCATCGTAGCAGGAATCTCAAACATCATCACAGTCGGTGTACTAGGAACCATCATCATTGCGGCTTATGCGAAAACGAGAAGCAAAAGCGGCAGTCTATCGAAAGAAACATCATGAAGCAAGGTGGAACACATAAATGAAGAAACCGATGATTCAATTCGAACATTTCGGATTCCAATATCGCAGTCAGGCAGAACCGACATTGAAAGATATTAACCTGACCATCTATGAAGGCGAAAAAGTCCTCATCGCAGGCCCGTCTGGATCGGGAAAAAGCACACTAGCCCATTGTATCAATGGGCTAGTTCCTGCGTCTTATAAAGGTTCTATGGAAGGAAGTCTTCACATCGGAGGGAAGAATGCAGAGAAAGAGAATATTTTCTCCCTCTCACAGCTCGTCGGAACGGTGCTGCAGGACCCTGACGGACAATTTATCGGGCTGACCGTTGGAGAAGACATCGCGTTTACACTTGAAAATGACCAAGTCACACGCGAAGAAATGAAAACACGTGTCGAAGAAGCGGCAAAATTAACAGAGGTAGATGGCAAGCTGGCATCATCCGTACATGAGCTGTCAGGCGGTCAAAAACAACGTGTCGCCATCGCAGGCGTACTTGTTAACGAAGTCGACATTTTGCTGTTTGACGAACCACTCGCAAGCCTTGATCCCGCTACAGGCAAAGAAGTAATCGATCTTATTGATCGACTGCAAAAACAAACGAAAAAAACCGTCGTGATGGTTGAGCACCGGTTAGAGGACGTCCTCTTCCGCCATGTGGACCGCATCATCGTCGTCAATGACGGCACGATAGCAGCGGACATGACACCAGATGAATTGCTCGCCTCAAATGTATTAGAAGCGGCGTATTTACGTGAGCCTTTATATGTAAAAGCCATGAAATATGCAGGTATTCCAGTTACACCTGGAGATCAGATCGCGAATTTACAGCATCTTACCTTAAATGATGAGGAAAAAATGAAAATCGAGCAGTGGATGGAAGCGTCTGAGCCATCAGTCGAGCAAAATGCAGCGCAGGATTTACTAGAAGTACGTGAACTGAGCTTTGACTATCCGACAAGACCCAACACGCTGAACAACATCTCTTTTACCGTCAAAAAAGGAGAAATGATCAGCATCGCAGGAGCCAATGGCGCAGGCAAGACAACACTATCCAAGGTGCTCTGCGCGTTTGAAAAGCCAACAAAAGGGACCATTCATCTAAATGGTGATGACATCACAGGAGACACCATCAAACAGCGCTCCGAACGAATCGGCGTCGTCATGCAAAACCCAAATCAAATGATTTCTAAACAAATGATTTTTGATGAAGTCGCATTTGGTCTCGTTTTAAGAGGCGTAAAGGAAGAAGACATCAAGGAACGGGTGGAGCGAGTCTTAAAAGTATGCGGCTTATACCCATTTCGGAACTGGCCGATTTCTGCTCTCAGTTTTGGACAGAAAAAGCGCGTCACGATCGCATCAATTCTTGTATTAGAGCCAGAAATCATTATTTTAGATGAGCCAACCGCCGGACAGGATTTTAGACATTACACAGAGATGATGACGTTTTTAGAGCAATTAAATGAGCAGGGTGTCACGATTTTGATGATCACACATGATATGCATTTGATGCTCGAATATACGACAAGAACTATTGTCATTTCTGATGGAGAAAAAATCGCAGATGATACACCAGCCAAAGTGCTGACAGATCAGCTGCTTGTTCAAAAGGCGAGCTTAAAGGAAACATCGCTGTATGAACTGGCGCTGAAAGCAGACTGGCCAAATCCAAATGAACTCGTGGATCGCTTCATTGAGGTTGACAGAAAGGAACGAATGACATGGCTGTAGACATGCTGTCTTATATCGATCGCCCGTCGCCGATTCATCGGCTGACAGGGGCCACCAAACTCATTTGCTTTATCCTCTGGTCATCCGCAGCGATGCTCACGTATGATACAGGCGTGTTAGTCTTTATGTTAGCCGCCAGTGTCGTATTCTTTCAGATGTCGAATGTGCGATTTCGTGATATCTCCTTCGTGGTGATCGTCCTGGCAATTTTCCTAGTCATCAACAACATCGCTATTTACATCTTTGCACCCCAGCAAGGAGTCGCGATCTACGGAGCAAAGCATGAACTATTTCATATTGCCGGCTGGTACAACGTCACACTTGAACAGCTTTTCTATCAATTGAATATTACACTCAAATATGTGACGGTCATGCCAGCAGCGCTTTTATTTATCGTCACAACAAATCCAAGTGAATTTGCTTCATCCCTCAGCCGAATTGGAGTCAGCTACCGCATTTCGTATGCTGTAGCGATTGCCTTGCGCTATATTCCAGATATTCAGCGGGATTTTCGCACGATTGCAATTTCTCAGCAAGCAAGAGGCATTGATTTATCGAAGAATGAAAAGCTGGGGAAACGGATTAAAAATGCGCTGTCGATTGTGATGCCGCTGATATTTTCTAGCCTAGAGCGGATTGAGACGATTAGTAATGCGATGGAGCTACGCGGATTTGGAAAGCATAAAAAGCGCACATGGTTTACGGCGAAAGACTTTCAAAAAGCAGATTATGTGGCGTTAATATTTGTTGGAGCGGTACTGATCGTTTCGCTAGTGATTACATTTGTTAGAGGAACGAGATTTTATAATCCGTTTCTATAGAAAGAAGCCTTCACACAGGAGTGAAGGCTTCTTTGTTTTGTTTGTGGATAAAAGGTGTGGAAAATGGTAAAAGACTATTAACATGTGAATAAATCGGTTATATTGAACAATGAGCGAAACACTTGTGAATAACGAGACAATATATTGGAGGAATTAGAGACTTATGAACAAATCACTTTATGCTTGCGCAGAACATATAGAAACCGTGCTAGACATGTACATAGATGATCACGAAACGCCACCAGAATTCAGAAAAATCGAACATACACACAGCTTATCCACAACCTGTGAATTGTGCGCTGAACCTGCAATATATATAGTGGGGAACGAATGATCGGACACAAAATACACAAATTTTATCCACAATTGTTGATAACTCTTATGAATAACTTGTTCTTAAGGTGGGGATGACCTGTGAATATATCAATTATCACAGTAGGAAAATTAAAAGAGAAATATTTAAAGCAAGGCATAGCCGAATACACAAAACGATTACAGGCTTACGGAAAAATCGAGATCATTGAGCTCGCGGACGAAAAAGCACCCGAACACCTCAGCGAGCAAGACATGAAAATCATCAAAGACAAAGAAGGCGAACGCATCCTAAGCAAAATCAATCCAGACGCCCACGTCATCGCCCTCGCCATCGAAGGAAAAATGAAAAGTTCCGAAGAATTAGCCGATACAATAGATAAGCTGGCAACATACGGAAAAAGTAAGGTGTGTTTTGTCATTGGCGGATCCCTTGGATTAAGCGATGCTGTCATGCAGCGTGCGAATGAGAAACTTTCGTTTTCAAAAATGACGTTTCCGCATCAGTTGATGAGGCTGGTGTTGGTGGAGCAGGTTTATCGGGCGTTTCGGATTGTTCGGGGGGAGCCTTATCATAAGTAAATGAGGTTTTAATGTATAATTAGATTTATTAAATAGATGATGAGGTATAAAAATTGAGTTATGAATTAATTAATGAACATTGTTTTATTTGGCTCAAGGATAGAGAAGAAGATTCGATAGATGCTATTGTTACAGACCCACCTTATGGTGTAAAGAATATACTCCAGAAGAAATAGAAAAGCGTAGGCAAGGTACTGGTGGTATATGGCGTATTCCTTCAAGTATGGGAGGGGTAAAACGTCAACCTGTTCCACGTTTCTCCGTTATTAATGATGACCCAAAGCTAAGACAGGAAGTATATGATTTTTTCTTTGAATGGGGGAAATTGGCTTTAAGAGTACTTAAACCTGGTGGACATCTAATTATTGCTTCTACGTCTCTTCTTTCAGATATTATGAAGTGAAAAAATAATGCCATTTTTTATTTTAGGAACAGTTGTCGGTTTAGTTTCTAGTATTGCTGCGGAAATAGTATTAACTAAGTGAATTAAAGATAATAGAGAATAAAGAAATTATACAATAGAAATGATATTAATCCGCAAATGAAGTTTATAATAAAAGTATAGAATTATTTGCTATTATTAAAATAAAAATGCTGAGGGGTGTATTAATGGCAGTAGTAGACATAAAAATGGATTTCTTTAAACACGATGCCCAGGCGGGAGGGTTTTTCCCAAACACGCATGCTAATCCAGGTTTTAGTATTGATAAGTTTCTTGGTGAAACAGGGCAAAATTATTTGATTGAGGGCATTAGGGGAACTGGTAAAACACATATCTTAAAAATGATAAATGAAACATGCTTAGATTCCTACCAGGAAAAGAAAATTCTCCCTGTCTATGTTTCTTTAGCCAGTGTTCATGAGTGGGTTGAGAGTGATGTTAAACTATTTAGAATTCATCTGTACGCTAATATTGTTACCAAGATAATTAACACTATTGAACAGAATAGAGAAAAGATACGTTTAGCTGGAAATAGTAACTTTCAGAAATCGGTAAAAAAATTGCACAAATGTTTGGCTTAAATAACAGTGAAAATATCGAAATAATTATCAAACGTATAAAAGAATTAAATGAGAAATTACTTGCTGAACTAAATTACAATCCTGAAAATATTAAATCTATTTTCGGTTCTCAATCGAGTGTTACTGCTAGTACAACAGCGAAAATAGCAGTTCCACAAACAGGTTCCTTTTCTGCAACTGCAAGTGGAACGTATAGTGAAAATGAACAAAAAGAATTTTTATTTGTAGGGCAAAGTTTATCACATAGTAACGCAGCAAATTTTTTAGTTAATTTTATTTTAGAATTAAAAAACATATTGAATCATCAGTATACTTATTTATTGATTGATGAATGTTCTGAAGTAAGTAAAGAAGCCCAAATAGAAATTTTTCGATTATTAAAGCTTATCCGAGGTGCATTAACTGATGATATGCATGAAAACGCAGCTTATTTTTGTGCATCAGTTTATCCTACTCCAATAACATACTATCCTTCTAAAAATTTTGGAGATAGCTTCAATTTTGATGTTGGGCATGATGCAATTATGGAGTATGTTTCAATGGATGAGCTATCAGATGATTATTTAGAATTTTATAAAGAAATAACAAATAATAGAATTCGAGAATTACTATCTGATAAAGGATACAATAATTATTTAGACATTCTTGAAAATGATAAGTGTTTAATACTAGCAGCATACTTTTCAAATGGTAATGTGAGAAGATATATTGAAATCCTTAAACATGCTTATGATAATTTAATGCAAAGAATTGGTCATAAACAATCTCCAACTGATTTAGAAAAACTTAATGCTAAAGATATTGAGGAAGCATTAAGTTCTATAGTACCAAATCAAATACTTGCTTCTAATAAATTAAATCCAGAGGACTTTGATATATTAGATAACTTGGTTACTAGAATGAACAAGAGAAACAAGAAAAATGAAACTGAAAATAAATCTAAAGTTGAAAAGGATAAATTACCAGCTAATGTTTATTTTACGTTTTCTAGGTCGCAAGCCTTAAGATTAGAGAATTTGTTTATGCAAGGTGCTATTCATGATAAAGGGAAAACAAGGGTAAAGAAATATTACAAGGATGAAGGATTGAGAGGTCCTTTATTAATGTTGGATTTAGCTGTAGCTTTTCATGATGGTGCAATAGATAAAAATAGAGCAGCAGAGATATTTACTAAAGATTTAATTAAAAATGCAAAAAGTGGATATCTATGGTGTCAGGATATTTCTTTTGATTGATTCAAAAGAAAAACCTCATTTAGATGCATTACGGTGAGCCTTATCATAAGTAAATGCAAAATTGTTGTAGGTAAGGTGGTAATTCTTTTTATTCGAAGCAGGTCTTGAAAACGTGTGTTCATTATCCGTTTCCCGATATAACGAGTAAATTATGTGTAGTTTAAATAAAACAACTCCAATTATATGCTCTAAATAGTTTTGGATCTATCTATTTGTCTAATTGAAATATTATCAATTAACAATTGTAGTAATTGCTTTTGATATTGTCTAAGTATCTTCTTATAAATCAATAGGAATTTTATAGTAACAAGGCTAAAAACAATAGCCAAGAAATGTTTGATAAAAGTAATGGGTTAGTTAACTAAGAGTTAATTAGCCTACCAAAAGCTCATTGGCGCGCTGACGATATAATATACCAAAATAAGTACCAGGTAGTACATAGTACAATAAGTATTAAAATAAAAGAGAATATTGTTTGTAACAGCTGATGTTAGGAATTATTGTAAAGGTTGTGTGAAGGAAATTTTATGGGATGCCTTACATTTGAAAGATATTTTGATGGGGGTTTTTTGTAATGAAGAACAAAATTTCAGCTGTCGTAATCGAACTATTAAAAGAGGCACTATGCAGTATATACTGGTATAAAAGTAACTTGAGGAGCTTTTTAAGTAACTGTATAAATGACCCTGCTATTATTAATCGTTCAGACTGGAACGGATATAAAAGACAAATTGTCTCGGATATTATTGATGAACTATGTAGTGATCAGGAAAAGTACTTGGGTGATATCAGAAGACTAATACACGAAGTGATCAAGATGGATAGTTTTCGTCACCTAGAACAACTTGAAGATGGAAAAAGAAAGGCAGGGAGAGCAAAGCAAGCTGTTGCTGATCTTAAAAGGTTAATAGAAGATCAAACACAGAGAATTAAAGAGGAAGAAGAAATTAAAAGGAGAAGACTTGAAAACCTGGAAAAAATCAGATCAAGTCAAGCAGTATTGAATAAACTAGATGAAATTAAGACAAATTATTTTAGGCTTGTTACTTCTCAGGATTATCAAAAGAGAGGCTTTGAACTTGAGAAAGTTCTATACGACCTATTTGAACTATTTGATTTAGATCCTAAAGCTTCATTTAGAAATATTGGAGAACAACTTGATGGAGCTTTTTCTCTAGAAGGTACTGATTATTTGTTTGAAGCCAAGTGGAAGAATCAATTATCGGATTCCTCAGATTTAGACAGTTTTGTTGGAAAGATTAATAGAAAACTTGATAATACTTTAGGTTTATTCCTATCTATAAATGGATTTTCCGAAGATGCTGTTAAAATACATTCCGTAAGCCGTAGTACCATACTATTAATGGATGGCACCGATCTTATGGCTGTGCTGGAAAATCAAATAGATTTTGTATCTTTAATTATAAGAAAGAGAAGGCATGCGGCACAAACTGGGAATATATATCTTAAAAGTAGTGAAGTTGTATAATTTTTAATTAATATATGTAAGAAGAGCTCTTGGCTCTATTTAAGCAAAAATAAAACTTGTAAATAGGGTTAGTTTTTAATTAATGATCTTAAATTGATGAAAAATGAAAGTTTAAATTTTCTCAATTCAATTATTACAAAATCTTATAGTTAAATCCATCATTTGGAAATGTCGTGCATGAAGAGGGGCAAGATTAGTATTTAAAATTAATTTCAGACGTTTTAGGAAATGTAATGTATCTAATACAACTAAATATAGATAAAACCTACTGATGGAATAAATTTAATATTTTTAACAAAAGCTCTTAAGTTATTAATCTAAGAGCTTTTTGATTTTAAGATTTCCTCTATTTTATAACTAGCACCCCCTCTTTACTAAAGAAAAGCTATATATTGTATTATACATCATTTAAAACACCCAAATTATTCCGATATATGGTGTATAAGGATAATAGAGGGGTGTTAGTATAAATGGCAATTACATTACCAGAAAGTATTAAAAGTACTGCTACTGCAGGAGAACGAATTTTATTTCGAACATTAAAGGAATATCTACCCGAAGAGTATATTGTACATTATGAGCCTAATATCAATGGGTTTAGACCAGACTTTGTGATAATTGGTCCTGATTTAGGAGTATTAGTTTTGGAAGTAAAAGATTACACTAAAAATACAATAAGAGAGCTAAACGATAATACCTGGGGCATTTTAAATTCTTCTGGTGATTTACATAGAGTGAAGAGTCCCCTAGTTCAATCAAGAGAGTATGCTTTTAAAATAAAAGATATGCTTGAGAAAGACATTGATTTAATCAATACAGAAGGGAAATATCAGTTTAAATTAAAGTTTCCTTATGGTTATGGTGTTGTCTTCACTCGGCTTCATGAAGAACAACTTTTAAAAAATAAAGTATATGAGGTTATTGATCCACATTTTATTTTATCGCGTGATCAGATTGATCCGGATAATGACCATTTTGATCCTGAGATCTTAATAGAAAAATTGTTTGATATGTTTCATGTGCCTTTCAAGTTAAATACGCCATTATCATCTGACGAATTAGAAAGGATTCGTTATCATCTATACAAAGAAATACGCGTTGGAGCAGATGTTGAACCAGTCCCATACCAAGAAAAACTGTTATTATCTTTTCGAAACATCAAAACGATGGATTTGCATCAAGAAAACTTGGCTAAACAGATTGGTGATAAACATCGGCTAATTAGAGGAGTAGCAGGAAGCGGTAAAACCTTAATCTTAGCGACTCGAGCAAAAATGTTAGCAGAACAACATCCGAATTGGAAGATATTAATACTCTGTTACAATGTAGCTTTGAAACAAAATATTAAACAAATGATTCATTCTAAATTTACAGAACCAGATGATTTTCAGACATCCGATCATAGAAAAACACCAAATTTAAATAATATACAAATATTAAATTTTCATCACTGGATTAAAAAAGATCATGGTATTTCAGAACTTGAAATAGATGATTACATTGAAAAAATAGAAAATGATGCTTTAACTCCTGTAAAGTATGATGCCATTTTAATTGATGAAGGGCAGGACTTTGAAGGGAGCTGGCTGCATCTCATCAGCTTATGCTTAGATCAAGAGACGCAATCTTTACTTTTAGTAGAAGATAGAGCGCAAGATATCTATCGGAAAAGTAGAAGCTATGTGAAAGATACGGGCCTTGATTTTAGAGGTAGATCTAGAATCTTAAATATAAATTATCGTAATACGTCACAAATTGTGGATTTCGGATGGAAATTTTACGATAGCCATAGAGCTTTAGATCTTAAATTAAAACAAGAACAGACAGAGACAATCGAAATCATCCCTCCAAAGAAGACAAAACGTAAAGGGCCAGAGGTAGAGCTTTTAAGATGTAATACCTTTAAAGAAGAAATAGAGGAGATTACTAAACAAATAGTGGATCAACATAATGAAAAGAACATACCTTACTCTGAAATGGCCATTTTATATCGTATAAAGGGATATAATAACCATTATATATCAGCGATTCAATCGGCATTTCAAACAAAGAATATTCCTTACAATTGGATAACTGAAAATGGTGCAACCAAACATAAGTTCAATCCAGAGGAAGAGACAGTCAAAATATGTTCTCTCGATAGTAGTAAAGGTCTTGACTTCCACTCAGTTTTTATTGTGAAAGCTGATCTAATGCCATTAAAGTATGAAGAGGATCAAGAAAAAGAAGTGTCTTTAATGTATATAGGGATGACTCGTGCTAAAGAGTACCTATCAATATCCTATTCAGGCGTCTCTTCGTTTACTCAGTATTTTGAGGATGCAAAGCAAAAAGAGCCGACATTTAATCAATAATTTTAAATAGTAAAAGGTACGGGAATTCATTCATTTCCCATACCTTTTTTCATGTAAGAAGAAAAGAAGACTCTCTGTAATAAATATCGTATTATATATAATGGAAACTTAGTTCAAAAACGATTACAGCAGGTATTGGGAACGATCACATATTCAATCTACAATTACTCAAAGGAGACTTTCATGGGTTTCAAAGCTGATTTTAAACATGAAATACGTAACGTAATAAAAGACGTAGAAAAAGAAATAAATAAAACGTGGAAAATTGATTATAAAGGGCATTCTATAGAAATTATAAACCAAATAAAAGAAGAGCAACTGATCATTGATGGTGTGACAGTTGATAGAAAACAACGGAAAAGTGTATTGTCTCATATAATTCCATATTCAAAATTGTCGGGGATATTGGAACTTCAAGATGGTACAAAACACAAGGTGTCCGTTAAACTTGGCGGTTATGTACGATTTCGTTGTATTGTGAAGGTAGATCATGAAACGGTTTTAGATGATTCAATAAAGTTAGACTTTCTACCATGGGATCATAAAGAGAAAATTGTCCCTTTTATTCAACAACAAATTCAAACACATCACAAAATAGTAGACGATCGTTTACCAGATGAAGAATTTTTATTTGACGAAAATGAACCACGATTGGCTCCCGGTTTATCTGATTATTATGTAGATGAACGACCTGCCCCTTTTTATGTGAAGAAACTATTGAAGCTTTTCGAAAAACAACTGAATCATCCTACAAATGAAACAAGAAAAAAAACATATGAAAAAATCATTTCTAACAATATGGCGAGTCGCAGTAGTGAATTAATTGAGCGAATTCAGCATGAACAATGGGATGAGTCTCTTGTACAGCAAGAAGCGTTATGGCTTCTTGAACATGCAGCTCATCGGGAGGTTGTCAAATTTGCAGTCACGATACTGGGATGTACGAACTGCGAAAAATACAAAGAGCTCTTATTCACAATAGGTATGCATGAAGAATTTACTTCTTATGTTGTATTTGCATTGAAGAATGGCACAAGTCAAGGAAACGAACATGTTTGGCGTCTTACAAAGTCCGTCGATGGATGGGGAAAAATTTCGGCTGTTGAGCAATTGGAAGCCTCAACTCCAGAAATAAAACGATGGTTACTAATAAAGGGCTGTGTGAATACAATTATGAATGAATACTTAGCTTATACTTGCGCTCTTAATGGTGATCTAGAAACCGCTTTATCAGAAGAGGAAATTTCCAAAGAATTATATGATGGAGCGAGTCTCATCATTCAAGCACTATTAGAAGATGAGGTTTCTATCTACGGAATAGAAGAGTATCCAAATGCAAGCTCAGTTCTCTGCCGTTTTATTCACCATGCTCATAAGCACTGCCAAGCAATTGAGGACTTTTATCCAATATTGAAAATAAATGAGTTTTTAAATGATGATCATGAGATTTGGGAAGACCGATTGAATGATTCATGGAAACAGGACGATTATAAGGCTATCCAGGAAGCGATTCAACCGTTTATCAATGACAGTAGATGGCCAAAGTTTGCAATCGATTCGTTACAACAGGGTTTTAGCTCCCAAGCACTTAAAATCGCTCTCTTTTATCGTTTAGATGTGATTGAGCATCTATTTGCTTTACTTGAGAAAGATCCGGCAAATAGTGAAATATACTTTGCTGTGATGGACACAAATCATCACCAGCATATTAGAGAGCTTTGTACATTTGCAGAAACACATTTATCGTTATCAAGTCTTTCAGATGATGAAGTGGCTTGTCTACAATATATTGTGCAAGATTTATATGAACACGAAGGTGTAGGATTGCCATTGATTCAAGCTGCACTTAGATCAGATGATGGAAATTTACAGTATCATGCTTTAAGTGTATTAAAAGAATGGCCTCTTTCATATGCGCAGCAAGCTGCCACAAGGGAATTGATTGAACATATTTCTGTGAAGACGAAGGATAAAGAAGATCGAAAGTTAGCCAAACATTTGTTAAAGAAATAATATTTGATTAAGTAGCGCATAACAATTCAACGGGGATAAAACTTAAAAATATTAGAAAGCAGGAACACCATGCACACAATCAAAAAAAAAGGCCAAACCTTCTCCTACATCACACCAGTATCACGAACCGACCGCCCCATCCTAGGCATGGTCGCAGGCAATAACAAAACATTAATGATCGATGCTGGTAACTCAAAAGATCATGCGAACTATTTCATCCAAAAAACTTTAAAGCACGAGAACGCCAAGCCCGATCTCGTTGTCCTCACGCATTGGCATTGGGATCATATTTTTGGTCTGCCAGCGCTGCCTGATACGGTTTCGATTGCTTCTGCAAAAACCAGAAATGAAATGGAGAAGCTTCTTCCGTTTTCTTGGTCAGATGAGGCGATTGATGAGCGGGTGAGGGAAGGAACGGAGATTGAGTTTTGCGCGAAGGCCATTAGGGAAGAATATCAGGATCATCGAGATATTCAGGTGGTTTTACCAGATGTCACGTTTGACCGGCGGATGGAGATTGATCTTGGCGGGGTTACTTGTGTTGTGCAACATGTTGGGGGCGATCATGCTGCTGATTCAGTGATCGTGTATGTGAAAGAAGAGAAAATCCTGTTTCTTGGTGATTGCATTTATCCGAAAATGTATGCCGAAAAAGTACATTATACGGTGAAAGAAATCTTGCGTCTTTTAGATGAGTTAGATGCATTTGATGCCGATACGTATATTCCTTCACACCAAAGACCTTGGTCAAAAGAAGAGTTTCGTCAGGAAAGAGACAAGCTTCGGATGATGGCGAAATACACTGATCTATTTGGTGGAGATCAGCAGAAAATCACGAATGAGTATCAAAAGTACGTGAACAGAGAACTGAAAGAAGATGAATTAGAAACTATAGAGTACTTTGTAAATAGGTATTAAATAATAAATAAAAAAGTCTCATTTGAGTGATTTCCCTCAAACGAGACTTTTTTATTTTTATGGCAATCCTACAACATCCTCTGCATCACGAACTGTGACAGACATATTTTTAGCATTAATAATAATGACACAATCCTATGTCGGCTTTATTTGCAGTTCATCATTCTCATCAATACGGATAATCCCTTTGAATTCAACAGTTTGTACTAGAAAAACCATTTTCTTTTCTGTATCATCTTTGACTGCTGTTAAATGTTCAGGGTAGTGAACTTTCCAGTCAAAAAAAGTAGTTTTTTTCATAAATCCTCCTGTTTTCACTCGTATAAATCTCCGAATACTTCTTCTGTTTGCCGGATTGTTAGAGTTTTGTTGGTTGGATCGATTGTAATGACACAATCCCAAGTAGGTTTGATTTGTAGCTCGTTGTTTTCATCTATCCAGATCACACCGTTTAATTCAATGGATGGTTCTAAAATGACCATCTTCTTTTCATGATGATCTGTTATTGCCGTTAAGTTTGCTTGTAATTGAATGGTCCAATCAAAAAACGTGATTTTTTTCATGAGTTCCCCTCACAATTTTGTTTATATTTCCATTATAACTTGCATGAGTTCTGACATGTTATTTGATCATTCTATTTTTTGGTATAATTAGATGTAATTAAAGAATGGATAAAAGACTGATAAATGTTTGAATTTAATCGGAGGTATGTATGAAGCAACTATACATGAAGCAGAAAGTATTTAGTCTGAGCGGCAGGTTTACAGTAAAGGATCAGCAGGAGAACGATGTGTATTTGGTCGAAGGCAGTTTTATGAAGATACCGAAGACGTTCACCATTCTGAATACAGAACGAGAAGAAATTGCTGTGATTACGAAGAAAATGTTTAGCTTTTTACCGAAGTTTTTAGTAGAAGTTGGTGGTCAAGAGGTATTGACGATCAAAAAAGAGTTTACGTTCTTTAAAGCAAAATATTCAATTGATGCTGCGGGTGTAGAAGTGCAGGGTAACTGGTGGGATATGAATTTCCAAGTGCTGCAAAGCGGCGAAGTGATCGGCCAGGTGAAGAAGGAATGGTTTACATGGGGAGATAGTTATAAGGTCGATATTTTGAAAGAAGAAATGGAGCCTGTGATGATTGCGCTCGTTGTTGCGATTGATTGTGTGAAGGCTGATGAAGCAGCGTCTAGGTCTTCGTCGTCGACAACGACGAATTAATAAGTGAGGTGACTAAACTGATCACATTCCAATACAAAGTATTTCTAACAGTCGTCGAATGCGGCAGTTTTACAAAAGCCGGCGAGAAACTTGGTTTGACGCAGTCTGGAGTCAGTCATAATATTGCGAAGCTTGAGTCGGAATTAGGGGTTGTGCTGCTTCGGCGGAATCGAAACGGGCTGTCGCTAACAGACGCAGGTGAGCGGGTGATGCCGCATATTCGGCAAATCATTCATCATGCGTCATTGCTTGAGCAGGAGGCGGCGTTGATTCAAGGGATGGAAGTGGGGATTATCAAGATCGGGACGTTCTCCAGTTTTTCTTCAAAAATGCTTCCACAGCTGATTCACCGCTTTACAAAAAGGTACCCCAATATCCAAGTAGAGTTATATGAAGGTGGTTATGAGGAGATTGAGGAATGGATTGCGTCTAGCACGATTGATGTTGGTTTTTTAACGCAGCCATCAAGAGAATTTGAAACTGTTCCACTTTTCCAAGATGAATTGGTGGTGCTCATGCAAGAGGATCATCGCTTCCATACGAAGAAAGTGATAGAAGTTGACTCGTTACATAATGAATCATTCATTATGCCAAAAGCGGGCTGTGATCTGCTCATTAAGAAATTATTAAAAGAAAGAGGCGTGAAGCCTCAAGTTTTGCTTGAAATTGGAGACAACAATGCGCTCATTTCTATGGTTCAAGAAGGGCTCGGAGTGACCATCATTCCGACATTAATTTTGCCGCCGCAGATGTCTCATACGAAAGTCATTCCACTTGAGACAAACGTATATCGTGAGATCAACTTGGCGTTCAAATCATTCAAAGCAGCATCCCCATCGGCTAAAAGATGGATCGAAGCGGTCAAAGATCAATTTAAGTAAAATCAGCTTGAACGAGATGTCTCCCATTCAAGCTGATGGTTTATAAGGTCAACACGCCGCGAATAGTGATAACCGCCGCGCCTGCCACTTTGATCACAGGCTTTGATTCATTCGGAATGACCGTGATACGAAGTATGCCAGGTCTGCCGATGGCATCCCCTTGGGCAATGTTCAGATGAGTGATTTCTTGCTGAGAAATGATACCCTCTAAATAAAGATAGCCAGCCAATGCTCCGTTTGCTGCCCCCGTCACCGGATCTTCGGGTATCCCAATTCCAGGTGCAAAATCTCTCGTGTAAAGATCACATTCTTTTGTGGTATGAAATGTATAAAGGTGAGTCGTCGTGATATTCTGCTCTTTATTCATTTTCCCTAAAGCCGCTAAGTTCGGTGCTGCTTGATCGATGTCTTTCTGGGTCTTCATCGGAACGAGAAGATGCCAGTTTCCGGTATTTGCTAATTTGATAGGATAAGATGGATCAATGCGGTCACTGCTGATACCAAGCATGTCACTAAGCTCTTCTAAATCGATCATAAAATCTCGCGTTTTCGGCGCCACCTGCGTCATTTCCACATCGATGACTTTGTCATTTTCTTCGTGCCACACAACAGGAACATTGCCAATCTTCGTTTCTAACACGACTCCAGTTTTCTCTTTTGCTAGCCCAAGCTCCGTCGCCAAAAGCCAAGTCAATCCAACAGTCGCATGCCCACAGAAATTGACCTCATCTGTCGGTGTGAAGTATTTGACCCGATAATCTGCTTCTTTATCATGTGCAGGCAGCAAGAAGACAGATTCCGGTAAATTCAACTCTTTGGCGATATTCTGCATCTCATCCTCCGTTAAAAGATCACCATCCAACACGACCCCAGCAGCATTTCCTCCAAATTTCTCAGTTGTAAATGCATCGACATGGTACACTCTAATGTCTCTCATATAATGAATCCTCCTATAGAATCTTGTTACGTTTATCATAAGTTTGATCAATGCATTCGTAAAATGAATCTTTTTGATACTTTAAATCGGAGGTGTTCATGTAAGGGGATGAGTTTTCTCAGAATACAGGTTTGAGTAAAATATAATGAAAGAAAAAATAAAGCGAGGGATGCATGATAGCTATAGGTGGATACATCAATATTGGAATCGTTTTTTATGAGGCCATTCATTTACCAAATACTTTTCGCCAATTGTCTGATTATCTAGCTCAAAAAGAAATGTCTATTACCAAAGTAAAGTTTAGTCAGGACCCTGATGGCGAAATGTGGATTGAACACAGTATAAAAGAGAGTATCATTAAAGACGATGACTTTTCAGGTTATTATATGGAGTTTGAATTATCGGGATCGAAGCTAAATGATATGACGATCAACATACAAAAAGAAGCAGGTTACGTGGGGTTCGTTATCTCTTTAAAGTGGACAGATGTTGTTTCTCATAATGTCATTCGTCTTCAACAGGGGATCATAAGCTGTCTTGTGGATCTTTATCATACGCTGACGTTTGAATATGCTTTCATTGGACATGAAATTGAAGTAGAGATTCATCCAGATGAGTTCGAAAAGTGCCTGCAAGAACAGCATGCTTTTCCAGTTGCTCTAATTGGCAAAGGAGGTCACATAGACATTTATTATGGCGATGTGGCAATTGATGGCCTTTCTCCTCAAAAAAGAGGGAAGGAATGTTTAAAGATTGAAAGGGAACAATAAAAAAGCCTCCTGAATATAACAGGGGGCTTTTTCCATCCATCACCCATAATAATTATTCGCCTGAATAAAAAACTGGGATTGCATGTAGTTATATGTGATTTTCGAGAAGTCGAAAGGCTGGCCGTTTGTGAGATGAAAGACGGTTTCGACGCGGAGAGCGGGATCGTCTTGGTTAAGGCCGAGGTGTTTTGCTTCGGTTTCATTCAGTTTGCCTACTTGCAAGTACATATCGGAAAAGCCGACTTTGAGTCCAAGGCCTTCACTGATAAATTTAAAAACAGAATCAGCGGCAATTTCTGTGTTGAGATAGGGAATGATGGTTTTTCGGTAATAGGATTCTTCTAGACATAAGGTTTGTCCATTGATATAACGGATGCGTTTGAGGTAAAAAACATCCTCATCTTCTTCAATATTCAAATTAAGCGCTGCTTCTTCGGGCGGTTTGATGGTGTCTAGCATTAAAACCTCTGAAGTCAGTTGAAACTCCTCTAAATCTTTTTTAAACCCTTGGTTGGATAAAAGGCTGATGTAGCCCTTGCGCCTGTGTCTTCGAACAAAGATGCCGCTGCCCCTCACTTGATAGATAATTCCTTTTCTTTCGAGTAAGTCTAATGATTTGATAATGGTGCTTTTGCTCACAGCAAATTGGCTCATGAGGGTTTCGAGTACAGGAAGCTTGTCTCCTTGCTGTAGCTCATGGGTGACAATATATTTTTCAATATCGCTCGCAATTTGTTGATACTTTAACATAGCCATTCCTCTTTGTTTTCACGATTTATTGTCTTTGATTATAGCACATACCGATTTTTCTTTGATATGTTAAATGAAATTATATATGTATTGATAAATTGTACCGGTATAATTATAATGTACATATACTAGTAGTGATAAAGGGAGGGTTATATGTCAAAAGTGAGGGATTATCAAAAGCTTGCAGAAGACATCTTAGAGGCAGTTGGCGGAGAAGAAAATGTGGTGAGTGCCGCAAGATGCGCCACGCGTCTGCGTTTGGTACTGAAACGTTCGAATCCAAAAGCCAAGGAAGCAGTCAATGCGATGCCTGGCGTCATTACCGTGGTGGAAAACGGCGGTCAATTTCAGGTCGTCATCGGCCAGCATGTTGGTGAGGTATACGAGCATTTTTCAAGCCTTGTTCAGCTCCAAACGTCGGATGATGACCAGCCTAATGAAAACAAAGGAACGATACTGAACCGTGTCATTGCGACCATGTCCGCTGTGTTTGCGCCTTTTGTGTATATTTTGGCCGCAGCTGGTATTTTGCAAGGTGCACTTATCCTCATTAATTTGTTATTTCCAAGCTTTTCGAAAACGGGAACGTATGAAGTCTTTAGCTTTATTTCCTGGGCGCCGTTTACGTTCTTACCAATCTTTATTGCCATCACAGCAGCCAAGCATTTTAAAACAAATATGTATATCGCCGTAGCGTGTACAGCAGCGCTTGTTAGTCCGGCTTGGACAGAAATTGCTGGACGTGTAGCTTCAGGTGAAGGCGTTACCTTTTTAGGGATTGCGTTATCTGAAACTGTTTATACGTCATCCGTTTTGCCTCCGCTGTTCTTAGTGTGGATTCTTTCATATGTAGAGAGATTTTTAAACAAACGGATTCACGAGGTTGTCAAACCGTTATTTGTGCCATTTCTCTGTATGGTCGTCATGGTTCCGTTAACCATTCTATTAATTGGACCTCTTTCAACAGCAGGTGCAAATGGGATTGCAAACGGATACAATATCTTGGCAGAAAATGTACCGGCTTTAGCAGGCGCCATTATCGGTGGGTTCTGGCAAGTGCTTGTCATTTTCGGCGTTCACTGGGGCATCACGCCAATGGTGCTCGCCAACTTTGAACAGTACGGACGGGACTCCTTCCAGGCATATCAAACCATCGCTGTTATCGCTCAGGTCGGCGCAGTGTTAGGAGTTATTTTAAAAGCAAGAAACCGCGAAACTCGGAAAGTCGGAGTGTCAGCTGGAATTACGGGACTCTTCGGAATCACCGAGCCAGCGATTTACGGTGTTACCTTACGTTTTAAAAAGCCATTTATTTTCGGATGTATTTCTGGAGCAGCCGGTGCCATTGTTGCCAGCTTCTTTACGCCTTATTACTTTGCGTATGCAGGCTTGCCTGGTCCGCTGACAATTGTGAACGGAATTAGTGCAGATTATCCAACATCGATCATCGGTATCTTAATTGGTGTCGCAATTGCGCTGATTTTACCAGTTGTGCTCATTCAAATGTTTGGTTATGGGGAAGATACAGTAGAACAGACGGCAAGTACAACACCTGTCAAAGATGAAGAAAATAAGAATGCTTCGATGAACAATGAAGAAACAATCACTGCACCACTTGCTGGAAAAGTACTCGCATTATCTGAAGTACCAGATGCCGTATTTAGCTCTGGGGCGATGGGCAAAGGGTTTGCGATTGAACCGACAGATAATAAGCTGTATGCACCGTTTGACGGCAGCGTCGTCATGCTTGCACCAACAAAGCACGCCATTGGACTTCGTTCAGAATTTGGTGTGGAGTTACTTGTTCATGTAGGAATTGATACGGTTTCTCTAGATGGCTCAGCGTTTACACTCAAGATCAAAGAAGGTGACAAGGTGAAGAAGGGTGACTTGTTGATGACATTTGATCAAGAAGCCATTGAAAGCAAAGGATTAAAAACAGTCACACCGGTCATCATCACCAATACACAAGCGTACGAAGATGTGATCGTAGAACAACTATCGACATGTCAGCCAACGGACGTCATGATAACAATTGTGAAATAGGAGGAATATATAATGACATTACCAAAAGATTTTCTATGGGGTGGAGCATTAGCTGCACATCAATTCGAAGGTGGATGGAATGAAGCAGGAAAAGGCCCAAGTGTTGTGGATGTAATGACAGCTGGTGCCCACGGAGTACCGAGACAAATGACGGAGACGATAGAAGACAGCAAATTTTATCCGAACCATGAAGCAATCGATTTCTACCATCGTTACAAGGAAGATATCGCGATGTTTGCCGAAATGGGGTTAAAATGCCTGCGTACATCCATCGGCTGGAGCCGAATTTTTCCAAAGGGAGATGAAGCAGAACCGAATGAAGCTGGTTTACAATTCTATGATGATGTATTTGATGAACTGCTCAAGCATGGCATCGAGCCTGTGATTACACTGTCTCACTTTGAGATGCCGCTTCATTTGGCAAGAGAATACGGCGGATTCCGAAGCCGAAAAGTCGCTGAATACTTCGCAAAATTCGCTGAAGTGTGCTTCAATCGTTACAAGGACAAAGTCACATACTGGATGACATTTAATGAAATCAATAACAAAATGGATGTCAACAACCCGCTGTTCCTATGGACAAACTCAGGGGTATCAGTCAAAGAAGGCGAAAATGCCAAAGAAATCATGTATCAAGCAGGACATCATGAATTACTAGCAAGTGCATGGGCAGTAGCAAAAGGCAAAGAAATCAATCCTGCTTTTCAAATTGGTGCAATGGTATCTCACGTACCAATCTATCCGTATTCCTCAAATCCAGAGGATGTCATGCTTGCTGAAGAATATATGAGACAACGCTATTTCTTCCCAGATGTACAAGTTCGGGGCTACTATCCGAGCTATGCACTGAAAGAATTCGAACGCGAGGGCTATCATATTCCGTTTGAAGAAGGCGATGAAGAAAGCTTAAGAAAAGGCAAAGTAGATTATCTTGGCTTTAGCTACTACATGTCGACAACAGTTAAAAGTGATGCAGTGTCTGATAACGACGGAGACATTGTCAACGGAGCCCTTCCGCATGGTGTAGACAATCCTTATATCAAATCAAGTGACTGGGGCTGGTCCATTGACCCGACTGGCTTAAGATATACGTTGAATCGTTTTTACGATCGTTATCAAATCCCGCTCTTCATCGTTGAAAATGGGTTTGGTGCTATAGATCAAGTGGAGGAAGACGGTTCCATTCATGACCCAGAACGAATTCAATATCTCGCTTCTCATATCGAAGCACTGAAAAAAGCCATCGAATACGACGGTGTTGACCTGATTGGCTACACACCTTGGGGGATCATTGACATCGTGTCATTCACAACAGGTGAAATGAAAAAACGCTACGGCATGATCTATGTTGACCGCGACAACGAAGGCAACGGCTCAATGAAGAGACTCAAAAAAGATTCGTTTTCTTGGTACCAAAACGTCATTGCCACGAATGGTGAAGAAGTGTAATAAAGAAAAAATAGAAGCCCGGATGAGCGTGGTATATGCTTGTTCGGGTTTTTCATCGTTTAAGTTTTATTAATGCCTGAATACAAAGAAAAAAGAGGGTAATGGCGACAAAATAGTTCATTGGGTTGTGAAAGATCTTCATGTTCAAGGATATTTGAAGAAGAATCCAAAGGCCGAATATCACCATAACAGCAGGAATGATTCTTTTATACACATTGATTCTCCTTTCGAGAGTGGTTTGTTTTTAGGTAGCATTGTCTCATATCGCAGCAGAGGTTGAAAAGAAGTAAAGATATGAATAGGTTCTATTACATGTTTTGGTATAATTGATTATCTAATGAAGGATGTATCTGATAAATACAAGATGGAAAGGGAATATTAAGGTCACCAAAATGAATAATAACCCAAAAACAAAAATCGCAACCTTAAAAAGAAGAGGCAGAAGAAAGCATTTAATAAACGAGTTAAGCTATATGACACTTCCAGAAAATGCATTTTTAGATATCGAAGAAAATCAATTGTTTTGTCAAAAGGTTTTTGCTTTCCTTCAATCAAGAGAAGAGAAAGTTCAAATACATGGAAACCACTACCGAGAGCATATTGAGAAGTCTGAACAAATGTTAAAGGAAATGGTTAAAAAGGTAAAAATAACACCTACACAAGGCAGATTACTATTTTTTCGAGATCATGAAATTGAAGCCCTTTTAGTGAATGTGGGTGAAGTGTTTAGTCATTTAAATCAGCTTCTTGAGCAGACCAAATTTTCAACTGGATATGGTGATTTTCTTTTAGTCGCAGAGGATTTTCGTTTTGGTTTATGCATAGAGCGAACGGAATATTATTATGAGCTAAGTATTTGGGGGTTATAATAATTAACGATGAATAGAGTTGACACATCTTTTAGGGAGTGGAATTAGCCACTCTTTTTTTCTAACGATGGAGTCATACGCATGATCGATGATTTCCCTCAAATTTAAGCAATTCACTATCATTACCTTTCACATTCATATAAAATAAGAGCAGTGAAAAATTGAAGAAATGCTTGATACATGAAGGGCATGTAAGCGGTGAGCTGCATGACATGATGAGATGTATGAACGTGAAGGCTGCAAAGCTGTTCTTTCTCACATATGAGATCTTATAAGCGATCACTTCATTGCGATGGTGTTGAGGGGTGTGTCAGGATGAGGAATCCGTATGTGAGAACGGCTTCTAGTCTATATATTAATTACTTTTTATTAGGGATGGTCAATATAATTTTGGCTTCCAATATGCCATTTTTAATCAAACAGTTAGATACCAATAGTGCAGGAATTAGTTATATGATTTCGGCGCTTGGCATTGGCAGGGTGCTTACGTATGGTCTATCGGGCGTGCTGTCAGATCGTTTTGGGCGGAAGCCGGTCATTTTGGTTTCGGGTGTGCTGATGGCAGTGTTCCTGATCGGAATTCCGTTGTCTCCAAATTATCAAATCGCGTTTGCGTTTGCGATTTTGGCAGGGGTCGCAAATTCGGCAATGGATGCAGGAACGTATCCTGCATTAATGGAGGCTTTTCCGCAAAACTCGGGATCTGCGAATGTGATGGTGAAGGCCTTTATCTCGATTGGGGCAACCATTTTGCCACTGGCGATTTTCTTTTTAGCAGAGCATGATTTGTTTTATGGAATGGCATTTTTTGTTCCTGCTCTGATCTATCTTGTGAATGTCTTGATGCTGTGGACCTTGCCATTTCCGAATCATCGCAAGGTGGAGCAAGTCCAGGTAACGGAGCATGACGGACTTCCGCGCTTCTCGACAGAGCCTACATTTTGGAGAGAAGGGATCGCACTCATTGTGATCAGCTTTACGTCAAATGGGCTGTACGCCTTGCCGCAAATTTGGCTTCCGACGTATGGTGAGGCCATATTGGGGATGACATCGGGCAGTGCTGTGAAACTGCTCAGTTACTATAGCATGGGCGGGCTGCTGTCTGTCGTGATGCTCGCATTTCTGTTGCGCCGTTTTGTCCGTCCGGTCACTGTGCTGCTGATCTATCCAATCATTACACTAGTTTCTATTTGTGTACTCTTGGTCGTGAAATCCCCAGTCATAGGAACCGTCAATGCTTTTGTATTGGGATTTTCAACAGCAGGAGTCTTTCAGCTGACGTTAACTGTGATGGCTGAATTCTTCTGGAAAAACAAAGGGACGATGACAGGAATTATTTCCACAGCGGGCGGCGTTTCGGCTATCGTCATCCCGGTCGTAACAGGCTTAATTCAGAGTCACTCGTCCATTTTACAAATCTTTATGTTCGATGCAGTGGTGGCTGTTGCGGCCATTATCGGCGCACTGTATATCCTGTATCGATACCGCCAAATCATGGTACATGATTAAAAAAAAGACGACCTCCGCTTAGGAAGTCGTCTTTCTTTTGTTTAGAAACGGTCGTTTTCAAAAAGAATCTGTTTCACTTGATCAACTGGCATATCTTCACCAGTAAAGAGTTTGTAAGCAAGGGCACCTTGCCATAGCATCATGCCAAGACCGTTAATCGTTTTGGCACCAGCTGCTTCTGCTTGCGCAAGAAGTTTTGTTTTTTGCGGGTTGTAGACGACATCTGTCACGATTAAGTCTTTGCGTAATACATCAAGTGTATCGTCAATAATGCTGAGCTCATCTAATGGTTTCATGCCAAGGCTTGTCCCGTTTGCTAAGATCGCACTTTCAGCTACTTCACGACGGAACGCGTCTTTGTCTTCAAGTGGGAAAATGTTCGCTTTGACACCAAATGATTTCATTTCTTCGTTGATGTACGTCACATTTTCTTCAGCTTGAACAAAATATTGATCATTGCGAGCGAAAATACTAATTTCACGAATACCAGATTGTGCAAGCTGAATCGCAATCGGAGTAGCGGCACCGCCAGAGCCAACGAGTGTGACCTTTTGTCCAGCTAATTCAACGCCATGCTCAATCAAGTTTCTCACGTAGCCAAGACCATCTGTGTTGTAGCCAATCAGCTTGCCATCCTTGTTCACAACGGTGTTGCTTGCACGTGTGTATCTTGCAGAATCGTCTAGTTCATCTAAGTAATCCAATACTTTCATTTTGTTCGGCATAGAAACGTTAAACCCAGCTGCACCCATTGCTTTCATACCATTTACGGCTGCTTCTAGTTCTTCATTCCCTACTTCAAATGCGAGGTAAGCATAGTTGATCCCTGTTAGTGTATAGCCAAGGTTATGCATTCGTGGTGAAAGGCTGTGTCCGATTGGTGTAGCAAGAAGACCAACTAATTTTGTTTTCCCATCAATATTTCGTTCATGTATGTTTGTCATGATTGACATCTCCTTTAATTATCTAAATAATTTTTTCATGCGTCCAAGAACAAAGACCGCTAGCAATACGCTCATAACCGCAATGATCATATCGAAAAATAACGTCATTTTAATATCGTACGTGCTGACCAACCCACTTGTAATGAGCGGCACGAGAATAAACGCGGAGCTTGCCGCAATGTTGACGTAGGATGAAGCCGTTGCTTTGTTTGTCGGGAATAGTTTCATCATGATACTCATCGCCAGCTGGAAGATTCCCGCTGTAAATAGCCCTAAGAAAAAGGTGCTGACAATCACAATGCTGTATGTTTCGATTTGGAATAATGAAAGCATCGCAAGGAATGCTCCAATTGGATAAATAATTGCCACCATAATAGGTGAAATGAATTTATCTAAGACGATCGACAGCAAGAGAACAGACACCAGTGCACCGATACTAAAATAAGATAGAAGCTGTGTGGCTTGTTCTGTGCCAAGTCCGATTAATTTTAACCCGAGCTGCGGAAGCCATGTCTGCCATACGACAAACAATGCAGTCGACGTGAACCCCATGAGTACAACAGCTAAGCCTTCACCAAGCATTTTAGGTTCTTCCTTCATTTGTTCCTGTACTGGAAGGTCATCTTGTGAAGAGACTTGCTTATGGTTCGGGAACGGCATAAAGATTAAGTAAATCCCAACAAGTAAATAAAGAAGCCCTAGTCCAAAGAACGCCCAGCCCCAGAAGATGTCATGTGCAATAAGGAATGCCAGGATAAATGGAAGAACAGTCGCTCCAATTGAAACGGACGCCTTCACTAAAACAGAAGCTGAACTTGCCTTTTTAGGAAACGATTCTGTCAAAGCAGGATATGTTCCCGAATCAAGTAATGAGTTTGCAATCCCAGCAGAAATCGCAAAGATAAATGCCAATGTATAACTCGTTGTCGTTGGAATACCGATTAAGAATAATAAGTAAAGAAAGTTTCCTGTAATAATGACAGGCTTACGTCCCCAGCGGTCGGCTAACCGGCCTGAGAAAAAGAGAGCAACCAGTTTACCAATTCCGATCGCCGATACAAGCAAGCTGATTTTCGGAATATCCACATGGTAGCGTTCAGATAAGCTGTCCATGTTGGAAGCTACAATAATATTGATCATGCCGAGCATGAAGTAGTTTAAATACATGCCAACAGACGATTTAATATAAGGATTTTTCATGTTCCCACTCCTATATTTGAAACCCCTTTAGGGTCAAATTCTTTGTATAATCTTGATTATTTCCTTACATGTACATAAGTCCATCACAACACCCCTTGTGTGATTGATGAGTAAATTAATGAATATTCATCTCTTCTTCAATCAAGTACATCGTTCTACTAAAATGTAAAAAATTTTAACAGTCTTGATTAGAAAGTGAAACTTCATGATTTGATCAGAATCATAAAAAACCAATTTCAACTGTTTTTTGATAGAAATAACGATATGAAGAAATAGGTATAACGATATACTAAAAGAAGCAACGAGATAAATATACTCCTGTGTTTTAAATGTGTCAAGTTTATGACTTTGTGATTTAAAAAAAGAAAAATGAAACAAAGAAATAGTTGACTTGATCAATAAAAAAAGAGAATTGCTGTACGCAATTCTCCCTTTTCATGATGATGAAGAGGTTTCTCTAATATGAAGTTGAGGCTTTAAGATCAATCGTTGCAGCTCTTCATCCTGTTCGTTCATTTTATGATATAAAA
This sequence comes from Bacillus sp. FSL R7-0672, assembly GCF_038601465.1. Lineage (NCBI taxonomy): Bacteria > Bacillati > Bacillota > Bacilli > Caryophanales > Bacillaceae > Bacillus > Bacillus sp. FSL R7-0672. Next base: position 3,621,324 of record NZ_CP152010.1, on the reverse strand, counting down.
GGTTCGCTGCTTTGACCCCGATGGATCGGGGGAAGGAGGAAACTGTGGTGAGCGGCGGATGGTACATCTCCGCTTCAGGAACATTATCGAATCCAACCACATCGATATCTTCACCAGGCTTAATGTCCCGTGCTGACAGTTCTTGAATGACCCCAAATGCGACTAGATCACTAAAACAAAAAATAGCAGTAGGAGGCTCAGGCTGATCAATCACTTGGGCAAGTGCTTCTTTCCCGCCTTCACGAGTAGGTACCATATCGATAATAAGAGATTCATCAATTGTCAGGTTTGCCTCATCATGGGCTCTTTTGAAACCTTTCATCCGCTCAATCCAAGTCGATGAGGTCTTGATGCCGCCTAAGAAGGCGATACGCCGATGCCCCTTTTGAAGAAGATGATGAACCGCCATCCAAGCACCTTGTTCATAATCAACACCGACATAGTCACATTGCACATCTGATAATTCACGATTTGCCAGTACTTTTGGGGTGCGAATTTGATTTAATTGTTTAACCGTTCGTGCAGAGCTTTTTGAAGCTGGGTTTAAAATAATCCCGCCCACTCGGTGCTCTACCATTGTGGAAATGAGCCGCTCCTGTTTATCGACACTGTCAAAGGTCGTACCAAGTAAAACAGTATAGCCTAGTGATTCAAGCGTGGTTTGCACGCCAATTAAAAACTCAGAAATAAAGGTGTTAGAAATATCCGTGACAATCACACCAACGATATTTGAGCTTTTTGACCGCATGTTGGCAGCAACGCGGTCGTATACGTATCCTAAGTCCTCCATGGATTGCAGTACTTTTTTTCGAGTGGCTTCAGAGATTCTAGGATTATTTCGAACAACAAGTGATGCCGTTGAAGTCGAAACACCGGCATGCTTGGCGACTTCCTGTAATGTGACACGCTGTTTGTTCATTTTTTTCATTTGTTTTCACCAACTTCCATGGATTGCCTAACTTTGTTCTTGATAAGAGGGATTTCTCCATCAAACGGGGCGAACATCTTTTGATTTATTATACATGAATCAAGGGGGATTGATGAAGTGAAGTTATATGACTGCCACCGTCAATCATAAAAGATTTCCATTGACAGCTTTCTTTTAGAGGCGTAAAATATGAAATTATTCAGAAATAGCAACATTTTAATTAAATAATGAAGGCTATGATTGCTGTGGGTCACACTATGGCAGGAGCAGCTTCTGGAGAGACCGCATGTATGTGCGGCGCCGAAGGGTTCACAATCTCAGGCAAAAGGACAGAAGAGTACGAAATATTGTATTTGTAATGCATGGATGATGCCGTGTATTGCTTTTCTCTATTTTGCTATTCTTTTATGACCGTGAGATTGGAGCGCATCCAATCTCTTTTTTTATGGACTTTTTGAGAGTTCATTATTTCAGTATAAGATCGTGTCGTAGGAGGGCGTTAGCATTGGAACAACAAGAATTGAAACGAGATTTATCAAACCGCCATGTTCAGTTGATTGCAATTGGCGGAACCATTGGAACTGGGCTGTTTTTAGGCTCTGGAAAGGCCATTCAATTGGCAGGTCCATCGATCATTTTTGCTTATTTAATTGTCGGAATGGCGATCTTTTTTGTCATGAGGGCACTTGGTGAATTGCTCTTATCGAAGACAGGCTATCAGTCATTAACCGATATTGCAGAGGATTACCTTGGTCCGTGGGCATCCTTTGTGACAGGGTGGACGTATTGGTTTTGCTGGATTATGACCGCGATGGCGGATGTTATTGCTGTCGGAGTGTATGTGCAGTATTGGTTTGACATCCCGCAATGGATTCCTGCTATCATTTGTTTGTTGATTTTACTAGGGTTTAATTTATTAACGGTGAAGCTTTTCGGAGAAATGGAATTCTGGTTTGCACTTATTAAAGTGATTACGATTCTATTATTGATCGGCGTTGGAATTGTCCTTTTAATCATTGGTTTTCAAACAGATACAGGACCGGTGACGGTAACGAATCTTTGGTCACACGGCGGACTATTCCCGCATGGTGTCGCAGGCTTCTTACTGTCATTCCAAATGGTCATCTTTGCGTATGTGGGAGTGGAACTGGTCGGTGTGTCCGCAGCAGAAACAGCCAATCCACAAAAAAACATCCCGTCTGCGATTAATAAAATTCCATTAAGAATTCTATTTTTCTATGTGGGCGCCATTTTTGTCTTACTATGTATCAACCCATGGACTGAGCTCAGTGCATCAGAAAGTCCTTTTGTGAAAACCTTTGGGCTGATTGGAATTCCAGTAGCAGCGGGACTCATTAATTTTGTTGTCTTGACGTCTGCGGCTTCTGCTTGTAATAGCGGTATGTTCTCGACGAGCCGAATTTTGTATAATCTCAGTCATCAAAAACAGGGCCCATCTTCCTTTGGCCGCCTGAACAAGCACGCTGTTCCAAGTAATGCACTATTCGTTTCAACGATTGTGGTATCGGTCGGTGCTCTCTTAAGCAAGCTGATTCCGGAACAAGCCTTTGGTATTGTCACAACCATCAGTGCCATTTGTTTCATTTGGGTATGGAGTATTATTTTAATTTGCCATTTGAAATATAAAAAAACAAAGCCTGAACTGCATGCAGTATCTACCTTTAAAGCGCCGTTCACACCTTTTGTGAACATTTGTGTTCTTGTCCTTTTTGCTGCCATTCTTGTGATCATGCTGTTTGCGGATGCAACACGTCCGGCGCTCTTGTTAACACCGATTTGGTTTGGATTCTTATTATTGATTTATGCCCGAAAGAAACGCCGTGCGTCATAATGGACAGAAAAAGCACAGCCTTTCCAGTAGGCTGTGCTTTTGTTCATTTAACGATTTCTAATCCTGAACATATAATTTGCATTCAAAATGATTAAAACAAGTCCAATCACTATGATTGAGAAGAGCTGAGAGTGATTGGCGCCAAGGGAATACACAATCAGAATAAACATGGCACCGATCAATAGGGTATTCATCAATTGATACGTATGAAACAGTCCGCCAAGCATCACATGTTTTTCACCTTCGTCCGAAATAGCGAGCAGCTTTTTACCATAATCTTTGTCAGAAGGGCTTGGTAGGTTGCGATTAGGGTAGACAAGCTTTAGAACGGATATAGCTACGTAAGAACTGATAATGGTGACGATAAATAAAGCAACATTGACGAGAATCAGCCAAATAGGCTGCTCGATGACGATGGCCATACCGATGGCAATAATGGACAAAATGGTACTCACCGTATTGGCTAAAGTCAAATCAGTAAAGGTGCGATACTGTTTTGCTTCGAGTTCATCCTCTTCATCTCCAGATACCGAAAGTGATACTCTTTTCTTCATACGTGAAATCCCTGAAAAACAATAAACAATCAATACAATCGTCAAGCCACTGATGACAAGAGTCGCTTCAAATGCAATATCAAGAAGGGTCATTTCAAATTCGGCAGCCAGCAGACAGTAAGCGCCGAGAAAGCCAAGGAGAGCACCTAAAAGCATTTTGTATATAGTTTTCATGATAGTTCATCCTCCTCGAATAGAAAAATACGTTCAATGGGTTCCTGAAAAATTCGTGAAAGCTTAACAGCGAGCAAGAGAGACGGCATTAATTCATCGCGTTCCATTAAGCTGATGGTCTGACGAGAAACTTTTGCACGATTGGCAAGCTCAGTTTGGTTCAAACCATCACGCGCACGAAGCTCTTTTAATCGATTTTTCATTCTGTCACCTCAATTTTGATCTGAATCTTTCTTTGATTGTAAAGCATATTATTCAATTTGACAAATAAAGTTGTCAAATTGATAAAAATAATTGTCAGAAAGATCATCTTTCTTCAAAAGATGAACCATGATACGCTAAAAGAAAGAGAAACAGAAAATAGGTGATGCCCGTGTTCATTGACCAATTAAAAAATGACTTACATCAATCTCAACCGTTATTTATTGGAGAAGAAACAGCGTTCAAAGCTGCAGTCCTTGTCCCTTTGGTGCAAGTAAACGGAGAATGGCATATTTTATTTGAGGTGCGATCGCTCATCATGAGAAAACAGCCGGGTGATATTAGCTTCCCTGGTGGCAAACTCGACGGCAGCGAAACAGCACAGGAAGCTGCATTGCGAGAAACACATGAAGAGCTGGGGATTCCGCCAGAATCGGTGGAGATTCTTGGACAGCTTAGTCCTTACATTGCGTCTCCATCCTTCGTGGTCTATCCATATGTCGGGATCATTGATGAACAAAAAGTGAAACACTCCTTCAATCAAGAAGAAGTAGAAGAGACCTTTACCGTGCCTCTATCATGGCTAAGTCAATATGAGCCGTACTTACATCATGTATCCGTTCAGCCAACACCTGCTGAGGATTTCCCTTATGAAAAAATCATGAATGGTGAGAAGTACCGCTGGGGGAGTCGTTCGATAGAGGAATGGTTTTATGATTATGAAAACTACACCATTTGGGGATTAACAGCCCGCATATTAAAACATTTTGTGACCGTTGCAAAAAGAAATTCCTAGAGATTCGCTCTCTAGGAATTTGTTGTTTTCAGCCGTTCTTTCGCTGTTTGTTTTCCTTTACCAATTGGAATAGGCGCTCTCGCTTGGCTCAGTCCATAGGAAGGCATATTCACATAGACGGATTCATACGAGCCGGCTTGAATTTGATAGGTTTCATGATAAATACCCACTGCGTCATTGTTCTGAGCCCTCTGATGGAAGTTCTTCCACGCAGCCAAATGTTTTTCCATCTTTGCATAAGCCAGAAGGTCATCTGTTGATTTCCAATATTGGATCATCGCTGTCGTACGTAAGCCAAAGTAATTCTCTGTCCCGAGGAAACCAAGCTCTTCTTGATGGGTATACAGCTCTCTGATCATGCCAGGCATCGCCATGAACACAGGCATCCATTGATGAACCGCCCAGCGTTTGTTGATCCGCATGCCGATAATAAACACAACAATCGAGTCAGAATTCTCTGTTGTAAACCTGCCAGCACGTATGTCTTTTCTCATTCATTTACCCTTCCTTCTTCATCAATTGGGATGTTTCCACGCACCAATCAATTCCTGCTTGAGCCACTCTTTTTCCGTAATCTAAAGTAAACAGCCAATACTTCGCATCTGCTTCATCTGGATAAAGCTCTTGAATGTTTTCTTCAATCGAAACATAGGTCTCATAACGGATACGAAGCTGTCTTTCATAATCCTGTAGAAGCACCAGTTTTTTCTCAATCGAAAGATATTGACCGAAGAATAACTTTAATAATACTTCATTCCGTTCCGTTGGTAACTGATCGAGAGGCTTTGCCAGCCACTCTCTTAACGTCTCCAGCCCTTTTTCAGTCAGATGATATTCCCGCTTGTCGGAGCGGCCTGACGAAGAAGCAGGTGAAACCTCAGCAAGACCTTCCTCGACTATTAACTTTAAAACTGGATAAATTTGTCCATAACTAATTTTCCAAAAATGATGCAAGCTCTTATCAATTAATTGCTTCACTTCGTAACCAGACTTACAATCTGTCGTTAAAATACCTAAAATCGCATACGTCGTATCATTGTATTTTTTCATATCAGCACACCTATCTAAAAGATATATCAATTAGATATATAATAAATTTGAAATGAATAAAAAGCAAGAAAATAATAATTGATAGATTTATATTTTTGAAATACAGGAGATAAATCATAAATATGGTAATATATACTTGATGTGTAACGTGCTTGCGCATCTATTCATAAAAGAATGGAGGGTGTACAAATGAAGTTGAGGAACATAGGAATATTGTTCATGATTGTTACACTATTGATTGGTGTTGGAAGTTTTGGAGGAAACAAAGCATCTGCTAAAAAAGAATCACTGAATCAATCTTATGCATATGCCTATAAAACAAAGGACAATGTCAGTTGGCTAAAGGTGACTGAAAAGAAAGGCAAGGTCACGGGTTACCTAAACGGTAAGGGTGTTAAGGTTGATCCAATTGAACCTTTTATGGTGAAAACAAAATACAAACTAACGGGGAAAACCACCAAAAAAGGATACAAACTTAAAGTCCAACAAAAGAAGAAAACAATCGTATATGACATCTATTTTTCTGGAAAAGATCTCATGGTCAAAAAGCAAGGAGCAAAGAAAAGTAAACGCTATCAAGCTGTTGATGAGAAGAAATTGAAGGAATACAACAAAGCCATTGATAAGCGCTATGATGAGTACGTGGATACAGCAGAAGACCGTTACTATGAGATCATAGGGAAATACACAGATAATTTAAATAAAGCCTACGGCTATCTGTATACAGCAAAAAACAATTCATATCAAATTTTCCTTGATATCGAAGAAGCCGTTTTTGAAGGGGATTTTTCAGGGGCTATTACAATCTCCAAAGCCACAGGGAAGAAAAGTAAGCCATTGAAAAAAGAAAAATATCAAGCAGTTGGAACCACAGGTTTTAAAAACTTTTGGGTATATCCCACACCAAAAATAAAGTGTGGCTTGTCTAAGATGATAGGGTCATCTGATGTAGAGGCTTCCTATATAGAGTTACCGATTTGGAAAAACAATGAAAAAATGAAACTGAAAGCTGTGAATAAGAAACAATATCAAAAGCAAGAAGAAGCATTTAAAAATGCCGCAAAGAAAAAAGCAAAGAAAAAATAAGATAATAATCAAGTCAGATAGGACATTGAGACTATCTGACTTTTTCGATTTAAATGTCCTCTAAAGTAAAATGAGACCGTTTTGATGACATTAGACTTGTAAAAAAATATTTTTTAAATTCAAAAATATATGTTGACGCTTACATTAACTCGATATATACTAAAATCAAATCCAATATTGATAAATTAGACATGTGACTGGTCATGCAGGCAGGATCTAAAAACGATGAATTTCTTTAAATTGTCGTTTTAGGTCCTTTTTTTATTGCCGAAATATAGGTCTCATGTATGAGAAAAGGGGGAGAAACAATGGATTACACACAAGTTGCCAAAGACGTTTTAAAGCATGTTGGTGGTAAAGAAAACATTGCGCATCTTGAGCACTGTTCCACAAGACTTCGCTTCACACTAATTGATCAGAAAAAAGCAGATGTACCAGCACTAGAAAAAACACCAGGTGTCATAGCTGTCAGAATGTCAGGGCAATGCCAAGTGGTCATTGGGAATGACGTCATTGAAGTGTATCAAAAGGTAACAAAATTAATGGGCGGCAGCTCGCCTGGACAAGACGTGCCATCCAATCAGCCAAAAGAAAAAAGAAAAATAGGCACAGTTCTGTTAGATTTCATTGTAGGTGTCTTCCAACCGCTTGTTCCAGCTATCGCAGGCGGAGGGATTTTAAAATCATTTCTTCTCCTTTTCTCTCTATTAGGCTGGATGGATGCAAAGGGTCAAACCTATCAAATATTGAACATGGTAGGGGACGCACCGCTTTACTTCCTGCCTTTACTAGTCGCTGTAACGACGGCGAATAAACTAAAGGTGAACCCACTGGTCGCATTATCAGCAGTCGGTGCGCTTCTTCTTCCGAACATGACGGCTATGCTTACTGAAGGTGCGCAATTGCTGTCATTCGACGTGAAAAATATAGCTTATGCGTATCAAGTGTTCCCAGCAATCCTTTCTGTATTGCTTTACGCTCAAATGGAAAAATTCTTCACACGATTTTCACCAAAACCAATTCGGATTTTCTTTGTTCCAATGATGTCATTAGTCATTACTGTACCAGTTACATTACTTCTATTAGGACCGATTGGTTTTACAGCAGGACAAGGTTTTTCATCCATCATTCTTGCAATGTTTAATACAGTAGGCTGGGTAGCTGTCGCGATTTTAGCAGCAGTCCTCCCATTCATGGTCGCATCAGGTATGCACAAAGCAATGGTCCCTTATGCAGTCACAACGATGGGTACCCTTGGGAAAGAAGCACTTTATTTGCCAGCATCACTTGCGCATAATATTGCGGAAAGTGGAGCATGTTTCGCAGTAGCACTACGCACAAAAGACAAGGTACTCAGATCAACAGCCATTTCGGCAGGGATTTCAGCATTTTTTGGTATCACAGAGCCTGCTTTGTATGGTGTGACACTTCAAAATAAGCGAGTCCTTGGAAGTGTCATGATTGGTTCGTTTGTTGGCGGGATCTTCATTGGATTAGTTGGTATACAAGCCTTTGTACTTGTTGGCCCTGGATTAGCAAGTATGTCGATGTTTATATCAGATGAGCTCCCACGAAATCTAATGTTTGCTGTCATTGGAGCAGTCATTTCCTTTATTGTCGCTTTCATTGCTGCTTTTGTGTTAGGTAAGGATAAAACAGTAGAAGAAAAGACAAATGATCAAGCTGCATTTGCTGAACAAATTGGAGCAGGTGAAACATTCAAAAGTCCTGTGATTGGTCAAATGATCTCTCTATCTGAAGTAAAAGATGATATTTTCTCTTCAAAGGTCATGGGAGACGGAATTGCGATTGTCCCTTCAGAAGGAGCGCTTTATGCACCAGTAGATGGTGAAGTGACCATGCTGTTCGAAACAAATCATGCACTTGGTATGAAAACGGACCAAGGCGTTGAAGTATTATTCCACATTGGCATTGATACCGTTCAACTGGAAGGACAGTATTTTCATCCAAAAGTGCAGGTAGGAGAACGTGTTCAAGCAGGAGATTTACTGATTGAATTTGATGTAGAAAAAATCATAGCTGCAGGTTATGATCCAGTTACACTTGCTGTAATCACAAATACAGATCAATATGATATAAAGGTACAGCCATTACAAGAGGTCAATCGTCAAGATACATTGATGGTTGTCACACAATTAGGAGGCTAAACATATGACAACAATTAAAGGTTTTCCAAAAGGGTTTTTATGGGGTGGCGCCATTGCCGCCAACCAGGCAGAAGGCGCTTGGAATATAGATGGAAAGGGACCATCAGTTGCAGATATTGCAATGTATCGTTCCAATTTAAGTGTAGAAGACTATGAAGGACATCTTGCTGTGACTTCTGAAAATATAGATCGTGCAATAAAAGATCCAGACGATAAAAAGTACCCTAAACGCAGAGGTGTTGATTTCTATCATCACTATAAAGAGGATTTGGCTCTATTTGCTGAAATGGGCTTTAAAACACTTCGCATTTCTATTGCGTGGAGTCGGATCTTCCCTACTGGAGAAGAAGCTGAACCAAATGAAAAAGGGCTGCAATTTTATGATCGTGTATTTGCCGAAATGAAAAAACTCAATATAGAACCGATTGTGACACTCTCTCATTATGAAATGCCTTTAGCCCTTAGTGTGAAATATAACGGCTGGGTGGAAAGAAAAGTAGTCGATCTCTTTGTGAAGTTCGCCAATGTTTGTTTCGAACGTTATCAACATGCTGTGAAATATTGGCTGACCTTTAATGAAATTGATAGTATTCACCGCCACTCATTTATTACAGCAGGAATTATTCCCGATCGTTGCCCAGAAGGTAAAGTAGAAGAGACCGTGTATCAAGCGCTTCATCATCAATTTGTTGCATCTGCTCTTGTAACAGCTGATTGCCATCGTATTATCCCAGGTAGCCAGGTTGGGTGTATGCTGACAAAATTGACAACGTATCCGCATACGTGTCATCCGAATGATGTGGAACAAGCCTTAAAACAAAACTTAGAAAACTATTTCTATGCAGATGTTCAGGTGTTTGGCGAATATCCACCACTGATTACACGGATGCTTGAGAGAAAAAATATTCATATTCAAATGGAAGCAGATGATCTCAACATTCTAAAAGAAAATACAGTCGATTTCATCTCATTTAGCTACTATATGTCTTTAACTGAATCCGCCCAAGAAGGGTTAGAACAGACAGAAGGGAATACGATTCGTGGAGTCAAAAACCCTTATCTGCCTTCAACTGACTGGGGCTGGCAAATTGATCCGGTTGGTCTGAAAATTTCTTTAATCGAACTGTATGATCGCTATCAAAAACCTCTTATCATTGTCGAAAATGGAATGGGTGCAAAGGATGTAGTTGAAAGTGATGGCTCTATCCATGACGACTATCGGATTAACTATTTTAAAGAGCATTTCCGTCAGATGAGAGAAGCGATTGAAGAAGGCGTCGATCTCTTTGGATATACGAGCTGGGGCTCAATTGATATTATTAGTGCAGGTACATCACAAATGTCAAAACGCTATGGCTTCATTCACGTAGATCAAGATGATGATGGGAACGGAACATTAAAACGATCTCGAAAAGACTCTTTTTATTGGTACCAAAAAGTCATTGAGACAAATGGTGAATCGCTTGATTGAACACCACAATCATGAAAACAGGTGATGACGATGTTTAAAATCAAAAAAGTTTTAAACTCGAGTGTGGTCCTGGCTGAAGATCAGAACCAACAGGAGATGGTTTTGTTTGGCCGTGGGATTGGCTATGGACAGAAACCGGGTCAAATGATAGAAGAGAAAAATGCGGATCAAGTCTTTATGTCAGTCGATAACATGAGAGCAAAAGAATTTCTTCAATTGTTAGATTCAATGCCTCAAGAGTTTATCGATTTAACTCAGCGCATCGTCCAATATGCAGAAAAACGGTTAAATTCAAATCTAAATACAGGTGTTTATTTTACCTTAATGGATCATTTGAATTTTGCTGTTGAACGACATAAAAAGAATATTAATATTACGAATCGCGTGTACTGGGAAATCAAAAATTACTATACTGAAGAATTTGAAGTAGGGAAGTACGCTCTTGAGTTAGTCAATGATACAATGGGCATACAATTACCAAAAGAAGAAGCTGCCAATATCGCCTTTCACTTAATCAATGCATTAGGTGAAGAATCCGATTCAAAAGATAGCATGAAATATGCCAAAATGATCGGGAGCATTGTCAATCTTGTGCGCTATACATTGAATAGGAAAATGGACCAAGAGAATATTCATTACAGTCGGTTCATTACACATGTGAAGTTCTTTGTAGAGAGGTTTTATGCAAATAAATTACTGTCGGATCAAGAAAATGAGTTGTTTGAACAAATTGCACACTTGTATCCTCAGGCGATGGATGTTGCTTTTAAAATCAAAGATTATATAAAACAGGTGCATAGTATCGTCATTCCTAATGATGAGCTTACTTATCTTGCGGTACATATACACCGCCTCATATCTTATCAGCAATTAAAATAATGGTGGAACCACTTGCCTTGTGATCAGGCAAGTGGTTCTTTGCTGTGATCAATTTTTATATTAAGTTCCGATAGGTCGTTCTGTTGTGCCAGGATTCGTCTCATTTAACGAATTGAAAGACACTGTTTGTCCGAAAACAACGATGGTTAAAGCGAGGATCAATAAACTCATTTTTTTCATTAGAATTCCTCCATTCAAATATAGGATGGTTCATGTGATAGGCTTCCTTCAAAAAGAGATAGGCTTTATGAATGGCACCTAAATCTTCAAAGTGTTTTGCAGCTAGTGCACTTAATTCACAGGCACCTTCAGCATCCTTTAATTCTTTTAGAATGCTGATTTCCTCGAAACAGGCTTGAGCTTTTTGAGACATATCCTCAGTAAAATATAGATGGTAAAGCAAATTCATTTTTGCTGTATAGATGGGGCATTTCTCTGATTCGTGTTTTTGGTTGACCAATTCGAAGTAATAGAGAGCTTGTGTTCTTTCATCAATAGAGAGCAGCTCTTTGACTAACATAAACATGGTGTGATGGAAATAGCACGATGAGAGGTAGTGTTCATCACTTAGAGCCTTTTCTAGGGCATCGATACATTTTTTCGATTCTCCAGCTTCGGCATACAGAATACTGATATTATGAAAAAGTTGTGAAGTTAGAAAATGATCATTTAGATTGTGAGCGATGTGTAATGCTTTTTTGTAGTAGTTTTCTGCTCTTGTGAAGTCGCCAATATCCATATAATTAGCAGCGGCGATGACAATGGCTGTCGCTAGTCTTCTTTCATATCCTTCATGACTTTTGAAAATATCTATAGCATTCTGAATATAGTGAAGAGAAATTAGGCTTTGACGAAGTAGCATATATAAGTTTGCGATTTTCGTATGGAATTCAGCTACTTCTATTTCATCCGGAATGTTTTGCAGTTTTTTCTCGGCAATTTTAAACAGTCCAATGGCTGATGCATAGTCTCTGTTATATGAAGCGTAAAGGGCTTTGTATAGGTAAAAATAGTATTCAATTAAGTCGTTTGTTTTAGAGGGGCAATCTAGCTCTGTCTGTTCATTCAGTTTTTTACCTCTTCGTTCATATATCATGAGTTTATACTTGCCTTCTAGCAATGAATAATAAGTCAATACCTCCTGATTCTCTTCCATTTCTTGAAGCAATTGCTTTAATTCTGTGTACATTGCGTTAGCACTTTGTACATCATGTTTGCGAATCGCAATTCGCCAATCATTTAAACGGTTCCCCACCTGTTCAGCAGAAATGATAGCCATGAAATTTCACCTCTTTAAGATCCTTTCACCTGTTTCACTAAAAAACGATATCACAATTTATGGAAGAATATAATCATTTCTGTGAGGTGATTGCCAAGAGGTAATAAAAAGGACCTATGGTCATGTGATGTACGAAATTGTAATGGTGATTGAATGTTTTTACAAATGATTAAAATCTTTTTTTAATCGTCTAAAAAAGGAATATATACAATGGGTTTTATGATTATGATCAAAAATACCACTGGTATATTACAAATAAAGAGATTTTAGTTAATCAGTGGGTAAGTTGGAAGGTCGATCTATTAAAGAAAATCAGTTATGATGATGCTAGACCAAATTTGGAATAGACACGGATAGAAGCAGACAAAAATTAGTCTGTTGGAAAGGATGTTGATATGAAAAAAAGATTTAAAATCTTAAATTGGCAAATCACAGTGATTATGGCGACGCTGTTACTTGTTTTAGTGACTCTGTATATGTCAAAGAGATACTTTTATAGCAAAGAAATCGAATTGCTGACAGAATCTTGTCAACAAGTAGGCGGCAAAATCATACTAGAGACTAATAGTTTGTCTATGGATTATTCATTTGAGTGCCAGGAAAAGTAAAACAGGCAGAAAGGCTGCCTGTTTTATTCCAACTTAAAAACCTAAATCTTGAAGCCATTGATTTAATCTGGTCTCCCGTTTCTCGGCAGTTGACTCATCATCATATCTCCCTAAATGTAAGCTAGCCGTTATTTCTCCGTCATTCATAAACATGATTCTTTCAGAACGAAGAGCAACCTTTGGGTCATGTGTGACAAGCAGTAGTGTCGCTCCTTCAGAATGGATTTTCGAAAATATATTCATCACTTCCTTCGTTGCATTGGAGTTAAGAGCACCTGTTGGTTCATCAGCGAAAAGAATGTCTGGTTCATTCATAAGCGCTCGACAGATAGAGACTCGTTGAAGCTGACCTCCTGATACTTCTGACAAATATCTATCTGCTAAATGATCAATATCAAGTTTCGCCATTAAATATCTAGCTCGCTCATTCACTTCTTTTCTTGGCTTTTTCTTTGTTAAGTAAGCTGCAACAATGATGTTATCAAATAGATTAAGATTTTTTAGTAAGTGGCTGTGTTGAAAGACAAATCCCATATCTGTTAAACGCAGAGCAGTTAACTGTTTATCTGTCATTTCTGATAATAAACTGCCTTTATATTTGATCTCTCCTGTTGAGGCTGATTCTATCCCGCTAAGCTGATAAAGCAAGGAGGTTTTCCCGCATCCGGAAGGTCCCATAATGGTCACAAATTCCCCAGGATTTATCGATAAATGGATATCTTTAAGAATGATTTGTTTCTGTCCTTTTAAAGAATCAATTTGCAAAGACAATCGCTTTGTTTCAATCAAGTGTTCCATGTGAAACATCTCCTTATGAAAGTGTATGACGTGTAGTTTGACTAGTAAATAACGTCTTCAATAACGAAGCAGTTAAAGCTAAGCTGACAATCAATAGTGTGATTGGGTACACAACTGACACCCATTGTGGTGCCAGCCACTGGAGGCTTGATGCCCCTAAGGATGCTCCACCTACACTCATTAAAGCTGGTCCAATCGAGTGGACAGCGATCGTGCCAATAAATGTGCCCAAAAAGATAACGACGATAAAACTTGTGATATATTGTACTGTTACATCTTTTTTAGAAAATCCAATCGTTCGTAATAAATGGTTTCGGCTTGAATCTTTTGCTTTTAACATGTGCAGAAACATGAATAACATCAAACTGGCGGTTCCAAAAGCAGCTAATGTAGACAAAAATGCAACGACTTTTACTAAAGATGCTGTGCTGCCGATTGTTTGATGAACGTATTCTTTCATATCTGTCACTTTTGCAGGAGATATCTCTTTTTCAAATACTGTCTTTTTCTCCGCAATTTCTACTCCTTGGTTTAGTTGGATTTGAATGGTTTTCCAAAGAGCTGTTTGAGGAAATGGCTGTGATATTGCTTTTGCTGTTTTCCCGCCGTTAGTGACATCCTGATAAATGCCAGTCACAGTTTTTTGAATTTCCTGCCCGTTTGTTACGAGAGTAATTTTTTCTCCAACCTTTTTTTGGAGTGAATCTGAGCTGAGCACTGATAAGGCAATTTCTTTCTTCTTTAAAGGCTGTCTCCCTTGTAAATAGGTGAGAGGAAATGCTGAGAGATTACCTGCTTCTAAATAGAGTGTTTCTAATGAATTCTCCTTTGATTTTGCCTGAAGAGAAGTTGTTTCATATATGGCTGATGCTTGAATGTCTCGATCATCACGAATCATTGATTCTATTTTATTAGTATTTTCCTTTAGATGATTTCCTTGTCGTATATCAATTCGAAGGTCACTTTGACCAGAGCCAAGATATGTGATGAAATCCGGCGATTGTAAGGTGTACCATAGCTGAATAGGCAGCAGCATCAAAAATGTACAAAGGGTCATAATACAAGTAATCGTTGTGTACAACTTCTTTCGTGATAACAGATCTTTTAAACCAAGCCAAATATTGACTGATATGAACCTGTTTTTCTTGAGATGCAAGGGTATTTGTTTTTTATCATTCGTTGAAATGACGCTGCCTTGAAGTGCTTGAGCAGCTGATACTCGACCAAACTTTCTTAGGACAGTATAGCTGAAAGAAATGATGATCATTGCCATCACAATAGAAACACAAAGCGGGATGAACCAAGAAGTGAAAGAAGGCTGATTCCCCATGTATCGCTGAATATTGGCTGTAAACATATCACCAAATATAAACGTTAACCCATATCCTGCTATACACCCTATACCAGCAAGCAAGGCATACTTTCCAACGTATAATTGCTTGATTCTTGATAAAGGAATCCCAAGCACCTTCAATATTCCAATTTCACGTTCGTCCTCTTCTATAGAAGCCGTCATAGCAAGGTGGAGAGAGAGAAGGGCTATACCGATGAGCAGCATGCAAGCAAGCAGCAGAATGGCGATCACCATTCCATCTGTCAATGCGTTCAGCATACGCAGCAAAGGTAATGTGACAGCAGGACCTTGTTGTGGAAGCTGTGATGACTGGTAGATTGCTTGAAAGGCATCTGCCTGCGCGGCATCATGCAATAAAAATTCAATTAAATATTCCTTTTTATGAAACACTTGATTCATTGCGTCCCAATCCTTGTGATGAAGAAGGAATCTTTTCGAACTAACAAGACTGGGGTTCATTTGTGCATCTCGCAAGAATGCTTTGATGCGGAAAGAGAATTGATTAGACCCTTTCCCAATCAGTAACGTTTCTCCTATTTTGAGATGATACTTTTGTTGAAAATAGATAGGGACAGCCACTTCACCTTTACTGACAGTGAGCTTTTCATTTTGTTCATTTAAAAGAAAATCAAAATAACGATTTTGTTTCACAAATAAATGATCCATCACACCTGCTTTGGCGGGTTCGTTTCCGAACTTGATATTTGCATGTTCAATTGGAATCATTGGGACGATTTGATGTGCTTTTACCATGGACTGCTTGCTTGAAAATGCCTCAATATCTTTTTCCTTTAGGCTGCCGTCATGCATTTGGACAAAGTCTGGTGCCTTGGCTGAATGGAGCAGATTAGAAATGGAACCATTCAGTTGTACTGTCATTTGAGCGGCGCTTGTTGCTAGAAATGATGTCATCATAATGCATATGGTTAAACCGGTGGAAATGAGACGGTGGCGGGTTAAGTCCTTCTTTATAAACGTCAGTCTCATGAGGCTGATTCTCCTTCATGTTGAAGCATATTTTTTGTTAAGTAGGCAAGGGCAAACATGAAAGTACTGACTATTAATACTGTCACATACATGTTTGCTGAAAACGTATTGAACAAGAACCCATACATCATTTGACCAAGCGGGGCAGCACATTGAGAAACCATTGTCAGATTTGCCATCACTTTTCCTAATTGACTATTTGGCGTTTTCTTTTGAACATGTGAAATCACAACGATTGAGATCATTGTAAGAAGCATAGCAATAGGAAGACATCCTGCTAGAAAGAGAAAATAAGCTGGATAAGTGCCAAATTGAAGAGCTGTGTTGGATGTAGAGAATGCGACAGGTAGCAAGATGATTGCGATGACGATCAGCCAGCGATATAAAGTAGGGATGCGCCAATGCTTTGCTACAAGTCCAACTAGCAGAGCTCCTGCGATGACGGCGAACTCAATCAAGCCCATGCCTACACCATACATGATGTCACTACTTTTCATTGTGACCCTTAAAATGATTGGACCACCTACGATAAAAAATGGCGTGAGGATGAAATTTAACATTGCAGCAAGCAACATGGCTCTTTTTAAAAATGGCTGACTGCCAATATAGGAAAATCCCTGTTTCATATCTTTTACGAGCACTTTGCCCATAGTTTCTGTAAGCGGGCTAGGTGAGAAGGATATGTTTAATCGTAAAAGCATGCATGCTGATAGAAAAAACACGATGGCACTTGCACCTATAATGGATTGACTTCCAATCAGTCCGTACAGAACCCCGCCGATAATAGGAGCGAGAACACCTGAAAGTGCCTGCACGCCATTGACGATCCCGTTTGCTTGTTCTAATTGTTCCTGTTTTACTAACTGTGGAATGCTGGACATCACAGCGGGAGCATAGAACGTACTCATCACACCAAGAAGCACCATGACCGCTCCGATCATAAAGAGTGAATCATTGCCTGAGAATAACCAAAAATAAAAAGCCAGAATCATGATGCCGGTGAGAACATCAAATAAAATCATTAAATTCCTTCTGTTAAACCGGTCAGCGATTGCGCCTGCTAAGGGGGAAAGAAGGAGCGGTACATTGGATAAAGCGAATAGTAAGGCATATAAGTCAACACGCTGAGTCATATCCAGCACGTGTAAAGATAGAACAAACCGAATTAAGGAAGACCCAAAAACAGAAATAATCTGTCCGAGCACGAGGTAAATAAAGTGGGATGAACCTCTTTTGGATAATAAAGACATGGTATCACTCTCCTTTTAGACCGACCGTCAGTCTATAATGTATGCAGGATTGGTATTGAAGTGACCAATCACTGATTATGTTCATCAAGTTCTCCAGTTAAACGTTTCAGAAGAAAGGAGAAGCTCCCCTTTTCTGCATGTAATGAGGATTCGAGGATATCGATAAAAGCTAGCGCGCGCTGCATACTCTCTTCGGCTGTCCATTGAAAAAGGCCCTCATCAAATATGACCTGTGCAGAAGCAAGAAGGAATTCCACCGTTTCTTGCGGGTACTTTGTTTTGAATGTCCCTTCTCCCACCCCTTGCTGAATGACATCAGCTAAAACGGGTGATAGTTCTTTAATCGCTTTGATTAAGCTTTTTTGGTGCATCTCCGCATTAGAAGGCTGATGAAATTGTTCAATCATGCCCTGTTTATTGCTTCCTTGCTGAGGCGATTGCGCCATGATAATACGAAATAGTTTGTCGACGACTGGAAGGTCTGGCTCAGCCGCAATACGTTTTGCCACGATGATATCTGCTTTGATGATCCTGTCAATAATGGCATCCATCACTTCTTCTTTGGATGAAAAGTAATAATAAAAAGTGCCTTTTGCAATGCCAACAGCTTTCAGAATGTCGATAATCGTTGTTTGCTGATAGCCTTTGGTAGAAAAAAGCTCTTCGGCTGCGTTTAAGATGTCATTTTTACGTTCTTCAGGATGTTTAACGGTTCTCATAAAGCCATCCTTTCTTTTGACTAGACTGTCGGTCGGTCTCTTGATTTGATTAAACACTTTTCAATGTACCTTTGTCAATGCCCCATTTTTAAACACTTTGCATTTATTGTGCAATGACACTATGATACATTGAATGAAAATACCTTCAGGAGAGATGCCTAATGCAATTTTTAACCACTGAATTGGCACAAGAAATGGTTGAACGTACGATGCGTATTTTAGATAAAAATATCAATGTGATGAATGCGGATGGTGTCATCATTGGTTCTGGTGAACGAAACAGGATTGGTCAGAAACATGATGGTGCACGACTTGTGCTAACAAGCGGGAACAGTATGGAAATTGACCACGATGCGTCCTTGCACTTAGAAGGAGTGAGACCAGGAATCAATTTGCCCATTTGCTTTCGTGAACAAGTAATTGGTGTGATTGGCATTACTGGTGAGCCAGAGGATATTCGGCATCATGCCGAGCTGGTGAAAATGGCGGCTGAGCTGGTGTTAGAGCAGTCTTTTCTGCTTGAACGAGTTCAGTGGCGGCAGCGAATAGAGAGTGAAATTGTCAATCAGTTAATTTCTGATTCGGACGTTGGTGATCATCAGCTAAAGAACCGAGCGGAATGGCTGGGAATGGATTTAGATAAGCACCGAATGGCCATCGTTTTTCAGCCAGTTCCATCCTCAGAAGACGCTGTGCATAAAATGATTCATGCGATTCAATACGATAAGAATGCGGATGATTTGCTTGGCATGACCTTTCGTCATGAATTGGTTCTTTTAAGGCAGCCGATTTCTGATCATTTTTTAAAGCATGCGGTTGGGCAGCTGCAAAGAACAATGGAAAAAGCAGTAGGAGGCCAGGTGCTGGTGGGGATAGGGACTGTCGCCGCCGACATAAGCCAGCTGTCATTGTCCTTTGAGCACGCAAGAGATTCCTTGAGGTTGGGGAAGGCTCTTGATCCTGAGGAAAGTATTTATTTTTTTGAATCTTATCAGCTGGAAAGGCTATTGATTACTGCAGGAGCTGTTGAAGAAAACAGTAGTTGGGTTGACTTTTACAAGCCATTAACACAAGAAGCTGAGCTTGCCCACACATTAAGAATTTACATTGAAGAGGGCGGTGATTTACAAAGAATTGTTGATCGGTTATTTATTCACCGGAATACATTGCGATATCGTTTAGATAAAATACAAGCTTTGACCGGAAAAGATCCCCGTCATGTGAAACAGTTGATGGAGCTTTATATGGTGCAGTTGATGAGTCAACTATCTTGATTGTGCATATGCACAATGAATTGAAGAGATAAATTAAAAAAGTTCATCTAGATTCACAACCTGATTCCCATTAGTAAACGCTTACAATTGAAGAAAGACATTTTGGGGGGATCGAGGATGAGTGGAGATGTGACAGTAAGTACACTAGGGGCCATGACGGCACTTGTGGTTGCGATTGTTCTTATTCTAAAAAAAGTATCACCTGCATATGGCATGCTGGCAGGTGCTTTCATAGGCGGCTTGGTAGGCGGTGTAGATATTGTTCAGACCGTCAACGTCATGATGGAAGGCGCTAAGGATATGATTCCAGCTGTCCTCAGAATTATGGCGGCAGGTGTACTGGCTGGCGTTTTAATTGAGTCGGGTGCAGCTTTATCTATCGCCGAGGCGATCGTGAAGAAGCTTGGAGAGGCGAGGGCGTTATTAGCACTTGCACTGGCAACCATGATTTTAACAACAGTGGGTGTTTTTGTAGATGTAGCCGTTATCACGGTAGCGCCTATCGCACTTGCCATTGCGAAACGGGCAAAGCTGTCAAAAACGGGGATTTTACTCGCCATGATTGGAGGCGGGAAGGCAGGGAATATCATGTCACCGAATCCAAATGCCATTGCCGCTTCTGATGCTTTTGGTGTACCGCTTACTTCGATGATGGCTGCGGGTGTCATTCCGGCTGTGTTTGGATTGGCTGTTACATATGTGTTAGCTAAAAAGCTTGCAAAAAAAGGGACACCTGTTCTTGAAGAGGAAACTGCGTTAAGCAAAGTTGAAGTGCCAGCTTTTTTTCAAGCACTTGCGGGTCCGCTTGTTACCATTTTATTGTTGGCTTTAAGACCGCTTTTTCAAATCAATATAGACCCAATGATCGCCTTACCGATCGGAGGCATTATAGGCGCTCTTTTCATGAAAAAAGGGAAGTTTCTCAATGATTATGCGATGTCGGGGCTTCATAAAATGTCGGGTGTGGCAATTATGTTATTAGGGACAGGCACACTAGCAGGAATTGTATCGAATTCTTCCTTAAAAGATGTGTTTATCCAAGCGCTCGATGCTTCGGAATTACCTCCGTATTTACTTGCACCAGCTTCAGGGATATTTATGTCAGCCGCCACTGCTTCGACAACAGCAGGAACGGCGGTAGCGAGTGGTGTATTTAGCGGTACACTCATTGGGCTTGGTGTATCAGCTCTTTCAGGAGCAGCCATGATTCATGCTGGTGCAACTGTGCTTGATCATATGCCGCACGGGAGCTTTTTCCATGCAACAGCAGGAAGTGTTCAAATGGACATCAAAGAGCGGTTGAAACTCATGCCTTTTGAATCGTTAATTGGTTTGACATTAACCGTCGTATCGACCATTATTTTCGGCGTTTTCCAGTTGTTTGGCTGATGACATTTGATAAGAAACGAGGGGCTTTAGGATGAAAATTGTGATTGCACCAGATTCATTTAAAGAAAGTTTATCTGCATATGAGACAGCATGTGCCATCGAACGAGGATTTCATGCGATTTTGCCAGACGCTGAATATATTAAACTTCCCATGGCAGATGGAGGAGAGGGAACTGTTCAATCACTCGTTGATGCGACGGGCGGGTACATGATCAATCAAGTAGTCACAGGCCCGCTTGGTGAACCCGTCGATGCCTTTTTTGGCATGTTAGGAGACGGTGAGACGGCCGTTATAGAGATGGCCGCAGCCTCTGGGTTACACCTTGTTCCGCAAGAAAAACGCAATCCGTTACTCACGACATCCAGAGGAACCGGGGAATTAATGCTTGCGGCACTGGATCAAGGAGCGAAGCATGTCATCATTGGGCTTGGCGGAAGTGCAACAAATGATGGTGGGGTTGGGATGATGCAAGGATTAGGTGCGGCTTTTCTTGATCAAGCAGGACAGGAGCTGTCGCCAGGCGGTGGAACCCTTCATCAATTAGCTTCTATTGATCTATCTGGACTTGACCCAAGACTGCAATCCGTTCGGCTGGAGGCAGCCTGTGATGTGGATAATCCTTTAACGGGTGAGAGAGGAGCGTCTGCTATATTTGGTCCTCAAAAAGGTGCAAATGGAGAAATGGTTCAAGTGTTAGACAAGAATTTAGCTCATTTTGCTCACATAGCAGAAAAGCAGTTCAATGTTTCCTTTGAAGATGCAGCGGGGGCAGGAGCGGCAGGAGGACTTGGTGCGAGTTTATTAGGCTTTTTACACGCCGATTTGCAGCGAGGAATTGATATTGTGCTGAAAGCTGTTCAGTTTGATGATGTCATCAAGGAGGCAGACCTAGTCATTACTGGGGAAGGCCGAATTGACCAGCAGACCATTTATGGAAAAACCCCAATCGGTGTAGCCAAAGCAGCAAAGCAGTATCATCTGCCTGTGATTGCTATCGCGGGCTCCCTCTCAAAAGACAGTGCTGTCGTACATGAGCATGGCATTGATGCACTTTTTAGTATCGTTCCAGGTGTAACTTCTCTTTCTGAGGCGATGAGAGATGGGGCTATTCATGTAGAGAGAACCGCTCGAAATATTGCGGCTGCTATATCAATTGGAAGAAATGAGTAAACGATGAAAAATGTTTCCTTTTCTATCACATTCTTTCTATAGAAATGTGGTAAAATTGTATGAAATGAAATAGAAAGTTGGAGGAAACACAAATGTCTAATCTACCAAATTGTCCTTCATGCAGTTCAACGTATACTTATGAGGATGGCAGTCTGCTCATTTGTCCTGAATGTGCGCATGAATGGTCACTTGAACAAGAACAAGCCGCAGAGGAGCAGCTTGTTGTCAAAGATGCGAATGGAAATCTATTAAGTGATGGGGATACGGTCTCTGTCATTAAAGATTTAAAAGTAAAAGGTTCTTCTTCCGTCTTAAAAATAGGGACGAAGGTCAAAGGCATTCGTTTAGTGGAAGGCGATCATAACATTGATTGTAAAATTCCTAGCTTTGGTGCAATGAAGTTAAAATCAGAGTTTGTGAAAAAGGTATAATAATGAAAGGAGGCTGTCAGTAAGAGGCCTCTTTTTCATTTCTTTATTTATAGGTGAAAGGAATAATCTTAAACAAAATTCCATACATATATACCTGTTGAAAAAAGGTTCATTTTTAAAAAATCAAGCCTCTTTTCACATAAAAAATTGTTGTTTTCTTAACCCTACCTTAAAAAAGGCAGATGATTCGCTAAATTTTGGCTCATCCCCTTCACAACTTTTGGGCATTGCTGTACCATATGGAAGTGTTCTTCTATTTTTAACGGATCATGGTGTTTATCAGGAAATAGATGATAGATGATACTTAGACAAAGAAGGAGAGGTAACGTGACGAACGTTTTAGAACTGCATAATGTATCTAGGCATATTCACGGGAAAAAGATCGTTCAAGACTTGAGCTTTTCTGTCCAAGCGGGCGAAGTCTTTGGCTTCTTAGGACCAAATGGCGCAGGGAAAACAACAACCATTCGTATGATGGTCGGTCTTTCTCCTATTACATCTGGCGACATTCTGATTAATGGTCATAGTATTCAATCCTCATATCAGCATGCTATCCAAGATGTTGGTGCCATTATTGAAAACCCAGAAATGTATAATCACTTAACAGCAAGACAAAATCTTGTTCACTTTGCCAGAATGAATGGGAAAGTGGATGAAGGGCGAATTGATGAGCTGCTAGAGTTGGTCAGCTTACAGCACGTGAAACATAAGCGTGTTCGAACGTTTTCATTAGGAATGAAGCAGCGTTTAGGTATTGCGCAAGCACTTATACATAGACCGAAACTGCTGATATTAGATGAGCCGACCAATGGACTTGATCCAGAGGGAATTCGCATGATACGAGATTACTTGAGAAGGCTTGCAAAGGAAGAAGGGCTAGCTGTCATTGTTTCAAGTCACCTCATGTCAGAAATGGAATTGATGTGTGATCGTTTTGCGATTATCCAAAAAGGCAAGCTGATTGCGATTGAGGATCAGCGTGCAGAGACGAATCAAGACGAATTGGTCAATTATCGAATGAAGGTCGCATCTGGTGAGCTGGAAGAAGCGCAGAAGCTCATTGGTATATTTGAGGAAGGCACGACTGTAAGAGAAGAGGAGCAGTATTTATTCTTCTCCTTGGCAGAAGAGAAAATGCCGGAATTGATTCGTCATTTGAGCGGCGCGTCCATTCATTTGTACGAAATCAAAATAGAAAAACAAACCTTAGAAGATAAGTTCTTAAGCTTAACAGGTAAAAAGGAGGCAGACGTATGATTCGCCTCATTCAAAACGAGTGGATGAAGATCAGTTATCGTATTGGAACTTGGATTATGGTTGGACTTCTTATTTTAGGTATGATTGCTACACTGATATTTGTAGTGAAAACAAATGACAAAGATCAAGCTTCAGGTGATTGGCAAACCCAGCTAGAAATGATGAATACGGAGAACAAGAAAGAGCTCAAAGAGACAGAGAATGGTTTCTTTAAAAGAAACCTTGAAAAAGAGATCACTATCAATGATTATCGAATCAAGCATAACTTGCCGCCAGCTGATCAGTTTAGCCACAGTGTATGGGATTATGTGAAAACAAACGCCAATTTACTTCAGCTAGTAGGTGTGTTTGTGATCATTATTGCTTCCACTATTGTGTCGGCTGAATACAAGCATGGTACAATAAAATTATTATTGATTCGTCCACCATCAAGGCTAAAGATCCTAATATCTAAATATATTACAGTACAGCTGTATGCTCTTTTACTTGTTGTGGTGCTATTTATCTTGTCCTTCATATTGGGTGCTATTTTCTTTGGACTTAACACTGATTATGTGAATTTGGTGTATCACAATGGTGAAGTGATTGAACGTTCGCAGTTTGCAAATATGGTCTATTATTATCTTGCTCATTGTGCAATGTTTGTCGTTTTAGGAACCCTTTCGTTCGCCATTTCTACAGTATTTAGAAGTGAAGCTATCTCCATTGCCATTAGTGTGTTAGCTTATATTGTGGGTGGATCAGTTACAGGTATTTTAATGCTCTTCTTTGATTGGTCAAAATATTTGTTATTTGCAAACGATCCATCCCAATACTTTATGGAACAGGTTACTCTTATCGAAGGTATGTCTCTAGGATTCTCACTAATAGTCCTAGTCATCTATTGGGCTATTTTCTTAGCCATTGCCTTAATTGTCTTCCAAAAACGAGAAGTAAAAACAGGTTAATTTAAATTTTTAGGAGGTTTACACATGATTAGACGTAAAGGTGAAAAAATTATGGGGATTATTAGTATTGTCCTCAATGTCATTGGTGTTGGGATTGGAGCATTATTCCTCTCCATAGGTCCATCAGTTTATGATCAAATCAATGAAGTGTTACAAGAGGAAGGAGAAACATTGCCAATTGAAACGCTTCAGGCTTCGGTTCATGCATTTGGTACTCAGTACATGGTTGTTTCCGCAATTGCGGCTGTGCTATCGATTGTCGGTGTGGTTCTTTTGAAAACAGACCGCCGTGCCGTGATTTCAGGTATTCTTTTCTTGGTTTCTGCTGTGACTCTTTTGATTGGAACAGTTGGCCTTGCATTTGCTCCAATGGTTCTATTGTTTATCATTGGATTGATGTCTCTTATTAGAAAGCCGAAAACAGAAGACATTCACACAAATGAATATCCTTCATAATACAAAGAAAAAGACATGCGTCGTTGTACGCATGTCTTTCTTTTTTTAAATGATACCGATCAGCATCGCCACGAACAGAAGGATAATACTGAATCCCCACATCCAAAAGAAGGAATAGCGTATATGTTTCCCCATATCGACCCCTGCTAGGCCTACAGCGAGCCAAACAGCAGGTGCAAGCGGACTGACAAATGTTCCGATGATATTCCCAATCATCATGGCATAAGCCGCTGAAGTACCAGGTACACCAACCTCAGATGTAATGGATTCAACAATTGGCAAAAGGGCGTAATAATAAGCGTCTGTACTAGTCAGCATATCGAGCGGCACCCCAAGCATTCCGACAATAATATGTAAAAATGGCAGTAAGAAAGCTGGTAAAATATGAATACTGTCGACCGCAATGGCTTTCAGCATCCCTGTACCTTCAAGAATTCCTAAAAATGAACCTGCGGAGAAAATAACAGCCGCCATCATCAGTGCACTAGGTGCGTGCGCCTTGATTCTTTCCATCTGTAAATTCACATTCGGAAAGTTAATCAACAGTGCTAGTGACAGGCCAATCATAAACATATAACTAGCAGGAATCACGTTTAACACGAGAAGTACCACAACACAGACAAATAGAATAAGGTTCACCCAGATGAGATGATAACGCTTTAAAGAAGCGTCTCCTGTTTCGCTAATAGACTGAATGGCACGATCCCAATCGGCGCCTTCTAGTTGAACAGCAGCTACTTCGTTTGCAGCAATTTTCACCCGAATTCGTTTTTCTTCCCTCTTTCCTAAAAAGAACGCCATTCCTAACACGAGCACCACCCCAATGAGCTGGATAGGAATAAGCGGCACCCAAAGTTCAGATGGATCCATATTCAAGACGCTTGCTGCCCGTCCAGTCGGACCAGCCCAAGGAATCATATTGGTTAATCCGGCACTCGTCCCAATTAATAACAGCAGCAAGTAAGGACTCATATGTAATTTTTTATAAAGCGGCAGCAGTGCAGGTACAGTTAATAAAAAGGTTGTAGCCCCTGCTCCATCTAAGTGAGCAATGATCCCAATTAAAGCAGTTCCCATTGCAACTGTGACAACATTTCCTTTTGTCAGCTTGATTAATGCTTTAATTACAGGTTCAAAGAACCCTGTATCTTGTAAAATGCCGAAAAATAAAATGGCGAAGATAAACATGGTCGCCACCGGCAATACTTTGATAATTCCTTCTTCAAAAAAGGTTTGAATGTCATTTATCCCAAATCCCGCAATCAGTGCTCCTATTAAAGGCACCATGACCATAGCGACAATTGGACTTGCTTTCCCCCAAATCAGCAATACAACAATCGTTAAAATAATCAACAATCCAACAAGCGTTAACATAAGACCCTCCCCCTACAATAAACCGTTTACATTTGTTAGCTCTTTTTATCACAATGCAGTCCCACAGCTGCATTGAAAAAAAGAGTATCAAAAATATGAGCATTAGGCAACCGCTTTCATACCTATACAATGGTAAAAAAGGATGGTGAATCCATTCACGGCGCGGTATCAAACATGTCAAAAAATTTAGATAAAATATAACGCTTCAAATACATTTCTACTAATAAATATATTTATATAGGTATTTAAGATCATTAAAAAAGAAGCGTCCAATGAATGAACACTTCTTTTAAATTATTTTTTCAAGATGACGTACTCGTAAGGGTCAAGCTGAAGCTTCTCTGGCACCTGCTCGGCAGTCAGCATATTTTCATAGCTTTCCGCTGAATCTAGTGATATGTTCTGCTGCTCTTCTGTAAAATTCATCATAAACACATATTCCTGAGTGCCATCTGTTCGTTTTTGTACACTGATTCCCTCTGGAATCACCGCTGATAGGACGGGCTGTATATCCATTTCTGCGATGAGTTCCTCGTAAAACTCATCATAAAAAATCTGCTCATTTTCGGAAGCCATATAGTATGCTTTTCCATCTCCAAAAGGATGGACAGTCAGGGCTGGCTGTCCTTCGTAGCAGCCGTTCTCAAAATGTCCTAACACAGAGGCCGTTTCAGGATGTATGGATTCGCAATATTGCCCGACATGGTAGGTGCGTCCATTTCCTGTGGTCATTAATACATGTTCATCTGGCATCAATGTGTTGATTTCCTCAGCCCAAATGCCAAGTACATGGCGGAGAGGACCGGGGAAACCGCCGAGGAAACAGAGGTCGTTTTCATCGACCATGCCGCTCCAGTACGTTGCCACAAAAATGCCGCCCTCTTTGACAAATGCTTCGATCTTTTCTGCCACGCCTGGTTTGATCATGTAGAGCATTGGACCAACGAGCACACGATAGGATGAGAAATCCTTTTCCATGCCTACAATGTCAACAGGAATGCCTTTTTTCCAAAAGCTTCGATAGTGAGTTTGACAAGCTTCTACATAGCGTTTGTTTGTATTATTTAAGCCTTGTGCATCATCAATGGCCCAGTGGTTTTCCCAATCGTATATGATGGCGACTTCTGGTTGAACGGATGTGCCCGCAACCGGCTGCAGCTGCTTTAGTTGTTTCCCTAGATCAGCCACTTCTTGAAATACACGTGTATGTTCATGTCCTGAATGATCCACAACTGCGCCGTGGAATTTCTCAGAGGCACCTCGACCCTGTCTCCACTGGAAATACAGCACTGAGTCTGATCCGTGGGCAATCGCCTGCATAGCAGACAGATGAGCCATTCCTTGATGTTTGACTTTATTCACATCATGCCAATTCACGAGGCTAGGCGTGCTTTCCATCACGAGAAATGGCTGACCGTCCTTTAATGAACGATATAAGTCGTGAACGAAGGCAACGTTTGACGCTAATTCAGCGGTTGTTTCCCTGCCGCTATGCCATGCTGGATAGCTATCCCATGAAATCACGTCGACTTCTTTTGCAAATTGATGATAATCCAGTCCAAGAAATGGGCGCATATGTGGGTAGTCGCCCATAAAGTTGGTGGTCACTGGAATATGAGGTGTCAATTCTCGCAGCGGTTCAATTTCATTTTGATAAAAATTGATCGTTTGCGATGTGACAAAGCGCTTCCAGTCTAGGTTCATTCCGTGGATCATGTGCTCCCCGTGCGGTGCAGGTGACTCGATTTGTGACCAATCACTATACGTGTGGCTCCAAAACCCCGTCCACCATGCTTGATTCAAAGCTTCAAGGTCATGATTGTACTTGTCTTTCAAATAGCCTTGAAATGCTTCTTGGCAGAGATCACAATGACATTCGCCGCCGTACTCATTCGAAATGTGCCACATGATCAGTGCTGGGTGATCCTTGTAGCGTTCAGCGAGCAAACGATTGAGTGTATTCGTTTTTTCTCGATAAACTGGTGAGGTGAAGCAATGATTATGGCGCAGTCCATGTAAATTACGCTGACGGTTCGCTTCGACGCGCAATACCTCAGGATATGTTTGCGAGAGCCATGCAGGCCTTGCCCCGCTTGGCGTGGCAAGAATGGCGTGTGCCCCCTGCGCTGCCAAACGGTCCATGATGTCATCCAGCCATGTAAAATCATACTGACCTTCTTTTGGCTCTAGCTTACTCCATGCGAAAATGTTGATGGAGAATGTTTGACAGTGTGCAAGCTTCATTAATCGAAAATCTTCGTCAATGATCTCCGGCATATGAAGCCATTGATCTGGATTATAATCGCCACCATGCAAAAAGCCTTTCACATTTGGGTGAACGAGTGGGTAACGCTTTCCCATTTTGTCACGTCCTATCCTATTAATTACGGTGTCATTTGTTTAAATACGTCTAGAGAAGGCAGTGCTTTTCCGTTGAAATCAAACATCGCTTGATTTTCCCAAGCATTTCCGACTGTACCGGTTGTTTGGATATAAGCCAGCCCGTATTGACTAGACCACGGAGCGCCTTTCGCTGGAATCCAAAGTGGCTCCCAATAAAAGAACCCTTTCCCGCGATTGTTTTTCACTTGTGAAATTTTTTCTGATAGATCTCGTATAAAAGATGCCTGACCTTGAGGTGAAGCGGGATAACCGGCAGTTTTGACTGAGTCTTGGTTAAATGAGTTTTCTAGGTTGTCGCCATTTGCTGTTGTAAAACCGTATGCGGTTTCTACCACGATGACGTCTTTGTGATAGCGAGCGCTAATGTCATTCATATTGTTAGTAAGACCGCTAAATCCGCCATCCCAATACGGGTAGTAAGATAAACCGATCGTATCGAACGAGACACCTCGTTTGGTGATTTCATCAAACCACCAGCGGGATGCACCATTGTCCCCACCATGGGCAAGGTGAAGCATGATGTTGATATTCGAATCGACAGAGCGAACAGCATTTGTGCCCGCCTTTAGCAAAGCGGCAAGCCGGTCAAATTCACCGCCGCCTTCACCCCAGCTTTTGCCGTTCGGCCACAGCATGCCTGAGTTCAATTCGTTTCCGACCTGTACCATGTTCGGCAAAGCATTTTGTGCTCTCATCGCTTTGAGTACATCCCCTGTGTAAGTGCCAACCGCTTTTACTAAATCGTTTTGTGAAAGAGATGCCCAAGCTTTCGGTTTGAACTGTTTACCAGGATCGGTCCAGAAATCACTGTAGTGAAAATCAAGCAGCACTTTCATATTTTGTGCTTTTGCGCGTTTCGATAAAGCGATGGCTGTATTGAGATCGTTTGTCCCGCCATTATAGGCACGGCCTTGGTTGTCGTATGGGTGGTTCCACAGTCTAATGCGCACATAGTTGACGCCTTTTTCCTTTAATAGCTTGAGCGGGTCCACCTGTTTTCCATTTTGGTCGAAGTATCTGCCGCCGCTTCTCTCCACTTCCGCAAGCATGGAGATATCGGCTCCTTTAATGAAATCACCTTGCAGTCCATTGATCGGCTGAACTGAAATCGCATCCGCTTTTGCTTCAGGTAAAATCCCTAATCCCATCAAAAAGAAAACGACAACCGTGACGAGCATCCATTTCTTCATCAAATCTCCCCTTATCCTTTTGTCCCGCCTTGTGTGAGGCCGGACACAAATTGTCTTTGTAACACAAGAAACAATAAAGCGACTGGAATCGCAATGAGTAAAGCTCCGGCTGCAAAAGTCGTGTAGCTGGCCCCCATTTTGTCTGACACAAGATTGTACAGACCGATCGGGAGTGTATACATTTCGGGTGAGCGGACAATGACACTGGAGATGATGAAATCACCCAGTGGTCCTGTAAACGAGTTGATGGCGACAACCGCTAAAATGGGCTTAGCAAGCGGCATAATAATTTGGATGAAAATCCGGAAATGCCCTGCGCCGTCCATTCTGGCTGATTCGTCGAGATCCTTCGGAATCGCATCAAGATAGCCTTTCATTAAATACGTATTCATCGGAATTTGTCCGCCTGCATAAATCAAAATCAGTGCAAGATGGCTGTTAATCAATCCAAGCATTTGAGCCAAAACGAAAATCGCAATCAGCGCTGAAAATTGAGGAATCATTTGCAGCAGTAAAAAGAGCATCAGCCCATTTTTCCGTCCTTTGAAACGGAATCTAGAAAAGGCATAGCCTGTAAAACTAACAAGAATCAGCGTTAACAACATTGTGGCAATACTGATCTTCATGGAGTTCCAATACCATTTTGCATAAAGTGCTCCCGGGCCGAAGAAGAGCTCGGTAAAGTGACTGAACGTTGGATTCTTCGGAAACATACTTGTACTCATGAGGCTGTTTCCAGGATTAAAGGAAGCACCGATTGTCCAAAGCAGTGGATATAGAATACAAATGGAGGCTATGAAAAGGATAAAATAAGTAATGCTCAGGCGAATGAGCTTGTTTTGTTTTGATCCCATATCACATCATGTCCTCCTCTTTGAATGAATTCGTTCTCTTAAACTGCCAGAGTGCAATGGCGATGACAAAGATTGAAAGTAAAATCGTGACAGCCGCAGCGAGTGCATATTGAGAGGACTGCATCGTGAGTTTATAAATCCAAGACACCAAGATGTCCGTTCCCCCAGCGGTTGACCCCGCAACAGGCGGTCCTCCGCCATTAAATAAGTAGATGATATTAAAGTTGTTAAAGTTAAACGTATATTGTGTGATGAGGATGGGTGCAATGGAATAGAGAACAAGCGGTAACGTGATGGACCGGAATTTCTGAAAAAAATTGGCTCCATCAATGGTCGCAGCCTCATATAAATCCTCGGGAATCGCCTGCAAAACGCCTGTTGTCATAATGAAAACGAAAGGAAATCCAAGCCAAGTCTGCATCGCAATGAGGGCAATTTTGCTCCAAAATGGATCTGTTAGCCATGGTTTTGGATCAATCCCTATCGATGCAAAAAGTGTATTGTTAATGGCCCCAAATGTATCATTGAACAGTCCAGCAAACACCAAAATGGTCACAAAGCCCGGAACAGCCCAAGGGAGAATCAAAATGGTTCTAAAAAACCGTTTTCCCTTTAAATCCTTCTGATTGAGCAGAACCGCTAAAAAGATGCCGAGGGCACATTGAAGAGTCGACGCAGCCAAAGTCCATACGACGGTCCAGCCAAGTACATCAATGAAGGTGTCTCTCCAAATATCAATGGAAAAGATATTTTGAAAGTTCTTGATTCCTACCCAGTCGATCAGATTGGCAGGAGGCGAGTGATATAAATCATAGTTCGTAAAGGCAAGCGCAAAGCTGAACATAATAGGAAAGACAACAGAAAATAGAAGTAAAAAGAAAGCAGGAGTGCTCATTAAGTAAGGGAAGCCTTGATCGATGAGCTGATGATATTGAGCACGGATGGAATGAAGTGGAACCCCTTGATCCCGTTTCTTTCCATTCATAAAAGCATCACGCATCATGAGTACATAAAAGCCGATACCAAAACCAGCTGTTAACAGCGCAATAATCCCCTTTGCTAAAAGAAAAACAGAGTTGTCACGAGGCAGCATCGTCCCAAGTGTGAACAGTCCCCAGAAGCCAATATTGAATAAATCATAAAATACAATCAAAAAAGAGACGCCGAACAGGAAAAAAAGTGCCCCTTTGCCGTACTGTTTGTTGTATATCTGCCCCATCCCGGGTATAAAGGAGAACATTAGCGCCCGTCTCCGGTGTGTCTTTGATTCCACTGTGTGTGTGCGGTCTAGTTCAAGGTTACCCGTCACGTCTAACACCTACTTCATATAAAATTAGATCAACTACAGGCAGTTTGATAGACTACCCGCATTTGATGGTTATTTGGAGTGATTTGCTTTAATTTGAGAGTCGATTTGATTGACCGCATCATCAAATGCCTTTTTCACATCTGTACGACCAGTTGCAATCAGTCCTAATGCACTATCAATCGGCTTCCACACCTCTTCCATTTCAGGATTGTTCGGTGTCAGTGTGGCGTATTTCGTTTGTTTAGAAACAGCATCCGCATTTGCGTTTTCCGTAATGATTGGATCTTTCATCAGTTTTTTCACTGGTGGAATTTCCTCTGTTAATTCAAAGCGCTTCTTTGAATTTTTTTCGTTCGTGATAAATTCAACAAATTTCTCAGCAAGTTCTTTATTTTTAGAATAAGAGGAGACGTTGTAGCCTTTTACACCTAAGAATGAGCTCATATGTTTTCCGTTAGGGAGTGTTGGCAACTCGGCCACACCATAGTCAATACCCGCCTCTTTATATGGACCAAATGACCAAGGACCAGAAATGACAGCTGCTGCTTTTTTCTCTGTAAATAAGGAGTTGAGGACATTGATTCCTTGTTCACCAATGATGCCTTTCGGGAAAAGACCTTCGCTAAAGAATTTTTGAATGTATTCTCCGCCTTGGATGGCGCCATCGTTGTTCAAACCAATGTCATTAACATCATAAGAGCCATCGCTTTTCTGCTTGAAAATATAGCCCCCAGATCCCCCTAAAACACTTTGCGCATAGTAAATTTCATCCCATTTCGCAACAAAACCGTACTTTCCGTCTTTTGTCAGCTTTTTCGAAAGATCATACCAGCCATCAAGTGTCGTTGGTGCCTTTTTGACAAGATCTTTGTTATAAAAAAGGACAGTGGTTTCAACGGATTTTGGCAGACCATACAGCTTGCCATCTACCGTTTGTGATTGAATCGATTCGTCTGTGAAGGAGTCGATCACTTTTTGATCTGGCTTGATTTCTTGTAATAGCCCCTCAGTGACAGCTGATCCAATTTGATTGTGAGGCATCGTGATGACATCTGGACCTGTCCCAGCTGCTCCATCTAGACGGAGAGCTTCGATTTGGTCGGCATAAGCTTTTTCGACCACTTTGATTTTCACATCATGTTGTTTTTCGAATTCTTTTACAGCGTCTTGAATCCCCTCAGTTTTTTTGACATCCTCCCACACTAGTAAGGTCTTTGTACCTGTAGATGCTGGCTGTGTTCCGCTTGAATTGTCATCTCCCGGTCCGCAAGCTGAAAGCAGAAGCACAGCAGTCCCAACGACTGCTGATAATGTCGCCCATTTTCCCTTTTTCATTCGTAATCCCCTCTCGTTCTTTTTTCACAGATGATAAGAAAACGCTTTCTTAATGTGAGAATATCAACTTGAGTAAAAAAAGTAAACATATTTTATTAAATTTATTAAGTAAAATTTTTTACTGATGTAGAGAGAAAAGAAGCCCTCCACATTGGACGGGGCTTCCGGTTGTTTATATCGTACTTTTTCGAAAGACAGGTTCTGAGGCAATCAGCACAGTTTTCGGTAATGTTCTGCCGTCCACAAGTCTTTCTAACAGTAAATCAACTGCTGTTTCACAAAGTAAAGACGTGTGGATATGATACGTGGTGAGCGGTGGTGACACATATTGAGACACATGAATATCGTTGATACTAAAGACGCTCACGCGGTTCGGCAGAGAAAATCCGCGCTCATTTAATGCTTGTAAACAGCCGATGGCAAGAGGATCACTAGCGACACAAAAAGCGGTGGGCAGGTCATCACCAAGCTCATCAATCGCCTTCATCATCAGCGCATAACCATCATCTACTGAGAAATGGTGACCGACATAGACCAATTGCTCATCAAGGACATTGCGAGCCATCATATATTCACGGAAAGTCGTTTCGCGAATATCTGGAATATGCACATTCGTATTCAGATCAATGTCTGTGCCGCCAACGAATCCAATGGATGTGTGTTCTTTTTCAATAAAAGAATCGATGATCCTTTCAACAATTCGTTTCAGGTTTGGCTTTACTGAATCAAAACGGTCTTCATCTGGTGACGTATCAATAAAAACGATATGTTGGGTGATCGCATATAATTGGTCAAGCTCTGACGTTTTAAATCGGCCGATGGCGATGATCCCTTCTGTAGAAGGATCAATGGAGTGAAGCCCATCAGATGGATTGTAAGCGGTGACATTTAAACTCCGAGTATTCGTAAGTTCCTCAATGCCTAGACGAATGGATTTAAAATAAATATCTTCAAGCTCTTCCTTTTCGGTCATCCAATAGAGAAAGGCGATTTTTTTTAATGAATGTTTGAAAGTTTTCTTTTGATAGGACAAAGCTTCAGCGGCGGCGTATACTTTCTCACGTGTTTGATCCGTGACAGATAGGTTGGGATCTTGGTTCAGTACGCGAGATACAGTCGCAATGGATAATCCAGCTTTTTCAGCAATGTCCTTTATTTTAGCTGCCAAATCAGCACCTCCTATAGAAAATATCTCCTTCTAGTATAGAGTCTTTAAAAAAATTAGTAAATATTTTTATTAAATTGTTTTCAGTTAAGCGCTTCTTTACGCACTGGGAAGGAATTAGTAAGATATATATATGAAAGGTTTTGGATTAAGATTTCTGATAGGAGAGGGACCGATGTATTATGATGCACTGAAGACATTTGTGACAGTTGTGGAAGAGAAAAACTTTACAAAGGCAGCCCAAAAGCTGCGGATTTCTCAGCCAAGTGTCAGTCTTCATATTAAGAACTTGGAGCAGGAATTCCAGACCGTTCTGCTGAATCGTTCGCCAAAGCAACTAACTGTTACACCAACTGGGGATATGCTGTACCATCGATCAAAACAAATCATTCGTTTATATGAACAGGCGAAGCAGGATATTTATGAGCATCATCATCTGGCAAGAGGGAAGCTGACAATCGGGGCGAGTTTTACCATTGGAGAGTACGTGCTGCCGCAAATATTGGCAGAGTTTCATCAGCTCTATCCGCATGTGGACATTGAGGTGGTCATTGATAACACAGAGGCGATCGCCAGTCATGTCCGCTTATTCCATGTCGACATCGGTTTGATCGAAGGACAGACGAATGACAAAGAACTGACTGTAGAAACTTTTCTAGAAGACGAGCTATATATCGTCGCGCCATTAGATCACCCCTTTGCTAAGAAAAAGGATGTCACGATTGATCAACTGCAAAACGAAACATGGATCACAAGAGAAGAGGGATCAGGTACCGGGGAATACTTACAGCACGTCCTGAAATCAAATGGACTGAAAGCACGGACATTTGTGACGTTTAGCAGCAATCAAGCGATTAAAGAGGCTGTGATTCATGGAATGGGGCTTTCTGTTTTATCTAAATATGTCCTCCAACGAGGCAGCATTGGCGGTGAATTGGCTGTCATTTCTGTGAGAGGAATGGATTTTAAACGAAAATTTTCCTATGTCGAGTCACCGATGACAGGGGGAAATAAAAATAAAGAATTGCTCGTTGAATTGTTAAGGAAAGAGAGAAAAGACGCTTCTCCTGGGTAGGAGAAGCATCTTTTTTATAACCCTTTAATGTGGATTTCATCAACTGGAAGGAAGATTTCACCCGTATCTGTGTATTTCATGGTGACCTGATCGCCTTCTTTTAAATAAATGACGAGAGGTTCTTTTTCAGATGACATGGTGTAGCTTTTCCCATCGTCTAGCAGGAAGGTGACGGTTGTATAATCACCGGTCTTTTCTTTATAGACTCGTTTGACTTTCCCTGTAGTTTCTTTCTTTTCCTGCTTAGAGGAACTGTTAACGGTACCGCCGCCTTTTTGCAGAGCTGTCTTATAGGCTCTCAGTGCTTCGTTTGGTGTAGAAGCGTACGCAGCGATTTCAGGATTGGCTGCCGAAACGATAAAGTAGTTTTGCAGGAAGCCATTTGAATCGAGAACTGGTGTGAGCCAGCTGGCTTCTCCATAGAAATTATAGAGAATCGGCATGCGGCCTTTCCATTTCTTTTCGATGAAACGTTTCTCAATAATTTGCAGAGCGCCTTGAGAATCCATGTAGGACGCTTCAAGATTTCCGGTATAATAAGTCGCTTTTCCTGTCCGGGCATTTGTCAGGGCATACCCAAGCATCGAATCAACGCCCTCTTTCGGACTTGTGAAATCTGTGAAGTAGTACATATCTCCTTTTGCATCAAACACCGGACTCACATTGGCTTCTGTTCCTTCATCTGAAGGCAGCTTTACATCTGACTTTCCAAACATACTATTCCAGAACCCGTGAATATAGTTTCCGAAATAACTGTTTTGCAGACTGACCGCTTCTGGTGAAACAGCACCATCAATAAAAGCAGGTACTTGATCTAGAGCATATTTCTTCGTTGCACCTGTTTTGGCATCAACAACGACCACGCCTGATGCTTTAAAGCCGTTTCGGGCAGAGATAAAATCGCCATACGTGCGAATGTAATAAGGCTTTCCATCATCATTGATTTCCAGCTGTGTGTCGCCGTAGAAAATCAAATCAGGGTATTGAAGGCGAATATGCCGCTCAATTTCTTTGTTGAAATAAGAGGAAGGCGTGTAGACCATCTCTGTTTTCACAAACTTTGGATTGGCAGATGAGTCGGTCGCACTTAAAGTAAAGTAACCCGGCGTACTCCCTGAACGAATCCATTTAAAGAAATCCGAGAATTCCACTGGGGCGATGTACACATACTCACCGTTGACCTTCTGGATTTGCAGGCTGCCAAGCTCATAGTAGCTTGTGTTTGGAACCTGTCCGAACGATTTCTTCATTTTGTTCCGAGCAAATTGAGGCGGTACACTTGCAGGTGTTTCCGTCTCATCAAACGCTTTGATTTCCACTTTTTGTTCCATTTTGGAGACATCAAATTTCTCATTCGCATTGAATAGAAAAGCTGTCGCCATATAAACACCGAGCAGTAATAAAATAAGAAACAGCACGCCTTTGATCTTACGCTCCAGCCCAACTGATAAAAAGGCGCCTGCTGCTGTCACAACAAGTCCAATCAACCATAGGGATGAAGGGTTACGATCCAAATTGGTCATATAATAGAAAACAAAAATACCGACCATGAACAGTAAAGCAAGGCCTGCAATCCACATAAGCGGAACCTGCTGTTCTGTTCCTTTCTTTCTAACGATCAACTTGAGTGGTGTGAGCAAGAGGGTCAAGACAAGACCGATCACAACCGAAAATAACAAAATATATCCCACAAACAGATCTCCTTTCAAATCAATCACTCTTTTAGTATATACGAGTGAGATGGGGAAAAGATTCATAAGACGGAAGGTTCATCTAAATGCCAATCGAGTCGATGGTGGATTGAACATCTTCTTTCAGTTCGTAAAACTTGAGTCTTTGCTCGATTTTCTCTGTTAAGGCGTCAATGGCTTGTCCTGACATATGCGTATGGATGCGCTTTTGATGTTTATACACTTTGTTCTGAAGTTCAGCAATTAGATCTAAAATTTTTCCCGCTTCTTGGCGGTCTTCTGCAAATTCATGTTGAAGCTGATGCCGGATGGCTCTGATTAGCGCTGTTTTCTGCTCTTCTTTGATCTTTGCTTTCAAAGCAGCCAGCTCTGCTGGTGTCATGTCTTCAGTGTGAAAGTTTGTTTGAGAAAAGACGGAGCTTGATGTATGCGTATCTGTCATTCGTTGCAAAAAACGGTCTGCATCTGTTGGTTGTTTCTTTGAAAATTCCATTCCTCGTACTCCTTAAGAAATGCCCATATTCTTTGCCAGGGCTGTATCTGCATCATGGTATTCTTTCCCTAGCTGGCTCATATCATCTGATATTGAGTCCAGCCACCTTTTTATATTCATCGCGCTATCAATCGCTGTATCATACTCTTTGACGGAATAGAACTCATTCTCAAGTCCCTCTGTTTTTAAGTGGCGAATTACAGCATCCACATCTGATGCCGTCAGCTGGTCATACGAACCAAAACCGACAATTTGTTTGTATCTCGAACGAACTCGTTCTACCGATTGATCCACTTTGTCATCGAGTTTCTCGATTTTGCGAATGATTTGCTGTATATGGTGCTCGGCATATGTCGAGAATTTACGACCTGTGTTCATGAGAACATGCGACTTGATTAAAATCGCCACCACACTTTGCGGGTGAACATTCGACTGACTCAATTGATGTAACATGGCGGCAGTGAGAGAAGGGTTTTTTCTCAACATATCATCAATGGTTTCAACGGAGCCATCTGATGAAAAGGCATACCGATCTAAGCCATGGCTGCCAGCAAGGGCTTCAAGGAATAAATTCGCATCCAGTGAAGGATTCACACTCATTGCCCGATTGAGGAGATCTTTCATGAATTGGACGGCTTTGGAGGAGTCCTCGGAGTAATCGACGCCTTCAGGTAAAGCGGCATCATACATCACTTTCACACGACCGATTTCTGTCGTATGTCGATTTAAAAGAGAAAGCCCGTCATTGAGATTGATATATTCTGTTAATCTACTGCGGTAATCACCTTTTAATGCTTTGGCTTGGAGGCCATCCGATAAATTGGGGTAAATATTCGGATTCTCAAAGGTGACCCCGCCTTTAATAAAATCATTTTTGACAAGAACATAGGATGCATTCGACCCGCCGAGTGAATGACCTGTCACATACATCTTGGCATTCGGCATTTTCTTATGTATTTCTTTCGCATAACGATCCGCTTGAACCATTTGATTCTCTGCACCATGTTCAAATGGGATATTTTTAATCAGATACTTTGTATCCGAAACCATCCAATCTTGAACAATTTCATTTGTATAGGCGGTTGTGCCTGTTGTCAACTTAGTCGTCACTTCCTGTGAACCCTTCGACCGACTAAAAGGAGGCAGCTTCGTCAAAATGGTAGAAAGAAGATCATCTGACTCTTTTTTCCCATGTTTTTTAATGGTATCTTTATATTGGCCAGCGCCAATCGGTTCTGACCCGCGGTAGGCGATGACGGCGTTTTTGATTTTGGTGAGGTCTCTTCCGCCATCGGAGCGATCAAAATCTTCTTCGGAAACGATAGTTAGTGCATTAAGACCTTTAGTTGTTTCTTTATAATCAATGACATACATGGTCTTATTTTTACTAATGTCTATTTCACTAGAAATTCTATAGTAATCTATTTTATAAGCCGCATTGGAAATAAGATTATAGTCTTTAGCAGAAAGTTCGTTTTGGGCTACTTTTTTAGACAAAATTGTCACTCCTGTAATATTTATCTTATATATTATATGATATTGTATGATAGATATCTATAAAAAGAGGATTAAAATCCTCTAGATTAACAAAGGTGGATTTATCTAATGAAAAACACAATCAAAGTTGTGATTATATTATTTACTATCGTTATTATTCTAATAGTTTCTCTTATTATCCAACAAGATAAGAAAGAAAAATCGAATGATTCAGGAGGGGAAACTGTTGTGAAAGAGAAAAATGATCAAGAAAAAGCAGAAGAGTTTGCAGAGAAGATGAAACCAAAAATCGAAGAAAGATTACATAAAAAAGATATCCATCATTTTATAGAAAAAATAACATTCAAAAAAAAGGTATCCATTAGTCCAATGGGATATGTAACAGTTGATGGTTATATAAATGATGATGCTGAAAAATTTTATTTCTCAGCATCCTTAATGCATAAATCTAACGAAATTGGTTCTATGAGCTTTTCCCCAGAGTTGTCATATCGTTTTAAAGACTGGAATAAATATAAAGATGAGCCTGAGATAAAAGAAAACTACCTTAATAGACTCTCTGAAAAAGAACGAGAGCAATATCTAAAGGACATTGGAGAAATAGAGTAAAACAGGTACTAGTTTACCTGTTTTTATTTGGGTTAAAGTTCATTAAGGAGTTTTGTCTTTATGAGAAATACATTGAAACTTTCTATTATAATTGTGGTCGTCATCGTCTCGGTAACTGTGTTCATTGTAGAGTGCATTCAACAGAGTCTGTCAGATGATGTAGTGGAAGAGATGAGCGATCAAGAAAAAGCTGAAGAGTTCGCAGAAAAGATGAAGCCAAAAATCGAAGAAGATCTACATAAAATGGATATTCATAATTTTATTAAAACTATAACGTTTGAAAAAAAGGTGACCATCAATCCTATGGGGGATATTGTTATAAATGGATACGTGAATGATGAACCAGAGAGATTTAATTTTTCTGCTTCATTACAGTTTAGATCTAAAAAAGTAGGTCCGATGAGTTATTCAGAGGATTTATCAGATCGCTTTATAGACTGGGATGAATATAAAGATGAACCTAAAGTTAAAGAGGATTATCTTAAAAGCTTCACCGAAAAAGAACGCGAACAATATCTGAAAGACATTGGAGAAAAAGAGTAATAAGATCAACCTGCTAATATTCCCTAAATCGTTGAAAAAGGAATATGCTATCATTCCTCTAACAACACTTTCAAATAAGGGAGAGATTTCAATCATGGCAAATAAAAAGAAATTGATCTTGGACGTAGATACTGGAATCGATGATGCGATTGGGATTTTGCTGGCGGTGAAAAGTCAGCAGTTTGATATGTTGAGCATTACAACGGTATGTGGGAATGTGTCTGTCGATGCGGCTACATTGAATACGTGTAAAGTGCTTGAGCTGGTTGAGGCAGATAATATTCCTGTCATCAAAGGTTCAGCAACTCCTCTTTTAAGAGCGCCCCATTATGAACATCGGGTGCACGGCGAGGATGGGATTGGCGGTGCTTTAAAGGATGCTCAGCCTAAGAAGAAAGCA
The DNA here is from genome assembly GCF_038601465.1 of Bacillus sp. FSL R7-0672. Classification (NCBI taxonomy): domain Bacteria; kingdom Bacillati; phylum Bacillota; class Bacilli; order Caryophanales; family Bacillaceae; genus Bacillus; species Bacillus sp. FSL R7-0672. Next base: position 3,580,307 of record NZ_CP152010.1, on the reverse strand, counting down.
GATGCTGGTTTTGCGTCTGATTTTATCATCGACCAAGTGATGCAGTATTCGAAGCAGGTTACGCTTGTGTTGACAGGACCTTTAACGAATTTAGCCCTTGCAGTGAAAAAGTGTCCTGAGCTGATTCATCATGTGAAAGAAGTCATTTTTATGGGTGGTGTCGTGCAGGGTCAGGGGAATGTCACGCCGGTAGCGGAATTTAATACATATGCAGACCCAGAAGCGGCGAAGTTAGTGCTGGATGCAGGGTTCCCTTCATTGACTCAAGTAGGATTAGATGTCACGAGACAGGTCTTGCTTACGGATGAAAGAATTGATGTAATTCAGAATGAAACGTTGGCCCATTATATTAGAGAGAGTACAAGCATTTACTGCCAGCGCTATTTTGAACGAAATGGTGTGTGGGCGTGTGCCATGCATGATCCGCTTGCTGTAAGTCTTGCCATTGACAAGCAGCTCGTGAGCACACAGGCTTTTCATGTGGACGTCGAGACGAAGAGTGAGTTTTGTGATGGACAGATGATCTGTGATTTTCAGCATCAATGGGAGAAAGAGCGCAACGTTCAAGTGTGTATGGATGTAGATGCTGACGCTTTCTTTGATTTATTGATCAAAACAATGAATGCTTAAAAAAGAAGTCTGTGCAAACAGGCTTCTTTTTTATAAGATGGGAACATGAGGAAATGTATGCGTTCACATGAATAAGGGAGGAGTGAAGTCAATTGGCTTCTGTTAGTTTAAGTAGTATTGAAAAAATACGAGCAGCAAGCAGAGGATTGCCGCCAAAGCTGAAAGGAATTGCAGAGCATATTACGAGTGAGCCCCGCGACATCATCCATTTATCTATTGTCGAGCTTGCGAAAAAAACTGCAAGCTCAGAGGCAACGATTTTTCGTCTTTGTAAAAGGCTTGGATTTGAGGGCTTTCAAGATTTGAAGATTGCTATTGCCCAGGAAATAGACCAAACAAAGCCTAATTATGTAGATGAAGAAATGAGTCTTGATGATGATATGGCTATTTTTATGCAAAAGGTTTTTCAGACGAATATATCCGCTTTAAAGGATAGCTTTCAATTGTTGAATCCAGAGGATGTAGAAAAGGCCATACAAATCATTCATGAAGCAAAACGCTTAGAGTTTTATGGAAGTGGTGGGTCTGGCCTCATTGCGACTGACGCTTTTCATAAATTTATGAGGACAGGCATCAACTGTATTGTTCACACAGATTCTCACTTTCAAGCGATGTCTGCTGGTCTTCTTGATCAGCACAGTACAGTGATCGGTATCTCTCATTCTGGACGAAATAAAGATTTGCTCGATGCGATGAAAACAGCAAAGGGAAAAGGGGCAAAAACCATCGGTATTACAAGCTATCAGCGCTCACCATTGAGTCAGCTTGCAGATGTCACGTTGTATACTGCGACACAAGAAACGGCTTTTCGAACAGAAGCGATGTCCGCAAGACTTGCTCAGCTGACGGTCATTGACGTTCTATATTTTGCACTTGCTCACTTAAGGCAGCAGGAAACAATAACAAATTTAAAGCAAATGCGAGAAACCATTTCACAAAAAAGGGTGTGATGATTCCGAAAATAAATTTTTCTGATAATGAAAAATGCTGATGTGGTAACGTTTGTGAGCTTTTTAGTGAAAATTATTTTCTTTTCGGTCGTTGAATGTCGAAAAAATTATTTTTATAATGGGATTTAACAGGCAATTCAAAAACTACATATGTGACTTCAAATCAATGATTGGGCGTGATACAGATGAAGGGAAACCAGGCGGTAATTGGTTTGGATATTGGAACAACAAGTACAAAGACGGTTCTGTTTGGACCTAAGGGGAAGGTATTAGCGAAGCATTCAGTTCCTTATGAGCTCATTCAGCCCCAGCCAGCATGGGTTGAGCAGGATCCTGAAAAGATATTAGAAGCCGTCATTGCGAGTGTAAGAGGTGCATTGACGAAAGCAGCATTTGATGAAGAAAATCTTATAGGCATCGGGATAAGTACAGCGATGCATTCCTTAATTGTGATGGATCAGGATGGAAAGGCGCTAACGAACAGTATCATTTGGGCAGATAACAGAAGTGCAGAACAAGCGAAACGAATCAAATCAAATATGGATGGCTTCCACATTTATAAAAGGACAGGTACACCGATCCATCCAATGTCACCGCTTTCAAAAATACGTTGGATGAAAGAAATGGCACCGGATGTCTTTAAGAAGGCAGCAAAATATATTTCGATCAAAGAATATATTCTTTATCATTTTTTCGGTCAGTATGTCGTCGATTATTCAATCGCTTCAGCAACGGGGCTGTTCCATTTGGAAACGCTTCAATGGGATGAGAAGGCGCTTCGTATTGCTGGAATTGAAGCCAGTCAACTATCTGAACTTGTCCCAACGACGTATCAACTGAGAGGACTTCAGCCAGAGATTGCATTGCGCATGGGCATTAAAGAAGATACACCATTTGTCATTGGTGCGAATGATGGCGTTCTAGCGAATTTAGGTGTGGGCGCGATTGGTCAAGGAGAGGTGGCTGTTACGATTGGGACAAGCGGTGCGGTCCGTACGGTTGTAGACAAACCAATTACAGATGAGCAATCAAGAACGTTCTGCTATGCCCTGACAGATAAGCATTGGGTTGTAGGAGGACCGACCAATAATGGCGGGATCATGCTGAGATGGCTGAAGGATGAATTCGGGTCGTCTGAGGTGGAGGTAGCAAAGCGTCTAGGTGTGGACCCTTACGATCTGATGATGGATATCGCGGAAAAGGTTCCAGCTGGTTCTGAGGGTTTGCTGTTTCTGCCATTTTTATCAGGTGAGCGGGCACCTTATTGGAATCCAAATGCGAGAGGCACCTTCTTTGGCATCGGTCTTCAGCATAAGCGGGAGCATTTTATTAGAGCGGTGTTAGAAGGCGTCATTATGAGTGTTTTCTCGATCGGTGTTGCCTTAAGGGATTTAACCGGTTCAGCAAAGGATGTCAGAGCTTCGGGCGGATTTGCACGATCTCCCCTGTGGCGGCAAATTTTAGCGGATACGATGGGTAGAGAAGTGCTTGTTCCAGAAAGCTACGAGGCGTCAGCACTTGGGGCGGCTGTCCTTGCACTTTATAGTTTAGGTCATATGGAAGAGATAGAAGAGGTTCAAGAGTGGATTCGGATCTCTGCTCGTCATGAACCTAATATGAAGAACAATGAAACTTACATAGAGCTGTTTTATTTATATGAGCACCTCTACGACAAACTGAAGGATGAATTTGATGTCATTAGTGCGCTGCAATTAAAACAAAATCGTTAAACATCAGGGAAAAGGTGGGAGAACATGCTTTTATTCATCGTGATTGCGGCGATTGTCCTTTTACTCATTCTCATTACAGTCGTTAAGTTGAATCCATTTGTGAGCTTAATTATTACTTCGATGCTAGTGGGCTTTGCAACGGGGATGGATTTGCAGGAAATCATTCAATCGATTAAAACGGGATTAGGCAATACGTTATCATTGCTGGCCATTGTTCTAGCGCTTGGTACCATGCTTGGGAAAATGATGGCTGAATCAGGGGGAGCAGAGCGAATAGCTCAAACTTTAATCGGCCGGTTTGGGACGAAGAATGTGCATTGGGCAATGATGTTTGTTGCCTTTATCGTGGGGATACCTGTCTTTTTCCAGGTCGGTTTCGTTCTTCTCATTCCTTTACTTTTTACAATTGCCATTGAAACAGGCATCTCGCTCGTAACAATTGGGCTCTCGTTAATCGCTGGCCTGTCTGTCGTGCATGGGCTAGTCCCGCCTCATCCAGCGGCAATGGCAGCCGTTGGCATCTATCATGCCAACGTGGGGAAAACCATTTTCTTCTCTATTATTGTGGGGTTGCCAACAGCGATTATTGCTGGACCGTTGTATGGAAAGTGGATTGGAAAACGGATACATAAACCAGTTCCGGAGATGCTGAGAAAGCAATTCACTGAACGAAATGAAGATCGAAGGCTACCCGGCTTTGCGAATACGATGTTTACCATATTGGTGCCGGTGATTCTGATGCTTCTTGCCACACTGGCGGACATTATCTTACCAGAGGACAATATGTGGTTCCAGGTATTCAAGTACATCGGAGATCCAATTACAGCACTGCTGATTGCAACGGTTTATTCTTTCTTCAGCCTTGGCTTTATGCAAGGGATGAGCCGTGACCGGGTGCTTTCATTTAGCAACGAGTGCTTAGGTCCAATCGCTTCCATCTTGCTAGTCATTGGAGCAGGCGGAGCTTTCAATAATGTGCTCATTGATTCGGGTGTTGGTGATTATATTGCAGATGTAGCCAAACACTCGCCGATTTCACCGATTTTGCTTAGCTGGCTGATTGCTGCGGTGATTCGTGTGGCAACAGGATCTGCGACGGTATCCATGATGACGGCAGCAGGTATTGTAGCCCCAATTGCTGCAACAATGCCGGATGTGAGCAGGGAGCTGCTTGTGTTAGCAACAGGAGCGGGTTCATTAATTTTATCTCACGTCAATGACTCTGGTTTTTGGCTGATCAAGGAGTATTTTGGTATGACCATTAAAGAGACGTTTTTGACATGGACGGCTATGGAGACGATCATTTCCGTTAGTGCGATTGCATTTATTATGATCATTAATATGTTTATATAGCGAACAAGCAGTCTGATTCTTTTGAGTCGGGCTGTTTTTAATACCACTTTTTTCAGATTGGGGTAAAATAATGATATTGAAATGTGGGAGGTGGACACGATCGAACCATTAAAACATGTGTACAATGAATTATTTATAAAAGAATTAGCAGAGAAACTTGCACAGTCTTCAACTGTATTTGATGTTGAGCCATTCAAGCGGCTCGTATTTCAAGAGGATTGGCAGCAGCTTGAGTTAAAAGGGCGGATGAGACGAGTCACTGAATCGATGCATGCCTGTCTACCAGAGGATTATGAGCAGGCAATTGAGGTACTGCGTCAGGCAGCCCCGCATTTTTCAGGGCTTAGTGCGCTCGTATTTCCAGACTACGTCGAGACGTACGGCCTTGCACACTGGGACCTCTCGATCAAGGCGCTCGAATTCTTCACATCCTTTTCCACTTCAGAATTTGCCGTTCGGCCATTTCTGATTCAAGATCAAGACAAAATGCTGGCGCGAATGCTCGTATGGTCTCAGGATCAAAATGAGCACATACGGAGGCTGGCTAGTGAAGGCTGTAGACCGCGTCTGCCATGGGGCTTATCTGTTCCTTCACTTAAAAAGAATCCTTCGGTCACGCTGCCCATTTTGGAAAACTTGAAGGCAGACCCGTCGCGGTATGTGCAAAAAAGTGTAGCGAATCATCTAAATGATATCTCTGCAATACAGCCAGACCTGATGAAGCAGACGGTTCAAAACTGGTATGGAACCAACAAACATACGAACTGGATTGTCAAACATGCATCCCGTACTTTACTCAAAAAAGGAGATCCAGATATTATGGCGTTGTTTGGTTATGGTGACGATCCATCCGTTCAAATAACGGATTTGAAGATCGTACAAGACCCTATTCGGATCGGTGAGAAAATGACTTTTCATTTTACTCTTCAAGCCGATAAGCCGCTAAAGCTGCGTGTAGAGTATGCCATAGACTACGTCAAAGCTCGGGGGACCCGCAATCAAAAGGTATTTAAAATCACAGAGTTTGAAACAGGCTCAGCGTTACATAGAGAATTCGTCAGGACGCAGTCTTTTCAAAATATGACGACAAGAAAACACTATGAAGGAATCCATACATTAACAATCATCATCAACGGCATCCCGAAAGCGTCGATTGATTTTGAAGTGACAGAAGACAGCAGCTCATGAAAAAACCCCGCCTCAATGGCGGGTTTTAGCGTTTAAGCCTTCTTTTTCATTAAGAATGAAGCAATGATGGCTGCGATTAAGAAACCAATGCTGATAATTGAGCTAGGCAAGTTTTCTTGTCTGAATAGAAACATCACAAAACTCACACTTAGTACAAGACCTGCAAATAAAGTCAAATACGGAAACAGCCACACCTTGAAATACGGCTCCTGTGGATATTTCGGGCGAAGTTTCAGATGTGCCATGCAAATGCTAATCCAAATGAGTGAAACAGCAAAACCAGGAATAGCCAGCATATAACTGAAGATTTGCTCTGGATATAAGTAAGCAAAGAATGTTCCGATGAGAAGAAACAGAACGGTCACCCATAAACTCAAAATGGGTACGCCTCTTTTATTGACCTGTGCCAGTTTTTTCGGACCGCCATCTGATTTAGAGAGAGAATGCATCATTCTCGTCGTTCCATAAATGCCAGAATTGGCCGCCGATAGAACGGCTGTAATCAATACGAAATTAATGAAGTGAGAGGCGCCTTGCATACCGGCTGCTGAAAAGACTTGAACAAATGGGCTGTTATTTGGATCAATTTGATTCCAAGGAATGAGTCCACAGATGATCAAAATCGGCAAAGTGTAAAATAAGATAATACGCCACATCATACTTTTAACAACACCAGGCAAGACCTTTTCGGCATCCTTTGTTTCTGTAATGGTCAGCCCGATCAATTCAGAGCCCCCGTAAGAGAAAATAACAACTAATAAAGAGGCAAAGATCGCACCCCATCCGTTCGGGACGAAGTTTTGATAGTTGGTGAGTGCAGATGTGCTTTGTTCGTTCGGAATGATCCCAAATAATAGGGCTGCACCAAGAATAATAAACACAATAATAACGAAAATCTTCATTCCAGCGAACCAAAACTCAATTTCACCAAAGTATTTTACATTATTTAAGTTAATTCCGATGACTAAGAGTGAGCAGAGTAAACATAGTGACCATAGCGGCACGTTCGGTAACCAGTATTGAAGCAGGCTGCCTGCCGCAATAATCTCGATGACACACACAGTGAGCCACATGAAACAGTAAACCCAGCCGACAACAAATGAAAAACGTTGACCAAGCGCAATCTGTATCAGGTCGCGAAGGTTATTTCCCGGATAGACAATCGCCATTTCAGCTAAGGCTGCCATCACGATGAGCAATAATAATCCGGCAAATACATAGGAAAAGATGACCCCAGGACCTGCTAAACCGATTGTATCGGCACTTCCCTTAAAGATTCCTGTACCAATGACCCCGCCCAATGCAATCATGCGAATGTGACGCGGTGATAAAAGCTTTTTTAATTCTTGTTGTTCCTGATTCGCGCTCATGACGTTCTCCTTTTTTAAAAATGCTTATGTTCCATTTTCTTTTTTCGCGACGTCAGTGTCAATATAAAAAAAGAGATTTTTCAGACAAAAACGGCGGTTGATTCTATCAAATGAGCCGTTTTCTTCCATAAATCCTTTCCATGACCCATCCCCAAAATCTGAAATTTCGTGAAAAAATGAACATTTGCCTTCATTCTGACATAAACAATTTTCAGTTTTTGTCGATATATCTTTTGTATTACTAAAGTCCTAATAAAGAATTGTTTATAACTGTAAAATATTTCAAAAAAGCATGAAGGAATGAAAGGAGTTATGAAAGATGTTTATGAGAAAAGCAAATGATTCGTCAGCGGGAACCCTTTTAAAGGAAAGCAGTCGATTAGTAGAACGAATTGACAAGGGAGACCTTTCAGCACGAATAGATACTGCTGCATTCTCTTCAAGTCAAACGATTGAAGCAGTAGCCCAAATAAATGAAGCTTTGCAAAAGATGCAGGAAGTAAATGAAGATATTCAAATGCGGATGAATTTGGTGACAAAAGCCATTCAAGTTGGTTTATGGGATATGGTCGTTATCGCTGGAGATCCGGTCAATCCAAAAAATGAATTCACATGGACGGATGATTTCCGCAAAATGCTCGGCTTTCAAAATGAGCACGATTTTCCAAATGTTTTAGACAGCTGGGCATCTCGAATCCATCCAGATGAACAAGAATATACCTTAAATGCATTCTCTTCGCATTTATTGGATCATTCGGGACGTACACCATATGATATCGAATATCGCTTGAAATTGAAAAACGGAGATTATCGCTGGTTCAAAGCAACTGGCACGACCATTCGTGATCGAAATGGTGTCCCTCTTCGTGTGGCGGGAGCTCTTTTTGATATTCATGATCAGAAATTGAAAGAAGAAGAACTGCAAGCATTCGTGACGAGATATGATTTGATCAACCGTGCGCTTGTGGAAGCTCCTTGGGATATGGTCGTAGAGGCTGGCGATTCAGTTAATCCACACAACGAATTCTGGTGGTCTCCACAGTTTAGAAAAACGCTTGGCTTCACAGATGAAAAAGATTTCCCGAACGTTTTGAGCAGCTGGAGCGATCGTTTGCATCCTGAGGATCAAGAAATGGCTTTGCAAGCCTTTGCGGATCATTTAAATGACCACTCTGGGCGCACGCCATTTGACATTGATTATAGATTGCAGAGTAAAAATGGCGATTATCGTTGGTATCATGCCGGTGGTGAAACCATTCGTGATGAGAAGGGTGTACCTCTTCGTGTTGCAGGAACCATTCGTGATATCACGTTAGAAAAAAATAAAGAGAAAACAGCCAATGAAATGGCTTCTCAGGTAGAACAGCTTTCAAGTTCTATTAGTGAGATGGTATCGGGCATTAGCTCTGTTACAAACCAAGCACAGGAACTTGCTGTAGCTCAAGAGAAGTCAACGTCTGCCGCAAATCTAGCGAAAAACAGTGCAGATGAGACGAAAAACATTTCTGACTTGATCAAAGAAGTGGCGAACCAAACGAACCTACTTGGTTTGAATGCTGCGATCGAAGCAGCTAGAGCTGGTGAGCAAGGACGCGGATTCTCAGTCGTCGCAGATGAAGTGCGTAAGCTGGCGCTTCATAGTGCCAATGCAACGGAGAATATCGAATCTAGTTTAACGGAAATGAAAACGCAAATTGATGAAATTCTTGAAAATATTTCGAACATGACAGCTCTTACGCAAACACAGGCTGCTTTAACAGAGCAAGTAAATGCTGCAGTCGATGAAGTGAACCACATGTCTCAGCGCCTTGTTGCCTATTCAAAGAGTATTTAATCGTCAAAACCGCCCTCTCATAAGAAGGCGGTTTTTTTCATTAAAATTGATCTGCTGGGAAAACAATACCGGCATCTTTTCTTGCAGCATCAAGGACTTTCATGACGGAGAGACTTTCATCGAGCCATGCATAGCACTGTTCATGATTATTTGTTTCAATGATGTGTTGAAAAGCCTCTGCTTCATAAAATAGGCGGTTTGAATTTGTTTGTGTATTGAGTGATATCACCTGGTCATTCACGTGAAGCAGCACTTCCTCACAGCCATTCGCTCCATTTTTCACATGAATGAAGCCCTTTTCTCCTTGAATCAATGCAAAATTCATGCTGCTTGTATCCTTACTGCCGACACTTGTCGCAATGAAATCATTGTAGGTGAAAGTCAAAACACCAGATGTATCGATGCCATTTAGGTGACGGTTTGCCTGGTAGCGAACCTGCTCCGGTGATCCGAAGAGATTCATGATGAAATGGACATTATAAATATTAATATCCATCAATGCTCCTCCTGAAAATTCAGGGTTAAAGACATTTGGCGTTTCGCCGGCTAGCAGCTGATTATATTTGCTTGAATATTGACTATAGTTGCATTGAACCAGTTTGATTTTACCTAATTGATGAAGGTGCTTTTTGATTAAATGATAGTTTGGCATATGAACGGTCGTAATGGCTTCAAAGAGGAGAAGCTGCTTTTCCTTTGCGAGTGCGATTAAGGCTTCCAGCTCTTTGACATTAGAGGTGAAAGGCTTTTCGCAAATCACATGTTTTCCGTTTCTTAATGCAGCCGTCGCATGCTCGCTATGTAATCGATTCGGTGATGCAATATAAACAGCTTCAATGTTTGGATCTTCTAGCATAGCCGTTAAATCTGTATAAGTCGTTTTTACATCAAATTGGTCTGCGAGCTTCTTTGCCGTTGCTTCCTTTCTTGAATAGACGGCATGACAAGAAGCGCCGTCAAGCTGTTCAATCGCTTGCAAGAAGCTTTCCACAATCACACCTGTTCCAATGGTTGCAATGTTCATTCTATTCAAAACCCCTTCCACTCGTTTGATATCAAGTAAAGCTGTCTCTAGTATAACTGATGTTTGAATCGCACGCGCACTTGAGACCTGGGCGTAGAGGGGCGCCAGTGGCAAACACTGGCACATCTTTGGCAACCCTTACAATTAGCTGATGTTTGCTAATGTTTGTTTTGTTAACAATTGAATGGCAGCTTTCCTCTTCTTTAACTCTTGAATGGAGTGTTGAATATCCTCAACTTTTTGTTCGAGCAGCTGTTCAGCTTCTGTCTTTGATTGTTTTTCAAATAGCGATTTAATAATTTCACGAATTTCTTTGAGTGAGAAATCTAGCTTTCTTGCTTCTGTGATAAAGGATAGCATGAGTACATATTTTTTATCATATAAACGATAGCCGTTATGTGCTCTCTTTGGTTCGGGGAGCACACCCTCATTTTCATAAAAACGAATGGTTTCAATATGCACACCAGACATTTTTGACAATTTACCTCTAGTAAACGTAAGCATTTCCTGCACCTCCTTTCTTTGCTATCCATCATACAATTAGATTTGCTAGTTTTAAAATATTCAGTGGTGAACATTTGTTATCATTTCCCCGTTGGAAAAGGGCAGAAACTCTATTTAAAGCAGGATAAATAGAATACGATATAATAGAGAAGGCATATGACAATTTTGTTACAGTGAGAACAAGTAGACAGCGTGATGAAAAAACGATAGGCTAAAATAGGTAAATAGTAATGATATAACCTGTCATCATATAGATGATGGCCTAAAATAGTGCAGCACGTTTTTTGCTGAGAAAAGGGGACCAGTGAATGTATAAATTAGTTGCAATTGATATGGATGGTACGTTATTAAATGATCAACATATGGTGCCGGATGAGGTGTTTGAAGCCATTCAACAGGCGAAAGCAGAGGGTGTTAAAATCGTATTATGTACAGGACGGCCTATTGGCGGAGTGAATCGCTATTTAGATGATCTTCAGCTCAATCAAGAGGGAGATTATGTGATTGCCTACAATGGGGCACTCGTCCAAAACAGTCACACAAATGAAGTAGTGTCAGAACTGACGTTATCCTATGAGGATTTAACTTCTTTATATAAGCTGAGCCGTGAGCTCGATACACCGATGCATTATTTCGATTCCGCTCATTTGTACACACCGAATCGTGATATTAGTGAGTACACAGTACTTGAATCTTATTTAACAAAGCTGCCGCTTAAATATTTACCTGTTGAAGAGGCAGATCCTTCAATGAGACTTCCGAAGATGATGTATATTGATCAGCCAGAACGTTTGGAAAAGACGATACAAGCCATTCCATCTGAAGTAAAAGACAAGTACATGATGGTGAAAAGTACAGATTTCTTCCTTGAGATCCTGCATCCTGAAGTCAGCAAAGGGAATGCCGTGAAGCTTCTAGCGAAAGAGCTGGGGATTGCTCGTGAAGAGGTCATGGCTATTGGTGACAATGGGAACGACGTATCGATGCTGGAATTTGCGGGCTGCGGCGTTGCCATGGGAAATGCCATTGATGATGTCAAAGCAGTAGCGGATGTTGTGACAAAATCCAATAATGAAGCCGGAGTAGCACATGTCCTGCATGAGTTAGTTTTAGGAAAATAAACAAAAAGCGGTCTACCACTGAGGTAGCCGCTTTTTTTATATGTGAGAGAAAAAGTAAACAAGCATCCGTCTGCTGCTCAAATTTGTCTTTTGCAGCATCGCCTTCACATGATCATGGACGGTATGGGTTGAAATAAATAAAGTACTGGCAATTTCCTTTGTAGACTGTCCTTTTAATAGGCAGTCGAGGACGTTCATCTCTCTTTCTGTCAGCTTGTATGTTTTTGCCGCATAAGGAAGAATATCATTGGTTTGGGCTCTCTTGATGTGAATCATGACAGCCTCTTCCTGACCGGCTGCCTGCGCTAATCGAAATGCTTGAAGAGAGAGGAACAGCCCCGTAGGCAATCTCGTCATGCTTGCCGCTGTTTGGTCGATGCCGCCGTATAAAAGTTTTGCCCCTAATGCTCTAAACGGGCGCGGCATAATCGCCCTGTCATGGATTTGTTCAAAGGCTTGAAACGTCTGAAGCCAATGAAGACCCGTCTCATTTCCATAAAGAAGGTTGTAATCGTGCGAGAGAATGAGGAAGCCTTGCTGCTCCGCCGCCGCGTCCTCTCCAGTATCTCTTTTCTTGAAAAGTTCATCTCTCAGCTTGGCTGCGAGTCTAGGCGTTTGTTCGATGACCGCTCTGATATCTTTTTCTTGAAAAGCTTCCTTGTCCTTTAGACGATAGAGGCTGGCAATACCCCAGCATTCTCCTTGAATCACAAGGGCTGCCCGCAATTCATCAGACCATCCTTTACGTAACAAAATGTCTTGGTAGCGCTCACTGTTGAGATATTCTCCGCTTTGGACCAGGCTCGCAGCATGAACAGGACCTTTGGCTAGAGACTCATGCTGATGCACGTCCTTTTTTAAGAACTCATTTTGAAACAGCTGGTCATGAATTTCTTCAATCGGTTCATCTGTGAAGGAACCTGTCGAGAGGAGAGTGGCTGGATCAATGGTCGTGATACAGGCGGCATCAAAATCAAGGACGGCAGCAAGCTCGTCCCGAATGTGTTGTCTCAGCTGCTGAAAATGAGTGGCTGGATTGGTCACATGATCTCCTCCTCAAAAATCCCCACTTTTAGGGATCGTGTTTTCTGGTGTCTCTTTTTACAATAAAGATGTCATACCGTTAGTGTACAGGAAACGATGTAAAGCGGAAAGGAACTGGAGGAGAAGGACATGAAAGGAAACAAGCATTGGCACGATCCCGTTGCTGAGTCATATGCAGCGACGATTGCCTATAAAGTACCCGGCTATCAGCTATTGCATGAGTTGACAATAGACGTATTAGAAACTGAATTAATGGGAACGGCTCCCCGCATCCTGACTGTTGGAGCGGGCGGGGGCGAAGAGATCATCAACATGCTTCAAAGAAAAGAAGACTGGCTCATCACAGGGATCGATCCGTCACCTTCTATGCTGGACATGGCGAAACGGCGAGTTACACAGCTTGAGATGGAGTCGCGTGTCACATGGCATGAGACCTCATTAGATAAGGTTTCTGCTGAACCTGTTTACGATGCAGGGGTGAGCTTGCTTGTCATTCATTTTATAGAAAAGCGCCAGCTCTTTTTAGAAGAGATTGCCCGCAGGCTTCAACCAGATGCGCCGTTTATTTTGGCATTTATACATGGAGAGATGAAGTCCCAAGCATTTCAACAGGAGCTTCACATGCTTTCTCTTTTCATGCAACGGCAAGGTCTAGAAAAAGAAGTGTTTACGTCCTTTAAAAACAGGCTGGGGAGCGCGACACACCCTGTTCCCGAGGAAGAGATAAAAGAGCATTTAATCAAAGCAGGATTTGAAGACATCAGACCTTATTTTCAGGCAGGAATGATTAAGGGGCTTGTTTGCAAGCGAGGCCGTAGAGAGGCGGATGAGAAATGAGATCACAGGTGATGGTGATAGGCGGCTATGGACATGTTGGACAGCAAATATGTCTTCAGTTAAGCGAAGTGTATCCAGGGCAAATTGTAGCGGCAGGCAGAAGCTATGAGAAGGCAGAGAAATTTTCACGCCAGACAAAAGGGAAAGTTCTTCCCTATCAATTAGATGTTAGTGAGCCGTTATTTTCGGACTGGATGGATCAAACAAAGCTGGTGATCATGTGCCTTGATCAAGAAGACCCGTCATTTGCTGAAACAGTTCTGCGGTCAGGTATTGATTATATCGATATCTCTGCGAAAGGGGCGTACATGGAACAGATGGCAAAGCTGGATCAGCAGTTCATCGGTGCAACGGCTTTACTCAGCGTTGGGCTTGCGCCTGGCCTTACGAATTTATTGGCAGCGAAAACAGTATCTATGCTCTCATCAGTGAATCAAATAGATATAGGGATTATGCTTGGATTGGGTGATCAGCATGGAAAAGCCGCCATTGAATGGACGCTTGACAATGTCCATACTGACTATGTGGTTACTGAGCATCATCAGCGTAAAAGAGTCAAAAGCTTTACTGGAGGCAAGCGTATAGATTTTGGTGTGCAACTTGGAAAGCGGCAAGCCTATCAGTTCCCCTTCTCTGATCAGCAGACATTGCCTTCGACGCTCAGCGTGCCTTCTGTGACAACAAGGCTTTGTTTTGATTCTCGCGCGGCAACGCGGGCGTTTGCCTTCACAAGGAGCCTTGGAATGACGTCCCTTCTCACTGTGCCGAAAATCAAGGAACGAGCCATTTCTATGATTCAATCTGCTCAAATGGGAACAGATCAATATGCAGTGAAAGTGGAGGCGACAGGAATGGAAGGGAACAAGATTCATCAAGCAGCGCTTGGAATAAAAGGGCATGATGAGTCTCAAGCAACAGCTCAAGTCGCCTCTGCTGCGGCACTGCTTTTATTGGGCAGGCGGTTTCAGACAGGTATGTTTCATATCGAACAATTATTTTCATTAGCATATGAGAATGGTGATTTTGCGTTGGTGGATCAAACAACGAAGGAAAAGCGTGTGTTAGCGCTGAAAGCCAGCCTTTTAACGGCATAAAAGAAGACTAGCAGGATGCTAGTCTTAGATTGTTGACAAAGTGCTAAAATGATGTTTATTTTAGCACTTTGTCTTCTTTTTTATGACGATGACACATCTCCTTTTTTCTTGATACTTGCTGTAATGAGCTGTGTCAATGTATCAGAGCCTTTTGTTGAAAGGTGAACACCATCAGGTTGAAAATAAGATGGCTGTCCGGTAGCGGCTGAATGCCAATCGACCAGGGTCACATTGGAATGTTGATCGGCCACTCGCTGAATGACTGCATTCACATCGCTTTCCCAAGACCTTGGGACTCTCGTGTTCACAAGGAAAATGTGCGCCTTTGAAAATTGCTGAATGAATGCTGTCAATGTGCCCTCAGTAAAATAGCCATTTGTGCCAAGTTCAATGATAACAGCGGCATCAGATTGATTAAATGAAGCATACTGAGGAGCGATGCTGACGGCTTCGTTCATTTGTCTGCCAACCTTTGCATCGATGGTGATTTGTGCATATGCCTTTTCAAGATTCGGTGCTATGTCCAGCATGACGGAATCACCAATAGCAAGAATTTGGTGGAACTGCTTCTGATCTGCTGCTTTCTTCTCGTGTTTTTCTTTCTTTTTTTTCGTTTTCGATTCCGTAGAGTCTCCTGCTTTTTTCGGTGCCGTCTTAATTTGTGTCACTTCCTTGGCATGTGGAGATGTATGGGATGAACTGGACATGCCAATGGTAAATAAGATTAAAAGAGCTGCAGTGATTCCAAGGAACACTTTATGAGACGTAGACCATTGTTTGAATCCCTTTTTCCAAATAGACCAAGAGGCAAAATATTGTGTGAAGCCAAGCCGGCGAATAGGCTGTTCGATGAAGCGGTAAGAGGCCTCTGCGATAAGTAAAATGGCAATGATCTGCAATGCGACACGCCCCATAGAAGGCTGTCCAATTTCAATGACAGGGGTGGTCAGCACGATGATGGGATAATGCCACAGGTAAATACCATAAGAACGCTTTCCAATCCAGACGAGCGGCTGATAGGAGAGCCATTTTCCCAATAGGCTTGCAGGGTGGCAGATGCATGCAATTAAAATCGCTGCATTAAGACAGAATAAAAGCATGCCGCCTTGATAGAGAAAGCCGTCAAATTCGTCCACTGCATAAACACATAGAAGAAAAACCGCAAAGGAACCAAAACCAGCGATATGTAAAATACGTCTGCCAACAGGAAGTAGTTTTTTGCTGGACAGTCTTTGCATGGGCCATACAAATGCTAGGCTGCACCCAATCAGAAGCGCAAATGCACGAGTATCTGTTCCATAATAAACCCTGCTTGGGTCCGTATCTGGTGAATAAAGAATTGCCATCCATAAGGCGGAGACAAGTGCAAGGCCAAAGGTGATCATTGGCAGATGGGATCTATTTTTCACCCATTTTAGCCCAGCAATCAATAGTACCGGCCAAATAATATAAAATTGCTCTTCTATCGCCAAAGACCACAAATTTTTCAGTGGAGATACAGCATTGAAGCTATCAAAATAAGAAAGCTGATGGAAAATGTACCACCAGTTACTGACATAAAAAAAGGACGATAAGGCATCGCCGCGAATGGACAATAGTGCATTCGAACCCGCAATCGCACACCAGCTGACGGTTAAGAAAATCATCACGTAAGCAGCTGGAAGAAGCCTTCTGATCCGGCCCATCCAAAATGGTAAAAGCTCTTGATAACCCAAATCCTGCTTATGTAACAAGATCGTCGTAATCAAGTAACCAGAGATCACAAAAAACAAATCAACGCCAAGAAACCCGCCGCTCGCAGGTCCAATATGTAAGTGATAAGCAATGACCGCCAATACAGCAACGGCTCTTAGCCCATCTAATCCTAATATATAACGTAAACGATTCTCCTTGCTGTTCATGAAAATGAATCCCCCATTTATGTCAAAACGCTTCTTTTTTGTTGTCACTCCAAAAGAACAACGATTCTTTTATTTTATATAAGATTAGACGAATCAGCATCACATTTTGTTGGCGAATTTCTGTCTTTTTTAAAAATTTTTATATAAAGAAAGAATTGAGGTCTGGAAGGCTGCCTTATTTTTATACTCAAAACCAAAATCCCTGTCATAATAAAAGAAGATGGAAAGGGGATGTGTGAAATGAGAACGATTGAAAATGATCAGTTATTGATTCAGATCAATGAGAGAGGTGCCGAGGTCAGAGAGGTGCTTCAAAAGGAAAGTGGACGTCAATATATGTGGTCTGGCGATCCTGCATACTGGGGCAGGGTGTCGCCTGTCTTATTCCCGATTGTTGGACGATTAAAGAATGACCAATACAAAATAGATGATCAGACCTATGAGCTCACGCAGCATGGATTCTTGCGTGATGTTGATTTTGATTTACATGAAGAAACGAAACATACAGTGACCTTTCAATATGAATCAAAAGGCCGCCACATCGAGCAGTATCCCTATGAATTTACCGCCCGTATTCGATACGAGCTGTCGGAAAATGGTCTGACGATTTCCTGGGAAATTGATTATGCCGGAGATGACACGATGTATTTCTCCATCGGAGGTCACCCCGCATTTCAAGTTCCGCTTGTTGAAGGAGAGCGCACAGCGGATTATACCCTGACATTGACGCCGTCTACTGAGCATCTTCCTGTCCAATATGAACTAAAAAATTCACTTATCAGGGAGAAAGAAAAAGGGATTCAGCTTGAAACGATTCAGCTTCGTCCAGAGCTTTTTCAGCATGATGCGATGATCTTTAGTCATATCAATCGAGTGTCATTGACGTCTCAGGCAGGTCACGGGGTTGAGGTTGATCTCACTGGTTTTCCGTTCGTTGGCATTTGGTCACCTTATCATCAAGAAAAAGGCACAATGGCCCCTTTTGTTTGTATTGAGCCTTGGTACGGTATTGCCGATGTTGAAGGGACGAATGGGCAGTACAAGGAAAAGTTTGGTATTCAAACTTTAGAGAAGAATGAGACCTTCCAAGCCGCCTATACGATTTTTTTCAAATGAACATTTGTGCATGATAAGTTGAACAATTTGTTATGATAGAAGAAAAAAGGAGGCGTACGAATGGATCGGGAGAAACAACAACTGAGTATTGAAGCGGCAAGGCTGTATTATTTATCGGATTACAGCCAGCAGGAAATTGCCAAACAGCTCGACCTGTCGAGACCAACTGTATCTCGGCTGCTTCAATATGCGAAGGAGAAGGGATACGTCCAGATAACGGTAATGGACCCGTTTGAAGACTTGAATGAGCTGTCTTCATTGCTCAAAGAAAAATATGACCTGCTCGAAGCTCATGTGGTGTTTTCGCCCAAAGATGATTATCCAACGATCACCGAATACTTGAGCCAATTTGGTGCCGAGTACTTGCAAGACACAGTGAAAGACGGTGATATTGTTGGTGTGAGCTGGGGAACCACCATGTATCAAATTGCTCAAAAGATGCAACCTAAACAGGTCAAAGGTGTAGAGGTTGTCCAGCTGAAGGGTGGGATTAGCCACTCCCATGTGAATACATATTCTGCGGAAACCATCCAGCTGTTTGCTGAGGCCTTTCAAACCGCACCACGCTATTTGCCGCTTCCTGTTGTGTTTGATAGTGCAGCTGTTAAAGAGATGGTCGAACAGGACAGACATATTCAGCGCATCATTGAAATGGGCAAACAGGCGAATATTGCTGTGTTCACTGTTGGAACGGTAAGAGATGAAGCCCTTTTGTTTAGACTTGGTTACTTCCGCGAAGAAGAAAAAGCACTGCTTAAGGCATCCAGTGTCGGAGACATCTGTTCGCGCTTTTATGATCAAGAAGGACGCATTTGCAGTGAAGCGATTAACAATCGCACAATCGGTGTGGAGCTTGATGATTTAAGAACAAAAGAACGCTCTATTCTTGTTGCTGGCGGACATCGCAAGGTTGCTTCTATCCACGGGGCACTTAGAGGGAAATATGCGAACGTATTGATCATTGATCAGCACACAGCAAGAGTTCTTTTAAATGTCACAAAATAAATGAACAAAATTTCATAACCATGTTTACAAATGTTCATCGGTCATATATGATGAAAGTATCATAATTAAAAGGAAGTGTGAAGCATGACGATAGCAAACCTTATTGATCATACAGCACTAAAACCAGATACAACTAAAGCTGCGATTTTGCAGTTACTTGAAGAAGCGAAGACTCATCAATTTGCATCCGTTTGTGTCAATCCAACATGGGTATCACTTGCAGCGAAAGAACTAGCAGGAACAGGCGTTGATGTATGTACTGTCATCGGTTTCCCGTTAGGCGCAAATACAACGGCGGTCAAGGCATTCGAAACAAAGAATGCGATTGAAAACGGAGCAACAGAAGTGGATACGGTCATCAATATTGCGGCACTGAAAGACGGCGAATTTGATGCAGTTGAGCAAGATATTCGTGCAGTTGTAGACGAAGCAAAAGGGAAGGCACTTGTGAAAGTCATTATTGAAGCGTGCTTACTCACAGATGAAGAGAAAGTCAAAGCTTGTGAGCTTTCAGTGAAAGCTGGCGCTGATTTTGTGAAAACATCGACTGGATTTAGCACAGGCGGTGCAACTGCTGAGGACATCGCATTAATGCGTAAAACAGTAGGACCTGACATCGGTGTGAAAGCATCAGGCGGAGTGAGAACAAAAGAAGATGTTGAGGCAATGCTAGCTGCAGGCGCTACCCGAATTGGTGCGAGTGCAGGGGTGTCTATTATCAAAGGGGATCAATCAGCTCCTTCGAAAGACTATTAATTCATACGATCCTATGGTAGGATAACATTCGTGACTCATAAATGGTGAAAAAGTCATATGCGGAAGGATCTCACTTTTGGGAATTTCTTCCGCACTTTGTTTACGAAATAGGGTTTGTTCCATACAATCGCATTAATGTAAACGAATTCATTCGAGGAGGAAAAACATGAAATACGTGATTGGTATCATCGGTTTGCTGGTGATTCTCGCCATTGCATGGCTGGCTAGTAACGGGAAAAAACGAGTAAAATTCCGTCCAGTAATTGTCATGATTGTACTGCAATTTATTTTAGGTTATATTCTGCTCAATACAGGTGTTGGGAACTTCCTAGTCGGAGGTTTTGCAAAAGGATTCCAAATGCTTCTAGGCTATGCCGGTGAAGGAATCAACTTCGTATTTGGCGGGTTAATGAATGATAAGGCGTCAACTTTCTTCATCAATGTCTTACTGCCGATCGTTTTTATTTCGGCATTGATCGGTATCTTGCAGCATTGGCGTATCCTCCCGCTTATCGTACGCGGAATCGGGTATTTGCTTAGTAAAGTAAATGGAATGGGGAAACTAGAATCCTACAACGCAGTAGCGTCTGCGATTTTAGGTCAATCAGAAGTCTTTATTTCCATTAAGAAACAGCTCGGATTACTACCTAAGCAACGTCTTTATACATTGTGTGCATCCGCGATGTCGACAGTATCAATGTCTATTGTCGGTGCGTACATGCAAATGATTAAACCAGAGTATGTTGTAACAGCACTCGTGTTGAACCTATTTGGTGGGTTTATTATTGCGTCTATCATCAACCCTTATGAAGTGGCTAAGGACGAAGACATGATTGAAATTGTAGAAGAAGAAAAGCAATCCTTCTTTGAAATGCTTGGCGAATATATTATGGATGGTTTCAAAGTAGCGATTGTTGTCGCTGCGATGTTGATTGGTTTCGTTGCATTAATTGCGATGATTAATGGAATCTTTACAGCTGTCATCGGTGTTTCTTTCCAAGATGTACTTGGTTATGTATTTGCCCCATTTGCTTTCCTTATCGGTGTACCTTGGAGCGAAGCTGTACAAGCAGGAAGCATTATGGCAACCAAAATGGTATCTAACGAATTTGTGGCAATGCTTGCTCTAACTGGAGAAGGTTTGCATTTCACTGCTCGTACAGAAGCGATCATTTCTGTATTCCTTGTATCATTTGCGAACTTCTCTTCTATCGGTATCATTGCTGGAGCAGTCAAAGGCTTAAACGAAAAACAAGGGAACGTTGTCGCACGCTTTGGATTAAAGCTTCTATTTGGTGCAACACTTGTCAGCTTCTTAACAGCAGGTATTGTCGGTTTGATTTACTAATTTAAAAAAAGGAATGGTGAAAACAATGAGAATGGTAGATATCATTGCAAAAAAACGTGACGGAAAAGAATTATCTTCAGAGGAAATTTCTTTCTTTGTCAAAGAATATACGGACGGAACAATTCCTGACTACCAAGCAAGTGCCTTGGCTATGGCAATTTTCTTCCAAGATATGACGGATCAAGAACGTGCAGACTTAACGCTCGCTATGGCGAACTCGGGAGACACGATTGACCTCTCTGCCATTGAGGGTATTAAAGTAGACAAGCACTCAACAGGCGGTGTAGGCGATACAACAACGCTTGTACTCGCTCCTCTTGTGGCTGCACTTGATGTACCTGTTGCGAAAATGTCTGGCCGCGGCCTTGGACATACAGGCGGTACAGTGGACAAGCTTGAAGCGGTAAAAGGCTTCCACGTAGAAATTACAAAAGACGAATTCATCGAGCTTGTGAACCGTCATAAAGTAGCGGTCATTGGTCAATCAGGCAACCTGACACCAGCGGATAAAAAGCTTTATGCCCTTCGTGATGTGACAGGAACCGTTAACTCCATCCCGCTCATTGCAAGCTCTATTATGAGTAAGAAAATTGCTGCTGGCGCAGATGCGATCGTATTAGATGTGAAAACAGGTGCAGGTGCTTTCATGAAAACACCTGAAGACTCTGAGAAGCTTGCAAAAGCCATGGTCCGCATCGGAAACAACGTTGGCAGACAAACGATGGCTGTCATCTCTGATATGTCTCAACCGTTAGGATTAGCGATTGGAAATTCCCTTGAAGTGAAAGAAGCGATTGATACGCTTAAAGGCGAAGGCCCTGAAGACTTAAACGAGCTTGTGCTCACTTTAGGAAGTCAAATGGTCGTTCTTGCGAAAAAAGCAGAAACGCTTGATGAAGCAAGAGAAAAGCTAATTGAAGTCATGAAAAACGGCAAAGCACTTGAGAAATTCAAAGAATTCTTAGAAAATCAAGGTGGAGACGGCTCGATTGTAGATCAGCCGGAAAAACTGCCGCAAGCCCCTTACCAAATCGACGTTCCTGCAAAAGAAGCAGGTGTGGTTGCTGAAATCGTCGCAGACGAGATCGGTGTTGCAGCGATGATTCTTGGAGCAGGACGTGCGACAAAAGAGGACGAGATCGACCTATCTGTCGGCATCATGCTGAACAAAAAAGTCGGCGATCGTGTTGAAAAAGGAGATTCACTCGTGACACTTCATGCAAATCGTGAAGACGTTGCAAATGTCGTGGAGAAAATTTATGATAACATCCGCATCGCAGATCATGCCGATGCACCAACTCTCATTCACACTGTGATCACAGAATAAAGAAAAAAGGACAAAAGTGCTTCGCCGCTTTTGTCCTTTTTTTGTTCATTTCTTTTTCTATTGAGATAAAAAATTTTACTTTATGAAACAAACCTCTTGCAATCATTAAATAATGGGTGTATATTAGTTGACGAGTCAATGATTGATATATCAACTAATTGATCTGAATAGAAAAGAGGGGATGGCATTGACTGCATTTTGCTCTGAAGAAGCAGAGGTATTATACCGTTTGCAGTGTGTGAACCGTATGATGGGCGTGAAGTTCGAAGCATGCACGGGCATCAGCCAATCAAGACTAGAGTTGCTATCACTGTTATTCCAAGCAGACGAAATCAGCCAGTCAGATTTGCAGAAAAAAGTAAATATTGATAGTGCGGCTGTGACGCGTCACTTAAAACAGTTAGAAACAAAAGGAATGGTCACGCGCAGAAGAAAGCCAGAAGATAATCGAGTCACACTTGTTCGTCTGACAGAAGAAGGCAGAATAAGAATCGAAGCTTCTAAAAAAGAAAAAGAACGATTTATCTCAGAAATGCTTGAAAACGTAAGTGACGAAGAACGAAAGCTTCTCACTGATGTGCTCAACCGAATACAACAAAACATCGAAAAGATTCAAACAACCTAAAGGAGTGTTTCAACATGGCTACAACATTAAAAACAAACGATTTTATGGAAATTATGAAAGGACGCCGCTCCATTCGTAACTATGACCCAGCTGTGAAAATCAGCAAAGAAGAAATGGCAGAGATTTTAGAAGAAGCAACAACTGCACCATCATCAGTGAATGCACAACCTTGGCGCTTCATGGTCATTGACAGCCCAGAAGGAAAAGAAAAGCTTGCACCACTTGCAAAATTCAACCAAACTCAAGTGTCAACATCAGCAGCTGTCATTGCTGTATTTGCAGATATGAAAAGCAATGAATACTTAGATGAAATTTATTCAAAAGCAGTGGAGCATGGCTACATGCCACAAGAAGTGAAAGAAAGACAAATTGCTGCACTAACTGCACACTTTGAGGTACTTCCAGAGCATGTCAACCGCGAAACAATCTTAATTGACGGTGGAATTGTGTCTATGCAGCTTATGCTTGCAGCACGTGCACACGGCTATGATACAAATCCAATTGGCGGATTTGATAAAGAAGTCATCGCTGAAACATTTGGCTGGGATAAAGAACGTTATGTACCAGTGATGCTGTTATCAATTGGGAAAGCTACTGACGAAGGTTATGCTTCTTACCGCTTACCGATTGAACGCATTACAGAGTGGAAATAATATCTTTTAAAAAGGAGACGATTAGATGATTATTATTCATGCAGGGATGACCATTCATCCAGAAAAAGAAATCGTATTTCTAGAAGAAATCAAAGCATTAATGAAAGCTTCACAAGCGGAAGAAGGCAATGTATCCTACAAGCTGTTCAAGGATACAGATAAGGAAAATACCTTCTTAATGGTAGAAGTGTGGAAAGATGACGCTGCGGTTCAGAGCCATAATGCGAGTGCACATTTCCAAGCTTTCGTAGCGAAGGCAAAAGAATTCTTAGCCGCTCCACTTGACGTTGTTGCCTTTCAAGGCCAGCAACTTTCATAGTAAAACAACAAACACCCTAGGCGTTCAGGACTGGACCCTATAAAGGGAGACAAATAAAAACACCTTTAAGTTGAAAATCGGGTATAGAATACCTGAAATCAATTTGGAGGTGTTTTTCTATGGGTTCAAGAGTTAGTTATTCGCTTGAAGTGAAGATGAAATCAATTAAGGAGGTAAAATAATCAAGTCAAAATATTTCATCTAATCATTCAGGTGCTCCCATCTAAAATGAGAACACACTGAATGGTCAATCATATTTATGACATCACGGCCACTGTTGTTCGCCTTTCATGACTTTAGCACTCAATTCTAAGTCTCCAGTGTTCGTAAAGTTCGGATACTCTTTCTTCATTTCAGCAATCAATTGAGCTGAATTGTCTGCCCTCTTAGCTGCTGCTTCAAATTTTGTAATATAGTCACGGGTAAACACAACTGCTGATGTATCTTCAGCACTCTTACCTAGATAATGACCTGGAATCACACGTTCCGGCTTCAGATCAAGAATATGATTTAGAATTTCACGCCATTGATCACGACTTTTTTGAGATTGATTGTCTGCTGTCCAAACATATTCATTCTCATAAACAGGTACTCCACCTAGAACTGTTTTTTTCGATGGAACCCAAAGAAAAGTGTGAGATGGGTCTGGTCCGTCAAGTCCAATGATGTTGATGTTTTTTCCATCAACGGTCAGTTTATCTCCCTTTAAAACATCTGGAATAATCTGTGCTGTTGGTGCATTTTTCTTCAATATTGGATTCCAGTAATCATTTTTGGCCTGAATCGTTTTTTTAATTCCCTTAACAGTTTCAGGCGTTGCCACAATTTTCACATCAGGGAATGCTTCACGAATGGCAGAGAGACCAAAGTAATAATCTGGGTCTTTATGACTGACATAAACAGTTGTCAGTTTCTTTCCTGTATCGCGAATCATTTTTACTAACTTCTCTGCATTATCCTTTTCAAACTGGGCATCGACAAGAATGACTTCTTTCGGTCCTTCAATCAAGCTAGAAGTGACAGCAAAAACTCCTTTATCACCAGGGTTGAATGTTGTGATTTTAAGATTTACAGCTTGTTTGTCCGCTGTGTTTTTGTTATCGGTTGCTGTATTTTTTGTATCTTCATTGCTAGCACATGCGCTTAGCAATAACACGAAACAAAGACCTAAAGTAAATCCTATGACTGATTTTAATTTAAACATTAGATGATTCTCCTTTTTCATTTTTTACGAAGACCCTATATGTTATTAATGACTAAAAACACAGGTCTTATGTATGAGTGTAGCCAACACATAAATAAATATTTCTTTAGCGAATTAATTGGATATTGTTCAATCATTAACCTCCCCGAAACAAAGTGAATATTTGATTCATGCTGGATAGCCTTAGAAAAAAGATGTAACGAACTCAGTTACACCCAGATGAGATGTAACCATTATAGTTACACCTTTTGGTTGATGTCAATAGAAAAAAATTTGAGAGTTTCAACAAAATTCACCCTAATCTGCCTTTTTAACGATCTGTTTTACATGTAGAAAATCAATTGAAACGGGATTCTTCTACGACAAATCCATAAAAAAGAGTGACCGATATTACGTATTTGCCATTTGGTCAAAAAATGTTTTATCTACCCACCATAAAAGATTTAGTCACTTATACGATTGGTTAATCAAGGAGCAGTCTCACTTCATATGCTGAACAAAACGACATTAAGGAAAAAGGCATTGTCATGAGCGTGTCCCATAAGGGTATGCCCGCTGATAATGCTCGATCGAATTCTTCCACTCCAGTTTGAAATTAGAAAGTCACCGAAAAAGTTTCGGCAACTGGCTGTTTCATTAAGGTGTTTTGATCCATGTATCAAAAACGGGTGTCAGTCCCCCGTTCATCACCCGGGGTTCTTTTATTTTCGACACCTTGTTCCGCCCCATTTCATTCCCGTATTGTGCATTTTCCACAAAGTTTCTGAAAATAAAATGTTTTTCGACTTAAGTATATTGGAATATGCTAGAATGAGATATTATTTATTACCAAATTAGGGAGGAACCAAAATGAAAAAAGGGAAATGGACGAGCATAGCACTAACAGCTGTCCTCGGTTTAGGCACATTGACAGCTTTCAGCACCCCTCTATCAGCCCACACTACAGAAAAGTCAACATCCTCAGACGGCGGTCATTATTCAGGTATTCCATTCGATGCAAGTGTTGTGAATGAAGACCGTCTCATCAAAGCCTTGAAAAAACAAGGAAAGATCAAAAAGAATGCCAATGAAGCAGAAACCCAAAAAGCATTAAAGAAATATCTAAAGAAAAAAGAAGAATCTGCTATGAAACAAAGTGCAAGCACCTTAACAGAAGAGCCTGAATTTCTGAAAGAATACAAACAAGAGGTACATAACAAATTAGCCAAAAAGAAAAAGTTAAAGAAGCATAAAGGAAAAGAAGGCAATCATGTAAAACCGGTCAAAAAGGAAAAGTATAAAGGCGATGTTCGCAATGATAAGGTATTGGTTTTATTAGTAGATTTTAAAGATTATAAGCATAATAGTATTAAAAAAGAAGAGACTGATATGTACTATGACAAGTACGATCAGCAGCACTATCAAGACATGCTTTTCGGAAAAAATGGCTACATCGGTCCAGATGGGAAACGAAAAGTATCCATGAAGCAATATTATGAGAAACAGTCTGGCGGCAGTTACACGATCAGTGGAACGGTTGCTGGCTGGTATACAGCGAAGCATGAAGCAGCCTATTATGGCGGGAACGTACCTGATGAATCAGGCAGTGACGGCAGACCGCGTGAATTGGTGAAAGAAGCACTCGAAGCAGCAGCAAAGGACCCGAACATTGATCTTGGTGAATATGATCAATGGGACCGCTATGATATGGATGGGGACGGCGTTTATAACGAACCAGACGGCATCATTGACCATTTGATGGTCGTTCATGCTGGCGTAGGTGAAGAAGCTGGCGGCGGACAGCTTGGCTCTAATGCAATTTGGTCGCACCGCTGGTCACTTGGTGATGTATTTGAAATTCCAAACACTGAATCTGAAGTCGGACAAGGCGGGAAATTAGGCGCGTTAGATTACACGATTGAGCCTGAAGATGGCGCGGCAGGCGTATTTACACATGAATTCGGACATGATCTCGGTCTTCCTGATGAGTACGATACACAGTACACAGGTGGAGGCGAGCCCGTATCCTACTGGTCCATCATGTCAAGCGGAAGCTGGGCAGGTAAAGTCCCTGGAACGGAACCAACAGGCTTTAGTCCATATGCGAAAGAAATGCTTCAAAACTTACATGGCGGTAACTGGCTTACTGGACAAACTATTGATGGTAAAACATTAAAGAAAAGCAAAACAGTGCTGATTGATGAAGCAGCAACAAAAGGAACGAACCATGATGCGGTTCGAGTGGATTTACCAGATAAAGAGATTGTGGTCACAAAACCTGCTCAAGGACAAAATGCGTACTTTAGCGGAACGGGTGACAATTTAAATGCGACCATGACGACAACAGGTATCGATTTGTCGAAAGGGAGCAAAGCAGAGCTGACATTTAAAGCATGGTACGATATCGAAGAGGATTATGATTATGCGTATGTAGAAGTTCGTGAAACAGGAACCGATCAGTGGAAGACCATTGCTGGTAACATCACGAACGATCGAAATGAAGCTGGAGCGAACGAAGGCAATGGAATTGACGGAAAATCAGACGGATGGGTAGATGCAGCCTTTGATCTTTCTGCTTATGCAGGGAAGAAAATTGACCTGCAATTCCGCTATACAACCGATGCAGGCTATTCACTGCCAGGCTTATTTGTAGATGATTTAAACATCACTGCAGATGGAACGAAAGTATGGTCAGATGATGCCGAGGGCACGTCTACTTTCACCTTTAACGGATTCTCGAAATCGAATGGAAAACAATATGCAGCACAATACTATTTACTAGAGTGGCGCTCATATGCTGACGTCGATAAAGGGTTAAAGCATATCAAACGCGGGGCAAGCCTCATGAGCTATAATAACGGTTTGGTCGTGTGGTATGTCGATCAATCCTACGGTGATAACTGGGTAGGAAAACACCCAGGGAACGGTTTCCTTGGGGTAGTAGATGCGGATCAGCAAGTATTGAAGTGGAGTGACGGCTCCATTGCAGCCACAGGTTTCCAAGTACATGATGCAGCATTTTCTTTGAATCCAAGTACGAAGCTCAATATTGATTATACAGCGACAACTGGCTTAACGTTGGTAGATCGCTATATTCGCCCGACTCGTACATTTAGTGATAAAAAGAATTATGTGAATCCAAATAATCCAGATGCAGGGCGTGATGTCCCAACATACGGTCTATCCTTTAAAGTTGTTGGACAAAGTAAGGATCGTTCTGTTGGAAAGGTATTAATTTCTAAAAGTAACTAAACAGAAAGCCGGATTCTACCATTGAATCCGGCTTTTTGATATGGTAATAAACTGTTTTTGATGAAAAGGACGGTTTTTTGGTCGAATGTCTGTTCTTTTTTATTTTGATATCCGAATGAAATCATTATATAATAGAGATTGGAAGGTTTTTCTTTCATACATGGTTCTTTTTAGCTGTTAAAACAAAGGAAAGGATGAGCGTTACCAATGAGTTGTGTCACTGCTAAGCAATTAAAGGTGATAAGAGGGACGATGCAGACTTTTTGCAGCCATTTCGAGTATGATGGTCACGGTAAGCTTCATATCAATACCATCATGGCTTTTATTAAAAAGGAGTTTGGTGTGAGAAAAATGAAAGACATTCCACAAAGCCGCTTTACTGAAGCGCTTGAATTAATACAAGACTTTGATTTATACACGGATAAAATAGAGATTCGTGATCGTCTATCAGAAAGGAATTAACTAAATTGAATATTTTAGCAATAATACTAGTAGGAATTGTCGCATTAGAACACCTTGTCATTATGTTATTAGAAATGTTTTTTATGGAATCAAAGATGGCAAAGAGATCCTTTAAGCTGCCAGAACACTTGCAAAAGGATCCAAATGTAAAAGTGATGTTTGCCAATCAAGGGCTTTATAACGGGTTTTTAGCTGCAGGACTGATTTGGGGGCTCATTCTTGGATCGAATACTGTTGGATATATGATTCAGCTATTTTTCATTCTTTGCGTGATCATCGCTGCGGTATTTGGCGGTGTGACCTCTAATAAATCAATCATCGTCAAGCAAGGAGTACCAGCGCTTCTTGCATTAATTGCGCTTATCCTGGCAATTTAACCGTAAATAAAGTCGCCCGAGTAAAGGGCGGCTTTTATCTTTTTCGAAGACCCATTAGACGAATAATGGATGTCAGACATAGTGCAACGGCAACAGCCAAAATAATTTTTCCATACATGACCCCTGTTAAGTTCATCAAAAAGACGGCCAATATGATACAGAGCGTGATGATGATCATCACAATCGAATAGGTTTTCATCTCTTTTCCACTCCTTTAAAAGTCCCCTCACATCCGTGAGGTCTATCCATCTTACCTCATATGATATCACTCAATGACAATTTTACATGAAATTCCCTACCAATAGAATGTCACATATTGATTAGATTTGATGACATGCCATATTTTTTAGAAAATCGGGTATACCATAAAGAGTTGCACCGAAGTTCAATTGCTTGATATTTAATTGCGCAAAATATAAAATGGAAACATGTTAAATCGAAAGGATGATCAAGATGAGTAAGAAAGTGTTATTAGTATCGACAAGCAGTTCAGAAATGAACGGACATCCAACAGGCTTATGGCTAGAAGAGTTGGCAGAGCCATTTCATATTTTTAAAGAAAATGAACTAGACGTTCAAATTGTCTCTATTCAAGGTGGAACTGTCCCTATTGATAAAAATTCAATTCCAGAAGGTGTTCCAGCGCAATATGAAGATGTATATGAATTACTTCAAGACACAAAGGCGCTTACAGATGTGAACCCAGCTGATTATGATGGCATCTTCTTTGCGGGAGGACACGGCCCAATGATCGATTTTGCGTCTAATCAACTGGTAGCCGATGCAATCTTAGCTATTTCAAACAAAAATGGTGCAGTCGGAGCTGTTTGTCACGGCGTTTCAGCATTCATTGATGTGAAGGATCAAGATGGCAAATCATTTATCGAAGGTAAAAAAATCACAGGCTTCACAAACGAAGAAGAGGAAGCTGTTCAGCTGACATCAAAAGTTCCATTTTTATTGGAAACAAAACTTCGTGAGCAAGGGGCAGCGTTTGAAAAAGGAGATGCCTTTGCACCATACGCTGTAGTTGACGGACAAATCATTACTGGACAAAACCCAGGTTCTAGTGCAGAAACAGCACGCCTGTTTGTTAAAACCATTTCATAAAGTGATCAAAAAACCAGCCGTAGCAAATACGGCTGGTTTTTTGTCATAAAGATTTCCTAAAAAAGACCATAACAACGAATGAAATAATGGTAAAATATTCACAGGGTATAAAACCCAATTGAGGAAAAAGGGGATGTTCCTGTGAGAGCATTTTATGGAAAAATCACTGCAGCGTTATTATCCATTCTACTCGTCACAACAGGTTTATTTTCACCAGTATTAAAAGCAGAAGAAGCACCGAAATCAGATGGGAAATTGTCACCACTGACGGAAAAAGCCATTCAGCAAGTGCAAGACTCGATTTTGAAACAGGATGAAGGAACCGCTATCCAAAAGAAGCAACTGAAAAAATCTTTTAAAGTAGATAAGAAAAATGGAATCAGTATCAAACGAAAAGCCGCTAAAGATGGTAAGATGCGTACATCTTCCGTTCGCTCCATTGATGGACTAGCCATCAACCAATCGGTTGTCTTATCAGAGGACGACCCAGTCGATTTATGGTTGTTAAGTACGACTTCACCTCAGGCACTCATCAGCCGAATTACCTCTTCAAATCCCGATTATTTCTTACAATTATTTGTTGTTGATTATGAAACTGGACAAGCTTATCCGACGGACTTGATTCAGCCAGCAGGCAGTCTCCTTGGTTTGACCAATTTACCAGCAGGTGACTACGCATTCGGTATCACAAGCGGTGGAAATTTCGGAGACTCTTACACGTTACAAGTGAATGCAAAAAACCCACCCAATTTCACAGGGGCTGTTTCCCTCTCTTCTACCCTGCAATACTTTGTAGCTGAGTATGCGAATGGGGATGTTTTCGCTAATGGTACAAAAGTGTATAACAAACAATCTAAGACCGCCGATTATAAATGGGAGCGTGTATTTTATTTCTCCTATGACGGAAAATATGATCAGAGAACCCATTCTGTTGAAAGTGTGAAAGTGAAAAGTATTTCGGCACCAGTATCGTACTCTTCTCCTTATGCGAGTTCATCTGAGGCCATTCTCGTCTACTTAGATGTGGAGACGTTATTTATGTATCATGAATCATCGTTTGCTAGCGGACAATACTACCATAGTAGCTTTGTTGATACACTTGGAAAGACAACGCCAAGGCGTTTAGATATTGATGATATGACAAATTACGGCGATCATATTTTAGCTGTTGATTTGAAAACAGGAAAACCAATTGATTTCTTCAGTGTCCTTAATTTTTACTATGCTGCAGGGATCGAAAAGCTGCCTACGATCAGAACGTTGAATTAAGAAAGGCGGTTGACAGCAAATCTACACATGTGTAGAGTAAAGATAATTAAATGACAAAAGTCCACTAGGGGAGTCATATATGACTGAGACAAGAGAAAATCTTGGACCCTTTGAACCTGATCTAGTTTGTACTAGCGGAGGGAAGTGGAGCTGGACCTCGTCTTATTCATGATTGAATCGATAAGAAGGCCGCTCCATTTGGGGTGGCTTTTTCATTTATTCTACTGAAGAAGAGGAGGCTTTTTTTATGACGTTTTCAGCGCAATTAAGAGAAGAAACAGAACCATTATTTGAAGCCATTTATCAGCATCCGTTTGTTAGAGGACTGGCAACAGGAAAGCTGGAAAAGGAACAGATCATTCATTACGTCAAACAAGATGCAGAATATTTACAAGCTTTTATTAAAATTTATGCAGCGGCTCTTAGCAGATGTACAGACAAAGAAGATATTGCCTTTTTCCATCAGCAGATTGCGTTTGTACTAGATAGTGAGACACACCCACATCAAAATCTTTGCCGAGTGGCAGGTGTATCATATGATGAGCTCCAAGGTGCCCTGCTTGCTCCGAGTGCTCATCACTATATTCATCACATGCTACAAGTCGCCAAGGAAGGTACGCTTGGAGAAATCATCGCTGTCCTGCTTCCATGCCCTTGGACATATTGGGAAATTGGGAAACGAATGCTCACAGATGTGCAGCCTGACCCGTCACATCCGTTTTATGAGTGGATCACATTTTATGGAGGGTTAACCGACTCTATTACAGTGGAGCTTTGCAAGCGGCTCGATCAGCTGGCGGAAGCAGCAAGTGAGAAGGAAAAGGAAAAAATGAAACAGCACTTTATCTTAAGCTGTCAGCTTGAGTACAAGTTTTGGGATATGGCGTTTACGGTGGAAGAGTGGCCAGTTCCATTGGAGGTGCATTCATCATGACATGGAAGATGAAAGAAGTTGTCCTTGCTGTCATTTTATCCGTTGCATGTGGTGTCATCTATTTAGGATGGTCCACACTTTACTTACCCATTACAGCACTTGTTGGCCCAGCAGGAGGCAACATCATGTTTGGTATTTGGGTGATTGCCAGTCCAATCGTCGCGTATATCATTCAAAAGCCGGGAGCTGCCCTGATTGCAGAAACAGCCGCTGCCGCTGTGGAATTACTGACAGGCAG
The DNA here is from genome assembly GCF_038601465.1 of Bacillus sp. FSL R7-0672. Lineage (NCBI taxonomy): Bacteria > Bacillati > Bacillota > Bacilli > Caryophanales > Bacillaceae > Bacillus > Bacillus sp. FSL R7-0672. Next base: position 3,547,753 of record NZ_CP152010.1, on the reverse strand, counting down.
CCACTTCGGTCTTTCAGCCCTGCTGATTGGTGTATGCCAAGGGCTTGGGGCAGAAATCGCCTTTGCTCTTTTTGGTTATAAACGGTATCGCATGTGGACACTGATGCTGTCAGGTGCCTTTGCAGCTGTTGGAGCAATGGCATACAGCCTCGTTGCGAATGGCTTTGGTTATTACACACCTCAAGTTTTACTCATCACACTGATGACTCAAATCATCAGCGGAATGATACTGGGCGGATGTTTAGCGAAAGTAGTGGTGGACGCATTATCTAAAACCGGTGTACTGAATCAATATGCCATCATGAAAGAAAAACGAAACAAAGGTGAACAGCATGAATTCATTTCTCGCGTGCAATAATCTCACTGTCCGTTTTTATGAACAGCCTCAGCCCGTTTTGCATCAAATCTCTCTTTCCATTCAAAAAGGAGAAAAGGTGCTTATTTTAGGACCAAGCGGTAGCGGTAAATCCACGCTCATCTCCGTTCTGGCTGGCATCATTCCAGAACATTTAGAAGCGGACATGCAGGGCGAAGTGATATTGCAAAGACATACAGGCGTCATGTTTCAGGACCCTGATTCCCAGTTTTGTATGCATCGCGTCAATGAAGAAATTGCCTTTAGCTTAGAGAACCGTTCTGTCCCTCGTGACGAGATGGATCGCATCATTCAGCAGCTCATGCAAAAAGTTCAACTTGATGTCGATCCGAATACAGACATCCACACATTATCTGGCGGCATGAAGCAGCGATTGGCGCTTGCTTGTTTACTAGCGTTAGAGCCAGATGTGCTGTTCTTTGATGAACCGACCGCACAGCTTGATCCAGCAGGCAGAATGGAGATATTTCAGCTTCTACAGCAGCTTGCAGCTGATCAGCGACAAACCATGATTTTTGTAGAGCATGTGCTAGATGGTGTCATTGAATGGATGGACCGGGTGATTTTATTAAATGATCAAGGCAGCATCTTAGCAGATGGGTCTCCAAAAGATGTGCTCACGACTTATGAAATAGAAATGAAAGAGGCAGGAATTTGGAGGCCGAAATTATTTCCCGAGAAATGGTCTACGATCCTTCAAGATCCATTTCATCCAATGAGTCACAAGCTTATGCAAACCTTTAAAGCAAGAAAGAAGCAGAATGAAAAAGTGCCGTCGACTAAGCGGGAGACCATCATTCGTTCAGAAGATCTTCAATTAAGCTACGGGAAAAAGAGGATTATGAGTGATCTTCAGCTTGATATCAAAGCAGGGGATTGGGTGGCGATCATTGGGGAAAATGGAAGCGGGAAAAGCACATGTCTCAAACATTTGGTTCGTTTAGAGCCAACGAAAAAAGGCCACATTTTTTTAAAAGAGACACTCCTTAAAAAGTGGTCAGACCGAGAACTATATGAAAAGGCAGGCTTTGTGTTTCAAAACCCGGAGCTTCAATTCATACAAGATACAGTGTTTGATGAAATTGCATTTGGTGGAAGGCAGCGTAATTGGCCAGAATCCGTTGTGCAAGAAAAAACAGTTCAGCTATTGAAAGAGTTCGGTTTAGAAAAGCATGCAAAAGCTCATCCTTTCACTTTAAGCCTAGGTCAAAAAAGAAGATTAAGTGTGGCTACAATGCTCCTTTTTGATCAGGATGTCCTATTGTTAGACGAGCCGACTTTCGGGCAGGATGAAAGAACAGCGAAGGAATTAATCAGGCGCTTAAAAGAGCGTCAACGCCAAGGCACCACTATTTTGATGGTCACACATGATATGGACCTTGTCGATGAGTGTGCCGATCAAGTGCTTCTTTTTCATCAAGGAAAGCATGTGTATGATGGCACGCCTTATGATTTGTTTTCAAATCAGGAACTTGTCGATGTTTATCAGCTGAGAGCCCCGTTGCATTATCGCTATGTGGCTGAAAGAAAGGACGTGCTGACGATTGCAAAGTAATCATTCCTTTCTTTCCACTGTGAATCCAGTCATCAAATTACTCACTCATCTACTTGCGATGTGTTGTCTCATGGCGATATCTGATCCTAAAACAACCTTCATCATCTGGCTGTTTGCACTTGGTATTGGACTTGTTTTAGGCGGATGGAATTTGAAGTATCTTTTCACAAGACTTGTCCCTTATCTGCTCTTTTTTATTCTCGTGTTTTGGATGATGGCGGCCTTTGGCAAGGGGGATCATACTGTTTGGAAATGGGCATGGTTCCATATGACAGAGGAGAGTTTAAGAAATGGACTCACCATCGCTCTCAGAATGCTTGGCTTTGTGACATTCGGTCTCCTGTTTACGTCCACAACAGATTTGACAGCATTTATGATGAGTCTCATTCATCAGTGCAAAATGTCGCCAAAATGGGCGTATGGGATGCTTGCTGGCTTCCGGTTTATTCCGTTATTTCAAAGTGAATTAAAGCAAATGAAGGCGGCACATAAAATTAGAGGCTATAAGCAAAAAAACAGTTGGAAAGCCTTTATGCGTTATGCACTTCCTCTTTTTACACAGGGCGTACGAAAATCAGAACGGTTGGCCATTGCGATGGAAGCAAGAGGCTTCACGGGTGAGAGAGAGCGGACGTATTATCATGTCATCAGCACTTCGTGGATCGACTATATGTATCTTTTGCTCATCGGTATCAGTATCTTGATATGCATGTCCTTTTTTTAAAAACACCCACATTCTCTTGATAGAATGTGGGCTTTTTATATGTCTTAGGTCATTTGATTGATATTAGTGCACATTACAGGCTGTAATAGACCTTATAACGAACCGATAAAGAGGATGTACTGAGAAAAAGAGAGGATGAACGTGAGCGAATGTCACAGAGAATTGATAACATAATAGACGCTTTACCAATCATTGGACTAGCTATGAGAGAGCAACTAACCTTTTCTGTTTTAGGGAAAGAGAAGGTTCTTTATTATCAGCAACATGGGAACATTGACTTAGGATTTAAAGCTGGTGATACAGTGGCTGATGGATTTCAAAACTTTTCGATGTTGAAAAATGGGAGAGAGCCATCGTTTATCCAAATTCCGAAAGAAGTATACGGAATTCCAATGGATATTGTAGCCGTTCCAATTAAAGATGAGACGGGTCAGGTAGTCGCTGCTTTCTGCGTGGCCTATGATCAGACCAATCAACAACGATTAGATGACATTATGACGGAGAGCAACGAAGCTTCCGAAAAACTAGTCGCAATGGTACAGCAAGTTGCTGCGCATTCAGAGGAACTTCAAGCGACAAGTGAACAAATTCTACAAAACACGAAAACCACTGTAGAAAATTCCTCTAAAATCAATCAAGTGTCCAATCTTATCAAAGGTATCTCTGATCAAACGAACTTACTTGGACTCAACGCATCAATTGAGGCTGCAAGAGTAGGTGAAGCAGGAGCAGGCTTCGGAGTGGTCGCAACGGAAGTGAGAAAGCTGTCAACTCATGCAAAACAAGCAACGACTGATATTGAAACCGCGCTAAAAGATGTGCAGGGATCGATTAAAGGAATGGAAGAAGAAATAGCACAAATTGTCGCTTCTTCTGAGCATCAAGCTGAGCTTGTAAGCACGTTCACAAAAGTTATTGAAGGTCTTCATGAAACAAATGAAACGATGAAAGCATTGGCAGAAGACTTAGTGAATTATCAAGTGAAATAAAAAATAGATCGACTAAAACCTCCAGATCAATCGGAGGTTTTTTTCGTTTTAAGGTGGGGAAGTTGTTAGGATATTGACCGATTGATCACTGACAGGCAGTGTACACTTCTGTATGATAGAAAAAGAGATACTACCCTGGTCAGTAGACCTATTCATAAGGAGGAAGACCATCGTGACACAATCAGCGAAGCTGCAAGAAATCATAGCACCTTACCGTAAAATGTTAGATCAAACTGAACAGCCAATGATTCAATTACAGATGAAACAAGGAAAAACAGGACCTTACGACAGCAAAATTGTAGGTGATCCTTACTTCCCCAAAAACGACGAATATCCAGTTGATGGCGCAGGACACCCTATGAAGCTTTTGGCACAAATTAATTTTGGCCAGCTACCGAAGCTGAAGGATTATCCAGAAACAGGACTTCTGCAAATTTTTATTTCTGTGCATGATGATCTTTATGGGATGAATATTGACCATAAAACAGAGCAAAAAGATTTTCGGATCAAATTTATTGAGGAACCTTTTTTGGCAGAAGAAGAGTTGTTGACTGATTTTTCTTTTGTGAAAATTCCTGATGATTTTTATTTTCCTGTGACGAAGGAAGGCGCCATTACAGGTGAACGATCAAGTGAAACGATTAGTGTAGAAGATTTCCGCTTTGAGAAAATCACAGGTAAGCGAAGCTGGGACCTATTCGAAGGTGTAGAAGGTATTGATGGAGATGAAGCGGATGCCTTGCTAGATGAATTTTATGAGACAGAGAGTGGTTTTGGTCACAAATTGGGTGGATATCCAGGCTTTACACAAGAGGATCCGCGTACCTATGAAGACCAAGAGCATACCGTTCTACTATTACAAATCGACTCAGATGATGAAGTGGATATGTTGTGGGGAGACTGCGGAATCGCCAACTTTTTTATCAAACCAGAAGACCTCAAACGAAAAAATTTCGAGAATGTCGTCTATAATTGGGATTGCTCCTGATTTTGTAAAAAACACTCTTTAAACACTCTTGATAGAGTGTTTTTGTGTATGTTTTTAGACTTTTTGCCCCTATTTCGTCATGTTTGAGAGGTAATATGTCATTCTTTCTAGTTGACCGTATCAAAAAAAAATGTAAAATCATCTTAAAGTCCTCTTTTTTGATAATAATAATAAAATGACATATCAATCAACAATAAATGCTCGAAAAAGCGGAATGTACTGGGGGGTATCAATTGATCATTTCGAAAGTAATCAATAATAATGTGGTCAGTGCGTATGATGACGAGCAGCATGAGCTGGTCATTATGGGCAGAGGGATCGCTTTTCAAAAGAAAAGTGGAGACCCGATTGACGAAGAACGTATTGAAAAAGTATTTTCCATTCAAAATAAAGATATATCAGAAAAATTCAAAACCCTGCTTTATGATATTCCAATCGAGTATATGCAAGTGTGTGAGGCGATTATTGATCATGCGAGAACAACCCTTAATAAAAATTTGAATGACAGCATCTATGTGACACTGACAGATCATATCACCTTTGCTATTGAACGTCATCAAAAAGGAATGGACATCAAAAATGCCTTGCTCTGGGAAATCAAGCGGTTGTACAAAGATGAGTTTATGTGTGGTGTAGAAGCGATTCGGATTATTCAGGACAAGCTCAACATTCATCTTCCTGAGGATGAAGCCGGTTTTATTGCGATGCACATTGTCAATGCAGAGCTCAATGAAGAAATGCCGAACGTGATTCAAATTACCAAACTCATTCAAGATATTTTAAATATCGTCAAGTATCACTTTCAAATTGATTTAGACGAGGAATCATTAAATTATTTCCGTTTTGTCACGCATTTAAAGTTTTTTGGGCAGCGTCTGTTTAACGAAACACAAATGGAAAATCAAAATGAATTTCTGTATGAAGTGGTAAAAGAAAAAAACACAGCAGCTTTCCAATGCGCCGAAAAAATTAATGATTATGTTCAAAAAGAATACAACCGAAGTCTCATAGAAGATGAGATGTTATACTTAACTTTGCATATCGACAGAGTGATAAAAAGAAAATAAATTTAAAAAGAAAGCGTTGACATTACTAAAATAACATGATAATTTATAACTATAAACTAAATAACCCACAATCTTTTAGGATTGTTACTGGTCAAGCAGGCAAAACCTAAATCATTGTCCCTATCTTTGATAAGGCATGATTTAGGTTTTTTTATATCTAAAGACATATAAAATTAAATAAAGATCAATCGCTATGAAGGATTGTTACTGGTTAAGCAGGCAAAACCTAAATATCGATTAATGTCTGAATCGCTATTTTTCGGACATTAATGGATGTTTAGGTTTTTTCTATATCAAGATGTAATCAACGATTGGAGGGTAATACAATGAACCACAAACAAACAGCAAAAGAAGTTTTAGAGCTTGTCGGCGGTGAAAAGAATGTTAAGCAAGTCACGCATTGTATGACAAGACTTCGCTTCAACTTATACGATGAAGGCAAAGCGGATAAGGAGAAGCTGCAATCAACAGACGGCGTCATGGGTGTGAATCAAAGCGGAGGTCAATATCATGTCATTATTGGCAATGATGTTTCAAATGTCTATCAAGCGATGATTGCTGACTCAGGACTGTCAACAGATGTAAAGTCAGGCGGTACAGAAGAAGCATCAAAACAAAATGTGATATCTAAGCTTTTCGATTTTATCTCTGGTGTCTTCACACCGATTCTTCCAGCCATTGCTGGTGCCGGTATGATCAAAGGGATCTTGGCACTCATGCTTACGTTCCAGTGGATATCGGATAAAAGCAGCACATATGCAATTTTAACAGCTATCGGCGACGGAGCCTTTTACTTCTTACCGATTCTGCTTGCTGTAAGCGTCGCTAAAAAAATTGGCACAAATCAGTATATCGCCGCTGCCATTGCAGCCGCCGCACTGCACCCGCAGTTAACGGCTTTACTAGGCGCAGGAAATACAGAATTTTTAGGCTTGCCAGTGGTTGCCGTTGTGTACTCTTCATCGGTGATTCCAATTCTACTTACCATCTGGCTCGGCTCATATGTTGAAAAATTCGCAGAAAAATACAGCCCGAAATCATTAAAGATCATCCTTGTTCCAACGGTCACACTTCTCGTCGTTGTACCAATTATGCTCATCGCGGTAGGACCGCTTGGTGGGATTATCGGAAATGGCCTTTCAGGTGGAATTGATTTATTGTTCAAACATGCAGGTATTTTGGCCGGACTCTTGATCGGCGGCTTCATGTCACCATTGATCATTACGGGCATGCACTATGCACTACTTCCAATCATGATCAACAATATTACATTAAACGGCTTTGACTTCATTATGCCAATGATGTTTGTTGCAAATATGGCACAAGCTGGTGCAGCATTCGGTGTCTTCTTAAGATCAAAAAACAAAACATTCAAATCGTTGGCGATGTCTACAAGTATCACTGCATTAATGGGTATTACTGAACCTGCTATGTATGGGGTGAACATGCGATTGAAAAAACCGTTCTTTGCAGCCCTCATTGGTGCAGCAGCAGGCGGCGTGTTCATGTCGATCTTTAAAGTAAAATCATATGTGGTGTCTGGATCAGCAGGTCTCCCAGGTCTCCCAACATTCATTGGTCCAACATTTGTCTACTCCATCATTGGATTAGTCATCGGCTTTGTTGTAGCAACCATCATGACACTTGTTCTAGGATTCAAAGATGTACCAGTGAAAGATGATACAAAAGCAGACAAACCAGAAGAAAAGAAAGACACAGTAGCACTTCAAAATGAAGTGGTACAAAGCCCGCTTGAAGGTGAACTAAAGCCGCTAAATCAAGTAAATGATGCAACATTCTCTAATGAAATCATGGGTAAAGGTGCAGCCATTGTTCCAACAGTTGGGCGTGTTGTAGCACCGTTCAACGGCAAGGTTGAAACCATTTTCCACACAAAACATGCTATTGGCTTGAAGAGTGAACAAGGTACAGAACTTCTCATTCATGTCGGGATTGACACGGTAAAACTTGACGGAAAGTATTTCACAAGTCATGTGCAGTCTGGTGATTTTGTTCAAGCAGGAGATGTGCTCGTTGAATTTGATATCGAGGGCATTCAGCAAGAAGGCTATGATGTCACCACACCAATTATCGTCACTAACACAAACGATTTTGCACAAGTTGATGCGAAAACAGAAGGCGCGATTTCAGTACAAGAGACACTGCTCACAGTCAGTGTAGAAGAAAAAGAGGAGGGCATTCAACATGAACAAGTTAGAAAAAACATTTCCTAAAGGTTTCTTATGGGGCGGCGCTGTTGCGGGCAACCAAATTGAAGGTGCTTATAATAAAGATGGAAAAGGCTTATCGACAGCTGATGTATCACCGCACGGTATTATGCATCCATTCGATGAATCAATGAAAGACTTGAACTTATATCATGATGCGATTGACTTCTATCATCGCTATAAAGAAGATATTGCACTCTTTGCAGAAATGGGATTCAAATGCTTCAGACTCTCTATTTCTTGGCCGCGTATTTTCCCAAATGGCGACGATGCGAAACCAAATGAAGCAGGCCTTGCTTTTTATGACAAAGTATTCGATGAACTGCATAAGCATGGAATTGAACCAGTTGTCACAATTTCTCATTATGAAATGCCGCTTGCACTTGTGAAAAACTACGGCGGTTGGAGAAACCGTAAGCTTGTCGATCTTTATGAAACATATGCGAAAACGTTGTTTACTCACTATAAAGACAAAGTGAAATATTGGATGACCTTTAATGAAATCAACGTCGTGTTACATGCGCCTTTCACTGGCGGCGGACTTGTATTTGAAGAGGGTGATGACGAGAAAAGCATTCAATATCAAGCAGCGCATCACCAATTTGTTGCAAGTGCTTTAGCTGTCAAAGCAGGACACGAAATCATTCCTGATGCGAAAATCGGCTGTATGATTGCAGCGATGACAACTTATCCGTACAGCTCAAGACCAGAAGATATGTTTGCTGCAATGGATCAGGACCGTAAAACATTGTTCTTCTCAGATGTACAGGCAAGAGGCTACTACCCAGGTTACATGAAACGATACTTCCGCGAAAATGGTATTCATATTGAGATCCAAGATGGTGATGAAGACATCCTAAGAAACCATACAGTGGACTATATTGGCTTCAGCTATTACATGAGCTTTGTGACAAGTACAGATCCAGAGGTTCTTGGACAAGTGACTGGTGGTAACCTATTTGAAGGCGTGAAAAACCCTTATCTAGAAGCAAGTGATTGGGGATGGCAAATTGATCCAAAAGGACTTCGTACAACACTAAACCAGCTATATGACCGCTACCAAAAACCATTGTTTATCGTAGAAAATGGACTAGGAGCTGTCGATCAAGTAGAAGAAGACGGGTCCATTCAAGACGATTACCGAATTGATTACCTCAGAAGCCATTTGCTAGAGGCGAGAGAAGCCATTGCAGACGGAGTAGACTTGATGGGTTATACAAGCTGGGGCCCAATTGACCTTGTCAGCGCATCAACAGCTGAAATGAAAAAACGATACGGCTTCATTTATGTCGACCGTGATAACGAAGGAAAAGGAACATTAGATAGAAAGAAAAAGAAAAGCTTCGATTGGTATAAACAAGTGATTGCGACAAATGGTAATCATTTAGATGCATAAAAGAAAAAAGACAAACCGTTCATACTGCGGTTTGTCTTTTTTTCGTCAAGGGGACTATGAAGTCCACACTTGATCTGCAATCTCAATCACATGACGAAGTTTTTCCCATTGCTGTTCTTCTGTTAACAGATTGCCTTCCTCCGTTGAGGCGAACCCGCATTGCGGACTCAAGCAAATCTGGTTAATGTCGACGTATTGAGCAGCTTCCTCGATTCGTTTTTTAATCTGTTCAGCCGGCTCAAGCTCACCATACTTTGAAGTCACAAGACCAAGTACGATTTGAAGATTTGGATTTTTCACATAGCGAAGGGGCTCAAATCCGCCAGAACGATCATCATCGAATTCTAAAAAGAGACCATCCAGATCTAAGCCGGCAAAAATCGTTTCTGCCGCTGCTTCATAACCGCCTTCAGCTGCCCACGTCGATTTAAAGTTACCACGGCAAATGTGCATAGTGATCACCAAATCCTCTGGACGATCGGCAACGGCTTCATTGATTGTTTTTGCAAACGACTCACGAAGTTCATCTTCCTCGCGGCCAAAGGCTTTGATTTGTTCCTGACCTTTTTCAGAAAAGAACACTGCCCATGCGGTATCATCTAGCTGTAAGTAGCGACAGCCTGCATCATAAAAAGCTCGGATGGCTTTCTTATAGGCCTGTGCCACATCATGGTGGAAATCATCTAAGCTGTCATACACACCTTCATCAAGCTTTCCACGGAAAAAGAGCATATTCGGACTTGGGATCGTCATTTTAGCCGTATGCTCACCAGCGATGCTGTGAAGGAATCGATAATCCTCCAGCATTGGATGATCTGTAAAATCGATTTTACCTGTGACCTTGATGCCCCGTGCTTTTGTCGTCGTATTGTGGAATTGAATACCTTGATCTGCTTCAAATCCTTCGACCCCATCTAATCCCTCAAGAAAGTCAAAATGCCACCAAGCACGTCTGAACTCTCCATCTGTGACAACCTCTAATCCAATTTCCTTTTGCTTCTCCACAATACGAGTGATTTCTTCATTCTCAATTTGTCGGAGCTGCTCTGCTGTCAGTGTGCCGTCTGCTTTTTGCTTGCGTGCTTCCTTGATACGTTCTGAACGAAGTAAACTGCCTACTTGATCTGCGCGAAATGGCGGTTTCGTTGTTTTCTTTCCAATGGTTTGTACTTGTGTCATGCTGAATCCCTTCTTTCTACAGGTTAAAAATCAAATAAAAAAGCTCTTCCTTGGATAAGGAAGAGCATCATATACTGAGAGAACTCTGCCTTATCTTCAAACAAGCATCTGCTTGCTTAAGGAATTAGCACCATTCTGTTCCGAGGAACAGCGGTTGCCGGGTTTCACAGGGCCAGTCCCTCCACCACTCTTAATAAGGTTACCTTTTGATTCAATTTTCTTAATAAACATAATTATTCAACTTTTCCGAGAGAAAGTCAATGGTTTTTACAGTTAATTTTCTACATGAACAAATCAGCGACGAGAACACCCGCTAGTCCGACAAGTGAAAGAACGGTCACCATCAATGTCCACGTTTTAAAGGTTTGGGCCATGGACAGGTTAAAGTATTCTTTGTAAATCCAGAAACCCGCATCATTCACGTGAGAGAACGTAATACTGCCGGCACCTGTTGCGATCACCATTAATTCTGGGCTCACACCTGTCAGTCCAATCAAAGGAGCAGAAATGCCAGCCGCTGTGAGACCGGCGACGGTGGCTGATCCTAAAGATACACGAAGGACCGCAGCAATCAACCAAGTGAGAAGCAGAGGAGAAAGTGTGCTTCCTTGCATGATTCCTGCAATGTATTGATCAACCCCGCTATCAATGAGCACCTGTTTAAAGGCGCCGCCACCTGCAATAATTAATAAAATCATTGCAATAGAACCGATAGAATCTGTGATTGATTTCATCACATCCTGCATGCTCTTGCCTCTGCCAAGTCCAAACGTGTAGATAGCAAGAAGCACGGAGATTAACAGTGCAATCGCCGGTTCGCCTAAAAACTCAGCGGTTGGCAGTAATGGGGAGGATGGGAAGAAAATTTCTAAAACTGCTCTGAATGTCATGAGCAATACAGGCAAAACAGCGGTGAAAATGCTAATGCCGAAGCTTGGCATTTCCTCTTCTGTAAATTCCTTTGGATTAAATAAGTTCTTTGGAATATGTGCGTGTAACTGATCTTTTTTAAATAGTTTCGTAAAGAGAAGTCCACCTACTAAAACTGCAGGAATCGCTAAAATAATCCCAACTAATAAGGTTTGTCCCATGTTTGCTTGAAAGACATTTGCAATGGCAGTCGGCCCTGGGTGAGGAGGGAGGAAGCCATGTGTGGTGATAAGTGCAGCGACGAGCGGCATACCCACATAAAGCACAGGAAGTCTTGCAGCTTGTGCGATCGTAAAAACTAGTGGAATCAAGATAATGAATCCGGTTTCATAAAATAGAGCAATTCCGATCACAAATCCAGTCAGCATCGTTGCCCATTGAATTTTTCCAATACCGAATCGGTCAATGAGTGTCATCGCAATACGCTGAGCTCCGCCAGAATCAGCCATCAATTTACCAAGCATCGCCCCAAAACCGAGAACGAGTGCGAGGTGACCGAGCGTACTGCCGAGTCCTTTTTCGACGGAAGCAATCGCTTCAAGTGGTGACATTCCTTCTAAAACAGCAACAATTAAAGAAACAATAATCAAAGATATGAAAGCGTTTAACTTAAAGACAACCATGAGTAAAAGCAATAATAAAACGCCAAGTCCGATAAACACTAACGACATGATCTTTCCTCCTTTGTGGTGCATAAGGGAGTGCAAAACACCCCCTATGCTTTATCCTTCAAGTATGTCTACAGCTTCTTTTAACGTATCCCTTGAACCAACATTTCCCGGGAAAATCACATAAGACATGAAAGGGAATTTACTATCTTCACCTGTTTGCCAAACGGGAATGCCTGGTCTGATCTGCCCTGCCACAGTTGCGCGTTTCACGTGAAGTCCTCTAGTTCCAATATCGCTGGAGGTAATGCCACCTTTGGCAATGAGATACTTAGGGCGAATTGTGAGACGCTGGACAATGCTTGTCACAGCATCACTAATTTTTACAGAGAGCTTTAATTCTTCCTCCTGACGATCATCCCCAAGGTCAAGCCGTTCTCTTCTTGTATAAACAGCCACAGATTGACCAGATGCTAATAATGCCTCAGTTTGCTGAATCACGCGGTCAATTTCTTGTTGAAATGCTTCAGGCGCCAGCACGAGATGTGTATTAAACTCAATAAAAGCTACCTCTTTATTCTGTTGAAGCGCTTTTAATTGATCTGTTGTCTTCTTCACATGAGAACCAATCATAATGAGACCACCGTGCGGGCTTTGTTCTTGTATCAAGTCATGTCTTGTTAATAAGGCACGATCCCCTATACCGCCAAGAACTTTTGTAAGTGCCGCCGCACTTCTGAACATGAGTTGCTTTCCTGCTTGAATGGCCTCAATGAGAGCGGTGACAAAGACTTTGACATCGTCATAGTCCATAGCGTTTACAACCACCTTTTTAAAATCGGTCACACTCATGAGCTGTTTTTTTATTTGATCAATCCGTAAAGCCCGTAGATCATCTAACGAAATGTAGGTGGTGTTCTCTTTCGTGAACGATCCGTTTGACTTTTCTTCAATCCATTCTCCGAGATGAGATGACTGAAAGCCGAATGTGCGATCTCGTGCAAATTCTGTGTCACCAGCAGGAATTAATTCGTGTCCATCTTGGACGTAATGAATATTGTTGATCGTCAAGCGTCCACCTTCTTGGAAAAAAGGAAGAAGGATTTCTCCATTGAATTGGCGGGAGCTTTGCTGTTCAATCGTGGTTCTGAGTACGTCAGTTTCCAGCGGAAAGTGTCCACGAAGAGTGGAATCTCCTCGGCTGACAATAATGAAATCCTGATCAACCCGTTCCGCTACCTTCACAATTATTGAAGCGATTGTTTCATGCACAGCAGCCGTTTCCTTCTCTGTCATACTGCGAGAATTGGTCAAAATAAAGAACATTCGGCTGTCTTCAAGAAAACCGGCTTCAATGCTTTCTTCTGACCAATCGGTGAAGACAGAGACGCCATGTACGGTTTGAATCCCTGTTGGATCATCATCTAATACAATGACTTTATGATGAAAGCTGTTCAGTGCTTGTTCGTATGCTGATTGAATGATCTTTGAATCCGCTTTCGGAAGGGCATTCAGTATGTCAGTGCTTTTCTTCATGACCATTTCATCCTTTCTTCACTTCGACATGAGCCATTTTTTCGTAATATTGAACGATGCCGCCATGGTCAAGTCCAGATTTTCCGTCCGCTTTGAGAGCGTGGAAGATTTCGAGCAGTTGGCTAGAGAGCGGGAGAGGAACGCCGATATCATGAGCAGTTTCCATCACATTGGTTAAATCTTTTAAGTTGATGTCGATCCGTCCGCCTGGTTCAAAGTTTCGTTCTAAGATGAGAGGGACCTTTGCATCGAGAACAGCACTTCCTGCCAGCCCGCCGCGAATGGCTTCATACATTTTGTCAATGGCAATGCCTGATTTAGCGGCAAGAACGAGCGCCTCGGACATAGCGGCAATATTTAAGTTGACGATGATTTGATTGGCGAGCTTCGCTGTTGTTCCGCTTCCATTTGTCCCAACTAATACAACCTCTGTGCCCATCGCAAGCAGGACATCCCTCACTTGCTCAAAGATGACTTCTTCGCCGCCAGCCATGATGGCAAGTGTTCCGTCTATTGCCTTCGGTTCTCCGCCGCTGACAGGTGCGTCGATAAATTCCACCTGATGCTGTTTTGTAAGAGCAGCTAAAGCTCTAGAAGTAACAGGGGAAATTGAGCTCATATCTACGACAACAGTGCCAGGTTTAGCTGTAGTTAAAATGCCATGATCACCTGAAACAACTGCCTCTACATGCTCTCCTTTAGGAAGCATTGTGATGATGATATCGCTTTTAGAAGCGGCATCAGCTGCTGAAACAGCACCTTTTGCTCCAGCTTCTTGTAACGCTCGAATCGCTTCCTCATTTAGATCGAAAACAGTCACAGTATGACCGGCTTTTAATAGATTGAGTGCCATAGGTTTTCCCATAATACCTAATCCAATGAATCCAATTTTCTTTGTCACATTGAACGCCTCCTATATAGAAAACCCTTACAAAAAGCGCTTTCTTTTTCTTTTGTTAGTATATATACTATCTATTTGTTTTAATAGTAGAAAATAAACTATTGTTCATTTAATGTACATGACGTGATAGGAACATGTCAACGGAAAATATGAGAAAAGTCACAAAAAAAGACCGGAATCAGCTCCGGCCTTTTGCGTTCATGTTTTATTTTTAGCTACGGCTAATCGAGATCGTTTCACGTTTTCAATGGCATTTGACCCTAGTTCTAAAACAGCTGCAACGTATAGTACATCAATGATCACAAGCTGGTTAATACGGGAGATCATGGAGTCAGATCGATAGGTTGTCTCCCTAGAAGAACTGAGCAGATGAAAGTCAGATCGCTTTGCGAGCTCTGATTTCGGATAGCTCGTGATAGAGGCAACCTTTGCTCCCTTTTCTTTAGCAAATTGCACGGCATCAAGAATTTCTCTACTCTCTCCTGAATGGGAGATCGCAACGATAAAATCGTGTTCCGTGGCGTGAGTAGCAATCATGTTCATCATATGCGGATCACTGCATAGACTCACTTCAAAACCAAGCTGGAGGAACTTATGATAAGCATCTCCTGCAATAAAACTGGACGCACCTGCTCCAAAGAAGACGGTTTTATGTGCCTGTTTCATTTGTTCGATAAATTGTGTCACGGCTTGATCTTCTAAAATATGCTTCATATCCTGAATCGAGTTTGTTGTTAACTCTATGACCTTATGTTTAATGTCAGCTACACTATCGGATGCCTCGATCTCACCGTAAATGGATTGAGGCGTATTGGTCGCAATATCCTGTGCGACATGGACACGAAACACTTGGTACGATTCATAGCCAATTTTTCGTAAAAACCGAAAGATCGTCGTTTCACTAGTATTGCATTCAGCAGCGAGTGCACTAATGGAATGAAGCACAACTTTCTGAGGATTTTCTAAAATGTAATTGGCAATCTTTTTTTGGGTCGGAGACAAACTATGAAACGTTGTCCGAATGTGACTAAAAATATTCTCTTCTATGATAAACACCACACTTCATCTAGCATTCTACATTAAGCATACAGGAACTTATGAAAACGGTAAACAAACCCGATATGGAAAAAGGAAGAATAATATGGAAATAATGCTTTTTTTGGTTCTTTTGTCATGGTATACTCAATTGGTAATAGACAAAAATGGGGGTTTTTACTATGACGATGAAAAAAGGTCTAACAATCAGCCTGCTCATTTTCTCACTGATTGTTTCGTTGTTTGCGCCAGTTGGATCTGCGGATGCCAAACAAGCAAAAAAAGCGAAAGTAAGCACACACTATTATAAAAAGAAAAAAACATTCAAATATGCACAGGTGAAAAACCTAAGCAAGGCGCATATGAAAACCATCAATCGTGATTTAAAAGAAGACATCGCCTTCTCTTATTCTACTTACTTATTCTTAAAGGACGAAGCGAAAAAGGAAGGCTATGGGAAAATCACGTACGAAAGATCGTTTAAAACGAAATTTAACAATGGGAAGAAGCTCAGTATCTTAAACTATGATTACATGAATGATGGTGGAATGCATGGGGATACGATGGTTTCCAGCATGAACTATGTGTTAACGAAGAAAAAGACAAAGCAGCTGTTCTTGACAGACGTTGTGAAAACAAAGAAAAAGCGTACGAAAGTAAGAGATTATATTTATAACTACACAAAGAAACATAAAAGCAAATTCTATGCGAACCTGAAAAAAAGAGACATTGAAATCAACTACAACACGCAGTATTACTTCACGAAAAAGGGAATTGCTGTTGTTTTTCAGCCATATGAGATTTCACCTTACTATGTAGGAATTCCGATGATTCAAGTTCCTGCGAAGGTATATAAATAAAAAGAAAAACGACCACTGAGTCTGGTCGTTTTTTGTTATGTACTCACACAAAAGAGCCCCATATGAGGCTCTTTTTCAGATTTATACTTGTTTAGGTGCATCGTTTAGTGGATGACGGCGTTTTCCGTTGTAGTGGCGGCGCATACGAAAGATTTCAAACTCCGAAAGCTCTGCGCTTTTTCGTTTTGGTGTGCGGTTATCTTTTTTGAAAGAGAATAGTAAGTAGCAGCAAAGTGAAGCGATAATCAATAAAATCATCATATGACATTCCTCCAATTCATCCTATTCTTTAAGTGTAGACAGGGTGAGTGATGTTTATAACTGAAAATAAGCAGCAGAATCGGTTTAGTTCTTAATGTCTAGATGATCTGCTAATTTAGGTCTAAAATACTGGTTGTTTGTAACTATTATATTTCCAGTTATTGCACTCGTCAAGAAGAATTTTTCAGGGTTGTCTCTATTAGTACGAATAAGTGTCATAAAAGTTTCAGAAAATTGTAAACTTTTATTAAAAAACCGTTCCCGAACAGGAACGGTTGTAAACATATCTATGCTTTTTCTTCAAATAAACGGGCGATTTCAACGATGACTTCTGTTGCTTTCACCATGTTCTCGACAGAAATAAATTCATATTTACCGTGGAAGTTTTCCCCGCCAGTAAAGATGTTTGGTGTTGGAAGACCTTTATATGAAAGCTGGGAGCCATCTGTACCGCCGCGGATCGGTTCGATCACAGGTGTCACTGAGCGGTTTTCCATTGCTTCATGGGCAATATCCACAATATGTTTCACCGGCTCAATTTTTTCTCTCATATTATAATATTGATCTTGAATTTTGAGATTGATGCTGTTTTCTCCGTAAATGGCTTTTAAGTCATTTGCTATTTTTTCAAATAGTGCTTTGCGTTCGTTAAATTTGTCTTTATCAAAATCACGAATAATATATTGCAGCTCTGCTTCTTCGACTTCTCCTACAAACTTCGTGAGATGGAAAAATCCTTCGTAGCCTTCTGTGTATTCCGGAGATTCATCAGAAGGAAGCTTGTTGTGGAAGAGCATCCCAATCTTCGCAGCGCTGACCATTTTGTCCTTTGCTGTCCCAGGGTGGACGTTGTTTCCTTTAATGGATACTTTCGCACCTGCTGCGTTGAAGCTTTCATATTGCAGCTCCCCGAGCGGTCCTCCGTCAATTGTATACGCATAGGAAGCGCCAAAGGCATCAACATCAAATTTGTGCGGCCCTCTGCCAATCTCTTCATCTGGTGTAAAGGCGACGCGAATTTTTCCATGCTTGATTTCTGGATTTTCAATTAAGTAATGCATAGCGGTCATAATTTCTGCGATACCTGCTTTGTTATCTGCACCAAGCAAGGTTGTGCCATCTGTTGTGATCAGCGTATGTCCTTGATATTTTTGTAAATTTGGAAACTGTGATGGAGATAAAACGATATGTAGATCTTCATTTAAGGTGATGTCGCCGCCTTGATAGTCTTCATGAAGCTGCGGTTTCACATTCTTGCCGGTGAAGTCAGTAGCTGTGTCGATGTGAGCCAGGAAGCCAATGGTCGGGACGTCTTTGTCTGTGTTAGATGGGATCGTTCCCATGACATAGCCGTTTTCATCCATTGTTACTTCTTGAATCCCGATGGATTTCATTTCTTCAACTAGCTGTCTCGCTAAGTTCAACTGTCCTTCAGTCGATGGGCAGCTTTCCTTATCTGCATCCGACTGCGTATCTACCTTCACATAACTTGTGAATCGCTGAATCATTTCTTCTTTCATGTATACGTCACTCCTTTTGTAGAATACGTTCATTTTATCACGTCTTGAATGCGCTTCATAACAAGAAAGGTTTTCTCTGGTAATTAGAGAGGAAAAAGACCTACTTTCATTTGGTGATGTGTTGAATGGTTCTTTAGGGTGATTTTTTCGGGTGTCTTTTTATTTATAATGAGGACATATAAAATCATCCATTTGTACGTTAAATTGGGAGAAAGGGGTGCGAAAGTTGGATTCTAGTCAAACGCTGGCACTCGCTCAAAAGTTTCAGGAAGCAGCTGTTGAGATTCGGCAGTCAAAGCAGCTGCTGGAGAATCGGCTCAAGGCAGTAGGATCAGGCTGGCAGGGAGAAGCAAGGAATAAATTTGATCAAAGCTTTGAGGAAACAACGGCACGCTATGATCAATTCGAAAAGGACTTGCTTGAAACAAGTCAGGAACTGCGCGATGCAGCGGTCAAAATCGAGGAACGGAAAGCTGAAATAGCCAGAATGGAAGAGCTTGAGCGAAAGAGACGAGAAGAACGGAGAGAAAGAAACCGAGAAGGGAGATGATGTGATGGCACGTGACATAGTGGTTGATCCAGATCAGCTGACAGGGCTTGCGAATGATGTTGTAGGCGAACTTTCTGTCATTGAAACGAAGCACCGCGATTTACATAGTGAACTGGATGGTCTCATTTTAGGCTGTGATCCTCGGTATAGAAGCTGTTTTTCAGGCGTTGGGGATGCATGGGGAGCAGGACAAGCATTGATCAGTAAATTGAGCAGTGATGATATTGCGATTCGTCATGCAACAGATAAGATGGTCGAAGCAGACGATATTTTACGGAAAATGTACAGCATTTATGATCAATATGGGACGCTCACGAGCTTAGCTGGTATTGTGATGATGCAGGCGAAATACTACGGGCTTGGGATGACGACCTTCATTAAAGACAATGGCCGGTATGCCGCGCAGCATTCAAAGCTTCTGCTTGATCTGACCAGCCGGGTAGAAGGAACGAGATTTGACCGGCTAGCAAGGATTTGGCTGAGTAAAAAAGAATTATTAAAACGATCGAACTGGTCGATGGCTGATCTGGTCCATAAGAAATTCACAAAATTTTATCCTGATGATACGGTTGCATTCACGAACAGTGTCCGTGATTTTACAAAAGGAAGTATCAATTGGAAGGACACGGCTGGAATCAAGTCTGTTCTGAAAAATGGGGCAAGATTTGCGAAAGGAAATGCCATCATTGCAACGGTAGTCACTGGTGCAACGGAAACAGTCGGCTGTGGATTGAAAATTGCCGAGAACTATGCAGAATTCGGTGATCAGCCAGAAGTCCTTAAGCGTGAAAATGCTAAGGCTGTTGGAAATGCAGTGAACAATACGGTCTTTATCGCTGGCGGGTCTGTCGCAGGTGCCGTTGTCGGAGGAGCTCTTGGAAGCTTTGCAGGACCGATTGGAACCGTCGTTGGAGGAGCCATTGGTTCCGCAGTCGGTGGATTTATAGGAGAAAAAGTCGCCAAGCTGACATCAGGCTTTGCTGAGCAGGTTGCAGTGAAATTAAAGGACCCAATTCATGCGGTTGTGGATAAAGGGAAACAAGTATTCGAGCTGGCGGGTCAAGGTTTGAAAGCAGTTAATGACACCATTGATCAGGCAAATCAGGTGATACATAAAGGGATAGAAAAAACAAAAGAAACCGCAGATTCGCTCATAAAAGGTGCAGGCGATTTCTTTAAGGGTGCATTTTCTTTTGGATAAGGAGAGATCAAGTTGGATCAGCTAAGTCTAAGTATTGAGGAACTCATCTTTAGTTTTTACAGTGAAGGCTATTTTGAACAAGGTATGTCCTTAAAGGAAGCCTATTATCCTGATGTAGAGGACGAGCGTCTAGGGTTTTTATTTGAAATTGCATGCCGCTCTTTGCTCGCAAAAGGTGTACTTGAATTTCGAAACAGACAATATCGATATAAAGCGGAATACCGTCATTTCATCCAGGCGATGAATGATGCATCTCACACCGTCAAGGCATCTCGATTTGGGGATGAAGATGAAGAAGTCAGTACCTCCTTTCACACGACACAGATGGGCGTATATGCGCACCATACGCTGTATGATCAACAAGTCCATCAGATTCAAAAACTGAAAGATGACCAGCAGGCAGAGGAGCAAGTGACTGCCTTTTTCAACATACAAATGAGTGATCACCCTGCACCTGTCGTCACCCTGCAAGCAGAGGAATTTGAAAAGCTATTAGAGCAAGCAAGTGAGGCGAAGAATGAGTGGCCTTCCTTCCTTCATCGAGCAGAGAACGAAGAACTCGTGCAGGCATTTGTTTCTGATGTACAGACGAGAAAAGGAAAGATGGACTCCCTGATGAAGGTCGTCTACGATAAAAATAATACGCCTGATGTGGAATCCATGTTATTTATTATTCCGGGTGAGAAACAGTCGTGGCTTGTGTCGGGAATAAAAGAAAATGAATTTCGCGTGGAGACGGCTCATAGAGACGGATTACGTTCTATATTCTAATGGAGAAAAGGAGAATGACGCTTGAATCCAAGTGAAGTAATAGAAGTGAGAAGCAGGACCTTTTTAAGGGTATGGGCATTCTTAGCAACGGGCGGCTTCGGTATCATCGGTATTTGGTTGTTTTCAGAAGCTCTTACATTTGAATCGAATTATACATTGTTTTTATTTTTAGGCGGACTATTAGGCATTGTCTATGGCTTGATCTCTTTTTTGATGATTCTGCCGGCTTTTACGAAGAGGGGAAATGTGATTTTTTGCATTCAGCGCGGGGAGAATGGTGCTGTGCTGTATCGAGAGCGGACGATCCCTTTTCAAGACATTCAATCCATTGATATGCGCAGGCATCGGTACAGTGTAAGGGGATTTCTCTTCATGGATGTGCTTATTCGGAAAATGGATGGGAAATTGTTCAAGATTCCAGCGTACAGTATTTTAGATGAAGAAGTATTCGAGCAAACCGTCAAACAAGAGATCTATCCATATTTAAATCAAGCAGCCCAAGAGAACTGGAGACAGCAGCATGGTCAGGTCGAAGAGCAGATCGACTAGGAGACATTTTCCATAATTCCGAAGGATGAGGCGCTACTTTTTCGGAAAAATCGTGTATGATGTCAGTAAAGACTGAACACTCGGAGAGGTGATGAGAGATGGATAAAGAGATGGTAATCGACCTCGTCACAGAACAAATGGCACGAATTCGAAAAGAAAAGAATTATACGCAGGACCGCATGACTGAGGTACTTGGTCTATCGAAACGGCATTTGCAGCAGGTTGAAAAAAATAGGCTGCGCCTCAACTGGACGCAAACTGCGGCCGTATGTGCATTATTCAGGGATAGTGACATTTTAAAAGGGACACTTGGGGATGATCCGCTTGAGATTCTGGAAGTCGTGGCACATGATGAATTGCATCTATCGGTGGAACGTACGATCGGCGGAAAGATTTGGTGGCGGACGTCTATCAAAAAAGGCACATTTCGTCTTCAGCAAAATGTGCTCAGTCAGCATTACCGCATCTTAGATGATGAGAATTATCGCTATTATAGTTCGTTTAATAAAGAAGAAGCGAAGCGGCGCTTAGAGGAATTAAGTCAGCTGTCTTCTCCTTATTCATAAGCAGCTGAAAAAGAAAAGAGAGGCACCCAATTGATAGGGGCCTCTCTTTTCTTTGTTTTATACTTTTAGGGTGTTTTTCGCCCGAATAAAGGCAACAAGCTGTTTGATTTCTTCATCATTTAGGGGAACACCGTCTACAAGAATGGTTCCTACTTTTGCTTCCGTCAGTTCAATTTTGATATCAGAGATTTTACGTTGTATCTCTGGCTCGTCCGTTCTACCAAGTAAAAAATCAATGGACGTATCATACAAATCAGCCAGGCGCTTCACTGCTTCAAGCGAAGGTCGTCGGTACCCAGATTCGTAACCGGCATAGGTGCTTTTGGCGATACCTAGGCGATCTGCCGTATGCTGGAGAGACCATTTTTTCTTTTTTCTAAGAGTGGTTAAACGATCGAGTATCATTACATGAACGCTCCTTTATATACAACAACAGTATATCATATTTTGTGATGGAATGTACGCGTTATGCGTAATAATTTCTTGATTAATTCGCGTTATGTGACTATAATGGCAATGAAGGTACGCGTAAAGCGTATATTATAGAATAGCACAAGCTGGCTTATAATATGTGTGACAAACGAAGTAATTTTACTGAAAGAGGTGGACCTGTTGAAGAAATTATTGCTTTTAACCACTGGTGGGACGATTGCATCTGTAGAGAGTGAAAATGGTTTGGCTCCAGGTGTTAAAGCTGAGGACCTTTTAAGCTATTTAAACGAAATTAATGCAGAGTACACAATGGACACAAAGTCCCTAATGAGTATAGATAGTACAAATATGCAGCCTGAATACTGGGTGGATATCGCAACAGCCATTTATGAAAATTATGATCAATATGACGGCTTTGTCGTCACGCATGGAACCGATACAATGGCCTATACATCAGCAGCTCTGTCTTATATGCTGCAAAATCCGGATAAGCCGATCGTGATTACAGGTTCACAAATTCCGATTACGTTTAAGAAAACAGATGCGAAGAAAAACATCACCGATGCCATTCGCTTTGCATGTGACGGCGTAGGCGGCGTGTATGTTGTCTTTGATGGCAGAGTCATTCAAGGAACACGTGCAATCAAACTAAGAACGAAAAGCTACGATGCATTTGAAAGTATTAACTATCCATATATTGCATCGATTGAAAACCATCAAATTGAATACAATAGCAAAGTAAAAAGATCGTCAATGAAACCGCTTAAATTAGATGCATCCTTAAACACTGACGTTTGTCTCTTGAAATTGCACCCAGGTCTAAAGCCTGAATTCTTAGATGCAATCAAAGGTGTATACAAAGGAGTCGTCATCGAAAGCTACGGTAGCGGCGGAATTCCTTTCGAAGGAAGAAACCTATTAGAGAAAATCAACGAATTGCTCGAAGAAGGCATTTCAGTTGTCATCACAACTCAGTGTCTTGAAGAAGGAGAAGACATGAGCGTGTATGAAGTAGGACGCAAAATCAATCAAGAACTAGTGGCACGTTCACGAAACATGAACACAGAGGCCATCGTGCCGAAACTCATGTGGGCACTAGGTAAAACAACAGACCCAAGAGAAGTGAAAAAGATTATGGAAACGCCAATCGCAGAAGATTTAGTGATTTAACTATTCTATAGAAAGCAGGTCATATCAGATGGTTCAAGCAACTTATCGCTATGAGAAGGATTTTCTTGGAGAAAAAGAAATTCCGGCAGACGTGTATTATGGGGTTCAAACCCTTCGTGCAAAAGAAAACTTCCCGATTACTGGATATCGCATGCACGAGGAACTGATTAGAGCCTTTGCCATCGTGAAAAAAGCAGCTGCTCAAGCCAATATGGAAGTTGGACGTTTATATGAAGGAATTGGAAATGCCATCATACAAGCCTCTGATGAAGTCATTGAAGGCAAGCTGCATGAGTACTTTATTGTAGACCCAATTCAAGGCGGCGCAGGAACGTCGATGAATATGAATGCCAATGAAGTGATTGGAAACAGAGCGCTAGAAATCATGGGACATCAAAAGGGTGAATACATCCATTTAAGCCCAAACACACATGTAAACATGTCACAATCAACGAATGACTCGTTTCCAACAGCTATCCATATTGCTGTATTGAAGCAGTTAGACATTCTGCTTGAGACAATGCAAACGATGCAGGACGTATTCAAAAAGAAAGCGAAAGAATTTGATCATGTGATCAAAATGGGACGTACGCACCTACAGGATGCGGTTCCAATTCGTTTAGGACAGGAATTTGAGGCTTACAGCCGCGTGCTCAGCCGTGATATTAAGCGGATCAACCAATCAAAGCAGCATTTATATGAAGTCAATATGGGTGCAACAGCTGTTGGGACAGGCCTAAATGCAGATCCTCGTTATATTGAGATCGTCGTGAAGAAGCTAGCCGATATTTCAGGTCTTCCGCTTGTAGGCGCAGAGCATCTCGTGGATGCAACGCAAAATACAGATGCTTACACAGAAGTGTCTGCTGCATTAAAAGTATGCATGATGAACATGTCTAAGATTGCCAATGACCTTCGCCTAATGGCTTCTGGTCCGCGTGCAGGTCTTGCTGAAATTGCATTGCCAGCTCGTCAGCCAGGATCATCCATTATGCCTGGGAAAGTCAATCCAGTCATGGCAGAGCTCATTAACCAAATCGCATTCCAGGTCATTGGGAATGACCACACCATCTGTCTTGCCTCTGAAGCAGGTCAGCTTGAGTTAAATGTGATGGAGCCTGTTTTGGTCTTTAACTTGCTTCAATCTATTAGTATAATGAATAACGGATTCCGTTCATTCACAGATCATTGCTTAGTGGACATTGAAGCAAATGAAATACGTTTGAAAGAATATGTCGAAAAAAGTGCAGGCGTGATCACTGCCGTGAACCCTCACTTAGGCTATGAAGCCGCGGCTAGAATCGCAAGGGAAGCCATTTTAACAGGACAATCGATCAGAGATCTTTGCTTGCAAAATGATGTGTTAACAGAAGAAGAACTTGATATTATTTTGAATCCTTTCGAGATGACAAAGCCTGGCATTGCGGGTGCAGAGCTCCTAGAGCGATAATAATATCAAAAATTTTATTTTATTAATATGTAGAATTGCCTGTGAAATAGAGAAAAACAGGCAATTCACTTTCTTTCGAATTGACACACTTTTTTCACAATATTTTGAAAACGCTTAACGCACGCACAAAGGGAGGAAACAACATTGAAATCGGTTCGCTTGCCATCTATGGTGGAGATCATCGCTGTACTAGGTTTATTTTTGGCGATTGTCTTATCATTTACTATTTATTTTAACTTAGATATTCAACTGGCTTTATTTATTTCATGGTTTCTAGCAATTGGGCTTGGTCTTCATTTAGGACACGCTTATAAGGATTTACAAAGTGCTATTACAAAGGGGATATCAAATGGATTAGAAGCCGTTTTGATTTTACTTGCTGTAGGTGCTTTAATTGGAACCTGGATCGCTGGCGGAGTAGTACCGACACTGATCTATTATGGACTTGAATTTATTCATCCAAATATCTTCTTATTGGCCACACTCATTATTTGTGCGATTATGTCTGTCGCTACAGGTACATCATGGGGAACAGTTGGTACAGCTGGTATTGCTATGATTGCCATTGGTGAAGGTTTAGGAATTCCGCTACCAATCGTTGCAGGTGCCGTATTGTCAGGTGCTTATTTTGGGGACAAGCTTTCTCCACTGTCAGATAGTACAGTTCTCGCCTCGTCCTTATCAAAGGTTGAAGTTCTGGCTCATGTAAGAGCGATGATGGTCTTATCTATACCTGCTTTTGTTATTACAGCTATCATGTTTACGGTCACTGGCTTTATCTATGGAGGACGTAATATTGATCAAGAGAAGGTTGAATACTTAAAGAATGCGTTGCTTGATACATTCAACATTAATGTATGGATGCTTATTCCAGCTCTAATTGTTGTGGTTTTACTTGTAATGAAAAAGCCTGCTCTACCGGTTATTGCAATTGGTGCTTTGTTTGGGGCAATCTGGGCCTTTGCTTTTCAGGGTGCGAATCCTAGTGATGCAATCGGTGCAGCATACAATGGATTTTCAATTCAATCAGATGTAGACTTCTTGAACCAACTACTTAATCGTGGTGGAATGGTCAATATGCTTGGCTCTTTGGTAGTGATTATCCTTGGGCTTGGTTTTGGGGGAGTATTGGAACATCTGGGTGTATTGAAAGTCATTGTCTCAACCTTTGAGAAAAAGCTTCACAATGCGGGAAATGTTACTCTTTCCACTATTCTTGTTGCATTCTTTGCCAACGTTTTTGGATGTGCAATGTATGTATCAATTATCCTTACACCGAAAATTATGGAAAAGAGCTATGATAAATTAAAGTTAGACAGACGAGTTTTATCCAGAAACTCAGAGGTCGGTGGTACGCTGACGTCAGGAATGGTTCCTTGGTCAGATAACGGGATTTACATGGCGGGAATTCTAGGCGTATCGACATTCTCTTATTTACCATTTATGTGGTTGAGCTTTGTTGCCATTGCTCTTGCTATTATTTACGGATATACAGGCAAATTCATCTGGTACGTTAAGAATCCACAAGAATCAGAAGAATCAGCTTCATAAGCCGTTTACAAAAGCCGCTCCTCAACCGGGCGGCTTTTGTTTGTCCTAGGTCTGTATGACTATATGTGACATATAGCCAAGAATCATGAATTAAGACCCCTTATAAAAGAGGTCTTAAGGGGTAATGTGAAGCAGAGTGAAAGCATATTTATCCCATAAAAAGGGCACAAATCCCTATTCAAACATGAGTCTTTGAACCTTATAATAACAATATTGGAAAAAGTGCTATTCACCTTACGCTCGTTTAGAGGAACTCTAAGCAGCGTTTTTATTTTTTGTCAGGAGGAGGAACCCATAATGAGCTTATCAAATATGCTGTCTGCCCTAAACGGTGGCATTACAAGTAAAAAAGCAGAAATCGAAGAGAAAATCGCTCGACTGAAAAAGGCGAAAAGTAAGGTCGAACGTGAACAAGATGCGGCAGAGACAGACCTGAAGCAAATCAAGCAGCCAAAGCTTGGGACCTCTTGGAAAGGTGAGCGAAGCCAGGATTTCAAATCAGAGCGGAATGAAGCACATGATGCGCTGCAAACGATTGTGAACGACAAGTACCCACGCTACGTGAGCCGCATCGAATTCAAAATCAGTACGTTAGAAGCCGAACAAGCTGCGTTATCCTTTGCCAGTTCCTTAGCTGGAGACGCCGCACGTCTTGCTGAAAAAGGAGAAGACGCAGTAGAGGACGCCAAACGCTTGATCTCAAAAGCATGGAGCAGCTTATAAGCTTGAACAAATCTGGAGGATATCACGATGGGACAAATTAAGTTAAACTACCAAACAGTTATGGATCAACTAGATGAAGTCTCCCAAGCAGTCGAAGCATTAACGATGAAAAAAGCAGCAGATAAAGCAGGTGAAAACAGCCTTGAATTTGTGACCAAGTGGACGACACGCGAAGCAGAGGTTAACGAAATGGTTTCAAGTTTTAAAGAAGCCTTAACTAAAAATGTCCAAGACACACGCTCGAATGTGAATACCTTAAAAGAACAGGATGAAGCGATTGCCGCAAAATAATGGCAATCGTTTTCTTATGGATTTCACAGAAATATATATATATCTAAAGACTCATATATAATTCAGGATGTACGACCTTGTATTATTCCGTTTTTCTTCCAAACACGTCACTAAAAGGACACCTTTTCCCTATTTAAGACTGAGGCTTTTCACCTTATACTATACTTAATGAAAGCAAAACGATAGAAATGTCAGGTTTGGAGAAATCAAGTGAGTTGATCGTTTCCAAGGCTCTGATGCTGTGCTTTCGTATGAGGTCCGATAGAGGTGGATGACATGAGTTTATCCGAGATGCTACACCATCTGCATATGGGAATTGAAAACAGACGTGCAGAATTTGATGACATGATCTCTCGGTTAAAGACAGCCAAAAGCAATATTCGAACAGAACAAGATCTTGCGCAGTCAGACATAAAGGAAATCAAGAAACCTGCTCTAGATTCGTCATGGAAAGGTGAGAGAGGAACCGACTTTCATCGCCACCGAAAAGATGCCTATCATGTAATGCATGACATCGTGAACAATGAGTATGAAAAATATATCACAGAGATTGATCAAAAAATCTTGCACTTTGAATTAAAAAAAATGGAGCTGGCTGTTGCCAGTAACTTTGCCGGAAGAGCCCAGGACGTGATGGAAAAGGGTGAGGATTTTGCACTCGATGTTAAACATCTGATTGAACGGGGCTGGAAGGCTCTTTAAAATAATAAAAACAGCCGTCTCATCAGTGAGCGGCTGTTTTTTTATTTAGTCACATCCACCGCCACTATCCCCGGAATCTCCCCCGCAGGAGGCATCAGAAGCGTGATGAGTATAAGAATCAGTATATGTACTTGTTGTTGAACTGTGATGTGAAGAACGCTTAGCAGAAATACGCTTATCCTTTGATGTGAATAAATGGGCAATGATTGCTCCTAAAGAAGCCAATATGATCATAACAACAAACATAAAAGAACCCATGATGCATCCCTCCTCTTGTTTCCTATTCATACGAATGAGCCATATCGTGGTTCCCGATTTGAAAGAAAAACTGGGCAAAGAGTTCTATTTTCGTTTATGATGATAGGCAAAAGTAAATGCCAAGGGAGGAGAGCCTATGCTATCTCTACGTCAGGAGGAGCTGCTGAAACGACTGATGCAAGCGGAACAGGAACTGACTAGTGAAGAAATTGCCCGCATGATTGGCGTCACATCAAGAACCATCCGAACAGATATGAAAGCGCTTAAATATATTTTGGATGAACATGGAGCCGTACTACATATCAAACGCGGGGCAGGGTATACATTGACCGTAGAGGATTATGGGTCTTTTCGTACATTTTTGAAAAAGTCATTGGGAGAAAGAAACGAAAAAAAGGAACAGACCATACCCAATCAGCCTGAGGACCGTGTAGCCTATCTATTGAAAAGGCTGCTTCTGTCAGAAGACTATATCAAGTTAGAAGCGCTGGCAGAGGAATTATTTGTAAGTGAATCGACAGTGAAAAATGATTTGAAAGCGGTCAGACATTTGTTTTCATTACATGGACTTTCTGTGTCACATCGTCCTAAATATGGACTGCGGCTGACAGGGGATGAAATGAAATTAAGATATTGTATGGCTGAGCATGTGTTTCAGCAAGCGCATGCGAACCCTGCGCTGTTACCTGAAGAAACGTATCAATTGATTCAGGATATCGTGCGTTCACGTACAAAAGCTAGCGGACTTCATCTATCAGAAATCGGTTTAAGTAACTTAGTCACCCACATCGCCATTGCATGCAAACGAATTGAAGAGAAAAAACTGGTCATGATGCCAGAAACGGAATTAAAAGAGATTCAAGTGCAGCCTGTTTTCCAAGTAGCTCAACAAATGGCAGAGGATATTCGGCATGTTCTAGCGATTGATTTTCCATTATCTGAAATGGCGTATATTGCGATTCACTTGATGGGAGCGAAGATGATGGCATACGGAGATACCGGTCATATGCTATTTCATCTTCTAGACGAAGATCACTTTCGCTTCATCCACCAACTGCTTGCTTATGTAGAGGAGCACATGTCACTTGATATTCAATTTGATAAAGAGTTAATCGTTGGATTAAGTCTTCATTTACGTTCCGCTATTCATCGTTTTAGGTACGGTATGAACATTCGTAACCCTTATTTAACGGACATTAAAAGGCATTATCCCATTGCATTTGAAGCTGGCATCTATATGGGGAGATGGATGAGAGAAAAAGAGGGGATTGAGATTCATGAGGATGAGATTGGGTATTTGGCGCTTCATATCGGAGCCGCAATCGAGCGGACAAAATCACAGCATGTGAGAAAGAGATGTCTTATTGTATGTGCGACGGGTGTCGCAAGCAGTCAGCTCCTTCTTCATAAGCTGACAGCGGCTTTTAGCGAAAGGCTGGAGATCGCTGGCACTGCAAGTGTTGTGGAAATTCTTTCATATGATTTGAGAAGCATTGATTTTATTATTAGTACCATTCCGCTTCAGAACACGTTGCCGGTGCCAGTGATTGATGTACATACCATTCTAAGTGACGATGATATTGTGCGGCTGAAACGGTTTGTGCAGGGCGCGCAGGATACAGGGGTTTTGCGGTATGTGAGTCCGGCGCTGACATTTTTTCAGCAAGACCTTCAATCAAGGGAAGAGGTACTGCAATTTTTCGTAAACGTGCTCAAGGAACAGGATCGCATCCCGGAAGAGTTTGAACAATTATTGCTTGAAAGAGAGCAAGTGTCACCGACATCGTTCGGTCATTTGGTTGCGATTCCCCATCCGATGAAGCCGGCAACAGATGACACGTTTTGTGCGATCTGTACGTTGAAAAAACCGGTGCTGTGGGGTGAAAATCGGGTACAATTCGTTTGTTTGTTGAGTATCCAGAAGACGTATCAAAAAGAATTACAGTCACTTTATCAATTTCTTGTACGGCTGACAGAGCGCAAGGAAGTGGTGGAGCAACTCATCAAGGCCGCTTCATTTGAGGAACTGACGGCGGCGCTTCAAGTATTGGAGCATCCGAATGAAAAAACGGGACACCCATTTCCGCATCTGTGAGGAAAAAGATTAGATGTTAATGAAAGCGCTTTTAAAATAACATCAAAAAGGAGGATGATCACGAGTTTTTGCAAAGGGGGAGACAGATCATGAGCTTCAAGGAGAAAGCGGCAGACGTCATGGGGAATGTGGCTTATCGCATCACGAATCAGAAGTATATTATGGCGATTAAACAGGCATTTGTCACACTGATGCCAATCATCATTACAGGGGCTTTTGCTGTATTGGTGGCAAATATGATCATGAGCCCGGAAACAGGGCTTGCTCATTTTGAGATGTTCAGATTTTTAGCGGCGCTTCAACCAATTATGAAGGCAATCAATTATGCGACGCTGAACTTTTTAACGATTGGGGCTGTGTTCCTCATCGGGATAGAGCTTGGGAAAATCAACGGGCACAAGTCCCTGTTCCCAGGGTTGATGGCATTGATTTCATTTATATCTGTTATTCCAACGACACTTCTTCTTGAAGTGGATGGATCGATGCGTGAAGTTGTAGATGTAATGGCAAGGCAATTTTCCGATCCAAAAAGTTTATTTTTAGGGATGATCATTGCGATCGTATCTGTGGAAATCTTTTGTAAGCTGACCGAGGTGAAATGGCTGCAAATCAAGATGCCAGATTCTGTTCCATCGAATGTGGCAACATCTTTTTCATCACTTTTTCCTTCGATTATTACGATTACGATCATTAGTTCATTCGGCTTTGCATTTCATCGTTTGACAGGCATTTATTTGCATGAAGCAGTGTATAACGTGGTGCAACGCCCGCTAGAAAGTGTTGTACAGGGTCTACCAGGGATTTTAACGTTGATGTTTGTGGCACAATTCTTCTGGGTGATCGGCATCCATGGCAACCAGATGATCAAACCGATCCGGGAGCCGCTCTTATTAGGATCGATTGCAGTGAATATGACAGCATTTCAAGAAGGAAAAGAGATTCCGAATATCATCACGATGCCATTTTGGGATGTGTATATGAGCATCGGTGGTTCAGGTGTGACCATTGGGCTTTTGATTGCGATTTTTATTGCTGGAAGAAGGGAAGAGATGCGAAGTATTGCCAAGCTCTCATCTGGTCCGGGTCTCTTCAACATCAATGAACCCGTTATTTTTGGCTTACCTGTCATGTTAAACCCTGTGATGGCAATTCCATTTATCGTCACACCACTTGTGACAGGAACGATTGGTTACATTGCGACGGCTACAGGGTTTGCTGGAAAAGCCGTCGTGATGGTGCCGTGGACGACACCACCGATTGTGAATGCATGGCTGTCCACCGCTGGCAGCATGGGGGCTGTCATCACACAGCTCATCTGTATTGTGGTCGCAGTCTTCATCTATTTGCCATTTGTTCTCTTGTCTAACCGTAAACCAGAAGTGGCACCAGATTCAGAATAAAAGGAGAGGCATGAATGAACATGCAATTCAGGTGGTACGGGGAGGATGATCCCATTTCACTTGACCGTAAATATACGAAAAAAAGGCAGAAAGTCTCAATATGGGGACAATTGTGAAGGCTTTGTATGAAGAGGGCTTTGCTGGCTATGGTTTATATGATCGGGCGCTTGGGGCTATGTATTTGCAAGGAATTTGGGAAGGACTTCACGTTCAAACGAGGAAAGGGAAGGTGGCGACATGAACAGAATCGAGATTCCAAGAGATTTTATCCTAGGTGCTGCGGCCTCTGCTTGGCAAACGGAGGGATGGAAGGGAAAGCAAGCGCATCAGGACTCGTACATCGATTTATGGTATAAGAATGGGTATCACGTTTGGCACCAAGGATATGGCCCGGCTGGTGCGACGAACTTTTACGAGCGCTATCCAGAAGATGTAGCCCTTATGAAAGAAATCGGTCTGACTCATTATAGGACATCGATCAATTGGTCGAGGTTTCTCATCGATTACGAGAAGGGGATTGTGGATGAGGCATATGCCCGTTACATTGATGATTTGATCAATGAATTAATCGCAGCAGGTGTAGAGCCGATGTTTTGCTTAGAACATTATGAGCTTCCAGCCGTGCTGCTTGAAAAGTACGGCGGATGGTCATCAAAGCATGTCGTCGAACTGTTTGTTCTCTATGCGGAAAAGGTGTTTGAGCGATATGGAGACAGGGTCAAACATTGGTTTAGCTTTAATGAACCGATTGTTGTCCAAACACGCGTTTATCTTGATGCTATCCGGTATCCCTTTGAGCAAAATACGAAGAAATGGATGCAGTGGAACTATCATAAAGCGCTGGCAACAGCAAAAGTGGTGAAGCTGTTTCGGGAGATGGGATTGAAGGAATCAACAGGTGCAAAGATTGGGGTGATTCTCAATCCAGAAGTGACGTATGCAAGATCCTCTGCTCCGCATGATCAAGAAGCGGCACGGATGTATGATTTGTTTTTCAATCGAGTGTTCTTAGATCCCTCCATCAAAGGGGAGTATCCAGAGGAATTGCTCGATGTGTTGAAAAAGCATGAGATTCATTTCGATGCGACAGAGGAAGAGCTTCAGGTCATCAAGAATCATACGGTTGATGTCGTTGGGCTCAACTTATACTATCCGCATCGTGTCAAAGCACCGAGTAAGGCGTGGAATGAGATGACGCCATTTCATCCGTCTTATTATTACGATATGTTTGAGCTTCCAGGAAGAAGAATGAATCCATTCAGAGGCTGGGAAATCTACCCGGACATTGTCTATGATATGGGCATGAGAATAAAAGAAGAATACGGAAATGTTGAGTGGTTTGTGGCCGAAAACGGCATGGGCGTAGAAAAGGAAGAACGGTTTAAAAAAGAAGACGGTATCATTGATGACCAGTATCGCATTTCCTTTATCAGCCAGCATCTGAAACGGGCACTTCAAGCGAAAGCAGAAGGCTCAAATTGCACGGGCTATATGCTGTGGGCTTTTACGGATAATGTATCGCCGATGAATGCCTTTAAAAACCGCTACGGATTAGTCGAAATTCAGCTGGAAAATGAACGGAATCGCCAGTTGAAGGCATCAGCGTATTGGTACCAGACATTAATTAAAACAAGGGAACTGAAGGCCCAAACAGAAGTCAACTATCGATAGGAGTGTTGGGATATGAAACGAATCATTCTCGCTTGTGCCGCAGGAATGTCGACATCCATTGTAGTGTCCAAGATGAAGGCAGCCGCAGAAGCGAAGGGGCTGGATTATGATATATACGCCATACCTGAAGGGGCTATTGCGGATGAATTAGAAGAGCATGGAGAAGATGTGCAGGTGATTTTACTTGGACCGCAAGTAAGCTTTATGAAAAAGGCAGCAGAAAAAACAGCGGCACCTTACCAAATACCTGTTGATGTCATCAATGTGAGATTATACGGAACAGCGAACGGAGAAAAAATACTAGAGCATGCTCTGAAACTAGCAAATGAATCTTAAGTAATTGGAGGAGAAGCAGATGACGGTATTAGAGGAAATGCAGGGAGCAGCCTTTCAAATTATTGCTCATGCAGGCGAGGCAAGAAGTCATTATGTTGAAGCCATTCGTCTAGCAAGAGCTGATGATTTTGAAAAAGCACAGCAGTTGATTGAAAAAGGGGAGGAAGCGTTTCGAAGCATCCACAACCTGCACTTGTCGCTGATCCAAAAAGAGGCAGCAGGAGAGCAGCTTCCCTTTTCTTTACTGCTGATACACGCAGAAGATCAAATGCTCACAACAGAGACCATTCATCTGCTTGCCATTGAAATGA
The DNA here is from genome assembly GCF_038601465.1 of Bacillus sp. FSL R7-0672. Taxonomy (NCBI): domain Bacteria; kingdom Bacillati; phylum Bacillota; class Bacilli; order Caryophanales; family Bacillaceae; genus Bacillus; species Bacillus sp. FSL R7-0672. The sequence continues at coordinate 3,513,573 of NZ_CP152010.1, read as the reverse complement.
TTGAAATGTGTAAAAAAATGAACACCCTGTCAAAATAGATATCAGCTAGTAACCAATTTCTGTTATAATCATTCGATAGATAGAGAGAAAGCAGGATTGGTGAATGAAAAAAACATGTATGTGGATGACGGTTGGTCTTTTGGCGCTGCTCATTTCGGGCTGTATGGGAACGAAGGAGCAAACGGAAGGAAACCAGCAAGTGGTCAAAGAGGAAAAGGGTCCATTACGATTAAAAGAAACAGAAGAGATTCAGCAGACAGAAGCGGAAGTGATTGATACACAAAGCTGGATTGAGCAAAAGGAGCCGGTAGAGCTTCCGATTTTGATGTATCACAGCATCTCCAGCGGTAACTCGCTTCGTGTACCAAAGAGCGAGTTTGCGGCTCATATGAAATGGCTGAAGGACAACGACTATGTCACGCTGTCGCCAGAAGAAGCGTACCGCGTCTTCACAACAAATACGAAGCCAAGTGAAAAGTGTGTCCTCATTACATTCGATGATGGATATACCGATAACTATACAAAGGCATTTCCGATTTTAAAGCAGTATGGAATGAAAGCAACGATTTTCATGATTGAGCAATCCATTGGGCGCCCGAACCACTTAACGGATGAACAAATGGATGAAATGATTGCAAATGGGCTATCGATTGAGAGTCATACCATTCATCATTTAGAGCTTAATCGTTTATCAAGAGAGCAGCAGAAAGAGGAATTAAAAGGGTCAAAGGCATTCTTTGATCAACGTTTTTCTCAGCGTACGAGAATGGTCAGCTATCCTGTCGGGCGCTATAACGAAGACACGCTAAAGCTGGCGAAGCAAGCCGGTTATCAAATGGCTGTCACCACTGAACCAGGACATGCGAAGAAGGAACAGGGCATGATGTCCTTGCACCGTGTTCGCGTGTCACCGGGACTTTCACCCGAAAGCTTTGGCAGGCTGGTAGAAGGGAATTAACGATAAATGTTTCACATGAAACATTTTACGACAAGTTTCACCAAAATGAATCACTACACATGATATGTCTTGGTTTCAAATGTCATTACAAGAGACACTTAGATGGACAGAACTTTCATTACAATGGGAGTTCTGTTTTTGAAAAAAATTTTGCACTGTCATTTAGATGAAATCAATCAAACTCTACATCGTATGAAACACCTCACTGGAAGACTCCAAGTATCAAGCCCACCAATGAAGCAAAGAACAAAAATACCCAAGCGAATTTGCTCAGTATCACAAAAACTTAAGAAACACTTCATAGAAAAACCAATTGAGAAAAGAAAGGAAGAGAGGATTATGTCAAATTTTGTTGGAATCGATCATGTTCAATTAGCTGCCCCAAAAGGTAGTGAAGAGAAAGCACGTTTGTTTTTTGGCGGAATTTTAGGAATGGAGGAAATACCCAAGCCTAGTAATCTAGCTAAACGTGGAGGTGTCTGGTTTCAATGCGGTCATCATCAGCTTCACATTGGAATTCAGGATCATTTCCAAGCTGCAAAGAAAGCCCATCCAGCTTTTCTTGTAAAGAGTCTATCGGAATTAAAAAAGGCATTATTGAAGCACCACATTAGCATCAGAGAAGATGAGCCATTGGAAGGAGCCAGCCGGTTCTATGTAGAAGATCCCTTTGGGAATCGAATTGAATTTTTAGAGAGAACAGACTAAAAAAACTAGATTTTTAAAAACAAAAGGCGGCTTCTAAACAGCCGCCTTGTTTTTGTTATTGATAAACGGGATAGCCCGTTATTTTGATATCTTTCCCTAGTGTTTCTACTGAGAGTTGATCCAGTTCAATGGCATCACTCATGAGACGTATGCCTTCGCCTCCAAAAAAGGAAGGAGACAGCCTTCCGCCAATGAGTTTAGGTGCCATATAAATGACCAATTTATCTACAAGCTGCTGTTCTAAAAATGAAGCATTGATCTGGCCGCCGCCTTCAATCATGAGGGAGGAGACATTTCTTTCTCCCAGCATTTGAAGCACTTCTTGCAGGGGCACCCGCGTCTCGCTGTCTGTTACAAAGACGCTGACGCCGGCTGCTTCTAAAGCGGCTCGTTTTTCCTCATCGGCTTGCTTTGTTGTAAAGATCCATGTTGGTGCCATCTGATCAGTGACGATCTTTGCTGTCAGCGGTGTTGAGAGCTTAGAGTCTAAAACAATTCGAATCGGATGATGCCCATTTGGAATCCGTGCAGTTAGTGAAGGGTCGTCATGAATAACAGTTTGAGCACCGACCAAAATCGCATCATTGATACTGCGGATATGATGAGCATCATAACGGGATGTCTCAGATGTAATCCATTTGCTGTCAGACGTAGCAGACGCAATTTTTCCATCTAAGGTAATACCTGCCTTGAGCGTCACGAAAGGTGTTTTTTTCGTAATAAAATGATTAAACACTTCATTCATGAGAATGGATTCCTGCTCAAGTACGCCTGTAATCACTTGGATGCCAGCATCTTGTAAAATGGCGATTCCGCGGCCAGCGACAAGCGGGTTCGGGTCAAGTGCTGCCACGACAACGGTTTCGACGCCTGCTTTCACAAGTGCCTCCGCACAAGGACCTGTACGGCCATGGTGAGAGCAAGGCTCGAGGGTCACATAAATGGTGGCTCCTTTTGCCTTGTCTCCAGCCATTTTAAGTGCATGAATTTCAGCATGTGGTTCACCGGCTTTCATGTGAGCACCGACTCCAACAATTTCATTATCGCGCACAATCACAGCCCCGACGAGCGGGTTCGGTGATGTCTGTCCTTTCATTGCACGTGCATTTTCTAGGGCTAGATTCATATATCGCTCATGATGTGGCAATCGTATGCACCTCTTGCTCCGCCTTCATATGACCTGAGCGGTTGATTTTTGTCTGCAAGTATTTTTCATTAAACTCTGAGACATCACCCCAAAGCGGAATACGTCCAGAAAGAGATAAACCTGCATGGCTGATGGCATCTGTCTTTTTCGGATTATTGGTAATGAGTCTGACTGGCTTTGTACGAAGTGTTTGAAGAACCGCGATGGCTTCTTCATATTGACGCGTGTCATCTTCAAAGCCGAGTGCTTCGTTCGCTTCTACTGTATCGTAGCCGTTTTCTTGGAGGATATAAGCCATGGCTTTCGTGAAAAGTCCAATACCGCGGCCTTCATGGTTGGCTAAATAAAACAGGGCACCTGCACCATTGTCCTCAATCATTCGCATGGACTGCTTCAATTGGAATCCGCAGTCGCAGCGCTTGCTTCCGAAAATATCACCAGTGTGACAAATGGAATGCATGCGGATAAGGGCTTCGTCAGCGTGCTCGAAATCTCCATACACTAGCACGCTTGACTGCTGATGATCGGCAAGCTGGCGGGACGAGAGGCTTTCGATTAAAGCTTCATCTGACAATGGCTCTAACCCATCGTCTTTTAACCATGAATACCAGTTGAACATCACCGTTCTGCCGTCTAAATTCACTGGCAATTTAATGGGTCCAGTGATATATATATACCCGTCCTCTTGCTGTACTCGTTTGATTTTATCTTTTAAAATGGCTGTTTTAAGATCTGTGTGTTTGTCCATATTCTGCACCTTCTTTTTTGTCTGTTTCTTCAATCTGTAAACGAACGAGAACGCCAAATGGATCAACAAATTCGTTACTTTTTCCTATTGTTTTCACTTGAGTGCCTGCTGTTGTTAGACGCTCAACGACGGACTGTCTGTCTGCTTCTTGTGGGAATACGAGTGTATAGCTTCTAATTCCTGAAAAACGTGGATCAATGGCTCCTTTTCGTCCGCGTCCCCATGCATTAAAGGCAAGGTGATGGTGGTACACACCAGCGGCGATAAATACGCTTGCTGGTGGAGCCATTCGGATATGAAAACCGAGCGTATTGACATAAAAGGAATCAGCTTCTTCTGGGTTCAGATGGAAATGTAAGTGTCCCATCACTGTGCCAGCCGGAAGTCCTTCCCACGTCGTATCAGCGGCTTCTTGCAGGAGACCATCTCCATCAAGAGGTGCATTTCCGCCACCTTTCAGTTCCCCATGCTCACCTACCCAAACGTCCTCAGGGCGATCAGCATATATTTCTACGCCAATGCCGTCAGGGTCACTTAAATAAATGGCTTCACTGAAAAAGTGATCGCTTGCTCCAATTAAAGGATAGCCTTTTTTCATCACATGTGCCAGCCATGTGCCCAGGTTTTTTCTGGTAGGTAATAAAACAGCAAAATGATAAAGTCCTGGCTCATGATCAGGCTTCTCCTTGAGCTGTGCATCTTCTTTTAACAAAAGAATGGGTTCCTTTGCATTGCTTCCAAGAGTTGTGGTGGATTCCGTCTGTTCTAATATGGTAAATCCTAAAATGTCTGTATAAAAAGGTAAAGAACGCTCAAAGCTGGATACATGTAACTCTGTTACACCCAATCTTAGCTTCTCAATTGTCTTCAAGCTCGGTCATCTCCTTCATGATATATGCATCGCATGTTCAAATGTTTTTGAAAATATATAAAAATGAATACCTTGTTACTTAAAGTAACTAAACTATATAATAGTTAGTTGCTTATTTCAAGTAATTAATTATGTTATAATGAAAAAAAGAGAGAAAAGCGGGAGGGAGTAAGATATGGCTCAAGTAGATGGCTGTCCAATCACAGATGCCATGGAGATTCTAGGCAAGAAGTGGGTCATTCTCATCATCAATCAGCTTCTGACAGGCCCTAAGCGTTTCTGTCAGCTTGAAAATGAAATGAACATCAGCGGACGATTATTATCAGAAAGGCTGAAGGATTTAGAAGCTGAAGGACTCGTTGAGAAAAACGTATACCCTGACATTCCAGTACGGATTGAATACGAATTAACAGCGCAAGGGAAGAAAATTGAGCCGATTATTCGTGAAATGTATGATTGGTCTTTAGAACGTAAAAACAGCAAAAAAGGGGAACATGTCCCTTCCTAATCGATTTCGATCAGTCTGTCTGATCGAAATTTTTTTGTGCGATTTTCCAGAAATCTAAGTCAATAGTATGAAAAATGATGTTGACAATAAATTCACTCATCATATAAGATCAAGAAGAAGAGGGTTCTTTTCCCTGTAATGGAATGGAGGTCATGCCATGGTATCATGAATGGGACAGATTGCCTAAAACACGTGTCAAATCATCATTTAGAAACAGACATCTTTGGCTTTCAGGAAGCAAAGATTTATTTTTTCAACTCAATTGATAATGATTATCATAATCATCTATAAGCGTGATCCAGCGCCTATGAAGGTTATTTTTTTATTATCCATTGAGAATAATTATCAATATCATTTAGGAGGGTTCACATGAAAGCCATTCGTTCAACATCACACGTATTATTGTTCTTTAGTTTTGTTCTATTATTTGCTCTAGCCCCGATTAGCTCAGCCTCAGCAGCAGGCTTAGCAGATGGTCAACATTCAGTACAATATGTGGTATGGAAGGCAGATAGCGATTCGACTTCAACAGCGAATACGTATTTTGAAAAACCAGCCAAGCTTGTTGTGAAGGAAGGAAAAATCAAAGCACAAGTCACGTTAACGAATAGCTCTTGGATCACAAGCTTTAAAACACTTGATCAAGGTGTCTACAAAGATGCGAAGGTGATTAATACAAACACAGCTGCGAATAAGAGAACAGTAGAATTCAACGTGAACAGCCTGACAGAAGTCGTACCAGCAAAAGTGAGCGTGACTGTACCGGTCATCGGATATACAGGCAATTATGACGTCCGTCTCAAGTTTGATGCAGCATCTGTTCAATAAAAAGGGAGGAAATTCGCTTGATGAAAAAAATGATGAGGCTATCAGTCTTCATGACCGCTTTATTATTGGCACTCATGCTGCCTTTTTCAAACGCACAGGCTGCCACGTTAAAGGATGGTACATACTCCGTCAACTATACTGTGCTGAAGGCTGAAGGAAATGCGGTCTCCATGGCAAATGATTACTGGCTGAAGCCAGCAAAAGTGATTGCAAAAAATGGGAAGCTGACAGTACAAATGACCATTAAAAATAGCAGCTGGGTGACGGAATTTAAAGTCCCCGAAAATGGCGGCTATGTCGATACAACGGTTCTCTCAACCAATAAAAAAGCCAACACAAGGATTGTTCAGTTCCAAGCTCAGAGCTTGTCTAAACCAATCAAGTCAAAAATTCATGTCACTGTAAAATCTGCTGATTATGATCATGATTATACCATTCAGCTGAAATTTGATGAGAGCAGTATCAAGTCACTTTCTTCTAACAGCTCAAACGAAACAGCGGGTGCAGCAGAAAATCATCAATCATCAAAGGAATCAACCAAAAAATCTGATTCATCCACTCATACGAAACAAGAAGAGAATCCTCAAACTGGTGATACAAACCAGACAGGGTGGCTCCTTGTGCTTGCTCTATGCTCAGGCGGATTTTTAGCAAGAAAGTGGATCATCAAGCATTAAGGAAGGAAGTGTCACCATTTGAAACGTCTTTTTCACCTAAAGGCAGCCATTCTGCTCGTTTTATTCAGTTTATTGACTGCATTTCAGATTCCTCAAGGAACGGCTCAAGCTGCATCATTTGTTGATGGTGAATACACGGTCGGATTCACTGTTTTAAAAAATGGCAGCACAGAAGCGTCCATGATGGATACGTATACAGAAAAGCCAGCTAAGCTGATTGTGGAAAATGGCAAGACGACTGCCTATGTCACACTGAAGCAAAGCAAAGAGATTACAGATTTCAAGGTCGAACAAAATGGCGCTCTTGTCACCACTGAAACCGTCAGTGAAGATGAAACTGCCAATACACGTGTGATCAAGTTTGATGTTGCCGACTTATCAGCCAAATTAAACGGCTGGGTGAAAATTTACTGGGATTTAGGCGGCCTTATTTATGACGAAGCTTATGACGTACAGCTTGCATTCGATCAAAGCAGCCTAACGCTCGTTACACCTGCAAAGCCAGACGATAACGAAACAAAACCAGATGACCAAACTGGCACAAAGCCAGACGATAACGAAACAAAACCAGATGACCAAACTGGCACAAAGCCAGACGATAGCGAAACAAAGCCAGATGATCAAAACGGTACAAAGCCAGATGATAGCGAAACAAAACCAGATGATCAAAATGGTACAAAGCCAGATGATTCTGCGCAAAATCAATTAAAAGATGGTGTGTATCGTGTCAATTACAGTGTGCTAAAAGGGGATGAGGACGAGGCATCTCGGATGAACCAATACTTCTCACATCCTGCATCCTTAACCGTCAAAAACGGAAAGCAAACCATTTCCTTTACGGTGAAGGACAATACGTCGGTTGCTTCTTTGAAAACAGAGAAAAACGGCTCTTATCAAGAAGTGAAAACCGTCAGCACAGATCAAGCAAAGAACACAAGAATCGTCTCATTTGATGTAGCTGATTTGAAAAAAGCTGTCAAAGGAAAAGTACACATTGTGGTGGCAGCTGCTCACTATGACCAAACCTACGATATTCGTTTTCAATTTGATTCAAAGAGTATCTCTCCACTTAAGGACGGTCAGGTAGAGGAAGAAACACCAGCCACTCCAGAAACACCAAAACCAAATACACCAGCACCAGAAACAAATAACGGTGGAGCTGGTCAAGAGACAGCTCAACTAAAAGATGGTGTATACAAGCTTCCTTTTTCAATGAAGAAAGCAGACAAGGATGAGCCTTCTCGAATGAACGATTACGTCGTGAGCCCTGCGACATTGGTGGTGAAAAATGGCCGCCATTTCGTTTCATATACAGTGAAGAACAGCTCAGCCATCACGTCCTTCCAAGTAGGGACAGGCGGGAAATATGAAGAGACTCTTGTCGCAAAAACAGATCAAAAAGCAGATACAAGAGTGATTCAATATGAAGCAAAAAGTTTAAGCAATGACCAGGCAGCACGCGTGAAAATTGACATTCCAGCTGCGAATTACCATGAGCAGTACGATGTCAAACTTGTTTATGACACAAAAGGCATCGCACTTGGTGAAGGAAGCGGAATTGCGACGGTTATTGGAGACGATGAGAGTATCGGCTTTGTCAAAAATCCAAATGATCGCGATTCTCAACCAAATCAACTTGAGAATTTAGCGCCAGAGGAAACAGGCGCAGAGCAGATGACATTTACGCCATCAGATGACCAAACCAAGTCTGAGACTGGACAGCTGAATCCGAAAACAGGAGATACCTCTCTTCTCTGGATGTATATTCTTTTATTCGGCGGGTCGTTATTCGTGCTCGTGAGAAAGTATCAAACTAAGGCAAGATAGATTGTTTATTTTAAGTGAGATGCGCCATTCAACTCGGCGCATCCACTCTCTTTTTTCGAAAGGAGGCTTCTGTTTTTGAAGCATCGAATGTTACGTTCCCTGATCGCTGCTTTAAGTGTGTGCGTGATCTTGTCAGGGTGCTCACAGTCGGCTGAAAGCTCAGCGAAAGGCAAGAAAAGCGCGGAATCAAGTGCGCGCATTGTGGCAACGACTGTAGCTGCTGTGGAGATCATGGATGCTTTAGAGGTGGATCTTGTCGGGGTGCCAACAAGTCAAAAATCCTTGCCAGCTCGTTACAAAGGACTGCCAGAAGTCGGCAACCCAATGAGCCCGGACATGGAAATCATCCAATCACTTCAACCGACAGATGTCCTGTCCGTTACAACCCTTCAATATGATTTAGAGACACCCTTTCAACAAGCAGGTGTCCCTGCCACATACTTAAATCTCGAGAGCATGGCTAACATGGAGAAGGCGATTACGAAGCTTGGAGCTCAGTATGACAGAAAGAAACAAGCCGAGCGCATTGTGTCTGACTTTGAGCAAAAAAAGAAAGACATACAAGAGAAGACGAAGGGAAAACGAAAGCCATCCGTTCTGATTTTGCTTGGTGTACCAGGCAGTTATTTGGTGGCGACAGAGCATTCATATATTGGTGATCTTGTGCGTATCGCAGGCGGAAAGAACATTGTCAAAGGCGAGAAGATGGAGTATTTGGCTTCCAATACGGAGTATTTACAAAAAGCCAATCCAGATATCATCCTCCGGGCCGCACATGGGATGCCAGATGAAGTCGTCCGCATGTTTGATCAAGAATTTAAAACAAATGACATTTGGAAGCATTTTCATGCAGTCAAGCAAGACCGGGTGTATGACCTCGAAGAAAGCTTATTCGGGACAACGGGCAATTTAAAGGCAGCAGAAGCACTAGATGAACTAACGCGTATGCTGTACCCGTCATAAGCGGCGAGTCTGAATGATAAAAGGACGTATAAGATGAAAAAAACAGGGATTTTATTTCTGACAGTCAGTGTCTTACTAGTGTGCGTGTTTATTTATTCCGCCATTACTGGGAGCATTCATGTCACCCCGATTGAATTATTGGAAGGGCTCATCACCGGTCAACATGCACAGGTAGAAATCATTAAAGATCTCAGAATTCCTCGCATGCTCATTGCAATGTTTACAGGGGCAGCCTTATCTGTCTCCGGTGTACTGCTGCAGTCGGTCATGAGGAATCCATTAGCTGATGCCGGCGTCATTGGGATTTCATCAGGAGCCAGCTTCTTTTCTTTAATGGCAATAACAGCACTTCCTCAATTTTATTTCTACTCTCCTTTATTTTCGGTGTTAGGTGGAGCCATTGCGTGTTTCCTCGTGTATGTTCTGTCTTGGAAGGGTGGATTAAGCCCCATCCGTATGATTTTGGTTGGGATCGCCATCAATGCCATGTTTACTGGAATGGCAGAAGCGTTCGTGACCATTTGCAGCTATTTCAATATCACGATCAATCAGTCAGGACAGTCGAATCTTACGATGAAAACGTGGGGAGATGTCCGTTTAATCGGAGTCTATGGCGTCGTCGGCCTTGTCGTAGCCCTTTTCTTCAGCAGATGGTGTAACCTCTTGGCTCTTCAGGACAAGACAGCGAAAAATTTAGGATTGCGTGTGACCAGAATGCGCCTTTTGATTTCCATCACAGCTGTATTGCTTGCGGCGGTGACAGCAGCGGTAGCAGGCGTGATCGCCTTTGTCGGTTTGCTTATCCCACACATTTCAAGAAGACTTGTCGGCTCGGATCACCGGGTACTCATTCCATTTTCTGCGTTAAGCGGGGCTTTGCTGATTCTGACGGCTGATACGCTCGGCAGGACGCTTGTCGCGCCAAATGAAATTCCTGCTTCTACGATCATGGCCGTGATTGGCGGGCCATTTCTGATCTTTTTACTAAGAAGGGGGGACCGTCTCGATGGACATTCGTGAGGTGTCATTCTCATATGACCAGCAGAAGGACATCGTTCAATCGGTCACAACACACATTGAAAAGGGAAAAATCACAACCATTATCGGTCCGAATGGCTCAGGGAAATCCACACTGCTTTCATTGATGGCGCATAACCATGCTCCAAACAAAGGGCAAATTCACTTAGACGGCCAAGCACTGAATGCGTTTAAGCCAAAGGAGCTGGCAAAAAAGCTGGCTGTCGTCCATCAGCAAAATGAAGCGCCGCTTGATTTAACGATCGAGAGGGTCGTGGCATTCGGCAGAACGCCGTACCAGACGATGCGCGGAGGAGACAAGGAAGAGGATGAGAGAGCGATAGAGTGGGCGCTTTCCAGTACAAAGCTAACGGAAAAACGAAAGGTGCCGCTCGCCTCACTGTCAGGCGGTGAGCGGCAGCGAGTATGGATTGCGATGGCACTTGCGCAAAAAACGCCGATCCTTTTCTTAGATGAACCGACAACCTATTTGGATATCTATTATCAATTTGACATTCTTGAGCTGATTCGAGAGCTTAATGTTGTGCATGGGTTAACGATTGTCATGGTGCTGCACGACATGAACCAGGCTGTCCGATACAGCGATGTCATCATTGCGATGAAGGATGGACAGATCATTAGTGAAGGACAGCCAAACGATGTGTTAACTGAAGAGATGGTGCGGCACATTTATCATGTGTCCGTCACGATTAGACAGGATGCAGAAACAGGGATGTACATCGTGCCTGTTGGTATATAAGCTGTGCAAAAAGCAGGTGAGACAGTGTGAAAAGAGGAAAACGGGTCTGGCAGCGGATGCTGACGATCGTCTGTTTAGGTGTATTCATTTATAGCGGGTCGGCCATTGGCTTAGAGCTGTTCGGCTATTATCAAAATCGTCAGGTGCTTGCAAAGGCTCAGACGATGTATGGTCATGAGAAAAGAATGAATGAAAAAAAGGAGCCGGGAACCATTCGTACGTCATTTGATGAACTGCGGAAGGTAAACGACGACATTGTCGGCTGGATCAATATGAAGGACACGATGATCCAGTACCCAATCGTCCAATCTAGCGATAATGCGTTCTACTTAACCCGTAATTACTTGAAAAATGACACCCGGGCAGGCAGTATTTTTATGGATTATCGCAATGATGTCTTGCATGAAAGTCCGAATACTGTGGTGTACGGTCATCGGATGAGAGATGGGTCCATGTTCGCTGGACTCACAAACTATTTAAAAAAGGATTTCTTCGATGAGCATCGGACATTTCAGTACGATACGCTGTATCAAAGCTATGAAGCGGAGATTTTTGCCGTGTATGAAACAACGGTGGACTTCGATTATATTCAAACCGATTTTCAAGATCTTGGCGAATATGCGCACTACTTGCAAGCTGTGCGAAAAAAATCAATCTACCAAACGAAGACAGACGTGTCCACTGATGACCTCATTCTCACTCTATCGACCTGTGATCATGTGCTTGCACCGAAAAACGGGCGTCTCGTGGTACAGGCAAAGCTAAAGAAAGTTTACTAGAAAAGGAGAGACAGGCGGTTGAAATTTTCACATGTGATCTTCGTGGGACTTGTCTTGATGCTTCTCCTCGGCGGATGCAGTCAGGCAGCACCTGTAGAGAAAGGGAGCGAACAAGGTGCGCTGAAGATAAAGGACTTTGCGGGCAGAACGCTGTCGTTTGAAGACTCCCCTCAGCGTATTGTCTCATTATCGACTGGAGACATGAGCATCCTATATGCCTTAGGCGGTGAGGTGGTCGGTCGTCCGGCCGCCGAATTACCAGAGAGCTTACAACAGGCTACATCAGTCCAAACAATTGGTACCACACATCAATTTGATGTAGAGCTCATCACAAGCTTAAAGCCCGATGTCGTACTTGGGAATGAACAATTAAACAGCAAGGACATCTCTATAATAGAAGGAATTGGTTCACAGCTTCTTTTGACAAGTGCCAATTCAGTGAAGGACATCCAGCGCCAAATTACGTTATTCGGAGATTTGCTAGGGAAGCAGCAAAAGGCAAAAGCGCTTAACAAGCAAATCGATCAGCGGAAAAAGCAGGTCAAACAGCCTCAGAAAAAAGTGAAGACACTCGTTGTATACGGGGCACCTGGCACATATATGGCGGCACTTCCTCAATCCTTAAGCGGAGATTTACTGCACATCGCTGGAGGGACGAACATTGCCGAGAATGAACCGGCACTCGAGAAATTCCCTCAATACGCTCAAATCAATGCAGAAAAGGTCATTGAAGCTGATCCTGATCTTATCCTGCTTATGACCCACAGCAATCCTGAAGATGTGAAAGCGGGCTTTATGAGTGAAATGAAACAGAATGCCGCATGGCACGATGTGTCAGCCGTCAAACATGGACACGTCGAGATTCTGCCTAGTGATCTATTTGGGACGAATCCAGGCGCAGACGTGATGAGAGCGATTGATGAGCTAGAGAAAAGATTGAAGCGATTGTCATCATGAAAATGAATGCAGAATTAGATTTTCAAAAAAGACAGTCGAGGCGAAGATGGCTGATACCCGGGCTATTCATCTCGTTAGTTGTAGGCGCATGCCTAGGGCTTGCATTAGGTTCTGTTCAATTATCACTGCAAGACTTACTCTCTGCTTTGACGGGATCAGGTCAGCCTGTTCATGAAAAAATTGTGATGGATTTACGCCTGCCGCGCGTTCTCATCGGTTTCATCGTTGGGGCCTGTCTCGCAGCATCAGGGGCGATTTTACAAGGAGTCGTCCGAAATCCACTCGCTGACCCTGGCATCATCGGTGTGACGGCTGGCGGCGGATTGGCTGCTGTGCTCAGCATGATTGTGTTTCCACAATTCACATATTTGCTGCCAGCCGCTGCTTTCCTTGGCGCTTTATTAGCGGCACTTGTGGTGTATATGCTCTCATTTGATCAAGGGGTTTCACCGCTGAAGCTGATTTTGGCGGGAGTGGCAGTCAATGCCCTGCTTGGGGCGGTGATGAATGGGTTTATGGTGCTTTATAGTGAGCGTGTGCAGGCTGTCCTGCCCTTTTTATCAGGAGGATTAAATGGACGGAGCTGGCATCATCTAACCTTCGTGTCGCCCTATGCGCTCGCTGGGTTGTGCCTTTGTTTTTTTGCCATCAAGCCGGCAAATCTTCTTTTGCTTGGCGATGAATCGGCTCAGCTGCTCGGTCTCAGAGTAGAGCGCACCCGGTTTTTCTTAATTGCACTGGCGGCACTTTTAGCTGGTGCAGCAGTAAGTGTGAGCGGCTTAATTGGATTTGTCGGACTGGTCGTTCCTCATTTTATCCGTCTTTTAATTGGCGATGACTACCGGTACCTGCTGCCGATCTCGATGCTGGGCGGAGGCGTGCTTGTGGTTTTTGCAGATACAGCGGCACGGGTATGGTTTACACCGGTTGAACTGCCTGTCGGTATCCTGCTTGCCTGCATCGGTGCACCTTTCTTCCTCTATTTATTAAAAAAGAAAGGGAGGGGTTAAGTTGGATGTGATCGCTATGGATGACGTGAGTCTCAGTCAAGGAGGCTTTCAGCTGTCATCTATATCAGCAGCTGTTCCTAAAGGAAGCGTGACAGGAATTATTGGACCGAATGGATCAGGGAAGTCGACTTTTATTAAAGCAGCCGCACGTCTTACGTCAATCGAAAGCGGCACGATATACATTCACGATATACCGCAAAAAGAGATGACCGCTCAGGAGATCGCAAAGGAAATCGCCGTTCTCATGCAGTCGAGAACAGCCATTCCATCTATGACCGTACGGGAGCTGGTCGCACTTGGACGCAGTCCGCATCGTTCGATCTGGAAAAAAAGCTCGAAGACAGATCAAGAAGCGATTGAGTGGGCGCTTAATGTAACCAATAGCCGTATCAATGAAAATAGAATGCTGCATACATTGTCTGGCGGAGAAAGGCAAAAAGCGTATATTGCGATGGCGCTCGCTCAGAAGACGGAGACGATTATTCTGGATGAGCCGACAACTTACTTAGATATTGCGCATCAGCTTGATTTACTAGAGCTGCTCAAACAGCTGAATAAGACGCATGGAATCACCATTTTAATGGTTCTTCACGACCTGCAGCAGGCAGCAAAATATTGTGACCGCCTTATTGCGATGAAGCGTGGTCAGATTTATCAAATAGGGACACCAAAAGAAGTATTAACAGAAAGCTTTTTCAAAGAGGTCTTTGGGATTCAGGCTGAAGTTCACTTAGACGGTGAGCATCCGCTTATTATTCCAATCGCTTCGATCCAACAACAAAAGGGAGATGAACAAAACATGATCATTGTCAACAACCAGGTAAGAGTAGAAAAAGGCAGTGCCGACCACCTCGTCAAGCGTTTTAACAAGCAGGGACAAGTAGAATTCATGGAAGGATTTTTAGGCATGGAAGTATGGGTCACACAGCAGACAACCGATTACGATGAGGTGACCATTCATACACGCTGGAATCGAAAAGAAGACTTTGTGAATTGGACAAAATCTCAGGCATTTGGTGATGCGCACGCTCATGGGAAAGCGAAACCTGAAGGCCTATTAAAAAACAAAATTACGTACTATGAAGTGCAAGTCACTAGACCAGCTTTACAGAAAAAAGCCTAAAAAGAAACACAGCGCTGCAGCTCACGTGCAGCGCTATTTTTTTTGCGTTTTTTTACTTTCTGTCACATATCTTTGACAAAGTATTCAAATAACTGACACAATACCATCCAATTTTTAGGTAAAATTTACTTTATTTTTGAAGCGTATGGGTGTAAAGTACAGGTATAAATAACTAACCGAATGAAAAGCAAGAGTAAAATTTCACCGAGCAAATCATTTCAAACAGGCTATCATTTGTGAATCATTGAACAAATATTGAACATTTTGTGAAATGGTGAGCATAGATGTTTCGAATCATTCGGCATGTGAAAGTAAGGGAGGATGTAAGGCTGTGAGTGAGCTGTTTTTAGCAAGATTTCAATTTGCTTCAACGACATTATTTCATTTTATTTTTGTTCCTATGTCAATAGGTTTAGTGTTTATCGTTGCATTGATGCAGACCCTTTATGTCGTCAAGAAAAAAGAGATTTATAAAAAGATGGCGAAGTTTTGGGGTCATCTATTCTTACTCAATTTTGCAGTAGGTGTGGTGACAGGGATTCTCCAGGAATTCCAGTTTGGGATGAACTGGTCAGATTATTCAAGGTTTGTCGGTGATGTCTTTGGTGCACCGCTTGCCATCGAGGCACTATTGGCCTTTTTCCTTGAATCTACATTTATTGGCCTTTGGATTTTCGGCTGGGATCGTTTGCCTAAGAAAATTCATTTATTGTGTATTTGGATTGTTTCCATTGGTACGATTTTCTCAGCATTTTGGATTTTAGTAGCCAACTCATTCATGCAGGAGCCAGTCGGATTTGTGATAAAAAATGGCCGTGCAGAAATGAATGATTTTGGGGCTCTTATCACGAATCCGCAGCTCTGGGTAGAGTTCCCACACGTTCTGTTTGGTGCACTTGCAACAGGTGCTTTCTTTATTGCAGGTGTTAGTGCCTATAAAATGATCAAAAAACAAGAAGTAGCTTTCTTTAAAAAATCTTTCCAAATTACTATGATACTTGCTTTAATTGCTGGCTTAGGTGTGGCGTTCTCTGGACATGACCAAGCAAAGCATTTAATGAAAGCACAGCCGATGAAGATGGCAGCAAGTGAAGCCCTTTGGAAGGATAGTGGAGATCCAGCGGCTTGGACACTATTTGCCAATATTGATACAGATAAAAAAGAAAACTCTGCGGAGATCAATATTCCGTTTGCTTTAAGTTACTTGGCTTATTCGAAGTTTAGTGGAGATGTGCCAGGCATGCTGACTCTTCAAAAAGAATATGAAGCAAAGTTTGGTCCTGGAGACTACATTCCGCCAGTAAAAACAACCTTCTGGAGCTTTAGAATCATGGTTGGTGCCGGCATGCTGATGATTTTTGCCAGTATGATTGGCTTGTACTTGAGCTTTAGAAAGAAACTCGAAACGAACAAATGGTTTTTACGCTTCATGGTAGGGATGATTGCATTCCCGTTTATTGCGAACTCAGCTGGTTGGATCATGACTGAAATTGGGCGTCAGCCGTGGACGGTCTTTGGGATGATGACGACGGCTCAATCGATTTCGCCAAACGTATCGTACGGCATGCTGTTATTCTCAGTCATTAGCTTTACGACGATGTATCTGATTCTTGCCATCTTGCTTGCCTACCTATTCATTCGAGAAATTAAAAAAGGTGCACATTCGGAAGAGGATAAAGATCAAAAGGATGAAACGGACCTGTCTACAGATCCATTTGATGGAGGCGCATATCATGGCATATCTTAACGAGATTTGGTTTATTCTTGTCGCAGTATTGTTTGTTGGATTTTTCTTCTTAGAAGGATTTGATTTTGGTGTTGGGATGTCCATGCAGTTGCTTGGAAAGGATGCGCACGAACGCCGCATATTAATTAACACGATTGGTCCTTTCTGGGATGCGAATGAGGTCTGGCTGATTACAGCTGGGGGCGCTATTTTCGCTGCTTTCCCTCACTGGTATGCCACGATGTTCAGTGGATACTATATACCGTTTGCGGTTCTCCTTTTAGCGCTCATCGGGCGCGGGGTCGCCTTTGAATTCCGAGGGAAGGTTGAGAAAGCCTCTTGGATCAAAGCATGGGATTGGGTCATCTTCTTTGGCAGTCTGCTGCCGCCGTTTCTACTCGGTGTGCTATTCACAAGTATTTTACGCGGGATGCCAATTGATCAAGACATGAACATGTACGCTGGTTTTACGGATTTTGTGAACCTTTATTCAGTGATTGGCGGGTTAGCTGTAACGGTTCTTTGCCTTTTGCACGGATTGATTTTCGTCACACTTCGTACAGAGGGTGATTTAAGAGATCGTGCGAGAAAGCTTGGCAAGCGTGTCCTGCTGATTGTGCTGCCAGTTCTTGTCCTATTTGTTGGTGTATCTATCATGGAAACTGACATTTATACGGTACGCCCAATCATCACCATTCCGTTAACTGTCCTCATTGTGGTTTGTTACGTAGCAGCTCTATTCTTTATGAAAAAAGAACGTGATGGCTGGACATTCCTATTCACAGGTGCGGGTATCATGGTGACAGTGACGATGCTGTTCACTGCATTGTTCCCGCGCGTCATGATTAGCTCAATCAACCATTCGTTTGATCTGACCATTCAAAACGCTGCATCTGGATCTTATTCACTGACGGTCATGACGATTGTTGCCATTTCTTTGCTGCCCTTTGTGCTTGGGTATCAAATTTGGAGCTATTACGTCTTCCGTAAACGTGTAAGCGGTAAGGAGCCAATGACCTACTAATGGATAAACGTTTGCTTCAATTAAAAGGAATGAGAGGGCTTCTTGCCCTCTTAGGTATTGTGTCACTCATCCAAGGAGCAAGTATTATTTTCCAAGCACAGTGGCTGGCACATGCCATTACTACGCTGTTTGACGGGAAAAGCCTTTCGCAGGCAACGCCTTATGTCCTGCTGTTTCTTGCTGCGTTTCTGGTGCGGCACGGTCTTACCTTGATTCGGGAGAAGGTCATGTTTACCTACTCTTCCCGAATTGGAGCAGACGTCAGAAAACAGCTATTAGACCAACTCTTTCGTTTAGGTCCAGCTTTCACAAAGAAAAAGGGTACAGGAAAGCTTGTCACTTTAGCGATGGAGGGAATTGCTCAATATCGTCAGTATTTACAGCTATTTTTACCAAAAATGGTGAACATGGCTGTGATACCGGCAATGGTCCTCATCTATGTTTGGACATTAGACGAGACATCTGCCGTCATTTTAATCGTGACGCTGCCGATTTTAATGATCTTTATGATTTTGCTAGGTCTTGTCGCTCAGCGTAAAGCGGCCAAACAATGGAGATCGTATGAGAAATTATCCAATCATTTTACTGATTCTCTCCGCGGCCTTGAAACGCTTCGTTACTTAGGCATTAGCAAAAAACATTCCCGCAATATCGGGGAAGTGTCAAAGCGATATCGAAAGGCGACCATGAGCACGCTGAAGGTCGCATTTCTTTCATCATTTGCGCTTGATTTCTTTTCCATGTTGTCGATTGCAACCGTCGCTGTCTTTCTTGGCTTGCGATTAATTGAAGGAGAGCTTCTGTTATTGCCGGCTTTGACGGCGCTCATGCTAGCACCGGAATATTTCCTGCCAGTACGTGAAGTGGGAAATGATTATCATGCCACGCTAAATGGAAAAGAAGCGAATGAAGCGATGCAGGTCATTTTAGAAGAAAAGGGCTTTCGCACGCAGGAGACACAATCAGTGCAGTTGAACGAGTGGAATGAACAGTCTGCGCTCACCCTGCAAAATGTAAGTGTCCAGCATGACGAACATGCCCCTTATTCGATTCAGGATGTAGATCTCACTGTCAAAGGGAAGAAGAAAATCGGAATCATTGGTGCCAGTGGTTCAGGGAAATCGACGTTAACCGATGTGCTCGGCGGCTTTGTTGAACCGACCTCAGGTCAAATCACGCTAAACGGCCAGCCGCTTGTTCATTTACAGATGAAGGAATGGCAAAAGGAAGTCGTCTATATGCCGCAGCACCCTTATTTATTTCACATGACATTAAGAGAAAACATTCGTTTTTATGAACCACATGCAACAGATGAAGATGTGGAAAGAGCTGTCTGTGAAGCTGGCTTATCTCAGCTCGTGGCGCAGCTGCCAAATGGTATTGATGAGGTCATTGGAGAACAGGGAAGAGGGCTAAGCGGCGGACAGGCACAAAGAATTGCGCTTGCGCGAACGGTGCTGGGCAAGCGGTCCATTATGCTGTTAGATGAACCAACGGCGCATCTCGATATTGAGACAGAGTATGAATTGAAGAAAACAATGCTTCCACTGTTCGAAGATAAACTTGTGTTCTTAGCGACACATAGGCTTCATTGGATGCCAGACATGGATGAGATCATTGTCATGGATCAAGGAACGATTGCGGAAATGGGTACACATGAATCATTAATGCGAAGAAAAGGCGTGTATTATCAATTGGTACAGGAGCAAATGGGGGCGGTCACACATGGTAAGTAAAGGCTGGTTTATACCTTATATCAAGGAGAATCAAAAGCTGTTTGCGCTGGTTTTATTTCTAGGGGCAATTGCAGTATTCTCTGCTTCTATGCTGATGTATACGTCAGGATTTCTCATTTCAAAAGCTGCCACAAGACCTGAGAATATACTGATGGTCTACGTCCCAATTGTAGCTGTCCGTACCTTTGGTATTTCACGCTCAGCTGCCCGCTATGCAGAAAGATTGGCGAGCCACCAGCTCATTTTGACCATGATTGAAAAAATGCGTGTCCGCCTATATGACATGGCTGAACGAAGTGCGAAACAGACAAAGCTGGGTACAGGTGAAATGCTGGGGCTCTTGTCAGATGATGTTGAGAGACTGCAGGATGCCTATTTAAAAACCATCTTTCCATCTATCGGTGCGCTGCTTTTATATGCCGCATCCATTGGGGCACTTGGTCTATTCTCGTGGCCTTTTGCTGGCTTGATGCTGCTTTATATGGCACTTCTCGTATTTGTTTTTCCATACGTCACCGTGCTAGTGAACCGGGCGAGACAAATTCAAATGAAAAAAGGCAGAAATGAACTGTACAGCCATTTAACAGATGCCGTCATGGGCGTGAGTGACTGGTTGTTTAGCGGCAGGCAGAAAGATTTTGTTGATGAATATGAACAGAAAGAAGCGCAGCTGTTAGCGCTTGAAGCAGCTAAGCACCGGTTTATCCGTCTGCGCCAGTTTTTTGCACAGCTTATCATTGGAGGAGCTGTCGTGCTTGTCGTGTATTGGAGCGGTTCAGTTGTTCAGTCAGGATCGATGTCACACACCCTGATTGCAGCCTTCGTGCTTGTGCTTTTTCCGTTAACAGAAGCCTTTCTTCCACTCTCAGATGCAGCAGGTGATATTCCAGTCTATCAGCATGCTGTCAGCAGATTACATCATTATGAAAAACTTTCGTATGAAGGAGAATCTGAGCGCAAGACAGTTGACCAGCCGGTTGTTTCTCAAGGTGAAGCTGTTTCTTTTGATCAAGTGTCCTTTGGGTATGATTCGCATCAACACGTGCTAAAGCATCTGTCATTTTCATTGAAGCAAGGAGAATCGCTTGCTCTCTTAGGAAAAAGTGGTGCAGGAAAATCGACTATTTTGAAATTGTTAGAAGGAGCTGTCGTGCCAAATCAAGGAGCTGTCAGTATCCAGGGGAAACCGGTCGAAAGCATTCGAGAGAACGTATCCACCTATGTGTCAGTGCTCAATCAACAGCCGTATTTATTCGATACCACTGTTTTAAACAATATTCGCTTAGGCTCTCCAGATGCGACAGAAGAGCAAGTAAAAGAAGCAGCGAGACAAGTGCAGCTGCACGATACCATCGAATCTTTGCCAGAGGGTTATCACACCGGTGTTCAGGAGACAGGTATTCGTTTCTCAGGTGGAGAAAGACAACGGATGGCGTTAGCACGGATTTTGCTGCAAAACACTCCGGTTGTTGTATTAGATGAGCCCACCGTCGGACTTGATCCACGCACAGAGCGTGAGCTGCTTGAAACCATTTTCCGTGTGTTAAAAGGAAAAACGGTCATTTGGATTACCCATCATCTCACTGGCTGTGAGGCATGTGACCGCATTATGTTTATTGAAGATGGACAAATTGAGATGCAGGGGGAGCATCAGGATTTACTGAAAGAAAACCCACGCTATCAAAAATTGTATGAGATGGATCGTCCGTTTTCTACAATATAAATAGATGAAATGACAAGAACGTTCGGACAGAGATTTCTGCCCGAACGTTTTGTGGTTTTAAGGGTTTACTTTTCCAACACCAGCATTTGATACCACTTCTGATTTGACATTGTTCACGTTAAGCAAAGAGTAGTTATAGGGAGGGTTGTACGTACCTGTAGAAGACGTTGGCAGACTGCCTGAGCTGTTAATATATGAGTTGTTGATGACATGCCATGTACCGACTTGACGGCTATCCCAGCTGCCGATCGCATTTTTTGTATTTTCAAATACGTTGTGCTCAATTCTCATTTTTGCACCCATACGAGAGTTGATCGCTGTCGTATGGATACCTTTATAGTAGTTGTTATACACATGACCTTCCCCATAGCGCATAGATGGTACACGGGAATTCAGGTTTTCAAAACGGTTGTTGTGGAATGTTATTTTTCTGTTGTAATTGTCGTTATCAGAGTTGCCCATGAGCATCGTTTTCCAGCTGTCATGAACATAGTTCCATGAGAAGGTAATATAGTCGGAGTCATTTTTCACATCAAATAATCCATCATAATCATCTTTACCAGAGTTTAATGTATTGTACAGTTCATTATGGTCGACCCATACGTTTTTAGAAGCGCCTTCGATTCCGATGGCATCCTTGTCACCGATTTTGCTGTGATGGATTTTCAGGTTGCGGATGATGATGTTATTGGAACGCCATACTTTAATGCCGATTCCATTAAATTCACCTTTCGTGCCTTTGCCGACGATCGAGACATTGTTTGTATCTTTCACATCGATTTTATTGGCAGATGTATTAGAAGGAGTAATCGTCCCGTCGACAACAATTTTTAATTTTTCGTTTGTTCCTTTACTTTTGAGGGCAGCCAATAGTTCATTTCCAGTTTTGACTGTGACGGTTTTACCGCCTTCACCGCCTGTTGTACCACCATTTAATGTGGAGAATCCTTGTTGATTAAAATTGGCCATAATAGAAGGGCTTTCCGGATACTTTGCTGCCGCTTTTGCCTCCCCATTAGGTGCAAATAATGAAGTCACGAGACCAACCGCTAACACACCAGCTAACATTGGAACTTTTTTCTTCAAAGTCAACATCTCCATTCAATTTTGTTTTAATGTAAACGTTTCCAAAAATAAGCTGCAATTCAACTGCTCCTCCTTTCTTCGCCAGTATTGCCTTTTTCGGAATGTAGGAAGAGCATAGCACGCAAAAAGGTATCATCGGCTAAGAATTGGCGTTGTGTATTCCATGATTTTCTAGAAAACTAAGGCCATGATTATTTTATTTTCGTCTAAATGAGACAAGGATCATTGACGATAGGTATTGGGATAACCTAGTGATTATGGGGGAGAGCATCTCCGCTTGATAGAAAATCAGAACACATCATTTTATTAGAGACGAAAGAATGTCATAATCATTACATAAGAAAAAACTGGGTATTTAACGCTTCAAATACTGGATCAACAGGGAGAAAAGCAGACAAGCTAAAAAAATAAAACTTATTTTGAACGATATCGTTATACGTGTCGTCTCATGAATAAGAGAAGAAAGAGGAAGGAGGGGTGTGTTTGGAGCAGACAGAAGAGACATTATTGATTCAGCGGGCAAAACAGGGGGATGATGCTGCATTTACAGCCCTATATCGTCATCATTATTCCTTTCTTTACCGTTATATAATGAAGCTCACCCTTCAACAAGAGCTTGCAGAAGAAATCATGCAAGAAACGATGCTGAAAGCGCACATGAAACTCTCTTCATTTAGAGGAGATTCCTTATTTTCAACATGGCTCATATCCATTGCATCTAGACAATTTTTGGATCACCAGAAGAAAAGAAAACGTGAACAATTGAGGGAAGAAAAGGCGAATCAAGAGACGATACGCCGTTTTAAATGGGAGATTCAGCAAAAGGGACATACATGGCATGAGATGTGGGATGCTCTTAACGAATTGAAGGCTCAGGAGAGAGCGCCGATTATTTTGCACTATTATTATGGCTTTACTTATCCAGAGATTGCTTCAATGCTTGGGATGAGAGAAGGTACTGTGAAGTCGAGGGTTCATCATGGATTAAAGAAAATTCGAAAGGAGTGGTCTCAATGAAGGAAGATCAGTTCACCGAACGTTTAAAGGAAGAGTTACAGCAGCTAGATGAACAAATTGAAGTGAAAGAGCCAAGTGAACAGGCTGTCATGATGATGCTGAAGCAGGCGAAGGAACGAGAGAAAAGGCGTTTTAAACGAGAAGTACTGGCATACGTTCTCATCAGTCTGACCATTCTGGCACTATTTGTCGCTGCCATCACCCATTTGCCTATCATCTTCATTCTACTTCAAGTAGTGAGTGTGCCGCTCTGCGTCGTTGTCGGCATCAAGGAATATCAACATATTAAAGGAGGGTCTTCCTTATGAGTCAGTCGGAGATGATCATCTTATTGTGCGCATTGCCGTTACTATTTGCGCAGGGCCTTCTTTTATTTATGGATGCAAAGAAAAGAGGGCGTTATAAGTGGTTTTGGGGCATTGTCGGTTTAATTAACTTCCCATCGTCTTCTATTTTATATTGGTTTTGTGTCGTGTACCCTGATCGAAAAAAAGAGGAGAAGATCCGAAAAGATTGAGCAGACGGCCTATAAAACTTTAGGCCTTTTTTTCTTGTTGAAGATCAACTAGAAATCATTCATGGTTCATCTAATTGTCAAAGAGTGCGGGATATATAACGTCTAAATCATGATTTCTAGCTCAATAGTCATTCTGTAAGAGATACTTTCTAAAAACGATTGCGGCGGCTGCTTGATTCATCTCAAATCGGCATCATTTTCATCTGTTATCAGTATTGATCCGTTTTTACAAATGGTGTTAAATTAATCTCAATATGCGTTAGAAAATCTAACAGGATAAAAGATATACAAAGGAGGCAGATGAGACATGTTGACCTTAGATCGAGCAGCGCAAACAGCACAAAGCTACATCGACCGTGTGTTAGAAGAGGTGGAAAAACGAAATCCTGGTGAGGAGGAATTTCAGCAAGCCGTAAGAGAAATTCTAGAATCACTCGTTCCCGTTTTTGCAAAGCATCCAGAGTATGAAAAACAAGGCATTTTAGAACGACTCATCGAGCCTGAGCGGCTTGTGGTATTTCGCGTACCATGGGTAGACGATGAGGGGAAAGTACAAGTCAATCGGGGATTCAGGGTTCAATTCAATAGTGCCATCGGACCTTATAAAGGAGGCATTCGTTTCCACCCATCTGTCAATGCAAGCATTATTAAGTTTTTAGGATTTGAACAAATCTTTAAAAACGCACTGACTGGTATGCCAATCGGTGGAGGAAAAGGTGGATCAGATTTTGATCCTAAAGGGAAATCGGATGGAGAAATCATGCGTTTCGTTCAAAGCTTTATGAGTGAGCTCAGTCGATATATTGGACCTGATCAAGATGTGCCAGCAGGTGATATTGGCGTAGGGGCACGCGAAATTGGCTATATGTTCGGGCAGTACAAGAAAATGCGTGGTGCTTATGAAGCAGGTGTACTCACAGGGAAAAGCCCTGGATTTGGAGGCAGCTTAGCGAGAAAAGAAGCGACAGGCTATGGATTGGTGTACTTTATGGAAGAAATGTTAAAAGCACATGGACTTCAATTTGAAGGACGTTCAGTTGTCGTGTCCGGCTCAGGGAATGTGTCTATTTATGCGATGGAGAAGGTCATAGAGCTAGGTGGTAAGGTCGTTGCGTGCAGTGATTCAAGCGGAGCGATTTATGATCCACAAGGCATTTCATTAGAAACAGTGAAACAGCTGAAGGAAGGAAGCAATCAACGGATTGGGGCATACATAGACATTCACCCGCATGCTGAATTGATTGAAGATTGCGAACAAATTTGGTCTGTTCCTTGTGACATTGCACTTCCATGTGCAACGCAAAATGAAATATCTGAGATGCAGGCACAGCAGCTCGTGGAAAATGGTGTCATTGCGGTAGGAGAAGGAGCGAATATGCCTTCTACTCTAAAGGCAGTCAAAGTTTTTGAACAGAATGATATTCTATTCGCGCCGGCAAAAGCGGCGAATGCAGGCGGGGTAGGTGTCTCAGCGCTGGAAATGGCGCAAAATAGTGCAAGAATGTCTTGGACATTTGAGGAAGTAGATGATCAGCTGAAACAAATGATGCAGACGATTTATCGTCAGTGTACAGAGACAGCTGATGAATATGGACACTCTGGAAACTTAATAGTAGGAGCAAATATTGCAGGATTTCGCAAAGTGGCAGATGCGATGATCGCACAAGGCGTGATTTAACTCCTGCTCTCCCGCACCTGTTTATTTCATGCCAAGATGGGGAATCTTCCTTGTAAGAATGACAATAAGGAGGCGCGGGAGAAATGAAAAAATGGCTGAAACAAATTTTTAAATGGGCACCTGTGATTTATCCAGTGGTGAGAAAAATATATAAAGAGCGGAAAGCATCTAAACGTCGTAACGTATCAGCCGGATAATCCGGCTTTTTTTTATGCAAGCATGACCGATTGTGCGCTAAACAAAAAAAGATGATAGATTTGAATGATCCATTTCATGCTTCTTTCCGTTAAGTACATAACAAACGGAAAGAGGAGGAAAAACAGATGAACATGAAAAAAGTGATTTTAACCATTCCGCTTAGCGCAGCATTACTATTTCCGGCAGCTCATAGCGCAAGTGCACACGAAGGACATATGCATGGAGAGGCAAAGAAGACATCTTCGTCACAAGAGGTGTCAAACAAAGCAACCGATCTTCGCGCAGCACTAGACCAGCTATTTTCGGAGCATGCCTACTTAGCAGTCATCACAATGCAAAAGGGAATTGACGGGAGCAAAGATTTTAAACAAGCAGCGGCAGCGCTAAATGACAACACAAATGACTTATCGGAAGCCATCGCTTCTGTGTACGGAAAAAAAGCAGGGAAACAATTCAAAGACATTTGGTCAAGCCATATTGGCTACTTTGTTGATTATGTACAAGCAACCGCAAAGAAAGATGAGGCAGGTAAAAAGAAAGCAGTCAAGCAGCTTGACCAATATCGTATGAAACAAGCCGACATGCTCGATCAAGCAACAGGCGGCAGATTGAAAGCAAGTGAGCTTGAAGAAGGCTTGAAGATGCATGTGAATGAACTGCTAAAAGCGTTTGACAGCTACACAGAAAAGGATTTTGATACGACCTATGAAACCGTTAGAAAATCCATTCATCATATGTTTGAAGTCGGTAAAGGCGTATCGTGGGCGATCACAGATCAATTTCCTGGGAAATTTAATCATAAATCTGTCGATACACCAGCCGCAGATCTTCGTGAAGATTTAAACTACTTGTTCTCAGAGCATTTGGCACTTGCGGTCGTTGCCATGCAAAAAGGAAATGATGGCAGCAAGGACTTTGATCAAGCAGCCGCAGCTTTGAACGAGAATACAAATGATTTATCTGATGCGATTGCATCTGTTTATGGTAAGGATGCAGGAAAACAATTCAAAGACATTTGGTCAAGCCATATTGGTTACTTAGTTGATTATGTCAAAGCAGATGCATCAGGAGACAAAAAAGCGAAAGAAAAAGCTGTGAAAAACTTGGATGCATATCGGATGAAGCAAGCGAAATTCCTAGAGCAAGCGACAGATGGCCGTTTAAAGGCGGCGGATTTAGAAGCTGGTTTAAAAATGCATATTGATGAGCTGATCAAAACATATACGTCTTACCATAATGGTGAATATGATCAGCTTTATCCAACAGTGAGAGAGGCGTACGGTCATATGTTCATGGTCGGTCAAGATGTCGCAGCAGCGATTGTTGATCAGCATCCTGAACTGTTCAAATCTAACATGCCTAACGAAATGCCGAAAACAGGTATGGGAGGCACAGCCGGTCCTTTAGGTATGTCATATGAAGCATTTGCGGGATTAATCGCAAGCTTGATCCTAGCTGGCGGTGCAATGGGTGCGTTCTTCCTAATTCGTCGTAAGACATCAAATTAAGCTCATATCAAAACAAAAGGGGGGAACGGAACGTGCACAATCGTGCCGTTCCTTTCTTTCAAAGGAGGCAGACTGACTTGAAAAGGTGGCTGTTGGGTCTTCTGATGCTTCTTGTCATCACGGGCTGTGCATCAAAATCGATGGATGATTCGTCATCCGCTAAAACAACCTCATCTCCTGAAAAAATGACAACAAACCAAGCCACAAAACAGTCTCATTCAAAAGCCATGTTAAAAGACGAACCGTCCGGTATTATCCCGGCTGAAATTGCGATTCCGGCGATTGATGTCAAAGCAAAAATAGAGAAAACCACTTTATCAAAGGATGGCAGTATGGGCGTTCCAAAAAATACGGACAACACAGCTTGGTTTAAAGATGGTCCAAAGCCAGGAGATAAAGGAAATGCCGTCATGAATGGCCATGTTGATAATAAATGGGGACCTTCTGTTTTTTATCGATTAAAGGAGCTGAAAAAGGGAAACAAGGTAATCGTGACATCCTCATCAGGAAAAAAGCGAACCTTTGAAGTGATCAAAGTACAAAGCTATCCGCGTGAAGAAAAGCCACATGCGTTTTTCGGGTATGCTTTTACACGAAATCTCAATTTAATCACATGTACAGGGACGTTTGATCATGTAGCTGGGACTCATGAAAAAAGATTGGTTGTCTTTACCCAGCTAATCTCTTCATAAAAAAGGCGATGACACGAAGGTGTATCGCCTTTTTTTCATGGTTTCCAAACGCTCCTACAAAAAAATGCATAGGTCATTGGATATGGTTTGTTGTATAAATAGGGGCGTTTGTCATATAAATGAGATGGCCATTTTTATTTCTTTTCAGTAGAATATGAGTAATGAAGAGAACTGCAAGCGTATACACCTTGTCCAGACAAGGCAGATTCTCCAC
Source organism: Bacillus sp. FSL R7-0672 (assembly GCF_038601465.1). Taxonomy (NCBI): domain Bacteria; kingdom Bacillati; phylum Bacillota; class Bacilli; order Caryophanales; family Bacillaceae; genus Bacillus; species Bacillus sp. FSL R7-0672. Next base: position 3,485,573 of record NZ_CP152010.1, on the reverse strand, counting down.
CCTTACATAAGGAGGCTGATCTGATGCTGAGTAAAAGACTGGCGCAAATCTTAAGTCAGCTCATGGCAGCGGAGACCCCGCTCACAAGCGCTGCGCTTTCTGTCAGTTTACAAGTAACAAGCCGCACCGTTCGTACAGACATCAAGGAATTGAACGACCGTCTTACTCCTTATCAAGCGGCTGTAACAGCTGTTCGAGGAGCTGGTTATGAGCTGTTGATCAACGATGAGAATGCCTTTCGCCGTTTTATGAAAGAGGAGGTCGAACAGGAAGAGCCGCTGGCTGTTCTGCCAGAGGAGCGCGTTCGGTTTATTTTAAAAAAACTGCTTCTCGCAGAGTCTTATGTGAAACTGGAAGACTTACAGGAGCAGCTGTTTATTAGTAAATCGACGATGAGTAACGATATGAAATGGGTCAAACGCAAGCTTGGGCCCTTTGATCTGAAGCTGGAAGCGAAGCCGAATAAAGGCTGCCGGATCAAAGGATCGGAGATAAAAATTCGTTATTGTATGTCAGAATATTTATTCAGTGAACGCCGATCCTGCCAAACGATGCTGAACACGGCAGTCACCATTTTGCCAAAACATGAACTGGAATTGATTCAGAAAACAATCATTGATTATATCAATGAAGAACGAATGAATCTATCAGACATTTGCATGAATAATTTAATCGTTCATGTCGCGATTGCCTGCAAACGAATTAGACACGGAAACTATGTATCTGTTTTGCCAGAGGAAATCAATGAGATTCCACGGGCAAAGGAATACGAGATGGCTAAAAAAATGGTGGAATGCCTTGAAGGACTGCTGGACGTCTCTTTTCCACAAGAAGAGATCGTCTATATCGCCATTCATTTATTAGGAACAGCCAAAATGGTGCAGTCCTTTTCATCGAGCGCTCAAAAACAAATTGTGGATGATGACACGAGCCGTCTTGTCCAGCTGATGCTCCAAGCCGTTGATCAAAAGCTGCAGCTTGATTTAGCCGGTGATGCGGAATTAATGATTGGACTGAGTCTGCACTTAAAGCCAGCCATGACCCGGTGTAAATATGGGATGAACTTAAGAAATCCGATGCTTGATGAAATAAAGGCAGGGTATCCACTTGCCTTTGAAGCAGGAATTATCGCCAGCAGGGTCCTTGAAGAAGAGGAGGGGCTGAGTATTCATGAGAATGAAATCGGATATATGGCGCTTCATTTTGGTGCGGCTTTAGAGCGGAGGAAAATGGAGATTCCGCCGAAGCGATGTCTCATTGTCTGTGCATCTGGTGCAGGGAGTGCAAGGCTGCTTCAGGATCGTTTGCGGTCACAATTTGGGACTAAGCTGACCATTTTAGGAACAGCAGAGCTTTATTCGCTTCCGCATGTCTCTTTACATGCCATGGATTTGATTATTACAACGGTCCCGATTCAGATGGATTTACCGATTCCAGTCATACAAGTGAACACCATTTTGGGAGGCGGTGACTTTTTAAAAATTGAAGAAGCCCTGACGAGTGAAACAAGAGTGACACTGGCCTCTCAATATATGAAAAAGGAATTGGTCTTTACAAAACGCGCCTTTCAAACAAAGGAAGAGGTCATCACTTTTCTCACGAAACAAGTCATCGATATGGGATTAGCACCAGCAGAGCTTACACCTTCTGTGATGGAAAGAGAAGAGGCTGCTCCTACATCCTTCGGGCATTATACAGCCATTCCGCATCCGATGACGCCGCTGACAGAAGAGACATGTTGGGCGATCTGTTCATTAGAAAAACCGATCATATGGGGAGAGAAAAAAGTTCAATTTGTTTGCTTGCTTTGTGTCGAAAAAGAGAATGCCAAAGATTTAAAAGGGATGTATCGTCTGCTGGGCGAGCTTGTGCACAATGTGAAATTGATTCAGCATCTCATCGCCTGTGATACATTTGAAGACATGCTCGATATCATGTATAAAAAGGCCCCTTCGTACAAGAGCTAACAATGTGATCTTAACTTTTTCCGCTTCCTAAAGGAAAAAGTATAGGTGTTTATGAAAGCGGTTTCATAATAAGATGAATGTGTAAAGAAAAGCTACACACTTTCAAAAGGGGGCGTTTACACATGAACATCTTATTGGTATGTGCAGCAGGTATGTCAACAAGCTTACTAGTCACAAAAATGGAGAAAAGCGCACAAGAACAAGGAAAAGACTATCGCATTTGGGCAGTATCTGGAGATTCAGCAAAAAATCATATTGATCAAGCCGATGTGCTTTTATTAGGACCACAGGTTCGATATTTATTACCACAAATGAAAAAGCTCGGAGAAGAAAAAGGGATTCCAGTCGACGTCATCAATACCGTGCATTACGGCGTATGTAATGGGGCTGAGGTTTTAAAATCTGCTGAACAGTTAGTGAACGGATAAAGGGGGCGGAAGGGATGAATGGATTCAACCGATTTCTAGAAGAGAAGGTCATGCCGTTTGCAGGGAAGATTGCCGCTCAAAGACATTTACAAGCATTGCGTGACGGAATTGTTTTAACCATGCCTCTCATTATTGTCGGTTCACTGTTTCTCATTTTAGCCAACCTTCCGATCCCAGGATACAGCGATTTTATGGCAAGTATCTTCGGAGCAGAATGGGCCACGAAACTATCCTATCCTGTTAATGCAACCTTTGACATTATGGCACTTGTTGCAACCTTCGGGATTGCCTACAGGCTTGCTGAAAAGTATGCAGTGGATGCCCTATCATCTGGTGCGATTGCTGTTGCAGCTTTCCTTTTGGCAACACCATATCAAGTTCCTTTCACACCTGAAGGCTCAACAGAAGCCATCTTAGTAGGTGGGGGAATTCCAGTTACATTGATGGGCAGTAAAGGGTTATTCGTTGCCATGATTATTGCCATGCTTTCAACTGAAATTTACCGATTCATTGTCCAGCGGAATATCGTCATTAGGATGCCTGATGGTGTACCGCCAGCAGTGAGTAAATCGTTTATCGCACTTATTCCAGGTTTTGTGGTCATCACGCTGATCTGGGTCGCAAGACTTGTGATTGAGATGACACCATTTGAGAGTATTCATAATATCATCACGGTCTTAATTGGCACACCGCTTTCCATTCTTGGTGGAAGCTTAGGCGGAAGTATTGTCGCCATTGGTGTGCAAATGCTCCTCTGGGCATGTGGTATTCACGGAGCAACCATTGTCGGCGGCGTCATGGGCCCAATTTGGCTCGGTGCAATGGATGAGAACCGTCTCGCATTCCAAGCAGGAGAAGTGCTGCCAAATATCTTCACAGCGCAGTTCTTTGAAATCTTCATCAATGTCGGCGGAAGCGGTGCAACGCTTGCCTTGGTGCTGACGATGATCTTACGTGCCAGAAGTAAACAAATGAAACAGCTTGGTCGACTTGCCATTGGGCCAGCCATCTTTAACATCAACGAACCGATCATCTTTGGAATGCCGATTGTCATGAACCCAATGCTTCTGATTCCGTTTATCCTTACGCCAATCATGATGGTCATTACCACATATATCGGAATGAGCACAGGGCTTGTCGCAAAACCGGCGGGAATTGCGGTCCCATGGACGATGCCGCCTATCATTTCAGGCTATCTAGCCACAGGAGGCAAAATCTCAGGTGCTGTCATGCAGCTGATTAACCTAGCGTTGTCATTCGCTTTATACTACCCATTCTTTAGAATGTGGGATAAGCAGAAATTAAAAGAAGAAAGTGAACTAGAAACAAAAGCAACAACTGATGAAAATGTCGTCAGCATGTAATAGAGGAAACAAGGGGGATGCGGCCGATGGAAATGGAACAAATTGTGTTTCAACTCATCTTACACGGCGGGAATGGCAGAAGCTCTGCGATGGAGGCCATTACATGTGCAAAGCAAGGAAACTTTGATGAGGCGAAGCAAAAATTGCAGGAAGCACAAGACGCGTTAAATGAGGCGCATCACGCACAGACAGAGCTGATCCAAGGAGAAATTAGAGGAGAAAAGACCGATATTAGCCTCTTAATGATTCATGCACAGGATCATCTCATGAACGCAATGACCGTCAAGGAGCTTGCAGCGGAAATCATCGAGCTCCATGAAAAAATGAAGCAACTCGGAGGTGTCAATTCATGAAAGATGGAATCAAAATTGTCACAATAGGCGGAGGATCGAGCTATACGCCTGAGCTTGTCGAAGGATTTATCAAACGATATCATGAATTGCCTGTAAAGGAATTATGGCTCGTGGATATTGAAGCAGGTCAGGAAAAGTTAAACATCGTGGGTGCTCTCGCGAAACGCATGGTTGAAAAAGCCGGTCTGCCGATTGAGGTACACCTGACGCTTGACCGCCGGGAAGCCCTGAAGGACGCAGATTTCGTGACAACACAATTTCGTGTAGGACTGCTGGAAGCACGGGCTAAGGATGAGAGAATCCCACTTAAATATGGCGTCATCGGTCAGGAAACGAACGGACCAGGCGGCTTATTTAAAGGCCTTCGAACCATCCCAGTCATTCTAGACATCGTGAAGGATATGGAAGAGCTTTGTCCGGATGCATGGCTTGTCAACTTTACAAATCCGGCGGGCATGGTCACAGAAGCTGTGCTGCGCTACACAAATCTAAAAAAAGTAGTCGGTCTATGCAATGTCCCAATTGGGATAAAAATGGGGATTGCCAAGGCGCTTGATGTGGATGTTGAACGGATCGAGGTACAGTTTGCCGGCCTCAATCACATGGTCTATGGATTAGACGTGTATTTAGACGGGGTCAGCATTATGGATCAAGTACTCGATGAATTAGGAAATCCGAATAGTCAGTGGTCTATGAAGAACATTGAAGCGAAAAACTGGGAACCTTCTTTTGTAAAAGGCTTAGGAGTGATCCCATGTCCGTATCATCGCTATTACTATAAAACAAAAGATATGCTGGAAGAAGAGCAAAAAGCGGCCCAAGAAAAAGGAACAAGAGCAGAGGTTGTCCAGCAGGTCGAGCACGAATTATTTGAGCTCTATAAAGATCCTGATTTATCGATTAAACCACCGCAGCTCGAAAAAAGAGGCGGGGCGTACTACAGTGATGCGGCATGTAACTTAATCAGCTCCATCTATAATGATAAACATGACATCCAACCAGTCAATACAGTGAACAGAGGGGCGATTGCCAGCATTCCGGCTGAATCAGCGGTTGAAGTGAACTGTATTATTACGAAGGACGGACCAAAACCAATCGCGACGGGTGATCTGCCTGTAGCTGTGAGAGGGCTCGTTCAACAAATCAAATCATTCGAGCGTGTGGCAGCAGAAGCGGCAGTCACAGGAGATTACGAGACGGCTCTTGTAGCGATGACGATCAATCCGCTTGTCCCATCTGACGAAATTGCAAAGCAAATTTTAGATGAAATGCTCGAAGCGCATCGTGAATATTTACCGCAATTCTTCAAATCAGTCAAAGCGTAAAACAAAATGACCCCTTTATGGGGTCGTTTTTTTATCATTGCCCCATATGGAAATTCAAGAAAGAAGTGTATGATATAAAAAACAGCATGTATGGCTTCAAAGAAAGGACGGTTTGAGTATGGTTGCAATTGGTTTAATGCTTTACGGCTTTATCGTTCAACCTCTGTTGAGTTATGGCACAGTGGTCTTGTTTTTGTATGGAATCATCGCTTCATTTATTGGTCTTATTCGTCATAGACAGTATGTGTGGATTTATGTTCTCCGCCTGCTCGTTTGTTTTACCATTCCAGTAACCAACCTGTTGATGTATTTCGCAACGATTGGTGGAGATGAAAGAGACTTTGATTTCCAGCCGATGCCGTTTGTTTATTATCTTGTCTTTATCCTAGAAATCATCATCGTCTTTTTACCAGAGATCTTTTTACTGATCGAAAGAAAGCGGAGCATCAAAGGGAAACAGTGGATATATGCAGGGGCGATTGTGGGTGTATCGATCTTGTTTTGGTGCACAATTTGATGGAAGGCTGACTGGACATCTAAGTCTATTTCGCCTTTTTGTTGCGTAACCTTTTTCGTCTAACCTTTACAAAAGTAATAGAAAGAACAAAGATAGAAATTCCGAGAAACTTAAATAGAAACCGGGTGTGGAACGGTGAATCGTCGAAACCTGTAGCGATGATGATCGATCCGATGCAAAGACCAAAGAACGCTAGTAGATAAGTAAAAAACATACCATCACTCCTTATTATACGTGTGATTACCATTATAAGGTATATCAGAGGGGTAAATAAACAAAAAAAGAACCCTTCATGATTGAAAGGTTCTTTTACATGCTTAAGCTTGTTTGACGACCGAATCGACTTCTACTGTCCAGCCGAAGATATCTGGTTGTGTTCCTTTTTGAATACCCGTAATGGCTTCATACAATTTCTTCGATACTTCACCTGTTTGACCATCTTGAATCACATATGGCTGATCGTGATAAATTAATTCCCCCACAGGAGAGATGACGGCCGCTGTTCCAGTTCCAAAGATTTCTTCAAGCTCACCTGATTGATGTGCTTCAATTAACTCATCAATCGAAATTTTACGCTCTGTCACTGGAATTCCCCAGTGTTTTAATAGCTCAAGTACAGAGTTACGTGTGATGCCTTCTAAAATGCTGCCGTTCAATTCAGGCGTCACGATTTCTCCATTGATTTTAAAGAAAATATTCATACTCCCGACTTCTTCAATGTACTTTTTCTCAACTCCATCAAGCCAAAGAACTTGTGAAAAACCTTTCGTTTCAGCAACTTGCTGTGCCTTGAGGCTTGAGGCGTAGTTTCCAGCTGTTTTGGCATTTCCTGTTCCGCCTTTAACGGCACGGACAAATTCGTTTTCAACGGCAATTTTGACCGGATGGATGCCTTCTTTATAGTAAGACCCCACTGGAGATAGGATAATAAGCAGCTTATATGTGCTTGACGGCGCAACGCCTAAATACGGCTCAGTGGAAATAATGAATGGACGAATATACAAGGAAGTGCCCTCTGCATCAGGTACCCAATCCTTATCAATGCGAATGAGTTCATTTAAGCCCTCTAAAACCGTTTCTGTATCAATTTGAGGGATGCACAGGCGGTCATTGGATCTGTTTAAGCGTTCCATGTTCTTTTCCGGACGGAACAAGAGAATTTTCTGATCCTCAGAAACATAAGCCTTCAAGCCTTCAAAAACAGATTGCCCATAATGGTAGACCATCGAAGCTGGGTCCATTGGAATGGCCTGATAAGGGATAATTCTTGGATCATACCAGCCTTGATCAATGGAATAATCCATCACAAACATGTGATCTGTGAAGATTTTTCCGAATTCAAGTTGATCAGATTGAGGTTTTGGTTTTTTTGTTGAACTAAGTTCAACGCGGATGGGTTGTTTTGGCATCGTAAATCTCCTTGCTGTTTGATTATTTGAAAATTCTAATAATATGAAATAATTATGATTCTATTCTATACCTTCACAAAATATTAGCAATAGGTTTTCTGGAATTCAGACAAGAAAAATCTGTTAAAGCGCTTTCCTTCTCTCTGCCGTCAGTCTGCCTCATGTCACCCCTTTTTAATAAAGAAATAAAATCCAAATACATTATTAACTGATTAATCTGACAATTTAAAAGCGGATAAATTTCCTGTAAGATATTCTTTCAACCATACACCTTTTGACCGGTACATTGCAAGGGGCATTGTCATATTTTAATCCTCTTTTTTTTAACCGATAAAGAAAGAAGAGAAGTGAAAGGAGCAAACAACAAGATGAAACGAGCGATACCAGGCATTTTACTTATTTTATTCATGACCGTGATCAGCTTCGGTTGTCAAGCGATGACGGAGGAGGCTGGCGCCAAGCAGGGAACTGCCTATTACGTGGCGACAAACGGAAACGACAAAAACCAAGGAACGAAGCAAAAACCTTTTCGCACGCTGAAAAAAGCGGCAAGTATGGCGAAAGCCGGGGCAACCATTTATGTTAGAGGCGGCACATACAAAGAGAAATTGATTGTCCGCCATTCAGGGACAAAGAAAGCACCTGTTATCTTTCAAGCTTACGGAAAAGAAAAACCTGTCATTAGCGGGGCTTCACTAAAAGGAAATCAAGCAGATGGCGGTCTTGTCACGATCGATCAAAAAAATTACATTACCCTCAAAGGTCTGACGGTGGGACATCTCAAGACGAATAAGGAAGATCTGACCCCAGTCGGTATTTTCATCAAAGGAAGCGGGAAAGGCGTCAAACTTCTCAACAACCGAGTGTATGACATTCAGACGACACACAAAAATGGAAATGCGCACGGTATTGCGGTCTATGGAACAAAAGCTCCTGCGGCCATTGAAGACATTGAAATCAAAGGGAATACTGTTGAAAAATTAAAGCTGGGCTTCAGTGAAGCGCTTGTGCTGAATGGGAACGTCAAAAAGTTCCGTGTGACACATAACACCGTCCGCCACACTGATAATATAGGCATTGATTTAATTGGTTTTGAGAACGTAGCACCTTCTAAAAAGTACGATCAAGTCAGAAATGGTGTTGTATCTAGAAACAAAGTGTATGAGATTACGAGTGTAGGAAATCCAGCCTATGGCAAAGACATCTCCGCTGGTGGAATTTATGTGGATGGCGGGAAGGACATTGTGATTGATCATAACATCACACATCATAATGACCTAGGGATTGAAGTCACAAGTGAACATAAAGGAAAAATGGCAGATCGTATTCGCATTGAACACAATCAAGTGTATTTGAACCGTTATACAGGCATTTCAATTGGCGGTTATGATAAAAAGCGAGGCGGAACAACAAATACGACGATCTCACATAATATTTTATACAAAAATGACACAGCCGGCTTAGAAGGCGGTCAATTGTTGATGCAATATCAAGCCGTGAACAATCGAATCACGAACAATATCATGACAGCGAGTACCTCGCATTACTTAGTCGTGAATCTTTATGGAGTAAATCAAAAGAATACCTTCCAGAAGAACGTGTATGACGACCGCAAAGGTGCGAAAGCATCACAGTGGGTATGGCGCGGGAAATGGATAGAAGGTTACAAAACGTATCTCTCTAAAAGCGGCCAAGATAAAGGATCAGCACACCTCAATCCACAATTTGTGAGTGAGAAAAAATATGATTTTCGCCTGAAGAAATCATCACCTGCTAAGAAAATCATCGGAAGTTAAGTATGTCTGAGCCACAAACTCATTGTTTTAAATTTTCAAAAAAATCATTGACATTAATGTGACATCACATTAAAGTAAAGAAGACATTTCAACGAAAACAAAATTTCATAACGGATCTCTTATCAAGAGAGGCAGAGGGACTGGCCCTATGACGCCCGGCAACCGTTTCTACTATAGAAATTGGTGCTAATTCCTGCAAAGCTGTGACAGCTTTGACAGATAAGAGAGGAAGAATTCCCGATACATGTTTCATGCAACGGTGATCAAGCCTCTCTTTCCAAGAGAGGCTTTTTTTCGTCTCTTTTTCAAATGGGAGAACAGTTTACTGGCGTTTCTCCACATTTTTACCTAGTTTTCCGATGTGAAAAATAAAAACAACTTGAGGAGGAACAGCAATGAAGCGTAAGTATTTTACATCTTGTCTTATATTATTAACGGTATTGACCGTCCTATTAACAGGCTGCGGCACTGGATCAAGTGCAGGCTCAAAGGCAAATACGAACGAAAAGGTCTCCTTTGACAATGTACCGAAGCGATTTGCAAAGGGACAGGGAGCCAAAATTAAAGTCATCCGTAAAATCGGAGGAGATGATCATACAGCGCAGTTTTTAGCTGGGACGAAGGCAGAAGGTGAAGCGCTTGGCTTTACGGTAGATGTCTACACCGCAAATGGAGATACAGCGAAGTTCCATGACGCGATCTCTCAGGCGCTGGAAGAAAATTATGATGGTTTTATCATCTCTCATGGGGATGACGAGACGACCGTCGCTGACGTGAAAAAGATCACAGCGAAGGGCATTCCAGTCGTAGCGTTCGATTCAAATCCTAAGCTGAAGGACATCAAAGGAGTCACAGTGACGTCTCAAGATGACGAACAATTAGCGAAAAAATCACTAGACGCACTCGTGTCTGATTTTAAAGGAACAGCAAATATTGCGTACCTCTGGGTAGATGGATTCCCGCCAATGGTGAGACGAAACAAGGTCTACCAAGAAACGCTCAAACAACATTTAGGGATCAAGGAACTTGACCGCTTTGGTATTGCCTCTTCTGATACGTCTGTTCAAACACAAAATGCAGTGGCAGCGATGCTGAATAAATATCCAAAGGGTAAACTTGACGCTATTTTTGCCACGTGGGATGCCTTTGCCATTGGTGCAGCAAGAGCGCTAAAGGAAGCAGGAAGAACAGAAGTGAAGATTTATGGGATTGATGTATCAAATGCGGATCTTCAAGAAATGACAGCAAAAGACAGTCCATGGAAGTACACAGCAGCGGTTGATCCGAAGCTCATTGGCGCAGTTGACGTGAGAATTCTTGCGAAGAAAATAGCGGGTGAGAAAACCCCGTCTTCCTATGACCTTGAGGCCTCTCTCATCTCACAAAAACAGCTTCAACAATCAGGAAAGGCCATCAATATGGTCAATCTTGCAGACGAAGTGAAGGGGTTCGGTTCATCGACTGCCTTTGAAGAAGATTGGATGAAGACCTTGAAGAAGCATTATTCAAAATAAACGCCGTGCACTCTCTTCTATAGAGGGTGTTTCGTTTTTCAGATGATGATCATGAGAAGGAGGACATCTATGACTTCGCCGCTAGTTTGTATGAAACATATTTCGATTGAATTCCCAGGAGTAAAAGCGTTAGATCAAGTGAATTTCACATTAAAAAAAGGGACAGTTCATGCACTGATTGGAGCGAATGGTGCTGGGAAGTCCACGTTAATGAAAGTTCTTTCTGGCGCTCATTCTCACTATGAAGGAAGCATCCAAATCAATGGTCAGGCGGCATCGATTCAAACCCCAAAGGATGCGGTCTCATATGGTGTGCAGACGGTTCATCAAGAAGTGGATACAGCTCTCGTTCCCTACTTAAGTGTTGGTGAGAATATGATGATGCATCAGATTGAGAAAAAAACATTTGTCGACTGGAAAGTGCTGCACCGTAAGGCAGCTCAACGATTAAAAGAACTGGACATCGACATCTCCACAAAACGCCTTGTGAGTGATCTGACCCTTGCGGAAAAACAGATGTTGCTCATCGCCAAGGCCGTTTCAATTAAATGTAGCATTTTAATTTTAGATGAACCAACGGCCCCGCTAAGTCATACAGAAACAAACAAGTTATTTTCAATGATTGACCGGCTGAAACAGAATGGAACGGGCATTGTGTTTATCTCTCATCGTATGCCTGAAATTTTCACCATTTGTGATGAACTGACAGTGATGCTAAATGGAACCGATGTCGCAGCTCATCTTGTTCAAAATACAGATCCGCAGCAGATCATTGAAGAAATGCTTGGTGCGCCATTAGAGGAGCAATTCCCGCCTCGTACACCGTTGAAGGATGCACCTATTGCCCTTGAAGTGAAGCAGCTAAACGACCAGCATAAATTACGCAATATTCATCTTCATGTGAAAAAGGGTGAAATACTCGGAATTGCAGGCCTTGTCGGTGCTGGAAAAACGGAATTGTGTAAAGCCCTTTTCGGCGCCTCAGAAAAAACGACGGGGACTGTACAGCTTCATGGTCAAACTGTTCATATCGCATCGCCTCATCAAGCCGTGAGAGCTGGAATGGCCCTTGTGCCAGAAGAACGGAGAAAGGAAGGGATCCTGACGGAAGAGAGCGTGGGGTGGAACTTAACGGCCGCAAGTCTTCGTTCATTCTCAAGCGTGTTCAGCTTCTTACATCGTTCGAAGGAAAAGCGGGAAGCAGACGAAATCGTCAAACGACTTGGCGTCAAAACCCCATCTCTTGAAGCAAAGGTGAAGCATCTATCCGGTGGAAATCAACAGAAGATTGCCATTGGAAAATGGCTGCTGGCTGAAGCGGATGTCTATCTCTTTGATGAACCGACTAAAGGTGTTGATGTTGGAGCGAAAAAAGATATTTTCACGCTGATTGCAGAGCTTGCCGCCCGCGGGAAATCTGTGATTTATGCGTCAAGTGAGCTGTCGGAGATTGCAGGGATCGCAGACCGAGTCTATGTGCTGTATGATGGCAGCATTGCCCGGGAAATGACTGCCCCAACGACTGAGGAAGAGCTTTTATATCATTCAACAGGAGGACAATCATGAGTGAACAACAAATTCCAGCCCCTGTACAGCAAACGAAAAAACAGCGGCCATCCTTTCATCTATTTGATTTCTTTTATCGATATGGCACGATCTTAACCATTGTTGTATTGATTGTGGTATTTGCGGCAGCGAATCCAGCGTTTTTGCAATCAGGGAATATCATCAATATTTTACGGTCTATCTCCATTGTGACCATTATTGCGGTGGGCCTTACCATCTCATTGGCAGTCAACGGCTTTGATCTATCAGTCGGATCAGTCGCAACGTTATCGAATGCAATCGTGATTTCTATGTTTGTGTGGTTTTCGCAAAACCCGCTGATTGCAATCCTCTCTGCGCTAGCAGCTGCCCTTATTGTTGGTTTACTTAATGCCTTGATGATTGTCAAAATGAAAATTCCAGATATGCTCATGACATTAGCCATGATGTTTATCATTCAAGGGCTGGCTCAGACGTATACGAAAGGGGCGACCATTTCTGAAAACATGGTGCTGCCTGACGGTACATTCTCAACGGGTACAATTCCTGCCTTTTTCAGCAAAATTGGACAGGTGCCATATATCATTCTCTTAATGGCAGTGATTGTGCTATTTGCACATGTTTTCATGACCTACACAAAGCACGGACGATTTATGTACATCATTGGAGGGAATAAGGAAGCGGCTCGATTGTCCGGTATTCATGTGAATAAATATAAAATCGCGGCATATCTGCTTTCGGCTTTATTTGCAGCAATCGGCGGTATTGTGCTGGCATCAAGGGTAATGACAGCGGAAATAAATGCGGGCACACCATATTTAATGGATGGCGTAGCGGCAGCTTTTATCGGTTTTTCCGTCATGGGAGCAGGAAAACCAAATGCATTTGGTACGTTTATTGGGGCTGTGCTCATCGGAATTTTGCAAAATGGGCTTGTGATGATGTCTGTCCCTTATTATGCGATGGATATTGTGAAAGGCTCTGTACTCGCCCTTGCGCTGGCGTTGACATATTATAAACAGCGAGGCTGACGACGCATTTTTTAAAACCTTTCGAGTCCTGTCTCCGTCTAGTAAACGGAAAGCGGTGCAGCCGCCGTTTCCCAAAAGGAGATGACAAATAGAAATGAATATGTCAGCAACTCATGTAGAAGATTTGAAGAACGTCATGGAAGACTGGAAAAATGAATTATTAGTATATAAATTTGCATTAGATGAAATGGATACGAAGTTTTCAATCATCAGCCAGGAATATAATTTAATCCATGGCCACAATCCAATAGAGCATACAAAATCACGGATCAAATCCTTTGAAAGCATTGTAAATAAATTAGCAAGAAAAGGGTGCGACATCACAACACAATGTGCCAAGGAGTATATTCATGATATCGCAGGTGTCCGTATCATCTGCTCCTTTATTCAAGATATCTATAATATTATGGATGTATTGAGGCAAAGAGAGGATCTGAAAATCCTTGAAGTGAAGGATTACATTCAACATCCAAAACCAAATGGCTACAGAAGTCTTCATTTAATTGTGGAGATCCCTGTGTACTTAACGAATCGGGTGGAGCATGTGAAGGTTGAGATTCAGGTGCGGACCATAGCGATGGATTTTTGGGCGAGCCTTGAACATAAAATCTATTATAAACTGCAAAACGATGTCCCTCATCAGCTAACCGATGAACTGAAGGAAGCGGCAGATATCGCCCATTACTTAGATGAAAAAATGCAAAATATTAAACGAGAAATTGATTAACGTATAAAAAAGAGCAGCTGCGATATTCACAGCTGCTCTTTTCATGTTTAAGGATTGGTGCCGCGGTCTCTCTTTTGAATGATATCTTGAGATTGTGCAGATTGGCTGTTTTTTTGGATAGAAGCGCCAATGGAGACACCTGTTATCAAGAGTGTCAAAATCGCAGTTGTGATAAGCCATTTTTTCATCATACATCACTCCATATTCTTAACAAGTTTTTAAGGACAACGCCTTGTTCCAGAAATAAGTGGATTCTTCATGAAGTCCCAGATCCGTTAAGTAAGCAGCTGCATCCTGACAGATGGCTTCAAGATCGACAAGAAAATTCATAGATTCTAATTGATCACAATAAGACTTGATTTGCTCTATCATGTTGTCTGGCTGAAGCATAAGTGTTTCTAAAATAGATAATTTAAGTGAAATATTTCGTTGCTTTAAAGTTTCTGCTTTTTGAAGTGAAAGCTGTACATAATAGTGGAACAAACCAGGCTTTTTCAGCTTGAATAGTGCTTTTGTGTAGGCATACATGGCTAGTAAGTAGCCGCCTGGAGAAGACGTTTCAAATGTCTCGATCAATAAAGCTTTTTCTAGGAGCGGCACAGCTGCACTGTATTCATTTCTAAGACTTTTAATAAAAGCTGCATTGCAATACGCATGACCAAGTAAATCTGGGTCTTCCATTTGTTCTAGTGAATGAATCACTTCTTCAAATAATGACTCTGCCTCATCATATTTTGATTGATCAGCATAATTCAAAGCGAGCATCATTTGACAGCTGATTGATTTTTTCACATAACATGGATCTGCGTCATAAATAGATGAAGCCATTTTCAAGTGGTGTATGGAGAGGAACGTGGATCTTATATTATAGTAAAGACACCCTGTTTTATAATGAAATTCTGCTTTTTCAATGTCATCGTGGACGAGATCTAATTTATCCTCTGCCAATTTTAAAAGGTGAAATGCCGTATCCTGATTGCCTCTGCGCATTTCATACATCCCTTTAAAGAAATAGAAATAGTAGCTGAGCATGTCATCTGTACGGATTGCATTTTCATCAACAAAAAGACTATGATCCAACGAGGCTGTATCTTCAATGAGATCCTTAAAACGGTACTCTAGCAATTGATAGTAAAGTAAGACGTCTTGATTCTCTTCCATGCGATCAAACGCTTGAAGAATCTCTTCTTTTAGCTGGATCGCACCTTGTATTTCTCTTTTTTTCATCATGACATACCAGTCATTTAACATATTCGCTACATCAACGGACGACAAAACACCTGTTTCTGCCAATTTATATCCTCCTTTCTTCATCTCTCCATCTCGTTCGATTTCCGTTCATCTGAATTCACTTTCCATATTCAGTATCTTCTTATATTTTAAGCGCTCTCTCGCAATTTGTAAAACATGTTTTTTGATGTAAATTCAACCAATTGTGAAAGAAATAGGGATCAGGTGCTTTTTTGTATACGCTTACATATTTTTAGGTAAAAAGAGGGTTTTAGAAAAAATATATTACGATATCAATAGAGAGAAGAAGGTCATTCAAGCATCTGTTTTCGTATGTTAGAAAAAACGGTGGTTTTCAAGGTGATCTCTCGTTTTTTGTAAGGTTATCTCACATTATGATTGTGAATCGCTCTTCTTTTAGAATAAAATGAGTTATTCGCAAAAAAGTAAAATTTAAAGAGACTATTGATCTAGTATTGTATGGATCTTTGGTATTGATAAAAAGTATCACACACTATAGCTTTAGCGTGGTATAGTATTATTGGTATTGCGAATATTTAGACAAAACTGACAATAGGGGGTCGTGTTTTATGAAAAAATCGATGTTACTGATCATGGGACTCATTGTTGTGCTCGTCATGGCAGCCTGTGGATCAAAATCGGACAGCGGTTCGGGAGAAGGCAAAGGCACATATAAAATAGGGATAGATACAACATATCCGCCGTTTGAATTTGAAAAGGGCGGTAATTATGAAGGGATAGACGTAGATCTAATTAACGCCATCGCGAAAGACCAAGACTTCAAAGTGAAACTTGAAGCTATGGACTTCTCAGGCATTATTCCAGCAATGCAGGCAGGCCAGCTTGATGTAGGGATGGGCGGGATGAGTATTACAGATGAGCGTAAGAAGAAGGTGGATTTCTCAGATCCGTATTTCGACGCTGGATTGACAGTTGTTGTGAAGAAGGACAGCAGTATCAAATCAATTGATGATTTAAAGGGGAAAAAGCTAGCTGTTAAAAATGGGACGACGGGTGCAAAATTTGCATCAGATAACGCAGATAAATATGGGTATGAAGTGGTTCAATTTAATGACAGCCCATCGATGTTCCAAGAAGTTTCAAACGGAAATGCAGATGCCTTAATAGAGGATTATCCTGTCATTACGTATGCAATTGCACAACAAGATTTAAAATTGAAAACAGTTGGAGACCGATTGAATGGAGACCAGTATGGTATCTCTGTGATGAAGGGGAAAAACCAAGACCTATTGAAAAAGATCAATAAAGGTCTAGAGAACCTAAAGAAAAACGGTGAATATGACAAAATTATCGATAAATATTTGAAGACATAACACAAGCGAGGCGCGCTTCGAGCGCGCTTTCTTTATGATGCGCCGTATGTGAATTAGGGAGGGAGAAACATGGAGACGATTATTAATGCATTTCCGTATTTAATGGATGGTTTGCAAACCACTTTATATATCTTTGTTGTTGCTATCATTTTAGGATTTATCATCGGTTTAATAGTGGCATTATTCCGTCTGTCACCTTTTAAAATCTTAAATTTCATCGCACTCGTCTTTGTCAATGCCATCCGAGGCACACCATTTATCGTACAGCTATTCTTCATTTACTTTGGTTTGAATACACTTGAATTCATATCGCTTGATCGAGTGCCGGCAGGGATTATTACAGTAGCGATTAATGCAGGGGCTTATTTCTCAGAAATTATTCGTGCTGGGATTCAGTCTATTGATAAAGGACAAACAGAAGCTGCACGTTCCTTAGGTTTTACAGGGGGACAAAACATGCGCTTTATCGTCCTTCCGCAGGCATTTCGCCGCATGCTTCCAGCCATTACAAACCAAGCCATCATCAGCTTGAAGGACACGTCTCTCTTATCAATTATCGGAATTGCCGATATTATGCAGCGGGGACAAGTACAGGCATCGGCAACATTTGATCCTTTGAATGTCTGGCTCATTGTCGGTATCATTTATTTCGTGATCATTTATTTACTTTCTCTACTGGCTAGCTACGCAGAAAGGAGATTTGATATCAAATGAGTATGATTACGGTGAAAAATTTAAAGAAATCCTTTGGCGATCACGAAGTGTTAAAGGATATTAATGCAGTCATCGAAGAAAAGGAAGTAGTGTGTGTGATTGGTCCTTCTGGATCAGGTAAAAGCACGTTTCTAAGATGTCTCAATAAATTAGAAGATATTACAGCTGGTGAAGTCGTTGTCCACGGACATACGATTACAGATCCAAAGGTGAATATCAATAAAGTACGTCAAGAAGTGGGGATGGTGTTTCAGCACTTTAATTTATTTCCTCATAAAACCGTCTTAGAAAACATCACGATCGCACCGATGAAGGTAAAAGGTGCCGACAAAAAGGCGGCAGTCGATAAAGCGATGGACCTGCTTGAAAAGGTTGGCTTAAAAGACAAAGCCAAAAGCTACCCTAACCAATTATCTGGTGGACAAAAACAGCGTGTCGCCATCGCAAGAGCCTTGGCAATGGACCCGAAAGTGTTATTATTCGATGAACCGACATCTGCTCTTGACCCTGAAGTTGTCGGGGATGTATTAGCAGTTATGAAACAATTAGCCGTCGAAGGCATGACAATGATTGTGGTCACACATGAAATGGGCTTTGCGAGAGAGGTAGGAGACCGCGTGATCTTTATGGATGGCGGATATATTGTCGAGGAAGACAAACCGGAGGCTCTCTTTGTAAACCCGCAGCATGAGCGTACAAAATCATTTCTTAGTAAGGTGTTATAAAAAAAGAGTAAGGGCATATGGATGCTCTTACTCTTTTTCTTTTATGGGGCATAGCCGGTCCCATTTCCTAGGAAATATTAGCGCTGGAAGAATTCGATCCATTCTTGGTCTGGCCCTCTGAAAAAGAAGTAGCAGTATCCATTTGGTAACGTCGTAATTTCTCCATCAATTAATTCGATTTGCAGCTTTTGAATACGATTGAATTCAGCATGAATATTGTCAGTTGTAAAGGCAAGATGGTGAACCTTTCCTTCAGATGGCAGATCACTGTTGTACCCTTGGATGAGCTCAATTTCCGTTTCTGCCTCATCTTTAAAGCCGAGAAATGCAAG
Organism: Bacillus sp. FSL R7-0672; assembly: GCF_038601465.1. Taxonomy (NCBI): domain Bacteria; kingdom Bacillati; phylum Bacillota; class Bacilli; order Caryophanales; family Bacillaceae; genus Bacillus; species Bacillus sp. FSL R7-0672. Next base: position 3,467,241 of record NZ_CP152010.1, on the reverse strand, counting down.
CTCAATGACTCCGTTAGTATGAGTGATGCGATCCTTTAATTTCATGCCCACGACCTTTTCATAAAAATCAATGGATGTATCAATATTTGAAACCATAATACCTGTATGATCTAATCGTAATGTCGTCAAAAAAAGAGCCTCCTCTATGGTGTGTTGATATTTTTCTCCTCATCTTATCATAATAGAAGTAACGTATACATTCATATGATAGGATAGAGAGAGTCAATTAAGGATAAGGATGACATGAATGAAAAAAATCTCATTAAAACAAACATTTGCAGAACAAGTGAAAAAGGGATATCCGCTCATTTCCAAAGATGCTGTATCGCATGTAAACGGTGTGAAAGAAGGCGAACTGATTGAATGGGTGGATGAGCGAGGCGCCTTTTTGGGAAAAGGATATTATGGTGTGCAAAATAAAGGGATCGGCTGGGTACTTACTTTTGATGCTAACGAAAAAATAGACCACGCCTTTTTTGTCTCCAAGCTTGAGCAGGCAGAGAAAAGCAGAACGCATTTATTTCGTGATGCACAGACGACTGCTTTCCGTGTGTTCAACGGAGAGGGAGATGGCATTGGCGGGTTCACGATTGATCATTATGACGGTTTCTATCTCATCCAGTGGTATAGCGAAGGAGTGTATACATTCAAGGCGGAAGTATTGGCTGCACTTGAGCATGTATATCCAGACTATAAAGGCATTTATGAAAAGAAACGATTTGATACGTCTGGACAGTATATAGAAGATGATGATTTTGTAAAAGGGGAGAAAGGTCAATTTCCTCTCATCGTGAAAGAAAATGGCATGAACATAGCGGTTTACTTAAATGATGGTGCGATGACAGGCATTTTTCTTGATCAACGTCATGTGAGAAAAGCAATTCGAGATCGTTATGCAAAAGGAAAGACCGTGCTCAATACATTTTCTTACACAGGCGCTTTCTCTGTAGCAGCAGCACTTGGCGGAGCGAGCCGGACGACAAGTGTAGATGTCGCAAACCGCAGTTTGAAAAAAACATCTGAACAGTTTGAAGTCAACGATATAGATGTGGACGGGCAGGATATGAAAGTCATGGACGTCTTTAAGTACTTTCCGTTTGCTGCGAAAAAAGGATGGACCTATGATCTCGTCATCTTAGATCCACCATCCTTTGCACGCACGAAAAAGCACACATTTAGTGCGGCGAAGGATTATAAGAAGCTATTAAAAGAAGCCATCCAAATCACAGCTGAGAACGGCGTCATTGTGGCATCAACGAATAGCAGTGCATTTGGTATGAAGAAATTCAAAGGATTTATTGCGCAGGCCTTTAAAGAATCAGGGCAAACCTATCGTATCCTTGAAGAATATACACTTCCTGAGGATTTCCGTACGACGAAGAATTATCCTGAAGGAAATTATTTAAAGGTTGTCTTCATACAAGCATAAAAAAAAGCCATTTTCCGATAAAGGGAAATGGCTTTTTTTTATAAGGCAAACGACATGAGGATAGGCGCTGCACATAAAGTAATGATGGCTGAAAGAATCATCGACACACTTGAGATCGTCCCTGAGACGGAGCTCATTTCAAATGCCTTCGATGTTCCTGCCCCGTGTGCACCTGTACCAAGCAGGACGCCCATGGCAATGTCATTATCAATACGGAAATAACGAATGATCATTGGACCGATGATTGACCCAAACAGTGCGGTTAAAATGACGAATACTGCCGTAACGGACGGCATCCCGCCAATCATTTCTGACACACTCATCGCCACTGGTGTTGTGACCGACCTTGGGACAAGACTTTCAATAAGGCCTGTATCCAAATGAAACAACTTCGCGATAAATGCCGTAGATAGAATCGCAATGACAGAACCGCAAGCCACATTCAAAATAATTTCCACTGCATGCTTCTTCAGAATGTGAAAATACTTATAGAGGGGAATGGCGAAAGCAACAGTCGCAGGCTGAAGCATATTCGTGAGCCATTTCCCGCCTTGATTGTATGCGTCGTAAGGAATATTGACGATTAACAGAAAGACGACAAGGACAAGCGGTGTCACAAGTAATGGGGAGACATAGACCTTTGGATGTCGTTTATACACCGCTTTTGATCCGAGATATAAAAGAACCGTTAAGATCAGAAATAGTGCGCCAACTAACATAGCTTTTTTCGCTCCTTTCTTTTCGCAATCATTTGCGTCATGATACCAGTCGAGAGCATGACGACAAAGGTACTCAGTAAGACGACAAGGACAATACTTGTACCAGATTGAGAAAGCAATGTTCCATAATCAATGACACCAACGGCCGATGGGATAAAGAATAGCAGCAGTTCGCCGAGCAGCCATACGGCACCAAGTTCAATCCATTTTAATTGAATAATTTTAAAATGAAGTAATAAGAAAATGACCAGAATGCCTAAAATCGTGCCCGGAATTCTTAAATGCAAAAAGGCCGCGAGCACATTCATCAATTTCGCAAAAACAAACAAAGCCATAATCTGAAGGACAGCAATCAGCGGCGTTTTGAGCAATTTCACTTTCTGTTCACTCCTTTTTCTATATAATTTGTTCACTGTTTCACAAAAACATGACAACGTTCCAATTGATTAGCTTACTTTAAAGTGTACAGCACGTTCAGTTATAGGTAAAATACATATATCGAATAATTAGTATTCCTTTTGTCTATAGGAAGGGTGAGTCATGTGGACATTAGACATTTAACATATTTCTTAGAAGTGGCGAGGTTAAAAAGCTTCACAAAAGCATCACAATCTCTTTATGTGTCGCAGCCTACCATTTCCAAGATGGTCAAAAATCTCGAGGATGAGCTGGGGGTGCAGTTGTTTTATCGAAATGGCAGACAGGTTGAAATGACAGATGCTGGACAAACGATGTATACCCAGGCGAGTGAAATCACACAATCATTTCAAAATTTAACGAGCGAGCTAAATGATTTAATGAATGTCAAAAAGGGACATATTCGCATCGGGCTGCCGCCGATGATTGGATCGAGTTTTTTCCCGAATGTCATGGGAGAATTCCGCCAGCAGTATCCAGATGTCACATTTCAACTAGTGGAGCACGGCTCTATTAAAGTAGAGGAAGGGGTCGAGGATGGTTCGTTAGATATTGGTGTCATTGTTCTGCCTGCAAATGATAAAATCTTTCATACGTACACCATTATTAAAGAGGACATGAAGCTCGTGACGCATCCATCACATCCGATGGCAGGTCGAGATAAGGTTGATTTAGCTGATTTAAAGGAAGAGTCCTTTATTTTCTTTCGAGAAGACTTTGTTCTGCATAGCCGGATATTGAATGAATGTATGAATGCGGGCTTCCGGCCCAATGTCATTTATGAAACGTCTCAATGGGATTTCATTAGTGAGATGGTAGCCGAGAACTTGGGGATTGGCCTTCTGCCTGAGCGGATCTGCCGTGATCTTGATCCTGAAAAGGTGAAAGTCATTTCCTTAAACACGTCGATCCCGTGGCATTTAGGAGTCATTTGGCGAAAGGATCGCTATTTGTCGTTTGCGGCAAGAGAATGGTTAAAGCATACGAAATCCTATGTGTGGGGAGCAGAGTAAAAGGAAGGATGATATGGATGAAAACAAGTGACGCATCTCATTTATTGGAAAAGGTTCGAGCGGAAAATCCACTCGTCCATAATATCACGAACCAAGTCGTGACGAACTTTACAGCGAATGGTCTTCTTGCTTTAGGCGCTTCGCCAGTCATGGCAAATGCCAAAGAAGAAGTGGCTGAAATGGCGCAATTAGCCGATGCGCTTGTGCTGAATATTGGCACACTGACCAAGGAGACGGTGGAGGCCATGATTCTGGCTGGACAATCTGCCAATAAAAAAGGGATACCTGTTCTATTAGATCCTGTCGGCGTTGGTGCGACAGCGTTTCGAATGAAAGCGGCAAAACAGCTGTTAGAGCAAGTGAACATGACAGTTGTCAGAGGGAACGCTGCAGAAATTGCTCATTTACTTGAAGTGGATGGCTGGGAGTCAAAAGGCGTGGATGCGAAAGCAACGAACGGAGATGTATCGGCACTAGTCAAACAAGCGGCGAGGACACTTCAGACCGTTGTGGTGATCACTGGGAAAGTCGATGTAGTGTCAGATGGAGAGGACGTGTTGTCTATTCATAATGGACATGAATGGCTCACCAAGGTGACGGGGACCGGCTGTTTACTGACGTCTGTCATCGGGGCATTTTGTGCAGCAGGTGAAAGGCCGCTTCACGCGTCGGCAGCTGCTCTATTGTTTTATGGTGTCGCAGCTGAAAAGGCAGCTCAGTACACCCAGAATAAAGGGCCAGGTACGTTTCAAATGGAATTGCTCAATGCACTCTCACACACAACTGGCGATGATGTGTTAACGCTAGGGAAAATAGGGGGAATGTCACATGACAAAGGCTGATCAACAGCAAATCAAACAGCAATTATCGGTTTATTTTATTATGGGAACAGCGAATACAAGCCGGCAACCGCTTGATGTTTTGAAAGAGGCGATTCAAGGCGGGATCACCATGTTTCAATTTCGAGAAAAGGGTGAGGGAGCCTTGCAAGGAGAAGAGAAGAAACAATTGGCTCGCCAACTTCAAGTACTTTGCCAAGAAGCGAATGTTCCGTTTATTGTAAATGATGATGTGCAGCTAGCGATAGATCTTGATGCAGATGGCGTTCATGTTGGCCAGGAAGATACAAATGCAGTAGACGTCAGACAAAAAATAGGGAATAAAATATTAGGTGTGTCTACGCATAACCTAGATGAAGTAAAACAAGCCATGAAGGACGGCGCAGATTATGTCGGCATGGGCCCAGTTTATCCAACAGAAACGAAAAAGGATACACGCAGTGTCCAAGGAGTATCATTGATCACGGAAGTGCGTCATCATGGTCTTCATATTCCGATTGTTGGCATCGGGGGCATCACATATGGCAATGCAGCACCAGTCATACAAGCAGGGGCAGATGGTATTAGCATCATCAGCGCCATTAGCCAGAGCGCTGATCCTAAAAAAGCAGCAGAAGAATTGAAAGCACTTGTTGCATCAAAAAAAGTATCTCTTTAATCTGGAGGAGACATGGATTGACTCAATTCATGTCTTTTCTGATTTCGGGGAAAATAGACAGGTGTGAAACAATTGTGTACAATCAAATTGTTCGATTATTGTCGAAATGACAGGTAAATAAAGGAGAATGAACAATGGAAGTGCTCGATACGTATTTTCGCCGCTACGATGAAGCTGGAAAAGGGCAAGAACAAATGGATGAATTGCTCGCATTGTTTTCTGACGATGTCATGATTGTCTTAAATGGTGCAGAGAAGCCTGGGATCCAAGCGTTTACACAGTTTTTAAACACATTTTTCCACGTGCATGAAGACATCAAGCATATGTGGGATGGATGGAAAAAAAGAGAAGACGGAAAGTATGAAACCAACTGGGCCGTTTGTGGAAAACTTTCGGATGGTCGTGTTTATACAGCAGAAGGAATTGATATTGCAGAACTGGACGACAAAGGAAAAATCATTTATTTAGAAAACGTTCCGAAAAATCCAGAGTTATTTCAGCGCTATTAAAAAGCCGGCTCATCAGCCGGCTTCTTTTATTTGTCTAAAGAATAAGCCTCGATGGCTTCTTTCACCGAAGTTTCTTTATCAAAAATAAGGTGGCGGCTGTACACTTCACTTAAATGCAGTGGTTCTTGATCTAAGTCATCTAGAAGCTCAAAGACATCTAATATAGCTGCTAATTTTTTGGTCGTTTGTCCACCTGCCGCATTATCAAAGGTTTCTTCTAGAAAGCTCTTTTGGATGATATCTTTTACTTTACGATGGTTTTTTGCACGCACCAAAATGATCCGTTCTTCAAATATTTTATCGGGCATACTGCTTGGTGATGAGATGGATTCAAATAATAACTTGGCAGAATATATCTGACGCATCAGTAATGTCACTTCTTTCTTGCAGCTTTTTCATTGTACAAATATGAGTTCCTCAACGTGTGAATTGATTTCCAGTATGTGTATATCATGATAACATATGAGTGACGCAGAGCGTTTGTACAACATAAAAGGGGAGGTGAAAAAGGTGAAGAGTGTGATTGATAATAGAGGAGAAACGCATGAAATTCTGTTGATCCTCGTCACATGCTGCTCTCTGATCACATGTAGAAGGTTTGCCAGATTAGAGAAATATAAAAATAAGTTAAAAGGTCAGTTTATCCCTTACTGAGAGCTGCTTTTTTAGAGAAAGAAAACAAAAAAGCCGGCTCATCAGCCGGCTCTTCCTTATGAATCGGTATCCATATGCATCCCTGTATGTGCCTTTACTTGTATTTCTGTAAAGGTGTCTTCATCTGCTTTTTCAGAGGAGAAGATCGTGCCTAAGTAAGCGGCAAGGAATCCGAGTGGGATCGAGATAATTCCAGGGTTCGACAGCGGGATGAGCGGGTCTCCTGTAAAGATGGCTGCTCCCGATGGGTCCCAGACGCTTGGGCTGAGCGAGACGATAATCAGTGCGCTCAGCAGTCCTACTAAGCTCCCTGCAATGGCACCTGTAGAATTAAATCGTTTCCAAAAGACAGTGAAGATAATCAATGGTAAATTTGCACTTGCTGCCACTGCGAAGGCAAGTGACACAAGGAAAGCAACGTTTAACGATTGGGCAAATAATGCGAGAATGATAGAAAGAATGGCCACGCCGATGGAAGCAAAGCGTGCCGCTTTTACCTGTTCCCGTTCACTCGCTTTCCCTTTGCGGATGATCTGACTATAAAAGTCATGCGCAAAGGCAGACGCGGCGGATAGGACGAGACCAGTTACCACCGCCAAAATGGTCGCAAAGGCAATAGCGGAAACAAAGGCAAATAACAAATCTCCTCCAAGGGCTTGGGCAAGCAGTGGAGCGGCCATATTTCCTGCTGCATCTGCTGCTGTGATCGCTTCTGTTCCAACAAAGGCAGCAGCACCGAAGCCAAGGAAAACTGTCATTAGATAAAAAATACCGATGATCCACGTAGCGGATAGAACAGATTTACGCGCAGAAATGGCATCCTTCACCGTATAAAACCGGATCAAAATGTGCGGCAAACCTGCTGTCCCAAGCACTAGAGCAAGGTTCAAAGACAGGGTCTCTAAAGGCACATCATATTTATTTCCCGGGTGAAGAAATGCCCCACCGAGCGGGGTCGCTGTTTTCATCTCCTCAAACATCTTCAGCAGGCTAAAATCAAACTTTGCAAATACAAGCAGTGAAATAATCAGTGTCCCAAGCATGAGAAGTACAGCCTTTGTAATCTGTACCCAGCTGGTTGCGATCATGCCACCAAACACGACATAAATGGTCATCAAGACACCGACGATCAGTACCGCAATCCAGTAATCAATGCCAAGAAGCAGCTTGATTAATGCACCTGCCCCAACAAGCTGTGCAATCATATAAAAAGTAGAGACTGTGATTGTGTTAAACGCAGCAACTCCTCGAATGGCAGGACGCTTAAATCGTGCAGCAATCATATCGGCCATCGTATATTTCCCTAGATTTCGAAGCGGTTCGGCTACAACGTAAAGTACGACAAGATACGCTACTAGAAAGCCAATGCTATAGAAAAAGCCATCAAATCCATTTAACGCGATCATTCCAGCGATTCCTAAAAATGATGCGGCAGACATATAGTCCCCAGCGATGGCAAGTCCGTTCTGAAATCCAGTCAGACCTCCACCTGCTGTGTAAAAATCGCTCGCATTGCTCGTTTTCTTCGCAGCAAAATATGTGATGACCAATGTGAGCCCTACGATCGCTATGAATAAAATAAAAGCGGTCATGCTCATTCGCCATCACCTCTCGATTCAATTTTTAAAGCGCTTACATATTTGTCAAACTGAGCTGCTTTTCTCGCATAAAGTCCACATAATACCCAGGTCATCACAAATTGTGTGAGGGCGAATAACCAAGCCCATGAGATCGCGCCAATTGCCGGCTTGTTCAAAAAGGTGAAGTAGGATGTAGCAACCGGAAGTGAAAAGTAAAAGAGAAAAAAGAAAATCGTCATCGGTACGATAAATCTGCGTTTTTCCTCGAGAAGTTTTCGAAAATCCTCTGAAGCGGCAACCTTCTTATAATGAACTTTTTTGTCTGCCATTGTTTCCTCCTTTGTACGAATTAGGGACAAGGTACTCCAATGCATATGAGACGATCTGGTTGTTTATGACAGTATATCATAAAAAAGGCACCCGAAAAGGGTGCTGAGCCTGATCAAAACATGACTTTATCTTGAGGTATTGTGTTAAGTCGAGAAGGGGCAAGCATTCTATTATATGAAATATCGGCCTTGGAAGAGTGAAATATGGAAAGGTTACTGACCGTCTTGCAGGCGCAAGACGGTATTTTTTGCTTCGTACTGGTTTAGTATATACTCGTGTTGAGATATGCGAGTATATACCTGATTCTGTGGAACACGCTGCAATGACTCCTAATGTTGAAGATGAAACGGCAGAGACTGTTGAATATGTACATTTACGTTTGCCAGACGGAAGTACAATTCAACAAAGGCCCTATCCGATCTATTACTGGTTTAAGATTTTCTTCGATCGGACCGGAAAAAAAGAAGCGCAGTATAATCATTATGATAGCCCAATCAATTTTAATCAGTCACTTGAACAGGCAAACTTATACACTTTAAAAGGATTTAATCTGATTTGAACGAGATAAAAGACAATATTCGTGAAATCGTTTCGCTTGTATAGTTGGCCACACTTTTTCATTCGTGTTTTAGCTCATTTTGGATCTTCCAGGGCAGCTGTTTTGTTCGCATTCTCTCCACACAACAAAAAACTGAAATTCGTTATTTTAACATGAAACTTAAAGGAGGATTTAGACATGGCAATTATTAAAGAACAATATTTAGAGCAGCATACAGAATTTAAACCACCATTTCAAAAGGAAGAAGCAACAATCATTATTCAGGAACAGAGTAGCCAACCGACTTTAGACTTTGCTTTAGCATTGTTGCCGACATTAGGAAAGGTCACACGTATTACGCATTTTAGAAATGGTCAAAAAGTGAGATATTATACGTATGTGGAGACTGTTGCCTATAAATTATTTATTTACCAAGGTTTAGCCAGTAATTATAACGGCGAAGGCAGCCACGCTTTTCAGTCATTTTTAATAAATGTGGGAATTCCAGAAGAAGAGGTTTCTTTCATAACAAAGTCCAATGGTGAAGATGTGGCCGTAATTGAAATAGCTTTATAAAAAGGGTATTTTGAAGTCGAGGATCAAGGAGAAAATCGTATTATGGAATATAAATTAGTACCGGTACACGCCGGCATACCCGAAATGGAATAGTCGCGCGCTATAATCTTTATTGAAACATACAAGGATGGTATGTTAGATAAAGATGATAAAAATTCATTCCAGAGAGGTTTTCAACTGTGCCTTATAGATTTCGGATATAAAATAGTGGAAAAGTGAAAATCAACATAAGAAGCCGTTAATGGCTTCTTTTTTATGTAAAAAGGGTTGTTTTACTAGGAGAAGAATGTGAGGGCTTACCGATCGTCTGCACGCTGCAACACTTTCTATACGCTTACCACTAATTAATGCAGAACCAAAATATTTTCAGGAATTTCAAAAATTTTGTGTTGAAGTCTTATATTAAGAGTAAGCAGGCTCTTACTGGAGCCTGCTTTTTTTATTTATTGTTGCTTAACAGTTATTTTTAAGGTATTTTTACAGTATATGCTAAATTAACAAACATAATATTTACGCCTACATCAACTTTCTTATATTTGTTTTTAACTGCCCATGCAACAGCACCAGAAGTTCCAGCAGTAATAGCCGCAGCTGCTCCAGCACCCCATGGTCCGGCAGCAGCAATTCGACTTGTGTACCAACCGATATATCCGGCTGCAAATCCACCTGCTACTATGGCATTCATGCTTCTAACTTTCGGTCCTAATTTGAGGTGTAAACCTACAAAACCTAAAGTCTGCATGTCACCTTTTTTCTCATTCTCTTCAAAGCTAAATTCTTCTGATTTCATTGAAGTCATTAGTAGACTGTCGTGTTCTGAAATTCCCATTTCCATAAGGGTTTCTTTATCAGCTGTAAAATGAATATTTCCATCCTTATCTAATTCGAAGTAATTAGATAGTTTCTCTGCTAATTCCAATTGTTTTTTATCTACACTGACTGGAGGGGTCTCGTTATTACCTTGACTGGCATGACTAATCATTGGAGAAGAGAAACCAAATGTAATAGTAAGCACACTTAACACTACTAGAAATTTTTTAAACATACGTACCACTCCTATTTGTTTTTTGGGGTAACGCATACATGATATTTCCTTCTATTGGGGTGGAATACTTAGAGGTTAAGGAGAGTAATAAAATGTATTTATTCTTATTCACTTTGATTTATTGTGTAATCACACAGATGTTGAGTTTTTCCTTTGAGATGTCTTTTGGTGTGTACTTGATAGGTTTAGCTTTAATCAAAGGACTTTCTAGTGTGGAAATTAAAGACATCTTTAATTTCAAAAAGACAAGGGACGTGTTCAAAGAAAACAGATTTATAGATTCTTTGATGGAATTGTTTTCTTTGGTAATAGTGTTTATTAATGCATACATAATTGATTATGAACCATTCTCTCCCTTTGAGTTTGTTTATACTTTTTTCTTGCTTGTAATTCTGTACAGGTTCCTATTTTGGGGGATCATAAGAGAGTCAAAAAAATGGTTGCATAAAGAAGCATAGGAGACATGGATTTATAAGAATCACTCACTTTCTTTGATATATTTCCATGCTACCATTTATTTCTTGATAATTGGTAATGTGATGGAAATTTTCTTTTTGGGTTGCGGTAACCGCAATATAGGTTCTTTTATTAGGGAGGATAATTTATGATGACTGTAATACCAGTATTGATGATGTTAATTGGTGCTTCTTATTTTGCTGTTTATATGAAAAAACGTAAGAATAATAAAGAAAAAGAGATGGGTTATAAAGTTGTTTTTGCCGTTGTTTACTTTTTACTGAGTGTCCCATTCATCAATATGGTCATCACTGGATAATAAAAAACAGGCTAAAGAGCCTGTTTTTTTGTTTCTTAAAAAACATGGCACCTATTTTAAAAACACCACCAAGAGCGTTCATATTCGTTTCTAAGCATCTTTATTTATGCTCGGGTTTTTCATAGTGTGATGCTTCAAGAACGCTTATATGGGATTTAAATGCGTTAACTGCTGTGATAGCATCTAAAAACCGATATGTCTTGGCTCTACTTGCTTAAAAAGTGCTTGCGCCATGCCGAAAATTTTACATATAAATGGATAAATAGGGCTTTATTAGGAATTATTGTGCTAACATTTATTAAAAATTGGTTTTCTAGGGGGGATTGTAGATGGCGTCTATACCGTCTCCAGTTGTAGCGATCAAGATAAATGAATGGTATAAGCATATAAAAAGATTCAATGTTAAAGAGGCCCAAATACTAAGAGAAGAGGTTAGAAAAGATATCGATGTCATGGAAGAAGATGAACAGGCGGTTCTTTATTTTCAGTTGATGGAGTTCCGTCATCAATTGATGACAGACTATGTGCAGCCTTCTAAAGAACCACTTGAAAAATCGGATTACTTGAAAGCTGTAGAAGGACAAGGAAAGAAGATGTCAGCCATTCTTGAATACTATTTTAATTTTTTTCAAGGAATGTATGAATTCAAAAATGGTGAGTTTATTAGAGCTATTGTGTTCTATAAGCGCGCGGAAAAGCGCTTGGAGCAAGTAGGGGATGAGTTAGAAAGAGCGGAATTTTATTACAAATTATCAGAAGTGTTTTATCACATGAAACAGACACACGTGTCTATGTATTACGTTGGTCTTTCTTATGATACTTATAAGGCACATAAGAGTAATTCACTTTATATGATTCGAGAAATTAATTGTCTAACTGTTATGGCAGGTAATTTCATTGATTTTGAATGCAGAGAAAAGGCGCTTCCTCATTTATTGTCAGCTTTAGAAAAATCTAAGGCAATTTCTAATAAGCCAATGATTGTGAAGTCATTATTTAATACTGGGTGTTGTTATAAAGGATTAGGTGATTTTAATAGGGCGCTAGCTTATTTTAATCAGGTTATTCTAGAAGGAGAGCCTATTAATGCTACAGAGTTGCTTTTGGTTTATTATGAATTATCGTTATTTCATTTGAGTCAAAAGGAATTTATTGAGGGTGAAAGATTTTTCAAAAGAGGCTTGGAAGAAGCGAAGAATAGAAAAAATGATCTGTTTTTATCGTTGCTGATGGTATTGGAAATTTTATTTTTAAAAACAGCAAACCTAAGTGAAGTCTTGAGCTCGTTGGAAAAATTAGAGAATGAGAGGGGTTATCCATATATGGAAGACCTAGCGCTTGAAGCGGCTCGGTACTATAATGAGAATGGGCGTATGGATGAATCTGTAAAAATGTATGAAAAAGTGATGTACGCCCGAAAACAAATCCAAAGGGGCGACTGTTCATATGAATTTTAAAACGGTTCTTACTGGTTTTTTGAGTGCTTCAGCATTGGTAGGTGTGATCTCTTTATCATCTGTCGATTTTGATGTGAATTCAAGAAATGCTACTTCTCCAGAATCCACTGATCTGACTGTAAGGAATGCTACAGGCAGTAGCGTTACTACTGAGGATTTTGCTGTGAGGAATGGAACCCGTTCTAGTGAAAATCCTGATGTTCGTTTTGGAACACGTGATTCTAGATTATCTACTTGATGAATCAAACAGACCTTTAGGGTCTGTCAGGCTGTCGAGAAAATCTCGACAGCCTTATTTTCTCGGAAAGGTTATCGGTTCAACAAATCAGATCCGAAAGCATGTGCTCCGTGACCTTTTCTTGAAAGCTGCACAAGATCTCAAAAGCACCAAAAGACCCATTCTCACCTAACATCATGATGTGGAAAATAAAAAAGAATGTAGAAAAACATGAGTTTCTCTACATTCTGGACACCCGAAAAGGGTGCTTTCTACCGATAATTTGCAAGAAATGTTTGTCTCGCTTTTTCATACGCTTCCGCATCAAAATGATCTCCGCATTTGTGGATGCACCAAGGCTCTTCTTGCCTCGCAATTCCAACCTCATAGCCCTGCTGGACGAATTCAAAGGACTGCGAAACATCATAAAAATGAAAGCCATCAAAGAGGTCCTCACGCCACTTCACATCATATTGCGTCGCCATGAAAAGACCATCAATCGCCGAAGCGTTCATATAATCTTGCGCTTCTGCCTGTTGACGACCACTTTCAAACGAAAGCAGCTGATAGGTGTCGTGACGATATTCAATGACTTTCCCCCTGCAATCAGAACTCTCCCACCAAATCCCATTGTCAGGCACGCTTTCTGCACCTATGACCCCAATCATCCCAAGTGATGGATGCTGTAAAAAAAGCGGGATCAACTCAAGTAGCATATGCTGTTTGACAATCAAGGTATCTTGATGAAGATAAATTTTAAACTGAGCTGGATGAGTGATGGCTTCATTATAAGCAGAGGTCATACTGGATGCATGTCTAATTGGCAGTACCTCCACATGATATCCATGGGGAGCAGGAAGTGAAGCGAGCTGCCGAAAGCAAGCCTGAAACATGGCCTCATCATTTACACATAAAACAAACAGGATGGTGGGGTTACTCATGAAGCTGAACCGCCTCAACCACATACTGATAGGCGGTAGCGGCCTCATGAAAATCTGAACGAATGCCATGCTTCATGAGTAATTCATGTAAATCAATCATTATGCTCTCATAGGAAGGATGCTGTACGCGAATGGTTTCGAGTTCGCGAATACGAAAGCCTGCTGAATGAAAGAGTGCATGAATTTCATGAAGAGTGAAGAAACGTAAATGAGTTTGATCCATTAATCCTGCATCTGAATAAGTGAATCTGCCGGCTAATAATTCTAAAACGGTTGATATGTGACCGATATTCGGAATGGATGACAGGATGGCTCCTTCTTTTTTAAGGAAAGGTTTGACCTTCTTTAAAACGGCCCACGGATCCAATAAATGTTCAAGGACATCTCCGAATATAATGCAGTCAAATTGTTCCTGTTCGTAAGGGAGCGTCATCTGTTCAATATTTCCGCATAGCACATGATCTAGCTCTTGCTCAGCCTCTTTTGCTGCATTCTCAAACGATTCAATTCCATAAATGGTCCGGCCCTTTTGTTTCAGGACTTTTCCAAGCTTGCCTGTGCCGCATCCGATATCCAATAAAGACGTCCATTCCTCACGAATACGGCTGACAATGACCGGGTTCACGCCATGATAATACTGATCCTTTTTTTGGTGATAATAGGAAAGGGAATCTGAACTCACGCTCTACCCACCTTTCTGCTTTCTCATTGTTTTCATGCTTAATATATGGGTGGGGAGCTTGGTTTTATAACGAGAGAAGAACAATTTTTATGAATGGTGGCTAAAAAGGGATCATATAAAGAACGGGAAACGGACTGTCCTCCTAATATAGAAAGACAGAACCCCATGAGTGGAAGGGATTGGTATGAAGGGGTGTTCTACTGTAGCGTATCGTCATGAAAGGATTTTTAAAAGGTCAATTGACAAGTCAGAACTTTTAGCCAAAGCAGTCTGAAAGACAAAGGATAACGGCGTTGATTTACGGTTTGTTTATCATCTTCTGATCACCGTTGGATGTTAAAAAAGCTTGTATTTCTTCGATGGCTAGTCCAATTTTTTTCGCTTCCTGAATCAAATAAACCCACTCTTCGTCAACTCTTCTTTTCACTTGCGTATCCATAATATCCTCCAGTTCAATAAGACATATTCATCTGCAACCAATGACTTGAACAAACCGTCTAGTAACTGTACGTGTGGATGAAAACAGCGCAAAATAGATTTTGTCGAAAAATGATGACATTTAACCTATTTTGTAAAATCTATCACCTACCACGTTCCTAAAAAAATGACTAAAAAACCCATAAATATTGATTTCTTACTTCTAATAATAAACAATTGTAAAGTCAGTTAAAAGATTATAAATTAAAATAATGAAAAAGACCTAAAACATTTGGCTTATATAAACCAATTAGGTTGACATTTGCCATCGAGTAGAACAAATTTCATCTGTGCAGGACGTACATATTGTTCGTTTGGGAAGTTCTTCTCAAGATGGTATTCTAAAAGAAACAGAAACCACCAAGAAGGAATGAAGAAAGACATGTATAGCCTTTTTCAAAAGTATCAAGAAGTTGTCATGTATCTTGTGATGGGTGTGTGTACAACCATTGTCAACATAGTCAGCTTCTACTTATTCGTTGAGATGTTTTCCATGGATTATAAAACAGCTACAGTTGTTTCATGGGTATTTGCTGTTCTCTTTGCTTATATCACCAATAAGAAGTATGTCTTCAAACAAAAGGCTCGTGATACGAAAAGCCTTATGCGTGAGCTTTCTTCATTTTTTAGTGTTCGTCTCATGTCTCTAGGTGTAGATCTAGGGCTGATGATTTTATTTGTGACCCAAATGGCGCTCAATGAAACTGTCGCAAAAATTCTTGTCAACTTTGTGATTGTGGTCGTGAATTATGTCGCCAGTAAATGGTTCGTCTTCAAGAAAACAAAAGAAGATGCGATTTAACACATGAAAAAAGATAGGTGATGTGAAATGAGCAGCAGGCCAGACGAATTATATGATGTCATATATCAACAAACAGAAAAGCAGCATGAACAAGTGCTGAGGCTAGTCAAAGAAATGACCGCACATCCAGAAGCGTTTTCGGAACAAGAAAAGGAAAAGATCAACCGAATGGACATTGCGCTTCAAACAGCAACGGACATTTTGGAAAACTTAATGACACCTGACACGCAAATGACCATTGTTTTAAGACAAGGGAGAATCCATGTTGACCTGACGAAAGCGTAAAAGAAGCAGCCAATTGTGAAAGCGGCTGCTTTTTATTATGCATCGCTTGTTTCCCGCAGTTGCTTTGGAGACATGCCGATTTTCTTTCGAAAGACTTTATTCAAGTAATTCGCATTTCTGTAGCCGCACTGTATGGCGATTTCTTCAATCGAGTATTTTGTTGTTTTCAGTAACGTTTCCGCCTTTTCTAACCGGATATTGGTTAGATAGTGAATAGGTGTGAAGCCAGTGGCCTTTTTGAATTCCCTCGTAAAATGACTTTTGGATAAACGTGCCGCAGCTGCCATATCGTCCGGGCCAATTTCCTCGTGAAAATGATGGCTGGCAAACAAGGCCGCTTGAACGATGGGCTCGGGCCATTTCTCCATTTGTCCCTCAAGCTTTGGCAAATATGAATACAGTTCCATGACAAATTGATAAGCAAGGCTAGACCCCTCAAATGGATTGGTAATCCGTCTTTCACTGGCTTCATCATAAATGGTCTTGAGCAGGCGGATCGGTCTGGAATTCGGATGAAAACGCATGACCTGCTTTCCTTGGTCAATAAATTGGTCAAAGCAAAGATCGCAGGCTTCCCCGTAAAGCGTTAAATAGAGAAATTCCCAATGCTCACTGTCTTCTGGAAAATAATATTGGTAGGCACTTGGGCTTTTCACGAGAAAGGCCTGACCCGGCAATACTTTGAAACGTTTCTCTCCGATTTCAATCATGCCATGTCCAGACAGTGTGAGCTGAAAGATGCACTTGCCCTGATCCTTCCGCTCCACGCCATTCCAGCTATATAACGAAGAAGATTGAACTTCCCAGCCAACAGACCAGATTTGTGCTGGCAATGTCACATCAGAATGGTGAAAACGAAATGCAAATGCTTCTTTCTTCAAATTGGAAACCCTCCTTCACAGCAAAAAACAACCTTTTTCTATTTAGAATCATGTTACACCTCATATCACATCGTACCATTCACAGCAAAAAAAGGGTATTTTTTAACGATTTTTTTACCATTGAACTGATGCTGCTGGGACAACTAAAATAAAAAGTATCAGAAGAGAAAAGGGGAATGGATATGATCGATACGTTACGCGCGGCATTTCACCAGCAATTTGGAGATAGAGAAGAACTGCGCTATTTTTTTGCCCCAGGAAGAGTGAACTTGATTGGTGAACATACAGATTACAATGGAGGACATGTGTTTCCATGCGCGCTTACTCTCGGGACGTATGCTGCTTGTGCAAAGCGGTCAGATGGCCGCGTGAGAATGTATTCCTTGAACTTTGATCGTGATGGTGTGAAAGAATTCAATCTTTTTGAAATCGCTTACGTAGAATCGGACGGCTGGGCAAATTATCCGAAGGGTGTGTTCAAACAGTTTATAGAAGCAGGAATGAAGATAGAAGAAGGCTTTGACATTGTGTACAGCGGCAATATTCCAAATGGCGCAGGTCTGTCTTCCTCTGCCTCCATAGAGCTTGTCACCGCTGTTCTCATCAATGAATGGTATTCATTCAGCGTTTCAAATGTCCGTCTTGCCCTTCTTTCACAGCGTGCAGAGAATGAATTTATTGGTGTCAATTGCGGGATCATGGATCAGTTTTCGATTGCCCTTGGAAAAGAAGATCACGCCATTTTGCTCAATTGTGACACCCTTGCCTTTGAATATAGTCCGTTTCGGCAAGAGGGACTGGCGCTTGTCATCGCCAATACAAACAAAAAGCGGACACTGGCTGATTCCAAATACAATGAGCGCCGGGCAGAGTGTCAATCCGCTTTAAATGATCTTCAGAAAGAAATCGACATCACCCACTTATGTGAGCTCACTGCGGATGAATTTGCAGGGATTGCCCACTTGATTGAAGATGACATCTGCCGCAAACGGGCAAGACATGTCGTGACGGAAAACGAGCGAACGATGAAAGCAGTAAATTTTCTGAAAGATGATAAAATGGAAGAACTAGGTGGGCTCATGAAGGCTTCTCATCTTTCTTTAAAGAATGATTATGAAGTAACAGGACTTGAACTAGATGCACTGGCTGAAGCAGCTTGGCGGCACCCGGGGACGATTGGCTCCCGTATGACAGGTGCAGGCTTTGGCGGATGTACGATCAGCATCGTGAAAGAAGAGCTGCTAGATTCATTTATAGAAGAAACTAGTGCGATATATCAAGAGAAAACAGGTGTTCAAGCCTCTTTTTACACAGCTGGAATTGGAGGCGGCGCAAGAGGACTCACAAAGGGGGAAGTGTGATGACAATTTTAGTTTGTGGAGGAGCAGGGTACATAGGCAGTCATGCGGTGGCGGCTCTTCTAGTGAAAGGCGAACGAGTAGTGGTAGTAGATAATTTGCAGACAGGCCACAAAGAAGCTGTTTTGGAAGGAGCTGTCTTAGAGGAGGGTGATTTACGAGATCACGCCTTTTTAAGACAGGTGTTCAAATCGCATCAAATAGAAGCGGTCATGCATTTTGCGGCAGATTCACTCGTCGGGGAGAGTGTGACAGATCCGCTTAAGTACTATGACAACAACGTCGGCGGAGCAACTGCTTTACTACATGTCATGAATGAATTTGATGTGAAACATATCGTCTTTTCTTCAACTGCTGCTGCATACGGTGAACCGAAGCGGGTGCCGATCGTTGAAACGGATGAAACGAACCCAACGAATCCATATGGAGAAACGAAACTAGCGATTGAAAAAATGCTGAAGTGGTCTGAGCAAGCGTATGGAATAGAGTACGTGGTACTTCGCTACTTTAATGTAGCTGGTGCCCATACAGAAGGACTTGTCGGAGAGGATCATCAGCCTGAGACGCATCTCATTCCAATTATTCTGCAAGTTGCTCTAGGAAAACGGGATCAAATGATGATTTATGGTGATGATTATGAGACAGAGGATGGCACGTGTATTAGGGATTACATTCATGTGATGGATTTAGTAGAGGCACACATCTTAGCTGTTGACCGGCTGCGTGCTGGAAAAGGCAGTGCGACCTACAACTTAGGGAATGGAACAGGGTTCTCCGTGAAGCAGGTCGTAGAAGCTGTTAGAAAAGTCACGGGGCATACCATCCCGGCACAAGTGGCAAAAAGACGCGCGGGAGATCCAGCAAAGCTGATTGCTTCTTCTGAAAAAGCACTGCAAGAATTGGGATGGACACCTCAATATGCTGACCTTCACACGATCATTCAGAGTGCGTGGGATTGGTTTCAGAAGCATCCAGATGGTTACCAAAGTGAATAAAACGTAAAGGCAGGCAAGAGAGGGGACAGAGGGAATGGCGATTGATATTTTTGAAAAGCTGGAACAGCTGATTCAATATGGGATCAATAAAGAGCTAATGACATCACTAGATATCGAATATACGAGAAATCGACTGCTTGAGGTACTCAGGCTCGATGAAGCGGAAGCAAGAACAGTCTCAGGAGAAGAAGACCTTGAAGACATCTTAATGCCGATGCTCGATTGGGCAGTAGAAACAGGGATTATTCCTGAAGGGACAGATACGTATCGTGATTTACTAGATGCGAAAATCATGGGCTGCTTGGTGGCTCCTACAAGTGTTATCTATGCGAAGTTTGAAGAGAGACGCAAGCAAGAGGGACCGAAGGCAGCTACGAGCTGGTTCTATGAGATGCAGCAGCATGCCCACTACATTCATACAGGCAGGATCGCCAAAAATGTACAGTGGTTTACACCAACAGACGATGGCGTGCTGGAGATCACCATTAATCTATCAAAGCCAGAAAAGGACCCTAAAGCCATCGCTGAAGCGAAGAAGCTCAGTCAAAAGCAATACCCTCTTTGTCTCCTTTGTAAAGAAAACGTTGGGTTCGAGGGGCGGATCAACCATCCAGCGAGACAGAATCACCGGATTATTCCTGTGACACTCTCAGATGAATCGTGGTTTCTGCAATTTTCACCTTATGTGTATTACAACGAGCACTGTATAGTGTTCAAAGGCAAACATGAGCCAATGAGCATCACCAAAAAGACCTTTGAACGACTGCTTTCCTTCATATCTATATACCCGCACTATTTCATTGGATCGAACGCCGACCTTCCGATTGTCGGAGGCAGTATATTAAGTCATGACCATTTTCAAGGCGGTGCGCATGAATTTCCGATGGCGAAAGCAGAGATGGAAGAAGTCTTTTCTCTCAAAGCCTTTCCAAATGTGCGAGCTGGCATTGTGAAATGGCCGATGTCTGTGATCCGACTTCGAAGTAATGAGCGGAAGTCGCTCGCAGACGCAGCAGACTTTATCTTACATGAGTGGAAACTGTATTCAGATGAAGTGGTGGGGGTCATCGCTCATACAGGAGAGACACCTCACAACACCATTACACCTATTGCGAGGCGTCACGGGGATGACTATGAATTAGATTTAGTGCTTCGTAATAACCGTACAAACAAGCAGCACCCGGACGGCATTTTCCATCCGCACGAAGAAGTCCACCATATTAAAAAAGAGAATATCGGATTAATTGAAGTCATGGGCCTTGCTGTGCTTCCTGGTAGATTAGCAGAGGAAATAAGTCAATTAAAAGAGGCTTTGCTATCTGAAAGTCCACTTGAAGAAATCAAAGCCCGTCCTGCTATCATGAAGCACGAGGCTTGGGCGAAGCGGCTGCTTGAAGAGAACACCTTTACAGAGGACAATACCGAAACCATTTTACAAAAAGAAATTGGCTTTATTTTTTCTCGAATTCTCTCGCAGGCAGGTGTGTTTAAAAGAACTGAGCAAGGGAAAACAGCTTTTAACCGTTTTATTCAAATACTTCAAACAGGCAGGTGATTAGATGATTGAACAAGTAAGAGAATTAATGGAAGAAAAGCAGCTTGATGGTGTTTTGATTCAAAAGCGAAATAACTTCTCCTGGCTGACAGGCGGAAGAAGGAATCATATTGTGTTAAATACGCCAGAGGGCGTGTGCCAGCTGCTCGTCTTAAAAGACGACCTCGTCCTCATTGTGAATCAAATGGAAGAAAAGCGGATCATTGAAGAGGAAATGGCGTACGTCGATCATCCGTTTCAAGTGGTCACAATGGATTGGTATGAGGATGAGACCCCATACATTCAAGAACTCACAAAAGGTAAACGAATTGGGACGGACATTCAAATAGATGGATTCGAATGGATCGAACCGGATTTGTCGCATGTTCGCTCGATCCTAACCGCCTCACAGCTCAGACAATATGAAACACTGTGTCATGAAACAGCGGTCATTGTAGAAAGTGTCTGTCAAGAAATCGTTCCAGGGCAGACCGAGCACGAGATTGCTTCGCTTGTTGCTCAAAGAGCCATTACACAAGGGATGACGATAGAAGTCCTGCTTCTGGCAACCGATGACCGGATCCATCAATACCGTCACCCGATTCCAACAGATAAAGCTCTTCAAAAGCACGCGCTTGTTGTTCTCTGCGCGGAGCGGCACGGGCTCGTTGCGAATGTCACAAGGTCTGTTTACTTTGGTCAGCTTCCGAAGGAGCTTGAAGAGAACAAAGAGCGTCTAGCACGAATTGACACGGTCATGAATGCCGCCACTCGTCCTGGGGGAACATTAGGAGATGTTCTGAAAGCAGGTATTGCTCAGTACGAAAAAGAGGGCTTCCCTGATAGCTGGAAAAAGCTTCATCAAGGGGGAAAGACGGGATTTGTATCTAGGGAAATCATTGCTGTTCCCTCATCGAAGGAAGAAATTCAGCTTCATCAAGTGTTTACATGGAACCCTTCATTGCCTGGACTGAAATCAGAGGATACGATTGTTGTAGAAAAAGAGGGCAACCGATTTTTAACGTATACAGGCAAGTGGACGTACATGGACATTGAACATGAAGGGAAGATCTATAGACGACCTGACATCTTAGTGAGAGATGAATAAATGCAGAGTGCCGGCGCTGAGCCGGTTTTTTGCTGGAAGTCTTTAGCGAGATTCCACTAATTCAGCATCATTACCAATTCTTACAGCGTATACACAGAGGATCGATACTTTCTTTTCTTGTGAACTTGCGTTAAAATGAGTAAGGTTTTTGTTAAATGTAGGGATACCTATTTTGAAATTGTTTACCTAGATAAAATTTCATTAAGTTAAATTGAAATTTGACCAAACTTTTTTATTGTGGTAAACCTAAATTTGACAAAGTTCTTGATTGTTTGTCCTTTGCCTTCAACTCTCAACTTTTCAAAATCCTAGAAATTTATTGTGTGTGCAATAATATAAATTTATGTCGAATTTATGACATTTTAATAGAAATCTGTTGAAAAATAAATGAACTTTTGAAAAAAGGGAAGCTAACTGTAACAGATTTTGATAGCATTACAAAGGGAAGAAAAGTTTTCGAAGGCAGATGGCTTTTCACAATTATTCAGCAATTTATACATTATCTAAGGAAGGATGGTGATCTTCTTGTTCAGAGCCATTAAACCTATGCTTTTATTAGCGATGCTCGTGAGTGTTTTTGTATTAGGAGGTTGCAGCAATATCGCTGTTTTAGATCCTAAAGGACCTGTCGCAGCACAACAAAAAGACTTAATCCTTTTATCCATCGGATTCATGCTCTTTATCGTTGGTGCGGTATTTGTACTGTTTACCATCATTTTGGTTAAATACCGCGAGCGTAAGGACGTTGGAAACGCCTCTTATAACCCAGAAATACACGGGAACACGCTTCTAGAAGTTGTCTGGACAGTGATCCCAATATTAATCGTTGCTGCCCTTTCAGTTCCAACTGTAAAAACAATTTACTCTTTGGAAGAGGCACCTCAAGCAACAAGCCATAAAGATCCTCTTGTCGTTTATGCTACAGCTGTTGATTGGAAATGGATCTTTAGCTATCCAGAGGAAAATATTGAGACAGTGAACTACTTAAACATTCCAAAAGATCAGCCGGTTTTATTCAAAATCACTTCTGCTGATACAATGGCATCACTATGGATTCCTCAGCTAGGCGGGGAGAAGTATGCGATGGCTGGAATGGAGATGGAACAATATCTTCAAGCTGATCAAGTTGGCACATATGAAGGAAGAAACGCCAACTTCACAGGCGAGGGCTTTGCTCAGCAAAAATTCAAAGTCAATGCGATGACGCAGTCTGACTATGATAAATGGGTAAGCAAAACGAAAAAAGAAGCACCAAAGTTAACGAAGAAAACGTATGACTACTTGATGCTTCCTGATGCTGCAGATGTGCAGACATTCTCATCAACACATTTATCCTTTGCGAAGCATGGAGAGGATTCTGAATACGCACTCCAAGCACGCAAACGTTTAGGTTACAAATCAGTTTCTCCGCATTCCAAAACAGATCCTTTCGAGAATGTGAAGAACTATAAAAGAAAACTAGATAATGAATAAACTGACTAAGGAAAGGAGGAGGCCGTTATGCATTTGAAATGGGATGAGTTTTTTGTAACTGGAGACCCATTAATTCTTGGTGCGCAAATATCTATCGCTCTTACTTCCATTGCTATCGTGTTTGTTTTAACCTACTTTAAAAAGTGGAAATGGCTCTGGAAAGAATGGCTAACATCAGTTGATCATAAAAAGCTTGGGATCATGTATATCCTTGCTGCTGTGATTATGTTCTTCCGCGGTGGGGTAGACGGACTGATGATGCGCGCACAGCTGGCGCTTCCTAATAATACGTTTTTAGATTCCAACCACTATAATGAAATTTTCACAACGCATGGTACGATCATGATTCTATTCATGGCGATGCCATTTTTAATTGGTTTAATCAACGTCGTTGTACCTCTTCAAATTGGTGCACGTGACGTTGCATTCCCTTATTTGAACAACCTGAGCTTCTGGACATTTATGGTCGGAGCGATGCTGTTCAACATTTCCTTCGTCATTGGAGGATCACCAAGTGCAGGCTGGACGAGTTACATGCCGCTCGCCGGAAATGATTTCTCACCAGGACCTGGACAGAACTATTACTTGCTCGGGCTCCAAATTGCAGGTATTGGTACACTTATGACTGGTATTAACTTCATGGTGACCATTTTAAAAATGCGTACAAAAGGTATGACGCTTATGCGTATGCCAATGTTTACATGGACAACGTTGATCACGTCTGTCATCATCGTATTCGCATTCCCTGTACTAACAGTTGCTTTAGCACTTATGACATTTGATCGTTTATTCGGTTCTGCATTCTTTACACTCGAAGCAGGCGGTATGCCAATGCTTTGGGCGAACCTTTTCTGGATTTGGGGACATCCTGAGGTATATATCGTGATCCTGCCGGCTTTCGGTATTTTCTCAGAAATCTTTGCGACGTTCTCAAGAAAACAGTTGTTTGGTTACAAAGCGATGGTTGTATCGATTGTGGCAATCTCTGTTCTTAGTTTCCTTGTGTGGGTTCACCACTTCTTTACAATGGGGAACAGTGCAGCGGTTAACTCATTCTTCTCGATTACAACAATGGCAATTTCTGTACCAACAGGTGTGAAAATCTTTAACTGGCTCTTTACGATGTATCGAGGCCGTATCAGCTTTACTTCACCAATGCTTTGGGCACTTGGTTTCATCCCGAACTTCGTTATCGGTGGTGTCACTGGGGTTATGCTTGCGATGGCAGCTGCGGATTACCAGTACCATAACACGTACTTCCTTGTATCCCACTTCCACTATGTATTAATCGCAGGTACTGTATTTGCATGTTTTGCTGGTCTTGTTTTCTGGTATCCAAAAATGTTTGGTTACAAGTTAAACGAAAGAATCGGCAAATGGTTCTTCTGGGTATTCATGATCGGATTTAACATCTGTTTCTTCCCGCAGTACTTCTTAGGACTGCAAGGAATGCCAAGACGTATTTATACGTATGGACCAGAAGATGGCTGGACTGCACTAAACTTTATTTCAACAATTGGTGCATTTATGATGGGTGTCGGATTCATCATCCTGTGCTACAACATTTACTACAGCTGGAGACACGCGAAACGTGAAGTGTCTGGCGACAGCTGGGGAGAGGGACGTACTCTTGACTGGGCGACATCTTCTGCAATTCCGCCGCATTATAACTTTGCAGCACTTCCAGAAGTGACAACACCAGATGCATTCCATCATTGGAAGCAAAACAATGTAGACGTTCATCCTGAAAAAGAATTCAAGAAAATTCACATGCCGCACAATTCAGGCAGACCACTTATCATGTCTGCATTCTTCGGACTTGGTGCATTCGGCCTTGTATTTGAATGGTACTGGATTGGCGTTATTGGTTTAATCGGTGTATTCGCAACAATGATTTTACGCTCATTTGAATATGACGATGGCTACTATATTCCTGTTGAAGAAGTGATTGAAACAGAGAAAAAGAATAAGGAGGCGCAGAAGTAATGGGACATAATGATAGCAGCTATGCAAATGCACCGCTTGAATATCAGTCTGAAACGGGACGTTTAAACATCCTTGGTTTCTGGATATTCCTTGGCGCGGAAATCGTGTTATTCTCAACACTTTTTGCGACCTACTTTGTTCTTCATGGCAGAACAGCTGGCGGCGTTTTACCAGCTGAGCTGTTTGATATGAAGCTTGTATTGATCATGACATTCCTGCTATTGGTTAGTTCATTTACATGCGGGATTGCCGTTCATGAAATGCGCCGTGGAAGTACAAAAGGGGTTGTCATTTGGACGATCCTCACACTGCTTCTAGGTGCAGGCTTCGTTGGGTTTGAGATTTACGAGTTCTTCCATTATGTACATGAGGGTGCGAGCATTCATACAAGTGCGTATTGGTCTGCATTCTTTGTACTCTTAGGAACTCACGGATTACACGTATCCATCGGTATCTTCTGGATTACCGGGGTCTTGTTCCAAATTAAAAAACGTGGATTAACTCCACAAACAGCATCGAAGATTTTTATCTCAAGTCTATACTGGCATTTCCTTGATGTTGTATGGATTTTCATCTTCACAGCTGTTTACTTGATCGGATTAGGGGGGCTTTTGTGATATGGCTGGAAAAACACATTCCTCAGCAGAGCACGAACACTTCCCTTGGAAACACGTAGTTGGCTTCATCCTATCCATCGTGCTAACCATCTTAGCATTCTGGATTGCCATTGGAGCTGAAATTGGCAGTTCTGCAAAACTATGGATTATCTTTGGTTTTGCCTTCATTCAAGCGTTCTTACAGCTATTCATGTTTATGCACATGACAGAAAGCGAGAACGGAACTGTTCAAGTCGGAAATACATTGTTTGGTCTGTTTTGTGCGATTATCTTCGTTATCGGATCTGTTTGGATCTTTGCGGCTCACTACAGCCACGGAGAGAACAGCAAAGACGGTTATTCACCTTCTGCACCAAAGCAATCTGAGCATTCAGAGAAATAATAAAAAACCACTCATCTCTCAAAGGTGAGTGGTTTTTATCATGATGTTGTGTTATTTATCTGGTGCTGCTGAATCTTTTGCGAATGAATGGAAGTCCATAAATGAGGAACGCTGCAATGTGTGCCAAAATGACATTAATGGCAAAGAATGCGATCATGAAGGTATGTCCTGCTGGAGATAAACTGCTTGTCATGTAAAGACCGAAGAAAATCCACATAATCATAATGGGTGGAATAGAAGCTAGTGCAATTTTTCTGTTTTCAAGCCATAAAAACAGGGGTGTAGCCGTTGCAATACATAGGTACGCAAAGAACATATCCATCGTATCCAACTCCTTTGTAAGTTGATGTTCAATTCAAATGAGAGGTCAGGATGCAATTGTGTCTGTTTTTAGGAGATATTGTGAACATTTTGTTACAAGTATTATACCACAATTGACTTTGAAGTAAACTCAATAATTGGAAAATGGGCCTTATTCCGTAGAAAGTGGCTTTTTCCTTTTCACTCCGTACAGCTTATGC
Source organism: Bacillus sp. FSL R7-0672 (assembly GCF_038601465.1). Lineage (NCBI taxonomy): Bacteria > Bacillati > Bacillota > Bacilli > Caryophanales > Bacillaceae > Bacillus > Bacillus sp. FSL R7-0672. Next base: position 3,440,443 of record NZ_CP152010.1, on the reverse strand, counting down.
TGGCTTAATAATTGCTTGTCATATCGCCACATAGGTCATTGAATTTTCCCCTTAATATCTGTAAAATAATCTTTTTAAAGGACTCATGATCGGTTGAATGGTAAGAGTATAGAGGGATTTTTTCCTATTGTTAGGATGAAAAGTATTTCATTTTTTGAAAAATGGTTGGAACCTTTCGGATGTATCTTCCGTCATATTTAAGGTGAGTTGCTTTTGTGAAAAATTCAATCTAATATAAATAAGGGCTTTTATGTTTTGTAATAAGGGTGGTTAGTTCATGAACAAGCAGAATACATCTCCGTACTATCAAGGGGATTTAATTTTTATATTTTTAGCCTTCTTTGCCATCAGTGTCATTTCTATATATGCTGCGGGTCAGTTTGAACAATATGGTAGTGGTGCATGGACAAGGCAAATCATTTATTATCTCATTGGAGCAATTTGCATTGTAGCCATTAATTATTTAGACCTTGAACAGCTTGAAAAGTTGAGTATATACATCTTTCTAGGTGGGATACTTCTTCTAATTATTTTAAAATTGAGCCCCGCTCAGATAGGGGGTAAAGACTTTGCCCCTATAAAAAACGGAGCCAAAAGTTGGTTTATAATTCCAGGGGTTGGAACACTTCAGCCTTCAGAGTTCATGAAAATTGGTTTGATTATGATGCTCGCGTCTGTCATTGGAAAGTCTACACCTAGGGGAAAAAGGACATTAGAAGATGATATTATTCTATTATTAAAAATTGCCGGTGTAGCAGCTGTTCCAGTTGGACTGATTTTCTTACAGGATGCAGGTACGGCAGCTGTCTGTATGTTTATTGTCGTTGTGATGGTGTTTTTATCAGGGGTCAATTGGAAGCTGATTTCTCTCATCGGTTCTGTGGTTGTGCTTTTAGTTGCCGCTGTGTTAGCCGTGATCATACTTTTCCCTGATGTTGCAAAAACAATCGGCATTCAGCAGTATCAGATTAACCGGATTACCGCTTGGCTGCCTGATAGTTCTACGTCAGCCAACCAAGCGCAGACTCAGGATGCGTCTGGGTCTGATAAATACCAAGTAGACCAGGCCATTATGGCTATTGGTGCTGGACAGATTTTTGGGAATGGGGTTAAAAACTTAAAGGTCTATGTCCCAGAAGCACAAACAGATATGATTTTCTCCATTATAGGAGAAGCCTTTGGTTTTATTGGCTGTGCGTTTGTTGTGATCATGTTCTTCTTCTTGATCTACCGGCTTGTCGTGCTGATTGATCGTATCCATCCTTATAGCCGATTTGCGTCATTCTTTTGTGTAGGATATACAGCACTTATTGTGATCCATACGTTCCAGAACATTGGAATGAACATAGGCGTAATGCCTGTAACAGGGATTCCGCTCCTATTTATCAGCTTCGGAGGAAGCTCTGTTTTATCTGTTCTCATTGGATTCGGGATTGCTTATAATGCAAGTGTTCAATTAACGAAATACCAAAGTTATTTATTTAAATAAAACGGGTAAGGGCAGTCTAAGCATAGACTGTCTTTTTTTATTCGAATTTTAATTTTTGAAAAGCCATATGTTTTTGTCTTATGATAGTAGAAGTGAAGGAGGTCTTCGAATTGAACAAAACGATAGAAACGATATTAAATCATCGGTCCATCCGTTCGTTTACAGACGAGCGTTTGTCCGAAGAAGAGGTGCTGACACTCATTAAAAGTGCACAGGCTGCTTCGACATCAAGCTATGTACAGGCGTACAGTATTATTGGTGTGACAGATCAAGAGAAGAAGGCCAAGCTTGCTGAACTGGCTGGGAATCAGCCATACGTTGAGAAGAATGGGCATTTCTTTGTCTTCTGTGCAGACTTGAAACGCCATGATGATATTGCAAAAAAAGCAGGGAAGAATCATCAGGAGGCGCTTGAGAATACGGAAGCCTTTCTCATTAGCGTCATTGATACGGCGCTCGCTGCGCAAAATATGAGTATAGCTGCAGAATCAATGGGACTTGGGATCTGCTATATTGGCGGCCTGCGCAATCAACTGAGAGAAGTCTCTAATTTGCTTGAAACGCCATCATATGTGCTGCCATTATTTGGTCTGGTTGTCGGACATCCAGCGAGTCAATCGTCACAAAAGGAACGACTGCCAGTTGAACTCATTTATCATGAAAATTCATATCAGCAAGATGAAGCACATGTGGATCGTTATATAAAAGAATACGATGACCGTATTTCATCTTATTATGAAGAACGAACAAACGGAGAGAGAACAGATACTTGGTCTAAGCAGATGCTTCGCGGCTTTAGTCAGCCAAAGCGTGCCTTCCTTGGAGAATTTGTGAAAGAGAAGGGCTTTAATCGAAAATAAATAAGACATCCCCCTTTCAATGGAGAGAGGGGGATTTCTGTAAGAGGTGCAGTAAGATGAAATTAAGTATACTGGATCAATCTCCTTTAATTGGAGATGCAACACCTGCTGAAGCCTTGATGCAAACGGTTGAATTGGCAAAGCAGGCAGAGAATTGGGGCTATCACCGTTTTTGGGTATCAGAGCATCACTTTTCAAACCGGCTTGCAGGATCAAGTCCAGAGGTGCTTCTCGGTCATTTATCAGCCGTTACGTCACATATACGTATTGGCTCAGGCGGTGTGATGCTGCCCCACTACAGCGCCTATAAAGTAGCAGAGAACTTCAGGGTTCTTGAAGCACTCGCTCCTGGCAGAATCGATCTTGGAATTGGACGTGCTCCTGGTGGTATGCCCATTTCCTCCATAGCTCTTCATCATGGTGAACGAAAACGTCTAGGTGATCAATATCCTGAGCAGGTAGAAGAGTTGAAGGTCTATTTACACGACCTAGCGGATGAATTTTACCCGCTGCCCCATTTAACCGCTTCTCCGAAGGTAGAGACTGCACCAGAGGTATGGATGCTTGGTTCCTCTGGAGGAAGTGCAAGACTTGCGGCGAAAGCAGGTGCAGGCTATACGTTTGCTCTATTTATCAATGGCGAAGGCGGAGAAGATTCTGTAGAGCAATATATCAACCGGTTTGAACCTTCAGCATTCGGTGATGAGCCGCGCGTCAGTCTGGCGGTCTTCGTTTTATGTGCTGAAACAGAGGAACAGGCAGAAAAACTGGCAGTCAGCTTAGATTTATCCTTACTCGCCAATGAACAGGGGCAAAACCTTGGGGGCTTTCCTTCATATGAAAAGGCACAGGCTTATTCCTATAGTCCATATGAACAAAAACGAGTGGCTGCCAATCGTCAAAGGATGGTGGTTGGGACGCCATCTTCTGTGAAAAAGCAGTTGACGGCACTAACGAAGGCTTATCGTACAAATGAAGTGATCGCCGTGACCATCACTCACCGCATGCAAGACCGGCTCACATCGTATCGTTTATTAAAAGAAGCCTTTGATGCATAACGTATGTATGTCTGTTTACCGTCCACGCAGCCAGTAGAGAGGGAAGAGGAGCATCATGATGAAAATAAACGCGGCTGTCACCAGCAAACTAAGCGGGTAAATGAAGGACACATAGACCGTTAGCTCGCATGCTTGATGAAAAGGACGAGGATGTTTCGCGTGGAAAAGGGTGAGAAAATACACCAAGGTGATCGTTAGAAAAAAAGCAGTAAAAAAAGAAACGATCCATAGCAATATCAACATCAGTCTCTCTTTCCTCCATATATGATCGAAAAGCCTTGATGAGCATATCCGCTCATGCAAGGCTTTTCTTGTGATTCACGTTTATTCAGGGTGAATTTCGAAAGGTTCCTTCGTTTGAACAGTGTCGGATTTCCCTTTCAAACTGGCATACGCAAGCATTGTATACTCACCAGGTTCGAGCTTTTGACCTTGATTGATCGTGCCATTCCATTTTACGCGGTGTTCTCCTTTATCAACATGTTGATAAACACCTGCTTCACCTAAATATTCTCCATCTGTCGAGTAGACGAGGAATGCAAGGTTTTCAGCTCCGCCAGGAAGATAGCTGCTAATGACATAGCTTCCAGCACGGTTATCCGGCTCTACAGAAACCGAAGTGACACGAGGATAATCAGGCTCTTTAACAATCAATAAAGTCGGAATCTCTGTGACCTTTCTGCCATTTTCGCGAAGGGTAATGCTGCCTTGGTACGTTCCTTTTTTCGTTTTACCGTAGTTCACTTGTACCGCGGAAGTAAAGGACCCAGTGGAATTCCCTTTGACAGTGATTTTTTTCGTTCCGTTTGTGCTGATGCCGCTGCCATCGAATTTGTAATCAATGGTATACGTTTTCGGTGCTTTTGAAAGGTTTTCTACCTTGAATTTCTTCGTTTTGATTTGAACGCCTTTTTCTTTCAAGAAAGTGCCGTAAGAATAACTCGCATCAGAAACGATAGATGACGCTTGGAGTGATTCGATGATGCGAACACTGCCTGTCCCTTGTGTGTTGTGAGGGAATGGGCTGCCGTTTGCGTCAAATAGTTTTTCTGCTGTATTCATCAGCAATGCTTTGATTTGTTCTGTTGAGTACGATGGTTTTGCTTGCTTAATGATCGCTGCAACCCCAGCCACATGCGGTGAAGCCATGCTTGTCCCTTGCTTTGAGCCATATCCGTAAGGCTGAGAAGGATCATGCGTTGGGATTGTACTCACAATGCTGACGCCTGGCGCTGATAAATCAGGCTTAATCATCCACGTATCCACAACTGGTCCGCGAGAGGAGAAGTCAGCGACTTGCTCACTAAGTTCTTTGACAAATTGAATGGAGAAAGTTGTTGTATTGTTTCCAGCCTCAATGGCTTTGACAAGGGCCGCTCCTTCAGCTTTTGAAAGCTTAATCGTTGGAAGAGCAAGTCCCGGTACATCGACTGGAATTTCTCCATCGGTGTTGTTATACATCACAACGCCGATTGCACCAGCAGCTTTTGCATTGTCGACTTTATCAACAAAGGCAATGGCTCCTCGTTCGATCACGGCAACCTTTCCTTTAACGTCGATGTCTTCAAATGCTTTTTCGTCACCGATACCTGCATGGACGAGTGTGATTTGTTTTTGGTCAAGTGCTTTTAAATCACTCTCTTGGTAGTAGCCCATCACTTTTGCAGTAGAATAGTTCGGGAATTTTACATTGTAAAGGCTGTACGGAAGCTGAGTTGCTCCGACAGAAATGGCATCTCTTGACGTGCCGGGAGATCCGACTGTCCAGCTGTTCGGACCACTGTTTCCATTCGATGTGACAGCGACAACGCCTTCAGACATGGCCCAATCGAGTGCGATGCTTGTGGCATAATCAGGGTTATTCACACTGTTTCCGAGAGAGAGGTTCATGACATCTGCTCCATCAGTAACAGCCCGGTCGATGCCTGCAAGGACGTTCTCAGTTGTCCCAGACCCGCCTGGTCCAAGTACACGGTAGGCAAGAAGCGTGGCATCTTTTGCGACACCTTTAATTTGTCCATTGGCAGCAATTGTCCCTGCGACGTGTGTACCATGGTCTGTTGATTCGCCTCTAGGGTCTCCTTTAGGAGTCTCTTGCGGAGAATAATCGTTATCAACAAAATCATAGCCTTTGTATAAACCGAAGTTTCCTTTTAAATCAGGGTGGGTATAGTCTACTCCAGTATCAATGACAGCGACTTTTACCCCTTTTCCAGAGTAGCCGGCATCCCAAGCTTTTGGTGCACCGATAAATGGAGCGCTTTTATCCATAAGAGGGGAGACATCTTCATTTGGAAGCTGAATGCTTTCCTTTTTCACTTCATCTGTTTGATATGTAACATCCGGATAAACGGCTTTTACTCCGTCCACTGCGAGCAGCTTCGGAATTTCGTTTGCAGGAAGTTTCATAGAGAAACCAGAGAAGACTTTTTCATATTCTTGACGAACACTCGCTTTATCAATTTCTTTGAGTGCTTCATTTTTTACTTTTGTTCGAGATTTTTTGAGGGAGGCCTTCGTTTGTGCTTTGCCTTCTTGTTTGGCTTCAACTAAGGATTTTTCCTTTAATTCAACAATGACAGTGGTGTGTTTTCTAGATTTGACATTGATTTCACCGAAGATTTCTGCTTTTTCCAGTTCCACCTGTTTGTTCGATGGAGCGGCACTAGCCTGTTGACCTGTAAAGAATGTGGATAAAATAAAAATAGTGGAGAACAATAGAACAGAAGAACGAGAGATGACCTTTTTCATTAATTTTCCCCTTTCTAGCTGTGTTTTTAGGGAGATAGCCTTTCTTTTTGTGGATAAATAGGAAAGATTCACTGCCCGTTATTAAGTATTCAATACGTTGAAAACAATTCCTTTACTAAAATGGTCTTATTTTACATAGTCACAAAGAACTATTTTGTTTATAAAGTCTCACTTATGCACAAACTCCTGTTGATAACTCAATTGTTTAGATACATATATGGAAAATAAAAAAATCTCATACACAAAATCTAGTAATGGGGTGTTGATATGTGGATAAACCCTGTTGATAAGGTGTGCTTATCTTTTGGATATAGTGTGTATAAAATTTTTATTCAAACATCCACTTACATGATGAACTTCTGCACTTTTCAACAAAACTTCTGAAAACTAGTTTGTTTTTTCACCCAGATTGTGACAAATCTCTCTTTTTTCTCGGGATATGATAGGAGCAGTTGTTTTGCTAGAACTGCTAGATTCTAAGAAAAGCGGAGGGATGTTCAGTGAGGAAATTCAAAAACTGGTTGAGTGTATGGTTTGGTTTCATGATGAATGTGCTTGTGAATCCTGGTGTGATGATGAAGCAGCAACGTTTTCAGGCGGCCGCGGTGGATGAACGTTTCTTTCAAGTGGTGAAAGAGAGAGAGCTAGAGAAGCTGGCAGAAGAAAAGAACAAGAAGCGCAGGTCAGAGAAACCGTTTAAGCAAAGTCTGATGATGCTTGATGAGAAGACGACGAGAGAGGCGCGTGCTGGTCCGCTCTTACCTTTACATGAGAGATGAAACAGGGTAAAATCCCACATAAGAAACGTTATCTGGTGGGAGAGGATACCCCTTGAAGATATATAAGATATTGAATAACAATGCAGTGATTGTAAAGGAGGGTGATCAGGAGAAAATTGTGATGGGTCCCGGAATTGCTTTTCAGAAGGGGAAAAATGACGTCGTTCCCGTTCAAAAAATAGAGAAAATCTTTGTTGTGCGTGAAGAAAATGAGAAATTCAAACAAATTCTTGCGACATTGCCCGAAGCGCATATTGAGGTGGCAGAGCATATCATCAGTTATGCGGAGGGTGAACTGATGATGCCGCTTAGTGATCATATCCATATATCACTGACTGACCATTTATCCTTTGCCATTGAGCGTATTCAAAAGGGCATTGTGCTATATAATAAATTGCTTGGTGAGATCAAAGTCTTATATAAGCAGGAATATGATATTGGAAAGTATGCCATTCGTTATGTAAAGGAGCGGCTCGGGGTTGAACTGCCGGACGATGAGGCAGGGTATGTGGCACTCCATATTCATACGGCCAAAATGAATACGGAGTCTATGAAAAAGACCGTGAAATATACAACGATGATCAAAGAAATGATCGAGCATATAGAAAGCTACTTTCAGCATTCAATTGATGAGAATAGTATTTCCTATCAGCGGCTTGTGACACATTTGAGGTATGCATTAGGCAGGTTGGATTCAAATGAGGCATTTCAAATCATGGACGATGACATGCTGAGTTTTATCCAAACAAAGTATGATTTGGCTTACCGGTGTGCACGTGGACTCGCTGATTTGTTGAAAAATGAATATGAACTTCATCTCCCTGAATCGGAGATCGGCTACATCACGCTGCATGTCCAGCGTCTGCAGGATGCCGAATTGGTTTAGTGTTTGTGCCTGCATGCAGGCTTTTTTTTATGCACACTACTCTAAATAGTGTATATGGGTCAATAGATTCGAAAAAAAGAGGTTGACGCAGGTCACACTCTTATACTATGATGAAAGCGTAATCAAAACTTGATATCGTGGGATTGTGACTGTCAGGCAGGCAAGACCTAAAATTTGCGTAACGAGGGGACGTGTATGTCCTTTTATCGTTAGTGAATTTTAGGTCTTTTTTGCTTTAAAAAAGGAGGAGACAACATGGATTATCAAAAAACAGCCAAAGAATTAACAGAACTATTAGGCGGCAAAGAAAATGTCATCAGTGCCACGCATTGTGCAACAAGACTCAGATTGGTGATGAAAGATGAGGAACTAATTGACAAAGATGCCATTGAGGAACTTGAAGGGGTAAAAGGGGCTTTCTCAAGCTCGGGGCAATTCCAAATCATTTTTGGAACGGGAGCGGTCAACAAAGTATATGAACCATTTGCTCGTGAGACCGGCCTTGAGACAGACGACGAGAAAGAAAAACCTGTCAGCCATGATGAAGCAGTGAAACAAAAAATGAATCCACTTGCACGTTTTGCAAAGACGTTATCAAATATTTTTGTACCGATCATTCCAGCCATTGTTGCAAGCGGTTTATTAATGGGGCTTTTAGGTATGATGAAAGCCTTCAAATGGGCTGACCCAAGCTCCGCGATTTTTCAAATGCTTGATATGTTCTCAAGTGCAGCCTTTATCATTTTGCCCATTTTAATTGGTGTCAGTGCAGCGAAAGAGTTTGGTGGAAATCCGTATTTAGGAGCCGTTATTGGGGGGATTATGATTCACCCGAACCTGCTCAACCCGTGGGGACTGACGGATGCGAAACCAGAGTATATGCATTTATTCAATTTTGATATTGCTCTGCTTGGTTACCAAGGAACAGTCATTCCAGTATTATTGACTGTGTACATCATGTGTATTGTTGAAAAAAATTTAAGAAAAGTGGTTCCGAACAGTATTGATTTACTTGTGACCCCATTTGTGACGGTAATTGTGACTGGATTTGTGACGTTTATTGCTGTTGGACCGCTTGGAAGAATGCTCGGTACAGGAATTTCGAATGCACTGACATTTATTTATGATCACGCAGGGTTCTTAGCAGGGCTCATTTTCGGAGGAGCCTACTCTCTCATTGTGCTCACAGGGGTCCATCATAGCTTCCATGCGATTGAAGCAGGATTGCTGAATGATATTGGGCGTAACTATTTGCTGCCAATTTGGGCGATGTCCAACGTAGCGCAAGGCGGAGCAGGCTTGGCGGTCTTTTTCTTAGCGAAACGCGCGAAAACAAAAGAAATCGCACTTCCTGCAGCCTTCTCAGCTTTCCTAGGGATTACCGAGCCTGTTATATTCGGTGTCAACCTCCGCTATCGTAAGCCGTTTATCGCCGCGATGATCGGAGGCGCATTAGGCGGGGCATTTGTTGTCTTCACAAAGGTAGCAGCCAACGCCTATGGTTTAACGGGTATTCCGATGATTGCGATTGCAGCGCCATTTGGTGTGCAAAATGTGGTAAATTATGTGATTGGTATGTTAATCGCTGTTGCTGTTTCATTTACTCTCACCATCATCTTCAAAGTAAAAGAAGTCGAAAAATAATCAAGGAGTGGTCACAGTCATGACAACAACTGACGCAGCACTTCGTCAAAAGGTAACAGAACGTATTCGAAACTATGAGCATTTGGTAAAAAAAGATGTGTATCGCCAGCATTTTCATTTAATGCCGCCAGTTGGTCTTTTAAATGACCCGAATGGGTTGATTCAGTGGAAAGGGATTTACCACGTTTTTTATCAGTGGCAGCCATTCAAAACGGGACACGGCGCAAAATTTTGGGGCCATTACACATCGACAGATTTAGTGAATTGGCAGCACGAGGAAGCCGCCCTTGCGCCAAGTGATTGGTTTGATCAAAATGGCTGTTATTCTGGCAGTGCAGTCATTGATGATGGACATATGTATGTGATGTACACTGGCAACGTTCGCGATGAACAAGGGAACCGCGAGACGTATCAATGTTTAGCTGTTTCAGAGGATGGCATTCATTTTCATAAAAAAGGTGTCGTGGCGACGCTGCCAGAAGGATTCACCGCCCATTTTCGTGATCCGAAAGTATGGAAGCGAAATGGCAAGTGGTACATGGTTCTAGGTGCACAAAGCTTGAACCTGAAAGGTAATCTTGTCTTGTTTACCTCTGATACTTTAGACAATTGGACGTTTCAAGGCATCATTGCAGGCAGTGGGAAAAATGGATTAGAGGATTTCGGCTATATGTGGGAATGTCCAGATCTATTTGAATTAGATGGCCGAGATGTATTGATTGTGTCGCCACAGGGATTAAAGTCAGATGGCTTAAAATATCATAATACACATCAATCAGGCTATTTTGTTGGGAGATTGGATGACCATACTTATCAATATACGCACGGAGCGTTTGAGGAGCTGGACCGAGGCTTTGACTTCTATGCGCAGCAAACCTTTCTAGACGAATCAGGCAGACGCATTTTAATTGGATGGATGGGAGTGCCTGATCAAGGAGAAGAGCATCACCCAACGATTTCGTATCAATGGATACACTGCCTCACCATTCCGAGAGAGCTGCGTTTAGATGATGACGGACATCTGATTCAAAAGCCAGTCACTGAGCTTCAGGCGATGAGAACCAACGAACAAGAGCATATTTTCCATATCAAACGCTCCGTTCAATCGATTCCTGTAGATGATATTACGAGCGCAGAGTTATTCATTGATCAGATTGATACACAAAAAGGGTTTGAATGCTGTATTCGAGCGGCAGCCCGTATCATTTATGATAAAGGTGAGGGCAAACTGACACTAGAACGAGATCGATTTGAAGATCGATCAAAAGAAGTTCGAGAAGTAGCAATAGAGGAATTACACGACCTTCACATCTTTATCGATGCATCGTCAATTGAGATTTTTGTAAATGGAGGTCGAAAAGTATTGACTGCTCGTTACTTTCCTTCCCCGGGAAATAAATCAATCTCGATCAGTGGCAGAAATGAAACAAAGCTTAAACTAAAAACATGGCATTTACAAAGAGAAGCAGGTCAATGATCTGCTCAACAAGTAGAGAAAACGTCTACGTCTCCTACAAGTGATGATCAGTATGATGTGAAATTGAATTTTCCGGTTGATAAGTACAAGAAACAGCGCAATGCTATAAATAAGGGAGCTCTTCAGCCGCCTGCACAATTGATAGAGAAGATGTCGATTAAAAATAGGAAATGTCAAACAAGAAAAAAGAGATGAATCATGAGGTTGTATAGGTAGAAATCAACCTGTTGAAATATTACTACTAAAGCTAAAGAAGAGCGAAAAAGAAGCAGGAAGGGATAGCCTGCTTCTTTTTATTTTGTGCAGTGAATAAACCTCTATTTTCCTTAAAAGCGCAGAGGAAGTGTTTGTACATGCCCAATGAAAGAAATACAATAACAGCGTTCCATTGTTGGAAAAGGAACGGGGAATTGAAGGTTAAACCCAAACCTTTCAAGAGACATATTCTAAAAAGACTAATAGGATATATGCTACAGGGTGATATTGTCTTGGTTTTCTAAGACAAAAAGAAGCCATACAATTTGAACTTCTTTGACAAGAAAACTACAAAAAAATTCTATTGCTCTCAATTAGCTTGGAGGGCTTGGGAAAATCAAGGTCATGATATTGACAATAATAAAAAAGATTCAGTTGTGTCACCGATGGAATTAGTTAGCTCTAACAACACGAAGGTCTTTTATCATAAAAAGTAAGTTAATAAGCAGTCGGGGATTTCCCCGATTGCTTTGCTTGTTTAAAATTAAAAGGAGATGATTGAATGAAATACTTTAAGTTGCTTTTATCAGCTTGTGCCATAGCATTAATATGTACAGCATGTTCAAAGAAAGAGGAGGCTGTGGGAGACTCTTCTAAGGGAGAATTGAGCAATATGAAAGATAGTAAATTTGCTGTAATTCATTCAAAGATGATGAATAGGGGATGCGAGATAGTAAACTATAACGATATAGGGAGTAAGCTATCAAGCGTGTCATTAAAAGACTGCGTGGGATTTACTTCGTCTACTCAGAGTGATAATAATATGTACTTCTCATCTAATAGGTCTAATTATCATGTCTCGATAGATAAGAATAATGGCAAGGTAAACCATCTACAAACAAAATCACTTTCAAAATCTACAGAAGACGAGGGAGCATTTTTTATTAACTACTCTAATGGCTATGTTCTACATGATATAAACGTTGGCTATGTAGAAGGTGGATTAGCAGGAGAGTTAGTTTATTGGGAAGAAGACAGCGGAAGTAAAGAGTAACTCAAATTCAACGGAGAATTGAGGACAGCTATATTTGACCATAAAAAAATATATGCCATTTTGAACAATGATGAACATATCATATTATCCTCTATAGACCCAAAAAGTCATAAGACTAAAAGAAAGAAACTGGACATTGACTCTGTTTTTTATCCTGACAACAATGAATCATTAAATAATTTAAACAATAAAGAATTAATGATTGCTGTAAATGATGATGTCGATAGTAAGAAAAATTCTATGTTAATTATAATCAACAAAGAAACTCTCGATAAGAAAAGAGAAATCGTAATGGATAAGGGGTTCAATATCTACAAATTACGATAATATCCCATGAAGGAGAAGTTAAAATGTTTAACAGAGACTTCAAAGAGATATCTTCTGAAAAAATTCCACTTAATTTTAAATCAGATGACGAACGTTTAGAAGAGGTCAAGATTTTATACGGCAAAATTTATGCATTGGTAAGAATGTTTGATAGAGATAAGGATGGAGTTATTGGCAGAATTATTGAATATAATATTGAAAGCAAAGACTCTAAAGAGATATCTCTAAAATCTGATAGAGATTGGGAAATGACAAGCTTGGAAGTTGTAAAATAACTGACGAGGAGCGTGGAGTAAATCAACTTACATTATCTTGAACCCATGAGGCTTGTGTTATTCACATTGCCATTGTTGTATTTGGCTTGGGGGATTATTGGCTATTTAATCTTTAAGAAGGTTCATGTGGTTTTAACTATCACATTTATAACTTCAACCATTTTTATATTTGCCTATACTGGGTTTGACATGTCAAATATGTATTGGGTAGGGGTGGTGACTTTTTTATGCATGTGCACCTCTGTAATTACAAAAATTATTCGAGACATGTATATTCGCTATAAAAAAGCATAATCAACAAGCTTATGTCCACAAACATAAGCTTTATTTTTGTTTCATACCACTAAAATAACTCAAAATGCTTGTAATAATTAAAGTGATAACTGATGAAACTAACAAAGAAACGCTGATCGCTCCTAACCCTAAACCTTCCCATCCTCCCACAAAAAAGCTTATGAGCAATAAGATGATACTTACCATCATTAAAACTGCTGGAAATCCATACTGGAAAGATGACTGGTTTTTTTTAAAGATTAAAGAAACGCCTAGTATAATAACTGTAAGGATAGTTGTCAGTAGCCAGAAAGACATTTGTTTTTCCCCCTTGAAAGAGATGATGAAAGAACCCTAATGAATAACCAGGGTTCTTTTCAATATCGTACCACTGATTTAAGCTGTTTACCAAAGCAGCCAGTCACAGAACCTTTTCTTTGATCTTATATTTTATTTCCAGCTTCTTTCCCTACACTCGATGTAATCACTTTGTCAGCCACTTCATGTGAGACAGCAGCAGAATGAAAAATTGGTAACGCTAATGCTACAGTTACAAGCATGATGGGAACAAAAATTTTACTCTTCAACATATAACAATTCCCCTCCTTGAATTAACGACTTTGCTTCAAGAGCTCTTTCATAAAAAACGACAGCAATTTCCAACTGCCCACTTCTATTATAGTATCGTGCAGCTTCAAAAGCTAGTTGATACACATCTTCGTAAAGATTTTTGCTTTGTAGGGTATCAAGCCAATGTTTTAACTCTGTGATCGCATTTGGTGTCTTAGATTGAAAATAAAGGCAATATAAAAATTTCATTTCTGCTTCATAAATTATGTCATCCAGTTGTTGGGCCGCCGAGACCCCTTTCTCAAAAGTTTCGGCTGCTGGAACAACCTGTCCTAATTTCAAGAGAGTGTATAACTTGTTAAAATAGGATTTTGGAACATGTGATGTTTCATTCTTTTCAAAAAGTTCACAAGAAGTATCAAAATGGGACAAGGCTTCTGTATATTTTTCTAAGTGGAAATAACACTTGCCTAAGTTAAAGATCGTAGAGGATATAAGGTATTCGTTTTTCGTCTGCTGTGCAAAAGAATGGGATTTTTCAAAGTAAGTAAGTGCATCAGCATATTGTAGCTTAGATAGATAATTTCCAGCGATGACTGAATAACACCAGGCTATTTTTTCTTGCATTAATGGTTGTTCTGTAAATAGACTCAATGCTTTATGTGCAAACATGACAGAAATTTGATACTGGTCTATATGGTAGTACACTTCTGATAACTTGTAGTAAAATTCAGCCTTTTCAATAGGGTCTTCAACATCCACAAGAATTTTTTCAGCACTTTTATAAGAACTGATCGCCTCGTCAAATTGTTTTTTCCTAAATTCGTGCATTCCTTTAAAAAACCAGAAATAAAAATCTAACATCTTTTCAATTTGATCTTTGTCTTCGTGAAGTGATTGATCAATCTTATGTTTCTGCTCATTTATCTGAACCATATATTCATCTAACTCTTGGCTAGATAACTTAGGCTTGAGGTAGCTTAGCATTAAGTCATGTCGAAATTCTAGAAGACTAAAATATAATAAAACAGTTTGATTTTCCTCCATACTGTCAAAGAGTCGTTTAACATCCGCTTTTAAAAATTCAGCATCAGTTATTTGATCTTTTTTGATGGCTGAATACCATTCATTCAGTTTGATCGCAACCTCGTCATAAGTGATAGAACCACCCATATATACGCCCCCTTCATATTCCTATAAAACCAATTATATACAATATTTTAACATGTCTAACTATTCTAAAATCGAACAGATGCGCTATTTATGTAAATTTTCGGTATACCGCAAAATCAAGCTGACTCTAAGAGGGAAAATGAGTAATTCATATAACATATGACATGCTACACATTACTTATTTTTACATAAATGTTGGAAAATAAATCGTCATCTGCGATAATAAGTCTAAATTGTGGTGAATAGAAAGGGGCAGGTAATTAATGAATCACTTTAAAGTTATGATATTGAGCCTTACCTTATTAATGGGGATCACAACTAATGTACATATAAATTCCTCAAATGATTTTCAAACCGCAGAAAACGGATACTTTGGATAAGCATTAGGAGAAGTAGACTCTCCACAAGTTTACTTTTTCTATTGGGTTTTCTAGTGTTAGCAAAAAGGCGTACTGGAATAAAAAGCAACTCCATTAATGATTGATTGAAAAAAGAACAAAGAAAAAGCCCTGTCCGCAGGGCTTTTTTGTTCGTCTTTATTTAGTTCGATGCTTCATTTTATGAATTGTTCTATAAGCCGATTCAACGCCAATGAAAACGACAAAGAATATAACTATCCAACTGAACAGGTCAGCCCAAACATTGGACATGTTTAGCTGGGGTTAGCCCATTCCATTATACCGCTCTGGTTTTAATAGTGAAATCAACCTGTATCTTATAGCCTATAACATGTATATACAAGGTTGGCTGGAAGCGGTTTGATGACGTTTTACATATATGATAACAGGTGGAATTATGGTATCATTTTAAAATATATACAGCTGAGGCTGACGTTTATCCAAATGCGGTAGGACAAAAAGGGGTTGTTTACTTGAATTCAAAACAGCAGCCGACGACTAGAAAACGCTTGGAGACAATGGCAGATCATGTTGAAGATAAACGTGAAGAATATAAAGAATTGCTCATTCAAGTCCAATCTATTCTCGGTGAACCTTCTCTAGAGCAGGAAGAATTAAAAGAGAAGCTGTCAGATACGTATAAACAAATGAAAGAATATGCCTTATTTGTTGAATCTATTGAAGCCTTTATTCGAAAAATGGCGAAAGAATCTGATCAGCAAAAGTAGGTATCCTTTATGGATAAAAGAGTGTACCCATACGCGGGTATGCTTTTTTTCATGAAATAAAAATGAAAAGTGTCGTCAATTGAAGATAGAAACGTATATTTATTTGGAGGACAAGAAGAAGTTTGTACCCATTGATGATATTGAAAAGATCAAAACATTCGTTGCTACGAAAGAAGATTTTATGGAACAAGGGTTTACAAACCTTGAAGGCACAATTACGTTCGATCATGAGGAAAAGGGGAAAATAGAGGATTTCGAAAATCCAGATTCTATTGAAGAGTTGTGGCATTATTACACAAACATTTTTGAGAAATATGTGGAAGAAGGGTATGGAAAAATATATTATCCAAGTGTTCCATTAGAGATACAGTTAGAAAAAAGATCTGATCATGAAGTGATGTTATCGCTTGATAATCAAACCTTAATTGCAGAGTATAAAGAACTTGTGCGTCATTTTATTGAATCTGGTCGTGAGTTCATTCGCTTTCTAGAAAACATAGCACCGCAGGTAGATCATTCTGGTTTCACCAATCAATTGAACGATTTAGAAAAAACATGTTAAAAACAAAAACCGATTCACCCAAAAGGCGAATCGGTTTTTTCTACTCTACTTATCAAAACGATGAGCAGAGTGCTTTGTTGGTCCGATGTATTCATTTAGCTGGAAAGAGCCTTTGATGGCAGCTGTGATGAATTCTTTTGCTGCATAAATGGCTTTTTTCACGTCTGAGCCGTTTGCTAGTTCAGCTGTGACTGCTGCTGAGAATGTGCAGCCTGCGCCGTGTGTGTATTCTGTGTCGATCTTCTCTGTTTCAAGTCGTTCGAAGGTTTGTCCATCATAAAGCAAATCGATCGCTTTATCTGGGCTTAGCTTACCGCCTCCAGTGATGACCACATACTTGGCACCAAGTTCGTGAATGCGTTTTGCTGCTTCTTCCATTTGTTCGATCGTTTTGATCTCACCGATTCCGCTTAATTGACCTGCTTCGAAAAGGTTAGGCGTAATGACGGTTGCCAGTGGCGTGAGCTTTTCGCGCAGTGCTTCCGCATGCTCCGGATATAGCACTTCGTTCGCACCCTTACAAACCATAACAGGATCAATGACGACATTTTTTAGGTCATATGTTTTGATGGTGTCCGCTGCAAGTTCGATCACGTCGACTGTTGGGAGCATACCCGTTTTCAGTGCATCTACCCCAATGCCTTCTACAATGGTAGAGAGTTGCGCACGAATCGTCGCCGTATCAATTGGAAACACCTGATGATCCCAATGGTTATGTGGGTCCATTGCAACGACAACGGTTAAAGCTGTCATCCCGTAGACGTTTTTTTCTTGAAACGTTTTTAAATCTGCTTGGATACCTGCACCGCCGCTTGAATCCGAGCCTGCGATGGTGAGTGCTTTATTCATAGACATAGTTGCTGAACCTCCAATGTGATGTGTAACAGTTACTGTTCTATCCCTTATTATAATCAGCTTTTCCGTTTATCACAATGAAACGACATAAAAAAGCGTTCCACCTTAGGAAGAACGCCTTTCCCCTTACCTTTTACAAATCACCAATTTCCCCTTTTTCAGTTCGTCTAAAAGTGTTAAAGCTAATTCCTGATCGGCGCCAACCGACATCATTTTGGCCATGAGCTCGTCATCCCGGGTGCGGATGACATTGGCAATTTGATCTAAAATCCCTTGATCGACCGCTGTCATGCTTTTGGCATTCGTATGCTCTGTGACGGTATCAGAGCGTTCTGGATCGTACGCAAAAACAAAAATATCATCCTTTGGTGAACGTATTTGTTCAATGGTCTGTTTCGCTTCTTTGCTATTTTCTACTGTGAAATATTCCATCGTGATCACTCCTTTTCATCAAAAATTCCCATTTTCCCGTCACATCAAACCGCCTTTTATATCATGAGAAGAACGTCATTTTATGTTTTAATGGAAAAAGACGAATCTATTAAAGGAGTTAGCTGAATATGAAGATTTCCTTATTAATTGTGACACATAACCGGCTCAGCGCACTGTGTGAGCTGCTTGAATCTATTACGAGACAAACCGTACAGCCTTTTGAAATTGTGGTTGTGAATGATGCAGGAGAGCGCGTCGAGATCATTCAGGAACTCTACCCCGAACTTCCGATCCGCTTGATCCATTTAGATGAGAACGTCCAGCATGTGAATGCTAGAAACGTGGGGGTGCGGGAGCTGACAGGCGATGTGATCATGCTGAGTGACGATGATGATTACTTTACACCTTGTCATATCGAACGTATGAGTAAGGCGCTGGAGGACGCCGATTTTGTCTTTTCTGATGCTGAAATTGTGTCATTTGAAGAAAAAGGTGCGACCCGCTTCCCGGTGTCAAGACGTCTGTTTGCGTATACAGCTGCTGTTGAGGATATGCGTGTCTTTTCTACATACGTTCCTTCCGGCAGTATGTATAAACGCTGTATACACGATGAGATTGGCTATTTTGATCCAGCGATGCATCATTACTGGGATTGGGACTTTTTCTTACGTGTCACGCAGCATGCCCGGGTCAAACGAGTGCCAGCTGCCAGCGTGATCTATGCGTTTTTTGATGGCGGAGGGAATCAGTCTAGTGATCTTGGTGAGACAAGGAAGAACTACTTAGATGATCTAAGTGAAAAGCATGGGCTGGGTGACCTTCCGACAGCGAACTTTGCTGTCTTATTAGAAGAACCAGCGATGAAAAAACGAGAATCAGAGAGTGAGATTGTGTGGGACGGAAAACCGATGATCTCAAGACTAACGCAGCAGACACAAGGAGGAGAACCCCAATGAAGCCATTTTTAAATGATAGCTGGTGGGCTGTGATGAAAAGTGAATTTGAACAGCCATATTATCAGGAATTACGTGAATGGATGAAGGAAGAATATCGCACGCAGACCGTTTTTCCGAAACCGGATGACGTTTATCGTGCGCTTCATTTGACGTCATATGAAGAGGTCAAAGTGGTGATTTTGGGACAAGACCCTTATCATGGCCCGGGTCAGGCACATGGATTAAGCTTTTCTGTTCAGCCTGGCGTGAAGCATCCGCCATCGTTGAGAAATATTTTTCAGGAGCTAAAGGATGATCTTGGCTGTCCTGTTCCAAATCACGGCTCACTTGTGAGCTGGGCAGAGCAAGGTGTGCTGCTCTTAAACACTGTGCTGACCGTAAGAAAGGGCGAGGCGAATTCTCATAAAGGCAAGGGCAAGGGCTGGGAACGTGTGACAGACCGCGTGATTGATGTGCTGAATGAACGTGAGCAGCCCGTCGTTTTTGTGCTGTGGGGAAGACATGCTCAAAATAAGAAAGAACGGATTGATCAAAACAAGCATTTCATCATTGAGTCCCCTCATCCAAGTCCTTTTTCTGCAAGAAACGGCTTTTTTGGCAGTCGTCCGTTTTCAAAGGTAAACGCGTATTTAAAGCAAATGGGGACAGAAGAAATTAACTGGTGTATCCAAGATATTGAATAAAAAGAGGACGAGGGGAGAGACCCTTCGTCCTGTTTATTTTAAAAATTTACGAACCAAGTCGAGTCCGTTTTTCGCATTTGGATAACGGAAGGAAAAATCGAAGCGATTGGTTTGGCGCAGGACGCTTTTTTCATGCGTAAACGTAAAGAAGCTTTCTTTCCCATGATATCGTCCCATGCCGCTTTCACCCACGCCTCCGAATGGCAGGTAAGGAGTAGCGACATGCATGAGCGTGTCATTGATACATCCTCCACCAAATGAGAGATGGTCTAGAATATAGGCTTCTGTTTCTTTACTTGTTGTAAATAAGTAAAGCGCAAGCGGCTTCGGTCTAGCTTTGACCATATGAGCTGCCTCGTGCAGAGAATCGAAGGTCATGACAGGCAGAATCGGTCCGAAAATTTCCTCCTGCATGACAGGATCTTCCCATGTGATGTGGTCTAATATGGTCGGAGCGATTTTGAGCTCGTGTTCATTGCGCTGTCCACCTGTAACGATCGTTCCATTTGAGAGGAATTGTGAGAGCCTGTCAAAGTGACGCTGGCTGACATTTTTCCCAAAGTGCGGATGTGTTTCCGGTTGTTCGCCATAAAAGTCACGGATACAAGCTGTCATTTCCCGCAAAAGTTCTTCTTTAATGGATTCATGAACAAGCAAATAGTCTGGTGCAATACACGTTTGGCCAGCATTGGTGAATTTGCCGAACGTGATTCGCTTTGCCGCTAATTTGATATCTGCATCAGGCGTGACGATGCAAGGGCTTTTTCCGCCAAGCTCAAGTGTGACAGGGGTCAAATGCTTTGCGGCGGCTTCCATGACGACTTTGCCAACTGCCACACTTCCTGTAAAGAAGATATAATCAAAGGGCAATTTCAACAGCTCTGTACTCACATCTACACCGCCTTCTACGACAGCTGCATGGTCTTCTTGAAATACACGTTCCACCATTGCACTGATTACTTCTGAAACTTGCGGCGTCAGCTCAGACGGTTTTAAAATAACGGCATTACCCGCAGCAATGGCACCAACTAATGGAGAAAGGGCCAATTGGAAAGGATAGTTCCAAGGGGCAATGATGAGCACACTCCCATAAGGTTCCTTCATAATCATACTTTTCGACCCGATATGAGTGAGGGGCGTTCGCACGCGTGTTGGCTTTGCCCATTTGTGGATGTGCTTGATGGTATGATTGATTTCTTCATACACCATCCCGACCTCTGTTGTGTAGGCTTCCTGTTCGGATTTATGTAAATCATGGGCCAAGGCTTGTAAAATATCCTTCTCATGCTGTTTGATGGCTGCTTTTAAGTCTTTAAGAAGACGGATGCGTTCTTCCACCGGCGGCTTTTGAAAGACTTTTTGTTTCTGAAAAAGTGTTGTGAGTTTGTCCATTATTCAATCCTTTCATAAACTATGTTGTTGCTTTTATTATGTGTGAAGGGCTATGTCGGGTCAAATAAGAGAGGCGGGAGCAGACTGCTTTAAAAAAATGAACCCATTTCGTTTGTTCATTTGGTAAAATAATGTTGAAAAGAGACTTTTTTAGATTGGAGGGTCTACCCTTGAATATTCATATATCAAGCCTGCTCCAAAAAATGCAGGAAGCGGTTCAAAAGGCGAAACAAAGTGGAAATGATGAAGAGGTGAAACGTCAAGTGGCGGCGATTTCTTCACTATGTGATGTCATTCTCGATGCACCATCACAGGTGCAAATGCCGCAAACGCCGATTATCTCGCCACCTTCTTCGATACAGACACCGCCCGCGCCGCCCGTATCCTCAGATCAAGCCATGCTTGAGAAACTGATGGGTGCGAGTGGTGCGAAGAAATTTCAGCATCAAGAAGAGGGGCAAAAAGAGAAGGATGGGAACGGCGACTCTATCTTTGATTTTTAATGGTCTTGTCACGACAAAGGGAAGGTGATCGGTTTGAAACTATTTTTGGGCGCCATTCAGTGGATGGCATTTTTTATCGCAGCTTCTATTGCTGTACCAATTGCGATTGCACAAGCATTTGAATTGAACCAAGTGCAGTCAGCAGAGCTGATTCAAAGTACATTCTTTTCACTTGGTCTTGTGGCGATGGTGCAATGTTTATGCGGCCATATGCTGCCGATCAATGAAAGTCCAGCAGGGCTTTGGTGGGGTGTGTATACCCTTTATGCAGGTATGACAGGAACCATCTTTGCGACGTATCCTGAAACTCTGCAAGCACTACAAGGGGCTTTAATTTTTAGTGCCGCTTTCTTTTTTATTTTTAGTTTATTTAAAATCATTAATTGGCTCGCGTCTTTATTTACGCCAGTCGTCACAGGCATTTACTTGCTATTATTAGTTGTCCAGTTAAGTCAGCCGATCATGAAAGGGCTGATGGGCATCGGCTATCGGGGAAATCAGGTGGATGGGCTTGTCTTTTGCTTGTCGATCTTGATTATTGTTCTGACCTTCATGATCAGCCGCTCAAAATGGCATTACTTAAGGCAGTTTTCTGTGTTATTTGCCCTTGCAGGAGGCTGGTTGTTATTCGCTCTACTCGGGTTGGCAAAGCCGGTTCGAATTCCAGAAAAAATCATCGAGTTTCCGAAGCTGTTCCCATTCGGCATGCCAGTCTTTGACAGTGGATTGCTTGTCACGTCCTTTTTCATTACGATATTACTCATTGTGAACATGCTGGCAAGTATTCGCATTGTGGAAAGTTCAGTGAAGGCATTTGGTGAACTGCGTGAGCGGAAGAGAGCTCGTCCGGCTGGTTTTGTCGCAGCATTTGGCCACTTACTGAGCGGATTGATCGGAGCGATTGCGCCTGTACCTATTTCCGGGGCAGCAGGATTTATCCAGACAACGAAAATTCCATCGAGAAAGCCATTTTTCATAGGAAGTCTGCTCATTGTACTCATTAGCTTGTTCCCGCTGCTCATGAGCTTTTTCTCCGCATTGCCATCACCTGTGGGGCTTGCTGTAAACTTTGTGGTGTTCTCCTCGATGATTGGAATTGCGATGTCTGAGTTTGATCAGTATGAGAAAGAAGAAATTCCGCGGATTCGCTTTGTCCTAGGGATTGCCGTTTTAGCAGGTGTAGGGGCGATGTTTGTACCGCAGGAGGCCTTGAAAGGCATGCATCCTGTGCTCATTTCATTATTAAGCAATGGACTTGTTCTAGGTACACTCATTGCGATCGCGGTCGATCAAGTTCTGTTACGAAAGAAAAAGAAATCCGACAATCTCGTGTCAACGTAAAGGGAAAGTTGAATATCGTCTGTCACCCGCGCTATGATAAATATAATTGACGAGATAAGGAGAATGACGAATGAAACTATTTTTCATTTTAGGTGCGATTAATGCGATGCTAGCTGTTGGACTCGGAGCCTTCGGTGCGCACGGTCTTGAAGGGAAAATCCCTGAAAAGTATATAGAGATTTGGAACAAAGGGGTTCAATATCAGATGTTCCATGCGATTGGACTATTTATTGTCGCCTTTCTTGCAGATAAGCTGTCAGGTGTTTCTCTAGTCCCAACCGCTGGCTGGGTGATGCTTGCAGGTATCCTTTTCTTCTCAGGAAGCCTTTATGTCCTAGCATTGACTCAGGTGAAGATTCTAGGTGCCATTACCCCAATTGGCGGAGTGGCGTTTATTGCTTCTTGGATCATGCTTGTCATTGCAGCAGCAAAAAATTTATAAGCCAAAAAACCGATGCTCTGTGAGGGGCATCGGTTTTTTTCTTAATTCCAGTAAGGGGCGTAGTTTGGCGGTGCTTGATAATAAGGGATGTAGTGAGACGGAGGGACAGGGTTCGTTTGTGCTTCCTCTTCTCTGTGGCAAAATGGTCCGATAAACGCACTTGGCTTCACAGGCTGCGTCGCCTGTTTCCACTGTGTTTCGTTCATGCAATACGTATGTGCCATGATGTGAGCAGGGGTGAGGGTGAGAAGGTCTGAGCCTAGGATCACTTCTGGCGTAGATGCGTTAAAAATGGCTAACAAATGAGTTCTGTCTTGAAGGGCAACTTCGTAGTGCCACCAGCCTTGAGGTACGTTTGCCACCTGTCCTGGGGTGATGGTATAGGTGTGCAGTTTTTTTGTAAAAGGATTCAGCATCGAGACGGCAGCAGAACCGGCTATACAATAAACAAGCTCTGCGGCATTTTGATGATAATGAGGCTCTACGACTTTGCTTTTACTCAAATATATATCCAGCAGAGATACTTGATCCAACGAATTTAATTGTTTTTTCCCTAAAACGTTAATCAGGTTATGCTGATCGTATTTCACAAGTGGACTTTGATTCAGGTCGTATGAATATTTAACATTTGGTGATGTATAATCCAGCTCAACAGTCATGAATGTCACCTCTAGGTGTTTGATAAAAACTACTAGGCATCTTATGAGCAGCACCCTAGAGTTGTGACAAAAACCTAGTCAAAAGAAAAAAGCAAGGGCGCCTGCTCCTTGCTTTTGCGATATGTGGCGTTATCTACCTCGGAGAGTACGTGGACATGGAGTATGGATAGTCGTATTGAATTTCCCCATCAAACGTAATGTAATCAAGATAGATCGTTAATAGTAAGTATCGTGTTCCTGTCTTGTTATCACTAATGATAATGTGGTCACGTCCTGCAGCTTCAATGACGCCTCTGAAAATCTTCGAGTTCCATTCCTTACTTGCCTCAAACGTCATATAAATCGTGGCTACCTTGCCGCGGTTCAATCGTAAAATATTTTCAATATAGGACTGCTCGATTGGCAGTTGACCAGTGACATTCTGCTGATAAATCGGTCCAGAAGGAATTTGATACGGCTGCCCGCCGCTCTGCGTGCCCTGCCCCCCTTGTGAAGAACCAGTAGACGGCATTGGTGAAAATCCCTGCTGCATTTGTCCTTGCATTTGACCCTGCGTTTGGGGAGGGACTGAATAACCCATCTGCTGCGCAGGATACGGATTTGCTCCATATTGTTGCTGTCGAAAATCTTGACCTTCGAAACCCGAACCTTGCCCAAATTGATTTTTCAATTTCATAACGTTCCTCCTCTTTCCTCATGGTGTTCTAAACAGAAGGCGCTTGAGCACCTGTTGTTTCCATAGCATTCTTTCTCTCTTTCACACTATGAGACAGGAGGGGAGAATATGTACATTGAACGAAAAAAAGGAACTGTGGTGCAGTTCCTTAGGCGCGGGCAAACCTTCTCATTCTTTGTCAGGTCTGCGCTTCGTTGCTTACGAATATGATGTGCAACCTTCCTTACATCATCCAATTTACAGCGCGCTGGACACCAAATAAAAGAGTAATGATAAGAAAACATGTAGCAAGCGGTGTGATCACAATGAGAAAGGCTTGCCATAATCTGAGCTTCATCACAGCGGCAATGCCTAAAACAGCCATTCCCAATATCCACGTCTTTGCATAAGCATCAATCAGTGTTAAAAGATCGAGATAATACCAAACCTCATAATGCTGATCTAAATAGGGTGAGATTTTGACAAACGTATACGGACCGAGCATTCCAATCGTGAAAATCCAACTGAGTGCAAATAAAGCAGAAGGGAAAAAGACCGACAGCGTGCAGGCTTTCAGTACATCTCGATACGCGGTTTGACTGCCGAAAAAAAGACGACCTAACCACTTTAGGATGAGTACACCGAAAAATAGACCGAGATTGCCTGCGAGAATACCATATCCCGCACCTTGTAACAGAATAAAAGGAAATGGAATATGATTGCCCATATACTCGCTAAAATACCCTTCGTAGACCCAGCCTGTACCAGCGATACTTGCAAGGAGCATCATCAGCCAAATGGGAATAGAGGAATGTTGATATGAGCGAATAATCGTTTTTGTCGCCACGAAAATTTTGAAAAATCGAAAAAAACCTTTTACTTCCTCTTGTTGGGAGTGATCATTCTTCATAGCTTCCAATGTTCTTTACTCCTTTAATACATATAAATGATTACTTATATTACCAAAAAGTTCGCGTTTTTCAAAGATAGATCATTAAAAAGATACAATTTTATAAAAAATAGGTCACTCTACAGTCTCTTTAAGAGGAGACACATATGATAAACATAGTTTGAAAGAGACCGAGGTGAAAACTTTGACAAAAGTAACTGTCATTATGACGAGCTTCAACAAGGCGGCTTACGTCGGCAGATCGATTGAAGCGATTTTGCAGCAGACGCTGTCAAATTTTGAACTATTTATCATGGACGATGGTTCAAACGAAAAAACCCTTGCCGCGATTGAGCCCTTTCGCAAAGATCCCCGTGTTCATTTTATCCAAAGTGGTGTCAAATCGCTGGAGGAGAGAACAGCGAAAACCCGATACGCCGTCCTCATTAATCAAGCATTAGAACTAGCAAAGGGCGAGTATATTTCCTATGCCACAGATGACAATGTCTATGCCCCGGACCGTTTAGAGAAGCTCACACATTATCTAGATGCTCGACCAAGTGAAGATATTGTCTATTCTGCATCGAAAGTAATCTATTTAAATAGCAATAAAGAGCCAGTAAAGGAAACGATTCGACCTGCGCAAACGGTGCAATGGAATGCACCTTGTGCCATAGATCATTGCTCGGTCGTTCATCGTGCTTCTATTTTAACAAAAATTCATACTGAATTTGGGTCTTACTGGGACGAGAGTCCGCATTTTTATCGAATAGGGGATGCCCGGTTCTTTTTTCGATTAAATCATTTTTATCCGTTCTATCCCTATGATGAAGTTTTAGATACAAATTACATCACAGAACAGTCGATTCACTATCAATTGGCGGAAGAAGAGAAAAGTGCCTTTATTCAAGCACTTCCTGAGCAGTCTACCTGCTGGGAGCTCCGCCATATATTAAAACAAAGACATGGGAGGTGACCTGAAGTGTCGTACTATATTCATCATTATTGGCAGGTGTACTTTGAGTATGTGAATCTTATGAAGGATTTGTCCTATCAACAAATTCCCCTTGGGTTGATCAGCAATTTCTATCAATATATCAGTCCTGAGGTAAGGGAACGTATGGAGGATGAAGCATTCGGTCAAGAATTGACAACCGATTGTCCGTTGCCGGAAGAGATTCAGCCATTTTTTGATCAACATAAGCAGCAGATCAAGCGTATTGCTTATCGTCCGGCGAATGGAAAGGTCCTGCTTCACTTTGAACATCTGCGTTTTACTGAACAAAATTACATGCGGTTCCATCCGAGTCAAACGGTGGTGCTTGCTCGCTGGAAGAAGGCAGATTATTTCGGTTTACCGGTCATCAGCAAGCCGGAATTAGCAGGAGAGGTTAATAAAGAAGCCCATGCTGAATATATTGAGAAAGCAAATGCTCTCCTTAAACCTTACGCAAAGCATCCGGTCTTTGGCAATGTCTTTTTTAGAGAAAAGCTTCGGAAGGACATTGTGCAATTTATTGATGTGATTGACCAGACAGAAGTGCTATTTCAGATGGAGCCAATTGCAGCCATCATTGTGGGGACAACGGAGGATGCTTACAGCCGCGTACTTGCACTGCAAACTGTGAAACGCCAGCTCACGAGTATCTGTCTTCAGCACGGCGCACTGATGGGAGACGAAGCCTTTTTGCCGATTTTCACGACGTGCCACGGGGTGTTTGGAAAGTATGAAAAAGACTGGTATGTAGACAAAGGCTGTCAGCTGGAACAGGTGGAGATCACAGGTCATCCGAGGTTTGATTTGGTGAAGGATCGAACGCCGCTTCAGCAGGAACTCATCTTTCGTAAATTGAACTTCAATCCTGCCAAAAAGACCGTGCTTGTGGCAACGCAGCCGTTTTCAGAAGCCTTCTATGGTGATGTGCTTAAAACGATTGCAAAACGGAAAGACATTCAGTTGATCATGAAGCCGCATCCGTGGGAAATTGCCCGCAACCGATTAAATGAGTATGTGTCCATTGAACGAGCAGGAAATCATGTGAGATTGATTAAAAAAGAGATCGACTTGTATGACCTATTGCCATATATGGATATGGTCATTACGCTCACATCAACCGTCGGTCTTGAAGCGATGCTCTTTGAAAAGAGTGTGCTGATCGGGAAAATGACAGAAGGCAGAAGATACCCTTATTACGAGTCGCTTGGCAGCTATCATATGAAAAACCCTGTTGAACTGGCTGAGAAAGCCATTCGTATTTTGTCGGATGATCAAGAGATGAAGCTGGCAAAGAGGCAAGGAGCTGATTTCATTAAACAACATTATCCGCATGCGCGATCGACCGATGTTCTGCTTTCTCTGCTTCAAACAAAAACAGGTGTGGATTTTCAGAGATGAAGATAGGGGTGTGCAAGCGATATGGAAAAAAAGAGAGAACAATTTCTTCCTTATGCCCTGCCGTTGATTGAGCAGGAAGAAATTGACGAAGTCATTGGAACTTTAAAATCCGGCTGGCTGTCAACCGGACCAAAAGTCAGACAGTTTGAAGAAGAGTTTCGGCAGCTGACCGGTGCAAAACATGCGATCGCTGTCAATTCATGTACGGCTGCTTTATTTTTAGCCTTAAAAGCTAAAGGGATTGGGAATGGGGATGAGGTGATCACAACGCCTCTGACATTCTGCGCAACAGCCAATACGATCATTCATACAGGGGCAGCACCTGTATTTGTCGATATTGACCCAGCGACACTCAACCTCGATGTAGAGAAACTAGAAGCGGCGATTACACCATACACAAAAGCGATTGTCCCTGTTCATTTTGCTGGTCAATCGTGCGATATGGAACGGATTTTAGCCATTGCCAAAAAGTACGATCTCTTTGTGCTAGAGGATGCCGCTCATGCTCTTTACACAACGTACCACGGTCAGCCCGTTGGTTCGATTGGTGATGCGACTGCCTTTAGTTTTTATGCGACGAAAAATATAGCGACCGGAGAAGGAGGCATGCTGACGACAAATGATGATGCACTTGCCGCTCGGATCAGAAGACTAGCACTCCATGGGATGAGCAAGGGAGCATGGAATCGTTATGGAGAAAAAGGAACGTGGTACTACGAGGTCGAGGAACCTGGCTATAAAATGAACATGTTTGATGTGCAGGCATCGTTAGGGCTTGTCCAGCTAAGCCGTTTAGATGATATGCAGGCACGGAGAGAACAAATTGCGAAAGCATACAATCAAGCATTTCAAAAGGAAGCAGGGCTGATCCTGCCGCCAGTCCATCAAGAGGGAAGACATGCATGGCATTTATATGTACTGCAAGTGGACCCGAAAGAAGCATTCATCACACGCAATGAGCTGATTGATCAGCTGCAAAAGGACTATAAAATCGGCACGAGTGTTCACTTTATCCCTGTTCATTTGCATCCATACTATCAACAAACCTACCACTATTCACCAGAGGATTTCCCAGAGTCACTCGCGTACTACAAGCGGACCATCTCACTGCCTCTTTATCCCAGTATGACAGATGAAGATGTGCAGGATGTCATCACTGCGGTGCTGTCTATTTTAAAAGAACAGAAGGCATCTTCATGAAGACCGTTCATGCAATAGACGATCAGGTGCTGTCCGCTTGGATTGAGAAATACGGTCAACAAATTGAACAAATGAAAGGCTTCAAACAGTTTGGTCTTGTCAGTGGCGCCCAGCTCAAAGCAGTGCTGTTATACGACTGGTCAAAATGGGAAAGCGGCATATTTGATCAGCATATTTTTCATGTGAAGTTTGCGGAAGCTGAGTCAGCTTCTGCTTTTCAGGAATTGATGGAGCGCTTCATCAATTGGATGAGAACAGAAAAATGCGATTTTTTCTTTTTACGTCTTGAAGCGGCGGATGTTGAAAAAAACCGCATCGTCCAAAAGCTGTCACATGTGTACTATGTGGGCGGTCTCACTCGTCTTGAAGCGCCGCCTGTTCACTTGGAAATGCCATCAACAGGTGAAGATGTGATCATCAGTCTGCCGAATGAAAAGGAATACGATGAGGCGGTGTCACTCGCTTATCAGGCTTTTGTGAAAAGCCGGTATGCCCTCGATCCATTTTTAGACCAGAATGTCGTCCAGCATTTCTATCAAGAATGGATGAGAAATAATGTGCTCGGACGTGCAGATATCAATATCGTAGCAAAGGTGAACGATGAAGTCGTGGGCTTGATACAAGGGATGACCAAGGGCGATGAGCTGGCACTTGAGCTGTTTGCGATTAGACCGGATGTACAAGGAAAAGGGATCGGGAAAAAGCTGTTTATTGAGATGATGAAGGTCTCTTATGAGAGAGGGCATCGTTTTATTTCTGCCGGAACACAGCTGCATAACACAACCGCCATTCAGCTGTATGAAAAGATGGGATTTAGAACAACAAATGCCTTCTTGTATTACCATGTATGGCCGAAAAAAGGAGAGAGGTAAGATGGCGCATTTCTACATTGGAGATTGCAAAGTAGGGGATGGTGCGCCTGTCTTTATCATTGCAGAGGCAGGCATTAACCATGATGGAAAGCTGGATCAGGCGCTTGCTTTAATTGATGTGGCAAAAGAAGCAGGTGCCGATGCAGTGAAGTTTCAAATGTTCCAGGCTGATCGGATGTATCAAAAGGAACCAGGTTTATACGAAACAGCCAAGGGAGAAGAGGTGTCCATTTTTTCCTTAGTCGAACAAATGGAACTGCCGCCAGAATGGCTGCCGGTGTTATTAACCCGCTGTGAGGAAAAAGGGCTAATATTTTTAAGCACAGTGTGTGACGAAGAATCTGCGGATTTATTAAATCAAACCGATCCGAAAGCTTTCAAACTGGCATCCTATGAAATCAATCATTTGCCTCTTTTGCGACATACAGCTTCTTTTCAAAAGCCCATCATTTTCTCAACTGCCGGGGCCACTATTGCAGATGTTCATGAAGCATATGAGGCGATTACAAGCGTGCAAAACGATCAGGTTGCCATCATGCATTGCGTCGCAAAGTATCCAGCACCTAGAGCTTACACGAATCTTCGTGTGCTCCAAACCTTAGCTTCCGCTTTTCCAGAGGCAGTCATCGGTTTTTCCGATCATAGTGAGCATCCTACTGAAGCCCCTGTTGCTGCTGTGAACCTTGGGGCAGCCATGATTGAAAAGCATTTTACGATAGATAAGACGTTGCCTGGCGCCGATCATTCCTTTGCGCTCGATCCCGAAGAATTAAAGGAAATGGTTCAGCATATTCGAGCGGCGGAAAAGGACCGAAATCAATCAGAAACAGACGCTCATTCTGTGTCAGAGGAGCTCCTTGGCAGTTCTTTTAAAACGACAACAGCCATTGAAGGGCAGATTCGTGAATTTGCGTATCGAGGGATTTTTACGACAAAAGATATTGCAAAGGGCGAGACATTGACCGAAGAAAATCTAGCCGTATTACGTCCAGGACAAAAAAGCCAAGGTCTGCATCCGCGGTACATGGAGATTTTACTTGGCGTCAAGGCTGTCAGAGACATTCCAGCCCATACAGGGGTTTCGTGGAAAGATGTGCTCATGCAGGAGTCTACAAATGATCAATGATGTGCTCTTTGTCATACAGGCTAGAATGGGCTCAACAAGACTGCCAAAAAAGGTGATGAAACCAATCGGTGGTATGGCGTTGATCGATTTTATCGTTGAACGGGTAAAGCAATCAACTTATTATAATCACAAAACGCAGAACCTCATGATCGCCACAACAGTCGAAGCAGAAGATGATCTATTGGCTCATTATTGTTTATCAAAGGGCTATAAGGTATTTCGTGGCAGTGAGATGGATGTATTGCAGCGATTCGCAAAGATAGCTCAACATTTTGAACCACAAACCATTGTACGTTTAACGGGAGATAATCCATTTATAGATCCAGCGCTTTTGTCGAAAATGCTTGAAGAACATAGACAGAAGAAGGCTGATTACACGTATACGACCGGAACACCACTCGGTATTTCCGGGGAAATGATCAACGCAACTATTTTACGTAAAATCGACAATTTCCCCCTTACGCAGCCGGAGCGTGAGCATGTCACGCTGTATATCCGAAAGCACCCTGAGCAATTTCAACTGCAATTATTCACACCGCCCAAAGAACTCGCATATCCTGCTTATCGATTCACGATTGATACAGAAGAAGATTATGTATTTGCCACCCGTTTACTTGAAAAAGCCGGTGGGTCTAATGCAGTGCCTACAGCTGAGCTCATCACCATTTGTGAACAAGATCCTAATATGGTTCGGTTGAATCAATTTGTGAGACAGAAGGATGCTGAATGAATAAAAAAATCATGATTGTTGTGTACGGTGGTTTTTTAAGAGGAATGGGGCATATCGTTAGAATGAAACGTCTGGCAAAGGAACTGATTCAAGAAGGAAACGACTTATATTTCTATACAAATGAACAGATTTGTGTAGAAATGCTCTCGCATCCAGCATGGCACGTTCATTTGGTGCAGGAATCAAACGTATTCCTTCAAATGGATCAGGACATAAAAGAGCTAAATCCTAATCTTCTGCTAATCGATGTCCTTGATTGTGACCTTCAGTTCCTTCGATCGATCAAAGCGTCCTCCAGAAATGCAAAACTGGTCTTATTTGAAGAAGAAAGAACAGAAGCTTGCCAGCTTGCTGATGCTGTCGTAAACGGCATTTATGGTGGACTAGATGAAAAGCACCTGCAAGTAAATGGAACGGACTACTTTTATGGAACACCTTATTTATTGTTAGATCACGAGATCAGCAAATTAAAAGACACATATGAGGTTCGCAAAGAATGTAAGAAGGTGGTGATCAGCCTTGGGGGCAGTGATCCAGGCGGATTATTATTAAAGGCTGTATCAGCATTTCTCGAAGCAGGCCATTTACACATTCTAGCGGTTACAGGAAAAGCCTCTCGCATCGAAGAAGAAATCGAGGCTGCACATATTCAATTCATTCGTCATACGGATCAATTACCTACCCGTCTTGCAGAAGCCGATCTAGCGATTGTTGCTGGCGGGATGACGTTATATGAGGCCGTTTGTATCGGGGTGCCCAGCATTGTCCTTTCACAAGTAGACCACCAAGCAGTGACAGCCACTCGTTTTGCACAAAGGGGAGCCTGTCACCATCTTGGATTAGGAAGCCTTGTGGATGAAAAGGATATATGGCGTGCTGTTCGAAGGCTGTCCGGCAGCTACTTTCTCCGCAGGAGCATTCATCTCAATGGACGGTCACTCATTGATGGAAAAGGAACCGAACGAGTGAAAAACATTCTTATATACCTCATGAATCATCACCAAAAAGAACATAAGGATGTGTAGATGTGAAGGGAGTTATTTTAGCAGGAGGAAAGGGATCACGACTGGCACCTTTAACAAAGATTTTCAATAAGCATTTATTGCCGGTTGGCCCATATCCGATGATTTATTGTTCATTGTTCAAATTGAAAGAAGCGGGAATTTTAGAAGTAATGGTCATATCACAAGCAGAACAAATCCCGCTGTTTCAAAAGCTGCTTGAAGGCGATCAGGAACTGGGGATGAACATCGTGTATCAGGTCCAGCCAGAAGCTTCTGGAATTTCAGACGGCTTATCCTACGCAAAGCCCTTTGTAGAAGGGGAAAAGTTTGTGCTCATGCTTGGTGATAATGTATTTGAGGATTCGCTAACCCCTTTTGTTGAAGCCTTTCAGCAGCAAGAAAGTGGTGCGAAGGTTCTGTTGAAAGAAGTGGCAGATCCAAAGCGGTTTGGCATTGCAGAAATTGATGCCACCCACCACCGAATTGTATCAATTGAGGAAAAACCGGAGTATCCGCGTTCATCCTACTGCGTCACGGGCATCTATTTTTATGATCAAGAAGTCTTTCAATATATTGAGAAAATCTCGCCGTCAGATCGAGGCGAATTAGAGATTACAGATGTAAACAATCTCTATATCTCAAATAGCCAGCTGACCTATGATATGTTAAAAGGGTGGTGGATTGATGCAGGAACACATGAATCTCTCCACCAAGCATCGACGAAAATGTTTGAAACGATGAAGAAAAAAGAGGGATACGAATGACGAAGTCTTATTTCATTACAGGCGGAGCGGGATTTATTGGACTGAATTTTGTGAAGCTGCTGCTTCAGGAGACAGATGTCCGGCTCACTGTTTTTGACAAGTTAACATATGCTAGTCATCCAGAGGAGATGGATGAATTATTAAAACTGTCTCATTTTCGTTTTATTCAAGGGGATATCACCCTTCAACTTGAGCTGGATCAAGCGTTTGATGAAGTCTATGATGCTATCATTCATTTTGCAGCGGAATCCCATGTTGATCGCAGTATTGAATCGGCAGAGCCCTTTATTCAAACCAATGTCCTCGGTACCTATCGTATGCTGGAGGCAGTCTTAAAGGGCAAGGCGAAAAAACTTATTCATATTTCAACAGACGAAGTATATGGAGATTTGGAACTGAATGATCCGGCTTTCACAGAACAAACACCACTTTCACCGAATAATCCTTATTCAGCAAGCAAGGCAAGCTCAGACCTGCTTGTAAAATCTTATATCCACACTCACCAATTACCCGCAATGATCACACGATGCAGCAACAACTACGGACCGCATCAGCATGAAGAGAAATTAATACCGACGATTATTAGAAAAGCAATCAATGGAGAAAAAATCCCGATTTATGGAGATGGCCAGCAGATTCGCGATTGGCTGTATGTAGAGGATCATGCGAGAGCTGTAAAGCAGGTCCTTGAAAACGGAACAGCTGGGCAGGTGTACAATATCGGCGGTGGCAACGAGAAAACGAATCTAGATTTGACCAAAACCATTCTGACGCAGCTCGGGATCAGTCATGACCGTATTGCGTTTGTTGAAGACCGTAAAGGACATGACAGACGGTATGCGATTGACGCCAGTAAGCTAAAACGGGAGCTTGGCTGGACGCAGGAGACGTCATTTGAAGCAGGTATTGAAAAAACGATCAATTGGTATCGTGCCAAATATGATCAGAGCGAAGAAGGGTGACCGATGAAAGTTTTAATCACCGGTGCAGGCGGGCAACTAGGGAAGGAATTGAGCAGACAGCTTAAGGAGAAAGACATCACCGTCATTTCCTTAACGAGGAGCATGCTCAATATCGCAGATCAGCAAGCAGTCAGACATGCGATGAGACACTTTCGTCCTAATATTGTTGTCAGTGCAGCAGCATATACCTCAGTAGATCAGTGTGAAACAGAAACGGAAAAGGCGTATCTTGTTAATGGCATTGGCGCCTACTATACAGCGCTGGAGGCAAAGAACGTAGGGGCTGATGTGTTACATGTCAGTACAGATTATGTGTTTGACGGGCAAGCAGACACGCCTTACCAAGTCGATGCACAGCCAGATCCTCACACCATTTATGGAAAAAGTAAAAAGCTTGGTGAGGAATTGATTCATCTTGTATCAGACGAAGTGAAAATCATCCGTACATCGTGGCTATACGGACATGAGGGACATAATTTTGTGAATACCATCCTTCGGCTCGCAGAAACAAAGGATCATTTGCGCATCGTGAATGACCAAATAGGCTCACCTACTTATACAAAGGATGTCGCAGAGGCCATCATTCATTTATTTGATCAACAGGCAGGAATTTATCATGTCAGTAACCGAGAAAGCTGTTCCTGGTTTGACTTTGCGTCAGAAATTGTGACAAAAAGCGGCCTGTCTACGACCATTGAGCCAATTTCCACAGAAGAGTACGGCTTCCAAACACCTCGTCCAGCCTATTCTGTGTTAGACCTTCAAGCGATTGAAGCCACAGGCTGGAAGCCGAGACATTGGAAGGATGCGCTTCACGAATTTTTGCAGAAAGAAGGGAGATGGCATCAGCATGATTGATGGTGTACAAACGAAAAAACTCATGAAACATTGTGATGATCGCGGCTTTTTTGCAGAGCTCATTCGAGATGATGAGCCCATGCTGCAACGTTTTGGGCAGGCATCGTGGTCGAAAAGCTTTCCAGGTGTGATCAAAGCCTTTCATTATCATGAAAAGCAAGATGATGTTTGGTTTTTCCCAGCAGGTCATGCTCAGGTCGTTTTATACGATTTGCGTGAGGACTCTCCTACAAAGGGTCAAACCGATGTGTATTATATGGGGGAAGACAATCCAATGCTCCTCCTCATCCCAAAGGGTGTCGCACATGGCTACCGGGTACTAGGCGAGACGCCGCTGCAAATTGTCTATTTCACGACAGAATCCTATGACCCGAAAAACCCAGATGAAAAGAGAATCGCTTGGAATGACGAGACAATCGGATTTGATTGGGAAACGACATTTAAATAAAGAACAAAGGCCTTTCGCAGGAGAAAGGTCTTTTTTTGTTGAAATACATTCTATAAGTGTCATTTTATGTATTTTTCTAAGTTAAGCAGAAAAGGGATGTGGATGAGTTTGTCTAAAAGAATTGCATTTGTAACAGGGGCAAGTACAGGGATTGGAAAGGCAATCGCCATAAAGCTTGCCGCCCAGGACCATGTAAAGGTCATCATCAATTCTAGAAATCAATCCTTACTAGAAGATGCGCGGCAGCATATTGAGCGTATGGCAGAAACAAAGGAGCCGGTGTCTCTTTTCTGTGGTGATATGTCGCATGAAGGAGTGCGAGCTGAGGCCTTTGCGGCAATAGATCAAGAGTTTGGCAGACTGGATGTGTTGATTAATAACATTCCAGGAGGGAAGCCAGATACTTTTAATTCATGTGAAAGTGAGCAGATGCTGGCAGCATTTTCTCAGAAAGCCCTAGCGTACATTGATATGATGAAACGTGCGGCAGCGATGATGAAAAGACATGAATATGGCCGGATCATTCAAATTGTCGGGAACCTTTGGAAGGAACCTGGTGATCAAATGTTTACGAACAGTATGATGAATGCAGCGATTATCAATGCTAGTAAAAATGCAGCCACACAGCTTGCGCCTTCAGGGATCACAGTGAATTGTTTAAACCCAGGATTTATTGCTACAGATCGATATGAACAGTTTATCGAAAACATGATGCGTGAGCAGTCATTATCACGGGAAGAAGCTGTACAGGCTGTTGCGTCAGGGATCCCGATGCAAAGAGTAGGTTCAGCGAGTGAAATGGCTTCATTGGCGGCATTTATCGCATCAGAGGAAGCCTCCTATGTCACCGGACAGCAAATATCTGTCGATGGTGGTTCGATGAAAAGTATATAAATATGAAAAACCCGCTATATGCGGGTTTTTTGTTGAAAACGAATCGGCAGTATATGCAGCCGATCGATAAAAAGGGCAAGCTGTTCAATTGGCGCCACCATTGAGATGCGGACATGATGTCTTCCATGTGTTCCAAACACACCCCCAGGCGTCACGACGACATTTGCATGCTCGAGTAAATAGTCGGCAAATGCATGAGAATCCTCGAAATCATCAGGAATCGGTGCCCACAAATAAAAGGCGCCGGCTGGACGTTCAATGGTCCAGCCAAGCTGCTTCTCCGCTTGACGGATGAAGAAAGCCATTCGTTCAATGTAGACTTCTTTCAATGATTGAATATGACAGTCATCACTTTGTAAAGCGACGGTGGCGGCATGTTGAAATCCACCATACATACTGACAAACACATGATCCTGGAAGGCGTTAATGGCATGAATGATGTCCTCATTGCCTACAGCAAAAGCGACTCTCCATCCTGCCATATTGAATGTTTTGGATAAAGAATATAATTCCACTCCTACGTTTTTCCCAAGAGGAGCCTTTAGAAAGCTCACTGGTTTTTGCTCATAATGAAAGGAACCATAAGCAAAATCATGAATCACATGCAGATCGTGAGCGGACGCAAATTCTGCAGCCTCTTCAAAAAAAGCTTCATTCGCCACAGCACCAGTTGGGTTATTCGGATAATTTAAGAAAAGCACCTTTGCCTTTTTTAACACGTCTGGATCAATTGAAGAGAAATTCGGCAAATAGCCATTTTTCTTTTCAAGCTGGATGCAATGTGGCTTTGCGTCCGCCATCAAGATACCTGAATGATATTCTGGGTATCCCGGATCGGGGACGAGGGCAATATTCCCTGGATCAAGCAGGCACTGACTCATCACATAAAGCCCTGTTTTTCCTCCATTGAAAAGGGCAATTTCCTTCTTCCGGTCAACCTCAATGCCGAATTCCTTTCTGTAGAAATCTGCAATGGCTTGCTTGAAAAAGTCAAAGCCTCTAAAAGGTGCATATTGCTGAAATTGCAAAGAGCCTGCTGCCTCTTGAAGGGCATTCACAATGTGCGCCGGAGTAGGAAGATCAGGATTTCCCTGACCAAGGTTCACAATGTTCGCTCCGTGTTGTGTTTTATGCGCAATTTTCTCAAATACGGTTCCAAATTTTTGTTCTGGCAGCCGTTCAATCATGTTAGATGGTAAGATCTTCACCACGACATCCTCTCTTTCTTATCCCTTCACTAATTCATCCATTAACTGAATGGCTGCCTGCTTTTGAATGTTACGGATGGAGGCGGCAACATCCTGAGAAGACGACCCTTTTAATTCAAGAGACACGATGCCATTAAATGCTTCAAATAAAGATAGATCTACAAAGGTTCCTTTAGGTGGGACAGATTCGCTGATGATGACAGTATCTCCAACTAAAGTGTCCTGCGGAATATGCACATGATCAATGGTGATGTGTGTGGCCTCAGGCGGAATGTGTCCGCTCTCTTTGAAATGCTGAGGGTATAAATGACAGTCAGCTACATAATGCGTATGTCCAGAAAGTAGTTCTTTTGGCAAATTAGCTTTTTTTCCATCGACTAATACATCAATCAGCAACTTAGCCATATCCACCCCAAAGACCTTTTTGATATTCGGAATCATATTCCAGCCAGCAAATCTAGCTGCTGATTCGATCAGTCCGGTTTCTCGATGTTTCATAAGCTTGATTTCTGTATGAGTGGCACAGTTTTCAAGACCTAATCCTTCATTTGCTTTCCTCGCTGCCTCAATGATGATTTGCTGGGCTTCATTGTCTAGGATCGACGGAGTGATATGAGCCGTTTCTGTAAAGCCGATTTGAGGGGTCTTATCATGAATGACAAAAGGGATATATTCACCCTCAACAACTAATCCTTCTACACTGACATAATCAGAATAGCCGTCGTCTTGATACCAATCCTCGTAAGCCCCCTCTAAGTACGTTTCAGCGACAAACGGTGCTTCATACGTCACAGCGTTTGGAACGGGAATGGTTTGCAAATAGGATTGTACGTTTAAAAAGAGATCATCACTGCCGGATCGGTCATGAAAAAGGGTCACGCCAATGGAGCTTGCTAAATATGTAGGCTTTAAAATAAGCGGTGTACCAATATGTTCAATGGCTTGCTGAAAATCAGCTAAAGTCGTGACAGGCTGAGTTTTTACTGCTTTGACCCCAGCTGCGTTGAATGCAGCCCTCATTTGGCTTTTATCACGCGCTAATTCAGCTGCCTTTACCCCAGCGCCGCGCAGCCCAAGTCGCTCAGCGGCTTTTGCCATTGGTGCAATGAATAATTCATTATTGGTGGTGATCGCATCCGCTTTGAAAAAGGAAGCGACGCGAACTAGGTCGTCCACCACCTCTTCCTCGGATTTTAGATAATCATCATGTGCCCAGTAAATCGAATCTGGGTGTTCAAAAGAAGGGTTTTTGTCAAAATAATCTCGATCTTTGATGACCGCAATAGAGTATTTTTCGATTAGCTCAGCGTGTCCCTTTGTAATAGCAAAAGGTCTCAGGATATAAGAAACGATATGATACGATGCAGCCACGCTTTCGTAAAACATATGGGGCGGGCATCCTCCTAGATCAGCAATGACAAGTACGGTTTTTTTACTCAATGAAAGCACTCCTTTTTATCTAGCGGTGTAACCGCCATCTGCTGTGACAACACTTCCAGTCATATAGCTGGATAGATCAGAGGCGAGAAACAGCATGACGCTCGCAATTTCTTCGGGTTTTCCGAGACGAAGTAATGGGTTCACCTTTGCTTTTTCCTTTTTAACAACCTCAAGGCTTTCTGAATGATTGTCTGAAAAGGATTTTTCATTTAATGGTGTATCAATAATGCCTGGGGCGATACAGTTCACTCTGATTTGATGGGCGGCATAGTCGACCGCCATCGATTTGGTGAGCTGGATGACACCGCCCTTTGTTGCGTTATAGGCAGGGATGTCAGGCCAGCCGACAAGACCCCCGACAGATCCGGTATTGATAATACTTCCGCTTTTCTTTTCAAGCATATGCGGCAAAGCATGCTTACTCATGAGAAATACACCCGTCAGGTTGACCTGTACAATGTGATTCCAATCCTCCAGCGTCATCTCGTGAACGGGAGAGACAATTTCAATGCCTGCATTGTTAATCAGCACATCGATTGTCCCAAACTGGGTCAGCACAGACTGAACGGTTTTTTGACAGTCAGACTCATTCGTAATATCTGTTTTGAAAAACGCAACATGCTCGTGCGCCAATGATTCGACGAGCTGTTTGCCGCTTTTTTCATTGATGTCAGCCACTGCAACTTTTGCTCCGTGCTCAAGGAAAAGCTTGACTGCGGCAAGCCCAATTCCCGATGCACCTCCTGTAATCAGGACGACTTTTCCGTCGAGGTTCATTTCTTCACCTTAGACGTTTTTGGCTTCAACCGATTATAGCGGGGAGGGAAGAAGAGATTAATAGACTTTGATGCTTCCGGCTTTGGATTTATCGCACCGTGGTCTTCCCTAGGGTCACAAAAGTAGGTAGTACCAAATTCCATTTTCTCTGTAAAGCCTTCAATCGTCATATCATAACCTCCGCTAATGCAAATGCCGATTTGTTCATTCCGGTGTTTGTGAAAAGGCATTTCTCCGCCATTTCCAGGAATGTTGGCTATCATGAGCTCCATCCAATCCTCAACAAAAAAGGTCACTTCCATGCCAGGAAGTAAATCTCGTGTTTTGAAAATGTCTAAGAAATAAGTAGGAGGCGCCGTGTATTCTTCGCCATCTTTTAATCTCTTAATATCAATAGCAATCACTTCTTCATCTGTCAGGTTAGAAGCGCCGTGAGGGACAAAAGGTGGTGCGATATACGCTGATTCTAAAGGGGTAAGCAATTGGGTCGATGGGCCAACTGTCATTTGAAGCTCGCCTTTTAATACGATGCCGATTTGTGCTTCGGGATGCTCGTGAGGTTTAATGATCGTGTGAGGAGGGATGTATGAGATGAGCACTTCCGTATCACCTCTGACCGTGGAATATTGTGTGACACCATTCTCCCATTCTATTTTTTTGGCTTGTGGAAAATATCGTTCTTGCGTTTTTTGTTCAGTTTGCATATTATATCTCTCCTTTTCCGAATATGGACCAGCTCATAGGAATGCTTTTAAACGTTCGAACGAAGGTGAGGCCATATGTGGCTCTGGCTACCTCATTGGTTAAAGCGAAATCAAATTCGCCGTCTCTTACTTTTTGTGCGGCAGTACTTGTCGAATTGACTAGCTCAAATTCAGCATTTTGGTGAATGAAATATTGAATCAAATTGACAGGTGCAGGGTGAGAGACAATTTTTAAATGGTGGAGCATTTGTTCTTGAAATGGAAAATCTGGTCTGACAGCCAAGCCATACATGGGTGTGTCACATCTGAAAATTTGTAAGAGCTGCAGGTCAGGTCTCATGTAGAAGTGTTTGATTCCTTCGTATGCGTGTGGAACGAGAGTGTATTGGAGTGCGTGAGAGAGAGTATGTTCAATGCAAGTTTCGAATGTGTCATAAAGGGATAGTTTCGTATGAGTGCCGAGAGTAGTGGTGGAATGAGAGATGAAGTGTTTTGCTGCGTATTCACTGCTTGTCCCCTTAGGGCCTAGTGTATTGACTGTAAACATCTTAGGTGAAACGATGGGCTCTTCTTTGAAATGAAAAACATCATTCTTTAAGATCATGTTTACCATCCAATCTTTTTCAAATTTTTACTAGATTATAAAAAATAAAATTGGCAATTGTCAACAAAATTTATAAAAAATGTATTTTATGATGATATTAAAAATTGATCTAAAAAACTGCACATACCTAGATGTGCAGTGAATTGAACTTACGTTTCAAATGTGTTTTTATGTTTCTGCTGTAAGGTTCGTTCACGTTTATAGCTGACGAAGCTAATAAGAAAACCAACAAGCGTAACGAG
Organism: Bacillus sp. FSL R7-0672; assembly: GCF_038601465.1. Classification (NCBI taxonomy): domain Bacteria; kingdom Bacillati; phylum Bacillota; class Bacilli; order Caryophanales; family Bacillaceae; genus Bacillus; species Bacillus sp. FSL R7-0672. Next base: position 3,398,909 of record NZ_CP152010.1, on the reverse strand, counting down.
AGCACATACAAGCCCTACCGTATGATAGCCGAAATGGACATAGACAGGTCCCATAAGAGCGGAACCAAGCATAACGGCAAGATTGGACGCAAGGCTGTAAAAAGCCATCACTTTGCCTCGGTGGGTTTGGGAGCAGTCACTTAGAACAGTGCTCAAAAGCGTGACAGATAAACTTTGCATGGCACCCCAAATAAATAGGGCAAAAATCAGCAATGTCCATGAGAAAGGAGCATAAGGAAGTAAGGCGAGAACGAGCGTAATGCCGCCCAGCACAAAGAAAAGAGAACGAGTTTTGCCAAACCAGTCTGCTAATTTCCCTGTAAATACACTCATGGAAAAACCGACACCGTAAGCCATGATCAGAAGTCCTGCCGTCGATTGCCCTCCAGAAAACAAACTTTGTAGATACGCTCCTAAAAACGAGTACATGCCATAAAATCCAAGCATATTACAAAATGTCACGGTCAAATAGGCGGGGACACGATCAATTTTCAAAGCTCCCCATAAAGAGCCAGCTTTCTCCCTAGCTTGAGGTGTTCCTGTATTCGCTGTGGCGGTTTGTTTACGAGATTCAAGGATGACGAGCAGCAGGACAATGAGACTCATGATGGCGAAAATCCAAAAGGTCCATCGCCAGTTTAAACTCTGCCCGATGAAGGCGCCAATTGGTACACCAAGGACAAGAGAAAGAGACCAACTCGACACAATGAGCCCCATCACTTTGCCTCGATATTCATAAGGAACCCGGTCACCCACAAGCGCATAGGCTGTTGGCACAAATACACCGGTCGCCAGCCCAGAAATAGCACGGCCTGCAAAAAATACGGCCAGATTCGGGGCAGCCGCACACATTACGGTGCCAATCAAAAAGAAAGAAAGCCCGATAATCAGGCATAGCTCCCTTGAATACCGGTCCCCTAAAGGAACAAGCAGCGGGGCTCCAACCAGCACAGCTAACCCATAAATGCTGATGGAAAGGGCGAGAATATCAAGAGAGTGCTGAAAAGAGTTTGATAAATCAGGCAGCAGTGGTGAAATCACCAGTTCTTCCGATCCCGCCGCAAAGACGCCAAGTGTGAGCGCAATGGCAAGTGTGATGGGAAATGTTTTAGAAGCCTGGCTGTCTAAAGATTCTTTCATCAGGTGATCCCTCCAAACTTGCTTTTTCATTCAATTCCGTTAAAATAAATTCTACCATTATTTAGTTTTATTTTACATTTCGCATCATAAGTATTATCATAAAATACTTTTCAAATGGAACGATTTTTGGATAGGAGAGGTACGAATGAAAATCACCGGTGTTGATGTGCATATTTTAAATGAATTGAAAGAAGATGCCCGCTTATCTATGAGGGAATTGTCCAAGCGGGTCAATTTATCCGCACCTGCGGTAGCAGAAAGAGTGCGTAAATTAGAAGATGCAGGGATTATCGAAGGGTATTCGGTTCAGGTTAACTATAAAAAATTAGGGCTTATGATTGACTGCCTGCTGGAAGTCACAGTGCTAAACGGGGAGTATCAACGTTTTGTGGCTTTTATGAATCAGCATCCACGCGCTTTTTTTGCTTATCGAGTGGCAGGGCAGTCATGCTTTTTCATTAAGCTGTCTGTCGCTTCCCTTGAAGAAATTGAAGCCTTTATTCAGGCAGTGTCTGGGTTTACCAAAACAGTATCTCATATCGTCTTATCAGGGCACTCTTTTTCTCATCCCATTCAGGAACGTGTGAAACCAATAGAAGAGCCAGAAGTGACCGTGGTGAAATAAAAAGTTTCAGATTGTTGACACAGGGCTAAAATGATCTTTATTTTAGCCCTGTGTCTTCTTTTCAGCTCAGCGTGATAGAAAACCTTTGAAGTCTAGGAAGGGCGAGCGCCGGAGCGGAGCGAATTTGACATTCGTGAGCTTTGGAGCGCAGGACTGACAACGAATGCGAGGGTTTGTCTACACGCTGAAAGGACCTGTCTCAGGTCCTTTTTATTCGTTTATCTGACTGATAGCTCATAATCGTAATGATAAGACCAATAAATGTCACAGCTGCAGCAAATAACGAAACAAGCTGTAAATGTGTTTTCGATAGCAAGACCGCCAAGCGCTGCACCGCCGGCATTTCCTATATTAAAGGCAGAATGGCTGAGGGCATATATAGAAAATAAAATTCTGTATTTCAAGATATCTTAAACAGACTAAATGTATTTATAAAAATGTGAATTGTTAATAAGGTATTATGGCTGATGTGAGTTTGTTGATGTGGATTTATATTAATCTTTAAAGTCTCTCAACCTATTGATATATATGCATCGACAAGGTCTTTTATGATTTCCCTTATATTTTTTGTCTTTTTATTGTGTATTTTTATATTAATGGTTACTTTAATCTATCTTGTTAATTACACATTATTGGCTTACTAATAAGCTTTCATTTATCAATTTATTTATTTAATTTGTTTCCAAAAAAATAACCTTTTTATGCTAAAATATTCGTATAGTAATAATTTGGGTTTAAAGGAGTTAATTCTTTTGAAGCTTTTAAAAGTAATAGATTACGCAGCATTAATGGATATGCACAGAACAAGAAGCAAAGAAAGTCACTATAATAACCTGCCTATTGACGTAGGTAATAGGGGTCGTTTTTTTAGTACTCAGCCAATTGATTTAGAATTTCACATCGATAACCATACAACAAACTTAAAAAGTGGAATATTTTCTTTTAATTCAAGCATCAAATCTGGTGTAGATAAGAATGACAAGGTTTCTGGGGAAGTGTTTTTACGAAAAGAGTCAAAATACAAGCCCAATGTAATCTTCGTACATGGATGGCGCATGGATTCATACGACAGAATCAAGAAGATTTATCACGATAAGATCGTTAAAAGTTATGATTGGAATATGTATTACTACACGTTGCCTTATCATTTCGATAGGGAACCGCAAAATTCAACATATTCTGGTGAACACATGATTAGCGCCAATATAAGTCGAACAGTGCAATCCTCCCAGCAAGCTATTGTTGAACTTAGAGGGCTGATTAAATGGATCAAGGAAAATGAAGGTGGGGAAATAATCGTAGTTGGTATTAGTTTAGGAGGGTGGCTAACAAACTTATTAGCAACAGTCGAGAAAGACGTGAATATTGTTGTATCAGCTTTTTATGCGAATAATATTGCGCATTCCATCTGGAACACTCTTCCTGGGAAGTATATACGAAGAGATCTGGAGGAACATGGGACAACGTATGAAGAACTCGACAAAGCTTGGGATATTATCAACCCTAGTAAAGCAAAACTTCTCGTAGACAAAGAAAATGTACTCTTAATATCAGGAAAATATGACATGTATATCGACATAAACGATGCTGATACTCTGTGGAATAGCTGGAATCAACCTAAAAGGCACGTATACAGTTGTGGGCATGCTGGAATTGTTCTATCTAGAAATAGAATAGCAGCTGACACACTTCAATTTATTGAAAGTAGGCTAAGGAAATAAAATGATGTTCATCCTAACTGCATTGTTGTGGGCCATGAGTTTAGTTTTGTTTCTTACTTATCCTGAAAATGAAAAAACAAGATGGGGTAGCTTTATTGGATTTTTTGGTGGTTTTGGTGGTTTAAGTGTAATTTTGTCGTATTACTTGGATGGTTCATCTAGCCATCTACAGCTAATCCATTACATTACATCATCTATTGGACACTATGGAACAGCATATGCAATCATGATTTTCGGCCTTGTGTTTTCAGAAATAATCAAAAGTAAAAAGCAAAGTTTCATTTGGAAAATAATTTTGTTCATACCCGTAATCATTATGCAAATTTACTTTACGGAATTCCCTCTATGGCAAACACATCATGTAGTTCTTTCATTATGGGTCGTACCATACGTCTTTATTTCTTTAGGATTGATGGTTTATGCAGCATATACAGATAAGAGTATAACAAGCAAAAGACAAAAAATTTATACTTGTCTAGTTATTGTACCAACACTCTTATTCGCGGTATTCACCAATATAATTTTAGAAGCCTTTGGAATATTTGGTGTGTGGATGCTAAACCCTTGGGTAATAGCTATTGCTTTTGTATTATTTGTTTATTTTATAATCAAATATGGCTTCCTGGGAGTACAAATAAAGTTTGAAAAACAAAGAAGAGACTTAACCATGAAGGCAGTAACATCTGGTACTGCCTTATTAAATCATTCAATAAAAAATGAAGTAGCAAAAATAGATCTTCTTGCAAATGACCTCAAAGAGTCAAAATTTGGGGAAAACCAGGAATCAGTTGATATGATTCTTAAATCAGCCACTCACTTGTTTGAGTTGTCGAGCCGTATTCAAAGTAAACTAGATATTATGGAATTAAAGGAAACAGAATTTAATATTATAGACCTTGTTAATTCAAGTGTTGAACTACTTCAGCCACAGATCAGCACTGTACAATTAAAGAAATTATTTGAAGTGGATGCGAATATCTATGCAGATCCTATTCACTTGCAAGAAACGTTATTAAATTTAATGGAAAACGCGATGGAAGCAATGAAGGATAATAAACAGATAAAGATTAGAGTCTACCAGGTGCGTCGTAAATTACATATTGATGTCGCTGATAATGGAAAGGGCGTTAATAAAGAAATGCAGGCCAAAATGTTAGACCCGTTTTTCTCTACAAAAAAGAAGGTTGGAAATTTTGGTCTTGGCTTAACATATTGTTATAACGTCATGACAAAACATAACGGCAGCATAAAAGTAAATAGCCAACTAGGAGAGGGAACAACTATAACCTTAACTATTCCTAGAAACAGAGTTAGCAACTTAAAATCAAGTTCGAAAAAAGAAATTGTTGGTGAAAGCTATGGATAATAGGATCAAGGTAATGATTGTTGAGGATGATCCAGTGTGGATGAAGGGTATTAGCGACTTAATTTCGAAAGAAAAAGATATGGTTGTTGTAAAAAAAGCTTTCACAAAAAGTGAAGCCTTGCAGCTGGAGAATCATGAAATTGATATTATACTTATGGATTTAACTTTATCTGAAGATGAGGAATTAGGCGGTTTAGATTTATCAAAAGAGTTGGTTGAAAGAGGTTTCCAGAAGATCATCATGCTTACTTCCTGGGAAGAGCCTGCAATCATTCTAGAGTCATTTGATCAAGGGGCCATGAATTACATTAACAAGTCATCGTACAAAGATATCCCAAAATTTATTAGAGAAGCTTTTATAGATAAGGTTACATTAAATGCTGATGTTTCAAGCCTGTTGATTAATGAACTGCGTATGGAGAGAAAAGCTAGCATATTAACTCCGGCCGAAAGAGAGGTTTATAAATTAAAAGAAAAAGGGTTAACAAGAGTGCAGATCGCGGAACATTTGTTTAAATCGGTCGAAACAATAAAAAAACAGTTGAAGACGATAAAGGAGAAACTTAAATAAAGGGGGGGTATAAAATTAACCCTCCCTTTTTGTTTTATCATCTTGTAAAGTAATATTCGTAATCGAATTTAAAAATGCCCTCAATAAGTCACGTTCCTTATCACTTAATTCGTTGAAGGATTGTATGAGGGGGCAATATTGTTCATATGTGAAAGAACAGTAGTTGATAAAAATGATTGAATAAACTCTATTTCGCCACCTGACATTTATTAAGTACATGCATAAGCTTTTCATTAATCTGAGCACTATCATCAATTTCAGGGAAGAGAGATTTAGGCAGAACTTCATAAAATATTTAAAGCATTGCAAATTTTAATCAGTGTCTCGATGTTTGGGTGAGGAAGTCCCCATTTCAATTTTACTTATAGAGGATTGGGAGACTCCTGAAAGGCGAGAGAATTCAGTAGATGATATCTTTAATGCTTGCCTGCGTTTGAGAATTCTTCTTCCTATTTCATTTTGTAATTCGTTCATAAGATCCACGCACCAATGTTTGTTATTAATTTAATAATAGCAGAAAAAGGTGAGATATTTTAATTTCTGATGAATATTCCTGAAGGAATAAAAGTTTTGAAAAATACCTTAAGGAGTTGAAAACAATAAAGAACATCGTTAAAGAAAAGAGAAAAGAAAAAGGGTGGACCCAGTTTCAGTTGGCAGCAGTATCCGGGGTTTCACAAGCAACCATCTCTAAGATTGAGAATGGTGACTATAATAAATCCTCTCTTGCTGTGATGATGAAAATCGCGCAAACATTAGGAATAAAGACAGAGGATTTAACAGAAAATTTATAAACGGTGGTGCAACATTACATATGAGACAGGTGCAAAAAATGTCAGAAGAAAAAATGGTAAGATTTGAATTTGTTGATCTTGCTAATACAGTGACGATTAAGACCTTTAATAAAGAGATTTATGTTCTGAAATCAAGTTTATTTGTTCAAAATGTCCATAATAATCAAGTCTTAAGATTGCATGAAATTTATTATGATATAAGAACAGTAAGAACAATAGAAGGCAAAGTTCTTGCTAAACGCAAGAATAGAAATAGTGAACTGGTTAAGGTTGGTAGGTCAAGATCAGTTAGTTATAGAGAGCAAGTTAAACTGTAATTGTTATTAAAATGTTCTTTTTAAAAAAATTATGCGTGGTGCTTGGTCGAAGATCACCAACCAAGTTAACTATACGACTAATCTAGTTAGTGGGGAGAAGCTTAAAATCCACTTGTGATCCAATTCGTGACTGAGGTTTTCTATTTATGATAGGAAATCCAAGGTTGTTGGTACATGCCAAAAACCAACATTATAAAAAGAGATAATACGAATAAATATGGAAGTTACATTTCTTGTACCATATAATGTATTTTAAGTTGGTTTCCATATTTAATTGTAGCATCTACAGTCTTTTATTACGGCATTCATTCTAACTTGACGTGCCATGAGATGAACTAAATAAATAGCAAGAAAAAAGAGTATTTCTTAAAAAGGAATACTCTTTTTTTATTAAAAAGGGTGAGGATATGTATAAGAAATTATTATTAAGGCGTTTATTGATTGTTTTAAGTTTAATTGTTATAGCTTCTTTAATGCTTTCCACAAATGATAACCCAACCACTAATTATACAGCCAAGAGGATAGAAACATTTGGGATTAATAATGAGGGCTGTTTAGAAATGGATGGGAAAGAAAAATTGATTAATCATGTTGAAAAAAATTTTAAGAATTAGTTTTTGAAGAACAGATTGAAAGTAATGAATTTGAACTGTCATTTTTATTCAATCTTTTCAAGAAAAATACGGCGTATGCAGCTGCACCAAAAATTGAATATAAAGGGGCTATTAGATGATGAAGAGAAGAAAACATGGAAACGTGCTGAAGGAATCGGTACGGTGGCAACGCGCGATTCTATCATTGAGCTACTAATCAAACGTGGTTACATTGAACGTAAAGACAACAAGTTAATTTCAACGTAGCTGGGAAGAACATAAATTCAAATGATGCCGGATGATTATCTTCTTACTAAAATGCATGCAACAGTATATCTAGAGTTATTGCTGTTGGAAGTTGAAGCATGCAAAATGACGAAATAAGACTTTTACATGGAATTGAGGCTTTTTATCAATAAAACTTGTACTGACATTAAGAACAACATTAAGACAATAAATTTGAACGAGAAGTAATAGCAACTGGTAAACAGTGCGGGAAACCTATTCTTGAAAATTCTAAGGCTTATAGTTTTTGTTTAAGAAAAATTTGGAGAAATTGGGGGAGAAAAAAGCCACGCCAAAGGAAACGACCAAATTACTAAATGGATACTGTAAAAATGAAACTAAAGTCAAGCTTTGAAAATAAAAGAGTGGAATTTTCTGAGCAAAGACAGCCTCCTATTTAGGAGGTTTTTTTCTTTCTTTACAATAGGAGGAGTCAATTTTGGTGAGGAGAAATATCTTATTGAAACTACCTAACACCTGGAATGTTTTGTTTATTGTATTTGCCGTAATCGTAATGATAGGTTTTTGTTATCTTGTTGCAAGCTTTCTTTCAAAAAACAAAAACAAGAGCAAATTCGTAAAGTCAAGCATTAAGGATATTGACCATATGGACGGTTTTCAGTTTGAGCAATACCTCGCATATATGTTTAGGGCCAATGATTATAAGGTTCAGGTGACACCTGAAAGGAAGGATTTTGAGGCTGATCTCATCATAAAAAAATCAGGCACAAAGATCGTAGTGCAAGCAAAGCGTCAAAAAGCTAAGGTCGGTATAAAAGCGATTCAGGAAATAGTGGCCGCTAAAAATCACTATAAGGCTGAAGAGTCCTGGGTGATCACGAACAACTTTTATACAAAAGATGCACGAGAACTGGCTGAAAGTAATGATGTTAAGCTTTTAGATAGATACAAACTCATTGAACTAATGACAGCACTCAATTTATCAGTAAGCATGACAGCTGGTGAATTCAAACAGAAAGTAAAGGCAAAGCCGATCAAGTGTGTTTGTGGAGCTCAAATGGCCCGTAAAAAAAATAGGCATTCTGGCCGTTCGTTTTATGGTTGCACAACATATCCCAAATGCTCACATACAAAGCCAATCCTGTGAATTTTCTTTCTGACTTCATAAGTATATATGTCTGTTGCTATTCAAATGAACCCCCACATCTATATGAGAATGGGGGGTTTTATGTTTCGATAGAACATAGTTTCAATCCATACTTTTCTTCTAAAAGTTTATTCATTTTTTTTAGATGTTTACTATAGAAAAGGGTAATCTCTTGATACATCTCTATAAGGGTTCAACATTAGGTCAGTAGAAGTTTTGGATAGTCTAATAACCATTATTGAGACCTCATATTATAGAAATGTGATTACCTGTTTCTTATTCCTTAGTTTAACCTTAAAATTACATAAATTTTAGGCTATTTTCGTAGTTTTTCCATCAAAAATAATATAAAATTAGAAAAATAAACCTATATTAGTAATACAGGTGAAAAATTGAAAACAGAAAGGATAGTATAAAATGCAACTTCGTAAGTTAATAACAGCAACATTAATAACAATTATCGCTACAACTTTTATCTTTTCGCCAAAAACAGAGGCAGCTGCTCCTAAGGTCAAATCTGGTGATATCTTAGTAACTCCAGTTGGACCAGTAGCAAAACTTGTAGGCCATACAGGTATAGTTGCGAATGATGGAAAAAGTGTTATTCACATTGCAGGACCAGGATATCATCCAAGAAAGATAAGTCTGAAATCTTGGAAATCAAGATTCCCAAAAACAAAGATTGTACGATACAAAAATGCAAGTAAAGCAAAACAAGCAGCAATATGGGCTGACAAGAACTTTATAAAAGGAAAATATAAAAAAATAAAATATTTTATTTCAAGCGGTCCATACCATTTTAGGTCAACATATTGTTCGAAATTAGTGTGGCAAGCCTATTATAAGGGTGCAAACGTTAAATTTAAAGATTGGTATGTAGCTGGTGGTCCATATGTATCAGTGACCGTTTTTGACGTCCCTGAAATAATTCAACCATATATGTTTTTAAGAAACGGTGACTTTAACGGCCTCAAAACAATTGGTAGAATAAATTAAAAAACATCCGAATGAGTTAACTCATTCGGATGTAATTCCTACTTTTTCAACTGCTGTTCTTTCTTTATCAACCCAACTATAAATAAAAACATCCTCTTTATCTTTTATCTTCACATAAGCTTCATAAGGAATAGAACCTCCCTTAATAAAGTTATATTTTATATCAATGTCAATAATATCCTTCTCAGAATAATCTTCTTTTACAAGTTCAAAAATAGTATCTCTCAACAATTCCTCTCGAGACATCATATCTCCATTAGCTAACCGGTTATATATAGAAAAACAAGAAAATAAGAAAAAAATAGAAAATAAGATTATAAAAACAAACTTTTTCATAACATCAACACCTCATTAAATATACTTTTTAATCTCAACATGCCAATGCAGCATGACCTCAAACGTTCCCTTCTTCTTCAATCTTGATCAGGCATGATTACTGTTGCACCTAGGGCATCTTTTCCATTCCAAAAGCTAAATCTTCTATCCAAATTTATGTTTAGTTCATCATAGCATAGGAAAGAATTTTTCCAACAAATTATTAATGTACTTATTTAAAGAATATATGAAAATTTTATCGCTCAAATTTGCAAGATGTCAATTTCGGTGGCGCTGATCAGTTCACCAGTATGTATTTTTGACCAAAATGCATATTTTTCTCCTTAGGCACAAGCCGTGCCGCCATGATCGCTCCGACACCAAAGAAGGTCCCGTGAGCAAATGATGTCAAAATACGTGCAGCCATTAATAGACCATAAGAGGTTGATATAGCAGCGACAGCATTTCCCGCCACGAACAGGATCATTAATAGAATGAGAAGACGTTTCCTCGACATTTTCCCAGTCGATAACGTTAAAATAGGTCCGCCAACTGCCACACCAAGTGCATATCCAGTAATCAGCTGCCCTGAAGCAGAGATAGATACATGAAGGTCGTTAGCAACGTTTGGTAAAAGTCCCATAATGACAAATTCAGTTATACCAATTGAAAACGCACCGAGCGTTAAAGCAAAAATAGCGATGGGGAAGTTTTTCATGATGTGATCACCCTTCTAAAAAAATATATAAAAAGGCTTCGGAAAGATCCGAAGCCTTAAGAGTTTATCATACATGAAAATAAGACGCCAGCTGCTCGTTTGCTAATCGGTTTCCGACAAAGAAAGAACCAAATTCGCCGTAGCGTGCACTGACTTCATCAAAGCGCATTTCATAAACCAATTTTTTGAATTGAAGCACATCGTCAGAGAAAAGAGTGACGCCCCACTCATAATCATCAAAACCGACGGAGCCTGTAATGATCTGCTTTACTTTCCCAGCATAACTGCGGCCAATTAAGCCGTGGCTTCTCATGAGTGATTTACGCTCATCCATAGAGAGCATGTACCAGTTGTCGTTGCCGGAACGTCTTTTATCCATTGGATAGAAGCATACGTATTGAGAAGAAGGGAGCTCTGGGTATAGACGCGCACGTACATGTGGGTTCTCGTAAGGATCTCCGCCATCTCCGCCTCCTGCTAAGTAGTTGCTAAGTTCAACAACTGAAACGTACGAATAAGCTGGGATCGTAAACTCTGCTAGTCGTGTCTTGTTGAATTCAAGTTCAATTTCACCCAGTTCTTCCATGGTTGGACGCAAAATCATGAGCATAATATCTGCTTTTTGGCCGACAATACTATAGATTGTTTGGCTTCCAGCCTTATCGTGCTCAGCTGTTTTCCATTTTTCTAATAGACCTGTGAACTCATGAAGAATCGCTTGGCGCTCATCACTTGTCAGCAGCTTCCAAGCTGTCCAGTCAAAGGTTCTAAAATCATGCAGTGCATACCAGCCGTCTAGTGTTTGAGCTGCTTCATTGGTTGTATGTTGTTCGCTCATTTATTTCACTCCTATTTACAGTTTTCCATCTGTTCCAACTATAACATAGTTTGTCCAAATGAAGATGTGATCAAAACTTGAACGACGAAGTCAGCTTTTATGGAAATTGATTAAATTAGTTTGAAAAATAAGAATTTAATTTGTAAGCGCTATAATGTAAGTTGGTAGTTTGAATTTATGGAGAAGAAGAGTATGCTTAAAAGAGAACGCTTTTTTTGTAAAATCAAGGAGGGTATATAAGTGGCAGATATTTTTTCAACAGTTCAGGAAAAGGTTGCAGGTAAAGGAGTAAAGATCGTTTTTCCTGAGGGAATGGACGAACGCATTCTAACAGCCGTTCAAAAACTAGCAGATGGCAAAGTCTTGCAGCCAATTGTTGTAGGTAAAACACAAGAAGTTGAAGCAAAAGCAAAAGAATTAGGTCTTACACTTGATGGTGTTGACGTGTATGATCCTCATACATATGAAGGTTTTGAAGAGCTTGTACAAGCTTTCGTAGAAAGACGTAAAGGCAAAGCAACAGAAGAGCAAGCAAGAAAAGCATTACTAGATGAAAACTACTTCGGTACGATGCTTGTGTACAAAGGTCTTGCAGACGGACTTGTGAGCGGTGCAGCACACTCAACTGCTGACACAGTACGCCCAGCACTTCAAATCATTAAAACAAAAGAAGGCGTAAAGAAAACATCTGGCGTCTTCATCATGGCTCGTGGCGAAGAGCAATATGTGTTTGCTGATTGTGCAATCAACATTGCACCAGATAGCCAAGATCTAGCTGAAATTGCGATCGAAAGTGCTAACACAGCCAAAATGTTCGACATCGAACCACGTGTGGCAATGCTTAGCTTCTCTACAAAAGGCTCAGCAAAATCAGACGAAACAGAAAAAGTATCTGAAGCAGTTCGTATTGCAAAAGAAAAGGCACCTGAGCTTGTACTTGATGGGGAATTCCAATTCGATGCAGCTTTCGTTCCTTCAGTAGCAGCGAAAAAAGCACCAGATTCCGTCATTAAAGGCGATGCTAGCGTATTTGTTTTCCCTAGCCTAGAAGCTGGAAACATCGGCTACAAAATTGCACAGCGCTTAGGTAACTTTGAAGCTGTAGGTCCAATCTTGCAAGGCTTAAACCAGCCAGTAAACGACCTTTCAAGAGGCTGTAATGCCGAAGACGTTTACAACCTTGCACTTATCACAGCAGCTCAAGCACTATAAAATAGCATCTCGGCTAAAACAGTCAGCGCGATAGATTCGTGCTGGCTGTTTTTTTATTTTGGACAAATGTGTACAATATAGAAAGAAAACAATCTGAACGTAGATAAAGCCGATAGGATGGGCAGGTGCTAAAATGGAGGATTTAATACATAAGCTTCAGCATAAGGTCGCGTTTTTAACTGATGCACAGAGGAGAATTGCAGATTATATCGTACAACATCCAATGGAGGTTGCGTTTTTAACTGTCGATAAATTAGCGTCAAAAGTCGGGACGAGTACAGCAACCATCATGCGATTCTCTGCTGCTGTGGGGTATTCTGGTTTTTCTGAGTTTCAAAAAGAGCTTCAATCAGCGATGAAGCATAAAGCTGACCCTCAAACAAGACTTGAGGCGAATCTCAAGCATTCAAATAAGAGTAAGCTCCTGCATAACCATGTAGAATTGCAATTTCAAAATATCCAGTACGCATTGGACAATATCACGGAAGAAACCTTTCAGCAAATTGTTGGGAAAATAGCCAATGCGCGCCACGTTTTGTGTACAAGTGTCCGAAGTGGAAGACCTGTTGGCGAATACATGTCGTTAGGAATCAATCGGCTATTGGGGAATTGCCAGTATATTGATGCAGATCAAAGTGACTGGGTGGATGATTTGGTTCATTTCAACTCGAGTGATTTCATTATAGCGGTCAGCTATCCGCGTTATGCAAAGCGTATGAAGGATTTGATGGAAGCAGCAAAGTCTTATGGGGTGGAAGTCCTTTTAATTACAGACAGCTACAGCTCTCCACTAACTAAATATGCACAATATGTATTACCGTGTTCCTCAGCAAGTGTAGGCTCTCATAACTCTGTCGTATCTGCTATCTTTATCGTCGATTTCATCTTAAGTGCATTAGCGATGAATGATCCTGAAAGAACAAAACCACGTTTAGATCAAATCAATCATATGTTAACGAAAATGAGTTATCACACAACACAATAGTCGTGTGGGGACTCATTTTTTATTTTTTGAAAGCGCTTTACTAATTAAAAATGAGATGGTATGATCATATCACAAAAGTAATGTATATTACTTTAAATGAATTAAATGTAATGAATATAACTCAAAGGGGATGATGGAAACAATGAGTACTGTTCATTTCGTGTCAAATGATCTTATAGCTAGGGCAAGAAAGCTTAACTCGACCTTGCTGTCAGACGTGATGGGATGCACCGGCGCGATGGATCATCAAATCAAACCAGTTGCGAGAGGCATGAATGTAGTCGGCACAGCTTTTACCGTGAGCTTACGGCCAGGAGATAATCTGTTTCTTCACCAAGCGATTTATTCTGCACAAGTAGGCGATGTACTCATCGTTGATGGGAAAGATCATAGGGGTCACGCATATTTAGGAGAATTGATGGCTAGTTCAGCAAAAGCTGTTGGAATAGAAGGAATCGTGATCGACGGTCTTGTCCGCGATAAAGTCGCTTTAGAGGAATTAGCTTTTCCGATCTACAGTAAGGGGTTCACGCCGAATGGACCTTTTAAGGATGGTCCTGGTGAATTGAATGAAATCATCTCGTGTGGAGGGGTCAAAGTATCACCAGGTGACTTGGTCGTTGCAGATGATGATGGAGTAGTGATTGTCCCGAAAGAGAAAGCAGAAGAGATGCTGTCACTAGCTGAAGAGAAACTAGCGTATGAAAACCACAGATTAAAGACCATTCAACATTATATGAGCGAAGGAAAGCAGGATATCAGTCTCTTAGCGCCTGCATGGCTAGAGGGCAGAATGAAAAAATTCCAGGGATAGGGGAATCTGTGATGAAGATAGGCTTTATTGGTTATGGAGAAGCTGCATATGAGCTGTCAACGGGATTGAAAACAGAAGGTTTAGATCATTTTTATGCGTATGATGTACTATTACAGAATGAGAAACTCGCTGGAACAATGAAAGAAAAAGCAGCCCGCACAGGCGTCGAATTAACAAGTAATGTGAGTGAAGTCATTGGAAAATCTGATATTGTTATTGCGGCTGTGCCAGCGAATAAAACCTTAGAAGTGGCTCAATCCGTATTAGATAGTTTGAAAAAAAATCAAGTATATGTGGATGTGTCGGCATCAACTCCAGATATCAAAAAACAAGTGGCAAACGAAATTGAAAAGCAAGAAGCTCTATTTGTAGATGTTGCCATGCTAGGATCTCTTCCAGTTAACAAACACAAGGTTCCAATCACTGCTAGCGGCAGTGGAACAGATCGATTCATTGAATTAACGAAAGAATACGGTATGAATATTACAAAAATCAGTGATCAGCCAGGAGATGCCTCAGCCTTAAAGTTAATAAGAAGCATTTATATGAAAGGGATTGTCGGTTTACTCATTGAATTTTTGGAAATTTCTAAAAAATATAATGTCGAAGATCAAGTGATTTCTTCACTAAGCGAAACGCTGGACAGCAAAAGTTTTGAAGAGACGATGAATCGTCTTGTGACAGGAAGTGCATTACATGCAAAAAGACGAGCGGTCGAACTACTTGGCTCTATTGAAATGCTGGATTCAGCTCATATTGATGCGAGCATGTGCCGGGCAGCACAACAGAAGCTAGAGAGATTAGCAGATTTTCAATTCGTTGAACGGTTTAATGGGGAAAAACCAGCCAGCTGGGAAGAAGTCATTGACGTGATGCAGCAAGGGTGATATTTGTAAGCGTTCTATTAAAATAAGGGGAGGCGAAGAAACGACATGGGTTTTATTGCATTGATTGTATTCATAGCCGTCATCATTATATGGAATGTCATCGTGAAACGAAATATGGGAGAAGCCATGCTATTAGGCTTTATTGCAACCACTTTGTTTGGCGGAATGGATGCATTAAGACTTTTCTGGGATGGTTTAAAATTTGCATCCACATATGAGGTGCTTTATGCAGCCGTTGCGTTTGTATTCATGGCCTATTTAATCGAAAAGCTGGAATTAATTCACGCACTCTTGCGCATCCTGAATTCGGTTGTCGGCAAGCTTCCTGGTGGAGCTGCTTATATGAGTACGTTAGGTTCAGCAGTGTTAGGTGCTCTTTCAGGTTCAAATTCTGCAAACACAGCTGCCACTGGCTCTATTACGGCTTCTTGGATGATTAAATCAGGCTGGAGCCGAACCCATACGGCCACGATTCTAGCCGGGAATGGCGGACTTGGAGCCGCGCTGCCTCCGAACTCTTCCATGTTTATCATGCTGGGCTTTGCACCAGTTGCAGCCCTTGTATCTGAGGGTGATTTATATATTGCTCTTTTAATAGGAGGGCTGTATCAAGTCGTATACCGATTTATTCTTGTGTATATTCTGGTGAGAAAAAATAAAATTCAAGCGATGCCGCCAGATGATATTGTCCCTTTTAGAGAAGCTGTGAAAAAAGGGTGGAAGTCGATCTTTATTTTTTTCGGTGCATTGATCCCGATTATCATGACGATTGGTCCACTTGCAAATTATTTAAAAGGTAATCCAGACATTGGACCAGAGGCGATGGATCAAATTTCTTTAATTACGTGGATTCCGATTCTCATGATGCTGATTAGCTTAACAATTGGAAGAAAAAAGGCGTCTGCTTTAGATTGGTCTAAGTTTTTCAAATCGGCCATTCCTAAGTTTACAACCATCGGAGCATTGATGCTGTTTGCTGTTGCTGCTAGTCAGGTGCTTGCTGAATTAGGACTTGCAGAAGATTTGACGCAAATCACATCAGTACTTGCCATTCCGAAGTGGCTCATGGTGCTCATTGTTGGTGTTCTTGTCACGCTGGTAGCTGGACCATTATCTTCAACTGCCACATTAACAGCTGTTGGACTTGTCTCATTTTCAGCTTTAATCTCAGTCGGAGTAGATCCAGTTGTCGCTGTTGTCGCCATTCTTGCCTTTTCATCAACAGAAGGCGCTTCCCCGCCGGCATCAGGATCAATCTTTATCGCTTCTGGTCTTGCAGGAGCCCGGCCGGAGAAGACATTTATACCACTCATTCTTTACTATATGCTGCCGATTGTAGGAATTGGCTGGCTCATCGGAATGGGCATACTTCCAGTATAGAAAGGAGAAACACATGAGAGCATTGATGGAATGTTTATTTAAAGTGCTGCTTGTCCTTTTCTTAACGTCAGGTACCCTGTTGGTATTCGGTCAAATACTAGGGATTCTCTTGCAAAATGGAGATTTGATCATAGCAAGTACGAACCTATTCAAAAATCCAACACTGGTGTTAAGCGCTTTTTTTAGTCTTGTCGGTTTCTCTCTTCATTATATTCCTGAAAAGAAAGACACGTCATTTAGCGATCAACCATCAGCATCAGCTGGTGATTCGGTCAAATAAGCGTCAAAAGCTGGATTCAGTTGGTGGATTCAGCTTTTTTGCGCGTGTGAATTAGGTATAAAAACCCAATACCTACGATTCATTTTTCGTTGAATTCGTTTTCAATCATATGCCTCTTGTGCTAGGAAATGGTAACATAACGGAGGACTATTTGAGGGATAGAGGTGTTTGACGATGTCTGGAGCTATCATCGGTTATACAACAGCCTTGTATTCGTTAAAGGCAGACATATCCATAAAAAAAGAACAAATCATAGAACTGAGCATGTGTCGAAAAGAAATAAAAGAAGCAAAGTCTGCTCTGGCAGATGCTAACAAGAAAATGACTTATCCAGATCTGACATCACATACATGGTTTGGCCATCTTGCAGATACGTTTGATGACATTCGAGAAGAGATGGCATCCGCCAGTCAAGAGATAAAAAGTGTACAGCTGACCAATCTAGTGAACCGAATTGATGAGAAAATCAGTGACCTAAAATCGGAAATCCATTCGTTAGAACATGAGATCCATTCCGTTGAAAGAAAAATAGAGAAAGAAAAGCAGAAACAATTGGAAGAAAAAAGAGGGAATTCACATGAGTAGAGAAATCAAAATAGATGTCAGTGAAATCAAACGAGTTTTACAACATGCAAAACAATCAGGCGCTCAAATGAATGCAAAACTTCCAACATCCATCAAAGGGAGAAACCAGCTCATAGAAGCAGACACATTAGAAAAAATCAATCAACAGTTGAACGAATTAAGTACATCCTACATAGGTATTCTTCAGAAACAGCTTGTGCAAACAGAACAAGCGGTGAACACCATGATCGAAACGGACAAGGCGCTTGCCTCCAGCAGTAAAAGAAAATAAAGGAGAACGCAATGAAAACCCTTGACGCTTTTGCGCTAATAAACGGAATGGACCAAACGCTGAATACATTAAAGCAGCAATCACAACAAATCAGCTCCATAGAAAAACAAATCCATCAGATCATCTCACTTGATGGCGCACTAAAGGGAGAGGCGGGACAAGCCATCCGCTCCTTTTATACAGAATGTCATATTCCCTTCCTGCAATTCTTTCAGGTCGTCATTGAGGAATACAGCACTGCGCTGAAAAGCACAAAACAGGCGCTTCATGCTCTTGAACCAAACCAGCACGGCTTGATCTCACAATCATTTATTGAACACGAACTAGATCAAGGACTAAAAAAAGCCGAGCGCACGATATCTGAGATTGTAACGGATGTAAACCATGCCATTGGCAGAATTGGTCATATTGTTCATTTGCCAAATGTAGACGAATCAGCTTTTCAGCAGAGCTATCAAAAAGCCTGGCTCGAGACCTCAAGAACCATTGGACTGCTTCATGCATTTGACCGAGAGCAGACAAGCGCTTTGCAAGAAACAAAAAGCTCCCTTCAAACAATGAAGCAATTCATCAACACGTTAAGCACCATGTTCACCGGCCCGAAAATCGACATCACCACCTATCAAAAAGGGTCTATTTTCAAAAATGGAAAAGAAGAAAAAATAAGCAGCACCGTCGGTGGATTAAATGACAAAATAGACAACCCGAAAGACAATAATCCGATGATGATCATGCTGAAGAAGCTGAGAGAGAAAGAACAGACGGATGTGGAGACGGTTGTTCGGGATGACACACATAAATACATCAACAAACAAGTCACAGTCAACGACCTATCCCTTACGACATTGCAAAGGGAAGCCGTGAACGGGAAAAACAAGATTCATAGAGACATCAGGGTCATAAATGGTAAACTATACAACGTCAAAGGCATTAAAAAATTAAAAGAATTCGATATCGCAGATGAAGTTGTCACCGACTCATCCGATATTGATTTTATTGGCGGCCGATACACCGTTTACGCCAATAAACAAATCATCCGAACGTATATCGCAAACGGTGTAGTAAGAATAGAAGAAGTAGACAAAATCCCAGAAAGCCGGAGCCGAGGCAACGCGAAGCGCATATTAGACGGTGAAGTTGTCTCAACAACCGAAAACATCATCCTAGAATACAGCGGAATCTACGACGGTTATCGAGCCGTCACCGGCAAAAACCCCGAAACCAGCCAAAACATCAGCAGCACAGACCAAGCTCTGTCCGCAGCTTCAATTATCCCAATCGCGAAAATAGTGAAGGTAGGGAAATATGTCTTTAAGATAGATCAAGGGAAGAGTGCGGTGAAGAGGATTACTACTAGTACAGGGAGTAAGATAGATTCTGATACAATAAAAAAATATGTTAGAGATATAGAAGGACGAACAGGTAGAGAGTTACCTAAAAACCAAATAGATAATTTGAAAGCAGCATTAAGAAATAAAGAGTATAGCAAAATGTCACCCATAGAAACGGCTAAGCATCGGGCGAAATTTGATAGTGTGAAAAATAAAGTAATCAAAGAGTGGGAAAGAAATACTGGACAAAAGTGGCCAGTGTATAATGAAAATATTATTTCAGGAAAAACTGGTAAAGTAATTAGAAAAAAAGGAGATAAGTATGATGCTCACCATATAATTGAAAATACTTTTGGAGGAGAGCATGAGTGGTGGAATATGCATCCTGCAAAATTTCCAAATGAGCATCAAGCAGGTATACATGGAGCAGGTTCACCAGCAAATACATTATTTAAAGGAGTTAAAAAATAATGGGATATGAAATTATTAAGAAAAACGAAGAAAATAGTTTTTTTTTAGTAACTGAAAAAGAAATCTTAGATGTTGAAAAGGAACTTGATTTAAAGTTTCCTAAGGAGTTAATTAGTTTTTATATAGAGGTAGGTTACGGTTTTATTAATGGGTCTGAGTTTAACACTAATCGCATTATGGACCCTTATTCTGTAAGAGACTTTCGATTAAGGGCTAATGATTTTGAATTCTATCCTGACATTGAAATCTATGATGAATTTGAGAATAACAAATTAATCTTTTTTGAAGCAAATGAGACAGCTTTAATGTCAATTGAATTGAATGAAAAGGATAGAAGCGCAATATATTATTATGATATACAAATTGCTAATTCTTTAGAGGAGTTTTTAACCAAAATACAAGAGGATGATAAATATTATCTAGATTTACTAGCAGACTATTAAAAGCCTTTCAAGATTTACTTTGCCTTCGATCAACTAATATATGAGAATTGGACAAGGGGAAATTCATAAATTGGAATATAATTGTGGATTGAGTGACCTGTTAAGTAAATCTAAAGATAAAGCAAAACTTCATAAACATAGCACTTATCTAGGAGGATCCAAATGGTCGATTTACCCCAAATCCCAGGCCTAATCATCAACAATCCAGAAACTGATATAAACATCAAAAAGGCAGAATCCCAACTAAACATGGTGCTACCCGATGCTTATAAAAACTTGCTGAAACAGACAAATGGATGTTCCATTGGTGGCGATGTTCTACTATACGGCACTGAGGACATTACGGAACGCAATGCAACGTGGGAGGTTCAACGGTATGCAGGAGGCTATATAGCGATTGGCGACGATGGTGGAGGGCAAGTATTTCTCATGCGTCAGACCAAAGAAGAGAAACTCGTGTGGGTTGTAGATGCTGGTGTAATGGTCCCTCAGCATGCAGAGTTAATCACTGAAGACTTGCTGACGTGGATGAGTGAAGGGGGTATCGTTGAAGCTTAATCAACAGGAGAGTGAGCGTATTGTCTGGAGCTCATGAACCAATTCCTGTCTCGGGGTTGTGAGACCTTGTGTTTTGATCTGAATTGGAGATAGTATATTGAAGATGGTGGGCGGCTATGTGACTTTTCATGTCATATAGCTTTTTATCAAATTGTAAAAGGTGGCCTTAGACATTTCTAGGCCACCTGCACACATCAAACTAATTTATTTTTTAACTGTCCAATTTGTCCAATTGTTACTTCCATTTCATCTCCAGCTTTAAGCCAATTCTGTTTATCAGGTGTATATCCCAAGATAACACCCTCTGGCGTACCTGAGAAAATAACATCCCCTGGTTTAAGCGTCATATACTTAGAAATGTAGCTAATGAGAGTGGCACAGCTGAAAATCATATTTTTTGTATTACTTGATTGTCTCACTTCACCATTAATTTTGCATTCAATTGATAGATTTGTTGGGTCTACCTCATCACTTGTCACCAGATAAGGACCGATCGGTGCAAATGCGTCAAGTGTTTTTCCAAGAAGCCATTGACCAGATTTCATTTGAAGGTCGCGTGCAGATACATCATTACCGACACAATATCCATAAATATATGACAGCGCTTCTTCTTCTGAGACATCCCGAGCTTCTTTACCAACAATCATCACCAATTCTGCTTCATAGTCATATTTCTCAGCAGTTTTAGGCAGTGGAATCTCTTGTTGATGTCCCGCTAACGTATTGTTAAATTTGCTAAACAGAACTGGAGAGTCTGGAATCGCCATATCTGCTTCTTCCACGTGAGGCATGTAGTTTAGGCCGACACATAGAATTTTTTCAGGGTTGATGACTACTGAATCAAATGTAATGTCCTGTTCTTTTACAAGATAGAGAGATGGGTCACTAATTGCTTCAAGAACATGATGAAGTTGTTCTCTGCCTTGTTCACCAGAGCGAATTAATGTATCAATTGACTCTGGAAGCGGAAGACCTTTTTGTTTTGCAGCTTCATTTACATTTATAATCCCATCTTCTGATTTGTAGCCAATGAATCGTTCATTATTTTTTATAAAATGACCTAGTTTCATTTAATTTCCTCCTTATTTGTACTGCAAGTACATCCAGCAGACATATGAGCAACCGCAGCATTTAATAGTTGTTTGACCACTAACACTTCTGATTTGTTACGAGGGGTATATATCATGAGATAAGTATCTGGCAGATTTAATTTAACCCCTGCTAGAGGGTGACGTTCTCCCCAGCCTTGTTCGATTACTTTTTTTGCATCACTTGGACTGAACACCATATGCATAGATCCGTCAGAAGGATGTATGTGTGCAATTTCTCCTTCGGTTTCCTTGGCAAGTGTTACCCCAGCATTTTTGTTAATGAGTGTAATCGCATCATTTCTTTTTTCAAAGAAACTTTTCTCATAGTGAACACATTGAGTATGTGATTGAACATATTCATTAAATACTTCATCAAGCAGTTCCCTTGTTCCTGGTTCGCTGTCCAATTGGTCCAATTGTCTATGTGGTACAGGATGTTTCCCGATTTTTGGACGAGGGCCTTTGCGCTTTTCTACTTCACCTAAACGAACAGAATCTTCTCTAGTATTCAATCTGTCATTATAGATATCTGTTTTGATAGGGTTCCGTTTATAAAAGCGGTAGTAAGTTACTAGCAACCAACCATAAACGTTATAAGGAACTCCACCTTTTCCAAGCTTTTTCCACTCTTCGTAATCTTTCTTTCCTAATAAGGTTACACCAATTATCAAAGGAACGTATTTAAAAAAAGATTTAAGCAACACAACACCTCCATGTTTTTATCACGGCGTATTAATTAAAGATAAGTTGAATTATAATGGGAATAAAATGGCTTGAGAAATGAATCTTTATTATTATTCCATAACTGATATGTTATGATCTTAATAAATTAGGGGACAGAGGTGATCATATATGACAATCACGCAATTATATATCTTTCTTAAGGTAGTGGAAGAGAAAAATTTCACAAAAGCTAGTGAAATCCTACATATAAGTCAGCCTGCAGTCAGTCATGCGATTTCTGGTCTTGAGCGAACCCTTGGTGTTTCTTTATTTATAAGAGATAAGAAGAAGGGGCTCGAAATCACTGAAATAGGCAGGAAAGTCGTTCCCTACGCAAAAGAATTGATTAAACAATATGAGTCCATTGAACATGAAGTGAGATTGTTCACCGAAAATAAAGCCGACGTGATACATATTAGTGGTTTCCCAAGTATCACCTCCGTATATATGCCAAAATTAATTTCGTATTTTAAAGAGCATGACCCATCCATTCAATTGTCTTTTACAGAAGGCAGTGTTAATAAAATAAAAGAATTGGTTATGGATGGTTCTGTTGATTTTGGAATCACCATCATCACTGAAGAAGACCATCAATCGATCTTTCTATTCGAGGAAGAGATGGTGATTGTTGCTCCCACTCCTCATCCTTTGGAAGAAGGTGAGGAAGTGAAAATGGAAGAAGTAGTTGATGAGCAAATCATACTTTGTGGTCATGGATTTGAAAAATCAACGATTGAAGCATTTCGGCAGCATCACTTAGAACTGAACATTAGCCATATTGTTGATAGTGTCAACACTGCCTTGAGCATGGTGAAAGGTGGGTTAGGCATTGCCATCCTGTCTCGAAAATCCTTTGAATATTTACCAGAAACACTTCAAACCATCTCCTTTACCCCTACGCTTCATAGGAAAATTGGGATTATTTATTCAAAAGATAAACCTCTCCGAAAATCTGTACAACTTTGTATAAAAGAAATTGGTAAATTTAATCAACTTAGTGAATAAGCCCATAACTTATAGGTTATGGGCTTATTCATATATTGTATTTTCTTTATAAAAATAAGTTTTTTATAATCAATGTATGTTAACGCTTTCTGATTCTAAAGAGAGGTAGAAATCGATAGGAAAGTATGGGTTATTTAGGTAATATTAACTATTTTTATCATTTTGAATAGTAAAGGGGATCTTTTTATGGATCATAAAAAGTTGGCTGCACAGATACTAGAACGAGTTGGTGGTCAGGAAAATATTCAATCCTTTTATCATTGTTCCACCCGGCTGAGACTACGTTTAAAAGATAATCGTAAGGCTTCTAAAGATCAGGTATCTTCACTTGAAGGTGTCATTCAAGTGGTTCAGGGGGGCGGAGAATTTCAAGTTGTGATTGGTAGTTCAGTATCAGAAGTACATGACGAGTTAAATCAATTGACCACAGGAGATTTTCAAGAAGAAACGACTCCACATCAAGAACAACGAAAAGGATTTAAAAACCGTTTCAATCAAGCTGTTGATATTATTTCAGGTATATTTACACCAATCATAGGGGCTTTAGCTGGAGCAGGTATTATTAAAGGAATTCTTGTCATTCTTAGTACAACAGGCGTACTCAATAATCAAGAAGGTTCATATAGAATTTTAAATGCAGCAGCAGACAGTGTTTTTTATTTTCTACCAATTGTGATAGCGCTTACGGCATCAAGGAAGTTTAAAGCTGATACGATCATATCTGTTATCATCGGAGCAGCTCTACTATATCCAGACCTTGTAACATTAATGGCAAGTGGGGAATCAATCACATTTTTTACAGTTCCAGTTCTGCCAGGTGTTTATTCTTCAACGGTTATTCCTATTATTATAGCTATATGGGTTCTTTCTAAATTAGAAAAGTTCCTAAAGCGAGTGACGCCAGATGTAATCAAAATATTAGTTGTTCCGGCTTTAAGTTTAGCCATTATTGTTCCTCTCACTTTGATCGTATTTGGTCCTGTTGGTAATTATCTTGGATACCTACTATCTAGTTCTTATGCCTTTATGTATCACTTAAGCCCTGCTGTTGCTGGCGCCTTTTTGGGTGGAACGTGGGCGATCCTGGTTATTTTTGGACTTCACAAAGTTTTAGTACCGGTTGGAATTAATGATATTGCACGATCTGGTCAAACAACAATCTTTGTGTTTTCAGCTGCGGCAAATTTTGCACAAGCTGGGGCAGCTTTAGGTATCTTTTTTAAATTAAAAGATAAAAAACAAAAATCGTTAGCTGGTACAGCCTCTTTAACGGCTCTATTTGGTATTACAGAACCTGCGATTTATGGTTTCACACTTAAATATAAAAAACCTATGATTGCTGCCGTGATAGGAGGTGCAATAGGCGGTATTATAACGGGTATTGCTGGATCAAGAGCAATCGCTGCCGCATCTCCAGGTTTAATGACTCTTCCTATATTCTTCGGGGATGGTTTCATTGGGCTGTTAATCGGTATCACTGTTGCTTTCCTTATCTCTTTGCTGTTAACCATTCTTTTTGGTTTCGAAGAACAGGGAGGCCGTGCTGAAGTGAATCAGCAGAAAGAGTCAAAAACAACTAGTCATCATGAAAGTACAGAAAAGGAAACACTTGTGGCTCCGCTGTCTGGAAGTTTAATTTCTCTTGAAAAGGTGAATGATCCAGTCTTCTCTTCCAAGTCTATGGGTGATGGATTTGCTATTATTCCTTCTGAAGGTAAACTATATGCGCCTGTTGAGGGGGTTGTTGCAACAGTTTTTCCAACTGGTCATGCCATCGGATTACGAAGTCATAATGGGGCTGAAATATTGATGCATGTTGGTATTGAGACGGTTAACTTACAGGGAAAACATTTCTCAGTTAAGGTAAAACCTGAGCAGGAGGTGCAGAAAGGTGATGTGCTGCTAGAATTTGATTTGGAAGAAATCATCAAAGCAGGATACGACAGCACCACTCCTATTGTTATAACGAATAGTCAAGAGATTTCTAGAACAATGAGAATCAGCAATAAAACGAATATAGCGGTCGGAGAAGAAGTAATGACCTTGAGTTGAATAATAAAAAGGAGCATATGATGATATGAAGAAATTGAATGAATTTCCAAAAGAATTCCTCTGGGGAGCGTCTACATCTGCCTTTCAAGTGGAGGGAGCGTATAATGAAGATGGAAAAGGTTTATCCATTGCTGATATGCAATCATTAGAGTCATCAACGACAAAAGCTGACACAAAAGTAGCAAGTGACTTTTATCATCGTATGGTTGAAGATGTCGCTTTAATGGTTGAATTAGGCTTAAAATCATATCGTTTTTCCATCGCATGGACAAGAATCTTTCCTAATGGAAATGATGAAGAGCCTAATCAATTAGGTCTAAATTTTTACAAGAAACTAATTAATGAATTGGTTAAAAATGGAATTGAACCTATACCGACAATGTATCATTTTGATTTACCTCAAGCACTGATTGACCAATATGATGGCTGGCATTCCTATCAATGTGTAGAAGACTTTGAAAGGTATGCACGTATTCTTCTAACCGAATTAGGAGAGAAAGTAAATTACTGGCTAGTCATAAATGAACAGAATTTGATGCTTAGAAAAGAAAAACTTATTGGAATTAAGGAAAAAGATCCTTTAAAACGTGAACAAATTCGGCACCAAATGAATCATCATATGTTTGTAGCAACACACCGTGCTATCGCCGCCTGTCGTGAAATTTGTCCGCACGCAAAAGTTGGGCCGGCATTTGCTTATCTTCCTTCTTATCCTGCAACTAGTAAACCAGAGGACGTTTTGGCAGCTCGTGATGCAGATAACCTTTACAATCATTATTTAGCAGATGTTCATGTGTTTGGAGAGTATCCGAAGTATTATTGGGACTATTTATGTGAACATAATTGGCAGCCGGATATCAAAGAAGGGGACATGGAAGTCATTAAGGCGAACAAACCCGACTTTTTGGCTTTTAATTATTATTTAACATTTGCAGCTGAATATTGTCCGCAAGATGTGGAAAATACCGATTATGTTAATATCTTAAATCTTGTTGTACCGGGCCGTTTCAGATATGTAAAAAATCCTTATCTAGATGCCACTGAGTATGGTTGGCAAATTGATCCGAAGGGGTTCCGGTTCGCTTTTAACACGTTATACGACAGGTATAGACTTCCATTGATGGTGACAGAAAATGGGATGGGAACAGCTGATGTACTAGAAGACGATTCGAAAGTTAGAGATGACTATCGAATTCAATATTTGAAGGACCATTTGTCTCAGATGAAACTAGCGATTAAAGACGGTGTTCCTATTATCGGCTACCATGTGTGGACTTTACTTGATGTCGTTAGTACAGGAAGCGGGTTTAAAAAGCGATACGGTTTGATTTATATTAACCGTGATGAAACAGATCTTAAAGATTTAAGAAGAATAAAAAAAGACAGTTTTTATTGGTATCAACAAAATATAGAGACCAATGGTGCCAACCTTTAACATAAGTTCAGAGACTTCTGCCCTTGGCAGGAGTCTTTTTAGTCATGAATGATAGTTTCAACTGTGAACCGACCTTTTTCCACATCACCAAGTCTCTCTCATTCTCCCTCCATTCATCCCATGTTATAATAAACACAGTTTATGAACGAGAGGATATGCAGGACATGAAAAATGAACCTATTGAGTTACTGACACAGCCGAAATGGCGAATCATAGATCAATCGAGCCTTGGTCTTTATGTGGACCCGAAGCAATCCTTTGCGATGGATGATACGCTTTGTGCGTCGGTCGGGAAGGGACTCTCACCAGCGACTGCGCGTTCTTGGGTGCATCACAATACAATTGTGCTTGGAATTCAGGATACAAGGCTTCCATTTCTTCAAGATGGTGTGAAGCTGCTTGAGGAAGAGGGCTATCGTGTGATTGTGCGCAATTCAGGCGGTCTTGCTGTGGTGCTGGATGAAGGTGTCTTAAATGTGTCGTTAATCTTTGCGGAACAAAAGAAGGGCATTGATATTGACCGCGGGTATGATGCGATGGTGGAATTGGTCCGCCGGATGCTGTCTAAGTATGAGGTGGACATTGAAGCCTATGAGATTGTCGGCTCTTATTGTCCTGGCAGTTATGATCTAAGCATCAATGGAAAGAAATTTGCAGGCATTTCTCAGCGTAGATTACGCGGTGGAGTTGCTGTGCAAATTTATTTGTGTGCAGATGGAAGCGGGCGGGAACGTGCCGACTTAATCCGCCGTTTTTATGACGCCGCCTTAAAAGACAAACGAGAAGAAGTGAAGGCAGTATTTCCTGATATACAACCTGATACGATGGCGTCTTTATCAGAATTAACTGGAGAACCAATTGATTGTGCGCTTCTTATGCGTCTTTTACTAGAAGAGCTTCAAACGCTCAGTGATCAGCTGACAGCGTCAGGACTAAACGCAGAAGAACAGCTTGAATTTGAAAAAAACATGACGCGGATGATTGAGCGGAATGAAAAGGTGTTTTCGTAAACATCAGTCTTTTAATCTTAAAAAGCATAGAGGTGAAGTGATGGAAACAAAGCTTGAGAAAGCCATTGAACTTCGAAAAAGTGGACACCATCTAGAATCAAATGAAATGCTCACTCATCTTGTAGAGGAGTATCCAGACGATGCCTCTATTCATTATCAATGTGCATGGAGTTATGATTTGTTAGGAGAGGAAAGGCAAGCTGTCTTTTTTTATGAAAAGGCCATCGAGTTAGGGTTGTCTTCAGGGGAACTGGAAGATGCTTTACTAGGGTTAGGAAGTACATACAGAACCTTAGGAGAATATGAAAAGTCCAAGCAGATATTCCTAAAAGGGATAGAAGCTTATCCTGATAACAAGGCCATTCAAACGTTCTATGCCATGACTTTGTATAATTTGAAGGAACATAAGAAAGCAATGGAAATATTACTGAACTGTTTAACTGAAACGACAACAGATCCTACTATTTTGAATTATCGAAAAGCTATTGATTTTTATTCAAATCAGTTAGACAAATTGTGGAAATAAACCATTTACGATAGTCAAATAGAAACGGAGGGGCACTGTAATGAAAGAATCCCCTCCTTCGTTATGTAGTTTTATATGCGATAGTCATTTATGGCGTAAGAAAGAAGGAAAATGTATTGTCATTATTCACCACGTATTACCCGCTGTTTATGCTTTGTGTTTTATCTGTGTTGTATGTAATGTATCGTATTCAGCCGGTGGCCACTACTGTTAAAAAAATCATCATTGTGCTCTGTGTGTTAACAAATGCCGCTTATATTTGCTGGCGTCTTTTCTTTACACTGCCGCATGAAGGTACTTTTAATATTGTGATGGGTATTTTGCTTGTTGCCTGTGAATGCATTGGGTTTTTACAGCTGCTTGTGTTTTATACACTTGTTTGGAAGCCTTCCAATCGGAAACAAGTCATGATCAGTGATCTTGACAGGCTGCCAACAGTTGATATTTTCATAGCTACATATAATGAACCAATTGAAGTGCTGAAACGCACTGTTGCAGGTTGTGTGAATCTCTCTTATCCAAAGGACAAAGTCCACATTTATTTATGTGATGATGGCAAGCGGGCGTCTGTAGAGCAGCTTGCTTCTGAGTTTGGTGTTCATTATCTGACAAGAACAGATAACCAGTTTGCGAAGGCGGGTAACTTAAACCATGCGATGTCTCAAACGAATGGGGAGCTGATTCTCACACTTGATGCGGATATGGTCCCCCTTCCTTCGTTTTTAGAAAAAACAGTGCCTTACTTTCATGATGGAGCGACGGCGTTTGTTCAAGTTCCACAGGCGTTTTATAACGAAGATCCTTTCCAATATAATATGTTCTCGAAGGATCGAATTCCAAATGAGCAGGACTTCTTCATGCAAACCCTCCAAGCTGGTAAGGATCGGTTTAATGCTGTGATGTATGTCGGTAGTAATACTGTCTTTAGAAGAATCGCCTTAGATGAAATTGGCGGATTTGCTACTGGGGTGATTACAGAAGACATGGCGACAGGAATGCTACTCCAAGGAAAGTTCAAATCTGTGTCTGTCGGAGAAGTATTAGCCGTCGGTCTGGCACCTGAAAGCTGGCTGGATCTGTTAAAGCAGAGAGATCGGTGGTCGAGAGGGAACATTCAGTGTGCCCGTAAGTTTAATCCTTTGAAGGTTCGTGGCTTAACGCTTATGCAGCGAGTTCTTTATTTAGATGGTATTGTGTATTGGTTTAACGGTTTGTTTAAAATGATTTACATTCTCACGCCGATTTTGTTTTTATTGTTTGGTATTCAAAGTTTCTGGGCAGATTTCCAGTCCATTTTCATGTTCTGGCTACCGGCGTTTTTTAGTTCCTATTTAGCATTTAAACTAGTGTCGAATCAAAAAAGAAGTATGTTTTGGAGTCATATTTATGAAAGCTCTATGGCATTCCACCTGGCTGGTGTAGCTTTAAGTGAGCTGTTTTTCAAAAAGAGAGTGGAATTTCTTGTCACACCAAAGGGAATTCAAACGGACAAAAGACACTTTCATTTGAAAACGATGATTCCCCATTTGATCTTTTTGCTGCTCTCATTGCTTGTCCTAGTGAAAATAGGATACGATGTGAAGGTAAATGGGACGATGAATGCTGACCTCACGTTGATTAATATTTTTTGGGTGATGTATAACGGTGCAGGTCTATTCATGGCACTGCTTGTGGCGTTTGACCGTCCGCGTTATCGAAAATCAGAGCGGTTTGTCATTGAAAAAGAGGGACAGCTTCATTCTGATCATCAAGATGAGTCGATTGCTTGTTTTCTACTAGATATGAGTGATTCAGGTGCGCGTCTATCCATTCCATTGGATCAAGCTCCTTCTCTTTATCAAGGACAAAAGCAATTATTCTTTACAGAGGATGAAAGTGTGGCGTGTGACGTGGTCTGGAGCTATCCAGAGGAAGACAAGCTGATGGTTGGTGTTGCTTTTACTGACACACAAAAATCAGAGTATCTATCACTGATCCGCTTCCTATTCACACGAGAGCATGTATCGATAACGGATCGTGAGAAAAAATCCTATGCTGTTCGGACATTTCTCCGCTTTGTAAGAGAAAGTGCCAAAGTGCCAAAGGCTATACGGCGCAAATGGGTGAGAAAACCTTTAAAAGGTGTGACAGGCACGTTATCATATGAGGACAGATTAGAAGAGAAGGTGCCGTTGGTCATACATGATATTAGTGTATCTGGGTGCAAAATCGAGTCTGAAGCTGTCATTGAATTACATGAGAAAGTGCGGATCACCATTGACACAGAATCTCTGACAGATCAGCCGGCGATTGCCGTTTGGACTTCAAAAAGACGCGGCCGCACAATTGTCGGACTCAAATTTGTTCAACCTGAAATCAAGCAGATAGAAGAAAGAGAGGGAGTGGTTTCTTGAAATCCAAAAACGGCAGTTACCTCTATTTACTATGGCTTCCTGTTATCATGGGAGCCGGCTACGGCATTTCGCTTTTGGTGCCGTTTCTTCAGCCTGTACTGACACTTGGCATCGCAGGTCTTTATATTTTTATATTTGGTGATTTTCAGGTGAGACAAGTCAGGTATATTTTTATGTTTGTCTTTTTGATTAATGTCCTATTTAGTGTGATGCTATTTTTGGGCATTTAAAAAAGTGCTTCCCGCAGATGGGGAGCACTTTTTGTTATTCTGCCATTTTTTCGAGGTTGCCGTTCCGGTCCATTTTAAAGGTTGGAGCGGCAGTGTCGTCCTCTTCAAACAAAACTAGTTTTCTTGCACGGTTCATGATTTTGACGAGTGTTTCATAATCTTCTTGAATGGTGAGTTGATCCTTTTCAAGCTTTTTCACTTCTGCTTCTAGCTGTGTGACTTTATGTGAAAGTTCGTTGTTTTCTCGTTTTAACCGGCTGTTTTCCATGCGTAAGGCAGAGGATTGCTGTCCATCGCCTTCATAGCGGCGCAAGAAATCAATGACATCTTCGATGGTTAAATCCTGTTGCTGCCTAAAAGGATTGGCTTCTGGCTTTTTCTCTACGACATGAGAAGCCTGTGACAATAAATGTGATAAACTAGCTAACTCTTCATTGTAGCTTTGGTCTACAAACTGGAGCTGCTCGGCTGTTTCAGATGCTGGTGCAAACGTTTCCTCCTGCGCTGGTTCCAGCTCCTGTGAGAATTCCTCTTGCGTGATTGTTTCTTCTACTTGCGGCTGATAGAGTAATCGTTTCTTTGCAGGCTGGCCATTGCCAAGTGCGCGCATCCGTTGTTTTCTTTGTTTTTTGGCAAGGGCTAACGCTTTTTCATATTGATGCCTCACAACAGCATTCCATCTAAAACCGCATGCCGCTGAGGTACGGTTCAGCTTGTCTCCTACTTCTTCAAACGCATTCAGCTGTGTGCTGCCCTCTCTGACGTGACGTAAGACGGTTTCTGCCAAAAGAAGATCATCTTCCTCTGACCAAGCATCTTGTCTTTGTTTTGACATGTTTAAACCCCCATATGATTTGATGGTATTAGATTAGCCAAGTTCAAGAAAGTTTATACAAGTTTGCTAAAAGGATAGTGGAAAATACTAGCTTTTATGTGAGCATGCTTCGGCGTTTACAATGCGTCTTGCAAGTCCAGCCGCTTCGATGTACAATGTTGGGTGGTATATTAAGACTCTTGGTTGTCCAACTGTTTCATATAAAATGAAGTTCATCATTGAAAGGAAGCGTAAGACCATGGCTAATGAGTTTCGCGTATGTGACGATTGCGATGCGACGAACCTAAAGACGTTGCTGCCTCGACTCAAATCGGTTGACCCTGATGCAAAAATTGAAATTGGCTGTCAATCCTATTGTGGTCCAGGACGAAAAAAGGCTTTTGCGTTTGTGAACAATCGCCCATTATCCGCACCAACAGAAGATGAGTTACTCGAAAAGGTTCAAAAAAAAGTCAAATAAATGTCACTGAATGTGTTCAGTCGACCTAAAAAGAGGTCCGCCCCTGTCAGGTCGGGCTTTTTACGTCCGTGCAATGGTTGAGAACACATTCACGAGCAAATTCAAGGATGTTTTCGGGAAAAGTTACCCGATATAATAGAAACACGTCTTAAAAAAAGAGGGACGAAACGATGGCGTATCCAAAAGGGAAATTATCTGAGGAAAAGGTATTTAAAGATCCTGTGCACCGTTATGTTCACGTACGGGACGCATTAATATGGGATTTAATAGGAACAAGAGAATTTCAGCGCCTGCGCCGAATTAAACAGCTAGGAACCACTTATTTGACGTTTCATGGTGCAGAACACAGCCGTTTCAATCATTCACTCGGTGTATATGAGATTGTGAGACGGATTGTGGATGATGTATTCAAAGGACGGCCGGAATGGGATGAGGGAGAACGCGAGCTTGTCCTGAGTGCGGCCTTGCTTCATGACCTCGGACATGGACCATTTTCTCATTCCTTTGAAAAGGTCTTCCACTTAGATCATGAATCGTTTACAAGAGATATTATTTTAGGGCAAACCGAAGTCAATGAAGTGCTTCGCCGGGTGAGTGATGATTTCCCGAAGCATGTGGCGGAAGTGATTGCCAAGACGTATCAAAACAAACAGGTGGTCAGTTTGATCTCAAGTCAAATTGATGCCGACCGTATGGACTATTTGCAGCGTGATGCCTACTATACAGGCGTCAGCTACGGCCATTTTGATATGGAGCGTATTTTGCGCGTGATGCGTCCGAGAGAAGATCAGATTGTGATGAAGCAGAGCGGGATGCATGCGGTCGAGGATTATATTATGAGCCGCTATCAAATGTACTGGCAAGTCTATTTCCACCCAGTGACACGCAGTGCGGAAGTCATTTTAACGAAAATTCTCCACCGTGCAAAAGAGCTGCATGAAACGGGCTATATTTTCACACATGCCCCTGTTCATTTTTATTCGATTTTCGAGGGGAATGTCACCACAGAGGACTATATTAAACTGGATGAATCCATTGTCTTATTTTATTTTCAGGCGTGGGAAGACGAAGAAGATCATGTGCTGGCTGATTTGTGCCGCCGTTTTATGAACCGCCGATTGTTCCAATATACAGAGTTTAATCCGAATGAAGAAATGACGAAATATTTCAAGCTGACCGCCTTGTTTAAGGAGGCAGGCATTGATCCTGACTATTATTTAGTCGTCGACTCTTCCTCTGACTTGCCATACGACTTCTACAGACCAGGGGAGGAAGAAGAGAGACTGCCGATCCACCTTTTGACGCAAAGTGGTCATATTAAAGAGCTGTCGAGACAGTCAGATATTGTTGATGCCATTTCCGGTAAACGAAGAACCGATCATAAACTTTATTTCCCGATGGACTTAATTGTAGATATGTCGGAAAAAGCTGAAGAAAAGAAGGCAATCATGAAGCTGCTTGGATTGGGATAAGGAAGTACTGAAAAAGGAGATGTCGGGAATTTGTTGAAAGAGCATGCAAAGTTGATGAAGGTATTCTCTGAATCCGGGGAAATCGTTGGACGGAAGAAGCTGCAAAAGATGATTTACATAGCAAAAAAGCTAGATTTGCCTTTTTACGAGAAATACGATTTTCACTTTTATGGCCCCTATTCAGAGGAGTTGACGCTCAGAATTGAAGAGCTGTGCAACCTTGGATTCTTGGACGAAATGAAGGAAAAAAAAGGCGGATACTATCAATATCGCTATTCGCTGACGGACAATGGGAAAGAGTTTCTCGATCAGTGTGAAGTGGACATGCCTGACCTCAAAGTGCTGACGAAGCAGATGAACGAGCAGTCGTCTCGTTTCCTAGAGCTCGTCTCTACGATTTTATACTTTGATGATCTGCCAGAAGATGAGGTAAAGGAAAAGGTCTTCACCATTAAAAGCAAGCAGCGCTATACGGACGAAGAATTTGAGGATGCTCTTGCTTATATTGGTCAGTTGAAGGAATTGAACTAGTTTCGCAAAAGCCCAGCATTTAGGGCTTTTTTTTGTTTTGTAAGACCTAGACCAAAAGCGCTATTTTTCGATGAAATGTGTGCTGAAGGATCCGGAAAATTAGTGAATATGACGTATTTCGACTTTCTTCCTGTGTATCTAATTCCCTGTTTTTGACTGAATAGAAGGAAAAAAGTGAATTTTCAGTGAATATATAACTTTGTGAAAATCAAAGGAGGGATAGGAATGAAAAAGCGTTCAGTCTTTTTGTCATTTTTATTGGTAGGTAGTTTGTTACCGGGAGTAAGTTCAGCTTCAGCACCAGTCGCGAGTGCTGGTCATGGGCATGATCATGGTCATGCGCCGTTCGAAACACATATTGGTGAGGGGTTGCCAAAGGCAAACGATTTTAAAGATTTGACGAAAGCATCTCCAATTGAACGAGATGTGACAACAAAGGTATTAGATGAGTCTGGTAAGCAGGTAGGCTCTAGAACCTTTAAGGCGAATACAGGAGATTCTATTTCAACAAAGGCAAGTACAGGCAGTCAAAAAGTAACGGTCTATGCTGTAGCAGATGCGCAGTATCGTGCGAAATATAGTGACTGGCAGACGAGAATTGTCAGCATCATCGAGCAAGCGGACGTCACCTTTAACCGTGATCATGATGTGGACTTTGTCGTACAAGCAGTAGGATCTTGGACATCTTCTGGATCAAATGCAGAGCAAATCTTATCTAACCTTTCGCGCAGCTTTGATGGCAGAGGATACGATTTTGTCACTGGATTTACAGCAAATCCAAACTTTGATGCGGGCGGAATCGCTTATGTATACAATAGTGCACCGCGCGGAAGTGCATTCGCCGTCAACCTTGATCAAGGAACAGCGAATACAGCAAAAGCGGCTACGCATGAATACGGCCATAACTTTGGCTTACCGCATGACCCTCAAGGCAGCGGCATTGTCTGCTTAATGAATTATGATTATTCCTACACAGTCGATTTCTTTGATGCGGCTCATAAAAATCAAGTGAACCGTAACAAAGCGTGGTACAGATAAAATAAGAGAAAAAAGGACAAACACCTATGTGCTTGTCCTTTTTTTATGCTTACAGGTCGCTCATTCGCTTTCCTGCTACGGCATAGTGTTCTTTTTTCATTTCTTCAATAATAACAGAGACTTTTTCTGCACCTGCGCCTGTTGTTTCAACAACAGCATCAGTGACTTTCTCCACAAGAGCTCTTTTCTGCTCGTCTGTTCTTCCTTCAAGCATTTGTACGGTGACAATCGGCAATGCGAAAACCTCCTTTTTCCTTTCATGCTACGCTTCCCTTTAGTTTAAGGGACTTCTTATAGTATACTGAATGAAGTAAATCATTGTATAGAAAGAAAGAGGGATTCATGCCTTTGAACCAATTTCTTGTGTATCCATTAGAACTCATTCCATATGTCGCCATTACGCTTGTTGTTGCATTTACGATGCACGAGCTGGCGCATGCATATGTTGCGTATCGTTTCGGCGACCCGACAGCTAAGAACCAAGGGAGACTCACATTAAATCCACTGAAGCATCTCGATGTATTTGGGACGATTTTGATCTTTGTCGCCGGGTTTGGCTGGGCGAGACCTGTACCGGTGAATCGTTACCATTTTAAAAACCCGCGCTTAGCAGGAATCTGCGTCTCGATTGCTGGCCCTTTAAGTAACTTAGTGTTGGCGTTTCTATGCTTTTTCGTGTACGTGCTTCTTCAGAAGTTTGGCGGGGAGTCGCTCATGCGCTTTGAGCCGGGAGTTGATCATTTCTTCCGGATATTTATTAACTTGAACGTCATTTTGTTCCTATTTAACTTATTGCCACTTCCGCCGCTGGATGGGTATCGTATTATTGAGGACGTCGTCAGCCCCCGTATCCGGGCGAAAATGACGCAATTCGAACAATATGGGATCATTATTTTTCTCATATTCGTGATCACGCCGCTAGGACAGTTTGTTTTTGGTCCATTGATCGGAATGCGGGATCAAATCATTCAATGGTTTAATCTTATTTTGAAGCCGCTGCTTTAGGAGGTTTAATGAATGGAAGGTAAAAAGAAGAAACCAATTGGTTTTAACATCATTAAAAAAACAGATGCAACCGACGGACACGGAGGCTTTGGAGCTGGTGCGCTCAGCCTAGATAACATTTCGCCGGTGATCATTGACGTAGAGGAAAAGGAAGCTGTCATTGATATTGGTGCGATGCATGCAAGAAGTGCCGTGGAAAAAGGAATTAAATTCTTGAAAACAAAAGAAGAGGTACCGAACGGAAAGCCGTATTGGCTCGTATGGGTGACCATTGACCGCAGAGAAGAAGGTCCTTATTATGCGGGTGTGACGGCTTGCGAAATGACCGTCGACCGTTCAATCCGCCGCGGGTATAAGTCGCTTCCAGAGCATGTGAATTTCATGGATAAATCAATGAAGCGAAATATCGTCGTCAGTCATATGGATGATGTATCGAAAAAGGTGCTGGCTGATTTCTTGAAGAGTCATAATGAAGCACTATGGGAAGCATCTACAGATGAATTAAAAGAAGGATTGGCTGTCCCTGAATAATTGTGAAATTTTTGTGAAGAATGGCGAATTGCTACCAATTCCAGCTGATTTTTGAGTAAACTGGTGTTAAAGCTAGGACATGGAGAATCCCGAGATGCAGATCTCGGGGTTTTTCATGTCCTTTTTAACGTTTCAGCCACTTTTCCCACCATTTCTTTGGCTTTTGATCTTGAACCGGATCTTGCTCAGAAGATTTATTCTCAGCGCCGTAGCACACACCTGTCGGCTCTGTTCCTTCTATAAAATAGGTGAATACCTTTGATTCACATCCTGGGCCTGCGAGATCGCCGGTTTTTGGATTGATATACACACCTTTTACGCCGTCTGGCGGCATGAAGGAGGACGCTGGCTGTTTGGAGAGGGCTGATTCCATAAAGGATGCCCATATCTTTTTTGCATAGGCTGTTTCTTCGACCGAGTCAATGGTACGCCCTTTATCATAGCCCGTCCACACACCTGTGACGAGCTGGGGAGAAAAGCCGATCATCCAGCTGTCGGCTCCTGTCGTTCCCGATTTTCCTCCGTATGTTCGCGTGAGATCCTTCATAATGGTGCGGCCTGTGACACTCGTATAGCCGTTTAGCTGATCATTGAACATTCCTGACATCATGTCGGTGGTGACAAAGGCTGCCTTTTCATCTAAGACTTGCTCTCGTTTTTGTTTTTCTTCAAAAAGCACGTTGCCTTTAGCATCCGTTACTTTTGTAATAAAGGTGGGTTTGACTCGTTTTCCGCCATTGACAAGCATTGCGTAAGCATTGGTCATTTCAATTGGTTTGATAGGAGACGTGCCTAGGGCAAGTGATGGCACCTGATCTAGTTTTTCGTTGATGCCAAATGTTTTGCCAGCACGTACAAGCTGCTCCATTCCTAAAAATAGATGGGTTTTCACGGCATAAATATTATCAGACAGCGCCAAGGCTTGAAGCATCGTAATGCCGTCATTGGCGTAATAGCCATGATAATTGCTTGGTGAATAAGCAGCGCCGCTTCCTTGATCATCGAGCTCAAAAACCGTTTCTTCACTGCGCATGACGGTTGCTGGTGTAAACCCATTTTGCAAGGCAATGTAATAGAGAAGAGGCTTCATTGTTGAACCGGGCTGTCTTTTCGCTTGTGTCACCCGGTTGAATGGACTTTTCTCATAATCTCTTCCCCCAATGAGGGCGAGTACATGACCAGTTTGGGGATGGATAGCGGTAAAGCCGATTTGGATGTCTGATTTCGAATAGATTGTGCTTTTTAACGTCTTCTCAGCAATTTTCTGTAACTCTGGATTTAAAGTCGTTTGGATATGAAGGCCATAGGTTTCGATCTGTTCCTCAGTTAACCCCAAGCTTTGTTTCAACTCACGAATCACATCATCATAAAAATACGGGGCTTGCTTTGCTTGCAGCTGCTTCTTTTGCAAAGGGCGATAGGACAGTTTTTCTTTCGCGGCTTCAGCGGCTGCCTTTTTCGTAATCATGCCGTCCTCTTGCATGTGCCTCAAAATCATATTCTTTCTTGCGCCGGCTTTCTCTTCATTCACATAAGGGGAGTAGAGAGAAGGGCCCTTTGGGATACCGGCAAGTAAGGCAGATTCAGCGAGGGTCAAATTCTTTGCCTTTTTTCCGAAATACAGACGGGACGCTGCTTCCACGCCATAAGCTCCATGACCATAATAAATGGTGTTCAAGTATCCTTCTAAAATCTCATCTTTTGTATAGTTTTGCTCTAAGCGAATCGTGTAAAAGGCTTCATTCCACTTCCGCTTCCACGTTTTATCATGATCTAAATACAGATTTCGTGCATATTGCTGGGTGATCGTGCTGGCGCCTTGTACCTTAGCCATGGCACGAATATCAGCCACTGCAGCACCCGCCATCCGTTTCACATCAAAGCCATGATGCTCATAAAAGGTTTTATCCTCAACAGCTACAGCTGCCTGCCTGATATAAGGGGACATGTCCTTTAAGGGCACCCAATATCTCTTTTCTCCAAAGCTGGATTCTCCAAGCTTTGAACCATCGGCTGCATAAATGGTCGTAGATTGGGGAACTTGAACAGAAGGGGCGCCTTGCCATTTGGCTATTAAAAGAATCGTCAAAAAGACAGTGCCTGCAAATAGAAAAGCGAGCAAACCAATAAAAAAACAGGCTCGAATCGTTTTCACGGTCATGCGGATTTTTTTATTACTCATGATTGTGTCCATGCAAAGCCCCCATTTTGACGGTTTTTTATCAGTATGGAACAAAGAAAACCGTTTTAAACAAATGATTGAAAGAGCGTGCATTAAAATTGAAGAGAAGTCATGCGGTTCTTTACAATTTGATATGAATCCACTATACTTTTTTCTTGGACAATCGATATAGTCATAGCCGTTAAAGGCGCTAACAATAGATGTTTGTTTATTATTGGATGAGAGGAAGATGGACAATGAGCGAACTTTGGTATACAGAGAAGCAAACGAAGAATTTTGGTATTACTTTGAAGGTGAACAAAACCCTTCACACAGAACAAACAGATTTTCAGCATTTAGAAATGGTGGAAACAGAAGAGTTTGGCAATATGCTGTTTTTAGACGGTATGGTGATGACGTCTGAGAAAGATGAGTTTGTATACCACGAAATGGTGGCACATGTTCCTCTTTTCACTCATCCAAACCCAGAAAATGTTCTTGTCGTAGGTGGAGGAGACGGCGGTGTCATTCGTGAAATCCTGAAGCATCCAAGTGTGAAAAAAGCGACACTTGTTGATATTGATGGCAAAGTCATCGAATACTCGAAAAAATTCCTTCCTTCGATTGCTGGGAAACTAGACGATCCTCGTGTAGATGTCAAAGTTGGAGACGGCTTTATGCATATTGCTGAAGCTGACAATGAGTACGATGTTATCATGGTGGACTCAACTGAACCAGTTGGACCAGCTGTGAACCTGTTCTCTAAAGGATTTTACGCAGGAATTTCAAAAGCACTCAAAGAAGACGGTATTTTCGTGGCACAAACGGACAATCCTTGGTTCACACCTGAGCTGATTACAAATGTACAGCGTGATGTGAAAGAGATTTTCCCAATCACGAAGCTTTACACAGCAAATATTCCAACGTATCCAAGTGGTCTTTGGACATTTACCATCGGTTCAAAAAAATATGATCCACTTGCTGTAGAAGACAGCCGTTTCTTTGATATTGACACGAAATATTACACAAAAGAATTACACAAAGCGGCATTCGTTCTGCCGAAATTTGTGAGCGACTTAATCAAATAAATCAAGCGAAGAGGAAATGCGCAAATAACAGTTTGCGCATTTTTTGAAGCGTAAAAGGAGGAATCTTGCATGAGATTCGAAGAGGCTTATTCAGGAAAAGTATTTATTGGAAGTCATCCGACATGGGAAGATGCAAAAGTCATTTTATATGGTATGCCGATGGATTGGACCGTCAGTTATAGACCAGGCTCACGTTTTGGCCCAAACCGTATTCGTGAAGTTTCGATTGGATTAGAGGAATACAGCCCTTATTTAGATCGTGAACTACACGAGGTGCCATTCTTTGATGCCGGTGACATTCCGCTTCCTTTTGGAAATGCTCAGAAAAGCTTGGACTTAATTGAAGAGTATGTCGACAGCATTTTAGAAAAAGGGAAGTTTCCATTAGGAATGGGCGGCGAGCATCTTGTGTCTTGGCCGGTTTTCC
This sequence comes from Bacillus sp. FSL R7-0672, assembly GCF_038601465.1. NCBI lineage: Bacteria > Bacillati > Bacillota > Bacilli > Caryophanales > Bacillaceae > Bacillus > Bacillus sp. FSL R7-0672. Next base: position 3,358,292 of record NZ_CP152010.1, on the reverse strand, counting down.
GTGCGATGCATAAGAAATATCCTGATTTGGCGATTATCCATATGGACGCACATACGGATCTTCGTGAGGAATACGAGGGTGAGCCTCTGTCTCATTCAACACCGATTCGTAAAGTAGCAGGACTCATTGGACCTGAGAATGTGTTCTCTTTTGGGATTCGTTCTGGGATGAAGGAAGAATTTGAATGGGCAAAAGAAGCGGGCATGCACATTTCTAAATTTGAAGTGTTGGAGCCGTTGAAGCAAGTATTGCCAAAGCTGAAGGGGCGTCCAGTTTATGTGACGATCGACATTGATGTACTCGACCCAGCTCATGCACCTGGTACAGGCACGGTGGATGCTGGCGGTATTACATCAAAAGAGCTGCTTGCATCTATTCATGCCATTGCAGGATCTGAGGTTCAAGTAGTCGGTGCAGACCTTGTAGAGGTAGCACCTGTATACGATCATTCCGACCAAACAGCGAATACAGCGAGCAAGCTTTTACGCGAAATGCTGCTTGGATTTGTGAAATAACACCTTGATAGAGGAGCTTGTCATCTCATGTGGACAAGCTCTTTTTTTACATGGAAAAAATAAAGGAGGCAGTTCATGTTTTCTTCTATATTGATGGTGCTTCTCGCTTTTTGTGTGTTAGCGGCGGGTTTTCTCACGCTGAAACGAGAGCTCGCAGCTGCGCCGCCCGTTTTTGCTTCGAAAAAGGAAGCAAAGGAAGAGATGTTGGGGCTGTTTCAAGATCGAGGCTTTTTCTATTTGACGGCCATTGCGTTATTCATGCAGGTGATATTTAAGCGAGCACAAATCGTGCCATTTGATTTTTTTTAGGTATTTTTGGCAAGTTCAGGCGTACAAGCTCTTTTTTATTTAATCAAAAGAAAAGACATGGGCGTAAAGGCTGTGTTGGTGGTATTAGTCAGTTTCCTGTTTCTTTTTTTTCTAAAGGGATGGCGTAAGATAAAAACGAAGTTTAATCGCAGTGAAGAAGAGAAATGATGGTATGATAGGCGATCATGAATATGGTATACTATTTTAGTTAAACGGGTCTTAGCAAAGGAAGTGCAAAATGACACAAAACCAAATTTCAATTCATGTAAAGTCAGTGATGAAACCAGAGACGGAGCCGGCTGAAACGATCGAATTCCGCACGACTGGAACGTATCAAGAAAAGAATGACAAAACGTATCTCACTTACCATGAAGAACATGAAATGGGTCAAGTAAAAACCGTTGTGAAAATGAGTGAAAAAGAAATTTTTGTCATGAGATCAGGGGCCATTCAAATGAAGCAGCGCTTTCTCATTGGGGAAACGACCGTCACACATTACACGATGCCATTCGGTACACTACAGCTTGATGTACACACACATGGCATTGATCTGGATGTGAACAAGGGACTGCTGCACATTACGTACGATATGCTGACAGGGGAAGATCAAAAGCATTTACATACATTATCGATTTCGTATAAGGAGGATTTACGTTCATGAATATCGCAGAACAGGTCAAAGATGCGTTAAAAGAAGAAATCATTGCGGCAGTCGTCAAAGCAGGACTTGCTGATGAAAGCCAGGTACCAGATGTCCTTTTAGAAGTGCCGAAAGACAAAACTCACGGTGATTACTCCACCAACATGGCGATGCAGCTTGCCCGCATTGCAAAAAAAGCACCTCGCCAAATCGCAGAGGACATTGTCAAAGCGTTTGATAAAGGGAAAGCTTCTATTGAAAAACTGGATATCGCAGGTCCAGGGTTCATTAACTTTTATATGAACAATCAGTATTTAACAAAGCTCATTCCAGCTGTCCTTGAAGCAAAAGAGGCATATGGTGAAACGAATACAGGCGGCGGCCAAAAGGTGCAAGTTGAATTCGTCTCAGCCAACCCAACAGGTGACCTTCACCTTGGACATGCCCGCGGAGCAGCTGTAGGTGATTCTCTTTGCAACATCCTTGATAAAGCAGGGTTCGAAGTGAGCCGTGAATACTATATCAACGATGCAGGCAATCAGATCAATAACCTTGCTTTATCTGTAGAGGTACGTTACTTTGAGGCGCTCGGTCTTGAAAAAGAGATGCCTGAAGACGGCTATAGAGGAGAAGACATCAAAGGCATCGGGCAAAAGCTGGCAGATGAATTTGGTGACCGTTTCGTGCATGAGCCAGAAGAAGAGCGTATGAAGTTCTTCCGTGAATACGGCTTAAAATACGAATTAGAGAAATTACGTGTAGACCTTGAGAATTTCCGTGTCCCATTTGATGTATGGTATTCAGAAACCTCTTTATATGAAAACGGAAAAATCGAACCAGCGCTGGAAACCCTTCGCGCTAAAGGCTATGTCTTTGAAGAAGACGGCGCAACGTGGCTGCGTTCAACTGATTTTGGCGATGACAAGGACCGCGTGCTCATTAAAAAAGACGGCAGCTTCACTTACTTGCTTCCAGATATCGCATACCATAAAGACAAATTGGACAGAGGCTTTGATCAGCTCATTAACATTTGGGGAGCGGACCATCACGGCTATATCCCTCGAATGAAAGCGGCGATCCAAGCACTTGGATATCCTGCTGGCAAGCTTGAAGTAGAAATCATTCAGCTCGTTCACCTATACAAAAACGGTGAAAAGATGAAGATGAGTAAACGTACAGGAAAAGCTGTCACCATGCGTGATCTGATTGAAGAAGTAGGTCTAGATGCCACTCGTTATTTCTTCGCGATGAGAAGTGCGGCAACACATATGGACTTTGACCTAGACTTAGCGATATCTACGTCTAACGATAACCCTGTGTACTACGCACAATATGCGCATGCGAGAATTTGCAGCATGCTGCGTCAAGGGGAAGAAAAAGGCTACGAGCCAAACCTTGAAAAAGCAGATTTCTCTCACATTCAATCGGAAAAAGAGTACGATCTTCTCAAAATCATTGGCAGCTTCCCAGAAGTTGTAGCAGAAGCAGCTGAAAAGCGTATTCCGCACCGTGTAACGAACTATATTTATGACCTTGCATCAGCCCTTCACAGCTTCTACAATGCCGAGAAGGTCATTGATGTAGAAAACGAAACAAAAACAACAGCACGTCTTTCACTCATGAAAGCAACACAAATTACGCTTGCGAATGCATTAAAACTAATTGGCGTATCGGCTCCGGAAAAGATGTAAGAACACGAAGAAACCCGCTCGGAACGAGAGTGGGTTTCTTCGTGTTTTTCATCCAGCTTTTAGATCACTTTTATTTCTCTGAAAAATCTCAATTTCATAATCCTCTAATGCTTGTTTAGGAAGTTTCTTTTCTAAGATAGATTGCAAACTTGTCATATCTTTTGAAGTATCGATGCCGATGGAAATTGTGGGATCTGTCTTGATCATTTGATAGTTAAACAATGCATGCTCTTCCCATAATGAGTCCAATACGTGGATGACCTTTTCATCTAATTCCTCTTCAGAAAGGGTGAGAGTTTTTGAAGTGAAGCTTAATCCAACAATACAAAGAGTAATAAAAAACAAACCAATCAAACGTTTTATCATTATATCTCCTTTATATAGTTAGTATATTCCTTAAATAGATCATAACATCCAATTGGGCTTGTTTGAATTGTTTAAAAGAAACCAGTTCATAAAGGGTCTTTTGAATTGATGATAATCAAACAAGGTTCCTTATAGTTATTTAAATGGCGCCATTCAGAATCTGTTAAATAAAAACATCCGCTATCTACTAGAGACAGCGGATGTTGAACATTACCCAAGCGTATTAATAATGTTAGAAATAGAATCGAATAATTGACTAAGTACATCAGAAAACATAGAGTGCATCCTCCCTTCGGTAAGCATGTAGTATGTGTGCGTTAATTAGAATTATCCAAGTGTATTAATAATGTTAGAGATAGAATCGAATAATTGGTTAAGTACATCAGAGAACATGTTTTTGCCTCCTCTCTTTTCTTTTTACATCTACTTAACGAAGGGGTTGGAGGGTTGGATCACTTTTTCTAAAAAATTTTTAAAAAAGATGGTGGCATAGAAAAAAGCACCACATATGGAACTGACCCCATAAGATGAGACAAATAAAAAACACCTTCAAGTTTGAAAATGGATCGTTGTGATCCGAAATAAAACATGGAGGTGTTTTTTCTATGGGGACAAGAGTGAGTTATCCGGTTGAAGTCAAACAGAAGGCTGTAGAAATGAGATTGGCAGGCGTACCTATGAAAGAGATCATGCAGAAATTGAATATCAAGAATAAGACGCAGGTTCAGACATGGGTGAGGTGGCATAAAGCTGGGGATACACACCGGTTCGAACAGCCTGTTGGAAAACAATATACCTATGGAAAGGGTCCCGAGTACTCTTCCGAATTAGAGAGACTGCAGGCAGAAAATCGCTATTTGAGTCAACAGAATGAAGTTTTAAAAAAGTACAACGAATTGGAAAGGAAGTTGATAAGGAAACGTCAATCAAACTGGTAGAAGAATTGTGCAAAACGATGACGGTACAGGACATCTGTGTCCATTTAGGCATCTTACGTACTTCGTATTATAGATGGAAAAAGGATCTGACTCAGAATCATTCTAAAAGACAACTAGAGAAACAGGTCGGCACGTTGTGCCGAAAGCACAAATATCGATATGGTTATCGAAAAATCACAGCTATACTAAAAAGGAGAATGCGTATTAACCATAAAACTGTTCAACGCATCATGCAGAAAAACCAGTGGCAATGCCGGGTTAAAATGAAAAAGCGTAAGAAGAATGGGCAGCCCTATGCCGTGGCCAGTAATATACTGGATCGGAACTTTCAGTCTGATCGCCCTCTTGAAAAACTAGTAACGGACATCACGTATTTGCCTTATGGACAGAAACAATTGTACCTTTCCAGTATATTGGATTTATATAATGGAGAAGTGATTGCTTTTACGATTGGTGATAAGCAGGACACAGACTTTATCTTAAACACACTTAATCAGCTCCCAGCACTGCCTGAGAATTGCGTGTTACATAGCGATCAAGGTTCTGTGTATACATCTTACGAGTATCAGAAAGCTGTTCATATAAAAGGCATTACCATGAGCATGTCCCGTAAAGGGACGCCCGCTGATAATGCCTCCATCGAATCGTTTCATTCCTCACTAAAGTCTGAAACGTTCTATCTTAACAGGATTGACCGCACTACGACCAGCATCGTAGAACGCACTGTCAAAGAATACATTTATTATTATAACAACATTCGTATTCAAACGAAACTAAACAACCAATCACCGATAAACTATCGGCAATTGGCTGTATAAAGGTGTTTTGATCCCTGTCTCAAAAACGGGGGTCAGTCCCTATTCGGGTGCTTTTTTAGCCTTTATTAGTTATGAATGAATGCGCAGCTTCACGTCTCCATCTTTACACGCTAGCTTTACATTTCCACCAATCGGTAAGGTGAAAACCGGCTGCGTATGTCCAATATCGACATCGTAAATCACTGGAATGTGTTTGAGCATTGGGTGCTTATCTAGAATGAATCTTAAATGTTCTTCTGTCATCTCGGATTTCTTCTGAAAGCGTCCGATGATCAGTCCTTTGATTGATTCTGCATGCTGCAAGAGGGATGTGAGGTCTCTGGCGAACATTTCAGGGAAAACCAAATCATCATCCTCCACAAATAAGATGGCATCCTTGATATGAGGCATAAACGACGTCCCTTGCAGTAAATTCAGTGTACAAAGGTTACCGCCATACAAGGTGCCTTCAGCTGTTCCTTCCTGATATATTCCCCATTTTGTCGGATGAAATTGCCTGTTCGCTTGATCAAGATACCACGCATCATCACTCCACTTTGTCGAAGGGATCACATCAAAAGACTCACCGTCATTCATCAAGCAGGCTTGAAACATAGCGGTCTGTTCCTCTTGTCCTTGCTCCATTTGGAAGCTGGAGAAATGAGGGCCTGAGTATGTCACCATCTCACATTTTGCAGTAATAGCGCTTGCGAGTGCGGTAATATCACTGTAGCCGCAAAGAACTTTAGGGTGCTGACGAATCAAGTCGTAATCAATATAAGGCAAGAGTTCATTGCAATTGAAGCCTCCAATGGCTGTCAAAATACCGTCGACTTCATCATCTGTGAACGCCTTATGCAAATCAGACAAGCGGTGTTCAATAGATGAAGAGGAATGAAGATCACATTCAAACGCGTGTTGTCCAAAAGAGACGGTGAAGCCTAACATCTCTAAACGCTTTTTTGCTTGAGCGATTCCTTCTTCTGATAAAATGCTGGCACTTCGGCTTGGGGCAATGACGCGAATATGGCTGCCCTTTTTTAAAGGAGAGGGTGTATACATAAACAAATCTTCCTTTCCATCACATATTTATCCATTATATCGGATCAAATGGTCCAAGTCTGTAAAAGCTAGAAGAAAGGCATAGGTCGTGCGTTTCATACAAGCTGTGCAAAGGGTATGGAAGAGAAAAGACAGAAACGAATGAGGGCGGAGAATGTGAAAAAGAGGAGACTGGAATTTTTATTTTTATATTTTATGATATTCGGGGCATATGTGGTGTATTGGTGGCCGGTTCCAGCGTGGAGTGTTCAGTTGTACGCAGCGGTTTATATCGCCATTATTTTATTTAGTATCATCTCACTCATGCTAGAGAACCGTACATCACAGCACACACTCTTATGGATGTATGTGCTAATCTTTTTCCCGATCATTGGCTATATGTTTTATTTGTTCTCAGGACAGCTCTATGTGAAAGGTCATTTATTCAAATCAAAGAGAATGTACAACCGTGAAAAACTACGCAGAATATCTGAGCTTGAGAGCAAGCCGGATGAATCGCGTCTAACCGAAAATCAGCGGACTTTTTTTCATTACACAGAAAAAGCAACAGGCATGCATGTGAACACAAATAGTGATATGGACATTTTAAAAAATGGGGAGGAGACGTTTCCCCGTATTTTTGAAGAATTAAAAAAGGCAAAATCGTTCATCCATATAGAATACTACATGTTCAAATCAGATTTCCTCGGGCACCGGATGATGGAGATTCTGATAGAAAAAGTGAAAGAAGGGGTAGAGGTTCGCTTCATCTATGATGCGGCTGGCAGCATTCGCTTCTCCCGAAAAGATATTAAACGCTTGAAGCAGGCAGGGGTCAAGGTCGCTCCATTTCTGCCTTTAAAATATGGTTTCTTTAATCAAAAATTCAATTTCCGAAATCACCGCAAAATCGTGATCATTGATGGGAAGACAGGATTTGTCGGCGGGTTAAATGTCGGAAAAGAATATGTCGGACGTGATGAAAATATCGGTTTTTGGCGTGATACGCATACCATGTTAAAGGGTGAGGCTGTCCAAACCCTTCACTCTGTTTTTATGCTCGACTGGGAGTATGTATCAGATGAAGTATTAATTGATGATCCGAAATATCATACGCCGCATCCTGTGACGGGAGAGGATGTCATTCAGGTTGTACCAACTGGACCCGATATGAAAGAAAGTATGAGTGATTTATATGATGCACTCATCTCAAATGCGAAACAATTTGTCTGGATTGCGACACCTTATTTTGTCCCTAATGAATCCCTTCGTACAGCATTGAAAATTGCTGCTACAAGAGGGGTGGATGTCCGGGTGATGGTACCGGAGATCAATGACGGCTTTCTCACACAATACGCCACACGATCCTATTTTTCTGAGCTTCTAAAAGAGGGCATCAAGGTGTATCACTATCAAAAGGGCTTCATGCATCAAAAAGTAATGATCGCAGATGGAGAACTTGCCTCTGTCGGCACTGCAAATGTGGATATGAGAAGCTTTCAGCTCAATTTTGAGGTCAATGTCTTTACAGCCGCGAAAAAGCCCATTGAGCAGCTGATGGCACACTATGAGGAGGATATGATGGAATGTGAGCAGATGGGACCTGTTCATTTTTATAAAAGAGGCTTAAAAGAACGGTTAAAGGAATCATTTGCTCGGTTGTTTTCTGGCGTTCTATGAGGATTTCTAGTCAAAGAAATCATTTCCTAATCTAGTATTTTGAAGAGGATTCCTCTATAATTGAAAATGATTATCAATTATAGAGGAAATGAGGTTCTTTTACATATGCTAAAACGCTTTTTCGCCTATTACAGGCCCTATCGAGGTCTGTTCTTTTTAGATTTCTTTTGCGCTGTCGCCGTTGGATTAATGGAACTGGGTTTCCCGCTTATCGTGAACTACTTTATTGATACATTGTTGCCAACAGGGAACTGGACAGTCATTGTCTGGACCGCATTTGCGCTGTTTGTCATTTATGCCCTCAGCTCGGTTATGCAATTTATTGTGTCGTATTGGGGCCATATGCTTGGCATCAATATTGAAACAGATATGAGGAAGAAGCTGTTTGATCACTTTCAGCGCCTATCCTTTAAATTCTTTGACAACAACAAAACGGGTAAGCTCATGTCACGGATGACAAACGACCTCATGTACATTGGAGAAGTGGCGCATCATGGTCCTGAAGATTTGTTTATAGCGATTATGACGATTCTTGGTGCCTTTGCAGTCATGCTGATGATTAACTGGCAGCTGGCCATTTTAACCTTCCTGATCATGCCGGTCATCATCTGGCTTGCCCTTCATTTTAATAAGAAAATGACGCATGCGATTACACAGCTGAACAATGACATTGGAGACTTTCATGCAAGGGTTGAAAACAATATCGGCGGCATTCGTCTTGTTCAAGCCTTTGCCAATGAACATTTCGAGAAAAAACGTTTTGCTGAAAACAACAACCGTTTTCGAAAGGCGAAGCTTCTTTCCTATAAAATTATGTCGGTCAATGGATCGATCAGTTACATTCTCACACGTCTTGTGACACTGTTTGTCCTTCTCGCAGGTACATGGTTTGTCCTGCAAGGTCAATTAACGGCAGGTGGCTTTATCGCGTTTGTTCTGATCACAAATGTTTTATTTAGACCGATTGATAAAATCAACACGGTCATTGAAATGTATCCGAAAGGCATTGCGGGCTTTAAAAGCTATGTCGATTTGCTAGAAACAGAGCCGGATGTGAAGGATACAGAGGGAGCACGTGATGTACACGGACTAAAAGGTGAAATTGAATATCGAAACGTAACATTTGGCTACGATGAACACAGTCATGTGCTGAATAATATCGATTTAAAGATTAAACAAGGAGAAACGGTTGCGTTTGTCGGGCCTTCAGGAGCGGGGAAATCAACCATTTGCAGTCTGCTGCCTCGCTTTTATGATGTGAATGAAGGGGAGATCACGATTGATGGTATAAGCACAAAGTCGATGACATTGTCTTCTTTAAGGCAGCAGATCGGTATTGTGCAGCAGGATGTCTTTTTATTCTCAGGCACCATTCGTGAAAACATTGCGTACGGCAACTTAGAAGCCAGCGATGCAGAGATTTGGGAGGCTGTAAGAAGTGCGCATTTAGAGGAACTCGTACAGCGTTTCCCAGAAGGGTTAAATACCGTCATAGGTGAGCGCGGCGTCAAACTGTCAGGCGGTCAAAAGCAGCGTCTGTCGATTGCGCGGATGTTCCTGAAAAACCCGTCCATTCTCATTCTAGATGAAGCCACGTCAGCACTTGATACAGAAACAGAAAAAGCCATACAGGATGCACTGAGTGAACTAGCTGTCGGCAGGACAACGCTCGTCATAGCCCACCGCCTTGCAACAATTAAACACGCCGATCGTATCATTGTCGTAACAGAGGAAGGCATTGAAGAACAAGGCCGCCACCAAGATTTAATTCAAATGGGCGGCGTATATAGCAGACTGCACGAAGCGCAGTTTGGTCATTAAAGATTAAGCCCTTTTGATAAGGGGCTTTTTTTGTTAGGATAGAAAAAACTCGTGTAGGAAGGATCTGATGGAATGAAGAGGCTTCGGCGATTACAAAAAGGCGATAAGATCGGTATTTTTTCACCTTCAAGTCCAGCATCAGCGACCTCGCCTCTTAGGTATGAGCGGGCGAAGAAGTGGCTTGAGCAAAAAGGTTTCATTGTGGTACCAGGATCATTAACAGGGAAAGAGGATCACTACCGTTCAGGTACAATTCAAGAACGAGCAGATGAGCTGAATGAGCTAATGGCTAGGGAAGACTTGGCGTGCGTCATGTCAATGATTGGCGGGACAAATTCAAATAGTTTGCTCCCTTATCTTGATTTTGAGCTGCTGAATCAACATCCGAAGATCATGATCGGTTATTCAGATGCGACAGCGATTCTTTTAGCCGCTTACGAAAGAACGGGACTGCCTGTATTCTACGGACCGGCGCTTGTCCCATCTTTTGGAGAGTTTGAACCGTTCGTCGCTTATACGTATCAGTCGTTCGAAGACATCCTGATGCATCCTCAACCCATTCCTTATCAGATCAAAAAACCACCTTTTTGGACGGATGAACGAATCAATTGGGAAGAAAAGACGCGTGATAAAGAGCAGCGTCCGAACGATTGGCTGTGCGTCATAGAAGGACGGGCAGAAGGCAGGTTGATCGGCGGGAACCTGAATGCAATGTACGGCATATGGGGCAGTGAGTTCATGCCAGCGATCCAAACAGGAGACATTCTCCTCATTGAAGATTGCATGAAAACCGCTTCGGTTGTAGAAAAAAACTTCTCTTTATTGAAAGTAAATGGAGTGTTTGAGCGAGTATCAGGTATTCTTTTGGGAAAACATGAGCTGTTTGATGATGAGGGAACGGGAAAAGAACCTTACGAGATTTTACTTGAGGTGCTTGGAGAGACAAAGAGACCGCTCATCGCAGATTTTGACTGTGCCCATACGCACCCGATGATTACGATGCCAATTGGGGCACAAGTGAAAATGGATGCAGCTTCAAAACAAGTGTGGTTGACGAAAGAGTGGATCTAACAAAAAGAGCGGCCTGAGGGCTGCTCCTTTTTATGAAACATGCTCTTTTTCAAAAGGCTGCAAGAGATCTTGCGCTTTTTTCCCCTCTACGACAATTAAGTAGTCAGACTCTAAATGAGTGAGCCTGAAGGTTTCAAGCTCTACGATGTTCTTGATGTTGCACATTGTTTTTTTAGAATACACATATAGACGATGTTGAGCCTGGTGGCATTTTTCATAAAGAGAAATAAGCTTATGTAAATTCAATGCTTTCGCAGCGATTTGGATTGAATAGATTTGAGACATCTTCATATCCTCCTGTTAATAACTTTCTCACAATAGCTTTGTTACCCCTGTTTGAACAGAGATAAACCTTTATCTATGATTTCCACTCAATGGTTCCTCCGCCGGTTCGCTTGTTGCCTCTTATCGCAGACAGCTCTTCGACAAGTCGGAGCAGTGCCTGATCCTTTAACTTCGCCTCAATCATAAAATCTACATCACGCCCATACGGTTTTAATGCATGAAAAAGCGGTAAGACAAAGGACATATCTACACCATCTGCATGACTGCGTATGGCTTTTTCTGATTTCGGTGAGGATAAATGGATTTTAGGCGGAATGCCAGTGCTCGTCCAAGTGTTGAACATTCTTGGCAGGATGTCTTCAAGCACGGCATCATCATCTTTATTGGCCACGTGATGATGATAATCAAAAACAAATGGAATACCGTGCTTTTCACATACATCAAGGGTTTCTAACGACGTATACGTTTTGTCATCATTCTCAAGCGTCATCCTCGCCTTGATATGCGCTGGTAGCTGTTTGATATTGTCATCAAAACGTTGAAGCGCCGAATCTTTATCACCGCACCGCCCACATGAATGTTCATATAGCCTTCCTTCACGAGCTTCATCGCCTCAAACATTTGATAATGGTACGTCATATCAATCACGGCATTTTCTGTGATTGAAGGCTTGGGGCTAGTAAACAAGGTGAATTGATTGGGGTGAAAGCTCACTCGCAGTTCATGCCGTTTCACCAACTCGCCAATTTCAAGAAACTCCTTTTGAAAAGGTGTCACAAAGTCCCAGCGTACCTCGGGATGGGTCGCAAGCGGGACGATCGAACTCGAAAAACGGTAAAGCGGGATATCATGGGCAATGGCAAAGTAAAGCGTTCTTAATGTATTCACGAGATTGGCCTTTGTTGTTCGTAATAAAGCCTCTTCTCTCTCTTCCTTTGAGAGCTTGCTGTATCTTGCAAAGGTCAGCGACTTGGCAGGAGAAGCCTCCCACAAGGTGACGGCATTGGATACATAACCGAATCGATAACGCATAGGTCAGCTCCTTTATAAAAAGTACGAGAACATGGCGCCAACCCATTCCAGCGGACGTGACAAAAGCGGACGCTGTGTCAATTTCTCCTCTGTCATAAGCTCAGACACTTCTATGTGCTCGCGAATTTTTTCTTCTACGTGTGCAGTAAAGTCGACATCATCAATGGCGACGTCAACTTCTTCGTTTAAAAACAAGCTGCGTTTATCAAAATTTGCCGTACTGATCATACAGCGTCTCTGGTCAATTAGAATGGCTTTCGCATGATAAAATCCTTTATAAAAACGATAAACAAGGCAGCCAGAGGCAATGAGGTCCTTCAAATAATGAAATCCAGCCTCTTTGACGAGTGGATGATCTGCTTTCATTGGGATGATGATTTCAACGGTGACGCCTCGCTTTCGTGCATCAAGCAGTGCACTCAGAAGAGGAGCAGATGGAATAAAGTAAGGCGTACAGATGATGATCTGTTTCCTCGCCTGCTGAATATCTTTGAGGAACAAAGCTTCTAAAGAAAAACCAGCAGTCGCGCGTGTTGTGCATTGTAGTGTTCCCGGTTCCAAAGCAGGAAAAACCTCATATTGCAGCTGATGAATGCCAGATGTCCGGTATAAATCATTCAAAAACACATGCTGGAGATCTGCGACAACTTGCCCTGTCATGCGCAAATGATAATCTTTCCAAATGCCAAACCGACCCTTTTTTCCAACATATTCATCACCAATATTAAAACCGCCAATATAGCCAATCTTTCCATCAATTACCGTGATTTTACGATGATTTCTCATGTTTAACCGATAAATCAAAAAAGGGAAACGAGGCTTATTTAAAAAGTAAAATTGGATGCCGCTTTTCTCCAGCATATCAATGGACTTTTGATCAAACGGATAGGACCCTAATCGATCGGTCAGTAAAAAGACTGAAACCCCTTGTTCAGCTTTTGTTTTCAAAGCTTGTAACACCCTTTGACCAATCTTGTCGTTCTTTACAATAAAGAACATCATATGAATAGAAGAAGAGGCGTGCTGAATATCGGTGATCAGCTGTTCAAAGAGTGGTTCGCCATCATGATAAAAGGCGGCATCACCGCTTGTTTGATCAAAAGATCGTTCAAAAGCGCGGGTGGAAAAATATTTCTTTCCCATATAAAGGTCTAACAATATGAGACAAACGATGACAATGAGTACGAGTAGGATGATCAATGCGATCATGAAGCTTCCTCCTTTTTTGCATATTTCAATAGTGTACCCAAACGTGTAAAAAATATTGACTGAATACTCATTCATTATTTATGATAGAGGTACAACATGGAAACGGAACAAAGTGGGTTTTGGGGAATGAAAGGGGGAGCAAGATGAATAGCCTTTTAATCATGAACATGATCGCATTTGCGGCGGTGACCGCTTACGCTGTGTATTTGTTTATTTATCTCATTCGAACACGAGCAGCGTACATTCGTCTTGGTAAAAAAGAAGAGTTCCAACAAGACGTGAAAAAACGCTTAGAGCGTGTTTGGGTCAATGTATTTGGGCAAAAGAAGCTGTTAAAGGACAAGAAGAGCGGCATCATTCATGTGCTGTTTTTCTACGGATTTATCCTTGTACAGTTCGGAGCCCTTGATTTTATTATGAAGGGACTCGTTCCAAGCAGCGGACTCCCTTTAGGTCCGCTTTACGGTGTCTTTACCTTTTTCCAAGAGGTAGTCACACTTCTCATTTTAGTAGCTGTTGTTTGGGCGTTCCATAGAAGGTATGTGGAGAAGCTTGTCCGTTTAAAGCGTGGCTTTAAATCCGGTCTAGTGCTTTTATTTATTGGCGGCTTGATGCTGACCGTTTTACTTGGGAACGGGATGAATATCATCTGGCATGGACACTCTTTATCACCAACGGAGCCAATCGCATCCAGTGTTGCTTTCTTGCTGGGCGGTATTTCACCTCTTGCGGCAACGGTCGTTTTTTATGTCACATGGTGGGTGCATCTCCTGATTTTGCTGACATTCTTAGTGTATGTCCCGCAGTCAAAGCATGCTCACCTCATTGCAGGACCGGTGAACGTATTTGCCAGCAGATTAGACCCGCCAGGCAAGCTGCAAAAAATTGATTTTGAAGATGAGACACAAGAGACCTTCGGTGTGGGAAAAATTGAAGACTTCCGTCAGTCACAGCTGATCGACCTTTACGCTTGTGTGGAATGCGGGCGCTGCACAAATATGTGCCCAGCAACAGGTACAGGGAAAATGCTGTCTCCAATGGATTTGATTTTAAGGCTAAGAGATCATTTAACCAATAAAGGGGCCGCCATTACATCAAAGACGCCTTGGGTTCCGCAGCTTGCCTTCAGGCAGACAACAGGAAATCAGCTGGCGCTTCAGGCGAGAGGAGCAGGTGCAGAGGAATCGGCTGCTAGCTCGATGTATCATCCTTCTCTTATTGGTGAAGTCATTACAGAGGAAGAAATTTGGGCATGTACGACGTGCCGAAACTGTGAAGACCAATGCCCTGTCATGAATGAACACGTCGACAAAATTATTGATATGCGTAGATATCTTGTGCTGACTGAAGGGAAAATGGATGCAGATGCACAGCGTGCTATGACAAGTATAGAGCGCCAAGGGAACCCGTGGGGATTGAACCGGAAAGAAAGAGAAAATTGGCGTGAACTGAGCGAAGATGTGCACGTGCCGACAGTAAAAGAGCTGAAAAAAGCAGACCAAACCTTCGATTATTTATTCTGGGTTGGTTCAATGGGGGCATACGACAATCGAAGCCAAAAGATTGCGCTTGCCTTTGCAAAGCTTCTCAACGAAGCAGGTGTGTCCTTTGCCATCCTAGGCAATAAAGAAAAAAACTCAGGTGATACACCAAGAAGGCTTGGAAACGAATTTTTATTCCAAGAGCTTGCCGCAAAAAACATTGAAGAATTCCAGAAAAACGGTGTCACAAAGATCGTTACGATTGATCCGCACGCCTACAATTTATTTAAAAATGAGTATCCAGACTTCGGGCTTGAGGCAGAAGTGTACCATCATACAGAATTACTGGCAGAGCTAGTGAAAGAAGGAAAAATAACGCCTGTACATGAAGTGAACGAGGTGATTACCTTCCACGACTCTTGCTACCTAGGCAGATATAACGAAGTGTATGATCCGCCGAGAGACATTTTAAAAGCCATCCCTGGTGTGACGCTGAGAGAAATGGAACGGCATCGTGAAACTGGTATGTGCTGCGGTGCAGGCGGGGGCTTAATGTGGATGGAAGAAGAGACGGGTACCCGGATTAATACTGCCCGAACGGAGCAGGCGTTACAAGTGCAGCCGTCCATCATTAGCTCAGGGTGTCCTTATTGCTTAACGATGCTGGGAGATGGGACGAAAGCGAAAGAAGTAGAAGAGCAGGTAGGTACATTTGATGTCGCAGAGCTTCTTGAAAAATCAGTGTTTGGCGAGGCTGGAAAGCAGGTTTCGTAAACAAAACAGGCCGATGAATAGAATGTTCATCGGCTTATAAATGGCGCTGTACATCTGCTGTTCAGATAATATGTAAGCGGTAACAAAAGGGAGGGGACATACATGAGTAAGACAGTCATTGTATCTGGAGCAAGAACACCATTTGGAAAACTAGGCGGTGCTTTCAGCGGGTTGACTGCCGCAGAACTAGGCGGAGTGGCAATCAAGGCTGCGCTGGAAAGAGTGCCGGGTTCACATCATGTGGATGAGGTCATCATGGGAAGTGTTTTGCAGGGAGGACAAGGTCAGCTTCCTTCAAGGCAAGCAGCAAGACATGCTGATCTTCCGTGGTCCGTTCCGACGCAAACCATCAATAAAGTCTGTGCATCAGGAATGCGCAGTGTGAGCACAGCAGATCAAATCATCCGAGCTGGAGATGCGGAGGTCATCGTAGCGGGCGGTATGGAATCCATGTCACACGCCCCTTATTTGCTAAAAAAAGCGCGATGGGGCTACAAAATGGGAGATGGTGCGGTACAAGATGCGATGATTTTAGATGGATTAACCTGTTCGTTTACAGGCGTTCATATGGGTGAGTATGGGAGCATGGCTGCGAAGGAGCTCGGTATCACGCGGGAAGAGCAAGACCTTTGGGCATTAAGAAGTCATGAACGAGCGATCGAAGCGCAGAAAAACGGCTTTTTTCAGCATGAAATCACTCCCGTCACCGTCAAGACAAAAACGGGAGAGCGGCTGATGACAGAAGATGAATCCCCGCGTCGTGATACGTCATATGAACGGCTGTCAAAACTCATGCCTGTTTTTGATCAAACGGGTACCATTACCGCTGGAAATGCACCAGGTGTCAATGATGGAGCAAGTGCGCTTCTTTTAATGAAAGACACATATGCAAAGCAGCATGACGTCAAGCCATTGGCAATCGTGCTTGGTCATACGCAGGTAGCTGTAGAGGCAAAGGATTTTCTCAAAACACCAGCCTTTGCTATCGAGAAAATTTTACAGAAAACAGGCAAGCGTCTAGAGGATATTGATCTATTTGAAATCAATGAGGCCTTCTCAGCTGTGGCGCTGGCATGTGAAAAAATAATCGGGCTTGACCGGCGGAAAATGAATATCAACGGTGGTGCAGTTGCGCTTGGTCATCCCATTGGGGCAAGCGGAACACGTATCATATTGACTTTGATTCATGCATTAAAACAAAGAGGCGGCGGTATTGGCATTGCGGCGATTTGCAGTGGAGGCGGTCAAGGAGATGCCATCATGATAAAGGTAGATTAAAAAGGAGGCGTTCATCGTCATGAGTACAGAAGAAACCGTCATGGTCGTTGGAGCTGGTCAAATGGGATCAGGCATTGCCCAAGTTTTTGCTCAGTCTGGCTACACAGTCCTGCTGCATGATGGATCTGAAAAGCAGATTCATCGAGCCATTTCCTTCATGACCAAACAACTGACGAAACGAGCAGAAAAAGGAAAGCTAGCCCATCAGGCAGTCCGAGATATTACACAGCGGCTTGCCGTATCTACAGATTTAAAGGACGTGCAGCAGGCTCATTTAGTGATTGAAGCTGTATCTGAACAAATGAGTGTGAAAAAACAAATCTTTGAAACACTCGATCAATTTGCAGAGGCGAAGACGATATTTGCAACAAACACATCCTCCTTGTCGATCACAGAATTAGCAGCTGTTACGGGGAGACCGGAGCAAGTGATTGGCATGCATTTTATGAATCCGGTGCCTGTCATGAAACTCGTTGAGGTCATTCGAGCGCTGCAAACGAGTGACGACACGTATCAACTCGTTTGTAAAACAGCAAAGAATTTAAACAAAACCCCAATTGAAGTGGAAGACTTCCCAGGGTTTGTATCAAACCGCATATTGATGCCAATGATCAATGAAGCTATTTACACCCTTTATGAAGGCGTGGCAGATGCAGAAAGTATTGACGGTGTCATGACGCTTGGAATGAATCACCCAATGGGGCCGCTTCGTCTCGCTGATTTCATCGGACTAGATACATGTTTATTTATTATGAATACCCTTCATGAGGGACTTGGGGATAGCAAATACCGACCTTGTCCTCTTTTGAAAAAATACGTGAATGCAGGCTGGCTGGGCAAAAAGACAAAGAGAGGTTTTTACACATACCACGACCACTCATAGGGGGAGTCAAAATGGATGTTTTGCTTACGGATCAACAGCGACTCTGGAGAGAACAGGCAGCAGAATTTGCAAGACAGCGTGTATTCCCTGAAGTGGAAGCCATGGAACAAGGTCAGTTCCCAAGAACACTTTTAGCAGAAATGGGACGACAAGGCTTTCTGGGGATTCCAATACCAGCTTCGTATCAAGGCTTAGGAGCAGATTTTACAACGTATATCATCGCCATTCATGAATTATCTAAAGTGAGTGCGACCATCGGTGTCATTGTGTCCGTTCATACATCTGTTGTGACGATGCCTATTTTGGCTTTTGGAACGAATGAGCAAAAAGAATCCTATGTTCCGCTGCTTGCATCCGGGCAGAAACTGGGAGCATTTTGCCTGACTGAACCGAAGGCAGGCTCAGATGCCTCCAATATTCAGTTAAGAGCAGAGCGGGCGGGCGACCATTATGTGTTAAATGGTACAAAAATGTTTATCACAAGCGGCGGGGAAGCAGAACTGTATCTTGTCTTTGCCGTGACAGATCCTGCTTCTGCGAAAAAAAATATATCGGCATTCATTGTCGAGAAAGATACACCCGGATTTACGATCGGAAAAGATGAGAAAAAGATGGGACTGCATGGGTCAAAAACCGTTACGCTTCATTTTGATGCTGTGCGGATTCCAAAACAGCAGCTGCTCGGTGCAGAAGGAGAGGGCTTTCACATAGCCATGTCTAGTTTAAATGCGGGGAGAATTGGTATCGCGGCTCAAAGCCTCGGTATAGCTGAAGCCGCATTAACTGAGGCAGTGACTTATTTAAAGCAGCACCCAGCAGGTCTAGAAACGACCATTCGGCTGGGTGATTTGGCAGCGAAGCTTGAAGCTGCCAAACTATTAGTCTATCAAGCGGCTTTTTATAAAGAGGCGAATCGTCCGGTGACAAAGGAAGCATCCATGGCAAAGCTATTTGCGTCAAAAACGGCGGTTGAGATCAGTACAGAAGCGATCCATTTACTCGGCATGGACGGTTATACGAATCGCTATCAAGCAGAACGTTACTTTCGTGATGCGAAAGTTTGTGAGATCTATGAAGGAACAAGTGAAATTCAAAGGCTGGTCATTTGTAAACAGCTAATATGAAACGAGGTGGCTCATGATGCAGTTTCAATTAAGTGATGAACATGAAATGATTCAAAAAATGGTGAGGGATTTTGCGGAAAATGAAGTAGAGCCAACAGCAGCAGAGCGGGACGAGACAGAAACGTATGATCCAGCTATTTTTCGCCAAATGGCGGAGCTCGGTTTAACGGGCATTCCTTGGCCGGAAGAGGTAGGCGGGATCGGTAGTGATTATTTAGCCTACGTCATCGCAGTGGAGGAGCTTTCAAGAGTGTGCGCCTCTACAGGCGTCACCCTCTCCGCCCACACCTCTCTCGCCTCGTGGCCTATCTATACTTTCGGAACAGATGAACAAAAAGAGACCTATTTAAAGCCGCTTGCAGAAGGACAGAAGGTAGGGGCATATGCACTCACTGAGAGCGGTTCGGGTTCAGATGCCGGCGGAATGAAGACAACGGCAGTAAAAGCAGGCAGTGAATACGTCCTGAACGGTGCGAAAATCTTTATTACAAATGGAGGCATTGCAGATTATTATATTGTGTTTGCTGTGACAGACCAAGAAGCTACATCTCGAAATACGACCGCCTTTATTGTAGAAAAAGAGACACCGGGCTTCTCTGTTGGCAAAAAGGAAAGCAAACTGGGCATTCGCTCATCGCCAACGACCGAAATTCGATTTGAAGATTGCCGGATTCATGAAAGAAACCGGCTCGGACAAGAAGGAGAAGGTTTTAAAATAGCTATGATGACCCTCGATGGCGGAAGAAACGGTATTGCTGCACAGGCTGTTGGGATTGCACAAGGCGCTCTTGATGCGGCAGTCGATTATGCGAAGGAGCGAAAGCAATTCGGCAAACCAATCATTCAGCATCAAGGAATTGCTTTTAAGCTCGCAGATATGGCAACCGCAATTGAAGCATCTAGGCTGCTCACTTATCAGGCAGCATGGCTCGAAACGAAAGGGCTCCCGTATGGAAAGGAATCAGCTATGTCCAAGCTCTTTGCTGGAGATACAGCCATGAAGGTAACAACAGAAGCCGTCCAAATCTTCGGCGGCTACGGGTATACAAAAGATTACCCAGTCGAACGATACATGCGTGATGCGAAAATCACCCAAATTTATGAAGGCACACAGGAAATCCAGCGCCTAGTCATCTCGCGCAAACTGCTAGATATGTAGAAACAAAGCAAAGACCACCTGATGTGAGGTGGTCTGTTTTGGTTCATGAAGCATTAATCACTAGCATCATCCAAAGTTTTTTTATTTTAGGATTGTAAAAGGATAGTGTCGGCAACAGGAAACAGCTTTAACGTATGAGTGATTTGTAACTGGTGAAGTAGTGAGTATTGGTACATGTGAATTCGCAATATACCTACTAAAGAATTAGACCTCAAGAATGATATAGCTATAACCCACATACAAGGTAATAGTCAGGTTTTCCTGAATTTAAGATGATTTCCAGTATCGATCCATATTATATTAGCATTATGTTAAAATTAAGAAAATAAAAATATGGGAGGTTATTATGACCACAACTACTACCATTTTAGCAATTGTGACTTTGGTGATATGGATCATGGTTTCCGCAGAACTTTCGAAGTCTTCAAAGAAAGATCACAATGAAAAAGAAAATAGCCGTAGAAAATTAATTGTTTTAATGCTTGCAGGCATCATATTGACCATAGCAGTAGTCATCTCATTACTTCAGAATCTCTAGCCTTAAAATAAACGATAAAAGTGTATCGTTATGAAAGCATATTTCAATGCTTGAGAACTAGATAACAAGTTCATCTCATTCACCAATGTGTTTAGACTTTGCAGAAATGTCAGGGTTCAGCCTCATTTCTAACGTGATGGTTATGATTCTGCCTACATAAAGGAGCAATGCTTTTTTTGCCCGAATATCTGGATCTAAAGAAAATACAGAAATGACTATACAGACGATTCATGCAAAAAGCAGCCATTATTTTTCATCATACGTTCAAAGATTTGAATAATGGGTATCTATTTTGATATCAAATCGAAGTCGAGACAACTCAATATGAGTGTCTCGATTTCTTTTGGAATTGAGGAAATTGATTCAATTTAACTAGGTAATTTAATCCATTTTCTTCTTTTTCGACTCCGATTTGTAGGGACTTATGTTGTGTTTTAGAGAATAGTATGTTTATCACATTTTCTAAATGTTACAATTTTTCAAAAGCTATGATAGGAACTGAAATGTATAAAGATACTGATATATTTCCAAAAATGAATCGCTCCCTAATACAGATACGGTTCTTCTCTCCTTAGGGTCAATGTGTATAACTTACTTCCCATTCCATTCATCATTTCTCTTGAATTCAAAATAAAATCAACTCTTTTTCCACATCTATAACATGATCTTTCAGTGATTTTTTGAACTTGGTCTCTGTCTTTAACGAAGGTGAGCTCCGATTGTTGAAGAATATCTCAGTAATAATCAAAGTACTACATGAAACGAGCATCTCTTAAAAAAATTCATCATAAAAGTTTACCTGTCTCTAAAAAGAAGGCATTGAAGATTTGAAACGAATTGATTTTTTGATAGTGTTTATCAGAAATTCTGACTAGATTTAAATGAATCAGAGCATTTTATGCTATTACATAAGTGCCCGGTAAAAATGGAAAATGAACGTAAATCCTGATAAAAACTGATTACAAATACCGTTAATTAAATAAATATTACAAATTTTCCAAAAAAATATTGAAATGTAATTTACTTCTTGCTAGACTAAAGAAGTAGTAAATAATCGAAGGAGGTCATATTATGACGAAAGCAACAGATTCTAAGTTTTATGCTTTATTATCGCTGTCACTTCTTGCGGTAACATTAGTAGCTTTAGTGATTGGTAATGGTTCTTTGATTGCAGCAAATCTGGGTGTTAGTACTGCAACTGCGGCAACAGTAGTGAATTTCTTAGATACTTGGTCCTCAGTAGCAACTGTCATTACAATCGTTGGTGTTTTCACTGGCGTAGGCACAATTAGTTCAGGTGTAGCTGCTGCTATCTTGGCTATTCTTAAAAAAGAAGGAAAAGCGAAAGCTGCTGCTTTTTAATCTAAAAAAAAATCATCTCAATCTTTATTGAGATGATTTTTTTTCAAAAGTGTATTGATATCAGATGAAACAACGTTCAATAGACAGGGACTTAAAAACTAATTTAACGTTTTATGCCCATCCGGCTTGTAATAAAACATTAATTAGGAGGAAATTTTATGATAAAAGCAAAAAATCTTGGCTCATTCTCACTATTGTTATTTGCAGATACAGTCGCATCTTTAGTCGTTGGAAATGGTTCAAAGATAGTAGCCAATCTAGGTGTTAGTACTGAGGCTGCCGCTGCTATTTTGTTTGTACTTAAAAAACAAGGAAAAGCCAAGGCTGCTGCTTTTTAAAATGACTTATGCATAAAACAAATAAACTATTTAAAATATATGATCAAAGTATAATGGGGTACCTCAATTATATTGGGATGATTCTTTTTTCTTTCATTGTGATGGTAGCGTTGATTTTCTATCGGGGTGAGATTCCCGGCACTTACCTAAACAGCTTTGTTTTTATTTCAATATACATTGTAGCTACAGCTAATATTAATCGTTGTGTATTACCGTATAGAAGACAGCAGCCAGGCGTGGTCTTTGTCTCTAAACAATTGTTGTTGAAACATTTATTCTTTACAATTAAAAAAGGATATTCAGTTCAATTACTTTTGGCTTGTTTCATTGCTTTAACCTTTTTGTTAGTAGAAAATCAATATTTCATTATGATACTAGCATTTATTGTCGTGATGCTTTCTTTTGCATCTCAATTATTGTCAGGTCTATTCAATATCATCAACAGAATACTCCTTTTGTTGCAATTTTGGTATATCATAACGTCCGTTTTTGAAGCAGTGATGATACTGCAAATAGTACAGTCTCTTCTTATTTACATTTACATAAGTAATTCTCATAGAATACCTTTGACAACTGGACTTTCCTTCCTAAAAAGTGCGAATAAGCAATATAGGTCTGGAAATATTCTGTATTTATTTTTGTCATATATCACTAGTAATAAAATATTGATCATTTTAATAGGTGCCTTAGTATCAATGCTTACTTATTTCGTCCAATCCTTTTTAACGAAAATAGAAAATTTGCCTGCGCTCATTTTAGTCTATATTAACTTTATTACGATCTTAGAAATCTTAATAGGGTCGAAAAAGGAAGAGATTGTGCTTGATAGGGCAAGAATCGAGACGTTGCAATCCTCTTTGATTGTGAGTCCGTACGAGAGATTTAAATCCAGTACGATATATTTACTATGTCTTGTACTGATTTTTGTCAGTGTGTGTGGAATAGTCGGAGTAATGATCAACACGTCCGATATCTCAATCATTCTTAAAAATACTTTATCGTTGCCTTTAATCATCTTTATTGGGGTCGTATATTTCAGAAAAACAGAACTATTAATCAACGATTATGAACATAAGTTATTGAAGCTGTCCTTGCCTATTTTATTACTCATATGCATTACTATTTTCACGATTACTTCATGAAAAGAGGAGGAAAATGATACATAAAAGATTGAAGTATTTTCTGTGGTACTACTCTATCTACTGTATATTGCTGATAGGTACAGGGATTTATCTAGGGAATATAGTCAACAAAGATTTATTTGAAGCCGCACCACCAACTTCGGGCCAGGAATTTATGTCTGTAGTCCTGACACATAACTTAACGAACTTTGCGATGTATTTACTGGGTTTCTTGTTGTCGCCGTTATTTCAAATAATGGATTTTGGAGGTTCGTCCTTCGTCATTACGATGGGTTTTAGAACGCTAGGAGCACAAGAAGCTTTAGGTAAACTAATTCCTCATGGGCTATTAGAATTTCCAAATATGTTGTTTTATCAAGGAATCAGCCAGTATGTGCTTTTCACACTAATTTATACGAAATCAATTAAAGCTGCTTTAGGTGTCATGAAAAAAATGATTCCTTATTATCTACTATCGTTAGTCATCCTAATAATAGCTGCTTTTATTGAAGGGTATGATTCTTTATTATTTTCTATCATGATCAATCATAGATGGTTTTATTGAAGACTCTATACGACAGAGAAGGGGATTCAAGTGGGATTAGAATTTGTAGAATGTACGAAGAAGTTCAAAAACAATACCATACTAGATAAAGTGAATTTTTCAATTCCAACAGGTCTCTTTCATTTAGTGGGGAGAAATGGTGCAGGTAAAAGCACTCTCCTTAAAATGATAGCTGGTTTAGATAAGAGATACTCTGGAGATATTGAGGCAAACAAAGAATCGACTCTTTATTTAAATGTGGATCCTATTGGCATTCACCCATTTACAATTAGAGAAAATCTAGAGATTCTGTGGAATACGTTTAAAATTGTGCCGACTGAAGAACAAATGGGGAAAGTGAATGAATTTTTCGATGGTAACCTAGATGGTTCGTATAGCAGAGCATCTACGGGTATGAAAGCGAAGGTAGGATTATCTTTATTATTCGTAAAAGATTGGGAAACCATTCTAATTGATGAAACCATGTCATCTCTAGATTCAGAAAGTATAGAGATGCTATCTGAGAGGCTAGTGAATCTCTCTATTAAAAAAATTTCAACCATCATATATGTTTCCCATAGCATGGTGAATAAACGCTTAAACGATCATTCAAGCATTGTGAGTATAGGGGATGGGAGGCTATTATGGAACAACGTCCAAGAATAACATCATTGATATCATTGGTCATTTTTATTATGGCCAATTATTATTTCGTTACTTTTGCTATTGAGTTGAATGGCTACATTTCGCAACTAGATGATTTAAGAGCTTTGTTAGAGGATATGTCCTATGAAACGATGCTGAATCTCATTGTTGTCATTACAACAATTCTAACCACCATCAGCCTATTAGTTCAGTATCTCATCGCAAAATTCCTATTAATCATCTTTGCTCCAGAGGTTAAGGGTCATCTGTTTTATGCTCTAATTCCTAAGATTATCATTATGTTTATTAATGTAATATGTATGGGGATCTTGCAAATACAAAGCTTATGGCTGTACCTCTTCACGGCACTCATAGGAGCAGTGTTGATCTTGTTCTTTTTTCAATACAAAAAAGCGAACTGGAAAGCTTCGATTCTCTTTGCGGCACCATTTATTATAGATGCTTTCATTTCCTTAGGAAAAGAAATAGTCGCTGTACTGTAATGAATAATAAATAGAGCATGAACTCTTGCGAAAAGAAGTAACGGTATTCGCATAAAAGTGAATTCAAGGTTACTTGAGAAAAAAGGTGTTATACAATTTTTTTCATTATAGGTACACGCCAACTGAACCCGTTGGTGTGTACCTTTTTATACGCTTTATAAAAAATGGACAATCACTTCGTTCGAATGATAGCCAAAATTTATTCATTCACCATTGCTGCCTGATTGTTCCCATTTTTTCGTTTGGAATGAATAAAACGGTTTACAAAATGCAGGCCGGACACAAAAGCTAGACCCATTTCACCTAAATGATGAACCATTAGTTGCTCCCCTTGAGAAAAAATCAAAAATTAACATGATTAAAGGTGGCATAAACTCCCCTAATTTGTTTATAATGAGAGGTATGGTTTGTCGTAAAAATAAGGGATAAACACTTATTATTTCACTGATAAATGGATACATACATGTAATAGAAAGGGAGTGTCTGACCTTGAGTTTGAAAGAATACTCACAGGAGCAGCTCAAGCACATGTCTTTAGTTGAACTTGCTTATGAAATTTTCAGAGACAGTAAAACACCGATTACGTTTTCCGAGTTAATAGATGAAATGGTCCGTTTACAAGGAATACAAAAATCTGATCTTGATGATCGCCTTGCTCAATTTTATACAGACTTAAATATAGATGGCCGCTTTATTTCGTTAGGTGATCAGAGATGGGGACTTCGCAGCTGGTATCCAGTTGATCAAGTCGAAGAAGAAGTTCAGCCAGCTGTGAAAACAAAAGCGAAAAAGAAAAAAACAAAAGCAGCTGTCGTTGAAGAAGACTTCGATGAAATTGAAGAGGAAGAGGAAATCGAAGAGCTTGAAGAAGAACTTGATCTTGTTGAAGACGACGATGATCTCGACCTAGACGATGATGAGGAAATCGAGGAAGATATAGAAGACTTCGACGAAGACGATGACGAAGATGATGATGGCTTAACAGAAATTGACGAAGACGATTTAGACGATAATAAGGAAGAGAAATAACCCTCACAAACCGGTCCTCAAAACAGGATAAAACCGTCTTGACTTTCGAGAGCGAACTATGTAGTATGTATTTTGGGCTCTCTAAAAAGAGTACGTAAAGATACGTTCATTTACGCTCCCTTTCATTTATTTGAAAGGGAGCTTTCTTATTTTTCAAGAGATTTAGGGATACACTCTAAAAAGGATGAAGCTGTGCATGTCTAGTCATGCAAGGGTAAAAAAGAGAGGAGCATACGAAATGACAAAGTATATTTTTGTAACAGGAGGAGTTGTTTCCTCACTTGGAAAAGGGATCACGGCTGCCTCGTTAGGCCGCCTTCTGAAAAATAGAGGGATGGATGTCACCATTCAAAAATTCGATCCATATATCAACGTAGACCCAGGGACGATGAGTCCATATCAGCACGGTGAGGTCTTCGTCACAGATGACGGTGCTGAAACAGACCTTGACTTAGGTCACTATGAGCGCTTCATTGATATTAACTTAAATAAGTACAGCAACGTTACAACTGGTAAAATCTACTCTACTGTTCTGAAGAAAGAGCGTCGCGGCGACTATCTAGGCGGAACTGTACAGGTTATTCCCCATATTACAAATGAAATCAAAGACCGCGTGTACCGTGCCGGAAAAGAAACAGGTGCAGATGTGGTCATTACAGAAATCGGAGGAACAGTAGGAGACATCGAATCCCTTCCTTTCCTTGAAGCGATTCGTCAAATGAAGAGTGACATTGGTCGTGAAAACGTGATGTACATTCATTGTACGCTTGTTCCTTACATCCGAGCAGCAGGTGAACTGAAAACAAAGCCAACACAGCACAGTGTAAAAGAACTTCGCAGCCTTGGTATTCAGCCAAACGTTATTGTGGTTAGAACTGAAATGCCAATGACCCAAGACATGAAGGACAAAATTGCGTTATTCTGTGATATTGATACAAAAGCTGTTATCGAATGTCAGGATGCAGACACGCTGTACTCTATTCCGCTTGATTTACAAAAACAAGGACTAGACAAGCTTGTATGTGAACATATGAAACTTGACTGTCAAGATGCAGACATGACGGAGTGGACAGCGCTAGTCGATAAAGTGCAAAACCTCTCAAAACAAGTCACAATTGGTTTAGTAGGAAAATATGTTGAACTGCAAGATGCCTACATTTCTGTCGTTGAATCACTTCGCCATGCTGGTTATGCATTTGATTCAGACGTTCAAATCAAATGGATCAATGCAGAAGAAGTGACAGCAGAAAATATGGCTGATTTCGCGCAAGATGTCGACGGCATCATCGTTCCTGGAGGCTTCGGAGACCGCGGAGTGGAAGGGAAAATCATTGCTACACAATATGCCCGTGAAAACAAAGTGCCTTTCTTTGGAATTTGCTTAGGAATGCAAGTTGCGTCAATCGAATATGCACGAAACGTACTAGGTCTTGAGGGAGCTCATTCAGCGGAAATTGATCCTGAAACAGCGTTCCCAATCATTGACCTTCTTCCAGAACAGAAGGATGTAGATGATCTAGGCGGAACACTTCGTCTTGGTCTGTATCCATGTAAATTAGATGAAGACTCCAAAGCATTTGCTGCATACAATGATGAAGTGGTCTACGAACGCCACCGCCATCGCTATGAGTTTAATAATGAATTCAGGCAGCAAATGGAAGCTGCAGGATTTGTCTTCTCTGGTACAAGCCCAGACGGACGTCTTGTTGAAATTATCGAGCTGAAGGATCATCCTTGGTTCCTTGCTTCTCAGTTCCACCCAGAATTCGTCTCAAGACCGACAAGACCTCAGCCATTATTTAGAGATTTCGTTGGTGCTTCACTGCAAGCATCTGAATCAAAATAAAACAAAAAAACTGCCGAGAATATCATCTTCTCGGCAGTTTTTTATTCATATTCCTCAACGATTTCTTTCACAGTAAACGATAGAGCGTGGTAGACGTATAAGCATGTCATTAAAGCAGGATAACCGAACCTTGTTCCATCATCAGCAGGCACAAGCGGTTTCTTGAGCTGGAAATCAATGTGGACATCACAATGCTCTTCAATCATGGACGACTCCTTTTGTGCCGGCCCGACACCGACAACGGGCGTCCCTTGCGCGTGAAGCTCTTTTACAAGAGATTGAATCTCTTCGTCTTCTGGGTCTGAATAAAATAGCAGCACTCTATCGCTTGGATGAAGCAAGCTGCGCTCCGTTTGATCAAGCGGCAGCACTTTCGCACCTGGAAATGGCTCCTTGCTTTCAGTTGCCTCTATGGCTACAGCAGCCAGTTCATTCTTCCCATGAAAATAAACAGCATGTCCACTGACAACGGCTTGTGTAAGAAGGCGTGCACCATCCTCGATCGCTTCAGCCTGCTTTTCTCCAATACGTGAAAAAATACCTGATAATTGGGTCGTGAAAATTTTTAACAAGACTGATTTCCTCCTTCGGTCAGATCATTTTATAATAGAATATAAAGAGAATATTAGGAAAAATGCTCAGAAAATGTCGTAAAGTAAACTATTATAAATAAAGGAAATGTGAAAATCAAACAGAATTATTTAACAACAGCTCTTTTTATGGCGAAAAATGAAAGCAATGGGGTGTAACAGATGAATGAGAAAATTTTAATTGTCGATGATCAATATGGTATTAGAATATTATTGAATGAAGTGTTTCATAAAGAAGGTTATCAAACCTTCCAAGCAGCCAATGGACTTCAGGCGTTAGATATTGTGAAAAATCATAGACCAAACCTTGTGCTGCTTGATATGAAGATTCCCGGAATGGATGGAATTGAAATTTTAAAACGCATGAAATTAATTGATGAAGACATCCGCGTCATCATTATGACAGCCTATGGCGAATTAGACATGATCCAAGAATCCAAAGAACTCGGTGCTTTGACGCACTTTGCAAAACCTTTTGATATTGATGAGATCCGAGATGCTGTCAAAGAATACTTGCCGCTCGAAACAAATGGGTAGTTGGAAATGATTGAATCGAGTCATTCTGTTGCCGATTTGTCGAATAATTGGTATCCTAGATAAGAAGAAGAAAGCGATCTGACTTTGAAAGTTTACATATGGCGAGAAATTCTGGTCATGCTAGGGTGGAGAGCTTTTTTTAGTAAGCAAATTAGCTACATAGGGAGGATTTTTCATCATGCCTTTAGTTTCAATGACAGAAATGTTGAAAGACGCAAAGGAAAAAGGTTACGCTGTTGGACAGTTTAACTTAAATAATTTAGAATTCACGCAAGCGATTTTACAAGCTGCTGAAGAAGAGAAATCTCCAGTTATCTTAGGAGTATCTGAAGGAGCAGGACGCTACATGGGCGGCTTCAAAACAGTTGTCGCAATGGTTAAAGCGTTAATCGAAGAATATAATGTAACAGTTCCTGTTGCGATTCATTTAGATCACGGTTCAAGCTTTGAATCTTGTGCAAAAGCGATCCATGCAGGATTTACTTCTGTCATGATCGACGCTTCTCACCATCCATTCGATGAGAACGTAGCAACAACTGCGAAAGTAGTTGAGCTTGCACATTTCCACGGTGTATCTGTAGAAGCTGAGCTTGGAACTGTTGGCGGACAAGAAGACGACGTCATCGCTGAGGGCGTTATTTATGCTGATCCAAAAGAGTGCCAAGAGCTTGTAGAACGCACTGGTATTGACTGCCTTGCACCTGCATTAGGTTCAGTACATGGTCCATACAAAGGTGAACCAAACCTTGGTTTCACTGAAATGGAAGAAATTGGTAAAATGACAGGTCTTCCACTTGTTCTTCATGGCGGAACAGGTATCCCAACAGCTGACATCAAGCGCTCAATTTCACTTGGTACAGCAAAAATCAATGTAAACACTGAAAACCAAATTGCTTCTGCGAAAGCAGTACGCGAAACACTTGCTGCAAAAACAGAAGAGTATGATCCACGTAAATATCTTGGACCAGCTCGTGACGCAATTAAAGCGACTGTTATCGGCAAAATGCGTGAATTTGGTTCTTCTAACCAAGCATAATTTGATGAGAACCGAAAGCCGCCTGAGTCACAGGCGGTTTTCTCCATATCTTGAGAAAGCGCAATCAAAATTTACATTTCAGACAATTTATTGATAGGAGAGTGGCACGGTTATGTTATTTTTCGTAGATACAGCGAATATCGCAGACATCAAAGAGGCGCACGAGCTTGGCATTTTAGCAGGCGTCACAACAAACCCTAGTTTAGTAGCGAAAGAAAAGGACGTATCATTCCACGACCGTCTTCGCGAAATCACTGACGTGGTATCAGGTTCTGTCAGTGCAGAAGTCATTTCCCTCAAAGCAGAAGAAATGATTGAAGAAGGAAAAGAGCTTGCTGCCATTGCACCAAATATCACGGTTAAAATCCCAATGACAACAGATGGTCTTAAAGCTGTCAAAGCGTTAACAGACCTTGGAATTAAAACAAACGTCACTTTGATTTTTAGTGCAAACCAGGCACTTCTTGCAGCTAGAGCTGGTGCGACGTATGTCTCTCCATTCCTCGGCCGCTTAGATGACATTGGCCAAAATGGTCTCGATCTCATCAGTGAAGTGAAAACCATTTTTGATGTTCATGGCTTAGATACACAAATCATTGCTGCATCCATTCGTCATCCGCAGCACGTGACAGAAGCTGCACTTAGAGGTGCTCATATCGGCACAATGCCGCTGAAAGTCATCAAGCAGCTGACGAAACACCCATTAACGGATGCGGGCATTGAGCAATTTTTAGCTGACTGGAATAAATAAGTGATTGTGGCAGGCGGGATTGTCTCCTGCTTGCCGCAGTTTTCCTTAAAAACGCTAAGAAATGTTTTGTGCAAAGAAGAGAACATCACAGCCTCGCAAAGCTTCGATTATTTTTCTTCCGACAAATTTCGTTTAACCTGTATTCTTTCTCTTGATATTGGCTAAATTTTGGACAAGACCTTTTAAAGCGCGACATCCACAAACAGTATAACTCCAACAGTGATCTTCTTTAAGAAGGGAGACAAATATGGAAAAGTTAAACATTGCCGGCGGTGACCCCTTACGCGGGACCGTACATATTAGTGGTGCGAAAAATAGTGCAGTGGCACTGATTCCTGCCACGATTCTCGCTGATTCTCCAGTAACGATTGAGGGCCTTCCGCATATTTCAGATATTGACACATTACGAGATCTGTTAGAAGAGATTGGCGGAAAGGTCACATTTGAAAAAGGTGAAATGGTCGTCAATCCTGCTTCCATGATCAGTATGCCGCTTCCTAATGGGAAAGTGAAGAAACTGCGTGCGTCTTATTATTTAATGGGCGCTATGCTGGGAAGATTCAAGCAGGCTGTCATTGGGCTGCCAGGAGGGTGCCACTTAGGACCTAGGCCGATCGATCAGCATATTAAAGGCTTTGAAGCACTCGGAGCCGAGGTGACAAACGAGCAGGGTGCCATTTATTTGCGCGCTGAAAAATTAGTCGGAGCCCGTATTTACCTTGATGTGGTCAGTGTAGGTGCGACCATCAATATCATGCTGGCAGCCGTACTGGCTGAAGGAAAAACGGTGATTGAAAATGCCGCAAAAGAACCCGAAATTATTGATGTAGCGACACTGCTTGCAAGCATGGGGGCCAAAATCAAAGGTGCGGGTACTGATGTGATTCGAATCGAAGGTGTAGAATCTCTTCATGGCTGTAAGCATTCCATCATCCCTGACCGTATAGAAGCAGGCACATTTTTAATTGCTGGTGCTGCGATGGGAGATGAAGTTGTACTTGATAATGTGATCCCAACTCATTTAGAATCAATTACGGCGAAACTTAGAGAGATGGGGTTCACCATTGAAACAAGCAACGATCAGATGCTGATCGTTGGCAGAAACGAAGGACTCAAGCCTGTCGATATCAAAACCCTTGTGTATCCGGGCTTTCCGACGGACCTTCAGCAGCCGATGACGGCGCTGTTAACAAAGGCGAAAGGCACGAGTGTGGTCACAGATACGATCTACTCAGCCCGCTTTAAGCACATTGACGAATTACGCCGAATGGGGGCAAACATGAAGGTCGAAGGAAGATCTGCCATTATCACTGGACAAACGCAGCTTCAAGGGGCAAAGGTGAAAGCAAGTGACCTGCGTGCAGGTGCTTGTCTCGTCGTTGCAGGGCTAATGGCAGACGGTGTGACCGAAATCACAGGGCTTGAACATATAGACAGAGGATATAGTTTGCTTGAGAAGAAGCTTGAAGGCTTGGGTGCAACCATCTGGCGTGAAAAGCTGAGTGACCAAGAAATAGAAGAACTTCAAAATTCATAAGGCTTTGACTGTGAGAGGAGATTTGGACAAAAATGGAAAGAAGTTTATCGATGGAACTAGTACGGGTGACAGAAGCAGCCGCATTAAAATCTGCTCGTTGGATGGGAAGAGGATTAAAAGACGAAGCGGACGATGCTGCAACAAGTGCAATGCGTGATGTATTTGATACCATTCCGATGAAAGGAACAGTGGTCATTGGCGAGGGGGAAATGGACGAAGCACCAATGCTTTACATTGGGGAAAAGCTTGGGAACGGATACGGACCTCGCGTGGATGTAGCTGTTGATCCATTAGAAGGAACAAATATTGTGGCAAGCGGCGGCTGGAATGCCTTAGCTGTTATTGCGGTTGCAGATCATGGCAATTTGCTGAATGCACCTGATATGTACATGGATAAGATCGCAGTAGGTCCAGAAGCGGTAGGCTGCATCGACATTGAAGCGCCTGTCATTGACAATCTTCGTGCTGTAGCAAAAGCAAAAAACAAAGATATTGAAGATGTGGTTGCAACGATTTTAAACAGAGATCGACATGAGAAAATCATTGCTGAACTGAGAGAAGCAGGAGCAAGAATCAAACTGATCGATGATGGTGACGTTGCAGGAGCCATTAATACAGCATTTGATCATACAGGTGTTGATATTCTATTTGGTTCAGGCGGAGCGCCAGAAGGTGTCCTTTCTGCTGTTGCGTTAAAGGCACTTGGTGGTGAAATCCACGGAAAGCTTCTTCCTCAAAGTGAAGAAGAACTGAGACGCTGTGTGAAAATGGGGCTGGATGTTGGCAAAGTCCTAAGAATGGAAGACCTCGTGAAAGGCGACGACGCCATTTTTGCAGCGACTGGTGTAACAGACGGTGAGCTATTAAAAGGTGTTCAATTCAAAGGCTCTGTTGGAACAACACATAGTGTTGTTATGCGTGCGAAATCAGGTACAGTTCGTTTCGTAGACGGCAGACATAGCTTAAAGAAAAAACCGAATCTTGTCATTCGTCCGTAATCTGAAAGCGGGTATTCATTACCCGCTTTTCATATAGGTGTCAAATGTATATCATTTTCTTTTTAAAGTTGAATATTCTCTGCAAATGAGGTAAAACTAAAGAGTGCTGCGAAATTTTCTGCGAATTTACTTCTTTTAAGCTTCAACAAGTTTAAATACTGCCGCATCATGACGATATACTCATTATCCTTCTCTATGTTGACAAAGCTCGAGTTCACATTGTTCCTATCTTTACGATAAAACGAGTGGGAGCGTTACCATGAGAGCGAGGTCATTCCAACAAAAACGGAATTAAAAGCTAATCAAATACAATGGTCATGCATTTGTAATGAAATACATTGACTAGAAAAGTGTGGTGTCCATATTGAAAGATGTTTCGATTTCATCTTTGGAAAATATGAAATTAAAAGAGCTGTATGAGTTAGCAAAAAAGTACAAAATCTCTTATTACAGCAAACTAACAAAAAAAGAATTAATTTTTGCCATCTTAAAGGCGAACGCTGAGCAAGAGGATCTCTTATTTATGGAAGGGGTTCTTGAAATTATTCAGTCTGAGGGTTTTGGTTTCTTAAGACCAATTAACTACTCCCCAAGTTCTGAAGACATTTATATTTCAGCTTCACAAATCAGACGCTTTGATTTGCGAAACGGAGATAAGGTGTCTGGAAAGGTACGACCTCCAAAAGAGAATGAACGCTACTATGGCCTCCTTCATGTCGAAGCGGTAAATGGGGACGACCCAGAATCAGCTAAGGAACGTGTTCACTTTCCTGCACTCACGCCGCTATTCCCTGATCGTCAAATGATTCTTGAAACACAGCCTAATCACCTGTCTACTAGAATTATGGATATGATGGCGCCAGTTGGGTTTGGGCAGCGTGGTTTAATTGTTGCACCGCCTAAGGCTGGGAAAACCATTTTGCTCAAAGAAATTGCCAACAGCATTTCTGAAAATCACCCAGAGTCAGAGCTGATTGTCCTTTTGATAGACGAACGCCCGGAGGAAGTAACAGATATCGAACGTTCTGTTGCAGGGGATGTTGTTAGTTCAACCTTTGACGAAGTACCGGAAAACCACATTAAAGTAGCAGAGCTTGTATTAGAGCGTGCGATGCGTCTTGTTGAACATAAGAAAGATGTCATCATCTTAATGGACAGCATCACAAGGCTTGCTCGTGCATACAACCTTGTCATCCCGCCAAGCGGCCGAACGCTTTCCGGTGGTATTGATCCAGCGGCTTTCCACCGTCCAAAACGCTTCTTTGGTGCTGCGCGTAACATTGAAGAAGGCGGAAGCTTGACGATTTTAGCCACTGCGCTTGTTGATACGGGATCACGTATGGATGATGTGATTTATGAGGAATTTAAGGGAACGGGGAACATGGAGCTTCATTTGGACCGCTCTCTTGCAGAAAGAAGAATTTTCCCAGCGATCGACATTCGTCGTTCTGGTACGAGAAAAGAAGAACTGCTTGTACCAAAAGAGCATCTTGATCGTTTATGGGCGATGAGAAAATCGATGTCAGATACACCTGACTTTGCTGAGAAATTCATGCGCAAAATGAGAAAAACAAAGACAAACCAAGAGTTTTTTGATATTTTAACGCAAGAATGGAAACAAGCGAACATGTCTGCATCAAGAAGATAGTTTGTTGAAAAAATACATTTGCAATCATAGACTCACACTGTTATAATTTCATCATGTGCGTTTCAGAATTTATTCTGAGATATTAACTCTGTTTCCGAATTGGATTCAGGGCGGAAGGAGATGACAGTAGATGAAAACAGGAATTCATCCTAACTACAAAAAAGCTACAGTCAAATGCGCTTGTGGAAATGAGTTTGAAACTGGATCAGTAAAAGAAGAGGTACGCATCGAGATTTGCTCTGAATGCCATCCTTTCTATACAGGCCGTCAAAAATTCGCTTCTGCTGATGGACGTGTTGACCGCTTTAACAAAAAATACGGTCTTAAGTAATAATAGATACAATAAACAGGCAGGAATCCGTTCTTGCCTGTTTTTTTACGTGGATTGATGGAACTTTAAAACGGGGGAGAAGACCTTATGTATGTGATGAAACAAAGCGGTTGGCTTGAAGTCATCTGCGGAAGTATGTTTTCTGGAAAGTCGGAAGAATTGATTCGGAGAGCCAAAAGGGCCACCTTTGCCAAACAAGAAGTAAAAATATTCAAACCAGCGATTGATAACCGGTATAGTACAAGCTCAGTTGTTTCACATAACGGTTCATCGGTCGATGGGATTGCAGTAGCCTCACCAAAAGACATAATAACGCACATATCAGAAAGAACCGATGTCATTGGCATAGATGAGGTGCAATTTTTTGATGAGACAATCATTGACATTGTCACTCAATTGGCTGATAAAGGTTACCGAGTCATTGTTGCAGGCCTTGATCAAGACTTCAGAGGAGAGCCATTTGGTGTTGTTCCGCATTTAATGGCATGTGCAGAGCTTGTAACAAAACTTCAAGCAGTTTGTTCGGTATGCGGCTCCCCAGCGAGTAGAACACAACGCTTGATCGACGGTAAACCCGCATCCTATGATGATCCCATTATTTTAGTAGGTGCGCAGGAATCATACGAAGCACGATGCAGACATCACCATGAAGTATCAAGACTTGACGTTGGTACAACACTTGACAATTAAAAAAATAGCAAATGCCGCTGTGTTTCGTTTTTCGAGATTTTGGCTGAACACCCATCATTTGTACTTAAATAAATTAAATAACGCTACGAAAAAATTATCTAATTTTCAACGCTTGCGTTTTAGTATAAGCAGGCATAAAATGACTAACTGTAGTGTAAAGCATTTTAACGAAAAGTTCGATTTCTTGTCATAATTTTTTTGATTAAGGATTATTCTCCTTAATCGTTCTTTAAATTAATAGTTCACTTTATTTATATTTTAGAAAGAGGGTAGTTTTTGATGAACAACGTGAAGAAAACAAAAGAAGGGTACCTCGAAACCACTTTGACAGGTAAAGATGTATTATCGATTCCAACGTTGAACAAAGGCGTTGCTTTCTCTGAAGAAGAAAGACAAGAGCTTGGATTAGAAGGCTTACTTCCTCCAACTGTTCTCACTTTAGAACAACAAGCGGAGAGAGCGTACAAGCAATTTCTAGCACAGCCAGATCGTCTTCGTCAAAACGTATACTTAAGTGATTTGCAAAACCGTAACGAAGTATTGTTCTATAAGCTTATATCAGACAAGCTTCGTGAAATGCTTCCTGTTGTGTACACACCAACTGTTGGTGAAGCGATTCAAGAATACAGCCATGAATACAGAAGACCTCATGGTGTCTATCTTTCAATCGACAACATTGACGGCATTGAGAAAGCATTTGAAAACTTACATGCCACAGCAGGAGATATCGACCTTATCGTAGCAACTGACTCTGAGAGCATTCTTGGAATTGGTGACTGGGGTGTTGGTGGTATCAACATCGCAATTGGTAAATTAGCTGTCTACACGGCTGCTGCAGGTATTGATCCAAGCCGCGTGATTCCAGTCGTATTAGATGTTGGAACAAACAATGAAAAATTATTGAATGATCCATTATACATCGGAAACCATCACAAACGTGTACAAGGTGAAAAATACGATGAATTCATTGATGCATATGTAAAAGCAGCGCTTAAATTCTTCCCGAAAGCATTACTTCACTGGGAAGACCTTGGAAACAAAAACGCGCGTAACATCATGAAAAAATACAATCATAACATCCTAACGTTCAATGATGATATTCAAGGTACTGGTGCCATTACTTTAGCGGGTGTACTTGCAGCTGTCAAGAAAACTGGTACACAATTGAAAGATCACCGTATTGTGATTTTCGGAGCAGGATCAGCTGGTATCGGAATCGCAGATCAAGTGCGTGACACAATGGTACTTGAAGGTCTGACTGAAGAAGAAGCAAACAATGCATTCTGGACATTAGACTACAGAGGGTTGTTAACAGATCAATTTGAAGATGAAGTGCTTGATTTCCAAAAACCATACCTTCGTTCTTCTGATGAAGTAGAAGGCTGGGCTCGTGATGAAAAAGGGCAAATCTCATTTGCTGAAACTGTTCGCAGGGTGAAGCCAACGATTCTAATTGGTACATCAGGTCAAGGCGGCGCATTCACTGAAGAAATCATTAAAGAAATGGCAGCTCATACAGAGCGTCCAGTGATCATGCCAATGTCTAACCCAACACCACTTGCTGAGGCAGTGCCAGAGGATCTGTTTAAATGGACAGACGGCCGTGTACTGATTGCAACAGGAAGTCCGTTCGAAAACGTTGAGTATAACGGAATTGAACATGAAATTGGACAATCAAACAATGCGTTCGTTTTCCCTGGACTTGGTCTTGGCTCAATCGTAACGGAATCTAAAATCATCACAAAAGGCATGTTCGTTGCTTCTGCGGATGCGATTGCTGAAATGGTTGATCATGATAAACCAGGTGCTGGTCTTCTTCCAAGCATTGATAAATTGCAAGAAGTTTCTATCAAAGTGGCCATTGAAGTGGCAAAAGCAGCAATTAAAGATGGTGTCGCAAGAAGAACGCCTGAAGACATTGAACAAGCTGTGAAAGATGCAATGTGGATTCCTGAATATAA
The DNA here is from genome assembly GCF_038601465.1 of Bacillus sp. FSL R7-0672. Taxonomy (NCBI): domain Bacteria; kingdom Bacillati; phylum Bacillota; class Bacilli; order Caryophanales; family Bacillaceae; genus Bacillus; species Bacillus sp. FSL R7-0672. The sequence goes on along the minus strand of NZ_CP152010.1, from coordinate 3,320,193 downwards.
AAAAATTGTAAGAGCATAATAAATTGTGTAACGCGGCATTGTTTAGGGTAATTTAAACAATGCCGCAATAAATAGAAACTTGTAAGGATTTAAGGAGGAAGAGTAAGGTGGACTTTTTAAATATTTTGATCCTCCTAGCACCGATTTTTTTCGTTATCGCGCTGGGTTGGTTCGCAGGACACTTCGGTAGCTATGACGCTAAATCTGCAAAAGGTGTAAGTACACTTGTGACAAAGTATGCTTTGCCAGCGCACTTTATCGCCAGCATTCTGTCAACACCAAAAGATAAATTCTATAGTCAAATTCCATTTTTCGTTGCATTGATTTTAGGAATCGTAGGTTTTTATATCATTATCCTTCTTGTTACGAAATTTGCTTTTAAATACGATTTAACAAATTCATCTATTTTCTCGTTAAACTCAGCTCAACCGACCTTTGCATTTATGGGGATTCCAGTCCTAGGCAGTTTATTTGGGGCTCAAGAAGTTGCAATTCCGATTGCAATTACCGGAATAGTTGTAAATGCAATGCTTGATCCAATTGCGATTATTGTGTCAACTGTCGGTGAAAAAACAAAAGGAAAAGCCAAAGACGGCGAAAGTTTCCTTAAAATGACGACGAAAGCCATTTTGCACGGTTTATCAGAGCCGCTTGCACTTGCACCGCTAGCAAGTATCATTCTTGTTCTTTTAGGATTTAAACTTCCTGCAATTGGACATGAAATGTTAGAGGAAATTGGAAGTGTTACATCAGGGGTTGCGCTATTTGCAGTCGGTGTCACTGTTGGTATCCGTAAAATTAAATTAAGCCTACCAGCATTCAGTATCGCATTGCTAAAAGTAGCTGTACAACCATTGCTTATGTATTTTATCGCCATTTTCATGGGTCTTTCGGCTGATGAAATTACAAAAGCTGTATTACTTGTTGCCTTCCCAGGTTCAGCTGTTGCAGCCATGATCGCAACCCGATTTGAAAAACAAGAAGCAGAAACTGCATCCGCATTTGTGATCAGTGCAATCATGTCATTAATTTCATTACCGATCATTATTGCACTTACCTCATAAATAAAGTAGAAAGGCTGCCTAACGAGGCAGCCTTTTTAGCGAAATGAATGAAACATAGGGAAGAGCGCACGCTTTTTTTTGATGTCAGTGTGCGTGATTTCCTTTTTTTCTTCTATTTGAGAGGGTTGTTTCAAGCTCCCAGCAAGACGCTCAAGTTTAGTGGTGAGATCTTCAATTTCTCTACGGTGCTGGAGCAGCTGATAGGATACACCTTCATCTGCTTTTTTAGCCAGTTTCCGTTCGAGTTCTTGCAGTCGTTTTTCTACATCAGTGCTGCGTAATTGCTGCTGAATGAGCTGATTCACTTGCTTTTCTAATGCTTCAATCCGCTTTGTGGAGGCATCAGTTTCTGCAGCAGGCGATAACTGTTGAACGGTTTTCGCGTGGATTGGCAATCGAATGTCTTGAAGGATCACACCCTCACTCATTTGGTGTTTGACTTCTTTGAGAAGCTGTACAATATCTTCATGAAATTCATAATGTCCAAGTTCATTCCGGGCGACAGGGATGTTGAGCTGTTTGACCCAACGCTGAATCGTTTTTGAAGAAACGCCAATTTCTTTTGCAACCTCATTTGTATTCAAACCAAATGCCCTCCCTTTTTTCAATTATAAGTACCATTCTCTTCAAGAAGGACCTGTTCCTTCACGTTAGACAAAACAAGTAACCAATCGCCAAAGATCGTGTTTTCTAGCGAAAAATTGCAGAAAATCAATTGTTTTGGAAATTTTTTTGACTGTCATACCCCGCTATACTATAATTAGACTGTTACGCACAAAACAGAGGTGAAGACCATGTTAGACCGTTTAAAATCAATTGAAGAACGCTATGAAAAGCTAAATGAATATTTAAGTGACCCTGAAGTGGTGAACGACCCTAAGAAGCTTCGTGAATATTCAAAGGAACAATCTGATATTCAAGAAACTGTTGAGGTATATAGACAATATCGTGCGGCATACGACCAGTTGAGCGAAGCGAAAGCAATGCTGGAAGAAAAGCTGGATGCCGAGATGCGCGACATGGTCAAAGAAGAAATTTCAGAGCTCACAGAGGAAACGGAACGTTTAGAAGACGAGCTGAAAATCTTGCTGATCCCGAAAGATCCGAATGACAACAAAAACGTTATTGTGGAGGTTCGTGGTGCAGCAGGAGGAGAAGAGGCCGCGCTTTTTGCTGGAAACCTTTACCGTATGTACAGTCGTTATGCTGAAATGCAGGGCTGGAAAACAGAAGTAATGGAAGCGAGTGTGACTGGAACTGGCGGTTATAAAGAGATTATCTTTATGATCAGCGGGAAAGGCGCATATTCCAAACTAAAGTTTGAAAACGGTGCACACCGCGTGCAGCGTGTTCCGGAAACGGAATCAGGCGGACGGATTCATACATCAACAGCGACAGTTGCTGTCTTGCCCGAGGCTGAAGAAGTTGAAATTGATATCCACGAAAAAGACATCCGTGTAGATACTTTCACATCAAGCGGACCTGGCGGACAAAGTGTTAACACAACCATGTCTGCTGTTCGATTAACTCACCTACCAACAGGCGTGGTTGTATCCTGTCAGGATGAGAAATCACAAATCAAAAACAAAGAAAAAGCCATGAAAGTGTTACGTGCAAGAATTTATGATAAATTCCAGCGTGAAGCACAGGCTGAATATGATCAAACACGTAAATCTGCTGTTGGAACAGGGGATCGTTCAGAGCGTATCCGTACGTACAACTTCCCACAAAACCGTGTAACAGACCACCGCATCGGATTAACGATTCAAAAGCTTGATCAAATTTTAGAAGGAAAACTTGACGAGATCATAGATGCATTAATTATGGAAGACCAAGCAAGAAAGCTTCAAAATGCAAAATAATCAGCGAACCAATTTTGAAGCCCTTAAATGGGCTTCTTCTTTGTTAACGGAAGCCGGTAGAGACCAAAACGCAGCAGAGCTCCTTTTGATGCATGTACTGGGCCTAAGCAGAAGTGAACTTCTTGCACGTTTTCATGATCAGCTGCCAGAGGAGCAAGATCGGTTGTTCAGCGAGTTTGTCACGCAGCACAAGAAAGGCGTGCCTGTTCAGCATCTAACAGGTATTGAATTCTTTTACGGCCGTCCATTCGAGGTGAACAAACATGTTCTCATTCCTCGTCCTGAAACGGAAGAGGTCGTTTTGGCGGCGCTGAATTTGATGAGTGACATCTTCCCGCACGATCAGCCGCTCAAAGCAGTAGACGTTGGCACCGGAAGCGGGGCAATTGCGATTACGCTCGCTCTTGAAAAAGAAACACTATCTGTCACAGCAACGGATATTTCACATGAAGCACTTGCGGTAGCAAAGCGGAATCAACAAGCGCTAGGTGCAGACGTCCATTTTTTACAAGGGGACTTACTCGAACCTATCAAAGATCAGGGCATCAAAGTGGATCTGTTTATTTCCAATCCACCTTATATTGCGGCAGAAGAAATGGACAGCTTGTCAGAGGTGGTTACGAAGCATGAACCAGTAAATGCGCTGACAGATGGACGTGATGGTCTGTGGTTTTATAAGCGTCTCATTCGTGATCTTCACCATGTACTTCATAAGCAGGCGGTCGTTGTCTTTGAAATTGGACATACGCAAGGGCAAGATGTAAAAGCACTTCTCTTGCAGTCATTTCTCGCGGCAGATGTCCGCATCGTCAAGGATATTAATGGGAAAGACCGAGCTGTTTGCGCACACATTCAAAACGGAAAGTCCGGCTGAATAAAGTCGGACTATTTTATTATGTAAAGATGAAACTTATGGTAAAAGAGAAACGTATATATAGAAGAATGAACATTCTGATCATGATTTTTTTACATAAATTTGTTTTGAAGGAGCGAATGGTGTGAACAGAAGGTATGCGATGGTGTTGGTCATCGTCAGTGTACTATTGATTGTGAGTGCTTGTGGCAAACCGAGCTTTAAAAAAGAAGCAGCAGCATTTGGAGAAAGCTATAAAAAAGCACAATACACAGTGAATCGAACAGATGACCTAACTGATATGAAGGAGAAGCTGAAGTCTTATTTAACCGAGCATGAATATCAAGAATATACACAAGACAGCATGTTCCCAAGCGTGTTAGAAGCAGCAAAGGATCAAGATTGTCAAATTAAGCTGAAGAAAATTACGTTTACGCCTTCAGATGAAAGCGATGACAGAATTGAATTTAACTATGAAATGATGATTCAATTTATTAATCAAAACGGAAAAGTCAAAAAAGAAATCAAGAAAAAAGGAGCAATGACTGTCATCAAAACAGATGCAGGGTTAAAAATCAGCCGAGATTGGGATGGAAGACTGTACCCTTCCGATTACCAATCCTCACTCCAAAGCCGTTCTTAATGGAACGGTTTTTTTCATTTGACTCATAATCTATTAAAAAAATCATTTTTCCTGTTTATGAGATGGGTTTCCTGGACACAATGTTTGTAGCGAAGAGAAAAAGTGGGGGGAACACATCATGTTTAAAAGTAAAATGATGATTTGTCTTTATATGTTTCTATTATTATGCGGTGCTTTTGCAAACCTTGGCAGAGAGGAGACAGCGGCTGCTTCTGCAAATCAGCCTGTTGTGATACCAGAGGAAGCCATTCGATTACGCATTTTAGCAAATAGTGATCGTTCAGCAGATCAGGATGTGAAAAGAAGCATTCGAGACGAAGTCAATGCCAATATGACAGAATGGGTCAAAGACCTTACATCCATTGAAGAAGCAAGACGTGTGATTCGGTCCAAGCTGCCAGAAATCAATCGCATTGCCAAAGCGAAATTGAAGGAGCAGCATATTGATCAATCCGTATCAGTCAGTTTTCAAAAAGCCTCATTTCCAACAAAGCTCTATGGAAATTTCGTCTATCCTGCAGGGAAATATGAAGCCATTTTAATTACGCTTGGAGAAGGGGATGGAGCCAATTGGTGGTGTGTGTTATTCCCGCCGCTCTGCTTTATTGATTTTTCAAATGGAGAAGCCATCGCGTCGCCAGAGGGGGATGAGGATTCCGAAGTGACAGCACAGCAAACAGATGAGTCTGTGAATGAAGTGGTCAAAGAAGAGAAAGAAGAGACGGGTGAAGTGAAATTCTTTTTATTCGAATGGGTCTCTAGTCTTTTCTCCTAAAAAAGGTATAAATCTGTTTTTGCCTCATAGAGTTGAAGTAAGAGATCAAAAAGAGGTGAAAGCATGTTTTATCAATTAAGAATAGCCACAGAAGAAGATGCCCCAGCGATCAATGCTTTTCTTGAAAAAGGACAAGCGAAAGGCGGCGTCACGCTTGCAGAGCGTACGACATTTGTTGTCATGGAAGATGCAGAAGGTCAGCTGGCAGGGTGTTTAGGTCTTGAACAGCTTAGTGAACAAGAGGGCTTGCTCCGGTCTCTTGTCATATCAGATAAACTAGGTCAAGGACACATCGTGTCTTTGTTCCAAAGTGTTCAAACGCTCGGAGGGAAAATAGGTGTGGATACGTTTTATGTCGTTGCCAACCACTCCTCTTCGCATGACTTTTTGGCATTGATGGGCTTCACGGCTTTAGAGGATATTCCAGAAAGCATGTGGGTATCTGCACATGCAAAAGAGATCTTAGCGAAAGAACAGGCTGTGGTTCTTCAAAAAAAAGCCAGTTAATCACAATATATTGAACTTATACACATACTTATCCACTGTTAAACAAGCGTTATCCACAAATTGTGGACAACGCTTGTTTTATTGATCATCATCTTTTATACTTTCAAAAGGATAATTGAGATATATCAACAGTTTTATCTTTTTTAAAAGGAGTTTGTATGATGTTAAATACAAAAAGGTGGTCTGTGGATTTAGAAAAGGATTTATCCACATACTATCCACAAATTGAACAGGCAGCGTTGTTATTGCAGCAAAACGAAGTGGTCGCTTTTCCGACAGAGACAGTGTATGGACTAGGGGCTAATGCGAAAGACACAGAAGCTGTCATGAAAATATATGAAGCGAAAGGGCGTCCAAGTGATAATCCATTGATTGTCCACATTGCGGAGATTGAGCAGCTTCATGAATTTGCACAAATAGAAAGCGAAAAAGCAAAGGCATTGATGGATGCCTTTTGGCCGGGTGCTTTAACCATTGTTCTTCCGTGTAAGCCGGGCGCTTTATCAAAGCAGGTCACGGCAGGTTTATCCACGGTCGGTGTGAGAATGCCTGACCATCCGATTGCGCTGGAGCTTATCCGAACGGCTGGCCTGCCGATTGCCGCACCAAGTGCCAACCGTTCAGGCAAACCATCACCAACACAAGCTGACCATGTAGCGAGTGATCTCGATGGAAGAATCGCTGGGATTGTCGATGGTGGTTCAACTGGTATTGGCGTTGAGTCAACAGTTGTATCCTGTGTCGACGAGATTCCAGTCATCCTAAGACCGGGCGGAATTACAAAAGAAGCTTTAGAAGAGGTAGTAGGAACGGTCAGTATTGACCCAGGGCTGACAAAAAAGGACGAGGCGCCTGTATCGCCAGGGATGAAATACACACACTATGCCCCTGAAGCTAAGATGTACCTCTTTTTTGGAAGTGATGAAGAGATGCAGCATCACATTCAAACATACCAAGCAGAAGGTTTAAAAGTTGGTGTGCTGACAACAGAAGAAAAGAAATCGTTGTTTGCGGCAGATGTTGTTTTCAGCTGTGGATGGAGAGAAAAACCTGAAACGATAGCGGCGAACTTATATCGTGTACTGAGACAATTTGATGAGACAGATGTAGATGTTATTGTTTCAGAAGCCTTTTCAGAACAGGGGGTTGGTTCAGCAATTATGAACCGTCTGCAAAAAGCGGCAGGAGGCCGAATCCTCTCTTCATTCAAATAGTTCTAACCCTTCTTGGACAAACATAGGTTAAAGGAGAATGTGTGTCCAAGGGGGATTTACATGTACGAACTAGCTGGCGAATTGCTGACGCTCAGCATCATGGCTTTTGCACTGGGGATGGATGCTTTTTCGGTTGGATTTGGCATGGGAATGATTCAGCTGAGGTTCCGCCAGATCATTTATATTGGACTTGTCATTGGGATATTTCATATGTTTATGCCGCTTTTTGGCATGTTAACAGGTCAGCTCTTATCAGGCTGGCTCGGTCTCCTTGCCACCTATATCGGCGGGGCGCTGCTTTTGGTGCTCGGGCTGCAAATGATCATTGCCTCTATTCGCAAAGAAGATAAACCATTTATCGCACCTGTGGGCACTGGTCTTGTTCTTTTTGCAACAAGTGTCAGCTTAGATAGTTTTTCCGTTGGTTTAAGCCTCGGAATTTACGGTTCTCGCGTGTGGATGACCATTTTATTGTTTGGTTTTTTTAGTATGATCCTCACATGGCTTGGATTATTACTCGGTAAACAGGTTCGATCATGGGTGGGATCATATAGCGGGGCGCTTGGCGGAATCATTTTACTAGCCTTTGGTATCAAATTATTATTTCCGCTCTAGTCAGTCTCCTTACATAACATGTAGAATGAAATACTATATAATAGAAGAAAAGGAGGGCGAAAGATGAAAATCTTATTTGTTTGTACGGGAAATACATGCAGAAGTCCGATGGCTCAAGCCCTTTTTGCTTCAATTGCACATGATAAAGGTTTAGAGGTCACTGTTAAATCAGCGGGCATTTTTGCCTCAGATGCTGGGAAGGCTTCTCCTCAAGCGGTCGAAGCGTTATTTGAGAAAAGCATTCCGCTGAATCACTCTTCAGCAAAACTGACAGAGGATCTTCTGCGAGAAGCTGATTACGTTTTCACCATGACCATGCAGCATAAACAGTTGATTATGGAGCAATATGCACATGTAAAAGACAAGATCTTCACTCTAAAGGAATTCGCGACAGGAACAGAAGGCGATGTTTCCGATCCATTTGGAGGAAGCCTGTCTGTTTACCAGGAAATACGTGATGAACTTGAAGCATTGCTCCATCAGCTGGCTGAGAAATTGAAAAAGGATCGGACATCCTCATAATGGACAACCTGTAAAACCGTTGCAACAACGGTTTTTCTGCTTTTGTTTGCAAATGACTAAGCAGAGGTTAAAATATAACTGTAAATAAAAAATAAATGTAAGGCTTAACAGATCAACTCACCCTTAGGAGGAATTGCCCGATGAAAGTAGCTATTGCATCCGATCACGGCGGAACGAATATTCGTGAAGAAATCAAACAACTGATGGATGAATTGAAGATTGAATACATTGATATGGGTTGTGAATGTGGATCAGGTTCTGTAGACTACCCAGATTATGCTTTTCCTGTAGCCAATATGGTGGTAAACGGAGAAGTTGACCGCGGCATTTTAATTTGCGGGACAGGCATCGGTATGAGTATCTCGGCAAACAAAGTAAAAGGAATTCGCTGTGCGCTGGCGCATGATACATTTAGTGCGAAAGCGACTAGAGAACATAATGATACAAACGTCCTTGCAATGGGAGAACGAGTCATTGGACCTGGATTAGCACGTGAGATTGCACATATTTGGCTGACAACAGAATTTACGGCAGGACGACATGCTGTACGGATTGGTAAGATTGCTGATTACGAAGAAAAGCACCTATAAGGAGCGCTTAACATGAACATTGGTCAAGATTGGCTTGAAATGTTAAAAGAGTTTCATCAAATGGTCGAACTGCGTGCTGGGCAAATCTTAGTGATCGGCTGCAGTACATCAGAAGTGGCTGGTGAGCATATTGGGACAGCAGGAAATGAGCAAATAGCTGCGTCCATTTATCAAGAATTGGATCAGCTAAGACGAGAGACCGGTATTGACCTCGCTTTCCAGTGCTGTGAGCATTTGAATCGTGCTCTTGTTGTGGAAGAAGAAGTGGCTTTCCGGCTTAACCTAGAGATTGTGGCGGCAGTACCTGTCCGAAAGGCGGGTGGTTCGATGGCGGCTCATGCGTATCAGCACATGGAACATCCTGTGTTAGTTGAATCCATCGAGGCGCATGCTGGAATCGATATCGGTGATACATTAATTGGGATGCATCTAAAGAGAGTCGCTGTACCTGTTCGCCTTAGTCGTCATCAATTAGGACATGCACATGTGACGTTTGCGAAAACGCGTCCGAAGCTGATTGGCGGAGAACGAGCGGTTTATACAAGATCTTAGCTTAGATATATTTCTAATATAATGTTGAATGATGAAGGCGCTTCACCACTTGAACATTCGGTTTTTCGCAAAAAAAGAAGTCAATTTCCCAAAAAAACTTTTACATTTCACTTAAAAACCGTGTACAATGAGATGGTGAAAACATCGAATGGAAATAGATTGGAGAGGATTTCGCTGATGAAACATTTACCTGAGCAAGACGCACAAGTATTCAAGGCAATTCAACTAGAGCGGAAACGCCAGCAAGACAAAATTGAATTAATTGCATCAGAAAACTTTGTAAGCGAAGCAGTCATGGAAGCGCAGGGCTCTGTATTAACAAACAAATATGCAGAGGGCTACCCTGGTAAACGCTACTATGGCGGTTGTGAACATGTAGACGTTGTAGAAGATATCGCACGTGACCGCGCAAAAGAAATTTTTGGCGCTGAGTATGTGAACGTACAGCCTCACTCAGGTGCTCAAGCGAACATGGCCGTATACTTTACCATTCTTGAGCATGGCGATACAGTGCTAGGTATGAACTTATCACATGGCGGGCATTTAACACACGGAAGCCCTGTTAACTTTAGTGGTGTACAGTACAACTTTGTAGAATATGGTGTTGATAAAGAAACGCAGCATATCGACTATCAAGATGTACTTGAAAAAGCACGTGAACATAAGCCAAAGCTAATTGTTGCGGGTGCAAGTGCATACCCACGTCAAATTGATTTCAAAAAGTTCCGTGAGATTGCGGATGAAGTCGGTGCTTACTTTATGGTCGACATGGCTCACATTGCAGGTCTTGTTGCAGTAGGTCTTCATCCAAATCCAGTTCCTTATGCAGATTTTGTGACAACGACAACTCACAAAACATTGCGTGGACCTCGCGGCGGAATGATTTTATGCCGTGAAGAGTTTGGTAAAAAGATCGACAAATCGATCTTCCCTGGTATTCAAGGTGGACCACTGATGCATGTCATCTCTGCAAAAGCTGTTTCTTTCGGTGAAGTATTGAACGGAGATTTTAAAACGTATGCACAAAATGTCATTGACAATGCGAAGCAGCTAGCTGAAACCCTTTTATCAGAAGATATTCAGCTTGTGTCCGGTGGAACGGATAATCATCTTGTTCTTATCGACTTGCGTTCTCTTGGCATTACAGGAAAAATTGCAGAAAATGTTCTTGATGAAATCGGTATTACAGTGAACAAAAATGCGATTCCTTATGATCCAGAAAAACCTTTTGTCACAAGTGGTGTACGTGTTGGTACAGCAGCAGTGACAAGCCGCGGTTTCGATCAAGAGGCGATGAAAGAAGTAGGTTCCATTATTGCGCTTGCTCTAAAACATCATGAAGATGAAGCGAAATTAGAAGAAGCGAAAAAGCGTGTATCTGATCTAACTGCCCGCTTCCCTCTATATAACGAATTAGATTATTAAAAGCAGACCCATTTGCCTATTTTTGGCATGTGGGTTTTTTTTGTAGGATTTGCGAATCATATTGAAAGATGATGTCTTTTTATGTAGAATTGTAGGAAGTGTGCAAAGTTCACCGGAAGATGACAGAAAAGGAGTTGTAGCAAGCAATGGCAAAGGTTTATGTATTTGATCACCCGCTTATTCAACACAAACTTACATATATTCGTGACGTTCATACAGGAACAAAAGAATTTAGAGAGCTAGTGGATGAAGTCGCAACATTAATGGCATTTGAAATCACAAGAGATTTACCGCTTGAAGAGGTAGATGTAGAAACACCTGTACAAGTAGCGAAATCAAACGTGATCTCAGGGAAGAAACTCGGTGTTGTGCCAATTTTAAGAGCAGGTCTTGGAATGGTGGACGGGATTTTGAAACTCATTCCAGCTGCTAAAGTGGGACATGTCGGTTTATACCGTGATCCGAAAACATTAAAGCCTGTTGAATATTATGTGAAGCTTCCATCTGATGTGGAAGAGCGTGAATTTATCGTAGTAGATCCAATGCTTGCAACTGGCGGTTCAGCAGTCGAAGCATTAAATAGCTTGAAAAAACGCGGGGCGAAAAACATTCGCTTCATGTGTCTGATTGCTGCTCCTGAAGGTGTAGAAGAAATGCAAAAGCATCATCCTGATGTTGATATCTACATTGCAGCATTAGATGAGAAATTAAACGAAAAAGGTTACATTATCCCAGGCCTTGGTGATGCTGGTGACCGTATGTATGGAACGAAATAACATGTTTTAATAAAAGCCCACATGCAAACGTGCATGTGGGCTTTTTGAAATATATGACAAACGGTTGATATCGTTCTTAGAAAAATCAATGTATACTGAACATTAGCTGTTTTTTTCAATGAATGTCACGTGTCTCCTAAAGTTTGATGAAATTGTGAACATTTTGTGTGCTCTATCATTATAGAAAAGTTTTTTAACTTTCAACGGATTGACACATCATAGACGCTATTGTATGCTAAACGAGGGTATTATGGTAAGGTTTTCATAGCCTATAGCACTCTACTAATCCTCATTGTGAACCCTTTAATTATCAGGGTTTGTATCAGCGAATGAAGCAACATCCCATAGATCTTTAGATTTCAAGTCTGATTGTGCAATTAGACCGATGGGTGATTGATTTTTTTCGAACAGGACTGCTTATCATAAGCGTCTTCTACGCAGTTTTCATCACCAATTATCACCTTTTTTACAATATTTTTCATCGGGAGTCAGATGAATGAACGATCCAAACGCGATTTTCCGCAGACAGAGTAAATACATGTTCTATCTATTGGCAATTTTTGTGTTTGGCTATGCCATGCCTGGTTTTAAACCACTGTTTCTTGGTTTGATTATCGGCACAATTTTTGCTTTCTTTAATTTATTCCTACTTATACGGAGAATGCATGCTTTTGATCGAGCGGTTAAAAAAGGAAAATCCATTCGTTCAATGGGAAGTACAGCCAGGTGGGCCAACGCAATTCTCGCTGTAGCGATTGCTTGGCGTTACCCTAATGAAGTTCATCTGGCAGGTGTTGTTATAGGATTAATGACAATATATCCTGTCATTATGATAGATTCCTTCATTCAACTTAAACGTTCTACTATGGAAGAGAGGTGAATACTCTTTGGGTCACAGTTCAAAAACGACAGAATTTTTAGGGTTAACGTTCAACTTATCTAATGTTCTCATGATTACGATTGCTAGTATCATCGTTCTTCTCATAGCGGTGCTGACTACTCGTGTTCTGTCTATTCGTCCGACAAAGGCGCAGAACTTCATGGAATGGATTGTTGATTTTGTTCGAAATATCATAGGTAGTTCGATGGACATGAAAACAGGAGCCCCATTTCTAGCGCTAGGCGTTACATTACTCATGTACATATTTGTTTCAAACATGCTAGGACTGCCATTTGCGATTACGGTCGATCACAACTTGTGGTGGAAATCACCAACAGCAGACCCTGCAATCACAATGACACTAGCGATTATGGTCATGGGATTGACACATTATTACGGTGTCAAGGCAAAAGGAGTCAAGGAATATACGAAAGACTACTTTAGACCAATTCCGCTTTTAGTACCATTGAAACTTATTGAAGAATTTGCAAACACGCTAACACTTGGTTTGCGTCTTTATGGAAACATTTTTGCTGGAGAGATTCTTCTTGGTTTGCTTGCAGGACTTGCGACCAATTTCTACACGCAAAACATTGCGCTTGGTATCGTTGGTACATTAGGTGCCATCGTGCCGATGATTGTATGGCAGGCATTTAGTTTGTTTGTCGGTACAATCCAAGCATTTATCTTCACCATGCTGACAATGGTGTACATTTCTCATAAAGTCAGCGACGAACACTAAAAAATTGAGAGTCCAAAAAGGACGTTATTTTAAAGGAGGAGCTTTTTAATGAATTTAATAGCAGCAGCAATTGCAATCGGTTTGGGAGCACTAGGAGCAGGTATTGGTAACGGTCTAATCGTATCTAAAACAGTTGAAGGAATCGCTCGTCAGCCAGAAGCTGGTAGAGAACTAAGAACTCTTATGTTCATCGGGGTTGCTTTAGTTGAGGCACTTCCAATTATCGCTGTCGTTATCGCATTCTTGGCATTCTTTGGTTAATATGTGAGAAGCGTTCTAATATGAAATTTAATGGCGAAGATCAGATTAGTTCGAAACTTCGCCATTCCTTTATGTTTTGTTTCTTAACATATTATTTAAAGAAGGGAGTTGCCGTACTAAATGTCTCAGTTACCAGTGGTTTTAGGAGCAGGTGGCTTAAGTTTCAACGCTGGGGATATGATATTCCAGTTGATCGCTATGCTCATCTTGCTTGCACTTTTAAAGAAATTTGCGCTTAAGCCTTTATTAGGGATTATGAAACAGCGTGAAGATTATATAGGAAATGAAATTTCAAGTGCTGAACAAAAGCACGTTCAAGCTGAAAAGCTTCTTGAAGAACAACGTGCCTTATTGAAAGAAGCACGCGAAGAATCACATACACTCATCGAAAATGCGAAAAAGATTGGTGAGAAGCAAAAAGAAGAGATCATTCAAGCAGCACGTCAAGAGTCAGAGCGCTTGAAAGAGTCTGCTAGAACTGAAATCGTGAAAGAAAAAGAACAAGCTGTGGCTGCACTGCGCGAGCAGGTTGCATCACTATCTGTACTTATTGCATCTAAAGTGATTGAAAGAGAACTTGATGAGCAAGCACAAGAGAAATTGATTCAAGAGTATCTTAAAGAGGCAGGCGAAAGCCGATGAGCGTGACTATTGTCTCTAAGCGTTACGCTTCTGCTCTTTTTGACATCGTTCTTGCTTCTTCGGCAGTAGACGAAACTGAAAAAGAGCTGAATGAGATCAAAAAAGTTCTAAAGGCTGACCAAGAATTGAATGACTTTCTTGTTCATCCAAAGATTACGGCAGACAAAAAGAAACATTTGATTGCAGAAGCTTTCAAAGGTGTTTCGACACATGTATTGCACACAATGTATTTATTGATTGACCGCGGGCGCACGAATATTTTCTCTGAAATGACGTCTGAGTTTGTGAAACTGGCAAACCGAACGAAACAAATAGACGATGCGGTCGTGTATTCAGTGAAACCGCTGAGCGGCGCTGAAATTCAATCTTTATCTGAAGTATTTGCCAAAAAAGCCGGAGTCACATCACTGCGTGTTGAAAATGTGATTGACAAGGATCTAATAGGCGGAGTGAAAATCCGTATCGGAAACCGCATTTATGACGGCAGTGTCAGCGGAAAGCTTTCCCGCATTGAACGTCAGCTTGCAGGCGAAAATCGTTAGAAGGGGTGAAACCTTAGTGAGTATCAAAGCTGAAGAGATTAGCGCGCTGATAAAGCAGCAAATCCAAAACTATCAATCTGAAATTGAAGTAAAAGATGTCGGTACAGTCATTCAAGTAGGGGACGGTATCGCGCGTGTACATGGCCTTGACAACATTATGGCAGGAGAGCTGGTTGAGTTCTCTAACGGTGTAATGGGTATGGCTCAAAACCTTGAGGAGTCTAACGTAGGTATCGTTATTTTAGGACCTTACAAAGATATCCGCGAAGGTGATGATGTAAAACGTACAGGTCGTATCATGGAGGTTCCAGTAGGTGAAGAGTTAATCGGACGTATTGTGAACCCACTTGGTCAGCCTGTTGATGGACTAGGTCCAATTTTAACAAGCAAAACTCGTCCAATCGAAAGTGAAGCACCAGGCGTTATGGATCGTAAATCTGTACATGAGCCGCTTCAAACAGGGATTAAAGCAATTGATGCCTTGATTCCAATCGGACGTGGACAGCGTGAATTGATCATTGGTGACCGTCAAACAGGTAAAACATCTGTTGCAATTGATACGATCCTAAACCAAAAAGATCAAGACATGATCTGTATTTATGTAGCGATCGGACAAAAGGAATCAACGGTTCGTGGTGTTGTTGAAACACTTCGTAAGCATGGTGCGCTTGATTACACAATTGTAGTCACAGCTTCTGCATCACAGCCAGCTCCGCTACTTTACCTTGCTCCTTATGCAGGTGTAACGATGGGTGAGGAATTCATGTATAACGGCAAGCACGTACTTGTTGTATATGATGACCTTTCTAAACAAGCGGCAGCTTACCGTGAGCTTTCATTATTGCTTCGTCGTCCTCCAGGTCGTGAGGCATTCCCTGGTGATGTTTTCTATCTTCACTCTCGCTTATTAGAGCGTGCAGCGAAGCTTAGTGACGAAAAGGGTGGCGGTTCTATCACAGCATTGCCTTTCGTAGAAACGCAAGCTGGCGATATCTCTGCATATATCCCAACAAACGTTATTTCAATCACAGATGGACAGATTTTCTTACAATCTGACCTCTTCTTCTCAGGCGTACGTCCAGCAGTAAACGCAGGATTGTCTGTATCCCGTGTAGGTGGTTCTGCACAAATCAAAGCGATGAAAAAGGTAGCAGGTACACTTCGTCTGGATCTTGCTTCTTATCGTGAGCTTGAAGCATTCGCTCAATTTGGATCTGATCTAGACCAAGCGACTCAAGCAAAATTAAACCGTGGTGCTAGAACAGTTGAAGTCTTAAAACAAGACTTGAACAAACCGCTTAAAGTTGAAAAACAAGTAGCGATTCTTTATGCACTTACAAGAGGATACTTAGACGATGTCGCGATTGCTGATGTCAAACGTTTCGAAGCTGAATTATTCATGTACATTGAAGAAAACCATAAAGACTTGTTTGACACGATCTCTCAAACAGGAAACATGCCTGCTGATGAAGAGTGGAATACAGCAATCGAAGGCTTTAAACGTACGTTTGCACCAAGCAACTAATTAGTAATCTTTCCGAGAGAAAAAGATTCTCTTTTTCTCTCTTTTCACGTAAATGAACACGGATTCCTGAAAAAAGGTGGTGAAATCTTTGGCCTCATTACGCGATATAAAGTCAAGGATCACGTCAACGAAAAAATCGAGTCAGATCACAAAAGCGATGCAAATGGTATCAGCTGCGAAACTGAATCGTGCTGAAAACAATGCGAAGTCTTTTGTTCCTTACATGGAGAAAATCCAGGAAGTCGTTGCTGCAATCGCAACTGGAACAAGTGCTAAGCACCCAATGCTTCTTTCAAGACCTGTCAAGAAAGCAGGGTATCTCGTCATTACATCTGATCGAGGACTTGCAGGACCTTTTAACAGCTCGATTTTGCGTGCCGCTTACCAAACCATTCAATCTCGTCATCAATCCGCTGATGAATATACGGTGATTGTGATTGGTAAAATCGGACGCGACTTCTTCAAAAAGCGCGGTATTCCAGTTATTTCTGAAGTCACAGGGCTTGGAGACGAAGTAGCGTTTGCTGATATTAAAGAATTAGCAAGCAGTACAGTTCAAATGTTCTCTGATGAAGCGTTTGACGAACTTTACATGTTCTACAACCACTTTGTCAGTGCCATTTCACAAGAAGTAACAGAGAAGAAATTATTGCCGCTAACGGACATTTCGGCCGCAGCGACACCCAATAAACGTTCCGCATCTTATGAGTTTGAGCCTTCTGAAGAAGAAATTCTTGAAGTTCTCCTTCCTCAATATGCAGAGAGTTTGATTTTCGGTGCGCTTCTTGACAGTAAAGCAAGTGAACATGCTGCAAGGATGACAGCAATGAAGAGTGCAACAGACAACGCAAAGGAATTGATCGACGGCCTGACACTCTCTTACAACCGTGCTCGTCAAGCAGCGATTACACAAGAGATTACAGAAATTGTCGGCGGAGCAGCTGCCTTAGAATAGAAATAATTGTCAGGAGGGAATGCAATGAAAACAGGACGCATCAGTCAGATCATGGGACCAGTCGTAGACGTTCATTTTGAAGACGGTCACTTGCCTGAGATTTATAATGCGATCAGAGTTTCGCATAAAGCGGAAAGTGAAAGTGAAGTTACTATCGAATTAACTTTAGAAGTAGCACTACATTTAGGTGATAATACAGTCAGAACCATCGCAATGGCATCAACAGATGGTGTGAAGCGCGGTATGGAAGCTGTAGACCTTGGAAAACCAATTTCAGTACCAGTTGGTAACGTAACACTTGGACGTGTATTCAACGTACTGGGAGATAATATTGACTTAGATGAGCCACTTGGTGTGGAAGCTCAAAGAGATCCAATCCACAGACAAGCGCCTTCTTTTGATCAACTTTCAACAGAAGTTGAAATTCTTGAAACGGGTATTAAAGTTGTTGACCTTCTTGCTCCTTACATCAAGGGCGGAAAGATCGGTCTATTCGGTGGAGCCGGTGTAGGTAAAACCGTTCTGATTCAAGAATTGATCAACAACATCGCACAAGAACACGGCGGTATTTCTGTATTCGCTGGTGTTGGAGAGCGTACACGTGAAGGAAACGACCTTTACTACGAAATGAAAGATTCTGGCGTTATCGAAAAAACAGCCATGGTCTTCGGTCAAATGAACGAGCCACCAGGTGCACGTATGCGTGTTGCCCTAACTGGTTTGACAATGGCAGAGCATTTCCGTGATGAACTAGGTCAAGACGTATTGTTCTTCATCGATAACATCTATCGTTTTACACAAGCAGGTTCTGAAGTATCAGCCCTTCTTGGACGTATGCCTTCAGCGGTAGGTTATCAGCCGACACTTGCAACAGAAATGGGTCAGCTGCAAGAGCGTATCACGTCTACAAACGTAGGATCGGTTACATCGATTCAAGCGATCTATGTACCTGCGGATGACTATACGGATCCAGCTCCAGCAACAACGTTCGCTCACCTTGATGCAACGACAAACCTTGAGCGTAAGCTGACTGAAATGGGTATTTACCCAGCGGTTGATCCTCTTGCTTCAACATCTCGTGCACTTGCACCTGAGATCGTTGGCGAAGAGCACTATGCCATCGCACGTGAAGTGCAGCAAACATTGCAGCGTTATAAAGAACTACAAGATATCATTGCCATTTTAGGTATGGATGAATTATCAGAGGACGATAAGCTTGTGGTACACAGAGCGCGTCGTGTTCAATTCTTCCTATCTCAAAACTTCCACGTAGCAGAGCAGTTCACTGGCCAAAAAGGTTCTTACGTGCCATTGAAGGAAACTGTTAAAGGCTTCAAGGAAATCTTATCTGGTAAATACGATCACCTTCCAGAAGATGCATTCCGCTTAGTTGGACGCATTGAAGAAGTGGTTGAAAAAGCCAAAGAGATGGGTGTAGAGGCCTAATCTGGTCCTTAGGAGGGTAAAAGCATGAAGACCGTTCAAGTCAATATCGTTACTCCCGACGGCCCAGTGTATCAAGCGGATGTGGAAATGGTCAGTGTCAGAGCAGAAAGCGGTGAGCTTGGTATTTTAGCTGGCCACGTTCCAATGGTTGCTCCGCTAAAAATCGGTGCAGTTCGCTTAAAACATAGTGGATCAACTGAATTGGTTGCAGTAAGTGGCGGATTTGTTGAAGTTCGCCCTGAACAAGTAACCATTCTTGCTCAGGCCGCTGAAACATCAGATAAAGTTGATGTCGATCGTGCTAAATCAGCGAAACAGCGTGCTGAAGAGCATTTGAACCACCCGAATGAAAGTGATATACGCCGGGCGGAACTCGCATTAAAACGGGCGTTAAACCGTTTAAATGTAGCAGGGAAATAAAACAGAAAATCCTTCTTATCACAATGATAAGAAGGATTTTTTTAAAGTGACATGAGGGATTGGTACATTGACACATATGGATGAGAATCCTGTTTTTCAAGATATAAGTGCTCGCAAAACTGCGTACTATGCCACGTTTTATTGTGCCGTCGCAAACCCAGCGTATATTGATGCGGAGAGTCCATATAAGGCCGTACCACCCAGTCAGCATCTGAATGATGACGAAGAACAACCTCTCCCATATACACACTCATCATCGCTTCTAATGCATCTATTGGCATTTTCCACTCGGCAAACAGCTGCTTGGTAAATGCATCAAAGTAAAGTGATTCTAACTGATTCAGGCTTTCCTCAGAGTAATCCAAAGAAATGTTATGAAAATGACACAATTGTGCTAATTCTTCTAGCTGTGTCTGTCTATAATCAAAGTAGAAAGCAATGGCCTCCCATTCATGATCAAATGAGGGAACCAGTTCTCCGTACAAATCAACAAAGTCAGGAAAAGAATCTTTCAATATGTTCAGCTCCTTCCACACGCAGTATATCATCTCCTTGGCACCAGGATAAGAGGGGATTTACTCTAAATGTAGCTCTTTTTTCCAAATGATTCATCTTTCCGATTTTCGAGGATATAATGAAAGGGAGTTTTCCTTTACAGAAATAAATAAAAGGAGGATTCAACTGTATGGAAGACGTAGGACAACAAGCAATTGTTAGTATTGTGATCCACCTGTTTTTTATTGCGGTTACATGGTGGGCATTGCTTGCCGTAAATATTGACCCACTGATTAAAAAAGGGAAAATCATTCAGGCAAGATTGCTGATGATGCTCATTACCATTGCTATTGCATCTGCAGTCAGCAATTTCTTCCTTGATTACTTAAATTTCTCCAGACAAATACCTTATATGTTCTAACGTAAAAGGTTTGGTCACTGCCTTATGCGGGAACTTAAAAAAAGTGTCAAAAGTATGGCCTTTGATGACTTTTCCACGTATGCATAGACCTCCTTGCGGCAACACTTGTAGCAAGGGGGAATGACAAGTGAGAAAGTATGTAAAAGGTTGGCCATTATTTGCGTTTATTCTTTTTTTTGTTCTGATGATTCAAGGTGTTCGTGCGGAAGAATCTTCTCCGCTCGTCCAAATAGCAGAAGGTCTAAAAAACCAGCAAATTGAAGTAGATGGATGGACTCTTCACGCCAAAACAAATGTAGACATTTCATCCGAACAATTTTCAAAAAAAGTGAAACGTTTCAAAGACGAACTACGACAGTATGAGTGGACCGAAAAAGAAGAAGAACATGTCACCAAAGTCACAGGAATTTACAAAGATGAAAAAAATGATACATTATCGAAAGTTTTACTCGTGAAGACCGACACAAAATCCAATCAAAAGTCGTATTTATTATATGAGCAAAAAGGTGCTCGCCCACTGAATACCTGGGAGCATACATATGATCAGTTCGTACGTCATGCAAAAAGCATATTACAAGAGAAATTTGTAATTTTTACTTGTCTCGATGGTCATGTAAATGGTATGATGGATGTTGTTTTGCAAAAAAAGGCTGAAATGTTAGCAAATGAATTTCAAGCAAAACCAGTTGAGTATCTCGTTGAGTCTAATTTTGTGTCGCTTTCCGCTTACACAGATAAGTGGGAACAGTTCATTATGACTTCAAATGATAAAATGAATGTTCAAATTGCCATCAGAAGTTCGGAAATGAACGAAAATCATACGATTACGGTTGGCACACCAATCGTAACGACTGAATATTAATATAGAGAATTTGGGACGCGGAGGGGAAGACCTTGGAAAAAATCATCGTCCGCGGCGGTCAAAAGTTAAACGGCACAGTTAAAGTAGAAGGAGCAAAAAATGCCGTTTTACCAGTTATCGCTGCATCTTTGTTAGCAAGTACAGAAAAAAGCGTAATTTGTGATGTACCTACGCTCTCCGATGTATATACAATCAATGAAGTGTTACGTCATTTAGGAGCAGAAGTACATTTTGAAAATAACGAAGTATCAGTGGATGCATCTCATGCACTAGAAACTGAGGCTCCGTTTGAGTATGTCCGTAAAATGCGAGCGTCTGTGCTCGTCATGGGACCACTTTTAGCAAGAACAGGTCATGCAAGAGTTGCATTACCTGGAGGGTGTGCGATTGGTTCAAGGCCAATTGACCAGCATTTAAAAGGCTTTGAAGCAATGGGAGCTAAAATTCAAGTAGGAAATGGTTTCATCGAGGCTGAAGTTCAAGGCCGTTTAAAAGGTGCGAAAATCTATTTGGATTTCCCAAGTGTTGGCGCAACTGAAAACATCATTATGGCAGCAGCATTAGCTGAAGGAACAACGATTTTAGAAAACGTAGCAAAAGAACCTGAAATTGTTGATTTGGCAAACTACATCAATGCCATGGGTGGTAAGGTTCGCGGAGCTGGTACTGGTACAATCAAAATCGAAGGTGTGGAAACACTTTACGGTGCAAAACACAACATCATCCCTGACAGAATTGAAGCAGGTACTTTCATGGTGGCAGCAGCCATTACAGAAGGAAATGTTCTTGTGAAAGGCGCAGTGCCGGAGCACATGACATCACTTGTAGCAAAAATGGAAGAAATGGGTATTCAGATCATTGAAGAAGAAGAAGGTTTAAGAGTCATTGGACCATCTGAGCTCAAGCCAATCGATCTAAAAACAATGCCACATCCTGGTTTCCCAACGGATATGCAATCTCAGATGATGGCGCTATTGCTTCGTGCGAACGGAACAAGCATGATCACAGAAACGGTGTTTGAAAACCGCTTTATGCATGCAGAAGAATTCCGCCGTATGAATGGTGATATTAAAATTGAGGGTCGCTCTGTCATTATCAACGGGCCGGTTCAACTTCAAGGTGCTGAAGTGTCAGCGACTGATTTAAGAGCAGGAGCAGCACTTGTACTTGCTGGATTAGTAGCAGAAGGTCATACACGTGTCACTGAGTTGAAGCATATCGATCGTGGTTATGTGAACTTCCACCAGAAGCTTGCAGCAATCGGTGCAGATATTGAAAGAGTAAATGATGAAACAGCAGATGTGACACAAGAACAAGTTGTATCAGATCTGAACGCGTAATCATAAAGAAATCAGTGTGTCCATTGGGGCATGCTGATTTTTTTTTTAGAATCATAGAATGATTTATTTTCAAAGCTTATCATTAGTGTATCCAACCATCTTAAATTTTATTCATAAAGACGAACAGTAAAATCAGTTGATAAAGAGCCTCTTATCTTTATCAAAAGACTTGTCCACTGAATGAAAGAAGCTGTCATATTAGCTTGTCCCCGCCCATAGGATAAAAGAGATCCAATGACAAATGGGGGCAGCCAAATATGAAACCAATGATATGGACAATCGCAGGAATATGCATCATTATTTTAATGATTCCAACTTTACTTGTGTTGCCGACGTTTCAAGGGAAACCGGAGGCAAGCCAGCATGTATCAGCGGAGCCATCAGTTAAAAAAGAAGTGAAGGGTACAGTCAAATTGAAGCAATCACCCGTCGCTATCCCCGTCTATCGTTCAGCTCATCAGCAGGTAGAAAACATCCCCTTAGAAGAGTATGTGATTGGTGTCGTAGCATCTGAAATGCCAGCTGATTTTGAGATGGAAGCACTTAAGGCACAGGCACTCGCCGCAAGAACGTATATCGTCAGACAAATGATCATCGATAAGACCGTCAAATCACCAAAGGGCTCTCTTGTAGATGATACCCAAATGTTCCAAGTTTATAAAAACAAGCAGGAACTCAAGAAAATTTGGGGAAAAGCGTACAATTGGAAGTTAAAAAAAGTCACAGAAGCTGTCGCTAGCACACAAGGAAAAGTGTTGACCTACGACGAAAAACCAATTGATGCCTCATTCTTTTCAACAAGTAACGGGAAAACGGAAAATGCCGAAGCTTATTGGAAAAATGAAATCCCCTATTTGAAAAGTGTCTCAAGTAAATGGGACGAAAAATCGCCAAAATTTCAAAACAAGAAAACCATCTCAGTGAATGAATTTCAGCAAAAATTAGGTGTGACGCTCACTCAGCAGGCTCAGGTAGGACAGATTGTAGAACGGACACCTGGAAATCAAGTGGCGAAAGCCGTAATAAACGGTAAAACACTGTCAGGTAGAGATATTCGAGAGTCATTAGGGCTTCACTCAGCGGACTTTACATGGGAACGACAGGGCCAGCAAATTATCATCACGACAAAAGGGTATGGCCATGGTGTTGGAATGAGTCAGTACGGTGCGCATTATATGGCACAGTCAGGCAAAAAAGTAGATGCTATCGTGAAACATTATTATAAAGGGATTCAAATTGAATCAGCTGATCGTTTTCTTAACACGTATATGGCTAAAAAATAAAGCAAAGGTGCCTCAAAATGGGGGCATCTTTTTTGTGTGTTCCAAGAGGTTTGAACAGAATGTGTCAATTTGCGACTTAAGACGCACCTCAGGAAATCTTAAACATTTACGTCCCGACAAGAACCGATGGCCGATACAAAGCCCCTCGAAAGAAGGAGAAATCAAAAGAAAAAATGATGTGTTGGGTGAATATATCTAGACAACTGACAGATTTTTAGTGATTTTGATGAAAGAGAAAAAGGGACCGAGTCCTATACCATTCCAAGACAGAATATTTTACGATTAAGATGTTTCAATTTAATACATAGGGAGGAAGGAAAAAATGATGTTGAAAAAAGTATTTACACTCGTAACCTTAGCTGTATTGACATTATCTATGTCAATCTCTTCACCAGTATTTGCAAAAGCATCTACAGTCAAAAAACAAAACAAAGATGTAAGAGTCACCATCTTACTTGATGCAAGTGGAAGCATGGCAAGAAAAGTAGAGGGAGAACGCAAATTTGACCTCGCAAAACAAGAGGTATTTAAATTTGCTCAGTCACTTCCAAAAGACGCTAAAATTCGTATGAGCTTGTTTGGCTCTGAAGGAAACAACAAAAATTCAGGTAAAGCTCAATCATGTGAAGTCATTAGAGGCGTTTATGGCGTACAGCCTTACGAAAAAGAAAGCTTTGAAAACTCTTTAAACGGACTTGGACCAAATGGCTGGACACCGATTGCTCGTGCTCTTGAACATGCAAAGCAAGCGGATGAACAGCTTAATAATGGAACAAAACATATTGTGTACCTCATCACTGATGGCGAAGAAACTTGTGGCGGTGATCCAGTAAAAGTAGCAAAAGAATTGCATAACTCAAAAGGCTCGACTGTTGTTAATGTCATTGGATTAGACTTTAACGATGGCTATGAAGGTCAATTAAAGCAAGTAGCCAAAGCTGGTAAAGGCCATTACTACCAAGCAAGCACTGGTAAAGAAATGGGTTCTATCCTGTCAGCAGAATCATTAAAACTACACGAATAACTTGCTGAACAAAAGGGAAACGATTGATGTATGCTTTCGTTTCTCTTTTTCTGTACAAATGTAAAAAGGGAGGTTTTTATGAATGAAACGCAATATTGTATTAACCATTTTGGCTAGTCTTGTCCTGCTTCTTTCTTCACCAGCTCATGCTGTGACAAAAAAACAGGAGCCGGCTCATGTGGTGATATTACTCGATTTAAGCGGCAGCATGGCGCAATCAATTGAAGGCGAAAAGAAAATCGATATCGCCAAACGTTCTATTCAAAGCTTCGCAAGTATTTTATCAGATGATACACAAGTCCTTCTTCGTGTATTTGGTCATGAAGGAACCAATAAAAATGCTGGAAAAGCAATTTCTTGTGGAAGCTCTGAAGCCGTTTATGGATTTGGATCATATGAGTCATCAACATTTCAGCAAGCACTGAATGTGTATAAGCCAACTGGATGGACACCACTTGCAAAAGCATTAACAGATACGAAGCAAGATTTTGAAGATCACCAGGCTGAAGGGAAAAACATTGTCTATGTCGTCAGTGATGGTAAAGAAACTTGTGGAGGAAGCCCTTCACAAGCAGCAAAGGAATTACATGAAGGCGGAATTGACACCATTGTTAATATCATCGGCTTTGACGTGAATGAAAAAGAAGCCAAAAGTCTAAAGTCTGTTGCAAAAGCAGGCGGTGGACAATATCAACCGGCTGCAAATGCCGAAGAATTGAATCACATTCTACAAAATGCAGCGAGCGCTTTTGGTCAGTAGGATATGAATGGGAGCTGGGGATTGTTTTCCCCAGCTGTTTTTTAGTTTAAGATCAATTCAAAGTGGTTTCTAATTCATCAATTCGTTTCTCCACGTAGTGCTGGTCTTTTCTTGCATGAAAGGTTTCAGCTTTTTCTAATATAGCCACCGTATTATATTCGGGAATCTGTGAGTAGCTCTCATACACACCCTTTGGAATTAAAACGTTCCCTTCAGGCCAGTAAACAGCGATATTGCCACGTTTCAACTCCCCGAATTGAGCGACTCCTTGGTAGGATCCATATTGATTAAACAAAACAACTGGATCACCTTCTTTGACATAAAGCTCTTTAGCATCTTCGTCATTCATCAAGATAGAATGACGCTTCCCACCATTAAAGGCATCCTTTTCACTATAGATCATCGAGTTGAATTGCTTTCCTCTTCTTGTCGTGATATCAAAATGTCCCTCGTTTTTTCGGTATTGAGGCAGCTGGGCAGGAAGAAGATGTCCTTTGCCGTCCGGTGTTGGACACTCTCCGTCTTCACATAGCCAGGCACCTCCCCATTGAAAAACGTCTCCTTTATGACGTAAATGCTGGATGCCATCATAGTTTCGATTTGCGATCGCAATCTCACGGCGAATGTCTTCAGCCGTTTCGAAATGAATCAGCTCAGCATCTTGTGGGCGTACTCTTTTTGCAAGATCAATATAAATATCCCATTCTGCTCTGGCTTCCTCAATCCGAGGTCCTTCAATTTCTGGACTGAAATATACCATGCGTTCCGTACTAGTTGATGTACCGCCGCCTGGCTGTTCATATCTTGTCATAGCAGGCAGAACAATGACCGTCTCTTCTGCCTCTACTAGCGTAGAGGTATTCAAAATGATATCTTGATGGACACGGAGTTCAAGCTCAGATAATGCTTTTTCGATCGCATCTGGATTTGGCATCGTTTCTAAAAAGTTCCCGCCGCTCGTAAACAGCATTTTGAGTTTTTGCGGATGTTCTTTTGGGAGAGCCATTTTCTCAAAGGATTGCCCAATGGTGTCACCATGCCATTTCGGAATGTCAAACCCCCAAATCTTTTCGACTCTTTCAATATTCTCTTCATCAAAATCACTGCCAGGCAAAACAAATGGGTCAGCACCCATTTCACCAGAACCTTGAACACCGCTATGCCCGCGAATTGGCATGACACCACAATGTTTCCTGCCAATAAATCCACGTAACATAGCAAGGTTAGCGACCTGTGATATATTATCCGTTGCAAAGCGGTGCTGGGTAAGACCCATGCTCCAAATAAAAACGCCTGAATTGGCATTGGCAAGAAGGATGGCAAATTCCTTCATTCTTTCTTTTGATAAGCCTGATGATGCCTCAAGGTCTTCCCATTTCAACTGTGCGACATGCTGCTGTAAATCCTGTATGCCGGTAGTATGAGCTTGAATAAATTCATGATCAAGAGCGGAATGGGGCGCGTGTTGCTCCATGTCAAACCAATGTTTGATGACACCGTTCATAAACGCAATATCGCCGCCTATATTGACTTGATAGAAATCATCTGCGATTTTTGTGCCGAATAAAGCACTTTCTGGAATAGAGGGAACCCAGTACTTTTCCATGGCAGGTTCTTTGTATGGATTGATGACAATAATTTTGGTTCCTTTCTTTTTCGCCGCATACATATATTTAGTGGAAACGGGCTGATTGTTTGCTGCGACAGATCCCCAAAAAATTAAGACATCTGTTCCGATCCAATCGTTGTAATTACAGCTGGAGGCTCCTATGCCAAGAGATCGCTTAAGAGCGGTTTTGCTCGGTGAATGACAAATGCGAGACGCATTATCAATATGATTTGTCCCGATAAAGCGAGCTGCCTTCGCAGCGGTATAATAGACTTCATTTGTAATTCCTCTAGCTGTTAAATAGAAAGCGAGCTGCCGTTTATCAATTGATTTGATTTTAGCTGCGATTTGATCTAATGCATCATCCCAAGAAATACGCATAAAGGCATTGTCACCTTTTTTTCGAATCAGTGGATAAGGGATACGGCCAAGTTTGCGGAGATTAGTGCTGTCCATTTGTTTGAGTTGTTGAATGTCTTCAAACCATTTTGGATCAATAGCTGGCATTGTATTAAGACGAAGTACATTTAGTCTTGTGGTGCATATATGAGGTCCTGCGAGCGTTTGGTCATATAACCCTGAAACACCAAGGGCACAGCCGTCACACACGCCTTGCGTTAAAATACGATATGCATAGGGGAGATTATCCTTGTTCTCCCAAGCCACTTTCATCGTATCTCGAATGTGTTTCGGCTTTACTTTTCCAAGTCCCATAGGCGCAAAAGAGGCCCATAGCTTTGGTGAGGGTTTTTTATTAAGCTTAATAGGCCCCTTATGTTTTGTTTTCCCCATGATATCATCACCCTCCTTTTACTTTATAAAGCGTTTTCATATCTAAAAATTACCTTTAGATTGTGATTCTGTCAAATTCAAATTAAGGTCGGGATGAGACAGAAGCAGCAGCAGTAAGGTTTGTTTCTCTAAGCTGCTGAATATCCTTCCGTATGAGAAGAGATATGATAAAAGCGATGAAAAATAAGCCAGAGAACACCATCAGACTCTGCGTGTAGTTACCTGTTATATCCCGGATAAAGGATGAAAATAAAGGTCCTGCTAAACCAGCAGCTGCCCAGGCTGTCAAAATATAACCGTGTATGGCACCAAGTTGTTTCGTGCCAAATAAATCCCCAATATAGGCTGGAATTGAGGCAAACCCTCCTCCATAGCACGTATAAATGATTGCCATCACGATTGAAAAGACGAGTGGTTCTTTTAAGTAGGGAAGTAAAGGAAAAGCAATGAGCTGGATACTAAAGAAGATTGTATACGTATTCGGCCTTCCGATATAATCTGAGAAGGAAGCCCAGCCAATCCGTCCTAAACCATTAAAAGCACCTAAAATGCCAACAAGGGTAGCTGCAGCACCTGCAGTGAATCCAACACTTTCTTGAGCAAGAGGCGATGCTACTGAAATAATGGCAATTCCGCATGTGATATTAATAAAGAGCATGAGCCACAAATAATAAAAACGTCGTGTTTTGATCGCTTCATTTGCTGTAAGCTGTGATAAATCCTGAGGGATTTTTCTTTGATTTGTTTTTAACACATCAAATTGTTTGATGTCATCAGGTGTTGGTGGTGATAAATAAAGAGACGAAATCACCATGATCATAAAATAGGAAATTCCAAGAATGTAAAAGGTATTTGTGATATCTACTTTTTCAATGAGATATTGGATAATTGGGCTGCAAATAAGAGACGCAAATCCAAAACCCATAATAGCTAAGCCGGTTGCAAGTCCTCTTCGGTCCGGAAACCATTTCACTAAAGTTGATACAGGTGCAATGTAGCCTACCCCTAATCCTATCCCAGCGAGTACACCATAAAATAAATAGAGGAGAGGGAGTGAGGACATGTGGACAGCGAATCCTGACCCTGTCATCCCGATACCGAAGAAAATGGCTGAGAAGAGCCCTGATGCCCTTGGACCATATCTTTCAACGAAATGCCCCATGAAAGCAGCAGATAATCCTAAAAATAAAATAGCAATACTGAAGGTCAGGCTTATTTCTGTGAGTGACCAATGAAAGGCCTGATGTAAAGGATTCGTAAAAACACTCCAAGCATAAACAGACCCAATAGACAAATGAATTCCTACAGCACTTGTTGCGATGAGCCAGCGATTTTTCGATTTGTTCATTTTGTTCCCCCCATATAAAGCAATCAAAAAGTTTGATAAGATAGAAATATGTTACATTTTTATGACTTTTTAAAATAATATCACAATTTGATTGGTTCATATAACTAAATTTGTGCTGAAAGGAAGGTCATACAATGAATCCTTCTGTTAAAAAGAAACGAGTCATACACCAATACCGTGAAGGTCAATTTACTTGCAAAACAGATGAAGTTGTAGAAGAATTTCCTTTAACTGTGATCGTGAATGGAGAGGAATTTGTAACACTTGTTTGTTCACCAGATCATTTGAAAGAATTGGTGATCGGTTTTTTAGCTTCAGAAGGAGTCATTCGATTTGAAAATGAGATTAAAAGGTTTACAATAGATGAAAGTATGGGCTTTGCCTATGTTGATTTAGTTCACTCAAGCCGATTTCAGTCATCAGATTTTACAAAGCGGGTGATTGGTTCTTGCTGTGGGAAAGGGAGACATTTTTATTTTCTCCAAGATGTGAAAACAGCAAAAACAGCCATTGATCGAATCAACATTTCTGCTGATACTTGTATACGTCTAATGAAATGTTTACAAGAAGAAAGTCAATTGTTTCAACATACTGGTGGTGTGCATAATGCTGGACTGTGTGATACAGAAAAGCTATTCATCACTAGAACTGATATAGGAAGACATAATGCATTAGATAAAATCTATGGATACTGTTTACTTTATCAAATTCCACTTAGAGATAAAATTCTTGTGTTTAGCGGCCGGATATCGTCAGAAGTTCTATTGAAGGCAGCAAAACTAGGAGTGTCGATCGTCATCTCAAAATCAGCACCTACTGAGCTGGCGCTTAATATGGCAGAAGAATTAAATATCACGACAGTTGGATTTGTCAGAGGAGAATCTTTTAATATCTACACTCACCATCAGCGTATAACAGAATAGGAGGCAAAGTATGGACAGTATATTGGATAGGAGACATCGACCATTGCGCGATTTAAGAATATCAGTAACAGATCGCTGTAACTTTAGATGTACGTACTGTATGCCTGCTGAAATTTTTGGACCAGATTATCCTTTTTTGAATAAAGAAGAACTGCTTAGTTTCGAAGAAATTGAACAGCTTGCTACCCTTTTTGCAAAGGACCTAGGTGTGGTAAAAATACGCATCACGGGTGGTGAACCTTTAATGCGAAAAGATTTACCTATCTTAATAGAAAAGCTCTCAAAAATTCCAGGAATCGAAGATATTGCTATGACAACTAATGGAACGCTTTTACCTGTATATGCTGATAAGTTAAAGAAAGCAGGTCTTCAAAGAGTCACCATTAGTTTGGATTCATTAAATCCTGACCGTTTTAAGCAAATGAACGGAAGGAATATTTCTATCCAAAAAGTGTTTGATGGGATTGAAGCTGCAAAAAAAGCTGGACTTGCTATTAAGATCAATATGGTTGTTCAAAAAGGTGTGAATGATCAGGATGTTTTACCAATGGCAGCTTACTTTAAAAAAGAAGGACATGTTCTCAGATTTATCGAGTTTATGGATGTCGGAAATACGAACAAATGGAATCTAGAGCATGTCATGACAAAGAAAGAGATCATTGGTCTAATTGATTCAACATTTCCCATCAAACCAGAACCTCCTCAATATCCAGGTGAAGTAGCCAACCGATTCTTTTACCAAGATGGTTCAGGAGAGATAGGCATTATTTCTTCTGTTTCAGATGCTTTTTGTGGAACATGTAATAGAGCGAGACTTTCTGCTCGCGGTGAATTGTTTACATGTCTTTTTGCATCATCGGGTTTTGATCTGAAGCGGGTGATTCGCTCAACAAAAGATAATGAAGATATAAAGAATATATTGAAGGAACTATGGTCGAATAGAGATGATCAATATTCAGCTGAGAGAGAGCAGAAGAAAGATCAGAAAAAAGTTGAAATGTCATACATCGGTGGGTAGTGACAACAAAGTATCATGATCATGATTTTTTGAAAAGTAGAGAAAATGTCATAATCATTGTTGAAAATCCTTTTATAGAAATAGGTCTATTCATCTTAGAATCCTGTCATGATCAAAAACCAGCAGAAACTCTGCTGGTTTTTAAAATGTTATTTTGTGGCTCAAAAAGGTTGGGATATGCTTAGAAAATAGATTTTTCAACATTTTTTACTGCTTTACTTTTATGGGAGCTGTGATAAGATCAACTCAATCTTTACCAGCTCGATTTTTTCACTCCTGGAATTTGGCCCTGATAGGCAAGCTCACGAAAAGCAATTCTAGACATTTTAAATTTTCGTAAGTAACCTCTAGGACGACCGGTTAACTCACAGCGGTTTTTTAAGCGAGAAGGGGAAGAGTCTCTAGGTAATTTCCGTAAAGCTTCATATTCACCTTTTTCTTTCAACTCTTTTCTTAAGTCTGCATATTTCAATACAAGCTGCTGCCGCTTTTTTTCTTTAGCAATTTTAGATTTCTTTGCCACTTAAAACCCTCCTGGCTTAATGTTGGATTTTCCATTGAAAGGGGTCTTCAAACGTAGTCCATTCTTGATCAAATTCCTCAGGTGTGAGTAAGCATTGATCAAGTGTGCGAATGATATCTGCTTTAGGTAAATCTACGCCAATAAACACAAGTTTTGTATGCCTGTCACCAAATTCTGCGTCCCACTCATCAAGAAGCTCTGGTTCTTGCTTTAATATCTGTGCTTTTTCTTGCTCAGGCAAGGCAGCAATCCAGTAGGCAATTGGTTCAATCGCAACAGATTTTCCAGCCTGTGAAATTAAAATGGTTAAATCATGATGTGTGGCAAGCCATGTAAACCCTTTAGCGCGAACTATTTGCTCTGGCATCTGATCTAACCAATTATTTAACCTGCCAGTATGGAAGGGAAGTCTTCTTTCATAAACAAAGGAGGAGATTTGGTATTCTTCTGTTTCTGGCGTATGCTGAGAATGCCCAGCGTTGATTTCTTTAATCCAGCCAGCAGAAGCACTGGACTTTTCAAAATCGAATAAACCAGTATTTAAAATGTCACTTGGCTTTACTTGCCCTTTTGAGGTTCTGATGATAGATGCTTCTGGTTGAAGTGTGGTCAGCACGTGCTCAAGTCGGTCTAATTCTGAGTTTGATACTAGATCACACTTATTGATAATCAACACGTCGCAAAATTCAATTTGATCAATAAGTAAATCGGAAATTTCTCGTTCGTCATCATCGGAA
Organism: Bacillus sp. FSL R7-0672; assembly: GCF_038601465.1. Classification (NCBI taxonomy): domain Bacteria; kingdom Bacillati; phylum Bacillota; class Bacilli; order Caryophanales; family Bacillaceae; genus Bacillus; species Bacillus sp. FSL R7-0672. The sequence goes on along the minus strand of NZ_CP152010.1, from coordinate 3,288,247 downwards.
ACGGCTTGTTTACGGTCTAATAGACTTTCTCCTGACTGGAAGTCGGTCCAGAAACGGTTCGCATCTACAACAGTGACCATCGTGTCTAGCCGGCAAAAGCGCGTCAAATCTATCCCCATTTCTTCATCAATATAAGAGAAAGTTTGCGCGACTGGAATAGGTTCACTAATACCTGTTGACTCAATGACAATATAATCAATATGACCAGTCTTACATAGGCGCTCTACTTCGGTTAACAAATCTTCTCTTAGTGTGCAGCAAATACAACCATTAGATAATTCAACTAGCTTCTCATCTGATCGAGAGAGCTCACCGCCTTGTTTGATTAGTTCTGCATCAATATTGATTTCGCTCATGTCATTAACAATAACAGCTACTTTTAACCCTTTACGATTTTGTAGTACATGATTTAATATCGTTGTTTTTCCAGCTCCTAAAAAACCACTTAATACTGTAACGGGTATTCGCTTATTCATTTCCTTCTGTCCCTTTGCCAATGCTCATGTTCATTTCCGCCTCTCTTAAAAAGTAATGATTACGATTTGAAACCTAAAAATTATTTTGTTTCTCTATGAAGGGTATATTTCTTTAACCGAGGAGAATATTTTTTTAACTCCAGTCGGTCCGGATTCGTTCTTTTATTCTTTGTTGTGATATAGTTTCTGTCACCAGTTTCAGTACAGGCTAAGGTAATTTTTACACGCATCAGTAATAGGACCCTCCTTTAATTCGTAATTGTTACGATTTGTATTTTAAAATGATCAAGATAGAATGTCAAGCTTAGAAGGGTAAAACAATGCCAAATATCAAACAAAAGGGGTATCAAATGTTCATTGATACCCCCTCCATTAATAAAAGTCACCAAGCTCTTCTTCGTATTCACCTTCGTAGTGCTGAATGTCACTGGGAATTTCTTGAAGAAATGCTAGACCGCCTAATATCAGCATCAGGATAATGGCGATGAATGAGAGAATGGCTGCGACAATACTTGATATGGCAAATAGCGTCTGCATTTTCATCAACTTAGCATATTGTTCTAATAACTCTTCATAAGAAGTATCAGGAGCTTGAATTAATTGTTCAGCTGCGTTAACAGATTTTTGTACATGGATTCCCATCATAATGAGGAAGACGCCAAGGGCAGCAGGAAGAACAAGCCAAAAACCAATAAGAATTGCTAGGCCGCCTGAAATATAGAGAAATATACTACCAACTTTTCCCCACTTTGTGATCGAATGAAGAGATTGAATGATTTTCTCAGTTTGTTGCAATGGTGTTCACTCCTTTATGTATTCACTCTTTATCATACTTGAGCAGGTAGTACTTTAGGAAGAGTGAATGTAGAACAATTAAAAAATATTTCTATCTTCACTTTACTATTTATGGATAAATAAATTATCTTCAAATAAGAAAAAAGTAACATTTACTATGAATTTTAACGTCGATTTATGTCATAAATAAGATTAGTAGTTAAAAATAATTAGTAAAATTATCAAAATATGTTGTTAGTTGTCTTGTAATTGGTTATTATTGTGTTGTATTACCATAAAAATTGGAAGGTGGAATTCATATGTTAGATCGTTTCTTAAACAAAATGACCAATGTTCAACCTGCAGCTTCAAGATGTATTTTGCAAAAATTAGTCACTTCATGCAAATCAGCGCCAACTTGTTTCCTTCAAGGTGTTGGAACTTTCCGTTACTACGTGGATCGTGATACAGGTGAGATTTGTACTAGCCAAGAACGCATTAGATGTGGCTGCTAAATTCAAGGATTTTATTTAATAGGATGTGAACGCATGAGCATATCTTCGATTTCATTCTTAACAAATGCTATGCAGACGTCAAACAGTCGTCAAGCGAGTCAAACATCCAATTCTTTTTTAAACCAAGCAGCGAAAATTGTTCAAGGCGACCATTCTCCAGAAGAGAGAAAGGCATTATTTCAACAACTGACTCTAGTTCAGCAAGGAAAAGATTTAGAGCTTCATGTGTCTAAATTAAAGGAACTAGAGAAAGAGGTTCAAAAAGAATCGTCTTCTTCGTCCGTTACTGTGAATCAGCATGGTGACCAAGTAGATATTTCAAATGAGGCTCGCAGTGAGTTTGACCAAGCTGAGGAACAAGCCACAGCTTCAAGTGAAGCGAGTGAAATCGCCGCAAGGGAAAAGGATCAGGATGTACAGGCAGATTCAAACTAATAAAAAAATGAGGCGTGTGTTTTTTATCTTCACATGCCTCATTTATGTTTATTTTGCAGAAAACCTTGAATAAAGACCATCCGGAAAAGGGGCTGCATATGAGATTGTTTCATCTTCTTCTACCATGATGTAATATGGAAACTCTTCAATATGAAAGGCGCCTATCATTTGTTCGTCCACTGAGATAATTCGCATGTTGGTTTGGTTATCACGATATAATTCTTGATCCTCTTCTTTCCCATTCTTTAGCAAAATACTAAAAGAAATGTCTAATTGACCCTGCTTTTTCGTTTCTAGGAATTGTTCCAGTGATGGGATGCAATGCGGACATGCTGTGTCAGTGAATATAAGCAACTGCTGCTTGTGATTGGTTTGCAGTAGATCATTTATTTGAATAGGTGATGTTTTTTCAAGTAGCGGATGAACAAATTTTTGTCCAACATGCTGGATCGGTAAGATGATTAATTCCATCTGGTGTTTTAAATAGATCATGATTCCGATCGTCAATAAAAGGCTGCAAAGAATAAGAGTTAGCTGTAAAAGTAAGATTGAAGTCATCGTATATCGTCCTCTCAGAATGAAGTTACGCAGAGCTATCATAATATAAATATCAAAAATATGTCAATTATACTAAATGGTGTAAGGTGGAGCGTTTGATGAGTACAGTGAACCATTGTTTATATGCAATCTCCTATACTTGGAAAAGAAGTCGATCATATCTTCTATTAACTTTATTAATCCAAGTGATCGTTGGCTTTATGCCTTTGGCTAGTGTCTGGATTATTCAAACATTGATTAATGAAATTATTTTATTCATGACTTCTTCAGGAGATATTCAAAAGGTCTTAAGGTTATTTGGGTTGCAAATGGTCATTGTGATTTTAGGATATGGGCTTCAATTCATTCTTCAGCTTAGTCAGCAGAAAGCGACAAATCTGATTGGTTTGCATTTGAAGGGTGAATTGCTTCAAAAAGCGATCAGGCTTCCATATATTACATTTGAACACCCGTCTTTTTATAATGAAAGTCAACGTGTGATGAACAGTCATCAGCATGTTCTGAGTATGGTTAGAAGTATTTTTACAATCATGAGCGCATTGATTACTGTTGTATCACTTCTCATTTATATGATTGGTATCCATTGGGGCTTGGCGGTCATTCTGATCTTATGTACTCTGCCTGTCTTGTGGATTGAGCTTTTCTTTGGAGGTGCACGGTATCAATTAAACCGCATGTTAACGGCCAATGATCGAAGAGAAATGTATGTGTCTGATCTTGTTGCGCAGCGAGATTCATTGAAGGAAATCCGTTTATATGGAATTGGAAATTATCTTCTTCAAAAATGGCAAGGTCATTATGTAAAAAGTGCAGATGAAAAATATAAATTACTAAAACGTCAGGTTCGCTGGGAGATGGCAGGCGGATTGCTTATGACATTTGCCTATGTGTGCTGTGGTCTTTTTATTGTCTTTCTTATCTTTCAAAAGAAATTAGCTGCGGGTACGTTTGTTGCTGTGCTCCAAGCTGTGCAAAATATTCAAAGTGGTTTTCAGGATTTGACGAGGGAATGTTCTAGTTTATATGAAACGAGTCTCTATATTGATGAAATGAGAACTTTTCAAAAGAGAGAAGAAGAAATTGATGAGCAGACAGAGGAAACGGCATCGCTTCGTAGGATTGAATGTATTCAGTCCATTACGCTAGAAAATCTCTCTTTTACCTATCCGAATATGAAAACGCCTGCTATTGAACATATACATTTTCATATCGATAAAGGTGAACGCATTGCATTGGTGGGGGATAACGGATCAGGTAAGACGACCTTGATTAAATGCTTGACCGGTTTATATGATCCAGACAAGCCGAATATGCAAAGGGTCAATGGTGAATCGATATCGACCGTTTATAAAAAATCATATCATGCGAGAATGGCCGTCCTTTTTCAAGATTTTATGAAGTACGAATTCACTGTGAAAGAAAACATTGGATTTGGCCGTATCGACGAAATAGATAAGGAAGAGCGCATGATCTCAGCTGCACGGCAAGCAGGCATAGAGAAAAGAATTCATCAAATGGAAGAAACATACGATGCGCAGCTTGGCCGGTTTTTTGAAGAAGGTCATGAACTATCTGGGGGACAATGGCAAAAGCTTGCGATGGCGAGAACCTTTTTTAGAGAAAGTGATTTTATCATTTTAGATGAACCGACTTCTGCTCTCGATCCGCTATCGGAGATTTCACTCATTCGAAAGCTATTCGATCATACTCAGGATCAAGGGGTCTTGTTTATCACCCACCGTATGGGAGCGGCCCGCTTAGCAGACCGGATTATCGTGATGAAAGATGGTGCTTTCGTTGAAGAGGGGAACCATGAAGAACTGATGGCGCTAGATGGAGAGTACAAAAGACTTTACGAGGCACAATCCCAACTATTTCAACAAAAGGAGATGGCGTAAGGTGAGTGTCTTTTATTTTATAGGTGTCTATTTATTAGGAATCATCTTTGCAGGTTCATGGCTTGATAAAGTGAGAAAAAAAACAGCGCATATTCAGCAGATGAATGCTTATCGACTGCTGCCTCTTGCGCTCACGGCGCCTATGTTTTATTTGTTTTTGACTGTTGAATTGGCTTGTACGGGTTTATTGTTCGTGTGGAACATGTCTCTTGTACCTGCGATTGGTCTTACAGCACTTTTATGTATCTATACTGGAGCGGTCACCTTCAATTTATTGAGAGGACATCGTCACATTTCATGCGGCTGTGGAGGTTTGCTTGAAAATGACCGCCTTCACTGGGGAATTGTGATTCGTAATGTGTCGATGCTGGCTCTTGTGATTGGGTTGTTTTATGTACATCCCTATGTAGAAACAATTCCGTGGCCATTTCATATTATTTGTTTTCTGATTGCAGTGGCTGTCTGTTTGATTATAGCAGTGGGGAAAACAATCATGATGTTCAAAAGAAAATGGATGAATCAATTTGAATCGTTTATAGAAGGAGACCAAGTGAAATGACTGATATTCTACTAATTATTGTGTTATTCATTGTCATTGCTCAGCTGGCGGTCGTGTTTTTGCTTGCCCGCTTTATCGGAAAATTTATGAGTAAAATTAAATCCCTTGATGGGATTGAATTAAAGGAAGCGGATGTTGGTGATGCTGCGCCGTTATTTCGAAGCTATACACATTTAGGAGATAAGGTTATTTTAAAGGAGTATTTACAGAACGGAAGAGCCGTGATGCTGTTATTTGTAAATACCACTTGTATGACATGCAAAAGCATTTTGTCTGATATGCGTCAGCACATTTCTAGCGATGATACTCAATTCATTTTCATCAATGGAGATGAACAAGGAGATGATGCATTGCTTCTTCAATTGCTGCCTGATCAAGCTGTGTATGTGCGCTCTTCGCAAATCATGGAGCTGTATGGGGTAACTGTGGTTCCGCAAGCGATTCTGATAGATGAACATGGCATCATCCTCCAAAGAAAGGCTGTTCAAAATGCGAAACAGTTTGAACAGTTGTTACACGCATCATAAAAAGGCGTCTCTTTGTTGGAGAGACGCTCGTTTTATAATTCTTTTCCTAGAATGTCTAAATCGTACCTGCTGCCGTCCATTTCTGCGATGCGTGGCAAGTGACCCCATGTTTCAAAGCCGTGCTTTTTAAATAATCGAATGCTGGCTTCGTTGTGCCCGAAAATAAAGGCGAGTAATGTTCGAATGCCTAGTGAAGGTGCCAACTCAATGGCCTCTTGTAAAAAAAGTGATCCTAAGCCTTGCCCTCGATAGTCTTGGTTTAAGTAAATACTCATTTCAACGGTCCCGTTGTATGCAGGTCTTCCATAAAACGTTTCAAAGCTGAGCCAGCCGTAAATATGTCCATCCTCATCTGTTTTCACATAGAGAGGTCTTTTCTCTGAATGATTCAAAAACCATTGCCGGCGGTCTTCAACTGAAACTGGTTCTGTATCGGCGGTTACTTCTCTTGAAGCAATAGTCGAATTGTAAATATCAACGATTGCTTTGAGGTCATCTTCTGTTGCTATACGGTTGAAAGTTTTCACATTAAAGTCCCCCATCTTTTTTTCATTCATCATACATATTATTGATGCGATTGCGCAAAATAAAAAGAAAAATGATTTCGTGTGTATATATTTTTTGAAAAGTGTTCAGAATGTTGCTGAGGTGATGAAAAATGAGAGAGGAAGAAAAGAAACGTACTTCCAAAATCACAAAAGTTCAGCAATTTTTCCGTAAGCGCTGGGTATTCCCTGCAATTTACTTGGTCAGCGCAGCGGTCGTGTTAACAGCCGTTCTTTGGTATCAAGCTGTATCAAAAGATGTGAAAGACCAACTATCTGATGGAAATCAAACAGGGCAAGAACAGCGTGATGATGCCGTTGAAGTTGGAAAGCCAATTGAAAATGTTGCCATGCCAGTCCAGAATTCTGATAATGTTTCTGTCGTGAAAAAGTTCTATGAAGCAGATGCTGATCAAAAAGAAAAAGAAGCAGCACTTGTAAACTATAATAACACCTATACCTTGAGCAAAGGTATTGATCTTGCAGATAAAGATGGCAAAGTGTTTGATGTCACAGCTGCTCTTAGTGGAACAGTGGTTCAAGCGAAAAAAGATCCAGTTCTCGGTCACGTCGTTGAAATTGAACATGAAGATGGATTATCGACTGTTTATCAATCGTTGTCACAAGTGAGTGTTAAAGAAGGCGATGAAGTGAAGCAGAATGATGTCATCGGTGCTTCTGGTAAAAATCTTTATGGTGCTGAAAGCGGCAACCATGTGCATTTTGAAATTCGTATGGAAGGTTTAGCGCTTAATCCACTTAGCTTCATTGACAAGCCTGTTTCGACTATTGAAAAGGCCGCGCAAGAAGTGACGGAAGAAGCAAAAGAACCTGCTCAGCCAAAAGCTGATGAAAAAACGAAGGAACCTGCTGCTGAAGATAAGGCCAAAGAGCCTGCTGGAGAAAAATCTGAAGAAAAGTCTGATGAGAAGGGGAAATCCTCTGATCAAGAAAAGTCTTCTGATTCCTCTAAAGACAGCAGTCAATCTGAAGAAACAAAACAATCTTAAGTCTTGAAACCTCTGTATATGAATCATGCAGAGGTTTTTTTCTGTCTTTAAAAAATCCCCCGCACTCGGCGGGGGATGGTTTAGAGTGCGGCAGGTCCTTCTTCACCTGTCCGAATGTTGATTGTATTTTCTATCTCATATATAAAAATTTTCCCATCCCCTGGTTCGCCTGTACGAAGTACCTTTTGAGCTGTTTCAACGACCTGTTCGACAGGTACTTCGCTTAGGACGATTTCAATCTTTAATCGTTCGTACACATTATTTTCCTTTTTGACGCCGCGGTATAGCTCTGTATGTCCCTTTTGTAAACCGCAGCCGTGTACATTCGAAAAGGTAATGGAAGTGACACCAATCTTTCCAAGCTCCACCTTTAATGTTTCAAAATTGGCTGGACGTGTGACAATCTCCACTTTATACATTTTGCTCATAGAGACACCCCTTTTTCATTAATCTTGATAAGCTTTTTCCCCATGCATGGTTAAATCAAGACCCACTGATTCTTCTTCTTCAGTTGCGCGAATTTTAAAGAAGAGATTGACCACTTTGATGATCACGTATGTCACAACAGCTACAAAGGCATAGGTGGCTACAATAGCAACAACTTGCTTCCAAAGTAAGCTGGGATCTCCGTAAAATAAGCCATTGGCTCCGCCGTCATTGACAGAGGTTGTTGCGAAAAGCCCTGTTGCAATTCCTCCCCAAGTCCCGCCAATTCCGTGAAGCCCGAATGCATCTAGTGCATCATCATAGCCAAATTTGGCTTTGAGTGAGAAGACTCCCCAGAAACACACGATGCCGCCGATGATTCCGATGATAATAGAAGCAAAAGGTGTGACAAAACCTGCGGCAGGTGTAATTGCCACAAGACCTGCGATGGCTCCAGAAATCGCGCCGAGCATGGTCGGTTTTTTGTTGATCATCCACTCGACTAACAGCCAGCCAATGATTCCCGCAGCAGCAGCTGTATTGGTGTTAATAAAGGCATACATTGCGACACTGTCTAAGGTAAGAGCACTTCCAACGTTAAAGCCAAACCATCCAAACCAAATGACAGCTCCGCCAAGAAGGGTATAAATCAAATTGTGAGGAGAAGAGCTTGCTGCTTCTTTACGCTTCCCGAGCACAATCGCTACGACTAGACCTGCAACACCTGATGAAATGTGAACCACGTTTCCTCCAGCGAAGTCGAGTGCACCCATTTCGCCAATCCAACCGCCGCCCCATACCCAGTGTGCGACTGGCGCGTATACAAATGTGACCCAAAGGAGTGTAAACACGACGACCGCTGAGTAACGAATTCGTTCAGCAAAGGCACCTGAGATGATGGCTGTTGTTAAGACGGCAAAGGTCATTTGGAACATCATGAACAATGAATGTGGAATGGTCTCACTGTAGGAACCAGGTTCAAAGCCAACGCCTTTTAGTCCAATCCAGTCTAAGCCTCCAATCCATGCATTGCCTGGCGCAAAAGCCAAGGAATAGCCGAACATGATCCATACGATAGAGACGATCGCTAGTGAAGTTAAGCTGTGCATGGTTGTACTTAAGACGTTTTTACTTCTCACGAGTCCTCCGTAGAATAAGGCTAAACCCGGTGTCATTAACCACACAAGTAGTGCGCAGAAGAACATAAATACTGTATCACCCATTTGCATGCTGCATTCCCCCTGAATCATTCAGAATTAATTGATTTCTTAATTCTTCATTATAGAGAGAAAAGTCATATATAACATATTCGTGTAAGTTAATCTTACATGGTTTTTGGTTATATTCAATATAAATGGATGAAAAGTTCGTGAAATATGAGAAAAAACGTGCATTGAGCACGAAAAACAAAGGGCGTTTGACCTATAAAATGGAACTGAGAAACAACTTGGTTCGTTCCTCTTGAGGAGAATCGAACAATTTTGATGGCGTGCCTTCTTCGACGATACGGCCTTCGTGCATATAGACGACACGATCGGCGACTTCTTTTGCAAAGCCCATTTCATGTGTGACGATAACCATCGTCATGCCTTCTTTTGCGAGACTTTTCATTGTTTGCAGTACCTCGCCTACAAGCTCTGGATCGAGGGCGGACGTAGGTTCGTCAAATAACATGACATCTGGTTTCATGGCAAGAGCTCTTGCAATAGCCACACGCTGCTTTTGACCGCCTGATAGTTTAGAAGGATATACGTTGGCTTTATCCGCAAGTCCGACCTTTTCTAACAGGACGTTGGCTTCTGATACAGCTTGAGTCTTTTTTGTTTTTTTTACCATAACAGGCGCCTCGATGATGTTTTCAAGCACAGTTTTATGCGGAAAGAGGTTAAAATGCTGAAACACCATGCCTATTTTTTGCCGCATCTCGTTTAATTGATCGCGTTTTGGATGAACAGGGCTGCCATCAATGATGATTTCTCCATCATTTTTGATTTCTAAAAAGTTCATACAGCGGAGCAAGGTGCTTTTTCCAGAGCCGCTGGCTCCAATTAAGACGACTACATCATTTTCATAAACAGTGAGGTCGATATCCTTTAAAACATGCAGTTCTCCGAAGTGTTTGTTTAGTTTTTCAACACGAATGAGTTCCTTTGATTCTGTCATGTTTCTCCTCCTAATGGTCACTGACTGATAGTTTCTTCTCAAAGGTTTGGACAGCGAACGTTAACAGCAGGACAAGAACTAAGTAATAGACGGCTACAACAAGTAAATAGGTCATATTGTCAAAGCTGTTTGAGCCTTGGGTCGTGGCGACGTTAAATAGTTCATTGACGCTAATAAAGGCGGCGAGTGATGAATCTTTTAAGCCGATAATGAACTGGTTGCCAAGAGGGGGGAGGGCGCGTCGCATCGCTTGCGGGAGAATGATGCGTCTCATTGTTAGAAAACGTCCCATGCCAAGAGAGCGTCCTGCCTCTTTTTGCCCCTGATCGATCGATTGGATGGCGCCTCTGAATATTTCTGCTATATACGCTCCATTATGAAAGGCGAGCGCAATGGAAGCGGCCCAGAAGTCGGGGATATTTAATTCTGTCAGTCCAAAATATAGGATGAAAATTTGAACAATCAGTGGTGTGCCGCGTACAAGGAAGATATAGGCGTTGGCGATATAACCGAAGACAGTCACGCGTGATATTTTCAATAAAGCAAAGAAGAGCCCGATGAACATGCCAATAAAGATGCTGATCACAGTGAGCTGTAACGTGAGTAGCATTCCTTCTAAAAAAATACCTCTTGAATCAATCAGCGTCTGAAAAAAATGTGATAGGCTAGGCAAAACAATCATCTCCATTTGAAGAAAGTGCGCCTAAAAAAGGCGCACAATCGTGGTTTTAATTTTGTTTGACCGTGATGTCTTCATCAAAGTATTTCTCGCTAATTTGTTTTAATGTTCCGTCCTTTTTTAATGCGTCAATCGCATCGTTGATCTCTTTTATGAGCTGTTCATTTTCTTTAGATACAGCAATTGCCTGCTCGCTTTGTCCGAGTCTTTCCTGCGCTTCGATCTTTAATTTTTTCTTCATGGCTTCTGCACCTGTGGCGAAATCCGTCACGACTGCATCGTGTTTTCCGTTGGCTAGTGCTTCTAAAGCGACTACATCACTGTCGTAATATTTTGGTTCCTGCCCGCTATGTTCCTTTGCAATATCAGCGTAGGACGAGCCTTTTGAAACAGCAATTTCTTTACCTTTTAAATCATCAGCATGTTGAATGTCTGCTTCAGGTCTTGTGAAAATTTGCGGACCAGAGTAGTAGTAGGGCTTAGAAAGAAGGACGTGTTTTTTTCGTTCCTCATTGATGGTATGACTTGCAACTGCCGCATCAAATTTTCCTGATTTCACACCTTCGACAATGCCTGCGAACTTATATTTCTTCTGTATAGGCTCAAGGCCTAGTTTGTCACTGATCGCATTGCCTACATCGATATCAAAGCCTGACATCTGATTCCCATCCATGTAACTGAACGGGTGAAATTCACCTGATGCTGCAAATATAAATTTTCCATCCTCCAAAATTGGCGACCCTTTCGCTGTAGAATTACGTTTATCTCCGTTCCCATTTGTTTCATTTGAACCACACGAAGACAGAAGTAATACTGCAACCGAGAAAAGGGCTGGGACCCAAAACCGTCTTTTCTTAATAATAAGCTTCTCCTCCTTTTCAGCCGTTCTCCATATAAGGAGAAAGTAGGCTTTTAAATATGTGTAGCATCTTACCATTTGTTCCTCATATTCTCAATTTTATATGTGTTTTTCCAACACTCGCCCTTTTTAAAATGTATGTCTTGCTTTTCCAAGAGAGAACTTGAATTGATCAGGGTAAAAAAGGGAAATGAATCTCATAATAACGGAAGGAAACATGCCAGAACATAAAGAGGGGGTCGGTGTATGAAGAAGTGGAGGGACAACCGAAAAGTCTTTTTAACTGCTATTGCCTTTGGGACGATGTTAAATCCGTTGAATTCCTCAATGATTTCTTTGGCCTTGCATCAAATCCAACATGAATTCGGTTTGTCATTTACGACTGTATCTTGGCTTATTTCGTCTTTTTATTTAGCTAGTGCGGTGACGCAGCCGGTGAGCGGCCGGATTGGGGATCATGTGATGAGCCGGAGAACATTATTTTTATTCGGACTGGGTCTTGTGGCGGTCTCAGCCATCTGTGCGCCGTTTGCCCCGACGTTTGCGGTGCTGATTGTGATCCGGCTATTGCAGGCAATTGGGAGCAGTGCCATTTATCCTTCTGGTGTCGGACTCATTCGGGATCATATTCAAGACAAGCAGGCATCGGCGTTAGCGGTATTGTCCATTTTTGCTTCAGCGATGACGGCGCTTGGACCGACACTTGGCGGCTTTTTGATGACAATCGGTGGCTGGCCGGCTATTTTTTTAGTGAATCTGCCTTTTATTTTGATCAGCTTCTTTCTTGGACTATCTTTGTTTCCAAAGGAGCAGAAAAAGAGAAAGCTACGTATAGGTGAAACGATACGGAAGCTCGATCTGCCAGGCATGCTGCTTTTTACAGTTTGTATTGTCCTTCTGCTTTCGTTTTTATTATCACTAGGTCATGGCATTCAATATGTACAGGGGATTCTTTGTCTCGTGAGTGCAGGCGCTTTTATTTGGTGGGAGTATCAGGTGGATGAACCGTTTATTCAAATTCGGATGTTCAGACAGGAGCAGCGGCTTTCACTCGTGTATGTGCAATTTATCATTTTAAATATCTTTTTCTATTGTCTTTTCTTTGGTTTGCCGAGCTATTTCCAAGATGAATTAGGCTGGCGTGTGGAAATGACGGGTCTTTTTATGCTTTGCATGTCTGGGGTGAGCATCATTATCTCTCCGCTGACGGGAAAGTGGGTGGACCGCGGGGATGAACGCCATCCCGTATTAGCCAGTGCGGTATTAATGCTGGCTGGGGCGTCTGCGATGACCTTCTTTTTTATTCCGGCACCATTATGGGGGAAAGGGCTGGTTCTAGCGCTGCTTGGACTTAGTTACGGGATTGGAAATGTTGCGCTGCAAGCTGCCATGCTCAAGGCAAGCCCTCAGCATATGATTGGCACGTCCTCTGGGCTTTTTCAAACATGCCGCTACCTTGGTTCCATTCTGTCATCTGCTGTTCTCGGTATGCTGTTTGGGGATGAAATTGCTGGTCCTCATTTTGAGCAGTTAGGCTGGACGTTGATCATGATTTCCCTTATCGGCATCGGTGTCAGTCTTTATTTTTCGAACAAGGTCAGAGGAGGACATTCAATAAAAAAAGCGGCGCGATAAGTGGAAGAAGATTCTTCATCACGTTATCGCAAGCCGCTTAAGAGTTAGACAGGTCAGAGCCCTGATCCTTTTGCTTCCTTCTGAATATTTTCCCTACAATTGTCTCATAGAAAGTGACGATGCGATCAATTGGAGAGTCAAAGAACTTCCATAATTTATTCATGATAAACACGACCACAATCGATACGATCAAGCTGCCTAAAACATCTAATGGATAATGGTGACCGACCCAGATGCGGGAGAATCCTGTGAGTAATCCAAAGACGAGCAAGATGTTGCCAAGCTTTTTATTACGAGATCGAATGGCAAGTGAAAGAGCCAGTGCACCTGTTGTATGGTCACTTGGGAAGGAAGCGTCTGCTGAGTGCGGAATGAGTGTGTCGACTTTATGCGCCACAAACGGTCGCTCCTCATAATGAAACAGTGTAATCGCAAAATTGACGATAAGTGCCGCGATGCCCGTTACACCGGAAAAGAAGACATGCTTCTTAAATTTGTGATTACCTAAAAACCAGCAAATCAATAAGACAAGGGCGTACACAAGAATGGCCTTTTTCGTAATGAAAATCATGGCCTGATCTAAAAACTCAGAATGATGAGCCATCCCGTGTATCACTTTAAACAGTTCGTAATTCAAAACATCACCTATACCTTCGCTTAATGCCAACTATTTGTCAAATAATCGTTTATTTGAAACATCCTATATTTTAGCATGTTTCCGTTGAAGTTTAAAATAGAATCCTATTCTGATAGGGAGACCTTCTGTGCTTTTGCTTCTTGGGGCTTTCGTTCGCTCCAATAAAAAACAATCATACTGAGCAAGACAACAATACCTGCAATGAGATATACATTTGAAAAGTCTGTGAAACTGACAAGAAGACCAAATACAAATGAGCCAGCAGCAATACCCGTATCATATAAAGTGAAGAAAGTAGCCGTCGCATAGCCTGTACGGTGAGCTGGTGAGTGCTGAATGGCAAGTGTTTGTAAACATGGTACTAGCGATCCATAGCCAAGTCCAATGACACCACCTGATAGAAGAAGCATTGTAGCTGAATGTGTAGCTGTCAGCATCCATAAACCAATCGCAAAAAGAGCAATCGAAGGATAGATCACAATGTGAGGACCTACTCGGTCAAAAAGTCTGCCTGTAAATGGACGTGATCCAAGCATCGCTGCCGCAAACACAATAAAGAAATAACTGCTTGCCCCCATCAAGTGAAGGGAATTGGCATAGACTGAAATAAATGAAATGATCGGAGAATAACAGAATGAAATAATGATGCCGACCGCCGCTGTTTTTAATGCACCTTTTTCAAACAGATGAGAAAAAGTAAATCGGAAGACGACACTACCCCCATCTTCAAGCTCTGGCTGTCTGATCAGCATCGTAAAAGCGGCACCAATGGTAACGATAATGGAAAAAAGAAGGAATAAGGAATGGGATCCTACTTTTCCTACTTGATTGAGTGCGATAAATGGACCGATAACCACAGCGAGGTTCATGGACATGACAAAGTAGCCGAGTCCTTCCCCGCGTTTATGTTTTGGAATCATATCTGCCGCAATGGCACTGGTTACTGTCGTCAAAATGCTAAAAAAGATGCCTTGCACGAAACGCAGCATGAGAAGCGTTTGGAATTGATCAATTGAGATGTATAAATAAGTGAGTAAGGCAAATGCCGTTGAGGAGAAAATCGCCATCCGTTTTTTACCGAATTTCTCAATAATGGCTCCAGAAAACGGTCTTGTCACAATGGCGGACAATAAGAAGACCGTCACAAGGAGACCGCCCTGTGATTCTGTTCCATTTAGTTCATCCATTGTGTAAATAGGCAGCAAGGTTAAAAGGGCATAAAAAGAGGTGAACGTAAATAAATTCACCAGGACAATCATGATAAAGTCTCTCGTCCAAATGCGTTCGTTCATGATGTATGTCACTTCCTATTCAGTTGATAATTTGTGTAAAAGTGTATGGAGGAGTTGTTTTTCTTCGTGGGTGAAATCTGAAAGACATTCTTCTTCAAATTGTTCCATCGTACGTTTGATTTCTTCAAATCGGGCCTTAGCATCATCTGTCATCACGATCAGATTTTCACGTTTGTCTTTTCCTTGTACACGTTGCACCCAGCCATTTGCTTCTAGACGGGTTACGGTTCGGGTAATGGTTGGGGCTTCGACGTTCAAATATGTCCAAATGTCTTTTTGGGTTTTCGGGCCGAATGTATCCAAACAAAAAAGTACAGTCCATTGGGACATGTACAAGTCATAAGCAGCAAGCGCTTCGTTCGCCTTTTTAGACAGCAGGCGTGCGCTTTGGTGTATTTGATGTAAACACTCTCTATTTAACGTATCCATATGCTCACCTTTATTCAATATTTAGCTAGGTAAATAAAATCACCTTTTCTATTTTACGTGCTCGACCCATTCTTGTAAAGTGAAAATTTTCGCCACTCGAAATGATTGCATTTTCTGATAAATCCCTTGTCCTATCTTCATTTTTAGCATATTCCCTATGCAATGCTAATACACTGTTACAAACCTGACAAAGAGAGTGTTTGAGGTGAGGGATCGTGTTTGGCATTTACTACCTAATGGATGAGAAATTAAGACGAACAAGCGCCTCTGAAAATGGATAATATTGATACGAATCTCATTTCACACTTCTCACATCCATTTTAGGGAGGTCGAGTGGTGTGCACGATTACATCAAAGAGCGAACAATCAAGATAGGAAAGTATATCGTGGAGACAAAGAAAACCGTTCGTGTAATTGCGAAAGAATTTGGAGTCTCTAAAAGTACTGTACACAAGGATCTAACAGAAAGACTGCCAGAAATTAATCCAGATCTGGCTAATGAAGTGAAGGAGATACTGGATTATCATAAATCAATCCGCCACTTGCGAGGGGGAGAAGCCACTAAATTAAAGTATAAAAAAGAAGAAATTTTAGAAGGCGAGCCTGTGAAACAATAAGCTTAGTTCTTTGTTCATAAACATGATATATATATCTTCCTCATATCGGTAGTTTCTAACCACAAAATTTGTAAAGACTTTTGTAAAGAAATATCTTTTTTTCTGCAAATTATGATAGAATATATAATTAGGGCAGAATGTGGTATTTGCTATGGAAACAGATTTTCAAGGAGGATATATATAGATGTTTGCTAGGGATATTGGAATTGATCTTGGTACTGCCAATGTACTGATTCATGTCAAAGGAAAAGGAATTGTGTTAAATGAACCATCTGTTGTAGCTCTTGACAAAAACAGCGGGAAAGTTTTGGCTGTTGGAGAAGAGGCTAGACGTATGGTTGGACGTACGCCTGGGAATATTGTTGCGATTCGTCCATTAAAAGATGGCGTAATTGCTGATTTTGAAGTAACTGAAGCGATGCTCAAGCATTTTATTAACTCATTAAATGTGAAAGGGCTATTCTCTAAGCCGCGTATGCTCATCTGCTGCCCAACAAACATTACATCTGTTGAGCAGAAGGCGATCAAAGAAGCTGCTGAAAAAAGCGGCGGTAAGCATGTATTTCTTGAAGAAGAGCCAAAAGTAGCAGCTATTGGTGCTGGTATGGATATTTTTCAGCCAAGTGGAAACATGGTCGTAGATATTGGAGGCGGAACGACAGATATCGCTGTCATCTCAATGGGTGACATTGTAACCGCCTCTTCTATTAAAATGGCTGGAGACAAATTTGATCTGGAAATTCTCAACTACATTAAAAAAGAGTACAAGCTGTTGATCGGTGAACGCACGGCTGAGGATATTAAGATCCAAGTTGCAACGGTATTCCCAGACGCACGTCACGAAGAGATTTCAATTCGTGGACGAGACATGGTGACAGGATTACCAAGAACGATTACCGTCACAAGCAAAGAAGTAGAAGAAGCATTGCGTGAATCTGTATCTGCGATTGTTCAGGCTGCGAAGCAAGTTCTTGAGAGAACACCGCCTGAATTATCAGCTGATATTATTGATCGCGGCGTCATCATTACAGGTGGCGGAGCTCTTCTAAACGGGCTTGATCAATTGCTTGCAGAAGAGCTGAAAGTACCAGTTTTCGTTGCTGAGAATCCGATGGATTGTGTAGCTGTTGGTACTGGCGTCATGCTTGATAATATGGACAAGCTGCCAAAGCGTAAACTCAGCTAATGATGTCCCTCATTCTTTTTCGAAAGAATGGGGGATTTTTATTAAAGAACCCTGCAAATATGCCGATATATTTCATAGAAGATTGTGTTTAGGTCATGTGAAAGAATTTTAATGAGGTGAGCACGTGTTAAAAGGACTATATACCGCAACATCTGCCATGATCGCTCAAGAGCGGCGGACAGAAATGCTTTCAAATAATATCGCAAATGCGAATACGCCAGGATATAAAGCGGATGAGGGGACCATGCGGGCATTTCCAGAAATGCTGCTAAGCCGAATGGAGTCAGGACGTTTCCAAACTTCCTCAGGCAAAGGTTTTAGTGTTCCGCAGCAAACGCCGATTGGCGGCATAAATACGGGGACCTATATGCAGGAACTGATCCCTCAATTTACACAAGGAACTTTAAAAACAACAGATCAAACAACGGATGTCGCACTAGTCGAAAATAATGTGCCGATCAACCCGGAGACCAATCAGAAATCAGCGCTCTTTTATGCGGTCAATACCCCAGAAGGCGTTCGTTATACGAAAAGCAGCTCGATTACAATGAACGCACAAAATCAGTTGACTATCAATGGACGTGCCCTTCTTTCTGTCACAGGTCAGCCAATTACGGTTCAGAGTGAGAATTTCAAAGTGAATGCAGATGGAACTGTGAGTGAAAATGGACAAAATCTCGGGCAAATTGATGTACGTGTTGCGATGGATACAAGGAATTTAGCGAGAGAAGGAAATGATTTATACCGTACAGCTGATAACCAGCCCCTGCCAAGCGCAGTCAATAACGGTCAAATGTCCTATACGTTAAGTCAAGGTGTATCGGAGCTATCGAACGTGGATGTGACGAAATCATATACAGAAATGACAACCGCCTATCGAGCATTTGAAACAAACCAAAAAGTGGTTCAGGCGTATGATAAAAGCTTAGAAAAAGCAGTGAATGAAATCGGCAGAGTGTACTAATCAAGAAATGAAAAAGAAAGGAGGATTCTCATGCTTAGAACGATGATCAATGCAGCTGTATCAATGAACGAAGTACAAAAGCAGCTTGATATTATCAGTAATAACATCGCGAACAGTGAAACAACAGGGTACCGTGCGAAAAATACCCGTTTCTCAGAGCTGATCAGACAACAGTTCAACCAAGTGGATGAAAAAAATGAGCAGGTGGCAAACAGTCGTCTGACACCTGATGGGCTAAGGCTTGGTACGGGTACGATGGTCAATGCGTCCATTAACTCGCTGCAAGGCTCGATTAAAGAAACAGGTCGTGATCTTGATGTTGCATTTGGAGCGCCATCTCAGTATATGCAGGTCAATGTCGGCGGTAATATTCGTTATACAAGAGACGGTTCTCTTTACTTACAGCCAGGCAATAATCGTAATCAAGTGCAGCTTGTCACTAGCGAAGGCCATCCGATTCTTGATGAAAACGGAAATGAAATCGTCTTAAATGCGAATTTCCGTGATATTTCAATTGATAAAAATGGACGTCTAACAGCCATTTCAAGAGACAATCAACCGAATCAGCAAGTGAATTTAGGGGTTGTACAAGTCAATAACTCTTCAGCACTTGTCTCTGAAGGAGATAATTTGTTCTCAGTTGACGGTACTTATCAAGGTGCATTAACGGCACTAAATGGAGCAAACCGCCAAGCGATTCAGCTTCAGCAAGGTGCACTTGAAACGTCGAATGTGGACATGTCTAAAGAATTAACGGATCTCATGACAACACAGCGCTCCTATCAGATGAATTCAAGAACGATTACGATGGGTGATCAAATGCTTGGATTAGTGAATACAATTCGATAACGAGCAGGCTGACATCAGCCTCTCATGATAAAAAAGGCGGCTCGCTCAAAGTCGCCCTTTTTTTTATAAAAATCTGAGACATCGGCAAGCAGATCCTCAAGATCAATCCAAGCTTCTTTTCGTTCAAGGCATGTGACGAGCCTTGCAATCTGCTCATCTGCCTTTGGCGTTTGGCTGTAGAGAAGAAATAAGATTTGGAACTTGATTCTTAATATATCAAATTGTGAAGCAACGGCTTCTTTTAATCCTTTTTGAATATACTTCATTCCTTCATCGGTTAAATTTTCTTTATAACAGGAACGCACAGTTTCATAGAGGCACGATACATAGGAGTGTGCGGACTTCCGGTATGCTGGGAGATGAAGTGCTTTTTTAAAGTATTCCAGCGCTTTCTTGTGACGGTTTTGTCTCGACTGAATAAAGCCAGCGTCATAATAAACGATACCGAGCAGTTCTTGATCATCAATGATTTTCACGTATTCGATGATCTCAATAAAAAGAGCTTCTGCTTCTTCATATTTTTTTTGATCGCTAAAGTTAAGTGCGAGGACAATTTTGCACCGATAAATGCTATGGATATCCCCGTGCTTTGCAAAGATATCCATGGCTTTTTCAACATGACGAATCGATAACAACGAATAGCGGTTGTTATAATAAACACCACTTGTACGAAAATGGAACTCGGCTTCCTCTAGCTCATCGTCTAGCAGCGGCAGTTTTTCTTCTGCTTTTTCAAGATAATGAATGGCATCATTTTGATCGCTTTTTAAAGATTCGTATAAACCGAGAAAGAAGTTAAAATAATATTGCAGTTGATCGTTCATTTGGTCTTTGTACTGCATCAGTTCATGTTTAATTTTTTCTAAGTCCTCTGTCTGATTCATCCAGAGCTGATGCCGAAAAAGCATCAGCTGATAATGTAAATAGAGTTCCTGTTTTTTTGATATTTTACGTTGATGTTTTAATAGAGTTATTTTGATTTCTTCAGCCTTCGAAAAATGTCGATGCTTTAGCATTGTATACCACGAATGGAGAAGTTTTTTAATGGATTTATCACTTATAAAATTCATTTTTACCCTCTTATTCAATCAATGATGTAATATATATTACCATATTTGTGAAAAAACAATGAGTGTAGTGTGGATTATATTTGATGACAATAGGTAATAGTAGATTCTATTTTTTACCATATATGTGGAGCGGACGTTGAAAAATACGAGCATTCATAATATACTTCTATAGGAATCAAATGAAGATCATCGATATAGAAAAAAGGAGAGATCAAGATATGCTTGATGCTCAGCAAATTCAAGACATTATTCCACACCGTTATCCATTCTTATTGGTCGACCGTATTTTAGAGGTTGAAGGAGAGAAGAGAGCGGTTGGGATTAAAAATGTCACAGTGAACGAAGAATTTTTTAATGGTCATTTCCCAGGATACCCAGTCATGCCGGGTGTGCTTATTGTAGAAGCACTTGCGCAGGTGTTTGGGGTCATTATGTTAGGCAAAGAAGAAAACAAAGGGAAAATTGGTTTGTTTGCAGGAATTGACGGATGCCGTTTCAAAAGACAGGTGAAGCCTGGCGATCAGCTTCGTTTAGAGGTGGAAGTGACGCGCCTTAGGGGTCCAGTTGCAAAAGGAAAAGCAGTAGCCACAGTAGATGGCGAAGTGGCATGTGAAGCAGAACTCACATTTTCTATAGGTCCTAAAGTATCATGATTTGCCTGGCGGTTCATCAAGGATGAATCGCTTTTTATATGGAAACAACTAGTCTGAACGGATCAGGACTTGCATTTTTGACAAAAAAACGTCATATTAGACAAAAAAGATGAAGGTGATAAAAGATGCTGAAAGAATTTAGAGAATTTGCAGTCAAGGGAAATGTCATTGACTTGGCTGTAGGTGTCATCATTGGGGGAGCATTTGGCAAAATTGTCACTTCTCTTGTGAATGATTTGATCATGCCGCTCGTCGGTATTATTATTGGCGGACATGATTTTAGCGGTCTATCTATTAAGATCGGATCTGCTCAAATTTTATATGGAAGCTTCATACAAACAGTGATTGATTTCTTGATTATCTCGTTTTCCATTTTTATCTTTATTCGTTATTTGAATAAATTAAAACGGAAAAAGGTAGAGGAAGAAGAGGTTGTAGAAACGCCGGATCAAACGGAAGTTTTACTAACTGAAATTAGAGATCTCTTGAAAAATCAAAGCCAATCGAAAGATGTGCAATAAAAAAAGAGCGGCTAACTCCGCTCTCAGCGTGTAGGCAAACCCTCGCATTCGTTGTCAGGTCTGTGCTCTGGTGCTCACGAATATTCAATTCGTTCCGCTCCAGTGCCCGCCCTTTCTGGACTGCAAAGGTTTTCTATCACGCTGAAAGGAAGACAAAGGGCTAAAATAAGATTCATTTTAGCCCTTCGTCAACTATCTAAGAGCGGCTAATCCCGCTCTTTTTATGTGTTTTGTTTAAATGCATCCAGCAGTTTTTCTCCGGAAAGCCCCTCTTTGACGAGGTCTTTAAGTACTTCTTCGGTTTCTGTTCTGTAACGATTTGTAATCATCTTACCATCGAGCAGCACAGAAATGTTTTCTTCTAAAGCAACAATGTTTTTGACTTGGACAGATAGATGAACAGGGCGGTTGTTTTCTTTTGTGATCGTCACAAGAATCTTCACTTCAGTGTGCTGCTGAAAGAGCACCTCAAACACCTGTCTATGTTTCTTTGGAATGAGTGCCTCGATCATCCAGTGATTTTCGCCATCTTCTTTATTAATGATTAAACCGTCACGAAGGGGAATGCTGGACATTTTATCTTGCTTTGGATCAAGTTCGATTTTTAAATCAATCAGCCTAAAGGTTTTCATATTTTTCACCTCACAAGCGTTCATTATTCGTAAGTATCATTATAGCATACAACATCTGTATAAATGAAACCGCTGCCTGCTTAAAGCGAGCTGCATATGAGTGAAAGGAGATGTTTTATGGAGTCTTATCAATTGCGAAACATACATATTGGCGAGGAGAAGGCAAAGAGCACAATGCGCGTTTATTCGTGGGGAGACATTCTTTCATTTTGTGATGTGTACATGGAAGAAGGTGAGTCACTCACGTTTCAATACGTCACCGAGGATCAAATGGACTACTTTGAATTTCAATTGTCGATTCATGACGGACAGCTTTGTTTTTATTGGTTTGCGTGGGACGGATCTGATTATATTCACATGCCTTCTAGTAATTGGATTCATTCAGACGTTTTTTATCAATTTATGAAAAATAAGTTTTTCATTAAACAAAACAAGATGATGTATTATACTCAAGCGGTAAAAAGCAGAAATTAAAGAGGTAATAGAGAATTTGAGGGGGGGATTTTGTCATTTTCATGTTTTGTCACATACAACCTTTCTCGGTAGACTAAGGGCAGTTGAAAGGAAAGGAGGTACGGTCTGAATCAAAAGGTAACGTCTAGCATCTGACAGCCCCCCTCTAGCTAAAGCTGATAGACGCTGCCTTGAGCATAAGAACACTGCGTAATAGAACCATCGCTTCTTTGTATAGGTCATGTGTCCCCTTAAATCCCCTTGTGTGTATCCGGTCATGTAGCGTGGCCGGGTACCCTTTTATTCAATGATAAACCGATCACCTCTTGATGATGGATTTTATCAGCGGTATGATAGCCAAAATGGAGACAAAAAGGAGAGAACGATGACAAACATTCAATTGATTGCAACGGATTTAGACGGAACGTTATTGAATAGTGAGCACAAAGTGAGTCGGGAAAATGAGCAGGCATTAAAGGAAGCAGTGGCGAATGGATTGGAAGTTGTCGTTTCAACAGGAAGAGCGTATTTTGATGTGAGGTCTATTTTTGATGGGCTTGGGATGAATACATGGGTGATTAGTGCCAATGGAGCTGTAATTCATGATCCGGCTGGACAAGTATATCATTCAGCTACTTTACAAGAAGAAAAGGCCAAACGCATATTGAAATGGCTTGAAGAACGTGATTATTATTATGAAGTTTTTACAAACGAAGCCATTTTCACACCGAATCGTGGTAGAGAGCTTCTTGCGATTGAAATGGATCGCTTAAAAAGTGCAAATCCAGAAGCGGACTTGAGTGTTTTAAAACAAGCGGCAGAAGTTCAATACAGTCAGTCGGGTTTTTCTTATATTGATACATATAAAGAGTTGTTTCGTGAGGATCGAAAGCTTTCATTCTACAACATCTTAGGTTTCTCTTTCTTTGAAGACAGATTGAAGGCAGGTTGGAATATGTTTGGTGATGATTCAGATGTCACAATGGTCAGTTCAGCCGATCATAACTTTGAAATTGGTTCAAAGGATGCATCTAAAGGCCAGGCATTAACAAGGCTGGCAGAACGACTTGGTATTCCTTTAAGCCAGACAGCGGCTGTAGGAGACAGTTTAAATGACGAATCGATGCTTCGAGCAGCTGGTGTTGGGGTTGCGATGGGCAATGCGAGACAGGATATGAAAGAAATCGCTGATCATGTCACGTTAACAAATGATGAACATGGTGTGGCGTATATGATTCGGCACCTGTTGAAATAGATGCATCGAATGTCGTTGTATAATCCACATAGGATAAAGCGCATTCTACAAAAGAGGAATTCAGAACTACTTCTATTTACACATGATGTGGAACATCATATAATTTAATGATGAACATAACCCGCTTGTAAGGAAATTAAGGAGAGTAAACGAATGGCGCTGGAATCTTATAAGTCCGAAAATCTGCATTTAATCAAGGAAGCCTTAGATTATACTCAGGTTGGCCTGACGGTGACGGACCCGTCTTTACCTGATAATCCTTTAATATATGTGAACAAGGGCTTTTTAGATATGACAGGCTATCAAGAACCCGAAGTATTGGGGAAGAATTGTCGTTTCCTTCAAGGAAATGAAACAGAGCCAATCTCTCTCCAACAAATTAGAACAGCTATTGAGAACAAAGAGGCTGTCACTGTTCAGCTGAAAAATTATAAAAAATCTGGACAGGTGTTTTGGAATGAGTTAAGTGTAGCTCCTCTTTGGATTGATGAAAATGAAGGGAAACGTCTTTATTTCGTTGGTCTGCAAAAAGATGTCACGAAAGAGAAGGAACAGCAGGAGCTTCTTGAGCAATCAATTGATGAAGTGCTGAACATTTCTGTTCCCATTGTTCCTGTGAAAGATGGTATTTCTGTGTTACCGATCATTGGTACGTTAACAGCGCCAAGATTTGATAAGATTATCTCCACAGTCTCCACCTATATCTCTCAATCCAAGGACGATTATTTTATTGTCGATCTGTCTGGTTTATTAGAAGTCGATTCATTTGTGGCAGATGCGATCTTTAAGCTGAATGATTTGATTTTAATGACAGGTACGGAACTCATCGTGACAGGAATTAAACCGAACCTTGCGATGAAAATGGGAGAAATGAGAGAAGACTTCCGTGAATTGAATACGTATATGAACGTGAAATCTGCATTGAAAAAACTGCACATTTAACCTATGTTCATATGAAATGAAAAAAGAGGACTTTTCATCATGTTGAGAAAGTCCTCTTTTTGCTTGGATTAAGATGATTGAGCGGCGGCACTTAATGTGAATAAATCTTCTAGTTCGTTTGTCGATAGCTCTGTAATCCAGCTTTCACTTTGGATAATTTGATCATTTAACGTTTGCTTTGTTTCGAGCATTTGATCGATTTTTTCCTCGATCGTGCCCGTTGTGATCATCTTATGGACGTGAACAAATCGTTTTTGTCCGATCCGATAAGCACGGTCGGTCGCTTGGTTTTCCACAGCAGGATTCCACCATCTGTCGTAGTGAATGACATGGTTTGCGGCGGTTAGGTTAAGTCCTGTTCCTCCTGCTTTTAAAGAGAGAATTAAGATGTTGAATTCTTTCTTCTGGAAGCGGTCCACCATTTTATCCCGCTCCTGTTTGGACAGACTGCCATTTAAAAATTGAACTGGTTCTCCAAACATCTTTTCCGCCAGCTGCTTGATCATGTTCCCCATTCCAATATACTGCGTAAAGATGAGGCAGCTTTCTCCTTGCTCGTGTATTGCTTTTAACAGCTCTGCAAGTTTATCCATTTTTAATGAACGTTTCAGCAGTTTCACATCGGTTCCACTCTCTTTTAAATAGAGAGCCGGGTGATCGCAAATCTGTTTGAGTCTGCCGAGCATACTTAAAATAATGGCTTTCCGCTGCATTCCTGTTAACGAAGCCATGTGTTCGAATGTATCCTTCACGAGCTGTTCATATAAAGAAGCCTGCTCAGCGGATAGCGGAATGAATTCTTTTTCTTCGAGTTTCTCAGGCAGGTTCAGGGCGACCTCTTCATCTTGCTTTGTTCGTCTTAATAGGAAAGGCTTAATCAGTTGCTGTAGCTGTTCAATTCTTTTTTCATCACGGTCTTTTTCAATCGGCAGAACGAATTTCTTATGAAAGCTCGTTAAGCTGCCGAGATATCCTTTGTTGACGAAGTCAAAAATGGACCAAAGCTCTGTTAAACGGTTTTCCATAGGTGTCCCGCTAAGGGCAATGTGATGCTGCCCTTTGAGCTGTCTGATCGCTCTCGATTGTTTCGTATGGGCATTCTTAATGTTTTGGGCTTCGTCTAAACAAATCGTATCCCACTTTGCTGACGTTAATTCATCACGATCAGAATGTGAGAGTCCATAAGACGTCAGGACAATATCTGTTGACTCGTATGCCTTTGTAAAGTGTTCCCCTTGAGGACGCGATGGCCCGTAATGCAAGGCAACATTCAAGTGTGGTGCGAAGATTTCAAGCTCTCGCTGCCAGTTTCCTAAAACAGAGGTCGGAGCAATGATGAGAGATGGAGCGGAATTTTGCTCCTGCTCCTTCAAATATGTGAAATACGCAATCATTTGAATCGTTTTTCCAAGCCCCATATCGTCTGCTAAACAAGCCCCAAATCCATGAGATCTTAAGAATAACAGCCAGTTGACACCATGCTGCTGATACGGCCTGAGTGTGCCTTTGAAGGACTCACTCATTTCGTATGAAGGCAGTTCATGCGTATCATTTAACTGATGGACAAGCCCTCTTAATTGAGACGAAAGTTCAAATTGAATATGTGCAAATGCTGAGCTTTCTAGCAGCTCTGGAATCGATTCAGAGGATGCTTCTTGATCTGCCAGTTCACGTGACAAAATATCAGACATGTGTAGCCCTTCATTTTCGGCACGCTCCATCCATTTTTTCATTTGCTGGATGAAGGTTGGATCGATTTTGATCCATTGTCCACGAATATTGACAAGGCGCCGTTTACTTTGGACAAGCTCGTTGAACTCATCTTCTGTCAGCTCGATGCCGTTTGTAGCGAAGCGCCAATTAAAGTCCATCAAGGCATCCATTCCGACATGTGACTCGCCTCTTGGGGTAGAGGAAATCCTTGCTTTTAGCATCATGGTGCTTTCTTTGACAATTTGCCACCACGATGGGAGTAGGATCTCAATGCCCATATTCACAAGTGTTTCACTTGCTTCAGATAGGAAGAGCCATGCTTCGTCTTCTGACATGAGCGTGGTGCCAGATGTGAAAGAGAGCCAAGGAACAATTTGACCGAATCGCTCCATCTCTCTTGAGATTTTATCTTGATACGGATGCCAAGACCTTTTCAATGAACGGATGCCTTCAAAAAAAAGAAGGTCGCTGTTTTTCTTATCACGCAAAAACAATTCGATTTTCCAATCATCTCCGTCGAAATCCGGTTCATTTAAACGCAAGCCGACAGTGAAAGGTGTGTCGTCATCAATCCAGCCAATCGTTTCCAAGAAATCCTGCTCATCTAAAAAATGTCCTTGGAAGGATGAGAGCGCAGGCGATTGTTCTGTCATGCGGTTCCATTTGTGCTGTAAGGCATCATCATATTGAATATAATCCTGTACGGCAAAGGAGAACCACTCAGCCGTATAGCCATCTAATAGTCCTTCTTTGTCTTTAAAACGAAGCACACCTTTTGTCCACGCCTCGTAATCGGGAATGAAATCTTCATCCTCGATGAATTCATAAATGGTGGAGGCTGTCTTCATCAGTGGTTCCGTTTCATCGGTTAGTGTCACATGACTAAAGGTATTAAACGAATTTTTTCCTAGCAGTTCGACGGTCATCCAAGGGCTTAGCAGGAAGGCAGGTGTGCCAATAAAGCTTACATCTTCTAAAAATGTTCCGTAAAATGACGATTCGTGCCATTGGAAAAGCTGCCTCTTCATTTCATTAAGCGGAACAGGGTGTCCGTCCTCTGCTTGCGCTGAAATGGTGAAAGAGAAATCTTCTGTTTGTTCTGCATGAATGACAATTTGTTTATGGCGTGTCATCAATTAATTTTCCTTTCTTCATTTCCTCTTGGAACGCACGCAGCCGTTTCGTTGAATCCTGTAGCTGCTTTACATATCTTTCCCAAATCGCAGTTTTTTTCGTTTTATGATAAAGCGTGCGCAGTTTTTTTAGCATTTTCACAGATTCTCGATAAGCACTTCGATTCTTTTGATCGAGAAGCTGTGAGATTTCACGGTGATATGATGGAATGAGCGCTTCAGGCTCCTCTTTTGCAATTTGTTTGATCAGATCCTTCTCCAGTTCACTGATGGAGAAACCAACAAGGCTGTGAATCTCAATCCATTCTGCATAACGCTGCTGTGCATATAAGAACTGACTATATTCAGTAAACGCATAGGGCATGCAGATTTGGAGGTAGCGTTCATATAAATGATGATCCTTTGTCTGCTTAAAGTATGCGTCTAAATAGAAGAAGAAATCACTAACGGCTCCTCGTAGTTCTCTGTAGGAAAGGTCGAGCTGGCAATATTCTTCTAAAATATAGGTGATCTCATGATACCAGAGCTTGAGCCGCTTCCAGTCCTTGCGGTTTGTCAGGTCCTTCAGCCAATTGAGCACATTTGGCAGCATATCTGCATTGAGCAGCTTTAATTGCTGAAAAAGGCTATCGTCTTCTTTCATTAAATAATCCATGTGCATCAGTCCGATGGTATGTTCAACCGTTTGCTCTTGCTGCTGAGCATTCTTTAGTAATTCTGTTTCTTTTTTAACCCATTTCCCTCTATTTAATATGGTGCCCCAAATCTCCATAAAGACCGCTACTCGTTCATGCTGGAAAGGTCCGTTTATTTGAAGAATTGTCCGAACGGCAGTTGGTGTGTTTTCAAGAAACGGATCGAGGGAAAAGGAAAGGGCGTATGTCTTCAAGTGATCCACTGAATCGAAAATGGTGTTCATGAGTTGTTCTACATATGGATTCATGGAATAAAAGTCCTTCTCGGCATCAAGCTGGCCAAGGTCGATTAATTCATGAATCCTTAACCACACATCGATTGACGTATGAATCGCATACAAACTCTTGAATTCAGGAGAATGAGGTGCGTGTTTTTTTAGGATCGATAAATAACCGTAATACAAATGCTGCGGTGTTTGCTGGTGCTTTGGTGTCCGTTTCAGCCAGAGGTTAAATTCCTCTTGGAAAAAATTCAACCAGCTTTGTAGTGATTGTTCGTCTGGGCGCTTCACTTGAAAGTGCTGGCGAATTAATTCTTTGCTGCGCTGTAATTCATCCTTTTCTGACCAATTTTCTGTAAATCCAGTCACACTCTCCACTTGAGCGTATAGCGAAAAGAAGACAGCGAGAATGTGTTTACAAAGTCCATCTGCCGGACATGAGCAGCTGCTTCTCACAGGAAACAGCACATGAAGATGGACTCTTGCTGCCACGACATCATGTACATAAGCTGACCATTCCGTATCAGATTCTTGCTTGAGACGATATACACTGTCCTGTCTATAAGTAATCAATGCTTTTTTGATGAGTTGTTTGTTTTCATCTGTTGCAGGAAGAAGTTCTTTGATCTGTTCGGCTGTTTGTTTGATTTCTTCCTCGTTGATGTTGTGCTGAAGCATTTGATCCGCTCCTAACCAAGTAAAAGATTCCAATTCTTTTATTATAGCTCAATGGTGATTTATAAAAAAGTTTTTCATGAAAATGGTCATAAATTTCAAAAGCTGTCGAATGATGTATTAGAGTATTGCATAAACCAACCATACAACATATAATAATGAAATTAGTGGAATCGAAAGGATACAGACATGGATAATAAGGGTTTGAATCAAGAAGAGTTTTTAAAAATT
Source organism: Bacillus sp. FSL R7-0672 (assembly GCF_038601465.1). NCBI lineage: Bacteria > Bacillati > Bacillota > Bacilli > Caryophanales > Bacillaceae > Bacillus > Bacillus sp. FSL R7-0672. The sequence continues at coordinate 3,259,020 of NZ_CP152010.1, read as the reverse complement.
TTGATGTACGCTCATGATATTGGTGAGAATTCAAATGATGTCACCACAAAAGAAATGCTTGAAAATCTGATTGCTCATATTCGAAATGGTCTTGTTTCATAAAAGTGACCCCCTGCTAGTGATGGCAGGGGGTTTTTGTATGCATTTATGAATGGAACGAAAGCTCCCAGCATACGATGTCATTACAAGCATAAGGCGTATGGGGAGCTGATGGTGTCATGAATATTGCAATTGCAGGCTGTGGATATGTGGGACTGGTCACAGGTGTGTGTTTAGCGGAGTCAGGGCACAATGTAGCGTGTATTGATATTGACCGGAGAAAGGTCATGCAGCTGAAACAGGGACATCCACCAATGTATGAGCCGGGATTAAAAGAACTGCTGAAGCGCAATCTTGAGCAAGGACGAATTCAATTTCACATAAATGGAGCGGCAGCCTATCCGCGGGCTGATGTGTTAATGATTGCGGTCGGCACCCCGCAGCAGGCAGATGGCCAAGCTGATTTACAATATGTGTTTCAAGCTGCAAAGGAAATGGGCACAAAAGCGAAATCAGGTGCGGTTCTTGTGGTGAAAAGTACGGTGCCTGTTGGAACGGGTGATCAAATCGAACAGATGATTCATCAAGAATTAGGACGGAATGAGCCATTATCGATTGCATCTAACCCAGAGTTTTTACGAGAAGGCTCTGCCATTTCAGATACATTGAGGGCAGATCGGCTTGTCGTTGGGGCTGAAACAAAAGGTGTATTAGATCGGCTCGAGGAGATGTATGCTGATTTCCATTTGCCAGTGGTCAAGACAGACCGAAAAAGTGCAGAAATGATCAAGTATGCATCAAATGCTTTCCTTGCGACCAAAATCAGCTTTATGAATGAGATTGCCTCCATTTGTGAAAAAACAGGTGCTGATGTTGAATGGGTAGCGCAGGGAATGGGGCTCGATCAGCGGATCGGTTCTTCATTTCTCAAGGCGGGGATTGGCTACGGGGGCTCTTGTTTTCCAAAGGATACAAATGCACTTGTCCAAATCGCAGGGCATGTGTCGCATGATTTTGAGCTGCTAAAGGCTGTCATCAAAGTAAACAATGAGCAGCGAGCGGGTTTTATCCGAAGTATTCAAGAGAGACTGGGGGCAAATCTTGAAGGAAAGCGAATTGCACTTCTTGGCCTTGCTTTTAAACCGAATACAGACGATATGAGGGAGGCGCCGTCGGTTCCAATCGCTCATGAACTCCATCAATTAGGCGCGGAGCTTGTGGCGTATGATCCTGTTGCCGCACGCCATGCCGCTCGTGAGCTACCTGAAAAAGTCGTGTTTGCTCATACGATTGAAGAAGCGATAAAGGATGTCCATGCAGCTTGTATATTAACAGAGTGGACAGAGATTCAGACGTTTCCGCTCACGTCCTATAAGGAATGGATGAGACAGCCGCTTATTTTCGATGGGCGAAACTGCCATACGCTTGAAGCGGCAGAACAAGCAGGAGTCGAATATCATTCGATTGGGCGCAGACCGGTTTCTCCAATCTATATGTAAAAGAAAACCGATAACAGGTCATGTTATCGGTTTCAGCGTGTAGACAAACCCTCGCATTCGCCCGCAGGTCTGCGCGCTGGTGCTCACGAATGTTCAATTCGCTCCGCAAAAGTAGCTGCCCTTCCTAGACTGCAAAGGTTTTCTATCACGCTGAAAAGAAGACAAAGGGCTAAAATCAAGATCATTTTAGCCCTTTGTCAACAATCTAAAACCGATAACAGGTCATGTTATCGGTTTTTTTAATGCGGCAGGATGAATCCGCCATATAAAAAGGCAGCCACAATGAGAAAGGCGGGGTGCATTTTGAATTTAGTCATAAAGAAAAAGGAGATCGCGGCAATGGCGAGCGACTGCGCCCAGCCAATGGCTTTTACTGCATCTCCTCCGATTTCCCATGTTAATAAAAGCATCATCATCGCAATGACAGGCTGGACGGATAAGGTCATGCCTTTGACGACAGGGGATTGACGAAAGCGGTCAATCAGCTTGAGCAATAAAATCAATCCAATGGCTGATGGCAGTACAGTTGCAAGCAGTGCCACAATAAAGCCTGGCCAGCCCATGACGTCATAGCCGACATATGCCGCGATTTTCGTCGCAATTGGTCCCGGCAGTGCATTGGCTAAAGCAAGCATATTGGAAAATCCTTCGTTTGTCATCCAATGAAAATGGTTGACGATTTCTTCATAATTCAGCGGAATTGATGCAGGTCCTCCGCCATATCCTAATAGATTGGACAAGAAGAATGCCCAGAATAAAAAGAGAATCAGCATCATGAAGACACTCCTTTCTCTTTATTTGGTCGGTTCCAGCGTTGTTTCAGTTTGAAATGAAAAGCGCCATAGCATAAAAAGATGATAACAATGATTCCTGGATGAATGGACAGCACCTGCAGTCCGATAAAGGCCAGAAGGAACAGAGCGATCCCGAAGATCATTCCGAAGCCTTTCAGCGTTTTTTGTCCAAACTCGTATGCCATGATCCCGAGCAGCACGGCAATGACTGGTGTCACGGCGCCAATCATATTTTGAATGATTTGTGAGGAGCTTAAGACGCTGACAAGTGTGACGAGTGCCACCATGGCGAGACATGTCGGTAAAATATGGGCAACTGTTGAGACAATTGCGCCGGATACGCCCTTCAATCGATAGCCGAGATATGCTGACATTTTGGTCGCGATCGGACCTGGTAATGCGTTGGCGATGGCGAGTGTTTCTCCAAATTCGTCATCATTGATCCATTGATATTTCACTACCGCTTCATGGCGAATGAGTGGTATGACGGAAGGACCTCCGCCAAAACCGAGAATACCGGTTCGCACCATAGCGATGATGAGTTCGATATATGATTGCAAGTGCTTCAACTCCTGTCTACAATTTCATGCCCATTCGGCTTTTGTATCGTTTAATGAGCATTTGGCAGTCCACACTCACGACGCCTTCTAGCGGGTACAGTTTTTTTGTCAAGAATGTCTCCATTTCCTGTTCATTTTGAAAAATGCCATGCATATGTAGCTTGCTTGGCCCTGTCATGTGATAAAGGCTTGTGACAGCTGTTTCCTGCTCAAGCTGAAGGGCGACTGCTTCTAAAAATTTCGGCTCAACCTCTACATTAAAGAAGACAGAAACATGAATGCCGATCTTAGCAGGATTGATGACCGTTGTGAATCGTTCGATGACACCTGCTTCAATTAGCTGCTGAATACGGGCTTGCACAGCAACACGTGAAAGACCGACTTGTTTCCCGAGATCTGTATAGGACATACGCCCGTCCTCATGTAATAGGGATAAAATTTGTTTATCTCGTTCGTCTAATGTTAGGTTCGGAATGCTATAGTCGTTTGCCACCGTATGACCACCTTTCTTTTGTTGATATTTTAACATATTTTATTACGAATAGAATGAGTGAATCTCAATTTTATAACGAAATGAAATGTAATGAGGTGATGAGTGTTCTTTTTGCATAAAAAGACACCCCGGAAGCACCGGGGTGTCTTTATTTTATTGATCTGGGCTGCTTTCTGCACTGGCAATTTGCTGTGCGAGGTCAGCTCGATCAATGTCTGCTTGGAAGAATTCCTGCGTATTTGGCAGATGTAAATTCATATGACGTTTTTGAGAAATTCGGATGGTCACTTGATCAACGGTGTAATCAAATACGTGTCCGCCGACACTTCGATCGTCATCAATGAAATGAAGATGATATCCACTCACCGCAATGCCATGTGCGTACTGTGGTGTACGGAAACCGGCGATCGTTCCTTGAATATCCTCGAAATCGAAGATGGGCTGTGACTTGACAGCTTCCACCATCGGAACGTAAGGTTTTTCCTGTTTTTCAACCGTACGTGTTTGAACCTTTTTGAATGATCCATCAATGCGGATTGCATAAAACACATTCTTACTCGGTAAAATGCGGTCGATTTCTTCTTCTAGCTCTTTGCTCGTCATGGATGCATCAATTCGATGAACGATATCTGTTTCAAAGAATGCTAGAGAGCAGAAGGGTGAATAATCTTGATCTGTTACCGGTGTCGCTGTTCCATCTGAGCGCAGTCGATAAAATGCGCCGTCAAAGCCGATCAGCTCTCCATCTAATTGATTGAATGTACCAATGCCGAAATCACCGTGCTCGGGAATTTGTGAAAGGGAGAAATCTCCATCATATACGGCTTCCAGCAAAGAGGTCATCGTCGATACTTGATAGACCTCTTGCTGTTTGTCATGTTGTCTTGTGTCGTTTTGTTGATTCATTGGGTGCATCATACCCATATCCGCTCACTCCTTTGGTGTAATGTATGGACATCTTATCAGACGTTCAATGTGTGTTTTTCACGAAAGACTTCTGGCCATTTTTGACTGGCGAGGTCTGGGTTGTCTTGATAGTCAATCGGAATATCAATAATAACGGGTCCTTCTATGTTTATACCCTTTTGGAGGACAGTTGAAAGCTCTTCAGGTGAGTTAACCCGTAATCCAGTCGCTCCAAAGCTTTCCGCATATTTCACTAAGTCGATCTGTCCGAATTCAACGCAGGATGTGCGGTCATATTTCATTTCCTGCTGAAATGCCACCATGTCGTATGTGCTGTCATTCCAAACAAGGTGAACAAGATTTGTTTTCATGCGGACGGCTGTTTCTAGCTCCATTGCAGAGAAGAGAAAACCGCCATCACCAGAGACCGAAATGATCTTTTCATCTGGATTCAATATGGAAGCCGCAATGGCCCATGGTAATGCGACGCCTAATGTTTGCATTCCGTTGCTCACGAGGAATGTGTTCGGCTCATAGACGCGGAAGTGACGCGACATCCAAATCGCGTGAGACCCGATATCACATGTGACCTTCGTGTCATCAGGAATCAGGCGTCTTAATGTATGAATGACATCCAGCGGGTGAGATAGATGACTTTCTCTTTCTGGTGCTTTTTCAATGTCGCTTAACAGCTCCTGCAATTCAGTGACGAATTCAATTTGTTCTTTGCATAGAGAAAGTGGAACACTGTCATGGGCTAAATGTTTAACGGTTTCAGCTATATTGCCAACAAGCTCAAGCGCCGGCTCATAAAAATGGTCAATATCTGCCTGGATGTCATCGACATGGATGATCTGTCGCTGCTTCGGCTGAATATTCCAATGCTTCGGATCGTATTCAATTGGATCAAAGCCGATGGTTAAAAGGACATCTGCTTGTTCAATGAGAAGATCCCCCGGCTGATTTCGGAATAAACCGATTCTGCCTACATATTGAGACTCAAGCTCTCTTGAGAGAACGCCGGCTCCTTGGTACGTTTCGACAAATGGAATTCCAAGTGTTTTCAATAATGTTCTTGTAGCCTTTGCAGCAGCTGGACGACTTGCTTTCATTCCCACAATGGCAACAGGTAAGTGTGCATTTTGAATTTTGGCGATAGCCGAGCTGATGAGAGCATCCGGTGCAGGACCTAGTTCTGGAGAAGGGTGAGCAGACACTGGTATTTGTGTGGTGTGTTCGGTCACGACATCTTGTGGAAAGCTGATAAATGCTGCTCCAGCCTGCCCCTTTTGTGCCGCGCGAAAAGCATTTGTTAAGGCTTCGGGTATATTATGAACGTCTTGTACTTCAACACTGTATTTTGTGACTGGTTTGAATAATGCCGCATTGTCGAGTGATTGATGTGTTCGTTTCAGCCGATCCGCACGAATGACGTTTCCAGCGATTGCGACAACAGGATCACCTTCTGTATTGGCTGTTAATAGACCTGTTGCTAAATTAGATGCGCCAGGACCTGATGTGACGAGACAAACACCTGGTTTGCCGGTTAAGCGGCCGACAGCAGCTGCCATAAAGGCGGCATTTTGTTCGTGTCTGCATAGGACAAGCTCTGGACCTCTGTCTTTTAATACATCAAATACGGCGTCAATTTTGGCACCTGGAATTGCAAAAACATGGGTCACACCTTGAGCAATCAGCGTATCAACAATCAATTCTGCTCCTCGTCTTGTTAGGGGTTGTGCTTGAGAATTCATTTACCCCGCACTCCTTTCGGCAAGTAAAATTTTTTATGAAAATATATTTTCATGATATGATTTACTATACATTTCAAAATGGAAAATTTCCAATATCTGTTTAACGTGGTTTTAATATGTTTCACGAATAAGTGTGCGAGGGGTGAAAGGATGGAACTGAGACATTTGCAATACTTTGTCACAGTAGCAGAGGAGCTGCATTTTGGCAGAGCAGCCGCACGATTGAATATGACACAGCCTCCACTTAGTCAGCAAATTAAGCAATTTGAAGAAGAATTGGGGTTTCCTTTGTTTCACCGGTCGAAGCGAGTGGTGGAGCTAACAGCTGCTGGAAAGGTCTTTTTACATGAGGTGCGGGGTGTGCTGCATCAGCTTGATAAAGCCGTTGATCATGCCCGGCATACAGCAAGAGGAGAGCTGGGAAAAATCATCATAGGGTTTGTTGGAACAGCGACGTATGATATTCTGCCGCCAGTTGTACGCGAATTCAGAGAGCTGTATCCCTCTGTCAGTATTGAGCTGGAGCAGCTTTCTGTTCCGCAGCAGCTAGGAGCGCTTTTAAATGGGGAGATTGATATCGGTTTTTTACATCCTACATCTCCTCATGAAGAACTGGTCAGCCGTTTGATGAAGCAAAGTGAATGTATTTTTGCGATTCCGAAAAATCATCCGCTGGCGAAAAAAGAGGCGGTCACGATCGAAGATATTCGTCATGAGCCGATTATTTCTTTATCACAGGAATCATGGCCGTCCCTTTATCAACACTTTGTCCTGCTATGTGAAAAGTACGGGTTTTCTCCTAATATTGTGCAGGAAGCGGCGGAATATCAAATGGTGATTGGCCTTGTCACAGCTGGTATCGGCATTGCGGTCATTCCGAAATCAGCCCGGCGTTTATTTAATCTAGATGTTGTGTATCGGTCCATTGAAGGTGAACAGCTTCTGGCAGAATGGACGATTTCCTATAGACGAGAAAATCATAATCCTGCTTTATTTCATCTTGTCCACCATATCCTGCATCGCACCGAGCCTGAATCAGAGGCATAGAAAAAGAGGTATGGTATGATGTCGATACACCAAAAGGAGGCGTGTCTGAATTGATTACGTTGCAAATGGATCAGCTATCAAGAAAAGAAGCATATAAATTATTATCGGGTTCTATTGTTCCACGACCGATTGCGTTTATTACAAGTCTGTCTAAAGACGATGTTGTCAATGCCGCACCATTTAGTTTCTTTAATGTCATCAGCGGACACCCGCCGCTCCTTGCAGTTTCTATCGGACGACGCGAAGGTCAGTTGAAAGACACAGCGCAGCATATGATTGACAGGGGAGAATTTGTGGTCCATGTGAGTGATGAAGCGATAATAGAAGATATTAACGAAACAGCTGCTACGCTGCCACAGGATGAGAGTGAGCTGGATCGAACCGGTCTTCATCAAGTAAAGAGTCATGTCGTGTCAGTGCCGGGCATTCAGGAAGCGCGTATTCGCTTTGAATGTCAGCTTGAAAAGCATCTCACCTTTCAAAATGATGAAGGGGAGATCACGGTCGATCATATCATTGGCCGGGTTGTGTGTGCGCATTTAGATGAGGCTGTTTATGATGCGGAAAAAGGATATGTTTCGACTCATGAACTAAAGCCAGTCGCACGTTTAGCGGGAAATGATTATGCCCATTTAGGGACGTCATTTGTGCTAAAAAGACCAGAATGAAATGAAAAGAAGACAAAGGACTAAAGCCCTTTGTCAATAATCTGTACCCCCGAGGGAAATCGGGGGTTTTGTGTTTATTTTTTCTGTTCTAGTTTCAGTGGAGCTGCGATGTTCTTTTCTACTTTCTTCCCTTTTAAGACGTCGCTTGCAGCGCCGACTGCCAGTTTCCCGATCAGCTCTGGCTGCTGGGCGACTGTTGCGGATAGTTTTCCTGCTTTGATTGAGTTGAGAGCATCTTCATTTCCGTCAAAGCCAACGACGAGAATATCTTTTCCAGAGCTTTGAATCGCCTCTAAAGCGCCAAGTGCCATTTCATCATTGTGGGCAAAAACGGCTTTGATGTCAGGGTTTCCTTGAAGGAGGTTTTCCATGACGTTCAACCCTTTTGTTCGGTCGAAGTCAGCCGCTTGTTTTGCAGTCACTTTTAGATCTTTATCTGCTATTTGATGGAATCCTTTTCCGCGCTCACGTGTAGCGGAAGCGCCTGGTACACCTTCTAATTCAGCGACTTTTGCTCCTTTACCAACCTTGTCGATAATAAAGTTAGCTGCCATTTCGCCGCCTTTGACGTTATCTGAAGCAACCAGTGCTTCTACTTTTCCGCTTTCAGCTGAGCGGTCTAATGTGATGACAGGAATATCAGAAGCATTCGCTGATTCAACAGCAGTCGATATAGCAGACGAATCAGCTGGGTTGATGAGTAATGCGTCGACCCCTTGCTGAATTAAATCTTCTACGTCACTTGTTTGTTTCGCTGAATCATTTTGTGCATCTGCAATGACGACTTCGATGCCAAGCTTTTTCGCTTCTTTCGTCACCCCGTTTTTGAGAGAAACGAAGAATGGGTTGTTTAAAGTTGAGATCGAGAGACCGATTTTGATGTCTTTTTTCTTCCCATCTTTTGTTGATTTGGCCCACTCTGGCGGTTCTAGCGAGCAGGCAGAAAGCATGAATAATGAGAGAGTCAGAATGAGAATGAGATATTTTTTCATAGCAGCTGCCTCCTTAAGCAGATTTCTTTCTGTCTAGTAGGACTGCAATCAAGATGACAATCCCTTTCACAACAGATTGATAGAATGATGATACACCAAGTAAGTTCATACCATTGTTCAGGACACCGATGATGAGCACCCCGATCAGTGTGCCGACAATTCGTCCTCTTCCGCCAGACAGGCTTGTCCCGCCAAGTACAACAGCAGCAATCGCATCAAGCTCATAGGACGTACCAGCTGTTGGCTGAGCTGAGTTTAGGCGAGAGGTTAAAATGGCACCTGCTAAAGCAGACATGAAACCTGCCAATGAATAAATCATAATTTTTACGCGTGGTACTTTGATTCCTGAAATGAACGCAGCTTTTTCATTTCCGCCGATGGCATACGTTCTTCTGCCAAAAGGAGTTTTATGAAGAAGCACCCAAAGTACGATAAAGGTGAGAAGCATCGTGATCGCTGGAACAGGAATGCCTAAGAAATACCCGCGGCCGAATAACTGAAAGGCATAGTTAGAACCGAGTCCTGTAATCGGGTTTCCATCTGTATAAACAAGTGTTAACCCTCTGAAAATCGTCATCGTGGCAAGTGTTGCGATAAAAGGAGCCATTTTTCCTTTTGTGATTAAAAGACCGTTGACCATCCCAAGAATAGCGCCGATGATACAGCCAACGATAATAGCTAAAATCGGGTCCATACCAGACACGATAAATCCGGCAGTCAGTGCACTAGAAAGTGCTAAAATGGCCCCGACAGACAAATCAATTCCTCCGGTTAAAATAACAAACGTCATACCAAAGGCAATGAGGGCATTAATGGAGATTTGTCTCAGTAAGTTTAAGATGTTTAATGGCTCTAAAAAGGCCGGGTTTAAAATAGAAACAATGGCAACAAGGATGATGAGCCCTAAGAATGGCCCAAGCTTTTGCATGATGTTGTCAAATCGTCCATTTGAAGTAAGTGGTTTCATGTTACTTCCCTCCTGTAGCTAGTGTCATAATTCGTTCTTGTGTTGCGTCTGCTTTATTTAATTCGCCGCTGATGGTTCCTTCATGAATGACAAGCACTCGATCGCTCATCCCTAGAACTTCTGGGAGCTCAGAGGAGACCATTAAAATGGCGACACCTCGATCAGTCAGTTCATTCATTAACTGGTAGATTTCTCGTTTCGCTCCGACGTCGACACCTCTTGTCGGTTCATCTAAAATCAAGACCTTTGGCTGGATGCCGATCCATTTGGCGATGACGACTTTTTGCTGATTTCCACCAGAGAGACTTCGAGCAGAGATTTCAGAGGAAGCCGTTTTAATCGTCAATCTTTTGATGAGCAGGTCAACAAAATCCTGTTCGTTTTTCTTATCGATCAGTCCTTTTGGAGAGAAGCTTTCTAAGTTTGGCAGACCAATGTTTTCTCGAATGGATGCATCCAGCATAAGTCCTTCATCTTTGCGATCCTCTGTGATAAAGCCGATGCCAAGCTTGACGGCATCACTTGGTTTTTTAATGATAGCCTTTTTTCCATGAACCCAGATTTCACCTTGATCAAGAGGATCAAGACCAAACAGCGATCGCATCATTTCGGTCCTGCCAGCGCCCATTAAGCCTGCAACACCGACGATTTCTCCAGCTTTAACGGAGAAATTGATATCTTGAAATTGTCCTTTTCTTGTCGCTTGCTTCACCTCAAGGATAGTATCTCCTAGAGAAGGCGTTCTCTCAGGGTATCGATCTGTTAATTCGCGGCCGACCATTTTTTTGACCACCTCATGGAAATTCGTTTCAGGTATGGCTTTCGTATCGACCGTTTTCCCATCGCGCATGATGGTAATCCGGTCACAAATCGCAAAGATTTCCTCCATACGGTGAGAAATATAGACGATGGATACGCCTTCCTTTTTGAGAGATTCAATGACCTGAAAGAGCTTTTCAATCTCACGGTCCGTTAGAGCTGCTGTTGGCTCATCCATGATGATGACCTTCGCTTCCGTCATTAATGCCTTTGCAATCTCAATCATCTGTTTTTGTCCAACAGAGCAGCTGCCTGCCTCTTGATCAAGCGAGAGGTTCACAGACAATCGGTCCAGCTGGCTTTGGGCAAGAACCTTCATTTTCTTTGTGTCTAGCAATCCAAATTTCGTATTGATTTCTTTCCCGATGAATAGGTTTTCCAAGACGGTCATATCTGGCCATATGTTGAGCTCTTGATGAATAAAGGCGATACCGTGTTGTTCCGCTTCCTTCGGATTTTTGAAAGCGGTTTCTTTCCCGTCGATATGAATCGTTCCCTGGTCTAATGAATAAAGACCTGTGAGCAGGTTCATTAAAGTTGATTTTCCTGCGCCATTTTCACCCATGAGCGCGTGAACCTCACCTGTGACGAGGTCAAAGGAGACCCCGGAAAGAACGGTGTTTTTTCCAAAGGCCTTATGGATGTTATGCATCTCAATGTTCATATCTGGCTCCTCCTTTTAAAAGATGACACCGGCATGAAGAATGCAGTTTGCGTATGGGGTGGCTTCACCCGTGCGAATGACTGCTTTTGCCTGTTTGGTCATGTCTTTGAACGTCTCGTGGTCTACATCATGTAATGGGTGTGAGAACGCTTTCTTTAGAAATAGATGATCTCGCTCATTGGCTTCTTTGATTTCACTAGCTACAGTAATGTGTTCAACCGCCATTTCTTGAAGAAGGAGGGAGGTGACCTCCTGAAAGGACGGTGTGCCGATTGATAGTGCCAGGTCGATTTTGACTGGACCTTCTGGAATAGGCAGGCCGCAGTCTGCGATGACGATTGTATCTGTATGACCAAGGTCAGCAAGTACCTTGGCGATATGACTATTTAAGATGCCGTTTTTTTTCATTTTTTTCTCTCCAGTTCTTCTCTTGTTGGCATGCCGCCTTGTGCACCGAACTTGGTGACAGACATTGATGCTGCAAGGTTAGCGAATGCAAGTGCGTCATAGAGAGATTTGCCTTCTGTTAAGGCGACAGCCAAGGCTCCGTTAAAGGTATCGCCTGCTCCTGTTGTATCAACTGCTTCGACTGGAAATCCTGGGACTAGCACTTCTTTCAATCCGTCAAAATATCGAACCCCATTTTTCCCTTCTGTAATCAGTAATTTGTTAGGGTATTGACACAAGGCGTCTTCAATTGGGAGTCCATTAAACATGAGAACAGCCTCGTGCTCATTCGGTGTAATATAGGCAGCCTGGTCTAAAACTTGCTGCGATACTTTGCGGGCAGGTGCAGGGTTTAAAATCACAGGGATTTCTTTTTCACTGCAAATGGCGCAGACAGCTTCGACCGTTTCTTCAGGTATTTCCTGCTGAATGAGCACTATTCCAATATCATCTATTGTAGAAAGTGCTTCTCTTACATAGTTAGGAGTGACCTCGTCATTTGCCCCTTTGACCACGACAATGCTGTTATCACCTTCTGCTAAAATGATATGAGCCGTGCCGCTTTCCATTTCGGTAACCGGTTTCATATATGAGGTGCGAACCCCTTGATCTTGTAGATTGCTGAGAATATCTTGACCATAAGCGTCATCACCGACTCGGCCGACCATGTATACATCAGCACCGAGTCTGGCACTGGCGACTGCTTGATTGGCGCCTTTTCCGCCTGGGACGGTTTTAAATGATTCGCCTAACACTGTTTCACCGGCATTTGGTCTTTTATTCGAAGTGACGACTAAATCCATTGAACAGCTTCCTACTACGACAATATGACTCATTGTGAATCCACCTTTCTTGTGGTCTCTCGTTCAATAAAAGAGACGGGCATTTGGATAACTGGTTGATCTATAGGTTGTTTCTGAATCGCTTTGATTAACAGCTGTGCCGCTTCTTTTCCCATCTCATAGGCAGGCTGCCTAATCGTCGATAGGGAAGGGAAGAGCAGCTCGCTTTGCGGAATATCATCAAACCCAATGATTTGAACATCCTCTGGAACGGCTTTTCCGATCCGAAGTGCTTCGTGAATGACCGCTGTTGCGACGATGTCGTTACTGGCAATGATGCCATCTGTTTCAGGGTACAGCTGGAAAAGAGCCTTGGCACTCTTACGGGCTTCTTGAAAAGAAAATGAAGCATTAGACATCACATGGAAGTCGACACCCTTTTCGGTCAGTACATCGAGTGCACCCTTGAATCTCTGCCTCGCTGTTTGAAGGTGGGCAGGTCCTTTCAGCAGTGTGATCTGCCGGCTGCCGCGCCTGATTAATTCCATTGCAGCCATTTTCCCGCCAGCTGCAGTATCTGCAGATACAGAAGGTGCATGTGGAACGGTTCGATCTAAGAACACAACCGGCAATTCATCATCATTGTATATATCTGATTCAGGTTCGTTTGTGACAGCGATGACACCGACTACTTGATTTTGTTTAAATGTTTGTAAATAAGCCAATTCCTTTTCTCGATCTTCATCACTGTTTCCGAATAATAACCGAAAACCTTGCGCATGAATCTCATCCTCTACGCCTCTAGCAAGCTGAGGAAAGAAGGGGTTTGTGATATCAGGCAAGATCAAACCGATTAAGCGGGATTCTCTTTTGAAAAGGGATCTAGCCACTTCATTGGGAAAGTAGTTCAGCTCCTGCATCGCTTGTGTCACGCGGATTTTCGTATCTGAATGGACATATCCAGTATCGTTCAATACGCGTGAAACAGTGGCAACAGACACTTGTGCAGCTTTTGCAACATCTTTAATTGTAGCCAATGGAGTGCCTCCCTTCGTGAATGTGTAACCGTTTACACAAATAGATTATCATGAAAGCTTTTAAATGACAATCTTAAAAAAATAAAAAAAGAAAAGAAAGATGACATCTTCCTTTTCTTAACTAATAATCCCTGTTTCTGTAATATTCACTTTGATTTTTGGGATAATTTTTACATTTGGATAATCGGTTTTCCAATTCATTTTTACATACTCATCGTAATGTTGGACTCGATATTTTCTTCCAAGACTTAACACGTCAGAGTTTGATTGCTGTAAGACAGAGATTACTTTTTCTGCTTCCTTTGTGAAAATAGCTGATAATCGTTTGTTTAGTTCATCGATCTTTTTCGTACTATCTAAATTGTCTTTCGGATATTCAATGACAGCTGTGTTGAATTCGAAATCGAGACCAATTGTCACGTTTCGATGATCAGAATTAAGAATACGAATATCTCGTTTTGAGTCAGTGACTTGGATGGTAATGTAGTTATTTCCCTTCAACTTCATATCATTTCTGATTTTTTTAGTGAAATTTGCATATTTTCCGATTTTATTATTCATGAGATTGAGAAGCATGGCATCTTGACCATAAAGCTCGCCTGTTTTTTTCTCATTATCGAATAAAGCCACACCTGCTACTTTGATTAGTTGTTTAGACTGATCAAATAAAATTAAGGGCAGGGTAAAATCTTCGCCAGCCTGGAGCATCTTTGATCGTATGCTTTGAATATTTTCAGCAGTTACCTGTGAACCTCTTGATGCAGTTGTAATGAGATTGTTTAAATAGTCACTGACAATGAGCTGTTCTTTTAGTAGTTTGTTGATCACATCAATAGTTGAACCACCTTTCACAATGGCTAAATTGGCAAGTAAAGGACTTTTCGGATCGCGATAGTACATGTCTAAGTAGGGAAGAAGTTGATTTTGAGAGAATTCATCACTGATCAGTAAAACCCTCATTTTTGACATATCAATCTTTTGGTCAACCATTCGGCCGAAGTCTGTTCCTGCTTTACGTAAAGTGGGAGCATTGGTTGTCAGTACAGTGGTTGAATAAGTACCTGAACTTCCTTGCTGCATACTTTGAGACTGTTGTACTTTCCGGTAGGTAATCGATACTTTTGCGTTATCATCTTCCCCTTGATCAATGGTGGAAGTAAGGACAAGGGAGATGTTTTTTAATAGGTTTTGATCCCAGCAGCCAGGCATCATGGTGAGAGACACGCACATGAGGAGAGTCAGCACATATTTATGACGCATGTGATTTCACCTTCTTTTTGCGTTGTTTGATAAAGATAACGATCGCCATGAATGCTGGAAGTGTGTAAATGAACGAGTACTGAGCAATCGTTGTAAAATCATTGAAACGCTGAATGCGAAAGTTATCGACTGCCAAAAAACAGCTAGACGCATATATCAGAATGGCGAAACAATAAACATACTTTTTGTGATCCTTTTTCTTCAGTAGACTGGAAATGCCATTTGCACAAAAGTACAGATAGTTACTTAATGTGGCAAGAATAACAAACACCCAGAAACTCAGAAAAATTAAATCTGTCCGCTCAATGATACCGAAGGAGATGGTTTTTAATAAGTAAAGGACAGGGTTGGGAATCACATTAAGCTCAATTGGACTAAAAAACATAAAACAAATCAATGTAATAAATAGGTAGTAAAGCGTTGTGCATATATTTGAAATGGTCATGACCTTATAGCGTTCCTTGATGCTGCCCTTCATAAATGGAGAAAGGATCAGAATCATTTCAAATCCATTCATCGATAGGACGACGTCTTTCAGTCCGAGCTGAAATTGAGAAATGTCTGTCTGAAAAAATGGCATCAGATAATCGATATTGGTCCCCTTTAATGAATAAAACATCAGCAAGGAAAGCAAAAGGAGAAATGGAGTTAATATAAAGTTAAACCTGACAATGGCTGTAATTTGCTCCTTCGCAATATAAACAATGGAAGTAATGAGTAATAGATTGATGACCCAGTTTGGCGTCAGCGGCAGAACCCACATACCAATAATTCTTGTGAAAATGGATAAAACGACAATACAGACGGAGGCAAAATACAGTGTATACAGTGCAATCAGTAATTTTCCAATCCATTGTCCAAATACATCAATTAATGCTTGGAAGAATGATGTTTCTGGATATTTATGAATGATGTAAATGAAAATTGTATTAATGATTTGGATAAAAAAACAGGCGACAATGATCGCCATCCACCCATCGTGTCCCATGTCTTTCATCAAAAAGTGGGGAAGCGCTAAAATACCGACACCAATTTGAGATTGAATGAGAAAAAACACAGCTTGAGGTGGAGATATTTTATTTTTCATTTTTCTTTTTCCATCCTCTCAAATGTTCAATTTGTTTTTTCTTTTGCGGATTTAAATAAACAGGGCGATTTTTGTACATCCACATTGGGAGGCGGATTACAGTATCTTTTAAATCCTGCCAGTTAAATGGAGCAACAGGTGATAAGTATGGTACCCCTAGTGATTCAAGGCGGCATAAATTCATGAGAATGATGGATAAACCAAATGAAATGCCTATAAAACCAAACATTGATGCCATGAACATGAGCGGGAAACGCAACATCCTAATGGTGGCCGTCATTTCAAATGATGGGAGGACAAAGGAAGCGACAGCGGTCACGGCGACCACGATGACAAGAACATTTGAGATGAGTCCTGCTTGTACAACGGCATCCCCAATGACCAAACCTCCTACGATCCCAATGGTTTGCCCGATTGGTTTTGGCAGACGCACCCCGGCTTCCCGTATGAGTTCAATGGTAATTTCCATCAGCATGGCTTCGATTAAAGGAGGGAAGGGAATCCCAATAATAGAATTCTTCATGGTCACGGCGAGTTCATCAGGGACCACCTCATAATGAAACCCAATCACGGCGATATAAAAAGATGGTAGTATGACTGCGATGATGCAGGCGAGATAACGCAAAATACGGATAAATGTAGCTGGAATCCAGCGGCTATTATAATCATCTGGTGATTGAAAGAAACTAAAAAAGGTGACAGGAAGAATAATTGCCATAGGGCTCCCGTCCATCAGCACTACAATACGACCTTCAAGAATGGCAGATCTCACCTTATCAGGACGTTCTGTATCAATCAGCTGCGGAAAAATAGAAAATGAATCATCTTCGATCGCCTCAACAATAGAACCAGGACTAATCAGCGTGTCTACTTTAATAGAAGAGATCCGTCTGTTTACCTCTTCTACCTTTTCCTGATTCGCTACATCAGAAATATAAACAATCGCAAGCTTTGTTTCTGATTTTGTACCGACCTTATGGTACTGAATGGCGAGCTTCCGATCATTTAAGTGAGAACGCAGTAAATATATATTCGTATCCAAACTTTCCACAAATCCATCATGAGCACCCGCAATGATGCTTTCTGAAGAAGGCTCAGAAATAGAGCGAAGCGGCGGCTGCCCGACAGCAAATAATTTGATCTGCGAGGAATTTTCATCAAGAAAGGCAATGCTTCCTGCAATAATACTGTCAGTGATCAGAGTCAAGTCGCCTGTTTCAAGCGTACTAAGAGACTTTGTATAATCTTGTTTTCCAGGAGGACCTAACAAGTTACCGATAATAAAGTTGTTCAGTTTGCCTTCATCAATTCTTGTTTTAATAAAAAACAGGACAGATTTCGTTTCATTCACCATTAACTCTCGGTATTCAAAATCGCCGCTTTGCTGAAATGTTTTTTTCAGAATCCGGATTTTTTCCTCGAAGCTGCCTGATAAAAAATGCAACCGTGTTTGCTCATTGCTGTTTGGCATCTTTAGCCTCCTCTCACAGATTTTTTAACCTTAGTGTAAGCGGGGAAGCTGATTTTATTCGTCGCCTTTGGGGAAAGCATGACATGAATTGACAACTTTCAACTAAAATCATATTAAAAATGTTAAGAAATGATGAATCTTGATAAAAACAAATGAATAATGTTTCATTGTGTAGGTCATAAGGATCGAATATCGTAAAAAGCAGGCATTTCGAAATGATCAATAGTTGACATATTATCCCAATTTTTCGTGACCCGAAAATAAGCATATGACTTGATTTTTTATGAGGTGACCTTTGTCATAGGTCAACGTGTAGCGTTCTGACCGATGAAGATGACTTTCTAACCTGTTCCTTCAAAAATCGAAAACATTCCAAAACACGCACTATTCATTTAAAGCGCTGATACGACTGATGTTATAGAGTTTAAAGGGCTTTAAAACATTGATTCAAAATACATCTTAACAATTGTCAAAAAATTTAGGGAGAAAAGGACAAAAGATTTTTCGATGCTTGATGGTAACGCTTACTCTTGATTGAAGCCGAAATTCAGGCTGATTTTTGTCCGTCTTTTGGCCTTTTCATTTAAAGAGGAGCTAGGTCAATCCACCTTCTGATTAGAGGATTTTGGCATACGAGGAAGTGAAAGATTATGTTACATAATACCGATTGTGATTTTATGCTGAACCTATATACTGTTGATTGAATTTACATATCACACTCATAAAAAAAGGAGATGTAGATAAGCGATGTGGTTAATCGTTATAGCCTGTGTCATCATGTTAGGGATTGGCTTTATTGAAAAGAAGCGTCACCAGAAAAATATCGATGCCCTACCGGTGCGCGTCAATATTAATGGTATTCGCGGAAAGTCTACCGTTACAAGATTGACAACCGGTATCTTAATGGAGGCAGGTTATAAAACTGTCGGCAAAACAACGGGAACAGATGCAAGAATGATTTATTGGGATACGCCAGAGGAGAAACCGATTAAAAGGAAACCGCAAGGACCGAATATCGGTGAGCAGAAGGAAGTTATGAGAGAAACCGTTGAAAGAGGAGCAAATGCCATCGTCAGTGAATGTATGGCGGTAAATCCAGATTACCAAATCATCTTTCAGGAAGAGCTGCTTCAAGCGAATATTGGCGTGATCGTAAACGTTCTTGAAGATCATATGGACGTCATGGGGCCGACACTTGATGAAATAGCAGAAGCCTTTACAGCGACAATTCCTTACAATGGACACTTGGTTATTACGGATAGTGAATATACGGATTTCTTTAAAGAGATTGCGAAAAAACGCAATACAGAAGTCATTGTTGCAGATAATTCCAAGATTTCTGATGAGTATTTACGGAAATTTGAGTACATGGTCTTCCCAGATAATGCCTCACTTGCACTTGGTGTTGCACAGGCATTAGGAATTGATGAAGATACGGCATTCCGAGGAATGTTAAATGCGCCACCTGATCCAGGAGCGATGAGAATTCTTCCATTAATGGATGCGAAAACACCTGGACACTTTGTAAATGGTTTTGCGGCAAATGACGCATCATCTACATTGAACATTTGGAAGCGTGTGAAAGAAATTGGATATCCAACAGATGAACCGATTATTATCATGAACTGCCGTGCGGATCGTGTAGATCGAACGATCCAGTTTGCGGAGGATGTACTTCCTTATATTGAAGCAAGTGATCTCGTCTTAATTGGTGAAACAACAGATCCAATTGTAAAGGCATATGAGGATGGAAAAATTCCGGCTGACCACTTACACAACCTTGAATATCAATCTACAGAAGACATTATGAACATGCTTGAGAAAAAGCTTCATAATCGAGTGGTTTATGGAGTCGGCAATATTCATGGTGCCGCTGAACCGTTAATCGAAAAAATTCAAGAATACAAAATTAAGCAGCTTGTCAGCTAGGAGGAAATATAGAAAATGTTCGGATCAGATCTTTATATCTCGTTAATTTTAGGTGTTCTACTTAGTTTAATCTTTGCAGAAAAAACAGGAATCGTACCAGCTGGACTTGTTGTCCCAGGTTATCTGGCGCTTGTATTTAACCAGCCAGTCTTCATTTTAGTTGTCTTATCTGTCAGCTTGCTTACGTATGTCATCGTTCGCTTTGGTCTATCGAAATTTATGATTTTATACGGACGCAGAAAGTTTGCTGCGATGCTGATTACAGGGATTGCCTTAAAGCTAGTCTTTGATTTCTTCTATCCAGTGGTCCCATTTGAAATAGCAGAATTCCGCGGAATCGGTATTATCGTTCCTGGATTGATTGCAAATACGATTCAAAAGCAAGGTCTTACGATTACCCTTGGAAGCACGTTACTTCTAAGTGGTGCAACATTTGCCATCATGTATGTTTACTATCTATTTTAAGATAAGGTGTGTCCAATGATGAATAAAAAATTGAGCTTTCAGGAAAAGCTGCTGAAAATCACAAAGAACCAAAAGAAAAAAACGAATAAACATGTACTGATTGCTTTACCGATCGTCATTGCTTGTACATTTCTATTTACGTTTATCGGGCAAGCAAAAGTGCCAACTGTACAAAAGAATCCAGAAAACATCCTGACCGCTTCGTTTGTCGGTGACATTATGTTTGGAAGAAACGTAGAGAAAGTAACAGACCGTTATGGAAAACAGCATCTCTTTCGCTATGCCAAACCATACTTTGATGTGTCAGATTATGTGACTGGTAACTTTGAGCATCCAGTCGCATCAGACCGGGAACAAGCGGCGCAAAAGAATATTCATTTAAAAACAGATGAGGATTCTGTCAAAGCGTTGAAGGATTTGAATTTCTCTGTATTAAACTTTGCGAATAACCATGCGGCAGACTATGGTGAAAAAGGGCTAAACAAAACGATTGATGCCTTTAAACAAGCTGACATGGATTATACAGGCGCAGGCCATAACCTTCAGGATGCGAAGCAGAACATTTCGTATAAAGAAGTAAATGGTGTCAAAATCGCTACACTTGGTTTTACTGATGTGTATGGGAAAGATTTTAAAGCAACGAATCGCCAGGCGGGTATCTTGCCAGCCGATCCATCTATCTTTATTCCGATGATTTCGCAGGCTGCTGAAAAGGCAGATATCGTCGTTGTTCATGCTCACTGGGGACAGGAGTACAACAATGAGGTAAACGATAGACAAAGAGAATTGGCAAGAGCGATGTCTAAGGCTGGTGCTGATATCATTATCGGTGCTCATCCGCACGTTCTTGAGCCAATGGAAGTCTATAACGGCACGGCGATCTTCTATAGCTTAGGAAACTTTATTTTTGACCAAGGCTGGTCAAGAACACGTGATTCTGCACTTGTTCAGTATCATCTGAATGAAGATGGAAAAGCGACATTTGAAGTTGTCCCAATGTACATCAAAGAAGCAACACCTGCTCCGGTTAAAGCAGGATCATTTGAATCAAAATCCATTATCCGTATGCTGACAAATGGTACGAATGCGGATTGGAAAGAAAAAGACGGACACATTTTCTTTGAAGTAGATCACGCTGATAAAGTTAAACACTTAAAAGAAAACGGAGGGAAAGAGAAGAAATGAAATTCCTAAAAGCAAGCTGGCCGTTTGTTGCATTAATTTTAGTCTTTGTCTTTATGTCTGCTTTTAAATTTAGTGACAGCCTCACAGATCATGAAAAACAAAAGATCTCGGTTGAAATGCAGAAAATCGAACAACAAAAACAGTCAAAAACGGAAGCAAGTAAATAACTCTAACGAGCATAGAGGGCACGCATTGCGTGCTCTTTTTTGTCGAAAAAAGGTGTAAAAAGTTAGGTGTCATGCCGAAACTATAGAAGAAAGGAGGGAGAAAGATCATGAAATGGAAAGGAATAGTGATTGCTGGATGCGCGCTCGTAGGGCTGATGTTCATGTCTCAATCAGAAATATCTGCTCAAACAGTGTCTCCTTTGCAGCAAGCGGAAAAGCTGATTGGAACACCTTATCATAAAGGAGGAACCGATCCAAAAACGGGCTTTGACGCATCAGGGTTTACGCAATATGTGTACAAGACATCAGGAGTATTTGATTTACCGCGGAAGGTAATCGACCAGTATCAGATTGGAAAAAAGGTATCATGGGACAAAGCCCAGCCAGGTGACCTTGTATATTTTCGCAGTCTTGAAGAAACAAAGGATATCCCGACACATGTAGCGTTGTACGCTGGTAACGATCAGGTCATTCACATCACGCTTAGTCAAGGTGTCGTGAAAACAGACGTCAGCAAAAGCAAATACTGGACGGATCGATTTTATGCAGTCAAACGACTTCCCGGCACACCGGCAATCTCGGATAATCGTCTTGTGAAAGATGCGATGAAATATTTAGGTATTCCTTATGTATTTGGTGCAGCAGACCCTAAGATTGGCTTTGATTGTTCAGGCTTTTTACAATATGTATTTGAAAAATCACTAGGGATTTATTTGCCTCGAAGTGCTGAACAGCAGTGGATGGTTGGAGAAAAAGTAGCATTAAATGATATACGTCCTGGGGATTTTGTCTTTTTTAGCAACACATATAAGCCAGACATTTCTCATGTAGGGATGTATATTGGGGGCGACCGTTTTATTCATGCGAGCCGTTCGGAAAGTGTCACGATTTCTTATTTGTCTGAATCGTATTGGCGCGAAAAATGGACAGGTGCGAAACGATTAACGGAGCTGAAATTAGCAAAAGAAGACCCGATTGTCTCAAAAGCCGCTACGTATATTGGAGAAGTTCCTTATGTCAAAGGTGGGACGAATCCAAAGCAAGGCTTTGACACAGCAGGGTTCACACAGTATGTGTATCGAGAAGTACTTGGTATTGAACTGCCTCGTTATGCGTCAGGTCAAGTCAAGGCAGGTACGCCTGTGAAACGGTCGGAGCTGAAGCCGGGAGATCTCGTTTTCTTTAGTGGAACGTCATTGATACCGGCCATTTATGCAGGATCAAATCAAGTCATTCATATGACCGTCTCAAATGGTGTCGTGCTTATGAATATGAAAACAAGTACGTACTGGAAGGATAAGTATGAGACGGCAGTTCGAATTAAAAAATAAAGAAAAAGCCCGATCTACGTTCGTATCGGACTTTTAGACTTCTCTCTAGGCGCTGATCAGACAAGCGTCTTTTTTTCGTGGAATTGATTTTGTAAAAGCAGATCAATAAAGTAAGCAACACCGTCTTCATGATTACCTTTTGTAATGTAGGTGCTCTTTTCTTTAATGACATCGACTGCATTCCCCATTGCAATGCGGTGGCCTGCTTCCTCAAACATGGATAGATCGTTGGGGCTGTCGCCGATCGCATAAATATGTGAGCGGTCTACGCCATAATGAGCTGCGAGCTTTTTGAGGGCATGTCCTTTTCCAGACTCTTTTGGAAGAACCTCAATGATATGTTTTCCAGAAGAGGTCAATGAAAGCTCAGGCATTTCCGCGAGGAGATCTCGTGCTTCCTGTAGTTTATTCATATCAAACGAGAAGCAGAGTAATTTATAGGTCGCTTCATTCAACTCAAAAATCTGACGAATATCATCCACTGGTTTGATGCCAAATTGTTTGAATTGAGTCATTGCCCCTTCCCATAAATCAGCTACATCTTCATTTGGATTCGCGCTTTTGATCACATCGAATTCTGCTTTCAGCTTCTCTTTTCCATCAAAAGGAGAGAGGAGCGCATCGTCCGTGTAGACCTCAAAGTAAATGTTTCGTTCTACTAATGCCTGAGCCGCTCGTTTTCCTGCTTCTTGGTCAAGTGTGATACGGCTGAAAAGTTCGTAACCTTCTGTATGAACGGTTCCGCCGTTTGCTGCAATAATAGGGATATCCAAATCGCCAAGCAGTTCCTTCACATCAAAAGTCGCCCGCCCTGTACAGATGGTGACAATATATCCCGCTTCCTTCGCGCGGATCAATGCCTCCCTGTTTTGAGCAGATATTTCACTTTTTGTATTTAAAAGTGTACCGTCTAAATCAATCGCAATCATTTTTTTCATCGCTGTCAAATCCTCCTTCATGCATGCAATAGCCTCTTCAAAGTATGTACGATTTCGTTCCTTCTCATGAGCAATACGATGCTTGTTCCTCTCTATCAAGGCTAAACAAAAATGATTGAATGATCAAGGAAATAAGCCAAAGGGGAAAAATCTGCATCATCGTTAGCAAGTAAAAAAGCGCCCCTTAGGGACGCTTTCAGCGTGTAGACAAACCCTCGCATTCGGTGTCAGTCCTGTGCTCGTCCTTCCTAGAGTTCTATCGCGCTGAAAAGAAGACAAAGAGCTAAAATAAAAACCATTTTAGCCCTTTGTCAACAATCAAAAAGCGCCCTTTGGGGACGCTTTCTGTTTTATGATAATTCAAGCTGCTTCTTCAATTCAGTCTTCACTTCGTTTAGCTGGTTTTGATCCAATTGGTAATAATAAACCCCGTTTGGCTGGTAATCAGAGCCTTTAAGCTGAATGGTATCAACCGATTTCAATGACGTCAGAAGTGGGAAAAGCCCGACTAGCTCTTTCATTGAAAGGTTGGTCGCGACATTATCACCAAGCGTATCAATGATATTGTCATATGACGGAATTGATGTTAACGATTTTGATTTATCAAAAATGGCTTTTAATACTTCCATTTGACGCTGCCCGCGCATTAAATCACTATCTGCTTTTCTAGTTCTCACATATGCGAGAGCTTGATCACCGTCTAGCGTATGAGTTCCTGTTTGAAGCTGTACCTTTCCCTTTGTATCTTTTAGAACCTGTTTGACCACATATTCATCCTTGACGTTAATAGAGACCCCATTTAGTTCATTGACGATCTCTTTAAATGCTTTGAAATTACTTTGGATCATAAAATCAACCGGAATATCTAGTAAATCTTCGACTGTACTCAAGGTTAAATCTGCACCGCCAAATGCGTGTGCATGTGTAATTTTGTCATAGCCATGCCCTGGAATATTTACATATGAGTCCCTTGGAATGCTTAATAATTTCACGGTTTTACTTGTACGATTGACGGTTGCTAAGACCATCGCATCGCTTCGTGCTTGTTTCACTGTTTCGCCCGGTCTGCTGTCAATACCAAGCAGCAAGACAGAAAAGCTGTCTTTACCAGGATCAAATGCTTCAATCCGTTTGACAGATTGAGCGCCGCGATCTAAAGATACTTGTGCTTTTTTTGCAGCGCTTGTCACTTTATAGTAGGCATAGCCTGTGACAGAAGCGGTTGTCAGTAAAAGGATACCGACTATAAATAGAGTGACTTTCACCCATGGTTTTAAACGCTTTTTTCCTTTGCGTTTGCTTCTTGATTGATCCATATATTTTAAACCCTCGCTATGATTTTTATAGTAAAGATGTCCCTCTTTTTACTTACAAACTAAAACAAATATACCTTAGAACGGGATATAGTGCGATGTTTTTTTCACTAACGCTTAATTGACGTTTCCTTATCGTAAAAAGTTTCAATGATACGCAAATGAAATATATTTGTCATAAAACATCGAAATGTTTGAAGTGACAGAAAGTGAGGAAAATGATTTTCCATAGAGAAACATCCAGTACATACAGAACAAAAGAGGGGTTATGAACATGAAAAATCGGAATGGATGGCTTTATTTTTTCGGCGCACTTGGCGGCGCCTTATATGGTTATGATACAGGTGTCATTTCTGGCGCCATCTTATTTATGAAAGAGGATTTAGGGTTAAACGCATTTACAGAGGGACTTGTTGTCAGCTCGATTTTAATCGGAGCGATGCTCGGTTCCTCTTTATCTGGAAAGCTGACAGATCAATTTGGGCGGAAAAAAGCCATCATCGCCGCAGCGATTTTATTTATTATCGGCGGATTTGGTACAGCCCTTGCTCCGAATACGGAAGTGATGGTCTTATTCCGAATTGTGCTAGGACTTGCTGTCGGGTGCTCGACCACGATTGTTCCATTATATTTATCTGAACTTGCTCCAAAGGAATCGAGAGGTGCACTGTCCTCATTAAACCAGCTCATGATCACATTTGGTATTCTTCTCGCCTATATTGTGAATTACGCTTTAGCGGATGCAGAGGCATGGCGCCTGATGCTTGGAATTGCGGTCGTGCCTTCTGTGCTTTTATTATGTGGGATTATGTTTATGCCAGAAAGCCCCCGCTGGCTGTTTGTCCATGGACAAGCAGACCGTGCGAAAGAGATATTATCTAAACTCAGAAAGAGTAAGCAAGAAGTGGAAGAAGAAATTTCAGACATTCAACAGGCGGAAAGTGAAGAAAAAGGCGGTTTTAAGGAATTATTTGAGCCGTGGGTACGCCCAGCATTAATCGCTGGTGTCGGTCTTGCCTTTCTGCAGCAGTTTATCGGTACCAATACGATTATTTACTATGCACCAAAAACATTCACAAGCGTTGGCTTTGGTAATTCAGCGGCCATTTTAGGAACCGTCGGAATTGGGGCAGTGAATGTCGTCATGACGTTTGTGGCGATTAAAATCATTGACCGTGTAGGGCGTAAAGCGCTGCTCTTATTTGGGAATGCTGGCATGGTCCTAAGTTTAATTGTCCTGTCAGTGGTTAATCGATTTTTCGAGGGGTCAACAGCTGCAGGATGGACAACCATTATTTGTTTAGGACTCTTCATCGTCATCTTTGCTGTCAGCTGGGGTCCAGTCGTTTGGGTGATGCTTCCTGAGCTGTTCCCAGTACATGTCCGAGGAATCGGTACGGGCGTCTCTACCTTCCTCCTTCATACAGGGAATTTAATCATCTCGCTTACATTCCCAACTTTACTAAGCGCGATGGGTATCAGTAATCTCTTCCTCATTTATGCGGTCATTGGCGTAGGTGCCTTCTTATTTGTGAAATATATGGTGGCTGAAACGAAAGGGAAAAGTCTTGAAGAAATTGAAGAAGATTTAAAAAAGAGAAACCGTGCCGTCACAGGTGAAGAAGGAAAAACGGTGTAAACAATGACCAGCTGCACGCATGCAGCTGGTTTTTCTTTGTTAAACAAACGTTTAATTAAGAAAGGACAATCTCTCATCTTCTGAACGTGCTGCATATGACATACATATGAAACAGACGGGCGAAAGGTGGAAATGAGATGAAAGGGAAAACGAGCATTGTCATCCTGACATACAATGAACTGCATTTAACGAAAAAATGTATCGACAGCATTAAGCAGCATACCCGAAGTGAGCAATATGAACTCATCATCGTTGATAATGCGTCAACCGACGGGACGAAGGAATATGTGAGAGAGTTGAAAGATGTGATTTTCATAGAAAATGCAGAAAATCGAGGCTTTGCAAAGGGCTGTAATCAAGGAGCGAAAAAAGCGACAGGAGATAGCATTCTCTTTTTAAATAACGATACGATCGTGACGGAAAACTGGCTTTCTCCATTAAGAGAGGCGTTATTTGCATCAGAACGTATTGGGATGGTAGGACCAGTCTCCAATTATGTGAGTGGTCCTCAAATGGTCGAGCCATCGTATACAGATGTGAAGGAGCTCCCAGCTTTTGCGAAGAATTATACGGCTGCGAAAAAAGGTCAGAGAACTTATGTACATCGGCTTGTGGGATTTTGTCTGCTTGTGAAAAGAGAGCTTATTGAAGAGGTGGGTTTATTTGATGAACGGTTCGTGTATGGATCATTTGAGGATGACGACCTTTGTTTGAGATCCTTGCTCAAGGGATATCAGCTGCAAATCGTTCACGATTCATTTGTGCATCATCACGGTCATGCAACCTTTCGAGCAAATCAAGAAACGAACATCTCTACACTGTTTGCAGAGAACAGGCTTCGGTTTTTAGATAAATGGGGCATTGACCTCAATCTGATGGCTCCTCATCCGTACTTTGCGGCTCTGCTGCCTGAAGACGCTGTTTGTGTACTGGATGCGGGATGCGGCGCAGGGGCAACAGGGCTTGAACTAATGAATCGGCAGTCTGTTGACATGTACGGAGTAGAGGCTGATCCATTAAAAGCAGCCATCGCAAAGGCATATTACAAAGAAGTCATCGAGGCAAAAGCAGATGAGTACCCGTGGTTAGAGAAAGAGGCTTTTTTTGATGCGATCATTTTTTCGGATGTTTTAGAGCATGTGTCAGATCCTTGGCACATCATTGAACAAGCGCACGCATCTTTAAAGCCAGGCGGCGTGATCATTTGCTGCCTGCCCAACATGATGCATGCAGAGGTGCTTCTCCCGTTAATGACAGGGGATTTTACGTATCAAGATGTAGGAATTTTAGACCGAGGTCACCTGAGGTTCTTCACACCAAATACAATGCGTGCGCTTTTCCCAGACCATTTGTTTGAACGGGTGATCGAGCAGCGGATCAATGTTCCGATTGATCAAAACGTCCAATTGTTTTTTGACGAGGTGGCGAGAGTAGGAGTGTCACTTGGCTTTCAAACAAAAGCGTTGACTGATCAAGTGACTCTATATCAGCTTTTACTTGTCGTGCGTAAAAAAGGCGGCTCCCCTTCGGGATAACCGCCTTTTTGCTTTACCATTTAAAGCTTTTTGTTGCACCTTCTGCACCAAAGTTCAAGATGCTGACTTTGACATCGTAATCAATGGCTGCTTCTTGGAAGAGCCTATCCCACTCGGTACCATGCCGATCCCAATAGTCAGGATATTTCATACGGAACTGCTTGTTAAACAATATGGGATCAACGCCCACTTCTTTTTGCACATGATGGACCGCTTTTTGAATGCGTTCTTTAATTTTATGAGCAAAGATCCGCTCAAATCGTTTGATATACTGCTCATCGAATGAGTTTTCAGGAGGATATTGATCCTCAGACAATTTTCCATTAGTTTGTACGCTAATTTTAAAGGATACCTTTCCATTTTTCAGATAGGGCTCGACCTTCGTCTTTGCTTTTTTGATTTCATACGTTATCGGATAACCTTTGTAGGTGGCAGGTACAACGCCACCTGAAATTCGGTCCATCACCCAGTTTAAAGATTGGACATCCTTCGCAGGGATGAAACCGATCAGCTTACGTGTTTTTCCGTGAATGATGCCTGCTCCATCATAAATAAGTTCACCGTCTATCGCATCTACACTTTGCACAAGGAAGCTAACGCCCATCTGAAAGTAATCAGACGCCCGGCCAATACGTGTTGGCGGTGCGATCTTTCCGTTAAAGCTTCGATTTTTGGATGTTTCGAAGATATGCTCAACTGGGACCTTTTGCTGTGATTTCAATTTTTGGTTGATGATTTTTGACGCATCTCCTCGTGTCACGAGGAGATAGCTGCTTCGCCGAACCTCATCATCTCGAATAAAATGATTGAGTGTTCCTTGAATATCGTGTTGCTCCGCCTGGGTTTTACCAAACAAAAAGATTTTCAGGTGATCACTATAGATCGGCGGGTCCTTCAAGGCGACATTACTGACAGCCTCCAGCACATTTTTTCCCTTCGAGACAACATTCACATAGCCGGGAGAATCGGCTTCTTGTGTTCCGCCTGTTTTCGGTACAAGGTTTTGGTAGGTCAGCTTAACGCCATCCTCATCTTCCTCATCAATACCAACACCGCGTACAAACGATAGTTTTTCAATATCCTTTAAATCCCAGCATCCCGCTGATAGAAGGAAAAGACAGCAGGACAAAAAGATGAACATTACACGTCTTCCTCTCATGCAGAACGACCTCCCCATTTTTTGCGTATCATCAGCAGAACAGCTGTAATAAAAGGAATGGCTAAAACCGCGAACAATGCGTAGCCGAGTAAAGTAGAGTAGTAAAAGACTTCATTGATATTTCTCGGAAATAAAGAGAGGGCAGAGGTAATCAAAAACAGCAGCCATAGCAGTCTCGTTACATTGGTCGTCTTAAAGACCGTGTGACAGCCTTTAATCGCAAATTGGAAAAAGCCAAGCATACAAATAAACTGCTGGCACGTCCAGATCGTCAGCAAAAAAATGTCAAATCTTTCAATGAAGACCCCTTCAAGTTCTAGTGCTTGAATGAGGGAGACAGTGGGCCAGGTGAGGGATTTCGTTTCTCCAACGGTCATGGAACCAATCACAATAAAGAGCGTGAGAGAGTAGATAAGTGAGGTAATTCCGACCCCGATCGCAGCGGCCCATTTTGCCTTCGACCATTTGTCTTTATAAATGAGTGGTACAACAAACAAAATGACCTCAAAGCCTGTAAATTGAATAAATGTTTGAGAGAACAAATTACTGAAATCTTTAAACCCGTGCGCCATCACTGGGCGTAAGTAATCAAAGTTGAATATTTTCAAACTAAACAGCATGAGCCCAATATAAATAATCATCGTCATCGGATATATGTATGTCACCATTTTTACTATTGGAAAAATACCACTTTTCAAATGATAGATCGCCACGAGAAGAAAAATCATCACAATCACTGCCATGGGAGTCGATTCCAGCAGGAAAAATTGGACCACTTCCCCGAGTACACGCGCTTCAAAGCCGACAATGCCTAGTAAATAGGCAATCAGCATTAAATTAAAGAACGTGCCAATGATGGCACCGGCTCCTTTTCTATTTGAGTCAAAAATGGTATCCGGCGCATTTTTTTCAGCAATCCATCCTAACAAAAAAGCAACGAAAGCAAAGATGACTCCCTGTATTAATACAATGATCCAGCCATCAGGGAATCCTGAATTGGCAGAACTGCGAGGAATGGTTAAAATTCCAGCGCCTATCATTGTAGAGCTGCACAGAATGGTGACTTGTAACAATGATAGCTTCTCAGCTCTGTACATCGTTTAATCTCCTTGTCTTTTGAGATTTTTTATTTTTGCTGTTTTCGGTCTCGATTTAAATAGCCCAATTGGTAAACGTACGTACGTATCCTTTAAATCTGAAAACGGTGAAGACAAAACAGGTGTGAAATAGTCAAAACCAAAGGTCTTTAATTGCATCAGGTGACAAAGCACAAATAAATAACACATGATTAAGCCATATAACCCCAACATCGCTGAACTGAAAATAGCCATAAACCGCAAGATACGCAGCGGGAAACTAAAGTCATAGGACGGTGCCGTAAAGTCAGCTAGTGCGGTCAGCGACACAATAATCACCATTAAGGCACTGACGATATTGGCTTGGACAGCCGCCTGACCAATGATGACGCCGCCAATGAGCCCAATTGTCTGCCCGATGGCTCTAGGAAGCCGAAGTCCAGCTTCTCGCAGCAGCTCTATCGTAAAAGACATAAGAATCGCCTCAACAACAGGAGGGAACGGAACATTCTGCCGGCTGCCTGCGATGGTGAGCGCCATCCGTGTGGGTAATAAGCCTGGATGATAAGAAACTAGTCCATCTCTGATAATAATCTTCAGGTGATTGCATCAAGGCTGTAAAGGTCATCGGTAAAATGAGCGCAAAAGGAGTGCCATCGAGTAAAATTGACACTTTTCCTTCAAGCACAGATGCAATCACCCGGTCAGGACGTTCTGTATTTTGAATCTGCGGGAAAATGGAGATGTGGCTGTCCTCAATTAGCTGTTCAATATAGCCGGTTTCAGGGATGTCATCCATTTTGATTTCGGTCATGCGTGATAAAACATCTTCTACTAATTTAGGGTCAACAATATCACGAACGTACACAAGGGCTGCGGACTTTTTATTGCGAGTACCTACATTCACCTTTTGAATGACAAGGTTTGGGTCATTTGCCCGCTCACGGATTAAAGCCGTGTTTTTTTCAAGATTTTCAATAAAGCCGATCCGAGGCCCTCTTACAAGGACTTCCGATTGCGGCTCTTCTACTTCTCTAAATTGAAAAAGGTTCGTTTGGAGCACAAGTGCTTGAGCCGCGCCATCTACAAATAAAATAGCCCTGCCGTTATATAACTGCTCGATGGCAAGGTTCATATCCTCGAGCACGTCATTTTGGATGCCAAAGAACGTTTTAGACAGGGCTGGAAGCGTACTAGAATCAACCTCGGTGATATCCAGTTCCTTTTGCATGGGTGAAATGATTTGTTTGGAAAGCATCTCAAATTCTGTGAGTCCTTCAACGTACATGAGACATGCAGAGATAGCAGAAGGGCCAAATGAAAATGAGTGGAACACGATATCATCACTTTTCCCGGCAAAGCTTTTGACGCGCTTGATGACGGACGCTATATCTTGTTCAATACGACTTTTCATAATACCTCACCCTCATGTCATGTTTTTTATAGAGTGACTCGGATGGTGGAGAATTATGCAAATAGAAAAAAGAGAATCCCTGCAAATAGGAATTCTCTCGTCTGTTTATCTCGCAAGCCAACCGCCATCAACTGCTAAAATATGACCGTTCAAATAATCAGAGGCTGGTGAGCTAAGGAAAACAGCCGCACCGGCTAGATCCTCAGGCTTTCCCCAGCGCCCGGCAGGAATTCGTTTGAGAATCTCTTCATTTCGATTCTCATCGTCCCGAATGGCTTGCGTGTTATTGGTCGCAATGTAACCAGGAGCGATCGCATTCACTTGTATATGCTGGTTCGCCCATTCGTTTGCAAAAGCCTTCGTCAGCCCTGCGACTGCGTGTTTACTTGCTGTATAAGCGGGGACAAAGACACCGCCTTGAAACGATAGAAGGGAGGCGATATTGACGATTTTCCCTTGCCTATTTTTCAGCATCTGTCGCCCAACCCTTTGGGTGAGGAAAAAGAGACTATTGATATTCACATCCATGACCGTATGCCAATCTTCCTCCGAATAATGAGCGGCCTGCTCTCTTTTAATGGTGCCAGCATTATTGATTAAAATATCGATCGTATGCTTTTGTAACATGGCATCGACAGCCTGCTTTGCAGTTTGAGGGTCGGAAAAGTCAACCTGAACCGCATGAAACGAGCGGCCCGCCTGTTCGACTAGTGTTTTCGTTTCCTCAAGCGGTGTGTGGTGGTATGTGCCGATAATATCTGCGCCTGACCTGGCAAGCGCCACAGCAATGCCCTGCCCAATGCCGGTTCCAGGACCTGTCACAAGGGCTGTTTTGCCTTCAAGAGAAAAGAGGGACGCTACATAGGATGCTGTCGTCATCACATTACCTCAGCTGGTCCATTGGGACAAAGTCCATATCTTTAAACGTATAGTTCTCGCCCGCCATCGCCCAAATAAATGAATAATTCGATGTACCCGAGCCTGAATGAATGGACCAGGCAGGAGAAATGACCGCTTCCTCATTGGCCACAACGAGGTGTCTTGTTTCAGATGGCTCCCCCATAAAATGAAAGACACGAGCATCTTCTTCGATATCAAGATATAAGTACACTTCCATACGCCGATCATGAATATGAGCGGGCATCGTATTCCACGTGTTATTGGTTTCAAGCTGAGTGATTCCCATCATGAGCTGACAGCTTTGGATACCGTTTGCGTGGATGACTTGATACAGGTTTCGTACGTTTGAAGCAGACGCTTCCCCTAAGTGATTCGGTGTTAATTCAGCGATGGCTGCTTTTTGCGTAGGGTACGCTTGATGAGCTGTGGCTGATACAAGATAGAACTTGGCTCCCTCGCCTGATGAACTAGCAAACTGTACATCTTCGTGTCCAAGCCCAATATATAAGAAATCTTTGTGCTCCAGTACAAAGGCTTCACCATCAACAGTGACTGTTCCTTGACCGCCGACATTTACAATGCCGATTTCTCGTCTTTCAAGGAAATATTCCGTACGTAGAAAGTCGCCCGCATCTAATTTGAGCGGCTCTGCAGATGGCATGACTCCGCCAATCACCACGCGGTCCTCATGTGAATAGTAGAGCTTTAATTCACCGCTGACGAATAGTGTAGGAATATGAAAATGACGACGAAGTTCCTCTGTTGTAAAACGTTTGACCTGCTCAGGGTGTACAGCATAACGATTTTCCATTTGAAATAAGCCTCCCTTTCCATCTGAAACAAAGTATGGGTATTTTATTTGGTATCGGTTTCAAGGGAAATTTTAGAGGAAAAAGAGAGTGCCGTCAACTGTTATTTTGAAATCGCTTTCTTTTTGTTTATTTAAATGGTTTTTTGTCATCTCCAATCAAAAAAATCTTCTGGAATTTAAGAAATTATGATATGCTCTTTTTAAGTTATTTGAAATCGGTTTCGAAACAAATGAGAAGATATTGATTGTGGGAGTTTTTTGAATGAAAGAGAAAAAGCAAACGAAAGTGACCATCAACGAAGTGGCCGCTTATGCAGGTGTTTCAAAATCAACTGTATCCAGATATATCAATGGCAGAACAAATGAAATTTCTACTGAAAAGGTCAAAAAAATTAAAAAAGCCATTGAGGAACTGCATTATCGTCCGAGTCAGCTCGCTCAAGGTTTGAAAGTAAGAAAAAGCAAGGTCATTGGGTTTATTGTAGCCGACATTACGAATCCATTCTCTGTAGCGACACTTCGCGGAGTCGAAGAAATTTGTGATGAATATGGATACAGCATCATGGTATGCAACACAGATAACCGGCCAGAAAAAGAACGAGAAATGCTCCTCAAGCTGAATGCGCATTATATTGAAGGGCTCATCATCAATACGACCGGCCAGAACAATGACATTTTGCAGGATTTTAAGAAAGACGGTTTGCCGATTGTTCTTGTTGACCGGAAATTATCTGAACTAAAAGTCGACACAGTGACAACGAATAACCGTGATATCACGATCCAGTTGCTTCAACAAATGTATGAGAGAGGCTATGAACACATCGCCTTTTTTACTGAGCCGGTCGATGGGATCAGTCCTCGTGAAGAACGAAAAGAAGCATATGAACAGACAGCCATGAGTAAACATAAGAAGCCTATCATTGCAGAAATTGATTTGAAACAAAAGGAACAACTGCGAGAAGAGCTTGTCCATTTTGTCCAATTAAGCCAGCAGAAAAAAGCAATTTTAGCAGCCAATGGATTACTTATGCTGAAGCTGATCAGTGAGCTTGTAGAACTCGGGTTAAAGATTCCAGAAGATATAGGCATCGCAGGCTTTGATGATACAGAATGGTATAAGCTGATTGGGCCTGGAATCACAACGGTTGCCCAGCCATCTCATGAAATGGGGAAAGCCGCCATGCAAAAAATCAAGACTCGGCTTGAAGGGGATGAAAGTGCGCCCCAAACCATTCAGCTTGATGGAGAAATCATCGTAAGAAAATCCTTATAAACAACAGACAGAGAAGAGTATACATACGTGCATGCTCTCTCTTTTTCAACTAATTTGAAACCGGTACCGAGAAAGGGGAGAAATGAGTGAAAGCATTGGATGCGGTCACATTTGGGGAATCAATGGCGATGTTTTACGCAAAAGAAGCCGGAGAGCTTCATCAAGTGCATACATTTCAAAAGGCGCTTGCTGGTGCCGAAAGTAACGTAGCAGTCGGTTTGGCGAGGCTAGGTTTTGATGTGGGATGGATGAGCAAAGTCGGAGCAGATTCACTTGGCACATTTATTTTAGAAGAGCTTCAAAAAGAAGGAGTCGATACAAGTGCAGTGATCCGTTCAAATGATGGGTCTCAAACAGGGATTTTACTTAAATCCAAAGTGATAGATGGAGACCCTGATGTCACGTATTATCGTAAAGGCTCTGC
This sequence comes from Bacillus sp. FSL R7-0672, assembly GCF_038601465.1. Classification (NCBI taxonomy): domain Bacteria; kingdom Bacillati; phylum Bacillota; class Bacilli; order Caryophanales; family Bacillaceae; genus Bacillus; species Bacillus sp. FSL R7-0672. The sequence continues at coordinate 3,224,175 of NZ_CP152010.1, read as the reverse complement.
TGCGAGCACAATGAGTCCAAGCGACTTTCCCGCGAATTATTTCAAACAGGCAGGACATCTCCATATGACAGGTATTCCGCCTGCATTATCCAGTGAAATGAGAGCGTTTTCTTTTCATGCTCTTCAAAAGATGAAAGAAGCAGGCAAAACCATTTCATTTGATCCAAACCTTCGGCTGCAGCTATGGGAAGAGGAGGAAGATATGATCCATACAGTGAATCAGATGGCTTTTCAAGTGGATTGGTTTTTTCCGGGGCTTGCAGAAGGGCAAAGGCTCACAGGCTGTCACGAGCCGGAAGAGATTGCAGATGTTTATTTGCAAAAAGGCGTCAAGCTTGTGGTCATTAAGCTCGGTGCAGAAGGTGCTTTTTATAAAAGTGCATCCAGTCAGGGGATTGTGAGCGGCTTTTATGTGTCAGATGTCGTGGATACAGTCGGTGCCGGTGATGGGTTTGCCGTGGGGGTTATCAGCGGGTTACTGGACGGTTTATCATATGAAAAATCTGTGACAAGAGGCAATGCTGTAGGGGCTCTTGCGGTGATGTCTCCAGGCGATAAGGACGGCCTGCCTACTCGGGAAGAGCTTCAGGCCTTTATGAAAGAAGCCAAGCGATATCACAGACGGGAATATATGAAGGAGGATGAAGGATATGGGAAAGTCAGCAAGTTTGAGCGTTAAAGAACGTCTCGTGGCTTGTAAGCTGATCGCAGTGGTGAGAGCGGAGAGCGAAGCAGAAGGCATTGAGATCATTGAGCGTTTAAAGAAAAAAGGCGTTCGTGCCATTGAAGTGACGTATACCACGCCCAATGCTGAACACATCATCGCATCCTTTCAGCATGAGCAAGATCTGATTGTAGGAGCAGGCACAATCACCACCCTTCAGCAGGCGCAGTCAGCCATTGACGCAGGCTCGCAATTTATTGTTAGTCCAGGGTATCTCCCTGTCATTGGAGAGCATCTCTCATTTCACGACACACTCTATGTACCAGGTGTCCTCACCCCAAGTGAAATCATGCATGCAAAAGCAGCTGGATACTGCTTGCTCAAACTTTTTCCAAGCGGCTCCTTCGGTTTATCCTATATGAAAAACTTACAAGGCCCATTTCCAGACATTGAATTTATTCCAACGGGGGGTATTCATCCAGCCGATGTGCCAAAATGGCTGAAAGCAGGTGCAGTGGCAGTAGGGGTCGGAAGTCAGCTGGAAAGCAGTACGGCAGAAGAATTACAAGCAGTTCTTTCTTCATAAATAGGCACTATCAAATGAACAACTGGCAGATGAATGCCGGTTGTTTGTTCGTTTAGCTGACATAATAGCAGGTGAATGCTGACTCTTCACGTGTCAGCTTAGAGACAGGTGCGATGTCTTTTTTCGAGCCAGCAAGAAAACTATATGAGAGTGTTGGGTTTTATATTTGTCCGCCTTTCGGTTCATATCAAGAAGATCCAAACAGTTTATTTATGACAAAGGAATTATAGAGGTCGAGAGAGTATGCTTATAAGCAGCTCTTTTTTTATGCGCAATTTTTGAAAGGGGGAGGATGTGGTGAAAGTATCAAAGTGGATCGGGGTGAGTGCCTTTCTCACTTTTTGTGTCGTATCTGTCATTTTTTTAACATCATTAGGTCAAGATTTATTTAAAATTGAAAGCGCTTCCGAAAAAGCGTCAACAACCTATCAATATCACTTTGTCCTTGTACCGGAGGAACTTGATAATGAATATTGGCAGCTGGTACAAAAGGGAGCTGCTGATGCGGCAGCCGCTCATCGCGTGTATTTAGAATATTTGGGTCCGAAGCAAGCCGATATAGACGACCATTTGAAAACCATTGATATGGCAATCGCAGGGCATGTCGATGGCATTATGACACAGGGACTTGATGCGAAGAAATACAAACCGCTTTTTCAGAAGGCGAGGGATAAAGGCATTGATGTTGTCACCGTTGATACGGATGCAGAGGGGAGCAAGCGTCAAGTGTATGTAGGCACAGACAATTATTATTCTGGCTTTATCGCAGGACAGGCACTCATTGCAGATACAAAAGGCGAACAGTATGTAGGAATTGTCACAGGCAGGCTTGATGCCGTTCATCAAAAGCAGCGCGTCAAAGGGTTTCGAGACGCCGTCGCCGTTGAAAAACGCATTCATATTGCTGGAATAGAAGAATCAGCCATTACCAAATCAGGGGCCTCCGGTGCCGCGTATAAACTATTAAACGATCATGCGAAGCTCACTGCATTTTACGGTACGAGTGCATTAGATGGTGCAGGTATCATTCAAGCAACAGCGCAATATCAATCGTCTACAGATGTCTATGTACTCGCATTTGATACGTTACCAGATACGATTCAGGCGCTCGATGATGGAGAGATTGATGCAGTCGTTGTTCAGCACCCTTATGAAATGGGCTACCAAGCAGTGGAATCGCTTGTGCGTTTGCAGAAAGGTGAAAAAGAAGAACCGCTTCAGTACACAGGAACGAGTGTGATTCGGCGCGAGGATCTGCCGCTGCAGCAAACAGACAGAAGGCAGGGGGTCCAGCCGTGAGAAGGATTCGAAGTAAGTTGCTACTGGCATTTTTAATCCTTGTGTTTGTTGGTAACGTGGCCGCTTTTTTCGTCTATTGGAGCAGCTCGAATATCACATCAGAATATAGCAGAAGTTTTCGTTCTTTTCTCCTGCTTAATGATATATCGACAGAGGCAAAAACGATGTATGAAAAGGTCAATGCGTATGCGATTGAAAAGGATCAGCAGTTTGCCAAAGAATATCTAGCTTCAAAACAAATAATGAAATCCTACGACCAGGCATTGCGAAAAGATGCCGGGCTTCATGCGGCAATTCCTTCTATTGAAAAATATCAATATATGATGCGGACGCTCATCAATGAAAGTGATGCGACCATGACATATGTAAAAGAAGGGAAAATCAAAGAATATGCAGCAAGTGTGAAGGAAGTAAGAACCGTCTCCTCCTACATACAAGAGCAAACGATGACCCTGCTTGATGATGAATTGTCTGAGTATCAAGTACTCTATCAATCTCTGCAAAAAAGGCACCAAACCTATGCGCTCTTTACCTTATGTTTGTTTACGCTGTCCATTGGGGTCGCCTTATGGATGGCGTATATGATTGCTGGCGGGATATCAAGACCGATCGTCCATCTCTCTCGAAGCGTAAAGGAAGTATCCGAAGGGAACTTTGATGGAGCGGACTTGCATGTCACCTCAAAGGATGAAATTTCTGTATTAAATGAGGCATTTCAGCGAATGCGTCAAGAGATGAAAATGATGATTGAAGAGATGAAACAAAAGGCAGCCTTAGATCAAAAAATCAAAGACATGAAGCTGAAAACGCTGCAAAACCAAATGAACCCACATTTTTTATTTAATACATTAAACATCGTCTCACGCATGGCTTACTTAGAATCAGCGGATGCCACATCGAGGTTGATCCAATCCGTTTCCACTCTCATGCGTTATTCGCTGTCAGCTCTTAGTGCATCCGTTACGCTCGAACAAGAAGTAAAAGTGGTCAAAGAATATTTTCATATACAAGAAACAAGATTTGCCGATCGTATCACATGCAAAATGACCATAGATGAATCGTGTTTATCTGTACATATCCCAAGTCTCACCTTACAACCGCTTGTTGAAAATGCCTTTATTCATGGCGTTGAACCAAAGGAGGAAGGCGGGCTTGTCGAGCTCTCGATCTATCAAGAAGGCGGCTATGTGATGATTCGGATTCGGGACAATGGGATGGGAATCAATGAACAAGAGAAAAGGAGATTGCTATCAGAAAAAGAAGAGGAAGATCCAAACATCTTGAGTAAAGGGCACTCGACAGGGATCGGTCTTCGAAATGTGATGTCAAGGCTGCATTTGTTTTACGGGGTAAAAGATGCCCTTCAAATTGACTCAAAGCCAAACGAAGGCACCACCATTCAATTGGCTATTCCGATGAAGGAGGGACCTGCATGCTGAACGTGCTGATTGTGGATGATGAAAAAATAGAACGACTAGCGATGCGGAAGTTCATGACGGATTGGCTTCCAGAGTGTCATATCGCAGGAGAAGCTGAAAATGGAAAAAAGGCTGTTGAATTCGTGCGGACTGAGCCCGTTCATCTTGTGCTCATGGATATTCAGATGCCTGGAATGGATGGACTCATAGCGATCAAGCAAATCAAAGCGATCAGTCCTCATACAAAATTTATTATGCTGACAGCCTACGATACGTTCGATTATGCCAAGCAAGCGATGCAAGAAGGGGTGAAGCAATATCTCGTCAAACCGGCTGACAAAGATGAAACCATCACCGCCATTCGAACGGTTGCGGCAGAGATTCAGCAGGAGGCGTCTCAGCGGCAGGCGGTGGCGGCCGGGCAGCAGTCAAAGTGGCTTGAAACTCATGTCATAAACGGTCAATCCTATACCTCTACGGAGTTTCAACAACTGTTTCATGAATTCGAAGCAGGTCTTGTCATCGCTGTGCAGCGGACAATCGGGGATCAGCTGTTGATGGATTTACAGACATCTCCCCTTTTTCATACGGTACCGATTCAGGTGAGTGGTGAGTTGTTTACATGTCTCATTTATCGTCACCAAGCGCCTGGTCATTTAAAGGCAGATGTCCTACAGGCGATTCGAACTGCCACCACAAACGATCAGCCTTTACCTGTCGTTGGCATAGGACACCCGGTCTCAAATCCGCTTTATCTTCAGAAAAGTGCAGCAGAGGCGAAGCTTTCCTATTATCAGCGAAAAAAGAGCCCCGGCGTTGTTCGTTATGGTTTTTACCAAACAGAAGAACAGTCTCATCCATTGATCCATCTGCCGGAGCTTGCAGACGATATGATGCAGGCAATGGAAGAAGGGAGAAGAGAGGATGCGCTCGCTTTATTCGATGCTTTTGAGCTAGAGGGGGCGACCCTTTCACAACTAAAAGAGCTGCTGATTTTATTTAAATCACGGCTACGAACAGACTGGCCAATATTAACGATCAGCACCGCAGTTGAATGCCGTCAGTGCTGTGAATATTTATTTGACGTGTACGAAGCAAGAAACCAGACTGTGAATGATATCGAGCGGGCAAAGCGATACATCAAAACGCATTTTTGTGAACAGATCACGCTGGAGCAGACTGCCGCCTATGTTGATTTAAGTCCAACCTATTTCACAAAACGGTTTAAAGACGAGACAGGGCTGACATTTAAAGAGTATGTGACCACCTGCCGGCTGGATAAAATCAAACAGCTTCTCAAAGACAGCTCGCTTAGTTTAAAAGAAATTACTTATCAGGCAGGATATACAGACCCCAATTACGTCAGCCGTGTGTTTAAGAAGATGGTGGGTTGTTCACCGAAGGAATATCGAAAACAGACCGTAAAAAAATGAAGAATTTCATAAAAAAGTGAAGAAGTTTGCCTAAAAAAAAGCAAGGATCTGCCATTATACTTATTGTGATAACGCTTACAAAATAGGGATGGGGGATCAATCATGAAGGTTAAATTAGGCTTTACGCTGTTAGTGCTTTGTATGCTTATCGTCACTGCCTGTAGTTCATCGACGAGCTCAGGTGCGAAAAAAGAGGGCGGAGCAGAGAAGCTCGACATTTTTTCTTGGTGGACTGGAGCAGGTGAAGAGGACGGACTGAAAGCACTTATTCAATTGTTTGAAGAGAAAAATAAAGACATCCCAATTGAAAATGCAGCCGTCGCAGGTGGTGCTGGTACAAATGCAAAGGCTGTTCTGACTAGCCGGATGCAAGGAAATGACCCGCCAGCTACATTCCAAGTACATGGCGGAGCGGAGCTGAATGAGAGCTGGGTCGCAGCAGGCAAAATGGAGCCGCTGGACGATCTATATGAAAAAGAAGGCTGGAAGGACAAATTTCCGGAATCACTCATCGACCTTGTCAGCAAAGATGGGAAAATCTATTCAGTACCAGTGAATATTCATAGGGGCAATGTGCTTTGGTATAACAAGAAGGTATTTGATGATGCAGGCTTAGAGCCGCCAACGACCTTTGATGAATTTTTCAAAACAGCAGATGCATTAAAGAAAAAAGGCATTACACCGCTTGCACTTGGTGATAAAGAGCCTTGGGCAGCGACGCATTTGTTTGAGAGTGTGCTTCTCGGCGTTTTAGGCGCTGATGACTATCAAAAACTTTGGGCTGGCGACATGAAAATGGATGACGCAAAAGTGAAGGAAGCGGCAGACATCTTTGGACGTATGCTTGAATATGTCAATGATGACCACAGCTCACGTAACTGGCAGGATGCCTCGCAGCTCGTAGCAAAAGGGGAAGCTGCAATGAATGTCATGGGCGACTGGGCGAAGGGGTACTTTGTGAATGATCTGGATCTGAAGGTGAATGAAGACTTTGGATACGTGGAGACTCCTGAAACAGAGGGAAGCTTTATGGTGATCACCGATACATTTGGACTGCCAAAGGGCGTGAAACAGCCAGAAAACGTGAAGAAATTCTTATCTGTCTTAGGATCTGTGGAAGGACAGGATGCATTTAATCCGCTGAAGGGATCGATTCCGGCACGTGTGGATGCAGATGTTTCTAAATATGATGAATACGGAAAATCGGCGATGAAGGCATTTAAAGAATCAAAGCTGGCGCCGTCTCTCGCGCATGGTTCAGCTGCTGAAGAAGGGTTTGTGACAAAAGCGAATCAAGCCGTCAATATCTTCGTCACACAAAAAGATAGCAGCCAGTTTGTTTCATCTTTAAAAGATTCAATGAAATAAAGACGAGGAGGCGGCGACTAAGCACCGCCTCTTTTTTAAAAAGGAGTGTAGCTTCATGCGTATGGATACATCGCCGATCACAAAAGCAGCAACACCTAAAGTCAAACGTGTTCAGAAAAAATGGAGTGGGGATCAGCTGCTTGCGCTTCTATTTTTAGCCCCGTCGGCTGTGTTGTTATTCATCTTTGTTTACGGCTTTATTGGCTGGACAGGGTATGTGTCATTATCAAATTGGACCTCGCTCGTTCCTGATTTCTCTTTCGCAGGGCTTCAAAACTATATGATGCTGTTTCAAGATTTCCGCTTTCAGTCTGATCTTCGGAACACGGTCTTTTTTACTCTATTCTTTATTGGAGCCGTTATTGCCTCTGGGCTCGCACTTGCGATTTTACTAGATCAGAAGATCAAGGGTGAATCTCTATTTCGGAATTTATTTTTCTTTCCAATGGCCCTTTCCTTTGTTGTGACAGGGGTCGTCTGGCAATGGATTTTAAACCCGTCCACTGGGGTGAATCTATTTTTAAAGACGCTTGGTATCCAGCCTAAGTGGTACACGGATACGAACATTTTAGCCGGATTTGTCTGGGGGAAAATTGAGTTTGGTATCCCTGCGGCAATGATTGCCGTCGTGATTGCAGCTGTTTGGCAGATGACTGGATTTTCTCTAGCGATGTATTTGGCTGGTTTGAGAGGCATTCCAGAGGAAGTAAGAGAGGCTGCTAGAATGGATGGTGCAACCGAGTGGCAGATTTACCGGAAGATTATTTTTCCTCTATTAAAACCGATTACTGCAAGTGTCATTATCATCATGGCTCATATTTCATTAAAGATTTTCGATTTGATTTACTCGATGACAGGACCGGGTGCAAACTTTGTCACAGATGTTCCGGGTGTTTACATGTTTGAAATGACCTTTAGAGGAAACCATTATGCAGGCGGTGCCGCCATCGCGATTGTGATGCTGATCTCTGTTGCGGTCTTTATCGTGCCATATCTCCTGTCGAGCCGGAAGGGGGCGTCATCATGACAGCTAGATGGTTTGTCCGTCCAGTCCTTTATGCTTTATTGATTTTGTGCAGTCTCTTTTTTCTGATGCCAGTCTATGTCATGCTCGTCACAAGCTTGAAGCCATTAAGTGAAGTGACCCTTGAGAAAATGTGGGCGCTGCCGTCAACACTCGATTTTTCAAGCTATCAAATCGCATTTGAAAAGCTAGCGCCCAATTTAATGAATTCTCTTTATCTAGTCATTCCGGCTACCTTATTGTCAGCTGTCTTAGGGGCGATGAATGGCTATGTCCTATCAAAATGGCGTTTCAAAGGGTCAGAAGTGGTCTTTACACTGATGCTGTTTGGAATGTTTATTCCATATCAAAGTATCCTCATTCCACTCATTCAATTTTTACGCGAAGTCGGATTGTATAATTCGATTCCAGGTTTGGTGCTTGTCCATGTCGTATATGGACTCCCAATCACAACGCTCATGTTTCGAAACTTCTATGTGAGCATTCCTGATGAAATGATTGAATCGGCAAAAATGGACGGTGCAGGGTTTATCGGGATTTTCAGACATATGATTCTTCCGCTTTCGATCACAGGATTTGTTGTGGTCGCGATTTGGCAGTTCACAAATGTATGGAATGAGTTCTTATTTGCAGTCACGATGACCACTGCAGAGCATCAGCCAGTGATGGTTGCCTTGCAAAATCTATCTGGCAGTCAAATTGTGCAATGGAACGTCCAAATGGCAGGGGCGATATTGGCCGCACTGCCGACACTTTTGGTTTATATTCTGCTCGGAAAATACTTTGTCAAAGGGCTTCTCGCAGGCTCTGTCAAAGGATGAAATATTTTTGTGTGATCGTTTTCATTTGGTGTACTGAAAGGATTGACTTCTCTTTAGATAGCGTCATAATAAAAGTTGAGACTTGCTAGTTTTCATCAAGCTTGGCAAGGATTATCAAAGGGTAGCAAAGGGAGGAGTCATCCTGAATGAAGCAGTCACCAATTTTTTTACTGCCTGAATTGAAGGAGAGAATATGGGGAGGTACAGCCTTAAGAGATCAATTTGGCTATGATATTCCTTCTGATCAAACGGGAGAATGCTGGGCAATTTCTGCTCATCCAAACGGACCAAGTGTCGTGCAAGACGGTCCATATAAAGGGAAAACGCTGATCGAACTATGGGACAATCACAGAGAATTGTTCGGGGGAATAGAAGGCGATCGATTCCCGCTGTTAACCAAAATTTTAGATGCAAACCAAGACTTGTCCGTTCAAGTTCATCCAGATGATGATTATGCGGAAAGACATGAAAATGGCGAGCTTGGAAAAACAGAATGCTGGTATATCATTGACTGCAAAGAAGGAGCAGAAATGATCTATGGGCACAATGCAAGAACAAGAACTGAGCTTGTGACCATGATGAACAGTGGAGATTGGGAAGGTCTTTTGCGTCGTGTGAAGATTAAGCCTGGTGATTTTTATTATGTGCCAAGTGGAACCATTCATGCGCTGTGCGAAGGAACGCTTGTCCTCGAAACGCAGCAAAGCTCAGATACAACCTATCGAGTATATGATTATGAACGAAAAGATCAGAATGGCAATGAACGTGAACTTCATTTTGCGCAAGCCATTGATGTCACAACGGTTCCCCATGTAGACGGTTATGCAGATGAATCAGTCGAAACACGCCGTGGGCTGACCATTCGAACTTTTGTTGAAGCAGAGTATTTCTCTGTGTATAAATGGGAAATTGATCAAGCAGTAGAGCTTTCACAAGATTATCCGTTTTTGCTGTGCAGTGTAATTAGCGGGGAAGGGTCTCTAACGCATGATGGGCATACATATCCACTGCCTAAAGGGGCTCATTTTATCCTGCCAGCTGAAACAGGGAGCTTCTCAATTGAAGGAACTTGTGAACTGATTGTATCGCATATATAAAGGAAAAGAGGACTTCGAAGGGGTCCTCTATTTTTCTATTGCATAAATGACTTGAAAGAGTACTTGTTTTTGTCGATAAAGAGATTAGTAGACTATTATGCAAAGTAAGAGAGGGACAGTGAACGTGAAAAAAACCATCAAGATTATGTTACTCGCAGCTGCCTTTGGTATGACAATACAGACGGGCAAAGAAGCGCAAGCAGCCTCCTATGTCGATCAATCCATTTATACGATGAACACCTCAAAGGTATTTACAACAGAATCAGAAGTAAAAAAAGCAGTGGAAACATTGAAGAAGGACAAAAAGTGGACAGCCACTTATCAAACCTCAGGAAACACGTCGACCTATCAGCTCACTGCCTCAGGATATGAGTCACAAGCAGCAGCGAGTGCAAGTGCAGCTGCATTAAAAAAAGAGACGGGCATGAGCGGGACAGTGTCGCCAGTAGGTGACCGGCTTCCTTTACAAAAGGTCGTATCTGACCCCGTCAATGATCAAGCTCAGGCGAAAAAGCTCTCGCTGGAGCTAACGAAAACATCAGGACTTAATAGCACCTATGAAGTCATCAATCAAAGCAGACCTTCTTATCAGGTCATTTCAGGAACCATTGATTCTGAAACGAAAGTCAAAAATATTCAAACCGAATTACAAAAGCAGGCCGGTGTCACCAGTACATACCAAACTGAAAACAAAGCTGGCACTGTGTATCAGCTGATTTCAGGCGGTATCGTTGGACAAAGTAAGGCAAATGCTATCCTACAAGGCTTTCAAAAGGAGTCTGGTTTAAAAGCGGTGCTTCAAACGGTGACAGCAGGCAAGCCATATTACATCGTCACATCAGCTGCACAAGTGAGCCAGTCAAAAGCACAGACGCTTCTTACCCAGCTCCAAAGAGAAGCAAAGATCAGCGGGAAGATTCAAAAGACAGGCGCTTTAAAAAATGTGTATCGCTTGGAATCAGGCTATTTCAAAGACAACAAACAAGCATCCTCAGCTGCGGCCCAGATTAAGAAACAAACCGGAGCTACAGGGACTGTGCAGCGAGTGGGAAAAACAAAAAATTATATCGTGAAGCTCAATCAACTGAACGATACAGCATACGGAAAAACGGTGGCCTTTTTCAAGAAAAAGAAATGGCGCTACACATCAAAAAAGATCTCTTCTACACAGCCATATCAAGTAGTGACTGGAAACCTATTGGGAGATGATCAAGCGAAAAAAGCAGCAGCTTTCTTCCAAAAGAAAAAGGTATCAGCGACAACGAAAAAAACAGGTAAAGCATCTGACAGCACGTATCGACTTGTCGTCAATCAATCAGCGGACCAAGCGAAAATAAATAAAGGTGCCGCATATTTAAAAACGCAGAAGGTGACAAGCAGCATCACAACAAGTAAGGGACAAGCTGTCAGCAAAACGTATAGTCTCAAGACAACACCTGTATATGAGCAAAGTAAAGTCAAGCAGGCTCAAGAAATTATCAAGAAAAATGGCGTTGCCAGCAGTACAAAAACGCTGACAGAAGCGGTTAAACAATACCGGATCACGACAGAGCCAACGGTGAATCAGACAAAACTGAATCAAGCGCTAAGCTATTTAACGAAACAAAAAATGAAAGCAGCTGCTCAAAAAACAGGCGCAGCTGATTATGCTCAATATCAGATCAAAACCGGTGCCATCTCAACAGCCGCATTGCGCGATCAAGGCATGGCATTTTTCAAAAAACGGAATGAACCAGCTGCTTATCAAACAACAACGAAGCCAACCTACAAAATCAACATTACGCAGCAATTCACAGGATTACCAACTGTAAATGCAGCGATTGCTTTTGTGAAAAGTCAATATGGCTGGACAGCTACAGCTGTAAAAATCAAAAATGGCCCAATGGTCATGCAAACGAACTACAACCTCACTGTCAATGAGATGGTGAACAAGCAAATGAAGGTGTCACCACAGACCGATGGCGCAGCCTATGTATATGCACCATATGTCGACACGGCGACGTCAACTGTGAATACGGACGGCTTAAATGTTCGTTCGACACCTGATTCGAGCTCTGCAAGCAACATCGTGGCACAGCTGAATAAAGGAGCAAAAGTGAAACAGCTTGGGAAAGAAGGAAACTGGATCAAGATCAGCCTTGGCTGGAGAAATGCAAGTGCAGCAGAGGTGCAAAAATATGTAGACCCAGCCAACATTGCTGAGGGCACTCAATCTTATTTCCAATTTCTAAAACTCTCTGAAGCTGCGAATCTCAATCCGGCAGAAGTGAATTCAAAGATTCTAGCAGGCAAAGGGATTCTTGCAGGTAAAGGACAAGCCTTTATTACGGCAGCGAAAACGTATCATATCAACGAAATTTATCTCATTTCTCACGCGTTACTTGAAACAGGTAACGGAGGTTCCATTTTAGCGAATGGTACGATGTTTAATGGAAAGAAAGTATATAATATGTATGGCATTGGCGCATACGACAGCAATCCGAATTACCTCGGTGCAAAATATGCGTATGAACAGCAATGGTTTACGCCAGAAGCAGCCATTATTGGCGGGGCAAAATTCATTGGCAACAGCTATATCAATCACGCCACATACAAACAAGATACGATTTATAAAATGCGCTGGTCTAGTGCAGCGACTCATCAATATGCAACAGATATTGGCTGGGCATATAAGCAAGTCACTCGTATGTATAGCTTGTATAACTTACTTGATAACTATACGCTGTATTACGATATCCCAGTTTATAACAAATAAAAAAACGTCCGTGCTTCCTAATGAGAAGCCGGACGTTTTTTGTGTAAGAGCTGCTGTTCTATAAAGGATAAGAGTTGCTCACTAGACCTTCCCTTTGAATATTGATTCCATTCCTCGGCGAAGGTTTTAATTCGTTTTAGTTGATCTGATTCATTTAGATGAAGTAGCTCCTTCAAGAGCATGTCTTGAGTGACGCAAGCCTTCCCAGGAATGATGTCCTCATACCGATCGACTAAACCGCGCTTCTCGCGATAAGTGTCTAAGTCATAAGTGAAGAACAAAACAGGCTTTTCAAGCAGCGCATATTCAAACACAATCGACGAGTAATCTGTGATCAGGACATCGCATGCACAAAGCAATGGATAAAGCGGCTGATCGGACACATCAAATATCCATTCATCGTCTGTTTCCGCCTTCGCTAAATGTTTGACCGCAGGATGAAGCTTGACGAGCAGAATATAATCGCCGTTTAGCTCTGTTTGCAATTGCTCCTTTGAAAAAGGCAGGACAAGCCCGTCCATTGCAAAGTCTCGATAGGTCGGTGCATAAAGCAGGATCTTTTTCCTTTTAGGAAATTCGTTTGGCTTCAAGGAAGACGGGCGCTGATCATAGTACACATCCGTCATCGGGACCCCAGTTGGTAAAAAACGTTCATCATTGACTCCAAATGAAGACTTAAAAATCTCGCGCATATGATCTGAGCCTGTAACGATATAATCGAAAGATGCATAGACTCGTTTGAACCGTTTGATGTCACGACGACTTCGTTCCGAATTGGAAGCATCTTCAAGACCGAATTTTTTCAACGCCCCATTAGCATGCCATACTTGAATACAGGTGGTAGAAGGACGTTTTCTGAGTACGCTTGTCATGAGAAAGTAGTTATCTGTCACGACAACCTTGCTTTTAAACATCGTATAAATACATTGAATGAGATGGAGAGGATTTTTTTCATGAAAATAGCGAAATGACAGATGAGACTCGTCCTTTTCTATCGCAGAAGCATGCTTCGTATAGAGGACAGTAAGCTTCATCGTCATGTTCGCCTGTTGTTGATAAGTATCAATAAGAGCAGCTGCATTCTCTTGAAATGAAACAAGCAGCGTCACCTGGTTTTCCCGTGGTTTGACGCCGCTCATCAGCCATCCAATGAAAGAAACGAAAGCTGCATAGCTTGAAATGATCATTGAGCGTATATTTATCATTGGTCAGTCTCTCACAGCTGCTTCGTCTGATCCTTTACTTGCTCAGGATAGTAACGTTTTTTCCCTTTGTTTTCTTTCAATACGGCAAAAGCGTATTTAGGAATATTCAGCATTCGTTTCCATCTCCATGGATTCACAACAAGTCTGTACAGCCATTCTGTATTTGTTTTAATCATCCAGCGTGGTGCACGCTTCACCGTTCCGCTAAATACATCAAAGCTTCCGCCTAAACCGATGCAAACAGCCTGCGGGAATAAATGACGGTATTCATAAATAAAGTTCTCCTGATTTGGATAACCTAAAGCAACGAACACCATATCTGCTTTCGAGCGAGCGATTTGCTTTGCTACGAAACGTTTATCGGCTTGATAACCGTCACAGCTGCCTGCAATGACCACATTTGGATATTCCGTATCAATTCGCTGTTTAACAGCCTCAAGCACTTCTTTTTTTGCCCCATATAAAAAGATACTTTTAGACTGCTTGTTTGCTAGATCAAGCATAGACATGAAGACATCAAAGCCAGCAATTCTTGACTTCAGCGGACTTTGTGTTAAACGTGACATTAAGACGACGCCTACACCATCCGGCAGCACATAATCCGCAGAAGAGACAACTTGATGGTACGCATGATCCTTCATAACAGCATAGCCAATCTCTGGATTGACAGTCGCAATCATGGCGCCTCTTCTTTGAGAAATATGATGGTGATTCATATAGCTAATAAATTCATCTAGGTCGCCGTTTACATAAGAAAGGTTAGAGACCACTTCTGTTTGCATTGTTTAGACCTCCTTTTTCATCTTGTTATCTATGAACGTTCATTGTAAATTCATTCTTCGTCTACACATCATTTTATCACAGATGCTCCATGAAATATTAACAATAACTTTACAAACCTTTAAATTTCATGACATTTTCATCAATTCATAATGAGGCTGATGCGAGAAACATTGATTCTTCGGACTTTTCCTTCTGCACCCAATAAATTGGAAATAGTTTGTCTTTACATCTGCTTAACGTTTGATGGGCGCTGTGATATAATGAGGTTCCGAAGAGCGAAAAAACACGAACGAAGATCATAGGATTACGGATAAACATTACTGCATGAAAGCAGTTGAATAAGGAATGAAGAAAGGAGTTCATGTTTGCAATGAAGAAAGTTATTACTTACGGTACATTTGATTTATTACACTGGGGGCATATTAAGCTGCTCGAACGTGCAAAGCAGCTTGGAGATTACTTAGTGGTGGCCATTTCGACAGATGAGTTTAACTTACAAAAATCAAAAAAGGCTTATCACAGCTACGAGCATAGAAAGCTGATTTTAGAAACGATTCGTTATGTAGATGAAGTCATTCCAGAAAATAGCTGGGATCAAAAAGTCCGTGACGTGCAAGAGCACGATATTGATGTGTTTGTCATGGGAGATGACTGGGAAGGTAAATTCGATTTCTTAAAAGAGCATTGCGAAGTCGTGTACTTGAAAAGAACAGAAGGCATCTCGACCACACAAATTAAGGAAGAAATTGCTGGACTTTAATAGATCGAAAAAAAGTACTTCTTATCTTTTGGTGAGAAGTGCTTTTTCATGTAAAATACAAGTTATCATTATTTTTAAGGAGAGCTTCCTTTGTTTCAAAATTGGATGAAGAAAAAAGTTGAACACACATTGGATCAACCTGAACAACATGAAACAATGACATCAGTTGACATGCCTGATATGGACTACTACTTTATCATGGGTGATGTACCAAAACAGGATGAGCGCTTAACGAAGTCTTTAAAAGCGAGATTAAAGCCATTGGCTGACAAACATAAACGTAATGCCATTTTAACTTTGAATTATGATGCAAATGTGAAAGAACATATTCATAGCTTGGAGGAGACCTTTCTTCACCAAGTTGACATCTTGAATGTATTTGAGCACTATATTCTACCGGAAAGCGGAAGTAAAAGGCGTTACTCGGAATTTATCATCGGTACATCTTTTCAATCGATCAATGAAGCAGTGATGCCAGCAGAAGAATCAACAGTTCAGGTGACGAGATATGAACTGCCATCTTCCCCTATTTGTTATATTGATCAATATAATGAAGAGCAGCAATTAGTAAAGAGGGAAGAGTACAATTGGCAGGGCGTTTTGTGCAGAGTACAAAGCTTTGTTCCTCATACAGGTGCCCTATACTTGGAAGAACTAATCAATGACGATGGCAATATCTATATGGAGATCATCTACTCTGGAGATACAAAAAAGAATCCAGTTCGGCATATTAATTGGTATAAAAAAACAGGAATTCAAACTTTTACAAAGAAGACAGATATAAAGCAACGATGGTTATCTAGTATTCAAACACAAAATGACCGTTTGAAACTGATGATTACAGAAGACCGGGATCAAGACCGTCACCTGTTTAAAATCGATCAGCCCGAAACAACGTATTATGCTGCATTTGTACATGACGCTCATTATGAAGAAGATCCGCATCAACTCTATTCTCATTACGGAGAATTATTTAAACAAATAAGAAAACAGCAAGTGGATGCCGTCTTCTTTGGAGATACTAAGCATAAGGTAGATGTTGAGAAGGTATTGGGAGAACAAGCCTATTTTTATCTTGTGCCTTCTGATGAAATGTCTCTTTGGAATACAACACTTCATCATATGCTCGAAAATCGTGAGCGTAAAGATGAACTGAGAAGGATCGTGGACCGTATGAAATGGGTTTTGCGTGATCTAAGCGCTGAACATCATGTTCTTCATCTTCAGCTTGAGCTGAAGGACGAAATGAGTCATGCGGATCATGTGCAAATCGATTTCGCAGGATATGATCGAGTGAATGGAGCTGAAATCATATCTCAAACAATCGATGAAAACCATCAAGTCAGCTTCCCAATTGGGCATTTTCAAACAAAGAAAAATATTGAAACCAATCAAACAAAATACGTTGATTTTTACATTCGTTTTAAAACAGAAGAACTTCAGGAAGTTTTGCAGCGTCTAGAAGTAGAGGAAGAGCTGCTCACCAATAAACCATCGTCAATCGATGGGTGGTCGTATCAAACGAAACAAGGAAACTATTCTTGGAAAGTAAAATAATGTGACAACACAGCGGTAAGATTTCTGAACAGAGGAGATTAACGATTAATGATTGAAGAGGGAATTCATAAGAAGAGTGTCGTTGAAGGGTTAAAAAATCATCATGAGAAACTAGAAATGCTTATTCGCATCGACGATGACATGCCATTAACAGATAGAGAATTTTATTTGTTTATGAGGGAAAGGGTATCCAAACAAGAGCTTTTCCTTCCGCTTGTTCATCAAGAAGACAATCTATTCAAATTGGTATTGAGTGAATCATCGCTTCCGCTTGCATTAGAGCAGGGTCAGACATACAACCTGTATGTGACGGACTATCTGAGTGCAAACAAAGAAGAGGATGAGGACGAGCTTGAGGATTCGGCCTATGATTCTGATTCGGAAGAAGAGGAAGAAGAACTTAAAGAAACGGATAATGCCGAAGTAGAAGAGAAGTCGCCATACTATAAACGCCGTTTAAAAATGGAAATAGAGAAGCCAGAGCTGACTTTTTTAGAAAATAAAGGCGCGATGCTGAATGTCATCCCATATCGTACGGATAAAGGAAATGCATCGTTTAAAATCAAGCGTGAGCTAAAGGTTGTGAAATTCAATCATATCGAGCTCAACAAAGATTGTACGTTATCTTTATCTGGTTATGCAGGCATTCTTAGTGCAGAGCATCCTTATGAGATCAAGGAAGTAAAGCTTCTAGTGAAGAGAAATGGCGAAGAGCCAATTGAGCATCGTTTTCCGGTAAATATGACTCCAATAAAAGAGGAAGTGGTCAAATACCGTGATGATCAACAAGTACCACAGCTTTATCAATTTCTAGCAGAAGTTCCTTTAGAGGAATTGTCCTATTCGTTAAACAAACGTTTTGTATATCGCTTCTATTTTGAATTTATTTGCGATGTAGGTGGAGTAGAGGAGACTTTAACGACCACTTCTTTAGTCCTTGGAGATCGCTCGAACAAACTCAAAGGACTTGTTCAAATTCATAAAAGAAACGATGTCCCGATTCGATATGAGGTGTATCGAAAGAAAAAAAGACAAACGCTTGGCATTCGAATTAATGATTATACAATGAAAACACGTGCGAAGTACTATGTCAAAAGCAAGTGGAAGAAGTTCAAAAAGCAAATCGGCAAAATAAAAAAAGTCCGTAACCGCCTTGTGACAAGTACCTTCCAAACGACCTTTCAGCTGGCGAGCAAGCTGTCTGTGAAAAAGAAAACCGTTATGTTTGAAAGCTTTAATGGAAAACAATTTAGCTGTAACCCGCGTGGGATCTATGAGTATATGAAAGAAAATCATCCTGAATATACATTGATCTGGAGCGTGAAAAAAGGGCACGAAGCACCGTTTAAGGAAAAGGATATTTACTATATCAATCGTCTGTCATTGAAATGGATTTTTGCGATGGCAAGAGCTGAGTATTGGGTCGTCAACAGCCGTTTGCCGCTGTGGATTCCAAAACCAGAGCATACAACATACTTGCAGACATGGCACGGTACGCCGTTAAAACGACTGGCGATGGATATGGACGAGGTGCATATGCCTGGAACAAACACGAAAAAATACAAAAAGAATTTCACGAAGGAAGCGTCGAATTGGGATTACCTCATTTCTCCAAATGCTTACTCGACTGAAATCTTTACACGTGCCTTCCAATTTCAAAAGACCATGATTGAGTCAGGATATCCGAGAAATGACTTCCTTCACAATCAAAACAATGAAGAAACGATGAGAGCACTCAAACAAAAAATGAACCTGCCGCTTGATAAAAAATTAATCTTATATGCTCCGACATGGAGAGACGATCAATTTTATAAAAAAGGGCAGTACAAATTTGATTTAGACCTTGATTTGCATGAGCTGAGAGCCGCTGTCGGAGATGAATATATTATCATTCTGCGTATGCACTATCTAGTCGCTGAAAACTTTGATTTAGGACCATATGAAGGCTTTGCCTATGACTTCTCTCATTACGAAGATATTAGAGATCTTTATATGATTTCTGATCTGCTCATCACTGACTACTCATCTGTATTCTTTGATTATGCAAACCTCAAACGTCCGATGCTATTCTATGTGCCAGACATCGAAACATATCGTGACAAGCTGAGAGGCTTCTACTTTGACTTTGAACAAGAAGCACCTGGACCTCTTGTGAAAGAAACAGCGAGCGTCATTGACTGGGTAAGAGAAACAGAACAGCCAACCTTTTCTTTGCCAGCTTCATTCGCACCGTTTTATGAAAAATTCTGCTATTTAGAGAGCGGAGAGTCTTCGAAGCGTGTGGTGGAAGTAGTGTTTTCTGAAAAATAGTTTAAAAAGTACCGTTCTTCACCTTTGAACGGTACTTTTTTGTGTTTTTTATTCCAATGTACACATATTTAAAAGTTGTGGTAAAAATAAAAAAACATAGAATTTTAACAGTAAACATGCTAAATTTAGATAAGATTATCCGGTAATGTAAATTTGCTGAAAATAATATAGAGGTGCTTCAATGTACAAACTTTATCATAATTTTATAGAAATTCTTAATTTAGATGAACATAAGTTAGTTATATATATTGATAACATAGAGAAGTTGTGCACTTTTGAATTTAAAGAGTTAAATGTAAATGAGTCAAAGTGGATTTGTGAAATTGATGTAAGGGATCAGATGATTTTTGAATCCACAATAGACAATTCTAATGAAATGATCTATCTCTATGCAAAGGATCATAACCTGTATATTGTCAAAGAATGCTCAGACATGATCCAATCAGATCAAGTACTTCCTATTGAAATTAACAATCAATTTGAGGATATTTATGTCAAGCAATTAGGGTTAGATCGCTACGGCTTATACAGCGGCGAAAAGGAATTGTTATTATTTTCAGGGCTGCTGAATGTAGATGAGATCAATCGTAATTATAAAATAGATTTGCCCATCGAAGAGGCAAATAGACGATTTGAGGATATCTCCTTTATTCAATACAGTGCTTTCCACTTTGTGATTACCTATGACTGTCAGAATAAAGAACTAAATGTAAGGAAAATTTTGTTTGATGTGATGCAGGAACATAAAGATATTCAAGTGACTGTGAATAATCGTAATCAAATCAAAATTTTAAATAAAGTGACGGATCAAAAGAAAATCATCAACTTTAGACTCGTCCCTAGATATCAGCCGCTAAAAGTTTTTGGTAAAGATACCTTAGACCAGTTCAAAGATGACAATATTCTTAATATCTTAGTGATTAATAAGCAAAGATATTACATCTATGTCAGAACGAATGGCGTATACTTAGTGAGAGGAAACCCATATCTCGTTACTAAACATACGTCGAGATTACGCATCTTTAGTTTGTTTAATAGTTTTTATGTTTTTGGAAGATTGACGCATTATGCGTATAATTCAGACCAAAAATATGAATATCTTTACATTAGAAACTCTGAGCATCAGCTGGCGAAATTTATAAGACCATTTAGAAAGATTAAATTCTTGAAAAGATATGGTTTCTTTAAAATCTCGTTAAATGATCTTGATTTAGACAGCAGAATCCACAATAACTTGTTTGTAGGAAATGATCACCGAATTATCCATAGTTTAAGGTTGAAAAAGAAGGATAAGAAGGTCAAAACATATATCACGAAAAAGAATGGGGACAAGCTACAAGTCCTAAGAACCAATCTATTTGGAAATGTGACATCAACTATTATTCCTTATTCACAGGAATATTCTTTATTTAGTAAAGTGAAAATAAAAATAGCGAGTATCCTATCATCATTCTATAAAGACAAAAAGTATCGTGTGAATTTGTTTTTTGAGAAAAAGAGTGATAAAGCAGATGAATCAGCTATTAGAGTGTATGACTATGTACAGGAAAATTGTCAAACAGACTCAAAAAATTACTTTATTCTTAATAAGAAATCAAGCGCATATCCAGCATTGAAAACGAAATATGGAAAGGGTATCATACCGAAATATAGTCTCAGACATTATTTAAGTATATTTAATGCCAGTTATTTTATATCAAGTGAATTATCTAACCATGTTCTAAATGATAGGTTGTATATTGACCATCTCAGAGAGAGAATCATGAGTGTCCCACTTGTCTTTTTACAGCATGGCATTATGTTTGCTAAACCAGTTGATAATCCAATGGCCTTTGGATTCCATAAAGACAAGAATCAATACAATATTTATAAATCAGTCATCAGCTCTGAATTAGAGGCCGGTGAATTTTATAAAATGAACTATGATCGTGAGGATTTGATTTTGACAGGTCTGGCAACCTTTGATCATGCCAAATTAGTAGACGGTGCAGATAAGATCGCCTTTATGCCAACTTACCGATATTGGGAAGAGGGACTTATTTATACGAATAGAATTGAAGAAACATCTTACTATAGAGTTCTAATCAAAATCATCAAAAGCTTTGAAGAAGCAGGTCTTCTTGATCGTCTGTTAATTGTACCGCATAACAAATTTTCACAGTACGTTTATCAAAATCTGCCTCAGTATAAATATATTATTTCTGATAACCCATCGGAAGCGCTAAAAGTGTCAAAAGTGTTTATTACTGATTATTCATCTGCTATTTATGATGCACAATATAGAGGTGCCTACCCTATTTTTTATTGGGAAGAAAAAGATTACTTGATTAGACAGTATAAGGCGATTCCTCCTGTAAACGATGAAAATGCACCAGGACCGATAGCATATAATACACAAGAGCTGATTCGAATCGTGAAACATGCGATCGATCGTCAGTATGTTGTGGAAGATGAATATAAAGAAAAATATCTGAAAATCAACAGCTTTAACGATAATCAGAATACGAAAAGAATTACGGATTTCTTAAAAGAGCACCAAATTATCTAATATGTGATGACCCCCCTGAATCAACGATTGAAAGGATTCAGGGGGTTTTTGTCTTCTAGTTTGACGTGCATGACTTTTGTTATAAGATGAAATGTGCATCGTTATCTGTTACAATTATGAGCGGTGCTTTTTAAAAAAGTAATCCCAAAAACTTATATCTAAGGAAGATTAGAATGAACGCAATGTTGACGATATTAAAGGAGCAAATTAGCTCATTTCCGCTGATTATGCGACTTGCTGTTTATGAAACAAAATCAAAATATCAGATGAATTATTTAGGTGTTTTATGGCAGTTTTTAAATCCATTGATTCAAATGCTGGCTTACTGGTTTGTTTTTGGTCTGGGAATTCGCGGAGGGCAGCCAATTGTCATTGGAGGGATGGAAGTTCCATTTATCATTTGGATGCTTGCTGGATTAATCCCTTGGTTCTTCATTAGTCCGACGATACTTGATGGATCAAACAGTGTGTTTAAACGCATTAATATGGTATCGAAAATGAATTTCCCGATTAGTGCGCTGCCGTCTGTAGTGATTATGTCCAATTTGTTCAGCTACTTTGTCATGATGGGTGTCTATCTGATTGTGCTGATTTCCTATGGCATATATCCTGATGCGCACTGGCTACAATATATATACTATTTTATTTGTATGATCGCGTTTATGTTTTCGTTTAGCTTGTTTAATTCCACGATTAGCGTACTCGTGAGAGACTATCAATTTCTTTTACAATCAGTGACACGTTTACTTTTCTTTTTGCTGCCGATTTTTTGGAATATCTCAGAGAAGCTCACTGGAGACAAAGCATGGATCGGGGATATACTAAAATTGAATCCACTTTTCTACATTATTGATGGTTTTAGAAATAGCTTGTTAAAGGGAGAATGGTTCTTCCATGATGTGAAATATACGCTTTATTTTTGGCTGATCACGCTTCTTCTTTTAACAGTCGGTTCATTGCTTCATATGAAATTTAGGGATAAATTTGTCGATTTTCTTTAAAAAGTAAGGAGATTATACGATGAAACTAAAGGTTTCGTTTCGAAACGTATCCAAGCAATACGTCCTATATAAAAAGCAGTCAGATAAGATTAAAGGGCTGTTTTTTCCTAATAAAAATGAAAAAGGTTTCTTTGCTGTTCGTGATGTGTCCTTTGATGTATATGAAGGCGAGACGATTGGTTTTGTAGGGATCAACGGATCTGGAAAATCAACGATGTCGAATCTTCTTGCGAAAATCATTCCACCGACAAGTGGTGAAGTTGATATGGACGGCCAGCCTTCGTTAATTGCCATTGCGGCAGGGCTAAACAACCAATTAAGCGGGAAAGACAACATTCGCCTCAAGTGCTTGATGATGGGGCTGACGAATAAAGAGATAGACGAACTATATGAAAAAATCGTAGAGTTTGCGGATATTGGTGACTTTATTGATCAGCCTGTGAAAAGCTATTCAAGCGGAATGAAGTCACGTCTTGGCTTCGCCATTTCAGCGCATATCGATCCAGATATCTTGATTATTGATGAAGCGTTGTCTGTTGGTGACCAAACCTTCTATCAAAAATGCGTGGATCGAATCACAGAATTTAAGGAACAAGGGAAGACGATCTTTTTTGTCAGCCATTCCATTAGCCAAATTCAAAAAATCTGTGACCGAGTGGCTTGGATGCATTATGGTGAGCTTCGTATGTTTGATGAGACGAAGAAGGTCGTGAAAGAGTATAAGGAGTTTGTTGAATGGTTTAACAAGCTTTCTAAAAAAGAAAAAAAAGAATATCAATTGAAACACAAAGAAGGTCGCAAAGGCGTACAAAAAAAGACAGAGAAGGTGTCTCGATATGATGAGAACGGAAAACGACGTTCCTTTTTTGGGCCAGCCTTTCAAGTGACGATAATAGCTGTTTTAACGATTTTACTTGCCTTATCGATGTTTTCGGATCGTCCGCTTCGTACACTGGCGACGTTTGGCGCCATCCCAGCAGATAAGACAGAATCGCCTCAGTCAAAGAACCCGCTAACGAAAGGGGCGCCTGATTTGAAAAAGGTGGAACGACAGACGCTTGTCACGGCAGATCCACTCACGGTGTACAAAGATCAAGCCATGAAAAAGAAGGCAGGTGTCACTTTGCCATTCGGGCAAGAGATACAAGCTGTCGCTGAAAATAAACAAACCGTTCAAATCAAAACAGCATCAGAGACGTATTTTGTCAAACCTGAAGGGCTTCAACCTGCAGAGGAATTAAAGTCTTTATCCATTGGACCTGGACAGTTCAACTCGTATGTATCGCCCGCATCTGCTGGCTCGTATGAGTATTTACTTTCTTTCCTTGGAAAAGAGGAATCTGTGCTTAAGCAAAAAATGCAAACGCTGAGCTCGATCAAAAGTGATCAAGGCGGTACGATTGAGCGATTGACCACAGAGAAAACTGACTATGTCATTCAAAATGGTCAAGCAAATGCTATTGTCTTTCATGAGGTGATGCCGATCTCTCCTTCGACACTTGGACTGACAGAACAGAAGGTTTGGATGAATGAGAAACAAACGAAATTCGTAGTAAAGGGCGAAAGCAATCTGTTTGTCATTGATAATGAAGAGCATACACTGACGATTTCAGTGATGAAATAAAAAGCTGCCGATTCCGGCAGCTTTCAGCATGTAGACAAACCCTCGCATTCGGTGTCAGTCCTGCGTGCTGGTGCTCACGAATGTCAAATTCGCTCCGCTCCAGTACTCGTCCTTCCTAGACTTCAAAGGTTTTCTATCACGCTGAGCTGAAAAGAAGACAAAGGGCTAAAATAAAGATCATTTTAGCCCTTTGTCAACAATCTGAAGCTACCGATTCCGGCAGCTTTTTTTAATTCACTTCTTCTTTTTCGAGAAGCTGTTTCATAAATGGAATGAGTTTCTTTTTCAGATCCTCATCTTGAAGGGCAAACTCGAGAGTCGTCTCGATGAAGCCTTGCTTCTCACCAACATCGTATCGTTTTCCTTCGAAATCATAGGCGAATACACGCTGGATATCATTCAGCTTTTGGATGGCATCTGTCAGTTGAATTTCCCCGCCTGCACCAATTTCTTGCTGATCAAGGTACATAAAGATCTCTGGCGTGAAAATGTAACGTCCTAAGATGGCTAGATTGGATGGTGCTGTACCTTGCGGCGGCTTTTCCACAAAGTTTTTCACTTGGTAGCGGCGTCCTTCTTGTGTAAGAGGGTCGATGATCCCGTAGCGATGCGTATCGCTGTCTGCTACCTGCTGAACACCGATCACAGATGAAAGGGTCTTTTCGTATTCATCCATCAGCTGGCGAAGCCCAGGTGTTTCGGCTTGAACAATATCATCACCTAATAAAACGGCGAATGGCTCGTCACCGATAAAATTGCGTGCGCACCAAACAGCGTGTCCAAGTCCTTTAGGTTCCTTTTGACGTATGTAATGAATGTCAGCAATGTTAGAGGATTTTCTCACCTTTTCTAGAAGCTCGCTCTTCCCTTTTTCCTCTAGGTTGCGCTCTAGCTCTGGTGCAAAATCAAAATGATCCTCAATGGCTCTTTTTCCTTTTCCAGTGACGATAATAATGTCTTCAATTCCTGATTCAACAGCTTCTTCAATAATATATTGAATGGTTGGTTTATCAACGATTGGCAGCATTTCTTTAGGCATCGCTTTTGTTGCAGGGAGGAAACGTGTCCCAAGGCCTGCAGCTGGTATAATGGCTTTACGTACTTTTTTCAATGAACTTTGCACCTTCCTTACATAGATAACCGATTTAATCACTCAATGTTTGTTCTTGGTCGTCTGTTTAAAGTGTAACTTACAAATCATAGGAAAGACAAATAATTTCACTAAAATGAATTTTAGATAATTCATATTTTATATGTTAAATGTAAAGGAAAGAGAAATTTAACGTTAATTCAATGTAAATTTCTTTTTTTATACCATTAAATTTATCCTCCAAATTGTGTATAATTGAAAGTACTATACTAGGAAAGAGGATTAAACAAGTGAAAAAACTAAATGTAATGACTATTTTCGGTACTAGACCTGAAGCGATCAAAATGGCACCACTTGTCCTTGAATTAAATAAACATCCACAGATAAATTCGATTGTCACTGTGACAGCCCAGCACAGAGAAATGCTTGATCAAGTTCTTGAGGCTTTTTCAATTACGCCAGATCATGATTTAAACATCATGAAGCAGCGCCAGACATTATCTGAAATCACATCAAATGCACTGTTAAAGCTAGACCAATTATTCCAAGAAGAAAAACCTG
The DNA here is from genome assembly GCF_038601465.1 of Bacillus sp. FSL R7-0672. Taxonomy (NCBI): domain Bacteria; kingdom Bacillati; phylum Bacillota; class Bacilli; order Caryophanales; family Bacillaceae; genus Bacillus; species Bacillus sp. FSL R7-0672. The sequence goes on along the minus strand of NZ_CP152010.1, from coordinate 3,198,271 downwards.
ATATTGTCCTAGTCCATGGAGATACTACAACAACCTTTGCAGGAAGCTTGGCAGCATTTTATCACCAAATTTCAGTTGGGCACGTCGAAGCAGGATTGAGAACACACAATAAGTATTCGCCTTTCCCAGAGGAATTGAACCGTCAAATGACAGGCACTATTGCCGATATTCATTTCTCTCCTACAGAGGAAGCGAAGCAGAATCTTTTAATTGAAAATAAAAAAGAAGAGACCATTTGTGTGACAGGGAATACAGCGATTGATGCCCTGCAAACTACAGTTACTGAGCATTATCAGCACCCTATTTTAGAGAAAATAGGCACGGATAAAATGATTTTGTTAACGGCCCACCGCAGAGAGAATCTCGGCCAGCCGATGAAAAATATGTTTAGAGCCATTAGACGTGTTGTAGAAGAGTTTGAAGATGTTCAGGTCGTTTATCCTGTTCATTTAAACCCTGCCGTACGTGATGCAGCTCAGACAGAATTTAGCGGTCTCGATCGTGTACACTTAATTGAACCGCTTGAAGTCGTTGATTTCCATAACTTTGCTGCCGCTTCGCACTTTATCTTAACGGATTCTGGCGGTGTACAAGAGGAGGCGCCTTCTCTAGGGAAGCCAGTTTTAGTGCTCCGTGATACAACAGAACGTCCAGAAGGCGTGAAAGCCGGCACACTTAAGCTTGCAGGTACGGATGAAGAGACCATTTACAAAATGGCTAAAGAGCTGCTAGTAGATCAGAAGGAGTATGACAGCATGTCGAAGGCGTCTAACCCTTATGGTGACGGACAAGCATCGAGACGAATTGTCGAGGAGCTCCTCCATCGATTTGGATTAAGTGAAGAAAAACCTGCCCCATTTAAATCATAAAAAAAGAAGACAAAGAGCTAAAATAAAAACCATTTTAGCCCTTTGTCAACAATCTGAGACTACATTCATGTAGTCTTCTTTTTTACTGCTCCAAACTGTCCTTCAATTCCTTCTTCACTTTAGCCAAACTGCTATCATCAAGCTGATAATAATAGATATTATTGATGCGTGCTCCTGTACCTTTCAGCTCGTGTTGCTTCACATGCTGTCTTGCGTCACGGTAGTCATTCATCATCGTCCACATGTCATCAAAGGACATGTTGGTCTTCATATTGTTTTCCACGACTTTGAACATATCGCCGAACTTCGTAATAGATGAAATGTTTGCCCCTTTAGCAATGATGCCTTCAATGACTTGACGCTGCCTTTGCTGACGTCCGAAGTCACCCTTTGGATCTTGTTTTCTCATTCTTGTGTAGGCAAGGGCTTGATCGCCATTTAGATTAATTTCTCCTGTACCAAATGAATGACCATCATAGCTGAAAGCAAATGTGCTGTTCACTGTAATACCGCCAACTGTATCGACAATATCCTTAAAGCTTTCCATATTGACTTTTACGAAGTAATCAACAGGTACATCAAGCAATTCCTCTACAGTATCAGCTGCCATTTGTGTGCCGCCGAATGCATAGGAGTGGTTAATTTTATCCATTGTGCCTTTTCCGACAATTTTCGTATACGTATCACGCGGGATACTCACCATCTCAGTCGTTTTGGTTTTTGGGTTAACGGTCATGTATATTAATGTATCTGCACGGCCTCGGTCATTTTTTCTTTCGTCAACACCCATGACTAAAATAGAAATCGGGTCTTTCTTATTTAAATCGACATCTTTGTCACGCTTATCTGACTTCTTTAAATTCTCCTGAATGCCTGCCACGGTTGATGCTGCTGTATTCCAAAGATGATATGCATATCCGCCAGTTGCTAATACGAATAAGCCAATAATCGATAAAACAATCCAAAGAACCTTTTTCTTCTTTCGTTTTCTTTCAGCTCTCATAATGTCCCTCACCTTTTCTATGATTCTTCCATGATTATAGGTTTACGAATCTTGATAAACAAGTTATTTTTTTACTCTGAACCTAGATATAGACGTTGTAACAAAAAAAAGGTTTCAAAAAACCTTAAATTTACCTTAAAATATTAAGTTATAAGACGATACAAAGACATGAGGTGAAAAAAATGAAGAAAATCGTCGTTTTACCGTTCTTAATACTACTACTTGGTATCGTGCTCACAGCATGTGGAACGGCTGAGCAGTCCTCGGGAGAAAACAACACAAGCAGTTCAACTCCTCAGGTGCTGGAAGAAAAAGCTGAATTTATTGGAATGGCTGATGCACATACAGTCGAAGTGAAAAAAGTGAATACGACCTTAAGCTATGAATTTACGGATAATTTTAAAGATGTGTTAAATGAATTCAAACCAGGAGACAAAGTAGAAATCTCTTACTTTATCAATGACAGTGGTCAAAAGGAAATTCAAAAGATTGAAAAACAGAAGTAAAAAAGATGGGCGGGATGAACAAAATTGAAGAAAATTATTTTATCAATTATTGTACTTTTTATGTTGACAGTCTCTCTTCAACCAATGCAAATGTTTGCGTCAAGCTCTGTAATTTCAGTTAAATTGTCAAATTACGTGGGTAATCAAAAAAGTTTAAGCGTATCCACTACTGGTGCTTATAAAGTAGTTGGTAACAATGTCTCAACAGTACAACGATATGCTGGTAAGACTCTATATGATACTGCTAATTTCATTGCTTCGAATGGTTGGAAGAAACCTGCAACAATAGTTGTTGTAAATAAAGATGCATTTTCAGATGCTATCTCAGTCGCACCACTGGCTTATAAATTAAATGCACCAATTCTTTATACAGAAAAATCAGTTTTAACTAAGGCGACAGAATCACAAATAAAAAAAATGAATCCTGATAATATATTAATTATTGGTGGAACTTCTGTTATATCAACAAAAACAGAAACAGCCTTAAAGAAATATGGAAAAATCAAGAGAATTAGTGGGGCTACTCGATACGATGTTTCCAAAAATATTGCTAAGGAAATGGGTACATATAGTCAGGCAATTGTGGTAACTGGAAGAGTTTTTGCAGATGGAGCAGCTATTGCACCTTATGCGGCTAGGAATGGTTACCCAATCTTACTCACACCTAAATCTAAGTTGCCTAATTATTCACTTCCTAAAAAAGTAATGATAATTGGTGGAGAGAATGCAGTAGGTAAAAGTGTGGAAAAACAAATCAAAAAAACATCAAGTGTTACACGTATTGACGGAATGACTCGATATGATGTTGCTGCAAATATAGTTAAGAAATTAAATATGGGAGCAAAAAAGATTTACTTAGCAAGAGGCTCATCCTTTTCAGATGCAATTCCGCTTTCGTTAATAGCTGCAAAGAATAATAGCCCTATGGTGTTAATTAAAAAAGATGATATAACGACTCCTGTAAAAAACATTCTCAAAGAAAAAGGAACATACTCATTTCACATAGCTGGTGGAACGGGTGCCGTAACGGAAAAGGTTCAAAAGAAATTAGCTAATGAATTTTATCTTCAAACAAACACACCATACCAATTGAATATTTCTAACGGAAAAATTTCATTAAAAGGCATAAAGACGTATAACACTGTAAGAGTTGTTCCTGAGAAATATTCAACGAAAAATATCCTTCAAATTGCAGGGAAGCCTTACCTAGGCAGCGTCAACTTTGCAATTGAATCAGGTTATATCAGGCCGACTCTCGAAAATATCCCATTTGAAGACTATCTAAAAGGCGTGGTACCAAATGAAATGCCTGCAAGCTGGCATGTTGAAGCGCTAAAAGCACAGGCAGTGGCCGCTAGAACGTATTCAGTGAAAAGTATTGGAAAAGTCGTACCTGATACAACTGCCTTCCAAGTATATGGAGGATATAACTGGTACACGAATTCGACAAAAGCTGTCGATGCCACAAAAGGGAAAGTACTGAAATACAACAATCAGCTCATTTCAGCCACCTATTATTCTAGTAATGGCGGATATACAGAGGCAAGTGAAGAAGTGTGGGCAAATGCACTGCCGTACTTAGTGGCCAAAAAGGATACAAAAGATCCGGTCAATGCATGGACATTAAAACTCTCTAAAAAACAGCTAGGCACAACATTGACTGCTAGCACAGCAGCATCTCAGTGGTCTAAGGCAAAAGAGACAAATGCAACGGATCTTGCTGGTCTCAAATCATGGCTGCTCAAAAACAAAGAAACAGCTGCATCTGATATGAAGATTGCATCCATCTCAAGCCTGACGTTCTCAGGAAAAACAAAAGGCCAACGTGCGAAGACGGTATCAATCAAGCTGACATATCATCTGAAAAATAAAACAGGCACATATGCAGTAAACAAAAGTACAACGGCAAGTATGAAGATGACCGAGTTTAGATCCATCATGGGCGCAACAAAGGTGAAAAGCACATTTGCGTCAGTCAAAAACAATACAAATGACTTTACGATTTCAGGAAAAGGATATGGTCACGGCATTGGCATGAGCCAATACGGTGCCAAAGCTAGAGCAGAATCTGGAAACTCATATTCTTCCATACTTTCGTTCTACTATCCAGGTGCAAATCTAACAAACTATTAACAGGAGGAGAAGATTATGCACGCTACTATTAGAGCTTTTTTTATCAGTTTATTAGTGCTGTTTATGTTTACTCCAACTATATTGGCTGATAATGCTGTAACGAAAATAGATGGCAGTACACGTTATGCAGTAGCAGTAAATGCAGCCAAAACAGGTTGGAAAACAGCTGATACAGTTGTGTTAGTTGGGAAAACGGCATATGCTGATGCACTTACTGCAGTGCCTTTTGCATATCAAAAAAACGCACCAGTTTTATTTACAAATAAAGACACATTGTCTGCAGCGACCAAAAAAGGTTTGAAAGATCTAAAAGCAAAAAAGGTTATTATCATTGGTGGTGGAAACACAGTTTCTAATAATGTTGCAACTACAATGAAAAAAATGGGTATTTCTGTAACGAGAATTTATGGCCAAACTCGCTATGATACAGCTTCATTAATTTCAAAACAAATGAGGAGTTCAAGTGTCGCAATAGTTGCAAATGGTTTTTCATATGCAGATGCAGTAGCAATCTCTCCGTATGCTGCTAAAATGGGATATCCAATTTTGTTAACAAACGATAGAAGTTTAGTTAAAGTTACAGCATCAACTATTAAAAGTAGAGGGGTCAAACAAACTATTGTAATCGGTGGAGAATCAAGAATTAACAGAACGACATATAATCAGTTGCCTTCTCCAACTCGTGTTGGTGGTGCAACTCGTTATGATACGGCAGCAAGTATCGTAAATAAATATAATATGAGTACAAGTAATACTTATCTCAGTAACGGTTTTGCATATGCTGATGCTGTAACAGGCGCAAGTATTGCAGCTAAAAAGGGAAAAGCATTCTTGTTCACAAATAAAAAAAGTCTACCCGTTGCAACTAGAAGTGCGATAGGTAATAAAAAAATAAATAGTTTTAGTACAATTGGCGGTACAAATGTAATCTCAACAAACGTTTTAGCACAATTGAAAAACCCTGTCGTCGGGAAAAAAGTATTCATTGACCCAGGTCATGGCGCACATGATTCAGGAGCTGTAGGCTACGGGTTATATGAAAAGAACTTGAATTTAGATGTAGCCAAGCGTTTAAATACGAAATTAAACAACGCGGGTGCACTTGTTACCATGTCAAGAACATCAGACACATTTGACAGTCTTCAAACACGAGTGAGCAAAGGTGCGTCAGCAAATGCAGATATCTTCATCAGTGTCCATGCAAACTCAAATGATAACAGCAGTGCAAACGGAACAGAAACGTATTATGACAAAACATATGCGTCTGCAAACAGCTTGAAGCTTGCGCAAAACATTCAGCCGAAAATGGTCAGTGCACTTGGTACAAGAGACCGTGGTGTGAAAACAGCTGGATTCTACGTGATTAAATATTCTAAAATGCCGAGTGTTCTTTTAGAAACTGGTTTTGTGTCAAGTCCAGTTGATTCAAACATCTTGAAATCGGCTACGTATAAAGATCGTTTAGCGTCAGGCATTTCAAGCGGTGTGTCAGGTTACTTTAGATAAGAAAATACAAACATGAGGGGTGCCTCAGATACTCCTCTTAGGCTGCTCGAGAACGTCTCTCGGCAGCCTTTTTTCAAAAGTCTATGAAGTGATCGGGTCATCAATAATGTGTCAAGTTAAAAATACATTTCATTTCTAGTTATCTTTGTTATAATTGAAACATAAAAGGTGAATGGTTTACGCATGAATCTAAGCGACAGCCAATCGACAAATCATGAAGAGGTGACAATTTTGAAAAAATTAATCACAATGCCGTTTCTAGTATTGCTTCTAGGTGTACTACTCACAGCATGCGGCACAACAAATCAATCAAGCGACAACAATAAGGATGACAGCAAAAAGGAAACAACCGAAGCAGCTGATCAAAAGAAAGAAAATGCTTCAGAGAAAAAGGAAAAAACAGAAGATCAGTCATCAAATGAAAAAGCAGATGATCAAAGCAAAGAAACAGTTGCTCCAAAAGAAGAGCAATCTGGTCAATCTGATGAAGACGCAAAAGACAGCTCAAGTAAAGAAATCACAAAAGAAGAACCTACTAAGGAACAATCAAAAGCTGAATCTAAAACAAAGAAAGAATCAACAACAAATAAGAAAAATGAAGTCACCAAGGAAGGCACATATGTCGGCTTGGCTGATGGACATACCATTGCTGTGAACATTGATGGCAAAGAAGTCGCTATTCAATTCGGAAATACGTTTTCTAAACAAGTGAACAGCTTAAAAGAAGAATCAAAAGTGAAAGTCACTTATACAAAAGATGCAAACGGAACCCTTCGATTAAAAACGATCGAATCTGTTAAAGCAAAATAAAGAAAAGACCCGGAGACCCGCAGAATTGCGGGTCTTTTTTACGTTGAAAAGGGCATAACTTGATATAAGTGCACATTCTTAACACAGTTTTACAAGACTTAACAGCGCATTTACATTTGCTTAATGTTGCTCTGCTAAACTGACTTTCATAGAACATCTCTTTACACAACAACTACTTTGAATGGTGAGGTGCAGGTCAGTGAGTGCAGAGAAAGCGATGAATCTTTATAGAGAATATGAAGTGAGACGAAACCACTCTTTTGCTTTAACAGAACATATGGTTCGTTATTTATTTGCAAAACGTTTCATAGATTTAATGTTCTCGTTCATCGGATTGATGTTGAGTACGCCAATCATTTTGCTGTTTGCTCTTTTGATTAAGCTGGAAACACCGGGACCAGCCTTTTATATGCAGGAGAGGGTCGGGAAAGACGGTGTTTACTTTAAATTATGGAAGCTCAGATCGATGAGAACCGATGCTGAAAGCGGAGGAGCAAAATGGGCACAAAAAAACGACCCACGTATCACCAAAGTGGGAGCCTTCATTCGTAAAACAAGAATCGATGAACTCCCTCAATTCATCAACGTGTTAAAAGGAGAAATGAGTATCGTAGGTCCGCGTCCGGAAAGACCGATGTTTACCGCAGAATTTAATCGGACGATTCCAGGTTTTACGAAAAGATTAACGGTCAAGCCGGGACTGACAGGTCTTGCACAAGTAAATGGAGGATATGAAATGAGTCCAAGTGAAAAATTAACACACGACTTACATTATATTCAAAACTTGACATTTTCTCTCGACACGAAGATTATGGTAAAAACGTTAAAAGTCATCATGACGGGTGACGGAGCCAGATAAGTAAAGTAGGGAAGAGAAATGGCAAGTATGAAAAAACGCATGCTAGGCGGGGCAAAATGGACAAGCTTGTCCGCATTCATCATTACGATCATCCAAATTGCACAGTTCGCCTTTTTAGGGAATGTGATGTCACTGAAGGAGTTTGGACTCGTTGGCATGATCACAACTGTCACAATATTTACGCAGATTTTACTTGATCTAGGGATCGGGGCAGCGATCATCCAAAAGGAACAAACAACAGAACGTCAATTATCCACATTATATTGGATCAACTTACTCACTGGAGTTGTCTTATTCTGTTTACTCATTCTAGTTAGCCCAATGATTGCCGCCTTTTATAACCGGCCAGAGCTGGAGGGGTTGCTGAAACTATTATCAATCATGTTTTTGATTGCTCCTATTGGCCAGCAATACCAATACATGATGCAAAAGGACCTAGCCTTTAAAACATTAAGTGCCATTGAAGCCGTTGCAACCATGATATCGCTGATTGTTTTACTCGCTTTGACCTTCTTCATCAATCCGATTGTTGCCTATGTCATTTCTCAAGTGCTGCTGCAATCAGGAAAAGGGCTTATGTATGCCGCAGCTTATTGGAAGAAGTGGCGCCCAGCACCTGTTTTTGCATTAGGAGAAGTGAAAGAATTCTTCTCATTTGGTGCATTCCAGCTCGCATCCAGACTAGTCAATCGAGCAGGATCGAACATAGACATGATTTTAATCGGACGGTTTCTTGGAGCAGAAGCGTTAGGTATTTATAGCTTGGCATATCAAATCGTGACGATCCCCGTGCTGAAGATTAACCCAATCGTGACGAGAGTGGCTTTCCCGGTTTTCGCAAAAAGTCAGCGTGATCACTCCATGCTGCGAGAGGGCTTCCTCAGTATGACGAATATGCTCGCATTGATTAGCTTTCCGTTATTAATCGGTCTTGCTGCCGTATCAGATAGCTTTATAGAAGTAGTGTTTGGCGAGAAATGGCTCGTAGCTGTTCCGGTTCTTAATATATTATGCATTGTCGGACTTCTGCGTGTGCTGATGAATCCAAACGGGTCAATACTTCTTGCAAAGGGGAGAGCGGACTTAGCCTTTTATTGGGATACGGGGATGCTTCTTGTGTATGGATGCGCCTTATATGTAGGTGTCAGCACAGGCAGTCTGCTCACAGTAGCTTGGGTTTACTCAGGTGTCAGCCTGCTCAACTTCATTGTCGGCAGATGGCTCATGGCGTATGTCATTCAGCTAGATATGAAGGTTTATTTGAAATCACTTGGCAAGCCTGCTGCTATGACGCTATTGATGGCCGCCTGTGCGGTAGCCCTCCATCAAGGGATGAAGCTGACGTCAGCCGACATTTTACTTCAATTAGGATTGACGATTTGTGTCAGCGCAGCATTGTATGGCTTGCTGCTCATCAAAATGTATCCGCAAGTTGCAGGCAAATTATTGAGAAGAGGTCGTTCGTCATGAAGGTGCTATGGCTGACAAGTGTATATCCTAGTGAAACACATCCAAGTGAAGGCGTATTCCATGAAACGCAAGTGCAGGAGCTGCTCAAACAAGGAATACAAGTGACCGTCATATGTCCCAACCCGGTCAATCCACCGGTTTTGCGGATGCTGAAGGCGTCCTATCGGCAGAAAAAAGATCTGCCCGAGCAGGAAGTGAGAAACGGAGTGACCGTATACAGGCCGCCCTATACAGCGCTCCCTGGACAGCTGAAATGGGCACAGCCGAGTAAACGAATAGCTTCTACTGTTCTCAGCACCATGCAGCGTTATCAGCTGTCACCAGATTTTATCCATGCGCACTTTGCGATGCCATCTGGCGGAGCGGCGGCTGTGATTCAGAAAAAAACGCAAATTCCTTATCTTTTGACCTTACATGGCAGTGATGTGAACGTGTATCCGAGCTATAGCAAAGGGGCACATGCAGCCTTTGAAACGGCGGTGAAACAGGCATCTGCTGTTCTGACGGTGAGCGAGGAGCTTGCTAAAAAGACACATGACATGACAAAGGTAGAAGCGAAATGCCTCCCGCTCGGTATTCCGCTCCAGTCATTTTCTAAAACGAAAGAAGATCAACAAGGCATCAGGAAAAAGTTAGGCTTACCCCTTCACGACAAGCTCGTTGTCTTCGTCGGACGATTAGTCAAAGAGAAGGGCTTACTTGAATTAGCTGATGCTGTCAGCGGCTTGGATGGTGTGAAAGCAGTTTTTGTTGGAAAAGGCCCCCTTGCAAAGGAGCTCACAGAACGTGCTGGAGCATCCATTCTACTCCCAGGGCAGGTGCCGAATGATCAGGTGAAAGACTATTTAATAGCAGCCGATTTGTTTGCACTCCCATCCTATAGTGAAGGAATGCCAACCGTTGTTCTGGAGGCGCTCGCTTTAAAAGCACCTGTCATTGCGACAAGAGTCGGTGGTCTCCCAACCTTATTTTCTAGCTATCAACACCTCCTCGTTGATCCGCATTCGGCAAATCAGTTAAAAGAGGCCATTCACGCCTACCTTTATGAAAACAGATGGAATGAGCAAGTGAAAAACGATCTTTATCAAATCGTTCATACAGAATATTCATCAGCAAATAATACGAAGCAGCTCATACAGCAATATGAAAAGGTGCTTCATCAATCAAGATCCATCGTTTAAACAAGATGAAATGTGCAAAGAATGATAGATAGATAAACAGCTTGGAACGGACAATATGCTTTTACTGAGAGGATGAACAATGTTGAAGAAAATTGCTGTGATTGGAACAGGGTATGTCGGGTTAGTATCGGGTACTTGTTTTGCTGATATCGGAAATCGTGTCATCTGCTGTGACATCGATGAATCAAAAATCAACAGCTTAAAAAGTGGTGTCGTTCCCATTTATGAACCGGGTTTAAAGGAATTGATTGAAAAAAATACGGAAGAAGGAAGACTGTTTTTTACAACCAATATTCCTGCTGCTATCCGGGAATCAGAAATTATCTATATTGCTGTAGGGACTCCGATGACAGCACAGGGGGAAGCAGATTTAACGTACGTGAAAGCTGTCGCTCAAACAATTGGTGAACATCTAAATGGCTATAAAATCATCGTCAATAAAAGCACAGTGCCCGTTGGAACAGGCCGGCTCGTTCAAGCCATTGTTGAAAAAGCATCGCGCAGTAAATACCCTTTTGATGTCGTATCCAATCCAGAGTTCCTCAGAGAAGGCTCTGCCATCAAAGACACGATGAATATGGAGCGGGCAGTAATCGGCTCGACAAGCACCCATGCGTCAACCATCATCAAAAGATTGCATGATCCGTTTCAAACAGAGGTTGTGGAGACCAACTTAGAAAGTGCTGAAATGATTAAGTATGCTGCAAATGCCATGCTTGCCACAAAAATCTCATTCATCAATGACATTGCAAATATTTGCGAGCGGGTGGGCGCTGATGTTGAAAAAGTTAGCGAAGGCGTTGGATTAGACAGCCGCATCGGGCATAAATTTTTAAAAGCGGGCATTGGATTTGGGGGTTCTTGTTTCCCGAAAGACACGATGGCTCTTCTCAAAATTGCCGAAACAGCCGGATACCGGTTCAAGCTGATCGAGTCCGTGATTGAAACGAACAATCACCAAAGAGCGCACCTTGTCAGCAAACTGATGAGTGTATTCGGTGATATTAGAGGTAAAACCATCTCTGTTTTAGGTCTCGCATTCAAACCGAATACGAATGATATGCGTTCTGCGCCTGCATTAGACATTATCCCAATGCTGAGAGAGCTAGGTGCTTTTGTGAAGGCCTATGATCCGATTGCTTATGTAGAAGCAGAACGAGAGCTTGGCCCGCAGGCTGTCTTCAGTAATGACCTGTATGAAACAGTAAAAGATACGGATGCTTGCCTCATCCTAACAGAATGGGATGACGTACAGAAGATGGATAAAGATCAAATCAAGCAGCTGCTTCGTTCACCGATTGTAATTGATGGAAGGAATTTGTTTGATCCAGCAGAAATGAAAGAGAGAGGATTTATTTACCAGTCTATCGGCCGCCCAGGCGTATGGGAAGCAGAATTGGTATCAAAGGCACAATAACAGGGGGAGCTTGGATGAAGAAAGTATTGGTTACTGGGGGAAGCGGATTTATTGGATCACACACGGTAGAGGCTTTACTAGAAAAAGGCTACGAGCCCATCGTTCTTGATAACTTTTCAACTGGATCTCGGGAAAATATTGACCACCTTTCCGTTCAATGCATTGAGGCAGATGTCACAAAATCAGAAACGGTCGATTTGATCAAACAAATAAGACCGGATTATATCGTTCACCTTGCAGCACAGGTGAGTGTCGCCGTTTCCGTTCAGAATTTCGTTTATGACGAAGAGGTCAATATCAAAGGGTCTCTGAATGTCATGAAAGCAGCTGCTGAAACGGGGGTGGAGAAAGTGGTATTTGCCTCATCGGCAGCTGTCTATGGAGATCCAGTCTATTTGCCAGTAGACACCGCTCACCGGTTAAAGCCTGGTTCGCCTTATGGTTTATCGAAACTCACAGTAGAGCGATACTTAGAAATGGCAAAATCACTGTATGATGTGGACTATTGTATTCTTCGGTATAGCAATGTTTATGGTCCGCGACAAGATGCACTTGGCGAAGGCGGGGTTGTCTCTATTTTCTCTGATAAGTTTGCAAAGGATGAGGCTCCTTTCATTTTTGGAGACGGGGAACAAACACGAGATTTCATCTATGTAGGTGATCTAGCAGCAGCGAATGTTGCGGCTTTAACAGCTCAATCAAACGTTTGTTTAAATATTTCATGTGGTGTTTCGATCACTGTGAATGAGCTATTTCAAACGATGAAGCGAGTGACGAGGTCGCATCTTGAACCAATTTATAAGCCGCAGCGTGCAGGTGATATTGTGCATAGTACATTGGCAAATGAGGAAACGAAACAAGTCTTAGCATGGGAGCCTGTTGTGAGTTTACAGGAAGGTTTGGCTCGTACCATTTCCTACTATGAACAGGAAGTCAAGGCTTAATCCCTCAAATCGGATGGGTTGCTTAGGAGGAAAATGGGTATGAGTGTGAAACAAACAGCATGGCAAATCATGATTGGATGTATTTTGTTTGCAGCAGGGATCGGGCTTGTACAAATGGCATCCGCGCAGCCCGTCGGGTTAAAGAAGATGGTAGCTGTTCCGATTATACTTCTGATCCTGTCGGCTGCTCTCGTGTTGATGAAGCTGTACATGAATGGTGAGCAAATCTTCATGTCAGCCATCTATCTTTTGATTACATTGACCTTTCTCAACAACGCGTTCTTTTCTATTAGTGCAGGATTCTTTAGTCTTTTTCTCTACCGTATCATGCTCATCGCCACCTTTACTTTATTCATATGGCGGATGAGAGATAAGGGGACGTACATATCGCAGTGGCAGCAGATTCGTGTCAAAGGACTTCTTGGTTTTTTCGCTGTATGGTTTCTTTACGGGCTCATCTCACTGCTTTGGGCTCATTCGGTCACATACGGCCTGAAATATATGTCCCTTCTTGCAATGGGGATGGGATTTGTCTTTCTAGTCGTCATGTATATTCAGCGAATGGATCAAGTGGTGACTTTTTATAGCATTTGGCTTGTCATGACTGTATTTGTGATGGGGATTGGGTTCTATAATCACTTTACATTGAACCATTTACCGAATACCTCATTATATCTAGGGCCAGTGTATAAACAGCACTATCCTACATCTGTCTTTTTTAATCAGAATGACTTTGCAACGTTTTTATCGATTAGTTTCTTTTTATATCTAGCATGCATGCGTCAAATGAAAAACGGTTATATCAAAGCGTTTGGATTATTAGGTGCAATCGCAGCGCTGTATCTCATTTTGTTAACCGAATCCCGCGCTAGTCTGCTTGGGATATTTGCAGGAGTGGCGATCTATGTGTGGTTGCTGCTGCCGCGTTTTCTCAAAAAGTGGTCAATCGTTGCAGCAAGCGGACTTGTCGTCATCGGTATCGCTGTCTTTTCAGCCAAGATTTATTCGATTTTTTATGACTTGTTTCTCGCTTCTCAGGTCGCGCATTCTTTTAGTGAACCACTCCCGTCTAACATCGCGAGAGCAAATTTAATCAAAAATGCTTGGCACTTCTTTACGAATTCATACGGATTCGGAGTTGGAGCGGGGAATGTGTCTTACTACTTAGCTCACTTTTCGATCTTTGACACAGACCAGGTCGTAGAAGTGCACAATTGGCTGCTGGAATTGATGACGAACTTCGGATTTGCAGTCATGCTGGGCTATATCTCAGTATACGCCTATCTCATGTTCACACTGTACAAACAATACCAATGGGCTGACACAAGATCGGCAAAAATGATCATTGAGGGGTTGTTTGCAGCCATGCTGAGCTTTCTCGTTTCAAGTATCAGTCCTAGCTCCGTCTCGAATTTATATTTCCACTGGGTATTTTTAGGACTGGTGATCGCAGCGGTGAATATGCTGAAAAACAAACAACGACTCAAGCTGTGGTAAACCGTGTGTGATGCTTTGTTTGTATGGCTACACTAGTGAAAGAGCAAATACGTCAATGTTGGGAGAATGAACATGTCTGGTTTCATATCAAGGATAGGGAAGCGAATCAAAAAGTACATCGTATGGCTCATACTGCTGCCTGTCGTATTAGGCGTTTTTGGTTTCTTTTTTGCTAAAGGAACTACGCAGCAGTCTAGTTACACAGCTGCTGTTACCCTCACTCTCGGTAAATATGATGATGGGGTGTATAACAATATGGCAGAAGTGACATCTCTATTAAAAAGCGATGCATTTCTAAACGAAGCACTCAGTGATGTGAAAGAAGAAGAAAGACAGGATGTGAAAACCCGTCTCATCCTTACCAATCAATCGGATACACAATTACAGCTGTCTTTCACGGATGCCGATAAGGGTCGTGCTTTGGCTGTTGTGAAGCAGGTGTCAGATACATTTCTCAAGCAAGATAAAGCGTTATTTACAAAAAGGCAGCAGGTGATTGAAAGTAGATTAGCTGCTCTTGAAGACGAATCGGTCAGCAATGATTCCAAAGTTGATAAAGAACGATTCTTATATGAATTGGAGTCAACAAAGCTTGGAATGAAGCAGGCAAAAATTGTTGATCCTGCCCAAGTACTTGATGAAGGCAATAAAGGCATGTCAGCTAAAAAACGTGCACTTCTTGGGCTTGTCATTGGCTTTAGTATCTCGCTCATGTTTGTGGTCTTACCCGAAGTGTTCAAAGAATCTTAATGATGAACTGGAGATGAGTCTAGGTGAACAATCAACCGTTAGTATCCATCATTACACCTGCGTATAATGCGGAACGTTATTTAACGGATACAGTTCATTCCGTCCTTGCCCAAACCTATGCCAATTGGGAGCTGATCATTGCAGATGATTGTTCTACAGATGGAACTAGAAAGCTATTAGGGGATTTAAGTCAAGCGGACGACAGAATCAACGTCATTTATTTAGAGGAAAATGGGGGAGCTGCCATTGCTAGAAACGCAGCCATCAAACAGGCAAAAGGACGCTTTATCGCTTTTTTAGACAGCGATGATATGTGGAAAGAGACGAAGCTCGAAAAACAGGTAGACTTCATGCTGACAAATGATTTTGCTTTTACATTTACGGCATATGACATCATTGCAGAAAACGGAGAATCATTAGAAAAAACCGTCACTGCGCCAGCGAGATTAGACTATAATGAAGCCCTGAAAAACACCATTATCGGCTGTTTAACGGTCATGCTTGATCTTCAAAAGATAGGACATGTGGAAATGCCGAACATTCGCACAAGGCAGGATTTAGCTACTTGGCTGTCTATATTAAAAAGAGGATTTACAGCCTATGGTATGAGTGAACCGCTCAGTGAATATCGCATCGTTGGGAACTCCATTTCTAGTAACAAGTGGAAAGCAGCGAAAAAAACGTGGTTTGTCTACAGAGAAATTGAGCAGCTTCATTTTGTCAAAGCGTCTTGGTGTTTTATGCACTATGCGACAAATGCTGTGAAGAAGCGCTTATAAACAGAAGGGAAAAAAGGTGATAAAGGTGAAAGCAGACTCGATCATACATGTTGTCGTAGCGACGGGAGAATGGGGACAGGACGGACTGAGGTACAGACGGCATCGGCTGGCCGAATTTCTAGCATCTGATCCAGAAACAAAAGAGGTCATCTGGGTATGCCCGTCATCATCTCGTCATACAGCTCCCTTTCAGCCCATAACAGATCGAATGAAGCAATTGACCATTCCTGATGTGCTCAAGAGCAAATTATTTCGCTTTGGTCGATATCAAGACATGTTCTATATTCATAAATTATCCCCTCTTCTTGAACATTTGCGGCAGGAGGAAAAGAAGGGGATCGCCGTTTGTTTATGGTATACGTTTCCGGGCTTTCCGCTCTTATCTTCTTTATTTGAATGGAAACATATTGTCTATGATTGCAGTGACCTGTGGGGAGAGCCGATAAGCGGCAACCATAACATCCTTTCTTATATGAGGCAGCGTGTCATTGTCAAGGCAGAAAACCGAATCATTAAATATGCACACAGCATTACATGCTCTTCTCAATATTTACACGATCAAATCAAAAAACGTCTTATGGGAGAACCGAAAGATGTGTTTACGGTGGAAAATGGCGTCGAGTACGATGTGTTTGCGAAAAGCAATCTTCCGTGTAAAGAAGATGTGCTGGAAGGAAGAGAAGGGACTGTGCTTGGTTTTATCGGAGGAATTAAGCCAAAGCTCGATTTTGACATGATAGCTGAAGCTGCTCGTATGCGGCCTGATTGGACATTTTTATTTGTCGGTCCGGATGGAACGAATGGAGATCCATCCTTTCAGCATGCACTCAAACTGCCTAATGTGATTTGGACAGGTGCTGTTGCTCCAGAAGAAGTGCCTGCTTATATGAAGCTGATTGATGTAGGTATGATGCCATATAAACAATCCCCTTACAATCAAGCGGTGTTCCCTCTCAAGCTTTATGAATTTTTAGCCGCTGGAATACCGGTTGTCGGTTTAAATCTCCCATCAACGGAAAGGCTAAAAGAGAAGGATGTGTATGAATATTTAGAGGGCGATGATCCTGCGCTCTTCGTAGAAGCCTGCCTGAAAGTGATCAGCAAAAAAGACGACACGAGCTATAGACATCTAAGACAAAGCCGAGCGAAGAAAAAAGATTGGCACACGCTGTTCACAAACATGGTGGAACTAACGAATATTAAAGAAAACGCATAATTCATTCGGGATTGTGCGTTTTTACTTGTTTCATCACCGGGGGAGGTTGTGATCATCCTCTATTCAATTGTATAATGGAAAGAGCGGCCAATATACAAAATACAGATTTCAATTTAGAAGGAGACTGACCTATGGATTACGAACGCGCCTTATTAGCGTTTTTTGTCTCTCTGGCTACAGTTTTAATTGTGACACCAATCGTCAAAAAGTTTGCAATTAAGATTGGTGCAGTGGACCAGCCGAATAAACGAAAAGTTCATGATAAAGTAATGCCTCGAATGGGTGGTTTGGCAATTTTTATTGGAGTAGCGGCTGGAGCATTAGCAGGCGGGCTGTTTCTACATAATAAAATTACAGCAATTTCAGTTGGTGCCGTACTCATCGTCATTTTAGGTATATTTGATGATAAATATAATTTAAGTGCAAGATTTAAATTTCTCGTACAAGTCCTTGTTGCTTGTTTGATTGTGAGCACGGGCTTAAAAATGGACTTCTTCTCTGTTCCTTTTTTAACAGATCGAATTGAGTTAGGCTGGATGGCATATCCCCTCACCGTGCTATGGATTGTCGGCATCACAAATGCCATTAATTTAATTGACGGCCTTGATGGACTAGCTGCCGGTATTTCTGTCATCGGTTTATCAACGATTGCAGTGATGGCATTTTCTGCTGATAAGATTCTGATTCTTTCTTTATCTCTTGTCGTCATTGGCAGTACGATCGGCTTTCTCTTTTACAACTTTCATCCGGCGAAGATTTTTATGGGAGATACCGGTTCGTTATTTTTAGGCTATATGATCTCGGTGCTGTCACTTTTAGGGCTATACAAAAGTGTCACTTTGTTTAGTGTTGTTGTTCCTGTGATCATTCTAGGTGTTCCTATATTTGATACGACCTTTGCAATCATTAGACGCATATTAAACAAACAGCCGATTTCATCACCGGACAAATCTCATATTCATCATAGACTAATGGCCTTTGGCTTGTCCCATCGCATGGCTGTCATCGTGATTTACATGATTGGCTTAGTCTTTAGCTTAAGTGCGATTTTGCTGACAAGCGCGACCATTTGGTTATCGCTGATCATTATCTTTTTACTGGTGATGTTTATGCAAGTGATTGCGGAAGTCACGGGTTTGGTCAACGAAGAGTTCAAACCATTTACGAAATTCTATAAACGAATGGTGAAAAGACAATAAAAAACAGCCCGTTCCTAGGAACTGGGCTGTTTTTATTATTGCCCTGACGTGCTGGAAGGATTAGTTGTATCACTTGATCCTGTTTCACCAGAGGATGGATTGGTTTGTGAATCTGTTTCAGTCGAAGATTCAGTAGGAAGCTTTAAATGCGTCCGTAATTCATTTTGTACGTTAGCTAGATTGGTTTGATCTGGCTCAAAGTAATACGTTCGATTTGGTCCTAAATAAAGATCTGACCCTTTAATAGAAAGTGTTTCTGTGTCGTCTCCCTTAAACCCGCTGTAGATTTGCTGAAGCGCAAGACCTTCTGTGATACGGAAGTTGGTCGTAATGTGATCACTGACTTCTTTTGCGATATTATCGACGTTCGCAATGTTATTTGCCTTCGACATTTGATCAATCATTGCACGTAAAATTTGTTTCTGACGATCATTACGTCCAAAATCACCGCGTGGATCTTGTTTTCTCATCCGAGCGTAAGCAAGTGCTTCTTCCCCGTTTAAATGCATGTTGCCTTTTTTGAAGTAAATCTTTTTCGATTTTTTCACATCACTTTTTTCATTGAAGTCAAATGGAACATTGATATTAATTCCGCCGACTTCATCAATGACATCCTTGAATCCGTCAAAATCAACGGTGGCATATTTATCAATTGGAATATGCAAGAATTGTTCGACAGTTTCAATCGTCTCGTCTTTTCCGCCTTTAGCAAATGCTGCATTGATCTTTTCTTTACTTCCTGTCGTGTCACTTGCAAGCTGTACGCGTGTGTCACGAGGGATACTAACCATTTTCATCGTTTTGTCTTGAGGGTTAATCGTTGCAACAATAAGTGAATCTGAACGGCCATGATCACCATCTGTGGCATAATCCTCAATTCCGACAAAAAGTACAGAGAAGGGTTTCTTTTTAATATCAATGACCGCATCACGAAGCTTCGATTTCTCTCCGCGGTTTAGTTCGTCATATGTTTTGTCAGCGGCTTGAAGTGTATTGACTATTTTATAGACTGCAAATCCGCCCATGCATATGATAAGAAGCAAAAATAAGACCAGGATACGTTTGAAAATTTTCTTCTTCTTACTCTTTTTCTTTCGTACACGCACTTTTACTCGTTGTGCCATTCATCTGTCTCCTTTATCGGACCAATGTCCTTTTCTAAATAAATCAGTTCGCCTTCTTTTGTAACACTCTTTCCATTTGTCAGCTCAGTCATCCATTCAATGAACTGCTCTGTTTGTGTTTCTTCTACATACGTCTCAAAAATAACATCTTCTGCATAATGAATTTCTTTTAGCTGAAAAGATGAGGCTCTAAGCTCATTCTCTACCTTTCCAAGCCATGTATAATCTATTGTTGTGTGCATCGTACGCATTAAACAGCGCTCTACCATCCCAACATGGTTGATGGCTTCTGATACAGATTTTCCGTAGGCACGAATCAAACCACCGGCGCCTAGCTTAATACCGCCGAAATAACGAGTGACTACTACGACTGTATCTTTCAGCTTCCGTTTTTTTAACACTTCAAGCATTGGCACACCTGCTGTACCACTTGGTTCACCATCATCATTCGCTTTTTGAATCAGGTCATGTTCTCCAATGAGATAGGCAGAACAATTATGTGTGGCATTCCAATGTTGTTTTTTAATGGATTGTATAAATGCTTGTGCTTCTTCTTCTGAGACAGCACGCTGTATATGACAAATAAAACGTGATTTTTCAATGACGATCTCATGCTCGCCACGACTTTTTACTGTAAGATAGCGATGCAGCAAAAGACATACCCTCCTGAAAAGCAAATTGTAAGACTAGAGAAAATTTGCTTTGATTTTAGAATTTTACAGCGTATTTTGTTATGATGATAGGGGTAGAAAAAGGGTCGTCATAAAAACTTCATGATTTATACGCATTCTTTCATTATAATTCGACATAAAATGCAGATCAATGACATTTATAATAAAAAAAGATGACATCACTGTTACGGGAGGGAAAAGCCATGACAACACCTAAAATGGATCCGAAATTATTGGATTCAATCATCATGAAAATGCTAAGTACAGTTGATGGCAGCAAGGACGAAGTATTTAGGATAGGCGAACAGTCCCGTCAACAATATGAAAGCCTTGTAGAAGAGCTGAAGCAAATCAAGCAGCAAGTAAACGAAGTAATTGATTTTGGGGATAAACTAGAAGTCCATACGAGACATGCTAGAAATCGCTTATCTGAGGTCAGCAGAAATTTTAACAAATTTAGCGAAGAAGAAATACGCGAGGCCTACGAAAAAGCACATAATCTGCAAGTGGAACTCACCATGATCCAGCAGCGTGAAAAGCAGCTGAGAGAAAGAAGAGATGATCTAGAAAGACGATTGTTAAGCCTTCAAGATGTCATTGAACGCTCTGAAACGCTTGTGAGCCAGATCACAGTTGTTCTCAACTATCTCAATCAGGACTTACGCCAAGTTGGCGTGTTACTTGAAGATGCTCAGGCAAAACAAGATTTTGGACTTAGAATTATTGAAGCCCAAGAAGAAGAGCGCAAAAGGGTATCCCGTGAAATTCATGACGGTCCGGCCCAGATGCTGGCAAACGTAATGATGCGTTCCGAATTAATTGAACGGATTTTCAGAGACCGTGGGACAGAAGAAGGCTTTAAAGAAATTAGAAGTCTCAGACAGAATGTGCGAAATGCTCTGTACGAAGTGAGAAGAATCATTTATGATTTAAGACCAATGGCTTTAGATGATTTGGGTCTCATTCCGACGCTAAGAAAATATTTAAACACAATCGAAGAGTATGATGGAAAAACCAAGATCACGTTCCAATGCCTAGGGGATACAGAAAGCGAAAGAATTGCTTCACAATTTGAAGTGGCACTGTTTAGACTAGCCCAAGAAGCTGTCACAAATTCATTAAAGCATTCCGAAGCTGAAGAAATCTCTGTAAAAGTAGAAGTGACGAAAGACTTTGTCACGTTAATTATCAAAGACGATGGAAAAGGCTTTGATATGAAAGATGTGAAAACAAACAAAAACAAATCCTTCGGTTTACTTGGCATGAAAGAACGCGTAGACTTACTGGAAGGTAAAATGACCATAGACTCAAAAATAGGTCTAGGGACATTCATCATGATTCGCGTGCCATTAACATTGCAAAATAAAATTGTAAAATAGAGACAAAAGACATATTGACCATAAAGTTCAGGTGTAGAACAATAAATATGGGGAGGCGTAGCTTGTGACTAAAGTAAATATTGTAATTATTGATGATCACCAATTATTCCGTGAAGGTGTCAAACGGATTTTAGATTTTGAACCTACTTTTGAAGTAGTTGCAGAAGGAGACGACGGAGACGAAGCTGCACGTATCGTAGAACACTATCATCCGGATGTTGTCATTATGGACATTAATATGCCGAATGTAAATGGTGTAGAGGCTACAAAGCAGCTAGTTGAGCTTTATCCCGAATCAAAAGTCATTATTCTATCTATTCATGACGATGAAAACTATGTGACACATGCATTGAAAACAGGAGCAAGAGGCTACCTGTTAAAAGAAATGGATGCAGACACGCTCATTGAAGCAGTGAAAGTTGTAGCTGACGGAGGATCTTATTTACATCCGAAAGTTACTCATAACTTAGTAAATGAATTCCGACGCCTAGCGACTAGTGGCGTTTCAGCACATCCACAGCATGAAGTATATCCTGAAATTCGCAGACCACTTCATATCTTAACGAGACGTGAGTGCGAAGTACTTCAAATGTTAGCTGACGGAAAGAGCAATAGAGGAATTGGTGAGTCGCTCTTTATTAGTGAGAAAACAGTCAAAAACCACGTGAGTAACATTTTACAAAAAATGAATGTAAACGACCGTACACAAGCTGTTGTTGTAGCAATTAAGAACGGCTGGGTAGAAATGAGATAATGTTCCGGACAAGTACTCCTTTTTCGCCTGTTTTTGGTTCTCTCACATGTCAATTGGAGAGAAATGATAGGTAGATAAGGAGTCTTTTTCGGATATAACGGGCTTGCCTATTGATTAGGCAGGCTTTTTTGATTACTATTATAAACCTAATGAACAACAATGATCATTCTTTGAAAATAAAAAAGAGCAACTTAACGGATAAGGAAGGTATTTAAGAATGAAAATAGCCGTTGTAACAGACAGTACTGCTTATATACCACAAGAGCTGCGTGATAAACATCATATTCATATGATCCCTCTCAATGTCATTTTTGGCAACGAATCATACCGTGAAGAAATAGAAATGGATTGGAAGACATATTATGAAGAAGTCAAAAAGCATAAAGACCTTCCAACCACCTCTCAGCCTGCTTTCGGTGAACTAATAGAATTATATGAAAAACTAAGTGAAACATATGATGCCGTGATTAGTATTCACCTTTCTAGCGGAATTAGTGGAACATATAATAGTGCAGCCTCAGCAAATGACCTAGTTGACGGAATTGACATTTATCCGTTTGATACAGAAACTAGCTGTATGGCGCAAGGTTTTTATGTGATAGAAGCTGCTGAAAAAATCCAAGCTGGTGCTTCTCCAGAAGAAGTGTTAGCTCATCTCAATTACCTGAAAGAGAATCAGAGAGCTTATTTTATGGTAGACGATTTAACTCATTTACAAAGAGGCGGCAGATTAAATGGTGCTCAGGCTTTTATTGGGAGCCTCTTAAAAGTAAAGCCTATACTGCATTTTGACAACAAGCTAATTGTCCCTTTTGAGAAGATTCGTACACGGAAAAAAGCCATTTCACGTATGTTTGAACTATTTGATGAAGATGCATCGCGTGGTGTCCCGATGAGAGCAACAGTGATACATGGTAATAGAGAAGAAGAAGTAGACGATTTGATTGCGCACTTATCAGAAAAATATCCTCATGTTGAATTTTATAAAAGCTATTTTGGTGCCGTAATCGGCACTCATCTAGGCGAAGGCTCTTTAGCTCTTGGCTGGGTGATTAAATAAATCCTAAAAACCTCTTTTCTCTTAGAAAAGGGGTTTTGTTTTTCTTTTTTAGCTGTTGGACGAAAGGTCATGTCTTTGCGCATAATAGGCAAACATCAGTTGAAAGGTGTTTGTTGAAATTGAACATGGACAAAGCAATGGAACTAGGGCAACACCTGCAGTCACGCCACCTGCTTACTGCTGAAACAAGATGCTCACAGTCTGATTTGGATTGGCTGGAGGAGAAAGGGTTAGTTATCCGAACACCTGCTATTGAGAGGAAAGCAAATGGTCTTATTTGCTGCAGATGTGGTGTATCAAAAAATCGGTACTTTGCCCACTCTCCGTGTGACAAGTGTCAAAAAGATTGTGTGTATTGTAGATCATGCATCATGATGGGGAAAACAACGGAATGTGGCTTTCTTTATGAATGGACGGGTCCACAAATGGAAGAAGCATGTCACTCGGAATTAACATGGCAGGGAGACCTGTCTAAAGGACAAAAAAGAGCGTCAGAAAAATTGATAGAAGCGATAAAACACAAATCTGATCTACTCATCTGGGCAGTTTGCGGGGCAGGGAAAACAGAGGTGCTTTTTCACGGAATAGAATATGCCTTACATCAAGGAATGAGTGTCTGCATTGCGACACCTAGAACTGATGTTGTACTTGAACTAGAGCCGCGGCTTAAAAAAGCTTTTCAAGGAATGAAAATAGCTGTTCTTTATGGAGGAAGTCCTCAAAGGTTCCAAATAGCACCGTTAGTAATCGCTACAACTCACCAGTTGATGAGATATAAACATGCATTTGATGTGCTCATTATAGATGAAGTCGATGCCTTCCCTTATTCAATCGATGAACGTCTCCAATTTGCTGTTTTAAAGGCAATGAGAAAGAAAGGGGTTAGGGTTTATTTAAGTGCGACGCCGTCTAAGAAAATGATAAGAGATGTATCTCGTGGACAACTAGAAGCCGTAAAAATTCCTCTGCGCTTTCACCAACAGCCTTTACCGGTCCCATCCTTTCAATGGATTGGACATTGGAAGAAGAAATTAAAAAAGAATCAGCTCCCACCTAAAGTAATGAATTGGATGCAGAAACATATTACAAAAAAGAGAAGGGTTTTACTTTTTGTTCCTTCTATTTCTACTATGAAGAAGGTAACGAAGGTTCTTAGAAAGCACCACTTAAATGTAGAAGGGGTGTCTGCTGATGATCCGGACAGGAAACAAAAGGTCCAGCAATTCAGAGATGACAAATACGATGTACTAGTTACAACCACAATTCTAGAAAGAGGCGTAACCATTCCAAATGTGCAAGTAGGGGTACTAGGTGCAGAATCTACTATCTTTACAGAAAGTGCACTTGTTCAGATTTCTGGTAGAGCAGGTAGACATCCCGATTTTTTTAAAGGAGATGTTTTCTTTTTTCATTTTGGTTTAACGAGAAGTATGAAACAAGCAAAGAAGCATATTGTAAAAATGAATGATACAGCTGAAAAAGAGTTCTCCGAAAAATAATGTAGGTTCAACTAAATTTCATGGTACATTTATATTCACAATACACAAATGGCAGGAGAGACAAATATGCTGCTCAATGCAAAAGAAACACTACTCAAGGAAATCCTCTATCAATATCTCAACCAATTAAACATGATTTGTCACTGTGAAAAGTGTATAGAAGATGTATTAGCGATTTCACTAAATCAAGTGAAGCCTCAGTATATAACAGATATCGATAAAATATCTTACAGTAAATCTGATATGGTGGACAAACAGAAGAATACGGCCATGCTGGTCATTCTCACAGAAGCCGCTTCAAAGGTCTCCGCATTTCCAAGATGCGAAAATCGTCTGCCGATAAATAAGGATAACAATTGATCTGCCTCATTTGTGAGGGGCATTTTGTCGCTTCTTTTACATGGAAATCATTACTTCTATTAAATGATGATCGTCTATGTATAGCATGTAAGCATCACCTAGAAAAAATTCAACGCCCGATTTGTCCAGCCTGCGGGAGAGCACAGTCGAGCGATCAATTATGTCAAGACTGTTCCAGGTGGAAAGAACGCCCTGATTCTACTTCATTACTTGTGAAAAATAGGTCTGTCTATGCTTACAACGATTTGATGAAAGAGGTCCTTTCCCGCTTTAAATTTCGAGGTGATACAGCTTTAGCTGAGCTTTTTAAACAAGATGTCCAAGTAGTATTTAAGCGCTCTTTTTCAATTAAAGAACCTGTGCTGATCCCGATTCCTTTAAGTAAAGAAAGACTAAAGGAAAGAGGGTTTAATCAGTCCGTCATACTTGCTTCCTTGATTGGTGAGCCGATCCTTCAGCCACTTGTGAAAATACATCAAACCAAACAGTCCAAGAAAAAGAAAAATGAACGTTTAGATCAAAAAGGAATGTTTCAAATCAAACAGACAGATGCGATCGTTCAAAGGGATGTTATCTTAATTGACGACATTTATACAACAGGGGCCACCATTTATGATGCGGCGAGAATTTTAAAAGAAGCAGGTGCCAAAAGTGTTTCCTCTTTTACGTTGATCCGTAGTTAAAATTCAGGATAATTAACCGATAATAAGAAGAGAAAATAACGTAAGGGGTTTTGGTTATGAATCAATTGGCAAACTGCCCGCAATGTAATCAGCTGTTTTTAAAAACGACCATCCAAACGGTTTGTAACAAATGCTTTGAAGAAGAAGAACGTTCTTTTGATATCGTTTATAAATTCTTGCGAAAGCAAAGTAATAGACAATCAACCATTGCTGAAATAGTAGATGCAACAGAAGTTGATGAAGAATTAATCTTGAAATTTATCCGTTTGAAAAGACTTCAAATTAGCCAATTTCCGAATATCAACTATCCTTGTGAAAGATGTGGCCAACCGATCAGAAAA
Source organism: Bacillus sp. FSL R7-0672 (assembly GCF_038601465.1). Taxonomy (NCBI): domain Bacteria; kingdom Bacillati; phylum Bacillota; class Bacilli; order Caryophanales; family Bacillaceae; genus Bacillus; species Bacillus sp. FSL R7-0672. The sequence continues at coordinate 3,172,261 of NZ_CP152010.1, read as the reverse complement.
AACAAGCTGTGCAACCAATGTGAACAGGACATTCATTCGCAAATGAGTCAAATGAACCAAGAAGAAGAGCGTAAAAGGGAGATTGAATCTAGGAAAAAAGACACCTATTATGCCATTAATCCTAAAAACGATTGATTCCCTAAACTAAGTTGCAGTTTGGTCGATAAAATGGATAGAATCAAGACAGACTGTAACGGAAAGCGAGAGGAATCCCGTGAAAATTAATCGATATGGAACACAACCAGTAAATCCTTACAAGAAAACATATGAGAAACAAACGTTGCAATCAAATCAAGCAAAATCAACTGATAAAGTCGAAATTTCTAAAAAGGCAATCGAAATGCAAAAGGTACCGAATATCATGAAAGAACGCCAAGATAAAATAGACCAAATTAAAAAAAGCATTGAAGCCGGAACATATCAAGTAGATACAAAGGGCATTGCTGATAAAATGCTGAATTTTTATAAACAACAATAACAAAAGGGAGTAGCGTGAATGTCAGTTAAAATAATCATTGAAGAGCTGCATCGTCTCTATGGATTGCATGAACAGCTTTTGAAGCTGTCGAAGGATAAAACAGAAATGCTGAAAAGTAATGAGATTGATGCTCTTTCAGAGGTTCTGAATTTAGAGCAAAAATATATTCAGGCCATTTCTCAATTAGAAGAAAAAAGAATTGAAGCGACAGTTCAATTTTTACAAAGTGATGAACCCCCAACCATCACCGCGTGTATCGAAAAGGCTGAAGGTTCGGATCAAGAAGAGCTCATTTCGTTATATGACAAATTAAATGACATCATGGTGGAACTGAAAGATGTAAATGAACTGAACAAACAGCTCATTCAGCAGTCGCTTCAATTTATTTCACTGACATTCGATCTCGTTAACCCTAATAAAGAAAATATGAATTACGGACAAAATGGTCTTGAGAGTTCAAAGCCTAAACAGCAGAGGGCTTTGTTTGATTCAAAGGCGTAAACAAGGAGGATACCAATGGGTTCTACATTCATGGGACTAGAAACGGCAAAAAGAGGAATCACAGCCCAGCGTGCAGGGCTTTATGTCACATCAAACAACGTCTCCAATGCAAATACAGATGGCTACTCAAGACAAAGAGTTACCTTTAAAGCAGATAATCCTTATCCAGTCATTTCAGTTTATGACGGCAAGACGTATGGCCAAATGGGGACAGGAGTTCAAGTTGGAACCGTTGAAAGAATTCGAGACAGCTTTTTAGATCTGCAATTCAGAGATCATAACAATAACTTGTCTTACTACTCAACAAAATCTGATGCCCTTTCGCAAATGGAGGGAGTTATGAATGATTTGACGGATGAAGGCTTAAACAGAGCTTTTGATAACCTTTGGAAATCATTACAGGTCCTATCCGAAACAAAAAATGCCGATACAGCGTCTGCGCGTACAGTTGTTAAAACAAGTGCACAGGCTTTAGTAGATCAATTCCGTCTACTTAATTCGTCTTTAACAACGATACAAAAGAATTTAAAAACAGAACTCGATTCAACAGCCAAAAATGTGAACACGATTTTATCTCAAATAGATGAAGTGAACAAACAAATTGCAGCAGTTGAACCAAACGGGTATCTTCCAAATGATCTATATGATACGCGTGATGCGTTGGTAGATCAATTATCTTCACTTGTTGATATTAAAGTGAGCTACAATCCATCTGGCGGGAATGCACTCAAAATTGCAGAAGGAACTGTTAACATCGACATTATCGGTGCAAATGGACAATCTGCTGGAACGATTTTGAATGGCATTACAAGCGAAAAATCTGAACTGCAAATCTCCTATGATAATACAACGGGACTTGTTAACTCACTTCAATTCGGAACAACAACCATTGCAGCAGATCAGCTTCAAGTGAATGGTAAAGTAAAAGCACTTGTTGAGGCTTATGGCTACATGTCAAATGGTGCTGAAAAAGGCATGTATCCAGACATGCTTGCAGAGCTTGATGAAGTAGCACAAGTCTTCATGGATACATTTAATGATGTGCATAAGCAGGGGTACACATTAAATGGCACAAGTGGACAAGACTTTTTTGATATCGAGAATAATAATGATCTGAATAAAGGTTTAGCTGCTCGTATCAAAGTGAGTGATGTTATTTTAGCATCAACAGATAATATTGCAGCATCTATCAATCAAACACAAGGTGACGGTTCGAATGCTACGAAATTAGCTGGTATTCAAGACTTAAAGGTACCAATCGGCGGCAATACAACGACGATCCAGGATTACTACCAAAATGTCATTGCTGAGATGGGAATTCAAGGGAAAAAGAACATAACGCTAGAAAGCAGTTCAGCCGCTCTTGTCAATTCAGCCAATGAGCGTAGAATGTCGACGAGTGCTGTTTCCATTGATGAAGAAATGACGAATATGATCCAATTTCAGCATGCATATAATGCAGCTGCGAGAGTTGTGACATTACAAGATGAAATATTGGATAAAGTAATAAACGGCATGGGTGTCGTAGGAAGGTAGGTATAACTGATGCGAGTCACACAAGGTATGATTTCTCAAAACTCACTTCGTAATATTAGTAAAAGTTATGAAAAACTTTCTAAAATAAATGAGCAAGCACAAACAGGGAGACGTTTCACAAAAACGTCTGATGATCCCGTTGCAGCAGTAAAAAGCCTTCAATATAGCACAGCAATGTTTCGAAATGATCAATATCAAAAAAACTTAAATGAAGCACAGAACTGGATTGATACATCTGAAACAAGTGTCACTGAAATCATTGATATTATGTCAAATGTACGAGATAAAGTGCTTGATGCGGCTAATGGAACAAAGCAGCCAGAAGATTTAGCAGCTGTCGGAGTAGAAATTGGCCAGATGAAGAAACAAATCATTGACGCGATGAACACTCAGATGTTAGGTAAGTTCGTATTTAATGGAACAAATACAAATGTCAAACCAGTTGTTGAGAACGCAGATGGTACGTTTACGTTTAACTTTGAAAACTATACAGATGCAAATTCTGTTAAGTCGAACATTTCTGATGGTATCACTTTAAATGTGAACTCAAATCCAATTTCAGCGTTTGGTGGACAGTCTGCCAGCGGTCAAAATGTCATTGAAATGCTGACGAATTTAGAAAACTCATTGAAAAATGGAACGTTCGCAAATTCTGATGATGCGTTAGGAAGTATCGATCACTTTAAAGAAGTGATGAGTGCTGAGCGCTCGGACTTAGGAGCCCGTTCAAATCGTGTTGACTTAGTAGGCAGTCGCTTGACTTCACAATTCGAAGTACTAAAAAATGCCAAATCAGATAATGAAGATGTAGAAAGTGAAAAAGCAATTATTGATCTTCTTCAACAAGAGGTTGTGAATAGAGCTGCTTTAGCAACGACGGCTAAAGTTATTCAGCCATCCCTTGTTGATTTCTTAAGATAATAAAAAGCATCCGTTGGGTGCTTTTTTGCATCATGGAGGTGTACCTATATGCAAATCCCTAGATTGTTAATGCAACAAACCTATGCAAAGCTGCAAATGTCGACAACTCCTTCTCGGCAAGAAGTAGAGCAGCCAAGAGCAGACCTTGAGATTCAGCAGCCCAGAGCCGTCATGAATATGACAAGGACACCGTCAAAATTAACAATAGATCAAACCGAAGCATTTGCCGATATGGATATCAAGTCGATTTTTAGGCGTTCTGAAGAATGGGCAGCTGAGGGGAAACGTGCTGTTGGAGAGGGAATGGGCCGAAGAGCGGAAGAAGGCAGTGAACTCATCAAGATCGAGAATGGTGGGAATGCAATTGCCGAGTTTGCCAAAATCAATGGCACTCCTCCAGCCAAACAATTCAATATTGGTGTGATCCCTTCATTCTTTAGTGTGAAAATTCACTATCAGCCATCTGATCTTCAAATTGAAGTGGAGCCTCAAAAAGCTATTATAGAGGCAACGCCTCATAAACCAATCGTTAACTACCAGCCAGGTAAGGTCAATATTGATATGTTACAATACCCAGATTTAAAAATAGAAGTTGACGAAACGGGCCAAAATGGTGATAAGGTATAGTTAAGAAAAATGAAAAAGGTCGTGAATTATGATCATTCAAACAAAATACCATGGTGAAGTGACAATCAAAGAGGAGCAAATCATCAACTTCTCTAATGGAATACCAGGATTTCTGGATCAAAAACAGTTTGTCATTTTACCTTTATCAGAAGAGTCTCCATTTTTAGTTCTTCAATCATTGAAAAACGCAGAGTTAGGCTTTATTGTCAGCAGTCCGTTTTTATTCTTCAATCAATATGAATTCGATCTAGACGAAACGGTCGTAGATATTCTAGAAGTAGAAGATGCCAATGATGTGGAAGTTATGGTGATTTTAACAATGGAATCTTCTATTGAAAAAACGACAGCCAATTTAAGAGCGCCTATTATTGTGAACCGGAAAAACATGAAAGCCAAGCAGGTGATTTTGCATGATTCAGCCTATCATACAAAACATTTGTTAGAGGTGGCATCCTCATGTTAGTTCTCTCGCGTAAATTAAACCAGTCGATTCAAATTGGCGATGATATTGAAGTCAAGATTATTTCGATCGAAGGCGATCAAGTGAAAATCGGGATTGAAGCTCCTAAGCACATTGATATTCACAGGAAAGAAGTGTACCTGTCTATTCAGGAAGAGAACAGTCGTGCTGCGAGTTTATCCGTAGATCTCCTCTCTCAAATATCCTCACAAAAAAAGTGAGGATTTTTTTATCTGATTCAGCTATCCTTCTCCACGTTTCTGTGTGGATGTTCACCATCTATATGAAACTTTAACAAATCGGTCCATCTATATTTAATTTGAAAATTCAAAGCCGATATAAAAGGTAGATTAAAGCACAGGAGCTGAATAACTATGTCTGTTGGTAAGTTGACATCGCTAGAGCCAATTATCGATGCATTTCAAACCCGTGTTTCTAATAACCAGAATGACAATGCAAACTCTGATTTACAAGCAAATGGCAAGGTCGTTTCAAAAGAAGAAATTGAAAAAACGCTTCAAGGAGCAAACAAGCTGATTGAACCCACTCAATTTCATCTGCAATTTGAATTACATGAAAAACTCAATGAATATTATGTCAAAGTCGTAGATAACCAAACAGAAGAAGTCATTAGAGAAATTCCTTCCAAGGAATGGCTTGATTTCTATGCGGCAATGACAGAAATTGTCGGTTTATTTGTAGATAAAAGAATGTAAGTGAAGGGAGAACATAAAAAATGGTCAATCGAATTACTGGATTTTCAAATGTGTTTGATATTGATGAAATCGTATCAAAGCTAATGAAAACTGAGCAAGCACCACTTGATAAAATGACACGCCAGAAACAAACACTTGAATGGCAAAGAGACAGCTATCGCGAGGTCAATTCGAAGATCAAAGAATTAGATGATTTGATCAACAGTTTAAACTTAACGCGTCCAACTACATATGGCGCCAAAAAAGTGACAAGCTCAAATGAATCTGCTGTCACAGCAACTGGATCAACAAATGCTGCCTCTGGCTCAATCAATGTCACCCAACTAGCGACAGCTTCTGTCTTCAAATCGTCTGGTACTTCTGGTTTTACACCTGCAAATGGCACGTTTACATTCGAGGTGACGACACCAGATTCGACAAAACCGAAAATGGTGACGATCAATACTTCTGATACCGATACAATTGATAACATTGTGTCAAAGCTAAACAACTCGCAATTAGGTGTGACAGCTTACAAAGGACAGATCTTTGATGGAACGAACTACGTGGATACAATCGCTCTTACTTCTCGGACAACAGGTGAAGGTGTCAGCATTAAAGCAGCTGATGGTAATTCAGCTTCATTCTTCACTCAATTAGGCTTCCAAGTGGATGGAGATAACAAATTAGTTGCGACGACTCAAGGACAAAAAGCGCAATACGAGATTAATGGTCTAAAAATGGAAAATAACAACAATATATTTGAGCAGGCTGGTATTACGTACGAGCTTAAAGGGACAACCGATAAGCCTGTCAGCTTAAACGTTTCAACAGATGTGGATGCAATCTTTGATAAAATTAAACAATTTGTTGATAAATACAATGAGCTCGTTGAGCAAATTAATGGTAAAGTCAATGAAAAGAAAAACAGAGACTATCAACCATTAACGGCTGAAGAGAAAAAAGGGATGTCTGAAAAAGAAATAGAGCTATGGGAAAAGACCGCGAAGTCTGGCTTGCTGAGAAGTGATTCCATTTTACGATCTGGTGCTTCTAAAATAAGAAGTGATTTATATGCTAATATTACGACAAGTGATGCGAATAAAATTCAGCTCACACAAATCGGTATTGAGACATCATCCAAGTATAAAGATGGTGGAAAGCTGGAATTTAGTAAGGATATAAATGGAGTAGAGAAATTAAGAAAAGCCATTGAAGAAGACCCGGAGAAAGTCAGACAAATGTTCATCTCGGGTAGTTTAAATGTGGATTCAAAAGATAAAGACAAAGCACAACAGCAATATCAAGAACAAGGAATCATTTATCGTGTCAAAAATTCCTTAACTGCCTTCACGAAGAGCATTCAAACAAAGGCGGGAAGCACAACGATGGAATTAAAGGAATACGGACTTGGTAAGGACCTTGATTCTTTAACAAAACGAATGGATACATTCCAAGATCGTTTAAAAATGGTGGAAACCCGCTACTACAAAAAGTTTAGCGCCATGGATAGCGCGATTCAAAAGCTAAACAACCAATCTGGCTATCTTTCTCAACTGCTTGGACAATAATTGGAGGTTTATAACATATGGCAATTCAGAACCCTTATGCCGCCTATCAGAAAAATTCTATTGAGACTGCAACACCTGCCGAGTTGACGCTTATGCTTTATGAAGGCTGCTTAAAGTTCATTAGACTAGCGAAGTATGCCATTCAAAAAGAGGATGCAGAAACGAGAAATGTGAACCTGAAAAAGGCTCAAAACATCATTCAAGAATTAAATGTCACCTTAAATCGTTCTTATGACGTATCAAATAGTATGGCAAGTATGTATGATTACATTTATCGCAGACTGATTGAAGCCAATCTTCAAAATGACGAAGAGATGTTGAATGAAGTAGAGCAATACGTAACTGATTTTCGTGATGCGTGGAAGGAAGTTATTCAAACCGATCGAAAAGGGCGCCACCACTCTATCGGGGGATCTCTATGAGTATTGTGGACCAGCTGCATGACCAAACATTAAAAATGGCAGCCGAAATAACGGCAAATCCGCAAAGTGACACCTTGGTTGAAGACTTTGATGCCTTTTTAATTGAGAGAGACGAATTAATGAGAGATATTCAGCATGAGCTGACGGATCAAGAAAAAGAAAAAATCAAAGAAATCATCCAAACAGATCAACAGATGGCGAAGCAATTAACTGTGATCCAAAATGGGATCAAAGCAGATATTCAAGCCATTCAAAAAAAGAAAACGAAACAGCTGAATTATCAAAATCCATACCAGCCTATGACGAGTGACGGCGTATATTACGATAAACGGAAATAATTAGGTGAGACCTGTGGCGTATCGTTCAGATGACTATATTTTATTAACCACATATTATGAACTTCTATTTACGATAGAAGAGAGTCTAAAATATTTAGATGAAATTGAGAAGGATTTTGCTAAAACAGAAGGGGATCGGATCTTTAATGATCTGATCCATGCCTTCTTTCATTTAGAAACAACACATCCCCTTCTGCTTTCAATTATAGAAAATGAGCACTTTGCCAAAACGATTCGTTCGTTTGATCAAATTTTTTTAAGTTTTGATATACTAGCTTTCTATACATTCCCTTCAATACACTTCCAATCATTCCTTAAAGCATATTTTATACCTGAATATAGAAAGTGGATGGATGAAATACATGCCTGTATGAGGCCGTATGTCATTCATTAATTTTTGTTCAATTCAGACTTTCGGAGGAAATTATGAGACTAAAAAATCAATTTTTGTTTGGGCTTATTGTCATATGTGTATTGTTTGTCAGTATTTTAGGATTCTCAAGCTTTATCTATTACAAAACAGATCAATCCTACAAGACGCTCCTCAGTAAAGAAGTGAAGCTTTATCAGACCTCACTGGAATTAGAGGCGCTTTTGCAAAAGCAGGAAGCACAAATCAAAACCTATGTTGTCGTGCAAGATGCTGAAAATTTACAGAAAATTGAGCAAACATATGAAGAGATTAATAAGAAAACAACGGAAGCTACAAAAATGAGCTCTGTCAAACAAGCAAAAAATCTATTAGATCAAATCTCAGAAAAGAATTATCTCTACTACACCTCAACAAACCGACTATTTAATTCATTGAATATGCAAAATCAAAAAGAATTTAACACACGCCTCAATCAAGAATTACAACCTATCGAACAAGAAATACATACCTTTACAAAAGAATTTGCTCAAACCCAGTTGAAGCAACGTGACCAAAAAATCAATCAGCTCAACCAAGACAGTAATCAATTACTATTCACTCTCATTCTAGTTAGTGCGGTCATTATTGTTGGCTTTTTGTTGATTGGGACAAGATTCGTTTATCGTATGACAAAGCCGATTGTGTCTGTCACAAATGCTGCGAGAAGGATGGCAGATGGTGACCTTACACTTGAAGAGATTGAAGTGACCTCTAAAAATGAGATTGGTCAACTCGGTACTGCTTTTAATCAAATGACAAAGCATTTGCGTCAGCTCATTTTACAGGTGCAACATGGATCAAGACAATTAGCTGATTCTGCTGCTCAGTTTGAGGAAACGATTCATCAAACCATATCGGCCAGTGAGCAGACATCTAGCTCGATTGAACAGGTCAGTGAAGCTTCACGTGAACAATCAGACGCGGTCGGAAAAGTAGCTTCTGCCATTCAAGAAGTCTCGACTGGTATGCAAAATGCAGCTGAACACACATCCGATGTTTCGGGTCACTCAATTTCAGTGACTGAAAAGGCTGAAGAGGGTGCAGCGCTTATTCAGCAATTCGTAAAACAAATGAGCTCTATCAAAGCGTCTGTGAACGAGCACCATTCCACAATGGCTCATGTACAAGCCCAGTTTACAGGCATTGAAGATTTGTTAGGTCATATCCATGCCATCGCTGATCAAACGAATTTGCTTGCTTTAAATGCTGCTATTGAAGCGGCAAGAGCAGGAGAGCATGGGAGAGGCTTTGCGGTGGTAGCAGATGAAGTGAGGAAACTGGCGGAAGAATCTAGTCAGCTGACAGATCAAATTAGTCAATTGCTCGCGAACGTGAACAAAGATACTGAAAAATCATCACATTCGATGACAAAGGTTGAGCAGGATGTAGCAGAAGGTGTGAAAGTATCGCAATTGTCAGAACAGAGCTTTCATGAAATCCTGGAATCTATTCGTGATATTTCGATGAAAGCAGAGGAACTTTCAGCCACTGCAGAGGAGATTTCAGCTAGTACAGAGGAAATATCTCAGACGGTTGAAGTCATTGAAGAAGGAGCCAAACGCAATTCAGAAGAGACGGAGTACATGTCTGCGGCTGTTGAAGAATCATTGGCAGCAAATGAAGAAATGCAAGCAGCGGCGGAGGACTTAAAAACCTTATCTCAATCGCTGAAAACATCAATATCATCTTTCACCATTTAAATGTGCGCTGGTCTTTTTCAAGAATGAGCCGAATATATATTCATCACCTATCAAGTAACAGTTGACGCACCGCAAAATTCGACAAATTTCAATAAAAATTCACATTTTTTTTACGTTTGAGCAGGAGAAAAGGAGGGAAAAGTAGAAATAGGTTTACATATCCTTAATTTTAAAGGAGGCGTTCTTTACATGAATTACAATGTCAGAGGAGAAAACATCGACGTAACACCTGCACTAAGAGATCATGTCGAGAAAAAAATTGGAAAGCTGGAGCGTTATTTTGAGACAGACGTAGATGCTTCAGTCAACGTGAACTTGAAGTTTTACAATGATCAAGAATCTAAAGTTGAGGTTACCATTCCAATGACTGATCTAGCACTTCGAGCTGAGGTGCATAATGAAGATATGTACAATGCAGTAGACCTAGCAGCCAGTAAATTAGAACGTCAAATTCGAAAACACAAAACAAAAGTAAACCGTAAATTCCGAGAGCAAGGTGCCAAAAAGCACTTATTTGCTGGAGGAAATGGGACGGCTGATGTAGCTGTTCAAGATGACGAAGAAATTGATGAAACAGAAATCGTCAGACAAAAACGTTTCAATTTAAAACCGATGGATAGCGAAGAGGCCATCCTTCAAATGAACATGTTAGGTCATAGTTTCTTCGTCTTCACAAATGCTGAGACAAATTTGACCAATGTAGTCTATCGCCGAAATGATGGAAAATATGGACTGATTGAGCCGAACGCTTAATCTGATCTAAAAACAACCTAAAAAAAGTAAACCCGTTCCCTCCATGAGGGGCGGGTTTTTTGTGCGAAATCATTGCAAATTCTTTGGAAATGAAGGAAGGTATGGTATGATAAATGCAGGTAAATATGGACCTGTCAATCTTTTGGACATGCCGAAAAATTGCATGAAATAGAGGAGCGTTATTATATGCTTGGAATCTTAAACAAAGTGTTTGATCCTACGAAACGTACGATCAGCAAATATGAAAAAAAAGCAAATGAAATTGAAGCTCTTGCTCAAGATTTTGAGAAATTATCTGACGAGGCTTTACGAAATAAAACGAACGAATTTAAAGAAAAACTTGAAAAGGGACAATCCGTGGATGACCTGTTGGTTGAAGCATTTGCAACGGTTCGCGAGGCATCACGCCGCGTGACAGGAATGTTCCCATTTAAGGTGCAGCTCATGGGGGGGATCGCGCTTCATGAAGGCAACATCTCTGAGATGAAAACAGGTGAAGGTAAAACGTTGACTTCAACAATGCCTGTTTATTTAAATGCTCTTTCTGGAAAAGGCGTCCACATTGTGACAGTCAACGAATATTTGGCAAGCCGTGATGCAGAGGAAATGGGCAAGATTTTTGAGTTTCTTGGCTTAACGGTTGGCTTAAACTTAAACAGCTTAGACAAAGATGAAAAAAGAGAAGCATATGCTGCTGATATTACGTATTCAACAAACAATGAACTTGGCTTTGACTATTTACGAGATAACATGGTGCTTTACAAAGAGCAAATGGTTCAAAGACCGCTTCATTATGCCGTGATTGATGAGGTTGACTCCATCTTAGTTGATGAAGCGAGAACACCTCTTATTATTTCTGGACAAGCTGCGAAATCTACAAAGCTTTACGTACAAGCGAATGCATTTGTTCGTACATTAAAAATAGAAGATGATTTCACATACGATATTAAAACAAAAAGTGTACAGCTGACAGAAAGCGGAATGACGAAGGCAGAAAAAGCATTCGGCATCGAGAACTTATTTGATGTTAAACATGTCGCACTGAACCATCACATCGCCCAGGCGCTAAAGGCACATGTTGCGATGCAAAAAGATGTGGATTATGTCGTTGAAGAAGGTCAAGTCGTTATTGTTGACTCGTTCACAGGACGTCTAATGAAAGGACGCCGTTATAGTGAAGGTCTGCATCAAGCCATTGAGGCAAAAGAAGGTCTCGAAGTGCAGAACGAAAGTATGACCCTTGCAACGATTACGTTCCAGAACTACTTCCGTATGTATGAAAAGCTTTCTGGTATGACGGGTACAGCGAAAACGGAAGAAGAAGAATTCCGTAACATTTACAACATGCAGGTTGTGACAATCCCGACCAATCAACCAGTGGTTCGTGATGACAGACCTGATTTAATTTACCGCACAATGGAAGGTAAATTTAAAGCAGTGGCTGAAGATGTTGCACAGCGCTATATGACCGGGCAGCCAGTGCTTGTCGGAACAGTAGCGGTTGAGACGTCTGAGCTTATTTCTAAGATGCTTAAAAATAAAGGGATTCCTCATCAAGTGTTAAATGCGAAAAACCATGAGCGTGAGGCACAAATTATTGAAGAGGCTGGTCAAAAGGGTGCCGTCACCATTGCGACCAACATGGCAGGACGTGGTACGGACATCAAGCTTGGCGAAGGCGTCAAAGAGCTTGGCGGTCTAGCTGTAATTGGGACAGAGCGTCATGAATCACGACGTATTGATAACCAGCTGCGCGGACGTTCTGGTCGTCAAGGAGACCCAGGGATTACCCAATTCTATCTCTCAATGGAAGATGAATTGATGCGACGATTTGGTGCAGAGCGCACGATGGCAATGCTTGACCGCTTTGGCATGGATGACACTACGCCTATCCAAAGTAAAATGGTGTCTAAAGCCGTTGAATCATCTCAAAAACGCGTTGAGGGGAACAACTTTGATTCCCGTAAACAGCTTCTGCAATATGACGATGTGCTTCGTCAGCAGCGTGAAGTGATTTACAAACAGCGCTTTGAAGTCATTGATTCTGATAACTTAAAATCGATTGTGATCAATATGATTCAGTCTTCAATTGAGCGCGCTGTTGGTTCTTATACGCCGAAAGAAGAGCTTCCTGAAGAATGGAAACTAGATGGGCTTGTTGAATTAATCAACACGAACTATTTAGATGAAGGAGCCATTTCGGTCAAGGATATTTATGGTAAAGAAGCAGATGAAATCACCTCCTTCATTATGGATCGTATTAAAGAAAAATACGATGCAAAAGAAGAAACATATGGCGATGAACAAATGCGAGAATTTGAAAAAGTCATCGTTCTTCGTGCGGTGGATTCAAAGTGGATGGATCATATCGATGCAATGGATCAACTGCGTCAAGGGATTCATTTACGTGCGTATGCACAAACAAATCCGCTTCGTGAGTATCAAATGGAAGGATTTGCGATGTTTGAGCATATGGTCGCTTCAATCGAAGATGATGTGGCCAAATATGTCTTGAAATCAGAAATCCAAAACAACTTAGAACGTGAAGAAGTCGTTCAAGGTCAAACAACAGCTCATCAGCCTCAAGAGGGTGATGAGGAGAAGACAGTGAAAAAGAAGCCGGTACGTAAAGTCGTAGACATTGGTCGAAACTCACCATGTCACTGCGGAAGCGGCAAGAAATATAAAAATTGTCATGGGAAGACAGAATAAGTAATGGAAAGAGGTGAAAACCTCTTTCTATTCATGTTAGCCCCCATACATCTATGAGGTGAAGGATATGGAATTAGTAGAAATTAGACAAGAGCTTGAAAATATGGCTAGCAGGCTAGCTGATTTTAGGGGGTCTCTTTGACCTCGAAACAAAAGAAGCCAAAATTGCAGAACTCGAAGCGACCATGTCAGAGGCTGATTTTTGGAATGATCAGCAAAAGGCACAAGGCATCATCAATGAAGCCAATGCACTAAAGGATAATGTGAATTCATACCATGAGCTCAGTGAATCTCATGAAGAGCTGCAAATGACACATGACCTATTAAAGGAAGATTATGACGAGGAGCTTCATGTAGAGCTTGAGAAAGAGCTGAAGAACTTAACTAAGCAATTTAACGAGTTTGAACTGCAGCTTCTCTTAAGTGAACCATATGATAAAAACAATGCCATCCTCGAGCTTCACCCAGGCGCAGGCGGTACTGAATCACAGGACTGGGGTTCTATGCTTCTGAGAATGTATACTCGCTGGGCAGAGCGCAGAGGCTTTAAGGTTGAAACGCTTGATTATCTTCCTGGTGATGAAGCAGGAATTAAGTCTGTGACACTGCTCATCAAAGGGCATAACGCATACGGGTACTTAAAAGCAGAAAAAGGCGTCCATCGTTTGGTTCGTATTTCTCCTTTTGATTCATCTGGCCGTCGCCATACATCGTTCGTTTCCTGTGATGTCATGCCTGAGTTCAATGAAGAAATCGATATTGATATTCGAACAGAAGATATCAAAGTAGATACGTATCGTGCAAGCGGCGCAGGTGGACAGCACGTCAATACGACTGACTCTGCCGTTCGTATCACACATATTCCAACCAATGTCGTGGTGACATGCCAAACAGAAAGATCACAAATCAAAAACAGAGATCGTGCGATGAAAATGCTGAAATCGAAACTTTATCAAAGACGGATCGAAGAACAGCAGGCTGAATTGGATGAAATCAGAGGAGAGCAGAAAGAAATTGGCTGGGGAAGCCAAATTCGCTCTTATGTATTCCATCCGTATTCTCTTGTGAAAGACCATCGAACCAATACGGAGATGGGAAATGTTCAAGCGGTCATGGATGGAGATTTAGATTCATTTATCGATGCTTACTTACGTTCGAAATTATCATAAAAACTCGGCTTCTTGCCGGGTTTTTTTTATTGTGAGAAAATATAATGAATATAAAGGAATACATACGCCATACTGACTCTATATCCTTTGTATGATGAAATTAGCAAATAAAGGGGGAAATATTTTGGGATTAACAACATTACAAGAGACGTGGGATTTAGATGCCTTTTTTAAAGGAGGCAGCTCTTCACCAGAATTTAAAACATACTTGCAACACATTCAGCAGCTATTAGATGAATTACGACAAAAGGTCGATGCCTTTTCAAAAGAAGATACACACATTGAAAATAGGTTAACGTCTGTCCTTGACACGTATGAAACCACATATAAAAAACTGTCTCAAGCAGGTTCATTTGTTTCCTGTCTTCAATCTCAAAATACAAAGGATATGAAGGCTGGCAGTCTTCGAGGTACGATTGCTAAACTGGAAGCTGATTTAGGTACCATTCTTGCGCTGTTTGATCAGGCGCTTGCTGCCATCTCTCCTGAAAAATGGGAGGATCTCATGAATTCAGAGACCTTTTCAGATGTTCGCTACATATTAAATGAACGCAGAGAGCGCGTGAAGGATCAATTGCCTGTTGAACAAGAAACATTGATTCAAAAGCTAGCCGTTGATGGCTACCATGCGTGGGATGAGCTTTATTCTAGCTTAGTGAATAAGATTACGATTCCGTTTGAACAACATGGTGAAACGCAGATGATCTCTGTTGGCCAAGCGGAAAATGCGATGGATGATTCAGACCGTGAAGTCAGAAAGGCTGTTTATCATAACCTAGAGCATGCATGGACGCAGGACGAACATCTATTTGCAAGTACGCTCAATCATCTGGCAGGTTTTCGTTTGCAAGTATATGAAGCAAGAGGCTGGGATCATATCTTAAAAGAGCCGCTTGATATTTGCCGGATGAAACAAGAAACCCTTGATGCCATGTGGTCTGTGATTGATGAACATAAGCAGCCATTCATTGATTATTTACATCGAAAGGCTGACATGCTTGGAGTGGATAAGCTAAGCTGGTTTGATGTTGGGGCTCCTATTGGCAGTGAGACCAAGATCTATCCGTATCAGGAAGCAGCTGCTTTTATTGTGAAGCATTTCGCTGGATTTGGAGAAGAGCTTGCTGCTTTTACAGAAAAGGCCTTTAATGAGCGCTGGGTAGAAGCTGAGGATCGCCCGAACAAACGAGTAGGCGGTTTTTGTACAAATTTCCCTGACAGCGGAGAGTCACGCATTTTTATGACCTTCTCAGGCAGTCCATCCAATGTGGCGACACTCGCGCATGAGCTTGGTCACTCGTTCCATCAGGAAGTGATGCAGGATGTTCGCATTCTTAATCGCAAATATGCGATGAATGTAGCTGAAACGGCGTCGACATTCGCAGAAATGATTGTGGCTGATGCTTCATTAAAAGAAGCGGCAAATGAAGAGGAGCGCCTCAGCTTGTTAGAGGATAAGCTGCAGCGAAGTGTAGCTTTTTTCATGAACATTCAATCTCGTTTCTTATTTGAACAGCGCTTTTATGAAGAGCGTAAACAAGGAGAAGTGCCGGCGGACCGGTTGAATGAGCTGATGGTAGAAGCGCAGAAAGAAGCCTTTGGCGACTCACTAGATGAATACCATCCGCATTTCTGGGCGTCTAAGCTGCATTTCCATATCACGGGTGTACCGTTTTATAATTTCCCGTACACATTCGGCTACATGTTCTCACTAGGAATTTATGCAAAGGCCTTGCAGGCTGGTACTTCGTTTGAAGAAAAGTACATTGCATTACTAAAGGATACAGCTTCAATGACAGTAGAAGATTTGGCCTATAAGCACTTAGGTGTCGACCTTACCCAAAAAGACTTTTGGGAGGAAGCCATTAGCCTCGCTGTAGCAGATGCTGAAGAGTTTTTAGAAGCGACGAAAAAGTGAAAATAAAAAGCTCCCATTACGGAAGCTTTAGATTGTTGACAAAGGGCTAAAATGATCTTTATTTTAGCCCTTTGTCTTCTTTTGGCGTGATAGAAAACCTTTGAAGTCTAGGAAGGACGAGCACTGGCACGGGGCGAATTTGACATTTGTGAGCACCAGCGCGCAGGACTGACAACGAATGCGAGGGTTTGTCTACACGCTGAACCTTCCATTACGGGAGTTTTTTTGCTGGTTTTAGCCATCTAAGCACCGTCTGAATGATATCCTTTTGCTGTGTGAGGGCTGGAATGTCCGCTGGCTGATCACCTTTTTGTTTACCATACAGGCCAAACTGAGCATGGTTCCCGCCTTTTATTTCATGATAAACGGTTTGAGACGGCAAATTTGTTTTCGATTGCTTGATTTTCTCTTGTGTCGCAAGTCCATCCTTTTCACCTGATATAGAGAGGACGTTCAAGGACGATGATTTCAGCTCATCTGATGCTGGATAAGACGCAAGGAAAAAAAGACCGTCGAGCTTGCGCTGATTTTTTTCTGCAAACATAGCGGCGGCTGTTCCGCCTAGTGAATGACCGCCAATATACCAATGTTTGATCGTTTGATGATCTTTCATGATATCTTGTGCTTTATTTGTATGAAAAATCGCAAACGAAAATGGCATGTCAGGGATAAAGACAGAGTAGCCTTTTTTCATCAATTCATTCCCGATATAGGCGTATGAAAGTGGTTCTACCTTTGCTCCTGGATAGAGAATGATGCCCGTATCGCTTTTTGTTGATGCAAATGTATAGATGTCGTTTTTATGTTCCACTTGCTCGATGTTCACTTGCTTTTTTAATGCGGCAGATGGTCCGTATGTAAAGCGGCTCCATGTATAGAAAGCACCAAAAGCCAAAATGATCAGTGCAAGTAATGTAATGCCTATGATCTTCAGTATTTTCTTCATCGCATGTCCCTTCTTTCTCTTGTACATATTAAATATACCATCATTTGCTCCTATGCCAAACGGCAAGCACGCTGATCCGTTTGTGTGATAAAGTATTAATCCATTAGCACTGCATTTGGCTGTTATTTACATTCGTAATAGGAGGGCTTAAAATAGGTGTGCATTCAGAAGTAACGGAGGAAGACAGACATGAAGCAGGGACATTCACAATTATGGATTGAAGCAAAAAATTACTTGTTCATTTTAATCGGATCAGCCATTGTGGCGATTGGATTTAATACGTTATTATTACCGAATCAGATTGCCGCAGGTGGTGTGAGCGGGATTAGTACGATTATGCAGTCATTCGGCTTTGAAGCGGCATATGTGCAGTGGGGGCTCAACATTCCGCTGTTTATCGCTGGCTTTTATTTATTAGGCGGTACATTTGGCGTGAAAACGCTCGTTGGCTCTATTTTCTTACCTTTGATGGTGTTTGTCACAAGACATATTGCACCTGTGACACATGAAGCGCTCTTAGCAGCCATTTTTGGCGGAGTGGTGATTGGGATCGGTATAGGGCTCGTGTTCCTTGGAAATGGATCAACAGGTGGAACGGCGCTCGCTGCCAAAATCATCAATAAATATACAGGCCTCACGCTTGGCACCTGTTTAGCGATGATGGATGGCCTAATTGTACTGGCTGCGATGACTGTTTTCGGGATTGAAGAGGGACTGTACGCTGTCATTGGTGTGTTTATTTCAAGTAAAACGATTGATGTCGTACAGGCCGGCTTCAGTCATTCGAAAATGGCGATGATCATTACAGGGCATGAGGATGAAGTCAGACAGGCAGTATTTGATCAAATTGACCGTGGTGTCACAAAAATCTCAGCAGTCGGAGGATATACCGACCATGACCGTCCAATTCTAATGTGTGTCGTTGGACAGTCACAATTCACAAAGTTGAAACAAGTGGTGAAAGCAATCGATGCATCAGCATTTGTCATCGTAATGGATGCAAAAGAGGTGCTTGGTGAGGGTTTTAAAAGGGCGTAAACAAGGATATAATAGCGTTGACCAAATGATTGTAAGGGAGGGAAATTGATGCAAAAGAGCGGATTAATGATGCTGTTTGTAGTGATGCTTCTTGTTCTTGCGGCTTGTGGAGGTAATTCAAGCAGCAGTGACAGTGACAAAGAAGGCAGCAAAAGTGCTTCAACTGTGAGCAGTGGTGAGGAAATTTATCAGCAAAACTGTATTGGCTGTCATGGGAAAGACCTATCTGGCGGAGGCGGACCAAGCCTGAAAGAAGTAGGGAAGAAATATAATGAAAGCCAAATTGCAGATATTGCACAGAATGGTAAAGGCTCTATGCCAAGCGGAATGGTAGATGAGAAGCAAGCAAAAGAAGTAGCAAAATGGCTTGCAGAGAAAAAATAAAACCTTTGTCTAATCGACAAGGTTTTTTTGTTTTTATATGTAGAAAAAGACTTTTGAATAGTATGAAAACGCATTATATTAAATTTTATTTAAAAAATAAGGGTAAAAAGACACACTTTTCGGTTTTAAACGTTGTTTTTACCTTTTAACGATAAGTTTTGAAATATAAATGTAATACCATTGCGTCGATTCATGACGTATAATTGGAGTTGTTGAAATTTAGACGATTCATTTTTTTCATCTTTTTGGATGAAAAGGACATAAATTGCTTGTACGTATCGAAGGGTATGTGCGTGACCATACATAACGTTTTTTGACGATAAGTGTCAAAACATCATGATAAGCTGTTAGTCAGCAATAAGAAAAGATTAGGTGATTACATGATTGAAATGAAGGAAGTCTACAAGATCTATCCTAACGGTGTAAAGGCGATCAATGGAATCAATGTCTCTATCCACCCAGGAGAGTTTGTGTATGTTGTTGGTCCCAGTGGTGCTGGTAAATCCACTTTCATCAAAATGATGTATCGTGAAGAGAAGCCAACCAAAGGGAAAATCTTAATTAATAGCAGAGATTTAGCCTCAATTAAGGAAAAAGAAATTCCTTACGTAAGAAGAGAAATTGGCGTAGTGTTCCAAGATTTCAAACTACTTCCAACCCTCACGGTGTTTGAGAACGTGGCATTTGCTCTTGAAGTCATTGGGGAACAGCCTCATATCATTAAGAAAAAAGTGCTGGATGTACTTGATTTGGTACAGCTCAAGCACAAAGCACGACAATTTCCTGACCAGCTGTCTGGCGGTGAACAGCAGCGTGTATCTATCGCTCGTTCAATCGTGAATAGTCCTGAGGTTGTCATTGCAGATGAGCCGACAGGAAACCTTGATCCAGATACATCTTTGGAAATCATGAAGACACTCGAAGAGATTAATAACCGCGGAACAACAGTCGTCATGGCGACACACAACAAAGAAATTGTAAACAGCATGAAGAAACGCGTCATCGCAATCGAAGATGGAATGATTGTGCGTGACGAAGCAAGAGGGGAGTACGGCATTTATGATTAAAACTCTCTCGCGGCATTTACGTGAGAGCTTCCGTTCACTTGGAAGAAACACGTGGATGACATTTGCATCAATTAGTGCGGTCACTGTCACATTGATTTTAGTTGGGGTTTTTCTTGTGATTATGCTCAACTTGAACAACATGGCATCGAATGCTGAAAAAGAAGTAGAAGTAAAAGTGTTAATCGAATTAACGGCGAATCAAAAGCAGCAGGATGAATTAAAAGCAGAAATTGAGAAGATTCCTGAAATTAGTGATGTCAAGTACTCATCTAAAGATGACGAACTAAAAGCGCTGATTAAAAGCTTTGGTGAAAATGGACAATCCATGGGACTTGTTGATCAAGAAAACCCATTAAACGATGCGTTTATTGTGAAAACATCAGATCCACACGATACACCAAAAGTAGCGAAGAAATTAGAAAACCTAAAAGGTACGTATAAAGTAACCTACGGAAAAGAAGAAGTCAGCCGACTCTTTAATGTGGTTGGAGTGGCGCGAAATGTAGGGATTGCGCTCATCATTGGGCTTTTATTTACAGCTATGTTCTTGATCTCTAATACGATCAAAATTACGATTTTTGCTAGACGTAAAGAAATCGAGATTATGAAACTCGTAGGTGCAACGAACTGGTTTATCCGCTGGCCATTCTTCATTGAAGGATTACTGCTTGGTGTATTTGGTTCCATTATACCAATCGCTCTATTGCTTGGCACATATCAATATGCAGTGGGCTGGGTGGCACCAAGAGTACAAGGCTCATTTATTTCCATGCTTCCATATAACCCATTTGTCTTTCAAGTTTCACTGGTCCTTCTATTGATCGGTGCAATCATTGGTGTATGGGGCAGCTTGACATCCATTCGTAAATTCTTAAAAGTATAAATCTATTTTTGATGGCAGCACTCGAGAATTTGCTAGAAGATGTGACCGGTTGAACCGATTCATCCGGTCGACTCTTCATGCAGGCAGTTGTCATAGGAGGGGAATATCGTTTTGAAAAGAAAGCTGATGATGGCTGGAATGGCAGCGTTTATTGGAACAACGTGGCTATACATTCCAGGGAACGAGAATCGTGCATTCGCATATGAAGACCTAGATCAAAAACGTCAACAAATCGAAGAGAAAACATCAAAGACTGAATCAACTTTGAAGAAAAAGAAATCAGAGCTGGCTAAGCTTGAAAAGAAAGAATCCAAGCTCAAAAAAGAAATTGAAAAGATTGACCACAAGGTAAGTGCTGCAACTGAAAAAGTCGCTGAAAAAGAAAAAGAAGTCAAACAAACGAAGCAAGAGATCAAGAAACTAAAAAAAGACATTCAAGTCATCAATGATCGAATTGAAAAAAGAAAAGCTATATTCAAAGATCGAATTCGTTCGATGCAAAAAAGCGGCGGTACGATCAACTATTTAGATGTGCTGCTGGGTGCTCGCAGCTTTAGTGATTTTGTCGGTCGTGTTGGGGCTGTCACAACCATTGTCGAAGCAGACAAAGACATGATTACAGAACATGAAAATGATTTAAAGCTGGTGGAGCAAAAAGAAGCAGAGCTAAATAATCAGCTAAGTGGACTTGAAACATCTCTGAAAGAGCTAGAAGAGTTGAAAAAGGATTTGTCTAAACAGCAAAAAGAAAAAGAGAAAATCTTAGGGAATGTAACAGATAAAAAGAATCATACTCATGATGAATTAGGCAAACTTGAAAATGAACAAGAAATTTTAGCGAACCAAAAAGCGGCTGTGAAGTCTGAGGAAGCACGCCGCCAAAAGGAAGAAGCAAAGAAAGCGAAACAAGCAGCTGCTGAAAAAAGTGCACCTACACCTCAAAGTGGCGGTTCAGATCAAGTATCTGATACACCAGCAAGCAGCTCAGGCTTTGTTAAACCAGCTGCTGGCCGATTCTCATCTGGCTTTGGCGGACGTTCTGGCGGAAACCACTTTGGATTAGATATTGCAGCAAAAGGCACAGTATCTGTCGTCGCAGCTGCATCTGGAACAGTCACGAACTCAAGCTACTCATCGAGCTACGGGAATGTAATATTCATTACGCATAATATCAATGGACAGACCTATCAAACGGTATATGCTCACCTATCTACAAGAAGTGTGTCCACAGGGCAGAGAGTCGAGCAAGGACAATTCCTTGGATATATGGGGAATACAGGCCAGTCACATGGTCAGCATCTCCATTTTGAAATTCATAAAGGATTATGGAATGGCGCAAAATCAAATGCAGTCAATCCAGCGCAATATATTCGCTAATCAAAAAGCCGATAACATCACGTTATCGGCTTTTCTTATTCTAAATAAAATTAAAATAACAGCAGTAAACCGGCAATAATAGGTGTTAACAGTACAGCCGATTTCAATAAAAGCTTCGGTGCAAGGCGTGTGAATTTTGCGCCAATATATGCGCCTAATACTGTTCCGATTAAAATTTGAATGAGCAAGATAAAATCAACATAGCCCTCTGTAATATATCCAATTCCACCACCGATGGAAATCGGAATAATGACAAGCATTGTCGTGCCAACTGCCTGTCGAATGGAAAGTCTCAGTAAAATCAAAAGTCCTACTTGGATAAATGGTGCGGACCCGATACCAAACATACCTGACAGCAATCCGGATACAATTCCTAAAATAATACCCCTTATGAGCAGTTGATGTGAAGAAAGCGGCTGATGCTCAGCTTCTTCCTTCAGAACAAATAATTTGATCATCATAAACACAGCGGATAAAAAGAGCATGCCAGCTGTTAAATAGTGCAGATTTCCTTCTGGGATAAAAGGAGCAATCTTAGCTCCTGCAAAGGAAGCAAAACAAGCCAAAGCTCCGACGATCAAACCAGATTTCAGCTGAATATTCCCTTCCCGGTAATGGCTGTATGCACCTGATAACGTCGTAAATGCCATTGCGGCTAAAGATGTCCCAAGTGCGGTATGGATAGGGATATCAAAAATTAACGTAAGCAATGCGATAACAAAACCAGCACCGCCTGCACCTACAAATCCTAATAAAATTCCTAATAATAGCATCGTCAATATAATATACATAGCGAAGACTCCTTCTCGATCATAACAAAATAAAAATTACACCTAATAAAATAATTAGTCAAGCCTTCGCGACAGAATGTCTTTACATGAAATCCCTTCTTCTGGCATATAATAACTCAGGTCATCAGGAAGAGTTGAAGAAGGAGGCCAAATATGAAAAAACAAATCGCATCTATTATGGCAAGTGTCGTTCTATTAATCAGTGCAGGGGTGATGACGCATAAAGAGGGAACTCATGCAGAGTCACCGCAAGCAGCTGCTGCAATGGCTGGACAAGCTCAATCAAGTGATAAGGCGAAAGAGAATGGGATGGAGAAAATTGAGAAAGCCTATGACCTTATTTCGAATGAATATGTAGAGGAAGTGGATCGCCAAAAGCTGCTTGAAGGCGCCATTCAAGGAATGCTTTCAACTTTAAATGATCCGTATTCAGTATACATGGACAAGCAAACCGCCAAGCAATTTTCTGATTCGCTTGATTCTTCTTTTGAGGGAATTGGGGCAGAAGTGGGGATGGATGAAGGAAAAATCATTATCGTCTCTGCCTTTAAAAAATCCCCTGCAGCAAAAGCAGGTCTAAAGCCGAAAGATGAAATCATCAGCATTGATGGTGAGTCGATGAAAGAAAAAAGCTTAAACGATGCTGTACTGAAAATAAGAGGGAAAAAAGGAACATCCGTCGCTCTGAAAATCAGACGAAATGGGATTGGAAAAGAGTTAACATTCCATATCAAACGAGAAGAAATCCCACTTGAAACCGTGACTTCCTCTATGAAAGAGGTGAATGGTCATAAAACAGGTTATATCGCGATCTCAAGCTTTTCAGAAGATACTGCGAAGGATTTCACATCAAGCCTGAAACAGCTCGAGAAAAAGGGCATAGAAGGTCTTGTGCTTGATGTAAGAGGAAACCCTGGCGGCTATCTGCAAAGTGTAGAAGACATTTTGAAACACTTTATTACAAAGGATCAGCCTTATATTCAAATTGCAGAACGGAACGGCGACAGGAAACGCTATTTTTCAAAGCGGAAAGAACAGAAGCCTTACCCAGTTAATGTTTTAATTGATAAAGGCAGTGCATCCGCTTCTGAAATACTTGCTGGTGCTATGAAAGAAGCCGGAAAATATGAAGTCGTCGGTGATGTCTCCTTTGGTAAAGGCACTGTGCAGCAGGCGGTTCCAATGGGTGACGGCAGTAACATTAAATTAACGTTGTATAAATGGCTCACGCCAAAAGGGAATTGGATTCACAAAAAAGGTGTCGTACCAACGATTGCGATTCATCAGCCAGATTACTTTACTGTAGGACCGCTTCAGCTGAAAGAACCACTTCAGCTTGATATGAACAATGAAGAAGTGAGACAAGCACAGACGCTATTAAAGGGATTGTCATTCGACCCCGGCAGAGTAGACGGCTACTTTGATGAAGAAACGAAAAAGGCGGTATTAGCCTTCCAAAGCACATACAATCTCGATAAATCAGGTGTAATTGATCTGAAGACAGCGAAAATGATGAACAAAATGGTGGATGAAGTGAAATCCTATGAAAAAAATGATCTTCAACTGCAGACTGCACTAAAAGCACTATATCTTAAAAAATAAAGAGGCGAATAAATGCCTCTTTTTTTTGGTTCATAAGTGTCACAAACATGTAATAGTTTATTCTTAAAAATAAATTATATCGAGAAATATATTCATTTATTTTACAAAAAACATAACATTCCTTCGATTTTACCCGATAACTTATTTATATAAGAGACTTTCTGTTGATTTAAACATGTCATGAAAATGAAACTTTTGAAAGTTGTATGTTACATAAATAATTCTTACAATATAAAGTAGCACTCATTTTAAATATTTTATTTTTTGCGGATATTCAGCTTGAGCATTAAGCTGTACCGAGGTTTGCGCTTTTCTTAAAAGAACTAGTAAATGGGGGTACACAATTGAAAAGGGCAAGTATTGTGAGAGAGAAAAAATATTACGAGTTGGTAGAGGAGCTTAAGAGTCGTTCGAAAGATGTGACGTTTTCCGCTACAAAGGCATTAAGTCTGCTCATGCTGTTAAGCAGGTACTTGGTCAATTACACAACGGTAGAATCAGTCGACGAAATCGATGAAGACTGTGCTGAGATATACTTCAATTATTTAATGGATAATCATAAGAGACTTGGTATAAACTTAACCGACATCAAGAGGTCGATGCAGCTGCTCGGCGGCATACTAGATGTAGATGTCAATCACTACTTAAAAGATTTTTCACTGTCGAATGTCACACTTTGGATGAATCAGGAGAAATAAACCTGGTGTCAAGCATCGATTTATTTGATAGAATAAGAGAAAATGCTTGACTTGGGCGGTGAACGATAATGAGCTCGGAGTGGATGGGAGCTGGATTAAAAGCGGTCGGTCTGTTTTTAATCCACCCTCTTTTTTATTTCATGATATTAATCAGCCTGTTACATGGCTACATCCGCGTAAAGCGGGAGAGAAAAGCGTTTCAAACAAGAATAGAAGATGTATACGATGAACTTAAATTTACATATTCAAAAGGATGGATTCTAGGAATTTGCCTATCCGTCATTTCAGTAGGCTTAGGGATTGCCCTCCCACCTGGATTCATCGTGCTGATTGCAGCGATGACCATCGTTTGCTCTTTATTCTTTAAGGCGAGTGCGCTTTCGTCTGCATACACACTCGGTTTCAGTTTTATTGCGGCACTAGGACTCATGTATTTCCAAGTGAGTCATTCATGGCTGCCGCAGCTCTCAATGATGAATGCATCAGCCGTTGTTATTCTGCTAGGTCTTTTATTAATGACCGAGGGGATTCTAGCCTATCGAACGGCGCATTTACGAACATCGCCTGCAATGGTGATGAGTGCGAGAGGACTTTTGATTGGCCAGCAGCGGGCAAACCGTCTGTGGCTTTTACCGCTTGTTTTGCTGATGCCGGCAGGTGAATTTACTTCTTCTCTGCCATGGTGGCCGGTGCTTCAAGTACACGATCAAAGCTTTTCATTTATTTTGATTCCATACATCATCGGTTTCGGGCAGCGGATTCAAGGATCGCTGCCAATTGTGAGCATTCAAATTACGGCACGGCGTATTCTCATACTTGGACTCGCTGTTGCTTTACTAGGTGCTGCAAGTATTTGGTTTACGCCGATTGCATGGGCAGCTGTATTAATAGCGATTGCCGGAAGAGCTTTCCTTTCATGGAAACAGAGAGTCAACGACAATGCGGCTCCATTCTACTTCTCTAAGCGTAATCAAGGGCTAATGGTGCTGGGAATCATTCCGAATACACCTGCAGCTGATTTAAAGCTTGAGATCGGAGAAGTCATTACAAAGGTGAATGGAATTGAAGTCAAAACCGTTTCGGAATTTTACGAAGCCCTTCAAACCAATCGTGCTCTGACAAAGCTTGAGATCATTGGCTTGAATGGTCAGACAAGGTTTGAGAAACGTGCTTCTTACGAAGGGGAGCATCATCAGCTTGGCATCCTGTTTGTGAAGGATGATCCACAGCAAGAATCAACGGCGATTTCATCATAAAAAAAAGCTGCTAGAGATGGCAGCTTTTTTCTTTTGGGCGCGCTTCTTTTCCATAGGATTGGCCCCATTCACGCATAGCGAAGATGATAGGCTTTAACGTATCTCCTAGAGAAGTGAGTGAATATTCGACACGAGGAGGGACCTCCTCATAGACTTCTCTGTGAACAACGCCGTCTTGTTCTAGCTCGCGCAATTGCAGCGTAAGAACACGCTGAGAAATTCTTGGCAGAAGCCGGCGTAATTCGTTGTATCGTTTTGGACCGCAAGTCAAATGATAAAGGATCACTCCTTTCCATTTTCCACCTATTACACTCGAGGTGGTTGAAACGGGACAGCCATGATTGACAATACTGACTGGATTGGATGGTGCACTCATTTTTACACTCCTTTCTAAGACGAAATGGGTGATAAACGAACATGATTGTAACTAACGAACAAAAATGTGCGTACTTGAATCAAAGGAAACTTTTCTTTTAACATAGAGGTATCACATCACACATTCGGGCTGTTTGTTTTCTTATCATAACAATTTCTATATGGAAATGGAAAGAAATTGGATTGATGAAACACACCCTAATCGTTCACTAGAAAGGATGAATACCATGAGAGACAAAGAGCAATTAAAAAAAGAAATCATAGAGGCGTTTGAATTCCGTCATGCGACAAAAGAGTTTGATCCGGCGAAAAAGATTCCAGAAGATGATTTTTCGTTCATTTTAGAAACAGGAAGACTTTCCCCAAGCTCTGTCGGATTTGAGCCTTGGAAGTTCCTCGTCGTTCAAAATGAAGCATTTAGAGAGAAATTAAAAGAATATACATGGGGTGCGCAAAAGCAGCTTCCAACTGCCAGCCATTTTGTGATCATTTTGGCAAGAACAGACGCCCGGTATGATTCACCATATGCAGAATACATCAACAAGGAAATCAAGGGAATGACAGACGAAACGTTTGAGATGGTAAAAGAACGCTACAAACAATTCCAAGAGAATGATCTTCATTTGATGGAAACTGACCGTACGCTCTTCGATTGGGCTTCCAAACAAACGTATATTGCCCTTGGAAATATGATGACAGCCGCGGCACAAATCGGCATTGATTCATGCCCTGTTGAGGGATTCAGCTACGATGAAATTCATCGTATGCTTGAGGAAGAAGGATTACTTGAAGATGGTCAGTACGACATCTCTGTCATGGCTGCCTTTGGGTATCGAGTCATTGAGCCAAAGCGCGGCAAAACGCGTCGTCCAATGGATGAAGTAGCCGTTTGGATTCGTTAAAAGAAAATGTCTGAAAAAGGCTGTTGACAATTGCGTGGTTAGTCAGTATATTTAAAAAATAAAATCTTTTATAAATAGACAAATTGACTATAAAACGCTTTGACTTGAGAATAGTAAATGAATATCCGTTTTCTAAGAGAGCTGCGGGTTGGTGCAACGCAGTAAAACGGATCATTGAACTCGCTCAAGGAGCGGCAAGACTGAATGAATAGTAAGTCTTTACGTGTGACCTCCGTTATCGGGTTTCAAGTTGGATTCAGCTATGTCTGAGTCAATAAGAGTGGTAACGCGGTTGCAAGGTCAGTCGTCTCTTCAAGGAGATGACTGGCCTTTTTATATGCTTTTATCTTATATTTGTCTGAAGATTCAAATTTAAAGGAGCTATAGAAAATGGAAAAGGAACATGTGCAGTTAAAACGAACAATGACGTCAAGGCATATCATGATGCTCGCACTTGGCGGAGCCATCGGTGCTGGTCTGTTTAAAGGAAGCAGTTCTGCCATTGATATCGCGGGTCCTGCTGTCATTTTGGCATATATGATTGGTGGTCTTATTTTATTATTTATTATGCAAGGACTTGCCGAAATGACGGTTGCACGACCTGGCGCTAGAACATTCCGTGATTTAATTGAACCTGTGTTAGGCAAATACCCCGCCTATTTCTTAGATTGGATCTATTGGAAAATGTGGGTGTTGAACATTGCAGCAGAAGCGATCGTTTCTGCAATCTTTATTCAGTACTGGTTCCCGCAAGTACCGATTTGGACACTTGTGTTAATCATTTCACTTGTTGTGACATTGATCAATGTTTGTTCAGTCAAAATGTTTGCTGAGACAGAGTACTGGTTAGCTTCTATTAAAATTGCTGTCATTCTTTTATTTATTATCATTGGGTTAACGATGCTGTTTGTCTCATTCGGACAGCATGCAGCACCGGGATTATCCAACTTAACCGAACACGGAGGATTTTTCCCGAATGGAACAGGCGGCTTAATTGCGGCAATGCTGGTGGTCGTGTATTCATATGGCGGAACTGAAATGATTGGGGTTACATTAGCAGAAACGAAAAACCCTGAAAAAGTCATCCCAAAAGCCATTCAAAGTACATTTGTACGAATCATCGGTTTTTATGTACTTCCGTTCTTCATCATCGTCAGCTTAATTCCTTGGAATCAAGTAAACAATGAACAAGTGAGCCCATTTGTCACGGTGTTTGCAACGATTGGTGTGCCATATGCAAGTGATATCATGAACGGGATTATTTTATTAGCGATCTTGTCTTCTATGAACTCTGGTCTGTATGCTTCTTCAAGGGTACTATTTACACAGGCAATGGATGGTCGTATATGGAAGGGCTTTTCGAAGCTGTCGAAACAGCAGGTGCCAGTCAGAGCGATTCTAGTATGTACATCTACTTTGTATGCAGCCGTATTAATCTCTCTTTTTGTAGGAAGTCAAACCTTTAATTATTTAATGGGATCTTTAAGCTACACGGTCTTATTCATTTGGTTTATTATTGCTGTCGGGCATCTAAAGTCTCGAAGCGTAGCAGCACCAGGAGGATATCGCGTCAAGCTGTATCCTTTCACAACATGGTTTTCTGTCATTGCGATCATTGCCATTTTTATTGGCGTAGTATCAACAACTCCGATTGTCCAAACCTTGGTCACAATGGGTATCTATCTCATCATCACGCTTTCTTTCTTCATCAATAGAAAGCGGTTTGAAACAGCTGTTTAATTTAAAAGCGTGCAGGACTTTTGAAGAAGGTCTCGCACGCTTTTTTTAATGCAGTTTTATTGTTTGAACGAAAGCAATCGACTATCCTTTTGAAAGGAATTGATGCATAAAAGTAGATGATCAAAAAGGGGCTGAAAATAGCTGTTCAAATTTAGGCGACTGATGCGTATATTTGGATGAAACGAATGACCTTACCTACAAAATCTAATTGGTTATATCGTATGCAGGTCTTCATCGATTGGAGTATTTGGCAGCTGGATGATGGCTGTCGTACCGTATCCTGGCTCAGATTGAATAACGAACGTGCCATGATGTTTTTTCATGATTTGATAGACAATAGCTAGTCCAAGGCCTGAGCCGCCATCTTTTCTCGTACGTGCCTTATTTACTCGGTAAAATCGCTCAGAAACATGTGGAAGGTCTTCTTTTGGAATGCCGTTGCCCTCATCTGTCACTCTCAATTCAGCTTTATGTTGGTGAACTAGTAATTCAATCGAGACCGATTTTCCAGAGGGAGTGTAATGAATGGCATTGTCCAGTAAATTACGAACCACTTGTTGCAGTCGATCGCTATCGCCATACACAATACAATCCTCATCAAGTGTCCGTTTCAGATAAATGCCCTTTTGATTAGCGATAAATGCCATTTGATCAAGAACGTCATGAATCAGCTGAGCAAAGACGATTGGCTCCATCGTTAGTGGATAAGAATCTCCTTCTAGCTGCGCAAGGTCTAAAAGATCGTGCACAAGCCGGCTTAAACGAGCGGCCTCATCCTGGATGATGTGCATTCCTTTTTTTTGATCAATAATCCCTTCTTCAATACCTTCAGCATATCCTTTCATATAACTTAGCGGAGTTCGAAGTTCGTGGGAGACATTCGCAAGAAATTTCCTGCGGTGCTGCTCAACTTTTTCAAGGGTAGAAGACAGTTTGTTAAAAGAGCGGCCCAGCTGGTTTAATTCATCTCCGTTTTTGGTCACAGCCATCCGTTTTGAAAAATCGCCAGATTCCATTTCCATTGCAATTTCTTTCATTTGATTAATTGTCCGAACGACTTTATTGGAGCTTTTATATCCGATAAAGAAAATCAGGAGCAGAATTAATAAAATGGATATGCCAAGTGTCAATCTGATTTGGACAAAGGGTTCATATACATCCGATAAGGGCATGGATAGAAAAATTGTCCCTGATAGCTCATCTTTGCTTGAGAAGACAGGGATGGCGATGCCAAGAATATCTTGATGAAACTGTGAGTGTTCTCTAATCAACACGACGGTTTCCCCTTGAAGGAGCTTTTGGCGTTCCTTGAACGTGATGAGGTTATCATTTGTGTTCGTATCAAAAGGAAGACCACTTGAAAGTTCCATTGGGTCATCTGTAAAAATAATGTTCGCCTGACTCGAGTCGTTAGCCCATTTTATTCTATCGGTAAAATACGTATCTTTCCCGTGTTGATGATAGATTTGTGCCAGCTTTTTACCTTGTAAACTTAAGGAATCAATCTGCTTATCAACATATAAGTGCTGGTATAAGTAATAGGTGAGGGCAAGAGCTGAGGCAGCAACGATTCCGGTCACTACAAGGATTAAGAAGAGCACTTTCTTTTTAATCGATAAAGGCTTCATTCTTCCTCCTCAAACTTATAGCCGACACCCCAAACGGTTTTTATATGCCGTTCCGCTCCCTTTAATTTCAGTCTCAGCGTTTTGATATGTGTATCGACTGTTCGTAAAGAGCCGCTAGTAGAATGTGATTCCCACAATTTTTGATAGAGCTGTTCTCGTGAAAACACTTGGCCTTGATTGAGTAAAAGAAACATGAGCAAATCGAATTCTCTTCTAGTTAAATTAATGGGCTCCTGATGGATATAGACTTGTCTACCATCCTGATCAATCTCCATGTCACCAAACTGTATGCGGCTGCGCTTTAGCGAAAGACCTCTAATTCGTCTCAAAGTTGTTTCAATTCTTGCTGCAAGCTCACGTAGACTGAAAGGCTTCATGATGTAGTCATCCGCACCAATTTCTAGGCCTCTAATTCGATCTTCCTCATAACTTCTAGCTGTTAAGAATAAGATGGGGATTTGAGAAGTTTGTCGAATACGCTGGCAGACTTCAAATCCATCCATATCAGGCATCATGATATCTAGTACTACAAGGTCAACAGGTTCTTTTTCAAGCTGACGTAAGGCATCCAATCCATTACTAGCTGTGATGATGTGAAAGCCTTGTCTTTTTAAGAAGGACCCGATTAACTCAAGCATATCGAACTCATCGTCTACGATTAAAATATGCATTTGTTCTTTCATTTCTTTTCCTCCAACACGATAGCATAAGGTCCTGATGGGACATTCAGTCGATTTTTCATCATGAATGTATGTTTATCGATAATTGATACTGAATTGTCATCTAAGTTACTCACATATATTGATGTGGTATCAGCGGTGATATAATTCGGATTTTGACCAGTTTCAACAGAAGCAAGCTGCTTATTCGTCTCTGTATCTACTTTGTATAGCGTATGATCTCCATGACAAAGTACATATAAAGTAGAAGAATTTTTCTCTGAAAAGAATGCAACAGGCATAACGCCTAGTTTTATTTCTCGCTGTTTTTTACCTG
Source organism: Bacillus sp. FSL R7-0672 (assembly GCF_038601465.1). Taxonomy (NCBI): domain Bacteria; kingdom Bacillati; phylum Bacillota; class Bacilli; order Caryophanales; family Bacillaceae; genus Bacillus; species Bacillus sp. FSL R7-0672. The sequence goes on along the minus strand of NZ_CP152010.1, from coordinate 3,140,365 downwards.
TTTGAGGGTCGTAAGCAAAAATGCTCTTATTTAAGGTGCCTGGTTTACCGTGACCACCGATCCAAATGGATTGTCCATCAAAATGAATACCAGAAGGTCGTTCAAGTACAGAGAACGTACGTATATGTTTTTCCTTCTCAATATCTATGACAGAGACAGTATGACTTTCTGCATTTAAAACAAATAAAGTACCTGACGGAGAAAGTGTCATAGAAGAAGGTAACTTTCCGGTCTTCACAGTTGCTTTTATTTTTTTACGCTGCGTATCAATAAAATAAACGACATTTTTCTGTGAATCCGCTGCAATTAAGGTGTGAGAAGCTGCATCATATGTAAGGGAAGTCAGCCCTTTATTCACATCCATATAATCTGTTGCTGTACCTTTTTTTAAATTAATTTCGATAAGCGATTCTCCTTCTTTACTAGTTGCGATGATGACGTCTTTGTTGATTTGGATAAGATCAGTGAGCGGATGTTTTAAATCAACGGAAGAGATCATTTTATTCTTTTGTAAATCAACTATTGAAAAGGAGGCTTTTTTTAATTGAGAGATGACCGCGATCAATTGAGAGCTGCCAGGTGGAGTAAACTGCTGGTCTTTTCCACAGCCTGACATGAATAACAATAGAGCTGATAAATAGATCAAAACATATTTTACACGTTCCATTCTTCCGCTCCTTTGCGTCCTCTATTTTCAAAAAGCATACCACAAAAATTGTGAAAAAAAATCGAAGTTATCAATGCTGAAAGAGTTGAAAAACAGATCTTAGGTGGATGAATGAGGACAATTCGATTTAAAGTTCCTTTTTTGTCTAGCCATATGGCTTTTTTTCCTCTTTAAAAAAGGATTTTCAATATTTGATTCCTGTGCCAGCTATAGCTTACAGTGATAAAAATAATGAAAACTCCCCCGCTCTAAATCGACATAGAGCGCAGGGAGTCATTAGGCAGAATGCCCAGATGATGGAGAGGTAGATTTCGTTTTGACGCGTTGGGATAAAAGGAAGCCGAGGATTCCTGCGCCCATTAATACAATAAATAAAGGTTGGAAACCACTCATGATACCAATCAAAGTCGACGAAATGATACTGCCAAAATATCGAAAGGTTGAGAAAATACCAGAGGCCGAACCAGATAAACTTTGATCAACAGCTGTTAAAGAAGCCATCTGCATACTGGTCATACCAATCCCTGATGAAATTCCACCTGCGACTAGTGTCACGATCAGCAGTGGTAAGGTTGGGTACTGACTCAGTGTAATTAACATGATGCCTGTTAAAGTAAGGCAGAGAAATGAAAAGCGAATCATTTTTTTCGCGCCTTTTTTAGGATGGAGTCTTGCGCCTAATAAACCGCTAAGAGACATACAAAGAGAAAATACCGATAGAATCATACCGCTTTGTGTATGAGAAAGGGCAAGTTGCTGTTCCATAAACAGCGGCATAATGAGAAGGATGGCATACATCACAAAATTACTTAGCATGATCGACAGATTCGCATTTGTAAATGAACTGTTTTTAAATAGGGATAAATCGATAATTGGATTCTTTACTTTCCGTACATGTTTAAAGAATAAAGGAATGACAATCAATGCTAGAATGCCATAAATTAAATATTCATTTAGTAGCTGGCTTTTTGTGCATAGAATGACTGTGGCAATTCCGATGGTTAAATACAATGAACCGATCATATCTACCCTTGCGTGTATGCGTGTATGCTTTATGTTTGGAATGAGTAAAACGCCGGTGACTAGTGTAAGAAATAGGAATGGGATATTCACTAAGAATATGGAATGCCAATCAAAACTCTGAATGAGAATCGATCCAAGAAAAGGCCCAAGTGCGGCACCAATACCAGCACCAAATCCAAAGTAACCCATTGTTTTAGACAGTTTTTCGGGTGAGACTGTTCCACGAATCAAAGCAATGCTATTCGGTGTTAAAATAGCCCCGCCAGCTGCTTGAATGGAGCGAAAAATGATGAGAAATGCTAGATTAGGTGCTAAAGCACAGCCAATCGAGCCGATTAAAAAGAGTGTCACTCCGGTTAAATACATGCGGCGGTGTCCGTATATATCTCCTAACTTACCAGCGATAGGCTGGGTGACCGCCATGACAATAAGATAAATCGTGACAACCCAAGTAATGTTTGAAATGGATTGATCATAATAAGTTGATATGGATGATAAAGCGACTGCGATCATCGTTGAGTTGACCGGAACTAGTATAGCTCCAAGTAACAAAGAATAGATGATCAAACTCTCTTTTTGCAATTTCAATGTGTGTATACCACCTTTTGGAAAAAAGAAGAATTCCACCCTTTAAGCGGGAGAAATTCCTCTCATGAAAATGTGTGTGTATGTCTCAATAAAATCATCTTTTTGTGTTAATACGAGCTGGAAGTCTTGCTCAAGCTGCTGAATAAAAAAACCGAAATACGTACTAATGAAAATGTCTGCATAAATGTCTTCTTTTCCATTTAAGAGATGATGCTGAGCACTCATCTTTTTGAAATATTGCATCAGCATTTCCCTTAGTTCTTGAGGATAAATTTTTTCATGACTAGTCAAATCTTTAAACATAGCCGGTTCTCGCATGCTGATATAAATAAATTCTTTTTTTGAAGTTAAATCTTCAAGGAAATATGAACCGAGAAACTTTAAATCGGTGTGTAAATCGCCTTTAAATTCTGCTTCTAAGGTTTTTGTCGGTGTTGATTTCATTTTCATAATGGCAGCAATGACGCCGCGTTTGTTTTTAAAGTTGCGGAAAATAGTCGCTTCACTGACATTCGCTTTTGTGGCTATTTCTTTGGTTGTGGTTTTTTGATAGCCCTTTTCAGTTAATAAATCCATTGTTGCGCGAATGATTCGTTGATTTGTAGATTTTAACAAGCATACTCACCTCAGGTCATGAATGTGTTTGCAACAAAGTAAGTATACCGATAAAACCTATGACCGCCAATATGATCCAAAATGATAAAGTTAGGCACGTGCATGCTGTTTTAATATCTGAATGCGTCCATTGCTTCCATCTACTGTCACAAGGTCACCGGATTGAAGTGTTTCAGTCGCTATTCGGGTACCTAGGACAGCTGGCATCATATACTCTCTAGCAATAATAGCTGAATGAGACAAAATGCCTCCAGCATCGGTTATGACTGCTTTTGCATCTCTAAATAAGCTCGTCCATAAAGGTGTGGTTGTTTTGCAAACTAAAATATCATCCTTTTGAAATTGTGAGAATTCCTCAGCACATGTAATGACTTTTACTCTTCCAGAAACAATACCGCTAGATGCGCCAATTCCATAGATCATATCGCTTGTGTTGTTTTCATTTTCTCTTAATGAACCGAGCATTCTTTCTACTTGCTGCAATTCAGATTCAGTTGGGGTGCCCATATAAGCTGGTGGCTGAATGGCTTCATTTTCTTTCATGTCAATTTTTCTTTGTGCGATGACCGTATCAAATGTTGTAGACGTTGTGAGCGCTGTGTGTACCTCCTCATCGTAGAGATACCATAGATCTTCTTGATGAGGAATCGCTCCTTTTTGTACAAGAAGTTCACCAATTTTTAATAGATATACCCTGGCTTTAGCATCTAACATGGCATCAATGTAGAAGTGGTGATCGTCACGGATATTAGCGGCCTGTAGAGCAAATTGATAAAGTGTCTCAAATTTCGTTTTAAACGCTTCATCCTTCACTTGGCTCATAAAATGTTCATATGTCTCTTGTCTTTTGATGACGGCTTGTGCAAATTCTTCATCAAAATCACATTGGTGTTGAATGTTGTTTCTGATGATATCTAGTATAAACTCAGGGTTTTCCGCCCATGTCTCCTCCGTAAGATCATGACTTTTAACAGATCGCCAGCCATAGACTTGAAGAAATTCCTCTAATTCCGAAATGAAGTGTCTGCCTTTTTCCGATTGAGTGAGTGCATCAAGCAGCTCTGGGTTCTTTTCATGCTTCATAAACGCTTGATGAAGTTCAGTATCTTGAAGGACACTCTTTGCAAAATCAGATAGCTTCTTGTCTGTTTCAAGAGATTTGTTCATCACGCCTATCATCATCTCATGCAGCAGGATCACTTGTGATTGATCACCAGTATACGTCACAAGCATGTCTTCAATCATAGTCGATAAAATGACTTGAGGTATGACAATATCAAAATGATCATCGTATGCTTGTATATAAAAAGTCTTTAATTTTTCGAAGCCGACGATGGCGTCTTCAATGGTCATCGGTTCCTTCATTTGGCGATCGAGTTTTTCATAAAAGGGAAAGAAATTTTTCTCTAAAATCTCATACATACGTTCACTTAAATGTGGAAATAACTCAAATATGCTCTCATCAAAAACTGGTGCAGTTTCTGCACTCGCTTCAGGCAGGGACGGTGATGAATACAGGTGACCTCTATAAAGCTTGATATCTTTAATATTCAGATCAGGCACTTGATATTTTTCACCATTTTTCTTCATACCGCTTTTTAATGCTGGGATGATCAGACTTGAAAAGAGAGGACTTGTTGGGCCCGGCATATGATCGTCCATTGAGATCCAGAAATCCTGCAGCTCGTCTGGCTGCATTTGAAAAGAAGCGCCCGCTGTCTCATCTGCTGCTTTTGAGAGGGCTGTAGTAATCGGCCTGGCTTGAAGTAAATAAAATGTGCCATTTGCTATTCCAAATTCGATATCGACGCTATGACCATAAAGTGCTTCTACTTGTTTGGTGATTTGCGTGATTTCTACTAATTGGTCATCATTCAGGCAAAACTGACCAGCCATTTCCTCAGTTACTGATTGTTCAATGACACCTTCTTGATAAGGTACAATTTGCAGTTCTTTCGTTCCAAGTGATTTTTCAATAGAAAGTGTCTCTTTGTCTACAATAAATGTGTCTGGTGTCACAATCCCGGAGACGATTGCTTCTCCTAGTCCGTAGCTTGCTGTGAGCATCATTTCATTTGTTTTTCCTGTTACGGGATTTTCACTAAAGATGACACCGGAGACGTCAGAATGGATCAATCCTTGAACGACAACAGCCATGAGCGGCATCTCTTCCTCGTTTTCACCCATCTCTTCCTTATATTCTGTCACTCTCGCTTCAAAATAAGAAGACCAGCATTCTTTGACAGCTTGTAAGAATTCTTCATTTGTTTTGATATTTAAATAGGTCTCGTACTGTCCTGCAAATGAGGCGCCTTCGAGATCTTCAGCAACAGAAGAGGATCGAACTGCAACTGAGGGATAAGTCTTCCGCAATGATTGAAAGGACGAAAGGAGTTCTGCTTCCATTTGAGAAGGGAACGATGCTTTTTTGATTTTGTCAGCAAGGTTTTGTTCAGTTTGGTGCAGGTTGTGATATGAAAGAAAGCTTGAAAAGCTGTTGGTTTTGATAATAAATCCATCTGGGACTGGCAGGCCGTGATTGTTTAATTTGATTAAATTCAGGCCTTTTGCCCCTGCGAGTGCTGCGGATTCTTCAGCCGCATGAAATAAAACTGAATACATGGGAATGCCCCCTTATCCAAATAGCCAATGGTTTGTCTATCTCTCTATTGTTTTTAAAATGATAGTGCGCACTATCATTTTAATCATAGGATTTATTGGATGTTACTGTCAAAGACGGAAAGACCTATCTTTACAAAGGGGACATTCTCACTAATTTCCTTCTATATCTATAACAAAAGTCTCCGAACAGAAAGAAAAATAGGTGAAATTGAAAACTGTGAATTGTTCAATATGCCAATCTTTACTATAATCAAGGGAGTAGACCAAGAAGAGGGAGGGTTTATGTGATTACAAAAGCCATATTTGCACTTGTTTTTCCTTTCCTGCTCGTTATTTTATTTTCAAAGGTTACTTATAATCATTATGTGGGCATTGCATTAACAGCAGCGCTTTTATTTGCCTCGTACATGAAGGGCTATACAGAAACCTACTTTATTGTGGGATTAGATATCATTTCTTTAGTAGCTGGGGCATTATATATGGCTAAAAAAGAAATTGAAAAGAGAGAAAAGGCTGAAAAAAATCATTGATATCATCATCAAGAGCGTGTTAGGCAGAAAGATGACGTTTTATAAGCTGTGCTTACGAATTATAGTGAGTGCAGCTTTCTTTTTGTGCTCTTTTTCTGCTCATCGAATATCTCTCACCGAAATGTTCCATACTGAAAGGAAGGTTTTCGCAAGAGGGTTATTTGGTATTGAAGAGAGGGTATGACTGTATTGGAAATAAAAATCAAGCAAGAGCCGAACTTTAGTTCGTATTTTTGTGTTCTTTTATGATAATATATTCATTAGATAGATTTCGTAACGAAACGGAGGCTTTGATGTGAGTGACCGCTTTGAATTAGTTTCTAACTATCAGCCCCAAGGAGACCAGCCGAAGGCGATTGAAAAGCTTGTTGAGGGGATCCATCAGGGAAAACAGCATCAAACGCTGTTAGGTGCTACAGGTACGGGAAAGACCTTTACTGTATCCAACCTGATCAAAGAAGTGAACAAACCGACACTTGTCATTGCGCATAACAAGACACTTGCCGGTCAGCTATACAGCGAGTTCAAGGAATTCTTTCCGAATAATGCTGTCGAATATTTTGTGAGTTACTATGATTATTACCAACCAGAGGCGTACGTGCCTCAGACTGATACATTTATTGAAAAGGATGCCAGCATCAATGATGAGATTGATAAACTGAGACACTCTGCTACGTCCTCGTTATTTGAGCGGAGAGATGTCATTATCATTGCCAGTGTCTCCTGTATTTATGGCTTAGGTTCGCCAGAGGAATATCGAGAGCTTGTGCTGTCTTTACGTACTGAAATGGAGATTGAACGCAATCAGCTTCTTCGTAAGCTGGTGGACATTCAGTATTCTCGTAATGATATAGATTTTCAGCGCGGAACCTTCCGAGTACGAGGAGACGTCGTTGAAATTTTCCCTGCTTCACGTGATGAGCATTGTATCAGAGTGGAGTTTTTCGGTGATGAAATTGAACGTATTCGTGAAGTGGATGCACTGACTGGAGAAATACTCGGTGATCGTGAGCATGTGGCTATTTTCCCAGCATCTCACTTCGTCACAAGAGAAGAAAAAATGGAAAAAGCAATTATTAATATTGAACAAGAGCTTGAAGAGCAGCTCGAAAAACTTCGAGATAATGAAAAATTGCTAGAAGCGCAGCGTCTTGAGCAGCGGACAAGATATGACCTTGAGATGATGAGAGAAATGGGCTTTTGTTCAGGAATCGAGAACTACTCAAGGCACCTAACCTTGCGTCCTCCTGGTTCAACACCCTACACATTGCTTGATTATTTCCCAGATGATTTTATGATTGTTGTCGATGAGTCACATGTGACAATACCGCAAATACGCGCGATGTACAACGGGGACCAAGCAAGAAAGCAAGTGTTGGTTGATCACGGATTCCGTCTGCCTTCAGCACTTGATAACAGACCGCTCACCTTTGATGAGTTTGAAAAGCATATTAATCATATTGTACATGTATCTGCCACTCCTGGTCCTTACGAGCTTGAGAAAACCCCAGAGGTTGTGGAACAAATTATTCGTCCAACAGGTTTACTTGATCCAATCATTGAAGTGCGTCCGATTGAAGGGCAAATTGATGACTTAATTGGAGAAATTCATGCGCGGGTTGAGAAAAATGAACGTGTGCTTGTGACGACGCTGACGAAGAAAATGTCTGAGGATCTTACAGATTACTTAAAAGAGATCGGAATCAAGGTCAATTATCTGCATTCAGAAATTAAGACCCTTGAGCGGATTGAGATTATTCGCGATTTACGTCTCGGAAAATATGATGTGCTTGTGGGAATCAACCTTCTTCGTGAAGGACTGGATATTCCAGAGGTCTCGCTCGTGACGATTTTAGATGCAGATAAAGAAGGCTTCTTACGCTCTGAAAGATCCCTCATCCAGACGATAGGCCGTGCAGCGAGAAATTCGGAAGGCCGGGTCATTATGTATGCAGATAAAATGACCAAATCAATGGATATTGCGATTCAAGAAACGAAGCGAAGACGAGAGCAGCAAGAGGCGTATAATGAGAAATATGGAATTACTCCGCAAACCATCCATAAGAAAATCAGAGATGCCATTAAAGCAACAAAGATACATGAAGAATCGGAAGAATATGAAACAAATGCAGCACCAAAGCTGTCAAAAATGAGCAAAAAAGAACGAGAAAAAGTGATCGAAAAGGTCGAGATGGAAATGAAAGATGCAGCAAAAGCGCTTGATTTTGAAAAAGCAGCAGAATTAAGAGATCTATTGCTAGAGCTAAAAGCGGAAGGATGATTGCCTGATGGCTATGGAACGAATAGAGGTGAAAGGTGCTAGAGCCCACAACCTTAAAAATATTGATGTGAATATCCCGCGTGACCAGCTAGTGGTCATCACGGGTTTATCTGGTTCAGGAAAATCGTCTCTTGCCTTTGATACCATTTATGCAGAGGGTCAGCGCAGGTACGTTGAATCTCTTTCAGCGTATGCGCGCCAATTTCTCGGTCAAATGGATAAACCGGATGTAGATGCCATTGAAGGTCTTTCTCCGGCGATTAGTATTGATCAGAAGACGACGAGCCGGAACCCTAGATCAACAGTTGGAACCGTTACTGAAATCTATGATTATTTACGACTCTTGTATGCTCGAGTTGGGAAACCTATTTGTCCGATACATGGGATTGAAATTACGTCCCAAACGATTGAGCAGATGACAGATCGTATTTTAGAATATCCAGAAAGAACGAAATTGCAAGTGCTAGCGCCGGTCGTATCTGGCCGCAAAGGAACACATGTTAAAGTACTTGATCAAATTCGAAAGCAGGGCTATGTTCGAGTAAGAGTCGATGGAGAGATGGAAGATCTGTCAGAAGAGATCGAGCTTGAAAAGAACAAGAAGCATTCCATTGAAGTCGTGATTGATCGAATCGTGGTGAAGGAAGGCGTTGCGGCTCGGCTGTCTGACTCCCTTGAAACGGCGCTGCGACTAGGTGAAGGCCGTGTGATGATTGACGTGATTGGACAAGAAGAGCTGTTATTCAGTGAACATCATGCCTGTCCGCACTGCGGATTTTCTATTGGTGAGCTTGAGCCAAGAATGTTTTCATTCAATAGTCCTTTTGGTGCCTGTCCGAGCTGTGATGGGCTTGGCTCTAAACTAGAAGTTGACCCTGAGCTTGTCATTCCTAATAAGGATTTGACGTTACGACAGCATGCCATTGCCCCTTGGGAGCCGCAGAGCTCACAATACTATCCTCAGCTCCTTGAGGCAGTATGTACACATTACGGCATCGACATGGACATTCCAGTGAAAGATATACCGTCGCATTTATTCGATAAAATTTTATATGGCAGCGGCTCTGAACGGATTTATTTTAAATATGAAAATGATTTTGGTCAGGTACGTGAAAATGAAATTGAATTTGAAGGTGTTCTTCGTAACATTGAACGACGCTATAGGGAAACCAGCTCTGATTATATTCGTGAGCAAATGGAGAAGTATATGGCGAACCAGCCATGTCCGACATGTAAAGGATATCGTCTGAAAAAAGAGACGCTTGCGGTTCTGATCAATGGCAAACATATCGGAGAAATCACTGATTTGTCTGTCTCTGATGCCCTTGATTTATATGGTGAAATCGAGTTGTCTGAGAAAGATTTGCAGATTGCCCAGCTCATTTTACGGGAAATCAAAGAGCGCTTGTCCTTTTTAAATAATGTGGGATTAGATTACCTCACATTGAGCCGCTCGGCTGGTACACTATCCGGAGGAGAGGCGCAGCGGATTCGTCTGGCGACTCAAATTGGGTCAAGGCTGACGGGTGTTCTTTATATATTAGATGAACCATCCATTGGCCTGCATCAGCGTGATAATGACCGGTTGATCGGGACATTGAAAAACATGCGCGACATCGGGAATACCCTCATTGTCGTAGAGCATGATGAGGATACAATGCTAGCCGCTGATTATTTGATTGATATTGGACCTGGAGCAGGAGTTCATGGAGGAGAAGTGATTTCAGCTGGGACGCCGGAAGAAGTCATGAAGGACAAGAAATCTTTAACAGGACAATATTTATCTGGTGAGAAATTTATCCCGCTACCGATTGAAAGAAGAAAGTCTGACGGCCGCTACATTGAGATCAAAGGGGCAAAAGAAAACAACCTGAAAAACGTCAATGCGAAGTTCCCTCTAGGCATCTTTACAGCTGTGACCGGTGTGTCAGGTTCAGGGAAAAGTACGCTTGTGAATGAAATTCTATTAAAATCACTTGCGCAAAAACTGCACAGAGCGAAGACGAAGCCAGGACAGCACAAAGAAATCAAAGGAATGGATCACTTAGATAAGGTGATTGATATTGATCAATCTCCAATCGGTCGTACGCCGAGATCCAACCCTGCCACGTATACAGGCGTATTTGATGATGTGCGGGATGTGTTTGCACAAACCAATGAAGCAAAGGTACGAGGGTATAAAAAAGGTAGATTCAGCTTTAACGTCAAAGGTGGACGCTGTGAGGCATGTCGCGGAGATGGCATCATTAAAATCGAAATGCACTTTTTACCTGATGTGTATGTGCCTTGTGAGGTGTGCCACGGGAAACGGTATAACCGCGAGACACTTGAGGTCACATATAAAGGGAAGAACATTGCTGATGTGCTTGAAATGACCGTGGAGGACGCACTCCAATTTTTCGAGAACATCCCGAAAATTAAGCGGAAGCTTCAAACGATTTTTGATGTTGGACTAGGGTACATTACACTTGGACAGCCTGCGACGACATTGTCCGGGGGAGAGGCGCAGCGTGTGAAATTGGCATCTGAGCTTCACCGCCGTTCAAACGGAAGGTCTCTTTATATTTTAGACGAGCCGACAACAGGTCTGCATGTGGATGATATTGCCCGTTTATTAAAAGTGCTTCAGCGTTTGGTCGAAAACGGAGATACGGTGCTAGTGATTGAGCACAACCTTGATATTATTAAGGCTGCTGATTACCTCGTTGATCTCGGACCAGAGGGCGGTGCAGGCGGCGGAACGATCATTGCCTCAGGGACTCCTGAGCAAATTGCAAAAGAAAAAGCTTCTTACACTGGTCGATACTTAAAGCCTATTTTAGAGCGTGACCGTAAACGAATGAAACAGTTGGTCAAAGAAACGGAACGTGTGACATCGTCATAAGAAAAAACCCCTCTTTATCGAGGGGTTTTCCTTTTATTGCGCATCTTCCTTCGGCATTAAATGACTGAGTTGCGTTAAATCCTTTAAAATATGCGTGCTGCTGCTGTCGAGCAGTACTTTTAAATAACGGATATCACCATACTGTGGATGAGACGGATGAATGGTCTCAAGCTCCCTGATCATATCGCTGTTCATGCTTTTTTGTTTCTGTATAAGGTCTAAAAGCGCTTGAGCCGTGTGGTTAGTATTATGATGATCTGTCAAAATAATTACCCCCTATAATGATAATCACCATCTTTTCAACATATTTTAAAGGGTAATCCGTGAAGAATCTACACTTAGGTGCAAAAAGATGTAATTTGTGTCTAAGGTCATATGTAAATCGAATGATTTTGAAACTTTTGATACGCAATAAACGTATGAGTTAGAAAGGAATTTTCATCATGAAGGAGCGAATATATATGAATAGAGATCAGTCGATCATTGCATCAATTTGTTATTTTAGTGTATTTTTTATGCCGTTTATTGTACCGATCGTGGCATATTTTGTAGTCGACCAAAAGGAACCGAAACGGCACGCGATGCGGGCATTATGGTCACATGTTTTGCCAGTCGCAGCGTGCGTGTTGCTGGTTTTTGGATCTATTCCATTTTTATTATCGACACAGGCAAGTGACTCACTCATGCCAGTGATCACGATGCTCATCCTGTCCTTTTTAGTCGCCATTGGCTTTTTGATCTCTGTCATTTGGAATATCATTCAAGGTATTAAAGTACTTCAATCCATCAAATCGTAGGAGGGCTATGTATGAATGAAAAAGAACGCATTTTAAAATTAGTAGAAGACGGGACATTATCGGCAAAAGAAGCGATTACGCTGCTTGAAAAACTGGAGGAAAGTCCGTCTGTTTCATTAGAAAAATCAACGGCTGACCACACCTTTCATGAAGAAAAAGCTGGCACAGAGAGCAAAGGAACTGGTACCGAAAATCTTGGTGCAAAGCTGTTTGGCTGGTTAGATTCTGCGGTGAAAAAGGTGAAAGACGTAGATCTTGATTTGAACTTTGGACAGTCGGTCGACGTTGAGCACATTTTTCAGTTCAAAGACGCCTCACTCTCTCATTTAGATATTCAATTGGCGAACGGCAGTCTCAATGTGATGCCTTGGGACGATGGCGATATTCGAGCAGAATGCCATGCGAAAATCTACCGTGCAGAAGACGGAGAGCAGGCAAGACAGCAATTTCTCAATCAATTGGACTGCGGTCTCGAAGGGGATAAATTTTTTATCCGGACCGAAAAGAAGACAATGAAAGTCAATGTCACTTTATATGTACCGCGTATCCAATACGATAAAATCAAGGTTAAACTGTTTAATGGTCCGATTCGCGGGGAAAAGCTAAAGACAAAAGAACTTGCTGCGAAAACCACCAATGGTGTTGTCTCTTTTGCCTCTCTACAGGCTGAAAAGGTTGGAATTGAAACAGCAAACGGACAAATTAAACTGGCGGATCACGAGTGTGGTATGATTGAAGTAGAAACCATCAATGGGCTCATTGACCTACGCGGGAAAAGTGAATCAATTGATGCCCAAAGCTTTAACGGAAACATAGCGGTTCAGCTGTCGGATGAAAAGTGCCGTTCCATTTATGCGAAAACGACAACAGGCAGTGTGGACGTCGAGATCCCGCGTGCGTGTGCAGTGACCGCTGAGCTGAAAAGCAATCTTGGGTCTATTTCTCACGATTTGCTTGATGCAGAGATGATTAAAGAGAAAAATGAGACATTACAAAAAGAGAAAATGATCAAAGCCAACCAACAGGCAGTGAACAGTATATCCATTTTTGCAGAAACAAAAACAGGTTCAATACAAGTAAAGCACCAATCAGACAAGGAGTGATTCTACATGAAGAAGCTTTATCGTTCAGCAACAGATAAAAAAATAGCGGGTGTTGTTGGTGGACTTGCCGAATACTTAAGTGTCGATGCATCTCTGCTTCGCATTTTAACGGTCATCATCGGATTTATGACAGCATTTATGCCAATTTTCTTGGTCTACTTCATCTGGTATTTTGTTGTTCCGGAAGAAGGCACTAACTAAATGCTTAGATGGATCGTCAGTATTTTAGTCAATGCATTACTTTTAATCGTCATTGCGGGATATTTTGATTCAGGCATTCTGCCAGGGCTTGGGAGCGTATATATTGAAGGGTTTGGCGCAGCCATTGTGGCAAGTATTATTTTATCCTTGCTCAATATTTTAGTGAAGCCGTTTTTGATCATTTTAACGCTTCCAGTAACCGTTCTTACACTAGGATTGTTCTTATTTGTGATTAATGCCATCACACTTATGATGACATCAAGTTTTATGGGCGATAGTTTTAATATTGATGGGTTTGGAACGGCCATTTGGATGGCTGTCATATTATCCATTTTCCACCTGTTGATACAAAAAGGAATTGTGGAGCCGTTAGCGAAAAAAAGCTAACGGTTTTTTTTGACCCATTTTGTATCGTTTCTCCGTTTCATCTGACATAAAAACTTCCTTCAGGAGACACAATATCCGAAGGGAGGCGGTGCACGATGGTGAACATGAGCAGACAAATCATGCTTTTATGTTTTTTTATCATTCTTTTTTGTTTCAATCAGCCTGCTTCAGCAGGGCCTTTTATTCAAACACAAGTCAATATACCGGACAAGCCTTTTTCTCCTATTATCTTTGATCCCTTTCATGTGGATGTCCGTCCAGTTCTAGGGGAAAAAAGCCGTGATCTCCAGTTTCGTGCGTCAATTACGGATCCGGAACAAATTTTGTCTGCGAACTTGTATTATAAACAAAGTGATGAGCTAGGGTACCGTTTGATCCCAATGGAACGGCTGCCAGGTATGAAGCCAGAATTTACAGCGAAAATTCCGCCAGATCAATTATGGAATTCAACCGTTCGTTACTATACAGAGTTTCTTACGCAAAAGTCCGTGATCAAAACGGCAGAACAATCTGTCCACTTAAATGGGTTTGAAGAGGATCTTTCGCGCATTCCGGACTTAGTCATCACAGAAATTGTTGTCAATTCAAAAAATCGCAAAGGCAAAGATGCATTTGAATTTATTGAGGTGTATAACACAACACATGAGCCTATCTCTCTTAAACATTATCAGCTTCGCTATCGCAATCCTGCACAAGGAACTGAAATGGATGATGTGTATTCCTTTCACACAAATCCAGTCACTCTTTCACCTGGAAAACCGTATGTTTTCTGGCTGAGGAAAAAAGGACAGGAGCATTTAACTGTAGCGGACTTCAATGCTATGTACAAAAGTCAATTAAAAGAGGGAGAGCATGTATCTGTCATCGAAAGCAAAGGGCTGTCCAACTCTAAATCTCGTCTTGTTTCCATCACAACAAATATAGGGGAGGAGATTTCATCAGCAGCATTTCGCTTAAAGCCTTCATGGTTTAGTGAGCATAAATCTTTGCTATTCAAATATCCAATGGACGGTACTTCGCAAATGAAGCTGATCTCCAAAATTGAAGAAGAGCCTACGCCTGGAAAAGTGCTAAAAGCACAAATTCCATCTGAGAAAAAAGAAATTTCTCAAGATATCCATAAACCTGTGATTGAAGATATGACAGTGAGAAAACCAGTGAAACCAACTGAAAGCATAGAGATTAAAGCAGATGTACAGGATGATCAGGTCGTCAAAACCGTCAAGCTTCGCTATCGAACAAATCGGAAAGATGATTTTAAGGAGATACTGCTTCAAAAAGATCATAACGACCGGTTATTTCATCATATTATTTACTCTCCTGTGTTGATTGGTAAAGAACAATTGGAATATCAGCTTGAAGCGTCAGACGGTGAAAATACAGCAATGACGATGAAAAAAATAATTGATGTGGAGCAAGTTAGCAAAGCTCATGGCCTTCGATTCAATGTAGAAGAAGGAGATACGGTTTCAGGATTATTTCCATTAAAAGCAACGTCTGATCAGAAAAAAAGCATTGAATTATTGATAGATGGAAAGCGGAATCAGCAAGTGTTTTCTGCCCTTGAAGCAGATCCATATATTGCATTTGATGTCAAAGGGACAAATTTATATTTTAAAAATGGTGTGTCCATAGGTAAGCACTTACTTTCTATTTTTGATGATTCGACAAAAGTGTATCGTACCTATACAATGCCAATACCAGAAGCAGAGATGAAAAAAGAAGGTCTCCAAACAATCTCCTTCCATGCTGGAACAAAATCTTCTCCAGTTGATCGGCTGCCTGGTGAGAATCACGATGATTTTGAATTAAAAAACGTCCGGATGATTTTGTCGAATGGAACTCAAATTCCTCCAATCAATGCAAAGCCAGAAAAAGAATGGAGAATGGGAGACAGTGGTAATGCCAAAAAGGTCAGAACATTTCAATTTGAAATACCAAAAGAAGCTTATGTTTCAACGTTTATGAAGTGGGATACAAGAAGGTTGAAAGAGGGGCCGCACCTGATTGAGGCCAAAACCTCAGACGAGCATGCATCTGTACATGTGATGGTCGATAATACAGGTCCAAAAATTAAGACCAATGTCCAAACAAAGGATCCATATAAAGGAGCCTTTACGTTAAAAGCAAAGGTAACGGATCGCTGGAGTGACATAGAGGAGATGAAGGCATATGTAGATGGCAAGCCAATTTCGTTGCCATACCAGACGTCCTCTAGCGAATTAAACCCGGGGGAACACACGTTGACAATTAAAGCAAAAGATGCAGCAGGGAACATGACGACGGTGAAAAAGAAATTCAAGACGGTGCATGAACACCCTGAGCCACCAGAACGTGTAGCAGATAAGACGAAAATGAAATCGTCAAAGCAAACTGTGCTCACCAAGGACCCAACGAATGATAAGCTGGATTATTCCTTTTACCGTGCCTATCAATATACATCGTTGCATCCATCAATGAACATTTTGAAATATGCAGCGGAGACAGAACCGCCAAAGAGCTTTAACGAAAAAGGAGAAATGATTTTTTCTCATCAAGAAAGGAATCGCATTGCATTTGCTGATGGTAAGTCAGTAGAAACGAAGGATTTACATCGTTTTCCCTATCATCGTTTTCAAATCAAGGTTCATCAAGATGTACGTGAAAAGGATGTCGTCGAGGCGATGTGGAAAGGGAGTTCATTGTCAGGGAGAAAGGTGACCATGTATGCCTGGAATCATCAGCAAGAAAAGTGGGATAAAATCACTCATCATTTTGCTAAGGATCAAAAGGAATTTTACCTGAAAGGACTGCTGTCAGTCAGACAGTACATGAAGAATCATACGTTTGATTTGCTTGTACAGGATGAAATCAGCAAAGCGCAAAAGCCATATAAGATGGTTTGGATGTCTGACACACAATATTATGCAAAGAGCTATCCTCATATCTTTAAACAAATGGTCGAGTGGATCAGAGACCAGAGAGAAAAGTTAAACATCCAATATGTGTTCCATACAGGTGACATTGTGGATGATTCAAAAGATAAACAATGGCATCGTGCTGATACGTTTATGCGTGTGTTAGATGAGCATCAAATTCCTTATGGAGTTTTAGCAGGAAATCATGATGTTCGACATAAGGACGGTTTTTATGCGGAATATGGAAAATATTTCGGGGAGAAACGCTTTGCAAATAAACCGTACTATGGTGAATCCTATAAAAACAATCGAGGTCATTATGATCTCATCTCTGCCGGTGGCAATGATTATATGATGGTATACATGGGCTGGGGGATTAAGCAAGATGAAATTGATTGGTTGAACCGTGTGATTTCTGAGCATCCAGACCGTATTGTCATTTTAAATTTCCATGAGTATTTGTTGGTCAGTGGCAACCGCAGTCCGATTGGCGACCTCATCTTCCATCAGGTAGTGAAGCGCCATCCCAATATTGTGGCAGTATTTAGCGGTCACTATCACGGAGCGAGCAGGAAAGTAGATGAGCTTGACGATGACAATGATGGTAAAGTAGACCGGAAAGTATATCAAATACTCGCTGATTATCAGTCAGGACCTGAAGGTGGACAAGGGTTTATGCGATTGATAACAGCCGATCAAGAAAAAAACCAGCTTCATTTTACGACATACTCACCTTACATGAATCAAGAGCATTTCTACGATCCTAAAACGTATGGAGATCAAGATGAATTTTCAATCGATGTGGATTTGACACCAAAAATGAAATCTGTCAAAACCAACTATTTTGAACTCAATGTGTACACAAATGTTTTGATAGGAGAGGCGCGCGGCGTAAAAAGCGGCAAAAAAGCAAGCTTTGAGTGGAAAGGCTTAAAGCCAAATGAAGACTATTATTGGTACACCGTAGCAAAAGATCGTTTTCAAGGAAAAGCGATTTCACCTATATGGAAAATTCATACAAAAGATGATCGTGAAGAAACATTTCTTAGGAAATAAAAACAGTGCTTCTTTGATAAGGGCACTGTTTATCTTTCCATTGTATGAATGAGCTTGTAACGATCTCCTCTATAAACGGAAAGAACATATTCAAACGGAATATCATTCTGAAAATAAGTCGTTCTTGCGATTGAGAGCACGGGATCGCCTGTTGAAATAGACAGCACGTGTGCTTCTTCATTTGAAGCAACATTCGCTTCAAGCTCTTGTTTTGCATGAGCAATTGTAAGGCCTGTTTGAGTCTCTATATATTCATATATAGAGCCAGTTAAATGTTCCCTTGTTAAATCTCCTGCAAATGCTTCAGGGATATAGCTCGTTTCAATCGCCATCGGTTCATCATTTGCGAGGCGTATCCGTTTGAGTTCATATATAGCATCGTCATTTGACAGTTGTAAGACAGGCAACAAGTGATCTGGGCAGACGGTTTTTGTGAAGTCAATCAGCTGGCTTGAAGCTTTAAGACCACGCTGACGCATATCCTCTGTAAAGCTTGTTAAACCTTGAAGCGGCTGTTCAAATTTTCTTCGGCTCACAAAGGTGCCTTTTCCTTTTTGTCGATACAAATATCCTTCGTTCACAAGATTCGATAAGGCTTGTCTGACAGTCATTCGACTTATACCAAAGCGTTCGGCATATTCTCTTTCAGAAGGAATGAGTGTATCAGGTGCTAATGTTCCATTCTCAATCTGTTTTTTCAAATTCTCCATAATCTGATGGTACATCGGAATAGGTGACTGCTTATCAATAAACATGTGAAAATCCTCTCGTGTTTAGCTTTAGCGTAGTGAACCAGCTTCTCGATCAATCAAAATCGTCACATCTTCATGAAGTTTCAGAGCAGATGCTGGGAAGTCTGGATGTATCTCAGTCTGTTCTAAATATTGTATCACTTCCGCTTTTGATTTTCCTGATGCAAGAAGGAGAATCTTTTTACTAGAAAGAATGCTCGCAATGCCCATGGTGATGGCATGTGTAGGCACTTCATCAATAGAAGAAAAGTATCTTGCATTGGCCTGCCGGGTATTTTCATCTAGTTGCACGACATGAGTCTTTGAGTTAAACGGAGTACCGGGCTCGTTAAAACCAATATGTCCATTTTGACCGATTCCAAGAAGTTGAAGGTCGATGCCGCCTATGTTTTGAATGAGCTGATCATATCTTAAGCATTCCTTTTCTAAATCAGGTGTAGCGCCATTTGGAAGGAAATACTGATCCTGTGGAAGATCAATGTGATCAAATAAATGACGTTTCATATAGGTCATATAACTATTTTCATGATCTGAATCAAGCCCTGCATATTCATCTAAATTGACTGTTTTTGTTTGTTTGAAAGACAATTGTTGTGATTGATGAAGGTGAATTAACTCTTGATACGTATCAAGAGGTGTACCGCCCGTTGCCAGGCCGAGTACGGCATCTGGTTTAGAAGCGATTGTGTGCGCGATCAGGGCTGCTGCTTCTTTTCCTAATTGTTCTTTATCTTCAAATTCAATGATGTTCATTAGTGGTTGGCCTCCTTTTTCTCAAAGACGATTTGTCCATGGCAGATCGTCATCATTAGTTCACCAGACTCATCCCAGATCACAAGGTCAGCTTGTTTTCCAACTTCAATCGAACCAAGCTGCTGATCAAGTCCTAGCTGAATGGCTGCATTAGTTGAGGTCATCTTTGCTATCTCTGTCCATTCACAATGTGTGATCTGTTTCATTCGTTTGACGCCATCTTTCATTCGCAGAATTGATCCTGCAAGTGTACCATCTTCCAGTAAAGCTTTTTCGCCGCTGACTGTGACTGTTTGGCCCCCAAACTCATACGTGCCATTTCCAAGTCCTTTTGCGCGCATCGAGTCTGTGATCATCATTAAACGATCACTTCCTTTTGCCAAATACGCCAGCTTGATGGAAAGTGGGTGGGAGTGTATCCCATCCGTAATCAGCTCAGTATGGAGATCCTTGTTTGTAAGAGCAGCTCCTACAGCGTTTGGTTCACGATGCTGAAACGAACTCAGTGCATTATAAAGATGTGTGACATGGCGTGCACCATGCTTTGCTGCTAATTCAATCATGTCATGATGGGCATTCGTATGTCCAATAGAAGGAATAATGTTTTTTTCTTGCAACAAGGAAAGAAAAGCAAAATCAGGGTCTTCCTCAGGTGCGAACGTGACGATTCGAATAAGCTGTTCAGAAGCATCCAGCCATTTTTCAAAAAGAGGGC
This sequence comes from Bacillus sp. FSL R7-0672, assembly GCF_038601465.1. Taxonomy (NCBI): domain Bacteria; kingdom Bacillati; phylum Bacillota; class Bacilli; order Caryophanales; family Bacillaceae; genus Bacillus; species Bacillus sp. FSL R7-0672. The sequence goes on along the minus strand of NZ_CP152010.1, from coordinate 3,120,494 downwards.
GATCGGGCTGCTTTATCCATTGAACAGGCTGTGCCCCTGCTTTATCTTTAGAAATAAAAGGACCTTCAAGATGGATACCTAAACATTGTGCCTGAACGCCTGCTTGTTCTTCATTGTATTGTTTCCACTGGGCGACATTTTTAAGTGCTTGCTCTATCTCATGATGGTTTTGAGTGATGGTTGTGGCTAAAAAACTTGTCGTTCCTTCTGATGGTAAGTTGTCAGCGAGTGTATTCATGGCTTCTGATGTCGCATCCATCATATCTGCTCCATATCCGCCATGGATGTGAATATCAATCATTCCGGGAAGTAAATAAAAGTTTTCCCGGGAAATATATACTTTTTCATAATTTCCTGTCGGTGGTGTTGTTGAAATATAGTCAATCTTGCCGCCGCGTAAACCGACAAAACCGTTTGCAATCATTTCGGTCTTTGTCACAATATGAATATTGGAGAGCAATAAAGAGTTGCTCATGATTGTGCCCCCTTTAGTCATTGTCTTTGACTTAGTTTACCCTTTTTAAGTATAGTTGTCTATACCAGTAAATGAACGGAAACAGGATCAGGATAAAATACTGTTTTGGGATCATCATTGAAAGTGATAAAATAGAGCTGTATTTCTGAATCGCCTGTGATAAAAGGAGGAAGAAGCGTGCCGAAAGTTCGTACGAAGGACATAATGGAACAATTTCATCTTGAACTGGTAAGTGGGGAAGAAGGGATTAATCGTCCCATTACAATCAGTGATCTTTCCAGACCAGGTATTGAAATGGCTGGTTATTTTACATATTACCCAAAAGAAAGAGTTCAACTTTTAGGGAAAACAGAGCTTTCTTTTTTTGAACAGCTCCCAGAACGCGAACGAAAGCAGAGAATGATGTCTCTTTGTACTGATATTACCCCTGCAATTATTTTGTCACGAGATCGTGAAGTGCCGAAGGAATTAATTGAAGCTTCAAATGAAAATGGTGTACCTGTGTTACGTTCAAGCCTAAAAACGACAAGACTTTCGAGTCGTTTGACCAACTTTTTAGAAAGCAAGCTTGCACCTACGACCGCGATTCATGGCGTACTCGTTGATGTATATGGTGTAGGTGTATTGTTAATTGGAAAAAGCGGAGTAGGAAAAAGTGAAACAGCCTTAGAATTAGTGAAGAGAGGACACAGGCTGGTCGCAGATGATTGCGTGGAAATCCGTCAAGAGGATCAGGATACGTTAGTCGGAAGCGCACCAGAGCTGATTGAACATCTTTTAGAAATCCGTGGATTAGGCATCATTAATGTGATGACCTTATTTGGAGCTGGGGCTGTCAGAAGCTATAAGAGAATTACGATTGTCATGAACCTTGAGCTTTGGGAACAAGGCAAACAGTACGATCGTTTAGGACTTGAAGAAGAGAAGATGCGAATCATCGATACAGATGTACCGAAGCTGACCATTCCTGTCCGCCCTGGTCGAAACTTAGCGGTTATCATTGAGGTGGCTGCGATGAACTTCAGGTTAAAACGCATGGGACATAATGCGGCGGAACAATTTACAAGTAAACTAGCCGATGTCATTGAAGACAATGGCCAAGATGAATAGGAGTTGTCTATATGAACGAAGCGATTCAGCCAATTGATCCGATTGCTTTTCAGCTCGGACCTCTTTCGGTTCATTGGTATGGTGTGATCATTGGGGTCGGAGCTTTACTAGGACTCTGGCTCGCACTGAGAGAATGTGAGAAAAGAGGAATCAATAAAGATACGTTTATTGATTTAATCTTATTTGCCATTCCAATAGCGATTATTTGTGCACGAATTTATTATGTATCCTTCGAATGGGATTACTATCAGCAGCACCCAAATGAAATCATTAAGATTTGGCATGGCGGAATTGCCATTCATGGCGGGCTGATAGGTGCTGTGCTGACAGCGATCGTATTTGCAAAAGTGAAAAAGGTGTCCTTCTGGAAAATAGCCGATGTAGCAGCACCTAGTATTTTACTAGCGCAGGCCATTGGACGCTGGGGGAACTTTATTAATCAGGAAGCGCATGGTGAGGCTGTTTCAAGAGCCTTTTTAGAGAATTTGCATTTGCCTGAGTTTATCATTAATCAAATGTATATTGATGGGACGTATTATCACCCAACGTTCTTATACGAATCATTATGGAATCTTGCCGGTGTTGTGATCTTGATTTTATTACGTAGAACATCGATGCGCAGAGGCGAAATCTTCTTGTCTTATTTAATTTGGTATTCAATCGGTCGTTTCTTTATAGAAGGTATGAGAACGGACAGTTTGATGCTGACAGAACATCTTCGAATCGCTCAAATGATTTCGATTGCCATTTTTGTAGTGGCTGTTCTGCTGATGATCTTTAGAAGAATAAAAGGGTACGCATCGATTCCGTATAAAGAGAACAACTCATCGAATTAAAGCAGGGGGGATCAGAAGAGATGGGGGATACATGGAAAAACGGCTTAAAAGCAGGGCTATCGACAACTTGGACACTTGGAAAAGTCATCTTTCCAGTTACCATTCTCGTCAGTATCTTGCAGCATACGCCTGTTATGGATTGGATCATTCGATTCATACGGCCATTTATGGGGTTGTTTGGTCTTTCAGGAGAAGCGGCCATTCCACTTGTATTAGGAAATGTGCTGAATTTGTATGCGGGCATAGCTGCCATTTTGACACTAGATCTTCCTGTGAAGGAAGTGTTTATTTTGGCCGTGATGCTGTCCTTTTGCCATAACCTGATCATCGAATCGACTGTGGCAGCAAAGGTTGGACTGAGAGTGTCTGTCATTTTGCTTGTCAGAATCAGTCTTGCTGTTATTTCGGCTATTGTCATTCATCTCGTTTGGCAGGGAGGCCAGGAGCCGGCACAATATGGACTGCTGACAGCAGCTCAGACGGCTGATGTGCCTTCCAGCTGGTACATGATCGTCCTTCTCGCTTTACAAAAAGCCGTACTCGGTGTGCTCCAGCTCGCCTGTATCGTCATCCCTCTCATGATCATCATTCAATTCATGAGAGATTTAGGATGGCTCCATACGCTGTCTAAGTGGCTGTCTCCATTTACGAGAATGCTTGGAATGAAAGAAAATACGTCGATGACGATGGTCGCTGGGTTAACCATTGGTCTGGCATACGGAGCTGGCGTGATGATGAAGGCAGTGGAAGAGGACGGCGTGAGTAAAAAAGATTTAACCCTTGCTTTCATTTTCCTTGTTGCCTGCCATGCAGTGGTCGAAGACACGCTGATATTTATTCCACTTGGGATTCCTGTGTGGCCGCTTCTTGTCATCCGCCTGATATCTGCTATTTTATTAACAGCTGCCATTAGCTATATTTGGCGAAAGCGTGAGCTCGCAGCTGTTAGAAAGGAAGCCATATGAACGAATCAACTATTAACACCGTGCTGTTTGATTTAGATGGCACATTAATCAATACGAATGAATTAATTATTGCTTCATTTCAACATACGCTTGATCATTATTACCCTGGTCAGTACAGCCGTGAAGAGATCCTCCATTTCATTGGTCCGTCATTATTTGATACATTCTCTGCGATGGACCCTGATCTAACGAATGACATGATTCAGATGTACCGTACGTTTAATCATGAACAGCATGATCTGCTCGTGACTGAATATGAGACTGTTATAGATACATTGAAAGTCTTGCAGGATCGAGGATTTAAGCTTGGAATTGTCACAACAAAGATACGTGACACAGTGTTAATGGGATTGAAGCTGACCGGTTTAGAGCCATTCTTTGAGGTGATTGTGACGCTCGATGATGTCCAAAATGAAAAGCCGCATCCGGAGCCTGTCCAGCTGGCATTATCCAAGCTTGGCAGTGATCCACATGAAGCGGTGATGGTTGGCGATAATTATCACGATATTTTGTCTGGTCAAGCGGCAGGGACAAAAACAGCAGGTGTTGCTTGGTCGATTAAGGGAGAAGAGGCCCTTTTAAAGCATCGCCCTGATTTTATGCTAAAGAAAATGAGTGATCTCCTGGCGATTGTTGGAGCTGATTGAGTTGAGAAAAACAGATCGTTATCCTGTAAAAGGGGTCAATTCGTTACGACAAGTCTATCGGACGGTCCCTTTTTTCAAAGTGGTGAAAAACTTTATTTTCATTCAAATCGCACGGTACACGCCTTTTATGGGAATGAAAAATTGGATATACCGAACCTTTCTTCGTATGAAGGTCGGCGAAGATACAGCGTTTGCCTTAATGGTCATGGTGGATCTCATGTTTCCTGAGAAAATCACGGTCGGTCGAAATTCGGTGATTGGCTATAACACAACCATTTTGACCCATGAGTATTTGATTAAAGAATACAGACTTGGTGAAGTCTATATTGGGGATGAAGTCTTAATTGGAGCCAATTCCACCATTTTACCTGGTGTGACCATTGGGGATGGGGCGATCGTGTCGGCTGGTACACTTGTTCATAAGGATGTTCCAGCAGGCTCATTTGTTGGAGGTAATCCAATGCGCATGATTTATACGAAAGAAGAAATGAAAGCACGTCAATCTACGTCTGCTGAGTAGCTCGGCAGACTTTTTTGTTGACAATATGTTATGGTGTAACTATAATGATTACAACAGAGGTGAGAAAACATGAAAATCAGCAGCAGATTTACTGTCGCTGTCCATATTCTGGCCTTGCTATCACTTGAAAAAGGATCATTACAGACATCGGAGGATATCGCGGGAAGTGTGAATACAAACCCAGTGGTCATCCGCCGTATTATGAGTAAATTAAAAAAAGCAGGCCTAATCTCAACGAGTCTTGGCAAAGGCGGTTCTCAGCTGAACCGCAGTGAAGACGATATCACGCTGCTTAATGTGTATAAAGCGGTTGAAGTGGTGGATGAGGGAGAATTGTTTCAAATCCATGAAAGCCCAAATCCTGACTGTCCGATCGGTGCAAATATCCAGGCTGTGCTTGAGTTAATCTTGTGCCGCGCTCAAAGTGCGATGGAGCAAGTGCTTGCTGAGATCAAATTAAGTGAACTAACGCAGGTGTTAATCAAAAAAATTGGATGATCTATTCAATTTTTTTTACCTCTGTTGTAACTGAATTGGTTACATCTTTGTTTATCAAATAAAATCATTTTACAGGAGGAATTCATATGAAAATTGGTATTATTGGCGCTACAGGTAAAGCAGGACAGGAAATTGTAAAAGAGGCTCAATCAAGAGGACATGAGGTAACAGCCATCGTTCGAGATGCGAAAAAAGTGACAGATTCATCCGTAGCTGTTATTGAGAAGGATGTGTTTCATTTACAAGCAGAAGACATCAAAGGCTTTGATGTTATCGTCAATGCATTTGGCGCACCTGCTGGACAAGAGCACCTTCACGTAGAGGCAGGGAAAAAGCTGATTGATATTTTGAAAGAGGTATCTGATACGCGTTTAATCGTTGTGGGCGGAGCGGGCAGTCTTTTTGTTGATGAAGCCAAAACAACAAGACTTGTTAATACACCAGAATTTCCAAAGGAGTATGTGCCTACTGCTTCACAGCAAGGTGAAAACCTAAAAGATCTTCAACAAACCGAAGGATTCAAATGGACTTTCCTCAGCCCTGCTGCATTCTTTGATCCAGCTGGCAAACGCACAGGTTCTTATGTGAAAGGGAAAGACCAACTGATTGTCAATTCTAAAGGTGACAGCTATGTGAGCTATGCCGACTACGCCATTGCGCTTGTCGATGAAATTGAGCAGTCTGCCCATGTTGGAGAACGTTTTACCGTTGTATCTGAAGCAGAATAAGTGATTCGTTGCCGCTAAAAACGATGAGTGAGGAGTTTAACGTATGAATGATCAAGAATTGTCTCTCATTTATGTATGGGATGCGTATTGTGGCTGGTGTTATGGGTTTTCCAACAGTATCCGTACTTTGCATGAGAACCATCCTGAAATGTCACTGACGCTCGTATCTGGCGGCTTATTTGTAGGAGAAAGAAGTCTTCCAATAAAGGAATATCCACATATATCAGAAGCAAATCAACGGATCAGTCAGCTAACTGGCGTTGAGTTTGGTGAACGTTATCAGAAGCTGCTAGCAAACGGGACATTTCTCTTAGACTCTGAGGCTGCAGCCATTGGGTTTTCAGCATTAAGATCCGTTGCTCCAGATCGTGCATTGTACTTGGCAGCATCGATGCAAAAGGCTTTTTATCAAGACGGAAAAAGCCTGAGCGATGATGAAACGTATCAGGAGATTGCTCTGGCACATTATCTTGATCCTAATGCCGTCATTGAACGAATGAAAACAAAAGAAGTCTTCAATGATGCGTATGCCGACTTTGCGAAGGTTCATCAACTTCAAGTGAATGGATACCCTACCCTTTTATTAAAAAAAGGGGATGAATACTTCAGTGTAGGCGGAGGAGCGATGACAGCTGAAAAGCTTGAGGAGCGCCTGAAGGAAATCATAGAAGCATCATCATGAAAAAAACCATCCTCTATTCGGATAGAGGATGGTTTTTCATGTTTTCAAAGAGAAATTGTTCTAGGCTTTAATGATAATCGCCTGCCTGCCCATCTGTTCCCAAGAATCTTCAAACTGATCGCGATCGACTTTTTGATTCTTTTCTCCGTATGGGTTATTTAAGTAGACATGCTCCTTGTCATAGCCTGTGATGACCACGCTATGCATATTAAAGCTTACATCTATTTTGCCATTTGGTGTATTCCATGTTTCGATGTTATCTATTTTGTCAAAGGTGGATGTGGTAATCACCCAAACAGGATACCCTTTTTCAAGTGATTGATAGATGGCCTTTTTGACAGGTTTTCCGCTTAAGTCGACGACTTGAGCGCCCGCATGTTTTTTCGCAAGCTGATAAATAGGTTCATGGTATACACCAAGACCTGGTCCATTCTCCATATCGCCTACAAACCCGTCATGTGGGTCTCCTTTTAAGCCATTTTCATAATTGAGTGGAACACGTTTAATTTCATTTGCCAATGTGTCTTTCGTCACTTGCTCGTAGCCGCTGTAATGAAGAAGCATCGCTAAGCTTGTGACTTCGCATCCATTATAAAGCTTTGGGGCATCCATTTGATTGTAGAGGATGACGTCCATGGCTTTTTTGCTTCCTTTTAAGGAAGAATAGGTGGTATCTGTTTTTTTCGTTAATCGTGTTTCTTCAGCTGCGAGTGCCGTATCGTTTTCTTTTTCTTTGGCTGCTTCGTGTGGTGAAGCTGTCTTCTTGACTTGGTCGATTTGTGTCACGTATATAAAGCCGAAATAAACAAGGCATGCGCACAACAAAGTTAAGATTAATGTCTGGATGAACTTCACTGTAATCTCCTGTGTTATTCAATATTTTTATGTATTATAGCACGTTCTTTCATCCAACATGCAGAAAAGAGACAGGTGTCACTTGAATGTAATAATTCCACAAATTTTTCATGAAAATAGAGAGAAAATAAAAATGATTGATTTAATCACTTTATTTTGTTAGCATGTTATCATATTAGCGAACTAAAGGATTCGGAATTTTTTGTTTTAATGTGTTGGAGGTGTAGAAGAACATGTTTATGTTTGAGAAACCATATGGTATGCGGGATTCATTACCAGGATTGTATGAGACGAAGAAAAAAGTGAGACATTCCTTAACAGAGGTCATGAATGGTTGGGGTTACCGGTTGATGGAAACACCAACGCTTGAATTTTACGATACAGTCGGTGTTCAATCGGCGATTACAGATACACAGCTCTTTAAGCTGTTAGATCAGAACGGGCAAACCCTTGTACTCAGACCTGATATGACGGGACCTATTGCTAGAGTGGCAGCATCAAAGCTTCATGAACAGGCGTATCCACTTCGCGTTGGGTATGCGGCCAATGTGTTCCGGGCACAGGAAAGAGAAGGCGGGAGGCCATCAGAATTTGAGCAGGTCGGAATTGAGTTAATTGGAGACGGTTCGATTAGTGCAGATGCTGAAGTGATCGCGCTTGTCGTATTCGCATTAAAAAATGCTGGGCTCAAGTCCTTCAAAATCGCGATTGGGCATGTCGCTTTAGCAGAGACGTTATTTGTAGATGTACTGGGAAATACAGAGCGTGCAAACGTTCTTCGCCGATTCTTATATGAAAAGAATTATGTAGGATACCGTCAGCATGTGAAGCAATTGCCACTCTCCTCCATCGATAAAACGAGGCTGTTACAGCTTTTAGAGTTAAGAGGCGGCCAGGAAGTCACAGAGCGGGCAGAGGACATCGTCGTTTCACAAGAAGGAAAAGAGGTGCTTACGCAGTTAAAGTCGCTTTGGGAGACACTTGAAGATTACGGCTGTACAGAATATATCCGTCTAGATTTAAGCATGGTGAGTCATATGAGCTACTACACGGGTATTTTGTTTGAAGTATTTGCAGATCATGTTGGGTCAGTCATCGGAAGTGGCGGCAGATATGACCACTTGCTTGCTCATTTTGATGCACCTGCACCAGCTACAGGATTCGGACTTCGATTAGATCGTCTGCTTGAAGCGCTTGATGCAAAAGAAATCAATGAACCGCAGGAGGCAGTGATTTTTAGTAAAGAACAAAGACTGGAAGCTTTTGCTTTTGCAGAAAAGGAGCGGTCAAAAGGGAAAAAGATCGTGCTGCAAGACTTAGCAGGGATTGAAAATATTGACGCGATGACCAAGGCATTTGAGCAGGTGACTTATTTTATCGGCGCTAGAAAGGGAGAGCAAAATGGGTAAAGTGTTGACGATGGCGATGCCAAAGGGCCGAATATTTGAAGAAGCCGCAGGGCTGTTAAGGCAGGCAGGATATCAACTGCCAGAGGAATTCGAGGATTCAAGAAAGTTAATCATCGATGTACCGGAAGAAAACCTCCGCTTTATTTTAGCGAAGCCAATGGATGTGACGACTTATGTAGAGCACGGTGTAGCAGATGTTGGCATTGCAGGAAAGGATGTCATGCTCGAAGAAGCTCGTGATGTGTACGAGGTGCTTGATTTAAACATCAGTAAATGCCATTTAGCGGTTGCCGGATTGCCGGGAGCCAGCTGGGGCGGTGTCGCACCGCGTGTGGCAACAAAGTACCCAAATGTCGCATCTTCCTATTTTAGAGAACAAGGGGAGCAAGTAGAGATCATTAAGCTGAATGGTTCCATTGAATTAGCACCGCTCATCGGACTCGCCGATCGTATTGTAGACATTGTCTCTACAGGTCAAACACTCAAGGAAAACGGACTTGTTGAAACGGAGCATATTTGTGATATTACATCACGGTTTATTGTCAATCCTGTGAGCTATCGGATGAAGGATGTAGTGATCGATGAAATGGCGCAGCGCCTTGCAAGAATCATTGAAGGGGAGGAAACATCATGAACATCACCTACATACAAGAAGGTGAGACAGAGACACTCTCGCTCAAACGGACTTTAGATACAGGCACGGAAGAGCAGCGCCTGGCTGTTCAGCGGATTATACAAGAAGTGAGGCTAAATGGTGATCAAGCGGTACAGTCTTTTACAAAGCAATTTGATGGGGTGCTGCTTGAAGATCCGCTTGTCACAGACGAGGAAATGACAAAAGCCTCCGAACGTTTGGACCCAGCCATGATTCAAGTGATCCAAACGGCTATCCGTCATATTCGCACATACCATGAGCGTCAGCTGACATCCTCTTGGTTTTATCACCAGCAGGATGGCTCGATGCTCGGACAAAAGGTGACACCACTTGATGCAGTTGGTGTGTATGTCCCCGGCGGAACAGCTGCTTACCCATCATCTGTTTTAATGAATGTGATTCCGGCGCTTGTCGCTGGTGTTAAGCGAATTGTCCTTGTGACACCCCCAGGGAAAGACGGCTACCTCTCTGACGCTGTACTCGTTGCTGCGAAGGAGCTCGGTATTACAGAGATGTATAAAATGGGCGGTGCACAGGCGATTGCGGCACTTGCCTATGGAACAGAAAGCATCCAGCCTGTTGATAAAATCACAGGTCCAGGCAACATCTATGTCGCACTGGCAAAGCGGGAAGTATTTGGTCAGGTAGACATTGATATGATTGCCGGTCCAAGTGAAATTGCGGTTCTAGCAGACGACACGGCCATAGCACATGAGGTGGCGGCCGATTTACTTTCTCAGGCAGAGCATGATGCGCTGGCATCTAGTATTTTGGTGACCCCGTCTAAGACACTTGCTGAAAATGTGCGAGCTGAGGTGCAAGCGCAACTGGACACCTTGCCAAGAAAATCAATCGCTGCACAATCCATACAACATCATGGCCGTATATACGTGACAGATTCCATGGATCGTGCAGTAGACGTCGTCAATCAGTTAGCGCCAGAGCATTTAGAGGTGCTGACAGCATTTCCAGAATCATTTCTTGGTCAAATCAAGCATGCAGGGGCGATTTTTTTAGGGCGTTATAGCCCTGAGCCGGTGGGAGATTATTTTGCAGGACCGAATCACGTGCTGCCAACCAACGGAACAGCTAGATTTTCTAGCCCGCTTGGTGTGACCGATTTTCAAAAGAAAACGAGCATTATTTCATATAGTCAAGAAGCCTTTGAGACACACAGGGATAGCATTGCGGCTTTTGCCAGGTTAGAAGGGCTCGAAGCACATGCAAGGTCGATTGAATCGAGAAAGCGGGGGGAATCGTCATGAGACAGGCGGAAACAGCGAGACAAACAAATGAAACGAATATTTCATTATCGTTAGAGATTGATGGGGAAGGAAAAGCGGATATTCAAACAGATGTCCCTTTTATGACACACATGCTCGATCTATTTACGAAGCATGGACACTTTAATTTGACCGTTGATGCGAAAGGAGATACAGATGTTGATGATCACCACACAACAGAAGATATCGGCATCGTGCTTGGGCAAATGTTTAAGGAAGCGTTAGGTGATAAAAAGGGGATTAAGCGGTACGGGTCCAGCTTTGTTCCAATGGATGAAACGCTTGCGCAGGTCGTGGTCGACTTAAGTAATCGTCCTCATTTGGAAATGAGAGCGGCCTTTCCAAGTCAAAAGGTCGGTACCTTTGATACAGAGCTCGTACATGAGTTTCTTTGGAAGTTTGCGTTAGAAGCTCGTATAAACCTTCATGTAATTGTTCACTATGGAAGCAATACGCACCATATAATTGAAGCTATTTTTAAAGCGATGGCACGTGCTTTGGATGAAGCAACAACCATTGATCCACGTGTGAAAGGGATTCCTTCGACAAAGGGGATGCTCTAATGATCGGAGTCATTGATTACGGAATGGGAAATTTGTTCAGCGTATCAAAAGCACTGGAACGAGCAGGTGCCCGTTATATTGTCTCCGCTGATGTGGAGGAGCTCAAAAAGGCAGATGCTTATATTTTGCCTGGGGTCGGTTCGTTTCGTGATGCGATGCAGCTGTTAAAACAGACAGGGCTTGAGGCGTTTATCCACCAAGTAGTGCAGGAAGGAAAGCTGCTATTTGGCATTTGTCTTGGGATGCAGCTGTTATTTGAAGAAAGCGAAGAGGCAGGGCGTACGAAAGGTTTGGGGCTGCTAAAAGGGCGTGTCGTTCTTTTAAAGGATCGTGACCAGGATGGGCAAAGGCTGAAGGTGCCTCATATGGGGTGGAATGAGCTCACATTTCATCAGCCCTCCCCATTGTTTGACGGGGTATCCGAAGGATTTGCGTACTTTGTTCACTCTTATTATGTGAGGGATATGAATCCAGAAGAGCAATTAGCAAGCGCAGACTATGGCGTTCAAGTACCCGCAGTTGTCGGCAAGGGAAATGTGCTAGGCGCACAGTTTCACCCTGAAAAAAGCAGTACAACGGGCATGGCGCTCCTCAAACAATTTATTCAATTAGCAAACGAACAGAGGGTGAACAAATGAGTGAATTTACATTGTATCCAGCGATTGATATGAGAAATGGCAAATGTGTACGGCTCGTGCAAGGAGATTATGATCAAGAAACCATTTATGGAGATTCGCCGCTCGATATGGCGACGCGATTTGCAAATGAAGGAGCAAAGTGGATTCATCTCGTTGATCTAGATGGTGCGAAAGCGGGGAATCGCGTCAATCATGAGCATGTGCTGGCGATTGCTTCATCCTTAGATGTAAATGTACAAATTGGTGGCGGCATTCGGACAGAAGAAGACGTTGCCTTTTATTTAAACAATGGCGTAGCTAGAGTCATCCTTGGCAGCTCGGCTGTTTCTAACCCAGCCTTTGTGAAAAAAATGCTTTCGCAATATGGGGAGAAAATAGCGATTGGCATTGATGCGCGAAATGGATTCGTATCGACTGAGGGGTGGCTTGAAACATCGAAAGTGAAGGCAGAGGAACTCGGCAAAAAATTGGCAAAGGAAGGCGCGGAGGTCTTTATTTTCACGGATATTCAAATGGATGGCATGCTGGCTGGTCCTAATGTAGAAAGTACAGTTCGCTTAGCAGAAGCTACTGGCAAACAAGTCATTGCTTCAGGCGGTATCAGTTCGGTAGCCGATCTCCAAAAGCTGTCAGCACAAAAACAGTCAGGCGTTTCTGGTGCGATCATTGGAAAGGCACTTTATACGGAGCGGTTTACTTTAGCTGAAGCAATTGAAGGGCTTGACCGCGTATGATGACAAAACGAATCATCCCATGTCTCGATGTGAAGGAAGGTCGTGTGGTCAAAGGGGTGCAATTCCTCGGCTTAAAGGATGCTGGTGATCCGGTAGAATTAGCGCAGATATATGATGAGGAAGGGGCGGATGAACTCGTCTTTCTTGATATTTCTGCCTCTCATGAAGGCCGGAAAACGATGGTAGATGTGGTCAAACAAGTGGCGTCCACTCTTGCCATCCCTTTTACGGTAGGCGGGGGAATTAACCACCTTGAAGACATGAAGCGCATATTAAGAGCGGGTGCAGACAAAGTATCTGTGAATACAGCGGCAGTTTTAAGGCCAGAACTCATTTCAGAAGGTGCCGATTTTTTTGGTTCCCAGTGCATCGTCGTCGCAATAGATGCAAAGTACGATGAAGAGAAAAAAGCGTACATGGTTTATACACACGGAGGGCGCCGTCAAACGGATATAGAGGTTAGCGATTGGGCAAAAGAAGCCGTGCTGAGGGGGGCAGGAGAGATCTTGCTGACAAGTATGGATGCCGACGGTGAGAAAAAGGGCTTTGATCATCGATTAACAAAGCTTGTGTCAGAAGCTGTCACCGTACCTGTCATTGCCTCGGGAGGTGCTGGCAATGCTCAGCATATGCTGGAGGCATTTACAAAAGGAGAAGCGGATGCAGCTTTAGCAGCTTCCATTTTTCATTATAAAGAGACTTCAATTCAAGAGGTAAAGACATACTTGAGAGAACACGGGGTGAAGGTCAGATGAAACAGGCAAACGAATTATCCTTTCATGAGGCAGGCCTGATACCTGCGATTGTACAGGATGCTCAAAGCAAGGAAGTATTGACATTGGCGTATATGAATCAAGAATCCTATGAAAAAACACTAGAGACAGGGGAAACATGGTTTTACAGCCGATCAAGAAACGAGCTTTGGCACAAAGGCGCCACATCTGGACATACTCAGCGAGTCACATCCATTCGATATGACTGTGACAAGGATGCTCTGCTTATTCTTGTCTCACCAAGTGGACCAGCGTGCCACACTGGCAGCTATAGCTGCTTTTCGGAAGAAGGCGTGAAGCGTCAAACGGAAGAGCAGGATCGTTTTGCCATTTTAAATGAACTTGAACAGGTGATTGCGAAACGTCAGGCAGAAATGCCAAAAGGCGCTTATACAACCTATCTATTTGAAAAAGGGGTCGATAAAATCCTGAAAAAGGTAGGGGAAGAAGCGTCAGAGGTCATCATTGCCGCAAAAAACCGGGATCAAGAAGAATTGAAATGGGAAACAGCCGATCTTCTGTATCACCTGCTTGTGTTATTACGTGAACAGCAATTGCCGCTTGATGATGTATTAAAAGTATTAAAAAAACGTCATCAAGGCGAGTAAAAAGCCGGGGGCACCTCTGGCTTTTTACTTTTGAGTGAAAAACAAATCCTTCCTTTTCTTTTGTTCTATGTGACGACTCTTGAAGTATGTTATACTACACACGGTACACTGTTCGAAATGGAGGGTATCAGTGAGTAAATACACTTCTCAAAATAATCACACACAAGTCGTCCAGCTATTCCAAGATGGGCATTACTTTTTTCATAAAGGTCTAAAAGCTTATAGAGAAAGAAATCTATCTAAAGCGAGTAAGCTAATACAGCGGGCTATCGTACTTGAGCCTGAAAATGTAGAAATGCTGTCACAGCTTGCTATTATTTATACTGAAATGGGTCATTTCCAACAATCAAATGAACTGCTTGATTTCATCCTTGAACATATTGATGAAAATATGTCTGAGTGTCACTATTTTAAAGCCAATAATTATGCGAATCTAGGACTCTTTCAAGAGGCATATAAGTCAGCGACTGCCTATGCTTCATTAGAAGAGAACGGGGAATTTGCAGATGAAAATGATGACCTTCTCGACTTGCTCGATATGAGTGACGAAGAGGACGAAGATTTTCCTTACGATCAGGATGACCTGATTGTGAAGCAGGATCAAGCAAATCACTTGCTGGAAAGCGGCAGGCTTGATGAAGCCATTGAGATGCTGGAACAGATGATTGTTGAGTATCCAGAATTTTGGTCAGCGTACAATAATCTCGCATTGGCCTATTTTTATTCTGGTCGAATCCATCAGGCGAAAGAAATGCTGAACCGGGTTTTAGATGAAAATCCGGGTAATCTGCATGCCCTTTGCAACCAGCTTGTCTTCTATCATTATGAAAAAGAAGAAGAAAAGGTCAATACGTTAGCAAAGCAATTAACGCACGTGTATCCAATATTAAGTGAACAGCGTTATAAGCTTGGCGCAACATTTGCCCTAGTTGGAGAATTTGAATGGGCCTTTAAATGGCTTTATTCTTTGTACAAAACAGGCTTTCAGGGAGATAGTACATTTTTATACTGGCTCGCAAGCGCAGCTTATTATACAGGTCACAAAACGCTTGCACAGACGGTTTGGGATAAGATGGTCGAAGAAGATATCGATGCAGATGAAATTAAGCCGTGGCAGGATAAACCTGAGGAGACTGAGCCAATGGTCTCCATTGAGGAGCGGCTGACGGCGTACTATGTAAGCAAACAAAAAGGGGAACGTGACGTTCTTCAATCTGTCCTTGATGCACGCGCAGCGAAAACCGCTTTTGAACAGCAATTCATTGAACTGCTCTTATACGAAGATGAAATGGAAGAACGGTCTTTTTCAGAAGATGCGGTTTTTGCAAAACAGGCGGCATCCAGCTTGGAAGAAGCTGTTCAGCCTGACAGCCATATGCCTTATTTTTGGTTATTCCATATTATTCAGCAGGCACGTGCTTCTGGCGTAGATAAGAAAAATGCGCCTGCGTGGGCAGCAGCATCTTATTATTTATGGATGCAGGAGCAAGAAGAATCTATTAGCAAAAAAGAGATTGCAGCCTCTTTTCAAATCAGTGTTCAAACACTGTCTAAATATGAACAAGTCATTTGTACATTAATTGATTGAATAGGTAAATAGATTTAGAAGATTGCAGCATGGCCGAAAAGGTCATGCTTTTTTCTTGGATAAAAAGGTGGGATTTGCAAGGATTTGGCGAAGTATGACAATCACGACATGTTTTTGAAACATAAATGTAATAAAAATATTAGCTCATTTTGTCGATGTCTCATGTATAATGAAAATCGTGGATTAAAACAAAGACATATATTTAGATATTTTACTATACATAATGAAACACCTAGTGATAGAAACAATCTGGTCAACATCTGACTGATCAATCAGGAAGAAAGACATAGATAGCACAGATTGGTCGCAGAGAATTTGCTGCTTTCTCATGTCGCTTGGAAATTGTCAAAGGAGGAACTATTCGTGAAAAAGTTTATTACTTTCGGTTTAGCTTCGGTCATCGGAGCGAGCAGTTTATTTATCCCATTTACTCATGAAGCAAACGCACAGAACTTTGAACAAAAGAAACAAGAGCTGGACAGCAAGCAATCTGAGGTCAACAAAAACCTTCAAAAGAAAAAAGATGAGCTTTCAAAGCTTGAAGCAAAACAAGAGGCACTTGCACTAAAGCTAAAAGAAATTGACGAGAAAGCTTTAAAAACAAGTGATCAAATCGAAGAAAAACAAAAAGAAAATGAACAAACGAAAAAAGAAATCAATGCACTCAAAAAAGACATTGCTGATACTGAAAAACGTATTGAAGATCGAAACAAATTCTTGAAAAAGCGTGTACGTGCGCTTCAAGAAAGCGGCGGTTCTACGAAATACATAGATGTATTACTAGGAGCGAAAAGCTTTAGCGATTTCATCAGCCGTGCAGGTGCAGTATCTACACTCATCAACGCAGACAGCGAAATCATTAAAGAGCAAGAAAAAGACAAAGCTGAGCTTCAAAAGTCTGAAAACGAATTAAACACAAAGCTTGAAGATGTTCAAAAGACACTTACAAAGCTTGAAACACTTCAAACAGACTTGAATAAACAGCTTGATGAAAAAGACAAGCTATTCAAGCAAGTGAAAAAGCAAAAGGGAAGTGCTTCTTCTCAAATCAGCGAGTTAAACAGTGAGGCTAACAGCATTGCATCTGAAAAAGACGCAACAATCGCTGCTCAAAAACAAGCTGAAAAAGAAGCAAGAGAAGCAGCTCAAAAAGCTAAAGAAGAAAAAGTACAAAGACAACAGCAGCGTCAAGCTAGTGTTCAAGCAGAAGACAACAGCTCAACGAACGACAGCAGCCCGTCTTCAAATAACAGTAACAGTGGATCTTCAAATAACAACGATAATAACAACAACAGCAGTTCACCAAGCAAGAAGCCATCTACTGGCGGTGGATCACCTGTCAGCAGTAACGTAGGCGGAATCGAAGGTGCGATCAGCACAGGTTCTACCATTGTTGGACAATCTCCATATAAATGGGCTGGCGGCAGATCTCAAGCTGATATTGACGCACGTCGTTTTGACTGTTCTTCATTCGTTCGCTGGGCATTTGCATCAGCAGGCATCAACCTTGGACCAGTTGGCGGTACAACAACAGATACGCTTGTAGGTAAAGGAAGAGCTGTAAGTGCATCTGACATGAAACGCGGAGACCTTGTGTTCTTTGATACGTATAAAGTAAATGGACACGTTGGTATTTACTTAGGAAATGGTACATTCTTGAACGATAACAGCTCTCGCGGTGTTTCAGTCGACTCTATGAGCAATGTTTACTGGAAAAAAGCATTCAATGGTGTTGTAAGAAGAGTCGTTGAATAAATCATTACTTACTATATAACCGTAAACAGGCTTCCTTAAACAGCAGTTTAAGGAAGCTTTTTCTTTTTTTGAAGATATGAGCAAATGATTCGCTTATTATCCACAGATTTAATAGGATATGGGTAAGGAATAAAACTAAGAGTGGGATGGATGCTTTCTGTCATGAATGGAAGCATCACCCAAGGGCATTCTAATAAGAAATGCTAGCAGTAATTGAAGAGGGAGTGACAGTTGTGTCAGAAGAAAAAATCTACGATACGATCATCATTGGAGCGGGACCTGCCGGAATGACAGCCGCTGTTTATACATCACGTGGAAATCTTTCAACATTGATGATTGAAAGAGGGATTCCAGGCGGTCAAATGGCTAATACGGAAGATGTCGAGAACTATCCTGGCTTTGAAAGCATTTTAGGGCCAGAACTTTCAAATAAAATGTTTGACCATGCGAAGAAATTCGGTGCTGAGTATGCATATGGCGATATCAAAGAAATCGTAGACGGTGAAGAGTACAAAATCGTCAAAGCCGGTTCGAAAGAATACAAAGGACGCTCTGTCATTATTGCAGCAGGTGCGGAATACAAAAAAATCGGTGCACCAGGTGAAAAAGAACTTGGCGGCCGAGGCGTCTCTTACTGTGCAGTATGTGACGGTGCTTTCTTTAAAAACAAAGAGCTCGTCGTCATTGGTGGAGGAGACTCTGCGGTAGAAGAGGGTGTGTACCTCACACGCTTTGCGTCAAAAGTAACGATCGTTCATAGACGCGATAAGCTTCGTGCACAAAGCATTTTACAAGCACGTGCTTTTGATAATGAAAAAATCGACTTCATGTGGAACAAAACCGTTAAACAAATTAATGAAGAAAACGGTAAAGTCGGCAGTGTGACTTTGATTGATACGGTGACTGGTGAAGAAGAAGACTTTAAAACAGATGGCGCCTTTATCTATATCGGAATGCTGCCACTGTCTAAACCATTTGAAAATCTCGGCATTACAAATAAAGAAGGCTACATCGAAACAAACGAAAGAATGGAAACGAGAGTGGAAGGCATTTTCGCCGCTGGTGACATTCGTGAAAAAACACTCCGTCAAATTGTGACAGCAACAGGTGACGGAAGTATTGCCGCACAAAGCGCACAGCATTATGTAGAAGAGCTTGCTGAAAAGCTCAAAGCAACGAAATAAAAGGCTGTCGTAAATCCTTAATATAGCGTCATGGGCTTTTAACTGGAATGTAACACGGGTGAAACAATTTTCCGTTATGATAAAACTAGTAATTGACCCCCTTTTATAAGGAATACATGTTTGGCACGGATGAGAATCCGTGTCCTTTTTTTTGCTTAAAATCAGAAATTCATGAGATGTTCACAAATGACGCATGGAGAACCATTAGTTGCTGTAAAATAAAGAGTAGAAAAATTGCCCGCCACTTCTTTCAGACGAAATTCGGTCTGATTTCGGTGAAGAAGGGGCATGTTCATTGTGGGAGTCAGGATGAACCTGTATAATAAGTTAAAGACATAAAAGAGTAGGTGACAGCTGATGCAACGAGTAACCAATTGTGTGCTGCATCACGAAGATCAAGTTCTCTTGCTGCAAAAGCCAAGACGGGGCTGGTGGGTAGCGCCGGGCGGAAAAATGGAAAGCGGAGAATCGGTCAAGGATTCAGTCGTTCGAGAGTATAGAGAAGAAACAGGAATTTATATTTTAAATCCACAGTTAAAAGGTGTTTTTACCTTTATCATAAAAGAAGGCGATCAAATCGTTCAAGAGTGGATGATGTTCACCTTTATGGCAGATTCATTTACTGGAAAAAACGTGACAGAGTCAGAGGAAGGCATTTTAAAGTGGCATGAAGTAAAGGATGTGCCGCATTTACCGATGGCACCAGGAGATTCCCATATTCTTGATTTCATGCTAAAGGGAAAAGGACTTCTTCACGGTACTTTTACGTATACACCTGATTTTGAATTGATTGCTTATCGGTTAGACCCTCAAGGAGACTAATACATGAACCGTTTTTATAAAGAAGGAGAGGAAGCAGGCATGAATACGCACAAACAAGGAGATATTCAGCTTGTGATTATTACAGGAATGTCAGGTGCGGGGAAAACCGTTGCCATTCAAAGCTTTGAAGATTTAGGTTACTTCTGTGTAGATAACTTGCCGCCATCACTTTTACCAAAGTTCCTAGAACTCATGAAGGATTCGAATTCGAAGATGAGCAAGGTCGCCCTTGTGATGGATTTACGCGGACGAGAATTCTTTGACAGCTTAGTTGCAGCCTTAGATGAAATGAGTGATCTTGGCTGGATCACACCAAGAATATTATTTCTAGATGCAAACGATAAGGTGCTTGTCTCAAGATACAAAGAAACGAGACGTTCGCATCCTCTTGCGACAACAGGTTTGCCGCTCGAAGGAATCGCAATGGAACGCGATCTGTTAGAAGAGTTAAAAGGCCGGGCTCAAATGATTTTTGATACATCGGATTTAAAACCAAAACAGCTTCGAGAAAAAATTGTCGCGCACTTTGCCACGACCCAAGGGCAGGTGTTTACAGTGAATGTGATGTCCTTCGGTTTTAAATACGGTCTGCCGATTGATGCTGATCTTGTATTTGATGTGAGATTTCTGCCGAATCCTTACTATATTGAGAGCATGCGTCCACAGACTGGAAACGATGAAGAAGTGCGTTCCTATGTAATGAAATGGAGCGAGACACAAAAATTCACAGAGAAATTAATTGACCTTCTCAGCTTTATGCTTCCGTCCTATAAACGAGAAGGAAAAAGCCAGCTTGTGATCGCTATTGGCTGTACAGGCGGACAGCACCGATCAGTGACGCTAGCGAACTACTTATCGGAGTATTTTAAAAATGACTACTACACTCATGTCACTCACCGGGACATTGAAAAGAGAAGCAGAAAATAGATGACGACACTTCCAAAGGTGGTCATTCTTGGCGGGGGCACTGGCTTATCTGTTTTGCTCAGAGGGCTAAAAACAAAGCCAGTGGATATTACCGCTATTGTAACGGTTGCTGATGACGGAGGCAGCTCAGGCAGACTGCGGCATGATTTGAATATTCCGCCTCCAGGCGATATTCGAAATGTCCTTGCAGCTCTCTCTGATGTTGAACCACTTGTAGAAGACTTATTTCAGCACCGTTTTAACAAAGGGAATGACTTAACAGGCCACTCACTTGGCAACCTCATTCTTGCGGCCATGACAAATATAACCGGTGATTTTTTTCATGCCGTCACAGAAATGAGCAAGGTCTTAAATGTAAGAGGAAAAGTCTTACCAGCAGCGAATTCAAGTGTTGTTCTACATGCTGAATTAGAAAATGGGCAAGTGGTAACAGGAGAATCAAAAATCCCAACCTACGGTGAGCGAATTAAACGCGTGTTCCTCACACCCAATACGATTGAGCCGCTCCCAGAATCGATTCAAGTCATTCGTGAAGCCGATTTGATCGTCATTGGACCTGGCAGCTTATATACAAGTATCTTGCCAAACTTACTTGTACCGCATATTGGTGAAGAAGTGATTCGTTCGAAGGCGAAAAAAGTGTATATTTGCAATGTCATGACGCAGCCAGGGGAAACGCTTTCCTACAGTGCAGCTGATCATGTGCAGGCATTAAACGATCATATGGATCGTCCATTTATTGATACCATTTTTGTGAACAATAAAGAAATTCCAGAAGAGATCAAAGCAAAATATGCAGAAGAACAGGCACAGCCTGTACAGTTCGACACAGATGTACTCAAGGCAATGGGACTGGAAGTCATCCCTGGGGAAATCATTACATACGACCAGCATGTGATTCGTCACGACACGCTGAAAGTAGCCGCGCTGCTTGTCGACCTGTTGCATAAGAAAAAATAGGAATGGGGGTGGCAAGGATGTCATTTGCATCCGAAACAAAAAAAGAGCTGACTAATCTGGACGTGAAGGACTGCTGCACAAAAGCAGAGCTTTCTGCCCTCATCCGTATGAACGGTTCATTATCTTTCTCTAATCGAAAATTAATTCTAGATATACAGACAGAGAACGCAGCCATCGCAAGACGGATTTATACGCTGCTAAAAAAGAAATATGATGTCACAGTCGAGCTGCTCGTTCGTAAGAAAATGAGATTAAAAAAGAATAATGTGTATATTGTCAGACTGGTAGAACGAGCGAAAACCATTTTAGAGGATTTGAAAATATTAGGTGAGCATTTTGTATTTGAGCGCAATATTTCAGAAGAGCTTGTAAAGAAAAGGTGCTGTAAGCGCTCCTATATGAGAGGTGCTTTTTTAGCAGGCGGTTCTGTGAATAATCCAGAAACGTCTTCCTATCACCTTGAGATTTTTTCACTATATAAAGAACACAATGATGCCCTTTGTGAGCTGATGAACCAATTTCATCTCAACAGTAAAACACTTGAGCGTAAAAAAGGCTACATCACATATATGAAAGAAGCCGAAAAAATTACCGAATTTTTAAGTGTTGTAGGTGCGCATAATTCACTTCTTCGCTTCGAAGACGTTCGGATCGTCCGTGATATGCGGAATTCCGTGAACCGGCTCGTCAATTGTGAAACAGCAAACTTGAATAAAACGATTGGTGCATCGCTGCGTCAGGTCGAGAACATCCAATTCATTGATGAAAAAATTGGACTTGATGCTCTGCCAGATAAGCTGCGTGAAATTGCAAAACTGCGAGTCGACTATCAAGAGGTCACGCTAAAGGAACTGGGAGAAATGGTGGAAAGTGGCAAGATTAGCAAATCAGGCATTAATCACCGCTTAAGAAAGCTAGATCAAATTGCAGAACAATTACGAAACGGACAAGCTGTTACACTCAAATAGGAGAATGAAAAAGGGAGGCAGATCATATGGTGGAAAAAACGGTCACCATCCAGTTGAAAACAGGCTTGCAGGCACGTCCCGCTGCTTTGTTCGTACAGGAAGCGAATCGCTTTGGAGCTGAAATTTTTCTAGAGAAGGACGGAAAAAGAGTCAATGCGAAGAGCATTATGGGTCTCATGAGCCTTGCGATCAGCTCTGGGGTCACTGTTAAACTGATAGCAGATGGTGCGGATGAACAAGAAGCCATTGATGCGTTAACGGATTTTATCAATCAAGAAAACTGAGTCTCTTCACAGACTCAGTTTTTTTAGAAGGGAATGAACATGATGCAATCAGCATTTTTACAGAAGATCGGATACGAAGGCCAGTCCATCACCTTTGATGACCTGCCTGTATTATTAAAAAAGATGGCCTACACCTTTCCATTTGAAAATAGATCTGTGCTGAACAAACAATCCTATGCCTTGAATCAAGAAGGATTGAAAGAGCATCTTCTTGAAGGAGGCAGAGGAGGTCTTTGTTACGATCTCAATCCTCTTTTATATTATGTGTTAAAAGAGGCAGGATTCGCTGTACAGCTCGTTCAAGGGACCGTGTATAACAAGGAAGCGGGCATATGGGCAATTGATGGTACGCACGTAGCCATGACGTTGAATCATCACAACGAACGGTATCTTATTGATGCGGGTTTTGGTGTGAATTTACCTCTCCAGCCTGTACCCATTACTGAAGAATGGGTGGAAGGAGCGTCTATTCGGTTTCGAGTCAAAGAAGAAGAAACTGAAAAAGGTACGCATCTTCTTCAATTAGATAGAGGAGAAGGCGCTGAAATAGGCTATGCATTTACATTGGAAGAGGTGAGTGAGCCTACATTGGTCCAAATGAGAGAGGAGATTTATGAAAATGAAGCCTCTCCTTTTAACAAAAGACCGCTTGCTTCAAAGCTCACACCAACAGGACGTGTAATCGTCACCGAGGATCATGTCACTATACATGAACATGAAGAAGTGTCGAAAAAAACGCTGTCTCTGCCTTTTGAGGAATACGTGAAAACCCTGCTGCCATAAGTGGCATCAAAAAAACAGCCCTGCGTCAAATGGGGCTGTTTTTTGATTGATTATCGAATCCGTGTGAATGTCGCGTAATGGTCTGTTGTTTTGTAAATGAGCCAGTCACTTGAATACACGAGGCGGTCAGCATTGCGGAAGCCTGAGACGTAGTTGATATCTGCTTCACGCCATGTGCGGCCGCTTGCTGAAGGGAGACGTCCCTCCCGGTTAGAGAAAACATCTCCACCGATGCTTTTGCCTGGGGCAACCTCTGCTAGATTTCCCTTCGATGCCACCCATCCAAGAGCACTTGCTTGTGATTTTGTGATGTAGTTATCAGGCAGTCGTTTGTAGCGAATCAAATAATCTGCTACACCATCAAACGTATTAATGACGGCAAGGGTATGAACATCTGATGTCAGTTGAATAGAAGCTGTTTTATTTGTGGCGGTCGGTGTAAGTGGTGTTTCGGCATAGGCTTGCTGCGGAATAAAACCAGAAAACAGAATAGCAGCGATCAGAGCAAACATAGTAAAAACCGAACTGATTTTTTTCATCTTCATCCTCCTATTAAGGAAATCGGAAGCTGTCCTCTTGATGCTTGTCTACCTCATATTATAGCACCCGAATATGAAGGAAATGTAAAGAAACAGGATCTTTGCTAAAATGAGGCTTTTCTCCTGATATTCTTCTGATGAAATAAATAAAAAGACGCAGCTCTGAATCCTGCGTCTTTTCCGATTAAGATGAAGCAAGCTCCTTCACAATATCTACAGGGGCTTTGCCATCAATTCCATGAATCACATTATGAATGGCTCGTTTCAGCATAAGATCCCGTGTTGTTTCAGTAGCGGAACCGATGTGGGGAACAAGGGTGACATTGTTCATTTCTTTGAAAGGATGATTCTCCTGAAGCGGTTCCTGTTCAAACACATCAAGACCTGCGCCTTTGATCCATCCCTCTTGAAGCGCTTGAATGAGGCTTTTTTCGTCCACTGTTTTCCCGCGGGAGATGTTTACAAATAAAGCCGTTTGCTTCATTAACTTCAATTCTCGTTCGCCAATCATATGATACGTTTCATCGGTCAGCGGTGTAATCAACACAATGATATCAGCTTGCTTTAGTAGGTCATCAAGTGTGCAATATAAAGCGCCATATGCTGATTCAGCCTTTTCATTCCGGCTGCGGTTATGATACAGGACATTCATATCAAAACCATGTGCAGCTCGTTTGGTGACTTGCTCTCCGATTCGTCCCATGCCAATAATGCCAAGCGTTTGATGATGGACATCGATGCCAAAGATATCTTCTTCCTGTACAAATTTCGTCCATTTCCCCTCACGGATAAAACGATCAAGCTCGGCAATTCTTCGCGCAGAGGAAAGAATGAGTGAAAATGCAAGGTCAGCCACAGTATGATCGAGTGTATGAGGCGTGTGCGTTCCGATTATGCCTCTTTGCCTCATCACTTCTATATCGAAGTTGTCATAGCCAACAGAGTTATTGCTCACGACCTTGAGTTTTGGTGCGTGATCTAATAGCTCTTGATCGATTTTCGTCCCAGACGTTAAAAGACCATCAGCATGCTGCAATTTTTGAAACAAAATATCTTTTGGAATGGGGTCTTTGGATTGCCACACCTCGTATGTACAATGTTCCTTTAGTATTTCCTCAAATGAGGCAGGTAATGGTTTGGCGACAAAAATATGTGGTGTCACAGTCAACTCGCTCCTTTCACATGGTCATCTTGCTCCTTTTATTATAAAGCAACCATTTCGTCTGAACACGTTTGAAGGTTATCTGCTCAATATTTAATATACTAAAATAACGGAAAAGAGAGACATTTTCTTAGTGAAAAAGGTTATTTATATGCCATCTGATGCATTTATTACTTAGGTGGAAATCAGCTAATGGGAGATGTGACATATGAAGAAGCCGGTTTTTCTGAGAGATTATCTGACAAACTGGAAAATAGATCGAGATTTTTTGATAGAAAAATGATTATATTTGAAACATATTAAACGGGAAGGTCGTTTTCTACTAAACCATTTCATCGTCTTTTGGAGAGCAGAGAACGATAGATTGAAAGGAAGACCGCGTCCCCCTTGCGATGAAGCGTAAATGAGAGAAAATGATCACATTTCTTCTCATCGTTTTCTCATTTTTTTCTTTTTTTTCTATCATTTTTCATCTTTAAGCTTGAGAACACACGAAAGAAAAGGAGGACAGGCAGGAGCTTACGTGACTTATAAAAAGATTGGGAGTTGGCAAAATGGGATCAAAATTAGAACAGATTCTTCAGCACAATTCAAAATTCGTACAAGAGAGACATTATGAGCCTTACAAAGTGGGGAAATTTCCTGAAAAGAAACTCGTCATATTAACTTGTATGGATACACGTCTTTTGGAATTATTGCCGCAATCCATGGGGCTGCGCAACGGTGATGCGAAGATCATTAAAAATGCGGGCGCCATCGTAACACATCCTTTTGGCAGTGTGATGCGGAGTATTCTGCTAGCAATCTATGAACTAAAGGCAGAAGAGGTATGCATTGTAGGACATCATGAATGCGGAATGGCAGGTCTTGCGGCAGATCCTTTACTTGAAAAGGCGAAAGCGCGTGGCATTGAAGAGAAATGTTTGAGCATTGTGAAAAACTCAGGAGTTGATTTAAAGGGATGGCTGACAGGCTTTGATTCGGTTGAAGAGAGCGTGTCCCAAAGTGTGAAATTGGTCAAAGAGCATCCACTTATGCCAAGTGATGTGGCTGTTCATGGACTTGTCATTCATCCAGCAACGGGAAAGCTGGATGTCGTTGTGAAAGATAATCAGATTGACGCACAGTATATCTAAATCATCTACACATACTTGAAGGAGGCCAACACATACCATGCGTTTTTATGGAAGATTTGAAGGATATGATTCATCAAAATTTAGACGTGATTTAATCGCTGGGCTTGTCGTGGGCGTTGTGGCAATTCCTTTAGGCATGGCTTTTGCCATTGCATCTGGTGTCGGACCAGAATATGGATTATACACAGTCATCGTTGCCGGCATTTTGATTTCATTGTTTGGTGGTTCAAAGTATCAGATCGGTGGGCCGACTGGGGCGTTTGTTCCAATTTTATTTGGTATCGTCAGCCAATACGGTATCGAAAACTTACTCATTGCCGGTTTTATGGCAGGGTGTATGCTTGTATTATTCGGGATATTCAAACTAGGGAAGCTCATGAAATTTATTCCTCGTCCGGTTATCATCGGCTTTACTGCTGGCATTGCTGTCATTATTTTTTCAGGGCAAATTGCCAACTTCCTCGGATTAAAGGGTGTTGAAAAGCATGAAAGCTTTTTCCTCAATATGAGAGAAATTGTGGTCCATCTCGGTACCGCAAACAGTCTTGCCATCATCACAGCTATGATTGGGCTTATTGTGATTTTGGCGGCACAAAAATACATTCCCAAAATACCTGGTGCTCTATTAGGTCTATTGGCTTCAACGTTTCTAGCTGTTCTCTTTTTCCAAGGACAAGTTGAAACGATCGGCTCGGCATATGGGGAAATTCCTCGTCAGCTGCCAAGCTTTGCTTTTCCTGAATTAACGATTGAAAAAATGATCTACCTCCTCCCTCCAGCGATTGTCATTGCGCTTTTAGGCGGCGTGGAATCAATTTTATCGGCAATGGTCGCAGACAATATGAAAGGCTCAAAGCATGACAGCAATAAGGAGCTTGTTGGGCAAGGAATTGCCAATATGGCGGCACCGCTGTTCGGAGGAATTCCGGCGACTGGGGCGATTGCCCGTACGGCAACAAACATCAAAAATGGCGGAGCAAGCCCGATTTCTGGTGTTGTGCATGGCGTCGTCGTGCTGCTCATCTTAATGCTATTTGCGCCATATGCGTCGATGATTCCACTTGCTGCGATGGCACCGATTTTAATGTTTGTTGCTTGGAATATGAGTGAGAGAAAAGAGTTTATCAATATTGTAAAAGTGAAAAATGCGGATTCCCTTGTACTTGTTGTGACCTTCCTGCTGACGGTCATCGGTGATTTGATTATTGGAGTCACCGCAGGGCTCATTTTAGCCTTTATTGCTTTCATCAAAAAAATGAGCCAGACGACCAGCATTCATCCAAACGTTGCGGTTCCCCAGATGGAAACAGCAGCAGCTTTAGAAAAACAGACAGACCAGCAAGGCATTAGTATGTACGCCATTGAAGGGCCGCTGTTTTTCGGAACAACAGATTCACTCGAAAATTCGATTCTGGACCATGTTCAGACAAAGCCAAAAACGCTCATTCTGCTCATGAATAAAGTCAATTATATGGACACATCAGCAGAAGCGGTGCTGATGAATATCTCCAACCGGTTAAAGCATCATAATGGTAAGCTGATGATTGTCGGACTTCAATCACAGCCGAAAGAGCTTTTGCGTCGAACAGGTCTTTTCCATCATATTGGAAAACAGCATTTTTTTGAACGAACAGATGATATCTCACCACAGCAGCTATAAAGGTGGAAAAAAGCACGTGACGATGTGGTCACGTGCTTTTCAGTTCTGAAAAACGCTTTGTGAGTTTCTGTTGATGAGAGGAGAAGATCTCTTCTACTGTGACATCATAGAGATCGGCTAAAATAAGTAGATTCGCTAACACATCTCCCATTTCTTCAACGAGTTCTTTCTTCAACTCAGATGATTTTTGTTTTTGCTCGTCAGGCCGGTCACGTCCGATCTCGATGGCTCTAACAGCGCGAGCGAGTTCTCCTGTTTCTTCCATCAGGAACCCTAACCGGATAAACGGTCCGTATTCTGTCCAATTTCTCTTTTTGTAAAAATCCTTGATCCATTTCTCCATCTCATTTGTTTGCATTCTCTTTATACAGCTCCTTATATGGTGTGCACCTTTTGATTTTACACTATATATAGACGAAGCGGTTGTTTTTAAAAAAACAATTATAGTAGAATGAGTGGGTGAAGAAATCATAGAGAGAGATGGAGCTGTTTTGATGAAAACGATTTGTGTGTTTGCTGGTTCGAATCTAGGCGTGAAGGACGTCTACAAAGAAAAGGCTGTAGAGCTGGGGACTTATATGGCAGAGCATGACATCCGTCTTGTATACGGCGGTTCACGAATTGGATTGATGGGTGCCATTGCAGATGAGGTTTTAAGAAATGGCGGGCAAGTCATTGGAGTTATGCCTAAGGGGCTTTTTAGAGGAGAAGTTGTGCATCAAGAGCTGACAGAATTAATCGAGGTAACAGGAATGCATGAACGAAAAGCGAAAATGAGTGAGCTGGCTGATGGATTTATTGCGATGCCAGGCGGCTTTGGTACATATGAAGAATTATTTGAGGTGCTATGCTGGGCACAAATCGGCATTCACCAAAAGCCAATCGGCTTGTATCAAGTGAATGACTATTTCAATCCGCTCATTGACATGGTGAAGTTTAGTGTACAGGAAGGTTTCTCGAATGAATCACACCTCCAATTGTTACATGCCTCCAGCGAACCGGAGGAATTAATCACGCAGATGGCTTCTTATCAAACACCATCTCTTCAGCAGAAATGGACGGAGCTGTCTTAAAGCGTATTTCAACCACAAAAAACCGTCTGTTCGAGGAGCAGACGGTTTGTTTTGTCATATTATTTTTGTTCTTCTGCATTACGGGTCAAGACTTTGTCAATGAGTCCGTATTGAAGTGCTTCTTCCGCTGTTTTGAAGTTGTCACGATCTGTATCGCGCTCAATCACTTCGATTGGCTGACCAGTACGTTCAGCAAGTACTTGGTTCAGTTTATCGCGTAAAGAAAGGATTCGTTTTGCCGCAATTTCAATTTCTGTTGCTTGACCTTGGGCACCACCTAGTGGTTGGTGAATCATGACTTCACTGTTTGGAAGAGCATAACGCTTACCTTTTTCACCAGCAGCAAGCAGGAACGCACCCATAGATGCAGCCATACCAATACAAATGGTTGATACCTTTGGTTTAATAAATTGCATCGTATCGTAAATGGCCATACCAGCTGTGATTGAACCGCCAGGGCTGTTAATGTAGATAGAAATATCTTTTTCTGGATCTTCAGCTTCTAAGAAAAGCAGCTGTGACACGATGGAGTTGGCAACATTGTCATCGATCGCAGAACCAAGCATGATAATACGGTCTTTTAAAAGACGAGAATAAATGTCGTAAGCTCTTTCCCCACGATTTGTTTGCTCAATGACTGTAGGTATTAAATTCATAATGTTCCTCCTTCACCTTTTAGGTAAGTATGTAATTCAATGATACATTTTTGGTCAATAAAGGTCAAACAAAACGCAATCAAAAAATTCGACAGCCACATGTTATTTTTCCCAAAAATTATTTTTCTTAAACCATGGAAAAGGTTTAAAAAAATATGGTAAAACTTTGGCTATGCAGTGACCATGCTTCTCCTAGGATGGTTGACATTGTTCATTTGGCCATTTATTGATGGGATCATTTGTCTTGTCAAAACAGTGGATGAAGTAAATGAAAATATGGAACGAAAAATTATTGCATCTGTTAAAAGTGCATAAATCGACATGGCTGCATCTTTTCGGTGCAGGCTTCTTCTTTGAAGTCATCAGAATATCATTGCTTTCTTGCAGCATTTCCCTTATAATTTGATATGCTGACGTTCAAAAACATATCGTGCGCTCGTAGCTCAGTTGGATAGAGCGGTGGTTTCCGGTACCACGTCTGCCGGGGGTTCGAATCCCTCCGAGCGCGTACTTGGCCTTGTTCACGATTGATAAAGGTCCAATTTAAACCCTCTCCTTTGGAGAGGGTTTTTTCGTTTTACTATATGTATCATTCACTTTTAAAACTGTTCATTTAATGGTTGTCTAATTATGCTATAATTAATAATTATTCTCAATTAAAGGTGGTTTCGCAAGTGGAAAAAATGATATGGTTGATCAGTTTGATGGCATTATTGTTAGTGGCATGCGGGCAGAAAGAGAATAAAGAGCAAGCAGCAAGTACACGTACATATACAACTGAAACGGGTGAAAAGATCACCATTCCTGCCAAGCCAAAGCGAGTTGTTGTTTTAACGGCGCAGCTTGGAAGTTTCCAAAAGCTTGGTGTGACACCAGTTGGGATGACGGATGTTTATCCTAAATCATCCTTTTTAGATGAAACAGGTGTGAAGCGGGTGCCTATCGAAAATGTGGAGGCGATTGCAAAGCTGAAGCCTGATTTGATTATTGCTTATTCTCAAAATGCACAGGTTGAAAAATATAAAAAGATTGCCAAAACGATCACATTCACGACAAGTGAACACAGCTTCAAAGAGATGCATATTGAAATCGGAAAGATTCTTGGAAAAGAAGCGTTAGCAAAAAAACAAATAAAAGAAATGGATGAGCAGTTAAAGAAAGACGGAGAAGAAGTCAAAGCAAAAATAGGTGATGACAAGACGTTCTCCATTATGGATGTCCAGCCAAAGCAAGTATACTTATTTGGTACTGATTTTGGCCGCGGCGGGGAAGTTATCTATCAAGGCTATGGATTCAGCCTGCCTGCAAAAGTAGAAAAGGCACTTCCAAAGGAAGGCTATCTTGGTATTTCGTTAGAAGAGATGAACCAGTATACAGGTGACTATTTACTTGTCCCCACAAAGGATGGAAAAGAGCCAAACCTAGATATCACGGGCAGCGGTGTATGGAAAAAGAATCGAGCGGTGAAGCAGGGACATGTTCTTTATTATTCAATCAATGAATTTATCTATGCAGATCCGATCTCAATTGAAAAACAGTCTGCTGCGTTTAAACAAATGCTGCTCAAAAAATAATAGAAAAAGGACAAAGCACTTAACTTGGGGCTTTGTCTTTTTTCTTCTAGTCATCTCTTAAAATACTGGTCATAAGACTCATTTCTTCCCTTTACAGGCGTATTTGTTGAGCCCGCTGGCTGTATATGATTAACATGGAAGAGAATTGACAATGAGGAGGGATTTCTTGTGGCGAAGATTTTATTGATTACATTTCCCGCTGAAGGGCATGTGAATCCTATGTTAGGGATCATCAAAGCATGGGCGGATCGTGGAGATGAAGTGCATGCGGTCACAACTGTACATTATGAGGAACGAATCAAACGCTTAGGCGCTCACGTACATAAACATCCAGACTATATTCGGACATTACACGTGGATGAAGGAAATCTCGATTCCATGCAGCCATTCTTTCATGCCATGTTGCAAACATCATTTGATATTTTAGAGGTGGTAGAAACACTTTCTCAGCAGCATTCATTTGATTTTGTCTATTTTGATATGTTTGGGGCAGGGGAGCTTGTTCGAGATTATTTACAAATTCCAGGAATCGGTTCAAACCCATCTTTTGTGCTGCAAGAGGCGCATTTTGATACACCGCTATACAGAAAGGATGAGAAAGCCGATCATCTGTTAGAAAGCATACAAGAGCGTTTTGGCGTTCAGCCAACGCGTTTGATGCAATTCATGAAAAATCGCGGAGAACTGAATATCGTGTATACAAGTGAATATTTTCAGCCGTCTGTCGATGCAGTGAACGACTCATTTGTTTTCATTGGACCGAGCTTTCTAAAAAGGGCAGATCAGCATGATTTCCCGCTGGAAGCACTTGAGCAAGAAAAAGTCGTCTTTATTTCGATGGGCACCGTTCTTGGGGATACAGAAGCATTTTTTAATATGTGTATTGATGCATTTGCCGACTTTGATGGAAAAGTGGTGCTCGCAACAGGTGAAAAAGTGGATCGGTCTCTCTTGAAAGAAGCACCTTCTCATTTTCTGATCGAGCCTTATGTGCCACAGCTTGAAGTACTTGAGCTGACAGATGTGTTTGTGACGCATGGCGGAATGAACAGTGTCAATGAAGGCATTCATTATCACGTTCCGATGGTTGTCATTCCGGTCGACAAAGATCAGCCGATGGTCGCACAAAGACTGACCGAGCTATCTGCTGCCCGTGCACTTGATAAAGACCAACTGACAGCAAAGCAGCTAAGAGAAACCGTGGAATCTGTTCTGGGAAGTAACACATACCGTGCTGGAATCGAAAAAATTGAAGAAAGCTTCCAAACAGCAGGCGGAACAGATAAAGCATTGCGGACGATTGATCAATGGATGCAGACGAAACAGACTCAATCATGAGTCTGTCAGCGTGTAGGCAAACCCTCGTATTTGGTGTCTGACGTGCATGAAAGTGGAATTGCTCTGCTTTGGTACCAGTCCTTCCAAGACTTCAAAGGTTTTCTATTACGCTGAAATGAATGGACTCACCTGTGCCATTTCAGCTTGACAAAAAATAACCAATCTTTTATTGTAAACGTAACAAACGACGGAAGGGTGACCCAATGCAATGAAGTACTAATCCTATGACCTGTAAGCAAAATGAAAAAACGAAGGCAGTGAGCAAACGATTGGTTTGCCATGTTTGCTGCGTTTTCATTTTTTAGCTTCGGAATAGGATGGTACAGCTTGGGAATCAAAGAATGAGGAGATTGATACGGGGATGTGTGTGTTCAAATAGGAACGGCACGTCATCCGAGATTGATCCGCTTATTTTTGTACACCATTTTGCCTCCTATTCTGAGAATGGGAGGCTTTTTCATGTCTCCTGATACGAAAGGAGTGGGTTGGATGTTAGTAAAAGCCAATCAGTTAAAGGTGTTTCGAAAAGATCGATTGTTATTTGATATTGAGGAACTTACCATCCATCAAAGTGACCGCATTGGACTTGTCGGGGCAAATGGCAGCGGGAAAACGACGTTATTGCATGTGCTCGCGGGACAAGAGACACCAGACAGTGGCACGTTTGCTGCCACAACGACCTGCACACTGCTTCCTCAGCTAAAACAAGCGGATGGCATACAGAGTGGTGGTGAGATGACCCAGGCTTATATTGAAAGCGCGTTAAACCGTCCTTCTGCCCTTTTATTAGCAGATGAACCAACGACTCATTTAGATACAGAGCACATTGAGTGGCTGGAAGAGAAGCTTCACAATTATCAAGGAGCCCTCATTGTCGTTTCACATGATCGTGCTTTTTTAGATGCGGTATGTACGGAGATTTGGGAGCTGGATCATGGACGGCTCAATCAATACAAAGGCAACTACACGCAATTTGCACATCAAAAAGAGCTGGCGCATCGTCAGCAGGTGGAAGCGTACGAAGCTTATACCCAAAAGAAAAAACAGTTAGAGCATGCGCTAGAAAAGAAAAAGAAAAAAGCCGACAAAGCTACAAAGCCATCCCAAAAGCTGAAATCCTCAGGGCCAAAAATTGCAAAGCCCTACTATGCAAATAAGCAAAAAAAGCTGCAAAAAACAGCCAAATCGATTGAAACAAGGATGGAGAAATTAGAAAAGGTTGAGAAAGTAAAAGACATTCAGCCCATTCAAATGACGCAGCATACAATGAAGGAAGTAGCGAGCCGTACCATTTTGCGAGTGAAAAATGTAGATGGCAAGGCGGGCGATCAATTGCTTTGGAAACAGGCGAATGTGGAAGTGAGAGGCGGGGACAAGGTCGCCATCATTGGCAATAATGGGAGCGGGAAAACGACATTTCTCCGAATGCTGGTAAATGGACATCTCGGAGTTTCTCGCTCAGAAGCTGTCAAGATCGGCTATTTTCGTCAAGATCTTTCAGGATTAAAGGTAGATGAATCGATTTTACAAAATGCGCTGAAAGAGGCAGTTCAAGATGAGACAGTGGTACGAACGGTTTTAGCGAGACTTGGATTTCGAGGAGATGACGTGCATAAACCTGTTGGGGTGTTAAGCGGTGGAGAACGGGTGAAGACTATGCTGGCGTCCCTGCTTGTCAGCGATGCCAATGTTCTCATGCTGGATGAACCGACGAACTTTCTAGATCTGGCGGCAGTTGAAGCGCTTGAAGGTCTATTGAAGGATTACCCGGGTACTGTTGTGTTCGTTTCCCATGATCGCAGACTGATTGAGAAGGTGGCGACTCGCATTTTCCATGTTCATGAAAAGCGTATTGAAGCATTTGATGGCACATATGAAGCGTATAAACAAAAAGGCGACAAACCAGCTGTGACCCAAAGAGAAGAGGAGCTTCTGTTAATTGATTTACAGCTGTCTGAAGTGCTCAGCCGGTTAAGTATTGAGCCGTCTCAGGAGCTGGAGGAGACATTTCAAGCATTATTGAAACAAAAGAAATCTTTGGAGTCATAAAGAAAACCCCTGTGTTTATTGCACAGGGGCTTGTTCATTTCGTTCTTTTTTTAATTGATCAAGCTCACTGACTGTGACGAGCTGATAGCCTTGTTTGGTGAGTTCATGAATGATCTTCACTGCTGCTTGAGCTGAGCTGTCATAAATATCGTGCATCAACACCGTTCTCCCATCTGCTGCATGTGAAAGAACGTGGTTTGTGATCTGCTGGCTGTTGCGAATTTTCCAATCCTCAGGATCAACATCCCATAAAGAGACCTTCATCCCAACTGCTTGATTGATGTCTTGATTTGTCCCACCATATGGCGGTCTAAAGTGCGTAGGTGTATACCCGCTCGCTTTCTCAATCAGCTTCTGAGTGTCCTTCACTTGTTTCACCGCCTCCTTTAAAGGCAGTCTTGTTAATAAAGGATGACTGTAAGAATGGTTTCCGATTTCATTCCCGCCTTTTAGAATATCGGCAAGCATATTAGGATAATACTGCACCCTGCTGCCTAATACGAAAAAGGTTGCATGTCCTTTATTTTCCTTCAGTGCTTCTAAAATTTTTGAAGTGGTCGCTGGATTCGGACCATCATCAAATGTGAGGGCGATGGCTTTTTTATTTGGATCAAACTTTGATTTTTGCGGCAGCTTGACGGCTTTTCTTTTCGGATTTGGTTCTTTCATTTCATTTTGATTTTTGGTTTTATTCATATATTCTGGTTTCATTATATCTTTCAGCAGCGTCTTTTTAATCGCAAGTGTTTGGGGACCAAGATCTTCGCCGGCTACTTGAGATGCTGGGAAATAAAATTCTACATATTTCTCTTTCAAGGCAAATTGACTGAAGTTTTGAGCAGTAGGGGCTGTTCCTTTCTGAAGGAGCGTCTGATCCTTAGATAAGGTTTTGTCCTTTTGAAGCTCCGAATATGTAATGTAGGATAATTTCTTCAAAAAGTTGGTTTTAGGTAGAAATAAATCTTTTGTGTCAAGAAAGGTTTTTTTCTGAAAATCATAGTTGATCGTGAGATGATTGGTGATCCCATTTTGCTGACCTGTATAGGTATAAGTCGTAAAGCGAATAGCAGCCGACTGCTTCGCATAATGCACCATATCATAATCAATATTCAGTTCAAAGCGTTTGTTTTCATCGACGTCCTTGGCTTCACTAAACGTCTTTTTGAAATGCTCTAAAGCTGAATTGGCGTAGCTTTGAATCTTGTCATCTAGCTCTTTTTGATGAAAAAGAGGATAGTTGACTGCATATCTCATAAATTTCCCGTCATTTACGAGAGTGACGATTTCGACGTTTTTATAGTTCGTATCCTGCTTTACATTTTTCTTCTCGGTACCACTTGCTTGTTGATTCTGAAAGAAAGCAACGACTCCAATGACGATCGCAAGTGCAAATAGGCCGATACTCCATTTTCCCTTTAATGACACAACGTTCAAATCTCCTCTCAAGACGGGTCATTCTTTATCAGTTTGACATCTGTTTGTAATATTTTTATAACATTTGACTTACTTTTGTCATTTTAGAGGATATTCAGGCGGAATGTCAACTATTTTCCTATTAAACTATGAGAAAAAATGATAGGTCATTTCAAACGAGCAAAGACTGTCATCTGCATACCTTCATTAATTAAAAAATAAGGTGTACATTGATTTTTGAGAGGCAGGCAGATATAATTTTGATGATTATGATTCTCATTTTCAAACAGACTTTTAATGAAGAAAAGGATGACACCGATTTTGCAGGATAAGCGAACACCTCAACAAAAACGATCATCATATATTCTGTTCTTTTTGATATTTTTTCTCGCCGTCCTTAGTTTGGCGGCTGCCATGTTTTTGGCTGTGTCATATGGTGCCAAAACATTGTCTCTGCAAACGGTTTGGACAGCTGTATTTGACTATCAGTCAGATGTCACAGAGCAGCAGATCATCCATGAATTAAGACTTCCTCGTGTTTTAGGAGCAGCTCTTGTTGGAGCGGCATTTGCCGTAGCGGGTGCGCTCATGCAGGGGATTACAAGAAACCCGCTGGCCGATGCGGGGATTTTAGGCATCAATGGCGGTGCGATGTTCGTGGTCGCTCTTTGTTTTGCTTTTTTCCCAGGAATCCCTTATTCGGCACTTATGTTGTTTTCCTTTATTGGTGCAGTGCTCAGTACGCTGCTGATCTTTGCGATTGGTGCGGCTGGTGGCGTTTTGACACCACTGCGCCTAACAGTAGCAGGAGCCGTTGTGGCTGCATTGCTTCATGCACTTAGCTCTGGAATCGCGATTTATTTTGACTTAAGTCAGGACCTTGCGTTTTGGTATGCAGGCGGAGTGGCAGGTGTGAAATGGCCGCAGCTGACAATTCTTGCCCCGGTCATTCTCGTAGTGATCGTATGGGCGATGCTATTAGGACGGTCACTGTCGCTACTGTCGCTTGGTGAAGATGTAGCGGCAAATTTAGGGGTGAAAACGCGACAAGTGCGAATACTAGGAATGGTAGCTGCTGTATTATTAGCAGGGGTTTCTGTATCAGCAGTCGGTTCCATTGGGTTTGTCGGTCTTGTCATCCCACATATCGCACGAAAGCTGGTTGGTGTAAACTATCGTTTCGTCATTCCGATGTCAGCGATATTAGGCGCGGTACTGCTTGTCTTTGCTGACCTTGCCAGCCGCACCGTTAATCCGCCGCGAGAGCTTGCCATTGGCGTGATGGTGGCACTTGTCGGTGTTCCTTTCTTCTTGTATATTGCCAGAAAAGAAGGGAGGAACCTGTCATGAGAGAGAAACAGCGGGCTCTTGTTGTGACAGTCGTTTTGCTTTGTTTGAGTGTGGCCGTTGTGCTGTATAGCTTAAATACCGGTACGCTGAAACTAAATCCTCTTGTAGTCGTCAAAACGTTATTCGGCTTTGGAGATTTTCAAAGTGAAACGGTGCTGTTTGACTATCGTCTGCCTCGAATCGTGGTAACGATGCTAGCTGGAATTGGTCTTGGTATTGCGGGAGGCATTTTGCAAAGTCTATCTCGTAACCCGCTGGCCGATCCAGGGATTATTGGACTGAATGCAGGCGCTGCATTTGGCTTAATCGTATTTGTGACGTATTTCCACGCACTAGAAGGCAATCCCTCTCTTCTTATTCCGCTCTTTACATTTGGCGGAGGGCTTCTTGCGGCAGCGGTCATCGTGCTTCTGGCGTATGACCGGCAGGAAGGGCTCGTTCCCATCCGGCTGATCCTAGTAGGAATTGCAGTTGCCGCGGGATTCAGTGCTTTGACGTTATTTTTGTCATTGAAGCTAGATGAAGATACATACACATTTGCTTCAAGATGGCTTGTCGGCAATGTCTGGGGGAGAGACTGGATTCATGTGTTAGCGCTTCTGCCTTGGATTGTATGCCTTGTACCGCTTACGCTGATGCAGTCAAGCACGCTCAATGCGTTGACATTAGGAGATGCTGTCGCCTCAAGTGTAGGTGTACGTGTTCAGCGTCAGCGTCTCCTTTTGCTGACCTTAGCTGTTGGTTTGGCGAGTGCAAGTGTTTCGATGACAGGCGGTATTGGTTTTATTGGACTTGTCGCTCCGCATTTGGCAAGGCGGCTTGTCGGCTCACTCCATCAATATTTTTTACCAGTTAGTGCGCTGATTGGCTTGTTGATTTTGGTCAGTGCCGATACAATTGGACGTTCCATCTTTGCCCCAAATGCCATACCAGCGGGTGTCGTTGTGGCTTTTATCGGCGCTCCTTATTTTCTCTATTTATTAGCAAAAACGAAATAAACAAGAAAGAGGAACTCATCATGAAAAAATTACTTGTGCTTGGTTTAACGCTCTGTTTTATCTTGCTTGCCGCTTGTGGTCAACAGGAAACAAAGAATACAACAACTCAAAATGATCATGGAACACCGAAAATTGCTTCCTTGTCTATTCATTTAACGAATGACTTATTAGCACTCGGTATCAAGCCAGCAGGCTCTGTTGTAGGAGGGGATTTAAAAGATTTCCTTCCACATGCGAAGAAGCAGCTGAGTGGTACGAAGAAGCTGGGCATCGCAGCCGATCCTGATATGGAGTCGCTGCTTGCATTACAACCAGATGTTATTTACGTTGATGAAGAACTAGCTGGACAAGATTTATCGAAATATAAGAAAATCGCCAAAACGGAAGTGTTTGATTTAAATAACGGCACTTGGCGTGATCATTTGAAAAAAATCGGCAAGCTCGTCAATAAAGAGAAAGAAGCCGATCAATATATTCAGGATTACAATCAAGAAGCAAAAGAAGTCAAATCGCTCATCAAACAAAAGATTGGAAACGGAAAAGTAATGGCGATCCGTGTGACGGCAAAGGAGCTTCGAGTATTTAGCATGAAGCGCCCAATGGGTCCAATTTTGTACGAGGATTTAGGCCTCACACCTGTCGATGGGGTGAAGAAACTGGACAGCAAACGGCCATTTGAAGTGATTTCTCAAGAGGTTCTTCCTGACTATGATGCAGATGCTATCTTTGTCGTCGTGAACCGTGATGATAAAGCGCAGCAGGCATTCAAGCAATTAGAAAAGACGCCGATTTGGAAGGGGCTAAAAGCCGTAAAGAACAGCCAAGTCTATCCGATTGCCGATCAGCCATGGCTCGATTACTCAGCACTAGGCAATAAAATGGCTTTGGATGAAGCGAAAGAGATGTTTTCTACATCAAAATAAGATGAAATCAGGCATCATTCCTTATATAGGCATGATGTCTCTTTTTTTGATCCGGTCTTCTATTCTTTCGGTTTTTGCATACATATGAGAGAGAACGAGCCGTACCGGCCGTGAAGGGGAAGAAAGGGAGGGGTTACAGTTGGAAGTTCAAAAAATGAGTGCAGGTACAATCGCAAGGCTTGTGCTGCTTTTGCTCGCACTTGTCAACAGTGCGCTAACCGCTGCGGGAAAAAGCCCAATTCCTATTGATGAAGAAGGTATTCAGCAATTCATCACGTTAGCCTTTCTTGGAATTACATCTCTCTGGGCCTATTGGAAAAACAATGATATAACGAAAAAAGCACGAACAAAAAAAGCAGAATAAGAGGAAAAAGAGCCTTTTTATGATAAAAGGCTCTTTTTCAGCGAAGCGTCAAACGCTTCTCCCCGCAATTTGACTCTTCCTGAAAGGCTTACGCCCGTCGTTCTCCCATGTTGGCGAGGAATGCTTTTACTTCCTCAATGCTTAAGCCGATAGCTTTCGCCTCACTCATCAGACGCTTCCACTCTGTTATATTCGAATCCGTCAACTTTCTATGAGTGACATGTAACGTCTTTTCTTCCTGCTTCTTTCGGTACGTTTGGAGCAGCTGATAGAGTTCTTCTTTTGGCATGCCGGATTGGACGGCATTGACGATATGCTCCCGCCATTCGTGTTCACCACTCTCAGAGTCATGAAACATCAACGTCTCTGCATCAAATAGCTCTTGTAAATCAATCTCTAGTGAAGAGGATACCTTTTTTAAAAACTGGACAGATGGATTTCTGTGGACACCACGCTCAATCTTACTCAAATACGATTTAGAAACATGGGCATCTTCAGCCAACTGCTGAATGGAGTATCCTTTCCTCTTTCGGTAAATGCGTATCACCTTTCCTATCATTCGATCATCCCTTCTCCCTGGCGAATCGTACTGCGACCTTTTCGTTCATTATAAGAAATAAATTGTTCTTTATAAAATTCAAAAACGTAAGAATTAGGAAGTAAACAAAAGAAAACGAACGATTTCGTTCTTTAAAAAGAACCATAAGACCTATTATGACATTTTTCTTTGCGGGTATTATCTTTTATAATCCAATCATTAACAAAAAGAAACCATATATAACCTTTTTATGATGAAATCGGGAGGTATCTATGAATGAGATTATAGGTTTTAAGCAGCTGTTTTCTGTCATTAAAGAGAAAATGGCCCTTCTGATCCTGATTGTCCTGATCGTAACGGGCATTTCAGCCTACTATCAGTTCTATGTCTCGACTCCTGTATATCAGGCAACCACTCAAATTCTTGTTCATAAACGCAGCAATGACGCACAAGCGAACTTAAACGATATTCAGATGAACCTTCAATATACACGTACCTTTCAAGTTTTATTAAAAAGTCCGATCGTCATTGAAAAAGTAAAAGAAACACTCAACCTTACAGAATCAGCTGAAGGATTAAAACACAAAATTGCCACAAGTACAGAAAATGAGTCTGAGGTCATCAATATTTCTGTACAAGATGAGGATCGCGCAAAGGCAGTTGCCATTGCGAATACTGCAACAGAGGTGTTGCAAGAAGAAATCAAAAAAACCATGAATATGGATCGCATTAATGTTTTGTCTGAAGCCAAGCTGTCCAATACGATTCTTATGAATTCAAGAAAATTCGTTCATATCGTACTGGCACTAGGCGCCTCTTTATTAGGGGGGGTAACACTCATTTTCTTAATGAACCTACTCGATGATACTGTAAAACGAACACATCAAATAAGAGAAGAGATCGGATTGCCGTCGCTCGGCAGCGTCTATCGGATGCAGACAGACAGGAGGGCAAAAAAAGACAAGCAGTCCGTCATAACGGGAGGACAGAACATTGATCTTTAAAAGAAAGAAAAGAGAAAAGAGAGATTTATCCTGTATTTCTGTATTAGATCCTCACTCTGTCATAGCAGAACAATTTCGTACGATCCGAACGAACATCGAATTCACATCAATCCAAACAAGGCTGAAATCCATATTGGTGACATCCTCCTTGCCGAAGGAAGGGAAATCATTTACGGCTGCAAATCTAGCAGCTGTTTTTGCACAGCAGAAAAAGCGGGTGCTGCTGATGGATGCTGATTTGCGAAATCCGGTTGTTCATGAATATTTTGACCTGAGTCATCACACGGGCTTGACCAATGTGCTATTAAATAATTGCAGCTTGGAGGAAGCTATTTTACCCACACCTATTGAACATTTAGAGCTGCTTCCGAGTGGAACCATTCCGCCGAATCCAGCTGAGCTGCTCTCCTCACCTGTCATGAAGCAACTTTTTTATGAAATTGAACAGCAATATGACATGGTGATTGTTGATTCTGCGCCGCTTCTGCCAGTAGCCGATGCAAAGATCCTGGCGAACCGGACAGATGGAAGCATTCTTGTTGTCTTAAGCGGCAAAACCAAGATAGCTGCGGTGAAGAAATCAAAAGAAGTGTTAGACGGGACAACAGGTAAACTGCTTGGGGCTATGCTAAATGGCAAGAAAGAGAAAAAGGGAAGGCTGTATATGTATTAACAAGATTGATAGGTGATGTCTCCTAATCTTTAACAATGGAGGCACTCGATCCTGCTGTGGGCATGACCAATGCCTTAGATGCTCGTCATCAATAGTGGGATGTGAGGACGGGTTTGATGCCCATTTTACGTAAGAATAGTGATGCTTTAAAAAGGGGGAGGAGCGTTGACTTACGCCCAAAGATTATCAATCATCGTGGCACTAGATTCATATCTCATCTTAGTGGCTGTCTTTTTTGGTTTTCAATTTGTCCAAGAAGCGGCGTTAACTGTTTATACATTTGAAATGCTCGTCATTTCTTCGCTCAGTCTACTCATTGGGCACCATTTGTTTTCGTATATTTTTCACGTGTACAAGCAAGTATGGGCTTATACAGGGGTAAGAGAGCTATTTTCTTTAATGAAGACCTTTGTATGTTCTTTTTTATTTTCAATGGCAATGCTGTACCTCTTCGTGCAGACATGGCCCTTCCGTTTTTTATTCATCGTATGGCTTTTTCACGTATTATTCATCGGCTCATCTCGAATGGCGTCCCGGCTATTTCATGATGGGGCAAAGCGGCTGCAGGTAGAAAAGGAGCGGGCATTAATCATTGGCGCCGGATCAGCTGGGACGATCATCGTTCGTCAGCTTCAGCAATCGAGTGATGTACATATTGAACCAGTCGCCTTCATAGATGATAACAAGACGAAGCATAAGCTTGAAATCATGGGACTGCCTGTTCTAGGGGGAAAAGAACAGATTCAAACAGCTGTTGTGATGATGGATATTCAAAAGATCATCATCGCCATTCCGTCCAAAAGCAGCCATACCTTAAAAGGGCTTTATAAAGAATGCGTAGCGACTGGGGTTAAAACGCAGATCATGCCGGAGATGGAGCAGATTTTAAAAGGAACCCATGCGCTGAATCAATTACGAGATGTACAGCCAGAGGATTTATTAGGTAGAGAACCGATTCAATTAGATTCAAGCCGTCTATCTGTCCATTTAAAGGGGAAAACCATCATGGTCACAGGGGCAGGCGGATCGATTGGATCAGAAATCTGTCGTCAAATTTGTGTGTTTGCTCCTCAAGCGATAGTGCTTGTGGGACATGGAGAATTTAGCATTCATTCTATTTTACTAGAGCTGAAAGAAATGTATGGGGATACCATCAGTCTCTATCCGCAAATTGCGGATATCCAAGATAAACAGAAAATGAGTGAAATCGTTGGTCAGTTTCAGCCGGATATGATTTATCATGCTGCGGCACATAAGCACGTCCCGCTCATGGAGATCAGTCCAAAAGAAGCAGTGAAAAACAATATTATCGGGACAAAAAATGTCGCAGAAGCTGCACATGAGCATGGCATTGAAACATTCGTCCTCATTTCCTCTGACAAAGCGGTCAATCCTGCCAATGTGATGGGCGCCACAAAGCGATTTGCTGAAATGCTGATCATGCAAATGGGGGCAAGCAGTGACACAAAATTTGTCGCGGTTCGGTTTGGAAATGTACTCGGAAGCAGGGGAAGCGTCATTCCAATTTTTAAGAAACAGATTGAACAAGGCGGGCCGGTCACGGTCACACACCCAGCCATGACAAGATATTTTATGACCATTCCAGAGGCATCGAGACTTGTTATTCAGGCGGGTGCCTTGGCGGAAGGAAGACAGATTTTCGTATTAGATATGGGAGAGCCAGTGAAAATTGTTGACCTCGCAGAAAACCTCATTCACCTCTCAGGTTACACCACAGACCAGATTCCGATTACGTTCACAGGCATTCGTCCTGGGGAGAAAATGTATGAGGAACTACTCAACCAACATGAAAAAGCACAGGAACAAATTTTCCCGAAAATTCATATCGGCCATGCGCTGGACGGGGACCCATATGTGCTGAACCGCTTTATCCATGAATTTGACATGATGAGTGAAGAGCAAATGAGAGAAGCATTGTTTGTTGCCATCGAATCGGATGATTTGTTGTCTGAACAGATGAAAAGAGAGGGGGAAGCGCTTGCTGATGAAGAAAAAAGTCTTGTTTTGCGCAACGGTTGATTATCATTTTAAGGCATTTCACCTTCCGTATTTCCGGTGGTTTCAGGAACAAGGATGGGAAGTGCATACAGCGGCAAATGGTCAGCTGGAGCTTCCCTATGTGGATCAAGCGCACTCGATTCCGATTCAGCGATCTCCTTTTCATGTGCACAACCGGTTTGCGTATGTGGAGCTGAAGAAGCTGTTAGCGAAAGAGCACTACGACTTCATCCATTGCCACACACCAATGGGAAGTGTGATTGGCAGACTTGCAGCCAAAAGCGCGCGCAAAAAAGGGACGAAGGTTCTTTACACAGCACATGGCTTTCACTTTTGGCAAGGAGCGCCGCTTCAAAACTGGCTGCTCTATTATCCGATTGAGCGGTGGCTCGCCCGCCATACAGACGCTCTGATCACCATTAATGGAGAGGATTTTAAAAGAGCAGATCGTCTATCAAAAGAGCGGACATCTGTTTATTATGTTCCTGGTATGGGTGTGGATATGAAACGATTTGCACCAGTTAATGAAAAAGAGAAGCAGCGTCTTCGTACAGTCCATGGCTTTTCGTCAGAAGATTTTATTGTGCTGTGCGCTGGCGAATTAAATGCGAATAAAAACCAAGGAATGCTCATCAAAGCATGTGCCCAGCTATATAGGAAAATACCAAATGTGAAGATCGTGTTTGCCGGGGAAGGGGCAAGGAGGCCGATGTATGAAAAGCTGGTTCACGAACTCCATCTTGAAAAGCATGTCCACTTTGCTGGTTTTTACAAACAAATTGAGGAATGGATGCATTTGAGTGATGTATGTGTGTCGACTAGTTTAAGAGAAGGGCTCGGCAT
This sequence comes from Bacillus sp. FSL R7-0672, assembly GCF_038601465.1. NCBI lineage: Bacteria > Bacillati > Bacillota > Bacilli > Caryophanales > Bacillaceae > Bacillus > Bacillus sp. FSL R7-0672. The sequence goes on along the minus strand of NZ_CP152010.1, from coordinate 3,075,932 downwards.
GAATCTGCTTGAAGCGATGTCTGCGGAAAAGCCGGTCATTGCAACAGAGAATAGAGGGCACTGTGAGCTGATCAGACATGGCGTGAATGGTTTTTTAGTCAAACCGCATGATGTGAATGATTTGGCTGAATATTTGCACCAGCTTTATCACAAAAGAGATCAGCTGCCCCTCATGGGAAAAGCGGGGCGCTCCTTAGCCCATGCATTTGCACAGGAGCAGACGGTGAGTGCTATGGAAGAAATTTATACAACTTACATGGATCAAGCAGAGAAGGTGATGTGAGCATGCATAAGCCAAAGGTGTCTATCATCATGGGCGTCTACAATTGCCAAGACACAGTAGAAGAAAGTATTGAATCCATTCTTCATCAAACATATGACAACTGGGAGCTCATCATATGTGATGACGCATCAACAGACGGCACCTATGAAAAAGTGCTGTCCTATATAAAACGAGAACCTGAAAGAATTCGCCTTATCCGCAATGAGCATAATCAAAGACTCGCTGCCAGTCTGAATCGCTGTCTAGCTGAAGCGAGGGGAGACTTGATTGCAAGGCAGGATGGCGACGATATATCAGTACCTGATCGTTTAGAAAAACAGGTGCATTTCCTTGAATCACATCCTGAATATGATGTGGTCGGGACGGCGATGACCGTGTTTGATGAATCGGGTACAAAAGGTGTACGTACACTGATTTCAGAGCCTGATCGAAAAGTGCTGGCAAGAGGGACGCCTTTTTGTCATGGAACCATTATGATGAGGGCGGCTGCGTACAAGGCTTTAAATGGATATCGCTCTGTGAAAACAACGAGACGGATGGAAGATATTGATCTGTGGATCCGTTTTTTTGCTGCGGGGAGAAAAGGCTTTAATTTACAAGAGCCGTTATACCTTGTGAGAGAGGATGAAGCGGCTTTTCAGCGTCGTAAGTTTCAATATTCGATAGATAATGCTTGGCTCGTTTTAAAAGCATGCTGGTTATTAAAATTGCCGCCGGTTCATTATTTGTTTGCGCTAAAGCCGGTGGTCCGTGCCTGTTTATCACCGAAGATCATGAAATTTTATCACCAGCGGAAGCTGGAGGCGTCTTTGTTGAAAAGGAGGCCGATTCGGGATGAGTGAGCCAAAGCGTGTACTTCATATTGTGGGCGGGATGAACCGCGGCGGAGCTGAAACGATGATCATGAACATCTATCGTGCACTCGATAGAAATGTCCTCCAATTTGACTTCATTACCCACCGGAAGGAGGTCTGTGATTATGATGAGGAAATTCAGAGGCTCGGAGGACGTATCTTTTATGTCCCGAGTATTGGGGCTTCCTCTCCTTTGGCATTTGTTAGAACTTTGACAAAGACGATCAAACGAACAGGACCGTATCAAGCAGTGCATGCTCATACAGATTTTCAAACAGGCTTCTCTGCCCTTGCTGCGAAATTGGCGGGTGTGAAGGTGCGGATTTGTCATTCGCATAATACAGCTTGGAAACAGTCGCCAAATTGGGTAGACCATATGATGCTCAAAGGGTTTCGCCGGCTGATTTTTGCATTTTCTACAAAGCTTGTTGCATGCGGTGAGGATGCCGGCTCCTTTTTATTTGGGCAGAAAAAAATGAAGAATGGACAGGTTGAGGTGCTGCCGAATGGGATTGATTTATCCCTTTTCTTTCAGCCTGATCCAGAAGAAAAGGTGAAGATCAAAAAGCAGCTGGGTCTTCAGGAAAAGAGTATGGTGATAGGTCATATTGGCCGTTTTCATGAACAAAAAAATCACGTTTTTTTTATGGAACTGGCACAGACCTTAAAGAAGCAGGGGGTCTCATTTCAGCTCGTCCTTGTAGGGGATGGACCGCTGAGGCAGGTGGTTGAATCATATGCGGAGAAGGCCGGTTTGTTAGACAACATTGTCTTTACAGGCGTCGTATCGGACGTTCCAGAATATATGAAAGCATTTGATGTTTTTGTCATGCCTTCCTTGTTTGAAGGCCTTCCGCTTGTTTTAGTGGAAGCACAGGCATCTGGATTGCCTTGTGTGATTTCAGATCATATTACAGAGGAAGTAGATTTAGGCTGCGGTCTTGTGAAAAGAATGTCGCTGCGGGATTCCGCGCATGAATGGATGAAGGCGGTGCTTGAAGCGTATCATGCAGAGCCTCCTCTTCAAGAGACCATTACGTACCAGCTTGAACAAAGAGGATTTGATGTCAAACAGAACATCACACGTGTGATGAATGGATATGGACTGTAAGGAAGGAATGGCAGATGGCGGTATATTTGGTGAACATGATCATGGTCTATTTATGGTCGAGCTTTGCCGCATTTTACGGCAGGCGTGATGATACCATTCAAAGCGGATGGCGGCCTAACAAGATTCTCGTGTTATTTCCGTTTTTGTTTCTTTGTATTGTCGCTGGTATTCGGTACAAAGTAGGAACCGATTTTGTCACATATGGACAGATGTATGAGTTCTCCATCAATTATGAAAAGCCTTGGCACATATTCGGATTTGGTGTGGACAAGGCGGCCACTGACCCAGGATTTACATTTATTTTATGGATGCTCAATCAACTGTCCCATGATCCGCAAATCATGTATATCTCGGTTGGGGCGATCACTTATTTTTTTATCATCAAGACGCTCATTCAATATGGCCGTCCCTTTGAGCTGAGTATGCTGCTTTTTCTCGGCACCTTTCATTATTACGCTTCGTTTAATGGCATGCGTCAGTATATGGTGGCGGCGGTTCTTTTTTACGCCATCCGTCTTGTGATCAATGGTCAGTGGAAATTGTATTTTCCGCTTGTCCTCGTATGTTCATTGTTTCATTCATCGGCTCTTATCATGATTCCTGTGTATTTTATCGTGAGAACAAAATCGTGGTCATGGATGATGCTGGTCTTATGCATGATTTTCTTAGGGTTAACCGCTCTTTATGACCGATTTGTTTCCGTGTTTGTCGTGATGCTGCAAGGCAGTTCGTATGGGCATTACGAGGAATGGCTCACAACGAATACAAATGGAATGAATGTGACAAAAATCGGTGTATTGATTTTGCCGCTTTTGCTTGCTTTTCTTTATCGAAAACGGCTTCGTGAGCTGACGCCTGAGAGTGATTACGTTGTGAATTTTTGTTTGCTCGGTTTCTTGTTTGGGATCCTTGCCACAAAGGATGTCATTTATGCAAGATTTCACATTTATTTTGGCTTGTATCAGCTTATTTTACTGCCGTATTTCACACGCATTTTTGATCAGCGGTCTAATGTCTTTATCTATGTAGGGATTGCTGTTTGTTATATTCTGTACAGCATCATGCTGATGCCGTTCGATTCATCTGTGTTACCGTACAGGACGATATTTACAAAGTAGATTTTGAGAAAGGTGGGGCATGTTGTAATGCCAGCTATCAGTCTATTGGTCGCAGTCTACAATACGAGTCAGTATGTGGAGCAATGCCTTCAATCAATTGCAGATCAAAGTTTTTCAAATATAGAGGTCATTCTCGTAAATGATGGATCTACAGATCATAGCGGAGAATATCTTGAAGCATTTGCTTCGCAAGATCAGCGGTTTCGGGTCATTCATCAAACCAATCAAGGGTTAGGCGCTGTGAGGAACCGGGGCATCGAAGAAGCAAAGGGCACGTATATTGCCTTTGTTGATTCAGATGATATTCTAGCGCCTCATTACTGCGAAGCCTTGTATGAAAAAGCTGAAATGACCGGCGCAGATCTAGTTGTCAGTGAGTACTGGATTCAATTTGAACAGTCAAAGCGAACCATACCAACGACGTTGTTAGCCGAGCGGTCGGCCGAAAAAACGAGTTTAATTGAAGCGTTATTGCATGGAGACATTACGGGGTTCTCATGGAATAAGCTGTATCGACGTGCCTTTATCGAAGAACATCACATTCGATTTCCGCTGCGGGGGGAACTTGAGAACATAGAAGATCAATATGTGACGCTGCGCTGTTTTTCTTTATCACGCGGCATTGCCTTTGTTCATGAACCTCTTTATTACTACCGGGTTCATCTGTCTTCTATTGTGCAGCGATATCAGAAGCAGTATTTTCATCATGGACTAACCTTTTATCATGCGCAGCGCTTGTTTTTGACAGAATATGATGACATCTCTCTGTATGAAAAGGCACTTGATTTTTTTATTGTCAATCATACCCTTCATTGTATGCTCAACGAATGGAAGAGCCAAAATGCACTCTCTCTTCGGGAAAAGCTTGATCACATGCGGGAAATGGTGACACACGAGGCTTTTCAGCATGCTGTCAAACAAGTGGAACCATCGAAGCTCACCGCTCGAAAGCGAATGATTTTATTCCTTGCGAAGTGCCGGCTGGTTTATCCGCTGTCTGCCGCCGCTTCTAGCTATCAAAAATGGATCGAATATCAAACAAGGAAATAGGGGTGATGAGATTGACATTGCAGCAATTGAAGGCGCACGCCGCAGAGTGGCTGCTCTTAAAGGTTAAATATCCGCTTGAATATCGACTGAGCCGCCAAAGCCTGCCAGAGCGGAGTCATCAGAAGAAAATCATTCTCACGCTGCTGCCAGGACATGATAATTTAGGGGATCATGCGATTGCCTATGCGAGTTATTGTTTTTTAAAAGAGTACTTTCCCGCCTACGACATCATGGAAGTGGACATGAAGGAGATCTATCGCCTCGCCCGTCCGTTAAAGCGTATGCGGCACCCAGAAGATATCGTCTGTATCATCGGTGGGGGCAATATGGGGGACTTATACCGTTATGAAGAATGGACGAGACAATTTATCATGAAAACCTTCAAGTCCTATCCGGTGATTCAATTGCCGGCCACTGCCCATTTTACAGAAACAAAGAGAGGAAAAAGAGAGGAACGCCGCGCCATTCAAACATACAAACATCATCCAAGGCTGCTTCTCATGGCAAGAGATCAAACAACCTACACTTGGATGAAGCAGCACTTCCCTGATCAAGATGTGTGGAAACAGCCTGATATGGTGCTGACATTAGATGAATCAAACAAGGAACAAAAACGTGAAGGGGTTTTACTTTGTTTGCGAGAGGATAAGGAAGCGTATCTCACTGAAAAGGAGCGGCGGCAGCTAAAGCAGCATATTCAAGAGACATTTGATCAAGTCGGTTTGATCACAACGACAATTGGCAAACGAGTGGATCGAACGACTCGCTTAGATGAATTATCTGCTTTATGGAAAGAGTTAAGTAAGGCACAGGTCGTCGTGACAGACCGGCTTCACGGCATGATTTTTTGTGCGATTACGCAAACACCGTGTGTTGTCCTCAGGTCGTTTGATCATAAGGTGATGGAAGGGTATGAATGGGTGGCTCATCTTCCGTTTTTGACGCTATTAAAAGAACCGAATGAGGCGTCTGTGAAAGAGGCGATTCATCAGCTGATGAAAACGAGCAGACAAAAGGGAGAGGAAGCTGGATGAAGGCTTTTACACGCTGCGTGAAATCAAAATGAATCGAGCGTTTCTTTACAATGCCAGTGCAAACATCATGACGTTTGTCTTGATGATGCTTATGTCTGTTTGTTTAACACCGTATATCGTTCATACACTTGGAGTCGAAGCATTCGGCTTAATCCATCTGACGCAAAATATGATCAACTATTTATCGGTTATTACGGCGTCATTAAGTGCTGTGGTGGTGCGCTTTTTTTCTGTGGCGGCTCATAAAGGAGAAATGGAGAAGGCGCAGCGCTATCTCTCATCTTATTTCGTCAGTTCCATTTTTTTATCGATTAGCCTTTTTTTGTTTTGTCTGTTCATGTCCCGCCAGCTGGTAGAGTGGCTTCATGTGCCTGATGATCTCGCCAAGGACACACAGACCGCCTTTATATTAGGAGGTCTTTTATTTATGCTCAATTTTGTCATGTCCGGCATTGGGGCTGCGCCGTTTTATGCGAATAAGTTATATGTATCAAGTATTGGTCAGACCATTCAAATGTTTTTGAGGGCACTGATGATTGTGCTGCTGTTTACATGGATGGCACCCGCCATCTGGCATATTCCACTTGCGGCTGTGATAGGAAGCTTGGGGGCTATGGGAATTGGTATCTATTATTTTAAAAAACTCATCCCTTGGTTTTCGTTTAAGTGGCGGCACGTTTCACTATCTTCTAGTCTCACACTTGTTCGATCAGGGGTCTGGCATTCTTTTGAGCAAATGGGGATTTTGCTATTTTTACAGATTGATTTATTGATGACGAATCTGCTCATTGGAGCGGAAGCGACGGGACAGTATGCGGCGATATTACAATTTCCATTATTATTACGCACACTCGCAGGGACATTGGCGGTTGTATTTGCCCCAACGATTACGAAATTTTACTCGAATCAAGATGAAGAAGGTCTCATTCAATATGCAGCCAGTGCCATTAAGTGGAGCGGATTATTTGTCGCGTTTCCGGCCGCTCTGCTAGGAGGACTTGCCGGTCCGCTCATGCTTTTATGGCTTGGACCTGCCTTTGAAGAGCTGAAATGGCTTCTTATGATTCATGCTGCTTATTTATGCTTGACCTTGATGTTTTTACCGCTGACATATGTGCCGACCGCTTTTAATCGATTGAAGGTTCCAGCGGTGGTCACGCTCATATTAGGTGTATCCAATGTACTTTTTGCCTATGGATTGACTCATACGCTTCAGCTTGGTTTATACGGCATTGCATCAGCGGGAGCGATTGTTTTATTGATCAAAAATATTGTGTTTCTGCCATTTTATACGGCCCGCATCACGAATCAGAAACGCACCATCTTTTACAAACATACGATGGTTCCACTTGCAGGAGCGCTCATGATTTGGGGCGTCTGTGCAGGAATTCAAGCGATTTATGACGTGACGTCCTGGTGGGAGCTGTTTTGTATTGGCGGTCTATGTTTCTTTCTTTATATGGGCTACTTGTATCAATTTGCAGGAACAAAACGAGAGCGGCAGCAGCTGGTGCATAAGGTAAAACAAGCTGTTTCCCGCTAGTGAGAAAAGGAGATTTCATGATGAAAAGAATGTTAGATGTGATGGTGGCATTGACGCTGCTCATCGCAGGCAGTCTTCTTTTTCTTCTGCTTTATGGATTGATTCGGTGGAAAATTGGGAGGCCTGTGTTGTTTCGGCAGAAGCGGCCTGGTCTGTATGGTCGGCCATTTATGCTATATAAATTTCGGACGATGACCGATGAGCGTGACGAGCACGGGGTGCTCCTGCCAGATCATCTTCGATTAACAAAAACCGGCGCCTTGATTCGCAAGCTCAGTCTTGATGAATTGCCGCAGCTAGTCAATGTCCTAAAAGGAGAGCTCAGTCTCGTTGGACCAAGGCCGCTTCTGATGGAATATCTACCGATGTATACAGAGGAGCAAGCAAGGCGCCATCTTGTCAAGCCTGGCATTACTGGATGGGCACAGGTGAATGGAAGGAACACGATCTCCTGGGAGGAGAAATTCTCCTATGACCTCTGGTACGTCGAGCATCAATCATTTTGGCTTGATATGAAAATTTTATGGATGACCTTGCTGAAAGTCATCAAAACAGAGGGGGTGCAGCAGCCGCATCATGCCACAGCTGAAAAATTCAAAGGAACCGATATGTAAAGAGCAACCGATTGGTTTAATTGGTGCTGGTGGGCATAGCAAAGTCATTCAAGAAATGATTGCTGCCCATCCCGATTACTCATTATGTGCCGTATTAGATGATCAATTTGAAGAGACTACGACTCAAAGCAGTATCTTGTATGGACCGATCTCCGTGAGTCAACAGCTGAGAGAGACAATGCCACATATGAAATGGCTGATTGCGATCGGACAAAATGAGAGCAGACAGTTAGTAAAGGAACGCCTCTCCTTTGAAAACACGGCATTTTCCACACTCATCCATCCACAGGCGGTCGTAAGTCCATCAGCGGTCATTGGAAGAGGAGCTGTCGTAATGGCAAGGGCAGTAGTTCAAGCAGATGCAGTAATCGGTGAACATGCGATTATCAACACAGGATCTATCGTAGAGCATGACTGTATACTCGAATCATTTGTCCATCTGTCACCGGGAGCAGTGTTAACTGGCTGTGTGTCTGTACGAATGGGAACCCATATTGGGGCAGGTGCTGTTGTGATACCCGGGACATCAATCGGAAGCTGGACAATCATTGGCGCAGGAGCCGCAGTAACAAGAGATATACACGATCAGAAAGTCGCTGTAGGCATTCCTGCAATAGAAATCAAAGATCGGAGAGAGGGTGGGAAATGATGCAAGAAAGAAAACGGATTTACTTATCACCACCGCATATGAGCGGAAAAGAGTATTTGAAAATAGAGGAAGCTTTCAAGAGTAATTGGATTGCACCGCTTGGACCTCTTGTGAATGAATTTGAGCAGGCAGTCGCGCGCTATGCAGGAGTGAATGCAGGAGCGGCTTTATCTTCTGGAACAGCAGCAATTCACCTCGCATTAAAGCTTATTGGCGTTGAAAAAGGGGACATTGTCTTTTGTTCCACCCTCACATTTGTGGCAACTGCAAATCCGATTTTATATGAACAAGCCACGCCCGTTTTTATTGATTCTGAAAGGGATACATGGAATATGTGCCCGCTTGCTTTAGAGAAAGCCTTTGTGGAATCAAAACGACTTGGAAAAAGACCCCGTGCAGTCATTGTCGTGCATTTATATGGACAAAGCGCAAAAATGGACGAGATCCTGGCGTTGTGTGAAGCATATGATGTGCCAGTCATTGAGGATGCGGCTGAATCGTTAGGTGCTCTATATAAAGGAAAAAAAAGCGGCTCAATGGGCAGGTTCGGCATTTATTCGTTTAATGGCAATAAAATCATTACAACATCAGGCGGCGGAATGCTTGTGAGTAATGATGAAGCTGCGATCGAACGCTGCCGCTTTCTCGCTTCACAGGCAAGAGAGCGCGCGATGCATTATGAGCATCAAGAAATAGGATACAACTATCGCATGAGCAACCTGCTAGCAGGCGTCGGGATTGCTCAGATGGAAATATTGGACGAGCGTGTTGAACAAAAGCGCCGCATTTTCAAGCGGTATCAGGATGCGTTATCTAAAGTAGAGGGTCTTTATTTCATGTCTGAATATCAAGACACCAAGTCCAACCGCTGGCTGACGACATTGACCATTGATCGCGATAAAAGAACCTCTCCAGTGGACATCATTGCTGCACTAGAAGAAGAACAGATTGAAGCAAGGCGTGTATGGAAGCCGCTGCACCAACAGCCGCTCTTTCGTGATTGTCCCTTTTATTCAGCGGCGAAAGGCACTCCCGTATCTGAATTGTTATTTGAAACAGGGCTTTGTCTCCCCTCTGGAACAAGTATGACAGACGCTGAACAGGATCGTATCATTGACACACTTCGTCATGCCCTGCGAGAAAAAACCTTCACCTCTTCACAGGCTGCTCACTCGTAAGCAGCCTGCCTCTCTTTTTATCAAATTCATCAATTTGTGGAATAAATAGGTTTATTTATTGTCAATTCGTTTTAAATATGATATTGACAACGGGGTCCTTCCTCCTTAAAATGAAAATGATTATCAGCATCAATTAGGAGGAACATCTTATGTTTATTAGGAGTCAATTTTTTCCGAAAATTAAAATAAATACAGTCATCCCTTTCCTGCTTATCTTTTTATTAGTAGGCTGTTCTCAAGCAAACAATGGGGCAGATGGAAACAAGGATCATCCTGACATGATCACGATGGCTTGGCCGAGAGATATTGGCGAAATGAATCCGCACGTATACAACCCATCACAATTGTTCGCGCAATCAATGATTTATGAGCCATTGGTCAGCTATCAAAAGAATGGAAAGCTAAAACCTGAATTAGCGAAATCATGGGATGTGTCAAAGGATGGCAAGGTGTACACGTTCCATCTAAGAGACAAAGTGACATTTTCAGATGGATCTGAGTTTAATGCAAACATTGTGAAAAAGAACTTTGATTCCATCTTAAAAAACAAGGATATACATAGCTGGTTAGGTGTGATAAAAAAGATCAAAAAGACAGAAGCAGTAGACAAGAAAACGTTTAAACTCACATTAACAGAGCCATATTATCCAACTGTTCAAGAATTAGCCGTTGTCCGCCCGGTTCGTTTCTTAGGCGAAGCAGGCTTCCCTAAAAACGGTGATACGTCAAAAGGAATTGAAAAACCAGTGGGGACAGGCCCTTGGGTATTAAAAACATATCAAAAAGATGACTATGCCATTTTCGAACGAAATGATCATTATTGGGGAGAAAAACCAAAGGTCAAAGAAATCAAAGTCAAGGTCATCCCAGATGCGGAAACGAGAGTCATGGCATTTGAAAAAGGTGATGTAGACATCCTTTACGGAGAAGGAACCATTAGCCTGGATGCCTACAAACAGTTAGAGGCGAGCGGTAAGTATGAAACAAAAATGTCAGAGCCTGTAGCAACGAGACAGCTTGTCATGAACACAAAAGTCGATCAGCTGTCAGATGAGAAAGTGCGACATGCCCTTCAATATGCGATCAATAAGAAATCAATGGTAGAAGGTGTCACCTCTGGCTTAGAGGATGAAGCAGATCACATATTGCCGACCAACATGCCTTACACATCTGATATTAAGGTGAAGTCGTTCCAATATGATGTAGACAAAGCGAAAGCATTGCTGGATGAAGCAGGCTGGACACTACCAAAAGGAAAAACCGTTCGTGAAAAAGATGGAAAAACGCTTGAATTTAGTATGATGTATGATTCAGCAGAATCGATTCAAAAAGCGATGGCTGAGACGCTTCAAGCAGAATGGGGTGCCATTGGCGTTGGTGTCAAACTTGAAGGTGTGGAACTGGCAACACAGGTGCAGCGCTTTAAAGCTAATAAGTTTGATATGAACTTCTTTAGCAACTACGGAGCGCCATATGATCCGCATACATTTATGAACGTCGTCTCATCAGATGGTTTTGGATTCAAAGAAGCCATCTCAGCCTATCCAAATAAGGACAAGCTGATCAAAGAAATGAGCGAAATTCCATCAACAACCAATGAAAACAAACGAAAAGCACTTTATTCGTCTGTCTTATCTTCATTACAGGATCAAGGGGCAATTGTGCCAATCTCTTATTTTAAAAAGACAGCCGTTTATCAAAAAAATGTGAAGGACTTTGAGTTCCCAGCAAATCGCGACGAACATCCATTCACAGGTATTAAGCTGAAGTAATAGAAGGAAGGTTAGGAAATGGGCCGCTATATCGTCAAACGCATGCTATCAATCATCCCTGTATTTTTATTAGCCACTCTTTTCACGACTGGTATGATTCACCTTTCGCCAGTTGACCCGGCTGAGGCATATTTAGCAGCGGCTCATATCCAGCCAACGGATGAAATATTAGCGCAAAAACGAAGTGAATTTGGTTTAGACCAACCGTTTTATATGCAGTATCTTCACACCATTGAAAAAGTCATTCATCTTGATTTTGGCAAGTCATATATGTCCAACCAGCCTGTGCTCAATGAGGTGATCTATAGAATACCAGCGACGATTCAATTGGCGCTGACTAGTCTACTGATTGCAATTTGTGTCAGCATTCCACTCGGCTTTTTCAGCGGCATGAGGAAAAATGGCATCGTTGATCATGTGAGCCGGCTCATTTCTTTCTTAGGAGCATCTATCCCTACGTTTGTCTTGGGGTATTTGCTCATCTTCTTTTTTTCAGTGAAGCTCGATCTTCTACCGGTAGAAGGGGTGGGAACATGGGAGCATCTCATCCTGCCGTCGGTCACACTGGCCGTCCCTTTAATTGCGATGTATACAAGGCTATTACGATCAAGTGTGAGTGAGGCGCTTCAAGAGCCGTTTGTTCAATATGCGAGAATCAGAGGATTAAAGGAACGGTCGATCATGTTCAAGCATGTATTGAGAATCGCGATATCGCCAATGCTGACAGGGCTTGGGGTGAATCTTGGCAAGCTGCTGACAGGAACCATTATCGTAGAGGCAGTTTTTTCATGGCCAGGGTTTGGGCGTTTCTTTATTGAAGCGATCTTTAACCGGGATCTGCCGGTCATTCAATTCTATGTCCTCATGGCAGCATGTATCTTTATCTTGAGCAGCTTGATTGTGGACTTACTTCAGCTGATCATTGACCCCCGTATTTCCAGAAAGGAAGGCCGCCAGACATGATGACAAAAGGAAAAAATCTCTTCTCTCATCAAAAGCTGATCTCGATCTGCGTGGTGCTCCTTGGTCTATTGCTGATTGTGACAATATGTGCGCCGTGGATCGCTCCACATGATCCGGCGGCTGTCAATCTAGCGATGAAGCTAAAGGGGTCTTCGTGGGAGTATCCTCTTGGGACAGATCAATTAGGCCGATGCAATTTATCTCGAATTTTATATGGTGCACGTGTTTCACTAGGCTGTGCGTTATTAATCTTTCTCTCTTCTTTATTGATTGGGTTAATCGTTGGTTTGTTGTCAGGTTACAAAGGTGGCTGGATCGATCACGTCTTAATGAGAATCTGCGACGGGATCATGGCATTCCCGAACCTAGTGCTGATCCTCGGATTAGTCGGCATCTTCGGTCCTGGACTTTCTCAAGTAGTGCTTGCCTTGATGCTTGTGCAGTGGGTATACTATGCTCGCGTCTTCCGAGGGATGGTGCTAAGTTTAAAAGAACAGAACTTTATTGCTGCTGCGAAAATTAGCGGAACATCCCACTGGAACATCATGAGAAAGCATATGATTCCAAATGTCCTGCCGCCACTCGCGGTCATTGGCACACTCGAAATGGGCTGGGCAATTATGGACATTTCAGCGATGTCCTTTCTCGGATTAGGCGTTCAGCCTCCTATGCCTGAATGGGGAGCGATGATCCATGAAGGGAAATCGTATATTCAAACGAATCCTCAGTTGATGCTGTATCCAGGTCTTGTCATCATGGCTGTCGTCGTCCTCTTTAATTTACTAGGAGAAGCCCTTTCAGAGAAATATGGTATCAAACGCCGTGTGTAAAGGAATGATCAATGTGCAAGAGTCCATTTTACAAATAGAGAACCTGCATGTGCAGACGAAAACGCCTCATGGGACAACCTCTCTTATTCAGGACGTATCGTTTGAAGTAGGGCGAGGTCAAATCGTTGGATTAATAGGTGAGAGCGGCTGCGGGAAAACGGTGACAAGTATGTCGATCTTACATATGCTTGACCGGAAAACAACGGATGTTACTGGTAGCATCACATTACAAGGACGAGAATTGATCGGTATGAGTGAAAGGGCTATGCGCTCTATTCGGGGCAAAGACATCTCATATATTATGCAAAATCCAATGAACAGCTTTACGCCAGTATGGACGATCGGTCATCAGCTGATTGAAACCATCCGCCGGCATACCACTGTCAGTAAAAGGCAGGCAAAAGCGAAGGCAATGGATGCGTTAGCGCAGATGAATCTGCCGCAGCCAGATAAGCTGTTAAACAAGTATCCTTTTGAACTAAGCGGCGGCATGCTGCAGCGTGTCATGATTGCCATGGCTGCCTGTATGCACCCGCCTCTCCTCATAGCAGATGAACCAACAACTGCTTTAGATGTACACACACAGAAGCTGGTGCTTGAGCATCTGAACCAAATTCGTCATGAGTATGGAACCGCCATTTTGCTCATTACTCACGACCTTGGCGTCATTGCAGAAATGGCAGATCAGGTTGTTGTCATGAGACAGGGAGAAATGGTTGAAAAAGCAGAAGTGCTTGAGCTTTTTGAAAACCCCAAGCATGATTATACAAAGAAACTATTAGCAGCTCGTCCATCCATCCCAGCTGTTTGCCCGATTTGAGGTGAGAAGGCCCTTGCATTTATTAGAAGTGAAAGCAGTTAGTCATTCATACAACAGCCGGTCGTTTCTGATGAGAAAAAAAGGCGCAGACCAAGTCTTAAACGGCGTCAATTTAATCATTGAAGAAGGCACGTGCGTCGGATTGCTGGGGCAAAGCGGCGCAGGGAAAAGCACGCTAGGCCGTATCATACTTGGTCTAGAGAAGCCAAAAGCCGGTCAGGTTCTTTTTGAAGGGCAGGATATTTATTGTGCAGATCAAAGAACACGCAAACATTATCGCCGGCATGTGCAAGCGGTGTTTCAAGATTCGTACTCGGCGGTGAATCCAAGGTGGACAGTCGAACAAATTTTATCCGAACCGCTTGAAAACTATGAAACCATGAGCCGAAAAGAACGCAAAATCGTGCTGATCCATTGGCTGGAAAGAGTCGGGCTCAGCGAAAAGGACTTGTCTAAATATCCGCATCAATTCAGCGGTGGCCAGCTGCAAAGGATCAACATTGCAAGAGCCTTATTGCTGCAGCCAAAGCTCGTCGTACTGGATGAATCCGTCAGCAGCTTAGACATGGTCACACAGGGTGTCATTTTAGATTTATTAGTAGAATTAAAGAAGGAACTAGGTGTCGCTTACTTATTTATTACACATGATATGACGGCAGCCTATCACTTAAGTGATCAATTGGCGATATTAGATCAAGGTGAACTTGTTGCTCAATTTCGATCAAAGGATGATTTCTTTTCATCTGAAGAGATAGCGGTGCAAAAGATGAGAGATGCAATGCTCGCAGACCATCCTTTGTCCCGAACAATTGGCAGACCGGTTCGATAAATCTTCATTACATCAATGCCTCTTTTAGAAGAGGCTCAGCGTGTAGACAAACCCTCGCATTCGTTGTCAGGTCTGCGCGCTGGTGCTCACGAATGTTCAATTCGCTCCGCGCCAGTGCTCGCCCTTCCTAGACTTCAAAGGTTTTCTATCACGCTGAAAAGAAGACAAAGTGCTAAAATAAAAATCATTTTAGCACTTTGTCAACAATCTAAGCCTCTTTTAGAAGAGGCTATTTTTCATGAAAGGCAGGTGGCATCGTGAACCATCGAGCGTATTTAGCTTTAGCCATTCCTTTAACCATCTCAACGATGACCACTCCATTACTTGGAGCTGTTGATACAGCAGTTGTCGGTCAGCTTGCCAACCCCGCGTATATTGGAGGCGTCGCGGTTGGCAGTCTCATTTTCAGTACACTCTATTGGCTCTTTGGTTTTTTGCGGGTGAGTACATCTGCTTTTGCCGCTCAGGCAAACGGGGCGCAGAGTGAAGAGCAGGGCGTACTTGCTTTTCTAAGACCCTTTTTAATCGCCATCATTGTCGGCCTTTGTTTTATTGCCCTACAATGGCCCATTATTCAATCTGCTTTTCTCGTGATCTCTCCGGCTGCGGATGTACGGCAATTTGCAGCAGATTATTTTCATATTCGGATTTGGGGTGCGCCGTTTACCTTAATGAATTATGTGATATTAGGCTGGCTGATGGGAATGGCAAAAATGAAAGAAGCCCTCTCTTTACAAATCTTGATCAATGTCATGAATATGGTCCTTGCCCTCCTGCTTGTTCATGTGTTTTCGTTTGCAGTCAAAGGGGTGGCGGCCGCGACATTGATATCTGAATTAACCGCCTTTGTATTAGGCGCATGGATCATCATGAAACATTCAAAAAACGGGTTCCAGATGCCGTCTATTAAGAAAATCATGGATACACAGGCAGTTCAGAAAATGTTTCATGTGAATAAAGACTTGTTTATTCGGACGATTTGTCTGCTTGTCGTGATTAACATGTTTACAGCAAAAGGTGCTTCTTTTGGAACAGAGATGCTGGCGGCCAATGCCATCTTATTTCAAATTCACTACATCATGGCTTATTTGTTCGATGGTTTTGCCAATGCATCCAGCATCCTTGTGGGGAGATCAGTTGGGGCAAATGATCGCACCCTTTATGAGAGAACTTTAACCCTTTCGAGGCAGTGGGCACTTGTCATGGCATGCCTAATTGCGTCGGTTTATTTTCTCTTAAAAGAGCCGATCTTGGGCTTGTTTACAAATCTTCCCCGTCTTTTAGATGTGACATTAGGCTATGCAGACTGGCTCGTTCTCTATCCGTTTGCCGCTTGTTTCGGTTTGGTCATATACGGTGTATTTACAGGTGCGACAGAAATTGCCCCTGTCAGAAATTCAATGCTGTTTGCGATGATCTTGTTTATCGTTGTTCAAGCAGCGGTTACGCCTATTTGGCATAATCACGGATTATGGTTTGCCTTTATCATCTATACTACCGGACGGTCTGGCTTTTTGATGATGTACAAATCAAGGCTGGATCAGAAGCTTTTCGCAAATGAAAAACACCCTTTGCCATCATGACAAAGGGTGTTCATGTTCATTCGCTTTCTTTTTTCACCTTTTGATACGCCTCATCAAGGTGCTGAATTCGCTTCAAAACCACAGCATTTTTGGTCAGCTGATCTTGTACAAGCGTTGACACCACTGAGCGGTAATAGGCATTCATGGCATGAATCTTGTCTTCATTTTGATTCATGGCGATGTGTTGTTTCAAGTTGTCAACAAAGTATGGAACGGAAAAAAGTTCAGACATGGGAATCACTCCTATTTCGTATATACGGTCCGTCAATCTTCATGTAAAATGATGAGAGGGAGGGGAGACAATGAGCCTTAATCTGCAACAAGAACAAGTATTAAAGCAGGTGCTCACACAAGAACTCAGGCAGGCCATTACATTGCTCCAGCTGAATAGCACTGAGCTTGGCGAGTATCTTGACCAGTTAGCGCTTGAGAACCCTCTGATTGAGCGGAAAGACACGGACAGCTATCAACCAGTTTATCATAAAAAATCTCAAGACCGAATGACAGAGCCGTATCGAACGCATCAAAAAGAAAGCCTGCAAATGTATTTAAAGAAACAAGCCATTGATTTGAATTTAAGTGAAAAGAATCAAAGGATCTTTCATTTTATGATCGAGTCCATTGATTCCAATGGCTATTTAAATGAACCAGTTGACGAGATGGCAGCAGTCTTAAAGGTGTCAGCTGAAGAAGTTGAAGCCGTCCTTCATCAGCTTCAATCGCTAGAGCCTGCCGGTATTGGCGCAAGATCTTTACAAGAAGGCATCCTGCTTCAGCTGAGAAGAAAAAAGGAGCGCTGGTATGAAGCTGAGCTGATCATCGATGAGCACTTCTTTCTCTTTGCAAGAAAGGCATGGAAGGAAATCGCGGCGAAAACAGGTATTTCCATGAAAACACTTCAAGCGGTACAAGATGAGGTGTCGCAGCTTGAACCAAGACCAGGCATCCATTTCTCATACGAAGAAGACCATGTGTATATAGAGCCGGATGTGACGATTACTGTCGTGCAAGACCACATCGCATTTGAGCTGAATCAGCGCGCTTTCCCAGACGTTGAAATGAATGAAGGATACTTCGCTATGATTCAAGACCGAAAGCGGCATGAAGCATATGTGTATCTAAAGGAAAAAGAGCAACAGTACAATTGGCTTCTCCAAGCGCTGAAGCAAAGAAAACAAACGATGACCCATGTCGTTCGTGAGATTATCTTACACCAGACAGATTTTTTCCTTACAGGGAAACATAAAATGAAACCGCTTACGATGAAGCGTATCGCAGATATATTGCAAGTGCATGAGTCAACAGTCAGCCGAACGGTGAAAGGGAAAATGGTGCAAACCCCTTATGGCCTCATGGAAATGAAGCAATTTTTCCAAGCAAAGCTAGAAGGACCCTCACTGGAAGAGGCGTCCAGCTACACAGTCAAGACGTACATCGCAGAGCTGATCCAAACGGAAAATAAGAAAAAACCGTATTCAGATCAGCAAATGATGACGCAGCTTCAGCAAACCTTTGGCATTCGAGTCTCACGCCGAACCATTGCGAAATATCGTGAACAAATGAATCTTCCATCATCTACACTGCGGAAGCGCTATGATTAAAAAGAAGTACTTGCCAGAAACATGGCAGGTGCTTCTTTTTTGTTGAAAGGGAGGCACATAGAAGATTTTTTGAAAATTAAATCGGGGAGACGTGTGAACGGAAATTTTGGGGTAAAGTATAAGATAGGGCATGAGCCGAAAAGGATAGACAACAGTGATGAGGTGAGACCAATTGAAATATAAACAAATCAAAACCAAAAAAATATATGAAGAAATTGCGGATGCATTAATCGAATCCATTCGCACTGGTGAGCTTCTTCCGGGAGAAAAATTAGATTCGGTTCAAGCGCTCTCAGAAAACTTTCAAGTCAGCCGTTCCGCTGTGAGAGAGGCGCTGTCTGCTCTCAAAGCGATCGGATTAATAGAGATGAAGCAAGGGGAGGGCACATATGTGAAGCAGTTCGATCCTGAACAGCTCGCATTTTCTTTATCTCCTGCATTTTTAATGAAGCAGCATGATGTCAGGCAGCTCCTTGAAGTGAGAACCATTATTGAAACAGGTGCTGTCAAAAAGGCGGCGCTGCTTCGGACGGACGATGACCTTCATCAGCTGCGTGATGCACTTGAACAAATGAAGCTGGCAGAAGCCCATGAAGAAATTGGTGAAGAGGCAGATCTCACCTTCCATCTCGCCTTAGCCAAAGCCTCGAAGAATGATGTATTAAAGGTGTTAATGAATCAGGTCTCATCCTTGTTAGTAGAAACGATGCGGGAAACGAGAAAAGTCGTGTTATTCTCAACGAAAGCCTCCATTCGGAAGCTTTACGAAGAACATGAACAAATTTACAAAGCCATCGTTGCAAGGCAGCCAGAAGAAGCAGAGAAAGCGATGCTTACGCATTTGAAAAATGTAGAAAATCTGCTCGGTGATGTGCTGCAAAAACCAGCAGAACAAACAGATACACAATAAGCTGTGCCGAAATGATGGCACAGCTCTATTATTGACGAGAAATATGTAGCTTTTTCATTCGATATTGCAGACTTTGCCTGCTCATGCCCAATAACTTTGCAGTCTGTGAAATATTATCGTCCATTTTTTCTAAGTAATGGACGATGTATTGTTTTTCGAATCGTTCCATTTGGGTTTGGAAATCAGTCGTCTGTTCTGGGCTTGTATACACAAAGGTGTCAGCAGCTGCGGTTTGCTGCAAAGAATTTGTTTGCAATTGCGCCTTAGGACGGTCTTCCCCGTGTTTAAATCTAAAATGATAGGGAAGGTGATGCATGCTTAAGTCGTCTTCATCCATCATCATATTCATCCCCGCCTCAATCACATGCTCAAGTTCTCTTACATTGCCTGGCCAATGATACGCCTTAAAAAGGGCAAGTACCTCTTCATCAGCCGCCTTCACCTTCATTTGAAACAGCTCATTATATTTTTGAATAAAATGATTCACAAACGTAGGAATGTCCTCTTTTCGTTCAGAAAGCGGCGGAATAAATAAGGTGACAATACCGAGACGATAAAATAAATCCTTGCGCATACGTCCACCTGCGATTGCATCCACAGGGTCCTCATTCATATTGGCAATCACTCTTACATCAACAGCAATTTCCTTTGTGCTTCCTAGCCTTCTCACACGTTTCTCCTGTAAGACGCGCAGTAGTTTTGCTTGAAGATGAGGATTTAATGAGTTGATCTCATCTAAAAGCAAGGTTCCTCCTTGCGCCTGCTCAAATAAGCCAGGCTGATCAGCTGCTCCCGTAAAAGCCCCTTTTTGTGTACCAAAGAGCAGGCTTTCAATCAAATTATCAGGCAGTGCCGCACAATTTTGGGTAATAAATGGTCCGGATGACCGGCTGCTGCCGTTATGAATGCTTTGAGCAAACAGCTCTTTCCCAGTCCCAGTTTCGCCAACAATGAGCACATAGGAAGAGGTGCGTGTCGCTCGTTTCGCATGCTCAATCACCTCTAAAAAGGCAGGGCTTTGTCCAATAATAGAATCGAAGGTAAAGCGAGTGCTTCCTTTTTTCTTCATATTGTGATGAATCAGCCGTTCTAGCTTCGTCACATCATTCGAAATTTCAACTGCCCCTTGAATGAGACCGTCTCGAACGAGCGGGTATGTATGGTTAATCGTTGTGATTTCTTTTCCGTTGTAATTATGATACGTCTGCTTGGCATGTACGGTTTGTTTCCCGGTACGCAGCGCTTGGACAAGTGTACTGTGCATCTCATCTTGAAAGGCGAAGAAATCGAGTACATTTTTATGGAGAACATCTGAGCGTTTCAATGATTCAATTTCCATCATTTTTTTATTATAAACAACAGTATTGCCATTCTCGTCAATGGCGTGAACCCCGACATCAATTAAATCGAGCATTTGTTTATATAAATCAATCTCATTTTCAAGCTTTGCGGTATGCATATCTTTTTTCACTTGCGCCACCTCCTGACGTTACCTCTATTTTACATGAAAAATTTTGCAGTTTCCTCTAAAAAATTTTGCGCATGCAAAGATATTTTGCGTAATGAATGAGGTAAACCCTTATGATCAAGCGGTCAGAAAGTTGGCACGATCCTTGCATAACATATGGATGAAGATGAACCCAATTGAAAAAAGCTACCTTACAGAAGGAGGAATAGATGATGACACAGACAAATGAATTGATTCAACAAACAGAACAATATGGAGCGGCAAACTATCATCCGTTGCCAATTGTAATTTCAGAGGCTGAGGGAGTGTGGGTGACAGACCCTGAAGGCAATCGATATATGGATATGCTGAGTGCGTATTCCGCAGTGAACCAAGGACATCGCCATCCCCGCATTATTGAAGCGCTCAAAAAACAGGCAGATCGCGTGACACTCACGTCGAGAGCCTTTCATAATGATCAGCTTGGTCCTTGGTATGAAAAAATTTGCAAACTGACGAATAAAGACATGGCACTGCCAATGAATACAGGTGCTGAAGCTGTAGAAACCGCTGTAAAAGCAGCGAGACGCTGGGGCTATGATGTGAAAGGAATCGAAGAGAATCGTGCAGAAATCATTGCGTGTGTTGGCAATTTCCATGGGAGAACGATGACGGCTGTGTCTCTTTCCTCAGAAGCAGAATACCAAAGAGGTTTCGGCCCAATGCTTCCTGGAATTAAGTTGATTCCTTACGGAGATATAGAAGCGTTACGTGAAGCTATCACACCACAGACAGCGGCTTTCCTCATTGAACCGATTCAAGGTGAAGCGGGTATTGTCATGCCGCCAGAAGGCTTCTTGAAAGATGCCAAAACGCTTTGTGAGCAAGAAAATGTGCTGTTCATTGCGGATGAAATTCAAGTGGGGTTAGCACGAACAGGTAAGATGTTTGCGTGTGATTGGGAAGACATTGAGCCAGATATGCTGATTCTTGGGAAAGCTTTAGGCGGCGGAGTATTCCCAATCTCGTGTGTTGTAGCAAACCGTGATATTTTAGGCGTATTTAACCCTGGTTCTCATGGATCTACCTTTGGAGGAAATCCTCTTGCGTGTGCGGTGTCGCTTGCTGCACTGGATGTTTTAATCGACGAAAAGCTTGCAGCCCGCTCTATGGAGCTTGGTGAATACTTCAAAGACAAATTGGCACGCATTCAAAGTCCTGTGATTAAAGAAGTGCGCGGCCGCGGACTATTTATAGGCATGGAGCTGACAGAGGCAGCTAGACCTTATTGTGAAAAACTGAAGCAAGCAGGTTTGTTATGTAAGGAAACTCATGAAACAGTCATCCGTTTTGCACCACCGCTGACTATTTCAAAAGAAGATTTAGACTGGGCGATTGGTCATATTGAAGCACTGTTTCAAGCTTAAATGGCAAAGGGGGAGGAAGCTTCACTTTCTCCCTTTCTTTTTCAACGAACAGCGAATTTTGTCAAAGGATGCTGAATAGAAGAGGGAAAGTGGGGAAGTGGATTTGATGCAAGAACAGCATAATGAACTAGAGCGTTCCATGAAAAGCAGACATCTTTTTATGATTGCCTTAGGCGGCGTCATCGGTACGGGCCTTTTCCTTGGATCAGGATTGATTATCCATCAGGCAGGGCCGGGGGGAGCCATTCTATCGTTTATCATTGGCGGACTGTTAATGTATTTGGTCATGCTGTGTCTTGGAGAATTAGCAGTGGCGATGCCAACAGCCGGTTCCTTTCAGGAATATGCAACCAAATATATAGGCCCGTCCACAGGCTTTATGATTGGTTGGCTGTACTGGTTTAGCTGGGCGTGTACGATTGGTCTGGAGTTTACATCAGCAGGCATATTGCTCCAAAGGTGGTTTCCAGATATCCCGGTTTGGCTCTGGTGTCTAGCATTTAGCGTGATATTATTTGCCGTGAATGCCATCTCTGCTCGCAGCTTCGCTGAAACGGAGTTTTGGTTTTCAGCTATCAAGGTTGCGGCCATCCTATTGTTTATTATCATCGGAATTGGCGCAATTTTCGGAATGATTCATTTGAAAGGCGGAGAACCAGCCCCTTTATTTCGTCATTTGACGGATCATGGCGGACTATTTCCTAATGGTGTTTTTGCTATTTTATTAACCATGGTCACGGTCAATTTCTCCTTCCAAGGAACAGAACTTGTAGGGATCGCAGCAGGTGAGAGTGAAAGCCCTGAAAAAACATTGCCTCGATCAATACGGAATATTATTTGGAGAACGATGGTCTTTTTCGTTTTATCAATTGCGGTTCTGGCAGCACTTCTTCCATGGCAGACAGCAGGCGCTGTCGACAGTCCGTTTGTGGTCGTGCTGGACAAGGTCGGCATCCCATATGCCGCAGATATCATGAATTTTATTATCATCACCGCTGTCTTATCTGTAGCAAACTCTGGATTATATGCGTCATCACGTATGCTCTGGTCGCTTTCAAAGGACGGGAAAGGACCTGCTTTTACGAAAAAGCTGTCCAAGCGTAAAATCCCGATCAATGCATTATTGGTGACAATGGGTGTATCCGCTCTATCTCTGCTCACAAGTGTTGTGGCACCAAAAACGGTGTATGTGTGGCTTATTTCGATTTCTGGAATGGTTCTTGTTGTGGTGTGGATGTCCATTTGTTTGTCTCAATATTTCTTTAGAAAACAATTCATAAAAGATGGTGGAGATGTAAAGGATCTCGTCTTCCGTACACCGCTCTATCCATTTGTCCCACTAGCAGGCTTCATCGCATTTGGCATCGTGCTCATCAGCCTATTCTTTATTGAGGATCAGCGGATTGGCCTTTATTGCGGCGTTCCGTTCATGGCAGCCTGCTACATCATTTATTATCTCAAAATCAAACCGAAGGAAGAGGCAAAGCGTTTTGCCGAAGAGGAAGGAATCCCAAAAACATAAAAGACGACTATATCAAAAAAATGTGCATGCGGACCTCTTACGCATGCACACTTTCATTGATGAATTCATTCAATATAGAAAAAAATAAAATATTTTGAAAAGAAATATCATAGCAAGAACCTTGATGACAAGCAGGCTATCGGTGAAAATGTGTCTATTTTTTGTCTAAATGTGTTTGTAATAGTTGAAAATGCAAGATGATCCTGTTAAAATAATTAAAGAAAGCAGGGATTGATTTTTTTTGGCTGTGGCGGGACGTTTTTTGTCACAGTGGGACGTTTTTAGTCCAACGTGAAAAGAAAGGGTCGTTAGCCATGAATCGTTTATTGGAAGCTCAAAAAAAATTATTGCCAGATCTTCTCATCGTTATGCAAAAACGCTACGACATTTTGCAGTACATCAGATTAGCTGAACCAATCGGCCGCAGAAGTCTTGCGACGAGTCTTGGTCTCAGTGAGCGCATCTTACGTGCTGAAGTTCAGTTTTTAAAAGAACAAAATCTGCTGGATGTCAAAACGAGCGGCATGATGCTGACGAGTGAAGGCCACGCTTTGCTTGAAATGCTTGAAGGAATGATGAAAGACGTTTTAGGTTTAACCTTTTTGGAAAATACATTAAAGAGGAAGTTAGGCCTAGAAGAAGTCGTGATCGTTTCTGGTGACAGTGACGAATCCCCGTGGGTGAAGCAAGAAATGGGAAGAGCTGCTGTCCAATGTATGAAAAAAAGGTTTACTGGAAATAATATCGTCGCCGTCACTGGCGGAACGACGATGGAAGCCGTTGCCGAAATGATGACCCCTGATGCCAAAAACAGAGACATGATGTTTGTCCCTGCGAGAGGCGGTCTTGGGGAGAATGTAAAAAATCAGGCAAACACCATTTGTGCCCACATGGCTGAAAAAGCTTCCGGTACTTACAAACTGCTGTTTGTTCCAGGACAGCTGTCAGAAGGTGCTTACTCTTCCATTATTGAAGAGCCGTCAGTCAAAGAAGTGCTTCAAACGATCAAATCATCCACGATGCTCATTCATGGAATCGGTGAAGCAAAAACAATGGCGATGAGACGAAACACACCAGCTGAAGATTTAAAAAAGATTGATGAGCATGACGCAGTGACAGAGGCCTTTGGCTATTACTTTAATCGTGATGGTGAGGTCGTCCACAAAGTGCACTCCGTCGGCATGCAGCTAGATGATTTAGAAAGCATTCCACACATCATTGCTGTTGCAGGTGGATCATCAAAGGCAGGGGCCATTGAAGCTTATTTCAAAAAACCCCGCCGAACGGTTCTCGTCACAGACGAAGGAGCCGCAAAAGAGTTATTAAGGGAGTCAATTGATCCCTCAATATAAACATTGTGACCTATAAAAGGAGGAAACATCATGGCAGTAAAAGTCGGTATTAACGGATTTGGACGTATTGGACGTAACGTATTTCGTGCAGCATTAAACAATCCTGAAGTTGAGGTAGTAGCGGTTAACGATCTAACAGACGCTAACATGCTTGCACACCTTTTACAATATGACTCTGTTCACGGAAAACTAGATGCAGAAGTTTCTGTAGACGGTACAAACTTAGTAGTGAACGGTAAAACAATCGAAGTATCAGCTGAGCGTGATCCTGCGAAATTAAGCTGGGGTAAACAAGGCGTAGAAATCGTTGTTGAATCTACTGGATTCTTCACAAAACGTGCAGACGCTGCAAAACACTTAGAAGCTGGCGCTAAAAAAGTCATCATCTCTGCTCCTGCTAACGAAGAAGATATCACAATCGTTATGGGTGTAAACGAAGACAAATACGATGCAGCTAGCCACGATGTCATCTCTAATGCATCTTGTACAACAAACTGCTTAGCTCCATTTGCAAAAGTACTTAACGATAAATTTGGTATCAAACGCGGTATGATGACAACAGTTCACTCATACACAAATGACCAACAAATTCTTGATCTTCCGCACAAAGACTACCGTCGTGCTCGTGCAGCTGCGGAAAACATCATCCCAACTTCTACAGGTGCTGCGAAAGCTGTTTCACTTGTATTGCCTGAACTTAAAGGTAAATTAAACGGTGGCGCTATGCGTGTTCCAACACCTAACGTATCTTTAGTTGACCTTGTGGCTGAATTAAACCAAGATGTAACTGTTGAAGATGTAAATGCAGCACTTAAAGAAGCAGCTGAAGGAGAACTTAATGGAATCCTTGGCTACAGCGAAGAGCCATTAGTATCTAGTGACTACAATGGTAATGCAAACTCTTCAACAATCGATGCTCTTTCTACAATGGTCATGGAAGGCAGCATGGTGAAAGTCATTTCTTGGTACGATAACGAGAGTGGATATTCTCACCGCGTTGTTGACCTTGCAGCTTACATTGCAAAACAAGGTCTTTAATTTCTCACACTGAAGGAACTCACTTGGTTCTTTCCTAGAGACACGATATAATGAAGACGGACAAGGGAAGGGGAAGCATCCCTTTCCCTTTTTCTCTGTTTTTATCCGTTCTGCACGATTTCTCGTTTTGATGAGGGCAAAATGGGAAAAGGATAAAGAGAGACTTGTCCAATGTGTAAGGAAACCAGAATAAAGGAGGATCTCCTGACGAGCATGAATAAGAAATCAGTAAAAGACATTGACGTAAAAGGTAAAGTTGTGTTCTGCCGCGTAGATTTTAACGTTCCAATGAAAGACGGAAAAGTGACGGATGATACTCGTATTCGCGCAGCATTACCAACGATTGAGTATTTAACAGGACAAGGCGCAAAGGTACTATTAGCTAGTCATTTGGGTCGTCCGAAGGGTCAAGTTACTGAAGAACTGCGTCTGACACCTGTAGCGAAACGTCTTCAAGAGCTTCTTGGACAAGAAGTGAAAAAAGCGGATGAAGCTTACGGCGACAACGTGAAAAAGCAAATCTCTGACTTAAAAGAAGGAGATGTGTTAGTGCTTGAAAACGTTCGTTTCTATCCTGGTGAAGAAAAGAACGATCCTGAACTATCAAAAGCATTTGCTGATTTAGCCGATGTGTATGTCAATGATGCGTTCGGTGCTGCACACCGTGCACATGCATCCACTGCTGGTATTGCAGCATATCTTCCGGCTGTTTCGGGCTTCCTCATGCAAAAAGAGCTTGAGGTTCTAGGAAAAGCCATTTTAAACCCTGATCGCCCATTTACAGCGATTATTGGTGGCGCCAAAGTAAAGGATAAAATCGGTGTGATTGAAAGTCTTCTTGATAAAGTGGACAACCTCATCATCGGCGGCGGACTTGCTTACACATTTGTGAAAGCACTAGGCCACGAAGTAGGAAAATCTTTATTAGAAGAAGACAAAGTAGATTTAGCGAAATCCTTTATGGACCGTGCAAAAGAAAAAGGCGTGAACTTCCTGATTCCAATAGATGTTCTGGTAGCCGACGACTTTTCAAATGATGCGAATACAAGCATTGTGCCAATCTCTGAAATTCCAAGTGATCTAGAAGCACTTGATATTGGAACAGAGACAATAGGCAAGTACGCTGATGTTATTAAAAACAGCAAACTTGTTGTTTGGAATGGACCAATGGGTGTATTTGAAATCGACGCATTCGCTAAAGGAACAAAAGCAATCGCAGAAGCACTGGCAGAAGCAAAAGATACATATTCTGTCATTGGCGGTGGAGATTCAGCAGCAGCTGTTGAGAAATTTGGTCTTGCTGATCAGATGAGCCATATTTCTACAGGCGGCGGCGCTTCACTTGAATTTATGGAAGGCAAAGAGCTTCCAGGTGTTACTGCATTAAACGATAAATAAGACCAAAACTGCTATAAGGAAGTGTCAATCATGAGAAAACCAATTATAGCTGGGAACTGGAAAATGAACAAAACACTTGGCGAAGCGGTTAGCTTCGTTGAAGAAGTCAAGTCATCCATTCCATCTCCTGACAAAGTGGAATCCATTGTCTGTGCGCCAGCCCTTTTCCTTGAAAAGCTAAACAGCCTTTCTAACGGAACAGACCTTAAAATTGGTGCACAAAACATGCACTTTGAAGAAAATGGTGCATTCACTGGTGAAATCAGCCCTGCTGCACTAAAAGATCTTGGCATCGGCTACTCAGTGATCGGTCATTCAGAGCGCCGTGAATTCTTCGCTGAAACAGATGAAACAGTGAACAAAAAAGCACATGCTGCATTCAAGCATGGCATCGTTCCAATTATCTGTGTAGGTGAAACGCTTGAAGAGCGTGAAGCCGGCAAAACAAATGAACTTGTCGCTGATCAAGTGAAGAAAGCACTAGCTGGTTTAACAACTCAGCAAGTCGCTGAATCTGTTATTGCATATGAGCCAATTTGGGCAATCGGTACTGGGAAATCTTCTACAGCGAAAGATGCAAACGACGTTTGTGCGCATATCCGTCAAACGGTTGCAAGCGAATATGGTCAAGAAGCGGCAGACAGCCTTCGCATTCAATATGGCGGAAGCGTGAAACCTGCGAATATTAAAGAATATATGGCAGAATCCGATATTGACGGTGCTTTGGTAGGCGGCGCAAGCTTAGAACCTCAGTCTTTCGTTCAATTATTGGAGGAAGGTCAATATGAGTAAGAAACCAGCTGCATTAATCATCTTAGACGGATTCGGTTTAAGAGGCGAAACAGTTGGTAACGCTGTTGCCCAAGCAAAGAAACCGAACTTCGACCGCTACTGGAACGAATTCCCGCATCAAACCTTAACGGCTTCTGGTGAGGCAGTAGGCCTCCCGCAAGGTCAAATGGGGAACTCTGAAGTTGGGCATTTGAACATCGGTGCAGGACGCATTGTGTATCAAAGCTTAACAAGAGTGAATGTTGCCATTCGTGATGGGGAATTTGAGAAAAACGAAACGTTCCTAGAGGCAATGACTTATGCAAAAGAGAATGACAAGGCCCTTCATTTATTCGGTCTCCTGTCAGACGGCGGTGTGCACAGCCACATTCAACATCTCTTTGCCCTGCTAAAGCTGGCGAAAAAAGAAGGCTTAACAAAGGTATACATTCATGGCTTCTTGGACGGACGTGATGTTGGTCAGAAGACAGCCAAAGTGTACTTAAAACAGCTTGAAGAACAAATCAAAGAAATCGGTGTCGGAGAAGTGGCAACACTTTCTGGACGCTATTACTCAATGGACCGTGACAAACGCTGGGATCGTGTGGAGAAAGCATATCGCGCGATGGCGTATGGTGAAGGCCCAAGTTATCAAAACATCTATGATGTCGTTGATGACTCCTATGAAAATGGAATCTACGATGAATTCGTTATTCCATCTGTCATCACGAGAGAAAATGGTGAGCCAGTTGCAAAAGTAAACGACGGCGATTCTGTGATTTTCTATAACTTCCGCCCAGACCGTGCGATTCAAATTTCGAACACCTTCACAAATGGAGA
Source organism: Bacillus sp. FSL R7-0672 (assembly GCF_038601465.1). Classification (NCBI taxonomy): domain Bacteria; kingdom Bacillati; phylum Bacillota; class Bacilli; order Caryophanales; family Bacillaceae; genus Bacillus; species Bacillus sp. FSL R7-0672. The sequence goes on along the minus strand of NZ_CP152010.1, from coordinate 3,047,395 downwards.
TTTCCGCTCGTTTGATCGCGGAGAAGCACATCCGAAGAATTTACACTTCGTCTGCTTCACACACTTCAGTGAAACAGTTGATGGCTATGTTGCCTTCAAACCAGTGAATTTGGATAACACAGTAGGAGAAGTGCTAGCGCAAAATGGATTAAAACAGCTGCGGATTGCTGAAACAGAGAAATATCCTCACGTGACGTTCTTTATGAGTGGTGGACGTGAAGAAGAATTTCCTGGTGAAGACCGCATCTTGATCAATTCGCCAGATGTGGCAACCTATGACCTCAAGCCAGAAATGAGCGCTTATGAGGTAAAGGATGCACTTGTTGCAGACATCAATGCTGACAAGCATGATGCGATCATCCTGAACTTTGCTAACCCGGATATGGTTGGTCATTCAGGTATGCTCGAGCCAACAATCAAAGCCATTGAAGCAGTAGATGAGTGCTTAGGAGCTGTTGTCGACGCAATCCTAGCAAAAGGCGGACATGCCATCATCACAGCAGACCACGGTAACGCAGACGTGCTGATTACCGAAGAAGGAAAGCCGCATACTGCACATACGACAAACCCTGTTCCAGTCATCGTAACGAAAAAAGGTGCAACGCTTAGAGAAGGCGGCATTCTAGCCGATCTATCTCCAACGCTTTTAGACTTACTTGGTCTTGAAAAACCAAAAGAGATGACAGGAACATCATTGATTCAGAAATAACAAATTGATTCAAAAGGAGAGAAATAACGATGCCATACATTGTTGACGTATATGCACGCGAAGTATTAGACTCTCGCGGTAATCCAACAGTTGAAGTAGAAGTTTACACAGAATCTGGCGGCTTTGGCCGTGCACTAGTACCAAGTGGTGCTTCTACTGGTGAATATGAAGCAGTAGAACTACGTGACGGAGACAAAGACCGTTACCTTGGAAAAGGTGTTCTGACAGCTGTAAACAACGTAAACGAAATCATTGCACCAGAGCTTTTAGGCTTTGATGTCACTGAACAAGTAGCAATTGACAAAATGTTAATCGAACTTGACGGAACAGAAAACAAAGGGAAATTAGGCGCAAACGCAATCCTTGGCGTATCTATCGCTGTAGCACGTGCGGCTGCTGATTTCTTACAAATTCCACTTTACCAATACCTTGGTGGATTCAACTCCAAAACGCTTCCAGTGCCAATGATGAACATCGTCAACGGCGGAGAGCATGCGGATAACAACGTAGACATTCAAGAATTCATGATTATGCCTGTAGGTGCTCCGAACTTCCGTGAAGCACTTCGCATGGGCGCACAAATCTTCCATAGCCTGAAATCTGTATTAAGTGCAAAAGGCTTAAACACTGCTGTAGGTGACGAAGGTGGATTCGCTCCAAACCTTGGTTCTAACGAAGAAGCACTTCAAACAATCGTTGAAGCGATTGAAAAAGCTGGTTTCAAACCAGGTGAAGAAGTGAAGCTTGCAATGGATGCTGCATCTTCTGAGTTCTACAACAAAGAAGACGGTAAATATCATTTATCAGGCGAAGGCGTTGTGAAAACATCTGCTGAAATGGTTGACTGGTATGAAGATATGGTATCTAAATACCCAATCATCTCGATCGAAGACGGCCTTGATGAAAACGACTGGGAAGGTCACAAACTATTAACTGAGCGCCTTGGCAGCAAGGTTCAGCTAGTAGGAGATGACTTGTTTGTTACAAACACGAAGAAGCTTTCTGAAGGAATCAAAAACGGCGTTGGTAACTCAATCCTAATCAAAGTAAACCAAATCGGTACATTAACTGAAACATTTGATGCAATCGAAATGGCAAAACGTGCAGGATACACAGCTGTTATCTCTCACCGCTCTGGTGAAACAGAAGACAGCACAATTGCAGACATCGCTGTTGCAACAAACGCTGGACAAATCAAAACAGGTGCTCCGTCTCGTACGGATCGTGTGGCGAAATACAACCAATTACTTCGCATCGAAGATCAATTGGCTGAAACAGCACAATATCACGGCATTGCAACATTCTATAACTTAAATAAATAATGCCAGCAACGCGCTGCGTTCCGCTCTTATATCAGAGTGGGCGCAGCGTTTTTTGTGTTGAATGAGATCCCGCAGCTGTTTCAATAGTCTCATCCTATTTTTGTAAAAAGTCATCCTTCAGTCAGAGGAAAAACGCGCAGCTCCACCATTTATAAGCAATAGATCATGAAAAATCGACTAAAAATATGATCTGAAATGAACTTATGTTTTCTGTATGTGGGATGGTATCATTTTACATATATTGGGGGGGTGATGAGATGCTGAATCCTTTTAGCCTTCGTTTTCCAGTAGGTGTGTATATGTATATCCTTCAACTACTGGCGGCATATGATGAAAGGAAGCAACGAATTCTAACTTCTAAGAATGTACAGAAAAACGCATTTTGGATTTATGTCCTTGCCGCTATATTGGGCATTATTTCACTTGGAGCATTGATTTGGGCATGTAAGACCTTTGGAAAGGGCTCCAAATTTTTAGGAGAGTTCAAATTATTAGGCATGTACGTTAAAATCCAATGCGGTTTCTAACAGGGATGAGAACAGATGCAAGGTCATCTGTTCCATCTGAAACAAACGGAGGGATATGATGCTGTCACTACAATTACAAGAAAAAACGTATAGCCGCACCTTCTCTCTCCGTAATATTCAAATGAACGTGGAGAAAGGCCAGACGATGCTTCTTTTAGGGCATAATGGTGCAGGAAAGACAACGATGATTCAAGCTATGTTTGGGCTGACGCCATTTACTGGATACGTTTCCTTACATGGTGAACAGCTGAACCTTCAATCCGCAGCTCATATTTCCCTTTTGAAAAAACATGTTTCCTATATTTCTGACGATCATGCGTTGTTCGATTATTTAACACCGAGGGAATACTTTCAATTACTTCAGCTGCCAAATGAGAAAGATGTCACACGAGAAGAGACATTCACCGATTTGTTTGAGCTGAGTCCGTATATGGATCAGCCAATCGCTCAGCTGTCCCATGGCAATCAAAAAAAAACACAGATCATTTCGCAGCTTCTCAGACCATGTGATTATTATGTGTTCGACGAGCCAACGAACGGACTTGATCCAGATATGATGATCATCTTAAAAAATGTGCTCATGAAGCTGAGAGATCAAGGCGCTGGCATCCTGATTTCAACTCATCATTTGAGCTTTGGTGATACATTATATGATCATCTCATGATCTTAAGAAATGGTGACGTGAAGCTGAATATGTCCCGCCAAGAAACGAATGAGACATTTCCTCATCAGGCACTTGAAGAGATTTATAAAGAAGTAAATCGAGATTACTATATGCAGGTGGAGAGGTTACTCAATGATTTGGACACGACACGTTCTTCATAAAATCGAATGGGGCATGCTGACAACGAAAGGAAAGCAGCTTGGAAAAAAGTATCCTTTGCAGCTTCTCGCAGCTGCCGTTTTTTTCTTGCTCATCTATGCAATATACGTTGTCATCAGCCTGCGCTTTTACATGCAGGCAGGTGAAAGTGAGCCAGCTGCGCTATACCTCCAATTTGTCAAAATGTCGCTCTTACTATTAGGAGCAGGGATTGTGTTATCCCGCAATAAACTGAAGCGCCAAGAATATCAATTCTACTTTTTGAACAGTGCGATACAAAGTGTACCCTTTGTCCTTTGTGCGTATTTCTTTCCAGTGCTTTTTTGCTTCCTCATGGCTGGATTACTTTTTTTACCGATTGTATTAGGTCTTTTGATCACGGGTGTCACCCCATCTCTGTATTGGATCATCGTTGTTTGCATCACATGCGGCATATTGGCACTTTATACGCTCTCTTCATGGATGCTAATGCGGATCGGTGTAAGTCATTTCGTATCAAAAACAAAGGAGCATTTACTGCTACAAACAATCGGCTTTGCGGCATTTCAAGTACTCATATTTCATCTTTTTCAAAAAGCAGTGGAGATGATCCATGTATGGCCGGCTGTCTATCTGACGTTGCTGGTGATTCTTCTAAGCGCTGGCTGGCTATGGGTGAAGGGCTTAGCAGCTTGCTATGTTCATCAAATGTTTTTGCAGCTGAAAACAGAGGTAAAGTCATTTTCTTACCAGAAAATTAGGACGTACTCTTCCTTTCTGACGCATGTGCGGCAGGAAATGGTCTATTTCATCCGATCAGCTGTTTTTAAAGAACAAGGCATTTTGTTCCTCTTTCTTGTTTGTTTGACGATTGGGCTGCCATTTGTTTTTACGCCGGAAGAAACTGGATGGCTGTATGCCTTTATTGTGCAGTTTGCGTTAAAGGAAATATTGATCATGCTTCCGCTGATGATTGGCAGAGAATATCATCTCAATCAACGGGCCATCTTTATGTTAAATACATCAAAGGGCGCGTATATATTGTCGAGAATTTTATTTTATTACGCAATCAATTTACTCATTTATTTTGTGTATATTGGCCTTGCTTATTTGGTGATCGGTATTGAAAGTGAAGGTCATGGCTTGGCGAGTTTGTCCATTTTATTCATGACCGTCATGGCAGCCTGTACGGGGTTTGTCGTGAAAATCAGTGATTTTAATAAACTGTTTGTCATCGTGATGATGATTGCTGTATTCAGCTTCATCGATATGCTTTTATTAGAGTGGCTGTCATCTAATATGTCTCTACTCGCCACCGCTTATCTGCTTGGTTCACTTGCCTTTTTCAGTTGTATATATGCAGTGATGTTAAAAAGGCCGATATTGCGATGATGGGGCTTGTCATTAGTTTACTAGCGGTTGTGCTCATTCATGAACTCGGTCATATGCTGATGATCATGGTGTGCAACAAAATTGAAAAAAGACCGCTCTTTGATTTTGTGGTCACGATTGATTGGAAGCATGTGGCGATCGTCCATGAGACATTTGCCAGGCCGAGCTTTAATCTGATGGTGGCACTTGCGGGTCCGCTGTTTCCGGTGCTCTGCTCGATTGTGCTTTTCTTAATGTGGAAGCATCCGGTGAGTCATCAGCTGCTGTTTTTTTCTTTACTGAACACTGTGATGCTGCATCCAGCTTGCCCAGACGGGAAAAATATCACAGCCAGTTTAAAAGAGATGAAGGAGAGAAAGAGATGATCAAAGTATTTCATTCGTTTTCTAGCGGCTTAACACTTGCGATGCTGTATATATTTTCTGTGTTTATGACCCCTGTCTTTTTACTGCTGCTAGAGGTCAATCATATTGAATCAAGTCCAACGCTGTTTGGCATGCCATTTTATATTATGAAAATTGAAGAGTATCAATTCAGCTCTGAGGCGACGCTTTTTGGATGCGTTGTCTGCTTTTTAGCTGGCGCTGTGCTTTATTTTTTCATTCAATATGTGATTCATGCTATGAAGAAACGAAGAGCATAAGAAAAGCAGGCTGAACAAATAGTCAGTCTGCTTGAAATGTGAGAGACAGCCGTACCATATCCATACACTGAATCCCGTTTTCATAAATTGGTTCATCATAATGCTTAAGGAAGAAATCGTGATCGATCGACGTTAGGCGGAAGCCGCATTTTTGATAAAGTGCGAGCTGCTGAATACTCGAGTTGCCTGTGCCGATTTCAATCGTATGAAAACCAGTGGCTTTCGCTTCAGCGATCGCATGGCGGATCAACTGCTTCCCAATTCCCCTTCCTTGCCATGACTCCTTCACAGCAACATTCATGATTTCCACTGAATGCTGAGAGAGCGATGATAGCACATAGACACCAATCACTTCCTGTTCATGAAAGGCGGCATAACAAGAGCCGGATTGCACATAAGCGAGAACCTTTTCCTTTGAAGGATCAGCTAATAGTAAAAGATCCATAGGGAGAGATTGATCATGAGATAATGGCCGAATCTGTATCACATTTTTTCATCCTTTCTATTCTTTAATATACCCTTGTTTCACGCCCCAATCATATTGGTCCTGTACCCACTGAGAGGGAGGATGATGAGTGACATTCGGGTCTTTTTTGACAGTTGGTTTCCTTGTAGACTGAGTGGTCTGCTTATTTGCTTGAGCAGTGGCTTTTGCTGCCGTCAGCTCTTTTTGAAGCTGGTCGACTTTTATCTCAAGCGCTTTACGCTGTTTGACCTCTTTTTCATAGGCTTTCTTTTCTTTTTTGAGCTTTTTTGTGACGGTGGCTATTTGCTTTTTTTGTTCATCGTTTTTATGCTTCATATCTGTTTGATCTGATGTTAACTGCGAGAGCTTCAGATCGCTCGTTTTGCTTTCTTGCTGGAGTGTTTTCTCTGCTTTTTCGATGGTCTGCTGCTGCCAAACAATCCAGCCACCTAAGGCAATAACTGCTACAGAAAGAAGAATGATCGTCATTGTTTTCTTCATGTGTGAACCCCTTTCTTTAAACCTCTATTATCATCGGTTAAAGATATACAGGTTTTAACATCACAAGGGCATATTCACATCAGAATGGCAGACACTATGAAAAAAGGAGGGTGTCTGTTGATTTCCTTTATGATTCATGTTGTCGTCTCATTATTTGCTGTATCAAATCCCATTGGAAACGTACCTCTTTTCATCACCTTAACAGAGGGCTATACAGAGAAAGAGCGCTCCCAGACAGCCAAAAAAGCCATCGTGGTCTCTTTTATTATTCTGATTGCCTTTCTATTAGCAGGCAGGCTCATTTTCAAATTGTTTGGGATCGATATTCATGCACTCCGCATTGCTGGCGGTATTTTTATTTTTGGTATCGCTTACAATTTGCTGAATGCAAAAGAATCGCACGTCCAAAATCCTCATTCGGAGGAAAAGGCAGAAAGCAAAGAGAAGGCAGATATCTCCGTTACGCCGCTCGCCATTCCGATCATCGCTGGTCCCGGTACAATCGCTACAGTGATGAGTTTAACCCCGGGAAGTCAAGGGATGCTCCACATGTTTTCGATTCTAATCGGCATTGTCATCGTTCTTGCCATGACGTATTATGCCTTTCATTATTCAAGTTTTATTATGCGGAAAATGGGGAAAACAGAGATGAATGTCGTGACGCGTTTGATGGGATTAATTCTGGCTGTAGTGGCAGTTGAAATGATCGGCGCAGGCTTAAAAGGGATGTTTCCGATGTTTATATCATAAGTGTATATAAAAAAGCTGTTTTTTTCTACAATGATGTAAAATAAAACAGCTTTTTTTAAGGTTTCGGCACATGCTTAAATACTTCTTCACTTTCAAAGAACTCAATTAAGCGGCTAATCCAATCATAGTAATCAAGACTTTCCTTGATTTCTGAAAGAAGCAGGTTGATTTTATCCTCTGTTTCTTCTGGTAAATCTTCCCGTTCAAGCAGCTCTTGCAATTCCTTGCACGTTTTCTTATGTGCTTTACGGTTTTTACTGACAACACGTGTCCAATTGGCTGCAAACAATGAAATAAACGTTTGGTATTGATCTTGCTCAACATCATAAAGATCTTTACGTATTCCTTTTTCATAAACCTTTTCCGCAATATTTAAATCAAGCATTTCTCGAACGACTTGACTCATCCTCGTTTTGCTCATGCCGGTCGCCTCTGATAGCTCTTCCAGCGTCATTGGTTTACGGTTCATGTGAATGATACCAAGCACTCTACCCACTGTAGAAGAAAGACCAAAGGCATTCATGTTCTCTGCAGCTTTTTCAATATAATGATCCTGTGCTTTTTGAATGGCGCCTAGCGCTTGCTTGTCCACTCCCCGCTTCATCCCTTCACGACTGACAATTTGTAACACAATATATCATATACCTGTTTGTTGATGAAAACAATAAATATTGAGTAATTGCTAGTAATTTGGAGGAAAAAGGAGAGATATCTAGATATTACGTCGTTAACTGAAAATTTTATATAAATGTTATGCAATACAAACACATTATAAACTTTTTATTTTATAAAGTTTGCACTATAATTAATAAGGTGTAAATTTTCTGAATATATAGATCCAACTAATTGGAGGTGTCTCATTTGCTGAAACTAGAGAATGTATCTAAGACGTATAAAGGTGGAAAAAAAGCTGTCAAAAATATTGATTTAGACATAGCAAAAGGAGAATTTATTTGTTTTATTGGACCGAGTGGCTGTGGTAAGACCACAACCATGAAGATGATCAACCGACTCATCGAACCTTCCTCAGGAAACATTTTTATCGAGGGAGAAAATATTATGAAAAAAGATCCAGTTCAATTAAGAAGAGAAATCGGTTATGTGATTCAGCAAATTGGACTGTTCCCCCATATGACCATCGCGCAAAACATCTCACTTGTGCCGAAGCTCTTAAAATGGCCGGAAGAAAAACGGAAGGAACGAGCACGCGAACTGCTGAAGCTCGTCGACATGGGCCCAGAATTTTTAGAGCGCTATCCTCATGAACTCAGTGGAGGACAGCAGCAGCGCATCGGAGTTCTTCGCGCACTGGCAGCAGAACCCCCTCTGATCCTCATGGACGAACCATTTGGTGCACTTGATCCAATTACACGAGATACATTGCAGGAAGAATTTAAGAAACTGCAAAAAACGTTAAATAAAACCATCGTATTCGTCACACATGACATGGATGAAGCGATTAAACTGGCTGACCGAATTGTGATTTTAAAAGATGGAGAGATTGTCCAAGTAGGCACACCTGAAGATATTTTGCGTAACCCAGCCAACGAGTTCGTAGAAGAATTCATCGGAAAAGAACGCCTGCTTCAATCAAATCCGAATATGGAACGTGTAGAACAAATGATGAACACGTCACCAGTCACCATTACAGTTGAACAAACGTTGACTGATGCCATCTACATCATGAGAGAAAAGCGGGTCGATTCCTTGCTTGTAGTAGACGAACATGATGTGTTAAAAGGCTATATCGATATTGAAACAATTGATGCGAACCGCAGAAAAGCGGCTTTCGTTGGTGAGATCCTAAATACAGAGTTCTATACTGTACAAGAAGGCGCACTTCTCAGAGACACCGTTCGGAAAATTTTAATACGCGGTATTAAATATGTACCGGTTGTCGATGCCAAAGGGCATTTAAAAGGCATTGTGACACGGGCAAGTCTTGTAGATGTTGTGTACGACTCCATTTGGGGAGACGATACGCCAGCGTCTGCCATTGAAATGAACTAAGGGAGGTGGACACATGGATCAAATCATCGATTTTCTAGAGAAAAATGGTGGGGAACTCCTCACAAAAATGTGGGAGCATTTATATATTTCCTTAATTGCTGTCGTGCTAGGAATTATCGTTGCCGTTCCTTTAGGCGTCGTTCTCACGCGAATGAAACGAGGCGCAGGCTTTGTCATCGGTGTCGTGAATATCTTTCAAACACTCCCTAGTTTAGCGATTCTTGCATTTTTTATTCCTATTTTGGGGGTTGGGAAAATACCTGCAATCGTTGCTCTCTTTTTCTATTCGGTATTGCCTATTTTGAGAAATACGTATGCCGGCGTCCAAGGTGTGAACAAAAATCTGCTTGAATCCGGTAAAGGGATCGGCATGACGACATGGGAGCAAATTCGTCTTGTGGAACTTCCGCTTGCTGTACCGATCATTATGGCAGGTGTCCGAACGTCAACGATTTATTTAATTGGTTGGACAACACTTGCTGCTTTTATCGGTGGAGGCGGTCTTGGTGACTACATTTTGATTGGACTTCAGCTATACCAGCCGGAATACATTATTGCAGGTGCCATCCCAGTCACTATTTTAGCGGTTATCATTGACTTTACATTGATGAAGCTGGAGAAAAAAGTAACACCAGAAGGCTTAAAAGGATTGAAGGAAGTTTCATAAGGAGTTGGCTTATGTGAAAAATCGAAAAACAAAATGGATCAGTGCACTGCTTGCCGGATGCTTGCTATTGATAAGCGGCTGTTCACTTCCTGGACTAGCCGGCTCCTCAGGCAATACGCTGCGGGTGGGAGCACAAAACTTTACCGAATCAGAAATAATGGCCTATATGGTTAGCGAAATCATCGAACATTACACAGATAAAAAGACAACGATTGTGAAAAACTTAGGCTCCAATACCGTACAGCAGAAAGCAATGGAAAACGGTGATATCGACATTTCGGCGACAAGATATACAGGGACAGATTTGACAAGTACGCTTGGAATGGATGCGGAAAAAGACCCGGAGCGTGCAATGGAAATCGTCCAAAAAGAATTTAAGAAACGCTATGATTACAAATGGTTTGATTCCTATGGCTTTGATAATACGTATGCCTTTGCCGTGACGCAAAAGATGGCGAAGGAAAACAAGTTAGAAACGGTCTCTGACTTGAAAAAGAATGCGAAGAATTACCGGTTCGGTGTCGATAATATATGGCTCAAAAAGAAAGGCGACGGGTATGAAGGATTCGTGAAAACATACGGAATTGAATTTGGAAGCACGTATCCAATGCAGATTGGTTTAGTCTACGATGCATTAAAAAATGAAAAAATGGATATTGTGCTTGCCTATTCAACAGATGGACGAATCAAAGCCTATAACCTCAAAATCTTAAAAGATGATAAGCGGTTTTTCCCGCCATATGATGCATCGCCCGTTGTCCCGGAAAAAGTTTTAAAAGAGAACCCAGGGCTTGATAAGGTGATCAACAGACTGATCGGAAAAATTGATACAGAACAAATGCAAGAGTTGAACTATCAAGTCGACGGAGAGCTTCAAGAACCAGCCACCGTTGCGAAGAATTTCCTGGAAAAGCACAATTACTTTGAGTAAGATGGGGAGGTGTCACGGCTGATGGACACACTGCAGCAATTATGGACGTATTATCAGCAGAACGGTTCATATGTGTTAGAAGAATTTTATCGGCATTTTCTCATGTCAGCGTATGGGGTGCTGTTTGCGGCGATAGTCGGAATTCCAGTAGGCATCTTTGTGGCGCATTACCGTAAGCTGAGCAATTGGATCTTCGCCATTACCAACGTCATTCAAACCATACCGGCGTTAGCGATGCTTTCCGTGTTGATGCTCGTGTTAGGACTTGGCGCAAATACAGTCATCTTATCACTCTTTCTGTATTCGCTTCTGCCGATCATCCGCAACACGTATACAGGAATTGTCAGCATTGAACATGCTTATTTAGAAGCGGGTAAAGCGATGGGCATGACGAAATGGCAAGTGCTGAGAATGGTTGAATTACCGCTTGCTTTATCAGTTATTATGGCTGGTTTAAGAACTGCACTGGTCATCGCCATCGGCATTACAGCGATTGGGACATTTGTTGGTGCAGGAGGTCTAGGTGATATCATCATCAGAGGATCAAACGCCACAAACGGAACAGCCATCATTTTAGCAGGCGCTATTCCAACTGCACTCATGGCCATTATCGCTGACCTAGTCATGGGCTGGCTTGAACGCTATTTAAGCCCAACGAACAAGAAAAAAGAAAGAAAAGCATTAGCTGAAAAAAACATGACATCTGCTTAAGCGGTTGAAAAGACAAAACCTCCCTTACATCTGTAAGGGAGGTTGTTTTATAATGATCAGGCAGTTCACATGCGGTTATTTTATGATTCGAGCGTGATCCATTCAGTAGACCACTTCGAAATTTCCTCAAAAACGGGTGCAAGGGAACGCCCCATATCAGTTAAAGAATACTCAATACGCACGGGTGTTTCAGCAAAAACCTCCCGTTTTACAATGCCTGCTGCTTCCAGCTCTTTTAATCTCTCAGATAATACTCTTCCGCTTAAATTTGTCAGAGCGGCCTCAATTTCACTAAAGCGCTGCGGACTTGAGAGAAGCTGAAAAACAATCAGTGCAACCCAGCGTTTACTCAATAACTCAACTGCTTTTTCAAACCGCGGGCATATGTCAGATTGATTCATCTTTCTTCACTCCAATCTGAACTCATTATACCGTAAATTTGTCATAAATCAGCTCTAAAAGCTTGTCAATGATCAAAACATTCTATGATGACGAACGGCTGTTTAATATAAATAACAGATAGCGGTTAAGATCTTCTATTTCTTTTTTCGAAAGAGTTGACCAAATGTCTCCATCAAATAGCTCGAGATCACCAAGTTCATATTGCGTTGCGGCTTCCTTTATTTTGGATAATGCAATTTCCTCTTCCTTCAGCTGATGGACAGAAGAGGCTTCCTCAATATAGCCCGCAGCCTGCATCATTTCCTCATAAGGGACCTTTAATGCACCGGCTAGTTTTTTTATCGTAGGAGGCTTCGGAATGCCGCGTTTCCCATTTTCAATACGAGAAATACCAGCAGCACTGACCTCTGAATACATCGCTAATTGGTTCACTGACAGCTTCTTTTCCTCACGTAATGCTCTTAAGTATGCACCAAAGTTCATCAAGGCAAAACCTCACATGGTTATAGATTAGATATGTCTATTTTACTTGATTTGTTGACTATTGGCAACAAGTATACCATGAAAATATTGACATTAGTTAATAGTGAATGTATCTTAGGGTTATGCCCCGCTATTTGTTCGTCTTTTTTTGGTTGATGAGCGTGAGAAAGTATTCATTCAGCTGGCTGATGTCTTGTGCGGATAGCCTTTCCCATAGGTCTCCGTCAAAAATGGGAAGATGTTCTACATCCTTTTGAAGCGCCGTTTGATAGATTTTCAACACGGATTCATATTTTGGTTTCATTTCATGAACTTGTTCCTGTTCAATATGACCGGCAAGCAGCATTAAATCCTCATAAGGCACCTTCAAGGCGTGTGCTAATTTTTTTATGGTTAAAGGCTTCGGCACACCACGCTTTCCATTTTCAATACGAGAAATACCAGCAGCGCTTACACCTGAATACATGGCGAGTTGATTGACAGACATTTTTCTATTTTCTCTTAAAATGCGTAATTGTTCACCAAAGTGATTCATGACATCGAACCTCACATTTCAGTATATGACTTATTTTAGTATGATCATTGACCAAAGGAAATAGCAGAGGGGTAAAAGTGTTGACTTAAGTTAATGGATCTGTTTCATGTGAGCACCTACACGTTGTACATATTGATTCCATAGGAGGTTGTAATGATGGTCGAAAAGATTCAGATCAGGCGGACTTTTGTCATGCAGTATATGATCGAAAACGATATGTCTTTAAATCAGCTCGCTGATGAAATTGGCATTTCTCCTGCCACACTCAGCAGGGTATTAAATGGTCATCGGAAACCAGGCCAGCTTGTCATTGGCAAAATGATTCATTACTTTGATAAAAAATTTGAAGATCTATTTTACTATGAAGATGTTGACAAAAGTCAATGAACAAAATGATCAAGGAGGCAATGTCGTTGAAAAGAACTGGGATGGTCAGACATATTGATTCACTAGGCAGAATTGTTCTGCCTTCAGAAATGCGCAAGGTACTCAATATTAAAGAAGAGCAGCTTTTAGAAATTTTCATTGAAGATCAAACCATTATGCTGAAAAAATATGATGCAGATAAGAGCTGCCTGTTAACTGGACAAGTGACGAAGTATAACAAAAGCTATGGAAATGGGAAAGTGATGCTGAGTCTTGAAGGAGCTGAACGTTTGTTAGTAGAATTAAAACAGCTATTGAAAGAAGAAGCAACCCGTTAAAAACGTGTTTTTAACCGAAAATTGCATATAAAAAATGCTGCATACTACTCTTTGGAATGAAATTGAATCAAAATAACAAATAAAGTCGACAATATAGAGGGAATCTTTATTTTGATGTTTCGTGACATGCACCTTGTTTTCATGTAAAATAAAGTTATGTGTACCAGTTTGTCTGGAGGTGTTTTCATGCACGCATTTGTTATCACATTACTCGTAATTGTCAGTATCGCACTTATCATCGTTGTATTGTTACAATCTAGTAAAAGTGCTGGACTGTCAGGCGCTATTTCAGGTGGAGCCGAGCAGCTTTTCGGTAAGCAAAAAGCGAGAGGTCTTGACTTGATACTTCACCGTTTAACGGTTATTTTGTCAGTGCTTTTCTTCATCTTAACACTTGCATTGGCATATTTAGGCGTGTAAAGCGCGAGTAACAGAAGGTCTGATCTTTTTTCAGACCTTTTTTTATTATCAGCACTCTTTTGTTTTGTTTCATACATACAAGTGGAAAATATAAACCATATCGGAAGGAAAGGAAGTCACATCATGAAAGTTGTTACACCAAAACCATTTACGTTTAAAGGTGGAGAAAAGGCGGTGCTTCTTCTTCACGGTTTTACTGGGAATACAGCCGATGTTCGAATGCTTGGCCGTTATTTGAACGAAAGAGGGTATACGTGTCATGCACCACAATATAAAGGACACGGTGTGCCGCCAGAAGAGCTTGTCCATTCAGGCCCTGATGACTGGTGGAAAGATGTAGAAGAAGGCTATCAATTCTTAAAAGATGAAGGCTATGAGGAAATTGCGGTTTGCGGCCTATCCCTCGGAGGAGTTTTTTCATTGAAATTAGGTTACACTGTACCTGTAAAGGGAATTGTACCTATGTGTGCACCTATGTACATAAAAAGTGAAGAAGTCATGTATCAGGGTGTACTAGAATATGCCCGTAACTATAAGAAATTTGAGGGTAAGTCAGAGGAGCAAATTGAACAGGAAATGGAAGAGTTCAAGAAAACGCCAATGGATACACTGAGGAGCCTGCAAGAACTCATTGCAGATGTTAGAAACAATGTCGACATGATTTATTCACCTACTTTTGTTGTTCAGGCACGTCACGATCATATGATTAATACAGACAGTGCGAATATCATTTACAACGAAGTAGAGACAGATCAAAAGCATTTGAAATGGTATGAAGAATCAGGCCATGCGATCACGCTTGATAAAGAGCGCGAGAAGGTTCATCAGGATGTATATGCATTCTTAGAATCACTTGATTGGTCAGTTTAAATATATAGGGGGTTAGAGTGTGCAAAAAGAAGAATTTATGAATGAATTACTCGCTTTTATGAAAGATGAAGCGTATAAACCGTTAACCGTTCAAGAGCTGGAAGTGATGATGGAGATTACCAATCCTGATGATTATAAAGAGCTCGTCAAAGCACTTGTGATCCTGGAAGATCAAGGGCTCATCGTTCGCACGCGCAGCGATCGCTACGGTGTACCAGAAAAAATGAACTTGGTAAAAGGGAAGCTGTCTGCTCATGCAAAAGGTTTTGCATTTGTGACACCAGAAGAGTTTGGACAGGATGATATTTTCATTCCACCTAATGAGCTAGGCACAGCGATGAATGGTGATACGGTCATGGTTCGTGTCAGTCACAAATCAAACGGCACAAAAAAAGAAGGGACGGTCATCCGAATTCTGGAGCGTAATACTCAGACGGTTGTCGGTACCTACACAGAAACGAAAAGCTATGGCTTTGTCATTCCTGATGATAAAAAAATCACAACCGATATCTTCATCCCGAAATCCGCTAAAAATGGAGCGGTCGAAGGGCATAAAGTGGTCGTGACGCTGACTAGCTACCCAGAAGGAAGAATGAGTGCAGAGGGCGAAGTGACTGAAATTCTTGGTCATAAAAATGACCCTGGCATTGATATACTATCAATCATTCATAAACACGGCCTGCCAGGGGAGTTCCCTGAAGAAGCGCTTCAGCAGGCAGTAGACACACCTGAAACGATTGATGAAAAAGACCTAGAAGGCAGACGTGACTTACGCAACGAAACGATTGTAACCATTGACGGAGCAGATGCGAAGGACTTAGATGATGCCGTTACGGTGCAAAAGCTGGATGATGGCAAATATAAGCTAGGGGTGCATATTGCAGATGTCTCTCATTATGTCACAGAGAATTCCCCCATTGATCAGGAAGCTTATGAGCGTGGAACGAGTGTGTATCTCGTAGACCGCGTCATTCCGATGATCCCTCACCGCCTGTCAAACGGTATTTGCTCATTGAATCCGAAGGTCGATCGTCTCACGCTGTCTTGTGAAATGGTCATTGATCGAAATGGGAAGGTCGTCAAACACGAGATTTTCCAAAGTGTGATCAAAACGACGGAAAGAATGACCTATACTGATGTGAATAAGATTTTAGTCGATCAAGACGAAGAGCTTATAGACAAATACGAGCCGCTTGTGCCAATGTTCCAAGAAATGGAGAAGCTTGCAGAGATTCTTCGCGAAAAACGAATGGAGCGCGGGGCAGTAGACTTTGACTTCAAGGAAGCAAAAGTGCTTGTAGATGATGAAGGAGCGGCGAAAGAAGTTGTCGTTCGTGAGCGTTCTGTCGCAGAGAAATTAATTGAAGAATTCATGCTTGTTGCAAACGAAACGGTTGCAGAGCATTTCCACTGGTTGAATGTACCTTTCATCTATCGAATTCACGAAGAACCAAATCCTGAGAAGCTTCAGCGCTTTTTAGAGTTCGTGACAACGTTTGGTTACATTGTAAAAGGAACGTCGACAAACATCCACCCGCGTGCACTTCAAAGTGTACTTGATGCTGTGAGGGATCAACCAGAAGAAGTTGTGATACAAACTGTGATGCTTCGTTCGATGAAACAGGCGAAATATGATCCAGAAAGCATCGGTCATTTTGGTTTATCAACGGAATTCTATACACATTTCACATCACCGATCCGCCGTTATCCGGATTTAATTGTGCATAGACTGATCAGAACCTATTTGATTCAGAAAAAGACAGACGAAGCAACTCTAGAAAAGTGGGGCCAGCTGCTTCCTGAAATTGCAGATCATGCGTCTACAATGGAGCGCCGCTCAGTTGATGCAGAGCGTGAAACAGATGATCTCAAGAAGGCTGAATTTATGCTTGATAAAATCGGTGAAGAGTTTGATGGAATGATTAGTTCCGTGACGAACTTCGGACTATTTGTTGAACTGCCGAATACAATTGAAGGTCTTGTCCATGTCAGCTACATGACAGACGACTACTATCGCTTTGATGAGCAGCACTTTGCCATGATCGGTGAACGCACAGGAAATGTCTACCGTATCGGTGATGAAATCACAGTCAAAGTGGTGAATGTCAATAAAGATGAGCACTCGATTGATTTTGAAATCGTCGGTATGAAAGGCACTCGCCGTAAATCGGCAAAAGATTTTAAGTTTAAAAAACGAACAGATTCACCAGCGAAAAAAGGGCGCGGAGGCCAAAATGCCTCTGGGGATAAAGCCAAAGAGGATAAAGGCGGAAGTGACTGGTTCTCAGGCCGTAAGAAGAAGAAAAAGAAAAAACGCGTATTTGATAACGCACCAAAACAAAAGCGTAAAAAGAAAAAGTAACGTGACAAAAAGCAAATAGGGCATCACGCTCTATTTGCTTTTTGACCACATAGCGTCAGCGTTGTCTAAAGCTGGATTGTTTGATAAAATAATCCGTACGATTTGGACCGTGTTTGTGTCAAAAGGAGGGTGTACGCCAATGCCAAAGGGAGAGGGAAAGGTTGTTTCCCAAAACAAAAAAGCAAATCATGACTATTTTATAGAAGAAACATTTGAAGCTGGCCTTGTGTTACAAGGAACTGAAATCAAATCGATTCGTGCAGGAAAAGTGAATTTAAAAGATTCTTTTGCCAAAATCGAACGAGGAGAAGTGTTTCTTCATAACATGCACGTGAGCCCATACGAGCAGGGGAACCGTTATAATCATGATCCGCTGAGAACGAGAAAGCTGCTGTTTCATCGCAAGCAAATCAGTAAATTGATTGGTGCGACAAAGGAAGAAGGCTACTCACTCGTGCCTCTGAAACTCTATTTAAAAAATGGCTTTGCCAAAGTGTTGATCGGAATTGGTAAAGGGAAAAAGAAATACGATAAACGTGAAGATCTGAAGAAAAAAGATGCAAAACGTGAAATCGACCGTGCCTTCCGTGATCGACAAAAGCAATTCTAGATTCATGCAGATGTCTTGCTGAGAGCGGAAGCATTATGCTACAATATGTTATGCAGTAAACAATCATTGCTTTTCTTACAGAAACCACCAGTTGTTTCAAGCGATGAGATTGTTATAATAGTTATATACGGAAGCAGTTAAGCTGAACGTTTCCATCCCGTATATCCCTTTTACAAGGGGACGTTACGGATTCGACAGGGGCGGTTCGAGCTTGAGCTGCGAGCCGAGAGGCGATCTCGTTAACACGCACTAAATGTAACTGGCAAAACTAAAAGTTTTAACCAAAACTTAGCACTAGCTGCCTAATAAGTGCAGCGAGCTCTTCCTGACATTGCCTATGTGTCTGTGAGGAGCCCAATGAAGTAGGCTACGCTTACGTTTCCGTCTGAGGACGTAAGAAGAGATCCATCAGACTAGCTCTCCAAGCGCCCGTCAGCAGGCATGAGGATGAGTGAACACCAAATATGTTGACTACGCTCGTAGACGCTTAAGTAATCGATGTCTCTGGACGTGGGTTCGACTCCCACCGTCTCCATCAAAACTTTTAGAATGCAGTCGTATCAAGGGTTTGAAAGCCCTTGATGCGGGTCTGGCATCATTTTTTCAACATGTTGTTCTAAACGATTGGTTAGCACAAAAGGATTTTATTAAAAACTTTAATAAAAAAAGACGCTAAAAATAGCGTCTTTTTTTTATTTAGTCATAGTATTATAACCTAAATTTTTATTCGGAGTCTCCTTGTTTACAGGTATTAAGAATTTAACTTTTATAGGAGGTATTTGTAAAGGTGTCGATGAATTTATTTTTTAAAAGAGTTTCAATTTTGACAGTAATTATCTTCACGATTAGTTCATTATCTACTCTAACTAGTTTCGCAGAGTCAGATATTGAGGAACAACTGTGTTAGAGGGAGTTCTAGTAGGTGAAACAGTAGAGGGTATAAATTCAAATGATGTTAAATTGAGTAGGGAAGTTTTATCTGAAGAGTTCGATCTTGTAGAAGAGGTTAGAAATATGCCTTCGATAGATGAAATGACGAAAGATGAGAGAAAACTTTTTGATAAAATAGTAGAAGAACAAACAGAGCTATCAAATGTTACTGAGAAGGAAATATTTAGAAAAGAACTAACAAATTTCTTCGATAAAGAATCTGATACATATAATGATTTGTCAGCAGCACAAGAAGAGTTAGTGGAAGAAATAAATGATTCAACTCTAGTAGATAATGAGGATTTTGCATTTTCTAAAGATCTATTTGTTTCTTCCTTTGGGGTTAAAGAAGTTGAAGCTGCTAAAAAGAAAAAATCATCAGGTATAAAGGTTGGTGTATCTGTTAGGTTTGCAGGTGCAGTTTTCAATGCTGTTATTGGTTTTGCTGTCGGGGGTGGCGTTGGTGTTATACAATCATTTATTATTAAAAAAGGCAAAGCAGAAGCGAAAAGAATATTCACTAAAACCGTGTCAAGTAGATTAAAGGCGTGGGGAGCTAAAAAATTAGCAGTTTCTATTGGTGTTGCTGTCGCGATTGCTCTAAATTATTTGGATATTGGAACCCAAATTGCTAAACAATTGGATAAAAGGGATAAACACCCTAATAATGGTTGGGTGGATATTTATTAGGAGGAATTTTGTGAAAAGTATAATGAAGTATGCTGTTATGATTCTCTTTATCAGTGTATTTTTCTATTATTACAATATGTTTGTACCAAAAAACTTTTTGTACATTATCATTGCACTTCCTATTTGTCTTATTGCTATTAACATTATTGATAAGTTATTTACTAATAAGTGATTATGAAAAATAAGCAGGCAGAAGCTTGCTTATTTTTTGTAAGATAATTCAATTGAAAATAATTTAATTGATCATTTACATTTAAATACTAGTTAGCTATCTATTTAACTTATAATTAAACTTGCAAAATAAGTACTAACATAGTCTCATTTTTGTATAGTTTTCAAGAACGTGTCTTCTGAGAAGACAACACCAACCGAACAAACAAAGGAAAAACGACAACCACGGCAATCATCATCAAAAATCCATCCGGCATAAGTTCCACAAACGTTGTCTGGATCACATAAATCGCAATCAGCAGCAAGTAACTGATCAAAAATATCAATCCAGAACTTCTCTTCTCAAAAGGCTTCTCCAAAAGAACCAGCATAAACTGCCCCGCCATGATAATCAAAAAAGTCATATACCTTGCAAGCCTCCTCTTCATTGATCCCAATCCCCACATTGTACAGATATTTCTCCGATTGCAATATATCTCTCCCTCAAATTAAGTAAAAAGTAGCGAAAATATAAGGCTTCACAAACAAAAAACAACCGACACTTTACAAAAAACCTCCAACCAAATCAAAATCACATCTTCCCATTTGTGACTTCCTCATATATAGTAAGATTAGACTAGTTCTAAATAACTGAAATTGGGGCGTTTACATGGATTCGATTGTTTTACATTTTATTGTGATCATGAGTGTTTCTGGCATTCTGTCCGTGATATTATCAATCATTGCTCATGCGAACCGCCACCGGTATATTGGCTGTCAATTGTTTATGTACATGTCTGGAGCAACTGCGATTTATATCTTTGGGCACACGTTTGAATTATTGGCAAGTACACCTAGGGAGATTATGTTCTGGGTTTGTTTTCAATACATGGGTCTTCCGTTCATCGCGCCATTCAGTCTAATGATTGTGCTGCAATTTACGGGATTCCATCAATATTTCACAAAGCGCCGCGTGCTTCTCATCTTACTGATTCCAACTCTCACCACCATTATGGTGTTCACCAATTCTTTTCATTCACTCTTTTATCGAAGCATCACGATGAATCCGGTAGACGGATTTTTATTGGCTGACTTTACGATTGGCTATTGGTATATCATTCATGGTGTCTATACATTTGGCTGTTCGATGCTGGCTATTTTTATGCTGGTTTGGTTTTTGCGTGTCACAAAAAAAGAATATTTAAAGCAGATTCTAATTTTGCTAGTGGGCATGTTACTGCCAATCACGACATCTTTTATCTATTTATTAGGTGTGACACCTCTTCATATTGACCCGGTCCCTGTGGTGATGTTTTTAACCAATGCACTCTACTTATGGGCGATTATGTCGTTCCAGCTCTTTAAGCTCTCTCCCATTGCGATGGAGCGTGTGTTTGAGCATATGTCTGAGGGGGTTCTCATTTTAGATCGATACCGGACACTCATAGATTACAACCCCGCTGCTGCATCGATCATTCCAGCACTTTCTAATAAAAAGGGGATTGGCTATAAAATAGACGATATTTTCTCAGGAATCATCAAAGATACTGACTTCATTCAGTGGCTACGTTCTCCGCAGGATCATTCGCAATTTGATTTAATGTTGAAAAGGGAAAAAGATCATTCCAGCTATTATCACTTGACCGCATCGTCCCTATTTAATAGGAGAGGAGAGATCGAGGGTAGGCAAATTGTGATCAGTGATGTAACAGAGCAGCGTTTGCTTCAGGAAGAGCTGGAGCGCCGTGCGTATATTGATGGATTGACGAATATCTTTAATCGGTCTTCATTTATTGAACGAACGCAGATGATCCTAGAAGAGGATGCGCAAGATACGGCTGTTATGCTGTTTGATATTGATTTTTTTAAACAAATCAATGACACGCACGGACATCATATTGGAGACGAGGCGCTGCGTCATGTTGTCACCATTTGTCAGCAGCATTTACAAATGGACGATTTATTCGGACGATATGGCGGAGAAGAGTTTGCTATTTGTCTGCCGCATCATTCTTTTGAAGAGGCATGCCATATTGCGGAGCGAATTAGACATTCCTTTGAGATGAGTTTCTTTGAGAATGATGAGGAAAAAGTGCGGGTGACAGCGAGCTTTGGAATTGCTCACACAGCTTATGATCCCAATGTATTAGAAACTCTTCTATTTGAAGCAGACCAAGCTTTGTATATGTCAAAACGCCAAGGACGCAACCGGATTTATGCGTCCACTGGAGCGGACTATATGCTTTATGAAGAGCATTAACCTGCTGCTAGCTTCTCATTGACGGTTGTCCTGACATTCGATATGATAAACATAACATTTGAACGGTTTCCTAAAGGGGAGTAGCTTTTACGGTTTGGTCGTCATTACAGAAACATCCGTTGTTTCTCGGCTATTCCGGCATGAACATGTTAGCCAGACCTTTGCCTATCACACATGAGGCAAAGGTCTGGCTTTTTTAGGTCTTATTGCATCTGTGTGATGGGGGGAGCGGGACAAATGATGCTTTCAATACCTCAGATGAAAGGATGATCAATCTTGAAAAAATATGTGATCTCTTTGCTCTTTTCCGGCACGCTTGTATTAAGTGGATGCTCTGGTTTGCTTGACCAAGTAAGTGATACAACGACATATGTCACAGAGGCAAATGAGTATGTGGCGGACATTCAGCAATTTACGGAGGACTTTCCACAGCTCGCAGAAGAAGCTGTGAAAAACGCCGCCAAAAAAGCAGAATTAACCCAGCAGTTAGAATCATTGAAAGCAGACATTCAAGAATTTAATGAAATCACAGCACCCAAAATAGCAGAAGACCTGCATGCGCAGATCATTGAAAAAAATAAGGTGCTGTCAGAGGAAATACAAACGTATTTACAGCAATTGAAAGCAGACAACATCGACGTTGCCGCCATGCTTGAGGATCAGCAAGGATTGATCAAGCAGCTTCAGCAGTCCGTCAATCTATTGCAGGACATTGAACAATTAACAAACTAAAGCAAACACTAGAGTGTAATCAGCATATCTTTGCCTTTTCCGGTGGAGATATGCTTTAATTTAAGTAAAGATAAGTCATATTAGAAAAAAGGTGATCACATGACAGAACATGAAGAAAGACATATGGCTTCGCCAAGAGCCGACAAGGATAAAGATCAATTGATCAATCGGTTGAAACGAGTGGAAGGACAAGTGCGTGGGATTCAGCAAATGATTGAAAACGATCGTTACTGTATAGATGTTGTCAATCAAATCTCCGCTGTCAATGCGGCTTTGAAAAAGGTCAGTCTTCAATTGATGGAAAAGCATACCCATCATTGTGTAGCAGATGCAATCAAGAGCGGCAATGGGGATGAAGCCATTGAAGAGTTAATGACGGTCTTTACGAAACTGACAAAATCGTAGCATTTATATGTTTACATTGATACCCTACTAGGGTATAGTAAGGTGTAGAAAATGATTGATGGAGGCGATGAGAAGTGGAACAAGCAACACTTCAAGTGCAGGGCATGTCTTGCGGACATTGCGTGAAAGCAGTCGAAGGAAATGTAGGAGAACTAGCAGGTGTTGAATCTGTGAAAGTCCATTTAGACAAAGGAGAGGTGGAAGTTTCATTTCACCCAGATCAAGTCACGTTACACCGTATCTCTGATGTAATTGAAGAACAGGGATATGATGTCGTATAAATGAACATACGTGCTGCATAACAGCACGTATTTTTTCCAAAAAAAGATACCCCTATGGAGTATATGAAGAGGTGAGATGAATGAAAAAGGAAATTGATTTTCAAATTACGGGGATGACCTGTGCTGCCTGTGCAGGACGCATCGAAAAAGGATTGAACAGGCTGGAAGGTGTGGAGGATGCCAATGTGAATTTGGCGCTTGAAACATCTCATATTGTGTATGAAGCAGAACAACTCACACCAGATGATCTCAAGCAAAAAATTCAATCCTTCGGCTACGATGTGGTGATGGAGCAAGCGGAATTTGATATAGAGGGAATGACGTGTGCAGCGTGTGCCAACCGAATCGAGAAAAAAATAAACCGGATGGATGGTGTTGATCACGGATCTGTGAACTTTGCGCTGGAGACCCTTCAGGTCACGTATCACCCAGGCCAAACGTCTACAAGTGATATAAAGGAAGCGGTTCAGTCCATTGGGTATTCTTTAATTGAACCAGCTGTAGATGAAGCAGAGGAAGGAAAGAAAGATCATCGCCAAGTAGCAATAGAGAAGCAAACGGCACGCTTTTTATTTTCAATGATTCTGTCACTGCCGCTTCTTTGGGCAATGGTCAGTCATTTTTCTTTCACGTCTTTTATTTGGCTGCCTGAAGCGTTCATGAATCCTTGGGTTCAGCTAGCGTTAGCAGCGCCCGTTCAGTTCATTGTCGGCTGGCCCTTTTATGTAGGTGCGTATAAAGCGTTACGTAATAAAAGTGCCAACATGGATGTTCTTGTCGCACTTGGGACGTCAGCTGCGTTTTTCTATAGTTTATATGAAAGCATTCAGTCAGCGGTTCAAGGCACACATGAGGCAGCCCTCTATTATGAAACAAGTGCTGTACTCATTACGTTGATCGTGCTCGGAAAATTAATGGAAGCAAGAGCAAAAGGGAGATCATCAGAAGCGATTCAAAAGCTGATGGGCCTACAAGCGAAAGAAGCGGTCATCGAGCGAGATGGGAAAGAGATGACCGTCCCTATTTCCGAAGTGAAAGTGAATGATCTTGTGTTTGTCAAACCGGGAGAGAAAGTGCCGGTAGATGGAGAGATCGTGGAGGGAACAACCGCAATTGATGAGTCCATGATTACGGGCGAAAGTCTGCCTGTTGATAAAACGGCTGGTGATGCGGTCATCGGGGCAACGATCAATAAAAATGGGTTTGTGAAAGTGAAAGCGACAAAGGTTGGAAAAGAGACCGCCCTTTCACAGATTATTAAAGTCGTAGAACAGGCACAGGGCTCAAAAGCACCGATTCAAAGGATGGCCGATCAAATATCAGGGATATTCGTACCCATCGTTGTAGGAATTGCTGTGCTCACCTTCCTTATATGGTTTTTCTTTGTTGATCCAGGGAATGTGACTTCAGCACTTGAAACCTTTATAGCGGTCATCGTCATTGCGTGTCCTTGTGCACTTGGTCTTGCTACACCAACCTCTATTATGGCGGGTAGCGGTCGTGCGGCTGAATCCGGCATTCTGTTTAAAGGCGGAGAGCATTTAGAAGTGACCCAATCACTGGATACGGTGGTTTTAGATAAAACAGGGACTGTGACAAAAGGGGAGCCGAGTCTGACAGATGTAATAGTGTCTGCCAATTGGACAGAAAATACGCTCCTACAGTTAGCAGGATCAGCTGAACAACAGTCGGAACACCCGCTTGCCAGAGCGATCACAGATGGAATGAAGGAACAAGGTCTAGAAGTGGTCGAGATTGAAGCCTTCCAAGCTGACCCAGGTCATGGAATTGAAGCAAAGGCGGCAGGACACAGGCTTTTGATTGGAACGCGTAAGCTATTACAGAAACATCATATCCCATATGATCAAGTCGAAGCATCCGTCACAACGCTCGAGCAGCAAGGGAAAACGGCTATGCTTGTTGCCGTTGATGGAGAAGTCGCCGGCATTGTCGCGGTCGCAGATACGATCAAATCATCTTCACCTCAAGCGATCAAGCGTCTGAAAAAGCAAGGGATTCACGTCGTGATGATGACAGGTGATAACAAGATGACAGCAGAGGCGATTGCGAAACAGGCGGGCATTGATCATGTCATTGCTGAAGTTCTGCCTGAGGAAAAGGCTGCTCACATTGCGGCGCTTCAGGAACAAGGAAAGAAAGTCGCCATGGTCGGAGATGGCATCAATGATGCACCGGCCCTTGCGACAGCAAATATTGGGATGGCAGTTGGAACAGGGACAGATGTCGCCATGGAAGCAGCAGATATCACACTCATGACAGGAGACCTCCATGCCATTGCTGATGCGCTTGAATTTAGTCGAAAAACGATGAGAAACATCAAGCAAAATCTATTTTGGGCGCTTGCTTATAATTGTATTGGGATACCGATAGCTGCTTTAGGACTTCTTGCGCCATGGCTTGCAGGAGCAGCAATGGCCTTTAGCTCCGTGTCGGTTGTATTGAATGCGCTCAGATTGCAGCGACTGAAACCGGTTAGAGAGGGAGTGGCACAATGAAGCTGAATGTCAAATGGATTTGGACGATTAGTGCATTGTTCTACGTTGCTCTGGTCCTTATTGGATATGCGATATACGATGGAGCTTATTTACAAAAAGATACACCAAGTGAACAAATACAAAATCATTAGGACTTCGCTCAAAAGCGAAGTCTTTTTTTAACAATTTTGTGGAAAAACCCACCTTTTAAAAGATTTTTCATAAAAAATTCACTTCTTTTTGTTCCTTTTTGTCGTTTTTTGTAGGTTCATCGTTAAGATGCGATTAAGCAACAAAGAAAGCGTTATCAAAAAAAGGGGGTTCACGTATGAAAAAGTTAGGTTTAGCTTCTCAAATACTCATTGCGCTTGTTCTGGGTGTTATCGTGGGAGCGCTGTTTTATCAAAATGAAACCGTTATTAATGTGTTAACGCCGATTGGCGATATATTCATCCATTTAATTAAAATGATCGTTCTTCCAATTGTTATTGCTGCGTTGATTGTAGCAGTAGCTGGTGTAGGGGATATGAAAACCATCGGAAGACTCGGTGGGAAAACGAT
The DNA here is from genome assembly GCF_038601465.1 of Bacillus sp. FSL R7-0672. Taxonomy (NCBI): domain Bacteria; kingdom Bacillati; phylum Bacillota; class Bacilli; order Caryophanales; family Bacillaceae; genus Bacillus; species Bacillus sp. FSL R7-0672. Next base: position 3,021,073 of record NZ_CP152010.1, on the reverse strand, counting down.
TCTTTACTTCGAAATTGTCACAACGATTGCATTAGCAGTAGGACTGCTTGCAGCAAACGTCTTCCATCCTGGTACAGGAATTGACATGAGCAACATGGAAAAAGGCGATATCTCTAAATATGAAGAGACATCGAAAGCTTCTTCCGAAAAAGCAAGTTTCTCTGAAACGATTGTGCATCTAGTGCCAACAAACGTTTTCCAATCCATTGCAGAAGGTGATCTATTACCAACGATCTTCTTTACAGTCTTATTCGGATTAGGAATAGCCGCAGTAGGAGACAAAGGGAAACCAGTGTTAGGGTTCTTTGAGGGTATACTAGAAGCCATGTTCTGGGTGACCAATAAAGTGATGAAGTTTGCACCATTTGGTGTATTCGCGCTCATCAGTGTGACGGTGATCAAATTCGGGGTCGGAGCGCTTCTCCCGCTAGGTAAACTGGTACTTGTCGTTTACGGCACAATGGCATTCTTCGTGATTGTCGTACTTGGCATTATCGCAAAATTAGCTGGAACAAGCGTCTTTACACTATTTAGAGTGCTAAAAGAAGAAATAATTCTTGCATTCTCAACAGCAAGTTCAGAAGCTGTACTGCCTAGACTAATGGATAAAATGGAGAAGTTCGGCTGCCCGAAAGCGATCACGTCGTTCGTTATCCCAACAGGCTACACCTTTAACTTAGATGGAAGTGCCATCTATCAATCCATTGCCGCCATATTTGTTGCACAAATGTACGGCATGCCACTTTCCATCTATGAGCAAATTACGTTACTATTAATCTTGATGCTGACATCTAAAGGAATGGCTGGTGTACCAGGTGCATCAATCGTTGTTGTCATCACAACACTTGGTGCAATGGGACTGCCGCTTGAAGGACTTGCCTTCATCGTTGGGATCGACCGTATTCTTGACATGGTTCGTACAACTGTTAACGTATTTGGTAACTCACTTGCAGCCATTGTCATGTCTAAGTGGGAAAAAGTTTTTGATCAAGAGAAATCGAAGAAGTATATTGAGGAATTAAAACAACAAACAAAAGCAGCGTAAAAGGAGATCTTTTCAAATGACGAAGCTACAGGACAAGCAAGTTCGAATCGAACGAGACTTTCTAGGTGAAAAGGAAGTAGACACTCAAGCGTATTATGGAATTCAAACATTACGTGCAGTAGAGAACTTTCCAATTACTGGCTACCATGTTCATGAGGAACTCATCAAAGCATTAGGGATTGTCAAAAAGGCAGCCGCACTTGCAAATATGGATACACAGCGACTATATTCTGGTCTTGGAGACAAAATTGTTCAAGCCGCAGACGAAGTTATTGAAGGAAAATGGAACAATCAATTTATTGTCGATCCAATTCAAGGCGGGGCTGGCACTTCAATGAATATGAATGCCAATGAAGTCATTGCAAACAGAGCGCTTGAACTACTAGGAAAGGAAAAAGGTGCTTATACTGAGCTAAGTCCAAACACGCATGTGAACATGTCGCAATCAACAAACGACGTTTTCCCAACAGCGATTCATATTTCAACATTGAATATGATTGAAAAACTACTTTATACGATGGAAAACATGCATCAAGTCATGACAGAAAAAGCGCAAGAATTCGATCATGTCATCAAAATGGGACGTACGCATCTTCAGGACGCTGTTCCAATCAGACTTGGTCAAGAGTTTAGTGCTTATGCAAAGGTTCTTGCTCGTGATATTAAACGTATCAAGCAGTCTAGACAGCATTTATATGAAGTCAATATGGGAGCAACAGCAGTCGGAACTGGATTAAATGCTGATCCTAAATATATTCGCCAAGTGGTTGGCTATCTATCTGACATTAGCGGATTACCGTTAGTTGGAGCTGAAGACTTAGTCGATGCCACGCAAAATACGGATGCTTATACAGAAGTATCAGCTGCACTGAAAGTATGTATGATGAATATGTCCAAAATGGCGAACGATATTCGCTTGATGGCATCAGGTCCAAGAGCAGGCTTTGGTGAGCTTCACTTGCCGCCAAGACAGCCAGGTTCATCCATCATGCCAGGGAAAGTCAACCCAGTGATGCCTGAGGTCATGAACCAAGTGGCATTCCAAGTCATCGGAAATGACCACACGATCTGTCTTGCATCAGAGGCTGGTCAGCTTGAGCTGAACGTGATGGAACCAGTCCTTGTGTTCAACTTGCTTCAATCTCTCAGCATCATGAAAAATGTATTTGAGTCCTTCGTAGACAACTGCTTGCGTGACCTAAAAGCAGATGAATCTAGATTAAAAGAATATGTAGAAAAAAGTGCTGGTGTCATGACGGCGGTCAATCCGCATATTGGTTATGAAGCTGCTGCACGAATTGCCAGAGAAGCGATTCTTACAGGCGTATCTGTACGTGAGCTTTGTCTGCAAAATGATGTTTTATCAGAGGAAGAGCTTGATGTCATCTTGAATCCTTTTGAAATGACTAAACCAGGTATTGCTGGCGCATCACTTTTAGAAAAGGATCGTTTAGAAGATTAAGCGGCATCATGAGAAGCGCACACCGACAAAGTTCCGGTGTGCGCTTTTTCATGGATGTTTGTTTTTCTCAAGCCCACATAGTATACTATCGTCAATTATTAGGGATGTGACTGCGTTTGAATCTACTGAAAAAATGGCTAAATACAGAGCCTTATTTAATTGTGATGCTCATTGTACTGACACCGATTGGCGGAGAGTTTAAATTTTATCCTTTTGAGGACAGCTTTCGGGTCAGCTTTGGAACCGTTGTCTTTTTCTTTATCCTGCTTCAAATGAAAAAATTCCCGGCATGGGCAAGCGGTATCATTGCAGGGGTTTCTGTTTTTGCGTTTCGCGTGCTTCTTGATACAGCCGTCACAGGTCATCTTCCGCTGGAAGAGGCGATTTCATTCAGATTTCCTCCCCTGCTTTATTACGTCGTCTACGGCACGCTCTTTTATTTATTAAAGGTCAGACGTTTCCGCGATCAGCCTTGGCTGATTGGAGCGACAGGTATCATCATGGAGCTATGTGCGAGCGTTGTTGAAATGATTGCACTTCGTGGCACCATCGATGAAATTTTAACGATGCGGACGCTGTTTCAACTTTTCGTTTTAGCGATTTTTAGAAGCTTTTTCGTGTTGGCTTGTTATACAATGATTCGCTTATATGAAGAGCAGGCGAGAGAGCGTCAAATGAAAAAGGAAAAGGAACATCTGCTCATGCTCCTGTCTAATCTTTACACGGAATCTACATACTTTCATAAAACACTTGCACATGCTGAGCACATTACAGCGACATCCTATCAATTGTATCAATCTCTGCATCACGCAAAGGATGCAGAGTCAGTGGATTTGAAAAAGCTCGGAAAAACAGCCCTGCAAATTGCAGGAGAGGTGCATGAGATCAAAAAGGATAACCAGCGGATTTTTTCTGCCTTATCAAAGCTGATTCATGAAGAAAATTTCCAGGCTTATGCAAGTCCTGCCCATATTGCTGGGCTTGTGATTCGTATCCATGAAAATTACGCAGAATCTCTTAAAAAAAACATTGTCTTTCATTATGATGAAGATGGGCAGCATCCCGCCTATCACGTGTATACCATTCTATCTTTGTTAAATAATATCGTTTCCAATGCTGTCGAAGCCATTCCGGTGGATGGAGAGGTGTCTCTCTCTATTTCCCAGAAAGAGAACCATGTGATCTTTCAAATTAGTGACAACGGGCCTGGCATTAAAGAGCGTAATCATCATGTGATTTTTAAACCCGGTTTTACTTTAAAATACGATCAGGCTGGGAATCCATCAAGCGGTATCGGGCTTTCCTATGTGAAGGATACAGCGGAGAAGCTTGGCGGAAGTGTTGAGATGAGGAGTATCCCAAATAAACAAACGATTTTCACGTTAACGATACCATTGGATCAAGTTAGTAGAAAAGAGGGGGTTGGGAGATGAGATTTTTTATTGTGGATGATGATGAAGCCGTGCGTTCTTCACTGGCTCAGCTTATTGAAGATGAAGAGCTTGGCATTGTCGCGGGGGAAGCAGAGGATGGCGCAGAGTTAACAGCAAGCTACTTAAATGATTTGCATATTGATATCTTATGTATTGATCTATTGATGCCGGAACGAGACGGACTTGAAACGATTCGAGCTATTAAGGATGAGTTTCATGGGAAATACTTAATGCTGTCACAGGTAGAAACAAAGGAATTAATCGGCCAGGCGTATACGCTTGGTGTTGAGTATTATGTGACAAAGCCAATCAATCGTGTAGAGGTCTTAAGTGTGCTCCACCTCATGATTGAGCGGCTTCATTTAGAGCATTCAATTGAAAATATTCAGCACTCACTCAAATCCGTCATGCAGTTTCAGCAGCGCGGTCAGACGAAAACGAAGCAGCGGGGGAAAAGTCTTGCAGAGGCAGGTCAGTTCTTGCTGGCGGAGCTTGGGATTGTCGGTGAGAAGGGGTCTAAAGATTTATTAGATATGATTCTCTTCACAGATCAATATTTAGCGCTGCATACCGATCATCATGATTCCTTTCCTTCTTTAAAGGTTATTTTCACGGGCGTCACCGAGGGAAAATTAAATGAGCCTTACACATCGGCAGACATTGCAAGAGAAGCGAAGGCAGCGGAACAGCGAGTAAGGCGTGCGATCAACCAATCATTGAAACATATCGCATCACTTGGGTTAACCGATTTTTCTCATCCGACCTTTGAAAATTACGCATCTAAATTCTTTGATTTCACCATCGTGCGAAAGAAAATGAGTGAATTAACAAAAGAGACGAGCGGTAGAGAAGAACATACCCGTATCAATGTGAAGAAATTTGTGCAGGTGCTCTACTACGAAGCAAAACGTATTTTTATGGAAGATTAAAAAAAAGACATGCTCCCTCATGAGGGAGACATGTCTTTTTTGGTGATGGATTGCAGGTGCATCTGCAGTACGGAGCGTATGAGCTGAGGCGGTAAGCGATGAGGCTGCAAGATTCCATTCAATGCAAGTCCGTTGATGACCGCATAAAGCCGCTCAGTTTCGACTAAAAGATCGATATGATCAAGCAAGAGCCCATCCTCTTTTAATTTCATTAAACAATATTGGGTCATTTGGAAAAGCTCGTCATACATCTTTGCATTGAGCGGCTGTAAATCAGGTTCAGTCATCGACTTGACTGTAAAAGCCTGCCACACCTCCATTTCAAATCTTCGTTCTTCGTCAAGTGGAAGAACCTGCTCCAATAACGCGAGGACATTTTCTTCCGTTGAACCGTTCAGCTGAAGTCCTGTCATCCGCTCTTTGACTCTTTCCTGAATCAATGTCATAGAGAAAAGAAATAGCTCCTGCTGTGTGGAGAAATAATGGCGCATAGAGCCCGCTGAAATGCCAGCTTCTACCGCTACTTTTCGTACAGAAGCGTTCTCCAATCCATTCTGTTTAATCACTCTCATGGCAGCTTGAGCGACTTTTTGTTTTTGTTTATGGTGATCGACGATTTTTGGCATACATTGATTTTAGCACAGCTATTGTTTTTTTAACACAGTTGTGTTACTTTTTATTTAATACAATTGTATTAAAAAGGATGTGGTGAATATTGATCGGGTTATTGATTGTGGCATGTGAAATTGGATTTTGGCTGTTTATTCTGGTGGGTTTAACACTTCGTTATGTGTTTAGACAGAAAAAGTGGGGCGCCTTTTTTCTCATTTGTACACCGATTTTGGATCTCATTCTTCTTGCAGCGACGTATATGGATTTAAGGCAGGGGGCTGTGGCGAGTGTCATTCACGGGCTCGCGGCTGTTTATATTGGGGTGAGCCTCGCTTTTGGACATCAAATGGTGAAATGGGCAGATGTCCGGTTTGCTTATCGATTTGCAGGAGGCCCTAAGCCGAAGGGAAGACCAAAGTACGGGAAGGAACGGTCTGTGTATGAAATAGTCGGCTGGACGCGGCATCTCGTCTCTTATGTCATCGGAGCCGGTCTACTAATTGGGTTATCCTACCTCATCCAAGCACCAGAACGAACGGAAGCACTGATGCAGCTAGCGAGAGTATGGGGAATGGTCTTAGCCATTGATTTCGTCATTAGCATCAGCTATGTGATCTGGCCGAAAAAACACCCGCAAAATATAGCCAGCTAATAAAAAAGACAGGCGAAATCACTCCGCCTGCCTTTTCTTATGATGAAAGCCCTTTGTAAATGGTGTCAATATTCCATTTCATCATCTTATAGTAGCTGTCCCCATCTTCACCTTTCTTTCCAATGGAGTCAGTAAATACTTTTCCTTTAATCGGAACCCCAGTTTCTTCAGATAGGCTTTCAAGGCTGCGTTGATCGACACTTGTTTCAAGAAAGAGCGCAGGCACTTGATGATCTTTGACGAAATGAATGATGCGCTTCATTTGTCCAGGTGTTCCTTCATTTTCTGTGTTAATCTCCCAAATGTAGCCTGCCTTCAGTCCATAGGCATCTGCAAAATACTTGAAGGCTCCCTCACTTGTCACAAGACGCTTTTTGTCTTTTGGCAGCTGGTCGAACTTGTCTTTTGCTTCATCATGAAGCGCTTGAAGCTTTTTGATATAGGCTTCTGTATTTTTTTCGTAATCCTCTTGATGCTCAGGGTCCGCTTTAATAAGTGCATCTCTGGCATTTTTAGCATACAGAATCCCATTTTCGACATTTAGCCAGGCATGGGGGTCCTGCTGGCTTTCCAGTCCTTTTGAAGACAAGTGCTTTACTTTGACGCCTTTACTTAATTCGGCTACAGGTGCATCATCCCCGTCCTTGCCACTCGATTCGAGCAGCTTTTGAAACCAGCCATTCCCTGTTTCAAGGTTTAAACCATTATATAGAACAAGGTCTGCATCCGTTGTATGCTGAACATCCTTTGGCAGTGGGTCAAATTCATGTGGGTCTGTACCAATGGGAACAATGCTGTGAATAGAGACGTGCTCTCCGCCTACTTCCTTCACAATGTCATAAAGAATGGAGTATGTCGTGACGACTTTTAATGTGCCGTCATCTTTGCCGGAATTATTTTGTTTTGTAGAACAGCCTGTGATGACCATAAGGGCAATGAATACTGCGGTCAAACGGATTGCAAATACCTTCTTCATATATGTCCTCCTTTTACATAGACGCTTCCTTTTTTAGCTGCGTTCGTTTTCGTTTAGACCTTAATGATCTCCATAGAATTCCTTGCTTTGGTGAAAGGATAAAGGCACTCCCGAATAAAATGGTCGCAACTAGCACGATAGAAGCGCCAGACGACAAGTTATACGTAAAACTAAGCCCAAGTCCGACGACGGCAGAAACTGCCCCGAAAAATGCAGATAAATAAATCATAATCCATAGCCGGTCTGTTAAGAGATACGCAGTGGCTGCCGGCGTAATAAGCATGGCAACGACAAGAATAATCCCAACAGTTTGCAATGAAGCAACGGTCACAAGGGTCAACAACGTCATGAGAAAATAATGGATCATTCGATTCGGTAAACCGTAAACCGAAGAAATCACCGGATCAAATGAACTAATGAGCAATTCTTTGTAGAAAACGATAACGGCCAGCAGGATAAAAATGCCGATGCCAAGCGTAATCCACATATCAGATGATCGAACAGCTAGAACGTTTCCAAACAAGATATGATATAAATCACTGGAACTTTTCAAAAATGTGATCAAAATGATCCCGATTGAGAAAAAAGCGGTGAAGACAATGCCAATCGCAGAGTCATTTTTAATGCGGCTGTTTTGACTCACGTATCCGATCCCAATCGCTGTTAATACGCCAGTTAAGACGGCTCCGAAGAAAAAGTTAATTCCCAGCATATAAGAGATGGCGACACCTGGCAGCACAGCATGCGATATGGCGTCTCCCATCAATGCCATGCCCCGTAAAATGATAAAGCAGCCAATGACCCCGCAAATAATGCCTACCATCACGGATGTAAATAACGCTTTTTGTAAAAACGCATATTCAAAGAGTCCGGTTAAAAATTCCATTACACGTCTCCTCCTGCTGATTTTAAGAATGGTAGCTGCGTTTCATATGCCTCCAGCATGACCTCTGGGCGAAGGATGTCGTGTACAGGTCCCGCTTTGATGAGTTTTTTATTTAACAGAACGAGATGACTGAAGTAATCATCGGCTTTACTTAAATCATGATGGACCACTAAAATGGTTTTTCCTTCATCCCGTAATTCCTTCAAAATGCGAATCATTGTTTCTTCACTTGCCATATCAATTCCAACAAATGGTTCATCCAAACAGAAGAGCTGTGCGTTTTGCGCAAGTGCTCTTGCAAGGAAGACACGCTGTTGTTGACCGCCGGATAACTCACCAATTTGTCTTTTGGCAAAGTCCTGCATGCCGACTTTTTCTAAACAGTGGTATGCATATGCCCGGTCTTCTTTTTTCGGACGTTTGATCAGGCCAAGCTTCGGATATGTTCCAAGTAGGACGGTATCCAGCACATGAATAGGAAACGTCCAGTCTAGATCATTTCTCTGAGGTACATAGGCGATCTGTTTTCTAACTTGTTTAAAGGGCTGTTCAAAAAAGCGAATATCCCCTTGGTCTTTTTCAATTAAATCTAAACATGCTTTGAGTAAAGTCGATTTACCGGCACCATTTGGACCTATGATTCCTGTCATCGTTCCTTCCTGTATGGAAAGAGAGATGTTCTCTAAAGCATCCTGCCCATGATATGAGACATGAAGACGGTCGATTGTTAAAGCATTTGGCATCTCTTGCGGCCCCTTTCAATCATCATTGCACTTCCTAAAGATATATGCATACATTAAATAATTTTGACTAAAGGATGAAATGATTCTCTAATGCTATTTTGTTTCCTTAGGGAAACTTTTATTTTATTCTAAGCGTCTGTCCTTCTTTTGTAAAGAGAAAAACTATATCTTATTCTGTCAGAGGGCAAATGATCGTTTTTATGTTATGCGCAGAGCGGTGGGCATGAGCTTGGTTTATTGAAAATCCGTGTGACAGAATGGGACACAAAAAAACCAATTATTTCTTCATAAATGATTGACAGAAGATAAGAAATCCTCATATAATAAGGGTAATCCAATATATGAATATATGCTCATATATAAAGTTTTTAATTTTTAATAGGTTGAATCGATCCAGGGAACGTTACTTATCATATAGAAAAAGGTGAGAACATGAAAAAGATGAAGGATGAATACGTATTAAGCGGTCTTGATTGCGGCAACTGTGCACGTAAAATAGAAACAGGTGTCAGCAAAATGGATGGAGTGGAAGCTTGCTCTGTTAACTTTGCGACAGGCACCTTGACTGTGACGCATGCAGATAAGCAAGAAACGATGTCAAAGCGAATTGAAAAAACTGTTCAGTCCATTGAACCTCATGTGAGTGTATCACCGAAAGAAGATGGTCATCATCACGATCATGATCACGGGACGAAAAATTTAAAAACGATTGTGCTGAAATTAATTGGCGGTGCAGTCATTGGAACAGCCGCTTTCTTTATACCTGAAGATGGTATATTAAAGTTCCTTATGTTCTTCGCAGCATATTTACTAGTCGGCGGTGATGTGGTTTTTAAAGCGCTGAAAAATATCGTGCGAGGCCAAGTATTTGATGAGAACTTTTTAATGACCATTGCAACAGTTGGTGCTTTTGTTATTCAGCAATATCCAGAGGCACTGGCAGTGATGCTCTTTTACCAAATTGGAGAGCTCTTCCAAGGGGCGGCAGTGAACCGTTCAAGACGTTCAATTAGTGAATTAATGAATATACGTCCAGAATACGCGAATCTAAAAGTCGGAAATGAAACGAAAAAAGTGAATCCAGAAGAAGTAAAAGTCGGTGACCGTATTGTCGTGAAGCCTGGTGAAAAAATTCCGCTGGATGGGCTCGTTATTGAGGGCTTCTCACTTGTTGATACATCCGCATTAACAGGGGAGTCGGTGCCGCGGGATGTAGAAGCGGGAAAAGAAGTTCTTGCAGGATTTGTGAATCAAAACGGTATACTTGAAATTGAAGTGCAAAAAGAGTTAAGCGAATCGGCCGTGACGAAAATTTTAGATTTGGTTGAGAATGCAAGCAGCCGAAAAGCGCAGACAGAAAATTTCATTACAAAATTTGCGAAATATTATACACCGGCTGTCGTCGTGCTCGCCTTATTGCTTGCCTTTGTGCCGCCGCTTCTTATTCCATCAGCACAATTGTCTGATTGGGTGTACCGGGCACTTGTCTTTCTCGTGATCTCTTGTCCTTGTGCTCTTGTTGTATCCATTCCATTAGGATTTTTCGGGGGAATTGGGGCAGCGTCTAAACGAGGCATCCTTGTCAAAGGCAGTAACTATTTAGAAGCATTGAATTCTGTGAAATATGCGGTATTTGATAAGACGGGCACGCTTACAAAAGGAAACTTTACAGTGACCAATATTGTCACAGCCAGTGACAAGTGGTCAGAAGAAGAGCTGCTTTCTTTTGCAGCACTAGCAGAAGCCCATTCCTCTCATCCTATTGCAGAATCGATTAAAGCGGCGTACAGCTCACCGCTTGATGAAAGTCAGATCGAAGCATATGAGGATATCGCGGGACATGGAATTAAAGCGACCATCAGCGGTTCTCACGTCTTAGCGGGAAATTACCGCTTGATGGAGCGAGAAGGTATTGCGTATGAAAAAGAAAAAAGAAGCGGAACCGTTGTGTACATGGCAATTAACGGTGAGTTTGCCGGATCAATCTTGATCGCAGATGAATTGAAGGACGATGCAATCGAAGCCGTTTCTGCTCTAAAAGCGTCTGGTATTCAAACCGTCATGCTCACTGGTGATGCTAAGCAAGTCGGAACTGCGGTCGCTAAGCAAATTGGCATTGATGAAGTACATGCAGAATTATTACCTCAGGATAAAGTAACGAAATTAGAAGAAATTGATCAGAAAAAAGCGCCTCAAGAAAAGCTATTATTTGTTGGGGACGGCATTAATGATACACCGGTATTAGCAAGAGCAGACATAGGAATTGCAATGGGCGGGCTTGGTTCAGATGCAGCTGTCGAAGCCGCTGATATCGTCATCATGACGGACCAGCCATCAAAGGTAGCAGAAGCCATCGCTGTCGCAAAACGAACAAGAAGGATTGTATGGCAGAATATCGCATTTGCCCTTGGTGTCAAAGGCGTTTTCCTATTACTCGGAGCATTCGGAATTGCGACGATGTGGGAAGCGGTCTTCTCGGATGTCGGTGTCACCGTACTCGCTGTTTTAAATGCGATGAGGGTCATGAAATAAAATTGTAAGGAAAATTTCATGAATACCATCTTTCATAATGGACCCCCTCTTGTTAAAATAGAAGAAGTTGGATAATGGCATTTTTCTAAGCTATTATCCAACTTCTTTTTTAAAGGAATGATAAAGATAAGGTAGGTGCTTATGTGAGTAAGAAAAATAATCAATCTTCATCCATTAAATTTGCTGTCATTTTAACCATTATCGCAGCTCTTCTCATCGGTATATTTGTTGTGATTGGAAACAAGAACAGCCAAGAAGCACAAACAGTTGACAGTAAGCCTTCGATTAAAGGACAGCCTGTCATAGGAGACAAAAACGCAGCGGTGCAAATTGTCGAGTTTGGGGACTACAAATGTCCGTCATGTAAATCATTCGAAACAGACATTTTCCCAAAACTGAAAGCAGACTACATAGATAAAGGCGATGTATCATTTTCATTTATTAACTTGCCACTGCCTGTTCATGGAGATGGCGCAGTGTTAGCAGCACTAGCTTCTGAAGAAGTATGGAAAGAAGATCCAAAAAACTTCTGGGCATTCCATGAAGCTGTCTATCAAGCACAGCCAGATAGTGAAGCAGAATGGGTTACGCCTGCTAAGCTGACTGAATTAGCGAAAAAGACAACAAAAATTGATACGGACAAACTCAAAGATAACCTATCAAAGAAAACGTATCAGCCGCAGCTGAACACAGACGATCAGCTTGTGAACAAATACAAAGTGAATTCAACACCAACGATTTTGATTAACAATAAACAAGTTCAAAACTTCTATGACTATGATGAAATCAAAGAATTAATTGATCAAGAGCTCAAAGGGAAGAAATCATGAAGAATAAGCTTATTTACTTGTACAGTGCTTGGATTGTCTCGATCGTTGCGACGATGAGCAGCCTGTATTTAAGTGAAATTAAGAAGTTTATTCCATGCGATATGTGCTGGTTCCAACGCATTTTCATGTACCCGCTCGTGCTTTTACTTGGAATTGCTACGTTCCGGGGTGATGTCAAAGTGAAGTATTACGTACTGCCTTTGGCTGTGATCGGTGCTGGCTTTTCCATCTATCATTATATGGAACAAAAGATCCCAGGCTTTGCGTCGATTCGCCCTTGCCTCAGCGGTATTCCTTGTTCTGTTGATTATTTGAACTGGTTTGGTTTTATCACCATTCCGCTGTTAGCACTTATTGCATTTATTCTGATCATCATCAGTATGCTGCTGTTAAATGCAAAAGAAGATGAGAGATAGCCTGCTTTTCAGCGGGCTATTTTTTATTTTTGCAAAAAGATAAAATTTAAAGAAAATTTGTATTGCTTTTCGCTTATGTCAGATATACATTAAGGGAGTAGTGTTAGATGATCAGATCATGTAAGGAGATAAGCGGAAAATGGCATGGGAAGTCTTAAGTATCATTGGTATTATCGCATTCGCCATTAGTGGTGCGATAGTGGCAATGGAGGAAGAGTACGATATTCTTGGTGTGTACATTTTAGGGATTGTGACAGCATTTGGCGGTGGAGCGATTCGGAATCTATTAATCGGTCTTCCGGTGTCTGCTTTATGGTCACAGGGCAAGATGTTTACCATTGCTCTTGTATCCATTACGATTGTGTTTCTTTTTCCAAAGCTTTTGCTCAAGCACTGGAGCACATGGGGGAATTTCTCGGATGCGATTGGCTTAGCAGCGTTTGCGATTCAAGGTGCATTATTTGCTGTGCAAAGAGAGCTTCCACTCAGTGCGGTCATTGTGGCAGCCATTCTGACTGGAAGCGGTGGCGGAATTGTGCGTGATTTATTGGCAGGGCGAAAGCCGCTTGTGCTAAAAGCAGAGATTTACGCAGTCTGGGCAGCACTTGGCGGCTTACTCGTAGGACTCGGTTTAGCACAAGGAGAGATTGCTTTGTATTTGCTGTTTCTCATCCTCGTCGTATGCAGGGTTTGTTCCTATCTATTCAAATGGCGGCTTCCCGCTAGGTCTTATTTTTTAAATAAAGGGTAAAACGAGAAAAGAGCGATTTCGCTCTTTTTTTTGTGTTTGATACGAGCTGGATGTCAGCAGGTAATGGAGTTTTCGTGTAAAATAAAAGCAGGGTCTTTTTGTTCATCATTGGAACAATACATATGATGAAAATTTTGTCAGCTGGCTGAATATCTGGATTCAGCCTTTTTTTGCCTAGATGGATTGTTATGTGTTGGTTTCACATTTTGCGGAATACTAAAGAAGCTCCTATGATCGGACGGATGAATCAACTCGAAATGAACACATCTTTGCATGTAAGCAAAACTTGACGAAAAAATTAAAATAGGAGGGACACGTACTAGTGGAGATTTTTTTGGCAGTGCTCGTACTACTTGCACTCATTGCATCATCTAATATTATCAATCGTTTTGTCCCCTTTATTCCAGTCCCGTTAATTCAAGTGGGCTTAGGAATACTGGTGGCAGCTTTTCCTTCAGGTTTACATATTTCTTTAAATCCTGAACTATTCTTCGTTTTATTCATTGCGCCGCTGTTATTTAATGACGGGAAGCGTACCCCAAGGGACGAGCTGTGGAAATTAAGAGCGCCGATTCTTCTGTTAGCCCTAGGATTAGTATTTGCGACAGTCATTGTCGCGGGATATACCATCCATTGGATGATCCCAAGCATTCCGCTTCCAGCCGCATTTGCGCTTGCAGCGATTTTATCACCGACAGATGTGGTAGCAGTCAGTGCTCTTTCCAGCCGTGTGAACATGCCAAAGGGCATCATGAGATTGCTGGAAGGCGAGGGATTAATGAACGATGCATCAGGACTTGTTGCCTTTAAATTTGCCATTGCAGCAACAGTAACTGGCGCTTTTTCAATTGCTGAGGCATCCTTTAGCTTTGTCTTAATTGCCGCAGGTGGTCTATTGACTGGATTTATTCTATCCTTTTTTATCATTCGTTTTCGCTATTTTCTCCGCCGTTTAGGAATGGACGATGTCACGATGCATATCATTCTGCAAATCCTTACACCATTTGTCATCTATTTAGCAGCTGAAGAAATTGGTGTATCCGGTATTTTAGCCGTTGTTGCTGGCGGTGTGACACACGCTATTGAGCAGGATCGAATGGAAGCAAATTTAGCCAAACTGCAAATTGCTTCATCAAACACTTGGAATATTATTTTATTTATTTTAAACGGACTTGTTTTCGTTATTCTTGGATTACAGATTCCTGATGTATCGACAGTGATTTTCCAGGATGAAGCGTTTAATAATATGCAGGTCATCAGTTACATCTTAATCATCACGCTATGTCTCATGATCCTGAGATTCTTATGGGTATGGCTCTTCTGGGCAGGTAACTGGAGTGTAACGAAAAAGCAGAATGTGAAAAAACCGAAGCTGCGTGCTTCGATGCTGATGACATTCTCTGGTGTTCGTGGTGCTGTCACTTTAGCTGGTGCCTTCTCAATACCATTTACGCTTGCGGACGGATCACCATTCCCCGAGCGGCATTTGATTATTTTCCTCGCAGCAGGCGTCATTTTATGTACACTCATTTTAGCTAGTGTATTATTGCCTCTTTTATCTGAGAAAAAAGACAAGCAAATCGCCGTGGATTTGGATACAAAGGTTCAGCATGCGAAACGGAAGCTGCTGAGAAGTGCCATTAAAACCTTAAGAGAAGGAATGAATGAAGACAACAGGGAAGTGTCTCTAGCACTCATTAATGATTACCGAATGAAGCTGCGTAATATCCAGCGTGAGCCGTACCAATTCGGGATGAGAAGACAGGAACGAAAAATCAGATTGCATGGAATTAAAGCAGAACAAATGAAGCTTCAGCAATTAATTGATGAAGAGAAATTAGATAAAGAAGAAGCCTATGAGCTACAGGAGAGATTTCATGAGCTGGAAATGCTGTATTCAAACTCCTTCAAAATTCGTTTTTCAAAAGTGAAGTTCCTGCGCTTGCTTCAATGGCTCCAATTATGGCGACCGAATCAGCTCGTTTCCAGCGGTATTTTAGAAAACGAAGACTCGTACAAGCAAATCCGTAAGAAAACGGCAGAGGCTGCTGTGGACTCGATCAAACAGCATATGACCGATGAAAATAAACAAACGTGTCACCAAGTGATTGGCTTTTACAACCAAGTCATTTATCGATGTGAACACGGTCCAAGCTTCTTTCAGCAAAAAGATCGTTCGTTTGACCGGAAGAAAAAAGAGCTTAACTTCCAAGCTGTACAGACGATTCGAAATGAAATTCAAACTTTGTATGAAAATGGTGAAATCAATCGTGATATTGCCCATCATTTAAGGGAGTATATCAATGATATGGAAGCTGTTCTCTTGACCAATACGTAATGTTGTCATCTTTTCCCCTATGTTTTATGATGAAGAAAGAGAACGAGCAGGGGGAGATCAATGATGGCGTATTATGGAGCAATTGAAGCTGGCGGTACAAAGTTTTGTTGTGCAATTGGCAATGAGTACGGGGACATTCTCGAAGAAATGACGATTCCTACAGAGCACCCAGAAAAAACGTTACAAAAGCTCATCCCATTTTTCGAGCAGCATGACATTGAAGCATTAGGGGTCGGCTCCTTTGGACCGATTTGTGTCCAAAAGGACGACCCTTCTTATGGTTATATCATGAACACGCCGAAAGTAGAGTGGAAGCATTACCCGTTCATCCCAGAGCTAGAGAAGCAATTAGAAGTCCCAGTATCTTTTACAACAGATGTCAATGCGGCAGCTTTAGGTGAATTAACAAAAGGAGCAGCCAAAGGGCTGAATAGCTGTATGTATATCACGGTCGGTACGGGGATCGGTGCTGGCGCTATTGTAAAAAACGAGCTTCTTCACGGTCATTCGCATCCAGAGATGGGGCACATCCTTGTCAGGCAGCATGAATCAGACCCATTTGAAGGAGTCTGCCCAGCGCATGGAACGTGTTTAGAAGGACTGGCAGCTGGCCCAGCGATTGAGAAAAGGTGGGGGAAATCTGCCAAAGAGCTCACAGAGGAAGAAGCAGTTTGGGCACTTGAAGCCGATTATTTGGCGCAGGCACTGATGCAATACTCGCTCATTTTAAGCCCAGAGCGCATCATTATGGGCGGGGGCGTCATGAAGCAAAAACAGCTGTTTCCACTAATTCGAGAGAAGCTTGCTGCTTATCTCAATGATTATGTAGACCTGCCGCCGCTTGATACATACATTGTCTCTCCTGGACTTGAGGACAAGGCAGGCATGACAGGAGCTTTGCTGTTAGCCATCGAAGCGAAGAAAAACGCCTGATAATAGAGTTTTAATGGACAACGTGAGATAATGAAAAAGATGGAATCTATGAAAAAGGTGGTTGTTAAAATGGTTAAAAGCTTGAATGATACCGTAACACTGAATAACGGAGTGGAAATGCCTTGGTTTGGTTTAGGTGTATTCAAAGTGGAGGACGGCAATCAAGTGGTAGATGCCGTAAAAGCAGCCATACGAAACGGATACCGCAGTATTGATACGGCTGCCGTTTATAAAAATGAGACAGGCGTAGGCAAAGCGATTAAAGAATCTGGCGTGAAACGAGAAGATTTGTTCATTACGTCTAAAGTATGGAATACGGATCAAGGCTATGATAAAGCACTGGCTGCATTTGACGCAAGCTTGAATCGATTAGGTCTTGATTACTTAGACCTCTATTTGATTCATTGGCCTGGCCCAAATGCAGAAACATTTAAAGACACATGGCGTGCGCTTGAGAAGCTTTACAAGGATGGGAAAGTGAGAGCCATTGGCGTCAGCAACTTCTACATTCAGCATTTAGAAGAGCTGTTAAAAGATGCTGAGGTTGTTCCAGCCGTGAACCAAGTTGAATTTCATCCGAAACTGACACTTGTCGAACTGCGTCAATACGCAAAAGAAAAAGGCATTCAAATTGAAGCATGGTCTCCGCTCATGCAAGGAAAGCTATTAGATCATGACGTATTAAAGGACATGGCTGCACGCTACAACAAATCTGTTGCTCAGGTCATCTTGCGCTGGGATCTGCAAAGCGGCGTCGTGACGATTCCTAAATCAATCAACGAAGAACGCATTAAACAAAATGCAGATATTTTTGATTTCGAACTTTCAAAAGAAGACATGGAAAAAATCGATGCATTAAACAATAACGAGCGCGTCGGCTCGAATCCAGAGACGATGACGGTTGGGTTTGAATGATAATGCAATAGAATAATGATAAGAACACCTTTCGATAGGCGTAGGAGTGAGACACTTCTATGACTAATAGAAAGGTGTTTTTTTATTAATGAAAGATAATCTATGATCCTAAGAACTCCTTAAATCCACCTTAAATATAATTGGATTTATGGAATTATAATGAAGTATATGGTAAATTATTAACTGTAAATAAAAGGAGGTTAATTATATGAAAAAAGTCATTCTTGGCTTGTCGTTAACTTTGGGTGCCACGATTCTACCTACGACATTTGCCGAAGCAACAAATGTTGGTTTAAGTAAGGAGCAAAAAGTACTTCAAGAAGATTATTCTAGTAGTACCATGTATGTACAAACAGTAAAGGAAACGAATAAAGGTGAGATGTCTACAAGTGCTTCGAAAGTGTATGCTAAAAGGCTAACCACATCTAGAGGGAGCTTTATGGCTTGGTCCAAATCATATGTAGATTGGAAATATTCTTCGGGTAAAGTCAAATCGAGTTCTGGTTCTCAAGATGCGGGCTATGTCTTCCCTAACAAAGTGGTGAAAAATGGGTCTAAAAGATACTATAAGGGATCTAAACTTCATAAATGGGCACATAAAACAACCCTTAAATTTGGAACACCCACTCCGTGGGGAGATGTTACCTTTGTGAGTAACTCTTTTACAGATCGAGTTTGGGTTAATGGAAAAGGGAAACATGGTTGGGATTAATATAATAGATTAATAGAAAAGGCGCTACTTAAGAACTATTTACAAATCATAGTAGCGCTGTTTAAATATTATAAATAATCTCAAAAAATACTAAGAGGGGTTTTTGGAAAATGATCCATGTAAAAGGATTGACAAAAACATATCGACATCAGCCTGTATTTGAAGATTTACATATTCAAATAAAACATCAAAAAATAAATTTCATCATGGGCAAGAATGGATCCGGAAAAACAACTTTTATGAAATGCTTACTCCAATTAGAACACTATGAAGGGGAAATCTTGTATAACGATCAGCCAATTGACCAAGTAAGAAATGAGATTCAGGTGATGTTTGATGATACTCCACTCTATTTAAATCTAAACGGTTATCAAAATATAAGATTATTGTTAAATAGCCCTGTTGATCAAAAAAAGTGTGATGAACTGGCAAGAGAATACCTGCCACATGAGATTCTCAAGAAAAAGGTCAAACATTACTCATATGGACAAAAAAAGAAGCTAAGTTTCATATTCATTGCCTTAACAAAACCAACATATTTATTCTTAGATGAGATATCAAATGGTTTAGATTATGGAACAATGATGGAATTAAAAGCAATGATTAAGAAATGGTCTGAAGACATGACGATTATTGCTACAGGTCATCAGTTTGAATTTTATTCATCTATTGTGGATGAATTGTTTATTTTAAAAGACAAATCAATGATTCAAATCCATGACTTTCAGGAAAAAGGAGAGGATTTGGGTGACATCTATCAAACATATCTTTAAATTAATGAAAAAAGAGTTTTTATATCAATATTATGCAAAAGCATTTCTTGTCTTGTTCATTCCATTAATGCTGATTTCGTTATGGAATGTATATGCTCAATATGAAACAACAAAATCCAACTATGCCCAATATGTAAAAACAGAAAGTGAATACAAAGAGCTCGGGATTGATATTAAGAAGGCTTTGACGATGCCAGTCAACATAGAAGAAGGAGAACTAGCCGGAGCTGAGGGGGAAGTTGTAGAAAATGTCTTGAAATATGATTATGAGCAGTTTATTCATTCACTTCATTTGATGGAACCCACTCAAACGATTTCAACAACTTTAGAATGGATGGGATTTATCTTTTATCCTCTCGTATTTGGTTTATATGCTATTTATTTATCAACATATGATTTTAAATATAAAACGCTGAAAATAAAGGCAGTTCGATATCAGTGGAATGATGTATTGTTTTCTAAGCAATTATCTCTGTATGTCATCATTCTATTATTGATTCCTATTCTTTCTCTTATTTCTTATATAGCTAGCCATATCTTTTATTCTGCCATATCAAATGATATATCTGTTCAATTGTTTACATATAAAGATAGTAATGAACATTCTATATTGCTTCAATTCATGTTTGTTGTTTGTACTAGTTGGTTATTTAGTACAATTGTTTTTTATTTAGGCAGTTTATGTCGAAGTTTTATATTATCAGGGATCATCTATATGGTCTATTTTTTACTGATCCCTAACTTAGGTGTCTTTGATTTAAAAAACATGGTCGCCAACTTAGCTTTGCACCTTTTTTCGTTTAAAGGAAACTACCAATTATTTGAGCCTATTCCCATGAATATAACCACCATTCTGATTAGTATTTCATTGCTATTCTACCTGTCATCTTTGATGACTTATACTATTGTAAAACGTCAAAGTAAATATGTAGTCTAAATCCCCCTATTCTCATATAGAGGGATTTTTTATGTACTGCTTCTTCGCACAGCCAAGAGCATAATAAAAGATAAAATCACAATACAAATCGTCCATGCCCAAGCAAGCTCCATTCGTCCAGAATCAATCGCCACATAAATAGCGGTTGGGAGTGTTTGGGTTTTTCCTGGGATGTTGCCGGCAAACATTAAGGTCGCTCCGAATTCTCCAAGGGCTCTTGCAAAGCTGAGGATGCTGCCTGACAAGAGGGATGGCAGGGCAAGAGGTACCGTAATATAGGCAAAGACTTGGAATGAATGAGCGCCATCTACTTTTGCAGCCCCTTCAATATCTGACTCAACTGTAGAAAAGCCAGCCTTTGCTGATTGATACATGAGCGGGAATGCCACGACTGTCGAAGCAATGACCGCCGCCCACCATGTGAAAATGACCGGCTGATGGAAAATCCATTCAATCACGCCCCCTATTACACTATGCTTTCCGAATACGACGAGCAATAAAAAGCCAACGACTGTTGGCGGGAGAACGAGCGGCATCATCAGGAGCGTTTCCACAATCATTTTCCCTTTAAAAGTTGTTCGCTTCATCCAGAAGCCAATCGTTGTGCCAAAGACAGTGGCCAACAGTCCGCTAACGATGGCCACTTGAACGGACAGCCAAATGGGTGATAGAAAGTCTTCAGTGAGCATAGGCATTACGACACTTGAAAGCCGTATTTCTTAAAAATGGATGTGGCTTTATCAGATTGAAGAAATTGAAAAAAGGCCTTGGCTTCCGTTAGATGTTTTGTCCCTTTGACAATCCCTACTGGATATATAACCGGGGAGTGCATGTCCGAATTTGCCTCAGCTGTAATCTTTACCTTTTTGGAGACGAGGGCGTCTGTTTTATACACAACACCTGCTTCGACATTTTCAGTTTCAACGTAGCTTAGAACTTGTCGTACATCTTTGGCATAGACAGCATTCTTTTTCACTTGGTCCCATATGTTCAGTTTTGTGAAGATCTCTTTTCCATATGTACCAGCAGGAACCGATTCAGGTGTGCCAAGAGCAATCTTTCCTTTTATGTGCTGGACGTCTTGAAAGCTTTTAATAGAGGAAGAGCCATCTTTTGGCACAATAAGGACTAGCTCATTTTGTATGGCGTCCTTGATATATTCTCGGTCAATGTCTCCAGATTGAACAAGTTCATCGAAGGGCTCTTCAGCTGCTGAGAAAAAGAGATCCGCTTTTGCTCCTTGAGCGATTTGCTGCTTCAATGCGCCGGATGACCCGAAGTTATTCGTTAATGTCACATGTGGATGCTGTTTGTGAAAGGAGGCTTCAATTTCCTTTAGTGCATCCTGAAGACTTGCCGCTGCTGAAATCACAAGCTCTGTTTTTTTATTCGAATTAGATGGCTTCATCTCTGTTTGGCAT
The DNA here is from genome assembly GCF_038601465.1 of Bacillus sp. FSL R7-0672. Classification (NCBI taxonomy): domain Bacteria; kingdom Bacillati; phylum Bacillota; class Bacilli; order Caryophanales; family Bacillaceae; genus Bacillus; species Bacillus sp. FSL R7-0672. The sequence continues at coordinate 2,999,777 of NZ_CP152010.1, read as the reverse complement.
CCACTCAGAAGCAAACATATGGAGATGAAGGCTAAGAATATATACTTCATGTTCACACCTCTTATCATTCAATATCATGTAGTTCCCTTTATTATAAGCAAACTTATTTGAGCATTCATAGGCTTTCAATAAAAAGAGAAAAGAAAAAGCCGCCAAATGGCGACTTTCAGCGTGACGACGAAGGAGATCGTTCTATCCTGTTTACTGCTGATAAAAACGCAGCAAATTCCCATTGATCACCTTGTCTGATAAGGAGAGCTCTTTATTGGCTTTTTCGATATAAGGCTGACATACCTCATCCTGCTTCACGGGTTCTTTTGTTTTTTGATCATAGCAGGTGTTTTTTGTATAGAGATAATCATCTGTAATAAAGTTACCGTTTCTCAGTACAGCGAAAGGCGTCCGTTCATTTGAAAATAAATCATTGCCGAATTGAATGGAATCCTTCGTTTCAATCCCTAGTAAGTGAAGAAGTGTTGGCTTTACGTCTATTTGACCAGCTGTTTCAGAAATCGTCTGCGGTGCTTGATCCGTGACACCAGGAATGTAAATTAAAAAGGGAACACGCTGCAGTTTGACCGCATCAAACGGTGTGATTTCCTCTTTATTGAGCAACTGTGCCATTGCCTCATGATGTGCCTCAGAGATGCCATAATGGTCACCCATGAGGACAAACATCGTATTGTGATACAATCCTTCTTCTTTCATACGGTCAAAAAATGTCTTAATTGCTTCATCTTGATAGCGGACGGTCGTCACATAGCGATTTAAAATGGTACTGGACGAATCATATTCATCAATAAACTGATCCTTCGGGTCAATTTCAAATGGAAAATGGTTGGTCAAAGTAATAAACGTACTGTAATAAGGCTGCTTCAACTTTTTTAAATGATCAACGGATTGATCAAAGAAGTCGATATCCTTTAAGCCCCAGCCAGTGGAATTCAGTTCATTGACATGATATGAATCGACATCATAAAAACGATCAATTCCTAGAGATTCATACATCACATCACGATTCCAAAACGTTTTATTATTTGCATGAAATTGGACGGATTCATAGTTTTCTTTTTTCAACTGCTTGTATAACGTGTCATATTCATTGTCACTTGCTGTGAAAAAGACAGCGCCGCTACTAGAAGGATAGAGGGAATTAGCGACAATAAACTCTGAATCGGACGTCTTCCCCTGCTCTGTCTGCTGATAAAATTCATCAAAATAAAAACTCTTTTTAGCCAATTGATTTAAAAAGGGAGTGATATATTGTCCATTTACCTTTTGGTTCATGACAAATTGCTGCGTGGATTCAAGTGAAATGAACACAACGTTTTTGTCTTTAGCAAGTCCGAAGTACTCTTCGTTTGGTCCGCTGTAATCAGCCTTTGTGTAGTTTGCTACAGTAGAAAGCGTATCTTCATCTGCAAAGGCCTTTTGTCCAATGCGTGCCGTTTGGGCAGCACCGTCATACAGATGGAATTGGAACAGCCCGAGGTTTCTGACAATGACTTCACGATCATAAGAGCTTGTCAGAAATCGAGGGTGATCCATCATAGCTGAGCTGACATGAAACAATAGGAAGCTGCAACAGATCGCATAATATGTTTTGATCGTCTTGTATGACGCTTTTGGGACTAATGGTTTGCGCTTGAGCAGCCAAGCAAGTACAACAAAATCAACGAGCATCAGCACAAAGAGCGGGTGGAATAATTCCGTCATACTGCTGCCCATATCTCCCATGTTCTTCGCTTGGAATAGCACGGGAATGGTAATGAAATCAATGTAAAAACCATAAAAGATCGTATTCGATATAAGAATCGCCGTAAGAATAAAATTTGCAGTCAATAAAAAGACCTTTTGTTTGGTTTCATTTAAAAAAAGAGCTATCCCAAACAAAGGGAGTAGAAAGCTAAGTGGATTGATCAAAAGCAGCCATTCATGAAACAGATTGGCCGTTCGTATGTGAAATCCTAGTTGATAAATGATGTATGTTTTCATCCACATGAAGAGGATGGAATACACTAAAAACCAGTGATTTTTGAAAAACGCTTTCATTTATGTATCTCCTCATCATTCTGTATTCAGCTGCAAGGCAAAAACACTTATCTTAAACCTACTAAAAAAATGAGGAATGATCAATTGATATCTTATTTTTTCGCAAAACTCTTTTTTATTCTGTTAGAACTGAATGGGGATAGATATGCCGCAGATGACGGCGATGTAATAGCAGGTGACGACAGTGAGAGCAGCTAGTACGACTTGTTCTCCTGTGCTGCCTGTTTTGACATAGAAGGGGAGACGCACTTTAATGGAAGCTGGAAATAAAAATTTAATGCCGTTTACTGTTCCAGCATCAAGGATAAGGTGGCTCGTCATTCCAACTAGTAAACCGATACTTAGGCTGTCATTTGGTATATATGTTGTCGCGAGAAAATAAATGATCAGCAGAAATAATAAACTGTGAGTGAACGTGCGATGACCGAATACGCTGCTGATCATTGCCGAGAGCAGCGGAAATTTTCTACCGATTTTACTTTTTGTATGGCAAAGGTCGGGGATCAAAGCACCTGCTGATCCAGCTGCAGCCATGATGACTGGGTCAAATCCGTAGTAGTAGGCGACGGCTGTTGAGGCGGCGATTCCGCCCATAATATGTGTTTTTCCTGTCATGATGCGTACTCCTGTTCTATCTTTTGTTCAAGTACCCACTATATCAAGGGTGAATTCATTCAGCAAGGCTTATTTCTAAAGAAAAAGAGGACAAAAGGGTTGGCTGGTTGGAAAAACATTCTATAATAAGGGGGAAGTCATGTTGATACTAACGATAAGGATGCGATTCGGATGGGTAATGCAGACATTTTAAAAGAAATTGTTCTTGTACATTATGAAGTCAGCCGTAAATTAAACCGCAAGTTACTTGAGTTAGAAAAAGACATCACGCCTCCGCAGATATATGCTCTTTCTATTTTGATACAAGGCAAAGTATCACATGCCGAAGAGCTGAAACAAAGACTCTCTTTAAACCCAGGTGCAGCCTCCATTGCACTCAATAAATTATGTGAGCAGGGCTATATTCAGAGAGAACGGGACAAAGACGACCCCTCGCTCGTCCGTTTAGAAGCCACCGAAAAAGGGCAGGCGATTTATGAGAAGCATACACGTCTTTTCGGAAAGGTGATTCAGCATATGATGTCAGACTTCACAAAGGAAGACTTAAAGACCTTTTTGACGTACCTGCAAAAAATGAGACAGACCTTTCATGATGATTGAGCCTTTCCACTTTGTATAATGCGGCGCACTGTAGTACAAATTAAACAGGCAACCGCATTTTATGAAAAGGGAGGAAACAGCGATGTCATTTTTCCAAAAGGATAAAAAGGCGAAAAGCGAGAAAGACCACAAGCAAGTAGATCAGCTGTTAGAAGAAGCAAGCAAAGAGCTAGCAGGCGATCCGCTTCAGGAAGCTGTACAAAAGAAGAAAAACAATGATCAATAAGCAGGTATAGGGCAGAGAAATGATTCTCTGCCTTTTTTCTATGTTTTTCCCTTTGACAGAAGTGAGAATGTTTGATAACCTTCGTGTAGTAAAAATGAATAGAAATCCTCACGCTATGTCTCAGTGAGGTAGAGGTTGCGCGGATGATGAGTCACTCATGGGAGAGATGGAATCGAAGATCATGAGAAAAAAGGCATCAGCGCCGAAGTGTAGAGAGAGCTCCAACTTTCTTTATGCTGGGTCTGCATTGAATAAATGCAGGACTGCCACGTCTTTGAAGCGTGGAGGGCTATCCGGAGATCAAGGTGTATGTTTTGAAAAGCATGGACTGTTGTTCAGGCTTTTTTTTATGTTCTGAGTACCGAAGATAAGGGTATGCTGTTAAGAAAGTGACCCATGATGAACATAAAGAATACAAGTCATTGCTTCACAAATATATCAATGAAGATACTGCCGGGTCTGGTCCGAAGTGAATATAACGGAGGTACGGAAATGGAACAGACAAAAAAATGGGGTTTTTGGTTATTGACGGCTTTTGTCGTCGGAAATATGGTAGGTTCAGGCATCTTTATGCTGCCAAGTACGCTTGCCCAGCATGCGAGTCCTTTAGGTGTGACGATGGCATGGCTTGTCACAGGTGGCGGTGTGCTGATGATTGCACTTGTTTTTGGGCATTTGTCCATTCATAAGCCGCAGCTAACGGCTGGACCACAAAGTTATGCAAGAGCGCTTTTTAACGATCCGAAAAAAGGGAAAGCGGCCAGTTTTACAATGGTTTGGGGATATTGGGTAGCAAGCTGGATTAGTAATGTCGCGATTATTACGAGTCTTGCCGGTTATTTAACGACATTTTTTCCTATTCTCACAGTGAAGACGGAGATTTTCACCTTTGGAAAAGAAGCGATCACACTTGGTCAGCTGACAACATTTATTGTATGTACCATTCTTCTTTGGGGAACACATACTATCTTAATTACAAGCTTAAGTGCTGCAAGTAAATTAAACTTTATTACGACCTTTTCAAAGGTACTTGGATTCGTCCTTTTTATTGTTGCGGGATTATTTGCATTCCAAACGGCATTATTTGAACATTATTACTTCCCAGTTGCAGCAAAAGGCGAAGGAATGCTCGGACTTGGAGGCCAAATTCATCATGCGGCCATTTCCACACTATGGGCATTTATTGGCATCGAATCTGCTGTCATTTTATCAGGAAGAGCGTCCTCGCAGCGCGATGTGAAACGTGCAACGATTACAGGTCTTTTAATTGCACTTTCTATCTACATGGTTATTACTTTGATTACAATGGGCGTCCTACCGCACGATCAGTTGCAAGGCTCAGATAAACCATTCGTTGACGTGCTTCAGCTCATTATAGGACCGGCTGGCGGAATTGTAATGGCATTGCTTGCGATTATTTGTTTATTTGGTTCGATGCTCGGCTGGATCTTACTTGGTTCAGAAGTACCGTATCAAGCAGCAAAGGCTGGCGATTTCCCGGCAGTATTTGCAAAAACAAACAAAAAAGGCAGTCCTGTTTTTGCTTTAACGGTTACAAACATTATGTCACAGCTGTTTATTTTCTCAGTGATGTCTCGTACGATTAATGAAGCTTTTACCTTTTTAACGACATCAGCGACACTTGCGTATCTCATTCCGTATATTGTGTCTTCGATCTATAGCTTTAAAGTCATCATGCAAGGTGACACGTATGATCTTCAAAAAGGGAAGCGAACAAGAGACGGAATCATTGCACTTGTAGCGATGGGGTATTCCGCTTGGGTCATTATTTCTGGAACAGCTGATTTGAAAACATTTGGACTTGGCATCGGTCTGTTCTTAGTAGGTATTTTGCTTTATCCATTCATGTCAAAAGGATTTGCCAAAGGAACAGAATAAGGGAAACGTTTCTTCACTTGTGGAGAAACGTTTTTTTATGATGCAGATGTTAAACGGTCCACAATAAACTCAAGCTATCCTTCTAGTGACACTGGGTCATTAAAGAAGTAACCGACAGGATCGATTTCAAATACGTGTTTATTTTGTACAGCAGGAAGTGATGCCCAAATGCTGCTTTCATACACCTGGTCTCCTTTACTTTTTGAACCGCTCCATGGACTAGTGAAAATATAGTCGCCTGCGTATTCTGGCAGCTTTTCAAGGGAAATGTTTGCATAGCCGACCCCGCTGTCGATGGCATCTTTTTTAACTGCCTTTGGCGCACGTAATTTCAACTCGTCATAAATAATTTCGCCTCCGCGTGCAAAGGTGTTTCCAAAGATATAGATACCTTTATCAAAAGGTGACACGATTGAAACGGTTTTGCTGCCGATCGCTTTTGTTACTCTAGGCTTTACCTCAGCAATTTTGGTGTCCCATTTCGTGATCCATTCTGCTGCTTTTTTCGGTGTACCTGTCATTTTACCGAATTCTTTTAGCTGATCTTTAAAGGAATATTGATTGTATTTAATGGCAACGGTTGGCGCAATTTTTTTGTATTGATCAAATTTCTCGTCTTCTCCCCAAGCGATAATCATATCTGGATTCAAAGCGGCTACTTTTTCGACAGAAGGGGTTGTTCCAAGGTTTTTAACACCATCCGCTTTTCCTTTATAGAAAGGGTTTTTAAAGATGGGGGCAGTTGTAGCAATCGGTGTCTTGCCAAGTGTCACGAGGTCTCCGTAGTAGCTTTCTGCCAGAAGAACAATTCGTTTCGGATCTTTAGGGAGTTTAACTTCACCTTTGACATCTTGATAAGTGATTGTGTCATTCTGGTTGGCGCCAGATTTTTTATTTGAAGTGCTGCCGCAAGCAGCTGTAAACAGCATAAGAATGGCTAAGGAAATCAAAAGAAATCCAGATCGTTTTTTCACAAAGATTCTCTCCTATTCACTTTATTGTGATAATGATTCTCAATTTCAATTGTATCGTAACATGATGGGATGAAAAATGCATCGGCTATTTTAGGTCCTAAAGAAAAATGGTAAATTTCTCACGGTTTTTTGATGAAAATAAAGAAAATGTTCAGAACAATGATTTCAAAAAGAAAAGAAAGTGATATACTAGACTTCGAGATTGATAATCATTATCACTAATGAGGAATAGATTTGAACGGAAAGGAAGAGACTGGTTTTGGGCTCACAATCGAATAAACAGCTGCCGGCCAAAGACGATGCAATGGATATTGTCACAAAGCCCTTTGGAACAGCAGCTGTTGTCATCATAGGAATCATCGCTTTAGCATTTGGTCTTTTTTTATCGGTATCATTAGGAGCGGCAAACATTCATTTGCACACTGTGTGGGAAGCCATTTTTTATTTTGATCCACAACAAACTTCACATCAAATCATCCGGGAATTAAGGCTGCCTCGTACAATTGGAGCAGCACTCGTCGGTGCCTTTTTAGCCGTATCGGGGGCTATTATGCAAGGCATGACAAGAAATGCGCTTGCGTCTCCTGAAATTATGGGTGTGACAAATGGCTCTGCATTTGCGATTGCCATTGCGTTTGCTTTTTTCCCAGGACAATCTTCTTTTACATTAATTCTTTGGTCATTTGTTGGTGCGGCACTCGCTGCCTCTATTGTGTTTGGTGTCGGTACTCTTTCAAAAGGTGGATTGACCCCAGTGAAGCTCGCACTAGCTGGTACGGCTGTTGGGGCACTTTTAAGCTCCATCTCCTCAGCAATTGCCATCCGGTTTGACGTCGCTCAAGACATGAGCTTTTGGTATGCTGGCGGCGTGGCTGGTGTGAATTGGAGCAATATTAAGGTCATCATTCCAGTTGCGGTTGCGGGGCTGATCATCGCAATGATTCTTGCCCGCTCGATCACTGTTCTCAGCTTAGGTGATGAATTGGCAAAAGGGCTTGGACAGTACACGAAAACTGTCAAGGTACTTGGAATATTGGTCGTCATTCTTCTAACAGGTGCTGCTGTCTCAGTGGCCGGTTCTATTGGCTTTATCGGGCTTGTGATTCCTCATGTCACTCGTTTCTTGGTCGGAGTTGACTATCGATGGATTATCCCATGCTCAGCTATTTTAGGGGCGGTTCTGTTAATTTATGCAGACATTGCTGCAAGGCTGGTCAATGCCCCATTTGAAACGCCAGTCGGTGCCATTACTGCAATTATAGGCGTTCCTTTCTTCTTATATTTAGCTAGACGTGAAAGGAGCGGGATTTAGATGGAAATGGTGCAGCAGGCAAAGAAAAAGAAATACAAACGAACGATGCTCATGATCTTTTTGGCGATCGTGGCTGTGTTCCTTATTAGTTTAAATACCGGAGAAATTCGCATTTCTCCGATGGATACATTGAAAACATTTTTTGGATTCGGAAGTGAAATGGATGAGCTTGTATTATTCGAGTTCAGACTTCCAAGAATGGTCATCGCTTTACTTGTTGGCGCTTCTATCGCTGTATCAGGAGCGATTTGGCAAGGTGTTTCTCAGAACGGTTTAGCCGATCCAGGCATTCTTGGTGTCAATGCGGGCGCAGGCTTTGCAGTGGTTTTGTTTATTTTTGCTTTCCAAGGTACGATGTCAAACCTAGGTGATTTTACGATCTTTGTACTGCCGCTCTTCGCTTTTGTAGGTGCAGGCTTTGCTGCATTTCTCATCTATGTGTTAGCGTGGAAAAAGGGCATCACACCTGTTCGTTTGATCTTAACTGGTATTGGTGTCAATGCTGCATTTTCAGCAGCGATTGTGGTGATTCAATTAAAAATGAGCCCAAATGATTTTAACCAAGCCATTGTGTGGTTATCTGGAAGCATTTGGGGCTCAAGCTGGACGTATGTCCTGGCTGTCCTGCCATGGATGCTGATTTTCCTTGTATTAGCGGTTGTAAGAGCACGCTACTTAAATATCATGAATTTGGGTGACCAGCTTTCCTACGGCTTAGGGATCTCGGTTCATAAAGAAAGAAGCTTTTTTATGCTGATTGCTGTTGCATTAGCAGGTGCTAGTGTCGCTGTTGCAGGTAGTATCTCGTTCCTAGGGTTAGCCGCACCGCACTTGGCGAGAAAGCTTGTTGGACCAAAGCATCAAGGAATGATACCAGCCTCCGCGTTGATTGGCGCATTGCTATTATTACTGGCAGATACACTTGGCCGCGTCATACTTGCACCATCAGAGGTGCCAGTTGGTCTTGTCGTTTCGGCTTTAGGCGCACCTTACTTCATTTACTTATTGATGAAAACGAACTAAGAAGGAAGGAGAGTACAACATATGAAATCGCTCGAAACAGAAAAGCTTTGTATTGGCTATAATGACCGTTTGATTGTAGACGATTTAAATATCAGTATCCCAAAAGGCAAGGTGACGACATTGATTGGACCGAATGGGTGCGGGAAATCAACGATTTTAAAAACAATGTCCCGTATCATGAAGTCCAATCAAGGAGCTGTTTACTTAAATGGCCAGGCCATCCATCAAACGCCAACAAAAGAAATTTCAAAACAAATGGCGATCTTACCGCAGACTCCCGAAGCACCAAGCGGGCTGACAGTCTATGAGCTTGTGTCATATGGACGTTTCCCGCATCAAAATGGATTTGGACGCTTATCAAATGAAGATAAACGAATCATCAGATGGGCACTTGAAGAAACGGGTATGATTGCTTTTCATGACCGGCCAATTGAAGCACTTTCTGGTGGACAGCGTCAGCGTGTATGGATTGCGATGGCACTTGCCCAGGAAACAGAACTGCTTCTATTGGATGAGCCGACGACGTATTTGGACCTTGCACATCAGCTCGAAATTCTTCAGCTGTTAGAACGGTTAAACAGAGAGCAGGGACGAACTGTGTTGATGGTCATTCATGATTTAAATCATGCGGCACGTTTTTCTCATTACATGATTGCCCTCAATCAAGGAAAAGTTATCAAAGATGGGTCGCCTCATGAGGTCATGACCAAAGAGGTGCTTGGTCAGGTATTCCACATTGATGCAGAAATTGTACTTGATCCTAGAACAAATAAGCCGATCTGTTTAACATATGACTTAATGAATCACGAAAGAAAGCTAGAAGCTGTGAATGGATAATAGATGGACAAGGAACTCGGTGTGACTACCGGGTTTTTTTGTGTCCTCGAAAATACCTAGTGTTTCCATTTTCTCCAGTTGATATTTTTCGCTTTTATGCAGAAAAGAGGTACTTTTTTACTTTAGACAATGGTAATATACGGTTAGAGATCATAGCTAGAAAGGAAAGAGATGCGTGGAAACAGCAAAAATATTGATTGCAGATGACGAAGAAGCAATTGTCAAAATGGTTGAACGCGTATTAAAAAAAGAAGGATTCAAGCATATATATAAAGCCTACCATGCAGATGAAGCATTAGATATTGTCAAAAACGAGGACATCCACCTCTTACTTCTAGACGTGATGATGCCTGGTAAGTCTGGCTTTGATGTTCTTCCTGAAATGAGAAAATATACGAAAGCGCCCATTTTCTATTTAACTGCAAGAACGTCTGATGTAGATAAACTGACCGGCTTTGCGCAGGGGGCAGATGATTACATTACAAAACCATTTAACCCGCTAGAGCTAGTGGCTAGAATTAAGGCTCACTTAAACCGAACTTATATCTCCTTGCAGGAAGACCAAGATGATGCCCAAAGCCGATATGAATATGCCCATTTCTCCTATCATCCTCATTCAGCCGAATTGAAAGTAAGAGGAGAGGTGACTGCATGCTCAGCCCAGCTTCTCTCCTTGCTGAAGTACTTTTGTGATCATCCGAATGTGGTTCTTTCAAAAGATCAAATCTATGAGAAAGTATGGGGCGTCCCATCATATGGTGATAACAACACCGTGATGGTTCATATCCGAAAGCTGAGAGAAAAGATCGAGTTAGATCCGAGTCAGCCAGAATATATTGTGACGATCCGTGGTATGGGCTATAAATTTATACCGCACCCAGCAAAGGTTCTTAAATAATTTATGAATTTACGAGCAAAACTCTTCTTTCACTTTGTTGGACAAATGTTTATTGTGATTGCCATTTTGATCATCGGAAATACGTTCTCTGATAATTTATATTTAAAAAAATACTACGAGAACATGGCTGAAACCGGTTTAACAAAAGCTGATGGAGATACACTCATGAGCTGGCTTTATTTTAACGAGGATGGAGAAATGGAAGCTGATGATCAGCTGAAACAAGCAGTGAGAAAACGAGACGGCTGGCTGCAAGTCATTGATTCAAAAAAACACAACGTCTATAGCTATCACCGCCCTAAGTCCATTCCAACTTCCTATCAAAAGGATGAAATGATCAAGATCTTTGAAAAAAGACAATTCAAAGATTATAAGATGTACTTCTGGCCAATTGAGATTGATCAAAAAAGCTTTATCGTGCTATATGGGTTTAAAACAAACAGCACAAAGGTCGCCAATTATCTGAAGCAGCACGAGAAAGACTTGGCTGCACTCTCTCAATATTCGGTTGAAACGAAAGAATTCTTGAAGAGAATGAATGGATCGGTGCATCTGTTCAATGATGAAGGGGAATATTTACAAGGTATTCGAGCCAATACCAATTTGAAACATGAGGTAACAGATGTTGAACTGCTCAAGTATCAATCAAAGCCTTGGGAGTTTAGAAGTGATCTGTCTTATATCAGGGTGAATAAAAACCGGTATATCATTATTTCTGTACCAAATAAAGTATACAGCCCAGATGGATTATACGATAAAGAAACAGACGCTTTAAATCAATATACGACCATCTTAATTGCAGGTCTTGCGATTACGATTATTATCGTCATGACATTATGGTACTCGTATCGCTATGGACTGCCGATCTATCACATTATCCGCTGGCTGATTTTCTTATCTAGAAATAAATTACAGGAACCAACAAATAGAAAAGGAATTCCAATTAGTAAAAATAAAAAAGGTCGTATTAAGCGGGAATACCGATTATTTGAGGATATTCTAAAAACAATGGATCAGCTCACGCTTACATTAAAAGAGAATGAAGCAAACCGAAGAAAAATTCAAACCACAAGGGAAGAATGGATTGCAGGATTGTCGCATGATTTGAAAACACCCCTTAGTACGATTTACGGCTACGGGCTCATGCTTGAATCTGATCAATATCAATGGTCCAAGGAAGAAGTCATGGAAATGGGACAGGTGATTCGTGAGAAATCAGAATACATGTCGACCTTGATTGAAGATTTAAACCTTACGTATCGATTGAAAAATGGGGCCTTGCCTATTAATCGAAAGCCGGTCGAGCTGGGTGAATTTTTAGCCTCTATTATGGACGAGTTTTCAAGAAGCTCTTTTTCTGAGGATTTTTCATCCTCTTTTGAAGATCAAACTAACGGTGTCATCTTTGAGATCGACAAAGCTTGGTTCAGACGAGTGATTGAGAACCTGCTGGCGAATGCAGTCAAGCATAACCAAAAAGGCACGCATATTACAGCTGTTTTGTCTGAAACAAATGAAGAAGTTCGGATCGAAATGAAAGACAACGGATGCGGAATGGCACAAGAAACGGTCGATCACTTATTTAACCGCTACTATAGAGGGACAAATACAAATGACCCAACGAATGGAACAGGACTTGGTCTGGCAATAGCAAAAGAGCTTGTCTTGCTGCATGACGGTGATATTCAAGTAGAAAGTGAACCAGGTGCAGGAACAACTATTGCGATTATCCTAAAAAAATCACCTCCTGTAAAATAGCCAAAAAACGATTTTCCTTTCTTAAGGAGATCGTTTTTTCCTGTTTTAGGATTGAAATCAACTTTATAAACGATTACAATTAAATTGTTAACGTGAACAAATTATTTTCATACGATAAGAGGGATGGGGGAATTTGATGAAAGCCTTTTTAGATGAGCAGTTTTTACTAAACAGTCCAACGGCGGAAAAGTTATACCATGAGTTTGCAAAGGATCTTCCAATCATAGATTACCATTGTCATTTAAGTCCTAAAGACATCTATGAAAATAAAACCTTCCGAAATATTACCGAGGCATGGCTTTATGGAGATCATTACAAATGGCGTGCCATGAGAGCAAACGGCATCCCTGAAACGCACGTCACGGGGGATGCATCTGATTATGATAAATTTTTGGCGTGGGCGAAGACCGTCCCTATGACCATAGGAAATCCGCTCTATCACTGGACCCATCTAGAGCTGAGAAGGTATTTCGGAGTCGAATACCTATTAAATGAAAAAAATGCAGATATCATTTGGCAGAAAATCAATGAAAAGCTGCAAGGAGAGGGATTTGGGGCGAGAGACTTCATCATGAAATCAAACGTTGAAACCGTTGTGACAACAGATGATCCGGTCGATTCACTTCAATATCATCAAAAACTGCGGGAAGAAGGATTTTCTGTACAAGTGCTTCCAGGGTTTCGACCTGATAAAGCACTCGATATAGCGAATGATCTGTTTGAAAAATATGTTCATGAGCTGGCAGAGGCTTCAGCTATCCCAATACAATCCTACCAAGACTTCTTGAATGCCCTCCGTGCGAGAATTGATTTTTTCCATGAACACGGCTGCTTGATCTCGGATCATGCCATTAATGAAATGACATATGAAGAAACGACACAAGAAGAAGTGGAGACCATCTTTCATAAAAGAATGTCTGATCATCCATTGACGGAAAAAGAGAAGATTAAATTTAAAACAGAGACATTCATTATGCTAGGTCAGGCTTACTGTGAGCGTGGCTGGGCAATGCAGCTTCATATCAATGCACTTAGAAACAACAATACGAAAATGTTTGAGAGGCTTGGACCAGATACGGGGTACGATGCGATGAATGACGAAGACATTGCAAAGCCGCTTTGCCGAATATTAGATCGTTTAGAACAAGAAGATGCATTGCCAAACACGATTCTGTATTCCTTAAATCCAAGGGACAATGTAGTGATATCAACATTGGCTGGAAGCTTTCAAGACGGGAAGACACCTGGGAAGATGCAGCACGGCACAGCTTGGTGGTTTAATGATACGAAGCAAGGAATGACAGAGCAGATGATGGCTCTTTCCAGTATCGGACTGATCAGCCGTTTTATCGGGATGCTGACAGATTCACGAAGCTTTTTGTCCTATACAAGGCATGAATATTTCCGAAGACTGCTTTGTGATATCATCGGGGATTGGGTAGAAAAAGGAGAAGTGCCCTATGACATTGAGCTGTTAGGGGAGATCGTGAAAGGAATCAGCTATGAAAATGCGAAGCGATATTTTCAATTTGACCGGGCAAAGCAGCTCCATCATCAAAGTAAAATCACATGAGGAAAAAGGCGAGAAAATGAAAGCGGTTTTATGATAAGATGGAAAAAAATCATAAAAGGCGGAATAGCATGACAGTCACAATTAAAGACATAGCAAAATTGGCAAATGTCTCTCATACCACAGTATCAAGGGCTTTGAATAACAGTCCTTTTATTAAAGAGAAGACAAAACAAAAGATTTTGTCGATTGCAAAACAGCTGAATTATTCACCAAATGTCCATGCCAGAGGCCTTGTATCACAAAAATCGTTTACAATCGGTCTGTTTTTTACGAGTTTAACAGAAGGCACATCCTCAAGCTTCTTTGTGGATGCGTTAAAAGGCGTCAATAGCGTCATGACAGAGCATTACAATCTGTTTGTTAGGGGTATTGACGATTTTCACGATTACACAACCATTCATAAACAGCGCTACGATGGCATTTTGCTGATGAGTCAAAGCGAGCACGATGAAGCGTTTATCCATCATGTCAAGAAACAGGGCATTCCAATCATTGTGCTGAACCGCCGTGTAGAAAGTAATGAAGTGATGAATATATTAGCAGATGATAGTCAAGGAGCATACCAGGCAGCGCACTATTTCATTCAGAAAGGCCATCAACAAATCGCCATCATTGAAGGAAAAGAAGGCTTTAAATCGACTCAGGAGAGAAAAGCTGGCTTTCTCCAAGCGTTAATTGATCACCATATTCCTATGAAAAAAGAATATATGATCAAGGGTGACTACCATATGAAAAGCGGCTATGAATCAATGGAATCCCTGCTGACACTTGATCATCCGCCAACAGCGCTTTTTTGCTCTAACGATGACATGGCCATTGGTGCGATGAATGCTTTATATGCAAAGGGCAAGACGTGTCCAGACGATGTCTCTATTATTGGTTTTGACGATATTGCATTTTCATCCTACACCACGCCTGCACTGACCACGGTAAAAAAGCCAATCGAAAAAATGTGTGCACTTGGAGCAGAAGCCATCCTATCGGTCATAAACGGTGAAGAGCAGGAAGAGGATCATATGGAAAAAGTGTATGTCCACACAGAGTTGATGATCAGAGATTCAGTCAAAAAGGTGCAGTAATCAGCATCTTTTATAGAAAAATGTTCACGTGTGCATAAATTGTAGAGAGGGGAATCCATTTGAAACGTTTATCAAAAACCATATACCCGGTGCCTGAGTATCCAGAAACGATTTTGCAGATTGGTGAAGGGAATTTTATGCGAGGCTTTATTAATTGGCACATCCAAAAGCTGAACGACTGCACAGATTTTAAAGGAAGAGCTGTTGTTGTTCCTCCGAGAAAAGGATCTGTTGCAGCTTTAAATGAACAAGATGGCTTATACACATTATGTATACAGGGCTATCATGACCAGCAAGAAATGAATGAGCGCATGGTCATTCAATCGATCAGCAGAGGAATCAGTACTTATACGGATTATGATGTTTTTTTAAAAGTAGCTGAAAACCCCGATCTCCGTTTTGTCTTCTCCAACACGACAGAGGCAGGACTTATGTTCAGAAAGGAGGATCGCTTGGAGGATCGACCGCAAGCGAGTTTTCCAGGAAAGCTGACAGCGTTCTTATATCACAGGTTTAAAGCATTTGCTGGAGATGAACAAAAAGGGCTGATCATCCTTCCATGTGAGCTGGTCGAACATAACGGTGACCGCTTGAAGGGATATGTGATAGACATGGCAGCTGAGTGGGATCTGCCGCTTGCGTTTATCACATGGATCAAGGAAGCTAATACGTTTTGTAATACGCTTGTGGATCGGATTGTTCCTGGGTTTTCTAAGGAAGCAGCTGAAACTGTCCAAAAGGAAGAGGGGTATATCGACGAGTTGCTTGTCACGGCAGAATACTATCAGCTCTTTGTTATTGAAGCACCCGTCTTCGTACAAAAAGAGCTACCCTTTCAAGAAGCAGGTTTAAATGTCCTTTTTGTAGAGGATATTGCGCCTTATCGCATGAGTAAGGTACGGATTTTAAACGGTGCCCATACAGCGATGGTGCCAATCGCTTACTCATGCGGGGTAGAAACTGTAAAAGAGGCTGTGGATGATGAGGATGTTGGTACGTTCATCCGGCGGATGCTGGAGGAGGAAGTGCTGCCAGGGCTTGAGCTCTCTCGAGATGAGCTTCTTCTTTATACACAATCGGTTTGGGATCGCTTTTGCAATCCATTTGTGAAGCATCAATTGCTGGATATTGCGCTCAATGGTGTATCTAAGTTTCGAACCCGTATTCTTCCGTCATTGCTTGATTATGTTGAGCAAAAGAAACAGCTGCCAATGAAACTCGTGTTTTCACTCAGTAGCCTCATTTTTTTTTACAGATCACATGCAGATAAGATAAAGGATGATGAGACTGTACTGGTTTTCATGAAGGAAGCCTTTGAAGGAGAGAACCAATCTAATGAAGCGATCGCAGCTAAGATTCTATCATGTGAGTCATTATGGGGGAGAAATTTAACGGATATAAATGATTTGGTTCACGCTGTAGCTGATCAGCTTACCTTCATACAGGAGCAAGGGATGAGAGCGGCTGTTCAACGAATGCTGCAACATCATTATGAAAGTCAGGGGGAGAAGGCATGAAAGATTTTATTGTGATTCACCCTTCAGATAATGTCGGTATTGCTTTAAAAGTACTTGAACAAGGGGAGGAGCTGCAGCATCAAGATCATTCCGTTGTTTTAAAAGAGACCATCGCCAAAGGTCATAAGTTTGCATTGGCTGATATCAAGCAAAGAGAGAATATCATGAAATATGGCTACCCCATTGGGCATGCAACGACTGCCATTTCTGCTGGAGAATGGGTGCATACACATAACATCAAAACCAATCTATCAGGCAAGCTTGATTACGAATACAAGCCTTCATTCACAGATAACCCCTATGAAAAAACGAATCTTACATTTAAAGGATATAAACGAAAAAACGGGGAAAGCGGGATTCGCAATGAGCTTTGGATTGTCCCAACCGTTGGATGCGTAAATGGCATCGCCGATCAAATCATCCAAATTTTTACCGCTGAAATGGGCGGAAGCATCCATCCGTTTGAAACAGCACTCGTATTAAAGCACAATTACGGATGTTCACAGCTTGGGGACGATCATGAAAATACAAAAACCATTTTACAAAATGCCGTGAAGCATCCCAATGCTGGAGGAGTGCTCGTCCTCGGACTTGGTTGTGAAAATAACGATATTGAAGATTTTCAGTCTACATTAGGTGAATATGACCGTGAGAGAGTGAAATTTTTAAGAAGCCAAGAAGTAGGTGATGAAATTGAGACGGGAGTCGCTTTACTCAAAGAAATTTATGAGGCAGCGAAAGAAGATCACCGTGAAGAGGTCCCGTTATCTGAGCTGAAAATCGGCTTGAAGTGCGGGGGATCAGATGGATTCTCCGGCATTACCGCAAATCCGCTTTTAGGAAGGCTGTCCGATTTTATTGTTGCTCAAGGAGGCACGACAGTGTTAACAGAAGTGCCCGAAATGTTTGGAGCTGAAACGATTTTAATGGAGAGAGCGGAATCAGAAGCGACTTTCGACAATATTGTGCAAATGATCAATGACTTTAAACAATACTTCATGGATCATCGACAGCCAGTATATGAAAATCCTTCCCCGGGAAATAAAGCAGGTGGAATTTCGACATTAGAGGATAAATCTCTCGGCTGTACACAAAAAGCAGGGACTTCTGACATTCAAGATGTGTTGAAATATGGGGAATTGCTGAAGCGAAAGGGCTTAAATTTATTAAGTGCGCCGGGGAATGATTTGGTTGCTTCATCTGCTCTTGCCGCTTCTGGCTGTCAGCTTGTCCTTTTTACAACAGGCAGAGGGACACCATTCGGCACGTTTGTCCCAACAATGAAGGTCTCGACGAATACAGCCTTATATGAAACAAAAAAACATTGGATTGACTTTAATGCGGGAGAATTGCTTGAAGATGTACAAGAAGATATTGTGTTAGAAAAATTCATTTCAACTGTCATTGATGTGGCGAGCGGAAAGCGATTAAATCATGAAAAAAACAATTTTAGAGAGCTGGCTATTTTCAAAACAGGTGTCACACTTTAAGGCGACTGGGGGATGAGAACATGTCTAAAAAACGGGATTTAATGTATATCACAGCAGGAACGGTACTCACAGGAATCGGACTCACTCGTTTAGCAAGGCAAGGGAAGAAAGACAAAGAAGCAAAAGGAATCGATCAAGTGTTAAAGCAGATAAAAGCACCGCTGTTCCCTGATCGTGAATTTAATGTGGTTCATTATGGTGCAGATGCGAAGGGGACCGAGCTTTCAACAGATGCTATCCAGTCTGCCATTGATGATGCGCACCGTTTGAAAGGGGGACGTGTGCTGATTCCAGAAGGGACGTTTGTGACAGGTGCGCTAGAATTGAAGAGTCATGTAGAATTGCATTTGCATGAGAAAGCGTATGTGGCATTCAGCCAAAACCGAAAGGACTATTTGCCGCTTGTACTGACAAGATATGAAGGGGTTGAGCTTTATAATTATTCACCTCTCATTTATGCACACCATGCAGAAAACATTGCCATTACAGGAGCTGGAACGCTTGATGGCAGAGGGGATGAGCATCATTGGTGGCCTTGGAAATATGGCACGAATGGCCAGCCTTCTCAAGATCGAGATCGTCAGCTTCTATTTGACATGGCTGAAAAAAGAATACCAGTAGAAGAAAGAGTGTTTGGAGAAGGGCATTATTTAAGATCAAGCTTTATCCAACCTTACCAATGTCAGCAAGTTCTTATTGAGGGAGTGACAGTGAAGGATTCACCGATGTGGCAAATTCACCCTGTACTAAGTGAAAATGTGATTGTCCGTGGAGTCCATATTATCGGGCATGGACCAAACACAGATGGTGTCAATCCAGAGTCTTGCCGGAATGTGCTCATTGAAGATTGTTATTTTGATAATGGCGACGATTGTATTGCCATCAAATCTGGAAGGAACGAGGACGGACGGAGAATAGGGATTCCATCTGAAAACATTGTCATTCGTAGAAATAAGATGCGTGATGGACACGGCGGAGTGACGATTGGGAGTGAAATCACTGGCGGGGTAAGGTATGTCTATGCAGAGAATAATGTCATGGATAGTCCGAATCTTGACCGGGCACTGCGGATTAAAACCAACTCTGTCAGAGGTGGTACCATTGAACATATTTACTTTAAAAACAACACAGTCAAAAGCCTAAAGCATGAAGTGGTCTGTATCGACATGATGTATGAGGAAGGGGATGCGGGTCCACATCGTCCTGTTGTACGTCATATTCAAGTAGAAGGACTGAAAAGCAGCGGCGGACGATATGGTGTGAAAATAGCCGCCTACTCACATTCCCCCGTGACAAACTTCAACATGAAAAATTGCGTCATAGATCATGTGACGTATCCACTTTCTTTGGAGCATGCAGTAGCGCCTTCATTTCAGAAAGTTGTCATCAATGGGGAACAAATTAATAAATAGATGGGCGTAAAACAGTCTTTTTAGAGGCTGTTTTTCTTTTATCAGAACGAAAAAGACGCTTTTAGAAATCACATATACAACCTATCTGCACTGTAGTATAATATTCCCGAAATTAGAAAAGAATTGACGAAAGAGATTTCGTCAAGCAGTACATAAATCAGGGGGTTCATTCATGAAAAAGTTAACGGCCATTTGGCTATCGCTCCTGCTTGTGATGGGTGTTTTAGCAGGATGTGCAGGTGCTGAGACAGATCATAAAGCAAAGAGTTCACAAAATAACGAAACAACGACTGCGGCATTTCCTGTCTCGATTAAAGATGCAGCTGGTAAAACAGTCGAAATCAAAGAACAGCCTAAACGAATTGTTTCATTAATTCCAAGTAATACAGAGGTTGCGTATGCGCTTGGTCTTGGAGATAAAATGGTTGGACGATCTGATTTTGACAATTATCCAAAGGAAGTTGAAAAGGTAGAGAAAATTGGCGGACTTGAATTCAATGTCGAGAAGGTGATTTCATTAAAGCCTGATCTTGTACTAGCTCATGCCTCACAGATGGGATCAAAAGAGGGATTTAAACAGCTAGAGGATGCAGGAATTCAAGTACTGACTGTAAATGATGCCACTTCTTTTAAGGATGTGTACAAATCGATCAATATGATCGGTGAAGCAACAGGTGTAAAAGAAGCATCAACAAAGCTTGTAGACGAGATGAAAGCAAAATTGAATCACATCAAGAAACAAGCAGAAGCGATCTCCAAAGACAAACAAAAAACAGTCTTTGTTGAAGTTTCAGGTACTCCTGAAATTTATACAACAGGTACTCATACATTTATGGATGAAATGCTTTCTGTTATCCATGCGAAAAATGCTGCTGGTGATCAAACTGGCTGGGTACAAATGACAGAGGAATCAATTATCAAACGAAACCCTGACGTGATCATCACAATTGATGGTTCCAGTTTAGCTGATCTGAAAAAGAGAGACGGCTGGAATGCGGTCAAAGCAGTGAAGGAAAAACAAGTCTTTCAATTGAATACGGATCTCGCATCAAGACCGGGACCGCGATTGGTTGAAGGAGTCGAGGCTCTTGCGAAAAGCATCTATCCTGACACGTTCAAATAAATTCATCATCGCATACACACTAAGTGCTTTACTTCTTGTGGTGAGCATTGGAATGGGAATCTCCTTTGGAAGCTTAGGGATTCCCATTCCTTCTATTCTCCGTATATTTGTTCATGAACTATTCGGTGTGCAGATAGGCACAATAGATTCAATTGATCGCAATATTATGATGAATATCCGGCTGCCGAGAGTGATATTAGCGGCACTAGTCGGAGCAGCGCTGGCGTTATCTGGTGCAGCCTTTCAAGGTTTATTAAAAAATCCTCTTGCTGACCCATATACACTGGGTGTATCTCAAGGGGCATCAGTTGGAGCCGTCGCGACCCTATTTTTCAGTTTGCAGCTCCCTTTGCTCGGCAGTTTCACACTCCCTTTTTTCAGTATGATAACAGCGCTTGTGACCCTATGTCTCGTCCTCTTTTTTGCGCGTCTTGTTCATCGGGGGATGAGCATTTCCTCTTTAATTTTAACAGGAGTGATTTTCAGCTCTTTTTTGGGCGCGCTTATATCATTAATGATTGCTTTAACGGGTGATGATTTAAAAGAGATTATTCATTGGCTTCTTGGCAGTGTGTCCATGAGGGGCTGGCGCTATATTGCGCTTTTCCTTCCTTTCTTTCTGGTTGGGACCTTTGCATTAATGCTGATTGGGAGAGATTTGAATGTCATGACGTATGGCGAGGAGAAAGCAAAGCTATTAGGTGTACATGTGAAAAGGAGCAAATATATCGTGCTGCTTGCTGGATCGATTCTGACTGGTAGTGCAGTAGCGGTGTCAGGTACGATCGGATTTGTGGGACTTGTGATTCCGCATTTTATTCGCCTCTTAGCGATCACAGACCACCGGCACCTCCTGCCTTTGTCTATGCTGAATGGCGCTTCCTTTCTCGTTTTAGCAGATGTGTTATCACGTACGATCATTGAGCCGACTGAATTGCCGATCGGCATCATCACAGCGTTAATTGGTGCCCCTGTATTCGGCATCATCCTCATCCGTAAATATAGAGGAGGGACGCATCTATGATTCAAGTGAAGGAAATCAAAGGTGGATATGGAGAGAAAGAGGTCATACGCGGCATCAGTCTTGAGGTAAAGCAAGGGGAATTTCTCGGTATACTTGGTCCAAATGGAAGCGGGAAGTCGACCTTGCTTAAAATGATCTCTGGGTTGCTGGAACCTGATAGTGGTGAGGTACGTCTGAGCGGTCAACTGATTCAATCCTATCGTCCAAAGGCGCTTGCGCAAAAAATGGCTGTTCTACCGCAGAAAACGGACCAAGCCTTCTCATTTACAGTGGAAGAAACGGTTCAATTCGGTCGTTATCCATATCAAAAAGGATGGCTACAATCTGTTACCCAAGAGGATATGCGAATCGTAAACAAAGTAATGGAACAAACGGATGTTGCTCAATTTAAGGATCAATCTATTCATGAGCTAAGCGGGGGAGAACAGCAGCGTGTGTACTTGGCACAGGCACTAGCCCAGCAGCCTGAATATTTATTGCTGGATGAACCAACCAGTTTTCTTGATTTGGCCTATCAAAAAGACTTGCTTGATTTAATTAAAGAAGAGACCACTTCCTCTAGGTTGACGGTGATCGGTGTGTTTCATGATGTGAACATCGCCAGTTTGTATTGTGATCGGCTGCTGCTACTTGATGAAGGGAAGACAGAAATAGTAGGGCTGCCGTATCACGTCTTGACGCCTGAGCGAATCAACCGTGTATATGAAACAGATGTAACACCGCTCCAACACCCGCGAAGGGCAAACCCTCAGTTGACCATTGAACCTGCGGGGGCTTCTGTAGCATCAAATGCAAAGTTAGCGGATGGGTGGAAAACGTATGGCGGAGAAGGAATGACGTTTTCCCTCAAACAGCCGCTCCGCATCCTTTCCTCACATCAGAAAAAGGGCGGCTTCTTTTGGAAAAGGTCTCTCGGAACGGGAAGTGAGATGCTTCGTGACGAGTTGGATGATCGTGAAGGACTATTGTTTTACGATCAAACAAGTGGACTAAAACAATTTGCTGCTGAAGACACAGACGACGACATGGTGCTTTACGGCATGCGTCATCAAGAAGAGTTGACCATTTGGCTTGTACTGAAAGAGTCTATATCAGACGGATCGTCTGTTCAGCTCATGGGGCAGCTTGTCCACATGATGAAACGGGAGACGAGCATGTTCATTCATCATCTATGTATCGCTGCTGCGGGTATGCAAGAAACGGAAGATGATGAGCATTTACACGAAAGATTAAAGCAGAAAGTGCACCTTCTTCTTTATTCATTGAATGCCATTTAAAAGTGAACCAAAGGGTTCGCTTTTTTGTTTATGATGCGATTACAGTACTTTAGTTAAACAAATACATCCTTTTCACTTCAGGTTATACTAAAAGGACAAAGCAATAGACAAGGAGGAACACCAATGAAACTTTATACAAAAACAGGGGATCAAGGTCAAACAGGCTTGATCGGCGGGAGAGCCGATAAGGATGATGTGAGAGTAGAGGCGTACGGCACGTTAGATGAGGCGAATAGCTTCATTGGACTCGCGCATGCACATTTACGTCAGCATGGCGAATTGTTTCAAGACATTTTGTCAGAGCTGATTGTGATACAGCACGAGCTGTTTGACTGCGGCGGTGATTTGGCAGCAGTGAAACCACCGAAAGAAGGTAAATTAACTGAAATGTCTGTATCAGTCCTTGAGCAAAGAATGGATGTCTATGTAGAAGAAGCCGCGCCACTCACGAAGTTTATTTTACCGGGCGGCCAGGAAGGTGCAGCTCTTTTACATGTGGCGCGGACAGTCGTCAGAAGAGCAGAGCGGCATATGGTGACGCTTGCGAAGCAGGAGGAGATTCCATCAGTTGCGCTCACATATGTAAACCGGCTTTCTGACTATTTATTTGCAGCTGCCCGAATCGTGAATCATCGGCTCGGTGAAGCGGATGTTGAATATGAACGAAGTGCAAACGTATTTCGGTCTAAATAAAGAACAGCACTCTTCAAATGAGAAGAGTGCTTTTTTATTGGATTCTACCGCTCAGTCTGAGCGAAGTTACGACTCTGGTCGCAACGAAAGATCAATCTGCGACACGTTTTGCCAGCTTTCTTTTTTGACTATAGTAAAAGCAAGGAGCAAGAAAGGAGGCATGAAGATGAAAATAACAAGTAAAACCATCATCGGTTCGATTTTAATGTTTGTCGGTCTATCCATCTTCTTCGGTGGTTCACTAGGAGGGCTGATCCCGATTCTGATTGGGGCGTGGCTCATCTATGTAGGTGTAAAGAAATATGAAAAAGGCAGTAAAACCTTCGGCGTCATTCTAGCAGTCATTGGTGTCATGATCGTTGTGCAAGCTCTGCCGTTTATCCTTGGAATCGCATTGGCTGGGGGGCTTCTCTACTTCGGCTGGACGATGATCAATGGTGAACAGGCAAAAGAATCATCAAGTAGATCATATATGGAGCCAAACACGTCACCGAAAATGGAAGAACCTATGCACACGTCATTTGATCAAGAATGGGAAGATTTTTTAAAGAAAAAATAAGAGGAGGAAATTCAAATGGTATTCAGAAGAATGAGAGATATGTTTGTTGCAACGGTCAATGAGGGCTTAGATAAAATGGAGAATCCACGTGTCATGCTAAATCAGTACGTTCGTGATATGGAGGACGATATTGCCAAAGCGAAACATGCGATCATCAAACAGCAAACGATTCAACAAGGCTTCCTGCGCAAAGCAGAAGAGACGGAAGCATTTGCTGATAAAAGAAAGAAGCAGGCTGAGCTGGCATTTCATGCAGGAGAAGAAGAATTAGCACGAAAAGCGCTCACAGAAATGAAGTATTTTGAAGAAAAGCATCAGGAATATCAGGAAGCTTATCAGCAATCTGTGAAACAATTAAAAGAGCTGAAAGAGCAATTGCAGCAGTTAGAAACGAAGCTGCGTGATATTAAAGACAAGAAGCAGGCACTCATAGCAAGAGCAAATGCCGCACAGGCAAAGCAGCATATGAACGAATCTATGAATAAAGTAGATAGTGAAAGTGCATATAAAGAATTTCTTCGAATGGAGAACCGTATCGAAGAAATGGAGACAAAAGCGGGCAGCTATACACAATTTGAGGATCAAGGAGCATATGCTCATCTAGACTATGCTGATGAGGTTGAAAAAGAATGGCAGAAGCTCAAGCTGGAGAAGAAGCCTGAGCAGCAAGCAAACTAAGAAATCAATGGCAGATCGGAAGAAAAGCAGGATTTTTCTTCCGATATTTGATTTCTTTCTGTTTCGCTTTTCCTTATAATGAAAAGGTCAGAAGATAAAGGGATGGTATGAATGAAGCGGTTAATCGGTCTAATTTGTATACTTGTAGGTGTCTTTTTAATGATTGGGATGCTTTTCAAAAACGAAGATCTCTTTCATTTGAGTTTCTCCCGTGAAAAAGCAGTCACAACAGCTTCAGCGAAAAAAGATGAAATTGATCAATTAGATATTTCTCTTTCTGGATTTCGCGTGAAGGTAAAGCCTGAAAATCGTTCCGATATTTCCGTGATGGTCGTAGGTGGAAAAGGGAAAATGTATGCGGAACAAACAGGCAGTACATTTAACGTCCGTGCTGAAAATAAAGGATTCTTGTTTTTCTCTTCATTTGAAAAAGGAGAACTCTTAGTCAAAATTCCAACAGATTATCATAAAAATGTGAAGATTACGGGTGGAAGCGGCGTCAGTGAGGTGGACGGCGAAGGGAAACTGTCTCTTCAAGATGTGACGCTTAAATCAACAAGCGGAAACCTCAATGCCGAGAATTTCTCAGCAAACAATGTCGAAATCAAAGCGACATCCGGCAGACTCTCTGTGTCTTACATCGATGCGAAAAATAGTGATATTGGAGCAACCTCAGGCCGTGCCGATATTAAAGATGTCAAAGGCGAACTGCAGCTAGAAATGACGAGTGGTAGATTGACGGCAAGCTTTGATACCATTGAATCACCTGTCTCCTTTCACATGACATCAGGCAGCGCAAAATTTAACCTGCCGGATGAAGGAGATTTTAACGTCAAAGTGAAAAAAACAAGTGGAAGTGTGGATCACTCCTATCATTTTGATCAAGCAGATAGTGAAGGTCGAGGCTTTACAGGTACGCAGGGAAAAGGGACACACTTAGTCGATATTGAAATGACAAGTGGAAACTTAAAGCTGCGGTAATGAACGGAAGAAAGGAAGGAGGCGAGTCAACTGCGTTTTTCAAGGAATCAAATTTTAGGCATCATTGTCGTGATTTTTGGTATTAATCTATTTCTCAAAATTATTGGGATCGGAGCCGAATTGTTTTGGCCCGTGTTTTTTGCGCTGGCAGGCTATTGGCTGCACTCAAGATCCAAACGTTGGCTCGGTTCAGTTTCCTATATTTTTGCCGGCTTTCTCTTTTTAAAATTCCTGCTCAATATTACATTTAGTCTCACAGGATATTTATTTGCGGCCTTTTTGATATATGCCGGCTATCGCTTATTGAAAAACAAACCCGTTTTTGATGTCGATAAAAAGGAAGCATCGGAGGGCGATAAGCCTTCTCTGAAAGTCAATCTTGAAAAAGAGGGCGAGCAAAAGAAAACAAAGAGCCAGACAAAGCCGCGCAAGGAGCATGACTTTTTTATCGGTGAAGTCAGGCTGATGAAAAAGCCGTTTCAATTAAGTGATTTGACGATTTCAGGGTTTATCGGGGATGTCAAAATCGACTTATCAAAGGCCATCATCGCAGAAGAAGAGAGCACGATCGTGATAAGCGGGCTCATCGGAGATGTGGATATTTTCGTACCGCAGGATATTGAAGTATGTGTGAGTGCTTCAGCTGCCATTGGTGATATGAAAATTATTGATGAAAAAAGAAGCGGATTCGGCAGTAAAGTGTATGTGATGACCGACAATTACGATGAGAGTAAACGAAAAGTGAAAATCTCCATCTCTTTACTGATCGGAGATGTGGATGTGAGATACTTATGAGGAAACTCCATCTAGGTATCCAGTGGCAATCTATTCGTCTTGGAGTAGGGATCTCGCTTGGTGTTGTCATCATGACGATGCTGCCCATGTTTTTTTATTATCAGCTTGATCCGATGATTCTCCTCTCTACCCGCTGGTTCGGCATCCCATTTTTTTGTATTTTACTGATCATTAGTCTTGCCATTGGGGTTTCTGCCTCACATGTATTTGGCTATCAGCATAAAAAGCGTCTTGATCAGCTTGTAGAGTCGATTTTAAAGTTTGAAAATGGGAACTTTGCATACAGACTGCCGTCTCTTGGCGACGATGAAATTGGCTTAGCGGCAGATCAATTAAATGAAATGGCGAAACGAGTGGAAGGTCAAGTAGCCTCTTTGCAAAAGCTCTCGAATGAGCGGGCAGAATGGCAGGTGCAAATGAAAAAGTCGGTCGTCTCAGAAGAACGTCAGCGTTTAGCACGAGAACTGCATGATGCGGTCAGCCAGCAGTTATTTGCGATTTCAATGATGACCTCTGCGATTCTTGAAGTCATGAAGGAAAAGGATGAAAAGATTTTAAAGCAGATGCGCCTAGTCGAACGAATGGCTGGCGATGCACAAAATGAAATGCGTGCCCTTTTGCTTCATCTCAGACCGATCACCCTTGAAGGAAAAGACTTGAAAAAGGGCTTGATTGAGCTCCTAAATGAATTTCAAGCAAAGCAGCCGATTGATATTGATTGGGAAATAGAAGATGATGTTCCGCTGTCTAAAGGAGTAGAGGATCACCTCTTCCGAATTGTACAGGAAGCCCTGTCAAATGTGTTCAGGCATGCAAAGGCGACAAAGGTGACGGTGCGTCTGCTCATTCGAAATCGGCAGGTGCAGCTGAAGATTATCGACAATGGGATCGGCTTTCAAACCGATCATGTGAAGACGGCCTCCTACGGACTGGAATCAATTCGTGAAAGAACAAGTGAAGTAGGCGGTGTCGCAGAGATTATGTCATTTGAAGGAAAAGGAACACAAATTGATGTGAAGGTTCCCATTTTTGATGAAGGAAAAGGAGAGAACGTTCGATGATTCGAGTGCTTTTAATCGACGATCACGAAATGGTGAGAATGGGGCTTGCTGCTTTTTTAGAGGCACAGGCTGATATTGAAGTCATTGGTGAAGCGTCAGATGGACAAAGAGGTGTAGAGCTAGCAGTTGAATTAAGGCCAGATGTCATTTTAATGGATCTTGTCATGGAAGGCATGGATGGCATCGAAGCAACGAAAAGAATTTGTCAGGAAATTGAAGATGCACGAATTATCGTTCTGACGAGCTTTATTGACGATGATAAAGTTTATCCAGTGATTGAAGCAGGTGCTTTAAGTTATTTGTTAAAAACATCCAAGGCAGGAGAAATTGCAGATGCCATTCGGTCTGCAAGTATCGGCGAACCAAGACTAGAATCAAAAGTAGCTGGAAAGGTGATGAATAAACTTCGTCATTCCTCAAATGGATCGATCCTTCATGATGCATTAACAGCAAGGGAAATGGAAATCTTGAAGCTGATTGCCGATGGGAAATCGAATAAAGTCATCGCTGAGGAACTATTTATTACAATTAAAACAGTGAAGACACATATTACAAACATTCTTTCCAAACTCGATGTAGAAGACCGGACGCAAGCGGCTGTGTATGCGCATCGTCATAAGCTGATTCAATAAAATAAAAAAACAGCTTTCAAAAGAAAGCTGCTAGAACATGCGTAAATTTAGTCCTTCTGTCCTGTGATCGGACGTTCGGAAAGTTGATGGAGCTCAGGAACTGGAAAAGCCTCCTGCTCCTCGGCCGATTTGTCTTCTAGGGCTTTCTTCATCTCGGATAATAGCTTTACGCTCTCCTTTGCCAATGCTGCCTTTTTCTCTTGCAAACCAATGATCTGTGAAAGTCCGACGAATATACCGCCTCCAACAAGAAGGAGCGCAGGGGTTTGTCCATAATAAATCACGATCAAAAATGTGCTCGAAAAGCTGTCGGCTTCAATGAAGAAATCTTCTTTTGATTGCATGAATACAACGACTAACAGGAGTATTCCTAGAATCAAAAATAGAATGCCGGCCGAAAGTAAAGCTCGTTTCATGATTGACACCCTTTTTTTCTTACCATTTTAACATACTCTATAAGGATTGTGTTGCGCCCTTAGTCCCGAAGTCACGGATTTTCACATTTGCTTTGTAACGAATATCTGATTCACTAAAAATTTCATCCCAATGTTTTGCTTCTTTTCGAAAATCCTTCGGGTAGGCAATACTCGCCTTTTGATAGAACCCGCAAATATCTGCTTTGATCTCATGCTGTAATTCACCGATGAAATCTTTAACGCTTGTCTCTAATCGACGCTTGACAACGCCTTCAATTTCTCTGAGATACTTTTCATTAAAAGCGTTTTCACGTTCATTCCAATCCTCAGACAATCGTCCATCAAGCTCCACTGACACATCAAATTGATATTTTCCGCTGGCTGATTTATTGGTTTTAATATGGTGCTTGAGTTTGAAAATCTCAAAAGAGTAGCTGCTGTGTTCATATTCAAATTCAATGACTCCACCCAGTCCGTCTCCAGTTAACAGATTGTATGACTGTACTGCTAACGGAGAGATATTGGTGAGAAATCGCTTATTCTTAATAATAGAGGCTCCATCGAGCATTAATTTTCCTTGATCGACGCTGACTTTCGGAATAGCGAAAGATACATTGTTTTGCATGGCAGAAGAAATATCTCCTAATGAGACAGTCTTAAACATGAGAATGGTCGATTTTCTATTCTCAGAAAGATCGTATAAGGTCGTAGAGGCTGGCTGTCCGTCGTCATTGATTTTCAGCATGTCTCCAGGATTCTTAGAGGTCATAAAGACGAGGCCTCCTCTCCTCGTTTCATTGTCTCGAATGAATTGATTAATGACGAGGTCGAAATCATTCTCATTGATGAGTTCCTCAGAAAACAATAACACCCGTAGCTGCTGTGCGAAAATGCGATGGCTTTTCAGCGCCGTTGTGCGGAATATTTGATGCACAGAATCCCCGTTTGTTTCAATGATTTTCGTAGGGTCTTTGATGTTTGATTCCTGAGAGATCTTTTGAGGAACGAGGACTTGCATAGATACCTTTAATTTATTCCCTTGGTCCCCTTTGTCTACTGCAAATCCAATCGCCATGTTAAGCTCCTCAATATTTGTGCTATCCCAGCAACCACTTAATAGAACCAGCGTCAAAAGAGCAACAGCTACTTTCTTTTTCATGTTGTGTTCCGCCTCCTTTTGAAAAACACGATGATAAATAAGAGAAACGGGAGAATGCCGAACAGCAGGAAAAAGAGGTTGTTCACATAGGTTAAATAATTTCGCACTGTATCGACATCCTTTGGAAAAATCGCTGCAAAGTAAATGACAATTCCCATTAAAACAAGGACCACTTTTTTAGGAAACTTGGTCAGTTTAGACACCCCGATTGCAGCAAAAAATGTATATCCGACAAAGCTTGTATAAAGCTGAATCAGCCAAACGATAAGCAAAAAGGAGTCAATTCGTTCAATAAAAATCCCCTGAATATCAAATGATTGAAATAAGGCAATGGTCGGCCAAGTCAAAGTCGCCGTTTCTTTCACCGTGAACGCACCAACCACAAGAATATAGGTGAAAATATAGATGATCGCAGGAATCAAAAAGCCGACTGTACCATAAGCAAAGGTGTGTTTTTGCGTGTTCAAATAGGCAGGCATAAACAGCATCATTTCAATGCCCACAAACGAAATGGCTGATGCGTTCAAAGATTTGAAAACAGGGGAGAATCCCTCTCCTAAAACGGGACGGAGGTTATCTAGCTTAAATTCTTGCACGCTCAGTCCGTAAGCGACAAATAAAATGATGAGCGTCACAATCAGAATAAAAGGAAATAGCCTGGCTAAATCACCAATCCCTCCAATGACAAGATAAAAACCAACCAAAATAAAGCTGATCATTGTCATCGCTACAGGTGTGTTTTGAAGCAGAAAGAACTTCACCATTTCCGACATAGCCCGTACTTCATAGCTAGCAACGCCAAGAAAATAAATAATAATCAAGAGGTTGGCAAGCGCGCCAATCCATTTTCCAAGTCCCTCATTCGTATAATCATAATATGAGGAGAAGGGGACTTTTTTCATCATCAGGACATTTGCAAAAATAAACACAATGTAAATGACACTCATGAGTAAGAGTGCAATCCAGCCGTCAGGTGTAGCCGCAGCCTGAGCCATTGCTCTTGGCAGAATCATCATACTTGCGCCTAGTGTTGTATTTGCAATAATGGCACTTGCCTGATAGCTTGATATCGACTCTTTATGATTGACCATCTCGTTCTCCTTTCTGTTGATTTTTTAAGGGCAATCGAATAATGGAATTGTCCTCGTTTTTATAGCTGAACACAAAATCTGGTGAGAAATATGGTGTGCCAAAACTTTTTTGCCGTGTGAGATGAGTAAGAAGTACGAGCATAAACAGCACAATCCCGTATAAACCAAAGGTAGCCGCAGCAAACATGGACACAAAGCGGAGCACACGAAAGGACATGCCCATCCCGTATTGAGGAACAGTAAAGGACGCAAGGGCCATCACACTGACGATAATCACCATGATTGAGCTCACAATATGAGCCTGAACGGCTGCCTGCCCAATGACAACCCCGCCAACAAGTCCGATCGTTTGACCGAGCGGGTTTGGCAGCCTTAAGCCGGCTTCCCGCAGAAGCTCAATCGTCATCTCCATGATGAGTGCCTCCACAATAGGCGGAAAGGGGACATTTTCTCTTGTACTTGAGATCGAAATAGCTAGAGTTGTTGGTAAAAGTCCTTGATGGAACGACACAAGCGCAATATAAATGGCTGATAAAAATAATGTCAGAAAGATCGAGGTAAACCGCAGCATACGAATGAGAGAGGCGGCGATCCATCTTTCATAATAATCATCCGGTGATTGCATAATCGTCGCGAGCGAAGCAGGTACAATTAACACAAAAGGCGAATGATCGACAAAGATGGCGACTCGCCCATTGTTCAAAGCAGAGGCGACTTTATCAGGCCGTTCTGTGTTTTGAATTTGCGGAAAAGGAGAATACACATTGTCTTCAATGAGCTCCTCAAGAACACCAGAGTCTTGTATATCATCAATGGTGACTTGTTTGAGCCGTTTTTTTACCTCTTTTAAAACAGAGGTTTCGACGATACCGTCAATGTACATGATGGTCACTTGGGTGTATTTCTTTTCCCCGATCTTCATGTTAACTGTTTTGAGGTCAGGGTTTTTCAAGCGCTGTCGCACGAGAGCTAAGTTCGTGTTTAAATCTTCAATGAAGCCAACTTTCGGCCCTCTTACGACTGTTTCAGATGTAGAATCCCCTAAACTGCGTTTCTTTGTTCCATGCGTTTCTAAAATATACGCATGCTGAAATCCATTAATCAGCACCACGCAATGCCCTTCAAAAATCGCATCGACCAATTCTTCAGAGGTCTTCACCGAACGTGTCGTCATCATGGATAAATTAGATTCCAGCTTCTCTTTTGTAAGAGACGTATGATCTTGGAGAAGCAGCTTTAAAAAGGTTTGAATCTCCATCTTTTCGTTCATTTCTTTTATGTATAAATAGTAAACAACCTGCCCGTGAGGCAGCGTTTTTTTCTCATGGACTAAATCATCCATTTCCTTTAATTGAGGGAGAATGACGGAGAGATTATCGTATAAGTGCTCTTTCAATGGAGTCTGATTCAAAATGATCACCCGCCTCAAATAACTTTTTCTTAGCATTACCTGCTTGAAAAAACAATATTCTGTGTTACATTATTTTGTGGTAAAAGAAAGAATGAGGGTTTTGGAGGAAACAAGATGGCACAAATTCGTTTAGCAGGAACAAAAGAGGAGATTGACCGTATTCTACAGTCGTTTGACAAGCATTATGAAGTGACATATACATCAAAGGATTACGGAAAAACAAACCCAAAATACAAATATTCGAAAGATGTCCGCGTTTATATTGAACTAAAATTAAAATAAAGATAAAATTTTAATTGAAAACGCTTAAAGGATTTTGGTTTTTTGTATAGAATAGAGTTGAGTGTATAAAGCTATGGAGGGATACATAATGACAGAATTTAGAATCGAAAAAGATACAATGGGCGAAATCAAGGTGCCAAAGGACAAGTTCTGGGGTGCACAAACACAACGAAGCAAAGAAAATTTCAAAATCGGTTCTGAGAAAATGCCAAAGGAAGTTGTGAATGCGTTTGCAATTTTGAAACGTAGCACAGCGATTGCCAACGAACGTCTTGGCAACCTTGAGAGCGAAAAAGCAGAAGCAATTGCTGCTGTATGTGATGACATCATCAGCGGAAAGTATGACGAGCATTTCCCGCTTGTTGTATGGCAAACAGGTAGCGGGACACAAAGTAACATGAATATGAACGAAGTCGTTGCAAATAGAGCAACTGTTTACTTGAAAGATAAAAATAGTGAGTTCAGCATTCATCCGAATGATGACGTCAACCGCAGCCAAAGCTCAAATGACACATTCCCAACTGCTATGCACGTGGCAGCTGTTTTAGCTGTGTACAAAAAATTATTGCCTGCGATTGATCAATTAAGAGCGACTCTTGATGAGAAAGCAAAAGCATATCAAGAGATTGTTAAAATCGGTCGTACGCATTTGCAAGACGCAACTCCACTGACAGTAGGTCAAGAAATTAGCGGCTGGGTGTACATGCTGGACCGTTCAAAAGAAATGATTCTAGAATCAACTGAAAAAATGAGAGAGCTTGCGATTGGCGGAACAGCTGTTGGTACAGGAATTAACGCACATCCTGAGTTTGGTCAATATGTCGCTGAGGAAATCAGCAAGCTGACAGGTCAAAAATTCAATTCTTCACCAAACAAATTCCATGCGCTGACAAGCCATGATGAAATTACGTATGCACACGGTGCCCTAAAAGCACTTGCAGCTGATTTAATGAAAATTGCCAACGATGTGAGATGGCTGGCAAGTGGTCCTCGCTGCGGAATTGGTGAATTGATCATTCCTGAAAATGAGCCAGGAAGCTCCATTATGCCAGGTAAAGTCAACCCAACTCAAAGTGAAGCTTTAACAATGATTGCAGCACAGATTATGGGGAATGATGCAACGATCGGTTTTGCTGCCAGCCAAGGAAACTTTGAGCTGAACGTATTTAAGCCGGTTATCATCTATAACTTCTTGCAATCAGTTGAATTACTTGCTGACGGCATGAACTCATTCCATGACAAGTGTGCAGTTGGAATCGAACCAAACCTAGAAACAATCGAGAAAAACTTGAACAATTCATTGATGCTTGTGACGGCACTTAACCCGCACATCGGATATGAAAATGCAGCGAAAATTGCAAAGCTTGCTCACAAAGAAGGTTTAACGTTAAAAGAAGCAGCACTTCAATTAGAGCTGTTAACAGAAGAGCAGTTTGAAGAGTTTGTGAAACCAGAAGAAATGGTGACACCGAAAGCAAAATAAGAACCAGGGGCGGCTGCCCCTGGTTTTTTTCATTGAACGTGATGTGGACAAAAATGAAACCCAGGTTGTGACTTGGGTTCTACAAATGATCTTCTTTCAAAATACGCAAAAGTGATTCAGAGTGGGTTTGGAGCGGTGCGTATAATTTTAATTGATGCAGCATGCCTTTCACGATGACTTGTCTAGGTTTCTGTTTGTTTAATTCATTTTCTAGAATGCCGAGTGCTTCAAATAAATCAGGCTCGTCTTTCACTTCATAGTGTGCTTCAGCCTGCTCTCTTAATCCTTTTAAAAGAGATTCTGTCAGCGGGTCGAATGACCGTTCATAAATAGGACCAAACCAATCGCTCGCTTGATCTACAGAGATGAGCGGAAGATCATGTCGCTCCATCATACCGCCCATCAAATCATCGATACGGTGAATCATCGTTGCGGCTAGCTCCTCAGCCTCTAGCTGAAAATCATATAAAATCGCAAGCTCGAAATAAACGTGGCTCATTCCCTCAATCGTCAAACAAAGATCAGCCATATAAGGAATCGCTGCATCTCCATATACCTGCTTAATGTTATCAATGTGAAGCTGAATGGTGGCAAGTCTGATTTGTTTTGCGAGCTGCTGCGTTTCTTCATTCATTGGCAGTGCTCGATCGCTCAGCTGCATTTTAATAAAATCCTTTTGCTGCAAGATATTATCGTAGTAGACAGTGAGCTGCTTACGGTAGGCTTCCTTTGGTGTGCCTCCCTCTGTTTGAACCTCATGGATCCGGGTAAATACCTTATCGTAATAGTAATGTAAGATTGAAATGAGCAGTGCTTCCTTTGATTTAAAATAAAGATAAAAAGCACCCTTTGACATGTGGCATTCATCCGCAATTTCCTGAACAGACGTTGTATTGTAGCCTTTACTGGCAAACAATTTCATGCCGGCCTCAATGATCATTTTCTCTTTCTTCTTCAATATGAATGTCATCCTTTCTTACCGAGAGACAAATGTCTTAGGAAACGTGCGCAAAGAGATGTGACTTATCGGTCATAAACGACGAAAGTTTTCAAAAATTAATCAGATTGTAACTTGTTTTTTACAGTGTAATTCTTTATATTATAAAGTAAGGTGACCAACTGGTCAAAAAATGTGAAAGGATGATGTTCCATGAGAGAAATCGATGATATGATGAGACGCTTGCGAACAAAAGGAATTCAAGTAGAAAAAGTCAAAATGCCGAAAGAGACAACCATTGAAAAGAAATGGATGTATCAAGCTGGCAAGAAAATCAAAGCCACATACCGTGATTTCAATGGGTATTCATTCATCTAAAAAAGACTGCGGTCAAAAACCTACAGTCTCTTCTTTGGTACCGTGATCGTATAACGTACACCTAGATCATCATTTTCAATTGATATAGACGCTTGATGCATGGAGAGAATTTTTTTGACAATGCTTAATCCAATACCGAATTCGCCCTTTTTTCCCTTACTAAAAGGTTCGTATAGGTTGGATAGCATATGTTCTTCAATTGGAGGACCGTCATTACGAATAACAATGCGTATTTGATCCTCTTCCTGTTTCATTTGAATATCAATTTTCCTTTTTGCGTAGCGAAGTTGATTTTCTAGTACATTCTCAAATAATTTGCTCCATTGTTCTGGATCGCCTTCAAGAGTAGCCTCATCATCTAAGTCCACGTTCCACTGTAATTCATTTTTCGACCAGCGTATTCGGTCGACCACTTCCAGCATCGTATTACTCAGTAGGAAGGAAGCATGTGCAGGGTGTTGATTTGATAAATAATCAAGCTTTGTTAAGTACAGCAAATCCTTGATTTTCTTCTCAAGCTTTTCCGCTTCACCTTCAATGACTTCCACCGTTTGTTCAAGATCTCCCTTAGGAAAAATACCATCTTTAATCGACTGCGTATAGCCGCGGATGACCATGACAGGAGTCTTTAAGTCATGTGATATATTTTGCAAAAGAGTCCGTTCTGTTTCATCCTTTTGAATGAGTTTTTGTCTCATTTCTTCAATGGTATGACCAAGCTTTCCGATTTCATCTTGCCGGTCAACGATGACAGGATCGTCCCAGTCCTCTTGTGCAATCCGCTTCACGTGCTTTTCAAACGCAACGATTGGACGGGATAAGTAGCGGGCAAGCCAAATCGATGGAATCCAGCTTAATAAAATAACGGTGCCCAAGATAAAGATCAGCTGTTTAAACAGCGTAAAGGAAAGGTCATCTCGATAAGAGTCTGGCGCATAAGACAAAAGAATATATTGTGTATTGCCTGTTGATACTTTTTTGATGACAAAAAAGATGTGCTGGCCATTCACCTCTTCAGAATAGCGTTTCGTTGCGCTTTTTTGTTTTTTCACAAAGGATTGGATTTTCTCAATAAAGGCGTGCGGGAAAAACTGCGCCATTTGGTTTAATTCATCTGACGGAATCAGAATGTGCTGCACCGAGCGGTTTTCCGGTGTCGACTTTGGCGAGCCGTCTCGGTTCAACGGATATTCTGTGAGAACCTGTTGTTCATTTTCGATATTTTTATAAATTTCATTCGTGAAAAAATTTCGTAATGTATTGGAAAATAGAATGATCAGGACAATCGAGATGGTGAGCAAAATACCAGAGATGACGATCCAAATTTGAAAAGCGAGTGGTTTGTTCTTCATCCTTTTAGCATCCTATAGCCAAATCCATAGATGGTCTCGACCTTTAAGTCGGGCATTTTTTTGCGCAATCGTCTGACAAGGTCATCCACCACACGATCTGTCCCGAAGTAATCGTGTCCCCAAATTTTGACGAGAATATCTTCACGAGAAAAAGCATGTCCTTGATGATGTGTAAATAAAAGCAGCAAGTCAAATTCCTTAGAAGTTAAGTTAATCAGCTGATCTCCTTCATACACCTCTCTTACATCCTCATGAATGACATAGGAGGAGACGGGTGTGACACTTTGCTGCTGCGGAGTATCGCTGTTTTTGTACACAAGCTCAAGCAGCTTTTGCACCCGAATGATCAGCTCGCGCGGAAGAAATGGCTTCGCAATATAGTCACTGCTCCCTAGCTCTAAACCGAGGACACGATCAATATCTGCGTCGCGTGCTGAAATGAAAATGACCGGTACGTCAGGTGATGCGGCTTTGATTTCTTTAATCAGTGTGTAGCCATCTGTATCAGGCAGCATGATATCTAAAATCCATAGATGCGGCGGCTTATCCATTGCTTCGCGTGCCGCTTCTCCGGTTAAAAAAGAGGAGACATTCCAATTTTCACTTTCTAAATATTTGGTTAAAAGTTCGTTTAAGTTTTGTTCATCTTCCACTAAATAAATGGTGTACGACAAAGTCTTCCACATCCTCTCACCGTCATTATAACGGGATACAAAGGCGGCATGTCAACAATCACATGCTTTTTTCACAATTTCACATATTCTTCTCATCATTATCCCATAATGTTTGTTTATGATAAGCTCAAGGGAAAAAAGGGCATAGACAAAAGGCAGATCAATAGGTGCTTTTCACGAATGTGCGCACCTTGCTTTTTTTCTATGAATAAGTATTATATAATTTGACATATTGTCATGTAGTATTTTCAATGATGTTGCCATTAAGAGGACATGAGTCCGATCTACACATATGAATCAAGCAAGTCATGAACATGATGTAAAGGAGTGTAAGCGATGGATTTCCGAAGAGAAGATGAAGAGAAGAAGTTGAATCAACAAGAAGATGTACATCAAGAGAATGAGAAACAAATAGACGAACCTGAAAAAGAAAAGGAACTCGTTTTTCAACCTCATGAAAACGAAGCTTCTGCCACTCAGGAGAGTGTGACAAACCATTCTCCTCAAATGGGGGATGACCGTGTGTCGAAAAAGGAGAAAAAGCGGAAAGCAGCATGGCTCAGTCCGATCCTTGGAGGAATTATTGGCGGAGGCCTTGTGCTTGGCATTACACCGCTTTTGCCGCAGTCACAGGACACAGCAGCAAACACTCAAACGCAAACAGCGTCAAGTGAACCTGCAGCTTCTGAAAATTTCTCAACAAAACAAATTACCAATGCCACGAATGTCTCTGATATGGTAGAAGATTTAGAGCCAACCATTGTGGGAGTCTCAAACTATCAATCTACCCAAAATTCGTTTGGCCTTAGCGGTGATTCAACAGAAGCTGAAGCTGGAACGGGTTCTGGTGTCATCTTTAAAAAAGATGGCAAAAAAGCGTACATTATTACAAATAACCACGTAGTCGAGGGTGCCAATAAACTGAAAGTCACACTTTATGACGGAAAAACAAAAGAAGCGAAGCTTGTCGGCAGTGACGTGATGACAGATTTAGCTGTTGTAGAAATCAATGCAGACGGCATTGATAAAGTGGCGAGCTTTGGTGATTCTTCTAAGCTCCGTGCTGGGGACAAAGTGATCGCAATTGGGAACCCGCTTGGTGCTCAGTTCTCTGGTACTGTGACAGAAGGGATTATTAGTGGTCTTGATCGTACAGTTGAAGCGAACACGTCATCTGGTACGGTGGAAATGAATGTACTGCAAACAGATGCAGCGATCAATCCAGGAAACAGCGGTGGACCGCTTATCAATACAGATGGTCAAGTCATTGGTATCAACAGCTTAAAAATTAGCGAAAGCGGTGTGGAATCACTCGGCTTTGCAATTCCAAGTAACGATGTCAAACCGATTGTAGATGAGCTGTTGAAAAACGGAAAGGTTGAACGTCCTTACCTTGGCGTACAAATGATTGACCTTGAGCAAGTGCCTGAAACGTATCAAGAAAATACGCTCGGCCTATTTGATAAACAAATCGGCAAAGGGATTTACGTAAAGGATGTATCAAAAGGATCACCTGCACAAAAAGCAGGCTTGAAGTCTGGAGATGTCATCATCAAGTTTAAAGGAAAAAACGTGGCGAATAGCTCTCAGCTGAAAGAAATTTTGTACAAAGAAACAAAAGTCGGCGATAAAACGACAATGACTGTTATTCGTGAAGGGAAAAACAAGAACCTAGACATTACCCTCGGACAGTCTGAAACTGAATAAATGAAAAAACAGGTGGACGTTAAAGGTCTACCTGTTTTTTTATGCTTATTTTTTTGAAGAGAGTGTACGTAATATGATCTTTTCCCACATGCTCCAAGGCAGGAGCTGCTTTGCTGTAAATGAAAACCGCACTCCTTTCCCAATTGGATATCTCAGCTTTTTCAGTCGCTTCTTCTCGGCTAATCGAATCACAAGATCTGCGACTTCACGCGGGTCCCCGTAGTTTGATTTCTGGGCATTGATATGAGCCATCATTTTTTGATAGATGTGTATGTATTTCGAGCCTTCCTCTGGCTGCAACATGTGCTCGTTCATAGACGTGTTCCAAATATTCGTTTGGAAAGAGCCTGGCTCGATCAAGGCTACCTGTATACCGAACGAGGCCAGTTCAATGCGTAAGCTCTCTGTGTAGCCCTCTAAAGCAAACTTGGAGGATACATAAGGAGAAAGTGCGGGCATTCCCATTAATCCGCTGATGCTACTCATATTGAATATTTTTGCACCATTTGTCATCAGCGGAAGGACGGCTTGTGTCACTTCCATGACTCCGAAGACATTGACATCAAATTGCTGGCGGTACGTGTTAACAGGAACCTCTTCAGCAAAACCCGCATAGGCTGTTCCTGCATTGTTGACAAGCAGGGTAATTGGGGCGTAAGCATGTAGCTTTTTCTGAAATGCTTGAATTGACTGCGTGTCTGTCACATCTAATGCTTCAATATGTATCGATGCGGATAACGAGGCTTGCTCGATTTCTTCAGCAAGCTTTTTTGCATTCGCTTCCTGCCTGACACCTGCAATCACTTTATAGCCTTGCTTGGCGAGACCTATCGTGATGAGCTTGCCAAAGCCGCTATTGGCACCAGTTACAATGGCTGTCCTTTTCATCATCTCGTACCTCCTTTTTGTTTCAATTTACCATAGCCCGCTCTTTTATTGAATAACGAAAAGAAGGATGGAGAAGAATAAAAAGCGATGATAAGAAATAGGAGGTAGCACATGATGTGTTGGAAGAAGGCGGGACAAATAGGAGTGCTGCTTTTTATGCTGTCTGGCTGTCAATCGATTGAGCCGCTCCAGCAAACAAAGGAAGCAGAAGCAGAGAGTCTCTCAGCGGTTCAAATGAAGGAACTTCCATTTGAGCATCTCCACCTGCATGTTCAATACGGGCAGAAAAGCGAATTATACGAAGCCACCTATCGTCAGGCGAAAGGAAAAGAAGAAGCACTTATTCGTGATCATATGAACGGTGTCCGCTATGAAGGTGAAGAAGCATTACGCGAGATGAAGATGAAGCTAAATGATATGTCGATTCCTAGTGCGAAGATCAATGAAACGTATGTAAATGAGCTATTAGCTGCTTTTAATTTAGACGATGATTATCAGCGAATTCAGGTCGATATGAAGCTTGAAGATGGGACCAAACGTACATTCCAAAAAAAGAAGTAAAACGGAACTTTCTCATTTTTTAATTGAAAATGATTTTCAAGATCATTTAAATCTGATACACTAAATTGAGATAAGTGATCTTTTGCGTCTATATATAGACGATATTTCATATAAAAAATTTGCATGAGAAAAGGAGCGTTTGAGCGGAATGAGTGCCATTTCTACTGAAGGTTTAAGCTTAGGCTACGGAGAAACAATGATCATAGATGAACTAAATGTATCAATCCCTAAGGGTGAAATCACAGTATTTATTGGTAGCAATGGATGCGGTAAATCCACGCTACTTCGCTCTTTGGCCCGTCTCATGAAGCCAATGGGTGGTTCTGTCCTGCTTGAAGGTCATTCCATTGCCAAATTACCAACAAAGGAAGTAGCGAAACAGCTCGCCATTCTTCCGCAAGGACCAGAAGCGCCAGAAGGATTAACCGTGCATCAGCTAGTGAAGCAAGGCAGATATCCTTATCAAAATTGGCTGAAGCAGTGGTCAAAGCAAGACGAGGAAGCAGTGAATCGTGCACTGAAGTCAACAAAGATGGAAGACCTTGCTGATCGAACGGTCGATTCATTATCAGGTGGACAAAGGCAGCGTGCATGGATTGCGATGACGTTAGCGCAGGAGACGGATATCATTTTGTTAGATGAGCCGACGACGTATTTAGATATGACGCATCAAATTGAAATTCTCGACCTTCTGTTTGACTTAAATGAAAAAGAGCAGCGCACGATTGTCATGGTTCTTCATGACCTGAATCTCGCATGTAGATATGCTCATCACCTTGTAGCGATTAAAGACAAGACGATTTATGCAGAAGGAAGACCAGAAACGGTCATTAATTGTGATCTTGTGAAAAATGTCTTTGATATGAACTGCCAAGTGACAACAGATCCTTTATTCGGAACTCCATTATGTATTCCGCATGGCAGAGGACGCTGTATTGTGCAGCAAGCGCAAGCGGAGACATTTCTCGCTGCAAGATAATCGTATGTCAAAAGCCTGACATCTGTTACGTACAGAGTCAGGCTTTTTTCTGAAAAAAGGAGCGGAAGATCAATGGGAAATGAACTAGACGAAAAGCTGGAAGGCTTGCTTGAGAAATATACTGAGCTGTTGCTTGGCGAATCAACAGACGCACTGAAACAAGATGTGAAACAGTGGGTAATCTATTCTCATATTGCAAAAAGTATGCCGCCTCTAGCAAAGCACTTTAATGAAACGTATCCAGAGGCTAAGGAAGAAATCAAAGAAACAATTCAGCGGATCAAACAAATGAACGAAGCTCATCGAGCGAATCAAGATCGCTAAAAAACTGCCAGCTCCATACTGGCAGTTTTTCTTTATGACATCTGTGATGGTCCGTATGGAGATTGTTCTGTCAGTGTTTGCTGGAATTTCTGGTGCGCCTGCTGGAGCTTTTGCTGTTCAGCGGCTTCAACAGAATACCAGCCATATCGGAACATGACATCATATAAATGTCTTTGTGTTTTCTGAGTTTCTAGTGCAATTCGCTGAATATCCTGATAAAGAGATTCATGACTGAATTCATTGAGCGCTGTGTTGTATCCGCTTGTGATATATTTTTCAGTCGACAAGAGATCTGTGACAAAATCACGATCATTCATGTTTGTTGTCGTGGGAACCGGAGTTTGAGGATTCCCGATTTTTTGTTGGTTTTGTTGTTCCATGTTTTTCCCTCCT
This sequence comes from Bacillus sp. FSL R7-0672, assembly GCF_038601465.1. NCBI lineage: Bacteria > Bacillati > Bacillota > Bacilli > Caryophanales > Bacillaceae > Bacillus > Bacillus sp. FSL R7-0672. The sequence goes on along the minus strand of NZ_CP152010.1, from coordinate 2,957,654 downwards.
ATTGCATAAAGCCAGTAGACTGGCCTTGCCCTGAGCTGCCTAAATGCTGAAGAATTTGTGTGTAATGCTGATGGTGCATTTGGCCCACTTGATTTAATTCTTGTTTCAATGTTTGGTCCTGGCAATGCTCGGACATAAAGTGAGCCTTTTTCATAGCGATCAAGTTCCAATTCAGCATATCCTCTAAGTACAAGGAATCCTTCACTGAAATGACTTGCGGGGGCATATTCATTTGCTGATTGTTCAAGGTGTGTTCCTCCTTACGATTTTGTTTCCTTACTGATTCTTTTTATATTGTTGATTTTGACTAGTCTTTTTGCCGCCTAGGTCTGCTTCCTGTGATGGACCTGCGTTTCCTTTTACACTTGCAGCACTTACGCCTGCTTTCGATGGGTTTTTCTTCAAACGAGACATGTGGACATCACCTCCATTCTTACAATGCCCTCTCATCTTTAATTCATACGCCGCAAAGTAAGGCACATGAGAATGTGTGAATTTTTGAAATCCGCTCTTGAACTGTTTCGGAAAATCTTTTAAGATAAAGAAAGAGGCATTGCTTTTTTTTGGACAAAAAATGAATGACTGTTCATTCAAAATGTTTAGGGGGATATTTATGGGCAAACATATTCGCAAGGCGGCTGTCATTGGTTCAGGTGTCATGGGCTCAGGCATTGCTGCGCATCTAGCCAATATCGGGATACCAGTAACATTGCTAGATATTGTGCCAAACGAACTGACAAAGGAAGAAACGGCAAAAAAGCGAACGCTTGATCACCCTAGTGTTCGGAATAGATTAAGTCAAGAAGCGATGAAAAAATTGTTAAAGCAAAAGCCAGCACCTCTTACTTCAGCAAAAAACCTATCATACATCACACCGGGAAATCTCACAGATCACCTTTCCTTATTACATGATGCTGACTGGATCATTGAAGTCGTCACTGAAAAGCTCAGCATTAAACAACATGTATTCTCTCTCATCGACGAACACCGCAAAGAAGGCAGTATCGTATCAAGTAACACATCTGGAATTTCGGTTGAAAAAATGGCAGAAGGCCGATCAGAGGATTTTAAACGTCACTTTTTAGGCACACATTTTTTTAACCCAGCTCGTTATCTAAAGCTTTTAGAAATCATTCCTATTCAAGAAACAGATCCAGAAGTACTCCAATTTATGAAAACGTTTGGCGAGGATGTACTTGGTAAAGGCGTCGTTGAAGCGAAAGATACGCCGAACTTTATTGCCAATCGTATTGGTACTTATGGACTCCTTGTGACAGTGCGTGAAATGCTTGAAAACAAATACACCATTGGAGAGGTGGATTCGGTCACAGGACCTCTCATTGGAAGACCGAAAAGCGCGACTTTCCGTACACTTGATGTTGTAGGGCTCGACACGTTTTTCCATGTAGCCCGCAACGTATATGACCAAGTAGAAGGAAAGGAAAAAGATATTTTCCAGCTGCCTGAGTTTATTGAACGAATGCTTGAAAAAGGATGGATTGGCAGCAAGGCAGAGCAAGGATTTTATCAAAAAAATGGAAAGACCATTTTAGAACTTGACCCTGTGACGCTCACATACGGAGAACGAACGAAACTGAAAGATCCAGGCATTGAGATGGCAAAGCAGCAAAAGGGAACGAAAGCGAAATTGAAAGCGCTTATTTATCAAGATGGCCGTGCAGGACAATTGCTCTGGAACATGACGGCACCTGTGCTCCTTTATTCAGCTCAGTTAACAGGCGAAATTGCGGATGATATTCAGTCCATCGATAACGCAATGAAATGGGGATTTGGCTGGCAGCACGGTCCATTTGAGCTATGGGATGCAATCGGTGTGAAAAAAGCAGTCGAACGCATGGAAGCAGAAGGACACAGCATCCCGCAGTGGGTGCAAGACATGCTGTCAGAAGGACACGATACATTCTATCAAGAGAATGCTGATGGAGAGCGTGCGTTTTATCACAATGGGGCTTATGAACAGGAAAAAGGAAACGACAAGAATATTTCCTTAGCGAGATTGAAAAAGAAGCAGGGCGTGATTTTTAAAAATGCTGGTGCGAGCTTGATTGATATCGGTGATGATGTCGCCTTGCTCGAATTTCACTCCAAAAGCAATGCCATTGGACTAGATGTCATTGACATGATCAATCGCGCTGTCGATGAGGTGGAACAGAATTATAGAGGGCTTGTCATCGGAAACCAAGGGAAGAACTTCTGTGTTGGAGCTAACCTTGCTTTGATTTTAATGGAAGCTCAGGACGATAATTTCTTTGAAATTGACTTTGTGATCCGCCGCTTCCAGCAGGCAATGATGAAGGTGAAATATAGCGACCGTCCAGTCGTTGCTGCTCCGTTTGGTATGACACTCGGAGGCGGAACTGAGGTTTGTATGCCGGCAGCAGCTATTCAGGCGTCCAGCGAATCATACATGGGTCTTGTCGAAGCGGGAGTTGGACTGATTCCAGGCGGCGGTGGAAACAAAGAATTATACCTTCGCCATCTTCAAGGATCAGCTAAGCCGCCAGAGACCGCTATACAAGACGCCACGATGAAAACATTTGAAACAATTGCAATGGCGAAAGTGTCCACTTCGGCAGAGGAAGCGAGGGATATGAACATGCTTCGCGCGAGTGACCGAATCAGTATGAACGGAGATCACCTGATCTATGATGCGAAACAACTTGTGCTCTCTCTTGATGAAGCGGGTTATCGTGCGCCGCTCAAGCAAAAGGTGCCCGTCATGGGAGAAACAGGCTATGCAGCAATGATATTGGCGGCCGAAAATATGAGATTGTCTGGATACATTTCAGAGCATGACATGACCATTGTTAAAAAATTAGCTCATGTTATTTCCGGCGGGAAACTGCCATTTGGAACAGAGGTAGAGGAGCAATACTTATTAGAGCTTGAAAGGGAAGCCTTTTTAAGTCTTGTAGGAGAAGTGAAATCACAAGCACGCATGCAGCACATGCTCGTCAAAGGAAAACCTTTACGTAACTAAGGGGGAGTCAAAATGAGAGAAGCAGTCATTGTCGCTGGCGCGAGAACACCAGTAGGGAAGGCGAAAAAAGGATCGTTAAAACATGTTCGACCTGATGATATGGGCGCATTGTGTGTAAAAGAAACATTAAAGCGTGCCGGTGATTACGACGGACAGATAGATGATTTGATCATCGGATGTGCAACACCAGAAGCTGAACAAGGATTAAATGTGGCTCGTAATATTGGAGCATTAGCAGGGCTTCCATATACAGTACCTGCGATCACCATTAACCGCTACTGCTCATCTGGTCTTCAGTCAATCGCTTATGCGGGTGAACGAATCATGCTCGGTCAGGCAGAAACAATCTTAGCCGGTGGAGTCGAATCGATGTCACAGGTGCCAATGATGGGTCACTCCATTCGTCCGAATGCTCATTTGGCAGAGCAAGCGCCTGAATACTATATGAGCATGGGACACACGGCAGAGCAGGTGGCGCAAAAGTATCAGGTCACACGTCAAGATCAGGACGCCTTTGCGGTAAGAAGTCATCAAAAGGCAGCCAAAGCATTACAGGAAGGAAAGTTTTTAGATGAAATTGTATCCGTTGATGTAACAGAGCGGCGGGTAGGGGAGCAATATCAATTAGAAGAACATCAATTCAAGTTTTCACAGGATGAAGGCGTGAGAGCAGGGACAACGGAAGAGATTCTTTCTACTTTGCGTCCGGCTTTCTCGACAAAAGGCACGGTGACCGCAGGAAACTCTTCACAAACAAGTGACGGCGCTGCATGTGTGATGATGATGGATCGTGAGAAAGCATCCTCACTTTCCCTTCAGCCTCTTGCCAAGTTCCGGGCGTTTGCTGTTGGTGGTGTACCGCCTGAGGTGATGGGAATCGGTCCGATTGAAGCCATTCCGCGTGCGCTGAAAATCGCTGGACTTGAGCTGAAGGATATCGGGCTGTTTGAATTAAACGAAGCGTTTGCCTCTCAGGCCATTCAAGTCATTCGTCATTTAGGAATCGATGAAGAGAAAGTGAATGTCAATGGCGGGGCAATCGCGCTAGGACATCCGCTCGGCTGTACAGGAACGAAACTGACACTGTCACTCATTCATGAAATGAAGCGGCGAAACGAGCAATTTGGCATTGTTACAATGTGTATCGGCGGGGGCATGGGAGCAGCAGGAATTTTTGAATTGATCTAAAGGGGGAAATCAGAATGAAAGCAATGGAAGAAGTAAAAAAGGGTGGAAGCTTCTTAATTGATGAGACGAATTATGAACATATCTTTACACCAGAGGATTTCTCTGATGAGCATCAAATGATTGGAAAGACAACAGAGGATTATATTTTACAAGACGTTGTTCCATATATAGATCAAATTGAAAACCATGAATTTGAGCATTCCGTCAGGCTTCTCAAAAAGGCTGGAGAGCTTGGGCTGCTAGGAGCTGACGTGCCTGAAGAATTCGGCGGACTTGGATTAGATAAAATTAGTTCAGCCATTATTACCGAGAAATTCTCCAGAGCAGGGAGCTTCTCGCTTTCCTATGGCGCCCATGTAGGCATTGGATCTCTGCCCATCGTGCTGTTTGGAAATCAAGCACAAAAGGAAACATATCTTCCTGGACTCGCTTCTGGAGAAACGATTGCAGCGTACGCCCTCACTGAACCAGGATCAGGCTCTGACGCCCTTGGAGCAAAGACAACTGCGGTCTTAAATGAAGCCGGAACTCATTATGTGCTGAATGGTGAAAAACAATGGATCACAAACTCCGCATTTGCCGACGTCTTTGTCGTATATGCGAAAATTGATGGTGAACACTTCTCTGCTTTTATCGTAGAAAAGGATTTTCCAGGTGTCCAAACGGGACCTGAAGAGAAAAAGATGGGCATTAAAGGGTCATCGACGAGAACATTAATACTTGAAGATGCTCAAGTGCCGAAGGAGAATTTACTAGGTGAGGCTGGCAGAGGTCACGTCATTGCCTTTAACATTTTGAATATCGGACGCTACAAGCTGGCTGTCGGGACAGTTGGTGCGTCAAAACGTGTCATTCAATTATCGGCAGAATATGCAAATCAGCGTAAGCAATTCCAAACGCCTATTTCTCGATTTAGCTTAATTGGTGAAAAAGTAGCCAACATGTCGGCAAAGCTCTATGCGATGGAAAGTGCTGTTTACCGCACAGTCGGATTATTTGAACAGCGCATGGGCCTATTAAGTGAAGAAGAGCAAAAGGACGGCAAAAAAATCGCCCAGTCCATTGCAGAATATGCGATTGAATGCTCTCTTTGTAAAGTGCTTGGCTCTGAAACTTTAGATTATATTGCGGATGAAGGTGTGCAGATTCACGGCGGATATGGATTTATGCAAGAATACGAGGTCGAAAGAGCCTATCGTGACTCACGGATTAACCGTATTTTTGAAGGGACAAACGAAATCAACCGTCTGCTTGTACCAGGCACATTCTTGAAGAAAGCGATGAAGGGAGAGCTTCCGCTGCTTCAAAAAGCGCAAACCTTACAGGAAGAGCTCATGATGATGATGCCGGAAGAGCCGGGTGATCAGCCGCTCGATCAAGAAAAATACTTGCTCGTCCATGCGAAAAAGATCGCCTTAATGGTATCTGGAATGGCGGCGATGAAGTATGGAAAAGCATTAGACAAAGAGCAAGAGATTCTTGTGAACATAGCGGATATCGTCAATGAACTGTTTGCTGTTGAATCGGCGATTCTGCGTACTGAAAAGGCAATCGCTGCATCAGGGCTAGATAAGAATACTCAAAAGCTTGCTTACACACAAATTTTCACGCAGGAAGCCTTCTTAAAAATTGAAGCCCATGCAAAAGAATCCTTGATCGCGATGGAAGAAGGAGATTCACTCCGCATGAATCTGTCAGCTCTTCGCAAACTGACAAGATTCACCCCGATCAATGTCATCGCCAAAAAGCGCGAAGTGGCGAAACGAATCTTTGAAGCAGAGAAATATATCGTATAAGACGGCTTAAAAGGTGCGGATATCACTCCGCACCTCAGATTGTTGACAAAGGGCTAAAATGATCTTTATTTTAGCCCTTTGTCTTCTTTTCAGCGTGATAGAAAACCTTTGAAGTCTAGGAAGGACGAGCATCGGAGCGGAGCGAATTTGACATTCGTGAGCACCGAAGCGCAGACCTGACACCGAATGCGAGGGTTTGTCTACACGCTGAGGTGCGGGTATCACTCCGCACCTTTTTGTAAGCATACATTTAGGTTTTTAAAATATTTTGTGATAAAATGTTCTCACTACTTGCAGGAGGTGAAAATAGTGGCTTTAGATTTTTATGAATACCCATCTTGCGGTACATGCCGAAAAGCAAAAAAATGGCTGGAAGAACACAATAAAGACATCAACAGCATACATATCGTCGAAGAGACGCCTGATAAAGAAACATTAAAAGCGCTTTACGAAAAAAGCGGCTTAGAGCTGAAGAAGTTCTTTAATACAAGCGGACAGAAATACCGAGAGCTACAGCTGAAAGATCAACTTCCTGCAATGTCAGAGGACGAGCAGCTCGAATTACTCGCATCTAACGGAATGCTGATCAAGCGTCCGATTACAACAGACGGTAAACGAGTCACAGTTGGATTTAATGAAGATACATTTAAAAGCGTCTGGAAATGATGTAACTTTCATTCAGATTGTGGTATCTTCAATATAGATTGAAAGAAAAGACTGGAGGGGTATTGAATGAGCACACCAAAAGATTTACGTTATTCAGAAGAACATGAATGGGTCAAAGTAGAAGGAGATAAGGTGCGTATCGGTATTACGCATTTTGCTCAATCTGAGCTAGGCGATATCGTGTTCGTTGAGCTTCCTGAAGTAGGAGACAAAATTACAGCGGACGAGCCTTTCGGAAGTGTAGAATCTGTGAAAACAGTTTCTGAGCTTTACGCACCGATCAACGGTACAATCGTCGAAGTGAACGATGAGCTGGATGACAGCCCTGAATTCGTCAACGACTCTCCATACGAAAAAGCATGGATGATCGTGGTAGAGCCAGCTGATACATCTGAAATTGAGAACTTGATGACTGCTGAGCAATATGAAGAAATGACAAAAGAAGACTAATTCACGTGAAATTGGACACTCTACCTTTATGGGGGGTGTCCAATTTGTCTTTTCAAAAAGAACATGTGGATATAACAGATCATGTCACTGGACGATTCAAAGAAAACGGCATGGTGTTGTATCATCAAAATGAAGAGATTGGCACGATGATTAGTGAAAACCAATATGAGTTAAAATCAGGTTATTCCTATGATCAAAATCGTTTTTATCGTCTGACGGATACATTGACCCACGGGACAGAAAAATATGTAGACTGTAATGATGAAAATGGCTGGTGCTAATCACAGATGAGGCTGCAGTGAGCATAAGCTGCAGTCTTTTTAGTGCAAGCGCCTAATCTTTACAACCTGAATGAAAAATTGTAATCTAAGGGAGAAGTGAACAACGTCAAAAGGGCCGGGTGATCGTGATGAATGTAGAGGTAGAAAAGGTCATCATTGTAGAAGGTAAAACAGACAAACAAAAGCTAAAAGAAGTCATAAGTGAACCTGTTACCATCATTTGCACCAATGGCACGATCAGTACATCGAAGCTGGATCAGCTCGTAGACGAATTATTGGGGAAAGACGTTTACATATTAGCAGACAGTGACGATGCAGGCGACAAACTGCGGAAGCAATTTCGAAAAGAATTCCCTGAAGCACTTCATCTTTTTGTCGACAGAACGTACCGCGAAGTGGCCGCTTCACCGTCAGCCCACATTGCATCTATCCTATTAGCTGCAAACATTGATGTTCATTCGAAATATATATGAGGGTGGACGTATATGAAAGAGATTGAAGAACACGAATTCAAGGAGATAAAGGACGATTTATTTCTTTTATACTTATATACACCGTTTTGCGGAACATGTCAGCTGGCAAAGAAAATGCTGGCTGTCGTAGACACCATGCAGCCGGATGTACCTTTTTATGAAAATAACTTAAACTACTCACCAGGCTTTGCGAAAACTTTTGAAATCGAAAGTGTTCCTTGCTTTCTACTGTTTAAAAAAGGTGAGCTGGTGCAAAAAGGCTATGCCTTTCACTCCGTTCCATATCTTCATGAAATGATTGAAACCGCTAAATAAAGCGGTTTTTTGTCATATTTCAAGCACTTCATCTGAAAATTTGTCGAGTTATTTATAAAGGACAAGCGAATGTTTGTAGAGAAATGTTATGTATAACCAAATGACAGGGAGGTTATACATGTGGAAAAAGTGAAAACCCATGGAAACACAGGGCAGCGATTATTGCTAAAGCCGCTGCTCTCATCATCATCCTTGAAGATTACATTTGAGGCGGAAACTGACTCTTGTACATTGATTGTGGATGAGCGTGGTGAAGTGAAGAAACTACCTGCAATTGAGTTATCGGATCTCATCTTTTATGGTGAGAGAAAAGAAATACTTCAATTATTAGATGGAGATATGTCCTTACAGCAGTTAATTAGCAGGGGACAAGTGAAAGTAAAAGGGTCATTCCGTGCGCTCCTAAGACTAGAGGCGGTACTTTGGCTGACGAACGGTTTTTTTCGAAAAATGATAACTTAGTCGTTTACTTGGAAATTAGCGATTTACAGCGTTGACATATCTCGGGTAGCATGATATTCTACGTTAGTAAAAACATGAACATCACATAAAACAACATATTTTCTCTTATTAAGAGAGGTGGAGGGACGTGCCCTATGAAACCCGGCAACCGTCAGCATAGCTGAAATTGGTGCCAATTCACTCAAAGCCGCAATGCTTTGAAAGATGAGAGAAAGGCGTATTGAACATAAAAGGCCTTTCTGCTTGCATTGCAGTTAGGTCTTTTTTACTGACCTCACGTCAGGCACGAGGCATGGCAGCAGGAAGAATAAATAACGTATGTGATGGCAACCTATAGATTCAGCAAGAAAGCAGGTGAACAGACTGTGATCCATTTACAGAATGTATCAAAAACGTACCACTCAAAAAGCGGAAATGTTGATGCCGTGAAAGACGTCAACTTGGATATTGAGAAAGGTGAAATATTCGGAATTATCGGGTATAGCGGTGCCGGAAAAAGCTCGCTGATTCGCCTATTAAACGGTCTGGAGCTGCCAACAGCAGGAATTGTTGAAGTGGCAGGCAACCGGATCAATGAAGTATCGAATGCGAAACTTCGGATAGCAAGACAAGAAATCAGCATGATTTTCCAGCACTTCAACCTACTTTGGTCAAGAACGGTGAGACAAAATATTATGTTCCCACTTGAAATCGCAGGTGTAAAGGCATCAAAACAAAGAGAACGTGCGAATGAACTGATTAAATTGGTCGGTTTAGAAGGAAAAGAAAATGCGTATCCGTCTCAGCTAAGCGGCGGACAAAAGCAGCGTGTGGGAATTGCGAGAGCATTAGCAAATGATCCAAAGGTTCTTCTTTGTGACGAAGCGACGTCAGCGCTTGATCCGCAAACAACGGATTCTATCCTTGAGCTTTTAGCGGATATCAATAAACGATTAGGGCTCACGATTGTGCTGATTACGCACGAAATGCACGTTATTCGCAAAATTTGTCATCGCGTAGCGGTGATGGAGAATGGACGCATTGTCGAAGAAGGCGAAGTATTACGCGTCTTCAGACAGCCGAAGGAAGAAATGACGAAGCGATTTGTACAGCAGCTTGCTGAACCAGAGGAAGCGAAAGAAACAATCGAGCACGTCTTAGAGCGTGTAAAAGAAGGTCAGGTCGTACGGTTGTCCTTTATTGGCGATTCTGCCGAGCAGCCGCTCATCACTGAAATCGTTCGATCCTTCCAGGTCGATGTGAACATCCTTCAAGGAAAGATTTCTCAAACGCAGGAAGGCGCGTTTGGAACACTCTTTATCCATATTAATGGAGAAGAGACCGAGGTAGAAAAAGCCATCGCCTATATCCAAAGTAAACAGGTTGAAATTGAGGTGATGACACATGTTTGAGAAATGGTTTCCGAACGTTGATTTAGATGTCATTTGGAATGCAACGGGTGAAACAGTCTATATGACACTCATTTCATTGGCGTTTGCATTTGTCATCGGAATTATTCTTGGACTCCTGCTTTTCCTTACAGGAAAAGGCGGTCTTTGGGAAAATAAACCGATCAATGCTGTCATCGGTGCAGTCGTCAACATTTTCAGATCGATTCCTTTTATCATTTTAATTATTCTTTTATTAGGGTTCACGAAATTCTTAATGCATACAATTCTAGGTCCAAATGCAGCACTCCCTGCCCTTGTCATTGGGTCAGCTCCATTCTATGCACGTCTTGTCGAAATTGCACTGCGTGAGGTAGACAAAGGAGTCATTGAAGCAGCACGGTCAATGGGAGCGAAAACATCGACCATCATTTTCAAAGTATTGCTGCCAGAATCATTGCCAGCCCTCATTTCAGGTATTACCGTAACAGCGATTGCTTTAATTGGCTCAACTGCGATTGCAGGTGCAATTGGAGCAGGCGGACTTGGTGACCTTGCTTATGTGGAAGGATACCAATCTGGTAATACAGATGTCACACTTGTAGCCACTGTGTTTATTCTCATCATCGTCTTTATTATTCAAATAATCGGTGATTTGATTACAAATAAAATTGATAAACGTTAAGGGAGGATTTATTCATGAAGAAATTGATTTTAAGTGCACTATTTCTAGCATTTGCAGGCATCTTAGCTGCATGCGGTTCATCTAATAACGCAAGTGATAGCAAAACCATTACGGTTGCCGCTTCAAAAACACCCCATGCCGAGATTCTTGAAGAAGCAAAACCACTTCTAAAAGAAAAAGGCTACGATCTAAAAGTGAAAGTACTTAGTGATTATAAAATGTACAACAAAGCATTAGCTGAAAAAGAAGTGGATGCAAACTTTTTCCAACATATCCCTTACTTAAACGAAGAAAATAAATCAAACAAAGATTACAACCTAGTTAGTGCTGGTGCGGTTCACCTTGAGCCTTTCGGTATCTACTCTAAGAAATACAAATCAGTAAAAGATATTCCAAACGGCGGCACGATCATCATGACAAACAACGTAGCTGAACAAGGCCGTATGCTTGCACTATTGCAAAATGCTGGTGTCATTAAGATTGATCCTAAAGTTGATACAATCAACGCAACAGTAAAGAACATCAAAGAAAACCCGAAGAACCTAAAGTTCAAAAAAATCGCTCCTGAACTAACAGCGAAAGCTTATGAAAACAGTGAAGGCGATGCTGTGTTTATTAACGTCAACTATGCGATTCAAAATAAATTGAATCCGAAAAAAGATTCAATTGAACTTGAGCAAACAAAGAACAACCCATATGCAAACATCGTGGCGGTTCGCAAAGGTGAAGAAAAATCAGATAAGATTAAGACATTAATGGAAGTTCTTCACTCTGATAAAATCAAAGAATTCATCGACAAAAAATATGACGGTGCTGTACTACCGGTATCTGAATAACAATGTGTTAACCTCGCTTTCATCAAAGCGAGGTTTTTTTGTGTATTTTTTCAAATCTCGCTCATAATAAAAATGTACAAATGACCTGAAGGGATGGAATGAAGATGAATGAACAGCATATGAGCGGATCCATGCAGCAATCACTGACTGATTATAAAACCGCAATGGGTGAATTTCAGAAGAAAATGCCGGTGTTTGGGAAGAAATTCAATGAATTCACGGAGCAGTGCTTTCAGAGCGATTCATTAACGCAAAAGGAAAAACAAATGATTGCCCTTGGCATCAGTATTCATGCACAGGATGAATACTGCATGATTTATCATACAAAGGGAGCGCTCGACCAAGGCGCGACAGAAGAGAATTTGCTAGAGGTCGTCAGTGTGGCGGCAGCGTTCGGCGGCGGTGCTGCACTAAGTCAAGGCATCACAGTTGTTCAGCAATGTATTGACGAATTTGGAGGACAGACGCATTAAGGGAAGGATAAGATGGCATTTATCCATATCAGGGAGTTGAGTCCTTCTCAGCCGATTGTGTGAGAAAATATGCCAGCATAGCGCGTCATATCCCTTTTGAGTGAAGCCACATGTCTTTGATACAATGAAGCTACACTCAAAGAAGGGAATGGTTTATTATTTGTTCGGACCATAGTACACTGGGATTGGATTATACCGCCGAGATGGAAAAGGCCATGCATAAGGCTCATGGCATGAGCTATGCAGAGTACGAAAGAGACCATGACTTACGGATGAAAGTGGAATATAAACGAGAGCAGTCCTATCGAGATGAGAAAAGACAGCTCGCAAAAATGAATATACGAGGCTATTAAATAGCTAAGGGGCGGGGAGAACAGATTCCCGTCCTTTCTTTATGAAAACAGTCTTTTCGACATAAATCCTTTTATCTACCGGCTTTTTTTGTTAGAATTTTGAGAGCATCCTCTCACGCATATCGTGAATGTGTTGTATTCAGTTTTAATTTGTTATAAAATTAGAATGAGAATAAATTGAGAATAATGATTATTTTGGAGGTATCGATATATGACTGCTTCGACATTAACAATTAAGGACTTGCACGTTGAGATTGAAGGGAAAGAAATCTTAAAGGGTGTAAACCTCGAGATAAAAGGTGGAGAATTCCACGCAGTAATGGGACCAAACGGTACAGGTAAATCAACTTTATCTGCTGCCATTATGGGTCATCCTAAATATGAAGTAACAAAAGGCAGCATTTTGCTTGATGGCGAAGATGTACTTGAAATGGAAGTAGATGAGCGCGCTCAAGCAGGTCTTTTCCTTGCGATGCAATACCCATCTGAAATTAGTGGTGTGACAAATGCGGACTTCCTTCGTTCTGCTATTAACGCTCGCAGAGAAGAAGGCGATGAAATCTCTCTAATGAAATTCATCCGAAAAATGGACGAAAACATGGAATTCCTTGAAATGGACCCAGACATGGCGCAGCGCTACCTAAACGAAGGTTTCTCAGGCGGGGAGAAAAAACGCAACGAAATTCTTCAATTAATGATGATTGAACCAAAAATTGCGATCCTTGACGAAATCGATTCTGGTCTTGATATCGATGCGTTGAAAGTGGTTTCTAAAGGGATTAACAGATTGCGCGGCGAAAGCTTCGGCTGCTTAATGATCACTCACTATCAGCGTCTACTGAACTACATCACACCAGATCACGTTCATGTCATGATGCAAGGACGTATCGTGAAATCTGGCGGACCAGAGCTTGCACAACGTCTAGAAGCAGAAGGCTATGACTGGATTAAAAAAGAGTTAGGAATTGAAGACGAAACTGTTGGTCAAGAAGCGTAAGCGTTAGGAGGATTATTGATGACATTAGAAACGAAATTATCAGTAGATCAAGATTATGTCAAAAGCTTCTCCGAGAAGCATCAGGAACCGGCATGGATGAGTTCCCTTCGCTTACAGGCTCTTGAAAAAGCAGAAGACCTTCCAATGCCAAAGCCTGACAAAACGAATATTTCTAAATGGAATTTAACCAATTTCAAACAGCATACAGTCGAAAGTGCGCCATTTGGATCATTAGAAGAGCTTCCTGAAGAAGTGAAATCTCTCATTGATTTAGAGGACGCGGATAAGACAGTCTACATTCAGCGTGATCAAACGCCAGCATACTTGTCCCTTTCAACGGAAGCGAAAGACAAAGGCGTGATCTTCACTGATCTTCATACAGCGCTTCGCGAACATGGAGATCTAGTGCAGAAATACTTCATGACTGATGCAGTGAAAGTAGATGAGCATAAACTAACCGCTTTACATGCTGCTTTAGTGAATGGTGGAGCTTTCCTCTATGTACCAAAAAATGTAGAACTTGAAGCGCCAATTCAAGCCATCTACCTGCATGAAAATGACGACACGACTTTGTTCAACCATGTCATCGTCGTAGCAGACGATCATAGTGCAGTCACATATGTAGAAAACTATATTAGTACAGCAAAACCTGAAGAAGCAATCTTCAATATCGTGTCCGAAGTGTTCACGGGAGCTAATGCCCGCGTCACTTACGGTGCAGTAGATAACCTTTCAGAAGGTGTCACAGTCTATGTGAACAGACGCGGTATGGCAAATGGCCGTGACAGTAAAATCGAATGGGCGCTTGGCTTGATGAATGATGGAGACGTCGTGTCTGAAAACATCACAAAGCTTATGGGCGACGGGACATTCGGTGATACAAAATCAGTTGTTGTCGGCCGCGGGAATCAAACGGAAAACTTTACAACAAGCATCATCCACTTCGGTAAAAACTCTGAAGGGTATATCTTGAAGCATGGTGTGATGAAGGATCAAGCATCCTCTATCTTTAACGGAATTGGTAAAATCGAGCATGGCGCAACGAAGTCAAATGCCGAGCAGGAATCACGTGTTCTCATGCTGAGTGAGAAAGCACGCGGTGACGCAAACCCGATTCTATTAATTGATGAAGATGATGTAACAGCAGGGCATGCTGCTTCTGTTGGACGTGTCGATCCAATTCAACTGTATTACCTCATGAGCCGCGGGATTTCCAAAGAAGATGCAGAAAGACTTGTGATTTATGGCTTCTTAAATCCAGTCGTCAAAGAACTGCCGATTGAAGGAGTTAAAAAGCAGCTCGTTTCTGTGATTGAAAGGAAAGTAAAATAATGAATATCAAAGACGTTCGTGAGCAGTTTCCAATCCTTCATCAGCAAGTGAACGGACATGATTTGGTGTATTTGGACAGTGCGGCGACTTCTCAAAAACCAAGAGTGGTCATTGATGCAATGAATGAGTATTACCGGTCTTACAACTCGAACGTCCACCGGGGTGTTCATACCCTTGGAACAAAAGCAACGGACGCATACGAGGGTGCCAGAGAGAAAGTTCGTGCATTCATCCGTGCTTCATCTGTCCAGGAGATTATTTTTACTAGAGGTACAACAACCGCACTGAATACAGTGGCGATTAGCTATGCCAGAGCAAACCTCAAAGAAGGCGATGAGATTGTCATTACGCACATGGAGCATCATGCGAATATCATCCCTTGGCAGCAAGCGGCAAAAGCAACTGGCGCCACATTGAAATATATTCCGTTACAGGAAGACGGCACGCTATCGCTTGAAGATGTGAAGCAAACGATCACACATCAAACGAAAATCGTCGCTGTCACACATGTCTCAAACGTACTAGGAACCATCAACCCGATTAAAGAAATCGCCAAAATTGCACACGATCATGGTGCCATTATTGTCGTCGATGGTGCGCAAAGCACGCCGCACATGCAAATTGATGTTCAAGATCTAGATTGTGACTTTTTCGCATTCTCTGGGCATAAAATGTGTGGACCGACTGGCATTGGTGTGCTTTACGGGAAGAAGGACCTTTTGAATAATATGGAGCCTGCTGAGTTTGGTGGTGAAATGATCGACTTTGTGGATCTGTATGATTCCACTTGGAAAGAGCTCCCGTGGAAATTTGAAGCGGGAACACCGATTATTGCCGGAGCAGTTGGACTAGGAAAAGCGATTGATTTCTTAAATGAAATCGGTATGGAGGAAGTCAGCCGTTACGAGCATCAGCTTGCCACTTACGCGCTTGAGCGCTTTAAGGAGCTTGAAGGTGCGACTGTTTATGGACCGCAGCACCGGGCTGGGCTTGTGACGTTTAACTTAGACGACGTCCATCCGCATGATGCGTCAACTGTTCTGGATACAGAAGGTGTCGCCATTCGTGCTGGACATCACTGTGCACAGCCGCTCATGAAATGGCTTGGTGTATCAGCGACTGCAAGAGCAAGCTTCTATCTGTACAATACAGAAGAAGAGATTGACGAGTTCATTGCAGCGCTCCGTAAGACAAAGGAGTATTTTACGAATGTCTTTTAATGTAAACTTAGACACACTGTACAGACAAGTGATTATGGATCATTATAAAAATCCGAGAAACAAAGGTGTGTTAAACGACAGTATTGTCGTCGATATGAACAACCCAACGTGTGGTGACCGCATTCGTCTCACGATGAAAATCGAAGACGAAAAGGTCATGGATGCGAAATTTGAAGGAGAAGGATGCTCGATTTCAATGGCATCTGCCTCTATGATGACGCAGGCGATTAAAGGGAAAGATATTGAAACAGCTTTGAAAATGTCTCAGATTTTCTCCGATATGATGCTAGGAAAAGAATACGACGATTCCATTGATCTTGGTGACATTGAGGCGCTGCAGGGAGTGGCAAAATTCCCAGCCCGCATCAAATGTGCAACATTATCCTGGAAGGCGCTTGAAAAAGGCGCATCTGCCGAAGATAACGGCAAATCATAAGATTGGAGTGAAAATGGATGGCTAAAAAAATGCCAGATGTTGGTGAATATAAATACGGCTTTTCTGATAAAGACGTTTCCATTTTCCGTTCAGAGCGCGGACTGACAAAAGAGATCGTTGAAGAAATTTCTCGTATGAAAGAAGAGCCTCAGTGGATGCTCGACTTCCGTTTGAAATCTCTTGAGCTCTTTTACAACATGCCGATGCCACAATGGGGCGGAGATTTAAATGCATTAAACTTTGATGAAATTACGTACTACGTAAAGCCATCAGAGCGCTCTGAGCGTTCTTGGGATGAAGTACCAGAAGAAATCAAAGAAACCTTTGATAAGCTTGGGATCCCAGAAGCAGAGCAAAAGTACTTAGCAGGTGTATCTGCTCAGTATGAATCTGAAGTTGTGTATCACAACATGAAGCAAGACCTTGAAGATCTAGGCATTGTGTTTAAAGATACAGACAGCGCATTAAAAGAGAACGAAGACATCTTCCGTGAGCACTGGGCAAAAGTCATTCCTCCGACTGACAACAAATTTGCTGCGCTTAACTCGGCTGTATGGTCTGGTGGTTCATTTATCTACGTACCAAAGGGCGTCAAAGTAGATACACCACTTCAAGCATACTTCCGTATCAACTCTGAAAACATGGGTCAGTTCGAGCGTACACTTATCATCGTTGATGAAGGCGCACATGTGCATTACGTAGAAGGCTGTACAGCACCAGTTTACACAACAAACTCACTTCACAGTGCGGTTGTTGAAATCGTCGTGAAAAAAGGCGGCTACTGCCGTTATACAACGATTCAAAACTGGGCAAACAACGTCTTCAACCTTGTCACAAAACGTACAGTATGTGAAGAGAATGCGACAATGGAATGGATTGATGGAAACATCGGTTCTAAGCTGACAATGAAATACCCAGCGGTCATCCTAAAAGGTGAGGGCGCTCGTGGTATGACATTAAGTATTGCCCTAGCAGGTAAAGGTCAGCACCAAGATGCAGGTGCAAAAATGATTCACCTTGCACCAAACACATCTTCAACGATCGTATCGAAATCGATTTCCAAACAAGGCGGTAAAGTCACATACCGCGGAATCGTTCACTTCGGACGTAAAGCAGAGGGTGCACGCTCAAACATCGAGTGTGACACACTCATCATGGATAACAAATCAACATCTGATACGATCCCTTACAATGAAATCTTAAACGACAACATTTCATTAGAGCACGAAGCGAAGGTATCAAAAGTATCAGAAGAGCAGCTATTCTACTTGATGAGCCGCGGAATTTCTGAAGAAGAAGCAACAGAAATGATCGTCATGGGCTTCATCGAGCCATTCACAAAAGAACTGCCAATGGAATACGCCGTTGAAATGAACCGTTTGATTAAGTTCGAGATGGAAGGTAGTATAGGTTAACCGTTGATATACCGGGGATTAAAGGTGTTTAGGCATTACATTTTTATCAAGCACCCACAAAACACCCACAAAATTTAATTATTTAACATACCGCAGATACATTTCCATTGCTTGGTCTTCAATTTTTTTTGTGACATGGAAATACGTATCTGCGGTTGTTTTTATGCTAATATGTCCTAACCACCGTTCCGATACATATTTAATATTCATGCCTGCTTCTAAAAGGTGTATAGTGTGAGCTGAAACTAGCCAAGATAGTTCACCCGCTGCTTTTACTTTCAATTCTTTAAGAGTATTTGTTCGTTTTCTTGTTTTAAAAACGCATAAGTAAACTATATGAAGTCTCTATATATCACAGTCCAAACCACAGCAAACAAAGCCAAAGAAGCAGACGCAGCAAGTCACTCAGTTTTCGTAAACTGATTTAGTACAGGTTTAAGCTGGCACTCTACTGTGAATGAGAATGTCATTTATCAGCGTTTACCACTAAACGAAAATGAATGGCATGTAGGGAATGACAGAGGAACGGGCTACATGAAGTCGATCGGCATGGAACTTTGGGATATTAATTTCCGAAATATGGTTTAAAATGCTTAATTGTTGATTCGCAGTTAACGCAGGAGTAAGGTATTTCACTTTCAAACATTACCGAGTGTTAAACAAATAAAATCAGCACCATCCAAAATAGAAACTTCCAAGCCTGCTAAATAGTCAACTGGTATTTTAAAAGTTATAAAGCCTCTAAAAAAAGATCAGCACTAAAAGCCGTACAACAAACTTTCGCTACTGCATACTACTACCCTAATAAAAACAACAGTAGTGATGGCTATTCAAATTTGATTAAATGTTTCAGGATGTTACATGGGTTTGTAGTAGACGGCATATGTTGTCCAAGACAAGATCAATGTTAGAAAGATTGTTGAAATAGTAGACCCCTCTAAAGAGGGGTCTTGCTGTCGAGAAAATCGACAGTTTTTTTTTATTGGTCAGCTTGACTTTTTTTATATTTTTTTATTGCAAACATTGTAAATCCTATTAAAAATAAAGCTGGTATACCATAAACAAATGCTTTGTATACAATATCTCCCACTGCCACTCAATAACCCCCAAGTGATCTTAGTAGTAAGTGTTGCCCTGTGCCTTAGCTTTATTTTTACCTACGATAAGTGAAACACTTCGTGTTATACTGCCTATTCCTCCGCCGATAACCAATGTAGCTGAAAGTCTAGCTTCTGCTTTTTTGAAATCAGTTTCTTTCTTTCTGATGATTCTCATCTTTGGATTACTGTAACTACCCGTTACTGTCCAAATATTCCATTTTCCAGCACTAGTGATTGATCCAAATCCACCCTGAATAAGTGAATAGTTGGCTTTAAAACTCAATGAAAATGTACCACTATTATTGTAATAAATTTTCCTTCCAGAGCAGTTAACATAACCTGATCCACCTTGGCACTTTCCCTTCTCAATGCCTACACCTGCAACAGAGAAACCGGGTTCATCAACAGCCGATTGGGAATAGGATCCATCTGCAAAAATGTAAGTTATTTCATAACCGTCACCTGTTTCTTTTTTAATAGTATTAACAGCTTTTTCTTCTGGTAAAACAAAAGAATCCAAGGCTTCTCCTTTAGCAAGCTTCTTCAATAGCTTATCCTGAGTCTCAGAAGATACTACTCCTTCAATCTCCATGTTTTGCTTCACTTTATCTAGTTGCTCCTTAGTAAAACCAATTTGGTCTTTGGAACTATTGTTTTGAGTTTCTTGGGCAGATACTTGTTGTGGTAAAGATAAACCAATTGTCGTAAAAATAACCACAAATAAAAGAACCAATTTTTTCATTTTTCCCTCTCCCTTAACAATTCTTGTTTTCCTAGAATTTATACCTTCACAACCAACTCTCTAATCAGATTGCAATAAGTCTATAAGCACACCTCCCTAAGACAAATATTAACATGTAAAATATGAAAAAATAAATGTTTTTATACTTAAATGGTAAAATGTTACTACATTATTTGGGATAAATTAATTATAAAGTTCCTTCAGATATTTTTTTGATTTGTAAAGAATACAATTAATTTTTTATCGAAGTTATATAATAATAGAACGCTTGTTCTTATATGGGTGGTTTGCCTGTCTTATTATATTTTTGTTTTGAAAGAACATAGCTTACATCCCGCTAGGTGAGTAAAACGCATCAAAGGCTTTAGACAAATCGTCAGCTGCAGATGTCAAGATCGTTTCTTCTTCTAAAATCGCTGTTCCTTGTGCCCGGACAATATGAAATTGTTGAAAACCCATCAAGTTTTGGAATATTTCCTTTAGATAATAATATGAAAATTCCAGTGGTGTGTACCGATCGTTATTTGTGAAAATTGAGCCGCTTGCTTGAAGCAAAAGTACACGATAATCATCAGTCATCAGACCAACTGAACCATCTTCTGTATACTTAAACGTTTTTCTAGCAATCAAAATATTATCTATATAATCTTTCATACGTGACGTCACATTAAAATTATGAACAGGTGATACAATCACGATTCGATGATGTGCTTTGAATTGAGCCAATAAAGCAGATGAAGCAGCAGCGATTTTTTCTTCGGTAGCTGTTAATGTTTGTTCAGATGCTTGCTTATCCCAAATACGTAGCAGTTGGTCTTTTTCGATACGAGGAATTTCTGTTTCATGTAAAGGTAAAATTGTTGGTTCTTGATGAGGGAATCTTTCTTTAAACTGTTCTAAAAATAGTGTTTGCAGTTTGTTTGAATAACTTTCTCGATGAGTGAAATCAGGGTGCGCATTAATGATTAATGTTTGCATATACATGCTCCTTTTCTTTTGATAAACTGAGTATAAAATATAAAGGTGACAAAACATGTCACCTTTTTTAAAAGGAAATTCATATGAAAAAATCAGAACGATTAAACCAAGAGCTTATTTTTTTAAGTGATAAATACTCATTTCAGTTAAAGGATTTAGAAACCGAATTTGGCATATCGAAACGTACGGCTTTGAGAGATATGGAAGAGCTAGAGTACATGGGTTTAGCTTTTTATGTTGAACCTGGCAGACATGGAGGATATCGACTGGTGAAACAATCTCCAATGGTCCCTATTTATTTCAATACCGATGAAGTTCAAGCTATTTTTTTCGCGCTTAAAGCGCTAGACCTGGTGTCAGCAACACCATTTAAAAAGTCCTACTCACAAATTCGGCAAAAGCTGTTTGCCACAATGTCTGATGAGAGAAAACAAATGATCACAGAGACTTTGGATGTGATTCATTACTATAATGTTGCACCAGTTAGTGAACAAAATCATTTGGAATTGATTTTACAGGCGATGATGGAAGATCAAATCGTGAAGATGACGTACACGCAATATGAAAATAAAAGGATCAGGCTGCAATTTCTTGAGTTGTTTTATCGAAATGGGATTTGGTTCACCAAAGCATATGATGTTCAAAATAAAAAGTTGGCCATCTATAGATGTGACTTTATGAAGGACTTGATCATTGAAGAAGAAGGCAGAGGCACCTTTACGAAGGAAGAATTAAAAGAATTGCAGCTCAAGTACGAAAAAACTTATCATGATATCTCATTTAAATGTCGTTTAACAGAACAAGGAAAAGAAAAGTTTTTGAAGAATCATTACCCGAATATGAGATTGGAGATCATTGATGATACTCCATATATTGTAGGTGGGTACAACCAAGAAGAATTATCGTATATGACTCACTATTTGATCTCATTTGGGAAACATGTGAAAATTGAATACCCAGATGAATTAAAAGAGAGTTATTTGACTCAATTACAAGAAATGATTGAGCAGTATTGAAAGTGAACGGATTGTCTCTGAATTACAAACTTAACATATTAAAAAAGGCGAACTGTAGCCATTCGCCTTTTTTCTTTTACTTCGCCGCATGAAATGTATTGGTTTTCGATCTGTCATTGACCTTCCCATACGTCAGCTGACGCCAAATAAATTCCATCGGTCCATACTTAAACCTCTTTAACCAAAACGTACTGAAAAGCACAAGGAAGACATACACGCCAATAGCCATGAAGAACGTACCAGCCGGCTGAAGATGATCGACAAGCCCCACTCCATATTTTAGAAATAGCATGGTTCCAATGATTGAGTGAAGCAAATAACAGGACAGTGACATCCGCCCGACTTTGGTAAATACCATCAAAGCACCTCGCAGCTGAGGAACGTGCAGAAACAGCATCGCAAGTGTACTCATATAAAACATACTGCCAGTTAATCCTCCGTTTTGTTCCAGAGCAGTGGCCATGTTCACCCAGAGTGTATTTTCAAAAGGATTGATCGCTGCTATGATCGTACTGCCTTGTGTGATGAGAAAAGCGATGGTACAAATGATCCAAATGCGATTCCAAATCGTTTTTTTCGCCTCCATGTTTTTGAAAAACTCCATTTTCACAAAATACACACCAAGTAAAAACATGAAGAACATGGAATAGACGATTGAAAATGAGCTGGAAGCCATCGTCACCATATCTGTCCATCGGTCACCAATAGATGCTAAATAAGTCAGACTGTTGTGGCTGGTCAAATCAAAATCGGCAAGGTCCGGCTTGCCCGATGATCCTGTACTGATGGTATTGAGCAGCATCGTGAAAAAGGGTGTGAGCAATTGAATCACAAAGAGTGTGATCAGCCAGTTTCGGATGGTTTTGGCTGTGCGTTTGTAAAAGAAAAGCAATAAAAAGCCAGCAACTGCATAATAGGCCAAAATATCACCAATCCAAACAAAGGTTAAATGCAGAAGGCCAAACCCTAAGAGAATGGTTAACCTGCGGGCAAACAGCTTGTTCGGACTGTCCACCTTTTGGGCAGCTCGATCCATAAAAATCATAAAACCAACCCCGAATAGGAAGGAGAACAACGTAATGAATTTCCCAGAGGCAAACCAATTCACCAAGTTGTGAAAGATATCATTTGATTCCATATCGAATCCCTTCGCCGAATCCACGATCAAAAAGTAATTCACCAGAATAATTCCCATTAAGGCAAATCCCCGTACGATGTCTAAGAAATGAACCCGATCTTTCAAACTCATCGCGTGTGCTACTTTGTTTGCATTCATATCCATGCTCCTTTTCTTGTTATAATAGATGTGATTCGGATCTAATCATTGATCCTTACAATGAATTAATATAAAGACCAATTCTTAACAATTTATGAAGAAGAAAATTTTGGGAAATGAATGTGACAAATTGATGGCAGACCTTCACTTTCATATCCTGTTAAGATTTATACCGTATTCTTTTCACGTTGTTAGATGATATATAGTAAAGACATAAGAAATTCACGTATCATGAGGTGAGAGAGACATGACGCATCGAATATTAATCGTAGAAGATGATCAAGATATTGGAGACCTTTTGCAGGAATCCCTTACACGTGCTGGATATGAGGTGCTGAGAGCGATGAATGGCGAGCAAGCATTGAAACTTGTGAACGATTCACTCGATTTGGTGATTTTGGATGTGATGATGCCCGGTATATCAGGTATCGAAACGTGCCAGCAGATGAGAGCCTCCTCTAACGTCCCGATTCTATTTCTGACAGCCAAATCAAGTACATTCGATAAAACCGAAGGCTTACTCGCCGGCGGGGATGATTATATGACAAAACCTTTTTCACAAGAGGAGCTTCATGCTAGAGTCATTGCACAATTACGCAGGTATACTGTCTATCAGGAAAAGAAGGAACAGGAAGAAACTTTTCTTGTTGGGGGCAAGCTAAGGGTGAGCGAAGAATTTAATGAAGTGTGGAAAGAAAATCAACAACTCAAGCTATCTGATTTAGAATATCGTATGTTGAAGCTGCTCATGAGCAGGCGAAACAAAATCTTTTCAGCCCAAAATATTTATGAGAGCGTGTGGGGACAGCCTTATTTCTATTGTTCCAATAATACGGTGATGGTGCATATTCGAAAGCTACGTGCCAAAATTGAAGATGATCCTGCACGTCCTGTATATATCAAAACAGAATGGGGAAGAGGATACCGATTTGGCACATCGTAAATATACACTAGCTAAAAAGCTGGCACTGCTGATTTTGACTGCTGCGGTGGTAAGCGGTCTTGTTTTTTTGACGCTGCAAAAGATCACCAATGACCTCATTGATGGATACTTGAGTTCGGACGAGTATTACGAGGAGGAGTCAGCCAGGTATATTCAAAAATTCAGCCGCTATGTGTCTGAGAATGAGCTGTCTTCAACAGACCGAAAAGCGTTTGGTGAGTGGGTAAAAAAAGAGAATTACATTAATTTGACCATCTTCAAGGATGAAGTGCTGCAATATGACTCCATCTATTCGGCTGCTGATGAATCGGCGTATGGAAAAGAAAAGGTGACCCAGTACGCTGAGCATCATTCGTATCCAGTTCAGTTTAGCGACGGTGAAGGTCGCGTCATGGTGGATGGTTTCTATTCATCTCGTTACCACGATCTTGCCTTTACACTCGAGCTGCTCGGGGCGACGCTTATTTTTCTCCTCATTGTTCTGCTTGGCATTCGCAAAAGTTTACGCTATCTGCAAACGATTCACCAAGACATTCATATTCTTGAAGGCGGCGAGCTGGACTATGAGATGACGGTAAAAGGGCATGATGAATTAGCGATGATTGCCAAAAGTATTGAGGATCTTCGTAAAGCTTTTCTGGACAAGCTCCAAGCCATTGACGAGCTGCAAGAAGAGAGTCGCAGTCTGGTGACCGAAATGTCACACGATATGAGAACACCGCTGACGTCGCTCATGATGAACCTGGAGTTTGCGAAAAAAGAGGAGGCTGGAGCGGATCCCCGTAAAGATCAATATATAGCAAGTGCTTATGAGAAAGCATTGCAATTGAAAAATCTGTCTGATAATCTGTTTGCCTATTTTCTACTTGATAAAGAACATGAACCTGAGCTTGAGACCGTTGCAGTCAAAGAGGTCATTTACGATCTCTTATCAGATCAGGTGGCGATCTTGCAGCAAGAGACATTCAAGGTTCATCTTTTAGGAGAGCTTCCTGACAGCTATATCAACGTGAATGTCGAGGAACTTGGCCGAGTGTTTGATAATCTGATGTCCAACATACTGAAATACGCCGATCCGAAAAAAGACATCAATCTCACGTTTCTATCCGATCAAGAAATGTTTGAGATCCATGTGAGCAATGCGATAAAAGAGACAAATGACACGCAGGAAAGCACTGGACTTGGTGAACGAAGCATAAAACGAATGATGTCCCGCATGCACGGGCAGTTTGAAAAGATGGAAAAGAACGATGTTTACTACATCGTGCTGCGTTTCTGGCACATCAAAATATAGATGACAAATGAATAACATGGAATGGAGAGACAATCTAATGAAACGATTCAACAACTTCCAAAAGGTACCCGATCTCTTGCAAGGTCTTCTGAATATCTGTCTATTCTTTCTGGCCATTGCATTAAGCGTCCTCTTAATTAGTGAAACTTGGTATATTGTCCAATTCGTCTACAAGAATGTGGTCAACAAAGGAGACAGCTATTATGAAATGCTTGGTGAGCTGCTAATCTTCTTTATGTACTTTGAGTTTATTGCCTTAATTATTAAGTACTTTAAATCAAACTTTCATTTTCCGCTTCGCTATTTTATTTACATTGGCATCACAGCCGTCATCCGTTTGATTATCATCGATCATGAAGAGGCTGTATCGACCTTCTGGTGGGCGCTGACCATTCTAGCCATGACCGTTGCACTCTTTATCGCCAGTAAACGACATGCGGTTCAGGAGCATGAAGAAGTGAAGTGAGGGAAGAAGACGAACGATGACTGTTCGTCTTTTTTCGTGTAAGGGTATTGACGAGGTGAACACTTAGTCGTCATCTGTCTATTAATGAATAGAAGTGTATTTAGTTGAGTGATCAGCGGGATGAAAAAGGTTTTTAAAAAGCAATTTATCTGATGTACGTATTCTTATATGCTTTAGAAGCGTTTTCCTTCCAACGACATTCATCATCATGATTCTAGGAACAGGTGGCGATTGTATGCAAAGTTTTTAGTAGAACAATTCCCTATACTTGAAACAAACAAGCGTTAAAATAAGTCATTGGTATTATACAAAGTCAGGATTTTCTTATAAAATAGGTATATATGAATCATTTAATATGTTAATTTATTTGTTGTGAAACTTTTTTTGGAGTGTGCTTTCTTCTACACAATCATTTTCTATGGTAAAATACTCTAAAATACTATGTTATTGCTATAGAAAATCTTTATCTTTATTTAACAATAAAATTTTTGTTGGATTTCTTATAAAGGTATATAATTTAAAATAGGAAACTAAATTTAGAAGATTGTCTGGAAGCAAGAGGATTGAAAGTAGAGGTCTTATATGGAGAAATTATTATCGATAATCATTCCTGTATACAATAAAGAAAAATTCTTAAAGAATTGTGTTAACTCCATTATCAATATTAATTTTGATAAAGAGAAAGTAGAAGCCATTTTTGTAGATGATTGCTCAACAGATTTATCTGTTGATATTTTGAAAGAATTTCAAAAACAACATTCATTTATAAAATTAATTCAATTAAGTAAGAACTCAGGCAGTCCTTCCTTACCGCGAAATGTAGGAATTTCAGAAGCAAAAGGAAAGTTTATAACACTTCTTGATGCAGATGATTGGCTAGATAAAGAGGGCTTTCCGAAATTATTACTTCAAGCAGAAAAAAATGATGCCGATATAGCTTTTGGTCTACTAGTAAAACATACAGATCATGCAATCAAAAAAGGAGCAAGGTTTACTTCCTTCGAAGAAAAAAATAGGTTAATTCCATATGAAATAGACAAAATTTTTAGATCTGTAGGTCCGCCTGCAAAAATCTTTAAAAAATCGATTGTGGACAATCATCAAATTGAGTTTAAACATATGAAGTATGGAGAAGATAAATTATTCTTTATTGAACTCATCTCTAAATGCAAAACAGCGTCTATGAATACAATTCCTGTATACCATATTAATCGATATAAATTTAATCAATCTCTTGTTGGAGAGACAAGTATACTTGAAAAAACAGAATATAATTTAAAAGTACTAGAAGCAGTCTTGAAATTAGACATCCCAAAACAAGCAGCATATAATGCCATAAATAGAATTATTGAGCTTGATTTTTTAATTAGACTTTTTAAGAGAAAACGATTTATCATAAGTGAAGAAAAAAATAAATATTATGAACTCTTTTTCCGTTTAGTTAAATTAATGAAAAGAAATGGATTGAATATTGAGGATTTTATTCAATGTGATAAACTTTCTCTTTTGTTTCAACTTATTTCAAATCAAGAAGAAGAACAATTGTTAGATTATCTTCTTATCTTAACAAATGAAGGAGCAGCTAATAAATATATAGAAGATAATAAGGTTTATTATACTTTGCCGCCTTCAATCTCATATGATAAACGAATATGTGAACCTTTTTTTGCAGTATATGATGGAACTAAAAGAGTAGATGGGGAAATGTATGAAACCGTCCGTATTTATTGTGATTCACAGAAGCTTGTAAATAAAGTGTTATTAGTTGAACTAGGTAACGATTTAAATGAAAAAGAAGTACCAACAATTATAAAAGACAATATAGTTTATATTAAATTGAACGACCTCAATAAAATTGATTATGACTATAATATTGTCATAATATATGATCGTTATAATCCTGTCATAGTTAATGCAACATACCCTAGTGCGAATCCATTACATCAATTAAATAGGCAAAAATTCAAAATTGAATTTATACAAGAAAAAAATCATAAAAATATAAATCTTGACCTTTATCTAAACAAAGCACCTGTATCAGTTGTTACAACTACAAAGATTAAAGTTTATGATGATCGTGATTTTAAACACTTTATAGGGCATGAAATTGAAAAGGGACAACTTTTAAAAATTAAAGATATTACCTATAGTAAAAAAGGTACTCCTAGATTAATTTTAAATACGAATCAATTTATTACAGCTAATAAAAAGTTTATACAAGAAATAGAATTGGATCAGTTAGTGAATTACATTACTGACATTCCGCGAAGAGTAAAAATATTAAAAAAATGCAATTTGTATGAAACTAAAAACTTTAAAAAAGATCCTATTTCTGTTTTGAAAAAAAACGATTTAATTGAAGTACACTCTATAGAATTTACAAAGAATTTAATCCCGAGACTCAAAACATCAGAAGGTTTATATCTAACAGCAAATAAAGAATTTGTGAATCAAGTTATTGAATAAAGATAAAAGGCTATAAGTAAAAAACTTATACTCTAAGATTGTAGAGAACTCATGTTTTTCTACAATCTTTTTTATTTGTTAACTTTTGTATGAAGAATTAAAGTATTTAAAAAGGTCTATTACCTGCTTAGTCTCGCTAAGCAGGTGTGTGGTAATCTGACTCTTAGCTGAATTTCGCACACTGGCATTTTGTTTTCCTGTCAATCAGTAGTAGTGAAGTCTTTCTTTTCATCGACATTCATCGTCAGTATTCTACCAACAGGGAGCGATCGTATGAGAACTATTCAAAGTTTATTACGAAAAAGAAATTTCATATAGTTGGTTATTTTAATCTATTCTTATAAGTTGAAATCAAATATCCAGATAAAGAGTCCAAATCTTCGGCATCATTGAAAGTAAAACCTTCCCATTGCGGAATATCACTCATTAGGATATAGGAATGAGGATGACTAGCGCTTGCTGGCCATTCTCGCTTCTGTTTGAAGGAGCGAAAAAAATTGAAAGATATCGAGACAGAACCGTTCTCATTTGCAAGTATGCAGCAGGCAGCTCCTGTTCATATTCCAGAAAGACAATTCATGCCATCACACGACGGCACAAGCCTTGCGTATTATCCGTTTTTAGCAGAAAAAAAGAACGTGGCAAATGTCATTTTGATCCATGGCGGAGGCGCTCACAGCCTAGCTGGTTACGAGCATATCGCCGATACGCTGCAACATGATTTTCATGTGAATACGTTTTTAATCGATTTAAGAGGTCACGGCCATTCGGAAGGGAAAAAGGGTGATACACCTAGTGTCACAGATGTGTGGCACGATATTTCGCAGTTTGTGGATACGGTCAAACAGCAGCATAAAGGAGCCGTTTATCTCTGCGGTCATTCATCTGGAGCGGGATTACTGCTAAACTACCTATCTTGGCCGAAAAAAAGAGAAGTAGACGGTTACTTTTTTATTGCCCCTGAATTTGGCTATCAATCAGGCACTTCGAGCCCTAATCAAATCCCTTTTGCAACCGTTCAAGTATGGAAATTCGTTCTGTCTGCCATGACAAAAGGATTGCTGATGAGTCATTCTGAAGCCGTTCGTTTTCACTATCCAATATGGGCAGTCGAGCAGGATCCGCTTTTGTTGACAGCCATCACCGTCAATCTAGCACTTGCCTTAACCCCATCTGCACCTAAAAAACAATTTGCGATGATGGATCGGCCATATGCGATGTTAGTAGGAAGTGAGGATGAGCTGTATGATATAGAAAAATTTCCTGCCTATCATGAACTGCCCGATGAAACGATCAGAAAACAATCAGTCTATCAAGTGCTGGATGGACACACCCATTTGTCGGTGTTACTAGAAGCGGGAAAACGGATTGGAAGGGGCATCCAAATATGGAATCGTTCTATTTAGTATGAACAACTAGTCAACACTCTCCCTTTTTCTTAAAAATTTACATTGACACCATCCTTTTCTATGATAAAATCATAGTGTGATAATGAGAATCGTTATCAAACGATATGACTACATATAGAATGGATAGGTGAGGTACATGTTCAAAAAATCTTTTTGGTCGCTATTAGTTGTGCTCTCCATCGTTTTACTTGCAGCTTGCGGCAGCAATAGCAGTGAAGGCAAGTCAGATAGTAAAGAGAAAACGAGAACCGTTGAAAGCGCTATCGGTTCAACTGAAATTAAAGGATCGCCTAAACGTGTGGTGACGCTGTACCAAGGAGCAACAGATGCAGCAGTCGCGATGGGCATTAAACCAGTGGGTGTTGTAGAATCTTGGCTTGAGGCACCTACGTATAAATATTTAAGAGATGACTTAAAGGATGTCAAAATTGTTGGGCAGGAAATACAGCCAAACTTAGAGGAAATTGAAAAGCTTAACCCAGATTTGATCATTGCATCAAAAGTCCGCCATGAGCAAATTTTTGATCAGCTGAAAGAAATCGCTCCAACTGTTGCAACAGAAACAGTGTTCACATTTAAAGATACAGTGAAATTAATGGGTGAAGCGTTAAATCAGCAAGACAAGTCAAAAGAATTGCTAACGAAGTGGGATGACCGCGTCGCTGACTTCAAAGAAAAAGCGAAAAAAGACATCAAAAACTGGCCAATGAGTGTGTCTGTAGTGAACTTCCGTGCAGATCATGCTAGAATCTATCAAACTGGATTTGCAGGGTCAATCTTAACAGAGCTAGGCTTTGAAGGACCTAAGAATGTCAAAGATAAAAAGCAAGACATCATTACACTGACAGACAAAGAGAGCATTCCGCAAATGGATGCAGATGTGATCTATTACTTCATGGATGATCAAGATAAAGCCGTTGAAAAAGCATATAAAGAGTGGACGAGTCATCCTTTATGGAAGCAGCTTGACGCAGTGAAAACGAAACAAGTGCATAAAGTCGATGAAATCACTTGGAACATGGGCGGCGGTATTATTGCTGCAAACATGATGCTTGATGATATTGATGATCGTCTCGGAATTGATAAATAAGGATAACAGAGGAGAAAATGTGAAAAACCATTTTCTCCTTTTTCCATAACAGATTGAAAGCGGGAATCAGATGAGAAGTTTATTAAAAAAGGATTCGAGCAAGGCGCTGCTGTTTGCTGGATTCGTCGTATTGATGGTGGTCTTTTTTATACTCAGCATTTCTCTTGGGCAAACCTCGATTTCCCTCAAAGCCACCATCCATGCGTTTCTTCATTTTGATGAATCGGATCCAAACAGTGTCATTGTCATGACATCCAGATTATCAAGAGCTTTAATTGCAACAGTTGTTGGATCAAGTCTAGCCATTTCAGGTGCACTGATGCAGGCATTAACGAGAAATCCGCTTGCAGCGCCAGATTTGTTAGGAATTAATGCAGGTGGACTATTTTTTATCGTCATTTCGATTGTTTTCTTTTCAACAGAGTCATTAACAGGCTATATGTGGACAGCCTTTTTAGGTGCGGCAATTGCAGGGATGCTCGTTTTTCTCTTGGGCTCCATTGGAAGAGATGGATTGACACCGGTCAAAATTGTCCTTGCAGGTGCGGCGATATCTGCACTGTTTGCGTCCTTTACACAAGGTCTTTTAATCGTGAATGAACAGTCGATTCAAAGCATCCTGTTTTGGATGGCGGGTTCAGTGTCTGGAAGAAGCATTGATATGCTGCTGCCTGTTTTGCCTTATATTTTAGGTGCGACAGTTGTGGCGCTGCTTCTTGGACGCTCCATCAATGTCCTTTTGTCAGGAGATGATATTGCAAAGGGGCTTGGTCAGCGTACGCTGGTGCTAAAAATCACGATGGGGGTTCTCGTCGTCTTTTTAGCGGGTGGTTCCGTCGCTGTCGCAGGATCGATTGGGTTTGTTGGTTTTCTAGTGCCGCATATTGTGAAAAAGCTTGTCGGACCTGACCACCGCTGGGTACTGCCGTATTGTGCCGTAGTGGGGGCGTCGCTTTTACTTGTCGCAGACCTTGCGGCTCGTTTTCTGATCATGCCGCAGGAAGTACCGATTGGTGTCATGACGGCGGTAGCAGGAGCGCCTCTAT
Source organism: Bacillus sp. FSL R7-0672 (assembly GCF_038601465.1). Classification (NCBI taxonomy): domain Bacteria; kingdom Bacillati; phylum Bacillota; class Bacilli; order Caryophanales; family Bacillaceae; genus Bacillus; species Bacillus sp. FSL R7-0672. Next base: position 2,926,082 of record NZ_CP152010.1, on the reverse strand, counting down.
TTGTTTATCTCGTGCGCAAGGGGTTGAAGACAGGTGGCTAAAACATATACAGTGCGTTCAAAGGGCGGGCGCATTTCATTTCAATTTTCAAAGCGGACGTTTTTGATTTTACTTTTATTGACGGCCATTGCTTTTGGGTTATTTATTCTCAGTCTCTGTATGGGCAGCCGATTTATTTCGCCTGTGGATGTGCTTCTTCATATAATCGGTCAGGGAGAGGGAAACACCTTTGTGCTCAATACACTGAGGATTCCAAGAACACTGCTGGCTGTCTTAGTGGGGGCCGCGCTTGCGGTATCAGGGCTTATTTTGCAAGGTTTAATTCGCAATCCGCTTGCATCGCCTGACATCATTGGGATTACGAGTGGTGCTTCGTTCGGTGCGATTATGTTTATTGTTTTTTGGATGGGCACTGTGCCTATTGCGTATCAATCCTTATGGGCGATTGCAGTGGCTTTTGCTGTCTCTTGTCTGATTTATTTGCTTTCATGGAAAAAAGGGGTTAAGCCGATTACACTTGTCCTAATGGGAATTGGGATTTCTGCCATTATGAAGGCGTGTGTGACATTTACTCTTGTTCTTAGTGATACGATGACGACGACAAAGTCATATATCTGGCTGACGGGCAGTTTATATGGTTCTACGATGAAGGACGTCACGTCGATGCTTCCTTGGATCATGATCATTTTACCGATTGTCATGGTGTTAGCAAGAACGATGAATGTGAAGGAGCTTGGAGATGATCTCGCAACAGGTCTCGGGGTGAAAGTGCAGGCAAAACGGTTATTCTTTCTGCTGATGAGTGTGACATTGGCGGGGATTGCCGTTGCTTTTGCTGGCGGTATTGAATTTGTTGGACTCATGGCGCCGCATGTTGCACGGATGATCATCGGCCGTTCGTTCATTGCGCTGGTCCCGGCATCTGCGCTTGTTGGAAGTATTCTCGTGATGCTCGCAGATTTAGTTGCTAGAACGGCTTTTCTACCGTTAGATGTACCTGCAGGTGTATTCACGGCCGCAATTGGGGCACCGTTCTTTATTTATTTGTTATACCAGCAGAGAAATCGATAAACAAAAGATGGAGGTTTTGATATGAGGCCAGAGTGGGTTGAGAGAGAATTACTTGATTTCGGGGTACACATCACAAATGAACCAATGACATCTGATCGCACACTTGCTGCGCTTTTTTCAGAAGCATCTGTCCTGCGTTTATTAGAGGCTGAAAAGGAAGCTATGCATGCACCGAATGTAGCTGTAGCGGCGTCGATGTTTTCAAAGCGTTATGCTTACTTAGCCGTCAGTTCCTCTTTGTACATGATGACGCTGTATGACGGTGTCTATCAGTTTCCACCGGAGGCATGTGTCTTTAGAGAGGATCGGAAAATTGAAATTGATGAGTCATTGTGTTCGTTTGTTCCATTAGAAGGAGATCGATATGAATGGAGAGAGCAGGTTGTGCATGCGCTGTTTACGGAGTGTGTCACACCTCTTTTAGATGTACTGAAGCGTACGTCAAGACTTCCGTATACCATTTTGTGGGAGAATATAGCGGTTCGTATCAATTCTCTTTATCGCAGCATGATGCGGGAGGCTGAAGACCCTGCGGTGAAGCAGCGCGTGCGGGAGGATTATCTGTATTTGAAGCAAGCAGCTGGTGATGTATTCGGAGCAAAACAAAATCCATTTCATCACAGCTTAAACTTAGATGACAGTTTACTAGAAACATCCAACCGAAAGACTTGCTGTATGTATTATAAGCTCGAGAAAAAATCGGAGAGTCTCGATTATTGTCTTGTCTGTCCGCTAAAATAAAAAAACACCTTATACTGAAGGTTTTTCAGCGTGTAGACAAACCCTCGCATTCGTTGTCAGGTCTGCGCGCTGGTGCTCGCCCTTCCTAGGGCTGCAAAGGTTTTCTATCAAGCTGAAAAGAAGAAAAAGGGCTAAAATCAAGATCATTTTAGCCCTTTGTCAACAATCTGAAACACCTTATACTGAAGGTGTTTTTTTATTGGTTAAATAGTTAGGTGTAAAATTAAATAAAGTTTTTATGTTATTTCATCACCTCATATTTTATGAAAGGAACTCATATGAAAAAAATTATAATATGTATCATTTTTATGATGACAATCATCGTTGGCTTGTTTTTTATTCAACCACTTAAAAACCAAATTTCTTTTCTTACAGTAAAAAATACAAATCTGACTGAATTAAAGGTAGGACATTTGAAGTTGGGGTTGAAAAAGGAAAAAAGTAGTGAAAATGAATGGATGAAAACTTCAAATTCAAATTATTTTAAAGTGAATAGAAGAAAAGAAATAGTGGCAATTTCTTTAGAAAATAATCAAAGTAATATAAACAACACAATAAATATTCATTCAACTAAGAAAGATATATATGATTATTTTGGTGAAAATACATACCGTAGAGACGATGATCAAGGATATAACATAATAGGTTATAAGGATTCGGAGCATGATATCAAAATAGAATTTTTCTACTTAGATAAAAATTTAGAGAGAATAATCATTAGTGAATTTAAGGAATAACGAAATATCCAGAATGTTTAGGAGTGGTGTAGTCATTTTATTTTAAAAGGCACTGCTTGTTCGTAGCAGTGCCTTTCTTTTTTATTCCCAAATCTCACTTGCCCATTCTGGGTGATCGATAAAGGGATTGCGGTTGTTCTGGTATGTTTGATAAATGATCTCGTTGCGGTTCTGTTCGATTTGATCGACAGGATCTTGTTTGTGCCACTTGAGAAGTACGGACATTTTGCCGTGAAGAGGGGCGCTACCATTATTCACTTTGTCGTTTAATTCTAAATCTGGAAAGCGGTCATCTCCTTCGTACCGCACCGCCATATAAAAGAGAATTCTTGCCACATCCCCTTTCACCCGGCTATGAGGTTCGAATGAGTCGCTATCGTAGAAGTTGCCCGGCGCTCCCTTATATTCATTTCCGCCCAGATCAAAATCTAAATTTCCTCGTGTGCTATTCGTTTGCACGTCTGTTGCTCGCAGATGATGGAGATCTGTACCTGGGCCCTGGCTTGTCCCAAAATTGCCGTGTGACTTAGCCCAGACATGCTCCCGGTTCCACTGGCCAACATTTCCGCCATTCGCTTGCTTTGAGCGAGAGACACCGCTATAGAGCAAGAGCACGTTGTTTGGATTTTTTGGATCTTCATCTGTTTTCTTTAAGGCATCCCAAACTTGGCTGTAGGATAGCTGCTTATGATGATCAATAATATCGTGTAAAGCTTTCTTTAAAGCGGGTCCTGATTTGCCATTAGCAGATTGATAATAGGAATCGATTTGACTTGCAGCGGCTATTTTTGCTTGTTGTGCAGATGTTTCGTTTTGAAGCTGTAACGGGGAAAATGTGATGGTTTGGCTCGGTTCATTCAGAGTAAAGCTTTGAGCATTCGCAGCTTGCGGCAGTGGGGCGGCTAACGTACCGAATATCATGATTCCGGCAGCCACAGTTCCAAATAAGGTTCTCTTCATTCGATTTCCTCCTTGATAGGGAATGTATTCTCTTTATTTCTATCATAATGCCAGAAAGAAATAAATGGATTTATCGTAAATTTTATGTAATGAGTTCATAGGAAAAGAGATTGCTATTTTATCAGCATTACTGTATAAGTGGGCATATAGGATGACAGCAAGGGAAAGGATGGATAACGTGAAAGAACTGCAAATACCTTCAAGAACGATTATGACACCAGGACCTGTTGAAGTAGATCCCAGGGTGCTCCGTGTAATGAGTACGCCCATTCTCGGTCAATTTGATCCAGCATTTACACATATTATGAATGAGACGATGACCTTATTGCGGTCCCTTTTCCAAACAGAAAATGAATGGGCTTTTCCAATTGACGGCACGTCTCGTTCAGGGCTTGAAGCTGTGCTTGCCAGTGTTATTGAGCCGGGAGATTCAATGCTTGTGCCTGTTTTTGGCCGGTTCGGTCATCTTCTCATTGAAATAGGACAGCGCTATGGTGCTGAGGTACATACAATGGAATGTGAATGGGGAACCGTTTTTGACCCTAGCGATATCATTCAGGAAATGAAGCAGATCAGGCCTAAAATCGTTGCGATGGTCCATGGTGAAACATCCACCGGACGAATGCAGCCGCTTGAGCAAATTGGTGAAGCGTGCCGAGCACTGGATGCATTGTTCATTGTAGACGCTGTAGCAACCATTGGCGGGGTCCAGGTGAAAGTGGACGAATGGAAGATTGATGCGGCAATTGGTGGTACGCAGAAGTGCTTGTCAGTTCCATCAGGTATGTCACCTATCACGTATAATGAACGGGTGGCAGCTGTCGTTGAATCGAGAAAGAAAGTGGAAAAGGGAATTGCGACTCAGGATGAATTGCAAGAGCAAATGGATATTTCTCCAATTAAAAGCAATTACTTTGATCTCAGCCAGCTCCAGGATTATTGGAGCCCTAGGCGATTAAATCATCATACAGAAGCGACAACGATGCTCTATGCACTTCGTGAAGGGGTTCGTGTTGTGCTGGAAGAAGGTCTGTCTGAGCGTTTCCAAAGGCACGCATTTCACGAGAAAGCCTTGATGAAAGGCCTTGAAGCGATGGGACTTGAATTGTTCGGTGATCCACATTGTAAAATGCCAGTTGTGACATGTATTGAAATTCCAAGTGGTATGGATGGAGAAGCGGTACGTGCCGATCTGCTTAAGCATTTTGGTATTGAAATTGCCAGCTCCTTTGGACCGCTAGCCGGACGTATATGGAGAATTGGCACAATGGGCTATAGTTGCCGAAAAGAAAATGTGCTGTTTGTGTTAGCAGGGCTGGAAGCAATTCTAATCAAACACGGTGCATCTATCCATTGCGGCGCAGGGCTTCAGGCGGCTCTTTCTATCTATGAACAAGATGAATAAAGTCAGACGGATACTCGCTATTTGCGGGTATTTTTTTATTTGGAAAAGAAAACTAAATTTTGAAAAACTAGACTTATAGACAGTGATATCGCTATACTGAAGAAGTTCTGATCATTTTTGTCATCATTTTCATTTATTTTGCAGAAAGAGGTTTTTTGATATGAAGAAAATGGGCAGATTATATATTTTGATGCTCAATATTTTTATTGCCATGCTTGGCTTTGGCCTCATTGTCCCTGTCATGCCAAGTTACATTGAAGCCTTTGGCGCAACTGGAAAAACACTCGGTTTTCTTGTCGCTGCAACTGGTCTTACACAGTTTGCTTTATCGCCGGTTGCAGGCGCATTGACCGATCGATTTGGACGTAGAAAATTGATCATTGCCGGAATTGCCGGCTTTACCATTGCCCAGTTTATTTTTGCATTTGCAGATCAGCTTTGGATGCTGTTTGTGTCTCGGTTTTTAGGTGGTGCAGCCGGGGCTTTACTCATGCCAGCCATGTTTGCATACATCGCTGATATCACAAGTGAGAAGGATCGAGGGAAAGGAATGGGGCTATTTAGTGCAGCAATGACGTTAGGCTTTGTTATTGGACCAGGCGTAGGCGGCTATTTGGTCGAGTACGGAATCGCTTTTCCTTTTCTCATTGCAGGTTCCTTTGCAGCTCTTTCTACCCTATTATCCATCCTGTTTTTACCTGAAACATTAACAAAGGAAAAGCAGGAAGAAGCACGGTTAAACAAAGACATTCATTTCAACCCGTTTGTACAAATGATGCAAGCTTTAAAGACATCGTACGGTTTTTTGTTTATATTGGCGTTTGTCCTCAATTTTGGCATCATTCATTTTGAATCGATTTTTGGCTTATATGTAGACCAAAAACATGGATTTACACCGAAGGATATTGCGTTTGTGATTACGGTTGCGGGTCTTGCTGGCGTGCTTGTCCAAGGTGCGTTGGTGAATGCCTGTGTGAAACGATTTGGTGAAATGCGCGTCGTACGTTATGCACTGCTTGGAGCGGCTTTGATGCTCATCGTCTGCCGTGTTGCGCCGTCCTTTTGGCTGATCTTTGCAGGCTCTATTTTATTTTTGTCGGCTACTTCATTTGTTCGTCCAGCCCTCAATACATTGCTGTCCAAAATGGCAGGTAATCAGCAAGGAGTAGCGGGCGGCCTCAATACATCCTTTATGAGCCTTGCCAATATTGTCGGACCGAGCCTTGCGGGGATTTTATTTGATGTGAATATCGAGTTTCCTTTTATGCTCGGAACACTGGTGCTTTGCATAAGCTTCATTGCATCCATCGTGTGGGGAAAAAAAGTGCAGCATCCTTCTGCAATTTCTTAAAATTCAATTATAAAAAACCGATCAGCACAGATGGATCGGTTTTTTTATAATGGTCATCACCTTTTATATGTCACGACAGGTGATTTTTCTTTATGAAGTGCACGAATCATGGCATCATCTACATGCAAATGCTCTTTCACTAATTGAGGAGGGGTTAAGGCCATCCACTGGTTCAACGAAATATCTGCAAAGCGATCACTTTTAAAAATTTCTAAAAACCAAAGGCTCGTTTGGCCGATATTTTGGATGTAATGTCCCATACCAAAAGGAACATATCCGACATCACCTGCTCTGTAATTAAAGGTGCGGGCAGTGCCCCCGGCTCCAAAGACCGTCATTTTGGCTGTACCGGTTAAATAGTATTGCCACTCATCATTATTAGGGTGCCAGTGCATTTCTCTCATGCCGCCAGGCTTTACTTCAACAAGCGCAGCTGCAATGGTTTTTGAAACCGGGAAATTTCGTGAATCGACGATGCGGACAGTTCCACCAGAGGTCGTCAGCGGTTTTTGGCGAAGCAGCTGGTACGTAAATGACGGCTCGATACTTCCGTATGGATCAGATACCGTTTGGCTTTCTAATGATGCTGGCGGAGAGCCTTGAAACATGTAGCGCTGCTTATTCGGAATATCATCAAACAGCTTCTCAGGAACGCCAAAATTGTCGGAGAGAATGTTTTTCGGTGTATGGGCAAACCAGTCTGTGATGGTGAACGTATCAAATTCAGAAAAAGCGCCATCATCAAAGACTAAAAGAAATTCACACCCGTCCTCAAGTCCTTGAATGGAGTGCGGAATACCTGGGGGGAAATACCATAAATCTCCTTCTGCTACATCAGCGATCATATTTCGCCCTTCTGCATCTACAGAGGTGATGCGGGCTTTTCCTAAAATCATATACGCCCATTCAGCCTGTTTATGCCAATGAAGCTCTCGCACTCCGCCTCGAGTCAGCCGCATGTTGACACCCGCAATCGTTGTGGAAACAGGCAGCTCTCGCTTCGTAATTTCTCTCGACCAGCCGCCATGATTCAAATGCATATGTGTATCGGAATATGAAAATTTCAAATTGGGAATGGTTCCGGCATCTGTTTTAGGTGGAACAAGCATATCTGGGTTCTCAATATCTCGAAGGACGTCCCGCGGGCCTAGATCGGTGGCACCAGCGCCATCCTCTCGAATTGGCTGCGGGATGTGACGCAGCTCATCATCCATTTCTCTTCCCTCCTTGTGTATCACTTTTCTCCTCCAAACTATATGAAGCTTCGGAAGAAAACATTCAATCAGGATGGGGTGAAAGAAGCATCTGAATACGTAATGCTAAGCGCAGCCTTAATGTGGTTTCAGGGTCTTTTAAGCTGATCCGAAGCAGCTCCTCACACTTCTCCAATCGATAAATGACCGTGTTGCGATGAATATACAAACGTTTTGCTGTTTCTGAAATGTGGCAATGCGTTTCTAAATAGACAGATAAGGTGTGGAGGAGATTTTGACCGGCTTCATATAACGGGTGAAGGTGCATCTGGTGAAACGTGACTAAGTCCTTTCTTGGAATAAGCTTTAATAAATCTGGCACATCCTTTGCCTGATAGAACTGAATATATTCCGACTGCGCCGAGAGATGTCCGGCTTGAAGCGCTTCTAATGCTTCACTATAGCCCTCAGACAGATGGGTGATGCGACAACTAGTCAAGCTCGCGCCAAAGGAAATGGTGTGATTTACTTGAATGCTAACGAGCATCTGCAGCTGTTTCAAAAAAGAAAGGAGCCTTTCACTCATCTCTGACCAACTGCTCGTCTCTTCCATTAATACAATGCCCATATCACCTTTGACAAATAAAAAGGAAGGGAAAGGAGAGCTTGGAAGTGCGCTGTCGAGCAGATCAACGACTTGTTCTAACATCAGTTGCTGCTTCAAAAAATGAGTGGTCTCATGATACTGATCAAGCTGACAGATCATACATAGATAGCTGCTATCTACATTTAATCCAAACGCCTTCGCAATGTATGCAGCGTCTTGCTGAGAATACGATGAACCCTCTATCCATCTGCGAAACCCTTCATTTCTAGCACGCTTGGCCGTTTGCTGGGCAGTATATTGTCTCATTCGCGCAATCGAGATTTCGTGTACTGCTTGGTCAATGATGACTTGCAGTGTTTCATCCAGCGGAAGAATGAAGGAAGGGATGACCACATACTCGCATGTTTGTTCGGTTAGATCAATCGGAAAGACAGAAAAGGTTTGCTTCGTATCTATTATCGAAAAATAATGAGGTGTCCTGCTTTGGAAAAAGGGGAGAATGCGTATCCAATCTGGGCTCGTGATGTGCGAGTTGCAGAGAAGACGCCCATGCTGGTTACACAAATAGACAGGCTTGTGAATCTTTTCGGCGATTTTTTGCAATGCTTCAAACTGGTTATCGTCTATGTTCATATCCACTAAGTCTCCTTTATTGAGAACTTAAGTTCTTGGTGAAGATGAATAAATAAATGGACAATCACTGTTCACTTCTCTGATATATATTATGTTATCAGCTCACATCATTTTAGATAGAATGTTGTCAACTAATATGACAAACAGAACTCATAATAAAATCACATACCATCAGTCATCTTCATTCAGAATTACCGGCAAATATGATATGTTGTAGACAGAAGAATTTCTTTCAGAAATATGGGTATCCCAAGAGAAAAAGGCTTTCATGTGAGGAAGCCGTCTATACATGAAAGTGGCAAGAGGTGAGAAACATGATTTATATCGGATTAACTGGCTGGGGTGACCATGACAGTCTTTATCCGCCGAAAATCGGCAGCGCGCAAAAGCTGTTTCACTATTCATCTACGTTTCCCATTGTGGAGCTGGATGCCAGCTTTTATGCAGTTCAGCCTGAACGTAATCATGAAAAGTGGATCAAGGATACGCCAGATACCTTTCAGTTTGTCGTGAAAGCATATCAAGGAATGACTGGTCATCAGAGGGGCGAAATTCCGTTTACTTCGAAGGAAGAGATGTTTGACGCATTTATCCTTTCATTGACTCCGCTCATTCGTGAAGGGAAACTAGCCATGGTTCTATTTCAATTTCCACCATGGTTTGATTGCAAAAAAGAGCACGTCCTTTATTTAAGATGGTGTAAAGAGAAGATGGGGGACATTCCATGTGCCCTCGAATTCCGTAACCGCACATGGTTCTCAGATGAATTTTATGAGCAGACCTTGTCCTTTATGGAAAAAGAAGGCTGGATTCATTCTGTCTGTGATGAGCCGCAAGTTGGAGAAGGCTCCATTCCGCCAGTCATACAAGCTACGCACCGTGATAAAACTTTGGTCCGTTTTCATGGAAGAAATAAACAGGGCTGGCTTCACCCAGCAGATCATGAAAATTGGCGTGAAGTGCGATACTTATATTTATATAATGAAGCTGAATTAAAAGAGTGGAAAAAGAATCTCGACATCCTGCATCAGCAATCAAAAGATGTCTATGTCGTGTTTAATAATAACTCCGGCGGAGATGCAGCGACGAATGGCCAGCAGATGATTGATTTGCTGGATATTACGTATTCAAGCCTTTCTCCGAAGCAGTTAGATTTATTTAGTTAAATGAGAGCTGCGGCTTTCAATTTGAATGAGACGGTTCAGTGACAACTTGAGGGAGAGATCAACATGCTGCAGAAGCTATGGTTATATCATACAAACGATTTGCACAGCCACTTTGAGAACTGGCCAAAAATCGCAGCTTATATTGAGGAAAAGCGTCAAGTTCACGATCAGATGCTCTTGTTTGATATTGGCGATCATATGGACCGAGTGAACCTTGTGTCAGAAGCTGATTATGGAAAGGTAAACGTCAAGCTTCTCAATCAACTTGGCTATGATGGGGTCACGATTGGGAATAATGAAGGCATTACGCTGCCTCATGATCAGCTCGATCAATTGTACGAGCATGCACAATTTCCAGTGATCCTGTCTAATTTATTTGAGAAAGGCAAAAGGCCAGCGTGGGCAAAGCCTTATCATATAATCCAAATGGAAAACGGACTGAAAATATGTCTCTTAGGCGTGACCATTGCGTATACACCTGTCTATGAAAAGCTGGGCTGGGAGATGACAGATCCGTTTGACAGCATACGGGACATGCTGCAGGAAGTGAAGGGACAAGCGGATATCATTGTGCTCTTATCCCATCTTGGTATCATCCATGATCGGGAGGTCGCCCGTGATTTTCCAGACATCGATATTATCCTAGGCTCACACACGCATCATTTGTTAGAACAGGGTGAAATGGACAATGGGGTACTGCTTGCATGCGCTGAAAAGTATGGGCATTATATTGGCTGTGTCGAGCTGACCATTGACACAGCGAGCAAAGAGTTAATCGAGAAAAAAGCAACGGTGCAGTCAGTGGATCAGCTGATCAGTCAATCAGATGAAGCGATCACTACCTTACAGCAAGCAGAGAGAAGAGCGAAAGCCCTCATGCAGGAGAAAGTAACAGCGATTGAATCAAGGCTAGAAACGAAATGGTTTGATGAATCCCCGCTTCCGCAGCTCTTAACAGATGCTATTAAAGATTGGTGCGGGGCAGATATCGGCATGATGAATGCAGGCATGGTGCTTGATTCATTAGAGGCAGGAATCGTGACAAGAGAAGAAGTCCATCGAATCTGCCCGCATCCCATTAACCCAATTAGGGTGACGCTTTCCGGTCAACAGCTCATTGAAACCGTTCGGCGTGCATGTGAAGAAAAAATTGAACAGCTACGCATCAAGGGCTTTGGCTTTAGAGGTGAACTGATGGGGAAAATGTTGTATAGCGGCCTCACTTATACAGTAGAAGAAGGCGGAACCAAACGGGTAAAGGATGTTTTTGTACACGATCAATTGATCAGAAAAGACGCCTTATATACGGTTGGCACAGTCGATATGTATACATTAGGCTCTCTATTTCCTCATATCCGTGACCATGAACACATTGAATATTTCATGCCGGAATTTTTACGTGATGTGCTTACTTGGCGCCTGAAGGAAGCCACATGAAATCCGCTTTAGCCTAACAACACTCGCCCTCTTGTCACATAGATTGTGATGAGAGGAGTGAAGGGATTTGGTGAATTTAACACCTATAACAATCGATGGACATTCCTTTACAGCCGTCACCGTCAAACTGCCGAAAACGAATTTTATGGCAGTGACAAATGAACATGGATATATCATGTGCGGTGCACTGGATGTCGGGCTCTTAAATGAAAAGCTTGCAGATAGAGGCATTATCGCAGGGAGAGCAGTTGGTGTGAGAACGATTGAGCAATTGCTTGATGCCCCTTTAGAATCTGTGACATACGCTGCAGAAGCGTTAGGCATTACAGCTGGAACCATTGGAAGAGACGCCTTATTAAAAATGGTCAAATAAAATGGAGAGATGATTCCTATCCCCCCGCCTGTCTGCATACACTTGTAGTGGAGAAGGGGGGATTTTTTATTGAGAATGAACCGCCGCTATCGCCCCTATAAAAAGGGCCCTTTGCCATTCCGATACGTCATGCTGCTTGCCATCTTATTCTTTGTACTCTCAACCGTCATTAGTCTATTTTTTATTAACCGCTCCATTAAACCAACCCTTATTCACATTGCTGAACTAGAAACAGAACGTATCGCCAATCATCTGATTCAATATTCCGTCCAAGACTTTGCAGAAGATCAGGAGAATATGAAGGATATGGTGGTCATGAATACAAGTGAGAACGGAAAAGTAACGACCATCGATTTTAATGCGCAGGCAACATCGAAAGCAATGGCTGACCTGTCACGTCATCTTCAAAAAAATTTAGAGGACATTGAAAAGGGGAACTTTCAAAAAGAGGCAAAAGAAGCATTAAAGGATCAAACAGATGGACATGATGGCATTATATATAACATTCCGCTTGGGCAAGCGTCCGGAAATGCACTCATCGCCAACCTAGGACCAAAAGTGCCTGTACGGTTTAGTGTCATTGGTGATCCGCATACGGACGTTGAAAAAAACATTAAGCCTTATGGCATCAACAATGCCTTGATTGATATTAGTGTTCTAATCGAGGTCAAGGTGAGAGTCATTATCCCGTTTGCATCTGAAACAATCGTGGTCAAAAACTCAGTTCCCGTCTCCATCCAAGCCGTTCAAGGAGACGTACCAGATTATTACAATGGCAGCGGAACGAACTCAGGCGCTCCATCGATTGTTCTCCCAGAGAAAAAGGAGAAGAAAGAATAACAGCCCAAGGAATGGGAACTGACCCCATAAGATGAGACAAATAAAAAACACCTTCAAGTTTGAAAATGGATCGTTGTGATCCGAAATAAAACATGGAGGTGTTTTTTCTATGGGGACAAGAGTGAGTTATCCGGTTGAAGTCAAACAGAAGGCTGTAGAAATGAGATTGGCAGGCGTACCTATGAAAGAGATCATGCAGAAATTGAATATCAAGAATAAGACGCAGGTTCAGACATGGGTGAGGTGGCATAAGGCTGGGGATACACACCGGTTCGAACAGCCTGTTGGAAAACAATATACCTATGGAAAGGGTCCCGAGTACTCTTCCGAATTAGAGAGACTGCAGGCAGAAAATCGCTATTTGAGTCAACAGAATGAAGTTTTAAAAAAGTACAACGAATTGGAAAGGAAGTTGATAAGGAAACGTCAATCAAACTGGTAGAAGAATTGTGCAAAACGATGACGGTACAGGACATCTGTGTCCATTTAGGCATCTTACGTACTTCGTATTATAGATGGAAAAAGGATCTGACTCAGAATCATTCTAAAAGACAACTAGAGAAACAGGTCGGCACGTTGTGCCGAAAGCACAAATATCGATATGGTTATCGAAAAATCACAGCTATACTAAAAAGGAGAATGCGTATTAACCATAAAACTGTTCAACGCATCATGCAGAAAAACCAGTGGCAATGCCGGGTTAAAATGAAAAAGCGTAAGAAGAATGGGCAGCCCTATGCCGTGGCCAGTAATATACTGGATCGGAACTTTCAGTCTGATCGCCCTCTTGAAAAACTAGTAACGGACATCACGTATTTGCCTTATGGACAGAAACAATTGTACCTTTCCAGTATATTGGATTTATATAATGGAGAAGTGATTGCTTTTACGATTGGTGATAAGCAGGACACAGACTTTATCTTAAACACACTTAATCAGCTCCCAGCACTGCCTGAGAATTGCGTGTTACATAGCGATCAAGGTTCTGTGTATACATCTTACGAGTATCAGAAAGCTGTTCATATAAAAGGCATTACCATGAGCATGTCCCGTAAAGGGACGCCCGCTGATAATGCCTCCATCGAATCGTTTCATTCCTCACTAAAGTCTGAAACGTTCTATCTTAACAGGATTGACCGCACTACGACCAGCATCGTAGAACGCACTGTCAAAGAATACATTTATTATTATAACAACATCCGTATTCAAACGAAACTAAACAACCAATCACCGATAAACTATCGGCAATTGGCTGTATAAAGGTGTTTTGATCCCTGTCTCAAAAACGGGGGTCAGTCCCAATGATTGGGCTGTTTTTTATTTGCGTTTCCGCTCAGCTCTTTCCCACGCCCTTAAATGAGGGTATGGATCAAAAGACCATTCAGTTCTGCCATTGTCTTTATACATGCCATAGTGAAGATGCGGCGGAAATTTTCCTGCTGTGCCTGGAGGGCCATAACCGGAGCTTCCGACAGATCCAATGACCTGTCCGGGTTCAACAATTTGACCTGCTTTGAGTCCTTTTGCAAAGCCATTTAAATGAGCGAAGTAATGATAATGGTTATGAATATCTCTAATCCCAATCCGCCAGCCGCCAAAGCGGTTCCAGCCTTTCATTTCAATCACACCATACGATGTCGCACGAACGGGAAGTCCATAATGGGCAAATAAATCCGTACCCTCATGAATTCTTCTGCCTCCAAATCCTCTTGCATCTCCCCATGTACTCCGGTAGCTGTAGTCAGCTCCGACTGGAAGAGGGAAAGCGTGCTTTCCGAGGTCAAGATGACCATAGTGCTGATATAGCTTCATAAAAGATGAAATGATTCCAACGGTTTGATCTCGTCCATAATAGTCCCATAAAGCAATTTTTAATTGATCAATGCTGTTGCCGTAATGAAGCAAGTATTGAGCAAACGTGAATAATACATCCTCATCGTCATCGCTGTTCGCTTTTCCATCCCCGTTTCCATCAAGTCCAATTCCATCAAACACTTTAATGCTTAAAGGAGAGGTATCCTGCTTATTCGGGTTTTCAGGGCCGATCCACATTTCCCGGGGAATGTAGATACCAATGACGCCTTTTTGTTTCGGTAAATCTCTTCTGCTTTTTCGAATATTGTGCTCATACTGATCAACCGCAGCAAGTACATACCATGGAACCTGTGTCGTGATGGCGACTTTTTCGTATAGTGCCATTCGCTGCTTTAGTACATCTGGCTGCTTGCCTTCCCCTTGTGCATGAACAGGTAAAGGGAGCATTGAAAGAGCGATTATGATGGCTAAAACCACTTTCACAAACGTCCATCTCCTTTCATCAAGCATCGTCTTCTACCGTTTAGTGTGGTTAGATCACCCTATTTCATAAGAAGAAAATGTTAGTAATTTTCTTGTGATTTTTTTAGGAGGCTTTTGGGTATTTTTGCAGCTCATTCCCTTGTTGTTCAATCTGTACTATGTTAAAGTGTCTAAAGAAAAGGCTTTAGGCCGAAGATTCAATTTTTTGCAGCTTCTTAGCTGCATCCATCGTATATAGCAGGAAGATTTTTGTAGATGCACCTTTAACGAATTCATATGGAGATGATGGAATTGGCAAAGAAGGAAGAGCACGTAAGAAAACCGGACTGGCTTAAAATTAAGCTGAATACGAATGAAAACTATACCGGTTTGAAAAAAATGATGCGGGAAAACAACCTGAATACCGTTTGTGAGGAAGCAAAATGTCCGAATATTCATGAATGCTGGGCAGTGAGAAGAACCGCTACATTTATGATCCTTGGATCTGTTTGTACGCGCGCATGCCGTTTCTGTGCGGTGAAAACTGGACTTCCAACTGAGCTAGACCTGCAAGAGCCAGAACGAGTGGCAGATTCAGTGGCTTTGATGAACTTAAAGCATGCTGTCATAACAGCGGTTGCAAGGGATGACCAAAAGGATGGCGGAGCAGGTGTGTTTGCTGAAACCGTTCGTGCCATTAGAAGAAAAAGCCCATTTACGACAATTGAAGTTCTCCCTTCAGATATGGGCGGCAATTACGATAATTTGAAGACGTTAATGGACACACGTCCTGACATTTTAAATCACAATATTGAAACAGTTCGCAGATTAACGCCAAGGGTTCGTGCGCGTGCTACATATGATCGTTCATTAGAATTCTTGCGCCGTGCAAAAGAAATGCAGCCCGACATTCCAACGAAATCAAGCATTATGATTGGACTCGGTGAAACGAAGGAAGAAATCATTGAAGTTATGGATGATCTTCTTGCTAACAACGTCGATATTATGGCGATTGGTCAGTATTTACAGCCTTCGAAAAAACATCTAAAAGTTCAAAAATACTATCATCCAGATGAGTTTGCAGAGCTGAAAGAAATTGCGATGTCAAAAGGCTTTAGCCATTGTGAAGCTGGACCGCTTGTGCGCTCTTCCTACCATGCAGATGAACAAGTAAACGAAGCGTCTAAAAAGCGTCAGGCGCAAGCATAACAAAGAAAACGCCAGAGATCTCTGGCGTTTTTTCTCGTGTTAATTTTGGCCGTAAGGGGCGTTTCTTCTCATGGTACGGTCGGAATTCGTCATACCATTTGCATCTTCTTTCGTAGAAATATCTCCACCTTGAGGAGAATATTTCATTTGTTGAATTGTTTTGGTTAAGATTTGATCAAAATCACGTGAATTGGTTTGAAGACGTGAAAAGTTGGTAATGGATTGAAAGTGCTCTGGATTATCAGAGACGTATACATGATAATAACGAGGGAGAACAGAAACCGCCGTTTTCTTTACTTGATCGGCAGATTCATCCCGGTTTTTGTTGCCTGTTCGATACACAATCAGTGCATCCTCATCTGTCACAAGTGTGGCTGCATCTTTGATGTTTGGCAGCTGCACAGTTAAACTTGTAATAACGTGGGCAAGATGCTCGCGATTTAAAGCAGGTGTTCTTTCTTTCTGATCTGTTACTTGCTGGCGCTGATAACGAACATACCCTGCTCTGTTTGTGTCTGCTTCCGGCATGTTGGAATTATTTCCTTCATGACGATCCGACAGACGGATGGTTTTACTTGGAGAATCTTCATCCACTTGCCGGTTCATACCTGATTGAAAGCCGCACCCGCCTAAAAGCATGCTGAGGAGAATCGCGGCTGTCAGTTGTTTCTTCATAAATGTGACCTCCTTTTTTCTTTAGCTTCGGCTAAAACGGAAAAAACATGCTTTAGCAATTGATGGAGTTCTTCCAATGAATTATCATTAAAGATGGATCGTTTAAAAAGAGGTGAGAAGATGATCGTCATTCAAAATGCTACTTTTGATCTTGTAAGAGATATTAAAGACGGTTTTGATGAAGAAGCGTTTAAAGCAAGGTACTCAGATATTTTAAATAAGTACGATTATATTGTGGGGGACTGGGGCTACAATCAGCTGAGATTGAAGGGGTTCTTTGATGACCAAAACCAAAAGGCCACATTTGATACAAAAATCAGCACACTCGATGAATACATTTATGAATACTGTAATTTTGGCTGTGCCTATTTTGTCTTAAAACGAATCAGAAAATAACGCAAAGGGGAGCGTCATGATGTATTTCGTAGACAGGAAAAAAATTGAAGAGACATTACGTTTTTTCGAGGAGCAATATGAGTTGATGCGCAGTCATCAAACATGGACAAGTCCACTAGAGAAAAAAGCGCTGGAACGAATTGTTCATTTGCTCGTCGAATGTATTCTTGATACAGGAAATGACATGATTGATGGCTTTATTATGCGTGATCCAGGAAGCTATGATGACATCATGGATATTCTTGTTGATGAAAAGGTTGTACCAGAAGAGGAAGGCAGTCAGTTGAAAAAGCTTGTCTCGTGCCGTAAAACACTTGTACAGCAATACCAAGAAGTGGTTCATCACGACTTGCTGCAGGTGATCAGCGAGGTTGAGCATGCGCTACAGGTTTTCCCAAACCGCATCCGTACCTACTTAGAGCAGGAGCTTGGCCCAGTATCAGCATTTAAATAAACCATTGGAGATGTGAGCATCATGAAATACAAAGGCTATTTAATTGATTTAGACGGGACGATGTATAAAGGAACAGAAAAGATTGAAGAAGCAGGTCAATTTGTTCAAAAGTTAAATGAGCTAAACATTCCCTACTTGTTTGTCACGAATAACTCGTCACGCACGCCAAAGCAGGTAGCAGAAAAACTTGTTTCATTCAATATCCCAGCAACAGAAGAACAAGTCTTTACAACAAGTATGGCAACAGCCAATTATATTGCAGAACAAAAGAAAGACGCGTCTGTTTACGTCATCGGTGAAGAAGGAATCAAGCAGGCCATTGAAGAAAAAGGGCTGACGTTTGGTCAGGAAGACGCTGATTTCGTTGTTGTTGGAATTGACCGCAACATTACATATGAAAAATTCGCAGTCGGTGCGATTGCCATCCGTCAAGGCGCACAATTTGTTTCAACAAATGGAGACATTGCTATTCCAACAGAAAGAGGGCTTTTGCCAGGCAACGGCTCGTTAACATCTGTATTGACCGTTACCACTACGGTCCAGCCAACATTTATCGGGAAGCCAGAATCCATCATCATGGAACAAGCCATGCGGGTGCTCGGGACCGATGTGTCTGAGACGCTCATGGTGGGCGATAACTATGATACGGATATTATGGCAGGGATGAATGCAGGAATGGACACATTACTCGTTCATACAGGCGTGACAACAAAAGAGCTGCTTCAGAAATATGACAAACAGCCAACCTATGTCATTGATTCATTATCAGAGTGGATTGAGCGATGATCATAAAAAAAGAGGACAAGCGTTATGCGCGCGTCCTCTTTTTTGCTTTATTCCACATTTCTCGCACTATGTGCCAGCCTGCTTGATGCTGCAGCAGCAATGGCGCCGACAATGTCATCTAAAAAGGTGTGGCACTCTCCTGTGGATTTATCGTTGAGTGTCCCGAGAATTCCTGGTTTTTCTTTATCGATATATCCGTAATTCGTAAAGCCGATCGAACCATAAATATTGACGATAGCAAACGATAAAATTTCATCAACACCATACAGGCTTTCGTCTGTTTCTAGAATAGACTGAAGCGGCTCGGTCAGTTTTTTTTGCTCGGCGAGTACGTCTAGTTCGATGCCTGTTAATATCGCATTTTGGACTTCTCGTTTTGCGATGACACGCTCCACATTGTGGATGCATTCTGACATGTCTAAGCCAGGATGATATTTTTCCTGTAAAAAGTAGACAAGGTCTGCTATATCTTGAATGGATACGCCTCGTTCTTGTAAACGACGTCTTGCTGTTTTTTCTACTTCGTTCATCTCATGATGATGCGGCATATATTCCTCACCCAATCCTCGTAATTTGTCCACAACGTGTAAAAAGCTTCGGATAGTAAATAGTATTCATAAATCCCTCAACCTGCGACTACGATATGATAAGAGATCGATCATATGAACGCAGGTGAAAACATGAAAGAAACCATTTATCACACATTTGGTATTGATGTGCGTCAACTTATGCCATATGGCAGTTATCAGAGCTTTCAAACGTCGGAGGCTCTCTTTATCATTGTTCCTGTGTCTCATTTGCGAGAAGAAGAACTCACAGAGCTGTTTCATATCAGTCAGTATTTACTGAATGCCGGAGACCCATACGTCGCTGTGTTTGAATTAACAAATGAAGAGAAGCCCACCTTTACTCATGGAAAGGAGCTTTATGCTTTACTAAAGGCAGCACCGCCGATCTCAAGCCGCTCGTTTCAACAGGCGTCAGAGCTGGCGGCCTTTCATGTCAGGGGAAGAGGATTTCCATATGAGGTGTCTGAAACAAAACGTGTGGGAGCCTGGAAGGAATTGTGGGCAAAACGGTTAGATCAGCTTGAAGGCTTTTGGATGCAGCAAATGCACCAAAAACCACTGGAACGGTTTGAAAAAAAATTCATCGAATCCTTTCCGTATTATCTAGGATTAACGGAAAACGCCATTCAATATTTAGTGGATACTGAGCTGGATGATGAACCGAAAGAATGCGACTCAGGCACTGTCTGCCACCAGCGTTTTTCGCGGAGGACGTGGCCGCATGAGCAGCCGCTTCGTTTACCTGTAGATTGGGTCTTTGATCATCCAACCCGGGATATTGCTGAATACTTAAGAGAAACCTTTGTCCAGCATAAGGAAGATTTAATTGAAGAGGGTTTTTCCTTTCTTCAGCAATATGAGCAGGTGACACCACTTTCTTCTTTTTCTAAGCGTTTGTTATACAGCCGCTTGTTGTTCCCGCTTCATTATTTTGAAATTGTGGAAGGCTACTACATGTCGGGAGAAACTGAAAAATCATATTATGAAGAACGGCTAGATTACGTCTTAAATGATGCCAATCGCTATGAATACTTTCTAAAGGTCTTTCAAGAAATGAGTGCCATGCGAAGCGGCGGGAGCCTCATTCCACCTGTTGGCTGGATCACAGGTCCACTGATTTGAAGTTTCAGTGAACAGATGAAACGTCTCTTTTCTCTGGAGGCGTTTTTCGTTATGCTTAAAGAAATCAATCAAAGGAGTGTTCTTCTTGACGAAACCTTATGTCTATATCACAAGAAAGCTGGATGAAGCATCACTTACACCACTAAAAGAAGTCGCTCATATCGAGATGTGGCCAAGCGAAGATGAGCCGTGTCCACGAGAAGAATTAGAAAAACAAGCAGCGAAAGCGGATGCGCTTCTCACCATGCTGTCAGATCAAGTAGATGAAGCCCTTTTATCAAAGGCTCCACATGTTAAGGTGATCGCAAACCTTGCTGTGGGTTATGACAATATTGATCTTGAAGCCGCTAAAAAGCGCAACATCACCATTTGTCATACGCCTGATGTATTAACGGAATCTACGGCTGATTTAGCCTTTGCCCTTCTGATGGCATCAGCGAGACGGATTGTGGAGGCGAGTGATTGGATTAAGGAAGGAAATTGGACAGGCTGGGGCCCGCTTCTTCTTGCAGGAGCTGATGTTCATCACAAAACCCTTGGAATTGTCGGCATGGGCAGCATCGGAACAGCGCTTGCCAAGCGGGCAGCAGGTTTTGACATGAAAGTGCTGTACCATAACCGGTCAAGAAAGCCAGAGGCAGAAGCGCAGCTCGGCGTGACCTATGTGGCTTTTGAGGACTTGCTCACGCAGTCTGATTTCATTGTCTGCCTGACGCCGTTAACCCCAGAAACGAAAGACATGTTTAATGAAAAGGCATTTGATCTGATGAAGAACTCTGCTTATTTTATTAACGTATCAAGAGGACAGACTGTGGATGAGGATGCTTTATATGAGGCAGTCACGACAGGAAAAATTGCCGGTGCTGGTCTGGATGTATTTAGACAGGAGCCTGTCAGCCCATCTCATCCGTTAACAACATTACGTAACGTCACGGTTCTCCCTCATATTGGCAGTGCAAGTGTCGAAACGAGAAAAACGATGATGCGTTTATGTGCTGAAAATATTGCGCTTATCTTACAAGGTCAGCAAGCTAAAACGCCGGTTCGTTCATCATATCAGGCTCCCTGAGTTTCGGGAGCTTTTCTGACAAAAATATTTTGAAAATATAGAATCTTGATATAAATAGCTATTAAGCGGTTTCATTCTCACAATCTCATATTTTATTACCTTGTCAAAATGAGGATACCCCTTTATAATGTGTGTACATTGAATGTCTGTGTTAGGTTAACAAATGTCTTTTTAGAGAGGACATTGACAGAGAAAGGTGGAATTTCAGGTGAAGGCAATTCGAGTTGGGCTATTAGGATTAGGAACAGTGGGGAGCGGTGTCGTCAAGATTATCCAAGATCATCAGGATAAATTAATGCACCAGATCGGCTGTCCGGTATTAATACAAAAAGTGCTTGTGAGCAATCCCGATAAAAAGAGAGATGTGGATGTGGCAAGAGAGGTCTTCACAACTGAAGTATACGATGTGATTAGAGATCCAGAGATTGACGTCATTATTGAAGTGATGGGCGGCATTGAAGAGACAAAACAATATTTAATAGATGCGTTAAATGAGAAGAAGCATGTTATTACCGCCAATAAAGATTTAATGGCACTTTACGGAACTGAGCTTTTACATGTGGCGAAAGAAAATGGTTGTGATCTTTATTATGAAGCAAGTGTCGCCGGAGGAATACCGATTCTGCGTACGCTGGAGGAAGGATTAGCCTCTGACCGAATTACGAAGATGATGGGGATTGTGAACGGCACAACGAATTTTATTTTAACGAAAATGAACGTCAATAAAAGCGCATATGAAGATGTCTTAAAAGAAGCGCAGGATCTTGGCTTTGCAGAAGCAGACCCAACAGCTGATGTAGAAGGACTAGATGCAGCAAGGAAAATGGCGATTCTTGCAAGACTCGGATTTTCCATGAATGTGGAATTAGAGGATGTAAAGGTCAGGGGCATCTCTGACGTTTCTGATGAAGACATTAATTTCAGTAAACGATTTGGCTACACAATGAAGCTCATCGGAATTGCCCAGCGAGACGGAGAAAAAGTAGAAGTTAGTGTCCAGCCAACTTTACTCCCTGATCACCATCCGTTATCATCGGTCAACAATGAATTCAATGCGGTGTATGTCTATGGGAGTGCTGTAGGAGAAACGATGTTTTACGGACCTGGAGCTGGAAGTCTGCCAACGGCAACCGCTGTTGTATCAGACTTAGTCGCAGTCATGAAAAACATGCGTCTTGGCGTAAACGGAAGCGGATTTATCGCACCGCAGTTTGAGAAAAAGATCAAATCACCATCGGAAGTATTTGCTCAGCAATTTTTAAGAATTCATGTTAGAGATCAAGTCGGGGCATTCTCCCGTATTACATCTATTTTTTCTGAAAGAGGCATCAGCTTTGAAAAGATCCTTCAGCTTCCTGTGAAAGGGCATGATGAGCTGGCTGAAATTGTGATTATTACACACCAGACCTCAGAAGAAGATTTCTCAAATATCCTGCAAAAATTAAACGATCTCGACGTGGTGGTTCAAGTGAAGAGCACGTACCGAGTAGAAGGGAACGGTTTAAGCTGATGAAGTGGAATGGACTTATTGAAGAATTCCAAGAATTCTTACCAGTAAACGAATCAACACCAAAACTAACATTAAATGAAGGGAATACCCCGCTGATCCACCTCACCAAGCTTTCGGAAAAGCTAGGGATTGAGCTTCATGTGAAAACAGAAGGCGTCAACCCAACAGGCTCTTTCAAGGACCGCGGGATGGTCATGGCTGTTGCAAAGGCAAAAGAAGAAGGCAATGATACGGTCATGTGTGCTTCGACAGGGAATACCTCTGCAGCGGCAGCGGCTTATGCAGCCCGTGCTGATATGAAATGTATCGTCATCATTCCAGACGGAAAAATTGCCTTTGGCAAGCTTGCACAGGCTGTGATGTACGGAGCAGAGATCATTGCGATTGACGGTAACTTTGATGATGCACTGAAAATCGTCCGCAGCATCTGTGAAAAATCGCCGATTGCCCTTGTGAACTCTGTCAATCCGTACCGAATTGAAGGACAAAAAACGGCGGCATTTGAAATCTGTGAGCAGCTAGGCTCGGCTCCGGACGTACTGGCGATTCCTGTTGGAAATGCAGGGAATATCACCGCCTACTGGAAAGGTTTCAAGGAATACCATGAGAAAAAAGGAACTGGACTACCTGTCATGCGCGGCTTTGAAGCAGAAGGCGCAGCAGCGATCGTGCGAAATGAAGTGATTGAACAGCCAGAAACTGTGGCAACTGCCATCCGTATCGGAAATCCTGCAAGCTGGAAACAAGCTGTGGCGGCGGCAGATGAATCAAACGGAAAGATTGATGAAGTGACAGACGAAGAAATTCTTCATGCATATCAATTGATTGCACGTGAAGAAGGCGTGTTTGCAGAGCCAGGCTCATGTGCGTCTATCGCAGGTGTGCTAAAGCAGGTGAAATCCGGAGAAATCAAGCCAGGCAGTAAAGTTGTTGCGGTATTAACAGGCAACGGATTGAAAGATCCGAATACGGCCATTGATATTTCACAAATCAAGCCGGTCACACTTGATGCAGATGAAGACCAAATTCTTGAACACTTAGAAAAGGCCGCGCGCGTATGAGTAAAGCCTCCATGCTTTTTTCAATCACAGTACCGGGAAGCACTGCCAATTTAGGACCAGGCTTTGATTCAGTTGGAATGGCGCTCAGCCGCTATATAAAGCTATCGGTCTATGACCATGATAGCTGGCTGTTTGAAGCAGAATCAGATGTCGTGTCTGGGATTCCATCAGGCACCGACAACCTCATTTATCAAACAGCCAAAAAGGTCGCAGATCACTTTGGAAAAACACTCCCGCCTGTTTATGTCAAAGTGTGGAGTGATATTCCATTGGCACGGGGGCTGGGAAGCAGTGCTGCTGCAATTGTGGCAGCCATTGAGCTAGCCAATCAGCTTCTCGAATTAAATATGCCGGATGATCAAAAGCTCTTTTTTGCAAGTGAGGTAGAAGGCCATCCAGATAATGCGGGTGCCTCTTTATTCGGAGGTTTACTGATTGGTCTTCATGAAGAAGACAAGACACATGCTGTCAAAGTGCAGCATGTGGATATAGATGTTGTTGTCGTGATTCCTTTTTATGAAGTGCTGACAAAGGATGCCCGTAATGTCCTGCCAGAGGATTTTTCCTATAAACATGCCGTCAGTGCGAGTGCTGTGAGCAACGTGCTTGTTGCGGCATTAATGACGCAAAACTGGCCGCTTGTTGGAGAAATGATGAATAAGGATTTATTTCATCAGCCTTACCGCACAATGCTCGTCCCAGAGCTGTCGAAAGTAGAGCATGTCGCTTCGCTAAAAGGAGCGTATGGAACGGCATTAAGCGGTGCTGGTCCGACAATCTTAACCTTAGTTGAAAAAGGGAAGGGAGAAGCGCTGAAAAAGCAGCTTGCCCAAAACTTCCCGCATTGTGAAGTAGATTTGCTGACAGTACCAGTAGAAGGTGTTGTCGTGGAGCATGATCCTGTCAATCAAGTAAAGAACGTGCTGTAAAAATGCACGTTCCAGCGTGTAGGCAAACCCTCGCATTCGGTGTCAGTCCTGCGTGCTGGTGCTCACGAATGTCAAATTCGCTCCGCGCCAGTACTCGTCCTTCCTAGACTGCAAAGGTTTTCTATCACGCTGAAAAGAAGAAAAAGAGCTAAAATAAAGATCATTTTAGCCCTTTTTCAATAACCTGAGAACGTGCTGTAAAAATGCACGTTCTTTTTTTTATTCTTGTTTTTATAGGATAAAGCAGGGATTATTATTTAGAGGATCGAACTATTTTTTATGCATAAAAGGAGGAGATACATTCATGAAGAAATTGATGACAGCAGAAGATTTAACGAAGATTGTTTCTGTTTCTCATCCGGTTTATTCACCAGATGGAAAAAAGGCGGTTTTTACAAAGGTCATGGTGAATGACAAAAAGGACGATTACAACATCCATTTATGGGTTCGAGATGAAGAGACAGAGGAGCTGTCACAATGGACATTTGAGGATGGAAAGCATCATCAGCCAGTGTGGTCAAAAGACAGCAGGCAGCTTGCGTTTATTTTGCAAAAGCCAAAGGAAGCTCCTCAGCTTGCACTGATTCAGAGCGAGGGAGGCGGTGTGCGTACCTTAACGGCGATTCCATACGGAGTATCTCATCCTGTCTTTTCACCAAATGGAGCTTTCATTTATGCGGCTGTGTCACTGAAACAAACAGAGTCTATACATGATGAAAAAAAGGAAGAGCGAGATGATTTCGCTCCTGCGGTATATGATGATTTAACCTATAAAGCAGATGGCAGAGGTTTTTTAGATGGGCGTTTTACGCAGATCATTCAAGTGGATGCTCACTCAGGAGAGGTAGAGGCTGTCACAAGCGGGCAGCATCATCATGTGAATCACACGCTCTCTCCGTGCGGGAAAGGGCTTGCCTATATTCAATCAAATCCTCAGAAACCTTACATAAGTGACGTGTGCCTCCGATTATTAGAGGATGGTACGACAAAGAAAATCACACAATCATCAGGCGCTTATTCTACCATGACTTTTGCTCCTAATGGAGAAAGCCTCGTGTATATCGGACATGAGCGCGAATTTCAAAATGCTACTTTCCCAGCATTATGGCTGTATGATCTGAAGGAGGGAAATGTCGTTCAGTTGTCAGAAATGCTCGATATGTATGTGGGCAACTGTATGGCAGGGGATAGCGTTATGGGCGAAGCCAATCAGCTTCCGCAGTGGACAAAGGATAGCCAGGGATTTTATGCACTTGTTTCTGATCAAGGCAGTACAGGGATTTATTATTTCTCTGTTGAAGGCTTAGCCTATCCTGTTCGATTAGAGGCAGAACATATCACAAACTTCAGCCTTCATCCAGATGAATCCAAATTATTGCTTAGCCGACTGTCACCCGTTTCACCAAGTGAGCTGTATGAGCTGACATTAGGGGAGGCGGATCTAAAGCAAATCACGTTCGAGCATAATGAATTCTTCAAGGAGCATGTCCTATCGGTACCAGAGCCATTTTCGTTTCAGTCAAAAGAAGGCGACGAGGTGCATGGCTGGTTTATGAAGCCCTCCCAAATGGAAGAGGGGAAGACTTATCCGCTTATTTTAGAAATTCATGGCGGACCGCATGCCATGTATGGTTATACGTATTTTCATGAATTTCAAATGCTCGCCGCTGAAGGCTATGCCATCGTATATATCAATCCTCATGGCAGTCATGGATACGGACAAATGTTTACCGACCGTGTGAGAGGGAGCTATGGTGACGTTGATTATGAGGATGTCATGCTGGCTGTTGATCATGTGCTGAAAGCCTATGATTTCCTTGATGAGACAAGACTTGGAGTGACAGGCGGCAGCTATGGCGGTTTTATGACCAACTGGATTGTCGGACAGACCGACCGTTTTCACGCAGCCGTCACACAGCGGTCCATTTCAAACTGGATTAGCTTCTATGGCATCAGTGATATCGGTTATTACTTCACAAGATGGCAGATTGATGGGAATATTTATGATTCAGCCGATAAGCTATGGGACCGTTCGCCGCTCAAGTATGTGAAACAGGTGAACACGCCGCTTCTCATCCTGCACAGCGACGAAGACTATCGCTGCCCAGTTGATCAAGCAGAACAGCTTTTTGTGGCACTGAAGAAGCTTGGGAAAGACACAAGGCTCGTCAAATTCCCGAAGGCTTCTCATGATTTATCCAGAAGCGGACATCCGGGGCAGCGTATTCAAAGACTGACCTTTATAAAGGATTGGTTTAGAGAGAAGTTAAGCTAATAATGAAAAAAACGACCCAAATTCGGGTCGTTTTCATGTCATATATGAATTAGAAAACCTGTTCAACTTCTACAACGCCAGGCACTTCTTCTAATAATGCGCGCTCAATACCGGCTTTCAATGTAATGGTTGAACTTGGGCAGCTGCCGCATGCACCAAGAAGACGTAATTTCACAATGCCATCTTCAATGTCTACAAGCTCACAGTCTCCACCATCACGTAATAGAAATGGACGAAGTTTGTCCAGTACTTCCTGTACTTGGTCTTTCATTTCGACTTCAGTCATTGGATATAATCGCTCCTTTCACAACATATCACCATTATATTCATCTGGACGATAAAAATCTATTGATTGGTTTCAAAGTTTCCTTCTCATTATAGCACAAACTCATCTTGAAACAAAAAGTGATTTTGACTTTTTTCATACAGAAAATTCAGCTAAAATAAAGAAAGAATAGGGGGCTTGCCAAATGAATCAAACCGTCAATCTTTATGTATATGGAAGAGATGTACTTTGCGCTAGCTGCGTGAATCTGCCTTCTTCAAAAGATACATTTGAGTGGTTAGATGCAGCATTAAAACGAAAATATCCGAATCAGCCGTTTCGCATCACATATATTGATATTGAGCACCCACCAGAAAACGAACACCAAAAGGAATTGTCTGAACGAATTCTTGATGATGAATTCTTTTATCCGCTTGTCTTAGTAGAAGATCAAATTGTCGGAGAGGGCAATCCGAAATTAAAAGACATCTATCAAGAAATGGAGAAATACGGATACAAGAAGAGCAGTGAATAAACTGTTCTTTTTTTCAAAAATAAATCGAACAAACGTTCCTTTTTAGGTTGAAAAAGAACGTTTGTTCGATTATAATCAAATGAAAGGAGCGTGAGCATCATGAATTATTTACTGAAACAATCTCTTCATCAGCAAATACCAATTGAGATGATTTATATGAAGAAAAACGGAGAGTGCACGAAGCGTAAAATCATTGTCCACCGTCAAACGGACCAGCTCATTCAAGCGTATTGTTTATCAAAAAAGACGATGAGAACGTTTCGTAAAGACTGCATCCTTGCCCTTGCTCCGATCAAATTGATCCGTTCATCGGCACATGCCGTTTCATAGAAAAAAGCTCCCTCGTCATGAAGGAGCTTTGAGAAAAAAATCACATGATGTTAGCCATTGTGATGCTTGTACATCCAAAGGAGTCCGGATTTTAGAAGTCTTGGTACACGGCCAATAAGTGGACGATCTGCTACTAAGCCAAAGCCGGCTTTTTTCCCTAAAGAGCCTAAGACACCTTTTAGCTTAAACTGAGGATAAGCCTCAGGAAGCGGCTCGTTTTTCCAGCGTTTTTGCAGAGATTGGACAATTTGTTCTGCCTGCGCCTCGGCAAGCTGTGCACTTGGGGCATGCGGCAAGCTTGCGCAATCACCCACGACATAGACGTGCTCATTTCCAGGGAGATTGTGATGAGGTGTTAGTACGACGCGGCCTTGTGCGTCTTTTTCAACATCCATCTCTCGTATCACTTTGCTTGGCTGAATGCCTGCTGTCCATACGGTGACCTCTGCTTCAATGGCGTCATCATGGTTGTAAACAACACCTTCTTCAACCTTCGTAATATTGGCACAGTTAATGATCTTTACGTCATTTTCTTCAAACCACTTTTGCACATATAAACTTAATCTTTTTGGGAAGCTTGATAGAATCAGCTCTCCGCGGTCAAAAAGAATAATGTTTAAATCAGCACGGCTTTCTCTTAATTCACTGGCTAGCTCTACCCCGCTAAGTCCAGCACCGACGATACCAACCGTTGCACCTGCACCCAAATTGTTTAATTTGTTATACGTATGTCTTGACTGATCAATGGTTTGAATGCTGTATGTATGTTCTTTCGCACCAGGGACATTATGATACTTGTCCTCACAGCCGAGTCCAATCACCGTGTCGTCATAAGGAATGGGTTCACGGTCGCTGAATAAGATCTGTTTGTTTTCAATATCAATTTTTTCTACTTCCCCATATTGAATATCCAGCTTCGGATGCTCTGGAAAAGATACTCGGATGTGATGATCAGAGATCGTTCCAGCAGCGAGTGCATAATATTCTGTTTTTAAACAGTGGTAAGGATTTCGATCAATTAATGTGATAGTAACATCATCAGGTAATTGATTTGGCAATAAGCGGTGGAGAACCCGCATATTCCCGTAACCTCCGCCGATCAAGACTAAATTTTTCATGACGATTCTCCTTTTCCCCGTAGACATTGAAAAACACTTATACTAAAAAACTTTAAGTTAAAATACCAAATAAAATTATATCGAATTTACTGTGAAACCACAATAATTGTTTCAAAATAACCTACATATTCATTAGTTAGTCCTAAATAGTAAAACATTTTACGAGTAATAGGCGTAACGATACAGGTGAAGCTCATGTTTTGACTAATAGAAGGAATTTCGGTAGGATGGTAAAGCAATGTGAGGTGAAGCAAAGTGTTCCCACTGATCGAATTTTGTGTAAGTAATCTTGCGCAAGGGTCTCAAGAAGCAAAAGAGAAGCTTGATAAAGACCCAAACCTAGACGTTATGGAATACGGCTGTTTAAGCTACTGCGGCAAATGTATGGACTCCCCATTTGCACTCGTGAATGGAGAATTTGTTTCAGGAGAAAATGCAGAGCAGCTAGTCGAGCGTATTTATGCTTTTATAGAGGAAAATGAGATGTTTTAAATGCACCACATGGGTCATGAGGTGCATTTTTTTCATACTTTCAGTTTCCATTTTTAAGGAGAATCAATAGAAAGCGCATCCAATATGTTATGCTAATAAAATATCATCAAAATGAAGCATCACACGAGAGAAAATGAGGCATATGCATAATAAAAGCCCCTTGCCATGGCAGCAAAGAGCTTTTATGTATGAAAAACGGGGGATGATAAGATTGTCTCCTGAATCGACTCCTTTTATACTATAAAGAAACAACATTTTTGGAGGACGCTCATGACATCATTTCAATTCACGAAAATGCACGGACTAGGAAATAATTATATTTACGTCAATCAGATGAAGGAACAGCTTCCAGAAGAGCAGCTATCAGAGATAGCAATCCGCGTGTCTTCTGTTTATACAGGAATCGGTTCAGATGGTATGATCCTCATTTGTCCATCAGATATTGCACCTGTGAAAATGCGCATTTTCAATAATGATGGATCAGAGGGGAAAAACTGCGGCAACGGTCTGCGCTGCGTCGCAAAATATGTGTATGAGCATCAAATCGTAACAGACACAACGTTTCAGATTGAAACATTGTCAGGACTCGTTGAAGCGACCGTTCATGTGCAGGATGGTCACGTACATTTAGTGACAGTTGATATGGGAAAACCTCGTTTTGAAAAAGAAGAAATGCCGATGCTTGGTGAACCAGCCAGCACAACGATTAATGAACCGCTTGATTTTGGCACGACGACCTTAAATGGAACGGCTGTTTCAATGGGAAACCCGCACATCGTTTTTTATTTAGAGGACATTGAAAAGGCACCGCTTGATACAGTTGGGCCAATCATCGAAAAACATGACATGTTCCCAGAAGGCGTCAATGTAGAATTTGTAGAAGTGGTCAGTGAAACAGAACTGCATTTTCGCGTGTGGGAAAGAGGGTCTGGCATTACTCAAGCCTGCGGAACGGGAGCTTGTGCGGCGGCCGTATCCACGATTGTGAATGGACAGGCGAAAAAAGAAACGGACATGACGGTTCACTTAGCAGGCGGAGATCTCATCATTCGCTGGAAAGACAATGAGCATGTGCTCATGACAGGACCTGCTGAAACGATTTGTGACGGCACATTTTATTTGTAAACCATTTATTTGAGAAAAGGCACCATCACGTTTATAATTGAAAAGAAACATCCAGTCAAAAGGAGGGATGATCATGAGTACACCAGTAACCATTACAGAAGCTGCTGCACTGCAGATTAAAGATATGATGAAAGAACATGAAGAAGAAAATGCGTTCCTACGAGTGGGCGTAAAAGGCGGCGGCTGCAGCGGTCTTTCATACGGCATGGGATT
The DNA here is from genome assembly GCF_038601465.1 of Bacillus sp. FSL R7-0672. Classification (NCBI taxonomy): domain Bacteria; kingdom Bacillati; phylum Bacillota; class Bacilli; order Caryophanales; family Bacillaceae; genus Bacillus; species Bacillus sp. FSL R7-0672. The sequence goes on along the minus strand of NZ_CP152010.1, from coordinate 2,895,158 downwards.
TGACCATGAAGTTTCAGAGAAAGACACGCAGTTCGAACAGCAAGGCATTCAGGTCCTTGTCGACTCCGAAAGCCTTGATATCATGAACGGCACTATCATTGATTTCAAACAATCACTAATGGGCGGCGGTTTCACCATCGACAATCCGAACGCGATTGCTTCATGCGGATGCGGCTCTTCTTTTAGAACAGCGAAGAATACCGGTACGCCGGAAGAGTGTTAACAACTGATCATGGATTAAGATAAGCCTTCTTGTTCGTTTGTTTTTGTAAACAACACGATCGAGGAGGCTTTTTTATTGAGGAAAATCAACCATAAAAAAAGACACTCATTCAGTGTCTCTTTCTCATATAGCTTCTTCTATTTTCAACAGTTCTTTATCCAAGACATCCACCAGCTCTTGGGTGCTAAACATATAGATCACCACTTCTTTATTGCCATCTTCCACATGAACTTCAATCACAATTTTAATCTTTGCTTGTTTTTCATGGTACACCACTTCAAAAGTACCCACTTTTTTCGTTTCATTGTTTTTATTCATTTTTTGAACTTTAGAGAGTATCTGTTTGATTTCTTGATCACTCAAACCAGAATCTAAAATTGAAGTGGACACATGCTTTAAAAAAGGTTCTAGTTGATCAACATCCATATTCAATCCTGCTGCGAACTGAGCATAATGTTTATTGTAGTCTTTTGCAAACAGTTCAACTGAGCCACCAATCATCAGTAACAAGCTCAAACTGATTATTAAACGCTTAAACATCTTTCCACCTATCCTCCATTATATCTTCTTCATTTCCTATATCGGTTGATCAGATAAAACCTTCATTCTCTCTTCAACAATTTATAAATCGCTCAATTTTGTTACAGCTTGCTCTCACAACTGGCTATTTCCACCCGAAAAGAGTATCATGAGAACCAAACATAAACTGTAGGTAGAAAAGAGGTTGCTAAGGTTTGAGTGAACAAATCAATTGCAGGAACTGTCATGAACTGATTCCGTATCGTTCCAAAACGTGTCCAGCTTGCGGGATTGAGAAGCCGCTTCCGAAAAAGGAACGTGTGAAGGATCGGGTGATTTTGGTTGTGGCAGGGATTGTTGTGGTGCTGCTTGCTGCAATGGTACTTGGAATGGCGAATGCCTATATTGGGGTTTTTAAATAAACGAAAAAGGAGTTCCGCTTGTGGGAACTCCTTTTTTGATTTCGCTTATTTGTTTTCAAATAAGCTTGTGGAATGAAGAGGCTGTACACGGGCTTTCGGGTCCATGTAGGCTTTCGCATTATTGACAGCCGTTGGTGCTTCACCGAATCCGCTGGCAATCAATTTGACTTTTCCTTCATACGTACAGATGTCTCCTGCCGCATAGAAGCCTTCAATGTTTGTTTCCATTGTGGATTTCACGACGATCGAGTTCTTTTCGATTTCAAGACCCCATTGCTTAATTGGTCCAAGAGAGGAAACAAAACCGAAGTTGACGATCACGTCGTCCACATCAAGCACTTGTTTTTTGTCGCCTTTGACTTCTTCTAGCACAATCTGTTCAATGCGGTCTTCACCAATGAGCTCAGTTGGCACAAATGGTGTCACGACATTGACTTTCGAATTGTGCAGGTTTTCTACACTGTGCTCATGCGCACGGAATTTATCGCGGCGGTGAATAATGGAAACCTCTTTTGCGATAGGTTCAAGCATCAGTGCCCAGTCCACCGCAGAGTCTCCGCCGCCAAGAACAGCGACACGTCTGCCAGCAAATTGATTCAAATCATTAATGAAGTAATGCAGGTTGCTTCCTTCAAATGATTCTGCTGCATCTAATTCAAGCTTTCTCGGTTGGAATGCACCGTTACCAGCTGTGATGATGATCGTTTTAGAATAATGAATCTCTTGATTTGTCACAAGTTTAAAGATACCATCTGCCTGTTTTTCAACTGTTTCAACTGCTTGCTCTAAGCAAATGGTTTGATCAAATTTATCCATTTGTTCCTTTAAGTTATCAATTAATTCTTGTGCGCGGATTTTTGGAAAACCAGCCACATCATAAATGTATTTTTCAGGGTAAAGAGCGGATAATTGACCGCCGAGCTGAGGAAGGCTTTCAATGATTTTCACACTTGCCTGTCTCATGCCACCGTAAAACGCAGTAAACAATCCTACTGGGCCGCCCCCGATAACGGTAATGTCATATACCTTAGAATCTTCTTGCATTCCTCTAATCCTCCCAAATGAAAATTGTTATCACTATATCATATCATACCACACATCGTCGTTTGACTTGTTTTGAAAAACTTGTCGTTTTTTGATGCCGAAGCTTTGAAAAAGAGGGAAAAGTGAGAAAGACCGTTTATCATGAGGATTTTCAGTTTAAAGCCTTGAAAATTGGATCAGAACTCGCTATTATTGTTAAGGGAACTAAATATTAATTTTTTATGAATTTTTGTCGGATACGGTCAAATGCTTTCGTTTTATGTAGGTGAAAGTTCAGATTTTCACATACTTATTTTTTTGTTTAAATTTCATAAAATGCCGGAAAGCGGTTGAGAATAACGATATGTAATTCTTTATCCGTTTTACAGCAAATTTAAAAAAGGTGGATGTGATTCCAGTGAATAAACCGAAAATCGTTGTATTAGGTGCAGGTTATGGCGGATTAATGACTGTAACAAGATTAACAAAACAGCTTGGCACAAATGATGCGGACATTACTCTTGTGAACAAGCATAATTATCATTACGAAACAACATGGTTACATGAAGCAAGTGCAGGTACACTTCATCATGACCGCTGTCGTTATCAAATCAAAGATGTGATTAACAGTTCCCGTGTCAACTTTGTACAAGCAACAGTTGAAAGCATTAATAAGGAAGAGAAGAAAGTCGTGACATCAGATGGCGAACTTTCTTACGACTACCTTGTTGTTGCGCTTGGTGCTGTTCCTGAAACATTTGGTATTGCAGGACTGAAAGAATATGCATTCTCAATCTCTAACATCAACTCTGCTCGTCAGCTTCGTGAGCATATTGAGCTTCAATTTGCGACGTATAATACGGAAACTGAAAAACGTCCAGAGCGCTTGACAATCGTTGTCGGCGGTGCGGGCTTCACAGGTATTGAGTTCCTTGGTGAGCTTGGAAACCGTGTGCCTGAGCTTTGCAAAGAGTATGATATTGATCAAAAAGATGTGCGCATCATCTGTGTAGAAGCTGCACCAACAGCTCTTCCAGGATTCGATCCTGCATTGATCGACTATGCAATGAACTACCTTCAAGGTAAAGGTGTTGAGTTCAAAATTGGTACAGCGATCAAAGAATGTACGCCTGAAGGCATCATTGTTGGAAAAGACGATGATACTGAAGAAATCAAAGCTGAAACTGTTGTTTGGGCAGCTGGTGTACGCGGTAACCCAATCGTTGAAGAAGCTGGATTTGAAAACATGCGCGGCCGCGTAAAAGTATCTCCAGATCTTCGTGTACCAGAAAATGATGATGTATTCATCATCGGTGACTGTTCATTGATCATCAATGAAGAAATCAACCGTCCATACCCACCAACTGCACAAATCGCGATGCAGCAAGGTGAAACAGTAGCGAAAAACCTTGCCGCACTAGTGAAAGGTGGTTCTCTTGAAAGCTTTAAGCCAGACATCAAAGGAACAGTTGCTTCTCTTGGTGAACACGACGCTGTAGGTGTTGCGTTTGGTAAAAAACTTCAAGGAACAAAAGCTTCAGCAATGAAGAAAATCATCGACAACCGTTCTTTATTCATGGTTGGCGGACCAGGACTTGTTCTGAAAAAAGGAAAATTCAAGTTCTTCTAAACCATCATAGACAAAAACGTGTATCCTCGTGATACACGTTTTTTTTTGACATATTTTCTTACTTGGTTATCGGCAGTAAAGTATGGTATGATAAATTATCAGAAAATTTAGATTAAGGGAGTGAGCAATATGAATGCACATACAAAAGAAAAGAAGTCCACCTGTCAATATTGTTCGGGGAAAGGATATTTTCAGCTATTGCTCGGCGGATCTGAAACATGTGAGGAATGTAAAGGGACAGGAAAGAAGCTTTAATCCATCTGCTTTTTCCATTGATTGACTTCATCTCTATTTCCAAGTTAAACTAATGATGGGATATTTGGGGGTGGAGATGAAGTGATCAGTTTACCAGTCGTTATCATTTCAGTTATTTTATTTTTCGTGTTATTCTTCGGCATTGGCTTTTTGCTCAATATGCTGCTGAGAATGTCATGGATTATGGCTATTTTATATCCAATTGTATGCCTTTTCATTATCAATAATCAAAAGATGATCGCTTATGTCAGAGAACCGGGCACCGCTTTTTCAGGAATAGGAGACCGCATTGTCTCTCTCGCTGCGGCCGATATCATGATCTTGTTAAGTGGTCTGATTGGTGCAATTGCATCAGGTTTTGTCATCAATGCACTTCGAAAAAGAGGATATCAAATGTTTTAACTCACTTGTGGACATGCAAGTGGGTTTTTTTGTTTCTCCTTTGCATAGTTTCCATTTTGTTTGGAAACAAATAGATGGGTAGAGGAGTGACAAATAAAGATGAAAACATGGATGAAACGATTGTTCATGACAGCCCTTTTTATGCTTGCTCTTTTGACAAGCTTTACGGGCATATCTGGAGTTGAACCAAGTGATGTAGCTGCCTGGGTGAAAGAGACTGACCCTGGCAAGCAAGTATCTTCTTTTTTCCAACAGCAAAAAAGAGAAACGATGGCACTCAAAAGTGATGACTTGCGGGCTATTTCTCTCGAAGAAGCGTTTAATTGGAACGATTACCCGAAGCAAAAGGTTGTCGCCACAGGCTATACAGCAGGTGTGGAATCAACAGGTAAAACGAAGGAACACCATGCATATGGCATTACATATTCAGGCGTCAAAGTGAAACGTGATTTATATTCAACCGTGGCAGCAGATCCATCAGTCTTTCCGATTGGAACTGTTCTCTTTATCCCAAACTATGGCTACGGAGTGGTCGCAGATACGGGAAAAGCCATTAAAGGTCATAAGCTTGATTTATACTATGAAACCGTAGATGATGTGTATAGAGAATGGGGTAAAAAAGTGCTCGATGTGTATATCATCAAAAAGGGCGAAGGAACGTTAACGGAAAAAGACTTAAACCAGCTTAATGAAGCAAAATCAATGCAAGTATTCCGTCAGCAGTTTCAAGCCAATAAAGAATAAAAAAGCTTTGGACAAGTTTTAGGTCCAAAGCTTTTTCGCTTCTACATGAAGTAATAATCTAAGATGAGTGTCAGTAAGACCCCTGTCAAGCCGCCAAAGAAGACTTCAATCGGCTTATGACCAAGAAGCTCTTTCAATTTCTTTTGCTTTTCTTTTTCTTCCGCACTCGGGAAATTCTTTGCTTCAGAAACAAATCGGTTAAAATCTGTTACCAGCTTGTTCAGTACAGTCGCCTGTTCTCCTGCCTGTCTGCGTACACCTGTTGCATCGAACATGGTAATAATCGCAAAGATGGCTGAAATCGCAAAGATCGATGTATTTAGCCCGTGCTCTAAAGCCACTGCTGTTGAGAGTGCTGTTACGGCTGCGGAGTGTGAACTTGGCATTCCGCCTGTGCTTGTAATGAGCGACCAATCTAGTCGTCTAGAAATGATAAATTGAATCGGTACTTTTACAAATTGAGCAAAAAAGATGGCTGCAAGGCTGGCAAGCAGCGGAAAATTCGTCAGTACGCTCATGAACAAGAAACATCCTCTCTGTAAGAAAAAATATCGTGCAAAATGATGGACTGTGTACCCTAGTATGATGAAAAAATGATAGCAGATTCAAATGCTGCCAAGTCCATGTTCAATTATAACATTAAAGAAAGTAGATGTGGAACGGGGAGACGCGGACGGGCTGTACAAGTTTTCATCGCTTTTTCATGATGCCCTTCCGCGTGTGAAAATATAAATGTTCATCAAGTAAAGACAGACTGGCAATGATCGTATAGACCCGCAAATTTTGATATAATAGAAGTTCCAATGTGAAAAATGGAGTTCATTGAAGGAGCGTGTGATAAATATGTTTTTCTCGACAAATGAATGGCAACATAAAGATACACTGGCGATCGGACTTTTTCAAAAGAGCCAATTATCAGGAAAAGCAAAAGAAATGGATGAATTACTTGAAGGACGAATCACTGAATTATTAAAAGAAGGCGATATTTCATCTAAACGAAATCAGCTTTCGAAGTTTTTCCCATCCCCTGAAACAGGCATCAAACGCATTTATTTTGTCGGGCTTGGGAAGGAATCAGATTACACGTTTGAAGAGGCAAAAGAAGGATTTGCCCATCTATTTAAAAAGCTTCATCAAGATAAAAAGCAGGCGGTTTCTGTCTTGCTAGATACGTTTATTGGAAAGGATCTGCCTGCCCAAGATGCAGCCCATGCCCTTTCTGAAAGCTGCCTTTTAGCTACATATGAATTACAAGATTTTAAACATAAAACAAATGAACCGGATCGCTTTATCGAGTTTGTTTATGCAACGACGGATCATGATACAGCAGAAATTCAGGCAAGTCTGAAAGTGGGCGAGGTCTACGGACAGTCTGTCAATTCGGCTCGTACCCTTGTGAATATGCCGCCGAATATGCTCACATCCTCTGATCTGGCTTCGTACGCGGCAGAGCTTGCGTATAAATACGAATTTGAGATTGAAATTTTAGATAAAGAACAAATGGAAGAGCTCGGGATGGGCGGGATTCTAGCTGTCAATAGAGGCTCAACAGAACCACCAAAGCTCATCGTTCTGAAATATCAAGGCAAGGAAGAATGGACGGACGTGATTGGGCTTGTCGGTAAAGGCATCACATATGATACTGGTGGCTATTCGTTAAAGCCAAGAGCCAGTATGGTTGGGATGAAAACTGATATGGGCGGCTCAGCCTCTGTTTTAGGTGCTATGGAAATCATCGGTGAACTGCGCCCAGAGCAAAATGTCATTGCTGTCATTGCCTCAACCGATAATATGATCTCGGCTGACGCCATGAAGCCAGATGACGTCATTGTGTCGCTTAGCGGTAAAACAATCGAAGTACTGAATACGGATGCAGAGGGGCGTCTTGTTTTAGCAGATGGGGTGACATATGCGAAGCAGCATGGTGCCTCTGTCCTTGTAGACGTGGCGACATTAACAGGCGGAGTCATTGTGGCACTTGGAAATGAGACAACAGGCGTCATGACGAATAACGATGAACTGTATGCCCAGTTTAAAGAGGCATCAGAAGAATGCGGTGAAATGATTTGGCAGCTGCCAATCACTGAAAAAGATAAAAAACGCGTACGAAACAGCAAAATGGCGGATCTCAATAACTCACCAGGCCGTGATGGACATGCGATCATGGCAGGAGCATTCATTGGTGAGTTCGCTGAGGATACGCCTTGGGTTCACTTGGATATTGCAGGAACAGCAACAACAGAAAAGCCTTCATGCTTTGGGCCAACAGGGGCGACAGGTGTGATGGTAAGATCACTCGCAACGTTTGTGGAACGATTTGAAGGAAAGAAATAAAGGATGAGGCTCTGCCACATGGCGGGGCCTTTTTTATGTAGGACAAACGCCATTTGACGTAGTATTTTTTCTATGGTAACATACGTTGGTACTTTAATTATCTACTACATTAGTAAACTAAAGGATTTCGGGGGTTTCACCATGAATGCAGTTGTTCTAGCGGTTGTTTTAATGTTGATATTAAGCTTGCTGCGGGTCAATGTCGTGATTGCACTGGCACTTGGTGCTTTAGCTGGCGGACTTGCGGGTGGATTAGGCCTGGGAGGAACAGTGGAAGCCTTTACTGACGGGCTCGGAGGAAATGCGACAGTGGCGATTAGTTATGCGCTTTTAGGGGCATTTGCTGCGGCGCTGACAAAAACGGGTCTTCCAGATGCCATGGTTGAAGGAGCAGTGAAGCTTTTAGGAAAAGAAGGCGACTCAAGAAGAAAAACATTATCAAAAGTACTGATCATTCTTGTGATTTTGATCGTATCTTGTTTTTCACAAAACGTCGTTCCTGTTCACATTGCCTTTATTCCAGTCTTAATTCCGCCATTATTAAAAGTGTTTAACGAGCTTCAAATTGACCGTAGACTGCTAGCGTGTGTCATGACCTTCGGACTCACTGCACCATATATTTTACTTCCAGTCGGTTTTGGACAGATTTTCCACGGAATGCTCCGTGACAATATGAAGGATGCAGGTCTGGCTGTGAATTTAGCAGATATTCCATATGCCATGCTGATCCCTGTTGGGGGGATGGTGCTAGGATTGATCGTCTCCCTTTTCATGTATCGTAAGCCAAAAGTATATGAGAATCGCGATATTACAGATGTAGAGAAATCAGCTTATACGACAAAAAGTCTATTCTTTGCCGGTCTTGCCATTCTCGTGTCCTTGATTGTCCAGCTTTATCTGTCTCAAAGCCTTGGCGTGGAAGGAATGATCTTCGGTGCACTTGCAGGACTGCTTGTCTTGTTTGTAACCGGAATGATGAAACGCGATGAAGCAGATCAACTGATTACATCTGGAATGAACATGATGGCATTTATCGGTTTTGTCATGCTTGTTGCGGCTGGATTTGCCAACGTTTTAACCAAAACAGGAGACATTGAAACGCTTGTTAAAGCATCTTCTCAATTTATCGGCAACAGCCAAAGTCTCGCGGCCATTTTAATGCTGCTTGTGGGTCTGCTTGTGACAATGGGGATCGGATCATCATTTGCCACGATTCCGATTATTACGACCATCTTTGTTCCACTTTGTTTACACCTTGGATTTAGTCCAATGGCGACCATTGCCATTATTGGTTCAGCTGCGGCTGTTGGGGATGCAGGTTCACCTGCAAGTGACAGTACGCTTGGACCGACATCTGGATTGAACATGGATGGACAGCATCACCACATTTGGGGTACTTGTGTCCCGACTTTTATCTATTATAATATTCCGCTTGTTCTATTCGGCTGGCTTGCGGCGATTATCCTGTAAGATGAAAAGCTTGTAGAGAAAACGATGATGTTTTTTCTATAAGCTTTTTTGTTGTTCACAAGCGAAAAAATAATTAGGACTAAAGTATGAATTAAATGAATCTTTCTTCCTCTATTTTACGTATATATGCTGATAAAAACGAAAAGGGGAAGATGGGACATGTCATTTTTTAAAAAGCTAGCGGCAAGTGCAGGGATTGGTGCGGCAAAGGTAGATACCATTTTGGAGAAAAACGCTTATTATCCTGGACAAGAGGTAAGGGGAACTGTCCATGCAAAGGGCGGAAAAATCTCTCAGGCCATCCGCTATATTGATGTTAAGATTCAAACACAGTATGTGATTGTGCAAGATGATGAAGAGCGTCGAAAATATGTGGATATCATTTCTTTACGGGTGACGGATTCTTTTACCATCCAGCCTGGTGAAAAACACGAATTTCCGTTTTCATTTATTCTTCCGATTGATACCCCGATGACTATTGGAAAAGTAGAAATTGCCGTAGTGACAGACCTTGATATCCAAGGCGGAATTGATAAATCTGACTATGACCGTATTTTTGTGGAAGCACATCCTTGGGTGAAAAATGTACTGGAAGCAACTAGTTATCTAGGCTTCCACTTGAACGAAGCAGACTGTGAACAAGCGCCTTACTTCCAGCGTCGTCTGCCATTCGTTCAAGAATTTGAGTTTATTCCGACATCAGACGACTATCGTTATATGCTTGATGAGTTAGAGCTGATTTTTCTGATAGATGAAGGCGGATTAGACATTGTTTTCGAAGTCGACCGCAGAGCAAGAGGACTCAGAGGGTGGCTTGAGGAGATGTATCATGATGGAGAACAGCTTGTGCGCTACCGCTTCAGTCCATCAGATCTTGAAGATGTAGAAGTGCTTGTAGGGATGCTAGAAGGAATCATCAATCAATACGCTGAGTAATGATGAAAAAAGAGCCTAAATGAAGAGAGGCTCTTTTCTCTATGTTCAACTTGTAGATGATGTCTGCCTTTATGATGCGGCTTGTTGTTTTCGAAAGGACGTGGCTTTTGAAACAGAGCGATAAATTTTAGGTGCCAGCATCGCAAGCAATATCGTCAAAGCGTAGTCTTTCACCATAAACCAGATCATAAAGAACCACGTGGTTTGATAGGAAATGGGTGCATTCAGCCACACATTTAATGCGAGATACGTATAAGTCGTTCCGATCACATACATGACGGTCGTACCTGCAATAGCTGCAAGCAAAAAGCGGCCAAAGCCAGGATTTTTTCTTTTTTCTAAAATGAATCCAGCTAACCAAGCAGCAGGAATATACGATAAGACAAAACCACCGCTTTTACCTAAAATCACCCCAAAGCCTGCTGAGAACTGTGCGAATACAGGTGCGCCAGCAATTCCGACCAAGGCATATACAATCATAGCTAATGCACCAAGCCGTCTGCCGAGCAAAAGACCAGCAAGTACACAAAAAAACGGCTGCATCGTAAGTGGAATTCCGCCGACTTGCAAAAACGGCACAATGGATGTGATATTGGCTCCAATCGCCATGAGTGCAGCAAACATTCCGACTAACACAAAATCAGCGGTTCTTGTTTTCTGTTGCATGATGTTTCCCCCTGTCTTATCTGTACAAATAGATTAAGGGGAGGAGGACTATTTGTCAACCTGGTTTTATTGTTGGTTAACAATAAAACCCGCCCATCAAAAGGGCGGGTCTGTATTAAGCTTCTGTCATAGAAGACGCATCGATCGCTTGATGAACAGGTACATAATCATAGCCGAGATCACGAGCGACGGCTTCATATGTGATATGTCCGTTCATGACATTGACACCTTCTGCAATGGCTTTGTTTTCTTGAATGGCTTTTGCAGCGCCTTTATTAGCAATTTGCAGCGCATATGGAACGGTGACATTCGTTAAAGCAACAGTCGATGTCCGTGGAACTGCTCCAGGCATATTGGCGACAGCATAATGTAAAATACCGTGTTTTTCATAAGTAGGTTGATCATGTGTTGTGATATGATCTATGGTTTCGACAATGCCGCCTTGGTCAATGGCTACGTCTACGATGACGGAACCGGGCTTCATTTGCTTCACCATTTCTTCCGTCACAAGCGTTGGTGCTTTGGCACCTGGGATCAGTACCGCACAAATGAGAAGGTCTGCCTCACTGACTGAATCGGCGATGTTGACAGGGTTAGACATTAACGTTTTCATTTGATGACCAAATTGATCGTCCAGCTGACGTAAGCGTTCTGCGTTTACGTCAATAAGAGTGACATCTGCGCCAAGTCCAATCGCCATTTTCGCTGCGTTTGTTCCAACAACACCGCCGCCTATAATCGTGACCTTCCCTCTTGATACCCCTGGTACGCCTGCGAGCAAGATGCCTTTACCGCCTTTTGGCTTTTCTAAAAATTGTGCACCGATTTGGGCGGCCATTCTGCCTGCCACTTCAGACATAGGCGTTAAGAGAGGGAGTGATTTTTCGTCCGTTACAGTTTCATAAGCAATAGCTGTGACGCCTTTTTGTTTTAAAGCTTCAGCCAAGGAGGGCTCTGCAGCAAGATGCAGGTACGTAAATAAGATGAGTCCTTCTCTGAAAAATGAATATTCCTCAGGTAATGGTTCTTTTACCTTCATGATCATATCAGAAGATGCCCACACATCTTTCGCTTGATCAAGAATTTCTGCACCAACAGATACATAATCGTCATCAGTGAATCCGCTTCCAAAACCAGCGTTTGTTTCAATCAAAATCTGATGTCCAGCTGAAAGTAATTGAGAAGCTGCTCCTGGTGTTAATGCCACTCGGTTTTCATTGTTCTTAATCTCTTTCGGAATGCCGATGATCATGTTTATTCCTCCCATGCTTATCTATTCATATTGTATGTCTAGTGTATCCTGAATGTTTAAAAAATGCTTCGGTTGAAATAAAAAATAAAAAAACGCCTCTTTGTGAAATTTCACAAATGGACGTTTTTTAGCTTCATATCAAGGTATATGGTCATTTTCTCATTCATGTTTTTTAAATCGATTTCTGCAATGTCTGTAATGCGTTTTAATCTGTAATTCAATGTATTGATGTGGATGTTTAATTGCTTTGCCGCAATATTGGCATTGCTGTCACAGTCAATAAATCGTTCAAGGGTTTCGACTAGGTTGGAATGGTGCCTCAGGTCGTAATCTTCCAACTTTGATAATGAGTAACTGGAGTAAGATGAGCCCCTTCGTTTTTCAGCGAGGACATCTAAATATTGATAAATACCAAGTTCAGAAAAACTGTGTAAACGTTCGGTTTCAACAGGGAAGCGCTCTTTTGTTTTTAATACAGCGAGTGCTTCTTTATAGGATGGCTGAATATGAGAGATGTTATCGTAAATTCCACCAATCGCTGCTTGAACGTGATGGATATGATAACGGTCAGACAGCTGCTGCAGCATGCCGCTTGTGAATTGTTTAATATCCTGCAGCGGGTGCTCTGTTTTTGGTGAGACAAGAATAATGAATTCGTGAAAATCAACAGTCGTTAACAGCACTTGGACTTGCTGCGTTGTTTCAAGCAGATAAGATAGCTTTTTTTCTGTGTCCTCTGTGAGTTCGTCACGAAGGCGGAAGATGATGATGGCATACGTGTCTGGACATCTGATGCCGAGTCTTAAAAATAGGTCGAGCATCTCATCCTTTTCATGAATATGACCTGTGAGCATCTTCCAAAAAAGCTCCTGATTGCGTACTTCTGTTTTCGTTTTACGAATTTGTAAGTTAAGTAATTTGTTTTTAACAGCATGTGCTGCCATCTTCAGAAGGTCCATGTCTTCTTCTGAAAAAGGCTGCGTGGATTCAATCGCCCAGATAAATCCGAGTACTTCATTGTCCTTCCAGATTGAAATGGCAACCCTGCTAGATAAACCCACCTCTGCAATTTGAGGGACACGAAGCGGTTCGTCTGTTTTAAGGAGTGTAGGAATGATGCCGTCCTTCCAAAGCCGATTAATGACCTTTTCCGGTACGCGGCGGGAGATAATGGTTGAAGTTCTGGCGGGATCAGTAAAATCATTATGTGTGCTATAAGCCAACAATCGATGATGCGTATCTTCTATAGTAATAGGGCAATTGAGCACATCACTAATTTGGTCTGCCACATCCTCTAAACGATCAAGACTATACTTAAATGGATCCGTCTTTTTTGTCATAAAAACCCCTGCTTTTTCGAATATTTCACGTACTTACATTATGAAGAGAAAGAGGTACGTAAATCAATAACAAAATGCCATAAATTTAAAAAAGAGATCGCTATGAGAAGCGAGCGCATCGATGCTGAAAGAAGGCGAAAAAGAAATAGTACAATAATAACGTAGTAATAAATCAATAGGTGGAAAGATTCAGTGAAGTGTGTCTACACTTATTAAGAATATATGACCAAAAAAATGTTAAATACTAGATAAAAAGCGAAAATACAGTAATTCTATAGACTCATTTTGTAAAATAAAAACAGATTTGTTTGACTGTGTATCATTTCTGTTTTTATAATAATAACGTCAAAAAATAAGTGGATTAGCCCATTATATGGCGGCTATGCACGGGAGGTAATGAGGAATATGTCAGGAATTATTCGTGTAACCCCAGAAGAACTAAGAGCGACCGCTAAGCAATATGGTGTTGAAAGTCAAGAAGTGTTAAACCAAGTTGATCGTCTAAATAGAATGATCTCAGATTTAAAAGGAATGTGGGAAGGTGCTTCTAGTGAAGCATTTGCTGATCAATACGAGCAGTTAAAGCCTTCATTCATCAAAATGTCTGATCTATTAACAGATGTCAGCAATCAGCTTGATCAAACGGCAAATACACTTGAAAGCACTGACCAAGACATCGCCAGCCAAATCCGCGGCTAATCAAAGGGATTTCCTTTCTAAGTGTGAAAAGCAGAAAAAGCGCCGAGTCTGTCAATGGATGCCGGCGCTCTTTCTATTTTGTGAGGTGGAAATTTGTGTATATCGATATTACCATCGACTTAAAAAATTATGATGGCAGTGTGTTTGATTTGAGACTATCAAATTATTTACATATTAAACAAGTCATCCATATCGCCTGGCAGGCAAAACAAATCTCACTTCCTAAGCGAGAAGGCGGCTGGGTGCGAGTAGTCAATAAGAAAGCTGTGTTTTCAGGCGAATATAAGCTGTCAGACTGTGGAATCACCACAGGAGACAGGCTGGAAATACTATGAAAGGACTTTTGTAAATGGCAGATAAAAAGAGTTCCTATTTAGAAGAACAATTAGAAGCAGTGATGAAAAAAGAGGGCGTAACCTACAGCTTCATTTTTCAAAGAGAGACCATTAAACTCTTAGACGGTTTAGAAGCGGCACCAATCAAAGACATCAATCCTTCATTCAAAAAAGAGATTCAATTAACTGAAGATGAGGTCATTATTTCTATTCAACCGCCTCCTGCCTATCAGGAATTTCGTTTCATCCATGCGAAGGATGAAAAAAGCAAATGGATTTTTTCATACCAGCTTGTCGATGCAGTGTGCAAACACGACGTGAAGCGGCTGCATCCTATTGTTTCTCCTGAAAACATTGTTTTTCATCAAGGCTTAGCTCCTGCACTTTTGCATTACGGCGTCAAAGAAAGCATCCCGCCATATGAAACGGATGAGCATCGTCTGTTAAAAGAGGTCAAAGCCGTCATTCTTCGAGTGGTGGACCATGAATATCAGTTTCAAGAATATGTTGCTTACAGCGAGACGCTGAAATTATCTGAACTGGCAAAAGAGATCAGCGAAACGCAGTCTCTGGAAGAATTGTCTGCCCTGATTCAGCAAAAGATCGAAACGATTGAAACGAAAGAGAAAACGCTATTGACCATTCCGAAAAAGAAATGGAAGGTCGAACGATATGTCGGACTAGGTCTGCTTGTCCTATTAATCCCTGCATTGGTGTACACCATTTACACCTTCTTTTTTGCGATGCCGAAACAAGAAGCGTATGTCGAGGCAAACAAATATTATCTCAACAAACAGTACAGCCAAGTGGTGGATACGTTAGAAAAATATTCAGCCAATCAAATGCCGGTCTCTCTTCAATATGAACTGGCCATTTCGTATGTACAAACAAATCAAGGCAATCTGTTACTCGATCAGCATAAAAAAGAAATCACAGATACATACACATTACAGACTGATCCGCAATATTTCCTTTTCTGGATTCATATCGGACAAGGCAATAGCAAGGAAGCACTTGATATTGCACGTGTACTTGGAGACGACCGGTACATATTTACGGCACTCGTCGCCTACCGCAATGACATTCAAAACGATGACAGTCTTTCTGCTGAAGAAAAACAAAAACAGCTAGATCCGATCATTAAGGAAATGGCGAAATATGAAGAAAAAGAAACAACGGAGACAAGCACCAATGACTCCTCGGGCGCAAGCCAAACAGATGAAACAGCTGAACAAAAAGAGCAGTCAAAAGCCGATCAAGAGAAAAAAGAGAAAGAATCTGAAGCGAAAAAGAAAACCTCTCAGACGAAAAAAGATGAGAAAAAATAATTCTTTCGATACAACTGACAGTTGGTGCTGTCCCATGAGGAGGTGGAGCGTTTGAGTCTTCTTTGGGTTTTTTATGAGGAGGATTATCAAACCGTCCGTTTAGACGAGCAGTTCAATCGAGAAGCTGTGATTGGACCTGAAATAGAGCATACGGTGACAATCCCTTCACTTTCGTTTGATGAAGGGGTCATCCGTTTAACTCCCGATGAACCGAATGATGGCTTTTCCATTTATCAGGGTGAAAAGAAGAAAGGCACATTGCTTCCACATGAACCATATAAGCTTAATACACTGACACTTATTTTAATGGAAGCACATCATGATCAACACATTTATTACCTAGGAAATAGAGTCGAGCTGTCTTTTTCACGTGAGAACAAAGATGAGATCGATGTGTGGAAAGAACAAGCGCATTCTATGTTTCAAGATGCGAGACAGTTTACTTTGGAGAAAATCGAAGGAACTTGGTACGTCATGCCTCAGGACGAAACGATTTATGTGAACGGGAAAAAAATTCACGGTCCAGAGACAATTGATGCTGGAGATGAGCTGTTCTGGAACTTTCTGACGGTGACATTGAAAGATGATGATTTATTGCAGGTGACTGCATATGAACCATTTCAAACACGTTTGGAAAAAACAAGAGCACCAAGCACAGAAACAAAACAAAAATATCCTTTATATAGACGAACACCACGTTTAATTTATGATCTGCCAGATGACCGGGTTTCCTTTAGCTTTCCTTTGCAGGAGAGCGAAAATAACAGCAGAGGGCTTTGGCTTGTTGTCCTCCCGCCGCTTGTGATGCTTCTTGTGATGGGAATTGTCGCTCTTGTCCAGCCGCGCGGAATCTTTATTGTCGTGTCGATGGCGATGTTTATCATGACATTAATCACATCGTCTGTTCAATACTTTAAAGAGAAATCACAACGCAAAAGACGGGAAGAGAAACGGCAGCGAGTCTATTCTCTTTACTTAGAAAATAAACGAAAAGAGCTGCAAGAGCTTTACGACCGCCAGCAATATATTTTGACGTATCATTATCCGTCATTTGAACAAATGAAGTATTTAACGTCAGAAATTAGCGGCCGAATTTGGGAAAAAACACTTGTGAGTGATGATTTCTTGCAGCTGCGTCTTGGGACGGGCGCAGTTCCGTCAAGCTATGAACTATCGATGAGCGGCGGTGATATGGCCAATCGTGATATCGATGACTTAATGGAACAAACGCAGCACATGCAACAGTTCTATCGTGAAGTGAAGGATGTACCTATCACATTCGGTCTTGCCGATGGCCCAACTGGATTGATTGGAAAGCCAGCCATTGTAAAAAAGGAGCTTCATCAGCTTGTCGGACAGCTTGCTTTCTCGCATAGCTATCATGATTTAAGATTTGTGTTTATTTTTCATGAGCAAGAGTATGAGAATTGGGAATGGATGAAATGGCTTCCGCATTTCCAGCTGCCTCATACATACGGCAAAGGGTTTATTTACAACGAACAAACACGTGATCAGCTGTTGTCCTCCATTTATGAAATTTTACGTGAGCGTGATCTAGAAGAAGAAAAAGAGAAGAAGATCTTTACGCCTCACTTTGTGTTTATCGTGACAAATCATGAGCTCATTGCGGAACATGTGATTTTAGAATATTTAGAAGGCAGCCGAACTGACCTTGGCATCTCCATAATTTTTGCTGCTGAAACAAAGGAAAGCTTAGCTGAAAATATCTCGACGCTTGTCCGTTATATTAACGAGGAAGAAGGAGATATTCTCATTCAGCACAAGAAAGCCGTCCGAATTCCATTTCAGCTTGATACACATGAGCGCAGGGACAATGAGCTATTTGCCAGAACGCTGAGAACATTAGATCATCAAGTTGGCATGACCAATTCGATTCCTGAAACGGTCTCCTTCCTTGATCTTTTTCATGCCAAACAGGTAGACGAGATTGGCATTCGTGAAAAGTGGCTCACATCAGAAACGGCCAAATCACTCTCTGTGCCAATCGGTTATAAAGGAAAAAATGACATTGTGGATCTGAACCTGCACGAAAAAGCACACGGCCCGCACGGCCTGTTGGCGGGAACAACAGGATCAGGGAAAAGTGAATTTTTACAGACGTATATTTTATCGCTCGCTGTACACTTTCACCCGCATGAAGTCGCATTCCTATTGATTGACTATAAAGGAGGCGGAATGGCGCAACCGTTCCGGAATATTCCTCATTTACTTGGCACGATCACCAATATTGAAGGCAGTAAGAACTTTAGTGAAAGGGCGCTTGCTTCAATTAAAAGTGAATTGAAGAAAAGACAACGCTTGTTTGATCAATATCATGTGAATCACATCAATGATTATACGAAGCTCTATAAGGAGAAAAAGGCTGAACAGGCAATGCCTCATTTATTCTTAATCTCTGATGAGTTCGCTGAATTAAAAAGTGAAGAGCCGGACTTTATTAGAGAGCTTGTCAGTGCTGCACGTATCGGCCGAAGCCTCGGGGTCCATCTCATTTTAGCTACACAAAAGCCAGGCGGAGTCATTGATGATCAGATTTGGAGTAACTCCCGCTTTAAGGTCGCACTAAAAGTACAAGATGCGTCAGACAGTAAGGAAATATTGAAAAATAGTGATGCGGCGTCTATTACCGTTACAGGCCGCGGCTACTTACAAGTAGGAAACAATGAAATCTATGAATTGTTCCAATCAGCTTGGAGCGGTGCGCCTTATATGGAAGATGGCTACGGATCAGAAGATGATATTGCCATTGTGACAGATACGGGACTTATTCCGTTATCTGGGGTAAGTACAGAGCCGGCTGTGAAAAAGGAGACAGTGTCGGAGATTTCTGCTGTTGTGGATGAAATTGAACGTATGCAGCAGAAGCTTGGGATTGAGAAGCTCCCAAGTCCTTGGCTTCCACCGCTCGAAGAACGGATTCCAAAATCACGTTATGCGTCAAGTGAAGAGCATGTCTTCCATTTTGCGCTTGTCGATGAGCCAGATCAGCAAAGCCAGCATCCACTTTCTTATCACATGATGGAGGATGGAAACATTGGCATCTTTGGTTCCTCCGGCTACGGAAAATCACTTGCTGCCACAACACTGCTCATGAGCTTTGCGGAGAGATATTCACCGGAAGAATGGCATGCGTACATTTATGACTTCGGAAACGGAACATTGCTTCCGTTAGCCAAACTGCCGCACACGGCGGATTATTTCTTAATGGATCAAATGAGAAAGATTCAAAAGTCGATGACGCGTCTGCGGGAAGAAGTTGAATACCGCAAGCGGTTATTCAGGCAGCAAGAAATGAGTCATATCAAAATGTACAACGCCTTAAATGAGAAAAAGCTCCCATTCATTTTCATCGTGATCGACAACTTTGACATTGTCAAAGACGAAATGCATGAACTTGAATCTGAATTTATCCAGCTGAGCCGTGATGGTCAATCATTAGGAATTTACTTCTTGATTACAGCGACTCGGGTAAATGCAGTCCGCCAATCTCTTATGAACAACTTGAAAACAAAGGTCGTCCATTACTTAATGGATCAAGGAGAGGCGTACTCGATTATTGGCAGACCGAAATTTAGCTTAGAGCCGATTCCGGGGCGAGTCATTATCAACAAAGAAGAGCTTTACTTTGCACAAATGTTCCTACCAGTTGAAGGAGAGAACGATCTCGAGCTGTTTGAGCATTTGAAACAAGAGATTCAGCTTCTTCATGATCGCTTTGAATCAGCTGAAAAACCAAAACCTGTACCAATGCTTCCTGATAAACTAACCATTTGGGAGCTAGAGAATCGCTTAGAAGAACAAAAACAGCCTTATGACATTCCAGTTGGACTAGATGAGGAATCTGTTGCACCTGTTTACTTTGACTTGAAGAAGAATAAACACTGCCTCATCATCGGTCAAACGCAGCGAGGGAAAACAAATGTGACAAAACTGATGCTTGATCAGCTTTTAGCAGCAAAACCTGAGAAGCTGGCCGTCTTTGATTCGATTGATCGGGGTCTCTCTCATTATGCAAAAGAAGAGAACATTGATTACCTTGAAACAAAAGATGATATCACCGAATGGGCAGAGGAAATAGACCGTTTATTCAAGGTGCGGGAAGAGATGTACGTCGAAGCTGTGCGCCGGGGAGAGACTGATCAGTTGTCGTTCCCTCAAATTGTGCTTGTGGTTGATGGGATCACGCGTTTTCAGCAGACAATCGACCCGCGTCTTCAAGATCAATTGGCTGATTTCATGAAATCATATGCGCACCTAGGCTTTAGCCTGATCGCATCAGGAAATCATACCGAATTCAGTAAAGGCTATGATGCACTCACAAACGAAATCAAACAAGTTCGTCATGCCATGTTACTCATGAAAAAATCAGAGCAAAACATCATACCGCTTCCTTATGCAAGACAAGAACCAGATATTCAGCCAGGCTTCGGGTATTTGGTTGAGAACGGGAAAGAGAAGAAAATTCAGGTTCCTTTATGTGCGGTAGAAAGGAAGAGTGTTCAATGACAGAGCAGCAAAAAAGCTCCATCAAAATCGTATCGACGATGATATTGATTCTTGTTCTGCCGGTTTTATTTTTCCACCTCATTGGAGATGACCCGGCAAAACAGAAAAAGAATGCCACACGTAATATTGCTGTGGTCAATGAGGATATGGGAGCGAGCGAAAGTGAAAACACTGCTCGTTTCGGACAAGATGTCGTCGCCGCATTATCAGAGCGTCCAGATTATACATGGACCGTAGTGAACCGCAGTGCGGCGGAAAATGGACTGAAAAGCAGAAAGTATGACGCTGTCCTCTATATCCCGTCTGATTTCTCTAAAAATGTGCTGAGCTATGATAAAGACCATCCTGAAAAGGCATCCATTCAATTTTCCATTCAAGATCAGCTCAATTCAGTCAATAAAGAGAAAGTGCAAAGAGAGCTGGAAAATGCGCAAAAGAAAATGAATGAACAGATGTCGACGTTATACTGGAGTTTTGTATCACAGGAAATCGGCAATGTCAGAGAAGAGTTTGAGCATATTGTCGGCAAAGAAGTCGAATTCCAAAACACGATGTATAACTTCTATAAGCCAAACTCAAACAAACTATCAGACGCGGTTCAGCAGCAGAAGAAACAAATAGAAGAATTAAAAAATGCGATGACCGACTCGCAGAAACAGTATAAAGACGGTCTGACTACAACAGAAGAAGCAAAGAACCAGTTAAAGGACTTTGTGAAAGTAGTCGATCAGTACCAGCAGTATCAAGACAAACAAAAGGACCTCTTGATCAAAGCGCAATCGACAAACCAAAAACAAATCCAGCAGGGGCTCAAACAGCTCGCTGATATCCAAAACCAAAATGCCCGCAGCTTTAGTGATCAAATGGGCGGACTCAAAACAGACATCAACGGGGTACAAAGTCAGCTGAACACAACGGACAGCGCCATCCAATCTGTTCAAAAGTCAAGAGAAGAAGCCATTCCTAAGCAATCAACAGGATTAACGGAACTTGTGATAGCGTCTCAGAAGGAACTAATTAAAAACTATGAAGATCGTTACTTAGAAGACTATCGAAATAAGATATCAGTCTTGCAGACAAAGCTATTGGCAAAAAGGCAAGAGTTGATGGACGAGCCTGACCCGCCAGTTGATTCTGAAGATGACGGGCTATCAGATCAAGATAATGAAAACCCAGAAGAGATTGGGATTAACCTAGATGAAGAAACAAATGAGCTCTCGCAAATTTCAATAGAAATGAACGACCTCGCGGATCAATTAGGAGAACAGGAGACACCGCCTTCGGCTGGAGATGGGGAAGAAGGTGAAAGTGGTGAAAATCCTGCTCAGCCAGATAGCGGCAGCAAGAATTCATCGCAGGATGACCTAAAAGCACTCTCAACTCGCTTAGATGAAGTGAAAAAGAAAATTCAAGAAAAAGCGGCTGCTCATAATGACGAATTGAAAGACAAAGTGAGTCAAATGAGTAAAGAGCTTGAGAGTCTGACGAAAAAAGTAGATAAACTTGAAAAGATGATTCTATGGTTACAAGATCGATATAACGTCATTCCGAATGAAATCAAAAATCAAGAATCATCCATTGTAAGCAAAGTAAAAGAGCTGAAGCGCAGTAACTCACCGATTAGTCATGCCTTTAGCGATCATCTTTTTGAGAAAAAGTTCGAAACAAAATCAACAAGAACTAAAAAATTAATGGAGTATTCCAATCAACTCTCTCAGCTAGAGCTGATGATCGCAAATGTCTATCAACCATCTAATAACTCTTCTTTATATGACGCAAAAGAAGAGAATATCCAGTCCATCCTCTCCATCAAAAAAGAGGAAACAGACAACTGGGATACGCTCAAAAAACAAATGCTGACGTCAAACGATGATGTGGCTACTTTTATTGATGAGATGCAGAAGTTTTCAGATGGCTATGCAGAATACATTTCGACTCAGCAGGCAAGCATGGAACAGGAATTAAACACAATTTCTGAAAGTGCGGACAATGTTGCGGAGCAAATGGCTGATCAAGGAGATGCAGTGTATACGGCAGACCTTGCAGGCAGTTCTATTGTTGTCAGTGCGCAGGATTCAATTGGTCAGGAAGTGCTTCGACTTTCTGAAAATATGAGTTCGTTAACCGATCGCCAAAAAGGGGTGGCGGATTATACGAATAACATTGAAGAGAGTGTCACAACGGTCCAAGAAAAAGCGGATACGCTGAATGAAAACTGGAGCAAGAATGTTCATTCCACGAAACTTGTTCAGCAAGATTTGAAAGGTATTTTAGGAAACACATTAAGCGATCAAGGTAACAGCAACTATGTGTATAATCACTTAGCCAATCCGCTGAAAATCAGTGGTGATGTACCAGAAGAAAAAACGCAGACTGTACCGCCAGTGGTCATTTTGGTCATTGTGATGATCAGTAGTTTGTTAATTGGCTTTTTCAGCTCGTATTATGCGGCAGCTCCGATGCTGGTTAAAGGTGCACTGTTTGGCATCTTAAATCTATTAGTCGGACTCATGATCAGCTTGTTCGGACTGAACATTTACAAGCTTGCAGATGATCAAGCGATTCAATGGTCCATTTTCACGATTTTACTATTAGTGACTTGTTCCGCCTTTATTCGCACGGCGTTCCATTTCGGCTCTATTGCCGGATGGATGGCAGCAACGGCGCTTATTTTCTTCTTTGTCGCACCATTAATTGATTTGGTGATGCCGAATTTCCATTTCACAAATCCAGTGACAGACGTGTACCTGTCCATCCAATATGGAGATGGAGATCACTTTGGAATGGGTGTTATAGGATTAGTGATTTTAACTGTCCTCTTCATGGCCATCCCGCTTGTGACAAAGCTATGGAAAGATAAAACGGAGGAACGTGATGTGACTCATGAGGCTTAATCTGTTCGTGAAAGGGATGGCACTTGGTGTCATGTCCCTTTTTCTCCTCATTCCTGCTGCTTTCGCTGCTGGTGAAGATACGGATACAAATGTCAGGCCGAATGAATATCAAGAAAAAGAACTCAATATTAACTCAAGTATATTGAGGGATCAAACGAAATACGAACAAAGCAAAAAGACATCAACAGTTAAAACAGACATTCATTTTGCTGAACCGCCTAAAACTCCGGGAGGGTCTCTTTCTCCGCAGCTTTTCAGTGATCTAAAAGAGAACCCGCCCAAAACATCAGCACACATGATGGAAGAGATGAATATCTCTTTTCGTGATGCCGCTGTATCGGCACCTTCTGGCGATGATCACAAGAAGCAGTCATCCGCACTGCTTCCGATCATCTTTGGTTTCTTAATCGTCTTTGGCATCGTTGTGATGTTTATTCTAATTCCAAAGGTGAATGTGAAGGCTGAGAAGAAATAGCCTGTCTCTTTAAAAAGAGGCAGGTTTTTCTTTATGCAGATTGCTTGAAGTCGTACCGTTTCACTACGTAAAATAAGGTTATCAAGGGAGGAGATTGTCATTCGAATTTCAATCGTTACAGGCGGATCAAAAGGATTTGGCCTAGCACTTGTGAACCGGCTGCTCTCACGCGGAGATCATGTGTACACGGCAGCAAGAAGTGCATCACCGATTTCTCATCCGAAGCTTACACATACACAGGTCGACCTGACAGATGAGAAAGCAGCAGCCAAATGGCTTCAAGATTGTCTCACGCCGCAAACACTGGCAGCAGCTGATGACATCTTATTCGTTAATAATGCAGGCATGGTGACACCAATCAAGCGTGTGGGGCAAGGCGGACAGGATATGCTTCATCAGCATTATACGCTGAATCTTGTGATTCCTGTTTTGCTGAGCCATGTGTTTGTTAAGCAGACTCAATCATTTAATGGAAAGAAATCGATTGTTCACCTTTCTTCTGGAGCGGCGAAAAATGCTTATAAAGGCTGGAGTGCGTATTGCAGCTCAAAGGCAGGACTTGATATGTTTATGAGGACTTTGCATGAGGAACAGCAGGACGAGGCGTATCCAATCAACACGTTTTCATTTTCCCCAGGCACGATTGATACAGATATGCAGGGAGAGATTCGGAAATCATCAAAACAGGACTTCGAACAAATTGAACGTTTTCAGCAATTATATGAAACAGGTACTTTGAAGAGTCCAGATGAAGTCGCAAGTATTTTGCTCGATCTTTTAGCGGATGATCCAGCTGGCGGCTGCGTATACGATGCACGTGACTATGGAAAAAAGCAGTCATAACGACTGTAGCAGCGTGAAGACAAACCCTCGCATTCGGTGTCAGCCCTGCGTGCCGGTGCTCACGAATATCAAATTCGCTCCGCGCCAGTACTCGTCCTTCCTAGACTGCAAGGGTTTTCATATCACGCTGTAAAGAAGAAAAAAGCAGTCATAACGACTGCTTTTTTCCGTATTGTACAAGCAAAACCGGTTAATTTGACATAAGCTAATCTTGAGACTCATAGAAAATATAACAGAACATTTGAGTTTCTTTTCAGAATATGTTAGGATGCTAAAAATATAGATAAGGAGGGGTTTCCATGAGAAAGGTTACATTAATGGATGTTTACACCCATCCAGTTGCTCAAAAGTATTTAAATCGTTCAGGAAAAGCCCATGCGATTGCTTGTGCTTATCACGCATTCAAGCTGGCGATGAAGGCTGGGATTAACCCAGATCTGGCTGTGAAAGCAGCGCTCTTACATGACATTGGCCATTATGAATGGTATACAGCCGGCGGAGAGTGGGATTACGAGACATATAGACGAAATGATATTCATGCCATTAAAGGTGCAGAGCGGGCACATAAACTGCTCATACGGCTCGGGGAGGAACCAAAAGCAGCCAAAGATATTGCACTTGCGATTCTGCTTCATACAGATTCCTATTTGCCAGAGGGCGACCTTCATAAGGACACACTTCAACAAATTGTGAAGAAAGCAGATGAAATGGATGAAGAGCCTGGCGGACACCACCATTACAGACAAATAGACGAATCACTCGCAATGAAAAAAATTGCCGATTTGGATCAGAAAGTGCAGCAGGCACTTCAGCCCATGAAACGCTCTGTTTAATATGGAATGTCTCCATGAATCGTTCCGTGCTGATCGACATACAATGTTCGAATAACGGTACGGTTAAACGCAGATGTCCCTGACGTAGTGAGTCCAGTGTATTGCACCGTGACGGAATAAGCACCTTCTTTTTTCAATTGAATAGCTGATGAGGTACTTGTTTTCAGTGGATGATCCTTTTGTGCGTCTTTAAAGTAATTGGTTTCCACTGATTTGCTTAACCGCTTAATCAGACCGCTTGAATGGGTCGATGCGCCCCCTGATTTCGATGCAGCTTCTTTAATTTCTTCATTTAATGGTGAATCAAAGGATACAAGCAGCAGATAAGGAGCCTTTTTTCCTGAATTCGATTGAATCGTCCATTTTCCAGGAACGGGTTTATTGATTTTTACATGGTGTGAATATGCGCCTTTATAAGGGAAAGATGTTTCCGATGTCTTAAGGTTTGTTAAGACATCGCCATTTGGGGCAATGATTTCGGGCTGCGTCTCCTGCCTTTCATTTAACCACTGGATCGATAAGCCATTCGTTCCTTCCTCTACATAGAACGCTTCTGTTTTATCCTTTTCACTTTCTCCACCTTTCACATAAACATCTGTATTGAGCTCGGCAGAAACGGGCTCTTGTTCCTCTTTATGTTTATTTTCAGCGCTCGCGGCATTTGCCAGCAGCTGATGCTGGAACACAGGAAACATACTTGTGCCGTTTTTGATTGAATGGTGATCCCATTTTCCCGTTAAAATATTGTTTGCATACGATAGTCTTGTGCTGTTTACCGTGACAGCACCATCATTTGCACCAAAGCTCTTTAAATACATGCCGCCTAAATATAGCACACCGCCAAATGTTCCCCATTCCGAGCCAGAGTAGGTGACATATTTATTGGGAAACGCCTCAAGCTGGTCGGTTTCACTTCGAAAAGCCGCCATCAGACCGGTTTGCAAAGAATAAAGCGCGTCGCTTTTTTGTCCAAGAATTTCCGCAAGCCAGCTTCCGCCCTTGCTATACGCTAGATCCGCAAGCGGTGTCCCGTTATGAGGAGAGCCGAGAGTAATGACTTTTTCCACATAGGGATGGGCTTTGAAATACACCAGGGCGGACTGTGTATCGACCCCTCCTTTACTATGACCAATCACAATGAGTTTTCTACCAAACGCATCATAGATTTCTTTGAGCTTTTCTGCTAATAGTTTGCCGTTCTTTTTCATGTCCTGATCTGGATACAAATCTATGAATGCGCTTTCGTATCCGTTCAGAACAGCCTGCTTTGCCATATCGTTTCGATCGGACCAAGTGGAGGAGGAGCTGTTAATGCCATGAACAAAAACAAGTGGTGGTTTTGATCCGTCTTTTTGAACGGGCTCTTCTCCTTTAAACCACTTCCCTGGCGTCCCAGGTGGATCTCCAATTGTGCCTGCATACGCATAACTTGCAGAGGATAGAAAGAGCATGACAAAAACAATATAGATGAGTTTTTTCAAGACAATTCACCTCTTCAAATGATTTAAATGGTTGGCAGCACCAATCTATTATACTTCTAAAAAATGTAAAAACGTACCTGTTGTTAAAATATGGTATTGGTGTTGTGAGATTGCTCTGAGTGACATTCACATGGGTTCATGCATACGCTGTGGGTAAATACACAAGTAAAGGGGCGAGTAGTATGGCACAACAAGGAAGTCCACAGCTTGTTTCATTAGTTGATCCATATGTTTATCAAACATTGCAGAAAGTGGTCGGTATGAGATTAATTGTGCAAACAGTGAAAGATACGGTCCGTGGGAAATTGAAGGAAGTCATGCCGGATCATATTGTCATAGAAGCGGGGGCGAAATCAGTTTTTTATGTGCGGATCCAGCAAATCGTGTCGGTGATGCCTGATCACAGTGAAAGAGTGTAACAAGCAGACGCATAGGTGTCTGCTTTTTTTCATGCTTATAGAATGTATATCTAGAAAAAGTGCATGATATACCAATTGTTCTTTTTTTTTCAAAAAATGAGGTTCTAAAAACAAGAAGCAGTTGACAGAAGGTGGGTTGAATAGTAGTTTTTTAATAAGATCAATATGTAACAGGAGGAGCATCTTTGTTAAAATCTAAAGTTCATTTTTGGACATTCCAAATATTACTTGTTTTACTCATTGTGTATGTATCAACAAAGGTTTCGTTTTTATTTCAGCCGATTATTTTATTTGCGTCAACACTGTTTGTCCCTATCTTGCTGGCAGGTATTCTCTTTTTCATTTTTAATCCAATTGTGCGATTCTTGTCCAAGAAGATTCCTAGGTCACTCGCCATCCTGATTATTTATCTCCTGTTCATCGGACTCATCACATTCATCGTCAATGCTGCCGGACCTGTCATTGTCACGCAGTTAGGCGGACTTGTCAAAAGCTTCCCTGGATATGTGACGGACATGCAGAAATTTATCAATGACTTTTCGCATTCTAAAACATTTACTTGGATGATGAGCCAAGATTATGTGTCTGTCTCAAAGTTTGAACAGACGGTCGTTTCGACATTAAAGGCATTACCGGAAAACATTGCTTCAAGCATGTCTGCAGTGTTTGGCGTGATTGCGAATATTGCCTTAGCCGTCATCACAGTTCCATTTATTTTATTTTATATGCTGAAAGACGGGCATAAGTTTCCGGACAAGCTCGTTCAGTTCTTACCAATGCCTTACCGCAAGGAAGGGCTCAAGATCTTCAAAGAATTAAACGACACGCTCGCAGCCTACATACAGGGGCAGATTATTGTCTGTTTGTTTGTCGGAGTCGCTTGTTTTATTGGATATTTATTAATTGGTGTGAAATATGCGCTTATTCTCGGTATTATCATTGCGGTCACAAATGTGATTCCATACCTTGGACCATATCTTGGAGCGGCACCAGCTGTGCTGATTGCCTTTCTTGATTCGCCTGGAAAAGCAGTGGTGACAGTGATTGTGATTCTTGTCGTGCAGCAAATTGACGGAAATGTCATTTCTCCATTGATCATTGGGAAACGCCTGAACACACATCCTTTGACCATTATCTTGTTATTAATTGGGGCAGGAAGCTTTGGTGGCATACTTGGCATGATCTTTGCGGTTCCTGTCTATGCACTGCTCAAAGCCATCACCCTGAATATTGTCAGATTGGTTCAGCTGCGTCAGCGGTCTCGTAAAGAACAGCATTTAAACGTCTAAGTCAGGGCAAATGCACAACTTTTCCCTTTCTGCATAAGATGATTGACATAAGCAGATAGGGGGAGATTCTGATGCCTGCCATCGTTGGACCTATTCATATCGAGTCATTAGGAGGAAATGGTGCAGCTACTTTCGGTGATGTACTGGCCATTGCTCCTTTAGCTGTAGACCACTCGACTGGCGGGGCTGGAGCCTTTAATTCAGGTGATTATATGTCTCTTACAAGTGATCCAAATGCGACGATGCTTTGGGACTTCACATTGTTTGACCAGCCTCAATCATTTAATGCATAGAAAGACAGCTGGTGATGACGTATCAGCTGTCTTTTTTATTTGTGATACACGTATTGTTGAGCTGGGCATATGATGTAGATAGAAAAGGTGGTGGAGCAATGCCAGCGATTGTTGGACCTATTCATATAGATCGTGTGTACGGAAATGGGGCGGCACATTTCGGTGATGTTTTTGCCATTTCACCAAAAAGTGTTGATCACTCCGCCGGTGGTTCAGGTACCTATAATGCAGGGGACCTCGTCCAATTTTTTAACAGTCCAAACGTCACATTTGTTTGGGATTCAAATCTTATTAGTCAGCAAAAAAGCTTCAATGCGTAGCCAGCTTTGAAAGGGAATTCCTTTTCAGAAGCTGTCTTTTTTTATGGTACAATGGATATGGATGTAAGAAGAAAAAAGAGGTGTGAACAGAGTCAAATGAAAATTAGAAAAGCACACATCACAAGCCGACAACCAAAGACCTACAATGTATATTTACATGAAAATAAAAAAGAATATAAAACGCTTGTTGCCGTACCTGATATTGAATGGAGTATCTCCATTGCGTACGAGGACGAAAAAGAGCAGCTGATCCATACGCTCGAGCAATCCTTAATGGAAAGAGCAGAAACAGACGAAGCCCGTGAACTTGCACTAAAGATTGTGCACTGGGTCACAGAAATGTAAATTTTAAAACCAGGAGTGAAAACAGCGATGAAAGAAGAATCCGTAGACTTTTATTTGCAGCAAGGGATATTTGGACATGCTGAAACAAAACCCGATGAACGAAGAATGTTTCTCGGTTCATTAAGAGAACGAGCGCTTCTTGCCCTGACAAAGGGACAGGTATCACGAAATAAACCGTATCAAGAGGTCGAACAAATATTAAAGGTCAACCGTCAGGCCACTGTTCTTTTAAATGGTGAGTTGTCCTATGCTTCTTATTCTCAATATGTGAAAATGGCTAATGCCGCTGGATGTTCCTTTAAAGTGGTGAATCATCATGAGGCACATTCACCTTTTGGTCTTGTGATAGAGCTGCCGAATGCGGTCAATCAAGAGCACATCTATATAGAAGATGAGCTGTTTCAAAAGGCTTTTGCTCACGAATCTGTTGAATAGGTTTCCCTAGTGAAATGAATAAGCTATAATGAGTCAAAAGAGCATATGGGAGAGATGCGGATGGGCAAAGCATTGATTTGTATTGATTATACCGTTGATTTTGTTGCAGACGATGGAAAATTGACATGCGGAAAGCCTGGACAGGCGATTGAGCCTAAGATCACAGAGATCACTTCTTCTTTTATTGATGAAGGGCACTTTGTCGTCTTTGCAGTCGATCATCATGAGGAGCAAGACCCTTATCATCCAGAGACAAAGTTATTTCCGCCCCATAATATTCGCGGGACAAAGGGAATTGAACTTTATGGCAAACTAAGTTCACTATTTCACACGTCAAAGCATTTAAAACATGTCTACTATATGGAAAAAACAAGATACTCTGCTTTTGCAGGCACTCAATTAGAAATGAAACTGCGCGAGCGTGGCATCACTGAACTTCATTTAGCCGGCGTATGTACCGATATTTGTGTACTTCATACAGCTGTTGATGCGTACAATAAAGGCTTTGAACTTGTGATTCACGAGAATGCTGTAGCGAGTTTTAATGAAGCGGGGCACGAGTGGGCACTTTCTCACTTTGAGCAGTCGCTTGGTGCGAAAGTGGTTAAGTAAGGGAAGGAGAATGGAAGTTGGAGCATCGGTTTATTGACGACAGTTTATCACTACATACAGACCTTTATCAAATTAACATGGCAGAAACGTATTGGAGAGACGGCATTCATGAGAAGAAGGCAGTGTTTGAACTCTTCTTCAGAAAGCTTCCATTTGACAATGGCTTCGCTGTATTTGCTGGTTTAGAGAAAGCGATTGAATATTTATCGGACTTCTCCTTCACCGAAAGTGATCTAGCGTATTTAAAAGACGAACTCGGTTATAAAAGCGATTTCATTGATTATTTAAGCGGGTTGTCCTTTACAGGCTCCCTTCATTCAATGCGGGAAGGCGAAATTGTCTTTGCAAATGAACCGATTATGCGCATCGAGGCAACGCTAGTAGAAGCGCAGCTAATCGAAACCGCCTTGCTGAATATTGTGAACTTCCAGACGCTGATTGCAACAAAGGCAGCTCGGATTAAAGGAATCATTGAAGACGAGACAGCACTAGAATTTGGAACAAGACGTGCACATGAAATGGATGCAGCAATGTGGGGAGCAAGGGCGGCACTCATCGGCGGTTTTCAGGCGACAAGTAATGTTCGTGCTGGGAAACGCTTCAACATCCCAGTGTCAGGAACACATGCTCACGCACTTGTACAAGCATACCGTGATGAATATACGGCATTTAAAAAATACGCTGAAACCCATACAGACTGTGTCTTTTTAGTCGATACGTATGATACCGTGAGATCCGGTATTCCGAATGCCATTAAGGTAGCGAAAGAATTCGGAGACAAGATCAACTTTATTGGTGTCAGACTTGATAGTGGTGACCTTGCCTACTTGTCTAAAAAAGCTAGAACGATGCTGGATGAAGCTGGATTCCATGACGCAAAAATCATTGCATCAAGTGATCTCGATGAACATACCATCATGAATTTAAAAGCACAGGGTGCCAAAATTGATGTGTGGGGTGTTGGAACAAAACTGATCACAGCATTTGATCAGCCAGCTCTCGGTGCAGTGTATAAGCTTGTGTCGATTGAAGAGAATGGTAAGATGAATGATACCATTAAAATTTCGTCCAACCCAGAGAAAGTGACAACACCAGGACGTAAACGTGTGTACCGCATTATCAACCAATTGAATCATCACTCAGAGGGTGACTACATTGCGCTCGAAGAGGAAGATGTTCATAGTGAGGATAAGCTGAAAATGTTCCACCCTGTGCATACATTTATCAGCAAATTTGTCACAAACTTTGTGGCGAAGGATCTACATGTCCCGATTTTCGAACAAGGAAAACTTGTATATGACAATCCGGATATTCAAACGATTCAAGCCTATGTGCAGGATAGCCTCGGACTTTTCTGGGAGGAATATAAACGAATCAGCAAACCAGAAGAATATCCAGTCGATTTGAGTCAAAAATGCTGGGATAACAAGATGCAGTTTATCCATGACGTGAAAAATAAAATTAAACTAGAGCTTTATGAAAGCTAATGTTGGAAGAAAAGGAGATCATCCAGTCAGGTGATCTCTTTTTTTATTTTTTCACCGATTCAAATTGAACCATAAGCGCAATCATTTGGTATACTGAAAGCACATCTTGTTTGTCATTGCATAAAGGAGGATTGGAGCAGTTGAGGGTGTTTGTTGCGAGACAGCCTATTTTTAACAGAAAAGAACAAGTCGTATCATACGAGCTACTTTATAGAGATAGTGAAACCAATACATATAGCGCTGAAGATGGTGACAAAGCGACAACGGACCTCATTATTAACAGTTTTTTAAATATCGGCATCGAAACATTGACAGAAGGCAAAAGATGCTACATTAATTTCACCGAAAGCTTACTTTCGTCTGATCTGCTCACCTATTTTGATCCGCATCAGCTTGTGATCGAGATATTAGAAAATGTCCCGATTACCCCGGCTCTTATTATGAGATGTAAGGAGTTAAAAAAATGGGGATATACGATTGCACTTGATGATTTTTTTCTAAGCGGATCACATTTCAGTGACAAGTTGCTTGACGAACTCCTCTATTGCATTGATATTTTAAAAATTGACTTTCTCAAGACCACTTCGGAAGAACGTAGAAAAATTCTACATACCTATAAAAAATATCGACTTCGTTTCCTTGCAGAAAAGGTGGAAACGCGAAGAGAATATGAAGAAGCGCTAGAAGCCGGCTTCCATTTGTTTCAAGGGTATTTCTTTAGTGAGCCGCATGTTATATCAGGACGAGCATTATCGACCAGCTTCCATGCGTACCACCAGCTATTAAATGAGCTGAGCAAGGAACAGCCGAATATCCAGGTCGTGACACATTTTATTGAAAGTGACCTTTCGCTATCATACCAATTATTAAAAATGCTCAATTCAGGCGGCATGAGACGTCTTTATCAAATCAAAAGTATCCGGCAGGCGATTATTCTGCTTGGTTTTAATGAAATTAGGCGCTGGATCTTTATTCTTTCATTTAAAGAATTGAATGTTCAAGCCAACTCAAGCCAAAAAGAAATTATTAAAATGTCCTTCATTCGGGCGAAAACGTGTGAACTGATTGCGAGTCGTACCGAACGAGAGCACCCAGCCTCTTATATGCTGACAGGCATGTTTTCTCTCATTGATACACTTGTCAGGGCAGATATCACAGAACTTGTGAAAGAGCTACCGCTTTCTGATGAAGTGGGCGAGGCACTGCTTGGCTATGAAAATGATTATTCATTTGTACTCGGTGTAGCCAAACGGATTGAACGAAATGAATGGGATGATGAGATGTTAGATGGGAATCTCCCGAAGCAAGAAGCCTACGGATGTTATATAGAAGCCATTGAATGGTGTCATAAAATGTTTGAATCTTAAAAGCCGCCCACGTCAGAGCGGCTTTTTTTGTTATGCCCACTGCAAAAGGAGAAAAAGTCTGCTAGAGGGTAGAGACAAGTAGATACGAATGCCTTCTGGACTAAAGCGGATGTCAATACCACTTTTCACACCGATTTGTTTCAGCATTCTGATGACACTTGTCGAATCAGAGCGCTCAGCAGCCTCCATGATCCGCTGTGCAAACGAAAGCGAGCTGGAAATCTGCTGTGTAATAAGTGAAGCATCAGCAACAAGTCGGGCTGATTCCTTTGCGGCTCGTTGAAACGAGTGGGCATCTACTGGAGGAAAAGTCATAGGCGTGCGCGGATATGCACGGCTCATTGCGGGACCCTGCAAAGCAGGATAAGGAACATAGTAAAACACATCGTCACCTCTTCTCTCATTGACGTGAAATTGGACGGATATCTGTTCTAAATGTATGTAGAAAATCAGAATAAAGAATCAAAATGATCTTTCTATCTTTATAAATCCAACATAAAAATAGGTACTTTTGCGGTCAATTTCGGTGAATGTCGCCAAAAAATTGCGGTGTCCACAATGGGGTCTGTCGTCTGACCTATAACACGCAAAACCGAGGTTACAGAAGGGATCGTATGTTCTATTGTGAGAGAAGTGTGACGAATGATGCTTATTCTTGTCGCAAAAATGACGCAGTTCCTTTGAAATTAAGATAAAAGTATGATTTGAAAAGTCAGAAAATGATGAAAAAAGACCTATTGAATTTTGCGGTATCACGCACACATTTTGTGCATACTTTTCGGTGAAAAAATACTCAATTACATTTACACTGTTAGTAATAGATCAAATACTTATGACCCAATCACCATACACAAATACATTGATCTTCCAAAAAAGGAGAGTGGAATCGATGGAAAAGTATGAAATCGAAGAACTTAAACAATTATTATGGAAACTTGAAAACGAAATTAGAGAAACAACGGCTTCTCTTCATAACATTAACAAAAGCATTGATCAATACGACAAATATGAATATGTGAAAATTTCTTAAAGACTTGATAATCATCAAGTCTTTTTTTTATCCAAATACATACAAAAAAAGGATATATTATTATATAATTGTTAAATAGTGATGTCAGTGGACATTTGCTCATGTCTTTTTAGTAAAATAAAAGGCGGAAGGGTGAGGGACAAGACCGAGTATGCTAAACTATCTAGAGAATACAAAAATCAAGCAGAATATGTCTGATTTTATTCAACATGCAGTCAGGCAGAAAGATTTACAACAACTGCTTCTAGAATTTACAGATATAAAGAATGAATTTCCCTTTGGGCAATTGGCTTACAAGCATTATGAGGCATTTGGCGGACAAGACAAGCAAGCGATTACACAATTGGCAGCAGGGATTGAACTTCTCATCTTATCAGCCGATATATTAGATGATATCGAAGATCAGGATAAAGATTCGTATCCTTGGATGAAATGTCAGAGCGGAATTGCGATTAATGCGGCGAATGTTCTTTTTACATTGAGTTTTGAAGTCTTTTCAAAGCTTGAGCATGCAACGGAAATTTTACACAGTGTATATACTTATTCTATTCAATCAATGCAAGGACAGCATATGGATATGACACTGGAGCCAGAGAATGAGCAGGATTGTTTAAATATCATGAAGTCAAAAGCAGGATCACTGTTTGTGTTACCCTGTGTGTTAGGGGTTATCTTGGCAACAGGTTCTTTTGAAAAGAATGTAGAAGAATATGCGTATTATCTTGGAATGGCGGAGCAGCTTGAAAATGACTATTTAGGTCTTTTTAATAAAGAGAATATTGATTTTAAAAGAATGCAAACATTACCGCTAGTTTACTTGAAAAATGAGTTTAATCCATCTAGTTCAGACTTGCTAAGGTATTTTCAATCAAAGGATAAGAGTGCCGGCTCTGAAGAATTAAAGGATAAATTAAAAAAATCTGGTGCTCAACAATATGTATTTATTATGAGAAACCTTCTCAGAAATAAGTTTAAAGAAACATTCAAGAAACTACATTTAGAGGCTTCAAAAAAGAAAAAACTGATACTTTTTTTAATTGGAGATGGAGAAGATGAAAATTCAGGAATTGGTTAGTTATTTAGTGGAGAATCCTTCAACATTAAATCAAATCGTTAATGGGAACGCATCACTGCTTCACGTTGATCAAGAAACTGCAAGTATTATTGTTGACGGATTCCAGAAAGAAGACGTTATTAAAGCAATCATATGGTCAACTGCTTGAGTAGATAAATATTATGAGAAAGTTTTACTCTAAGTTAACAGTTATATTAGTTATCCTTAGCTTCATCTATGTGATTTATATCTCTTATATCAACGTATTTAATATTTTTGTTGGAGCAGCTGTTAAGGAAAATAGTCACGGTCAACTTGAGGTAGTGGATGTCGATAATTTTACAGATAGCTATCTAGCTGGAGTTAGAAAAGGCGATATCATACTTGAAGTGAATGGGAATAAAAAACCAGTTGAAGAAGTTAAAAGAGGTTTTTTAGCTAATGTTAAAAGTTTAGTCGTTGATAGACATGGTGATAAAATTGATTTAGAGAATGTAAGGTTATTGAGTCAAGCGAATCTGTTTATTTATCTAATACCAGTCATTCTTTATTCCATCTGTCTATTTTGTATATTTATGATTTTAAAAATGAATAAAGCAAACCAAAAAGAGTCAGCTTATATTTTAGCTTTATTTCTTTTGGCGGTGTCTATAGGTTATGTAAGTTCTGGTGGTTCTGGAAAAGGAGAGGCTATCAGTCGTATTCTTGTAATCGTTACAATGAATATTGTACCTCCACTATATATGCACTTTATGTATCAATATTTAAAAGAATTAGGAACAGAAATTATTCGTCGTCGAGTTCTTTTTTATTTGTATTTAGTTCCAGTTACTAACGTTTTATTAGTTTTATTCTATAAAAATAAAGCTGGACCAGTAGATCTATTAGCATATGTCAATTTACTTTCATTTTTTGTTCTGGCTTTCCTTTCGATTATTATCACTATAAGGGCTGCTAAAAAATTGAAAGACAATGAAGTCAGCAATGTACTTCGAGCATTTGCACTCATTTTAATCTCAGCATTCAGTCCATTCATGCTATTTTTTATCATTCCTTATTTTTTTGGTATATATTTTATTTCACCATATGTTGTAGCATCGTTTGTTCTTTTAATTCCTTTTTTCTTAGTCTATCAATTTATGTCAAATAAGCTGTATAATGTTGATTTCTTTATGGGGAGGATTAAATACTACGGTTTTTTAGCGATTACACCAACAATACTAGTGGTTGTTCTTTTTGATTTTATTCAAAAGCCGAATGCAAATTTCTATACAGTGAAATTTACGATCATCACGTACATTCTTATGCTCACCGTTTTCTACTTTAAAGAAATCATCGATTTCCGCTTTCGTTTGAAGCGTTTTTCAGAGAAGCATAATTATCAGGATAGTGTATTTAAATTTACACAGCTTATTCGTGAGGCGTCATCACTTCATCAAGTATTGTATCATTTAAAATACACCATCTTAGAAGTACTTGTTGTGAACAAAGCCTTTGTGCTTGAAGTGAAGGCAGATGGACAAATTGTTGAAATTGATGAATCAATAGAAGAAAGCCAGCTATGGAAAGATTATGTGGATCAATTTCAAGATATTTTAGGTGAAGTCGGAAAAATCATTGCGCTTGATAAAGGGTTCATGATGAAAATTGGTGAGCGGGGCGGTCACTCTTTTGTGATTTGCTGTTTATCTAATTTACGTACACCTAAATTGACGCGGGATGAGATTTCTTGGTTGAAAACATTGGCATTTTACACAAGTGTCAGTTTAGAAAATGTCGTCAAGATTGAAGAATTGATGGAGCATCTTGAAGATTTGAAGCAGCGTGAAGCGAACCCCGCTTGGCTGAAAAAAGTCATGTTTGCGATGGAGGAAAAACAGCGCTCCGATTTAGCGAGGGATCTTCATGATTCCGTGCTGCAGGATTTGATATCGCTGAAAAGACAGTCAGAGATGTTTTTAACGAATTTCCAAAACGATCAATGCCCAACGTCTATTGAACAATCGCTTATCTCATGGAATGAACAAATGTCTAAGGTGATTCAAACGACGAGAGAAACGTGTCATGAACTTCGGCCGCAGCTGCTGTACGATTTAGGTTTAGTGAAGGCGATATCGAAGCTGACTTCTCAAATTCAGGAGGAAGCACCATTTCATATTCGGCTGAATACGACACGCTTTGATAAGGAGCTGGACATTGATATTGACTCCCAGCTCAATATTTACCGAATTGTTCAGGAGCTGTTATCCAATGCCTTGAAACATTCTCAAGCCAGCCAAGTGCTCGTAATGCTGATTTGTATTAAAGATCAGGTTGTTCTTCACTACGAGGATGATGGAGTTGGGTTTGACGCAAGACATCTTGATCAGCACACCATGAGCATGGGCCTTTCTGGCATCAGAGAACGAGTCAAGGCGTTAAATGGGAAGCTTCACATTCACACAGCACCTGAAAAAGGGCTGAAGGTGAAAATTGAAATGGAATTGTAACGATTTATTAAGGAATAAGACTTGGCATCTGCCAAGTCTTTTATATAAAATGGAAGTGAGTGATTTAAAGGGAGGAAGACATGAAGAAGATATTGGTCATTGATGATCATCCGGCTGTCATGGAAGGGACAAAAAGCATATTAGAATCAGATCAGCAGCTATCAGTCGATTGTTTAAGTCCTGATGCAGAAGCCGCCTTTTTAAAGACGCATGACTTTTCCATCTATGATGTGATTTTGATGGATTTAAATCTCGGGGATATCAATGGAATGGACATTGCGAAACAAATTCTAGAAACCAACCAACAAGTGAAAATTATCATTTATACAGGGTATGAAGTAGATGATTATTTTGAAGAGGCCATTCGGGCTGGATTGCACGGTGCAATTAGTAAAACAGAGACAAAAGACAAAATTATTGAATACATACACCGCACATTGCAAGGAGAAGTTGTCATTCAGCTATCCTATTTAAAGAAATTAATTTCACAGCAGCAAGAAAAGCCAGAACAGGCGCAGGAGACCGATCACGAGCTGTTAACAGAGCGAGAGTGTTTGATCCTCAGAGAAGTGGAAAAAGGATACACGAACCAAGAGATTGCCGATGTGCTGCATTTGAGCAAACGCTCGATTGAATACAGCTTGACGTCCATCTTTAATAAGCTGAATGTTGGCTCTCGAACCGAAGCGGTGTTAATTGCAAAATCTGAAAGTGTGCTGTAAACGTGTGAAGGGAGAGAACCCTGATGGAAGTGAGTGGATCAAATACACTGCTTGAGGCACTGGGGATTGAGATTGTAGAGTGTAATGAGTCTCGATGCGTAGCGACAATGCCAGTTGATCACAGAACAAAACAGCCATTTGGACTGCTGCACGGAGGAGCTTCTGCTGCTCTAGCAGAAACAGTGGCAAGCATGGGAGCTGCGGCTCATTTAGACTTAACTCAGCAAGTTTGCTCAGGGATTGAAATCAATGCCAATCACTTAAAATCTGTACGTGATGGAGTAGTGACAGCGACGGCTGTTCCTGTACATGTCGGGCGCCGTACAATGGTATTTCAAATTGATATTAAAGATGATCGAGACCGGCACATCTGTACGTCAAGATGCACACTTGCTGTCATTGATCGCATATAAAAAAGCTCCCGGTGCAGCGGAAGCTTTTTTTAGGTTGGATTGATTCATAAAAAGCAGATCCTCACATATGAGGATCTGCTTTCGGTTTATAAGTACGAGTCTTCTTTGCGTTTAATCACGAAGTTACGAAAACCGCCATAATCATCCTGTACACTTCGTTTGTCCATCTTGACCCCAGTATTGTAGGCGGCTCTTCCGATCAAGTGTGCGCCGACTG
The DNA here is from genome assembly GCF_038601465.1 of Bacillus sp. FSL R7-0672. Classification (NCBI taxonomy): domain Bacteria; kingdom Bacillati; phylum Bacillota; class Bacilli; order Caryophanales; family Bacillaceae; genus Bacillus; species Bacillus sp. FSL R7-0672. The sequence continues at coordinate 2,856,035 of NZ_CP152010.1, read as the reverse complement.
GAGCTGTTAAAAAGATAAAGACAATCCCAAGTAGGATCTTCGCAGAAATAATGCCTGCAAGAAACCATTCGTGAAAGAACACCCCAACTAATATGAGGACAACACCAAGTGTCGATGCTTTTGATGCAGCATGCATACGTGTATAAACATCCGGCAGGCGAAGAACGCCAATGGCTGAAATGAGACAAAGGATGGCGCCAAGCAGGATAAAGAAAATGACAATAGCTTTAGCGATGACGATCATTTTCAATCACTTCCCCTTTCTCAAGGAATTTGGAAAAAGCGACAGTGCCGATAAAGGCAAGGATACCGAGCAGTAAAATAATTTCAAAGAACGTTGTCGTTTTCAGCAAAATAGAAACGATAGCTGTCATCCCAATTAAATTGATTCCTATCGCATCAAGCGCACTTACACGATCAGGAATAGAGGGCCCTTTGATAACCCGTATCACAAAAAGAAAGGTGGACAGCGCAAGAATGCCAAGTGAAATTTGTAATATGAGCTCCATTACTTACCGCTCACCTCCTGAATCGCTTTTTCAAATGAAACCCGGATATCGTGAATGGCTTTTTCTGCATCTTCAATATCCATCGCGTGAATGTATAAAATGGAACGATCATCAGAAATATCAATGACGAGTGTACCTGGTGTCAATGTAATCATATTAGCCAGTATGGTGATTTCCCAATCCGTTTTCAAATCTGTACGAAAGGCGAAAATACCGGGCTTAATGGTGAGCTTTGGAGATAATACGGTCTTTAATACACTTAAATTGGCAAGAAGCAGCTCCCGAATAAAAATCAATACGAGCTTGAAAATCGCAAACAGGGCATAGCCGTAAAAACGCTGCGGAAAAAACCGCCGAAGCATAAAAATGGCGACCATCCCTAGTACAAAGCCTGATACAAAGTCTGCGGCTCTGTATGTATCATTCATAAACATCCATGTAAAGGCGAGGAGAGCGTTTAGTAATATTTGAAAGGCCATGTTCATCTACTCCTTCAGCACAGCTTGAATATATTTTTCTGGTGTTGAGAGCATTTCCGCTGCTTGATTGATATAAGGGGCAATGAACTCTGTCCCTAACCCAATGGCAAGCGACAAGATCACAAGCAGTACGCCAGGGTACACCATTCCTTTAATCGACGGTTTCCTTCTTCGCATATCTTGATCCTCGCCCCAAAATGCGAGTATGAAGATCCTCATAATCGAATACAGGACAAGAAGGCTGGACATTAAGACAAGGATAGAAAAGGTCATGTGTCCAGCAGAAAATCCACCTTCTACAATCTTTAGCTTTCCAACAAACCCACTCAGAGGAGGAATTCCTGCTAGGGATAAAGCCGAAATGAAAAACATCCACCCTAGTAAAGGCTGAGATTGAATCAGTCCGCCCATCTTTTTCAAGTGATTGGTGCCAGCATACACAAAGAGTGCACCTGCCAGCATAAATAAAGCGCCTTTAATCACCATGTCATGAATGAGATAATAAATGGCCCCTTGGAGTGAGGCGGGTGTATTGGCTGCAATCCCAAACAAAATGACCCCAACTGCTGTGACAATGTTATAGATGACGATCTTTTGCACATCAGAATAGGCAATAGAGCCAATCACACCGAATATCACCGTAAGTGCGGCAAACCAAGCCATGAGTGTATGTGTAAACCCTGTATCATGTATAAAAATTAACGTAAAAACTCTGGCAATCGCATATAAGCCAACCTTTGTCAGCAGTGCACCAAATAGAGCAGAAATAGCCGCTGGCGGTGCATGATATGATCCTGGCAGCCAGAAATAAAGCGGGAAGATCCCAGCTTTTAAACCAAATACAATGAGAAACAGAATAGAAATGACAGTGATTAATCCTGTTTGCCCTGATTCAGCTATTTTCACGCTTAAATCAGCCATATTCAAAGTGCCCGTGACTGCATATAAGCAAGCGACACCGACAATAAATAATGCCGACGAGATGATATTAAACACAATATATTTGAGTGATTCTCGAAGCTGAGGCTTTGAACCGCCTAACACAATGAGCATATAAGACGCCATTAGCAGCAACTCAAAAAAGACAAACAGGTTAAAAATATCGCCTGTTAAAAAGGCCCCACTTACGCCAGCTAACAAAAATTGTACGCCAGAGTAATAGAACAGCCGCTCCTTTTCCTTCCCAATCGTTTGAAAGGAGAAAAGAACTGTCACTAGCCCAACGACGGAAGCGGTGAGCACAAGGAGCGCAGCAAACTGATCGGCCACAAGGGCAATCCCAAATGGTGCTTTCCAGCCTCCTAAATAGAGAGTTTGAATCCCATTAGTAAAGATGGTTTGGACTAAATACACATTACAGACAATGGCTAAGAGCGAAGCAAACACACTAAAGCCTCTCGACAGCATGATGTTCTTATTCATAAAGATCAATAGTGTAGCAGCTAATAATGGAATTAAAATTGGCAGGATCACGAGATTATTCATGCTGATCATTTCCTCTCATTTGATCCATGTCATCTGTTCGCAGCTCTTGGAAGGCACGGAAGGCCATGACAAGTAAAAAGGATGTCACACCAAAAGCAATGACAATGGCTGTTAAAATTAATGCTTGTGGTAATGGATCTACATAGGATGTGAGCCCCTCTTTTAAAATAGGGGGAGCTCCTTTTTTTAAGCCGCCCATTGTCAAAAGAAGCAAATGGACGCCGTGGCTCAAAACAGCAGTACCGACGATGACCCTTAGAAGGCTTTTTGAAAGCATTAAATAGGTCGCCGCCATAAAAATAATACCGACGATTATAGACATTAGAAATTCCATTATTCCTTCTCTCCAATCGTTTGAATAATGGTCATGGTGACACCGACAACAACTAAATATACACCGATATCAAACAGTACGGCTGTCGCCAGTTCTGTTTTCCCTAAAAACGGCAGTTGAAAATAATCAAATGCATGGGATAGAAAAGGTGCACCGAATAGAAAGGATCCCATACCCGTCAGGATCGCGACGAGCAGCCCGGTCGCTGCAACATAAATAAAGTTAAAGGGCAGAATACGTCTCACTGTTTTCAGATCGTAGGCTAAGAGCAGAAGGACGACAGCACTGGCACTCATCAGGCCGCCAATGAACCCCCCGCCAGGATTGTTATGTCCCGCAAGAAATAAGTGAAGGGAAAAAAGCAGGATGATGAATGCTGTGATTTTTGTTGTGACTTGTAAGAGCATATCATTCGTATCAATCTTCCTCATCGCCGCACGCCTCTCTTCCGTTTTCCTTGTGCCTGTGCCTTTAATAATCCATAAATACCGAGTGCCGCAATGGCAAGTACGGTAATTTCAAAGAGTGTATCAAAGCCCCTGAAATCTACAAGAATGACATTGACAATGTTGTCGCCGCCAGCAAGTTTATAGCTGTTTTCAATAAAGTAAGTTGAAATGGACTCAAGTGACTGCTGACTTGTGGAAGCAAAAGCAAGACAAGTGACAGTGAGACCAACACCTATTGAAATGATCAAATTGGTTAATTTGAATTTTCTCGTTTTTTGCTTCAAGCTTAGCTTCGGCAAATGATAGAAGCAAAGTAAAAACAGTGCGACAGAAATCGTTTCAATAATCAGCTGTGTCAGGGCAAGGTCAGGTGCCCTGAAAATCACGAAGAATAATGACAGCGTGTATCCCATGACACCTAGAGCAATAATGGCAGTTAAGCGTGAGCGGGCGAATACGGTCGTGACCGTCGCCGCCACCATCACAAGTGAAAGAATGGCTTCATACGTGCCAATTGGCGCAGCTTTTTCTGTTTCAAATGAGAAAGCTTGCTGATAGAACATCACGCTGCCAAGTACAATAATCATGAACCCAAACACATAGACAAGGTAATCACGAAGGAAACCGGTCATATAACTGTTTGTCAGGCGGTATGAACCTTTTTCTAAACCGATTAGAGAACGATCGTATAACGTGTTAAATGACCATTTTTCCTTAAATATATTGTACATTGGACGCCATTTTGACAACGTTAAATAGCCGATTGTACCAAGTACAACAACACCTATCGTCATATAGAGCTCTGGTTGGAAACCGTGCCACGCTTCAATTTTTACTGCAAAACGGCTTCCTGTTTCAATGGCTTCCGGGATGATCGCAGCAATCGCGGGTTCAATGACCGAGTAGGCAAGAATATTAGGGGAAAAGAAGAAAGTGACCACAAGTGCAGCGAGAATGATTGGCGGAATGAGCATGCCAATCGGTGCTTCATGCGGTTTTTTCTCTAATTGGTCTACATTCAGACGACCTCTAAATGTTTTAAAGAGAAGCATCATACTGTAAATGAACGTAAAGACACTAGCGAGCCAAGCAATTGCTGGAAAAATAGCGCCCCATGTCGAAATATCTGTAAAGTTGATCTCAGAAATACGTAACATACTTGTGAAAAACAGCTCTTTACTTAAGAAGCCGTTAAATGGCGGTAGTCCAGCCATTGAAAATGTACCGATTAGCGTAATCGTAAAGGTAATCGGCATGATGGTCATTAAACCACCTAATTTCCGAATGTCACGAGTACCTGTTTCGTGATCGATAATACCTGCTGCCATAAAGAGACTGCCTTTAAACGTAGCATGGTTAATGAGGTGAAAAATAGCAGCAAGAACGGCTGCGCCAAAAAAGGCAGGGTTGTTTTCATGAATCGCAGCTGCGCCGACGCCAAGCATGAGCATAATCATGCCGAGCTGACTAACTGTCGAGTAGGCCAGAATGGCTTTCAAATCATTTTGCCGGACGGCATGGAATGATCCCCAGAATAATGTGATAAGTCCGACAATGGATATGGTCCAGAACCACACCTCTGATATAGCAAAGATCGGACTGAAGCGGGCAACAAGATAAATACCGGCTTTCACCATCGTAGCAGAATGCAGATAACTGCTCACAGGGGTAGGTGCTTCCATTGCATCAGGCAGCCAGATATAGAATGGGAATTGCGCTGATTTCGTAAAGGCACCTAGTAAGATCAGGATCATGGCAGGGATAAAGTAAGGTGATGCCATAATGAGCTGAAGCTGATTGACTGCTTCACGAATACTGAATGAATCAGTGATCAGGTAGATGAGGATGAAGCCACCAAGCATAGCTAATCCGCCAAAAACAGTAATAAGCAGTGATTTGGTTGCACCATATCTAGAGCGCTCCCGCTTATACCAATACCCAATTAAGAGGAAGGAAGAAATACTCGTTAGCTCCCAAAACAAGTACAGAACCACCATATTGTCAGAGAGAACCACACCAAGCATAGCGGTCATAAACATTAACAAATACGTATAGAAAGAGCCAAGCTGTTCTTTTTCTTTTGATAAGTAGAAAATACTGTACAAGACCACAAGTGCGCCAATACCTGTAATTAATAATGCAAATAACAGGCTAAGGCCATCGACATATACAGTAAAATTCATCCCTAAAGATGGAATCCATTCAGCTTGTGAGAAAAGCGTTCGTCCATTCGAGGTAATGTGTAACATTTGGACAAAATAGCTAAATAATAGAATAGGCAAGATAAGAACAAACCACCCTGTATGTATACGCTTTACGTATTTAAAAAGAAAAGGCCCAACAAACGCAAGCAAAAAAGGCGATAGGATGGCGAAGTGAATAAGCTGCAAGAATATAAACCTCCTTCAATCAATATAAATTTCACGTTCTAAAGAACTGGTAAATAAAATTATAGCGTAAATACAGACATAGTGCATTGGTTTGAACTGAATTACAGCAAATTGTATTTGTTTTGAGTTCTTTTGACCACAAAAAATATTTTATCAAAAATAAAACTCGTTGTATATTGTTTTGTATTTCGTACATGCTTTTCTTAAAGGAGCTGATTACATGAAACTAAAAGCGGGCATCAGCTTAAGCATATTCTGCACGATTTTAGGTGGAGCATTCTTCATAGAACGAAATGATCAAAAAAGGTGGCAGGCGGAAAGTGAATGGCCGTTGTTTTCAGAACATCTTCTCTATATGACCTATCAAGAAGCAAGACAATATCCATTCCAGCCAAGAGAATATATACGAGTAGTTTCTGCTGAAGAATAAACCCTTATAGGATAAAAGAAATATAAAAAAAGCATGTGCCCGTAATAGAGCCCATGCTTTTTATTGTTTGATTAAGTAAACATTCTAAGTAAGATTGTTGCGCAGATCACAGTTGCTGCTCCGCCAAGACGTGTAGATACTTGTGCGAAAGGCATGAGACCCATTCTTCCAGAAGCTGAAAGGATCGCAACGTCACCAGTACCGCCAAGTCCGCTGTGACAGCCTGTCACAATCGCAGATTCTACTGGGTACATGTTCATCAATTTCCCAACGAAATAACCAGAACCCACCATTCCAAGAACGACAGCGATACATACACAAACGAATGGAATAGAAATCACTGTTGCTACATCATCAAGTGGAATGTATAGAATCCCTAGACCGACCATAAGTGGCCATGTAAAGCTTCTTGATACAAACTTGTAGAACTGCTGTGAGCCATCTTGCAGATGCTGAGGCATCACGTTTAAGTATTTGATTAAAGCGGCAAGGACAATCATTAAGATTGGACCAGGAATATGAACAAAGCTTTCTAACAAACCACCAAAAATGAACGTTGTACAAGCAACGAGTACACCAGCACCCATTAAACCAAAATCAACTTTTGGATCCATATCAGGCTGTTCAAAAATTTCATTTGCCTCTTTAGACTTTACAAGACGACCATTTCCGTTTAGTTCAGGACGTTTTTCACCAAGCTTCTTCATTGCGCCAGCACAGATAATGGCAATGACGTTCCCAATGACGGCAGCAGGAATTAATTGAGAGATTAATGACTCTGCTGATACACCAAGAATTTGTGAATAAGCAATAGATAATGGCAAAATCCCTTCTCCAACACCACCGGCAATAATCGGAACAATAATAAAGAAGAACGAATGATGCGGTGTGTAACCAACTAAAAGACCAACAAGAATTCCGGCAGTCACAGCTGCAATTGTACCTGCAACAAGAGGAACAAACATACGAATAAGGCCTTGTACTAAAACAGTTCGCTGCATCCCAAGAATACTACCTACTACAAGAGCAGAAATATAGAAGTAAAGGAAGTTCGACGTCTTCATAAGAGACGTAACCGCTTCCAACGAGTTCGGATTCAGAACATGAAAAAAGACCAGGAACGATGGTACGAATAAAGAAAGAATCGCCGGTCCACCAATATCTTTTAATATCGGAATACGTTGTCCTATATCTCCAAGGAAAATCCCCAAAATCATAATAACAGCGAAACCACCAAGCATATTTGCTGGAATTTTATTAAAATAAGCGGCAGTTAAAATAATCGCTGCAAGTACTAAATACACAGGTAAGTCAATAACACCAATTTTCCAAGACATGATCTTACGGAAAACGCTTTTATTATTGTCAGAATCGTCTGTAATCGATTTCAATTGTTGTGTATTAGCCACATAAACACCCCCAAATGCTATTTGTCTCAATTGTAGAAGATTCTGTGACACTCATCTATTTATTAAACTAAATTAAGTGTAATAAAAGTAAAATAAACAGGAGTTTTTATGTTTTTATCATACAAAAATCCCCTGAAGGTAGTTTATCCTTCAGGGGATTGATCATACATCGTTATTATCGTTTTCCTTTTAAATAAGGTGTCCCAAGTGCTTTCGGTGCATCTGCTCGGCCGATGAAGCCAGTGAGTGCTAGGATGGTCAGCACATATGGTGCAATGAGCATATACACGTTCGGTATATCTTGGAATAGCGGCAGGAGAGAGCCAATAATGCTTAAACTTTGAGCAAATCCAAAGAATAAAGCAGCGCCCATTGCGCCGAATGGGTGCCATTTACCGAAGACAAGTGCAGCTAGTGCGATGAAGCCTTGTCCAGTAATGGTCGCATGTGAGAAATCAAGTGCGATGGTTGACGCATAAACAGCTCCGCCAAGACCACCAAACAGTCCACTAATAAAGACACCGATATAGCGCATCCGGTACACTTTGATTCCCATTGTATCAGCAGCCATTGGATGTTCTCCGACTGCACGAAGACGAAGACCAAACGGCATTTTAAATAAAACAAACCAAGCTACAACCGCAAGCGCTAATGCGAGTATGGACGTATAATAAACATCTTTAAAGAAGATATCGCCAATTATCGGAATGTCACTTAAAAGGGGAATATCCCCTTTATAGAAAGGCTCTGTAATTTTATCTGTTTGAGCTTTCCCGTAAATGAGTTTCACGACAAACAGCGTAGCGCCAAGTGCCAGCATATTAATGGCAACACCACTGACCGTTTGATCTGCACGGAATGTAATGGTTGCAACTGCATGAATCAGAGAGAACAATCCGCCAATCGCCATTCCGACGAGGAGCCCAAGCCACGGGGTCAAGGCGCCAAATGTATCAGCAAAAAACAAGTTAAAGATAATACTGGAAAATGCTCCGACGACCATCAAACCTTCAAGACCGATATTCACAACACCTGATCTTTCTGAAAAGACGCCTCCAAGAGCGGTTAAAATAAGTGGTGCAGCATAGACAAGTGTTGCTGGGACGATGATTTCAAGAATTTGCAGAAATCCCACTTATTTTCCCCCCTTTTTCTTCATTTGGTTCATCACAAGACGGATAATATAGCTTGAGGCGACGAAAAGAATAATGATCGCAATGACAATATCAACGACCTCAGTCGGTACGCCAGATTCAAGTGGCATATTTAAAGCGCCGACCTTCAATCCACCAAGCAATAATGCGGCTAATACGATACCAATGGCTGTGTTACCGCCTAATAAAGCAACAGCGATTCCATCAAAACCGACGCCAGTGAAGGCATCTTTTATTGAAGCATATTCGAAGGTTCCTAATCCCTCCATTGCCCCTGCTAAACCTGCAAAAGCACCAGAAATTAGCATTGAATATATAATATTTTTTCTCACATTCATTCCTGCATATTGGGAGGCGTGTGGATTCATACCAACAGCTCGCAATTCAAAACCTTTAGAGGTTTTTTGGATAATGATCCACATAATAACGGCAGATATAATAGCTACAATAATTCCGTTATGCATGCTTGAGAAATCAGTTATTTTTTCAAAAAAGTCAGAGTGCAAAGAGGCTGTGGATTTGATATTATCTGTTTTATCTTTATGATCTGTAAGAACATTTGTAATAATAAAATTTGTCACATGAAGGGCAATATAGTTCATCATAATGGTGACGATCACTTCATGAACATAAAAACGAGCTTTTAAAAAACCAGGAATAAAGCCCCATAATGCACCAGCAGCAGCTGCAGTGATGAGTGCAAGCGGCAGATGAATATACATAGGTGCATTGACAGTTGTTCCGATCCAAACAGCAGCTATCCATCCAATGAGCATTTGACCTTCTACACCGATATTAAATAGGCCTGTCCGAAATGCAAAGGCAACCGCAAGACCTGATAAAATATAAGGTGTCACTTGCCTGATGGTTTCTCCCATATAATAGGTTTCCCCGAAAACGCCATTCCAAAGGGCGCTATATCCTTCAATGACACTATAACCGCTTGCCAGCATAATAATGGCCCCAACTAAAAGGCCAAGTACAATGGCTATAAGCGGAATCAGCAGATTTGTTAAGCGATTAGACATTTGCTTCTTTCCCCACTTCCTGTTGCGTACTTCCAGCCATTAATAGACCAAGTTCTTGCTCTGTTGTTTCTTTTGGATCAACGATAGCAATAATGCTGCCTTCAAAAATAACAGCAATTTTATCACTGACATTCATAATTTCATCAAGCTCAAATGAGATGAGCAGGACGGCTTTGCCTTTGTCCCTTTGCTCAATGAGGCGCTTATGAACAAATTCAATCGCACCAACATCAAGTCCACGTGTCGGCTGAGCGGCAATTAATAAATCAGGATTGCGGTCAACTTCACGGCCAATAATGGCTTTTTGCTGATTCCCGCCTGACAGGGCGCGCGCCTCTGTGTATTCACTCGGTGTTCTGACGTCATACTCGGCAATGATTCGCTTTGCCTTTTCATAAATATTTTTCATATTCATCAAGCCAAATTTTGAGTATGGACGCTGATAATACGTTTGTAAGGAAATATTTTCTCCTATTGAAAAATCAAGCACGAGTCCGTGTTTATGACGGTCTTGAGGAATATGTCCAATTCCAGATTCGGTCACCTTACGAGGCGGAAGATTTTGAATGGCTTTCCCGTTCAGCATGATCGTGCCAGATTCTGATTTTTTTAGACCAGTAATGGCTTCAATTAATTCAGATTGACCATTGCCATCGACTCCAGCAATACCGACAATTTCTCCAGCCTTTACTGAGAGGTTGAGATGTTTGACTGCTTCAATTCCTCGCGCGTCTTTTACCGTAAGGTCTTGAATGTGAAGTACTTCCTCAGCAGGAGAGGCTTCTTTTTTGTCTGTCTTAAATGAAACTTCACGACCGACCATGAGGCTTGCAAGCTCATCTTTGTTTGTGCTTTCCACATCAAGTGTACGAATGCCCTGGCCTTTTCGAATAATGGTGACGCGGTGACAGGCATCCATAATTTCTTTCAGTTTATGCGTAATTAAAATAATGGATTTGCCTTCATTAATTAAGTTTTTCATAATTTGTATGAGTTCTTTAATCTCTTGAGGTGTTAAGACGGCTGTTGGTTCGTCGAAGATCAAAATATCAGCGCCGCGATAAAGTGTTTTTAAAATTTCTGCACGCTGCTGCATGCCGACAGAGATGTCAGATACTTTTGCGGCAGGGTCTATTTTTAAGCCATAGCGGTCAGAAAGCTCTTGTACTTGCTGTATGGCTTGTTCTTTGTCGATCTTTCCAAATTTCTTGGGCTCTTTTCCTAAGATAATGTTTTCAGCGACGGTGAAGGTATCGACAAGCATAAAGTGTTGATGCACCATACCGATGCCTAAATCACTTGCATCATTCGGGCTAGAGATGGACACAGGTTTTCCATGAACCTTGAGTTCACCTTTTTCAGGCTGGTAAAGACCGAAAAGCACGTTCATGAGCGTTGATTTTCCAGCGCCGTTTTCACCAAGCAGCGCATGAATTTCGCCCTTTTTTAGCTGCAGCGTAATGTTGTCGTTTGCTACAATGCCAGGGAATTCTTTGCGTATATTCAACATTTCAATGACATAATCCACAGGTTTAACCGCTCCTTTTTTAGGGTGCTGATGAAGATAAAAACTAGCAAAAGAAAAGCTGCAAAACGAGGCTGCAGCTTTTCTTTTACCACCTTTTACGAATAAAGAGGAGGTAAAGGAGAGGCAAGGGGATAAGACGCGCTTATCCCGATGCTCAAATTAAGCTTTAAAATCTTTTAGTTCATCACGTGTTGCAGGGATTTTCACTTCGCCCTTGATGATTTTTTGTTTCCATTCTTCAATTTTCTTTAACACATCTTTATTAAGGTTGTCCTGAGATGGAGAGATGTCAACGCCGCCTTCTTTCAGACCGTATGTGATCACTTGACCGCCAGGGAATTTACCTTCTTTTGCTTTTGTTGTTAAGTCTTGTACTGCTGTGTCAACTTTTTTAATCATAGAAGTAAGGGTGACACTTTGTTTTGTTCCAGGTACTTTTCCTTCGTCATACTGATCTTTATCAACACCGATGACCCAGACATTTCGATTTGGATCTGCCTTTTTTAAATTAGTTGCTTCTGTGAAGACACCATTTCCAGTGCCGCCAGCAGCATGATAGATGATGTCGACGCCAGATTTGTACATGCTTTCAGCTGTTGCTTTTCCGATGTCAGCTTTATCGAATGCACCAGCATATTTCACTTCAACTTTTGCTTTCGGATTAGCTGCTTCAACGCCTGCACGGAAACCAACTTCGAATTTTCTGACTAATTCAGAGTCAACTCCGCCGACAAAACCAATTTTGTTCGATTTTGTTGTAAGAGCAGCCGCAACACCCACAAGGAAGGATCCTTCGTTTTCGTTAAACATTATGCTTGCTACATTGTCTTTTTTTACAACTGCATCAACGATAGCAAAGTGGTTTTTCTTACGTTGATCGGCTATTTTTGAAATGGCGCTCTCCATTTTATAACCGATACCATAAATGAGGTTGAATTTTTGCCTGACAAGTGTATTTAAATTTGTTGGATAATCTGCATCGGTTTTGGATAGTAGATAATCAAAGCCGTTTTTACCTTTTTTTAGATTGTTGTCTTTTCCAAATGCTTGTAAACCTTCCCAAGCTGATTGGTTAAACGATTTGTCATCGACACCACCGACATCAGTTACCATTGCAACAGTGAATTGATCTTTATCTTTTTTGCTTTCACCGCTGTTTGAGCCAGAGTTGCCGCATGCTCCAAGGATGGTTCCTGCTGCTACGACTAAGGACAATGCTAGTCCAATTTTGCGCTTCTTCAAAACATAACCCCCTATAAAATTTAAAAGTTTCAGAAAAGTCTCGCGAAAAAAGACCGATCTACCTCTTCTCATCCTTCTGAATAGGGTATTTTATCCTGCTTTCTCTTGAAACTTATGGAGGGCAGGAGAGAAGATGTAAGACATCAGACTTATATCTCGTTGAACTAATCAATCATAATTTATCATTTCCAATCGAATAAATAAATAGAAATTTGTTTTATTTTTAAAAAAATGTTAAAAGGCTAAATTCGATGTCTTTTTATGTGCTGAAATATGATATAATGCCGCTTTTGTGATGTGATCTACTACAGTGGAACCGCTGATATCAAGGGGTTTGTCACATCGTGTTCCATAAAAAAACATCTGGCCTCTGTATAAGGTCAGATGTGTCAAATTATAGATATTGCTGAATTAAATTCATATTTGTTGTACTGAGTTTATATTGGAAAACAGGGCGTCCAATTGTCCCGTATGCCATTTCAACATCAACTACTTCGATGTCCTCAAGGAATTTCAAGTATTTTCTAATAGAGACTTGAGAGATTTCTGTATGATTCGCTAGGTCTTCGGTCGTGAAAGCCTGATGACCGAATGATTGAATACTTGTCCAGATGAGTTTGAGTGTGCTTTTGGTCAGGCCTTTTGGCAGAAGGACTTTTTCCGTCTCTGCTTTTTTATGAAAGAGCTTCGCATCTAAATCATTTTGCGAGATGCTGTTCATCGTTTGGTACAAGGCGTGTTTTCGTTTATATTCTGAGAGCGCTGATTGGAAACGTTCAAATTCAAACGGCTTGATCAAATAATCAACAGCCCCGTTTCGCATCGTTTGCTGGATCACGTCGACTTCATTGGCAGCTGAAATGACAATGACATCAACCGAATGATTTTGCTTGCGAATTTCTGATAATAGGGCAAGGCCATTTTGTCCAGGCATATAAATATCGAGCAGTACAAGGTGAATGGTTTCTGTTTTTAAGATGTCCAGTGCCTGCTGAAAAGAGGTGGCAATCCCTTTTAATTCAAAGCCGTCGATTTGGGTCAGGTAGCGTTTGTTCAGCTCTCCAACCATTGGATCGTCTTCTACTATTAACACATTAATCATGTGAATCCTCCTTTTGTTTATACGGAATGCGGAGACTAAAGGTCGTTCCTTCTCCTTTTTCACTCGTGACAATCAGATGACCGTTCAATTTTTTGATGCTTTGATCAACGAAGTAGAGGCCGAATCCTCTGTCTTCTCCTTTAGTTGAAAAGCCTTGATCAAACATGATGTCTTGTTCTTTTTTTGTGAGACCAACACCTGTGTCTGTAATTTCAATATGAAGCTGCTCCTGAACGTATCGGAATGAGATCGAGATGTTTTTCGTCTCAGTATGAGAAACAGCATCGAGTGCGTTATTTAACAGGTTGCCAATGACGGTAATGAGATCATGCGTCACTGCCGGGTCCTCTGAATTTGGGACTTGTGTGCTGCATATGACTTCTAAGGTCGCGCCTTGTTCCCTGATATAGCTTTGTTTTCCTAGTAAAAATCCTGCTAAAACAGAGTTTTTCACATGGTTGATGATTTCATTTGTTTCCGTCTGCTGATAGATCGCAATATCTTTGATATAAGTGCCAAGGTCATCGTAGTTTTTGAGCTGAACCAATCCTAAAATGACATGAAGCTTGTTCATAAATTCATGTGACTGGGCACGGAGGGCATTTGCATACATTTTGACTCCGCTCAGCTGCTCAGCCAAGTGTTTGACTTCTGTTTTGTCACGGAAGGTGGCGATCGCTCCAACGATCTCGCCCTTTACCGTAATCGGGACTTCGTTAAATACGAGCTCCAGTCCGTTCATTCTCACGTCGCGGTCAAGCAGCGGCTTGCGTGTTTCAATGACTTGCTTTAGACCGCTTGAAGGGAGGAGCACCTGAACATCTTGTTCTCTAGGATCAACCATAATGCCCATAATATGAAAGAGCCGTTTCGCTTCAGCATTGGCGAGCTTGATTTTACCGTGCTGATCGACGGCAAGAATCCCTTCTTTTGTTGATTCTAGCATGGCGCTTCGTTCTTTTAATAATGTAGCAATCTCATCTGGCTCTAGTCCAAACATAATTTTCTTCACTTTTCTTGCCACAATGAGTGCTCCAATGATACCAGAAAGAAGACTGAGCGATATGACGAAGTAGAGTGGAAGTAAGCTTTGATGAATAATCAAGTCAATTTCCTTTAACGTAATCCCTACTGCCACAGCCCCGAGCTGCTTCCCATTTTGATCATAAACCGGAACAAAAGCACGCATGGATCTGCCAAGTGTTCCAGAAGCCGTACTAATATGCTCTTTACCCTGTAATGCTAGTTTTTCATCACCGCCAGCAAACCGCTTCCCGATCTTCTGCGGATTTGGATGGGTTTTGCGAATGCCGTTCATATCCATCACGACAACGAATTCGGTTTTGGTGATTCGCTGAACACTTGTTGTATATTGACGGAGTGCTGAATACGATCGATTTTCTTCTAATGATTTCGCTGTGATCGGAGCCTCTGCGACCATTTTGGCAGTGGAGAGGGCGATGTCACGTTCCTGCTGATGAATGTTTTTAGCTGTTTCTGACCAGATCGTAAAGAAAGTGATACAAAGGGAGATCAGGACAACGATACAAACAAAAATCGTCAGTCGTGTTTGCAATCTTAATGTTTTTTTCACGAGTATACCCCTAACGCACGATTTTTTCGTAATAGTAATACTTTAACGGGAAAATGTAAGTTTGTGAAGGAATGTACGTGCAAAATCACAAATTTGATTTTGCTGCCAGTTTACTTTGAAAGCATCTTGTCAATCCGTTTTAAGTGAGCCATAATAAATGTGAGCTTATGAGAAAGGATCTATTTATGAAAAATACATATTTGACTGGATATTTTCCGCTGATTTCGATTTTACTATTCAGCTCTGCTTTTTCGATTTTCACGGTAGGGATTACGACTGATTTCTTGACTCAAGCAGGTATTTTAAAAGGAATGCTGGAATTCTTCTCGGAACAGGGCATCCGGCTTGCTCTTTTTGCTGCTTTTGCACTTGTTTATTTTATGATTTTATCTGCCTTGAAACTGATTGCAGATACGGTGTTAGAGTTGGCGCTACTCTTTTTCGCGAAAGATCCTGAAGGAGAGAACTTAAAGAAAATTCGGATTGCATCCGTTGTTTATTTATTTGCCAGCTTGCTTGCATTTCTGCTGACGCAGCAGCTGATTCTGCTTGTCGGACTATTTGTTTTAGCAGGTCTTGTCTATTTTATCTGGGTTGTGGTCCGCATTTATCAATCGCTTTCCATGCTGAATTTAATTGGATTTATGATGTTTATTTTGCTGTTTTGGGCCACGTTTTTAATCGGCATTTTGTACTTATTTATTAAGCTTTATAATAGTGTTATGGCAAGTCTTCCTTCATAAACAGACAAAGAAAGCATCCTCCGATAGTGGAGGATGCTTTTTTTATGATAGAAACCGTTTTTGAATATCCGGTGTAGGTATCATACAAGATGCTTTTTGACCGAACCATTTGTAGCGATTTTCCGCTATCCGCTCATAAAACCAATCACGGATAGGGCGCGGAATGGCAAGGAATAAATAACTCCATCTGTAGATCCCTTTTAAATGCCGCGTGGCTTTTAAGATGCCTGTCGATTTCGTATAAAGGGTGCCTTTTTCAATATAAATGAATGAATTAAACTCATCTAGAGGCAAACCGTTTTCTTTTAAAATGCGCTGCCCTGTCTCTGATTGTAATGAAGCAAACATCATTCGCTCATTTGGATCACGTTTAATCACAAACTGAACAGCGCCGCTGCACACGTTGCAGACACCATCAAATAAAATCAAATGGGGTGGATGTGTTGAATGCATTGCAATCAAACCTCCTGTTTATCTGGCGTATTGCATCGTATTCTTCCAAATACGTAAGTGCGGACTTGAGCTGTAAATAGATTCAACCGTTCCTCTATCTCTTCCAACCCATACACCCATTGTATATTGATCTGTCAGTCCAACAAACCAAATGTCTTTGTAGTCATTGGATGTCCCTGTTTTACCACCAATGTAAGGGGAACTGAAATTCGCTTTTTTCCCTGTTCCGCTTTTTACAACGGAGGCAAGCAGTTTACGCATGGTGTCATTTGTCCGCTGAGAATACACTTGCTTCGGTGACTCTTTCCACTTGTAAAGGGTTTTACCGTTTAAGTCTGTCACCTTTGTGATCGAATGATTTTGCGTGTAAGCACCTTGGTTGCCAAAGACGGTATACGCATCTGTTATTTCTAGCGGCGAGAAGCCCTTCGTAAATCCGCCAAGTGCAGAAGGCAGGCGATAATCATCCGCTACGATATGTTCGAATGAGAATTTCTCTAAGTAGCTAAATCCCTTTTTGACACCAACTGTATCCAGCATTCGGATCGCAGGTGTATTGTAAGAGTTCTTAAAGGCTGTTTCAAGTGTGACGGTTCCATACGTTTTATGATTATAGTTCTGCGGACAGTATCCGCTGCTACAAAACTTACCGGCACTAATTTTGCTTGAAGCTGTTGCACCGGTTTGGTCGATGTAAGGACCATAGTCTAAAAGCGGCTTAATCGCAGAACCAGGCTGTCTTTGCGCTTGATAGGCGTAGTTGAAATCAAACTTTTTATAGTTCTTCCCGCCAGCAAGTGCAACAATTTGATGTGTTTCATGATGAATGACCGCTGATCCGCCTTCTACACCTTGGTAAGGTAGTTGCGCATTGAGCTGATAGACGGCTCGCTGCTGTAAGGAAGGATCAAGTGCCGTATAAATTTTGACACCATCCTGAAGCAGAGCACTAACCTTTTCAGATAATTCTTTTTGAATGGCTTTTTTTGCTCCATCTGTTTTGGCCTTCTTCAAGCGTTTTGTAAAGCCTTCCTGATCTGACACAAGATCGGTAAATTCCTCATTGGCATATGTCACATAGTCAGGGTAAAGGTTTTTCTTTTCACTCAAGGACAGGCTGATTTTTTGTTTGACGGCTTTTTTGTATTGCTTTTTGGTGATGACGCCGTCTTTCTTTAAAATACCTAGCAGTCGTTCTTGGCGTTTCTTTGTGTGTTTGAATTGCTTCAATGGGTCATACAGTGTTGGGTTGTTTGGAATCGCAGAGATAAATGCCATCTGTGCAAGCGTTAAAGAACTAAGCGGCTTATCAAAATAGTAATTAGCCGCAGAACCGACACCGTAAACACCATTACTGAAATAAATCGTATTTAGATAGCTTTCGAGAATTTCATCTTTCGAGAATTTCCGCTCTAATTCATAGGAATAGAGCAGCTCTGTAAACTTTCGGGTGAACGAACGTTCATGGCTTAAATATAAATTACGAGATAATTGCTGTGTGATCGTACTTGCGCCTTGGCTAATGCCATGGTTTTTCACATTTGAGGCAAGGGCACGAACAACTCCCATAAAGTCAATGCCTTTATGGTCATAAAAGTTACGGTCCTCTGAGCGGAGGAACAGCTCCTTCACATGATCAGGAATTTTATCATACGTGACGAACACTCGGTTTTCATCGTTTGATACGATCTCAGAGATGAGAGAACCATCCCGGTCATACATATAACTGTTTTGGGAAAAATCTATCTTTTCCAGCTTGATTTTTTGATCAAGCACTTCGTTCACAGGCTTCACACTTGCAGCTTCTTCCTTTGATAGATAAAAAGTCAGAACAAATAATGGAATGAGGGCAGCAAGTAATAACCAACCAATCATTGCACGAAACATGAGGTCACTCACTTTCTTCAATTTTCTAGCCATATCGTACCATTCTTTTGCGAATACGAGAAGGTTATTTTTAGAAAAGAATGGGCTTGAAGTCTAGTGAATAAGGCTTCTACACAAGAAAAAAGAGTATCTGATGTTGGATCAGACACTCCTTTCTTTTGCCTTGGACTGTGAGCGGACTGCCCATAAAAATAATGCGCCAAATAGAAAAATTCCGGCGGTGACATAAAAGACAGCTGGAATCCCGTAATGACTCGCCACAATGCCGCCAATCACCGGACCGACAACATTCCCAAGAAAGCGGAAGCTGACATTGTATCCAAGCACTTCCCCTTGCATAGAGGCAGGTGCTTTGATCCGAATATACGCCGTCGTACACGGAATAATCCCGCCAAGTGCCATCCCGTATAGAAAGCGGAAAAGTACTAACATCGCATAGGAATCCGCCATTGCTTGCGGGATGAATAAAATAGAGGAGAGGATGAGAAGGGCAAGCAGCACCTTGTCGTGACCAATTCGATCTCCGAGATCTCCCCATTTTCGTGTAAAGAGCAGGTTGCCAAGTCCAGTTGCAGAGAACGCAAGACCTGCATAAAATGCGAGATTAACAGGACCGTGTAAATCATGAATGTATAAAGCCAAAAGTGGCTGAATGCTAAAGTTCCCTACTTGTGTAATAAACGTTAAAAGCATCGTGACGACAAGCAAAGGCTGTTTGAAAATATGAACGAGCACATCCTTCCGTGAGTAAGAAACGCGCCTCGCTTCTTTTGAACGGATGGGATGTTCTTTCACTCCGAAAATAATCACAATTGCTGACGCATAAATGACAGCCGCTGTGAGGAAAAACGTATAAATAAATCCGACGCTGTCTGCCATGAATCCGCCCATTAATGGACCAAACAATCCTCCGGCAACATTACTCATCTGCATCGTACCAAGGGTTTTACCAGCAGTTGCCTTTTCCGTCTGTGCAGAGATGAGTGCCATTGAAGTCGAGATAAAGCCTGTGACAAGCCCCATGAAGAGCCGCAGGGCGAATAGCTGATAAACGGTTTGCACAAGCCCCATTAATAGAATACTTGTTGCAATCCCAATCCCGTTAATGAGCAAAATCTTTTTATAGCCATGCCGGTCTCCAATCCGTCCCCAAATCGGAGAAATCAGAAAGGCCGTTAAAAATGTGACGCCAAAGACATAGCCGCTCCATCTTTGGACAAATTCATTTGAATAACTGCTATCAAGAGATTCTATGTAAAGTGATAAAAAAGGGACGATCATTGTAATGCTGGCAGATACAAAAAAGTTCACAAACCACATGATGTATAAGTTTTTCTTCCTGTTTGTGATAGAGACCACCTTCTTTATTTATTTCGTGTTCCTTAATAATTATAAAGGAAAATAAACGATCTTTCATCTGATGGATAGGTTGGGCATAGTGAATCTGCATTATTTTCAAGAAAATGAAGTGATTTCAAGGTCCGTCTTAATATAATGGTATCAGAATGAAAAACTGACGAAAAAGTGAGGTGAGACTGGTGGAACAGAAGACGGTGCTTGTGGTCGATTTTGAATTTACGATGCCTGATGGAAAGTATCATCCGCAAAATTTTTTTCCTGAAATTATTGAAGCTGGGGTAGTGAAAGCGGCAAGTGAAACGATCATAGACACGTTCTCTAGCTACGTCAAACCGAAAAAGTTCCCGAAGCTGACGAAGCGCTGTAAATCGTTCCTCGGCATTACGCAGCAGGATGTAGAGAGCGGGATTTCCTTTGAGGCATTTATCGAGAAGCTTGTGTCGCTTGATGGCGGAGAGGATTGTGAGATTATTACATGGGGCAATATGGACATGAAAGTGCTGAAGCAAAACTGTATGCTCAATCACATTGCCTTTCCTTTTAAGGGGAAGCTGAGGGACCTTGCCTTTGAATATAAAACTTTTTTTGGTGATCGCACACTGACAGGGCTTCGGAAAGCGGCAAAGGAATACGGCAGTGAAGGAGCTGGTAAGCATCATAAGGCACTAGATGATGCCATGACGACTTATCAGCTGTTAACCCTTTTTGAAAAAGACAGAGCCTATGTGGAAAATCCGCAAACAACCAAAATTGGTGAGCTGATTGATTTCTCACACTTTTTTGATTCGGCTGATTAGCGGGCGTCTTCTGGAAAATAATCTTTTTCGAGAGAAGATAGGCATGCTCTTGATTTTTCAGCCCATTTTGAATCATCCGCATGGAGCGCTTGTTTTAATTTTTCTACAGCTTCTTTTAGTGATACTTGATAATCTGGTATAACGCCATCATAAGGCTTCACCATATGATGAGGGATATTCGTCTGTTCACGATAGGCCAAAGCCCGTCTTTCTTGGAAAAAAGGCACGTCTGCTTCTTTTGGGTGATGCAGGTCGCCTTGAGTGGGATGTGTCAGAACGGCTTTTACTTGAACGAGATAGGCCGATGGTTTCACTGCTGTCACTTCCCCAACGTAAACACCTGTTTTATAAAATCCTTTCACAACTTGTCCAATTTGAATGTCTGTCATGTGAAATTCCTCCATTTCCTTCTCGTAGGAAGGTATTTCATTTCTTTTAGCCAATATAGTGAAGTAAACGAGCAAAAGGGGGAATGGCGAATGCTGTCGTTCATCGCACTCTTTCTACTGTATTTTCCTGAAGATAAAAGGGAGTACATCCCAGCGGCAATCACCACGGTGATTTTCTTTATGGCTGCATTTATTTGCTTTCGTCTGATCGTTCGTGCGTCTAAGAAGCAGGAGCGGATAGATGAAAAAAAGACAAAAAAAATGGAGTGATCATTTTCGTCTTGTATCTTCAGGAAACTTCACGGTAACGGTTGTACCAGACTGAAGCGAGCTTTTGAAACGAATGGTGCCATGGTGATTTTCAATGATAGAAAATGTCACGGTCAGCCCAAGTCCAGTCCCTTTATTTTTCAAGGTGTAATAGGGTTCGCCAAGCTTTTTCATTTGGCTTTCTGTCATTCCTACACCGTTATCTACGAAATAAATGCATATTTTATGATTTTCTTTTGAAGCAAAAAGTTCAATTTTCCCTTCGTGTTCTGGGGCTGCTTCAATCGCATTTTTGATTAAATTAATCATGACTTGCTTGATCTTCGTTTCATCACCTTGAATGTATAAGTCTGGTTCAATGGATTGATGAATCGTGACCGATTTGAAATTCGCATAGGATGTCATCAGTGATGCACATTCCTCGAGTAATTTAGATAGGTTGAGAGATTCAATTTGATAATAATTTTGTTTCGCAATGTCAAGATAACTCGTAATAATATCCTGCGCCCTGTCTAACTCGGAAAGAACGAGATTTTTATAATCTTTATTGGTTGACGTCTCTTTTGTATTGTCACTAGAAAAGAGCAATTGGATAAAGCCTCTCACCACTGTCAGCGGATTGCGTACTTCATGGGCAACGCTTGCAGCGAGTTCACTTACAATGGTCAGCTTTTCTGATTGGACGAGCTGTGTTCTCATTTGCGCATTTTCTTTCACGAATTCAATGGAATAGATACTTAGCACGAGAAAGAATATGTAGTAAAGAGTTGAGAAAAATAACTCAAGTAACTTCTGCTGCATAATAAAGGCCGGGCTGTATTCCATTAAGCTGACCGCAAATAGTCCAATGTAAATAAAGAATCCTTTGGATAAACCGATAAGCACTCCATACATCAGCTTTTTCAGCTTCGAATATTGACGCCATTTCCGGTAGAACAGAAATGGGATGAAAAAGTAAATCGGTACGACAATGAGTCCAACCCATAAAAAAGAGCCATACATCACGAATTTGACCATGGAACTTATCAAGATGGCGACGATCCCAGCTGTGTAGCCTCCGTATAAAATGGCAAGTACAAGAGGGATGGATTGAAGGCCAGTCTGCAAGTCTAAAATCGAACCAACTGGATACATAATACATAGTGCTGAAGAGATGGATGCGAATACTGTGATGAGCAGTTTATTCGTTTTTGGGAAATGAGCAGGGGTCCGGCTTAGCCATAGCGCATGATATAAAAAGATTGGAAATAGAATAAAAGATACATGGAGCAGAAAATCCTTGAACATTTCCATTTAAATGCTCTCCTCGTAAATAATAGTAATTCCTCTCATTATATCATTTCATGTACAAAGTAGATATGATAAAAGGAGGGTTTTTTTCTTTAAAAAGAACACCCGTGAGGATGTTCTTTCGATCATATAGGCCTTATTCAGATGATTGCGTAAACGCTTGATGAAGGCGTTTCAATCCTTCTTTGACTGTTGAAGCAGGACAGCCGAGATTCATCCGAATAAAGCCATCTCCTTCGAGTCCGTACACGTGACCAAGCTCTAGGATCACTTTGCCCCTTTTTAGCAAATTGCGTTTCAATTCCGCTTGACTGAATTGATAATCCCGAATGTCTAGCCATAATAAATAAGAAGCATCTGGTTTCATATAACGCATGTTTGGAAGATGTTCGTCCATATAGTCCATTGCCATTTTCATATTGTTTTCGAGATAAAGAACAAGTGCATCAAGCCACTCATCCCCATGGCGGTAGGCTGCTTCCATCGCAGGGATCGCAAATGCATTCAGTTTGGCCAGTCCATTTCTTTGCATTTCATTGTTGAAAAGGGTTCTTTTTTCTTCATCGGAAATGATAATGGCAGATGCTTGGAGGCCAGCTAAATTAAATGTTTTACTTGGTGCAATGCACGTCACTGTGATATGTGCTATGTCGTCAGAAAGACTAGCAAATGGCACATGCGGCTTTCCGTATAGCATCAAATCAGAATGAATCTCATCTGAAACGACTGTGACACCGTGCTTGATACAGAGGTCTCCTACTCGCTTTAACTCTTCTTTTGACCACGCTCTTCCGGACGGATTATGCGGATGACAGAGGAACATGAGCTTCGCTTCTGGTCTGCTTAATTTTTTCTCTAAATCATCAAAATCCATGACATAGCGGTTGTTTTCTATTTTTAAAGGATTGGTTGAGACTGTTCGTCCATTTCGTTCAATCATTTGATAAAAAGGAGTATACACAGGGGACTGTATGACGACTTCGTCACTTGGTTCTGTATAGGCTTGGACTGCAAAACTAAGTGCCGTGACAATCCCAGGCGTGAAGGTGACAGCTTCTGTCTGGATCGACCATCCATGCCTTCTTTTGAGCCATTCAGCTACTGCCTGCTGCGTATCCTGATCTTGAAAAGCATAGCCAAATACACCGTGATCCAATCGCTTTTTTAATGCATCAAGGACGACCTGCGGCGCTTTAAAATCCATATCGGCTACCCACATTGGCAGCGCATCTGTTGTAAGGAATAAAGACTCTGCTTGATCCCATTTCACTGATTTTGAACCTTTACGTATGATCTGTTCGTCGAAATTCATGAAACCCACCTCTAGCCGTTTTTCAACCATTGTTGGTTGTGCTAAAATAAACATCACAAAATTTATTATAAGCGGTGATACCGATGAAAGATAGTCAAGCTGTAGAAGAGATGATTCAACTCATTAAGGCATGGGACCCTTTTCAATATGGGGAGGACTTTTATGAAACGGAGCCTGCTGACGTCATCAGTGCATTATACGACGCAGAAGACTCTTTATCTTTAGCAAAAGACATTCAAGCCATTTATCATCACTCATTTGAGCAGTTCCTGCCTTTTGAGAGCTGTCAACATATAGCGAATCAGCTTTTCGTCATACGAGACAGCAGCTCCTGCACACGCTAAGACAGGCTGAAATGTCCGATTTGATCAGACACAAAGACCGGATTTTCCTCAGGAACGAGGTGCCCGGTTTTTTTTAATGCGTGCAAGGTCGAGTTTGGCAGATCCTTGTGCAGCCTCTCTCCTATTTGGATGGGAACGATTCGATCTTCCTCACCCCAAATGAGCAGCACGGGTGTCTCCATTTTCTTTAGGACATCCGAGGTCAAATCCCCTTCCCGGTGCCGAATCAAGCGGAAAATCCCTCGGAAAATTTGATCATCAGAAAAAGGCTTTAAATATCCATCCACCATCTCTTGATCAATGATGGAATGATCATGCACAACAGCCGTTAAATTTTTCATGATGCCTTGCTTCAAGAGCTTTCTTTTAAGATAGAGATAAAAATAAGGAATATATGTGCTGTAAACAACTGATCTCTTTGATTTATTTAAATATCCTGAGCTGCACAAAAGGACCGCCTTTTCAAATAGGTCTGGCCGTTCAGATGCGGCATATAAAGCAATTTGGCCGCCCATCGAATGACCCACAAGGATCGCATGCTGAATCTGTAAGTAACCAGCTAGCTCGATAATGATCTTTGCCATGTTGCGATAGCTGTAAATAAACGTATTCGACTTCTCGGAATGTCCAAATGGCGGCAGATCGATCGCGATTAAATTGAAGTCTTGTTTCAGAAGCGGGATGAGCTTTCGATAGCTGAAGGTAGAAGAGAAAAGACCATGAATTAAGATCAATGTTTTCTTCCCCTGATTTGGATAGTGCTCGTAATAGATGTCTAAACCGAATTTACTTTTCATATAAGCTGGCTGAACAATGTCCATACTCATCACTCCGATACTTGATACTCTCTCTGTTAGGTGACTGTATTGTACCCTAAAAAGTGGATTTTAAGCTATGGTTAGCATCTTTTCCCTGCTTAGCATAATGGGAAAAACGTGCTATAATGTTCAGAAGATTTTTTAAAACTAGCTTTTTACAATCTGAGGTGTGAAATCAAATGAAACTAACAGAAAAAGAAACTGAAATATTAGAGATTTTAGATGAAAACAGCCGTGCCGATTTAAATACAATTGCAAAAATGGCAGGCGTGACAACAGAAGAAGCAGAAGCGATTATTCAAAAACTTGAAGATCAAAAAGTCATTATTGATTACTCAACCATGATTGACTGGCGTAAAGTAGATGGTCACGAAGGCGTCACAGCAATGATTGATGTCAAAGTGACACCAAAAAGAGGCGTCGGATTTGATGAAATTGCTGAACGAATTTACCGCTTTCAGGAAGTGGAGTCTGTCTATCTCATGTCAGGTGTTTACGATTTATCTGTTGTGATCCGCGGAAGATCAATGTCTGATATTGCCCGCTTCGTGTCTGAAAAATTATCGACACTTGATTCCGTTGTTTCAACAACTACCCACTTTATTTTGAAGAGATATAAACATGATGGGAAAGTGTTTGAAACAGGAGACGATGACAAAAGAATCGTGGTGTCACCTTAAATGAAAAAGTCTTATTTATCTGAAACGGTGCAAAGCATTCAGCCGTCAGGTATTCGGAAATTCTTTGATTTGGCAGCCACAATGGAAGGGGTCATTTCCCTTGGTGTTGGCGAGCCAGATTTCGTGACAGCTTGGAATGTCAGAGAAGCAAGTATTATGTCATTAGAACAAGGGCTTACCTCTTATACGGCGAATGCAGGGTTATTATCTTTGCGAAAAGAATTGAGCAACTATTTATATAAGCGGTTTTACATTGACTACAGTCCTGAAGAAGAACTGATTATCACAGTTGGCGGAAGCCAGGCACTTGATTTGGCGTTTCGTGCGATTTTAAACAGCGGGGATGAAGTGATCATTCCAGAGCCTTGTTTCGTAGCATATGGGGCCCTTACGACACTTGCGGGCGGAGTACCTGTTTATTTAAGTACATCGGCTGAAAAAGATTTCAAAGCAGATTCTGCGGATCTTCGCACGAAGCTGACGCCTAAGACAAAAGCGATCCTGCTTTGCTCACCATCAAATCCAACTGGCTCAGTCTATTCAAAGGAAGAGCTTGAAGATATTGCTCAATTTGCAAAAGAGCATGACCTTCTCATTATCACGGATGAGATTTACGCAGAGCTGACGTACGATGAAGCTTTTACAAGTGTGGCGGCAATTCAAGATATGAAGGAAAGAACGATCCTCATTTCAGGCTTTTCAAAAGGGTTTGCTATGACTGGCTGGCGCTTAGGATATGTGGCAGCACCACCTGTACTGCGCGATGCCATGCTGAAAATACACCAATATTCTATGATGTGCGCACCCTCTATGGCACAATATGCAGCAGAAGAAGCCTTGAAAAATGGGCTTGAAGATGTAGAGAAAATGAAGAAAAGCTACAGAAGGCGGCGAAATTTGTTTGTCGGCTCTTTGAATGAACTGGGGCTCACATGTCACCAGCCAAACGGCGCATTTTACGCTTTCCCGTCCATTAAAACGACGGGCATGACGTCAGAACAATTTGCTGAGGAGCTGCTCCTAAGTGAAAAAGTAGCCGTAGTCCCTGGTAATGTCTTCGGACCGAGTGGTGAAGGTCATATTCGTTGTTCATATGCTTCGTCTCTTGACCATCTTCAGGAATCACTTTCAAGAATCCAGCGCTTTTTGCAGGAACGACAAGTGAAAGAAGAAGCACCTGCCATCATCAAATAAAAAAAAGGCATCAATCCATTAGGACTCATGCCTCTCAAATTAGGGGGGAATACTAGAAAGCATTCTTGTTTTCAGGTATTCCCCCTTTTGAACTGATCTAAACCCAATTAAAAAATATTTTGCGTAAAAGACCGTTCTGTGATATAGTTTTTAATTGCGTATAAACGAATATTAAAACATTTATTTAGGAGTTGTTATCATGGCGACAAAGTTTGAAGTAGGCAGTGTTTACACTGGTAAAGTAACAGGATTACAAGCGTATGGTGCGTTTGTTGCATTAGATGAAGAAACTCAAGGACTTGTGCATATTTCTGAAGTAACACATGGTTTCGTAAAAGACATCAACGAGCATCTTTCAATTGGTGACGAAGTTCAAGTGAAAGTTCTTTCTGTTGATGAAAAAGCTGGTAAAATCAGCCTTTCTATCCGTGCTACACAAGAAGCACCTGAAAGAAAAGAAAGCAAACCAAAGAAACAAAGACCACAGCAAGTGAAAGAAGAAGCTGCTACACCACAAGGTTTCAATACGCTTAAAGATAAACTTGAAGAGTGGATTGAGCAGTCTAACCGTAAAGACTTAATCAAGAAATAAAAAAAGCACCGCTTCAAACGGTGCCTTTGGCTGCCTCGTATAGGCGGCCTTTTTTATGTCTTTTTGTTTAGCGAACCTCTGGATTCGGCTCGTCACGGCGAACAGCTTCTTCGCTTGGCTTGAACAATAGACCAAGGTTAACAAGACCTGCAATTCCAACAAGACCATAAATAATACGTGATAATGCAGAGCCTTGTCCGCCAAAGATCGCTGCTACTAAGTCAAATTGAAAAAAGCCGATTAGTCCCCAGTTAATAGCACCGATAATCGTGAGCACGAGGGCAATACGCTGAATAGCACTCATCGTGATTCCTCCTTTCGCTACAGCATCAATACATTTATATTTTGCAGATTTTTAGCCAAACTATGCGTAAGAAAATGGATTAAAGCAAATTACTTTACTTTTGGAATGATTGAGGCGCATAATGTAGCGCGAGGAGGAGATCAAATGGATCGATTTACTTATTGGAACCCAACGAAATTAATATTTGGAAAGGGAGAAGTTTCAGCCCTTTCAGATGAACTCAAACACTACGGAAAAAACGTATTACTTGTATATGGTGGAGGCAGTATTAAACGAAACGGCCTTTATGACCAAGTTGTCAGCATCCTAAAAGAATCAGGAGCTGCAATCACTGAACTTGCTGGTGTTGAGCCAAACCCGCGCTTAACAACGGTAAGAAAAGGGGTTGAGCTTTGCAAAGAGAACAACGTTGACTTTATTTTGGCAGTTGGTGGCGGCAGTGTTATTGATGCAACGAAAGCGATCGCAGCCGGAGCCAAGTACGATGGAGATGCTTGGGATATCGTGACGCGTAAGCATGTCCCAATGGAAGCAATTCCGTTCGGTACGGTGTTAACCCTTGCTGCAACAGGTTCTGAAATGAACTCTGGATCAGTGATCACAAACTGGGAAACAAATGAGAAATATGGCTGGGGAAGTCCAGCAGTTTTCCCTAAATTCTCTATTCTTGATCCAGTGAACACATTCACTGTACCAAAAAACCATACGATTTATGGCATGGTTGATATGATGTCTCACGTGTTCGAACAATATTTCCATCACACGGAAAATACACCTTACCAAGACCGGATGTGTGAAGGGCTTCTTCGTACAGTCATTGAAACAGCACCGAAGCTGATTGGCGATCTAGAGAACTATGAGCTGCGTGAAACGATCTTATTCACTGGGACCATTGCGCTCAATGGTATGCTGTCAATGGGAGCACGCGGTGACTGGGCATCTCACAACATCGAGCATGCGGTATCTGCTGTCTATGATATCCCTCATGCAGGCGGACTTGCGATCTTGTTCCCGAACTGGATGAAGCATGTCATTCAGGAAAACCCAGGCCGCTTTAAACAATTAGCAGTACGCGTATTTGATGTGGATCCTGCGGGCAGAACAGACGAAGAAGTCGGCTTAGAAGGAATCGACAAATTGTCAGCTTTCTGGACAAGCCTTGGCGCACCGAACCGTTTAGCGGACTATGATATCAACGATGAGAAAATTGATTTAATCGCAGATCGTGCAATGGCACGCGGTGAATTTGGTCAATTTAAAAAGCTAAACAAAGAAGATGTTCTAGCTATTTTGAATGCTTCTTTATAATCAAACAATGAAAAGATAATTGCTTTCGAGCAGTTATCTTTTTTTGAGTTCGACGTGTACATATGTTAAAGTAGTCTTTCATGTTTTTGGATATATACGCTGTAAGGAGATGTATCAACAGATGGAAAATTTTATTTATTATAATCCAACGAAATTAATGTTTGGAAAAGGACAACTAGACGGACTAAAAAGCGAACTCGCTCGTTATGGAAAACGAGTGTTACTTGTATATGGTGGAGGCAGCATTAAGAAAAATGGTCTTTATGATAATGTGATCAGCGCGTTAAATGAAGCAGAAGCTGACGTATTTGAGTTGTCAGGTGTTGAACCAAACCCGCGCCTCACCACAGTGAAAAAAGGAATCGACATCTGCCAAAATGAAAAAATTGATTTCTTATTAGCTGTTGGCGGCGGCAGTGTGATCGACTGTACAAAAGCGATTGCAGCCGGAGCGGAATATGACGGAGATGTGTGGGACATTATCTCAAAGAAAACAACCGCTCAAAAAGCATTGCCGTTTGGCACAGTGCTCACACTTGCGGCAACTGGTTCAGAAATGAATCCAGACTCTGTCATCACAAACTGGGAAACAAATGAAAAATATGTGTGGGGCAGTTCAGTCACTCATCCTGCTTTTTCAATTTTAGACCCTGAGCATACTTATTCAGTGCCAGAAAACCAGACGGTGTACGGCATGGTCGATATGATGAGCCACGTCTTCGAACAATACTTCCATAATGTCAAAAACACGCCTTTACAGGATCGAATGTGTTTTGCTGTTCTTCAAACAGTCATCGAGACAGCACCAAAACTGCTTGAAGACTTACAAAACTATGAGCACCGTGAAACGATCCTTTACGCAGGAACGATCGCTTTAAATGGCACGCTGCAAATGGGTTACTTTGGCGACTGGGCGTCCCATACGATTGAGCATGCAGTATCGGCTGTCTATGACATTCCGCATGCAGGCGGACTTGCGATCCTCTTCCCAAATTGGATGCGTCATACACTCGATCACAATGTGGAGCGCTTTAAAAATCTCATGCTGAACATGTTTGACATCGAGACAGAAGGAAAATCTGATCGTGATATCGCATTAGAAGGTATCGACAAGCTGTCAACATTCTGGACAAGCCTCGGTGCACCAAGCCGTCTAGCCGATTATGACATTGGTGAAGATCAGCTGGACAAAATTGCCGACATTGCGGCGAAAGAAATGGAATACGGTGGTTTTGGTAACTTTATGAAACTTGGTCGTGATGACATTCTTTCTATTTTGAAAGCTTCTTTATAATCCTGCTTGCCGTTTCTCTCTATGAGAAACGGCTTTTTGCTATCGGAGTGACGATCACTTGATTTCAATAGCTAGTTCCGCTAAAGTGAAAGGGACAGAACTAACGTAATGGAGGGCTTACAAGCGATGACACATATTCAATTTGACTACTCAAAAGCGTTACCTTTCTTTCAAGAACATGAGCTTACATATTTAAAAGATTTTGTGAAGGTGGCCCATCATAATATTCATGAACAAACGGGTACAGGCAGTGATTATTTAGGCTGGGTTGACTTGCCGAAGCAATATGATCGCGAAGAATTTGCCCGCATTAAAAAAAGTGCAGATAAAATTAAGTCAGACTCTGATGTCTTGCTTGTTGTCGGAATCGGCGGTTCGTATCTCGGCGCACGTGCGGCGATTGAATTTTTGAACCACTCTTTCTATAACACGCTACCAAAAGGCAAACGCAAGACGCCGCAAATCATCTTTATTGGAAACAACATCAGTTCTTCTTATTTAACAGATGTGATGGATCTATTGGTAGACGCAGATTTCTCTATTAACGTCATTTCAAAATCTGGTACAACAACAGAGCCAGCGATTGCGTTCCGCATCTTTAAAAAGCTCCTCATTGAAAAATACGGTGCCGAAGAAGCGAAAAAACGTATTTATGCAACAACTGATAAGGCACGCGGTGCATTGAAGACATTAGCAACAGAAGAAGGCTACGAATCATTTATCATCCCTGATGATGTAGGTGGACGCTATTCAGTCTTAACAGCAGTAGGTCTATTGCCAATCGCTGTGAGCGGTGCAGACATTGATCAGATGATGGAAGGTGCGGCAAAAGCAAGCGAAGACTTCGCTTCATCTGAGCTTTCTGAGAATGCGGCATACCAATATGCTGTCGTCCGTAATGTCCTTTACAATAAAGGCAGAACGATTGAAATGCTGATTAACTATGAGCCAGGACTGCAATACTTTGCAGAATGGTGGAAACAATTATTCGGTGAAAGTGAAGGGAAAGATGAAAAAGGAATCTATCCTTCATCTGCGAACTTCTCAACAGATCTTCATTCACTTGGTCAATATGTTCAAGAAGGAAGAAGAGACTTGTTTGAAACAATCGTTAATGTAGACAAGCCTCGTCATGAGCTTGTCATCGAAGCAGAAGAACAAGACCTTGATGGCTTGAACTATCTAGCAGGAAAAACGGTTGATTTTGTTAATAAAAAAGCATTTGAAGGAACGATGCTTGCTCATACAGATGGAAAAGTACCGAATCTGATCGTCACAATTCCTGAGATGGATGCTTATACATTCGGATATCTCGTTTACTTCTTTGAGAAAGCATGCGCGATGTCTGGATATCTACTAGGCGTCAATCCATTCGACCAGCCTGGCGTAGAAGCTTATAAAGTGAATATGTTTGCTTTATTAGGAAAACCAGGCTTCGAAGAGAAAAAAGCCGAGCTTGAAAGCCGACTGAAACAAACGTAAGAATGGGAAATAAACCTTTTTTAGCGTGATAGAAAACCTTTGCAGCCCTAGGAAGGACGAGTACTGGAGCGGAGCGAATTTGACATTCGTGAGCACCAGCACGCAGGACTGACACCGAATGCGAGGGTTTGTCTACACGCTAAGCACACCTTTGAAGGGTGTGCCTTTTTTATTTTCTCACGGTTCCTGTGCAAGCCTCCTTACGCTCTGTACATAGAATAATGAGTAGAGGAGGGTGAAACATGAGAACGAATCATATTTACATTCACGATATTTCTGGCCAGGCAATCGTCAACTTTGGCAATGTCGGACGCATTTGTCCTATGAGTGCTACGAAGGAAACATCAGGTTCCGTCAGTGCGAACGAGACGAATCAATCATCCAATCAAAACTTATTTGATGCCACTTTTTCAAACAATGTACAAATCACGAGAGATAGATGTATGAATTCTTCTCTTTAACGAAACCTATTAGACAAAAGGAGGGTTTCGTATGATTCATGTACCATCCAGGCTGCCTGGTGAAAGCTTTTCACTTTACCATTTAGAAGAGACGATGAAGCCGCTCGGTTATGTTATTAATGGTAACTGGGATTACGATCACGGATACTTTGATTATAAAATTGATAATCGTGATGGCTATACTTTTCTCAGAGTTCCTTTTACAGCCGAAAAGGGCCAGCTGGATCAGCCAGGCGTTGTGGTGAAACTGGGAGATCCATTTCTCTTAAAGCATGTCTATCAAGATAAGTTAGATGATCATGCGATGGTTGGAAATGTGGGAGCATCCTTTAACCAATTCCAAGAACCAAAAGAGAAAGATGGAGATGTATCAAAAGCTTATATTGAGATTGGCTTTTCGCTCGTCAAGGAATTAGAAGACGCACTGCTTTAAAGGCTGATTAGTTCATCCTCTGGATGAAGCTCATAATCAAAGGGAGGATTCATCATGGGTCCTTCTTTTTTTTGTACACCGACAATGATCACATGATGCTCTAAAAAATGATGGAGCGCTGTTAAGAATGTTTCTCCGGCTAACGAAGCTGGAACCGGTATGATGGTGATCTGTTTATGCAAGGTCATATGTCGTTTTTTCTTTAACGCTTTGAACTGTTCCTTTAAAAGAAAATGCTCGACCATTAAATGATTGACTGCATCAGAGGTATGAATGACTTGATTGGCGCCAGCCCGCTCGGCATTTTTCACGTAACGATCTGTTAAAATTTCAATTAAACAGTATAGAGAAGGGTTTAATCCTTTTGCTGCAAGTAATGTTAAAACACTCTGCATATCAGCTGTCACTTCATTCTCGTGCTGATCTGCGGTAATCATCAGTGCATCTGCACCTGAAATATTGGCTTTGCGAAGTGTGCCATCTTCTGTGCCATGTCCTTTAATAAAATGAACATTCTCTAAAAGCGGCCCTTCCTTCAAGGAGTCATCAATCAGCACAATCGGCATAGCTGGATCAATTGTTTGAAACGACTGAAGCAATTTGTTCGTTTTCTCATTCCAGCCGACGATAATGAGATGTCCTTTTCCTTTAAAGGCGACCTTTCCTTCTACATAATGGTGCTGCTTGCTGAACACAGCGGCGGCAAGTGTGGCGAAATAAGCCGTGACAAAGCTTGCCCCGATCAGAATCAGCGCCATACCTGCGATTTGTCCGGGCATGGTTTGCGGCACAAAATCACCGTAGCCGACCGTCGCGACTGTAATGAGGGCCCACCAGATCCCATCAAAGATCGTATGATACTGCTTCGGTTCAAGTAAAACGATTAATTGTCCAAAAAAAAGAAGCAAGAAACAGATGATGATGGCAATTCGAAGATACAGTGGCCACCTTAGCCAAGCGATAAAGATACGATTTGATTTCATTGGACACTTCCTTTCAGGAAACTGCTAATGTCAGTATGCCCGATTGAGGAAACATTTTTTCATCTTCGTCATGTAGATCCCATATCTTAAAATAAGAGAGAAGAAGGAGGGAATGCGAATGTCGTTCGTTCAAAAGACCGTACTTCTTTTTATCGGCGCTCACTTTTTATCATCAGCTATGATCTTACTTGTGTTTGACTTAAATGCGGTGAATCATTTTATGAATGATTTTTCATGGCTGCACTTTTTTCAAAACCTATACGGAACGGTGACCTTTTATACAGCATGCTTAGGTGTGTTCTTCTTTTTCATTGGCGTGGTGATCCCCCTTAAAAAGACCTAGTGCTTTTTTCTGTACACGTTACATAAAAGTCATTAAAATTGTAAATAAATATATAAAATAAAAAGGAAGCTGATGAGCATGCTGTTTTTTTATTTTTTAACTTTTGCCGCATTGGGATTATCATTTTGGGCACAATTTAAAGTAAAGAATAATTTTGAAAAGTATTCAAAGGTTGAAGCATCCAGTATGAAAACAGGTGCGGAAACCGCTCGACATATTTTAGATCGCAACGGGTTATACGACGTGCCTGTTGAACCGGTAAGAGGAACTTTGACTGATCATTACGACCCGACGCAGCGTGTGGTTCGCTTATCTGAACCTGTGTACTACGGCCATTCCATTTCGGCCATTTCAGTCGCATCACACGAGGTTGGACATGCCTTGCAGCATCAGGAATCCTATGGTGCGCTTGTCTTGAGACATAAGATCTTTCCTGTCGTGAACTTTGCATCTGGTGTTGCCCCGCTTCTTTTCCTTGGTGGAATCTTACTTGGCAGCCTTAACTTAATCGGGCTTGGGATCATTTTGTTCTCAGCGGCTGTGTTCTTTCAGCTTGTGACATTGCCTGTCGAGTTTAATGCAAGTTCTCGTGCGAAAGATATCATTGTTTCAGAAGGAATCATTAGAAGCAGTGAAGAAAGAGGCGTGAACAAGGTGTTAAATGCTGCCGCTCTTACGTACGTCGCAGCAGCCCTTGTCTCCTTGTTTGAATTGCTCCGTTTTGTAATGATCTTCCTAAATGGCCGTAATGATTAATTGATGCCAGAGGAGGTGAGCCCTTACCATTGTTAGGTAAGGGTTTTTTTGTATATTTTAAACGTATTTTTAGTCATATTACTCATTGCTGCGACAGCATTTTTTGTTGTCACTGAATTTGCGATTGTGAAAATTAGAGGCTCTAAAATCAATCAACTGATTGAGAGCGGAGATAAGAGAGCCATTCACGTACAAAAGCTTATATCAAATCTCGACGAATATTTATCCGCCTGTCAACTCGGCATTACCATTACCGCTTTAGGCTTAGGGTGGCTGGGCGAGCCGACAGTGGAGCATTTTCTGCATCCACTGTTTGAGGA
Organism: Bacillus sp. FSL R7-0672; assembly: GCF_038601465.1. NCBI lineage: Bacteria > Bacillati > Bacillota > Bacilli > Caryophanales > Bacillaceae > Bacillus > Bacillus sp. FSL R7-0672. The sequence continues at coordinate 2,821,090 of NZ_CP152010.1, read as the reverse complement.
TTTGGGGCTTCATTCCGCATTAACCGACATCCTATCGTTTATCATCGCATTTGTGATCATTACGTTTTTACATGTCGTTGTGGGAGAACTGGCGCCTAAAACGATTGCCATTCAAAAGGCAGAGGCGGTCAGCCTTGTGACAGCAAAGCCACTCATCTTTTTCTATAAAGTCATGTACCCGTTTATTAAAGCATTAAATGGATCTGCGCGAGGCATTGTGAAATTATTCGGTTTTCATTCTGTCAAAGAACATGAAGTGGCGATCAGTGAGGAAGAATTGCGTCTCATTTTATCTGAAAGCTATGAAAAGGGTGAGATTAACCAATCTGAGTACAAATATGTGAATAAAATTTTTGAATTTGATAACCGAGTGGCGAGAGAGATCATGATTCCTCGTACAGAAATTTCAGCCATAGAGATTGAACAGACGCTTGAAGACGTGACACATTATATGCTGAACGAAAGATACACACGCTACCCCGTCATTAAAGAAGACAAAGATCATGTGATTGGTGTCATCAATAGCAAAGATGTGTTTAAGGCGAGTTTCCTGAATCAAGATGTGACGATTGCAGACTTAATGCGTCCTGTGATACGAGTGATTGAAAGTACGCCTGTTCAAGAATTGCTCATTTTGATGCAAAAGGAACGAATTCATATGTCAGTGCTCGTAGACGAATATGGAGGAACAGCCGGGCTTGTTACAGTAGAGGACATATTAGAGGAAATCGTGGGCGAAATTCGTGATGAATATGATCAAGATGAAACACCTCATATCGTCAAAAAAGGTGACTTCCATTATGTAATGGATGGGAAAGCCTTGATTGATGAAGTGAATGATTTATTGGATTTAGCTATAGAGAATGATGATGTTGATACAATTGCTGGCTGGATGATGACACATAAATTTGATATTGAGATTGGAGATACGATTGAAGCAGAAGGCTGTGAATTTACCATCATAGATGCGGAAGACCATCATATTCGGACCATTGACATCAAAAAGGTCCACTTTTCCTAAAAACCTCGTAACACTTGACGAGGTTTTTTTACTTGGTAAACTTTAGGTGGGAGAATACCTTCCACCGATAAACAGTGATTGATTTCACATAAAAAGGGTATGGTTTTATAGAAATAACAAAAGGGAGCCGCTCATATGAAAAAAATCAATGTACAAACAGACAGACGCGATGAGATGATCGACGTGACGAACGAGGTCCATCAATATATTAAGGAAACAGGTATTCAAAACGGAACCGTCATCGTCTACTGTCCTCATACGACAGCAGGGATGACCATTAATGAAAATGCGGACCCAGATGTGAAACGAGATATGCTCCGCCGGCTTGACGAAGTCTTTCCGTGGGAACATTCGAAGGACCGCCATATGGAAGGAAATACAGCCGCACATATGAAAGCGAGCTATATGGGTGCCTCGCAGCATGTTCTCATCCATCATGGTGATCTTGTCCTTGGCACGTGGCAGGGAATCTATTTCTGTGAGTTTGACGGACCGAGACATCGCCATTTTTATATACAGGTGTCATCAAACGAGTAAGAGATGGGGGACATAAATGGGGGATATCACGAAATTACTGCAAATCAAATATGGGATGATCCAAGCACCAATGGCAGGAGGTGCCGTGACACCGCAGCTGGCAGCCGCTGTTTCGCAATGCGGGGGACTTGGCAGTTTGGCAAGTGGATATGTGCAGCCTGACCATTTGAGGCAGCAGATCAAACAGGTCAAACAGCTGACAACGGTCCTGTTTCAGGTCAATGTATTTGTACCAGAGCCAATTTCTGAAGTCAAAAAAGAGGATGTGGCTTTTTGGGAGAAGAGATTGCCAGCAAGACCAGTAGCTGATAGTCTGCCGAGCGAAGAGGGATTGTGGCATGATTTTGAACAGAAAATCAACATTCTTTTGGAAGAAGACGTACCGGTCGTTTCCTTTACCTTCGCTTGTCCAAATGAACAAACGATACATCGCTTAAAACAAAAGGGGATCTTTTTGATCGGAACCGCCACAACAAAAGAGGAAGCACTGCTTTTAGAGGAAAAAGGGATGGATGCCATTGTTCTGCAAGGAAGTGAAGCAGGGGGTCACCGAGGTACCTTTTTACCTGCAAAAGGAGATGCCCTGATGGGACTCTTTAGCCTGATCTCTGATGTCAAGACGCTCTGTCATGTGCCATTGATCGCCGCAGGCGGGATTACAGATCGAACAGGTGTGGAAGCCGCTCTAGCGCTTGGAGCGGATGCGGTGCAAATCGGCACACGATTTTTAGCCAGTCAGGAAAGTGCTGCGGCAGAAGTATACAAAAAGGCGATTTTACAGGCAGAAAGCAGTGAAACAAAGATCACAAGGCTTTTTTCTGGAAAAAGAGCAAGAGGTATTGTGAATCAGTGGATGGAGGAAGAAAGACAGAATGAAGATAGGGTTCTTCCTTATCCGGTTCAGCATGTATGGACGACACCGATGCGAAAAGCAGCAGCTGCTGCGGGAAACCCTGATCAAATGGCTCTTTGGGCGGGACAGGGCGTCGGTCGTATTCACTCGATTTTAACCGTTGAGGAGATCATGCATGAACTGACGCACATATAAAATCATGTTGGGTGGTGTGAAAGGGTGGACATTTTAAAACATTCATACCGAAAAAAGGACAAATTGAATTTTGGTTTGATGAATTTCCGCACTCTCCTGCCATCCTTACGCCCATTCGTCATTACTATTTTGTTCGTTATGTAAAATGGAGCCGGCACGATCCGCCGGTCACAAGAAAAGACTTAGAAAAAATGGAGCTCCTTGCGAACACGATGCTTGGCACGCTGCAAGATTATCGAAAGCGCAAGGCATACAAAAGCGCAAGGCATACAAAAGCCCCTTGTCATAACCACTAGACAAGAGGCTTTTTTTAGCTGCCAAACATTTGCCTGAGATAAATCACATCCATCCGAGTAGTCTGCGGCAATAGATAAGCAGATTGAACAGCACCTGGCCGCCTTCTCTTATTCAATTTATCGATAATTTCTGCCGCTGTTAAAATCCCAAGTCCATGTCCGTAATATTGATCTTCACCTAAGTAAATCACATTTTCCCCGCGCCACTGTGACTGCTGATAGCTAAACTCTGGATTCTCAAAATATAAGCAATCCCCATAGATAAAGTCATTCCCGCGCTCTGTATAAATCGACAATGTATCATAATGCCAGTCATACAGGGTTAGACTGCGAAGCCTTCGGTTAAACTTCTCGTCTCCTACCGTTTGCAAGACGCCCATATAAAACACGATGACAATGGCGGTGGCACATTCAAATGCATATTGTGAGCCATTTTCAAAAATGTCTTTAATGCCTCTAGATGGTTCGACTTGATAGCGCAGCTCTAATGCCCCTGCTTCAGATACGCGCCAAAAGGCGTCATTTGCACGAGACCTTTGAAAGATGGCAAATGAGGCACCACTTTTATGCAAATCTCTTGCAGCATTCATAATGTTCGATCTCAATGTGACCTCAAATAACAAATCAGATGCTTGCCTGTAGCGGAACGTATCATTTGAGGCTTGTAACTGCATCAAAATGATCCGCTTTTGTCCTTCTAGCTGAAATGAAGCCAGCTGCTCATTTGTCACTGGCTGTCCTGAAAGGATAATCATATGAAAAGCGCCCCCTTTTGTATTAGCGTATGCAGGGTGCTTGGGCAATGAATCAATTTGTGTAAATAAACAAAAAGGCATCCTTTTTATTAGAAAAACATGAAAATAATATGAAGATGTCCGATATATAACATATCGTTTAAAAGGAGGAAAAACATGAAAAATGCACTAAAATGGTTGAAAAAACCATCGATTTCTAAGAGACTGATTATTTCATTCACTCTCGTTCTTGTCTTGCCAATTATTACACTCAGTACGATTTCATATCAGATTGCCAAAGAAGAATTAGATCATGAAATCATGTACGGAGCAAACACAAGAGTCAATGAACTGAATGATATGATCCAGCAAAAGCTTATGAATAAGGAAAACGCAGTAAAACTCTTTACTGAAACATCTACTGCTGCAGACTTTAAGAAGAACAACCAGGATGAACTGTATGAGCATTTCGAGATATACAGTAAAATCAATGAAGATGATGTGGTTGGATTTTATGCAGCAAGTAAAAAGCGTGATTTCATTCAGTTTCCTAAAGTAGACATGCCAAAAGGCTATGATCCAACAACGCGCGATTGGTATCAACTAGCTATGCAGGATGACAGTGGTAATCCAGTTGTTACCAACCCATACATCTCTGCTACAACAAACGGTATGGTTGTCACGATTGCCCAGCGTCTGAAGGACGGATCTGGGGCGATCGGAATTGACATTGATGTGCAAGACATTGTCGATAAAATAAAAGAGATTAAAATCGGACGTCAAGGATATCCAATTATTGCAAATAAAAACAAACAAATTGTGGCTCATCCAGAAGAAAAGTCAGGATCTAAGGTCACTGAAAATATTTCATCTATCCTTTACAGCGGAAAAGAAGGAACGTCAACTTATGAGAATAAAGGAGAACAAAAGCGTCTCGTTTTTGTGACAAATGATTTAACAGGTTGGAAAATTGCTGGAACGATGTTTGTATCAGAAACAGAAGAAGCAGCACAGCCAGTTTGGAATTCTGCCATTATTCTTTTAATTTCTTCTTTTATCCTTGGCGGTATTGCGATCTTCTTTATCGTTCGCTCCATCACAATTGGACTTCGAAAGCTTGTTGATTTCTCAGAAAAGGTGAGTGATGGTGATTTAACCGAAACCCTTGAAACCAAATCGAAGGATGAAATTGGAGATCTCACGAGAAGCTTTAGCAAAATGAGTGAATCCCTTCGTGACGTCATTCGAGCGGTACAGCAATCTGTCGACAATGTGGCTTCCGCTTCCGAGGAGCTGACGGCAAGTGCCAGCCAAACAAGTCAAGCAACCGAGCATATCACAATGTCGATTGAACAATTTTCAAACGGAAATGAAGCACAAAACGAGAAAGTCGAATCTAGTACGAATCAGCTTGTGGCAATGAATGAAGGATTACAAGGCATGTCACAAACGTCATCAGAAGTGGCTACTGTCTCACTTCAATCGACAGAGGCAGCTGGTCAAGGCGGCCGAATTGTTGAAAGCACAGCGAGCCAAATGAAACATATTGATACATCTGTACAAGAAGCAGAACAAGTCATGAAGCAATTAGAATATAAGTCTAAAGATATTACGAGCATTTTAAATGTCATTAACGGCATTGCAGATCAAACGAATCTTCTTGCGTTAAATGCAGCCATCGAAGCAGCTAGAGCAGGCGAATCAGGACGCGGCTTCTCTGTCGTGGCAGAAGAAGTGAGAAAACTAGCTGTCCAATCGGCAGACTCAGCGAAAGAAATAGAAAAACTCATTCAAGAAATTGTGTTAGAAATTGCTAAATCTCAAGATATGTTCAAAACGGTCAATCGAGAAGTACATGCAGGACTTGGTATGACAGAAGAAGCAAAAGAAAGCTTCCAGAACATTTATGAGGCGGCAGAAGGAATGTCGAAAAAACTGACGCAATTAAACGATACAGCCATTGATCTATCGAGCGGTTCGAAGCTAGTTTCACAAGCTATGCAGGAGATGCGCCAAGTCTCTAGAGAAAGTGCGGCGAACATTCAGGACATTGCGGCTTCTGCTGAAGAGCAACTTGCATCTATGGAAGAAATATCATCTTCTTCAGTGACACTATCTAACATGGCAGAGGAACTAAAAGAGCTCACAAGTCAATTTAAAATTGATTAAATAATGATGAAAAAATACCCAAAATTGTCTGGGTATTTTTTTTATATTTTAAACATCGTTTTCAGCCTGTAAAAATAAACCTTTCATCCGATAATAACTTTAGAGAAGTAAAGGGGGAAAGAGAAAATGGGGAAAATGATCCAATGGTTAAAAAAACCATCCATTTCAAAAAAATTAATTATGGCTTTTTTGGTAGTCCTTATCCTGCCAACCACTGCACTGACAATTAGTGCATTTTTTACATCAAAGACAGAGCTAGACAAACAGATTATGGGCAGTGCAATGAGTCAAGTCAATGCATTTGATACTTTAATCAATGAGAATATAGGAAATAAAGCAGATGCTGTGGCTCTGTTTACAGACTCACTCAAAGCGTCTAATCTCCAAGAAAAAAATAGAAATTCGACCATTAAAGAATTGCAGCAATTTGGAAAAATTAATGAAAAAGATGTTTCCGCTATCTATGCAGGCTCCGAAAAGGGATTGTTTATGCAATATCCTGTTCAAAAGATGCCTGATGGCTACGATCCGAGAGAGCGCCCATGGTATCAAGAAGCGCTCAATGCAGAAAACGGTAAACAAGTCATCACAAAACCATATGTAGCAGCCTCCACAGGCAAAATGGTCATCACCATTACTCAAAAAATGAAAGATGGTTCAGGTGTTATTGGACTTGATATGGAAATTAACACCCTGATTCAAAAGTTAAAAGAAATCAAAATTGGGCAAAAAGGTTATGCCTTCATCATGGAGAAAGATAAAACAGTTTTAGCAGATCCGACCCAAAAGGCAGGAAGTCAAGTCAATGAGAATCTAGCAAATATTATTTATAAAAACAAAGAAGGAAGCGGCAGCTACACACTCAAAGGAATAGATAAAAAGGTTGCGTATGTGACCAATGAATTAACCGGCTGGAAAATAGGTGGAACGATGCTCGTATCAGAAGTAGAAGATGCAGCAAAGCCCGTTTTCAATACAGCCATTATTGTGTTCAGTGTGACACTTATCGTAGCAGGTACCCTCATCTTCTTTATCGTCCGCTCTATATCTAAAAGATTATCCAACCTTGCCCGCTTCTCGAAAAAAGTCAGCGAAGGTGATTTGCGCGATAAGCTTCAGATCCAATCAGATGACGAAATTGGCCAAGTTGGGAAAGGCTTTAATACAATGATTGACTCATTAAGAACCCTCATTGGTGCCGTCCAAACCTCAGTCGAAAATGTCGCTTCTTCATCAGAAGAACTGACCGCCAGCGCAGGGCAAACAAGTAAAGCAACAGAGCATATTACACTAGCCATTGAACAATTTTCAAATGGAAATGAAAGTCAAAATGACAAAGTCGAATCCAGCTCAGAAGAGTTAGATGAAATGAACCGTGGCCTTCAGCACATGAATGAGTCGGCTGAATCCATTACTGCTTCATCGATCAAATCAACAGATATCGCAGGGGAAGGCGGACAGCTTGTCGAAAAAACCGCTTCTCAAATGAATGTCATTGATCAGTCCGTGAAAAAAGCAGAGAATGTCATCAGCGCTCTTGAAAGTAAATCAAAAGACATTACACAAATTCTAGGTGTCATCAATGGAATCGCCGACCAAACGAATCTACTTGCGCTAAATGCAGCAATTGAGGCAGCAAGAGCTGGGGAATCCGGCAGAGGCTTCTCCGTTGTAGCAGAAGAAGTAAGAAAACTGGCTGTTCAATCAGCCAATTCAGCGAAAGAAATCGAGAATTTGATTAAAGAGATCGTTCAAGACATCGATGTATCACAGGAAGTATTCACTGCGGTGAATCGAGAAGTTCAATCAGGCTTAAGCTTCACTGAACAAACAAGAGTCAGCTTCCACAATATTTTCGAAATGACAAAAGAAATTTCTGACCAGCTTCAAACAATGAATCAAACGGTTGTCCAGCTTTCAAATGGCTCTGCACATGTGTCAGAGGCTGTCCGTGAGATTGCAGACGTCTCACGTGAAAGCTCCGCAAACATTCAAGACATTGCGGCTTCAGCGGAAGAACAGCTGGCATCTATGGAAGAAATCAGCTCCTCCTCTGCTACGCTTTCATCAATGGCAGAAGAATTGCGTGATTTGATCAGTAAATTTAAAGTCGAATAGACATAATGAAGAGCCCTTCAGCTAGAGGGCTCTTTTCCAATTGAGTAAATCAAAAGAAATAGGTAATTTTACTTATTTTTATTTATTTTCGAACATTAAGTCTTGAAAAATAATTCATATTACCTAAGAATAGAAGAGAAAGACCACAAATCATAATCCAAAAGGAGCAGAGTCATGAAAAAAATCAACTTTTTTAAGCACTTTACAATGTCGAAGAAATTAATTACTGCATTCTTAGCGATTCTCCTAGTGCCAATTCTCGTATTGGCAGCATTTTCTTATGAAGTGGCATCAAAGTCTCTCAATGATGAGATTATGTCTAGTGCTGCAAATGGTGTTCAGCAATTAAACGAACTCATTAATAAAGATGTACAGCCTAAAATTGATATCGTTTCTTATTTATCGAAATCGGTGAAAAAGAGTGAATTGACTTCTAAAAACAAGGATTTACTCAAGGTGAAATTAGAGCAATTATCGGAAACAGATGAAGATGTAGTGGAAGTATTCATTGCAGATCAAAATGGTAAACTAACCGAATATTCCGAGATTCATAAAGGTAGTGCGGCGAGTGCAAAAAACGAACCGTGGTTTCAACAATCGATGGGAGATGAGAAACTCATCATTTCAGATCCTTTTGTCGACAAGTCATCAGATGACCTGCTCATCACAATATCAGAACAGTTAGCAGATGGTTCTGGTGTGATTGGAATCAATGTGCGCTTGAACACGATCGTGAAAGATACAAACAGTATCAAAATAGGCAAAGAAGGCTATGCGTTTGTCGCGACTCCAGATCAGCACTATGTTGCCCATAAAACAGACAAGCCTGGGGCGAAATTGACAGGTGATTTCATCACGAAATTGTATGATAAAAAACAAGGCAGTTTCAAATATGAATACAATGGACAGCCGAAGCAAATGTTCTTTGACACAAATGAAGCAACAGGCTGGAAGCTTGCTGGAACCATGTATGTGGACGAAGTCCATGAAGCTGCAAAACCAGTGCTCGACTTAACAATGATCATACTGGCAGTTGCGATTGCCATAGGCGGAATTGCGATTTATTTTATTATTAAATCGATCCGAAAGCCACTGATAGCACTCTCTGAATCGGCTGAGAAAATCAGTCAGGGTGATCTGACCCAGCACATTGAAGTTCGTACTCATGATGAAATCGGTAAGCTTGCGCAGAGCTTTAACGAGATGTCAGCTAAGCTGAAACAAGTCATTCAAGCTGTTCAGAATTCCATTGAAAATGTGGCCGCCTCTTCTGAAGAATTAACAGCAAGTGCGGGACAGACCGCTCAAGCGACTGAGCATATCACATCATCTATTGAACAGTTCTCAAACAGCAATGAACATCAAAATGATATGATCGAAAAAAGCTCAGTCCAGTTAAACGAAATGGATCGCAGCTTATCCCATATGGTCGATACGACCTCACATATGATGGAATCGTCGATTGATTCAAGCAAAACGGCTCAGGCTGGTGGAGAACTTGTTCAAAAAACAGCAGGGCAAATGCAAACCATCGAGCAGGCAGTGAAAGAAGCAGAGCTTGTTATTCAAGGCTTAGAGCAGAAATCAAAGGATATTACGAACATTCTGGGGGTCATTAACGGCATTGCCGACCAAACCAATCTCCTAGCTTTAAATGCTGCGATAGAAGCCGCTCGGGCAGGAGAAGCAGGTAGAGGTTTCTCTGTTGTTGCAGAAGAAGTTCGTAAGCTGGCAGAGCAATCCGGAAGCTCTTCAAAGGAAATTGAAAGCTTGACGAACGAGATTGTAGAGGAAATTCAAAAATCACAGAACATGTTTAAACAAGTAGCAGGTGAAGTACAATCTGGATTAAATATTACAGATGAAACGAAAATCAGCTTTGAGAAAATCACCGATAAAACATCAGAAATGACAGAACAAATGAAACAAATGAACGGAACGGCCAAAGAACTCTCGCATGGCTCAAATGATATTTCACATGCGGTGAATCAAATCAAAGAGCTTTCACGAGAAAGCTCCGCAGGCTTCCAAGATATCGCAGCATCCGCAGAAGAACAGTTGGCATCTATGGAAGAGATTAGCTCCTCCTCTGCTACGTTATCTCAGATGGCAGAAGAGCTAAGAGAGCTCATTAAACAATTTAAAATGTAAGAGTATAAGGAAGCACCTGACGTTTTGGCGTCAGGTGTTTTTCCATTCAATGCATATAATTTGGGTATTTTGGTCTTATTTAGACTTTAATAAGTTAAAAAAGTAAAGAACGTAGTAGTGCTTCCGATATATATACTATCTTACTAAAAGGAGTTTTCTTTTTTATGAAATTCATACAGTATTTCAGAAAGCCATCTATTTCAAAAAAGCTCGTATTCTCTTTCTTATTCATTCTTTTATGCCCAATCATTGTATTGGCATTCTCTTCATATCATACGGCGAGCACCTCCTTAAATGATCAAATCATGCAAAGTGCAAAGGAGAACGTCGAACAGCTAGATAAAAATATTACGAAGGTTGTGAAAGTGAAAACAGACGCAACCGATTTCTTTAGCAAATGGATCACGGAGAAAAAGCTTAAGCAAAAAGGCACGACAGATATTCAAGGGCGCTTTGAACAGTTCATGAGTATGAATGATGACACAGAAGGCATTTTTGTCGCTTCAAGTGATGGCAAAGTGTTTTCAAGATATCCTAACAAAAAAATGCCTGCTGACTATGTCGCAACGGAGCGGGATTGGTATAAAGACGGCTGGGCGAAAAACGGAGAGCTGTCTGTTTCAGCACCGTATCCAACAGCTTCCACAGGTACGCTTGTGGTCACCATCTCTAAAAAGTTAGAGGACGGATCAGGAGTCATTGCAATGAACCTAGACATTGCAAATCTAGTAAAAGAATCAAATAGCATAAATATCGGGAAACAAGGCTATGCCTTTATCGGAAGTCCGGATCGTACCTTTGTTGCCCATCCTACGAAAAAAGCTGGAACAAAATTATCTGGTGAATGGCTAGAAAAGCTTTATTCACAAGATGAAGGTTCTATGAGTTATATGTTTGAAGGAAAAGAAAAGCAAATGGAATTCACCACAAACAAAGCGACTGGCTGGAAAATTGTCGGTACGATGTTTGTGACAGAAGTAGAAGAAGCTGCACAGCCAGTCTTTAACATGGCCGCTATCATTTTAGCAGGCGCGCTCATCATTGGCGGGATTCTGATCTTCTTGATCATCCGTTCCATTACAAAACCACTATCTATACTTGTCTCTTCTTCAAAGAAAATCAGTGAGGGAGATTTAACAGAAAAAATTGATGTCCGGTCAAAAGATGAGATTGGACAGCTAGGCACAAGCTTTAATGAAATGAGTGAATCATTAAGAGATGTCATCCAAGCAGTACAAACATCTGTAGAAAACGTGGCTTCTTCATCTGAAGAACTGACAGCAAGCGCAGGTCAAACAACAAAAGCAACCGAACATATCACATCATCTATTGAAACATTCTCAAACGGAAACGAAAATCAAAGCGAAATGGTGGAGCAAAGTGCGGCTCATTTAAAACAAATGAATGAAGGTCTGAACGAAGTCGCAGAAACATCTAATGTCATCACAGCATCATCTATTCAATCAAGAACAGTCGCGGAATCAGGCGGACAGCTTGTGGAGCAAACCGTTGGCCAAATGAAGACGATCGACCATTCAGTGAAAGAAGCTGAAGGGGTGATCAACGGGCTAGAGCATAAATCAAAAGACATCACAAACATCCTAGGCGTGATTAACGGCATTGCGGATCAAACGAATTTACTTGCACTCAATGCTGCCATTGAAGCAGCACGTGCAGGTGAGTCAGGCAGAGGCTTCTCTGTTGTCGCAGAGGAAGTACGTAAACTTGCAGTTCAATCATCAGATTCAGCAAAAGAGATTGAAAAGCTTGTGAAAGAAATTGTATCTGAAATCGAAACATCTCAAAATATGTTCAAATCAGTGAATGAAGAAGTGAAGAATGGTCTTTCCATTACAGATCAAACGAAAGAAAGCTTCTCACAAATTAATCAGCAAACAGCGGAAATTGCTACAAGAATGAATGAAATGAATACAACAGTACGCGAGCTTTCAAAAGGATCTGAGCAAATTTCTAAAGCAGTGCATGAAATTGCAGATGTATCACGAGAGAGTTCAGCAAGCATCCAAGATATCGCTGCATCTGCTGAAGAGCAGCTTGCTTCTATGGAAGAGATTAGTTCTTCCTCTACGACTCTTTCCCAAATGGCGGAAGAATTACGTGATTTAATTAAAAAATTCAAGATCAGCGAATAAGATCAAGTGGTTCTCCTCAAGGGGAACCGCTTTTCTTTTTAAGAGGTCATCTCGTACAATAGAGGAAATCGAAAGAATAGGAGAGATGTTATGCGTTTATCAAATAAGAAGGTCATTGCGTTTGTCAGTGATGATTTTGAAGATTTAGAGCTATGGTATCCGGTTCTACGTTTAAGAGAAGAAGGGGCAACTGTGCATCTTGTAGGAGAAAAAGCAAATCATGAGTACACCGGGAAGTATGGTGTGCCGGCTGTATCTGATGCAGATTTTTATTCCATTCAAGCAGATGAATATGATGCTGTGCTTGTCCCAGGAGGATGGGCGCCAGATAAACTGCGCCGTTATCCAGAAGTGTTAAACATCGTTCGTTCATTTGATGAAAAGGCGAAACCAATCGGGCAAATTTGCCACGCTGGCTGGGTGCTGATTTCAGCAGGAATCCTGCACGGCAAAAAAGTGACAAGTACACCTGGTATTAAAGATGATATGACAAATGCTGGAGCGGACTGGTTTGATGAAGCAGTCGTCACAGATGGTCACCTCGTCTCGAGCAGACGTCCGCCGGACCTTCCTCCATATGTGAAAGCATTTGCGGATGTGTTAGCGGCAACATAAACAATGGATCCACAACAAAAAACAAAGGGCGAACTTGCACATCATGTTCGCCCTTTGTTTATCATTTCATGCCCATTCATTTTATCTATCGGCAGGAAACCTCACGCCCATTTGTTTTCTCGCCTCGTCCATGACGGACATGGTTTGAACAGATAAGGCAAATGTATTGACCGGAGACTGAATCATTCCTTCCTGAATACACTCAATAAAATGACAGATTTCATAATACATGGCTGGCTGATCATCTTTGAGAGAGATGTCGGTATGGTGTCCTTGCCGATCATGGATCGTGATATGCGAAGGACGGTGGAATTGATCAATCACCATCGTCGCATCCTCTCCTTGAATTTCCGCAGATAAATGAGACGTTGAAATTTTAGAATGAAAAAGGAGTGCTTGATGCCCGTCATATTGTAAAAGGACAGAGCCGCTCCCATCTACACCAGAAGAAAGCTTATAGCCTCTTGCGGTGATTTGATTCGGCAGACCAAATAAATAGACCACCGGGTAGACGAGATACACACCGATATCCATTAAAGAACCATTGGATAATTCAGGCTTAAAAGCATTTGGAATCTCGCCATTTCGGTAGGCATCGTATCTTGAGGAATATTTACAGTAATGAGCGACCACTTGCCGAATGGGTCCGAGCTGATCAAGATGCTGTTTGATTTGAAGGAAGTTGGGCAGAAATGTCGTTTTCATCGCTTCCATCAAACACACTTGATGTTTTTTCGCTGCAGCAATCATCTCTTCCACTTCTTTTCGGCGAGAGGCGAATGGTTTTTCGCATAAAACGTGCTTTTGGTGCTCCATCATCAACATGGCCTGCTCCTTATGAAGGGCATTTGGACTCGCAATATACACGGCATCAAACGCATCACTTTCTGCCATTTGATGTAAGTTCGTGAAAACTGTATCAATACCGTATTTTTCGGCAAATGCCTGGCCTTTTTCAGCGGACCGTGAATAGACGGCTGTACATGTAAAATCAGCTACTCCTTCACCGGCCTGTAAGAATCGATCTGTAATCCAGTTCGTTCCGATGACAGCAAATCGAATCATGTCGTTCCCTCCTTCTACTTTTCTCTGATTATACATCCTTTGAAAGCGTTTGTATGAAAGAACATTCTTTTTATTGAAAAGCGGATGAAACCTTTATATAGGCTGATGCGTCTTACATAAAGGATATAAATGTACGAAAAGGGGTAGTTTCTTCCTTCATTCGGGTAATACTCTGATAGAAGGGAGAGGAGGAAACGACCATGAAGCGCGTCCTGCATATAGGAAGTACATACGTCTTTGCGCTTTTATTCATAGCAGCCGGTATTTTTCATGTGATAGAGCCGAGCGGCTTTGCCCGTATGATGCCAGGCTGGCCATATCCATATGTAATGGTCTATGCGACGGCATGCTTAGAATGGCTGCTTGCTGTCTTGCTGCTTTTGCCAAATGTCAGGATCGCAGCAGCAAAAATCATTGCTGTCTATCTTGTCCTCATTTTCCCTGCAAACTTATTTGCTGCACGAGAGGGAATTCCATTTCCAGGTCAAGAAAGCACAGAGCAGTCTTTGCTATGGATAAGACTGATAGGACAGCCAATTCTGATTGTATGGGTGATGTCCATTGCAAAATGGGAAAAAAAGCTGAAACAATGACCACCATATCATGATCAGGTAGTGTACAATTTATTCATAAATAAGCCCGAGTTTGGAGGAACGATATGAATTCTATGCAAATGTGGAGCAGTCGATTTAGAAAATTTTTTCTTGATAACAAGTTTGTTCTCTTTTTACTCGTCCTGCTATTAATCGGATTGAATATCCTTGTTTTCATGAAAACATCCTTTATTTTCACACCGCTCATTGTACTCGTCAAAACCATTGCCTTACCGATTATTTTAACGGGGGTCGTGTATTATTTATTAAATCCGATTGTCAATTTGTTAGAGAAGTTTAGAGTCAAACGGATCTTTTCGATTTTGCTTTTATATATTGTCATTATTGGCATTATTACAGTGACGATCGTGTCTATTATTCCGTTTTTACAAGCGCAAATGATGAGTCTGTTTCATAATCTTCCGAAATATGTTGATACGGTAGAAGATCAGATTAGACAACTAACGGGAAGCAACTTCATTAATCAAGCGCAAAAAGCGATGAATTTTAACGTTTCTGAATTGGTGAGCAAAGCGTCAAGTCAAGCGACGAAAATTTTGGAAAGTACCTTTACCGGAGTGGGGACATTCTTAGGGGCGCTCACTGAAGTCATCATCTCGATCGTGACCGTTCCGTTCATTCTGTTTTATTTATTAAAAGACGGCAAAAAATTACCTGACTATTTCTTGAAATTTATTCCGAATAAGTTTAGAGAACATACACATATCGTGCTTCACGAAATGAACCATCGCCTGAGCTCTTATATTCTCGGACAGATCATTGTCAGCTTTTGTATAGGTGTTCTTCTTTTAATTGGTTATATGATCATTGGGTTAGACTATGCCTTTTTGTTAGCTATCATTGCGGCATGTACAAGTATTGTGCCTTACCTTGGTCCAACGATTGCCATTACACCAGCGATTGTGATTGCCCTTGTTACGTCACCAATTATGCTGCTCAAACTAATCATTGTCTGGACAGTTGTTCAGCTCATTGAAGGGAAATTTATCTCACCTCAGGTCATGGGGAAAAACCTTCATATCCATCCAATCACGATTATCTTTGTTCTCTTAACAGCAGGTAAATTGTTCAGCGTAGTCGGCATTATTGTTGCGATTCCGACATATGCCGTCCTGAAGGTCATCACGACCCACTTGTTTGATTGGTTCAAAATGCGATCCAATTTGTATAAAGAAGAAAAGGTTTAATGTCATAATCTTTTTTTGAAAAAAATATAGTATCATAAAGACGAGCTTTCGATGAAGGAAGCTTGTCTTTATGCGGACATAGATGGTTGCCTGTTCAAAAGATCAGAATTGAAAGGAAAGAAAATCATGAATCTATGGGATTTATTCGTGGCACTGGTTTTAGGAATTGTCGAAGGATTAACAGAGTATGCACCTGTCTCGTCTACAGGTCACATGATCATTGTCGATGATCTATGGTTAAAATCAAAGGAAATCATTACGCCAGAGGCGGCAAACACATTTAAAGTCGTGATTCAGTTAGGCTCTATTTTAGCTGTCATGATTGTGTTCAAGGATCGGATTTTGAACTTGTTAGGCTTAAAGAAAAATATTACTGAAGAACAAAAGCGCAGCGGGCATAAGCTGACCATTGCTCAAATTGCAGTAGGACTCGTCCCAGCCGTCATTTTAGGATTCTTATTTGAAGATTATATTGATAAATACTTGTTTGACGTGAGAACAGTTGCTGTCGGTTTGATTTTAGGCGCAGTGCTGATGCTTGTCGCTGACTGGATCAATAAACGTAAAACAGAAACAAGCTCTGTCGATAACATGACGTACAAACAGGCGCTTTATATCGGACTGTTTCAATGTTTGGCGTTATGGCCAGGCTTCTCTCGCTCAGGTTCAACAATCGCAGGTGGTGTTATTCTTGGTTTGAATCACCGTGCGGCAGCTGACTTTACATTTATTATGGCGATGCCGATTATGGCGGGCGCAAGCTTCTTAACACTTGTGAAAAACGCCGAATATTTAACAACAGACATGCTGCCATTCTTTATCGTCGGCTTTGTGAGTGCATTTGTTGTGGCTCTCTTTGTTGTTCGATTCTTCCTAAAACTGATCAATAAAATCAAGCTGGTGCCTTTTGCAATATACCGAATTATCCTAGGTGTGATTTTATTTATCCTATTCATGTAATGCTGAAAACTACTATTTAACTACTCTTTAAAAAGAGTAGTTTTTTTGTTATTCCAACTCTTTTAAACAGTAAAATCACCCTCTTAATTGGTAGAAAAAGAAGTTTTTTCATAAATTAGTGTTTAAGAGACAAGAGAAGGGGTAGTACATAAACATACCAATTAAAGGAGGAGTTAGAAATAATGAGAAAAACAAGCAAATTTTTTGTTAGTTCTGTGATCGCTACGTCAATGGTTGCTGCCCCTCTATCTCTTACGACTTTTGGTCAAACGGCTGAAGCTGCAACGACAACAGGTGTTGATGGAAGTGTCTCTATTGATCCAGTAGCCATTGCCGATAAAATTGAACAAGCAGTAAAATCATCTCAAAATCGTGATGGGTTCGTTAAAAATGCAGCTTACAGCGCCTTCTATGAAGCAGGTCAAAACTATAACGTCGTAGTCCAAAACTTAAGCCAAGACCATGACTTTAGCGGACTGAACAATGTGGTTTACTATGATAGTGTTGAATATGATGGTATTACGTTTGGTATTTGGGTATTCGAAGATGGGACGTTCGTCAATAATGGAGACGGTGGCTATATTAACTGGACATTTGTTGGTAGCTTTGACCGTGAGGAAGGAAGCGGCACTGTCGACTTCCATAAAAGATTCTAATCTTATTGTTAAAAGTCTGCCGATTCACCGGCAGACTTTTTTTATAACGCACATTCTTCTATGTCAAAACCTAAATCTTCAATGATATGATGATCCATTTGGACTTGCTGACCTTTTGTTGTCAAATAATCGCCTACGAAAATGGAATTTGCCGCATAAAGGGCAAGCGGCTGAAGCGTCCGTAAATTGAACTCTCTGCCTCCAGATACTCGAATTTCCTTGGTTGGATTGACAAACCTCATGAGTGCCAACACTTTCAATGCTTTGACCGGATGTGTTCGTTCTTGATGCTCAAGTGGTGTTCCTTCAATTGCATGAAGAAAGTTGACTGGAATAGAATCCGCATCAATGGCTCTGAGCGCAAAAGCCATTTCGACAATTTGCTGGTTGGTTTCACCCATTCCAATGATAACCCCTGAGCAAGGTGACATGCCCGACTGTTTGACCTCCTCAAGGGTCGACAAGCGGTCATGATATGTATGAGTTGTCGTAATGTGAGCATGATGATCTTGATGTGTATTGATATTGTGATTGTACCGATGAACCCCTGCTTCCTTCAGCCGCTTCGCTTTGTCTTCATTTAATAACCCAAGACATGCACACACCTTCAAAGGCATGGTCTCAGTGATCTCTTTTACTGCTGCCGTCACCTCATCTAATTCTCTGTGAGAAGGTGCTCGGCCGCTCGCGACAATACAATAAGTCCCCGCTTTTCTCTTGAGCGCCTCACGCGCGCCAGCCACAATCGTTTTTTGATCAAGCATTGTATATCGTTCAACCGGTGCTTTAGAAATGATCGACTGTGAACAATAACCACAGTTTTCAGGACAATAACCGCTTTTTGCGTTAAAAATCATATTTAATTTCACCTTATTTTGAAAAAA
Source organism: Bacillus sp. FSL R7-0672 (assembly GCF_038601465.1). NCBI lineage: Bacteria > Bacillati > Bacillota > Bacilli > Caryophanales > Bacillaceae > Bacillus > Bacillus sp. FSL R7-0672. The sequence continues at coordinate 2,802,882 of NZ_CP152010.1, read as the reverse complement.
ATGAAATCGTACTTGATAGGCTGCATGCATGATAGATAATAATTCTCTATCGTCAGCTTCAAGAATATCTAGACCTTCTTGCAGCGTGATCCGTTCATTTTTCAGCGCTTTCTCTGCTATCGCTTCCCAAGACAAAGACATTGGTTTTCCCATCATAAGCTCCTCTCATTATGTTAACTTATTTTTATTAAAAGTTAACATAATGGATAGTCGTTGGCAAGCATTGGATAAATGAAGTCTACAAAAATACTTGAAGACACACAAAAAGGCGATGATCATGAAGTCATCGCCTTTTTATATGTAAAGCTTTATAGCTTATCGAACAGTAATATAGTTAATCACAAGCTCGCCTAGTGAATTATAGTAGGAAACTGTGACAGAACCACGTTGTACGGCACGAATCCAAGTGAAGTTCGGAGCTGTTTGATCTAATTGAATGGCATATGTTGCGCCTGACACAGAAATTTGACTTGCTGGAAGAGAGACGGCGATTGAAGAACCTACAGTAAGCGTACGGTTCACTGTAATCACTTTATTCATAATAGGAGCTTTTGCTATAACTGGTTCTTTTGGCTGTGCAGCTACATGAGCCCCTTCAGTTTGAGAGAACGTAAGAGCACCTAAAGCAGCTAAAGACAGTGTACAAGCTTTCATTAATTTTTTCATCGGTAACACTCCTTTTTTTGGTATATACATATATTAATAATAATAGTATTATATGTCAATTAAATATGTGGAAAAAAGAGTATTTATGGTGAAATTTGTCACATATTATTCATGGGTCGTCTCTTTTTTCGGGGAAAAAGAGACATAAAAAAAAGCTGGGCGTATCCCAGCAATGTAAAGCTTTATGAAAAGAGATGATCAATCGTCGTCTCGCTGTTTTGGCTGACGGCCTTTTTGCTTCTCTTTTTCTTTAATGTAGTGAATAAAATCGATGGTTTGTCTTCGTGCTTCTTCGGAAAAATCGGAGGCAGCCTTAAATGCAATTTGCAAATCAGGATCGTCTGCAAGGTCGGCATCAATTCCGCCTTTGTCCTTACCTGTGAGAAGATAGTCCGTTGAGACCCCGTATAACTCGGCGATTTTCACAATCATTTCACCGTCAGGCTTTCTCAAGCCATATTCCCAATTTGCATAAGTGGACATCGCCTTTAATCCGAGTTTTTTAGCAACCGTTGACTTGCTCCATCCATGCTTCTCTCTTAATTCAGTTAAAATCTTTCCAGTCAAATTATCCATTGGAAACACCTTTTTTCATGTTATGAGTAAATTTTATCATGAATTACACGGAAAAGATAAATAATTACACAAAAAGAATAAAAAATGATTGACTTACTCGTTTTGTGTATATTATCATAATGAATATAACTTACACATATTGAGTAAGAGGTGGAAAGATGAAACTTGAAAATTTACGAGAAGAACGCATTTTACAAGGAAAAACACAAACCTATATGGCGAAAAAGTTAGGGTATAAGTACACGAGCGGCTATGCAAATATAGAAATGGGCAGAACGAAGACCAGCTTAGAAATAGCAAAGCATATTGCAGATTTGCTAAATAGGGGTGTTCAAGAGCTTTTTTTTGATCAAAAGTTACACGAAATGAGTAATTCTTTAAAGGAAAAGCACTTCTTTGAAAAGGAGAGACAAACAAAATGAATATTGAACATCCAATGGTAGCGCAGATGAATGACTTTGGATATCTAAAAAGCTACTGGTCATATGACATGACACGTTATGGGTATCAAGCAGAGATTGAGGAAAGTCTGGAGGGATTTGAAGAAGATGAAACATCAGATGACGTTTGATGCCAGAAAGGAAGCGCAGCTTTGTTTAGTCCAAGCTGGCGGCTGGATGACCTTTCATCATCAGAAACCGGTGTTTGTTTTTTCCACATCAGAAGACAAGCAAACATACATGACCCTCTTGGCGGAAAAGGTCGCTGAAGCAAAAAAGGAGGAATCAAGACGACATGAAACGATGGAAGAAAATCATGGCAATCCTCAAATGCTTGCTCAAAGCGAGTAAAAACGAACAAAACATCCGTCAGTGGGAAAAGGATGACGGGAGATCATAACATGGTCATCCATTTCATTATTGAGGCAGAGTTTTTGTTAACAAAAGATACATTGATAAAAAGAATACGAGCAGCAGCAAAAGCGCAATGCCCGCATAAAATAAAAGACGCACTATCACTCGAGATTCGTTTATTTGACGACATGCCGCTTGACATAGCTGACTGTCAAATCAAGCGTACATACGCAGAAAAAGGTTTGATACGTCCAGTGAACGTCAGCATCTTTCAGCCCCGACTACACCATATTCAAGAAGCACTTCATTCTATTGCGGATAGGGCCCCTCTACAGATTGTCGATTTAAGAGTTTCCCAGTTTTATAGTATGCGTCCAAGAATTGAAATCATTTTAAATACGATAGGTGATGGCACGAAGTCCTCACCAATTAAGGAGACAAGCATATGAACGAGCCAAAACAATTATTCATTCAAGAAAACCAGACATTTGTCGGTGAGATGGAAACAGGAAAAATTCAAGTCATCGTGTTAGATGGGAATGTAGGAACAGCTTATCAGATAGATGTACCTGAACATGGAAAAACCATTATCCAAACGGCAAAAGGTCATTTTGCAAGAGTAGACCACGAGATTGGTTTTAAAATCAGCTAGATCACTGAACAGATCACAACATCATACGTCCAAGACGGAAAGCCTGCGGACACTGATCAAGACCCTATGAAAAGGGGACTGATTGGTGTCCGTTTTTTATTTTCTTAAAAAAGGGAGAGAGCCAATATGCAAGATTTACTTATCGAATACAAACGAGCATTAAAGGATGCTAGAAAAAGATATGAACCATATAGAGAAAAAGAAGACAAACAGCTGTCAGATCAAGAGAAGCATGATAAAAAAATTATCGCTAGTATGGTCAGCGATCTCGAATACGTCGTGGAATGGCTTCAAATTGGCAGACAGCCAGGCGCACGCAGAGGATTAGACAGACGTTCAGTCTATCAGCGCACCATTCTAGCAAATCCAGAAGTGTTAGAGGCTTTATCACATGAATATACACTCATCCAAGAAAATGAAAAAGAAGTCAGTGAGCGGGACAAGAAACGAATTGACGAAGCCTTGTCCGTTTTAACGGATCGAGAAAAGGACGTATTCTTCATGCACACAACACAAGGATTATCGTTTAGCGAGATTGCGATTATGCTGGATGTGAAAAAAGGAACTGTCCAAAAACATATGGAGAGAGCTCGGACAAAGATGTCCAAAAAAGTACAAGAACGCCTATTCGAAGCAGCTGAATAGGCGTTTTTTCTTTTACAAAATAAATGGAGCAACACTTGTCTTACAGTTGCCACCTATAGTTAGAAAGACCAAACGGATGTTTGCTAGCCCTACACAAATGATTCCTTCACAGAAAATCGTTCGAATTAAAAGGAGGCGGCAGGTGAATGTAAATGAAAGATAAACGGATAGAAGCCAAGCAAGATTATATGAAAGGGATGACGTACCAGCAAATTGCTGATCATTACAATGTCTCGATCCATACCGTGAAATCATGGAAAAGACGATACGGATGGCAAAGGCAAAAAGGTTCGTCAAAGCAGGCACACTCGATCTTCAATCAGTTTCTTTCAGATGAAACAATTGAAATCATGGAGAAAATGAGCGGGCGTACATCGCTTGATTTAATCTGGGATCAAATTCAAATTCAATATGCTGCCATTATTCGGGCGCAGCGCATCATGTATGTGTCAGATCAAGATGACATGATCAAAGAGCTGAAAAAGGCGGCATACATGCCTTCTTCATTAGAAGAAACAGTAGAAGGCATTCAGCCAGAACAAGAAATCAGCACAGAAGAATATTCGTTTCAATTTTCATGGGATCGGCATGCCACCTTTTTAAATGCCCAATCCCGTGCAATGGGAGAGCTCAGGCGTCTCATTAAACAGTTTGAAGAGCTTGCACATGCGAAGGATGAACGAAGATTAAGGCTAAAGCAAATTGAACTGACCATCGAAAAAACAAAAAAAGCAGTGCGCGAAGAAAAAGAGGAAGATCTTCACATCATGATCAAGCGAAAAGAGGATAACTCATGACGTCATTGATTGAAAAAGAAGTCAATCCTCACTTTGAACATTTTCTATTCGATTGGAATCAAAAGTTTCAATTTTTAGTAGGCGGCTACGGCTCCTCGAAAAGCTATCACATTGCGTTAAAACTCATTTTAAAGCTGCTGGAAGAAAAACGGACAGCACTTGTCATTCGAGAAGTATATGATACGCACCGCGAATCAACCTTTTCTCTCTTACAAGAGATCGTCAGCGATCTTGGCATCGATCATGTGGTGAAGTGCCGCAGTTCGCCGCTTGCCTTGACGTTTCGAAATGGCAGCAGCATCTTATTCAAAGGGCTGGACAAGCCTGAGAAATTGAAATCGATTAACAACATCTCGATGATTTGGATTGAGGAGTGTTCAGAGGTTTCTTATGAAGGCTTTAAAGAGCTGCTTGGAAGATTGAGGCATCCGTCCTTACCGCTTTATATGATGTTATCGACCAATCCTGTTGGTCAAGATAATTGGACGTACAGACATTTCTTTCGAGATGAACAGCTGAAGCGATTTGTCCTAGATGACGAAACCTTATACAAAAAACGCACCGTTGTGATCAAGGATACGTACTATCATCACTCCACAGCGGAAGATAACCTATTTCTCCCTAAAAGCTATGTGAAACAGCTGGATGAGCTGAAAGAATACGACCCAGACCTCTATCGAATTGCGAGGAAGGGCTATTTCGGCATCAACGGCACAAAGGTTTTTCCTCAATTTGAGGTGAGAAGTCATTCTGATGTATTAGAAGCCATTCAGCAGATTGACCGGCCGCTAAAACGAGCAGGCATGGATTTTGGATTTGTTGAATCATACAATGCGCTCATTCGATTAGCCGTCGACCATGAAAAAAAGTACTTATATATTTACTGGGAATATTACGACCGCGGGAAAACAGATGATGAAACAGCTGTTGACCTAAAAGAGTTCATTGAATCAAAGGAACTCATCAAAGCCGATGCAGCCGAGCCTAAAACCATTCACTATTTTCGGCAGCGTGGATTTCAAATGGTGGCAGCACATAAGTTCCAAGGCTCTCGTTTGCAGTATACGAAAAAGATCAAACGGTTTAAAAAAATCATTTGCTCTGATGCTTGTCCGTACACAATCTATGAACTTCAATCACTGACCTATAAGGCAGATAAGGATGGACGTTTAGAGGAAGATACATTTCAAATCGATCCGCACACATTATCAGCGATCTGGTATGCGCTGGATGATTATGAAGTGACGGATTTGAAACAGACCGCCTCAGAGCGTGTCCGTCCAAACAGAGAGAGGAGGTCCATACAATGAAACAATTGAAAGCAACGATTATGAAGGCAAACATGTCTGATCATACAAAACAAATGTATGCAGATGAATTTTCCTATGAAAAAGATGACATTGTTCCCCCTCCTTACAACATCAATGAATTAAAAAGCATGGCAGAATATTCAACCATTCTTCAGCAATGTATTGATGCGTACAAAACGAATATTTTAGGCTTTGGATTTGGGGTGGAATACGCCTTTGACTTTAATGCAGAAGGTGTAAAACCGGCAAAAAAGAAAGCCGCAGAAAAGGAATGGACAAGACTTGAAGAGTTTACGAAGTACATGAACTATGATGAGTCCGCTGATGTGATTCTTGGCTATGTCCTCGAAGACCGAGAGAAAACGGGCAATGGTTTTTTAGAGGTGCTGAGAGATGGACAAGGAAAGCCGGCCGGAATCGAGTATTTAGATGCGCTTCATATCCGCATTTGCAAGCTTAGTGAGCCAGTCGACGTCGAATTCAGGTACACCGAAAATGGCGAAATGAAGACAATGAATCGAAAGAAACGATTCCGTAAATATGTACAGGTAATCAACGAAAAGAAAGTCTTCTTCAAGGAGTATGGTGATCCGCGCATTTTGCACTGTGAAACAGGCAAGTACGATGACACTACACCAGAGCCGCTTCGCGCAACAGAAGTGATTCATTTTAAAATTGGCAGTGGAACGTATGGGATTCCCCGCTGGATTGGCAACATCGTCAATATGTACGGAGCACGCAAGGCAGAGGAGCTGAACTATCTTTATTTTAAACAAGGGCGGCATGTACCAGGTGCCATCATTGTCGAAAATGGCATGCTGTCAGAATCCTCTTATCAGCAGCTTCAAGATTATATGGACGATATTGAAGGATCTGATCATGCACATAAATTTCTATTGCTTGAAGTTGAAGGTCTGCCGACAGAAAAAGGGTTAACGGGAGAAGAAGATGTCTCAAATGTCAAAGTAAACTTCAAATCTCTAGCTGAGATCCTGCAAGAAGATGCGCTTTTTTTAGAATACGATGAAAAAACAAGAAACAAAATCCGCTCTGCGTTTCGCCTTCCGCCAATTTACACAGGTGAGTCTCAAGACTATAACAAAGCGACAGCAGATACAGCGCGTAAAACAACAGAAGAGCAAGTATTTCAGCCGGAACGTCATCTCATCACAGGAAAACTCAATACTCTTTTCCTGCCGGATCTTGAAATTTGGCATGTCCGTTTTCTATTAAATGGTCCTGATTTTAGAGACCCATTAGAGATTGCCAAGGTACTGACACCATTTATTCAGGCGGGAGCAGTGTCACCAAACGATTTGCGCGATCTAGCAGGAAGAATTCTCGGAAAAACGCTAGAGGAATGGCCTGAGGAACTGTATCACCGCCCTTTAGAAAGCCGCATGAAATCAGCTGAAGAAAAGCCTCAACCAGAGCCGGACCAGCTGACGAAATAAACAGAAGCGAGTGCGCTTTTTTGAAAGGGGGTGAACATATGCCAAGAGAACTAAAAAACGCTAAAATTACGCATGTTTCCTACGTGGACAAAGCAGCGAACAAGAAGAAATTCTTTCTGATGAAAGCAAAGAAAAAGCGGCCTGACTTTCAAAAGGAGGTCAGTGTCCTGACAAAGGCAGAAGATGCTCATCGCCTCGTGTACGGAGTCGTGTATGAGCCGAATACGCCTGATGCACATCAAGACTTTATGACAGCCAAGGAAATTGAAAGAGCGGCACACGGCTTTATGAAGGATGCCCGTCATATTGACAAGCAGCATGATTTTCAGGATGGTGTTGGCGAAGTGGTTGAATCATATATTGCTCCGGCTGATGTTGAAGTGGGAGGGGAGCTGATTCGCAAAGGATCTTGGGTGCTTGTGACAAAGGCTTCCCAAGAGATTTGGGATCAAATTCAGAAAGGCCACATTACAGGCTATTCAATGGCTGGAACGGCGGACATCGTCGCCATAGAAGAACAAGATCAGCTTCTATCTCAAGATACAAATGAGAGAGGGCTTTTTTCTTTGCTGAAAAATTTCTTTTTAAAAGAGGAAGGTGCAAACATGTCACAACCATTTTGGAACGTTTTAGACCATCTGCTGGAAACCTTACAGTCAAGTGATGGTGATGAGGCGGAAGTAAGAGCTGCCTTAGAACAGCTCATTCCAATCATGCAGGACATCCTGAAGACAGAGGATGTACTTCAAACGATTGGTGAAAGGCCAGCAGACGTACAAAAAGAAGAGGCCGCTTTGACGACGGATCAAGTACGAGAGCTCGAAAAAGCAAAAAAGGCCATCGAAAACGTCTTGCAGCAGGCTGAACAGCAGGAAACAGAACAAACAGGGGAAGAACCTGTCCAAAAAGTGCTCGAACAAGTCGTTGCACCGATTCGTCATCAGCTCTCTTCCTTAGAGAAATCAGCTAGCAGAGAAAAAGCAGCAATGCAGGAAGTGCTTCAGCAGCAGCTTTTGCCTATTTCAGAGCGGATTCACATGCTTGAAAAGGCAAGGGGCATATCAAAACAAACAATCCATGATACACAAAACGACACGACAAAACCCATATGGGATGGCTTACTATAAGCCGAAATAAGGAGGAAACAGTGTGAGAAATCAAGAGTTGATTCGTAAGGCTGAAATGACACTTGCCAGCTTAAAAACCGGCGGTCTCATGAACGCAACCCAATCCAACACATTCATTAGAATGATGCAAAACACACCAACCGTTTTAAATGATGCACGCATCATTCCGATGGAAAGTGATTCACAAAAAATCGAAAAAATCGGCTTTGGCCAGCGTATTTTGCGCCCGGCAGAGGAAGGCAAAGCGCTTGATGCGAAAGACCGTGTTGTCCCAGCGACAAGCACTGTCCAGCTAAATGCAAAAGAGGTCATTGCAGAAATTCATATGACCTACGACAGCATTGAAAACAATATTGAAAAAGACGGAATTCAGCAGACCATTATGCAAATGCTTGCTGAACGAGCGGCCGTTGATATTGAAGAGCTCATCGTCAATGGGGATACGACTTCATCAGATCCGTTTTTAGCCCAAATGGATGGCGTGAGAAAACAAGCAGTATCTCATATTGTTGATGCAAATGGAGCGGAAATTAGCCGCCAAATGTTTAAACAAGCCTATAAAGCGATGCCGTCAAAATATTTACGTGTACCTCAGGATTTCCGTTTCTACACATCCCCAAGTTTAGAGGTGGAATGGAAGGATCAAGTAGCAAACCGTCAGACAACTCTCGGAGATGCGGTGATTCAAGGCGGACTTTCTTCTGCATTCGGTGTGCCGGTCAAAGGTCTTGCCAATATGCAGCCATATGACGAAGCGGGAACAGACGTATCAGATATTTTGCTGACACACCCTAAAAATATTATCGTAGGTTTTTCTCGTCATATTCGAATTGAAGTAGAAAAAGATATTCGTAGCCGGAAATTTATTATAGTTCTGACAGCGAAGCTAGACAGCAAATTTGAGGAAGAGGATGCTGTAGCAAAAGTGATGAAAGTGAAAGAGTAGGTGACGGCAGGTCATGATTATTTCTCCTGAAGAACTGCAAGCCTATTCTGTATTTGAGCGTGTGAAAAATCGATCTGTAGAAAGACTGACAGCAGATATTATCGAAGCAGAAGCTGCGGTATTTCAGATCGTAGGTCATGATTTCTCAAGCGAAAAATATCAGCCCCTCCCTGAAAAAGCAAGAATCGCATTATTAAAAATGGCTCAATATTTTGCCATGCTGAATGATGATGAGTCTATGATGAAAGGCTTTACGTCAGAGAAAATGGGTGATTATTCATATGCGAAGGCAGCTGATCAAGTGAAAGGCAAACCTTATGTATATGCCCTGCTTGTCGATTACATTGAACCATCATTATCGGGCGGCAGTACCAAATTAAAGGTGAGATCATTATGAGTTATCAATCTCTCTTAACAGACCGCTGTGATCTTTTTCACCTTGAACATCAGGAGGCTTCCCGAGGAAAATTTGGGATTCCAGCTGATGACTTACAAATGACTCTTTCCTATCCTGATGCGCCTAGCCTGACGGACCTGGCTTGTTATGTCATAGAAAAAAATCAGTCACTTGTGCAAGAAGAGCCGAATACAGTGATTTATCAATCCTATCTTGTCCATTTTCCTTTAGCAAGTGATATTCGCCTACATGACAAAATGGTGTGGAACGGCGTCTCACTTAAGTTGCAGCAGCCCAAAATAATGAAAAATCATCACATTGAAGTGATGGCAGTCAGGAAGGAAAATCTATGAAAATTGATGGACTTGACCGGCTACTTTCACAGCTGGAAACAGCGTGTGCTGGCGGCTTAAAAGCAGAATATCAAGATTGGCTAGAGGATATGGGCCTAGAGCTTTTGGACATCATTCAAGATGAGCTAATCAAGGAGAATACTGTCGATACAGGCCGGCTTCTAAGCTCTTTTACGCAAGGAGACAAGGAGAATCATTTTCTCATGTCAAAAGGTGGTCTCACACTTGAAGTGGGAACGCAGCTTGAATATGCCTCCTATGTCAATGACGGACATGCTACTTCTTCAAGTGGGGAGCGAAGATGGGTGCCTGGCAGGTGGGCTGGCAGCCGCTTTGAATATGATCCGAATGCAAAGACAGGAATGATGCTTGCCTCTCAATGGATAGATGGAAATGGCTACTGGGATCATGCTGTCATGCTCTATGAGCAAATGTTTGAACGGTCGCTGGATCGAAAGCTTCAAAGCTGGTTCGATCGACATTTTGGGAGGTGATGAAATGAATCAAGAAGTCGGGGCAATCATGCATTATATTTACACACACTTTCCTGTGACAATGTATGATCGTCTTTTACCAGAGCGTTTTCAAGTACCATCCGTTTATGTGCCGCCCGTAACAGTCATCAGCGGTCCAGATACGGTATCTACGTTTATGAAATCTTATTCGCTGCAAGTGAAAGTGTTTCATATGGATTCAGAAAAAGCGCATGACGCGGCAGAAACGATTGTTGATGCATTGCTTGCTGATCGTCAAATGATTCAGATGATGAGTGAAGATGGAGAGGTGCTTGATGATTATGTCCGCATAAAAAGAGTGGAAACCAGAATGTTAGATCAAGGCGTAGCAGCGATTGTCCTGACGTGGGATAGCAGTTATTGGTACAACCGAGACAAACAAGCAAGCCTTGAAGATATCAATTTTTCAGATGGGGTGATCAAACGTGAGCAAGACTAAAAAAGCAGAGCCCGCTCAAACAGCTGGCGAAGAAAAAGAATTTGGCTTTTCATTTGAAGCCTTAAAGGAGCACAGTAAGGATCTTTTTGGGGTTAAACCAGAAATCCTTGAAGGTGCTCTTTTTTATATCAAACATCAACCAATTACAAAAACAGAAGCGAAAAAGCACATTGATGCTTTTTTGTCCAAGGAGGTTTAAAGGATGAACGGAGGCACATTTACACCAGGTACAGAGAAAAAGCGTCCTGGCATTTACTTTAATTTTAAAACAACAGCAGAGCAGCGAATTACTTTAGGCGATCGAGGTACGGTGGCACTTCCTCTTGTGATGAGCTGGGGAGAACCAAAAACCTTTATTTCCATTTCCAATATGGAAGACTTAAATAAAAAGGTTGGACTTAATATTGATGACAAGTCGCTTCTTCTTTTCCGTGAAGCAAAGAAAAAAGCGCAAACAGTCTTGCTTTACCGTCTAAACGAAGGGGAGCCAGCCAAAGCTGAAATCTCAGAAAACTTTGTGGTTACAGCCAATTATGGCGGTCTAAAAGGAAATGAGATCACCATTCAAGTGGCAGAAAATGTACTCGACAGCACCAAACGTGACGTCATTACTTATCTTGGAACAGATATTGTGGATAAGCAGATTGTGACGGATGTCAAAGATCTTGTGAAAAACAAATATGTTCAATTTTCTGGTGAAGGTGAAGCAGTTATCACAGCTGGTGTGGCACTAAGCGGCGGAAAAAACGGTGTGGCAAGTGTCGCAGATTATACAGCTTTCCTAGAAGCAGCAGAAACAGAATACTTTGATGTCATTGCGCTCCCAGTCGATAATAGTGAGCAATTAAAAGCAACCTTCGCTTCATTTATCGAGCGTCTACGTGATAAGCAAGGACGTAAGGTGCAAGGCGTTGTCGCTAACTATGCAGCTGACCAAGAAGGCATCATTAATGTGACAAGTGGTGTTGTGCTGGAAGATGGAACAGAACTAACACCTGCTCAAACAACAGCTTGGGTCGCAGGGGCTAGTGCAGGTGCAAACTTCAATCAGTCACTCACCTTTGTGGAATACGAAGGAGCGGTAGATACATTAGAACGCCTTGATAATGATCAAGTAGAATACCGGTTATCACAAGGGGAGTTCCTCTTCACCTTTGATGCGAGAGACCGCACGGTGAGTGTTGAAAAAGATATTAACTCTTTAACAAGCTTCACAGCTGAAAAGAATCAGCAAATGGCGAAAAACAAAATCATTCGTGTGCTTGATGCCATCAACAATGATTTAACGTTCGAATTAAAAAATCTGATTAAATTACGCAAAGCCAATGGCAATGACATTCCAGCATCCGATGATGGAGTGCAGCTTGTGAAAACACTGATTACACAGTATCTCACACAGCTTCAAGATGGCAGCGGCATTACAGGCTTTAACTCAGAAACAGATATCGTCATCGGTCTCAATGAAGATCGTGATGGATTTATCATCGATCTAGCTGTTCAACCAGTAGATGCAGCAGAAAAATTCTATTTCAATGTGGAGGTGAAGTAAGATGGCTTTTAAAGCGCAAAATACAATTTCAGGTAAAGAGGGTCGTCTTTTCTTAGAAGGTGAGGAACTTGCCTTTATCAAAACGTTTGAAGCAAACGTGGAAAAAAACAAATCAGAAGTCAACGTGATGGGCCGCCGAATGACTGGTCATAAAACAACTGGGGCAAACGGAACAGGAACGGCAACATTCTATAAAGTTACGTCTCGTTTCGTTCAATTAATGCTCAACTATGTGAAAAAAGGGGAAGATCCTTATTTCACTCTTCAAGCGGTGATTGACGATAAATCATCAGGCCGAGGTACTGAGCGTGTAACATTATTTGATGTCAACTTCGATTCAGCTAAAATTGCTGGACTTGATGTCGATTCAGAAGCACTAGAAGAAGAAGTACCGTTTACGTTCGAGGACTTTGATCTTCCTGAAAAGCTGAAGAATTCCTTTTAATGAACAAAAGGCATACAAATGACGAAAATATATGTTGTTTTTATTTTATTCAGCAATATGGTATAATTTTTCATAGTTACAGAGTAGCTACAAAAGAGTGACTGTGTAACCCCAAAGATTTTCTTAGAAATATGTTTACATGCAAAGTACTTTGCATAAAATAAAAAGAAGCCAGGATGCGTCAACATCCCGGCAATGTACAATTCGGCCCTCAAGGGGCTGGCTAATCGAATAGGATACTTTAGGATAGACTTCCCTTTTACCTACCAAAGCTCAAGGGGGAGTCTATTTTTTGTCTATATACGTCAACAGGGTTATAATAAATGACCCGAAAGCAAGCATTAACATTAGTGCTTGAAATGTTGACATGAGCATCACCCCCTTCCTATCGGGGGATGAGCCAGACACCCTTGAGCTAGCCGTTCAATTGTACAATTTAAATTATACATGAAAAGATTGGAAAGCACATTCAAAAATGGATGTGCTTTTTTGCATTCAAAAAAACATAACAAAGGGAGTTTTTAAACATGAGCGAAAAACAAACATTTGATCTTTCATTTTTTATGCCAGGACAAACAGTAGAAGCAGAAGAGGTCAAAGTGCCAATTTCTAAGCGTTTTGTTGATAAAAAAGGGAATGTCATTCCTTTTGTCTTTAAAGCCATTACAACTGAACGCATTGATGAACTGGAAAAAGAAAACACCACGTTCAAAAATGTCAAAGGAAGAGGCCGTGTGAAAGACTTAGACAGCCAACGCTTCTACGCACGTATTGCTATTGAATCAACGATTTACCCAGATTTCCGCTCAAAGGAATTAAGAGAAGCCTACAGCACACAAGATCCAGTTGAAGTCGCAAAACGTGTATTATCTGTCGGCGGTGAATACGCAAACTGGTTAAACAAGGCCATTGAAATCAACGGATTCGAAGACGAAATTGAAGATTTAGAAGAAGCAGCAAAAAACTAATAAAAGATGGGGATAAAGAAGCCGTGTTTTTATATTACGCCATGCATGAGCTTCACTACTCCCCATCTGAACTCCTAGATTTATACGAATCACCAAGACCGTTCAAAGCACTCCTATTCGGACTCATCAGCTACAAGCTCGACATGCTAGAAAAAGAAGCAAAGAAAGGAGGGAAATAATTGGCGAAACTCACTGCACGATTTGAATTAGAAGACAAAGTATCGAAGAAGCTGCTGCGAATACAAAAGCGATTTCAAACATTTGAGAAGCAGCTCAAACCATTTAGAAAACCGGTGAAAATAAACCTGGATATAGATGACAAGAAATTAAAAAACTTCAGTTTATCGCTTCGAAAAATTTCAGTGATTTCCATGAGACTGGATCAAGGAATCTTTCGTGATCTTAAAGCATTAAACAATCAGTTAAATATGCTCCCGAATCACTTGGTCATATCCATTCAAGCGAAGGGGCTAAATGTCATTAAATCCAGCATAAATCGTTTAAAGCAAGCGGGAACAAGCCCCATTATGCTGACGTTTAAACTAAACGATCAATTGTCAGATAAAATGTCATCAATCAAAAAATCTATCTTTCAGCTCATGAACAGAACGTACTATATGAGATTAAACATGGTTGACCAAGCCACCGCTGCAATTCAACGAATCAAAAAGACACTCAAAAGCTTGACGATGTCTAAACACGAAATCAGAGTGTCTGTTCAAGACAATGCAAAGAGTAAGTTGAAAAAACGAGATCAAGCAGAGTCGGTTGTGAAAGAACAAAACATAAAAAAAGAACCTGAGGCTGTTAGTCCGTCAGTGAAAGCGGAAGATCCTAAACAGAGCTGGCTCCAGAGCCTTGCCAATAAGGGATTAAGTGAAATTCAAAAATATGCAGGTGACGTTGCAGATAAAGTGAAGGAAAAATTGAGTCCTAGAAAATTTTGGGATGAAAAGGCACTTCCTTGGGTTGAAAATAAAATAGAAGAGTACAAGCAAGACGTGATCGGAAGAATTAAAGAGAAGATTAAATTTAATCCTGAAAAAAAACTAGATCAATTAGTGAAGGCTGGATTAGATCGACTCTTAGGTGCAAGTGATCAATCAAGTGAAAGTACCACTCAGACACCAACAACAGCGCCAACAACAGCACCAACATCTACACCATCAAATCCAGCTCCCAAAACGAAACCACAGTCACGAGGTGGAAAAGGCTTGTTTCGCAATAGTTGTTGCCCCTGTTGTGCAAGAGGTTTAAGCAGGGGAGGATCTACTAAAACTAAAAATCGAAATGGTCGCTCACCAAGACAGACAAGAAATCCAAATGCTACATCAAGGGCCGAAATGAATAGAAGACCCCCAAGTAGATTAGGGAAGCTGAAAACAAATGCAGGTAAATTATTTGGAAAAATCCCTAATGGACTAAAGAAAGGTGCGGGTATCGCAGCTTCAGCTGGTGGACTTACGGGTTTAGTGAAAGGTAGCAAGGGGTTAAGTGGATTAGGGAAAGCGATGAAAAGTATAGGTAAAGGGAGCGGCAAGTTATTAAAGAAAGTACCTATTCTAGGAAGTGTACTTAGTGCAACAAATCTAATCGGTATGAACAAAGAGAATGCTGGTGAAAAGATTGGTACGACTGGAGGCGGCATCGCCGGCGGAATGGCAGGTGCTGCAGCAGGTGCAGCTATTGGAAGCGTAGTCCCGGGGATAGGTACAGCCATCGGCGGTCTAGTAGGTGGCATCGCTGGAAGTATGGGCGGAGAATCTATCGGTGAAACAATTGGGAAATGGTTTGATGGCGGCGGATTTGAAAAGATTGGCCAAAAAGCCATTGAAATCAAAAATCAAATTGTCGAAGTTTGGTCAACAGTCGCGGCTTGGTTCACAGAAAATGTCTGGACACCATTAAGCAGTACGGTTGTCACAGTAGCGTCAGCCATTTGGTCAAGTTTAGTCAATGCCTGGACATGGATACAAGAAACGTTCAGTGCAGTAGCAGGCTGGTTTATTGAAAATGTCTGGACACCGCTCAGCGACACAGTCGTTACAGTAGCAACGACCATTTGGACAAATCTAGTCAATGCTTGGACATGGATACAAGAAACGTTTAGTGCAGTAGCAGGTTGGTTTATCGAAAACGTTTGGACACCGCTCAGCGACACAGTCGTTACGGTAGCAACGACTATCTGGTCAAGTTTAGTCAATGCCTGGACATGGATACAAGAAACGTTCAGTGCGGTAGCGGGTTGGTTTATTGAAAACGTTTGGACACCACTGAGCAGTACAGTTGTTACAGTCGCTACAGGGATTTGGACAGCATTATCAAATGCATGGAAAAAGATACAATCAATCTTTGGAGCTGTATCGACATGGTTTATGGAAAATGTGTGGAATCCACTTGTAGATACGGTAGGAACCATTAAAGACAGTTTCGGTAAAAAGTTTGAAGAAGCATATAAAGTGGTGACAGATATATGGGATGGATTATCCAAATGGTTTGAGGACAACATTCAAAAGCCGATTGTAAAAGTAGCAGAAGCTATTGGTGATGGGTTTTCTAAAGCGTTTGGCTGGGTTAAAGATTTGTTTAATAAGGCTGGCGGTGGGGTTGATTTTGTATTGAAACATGTCTTTGGAGGTGCTGATAACAATGCCACAGGCGGCTATATCACCCAGCCAACCTTATCATGGGTCGGTGAAGCTGGTAACGAATTTGTCATTCCAACTCAAAATAACCGAGGGCGCGGGAAGATGCTGCTTGCTCAGGCTGCTTCTCAACTTGGAATGTCTGTTATGCCAAGCGGAGCAGCTGGAAATCAAGTATCAAGCTCTCCAGCTCCTACAGCAGTAGCTTCATCATCTTCTGTCGGTTCAATAGACGGATCGGTCGCGATGACTGGGAACATTCAAGCCTCCAGCATAGGCGAGCAATTTAATAAGGATTTTGAACAAGGATTAAATCAAAAAATGATTACACTTGATCAATGGAAACAAAAGAATATTCAGCAGCCTTTTGGTCAATTGACCTCAGACTCAAATAAGTATGGTCAGCAAACAGTTGCTGCTTTTGCGAATGGTCAGCAGGTGACACCAACAGGAACAGACAGCTTTTTGCAAAGTCGTGTAAAAGCACCATACCAACAAATGATGACAGCATCGCCAACTTGGGGTTCTGGAACGGTTAGTGGTTTTGCCACAGGTCAAAATGCCACATCAGTTGGTACTAGCCAATACGTAGATCAGCACATCAAACAACCATTTCTACAAGCAAAACAAGAATCACCAGGCTGGGGCTCAGGAATGATGGATGCCTTTAACAGTGGCATGCGTTCAAAAGCAAGTGAAGTCACACAAGCCGCCAAAGAAATGGCGAAGAAAGTAGAGCAGGCGTTTAGAGAGGAATTAGACATTCATTCCCCTTCACGCGTCATGATGAGTCTTGGGAAATTTGCATCGATCGGTGTCGTCAAAGGGCTCGACTCAGTGGATGTGAAAAAGTTTGCTGAAAATCAGGCTGGTTCATTAATTGGAGCTTTCAGCGGTATGGGGGCTTCGGGTCTTAGTGTTCAGCAATGGCTCATGGCAGCTCTCATGGCAACTGGCACATCGATGAACTGGCTTCCAGGTCTGATGACCATTGCGCAGCATGAATCGAATGGAAATCCGAGAGCAATCAACTTATGGGATTCTAACGCCAAGAAGGGAACACCTTCTAAAGGCTTAATGCAAACCATTGGACCGACGTTTAACTCCAATAAAGGCAAGGGCATGAATAACATTTGGAACCCAATTCATAATGCCGTAGCAGCCATTAACTACATTAAGGGCAGATATGGAACAGTCTTCAATACACCGGGATTACGAAGTATGAGAAGAGGCGGACCTTATAAAGGCTACGCAAATGGTGGACTGATTACTCAGGAGCAGGTTGCTAGAGTCGGTGAAGGAAACAAACGCGAATGGATCATTCCTGAAGAAAGAGGCATTCGCGGAAGGTATTTATTAACGCAGGCAGCCAAGGCACTTGGGATGCAAGTATATGATCCAGCAAATGCGTCTGCTCCTTTACCAGAATCACAGATGCAGCAAGTCACCTCAGCTCAGTCTTCTAGTCGTACGGCATCGTCAAGTAATAAGCAAATCACCATTCAATTGAATGGGGATCAGCATTTTCATAATGGACAAGATCAGCAATCGCTTGTCGAAAAAATTAGACAAATGCTCGTAGATGAACTGGAAGTAGAGCTTCATACAGGAACGAAGGGGGTCGTGATCGATGGGTAAATCAGTGTATCAATTGTGGATTTCCCAAGGAAAGGACAAGTTGCGATTCCCTGTCCTTCCATCTGAACTTGAAATCACAAATAACGTACAAAATGAAACGGTAAAGGTTGCCTCTTTTGGAGAACTGACCTTTATTGATGTCCCATCGGCTAAACAAGTATCATTCACTTCATTATTTCCTAAGAAATATTCGCCAATTGCTGAATATAAAAGCATTCCATCACCGGAGAATGCGATAGCGAAAATAGAACGAATGATGCGTTCGAAGAAGTCTGTGCGGTTGATTGTAACGGGGACAAAAATCAATATGACGTGCAGCATTGAAAGCTTCACCCATAAAGAAGGATCCTACGATATTGGCGATCGTGAATTTACGATCGAGTTAAAGGAATACAAAACCGCATCGCCTAGGAAAATTAAACGAAAGAAAAAAGCAAAACAAACGAAAAAGAAAAGGCCTTCAAAAACACCGCCAAAAATGTACACCGTCAAAAAAGGGGATACGCTATGGGCCATTTCAGGCAGGTTTTATGGCGACAGTACAAAATGGCGGCGTATTTGGAATGCCAATAAATTAGCGATGATTAAACGGAGCAAACGCAATATTAAGCAGCCGGGGCATTGGATTTTCCCTGGACAAAGGTTAAAAATACCACAATAGGGGGGCTGGCATTGATCGAGCTTTTTGCCATCAGAAGCGGCACCATGTATGAGCTTGTCACAGAGAGTGTGACACTTCAGGGGCAAAGGTATCAAGCCCCTCGCTCTATTCAAGCAAATATTATCACAAAGCAAGGGAGTCAAACATATTACCGTGTCTCAGAAGGGGACACGGTTCTTTTTAAATGGAAAGGAAAAGAGCTGTTCAGAGGCATTGTGTTTTCTCGGACGCCTGTTGAAGGGAAACTGACCTTTACCGCATACGACATGCTTCAATATTTGGTGAAAAACCAAGATGTTTATGTTTTTTCAAAACAAAGAGCAGATCAAATCTTGAGACGGATTGGGGCTGACTTTCAAATTCCAATGACCTCCATCGCCAATACAGGTCATGTCATAAAATCACTAGTGTTTAAAAACGATACGAGCCTATATGACATGATTCTGAAAGCATTAAAAGAGACAAAGCGGCAAACCGGCAGAAACTATCAAATCTATTCTGCTAAAGGAAAGATGGGGCTGAGAGCTTGGCCAGATCCAGAGGACGTATGGGTCATTGAATCAGGTGTCAATCTCATTGGCTATCAGTACAGCACCTCGATTGAAGAGACAGCCACTCGTGTCAAGCTGCGCACGTCTGCAGATGAACAAGGGAAAAATAAGAAAAAAGGCAGCAAATCAGAGATTGTAGTGGTCGAACAGGATAAAGCAGGTCAGAGTAAATACGGTATTTTACAACATGTTGAGACGGTTACAGGACAAATCAACCAGCCGCAGCTGCAAAAAAGAGCCAAAGTACGGCTGGCAGAGAAAAAAGGCGTGAAACAAGAAGTCAAAAGCATCCAAGCGCTAGGCATTCCTGAACTGCAAAGCGGTCTTCCAATCTATTTGAAAATCCCTGAAATCAACGTAAAAAAAACGTACTGGATCGATCAGGACAAACATGAATTCAGTGGGGTGAAACACACCATGACAATTGATGTCGTTGAGAAAAATTCCATTCCAAAGGGTGATCAAGCGTGAGGTTAAGTGAAGCGATTAAACGATTAGCAGTGAATGCTGTAGACGCCGCCTCTCCAATTGATCTGGTGGTTGGAGAAGTCACGGCAGTTTCTCCTGTAAGCATCCGGTTAAATGAAAACCATAAACTGATCATCCCGGAAGAATTACTGATTTGGCCAAAGCGTCTAAACAAGGGTGAGGATGATGAACTGAAAAGGGGAGACAGCATTATGGTGCTGGCAATGGCAGGAGGGCAATCCTTCTACATCATCGACAAATTGTAAGGGAGGTGATGAACGTGGCACTTTCACCAGAGGAAGAAATTGAGGAAACAGAAGAAGACGAAGAGGTGGAAACCTCAACGACGTATCGAATAGATGTTGAAACTGGCAGACTGACAGGTGAAACCATTTCAGGTATTGAAGCAATTCGTCAATTCGTTTATATGACACTTAGGACAGAGCGGTATGCACATCCTATTTACAGTCACGACATTGGCACTGAAATTCAGGAGCTCTTGACGGATACAGAAGCCACGGATGAATACAAAGAAATGGAGATTCCGAGGCTACTAGAGGAAGCATTGATTGTGGACGAACGGATTGATCATATTGAAGAGATAGAGGTCACTAAGGAAAATGACTCGTTTCATGTCAAGCTAGCTATTGTCACAGATGAAGGCACATTAGAAATAGAGGAGGTGATGGAGAGCGATGTTTGAGGAACAAACGTACGAAGCATTAATGGAAAGAATGCTAGACAGACTGCCAGATGACATAGATAAAAGAGAAAACAGCGTCATTTGGAATGCCTTGGCACCTGCTGCCGCTGAACTGGCCCAGTCCTATATTTGGCTTGATCAAGTATTCGAGCTGGTCTTTGCAGATACAGCACAAGGAGAGTTTCTAGATCGGCGGGCTGCTGAAGTAGGAATTGAAAGAAAACCAGCGACTAAAGCGGTTTGGTCCGCAGCTATTCAGCCGGAGGATATCAATATCCCAGCTGGCTCACGGTTTTTTATTGAAGACGTCTATTTCCAATATTCGATTGATGGCACGCTAGAATGCGAGACACCTGGCAGGGTCGGCAATGGTCAATTAACAGATCAGCCGCTACTTTCACTTGATACAATCCCAGGGCTTGAATCGATTATCATGAAAGATTTGGTGATACCCGGACAAGAGGAAGAAGATGACGCTACGTTATATGATCGCTACTTAATACGTGCTAGGCGGGAGGCTGTCAGTGCCAACAAGGCACATTATAAAAAATGGGCTGAGGAAGTGACAGGGGTTGGCAGAGCGAAGGTATTCCCGCTTTGGAACGGAGAAGGGACGGTCAAAATTGTCATTACAGACGGCAATCTAGATGTTGCATCAGATCTGCTTGTTAAAAGAGCACAGGAATATATTGACCCAGTACCAGGCGAAGGAGAAGGACAAGCGCCTATCGGTTCAAAAGCGACCGTCGAAAGCGCCAAATGGCTGAATATTGACATAGAAGTAGCCGTCGAACTTCAAATGGACTGGACCCTTGAAGGAGCGCAGAAAGAAATAGAAGAAAAGGTCAAAGCGCTGTTGAAATCAATCGCATTTGAAAAGAGTACCATTCGAATGTCCGCATTAAATGACATTCTGTACCATTCAGAAAGTGTATCAGATTATGCAAACGTGTTATTGAATGGGGAGTCAAAAAACTTAGTGTTACAGGACATTGAGATACCGCGTCTGAGGCAGGTGAAGGTTATTGAGCAAACAGGATGAAATGAAAAACTACTTGCCGCCATATTTTACAGAGATTTATGAAGTCGATCACCTGCTCAAAACAGAAGCGCCAGAGTTTGAGCAATTGGATGAATCCATTTTCGATTTAACGGATCAGTTCTTCCCTTTGACAGCGACATGGGGATTGAATAGATGGGAAAGAATGCTGAAGGTGCAGCGAGAATCAGATGATTCCATTGAACTTCGCAGAGCACGCTTACTCAATATGATGTCAAACATTCCACCGATCACGTATCTTTCATTAGAGAAATCGGTGAATCGCTTTCTCAAAAATCCAAGTGCCAGCATCCGTCTGACCACCAATCGCTATCATTTCGCCTTACGTGTGAACCTAGATGATCTGCAAAACACTAGATATATTGTAGAAATACTTGAAACGTTAAAGCCGGCTCATTTGGCTTATACGTTCACTGCATTTCATCATACCGATGTACATGAAAAAAATGATCATCACGGGAGGCTCACACTGCGAAGCAGAGTGGGTTTTTTCGATCATATCCCAATTTTACTCAATGGTGAATTTGTATTAAATGGTACGTTTTATCTGAGCGGAACTCGAGGGACAACCGATGTACCTGCTCGTTTTCGGCATTCGTTGAAGATGAGAATGCCGCTTCAGCACAAGTCAGAAACCACATATCGCATGAATTATGTCATGACTGGATCGGTACATGAAACAAGGCAAAAAGCGGCACTGACATTACGCACAAAAAACCAGCTGTCAAATCAAACCAAAAAGAAAATGACGTTCCGATTGCCAGTACAAGTCCAAACTGAACAGGGCGGCAGCTTACTAATTAAGGATCATTACTGGATTCTCGACGGATCTGTTCCGCTCGACGGATCAAAAATGCTAGCAGCTACTTCTCAAAAAATAGAGCTATAAGGAGGATCACAATGGCTGATCAATTAACCGTAACAACACTATATGCACGTCAACAAATGGCAAAGGCAAGAGCAGAAGGAACAAAACTCACAAAAGTCGTCAAAATGGCATTTGGAAATGGCGGGACGAAGGATGGGAAACCGATCTCACTAGACGGCACTGAACAAAAACTCAAAAAAGAACTCGTCCAAAAAGAGATTGATTCGTTTACATTCATGGAACCAGCAAAAATCCGCTACACCTGCACGATCGCCGAAGGAGAACTTGCAGGAGAAGTCATCAACGAACTAGCACTTGTCGACGAAAGCGGCAAATTCACCGCCATCCGCACCATGACAGACAAACAAAAAGACGGCGACATCGAATTTGTTTTTGAGATTGATGATATTTATTAATGGAGGGGAATGAAATGGACATCAAATCACCTTTACCGTTTGAAACCTCTGACAAAGCACATGCCAACTTATTTAACCGGATGGTCGACACTCTAGTTGAGAATGACAATGCGCTCAGGCTACAAATAGAAGGAATCACAAATGAAAGCTTATTTAAACTTACAGGCGATCAAGCCATTCAAGATGCATCAGTCAGCGGTGAGGAATATCCAGATGGCATTACGTTCATGGATATTGGACAAGCGAATGATACCGGATATCCTACGAGATTTGGCTTTGTGAAAAATGAAAAATATAGTAACTTTCGATTTGTTCAATATTACTATGGGACTGGAAACGAAGCGGGCAGTTATTTTGATAGCACGGGTACATGGTGCCGTCATTGGTGGACTGGATCTGGTTGGACCGACTGGCATAAGCTCTCTGGATTCTGTCATGCCAATATAGGTACAACTGGAAAACAGTTATTAACCAAAGGTGAGTATCAAAAAGTCCTTTTTAATCGAAAGATAAAAGACAGTCATAACAATTTTGATATCAAAAATAATCGCTTCATCTGCCCTGAAAACGGAATGTATTCAGTGAATGCAGGTGTTTATGTTGAAACCTTTCAACGATACGCAAACTTTGAATTATCGATCTATTTAAATGGTAGAAGGTATAAAAATATTGCACATCAAAGACAGAGTCCGACAAGCCCATCTGATGTGTTGAGCTTTAGTATGGGACTTTATGGTGCTGCGAACGTACCGGCTAATAAAGGGGATTATATAGAAATTTACATGTATGCAGGATATGACGGAGATGTTAGTCGTTATGTATCAGATAATTCAGGCTGGTACAACTATTTCGATATTACGGAATTAGGCGGCCGCAATTTCCCGAGAGTGTAGGAGGATTCTAATGATTTTATATGAAGCCATTAAATATAAATACCCTGATGCGGACCCGCAAAAGGATTTTGAATTAAGAAATGACGGTGCTGGTTCGTATATAGATGAGTGGCATCTAGATGTGCCAAAGCCAACGGCAGAAGAATTGAAAGAATGGTGGGAGGAATCTCAAATCAATCCAAGGTATCAACCGCCTCTTCCGCTAGATTATCTAGCACAAGAAGTAGCCAAAGAAAAGCTCATGAGAAAACAGCTTGAACATCAATGTGATCATCTAACAAACGAAATAAAAGCGCTAAAAAATGAGCTCCTTTTATATAAAAGAGAGCGTGAATCATGAATTATTGGGTGATGGCGTTGTATTTTAAATGGGTGACCCCTGAATTGGTCAAACAAGCGGTGGAACTAGGCGATTGTTCAATGGAAGATTTAAAAACAGGATATGAACAAAGGATGCTCACTCTAGAGCAGCTACAAGAAATGGAACCAAGCATCAAAGCAAGGGAGTGAAAACTGAATGGAAATAAAAGAACCAAAACCTTTTGAAGTAAATGATAAAGCACATGCTGATTTGTTTAATGACATGGTCAAAGTACTTCTTGAAAATGATCATGGATTAATAGAGCAGTTCTTAAAACATACAAATGATTCGAGAGTACACGCATCTGAAACAGAAAAGAAGAAATGGAATAATTCACAGAACTATAAGATCACAGCAGATAGTGGAAGACAGCTGATTAATGTATCTGCTGACGGCAGAATATTTGATGCGATAAAAGATAAAGGAACATGTACTTTTTATGCAGCTGCTGGTGTGGAGGATTCTCCGGCTTCATCAAATGTCTCAATCAGAGGGCTGCAGACAGTAGGTCAAGAAAATATTGGCTCTGGTTTTGCGATGGATAGTTCAGGTAATGCTTATTTTTTCTATTACGAAGCCGGACATACGTCGATTAAATGGACAAAGCTGCCTACAGAAAGCGATAGAAAAAGATGGGATAACGGTCAATTAGTAAAAATCACACAAGATGATGGAAAGCCCTTTTATCATGGATTTGCTAGCGAAACAGACTACAATACCCTTATGGAGACAGGGATGTATCTTATATATAATACTGGAGTGAACGGTCCATCGCCTTCCCATAATCGAGTGTTTTTATTGGTCATGAGTTATGGCAGTACATTAGTACAAATAGCATACGAATCTGTTTATGGGAAGAACACATACTTTAGAGTTCTTAGACACAAAGCACAATCATGGACACCATGGGAGAAGCAAATCACGCTATCAGATCTATTAGAAGGTTCATGGGAAACACCTAAAGAGATTAGTGGCAATTGGAAGGAATATGACCCTATTAATTTGCCAGTGAAATATCGAAAGAATCTCTTGGGGGAAGTTGAGATAGTAGGTGCTATAAAAGGTGGGATTTTAGGAAATAACCCAGTGTTTATTTTGCCTGAAGGATATCGGCCGCAGCAGGCAATCCATTTTGTGGGTATCGCTTCGAGTATAGGGACACCTGGAGTACCTCAATTCCATCGAACCTTAGTAGATAAGAATGGAAATGTATGTGTGCAATCATCTTCAAATAATGCTAATCCAACTGAGTTTATTACATTTGGTTTTAAGTTCAGTACAAGATAATTCCATAAACAATGTGAAAGGAGAATCACATGAAGATAAAAGACACCACGTACTTTCAAAACAAGTGATACAGCCCATGCAGATCTGTTTAATGACATGGTAAAGGTTATTATTGAAAATGATGCTGAACTATTAAATCATATCAATCAACACGAAAATGATGTAACATCTCATGCATCTAAAACAGAAAATCAGAAATGGAATCAATCTCAGCTATATAAAATGACGAATGATAACGGATCCCAGTTGATCAATATCCCATCTGGCGGCAGTATTTATAACGGGATAAAATCGTTAGGTGCCTGCTTTTTATAAAGCTGCATTTGATGTGGAAAAACAACACGGGTATGAATCAGCGACACAGGAGTATATAGATAGCCTAAAGCAAGCCCCTCTCCCGCCAAGTGATATAGAACTTTTAAAGAAACAAAATGCTTTGTTATCGAAACAACTCATGCAACTATTAACTATGCAAAAAGTAGGTGCTTCAGAATGATGTTTCCGACTGTAGCGGATATCAAACAATTCTGGGACTGGCAGTGTTACGACTCAGAGGACATAGCAATTTATGTAAGCATTGGCTGGATCTCGGCAGAAGACTATCAAAATATAACTGGAGAAATATACGAAGCCTAATGGCTTTATTTTTTTGCCGGAAAGAAGGTGATTTCAATGGAAGTAGATGTTGTTCAAAACTTAATGACACAAGGCCCGTTTGCCGTTCTTTTTTGTTGGGTGCTGTTTTATGTATTAAACACAACAAAGGAAAGAGAAAACAAGCTCAATGAACAAATCGAGGCGCAAAATGATGTGTTAGCAAAGTTTAGTGAGAAGTATGATGTGGTGATCGACAAACTCGACAAAATTGAACGGAATTTAAAATAGGAGGAGAAATCATGAAGACATTCGACAAAGGCACTGTGATTCGCACAGTGCTTCTTTTTATTGCGCTCATCAATCAAACGCTTGTCATGTTTGGACAGACGGTGCTGCCGATTAGTGAGGAGCAAGTACAAACCGCTGGTGAGGCACTATATGTAGCAGGTTCCACCATTTTTACGATGGTTACAGCCATTATCGCTTGGTTTAAAAACAATTATGTAACCTACAAAGGTCAATTACAAAAAGATACCCTGAAACAAAGAGGGCTAACAAAATAATCGTTTAAGGAGAAACAATATGGTCAATATCATTCAAGCCTATATTCCAAAACACAACCGCAACAGACCAGGAAATACGATGAAGCCGCTCTATATTACGGTGCATAATACCTCTAACACGGCAAAAGGTGCAAATGCGGGGAGTCACGCTGCGTTTGTTGCACGTTCAAGTACCGGAGTCAGTTGGCATTACACTGTCGACAATCAAGTGATTTATCAACATTTACCGTTAAACGAAAACGGCTGGCACGCAGGAGATGGCAGAGGCAATGGCAATATGAAATCAATCGGAATTGAAATTTGTGAAAATGCAGACGGCAACTTTGAACAAGCAGTCGAAAATGCCCAATGGCTCATTCGAAAGCTAATGGGCGATTTGGGAATTCCTTTATCAAATGTAGTGCCTCATAAACATTGGAGCGGGAAAGAATGTCCAAGGAAATTGCTCGGACGGTGGGATCAATTTAAAGTTGGAATAGCCACAGATCGTACCGGCAGCAAAAGCACAAGAAAGCCAGTTCGAACAGAGAGCTTGAGTCACAAAGCACCAGTTACCAAACAGAAATCGTCAAATCTGCCATCTGGCATCTTAAAAATAACCAAGCCCTTAACAAAAGGACCACAAGTCATAGCCGTGCAAAAAGCCTTATCCTCCCTCTATTTCTACCCAGACAAAGGGGCAAAAAACAACGGGGTTGATGGCTATTATGGATCAAAAACAGCGAATGCGGTCAAGCGGTTCCAGCTTATGAATGGTCTAGCGGCAGATGGGATATACGGTCCGAAGACGAAGAACAAAATCGAACGATTGCTGAAAAAGTGATCATTCATAAAGTGCTATCAGCAGGTGAATGGATTTCCCCTTGCTGATAGCTAACAAAAAATGACATCATTTGTGATATAATCGACCGAATCACTATCATAAGGGGAGAGTGAAATGAAAAAGGAACTGTTCCAAGTCATCATACTGTCAGTGCTGCTCATCTATTTCTTTTATCACGGAATGACGAGTGATTATCCTGTGTCTTACACAATTATTCTCATCACGGCTTATGTCTCTGTGATTGCGTACCGCATCATAAAGATATTAAGGTTAAGAAAAAACAAAGAACAAACAGAGCTGTAAGAAATAAATACATAAAAAAACCATCCTTGATTTCTCAAGAATGGTTTTTCGTTATGGAGCATAGCGGGATCGAACCGCTGACCTCTACGCTGCCAGCGTAGCGCTCTCCCAGCTGAGCTAATGCCCCGGGATGTTTCAACAAATATTATTATATTTAATTCCCCCTTAGAATACAAGGGGGAAGGCTATTTTTTTATTTTTGATAAGAAATCTCTCAATTTTGTATTATGCATTATTTTTAACCTTGGGGACGACTTGGGGACGGAAATTTCCTATCTCTGAATTTGTGTTTCTCAGATGTTTAGGATCAAACTTGTTAAAGTGATTCGCTGCACTCTTTTTCATTTCATCTGTTACATGGCCGTATATATCAGATGTTGTTCTGGCGCTAGCATGTCCAGCACGTCTTTGAATAGCACTTATGCTTTCACCAGCTTCCATCAATAAAGCCACCATAGTGTGACGCAAATCATGTAAACGGATATTTTTTATTTTATATTTTTGTGTGATTCGCTTCCATTGGGTAGTTGGTGTAGTGTAATAATAGGGATTTCCAAACCCACTATGAAAAATGTATTGGTGATCTCCACCCTCCCAGGCGTCATTTAACTTTTCCTTTTCTCTTTTCCACATATGATAAAATAGAGCCAATTCATTCATATACCAATCTGGCATCTGCACAAATCGTTTTGAACTTTTGGACTTAGGTTCTTTCACATGTGGTTTGCCATCAACTGTCTTTGAAAGTGAACGATTAATTTTAAATCCACCAGCATCCCAATCTACATCTAAATGCCATTCGAGTGCAAGACCTTCACCGCGTCTCAATCCTCCTATCATCGCAGCTAAGAAATAAAGTCTCCATTTGATATCAACTTCTTCATATAGAACCTTAATACATTGAGCAGGTTCATCAGCTTCAAAATAGTTCATTTCCTTCTTCTCGTTGACCGGCAAGGGCAATCCCTTCATTGGATCAATCTTGATAATCTTCCATTCTTCAGTTGCGGTTTTAAAAACCACCTGTAGTAATTTAAAAATATCTAATATTGATCTTTCTCCTAATCCTCCTGGCTTACCATCTTTTCTTGCACCATCCTTTGATAAATCATCTAAAAAGTCTACGATATGTAAACTCTTTATTCGTTCTATCTTCATGTGTCCAAAAACGGGGAGAACGTGATTTTTTAAGAGACTCCAATAAACATCCGATGTTGTCAAAGAATAAGGTTTTCCACTCTTTTGGTAGAGCTTTTTTTCTTTCCACTTATAGATGAAGGATTCAAAGGTTAGTTTTTCTGGTTCGATATATTCTCCAGAATTGACTTCCATCTTGAACTGATAGAGTTGATCCGAAAGGTATTCCTGCAATTTTCTTTTTGTTTTTAACAGTTTATGATCCTCTATACGAATAGTTTTATATTTTCTTAACCTTTTTCCATTAGCATCATATCCAGTTTCAACAACTAATCTAAAAGAATTGCTGCCTCTTTTTTCAATGCTAGCCATATAAAACGCTCCTTGTCTGAGAAAAAACTTTTTGATTGTAAAGGTTTAATCGATGCTTCGCAAATGATGGAGTAACTTTAAAAGTTTTAGTTAAAAATTGAATTGCTTGGTCAGGGTCTACAGGTATATTTACTGATCTCAACATAAAAGTTGGTACTGCAAAATGGTACATAAAATTATTCGACTTCCATTCTTGATATAACCTAAATGAATCGGGCATGATCAGTTGATTTCCCTTATGAAAAAGAATGTGGCCAACTTCATGACAAAACTTTTCCCATCTAATGCTTTTATTCAATCTCTTATCTAAGATAATAATTTGGGTATCCTGATTAATTATGGCTCTTGATGAAATGTCTTTATAACAAACTTCAATCCCTAATTTTCCAGAAATAGTATCAATAGATTGTTCAGAAGGATTTAAGATTTTCATTTCTGCATATAGTCTATTAACGTTATCTTCTAAATGAGTATAGATATATTTCAATTTAATAAGCTCCTTCAAGTTAGTTTTGGGAACTGGTGTTCTATTTTTGGGTAAAAATAAATACTCTTATCGAGCATTTATTTTAAATTAACTGTTAATTCTTTTGGCTCGGAAACGCTATCCAAATTTTCGTCAAATGGAGCACTCATCACAATTCTAACGCTTTTTATTTTAGAAACATCAGAATCAATAGGTACAGCAATTTGATAATCTCTTTTCGCATTACCAAAAAGTTTCATATCATATTGTTCAAGGTCAGTATAAAGGTTATTATTACTGACCTTAACCTGTTCTTTAGTGTCTAAAATTAAATGACTAATACCAGAAAAATTAATAGTTTCTTTATCTGTATTCTCTACAGAAAATTTAATATCAATAAAATGAAAAGGGTTTGTTAATTCAATATCAGTTAAACTTTGATAGTCACTTAGTCGATCATCAGGAATATTTGACAACTTCATTAAGTTGACATGTTCAAAATTTATGTTGAGCGGGCCCATTTTCTGTGATTTAATTTGTTCTTGGCTTTTTAAGTAATGAAATAATTCTCCTGTTTCATCATCTTTGTAACTGTCATTTGTCAGTTTTTCATTAGCTTCTTTTTGCCTTTTCTCTGAAACTTTTTCTTGTGAGTTTGCCGAAGGTTCATCTGTCGTCTTAGTTGAGTTACATCCAGCTAAGAAAACGAGCAATGATAGGCAAATTACAAACATTGATTTCTTCCTCATAATTGCCCCCTAAAGGAATCATTTGTTCTGTTTTTTTTCTCTCTCTTTTCTCTTTTTAAACAACTCGTATACCACTTCAAATTCTTCAATTAATTCTTCCACATCTTCCGGTTTACTATCAAAGAACAATCCGTCATGGGATTTTGCCCACTCATAAATCTTTCTTTGATACTGAGTCAGTTTGGGACTTTCAGAATTACTTGTCTCACTCTCATCGATGTAACCAGCTTTGATCATTAATTCTTCATAATCACATTGATATGCTTTAGAAATTAATTTTAGTGTTTCTGGAGTTGGTTTGATTTCTTAAACCAAGCAGCAAGCACTACCCATGATGATTTAATCCAGTTCCATGTGCTTTTAAATAGGTTCCAGAAAGTACAGGTTCCCTTGTCTTTGATCGCATCATAAATATTTTTGTCAGCTGGGACAGAAATCAAGTATTTGCCGTCATCAGCTGTGATCTAATTGTCACAACCCTTGTTGCATGGTTCAAAAACAACTATGTGACATCTAAAGGACAGAAGCAGAAAGAAACGCTGCAACAAAAAGGATTAACGAAATAAAGGGCTGCCACACAAGGTGGCTCTTTTTATATTTAATTGATCAAAGGAGACGATAAACGTGGTAAAGATCATTAAAGATTTTATTCCGAGAAGCAATAGGAACCGCCCAGGCAATTACATGAAGCCGCTATATATTACAGTCCATAACACAGCTAACACTGACCAAGGAGCAAATGCCTTGCGTCATGTTAATTATGTGAAAAAACCTAATACAGCTACAAGCTGGCACTTTACAGTGGATGATAAAGTCATTTATCAACATCTGCCGTTAAACGAAAACGGATGGCATGCGGGAGATGGTCGGGGAACGGGTAACATGAAGTCAATTGGAATTGAAATTTGTGAAAACGCAGACGGCAATTTTGAAAAGGCGGTAGAGAACGCCCAATGGCTAATTCGTAAGCTGATGACAGAGCAAGGTATTCCGCTGGCCAACGTCGTGCGACATAAGAGATGGAGCGGCAAAAATTGTCCTCGCAAGCTGTTGAATCGTTGGGATTCCTTCAAAGCGGGTATTGCAACCGCTCATACGAGTAAAAAGGCAACAGCAAAGCCGACAAAAGCGACACCTGTCAAAAATACACCTTCCAAGCCAAAAGCAAGTAAACCTAAAAAATCAGTTAACTTGCCATCTGGCATTATTAAAGTAACCAAGCCTTTGACAAAGGGCGCTGGAGTAAAAGCATTACAGGAGGCTCTGGCTGCTGTTTATTTCTATCCTGAAAAGGGAGCTAAAAACAACGGGATTGATGGCTATTATGGACCAAAAACTGCGAATGCGGTCAAACGATTCCAGCTCATGCATGGTCTTAGCGCTGACGGCATCTATGGACCAAAGACTAAAACAGCTCTTCAAAAAGCATTGAAATAAGTAACAAGATAAAAAAGACCTCACATCATATGAGGTCTTTTTCTATTCACAAGCGTTAGAGGAGGTTTCCCTTACATATTTTACCCAAATCTTCTAGTGGTTATAACTCAAAATTTATAAATAATCACTTTTCCAATTCCACTTACATATAGTATACAGACCGCATGTCTTTCATCTTTCATGGTTTTACCCCATCTAGAAAAAATCTCCCCCTATGGGGAGGTCTTTTCTTTTTGTGTCTTTATCTTATTTTTCTTTTCTTGTGGAGGGGAATAATTTATTGTAATTCCTTACTAATGCTTTTTTGAAAACTATATAAGAAAAAGAACATTATACATATTTATCAATAATAAAAATGTTGTTATAAATCATCTGTTAATTTAGACTTTTTATTCATTTTGCTAAACAATCTCACTAATGTAGATCAGGTGCATAAGATGTCAAAGAGGTGATTTTATGAAAAGGTGTAGGTGTTGTGGAAAATTATGTACATCTCATTCGGGAAATAATAATAAACGAGGAAGTTGGTATGGTTCGTATGAAGATTATGACTGGGAGTGTGATAGCTGTAAGAAAGGAAAAACAAAAACCAGTGAAAAATCCTTGCTGTGGAAAGGATCCTTGTGTGTGTGTCATCCAAGGTCGTCCAGGGGGTAGAGGTAGAAGAGGCCCAGCAGGTCCAACAGGTCCAACAGGTCCAACGGGACCAGGAGTAGGAGCAACAGGAGCCACCGGTCCTACCGGAGCGACAGGAGATACAGGAGCCACAGGAGCCACCGGCGCAACCGGGGCCACAGGTCCAACGGGAGCAACGGGAGCAACAGGAGCAGCAGGAGCAACAGGAGCCACGGGAGATACAGGAGCCACCGGCCCTACCGGAGCGACAGGTGCAACCGGAGATACGGGAGCCACCGGCGCAACCGGGGCCACAGGTCCAACGGGAGCCACCGGCGCAACAGGAGCAGCAGGAGCCACAGGAGCCACAGGAGCCACAGGAGCGACAGGAGATACAGGAGCCACCGGCCCTACCGGAGCGACAGGAGATACGGGAGATACAGGAGCCACCGGTCCTACCGGAGCGACAGGAGATACGGGAGCCACGGGTGTCACGGGAGCCACCGGCCCTACCGGAGCCACAGGAGATACAGGTGCAACGGGAGCCACAGGAGATACAGGTGCAACCGGTCCTACCGGAGCGACAGGTGATACAGGTGCAACGGGAGCCACAGGAGATACAGGTGCAACCGGTCCTACCGGAGCGACAGGTGATACAGGTGCAACGGGAGCCACAGGAGATACAGGTGCAACCGGTCCTACCGGAGCGACAGGAGATACGGGAGCCACCGGCCCTACCGGAGCGACAGGAGATACGGGAGCCACGGGTGTCACGGGAGCCACCGGCCCTACCGGAGCCACCGGCGCAACCGGGGCCACAGGTCCAACGGGAGCAACCGGCGCAACAGGAGCAGCAGGAGCAACCGGCGCAACAGGAGCAGCAGGAGCCACAGGAGCCACAGGAGATACAGGCGCAACCGGAGCCACAGGAGCCACGGGAGTAGGATTAACAGGAATTGTGCCATTTGATCCAGTAGTAGCCCCAACTTATCCAGTGGGTCAAGTGGTGACATCCAATGGCAGTACGTATATCGTAAATACCGCGCCCCCAACAGGAACACCAGGTACGTCTCCAGATTACACATTGATAGCAGGTGCAGGAGCAACCGGCCCTACCGGAGCGACAGGAGATACAGGAGCCACCGGCCCTACCGGAGCGACAGGAGCCACCGGCCCTACCGGAGCGACAGGAGATACAGGTGCAACGGGAGCCACCGGTCCTACCGGAGCAACAGGAGATACAGGTGCAACGGGTGTCACGGGAGCCACCGGTCCTACCGGAGCGACAGGAGATACTGGTGCAACAGGAGCCACCGGCGTAACGGGAGCAACTGGTCCAACGGGAGCCACGGGAGCCACCGGCCCTACCGGAGCAACAGGAGATACAGGTGCAACGGGTGTCACGGGAGCCACCGGTCCTACCGGAGCGACAGGAGATACTGGTGCAACAGGAGCCACCGGCCCTACCGGAGCGACAGGAGATACAGGAGCCACCGGCCCTACCGGAGCGACAGGAGCCACCGGCCCTACCGGAGCGACAGGAGATACAGGAGCCACCGGCCCTACCGGAGCGACAGGAGCCACCGGCCCTACCGGAGCGACAGGAGATACAGGAGCCACCGGCCCTACCGGAGCGACAGGAGATACAGGTGCAACGGGAGCCACCGGTCCTACCGGAGCCACGGGAGCAACAGGAGCAACCGGAGCCACAGGAGATACAGGTGCAACGGGAGCAACCGGAGCAACAGGAGCAACGGGAGATACAGGAGCCACGGGAGCCACGGGAGCAACCGGAGCCACGGGAGCAACCGGACCAACAGGAGCCACAGGAGATACAGGTGCAACGGGAGCAACCGGAGCAACAGGAGCAACGGGAGATACAGGAGCCACGGGAGCCACAGGAGCAACCGGAGCCACAGGAGCAACCGGACCAACAGGAGCCACAGGAGATACAGGTGCAACGGGAGCAACCGGACCAACAGGAGCCACAGGAGCCACGGGAGCAACCGGACCAACAGGAGCCACAGGAGCCACGGGAGCCACGGGAGCAACCGGACCAACAGGAGCCACAGGAGATACAG
Organism: Bacillus sp. FSL R7-0672; assembly: GCF_038601465.1. Lineage (NCBI taxonomy): Bacteria > Bacillati > Bacillota > Bacilli > Caryophanales > Bacillaceae > Bacillus > Bacillus sp. FSL R7-0672. Next base: position 2,768,555 of record NZ_CP152010.1, on the reverse strand, counting down.
GAGCCACGGGAGCAACCGGACCAACAGGAGCCACAGGAGATACAGGAGCCACGGGAGCAACCGGAGCCACGGGAGCAACCGGAGCCACAGGAGCAACCGGACCAACAGGAGCCACAGGAGATACAGGAGCCACGGGAGCAACCGGCGCAACCGGAGCCACAGGAGATACAGGTGCAACGGGAGCCACGGGAGCAACCGGAGCCACAGGAGCAACCGGACCAACCGGAGCCACAGGAGCAACGGGAGCAACCGGAGCCACAGGAGATACAGGAGCAACGGGAACGCTTGCAACAGCCTCTGCTGCTATTGCTAGATTCGTTCCTGAAACCATTGCTGATAATGCTAATATTCCATTAATTGGGAATAATTTCTTTGATAATATAACTTTGACTCCTCCAGATACTCTTGTCTTACCACAAAGTGGTACTTATGACTTAAAGGCAATTGTTTCCGCTGATGCTGGGCAAGCTGGTCCGCTTTTCATTGATATAATCCTCAATGGTGTTTTTGCTATCGCTAGTGGTAGAGTTAACGCAACCACAGCTGGTCTAGAAGTAACAGCTATCGGTTTTGCACCTCAAGTTGCTGCAGGAAGTACACTTCAATTAAGGAATGTTAGCGGGCAGGCTATTTCAATAAATCAGGTAAGATTTACTGTTGTCAAAATCAGTTGATCACAGTAGTAACAGGATTGGTTGATATTAATCCGTTTATATTAGGTTTATATATTGACTTAGCAACGATAGTTAGTTGGATAACTTTGTAATGTGTGTTGGTATTATGGTGTTCTATTAACAGGAGGAGTTAGTGTTTTTAATCATGATAGCTCTGGATTGTAATAAATAGAACACCAGCTTCGTTTGCTATATATTAGTAAGATAGTTGCGTAGCACTGTATTGGTTGGAAAAAGTATTATAGTCGCAGGTAATTTGGCTCCAATATTGAGAAAGTCTTAACTCTAGCCGCGCAAATTAAATATATCAATTAAACAGGAAACGAGGTCGTTGTAATCTAAGATAGTTTTGGTGATTCCACAGTGGGTTAAGAGTGTTGATATATTAATCACGTAATTGAAACTCAGGGATGACTTTAACAGAGTCATCCCGTTCTAATTCATTCGAAAAAGCACTACTAAAAAAGCTGGAATGATGCAAAATCGGGCTTTGTAAATATGACATTTAAACTCGACAATGCTCCTAAAAGATATATCAATTCAAAACGTATAGGTAAAATTAAAACAGACCATGAAGGGTCTGTTTTTTTATGGGGACGGATTGGGGACCAACCCTTTCAGTTTTGTTCAGAAATGAAAATTTATAATCAGAAAGGCTCATCATAGAACCTTATTAAATCAGTCTTTTTCAGAGAACGTCTGTTTGCTTCGGGTGATGTCGTTCACCCTGCCAGCGTAGCGCTCTCCCAGCTGAGCTAATGCCCCGATGTGTTACGACATAATTTATTATAATCAATCCTCCTGTAAAATTCAAGCTTTAAAACGCACACACATCTTCTATTTATCTTTCTGATCAATCGGGATATAGTCAAAGATTTCCCCTGAATGAACAGAGTCTGCTAAGCGTCTCAGCCAGTCATAGTAGGCTTTTGAGCTTTCAAGCTGCTCTATGAGCTGCTGCGCTTCCTCTCTTATATGTTCCTCCAGCTGATCATCACGTGCCACCTCTTGAAGCCGCACTTGCGCTTCTTCTATCGCCGCTAAATTGACCTCGACCTCTCGTTCCCATTTTTGTGGAAAGAAGTTCATGAAAAACTTAAAAAAGTCTTTTTCAGCAACAAAGCTATGTTTTCTTCGTCCTCGGTGAAAGGTCTTTTTGACAATATTCATGTCTTGGAGTTTTTTCACACCCGTACTCATACTTGGCTTGCTCATTTGCAGCTCTTCACGCATTTCATCCAGCGTCATTTCTTCATTTAAATACATGGTCCCATAGAGAATACCAGCACTTCGTGTAATTCCATAGAGATCCATCGTTTCAGCTATGGAATCAATGACTAGATCTTTAGCAGCTAAAAAACGATCCTCTGCTTGTGACTGCTCCTGCTTTTTCATCTTGTCCCTGCTTTCTATTTAGAGAATTCAATACGTTCAAAAAAATCTTTATGGACTATATGTTAACGAAAGAATGCAAAATGTCAAAAGAAAATGAAGCATATCTCCCTTTGACAGAAAAATTTGAACATGATACGTTAATTATGTTCAAAACGTTAAATTTTTATTTAACAAATTTATTGAAAAGAATCAGAGGAGGTTCCTTCTATGAGTCAAACACTATTTATAGATGGACAATGGGTTGGCGCCAAAAGTGGCGACACGCGGGATATCATCAATCCATTTAATCAAGAAGTGATCGCGACAGTCAGTGAAGGATCAAGAAATGACGCGCAGCTCGCCATTAAGGCAGCGAGAAAAGCCTTCGATCAAGGTGACTGGGCAAACTTGCCTGGACTTGAAAGAGGAAATATGGTGTTTAAGATTGCTGAATTGATTAGACGTGATCTTGATGAACTAGCCAAATTGGAATCGCTTGATACTGGTAAAACAGTAGAGGAAAGCAAAGCTGATATGGACGATATTGCGAACGTGTTCCAATATTATGCAGGGCTTGCCGACAAAGATGGTGGGGAAATCATTGCATCGCCGATCCCGAACTCAAAAAGTGAATTAGTCAGAGAGCCTGTCGGTGTATGCGGGCAAATTACTCCTTGGAACTATCCATTGCTTCAAGCGAGCTGGAAAATCGCTCCTGCTCTAGCGGCGGGGAATACAATCGTATTAAAGCCAAGTGAAATTACACCACTCACCACGATCAAAGTATTCAAACTCATGGAAGAAGCAGGCATTCCAGCAGGGGTTGCGAACCTAGTCCTTGGGCCAGGTGCAACGGTTGGTGATGAGCTTGCTGAATGATCAAGTAGATTTGATTTCATTTACAGGCGGTATTGAAACAGGCAAGAAAATCATGCAGGGAGCCAGTGGGAATGTGAAGAAAATCGCCCTTGAGCTCGGCGGGAAAAATCCGAATATTGTGTTTCAAGATGCTGATTTAGACGTAGCGGTTGACCAGGCAATGAATGCTGTGTTTTTCCATTCAGGGCAAGTGTGTTCAGCAGGTTCACGTTTGCTAGTGGAAGAATCCATTCATGATGAATTTTTAGAAGAACTGGTGAAGCGTACGAAAAAAATCAAGCTAGGCAACGGCTTTGATGAAGGAACCCAAAGCGGCCCGCTCATCTCAGCTGAGCATCGAGAAAAAGTAGAAAAATACGTCAGCATTGGGTTAGATGAAGGCGCCAAATTAGAAACAGGCGGAAAAAGACCTGACGCAGAGGAGCTTTCAAATGGGTTCTTCTACTTGCCAACGATTTTCTCAGGCTGCACGTCAGAGATGCGGATTGTCCAGGAAGAAGTCTTTGGCCCAGTATTGACAGTTGAATCCTTCCGTACAGAGGAAGAAGTGATTGAGCTGGCAAACGATACAATTTATGGATTAGCAGGAGCCGTGTGGTCTACTGATATCAGCAAGGCCGAAAGAGTCGCTCGTCAATTAAGATTAGGCACAGTTTGGATCAATGATTTCCATCCTTATTTCGCTCAAGCACCTTGGGGCGGATATAAACAATCAGGTCTAGGACGTGAATTAGGGCGCACCGGGCTCGAGGAATATACGGAGCTGAAGCATGTATATCGTAATACAAAACCTGAAGCGATTCGTTGGTTTCAATAAAAATCACACATTTGGAGGAGATTCTATATGACATTAAATATGAAAATTGAAAGCATGCAGAAATTCCATACATTTGAAATTCCGACTGTCATCAAACATGGCATCGGTGCAGTGAAACATGTTGGGGAAGAAGTAAAAGCATACGGTGTCTCAAAGGTATTACTTGTAACAGACCCAGGTATTTACCTGGCGGGCGTGGTAGATCCAGTGATTGCTTCATTAAAAGAAGCACAAATCGATGTGGTGCTATTTGATAAAGTAGAGCCAAACCCGCCAGTCCGGTTAGTGAATGAAGGCTCTGCGTTATATGAAAAAGAAGGCTGTAATGGATTAGTTGCAGTAGGCGGCGGAAGCTCAATGGATACAGCGAAGGCGATCGGTGTAGAAGCGACGCATGAAGGCTCAGTCCTTGATTACGAAGCGGCAGAGGGAAAAAAACCGCTTGAAAAGAGAATCCCACCTTTAACCACTATTCCAACAACGGCTGGTACAGGTTCAGAAGTAACGCAGTGGGCAGTGATTACAGATGAAGAAAGAGAATTCAAATTCAACACAGGTGGCCCGCTCATTGCAGCTCACCTCACAGTCATTGATCCAGAGCTTCATGTATCCATGCCGCCTCATGTGACAGCAATGACTGGAATTGATGCACTTGCACACGCCATTGAATGCTATACAATGAAATTTGCTCAGCCTATTACAGATGCGGTCGCGCTCATGGCCATTGAATATGCAGCTCATTATATTCGCCGTGCCTTTGCCGATGGTGAGGACTTAGAAGCCAGGTATGGAATGGCACAAGCTGCAATGCTTGCCGGGCTTTCTTATGGAAGCGAGTCAGCTGGAGCTGCACATGCGATGAGTCAAACACTCGGAGGCATTATTCCTGTAGCGCACGGTCAGTGTGTCGCAGCAATGATGGGACCGGTGATGGAGTATAACTGGAAAGGGTATCCCGAAAAATTTGCTCGTATTGCGCGAGCATTTGGAATTGATATTAGCCGAATGTCAACAGAGGAAGCCGCAAAAGCAGCAGTGAACTGGATGTATGATTTAGTGGAAGACCTAGAAGTTCCTTCATTAGAAGAACAAGGTGTATCAAAAGATATGATTGACCGCTTATCTAAAGAAGCAATGAAAGATCCGCAAACAATTGGAAACCCAAGAGATCTAAACGAAAAAGCGTACAACTGGATTTATGCTCGCTGTTTTGATCTAACACCTAAAACAGTGTAACAATGAAAAAAGGCTAAAATGATCTTTATTTTAGCCCTTTGTCTTCTTTTCAGCTCAGCGTGATAGAAAACCTTTGAAGTCTAGGAAGGACGAGTACTGGCGCGGAGCGAATTTGACATTCGTGAGCACCAGCACGCAGGACTGACACCGAATGCGAGGGTTTGTCTACACGCTGAAAAGGCTCCCAAAAGGGAGTCTTTTTTATGTCTTATAGCTGTTCTTTAATTTCTTTGATTTGATGGATATGGCGTTTTTCGTGTGCGCCGATAAAATCAAGATATTGCTTAAGGGATAACTCTTCAAACACAGGGTGTGCAATGACGCGCTTGAAATCATCCTCAGTAAATGTTGATAAAATTTGATTGAGCTGCTCACGTGCTGTATCGAGCTCATCTTTTAAATGTGTAGGTGTCACATGCTTGCGCTCTGGCTCAACAATACTAGGCGCAGTCGCTTTTCTAGAACGATCCTCTGCCATTTCCACCGGCTTTGGCTCATATTCTTTGATCGGTGCTTTTTTTCCCTCAGCAGCTAGATGTTTTGCTGCCACGAGGTCCATCTTCTTTAAATGCTCTGCCACCTCTTGAATACTCCAAGTATCATCAGATAATTTTTGATTCAATTGTTCTTCGTTCAAACCTTGTAGCTCTTGCCACAATTCTTGTCTTGCATCATGTAATAAACTCATTTTCATCACCTCAAGATCAAATTTTAACATACTGGTACATGACAATCATTCTTTAGCTATCGGCGAATTCCTGTGAAGAATTGTGAGGAAATTTGAAACCTTTACAAAAGTGGTTCGTATTACCTGTTAGAAGGAATACATTGGAGGTGAGCATGGTCTAAATGAAACAAAGGCTGTTCATTTCATGAAGAAAGGGTGAGGAAGATGGATGTGTTCGGGCTGCCACTTCAGACGCTGTATTTATACATATTGATGATATCAGGAATCCTGACACTTGTTTTCGTCTTTTTCGGCGATGTATTTGATGGATTGTTTGAAGCGATTCCTGTTCCATTCCTTCAACCAACATTAATTCTCGCATTTCTTACCTTTTTCTCGGCTGGAGGGTTTATCTCTGAAAAAACAGCAATTGTAGGGAGTGGACTTGGCGCAGTCTTATCTGCCATCCTCGCAGTAGTTCTTGTGACCTGTTTGAATGTATTTGTCTTAGTCCCGCTTTCCTCAGCTGAAGAATCTCTCTCATATACGGAGGCCGACTTAAAAGGAAGAACTGGGGAGATCATTGTATCTGTTCCAAAAGACGGGTTTGGAGAAGTGCTGTTAATTAGTAATAGCGGGAAAATCTCAAAGCCTGCCGTCAGTTTCGACGAAGAGGAGATTCCATATGGAACTCAGGTACTGGTCGTCGAAGTGAACAAAGGCGTCTTATCAGTTATACCAAATGAAGAAATCTAGGAGGGAATGCTATGCCAGGAACAACCATTTTGATTATCATTGGAATTGTGCTTGTGATTCTGATTGCACTTATTGGTGTATTTGTTTCGAAATACCGGACTGCAGGTCCAGATGAAGCGTTAATCGTCACAGGAAGTTACCTAGGAAGTAAAAATGTCCACGTGGATGAAGGTGGAAACAAGATTAAGATTGTAAGAGGAGGAGGTACCTTTGTACTCCCTGTTTTTCAACAAGCAGAGCCGCTCAGCTTACTATCTAGCAAGCTAGATGTTTCAACACCTGAAGTCTATACTGAACAAGGTGTTCCAGTCATGGCGGACGGAACAGCCATCATTAAAATCGGCGGATCGATTGAAGAAATTGCTACTGCTGCAGAGCAATTTTTAGGTAAAACAAAAGAAGACCGCGAAAACGAAGCGAGAGAAGTTTTAGAAGGACACCTTCGCTCCATTTTAGGGTCAATGACAGTTGAAGAGATTTATAAAAACAGAGAGAAATTTTCTCAAGAAGTACAGCGTGTCGCTTCTCAAGATCTAGCGAAAATGGGCCTTGTCATTGTATCGTTTACAATCAAAGATGTCCGTGATAAAAATGGCTATTTAGAATCACTAGGTAAACCTAGAATTGCCCAAGTGAAACGCGATGCAGATATTGCAACAGCAGAAGCAGATAAAGAAACACGTATCAAACGTGCAGAAGCAGATAAAGATGCGAAGAAATCTGAGCTTGAGCGTGCCACTGAAATCGCTGAAGCAGAAAAGATCAATGAGCTGAAAAGAGCAGAATTCAGACGTGAACAAGATACAGCAAAAGCAAGTGCCGACCAAGCGTACGATCTTGAAACAGCACGTAACCGTCAGCACGTAACTGAACAAGAAATGCAAGTGAAAATCATTGAACGTCAGAAGCAAATTGAATTAGAAGAAAAAGAGATCCAGCGTCGTGAGCGTCAATACGATTCTGAAGTGAAAAAGAAAGCAGATGCGGATCGTTATGCGGTTGAGCAGTCAGCTGCGGCGGAAAAAGCGAAACGCCTCGCTGAAGCAGATGCCAAGAAATACAGCATTGAAGCAATGGCAAAAGCAGAAGCTGAGAAAGTCCGAATTGACGGGCTTGCCAAAGCGGAAGCTGATCGTGCGAAAGGGGAAACAGAAGCAGAAGTCATTAGACTGAAAGGACTTGCGGAAGCGGAAGCGAAAGAGAAAATCGCTGAAGCATTCGAACAGTATGGTCAGGCAGCAATCCTTGATATGATTGTGAAAATGCTTCCTGAATATGCGAAGCAAGTCTCTGCACCACTTTCTAACATTGATAAAATTACGGTTGTGGATACGGGAGGTAACGGAGAAGGTAGCGGTGCCAATAAAGTCACTGGCTATGCTACAAACCTCATGTCCAGTCTGCAAGAAAGCCTGAAAGCATCCTCTGGAATTGATGTCAAAGAAATTATTGAGAACTTTTCCGGCAAAGGCAATGTGAAGCAAAGCATTCAGGAACTAACGAATGAAATCAAACAACCAAGAAAAAAAGAGATCGCTGATACTCAAATAGAAGAATAAAATCAATAGACACCTTCCAACAGAAGGTGTCTATTTGGCATGCGCCCGATATGGATTCCTTTTTACATATGAAGAAAGATTTACGAGAATACCAGCAGATATCATCATGAACACTAGGGAGGAGCCGCCATAACTAATGAAGGGAAGCGGAATGCCTGTGATCGGAAGAAGACCAAAGACAGCACCTAAATTAAAGACTGCTTGGAGCATGATTTGAAACGTAAGCCCGATCGTTAACAGTTTTCCAAAAGGGTCATGTAAAGCCCGCACAATTCGCATTGCGCGATACATGATGAGTAGATATGCACCCATCACAATCAAAATCCCCATGATGCCCAGCTCTTCACTGATAATGGCCATAATAAAATCCGTATGGGCTTCGGGGAGAAAGCCTAGCTTTTGAATACTCCCGCCTAAGCCATTCCCTGTCAGTCCGCCTGAATTCATTGCGAGATACGAATGAATCAGCTGATAGCCATCTCCATCTTCATACTGAAAAGGATCACGAAAAGAAGTCAGCCGCTTCAAACGGTAAGGTGCTGTCACTGCAAAAAAAGTGATACCTGCTACGGCAGTCGATCCTAGCAAAATAAGATGGCGCGTTTTCAGCCCAGCACATAATAAAATGATGCCACAGCTTGATAAAATAGACACAGCTGTGCCTAAATCAGGCTGCTTTAAGATTAATAAAAAAACAAGACTTAAAAGGATGAGTGGCGGCAGCACGCCTTTTTTAAAAGATGTAATGTACGCCTGTTTTTTCGCGTACACATAGGCAAAATAGATCACCATCACTAGTTTCACAGCTTCAGAAGGTTGGAGCATAAGAGAGCCCAGCTGAATCCACCGCTGTGAATTGTTTTTGACAACACCGATTCCAGGAATCAGGACTAGGATGAGACATAGCAATGACAGCATGACAAGCCATTTCATCCATTTACGATAAATCTGATAAGGGAAAAGAGCGGCAATGAAGAAAAAGAATCCCCCAATCAGGAGCCATTGCCATTGTTTGATAAAGAAATAGCTGCCCTTCTCATACTTTACTTCTCCTAAAGGATAACTTGCACTGTACACCATCAGTAAACCAAATAAGCAGAGGAACACAATCGTTCCAGCAAGAACGCGGTCAACTTTTTTGAAATGAGATAGAAGAAATGCCATCCTCTTCAATTCCAGTTGTCTCCAAACATATAGGATGATGACCTGATATTGACACTAAACACGAGGCCAATGGCGATCATGTTAGTCAATAGCGCACTGCCTCCATAACTGATAAAAGGAAGCGCAAGTCCCGTCACAGGCATTAAACCGATTGTCATCCCTACGTTTTGGAAAACTTGAAACACGATCAGCCCAACGACTCCTGCACATATGTACAATCCATAAAGCGTATTAGCATGCATAGCCACATGAATGATTCGGTAAATCATCATTAAGTACAAACACATCAAAAGGGAGGCGCCGATAAAACCAAACTCCTCACCAATGACGGCAAAGATAAAATCCGTATGCGCTTCAGGGATATTACCTCCTTGTACTTGATGCCCCTGTGTAAAACCGCTACCTGATAATTGACCTGATCCAATGCCGAGCATCGATTGTTTCAGCTGATACCCGTATGTTGAATCAAATTCATCGGGAGAGAGCCAGCCATAAATGCGATCAAGCTGATGTGGCTTAATGATTTTTGTGAAATGCTCAAAGTGTTCGTTGTGTAAGTAGACCAAAAATGAAAGAAGTGCAAGAAAAGAAGCCATTAATGCGGCCATCATCTTGCTAGAAATTCCTGACACAAGCATCAGTGTAAAGGCGATAGATAATATCACGAGCGCTGTCCCTAAATCAGGCTGAATTAAAATGAGGAAAAAAGGGACAACGGTCCAGCAAACGATTTTACTTGTAGGAATGATGCTTTCTTTAAACGAAAATCGCTGATGCTTGTATTGGTTCAAGACAGCCGCTAGCAGCAGGATCACAAAAATTTTCATGAACTCTGATGGCTGAACTTTAATTGAACCGAAGCTGATCCATCTTTGGGATCCGTTTTGACTCGTTCCGAAAAAATGCACAAGAATAATGAGAAAAATACCACCTGTAAATAACCGAAAAGATAAACGCTCAAGAAGTTCATAATCAAAGTATGCAGCAACGGCCATAAGACCGAAACCGACGATATACCAGAAAATTTGTCTTTTGACGAAATAAAACATATCCTGCGATTCATACTGTCCTGATCCGCTATATACAGCTATCAGGCTGATGACAAATAAACAAATCACAGTGAGTAAAAGTATGAAGTCAATGTTGTACTGTTTTTTCATAGCTTCTTTTCCTGCTACCTATTTGTCAGCTGGTCTATGACGATTTTCACAGCCGCAGCATCATCAATATAGCCGATCGGAAAAATAAAATCTGGTATTAAGTCAACAGGCATAATGAAATAAAGGAGTGTGCCCCCCATCAGCATTAATTCTCGAGAAGTACCTCGTTCGGTCATAAATAAGCTGTACATGTCTTTCAAATGCTGAAGGAATGGCCCGGCGCCGTTTACCGCCTCCATCTTTTTCTCAAACTTTGCTGAGATCGTTTCTTTTCCCTCGTTTGTTTGGCTATAGGTCTCATATTCGTTTAGCTTTTGTTTCAATTTGGTCTGACTAAATGTACCGTCGTAGACCTTCTCATCTTTCAGTGTTTTTTCGATCTCTACGACCGTTTGTATGAACGTATCACTATGTACCTTTTCGTTTTTGATTGGAAACCCTGAAGCAGCTAATAGTTGATCTAATGATAGGTTCAGAGAATCTGAAAGCCGCTGCAGATGATTCAAAGTTGGTTTTCTTTTTCCATTCATGATTCGAGACAGTGTCGCTTTATCAATTCCTGTGTACGTGCTGAGCTCTCTTAAAGATAGAGAACGTTGTTGCAATCTTTCCTTTAAGAGAGACCCAAGCTCAGTTGTTTTAGAATCCATTTTACGCCATCCTTTGTATGATGTATCAACTCTTCTATAAAAGAAGTCGTACCCAATATAAAGGCGTGTTGACAAAATGTCAACGAATATCCTTTATTGATTGAATTTTAGGAAATAGGAATTTATCATAATAAAGATAGGATGAAAACAGTGAGAAGGAGTGGCGCGAATGAAGGTGAGGCATGCTGTACAACAAGATATTCCTAAAATTGCCGAAATACATGTGAAGAGCTGGCAGACGACTTATCAAGGCATTATTAATCAGGATTATTTGGATGGTTTAAATATAGAAGATCGAGAAGAGAGCTGGAGAAGAAGGTCACTTGAAGGGACGTTTGTCGCAGAAGATGCCGAGGGGGTATTTGGTTTTGCTTCTTTTGGAAAACAACGTGATGAGCGCTATCCAACATATGATGGAGAACTTTACGCGATCTATTTATTGCAAGAGAAACAGAGATCAGGAGCAGGTATCGCTTTAATTGCAGAAGGAGTGAGTTATTTAATAGAGAAAGGGTATCAGAATATAATGCTGTGGGTATTTGAACAAAATTCGGCAAAGCATTTTTATCAAAAGCTTCAACCTCATTTTGTCGTTACCAGCCAGTTCGAGCTGGCTGGCGAGAAGCATGATGAAATAGGGTATGGGTGGGAGCTGCCTGTATTAAATGACCATCTACACCGAATTAAATCGTCAGCTTCCAATAATAATGAGAGAAAAAAGTGAAAAGCACAGCTAGCAACATATAAGAGATAAGAGGAGAAGCTTCTACTTTTCCTTTTATTCCTGCTATTTTTAAAGCTTCATGGAAACCTGCCAAAAAATAAGCAAGACTGAGAATATAGCAGCACAGCATAATGGAGTAAGGGTTCATTGGCGTACCTCCAACATGAAATCTTCTACTATTAATAGATTCCATAGAGCGGCAAATTATGCATAAAAAAATAACCAGCTGAAATCAGCCAGTTATTTTTGGTGCGGAAAAACCAAACGAGATGCACTTGGTATGAGTATGCAAAGAACGATACTGCAAATAATAAATGAAGGAACCATATATGTGCTGTTATAAATTAAAGAGTAAACCCAACCTGGAGTTCCTTTTGGTGCATAATGAGAAAAGAAAACAACACCAGAGATAAAGAACGTCAACAGTCTAAAGAAACTTGCAACAAATACGGATAAGGTAATATAGAAGAATTGCTGCTTTCGCTTTTGATCCTGAATGGCTTTTTTAATCAATCCAGAAAATAGGCCGCTTAGGGAAATGACAACAGATGCGACGAAATAATCGAGAAATCCTTGAACTGGTGTAGCGATAATAGGGCCATTCATCAGCTGAAGGCCTGCAATAAGCACACCAATGATAAACCCGGTTGATATTCCCCATCTAATAGACATAAGAATGACGGGTATCATAATCAGCGCAAGAGATCCGCCGTTCGGCATTCTTAAAAAGAGACCTGATAAGTAATCTAATACTAGTGCAAGTGAAGTCATAATTGCGATTTCCATCAGTCGTACCAATTGATTTGATTGCTGCATAAAAAAATCTCCCTTTTCATGAATTGAGCAAGGAGAGACCGTGTAAGGATGAGTATGTTATTCATAGAAAAACATATCGAGTTGAATACACCACATGTATTCAATTGAATCCACATTCCTACTTCAGTATTAACTGACAGGTTCAAAGGGTCAGAACAACGAATGTTCACTCTCAGCACAAAGCTCCCCCTGCGGTTATTTAGTTTTCTTCTATTATAAATATACTAAAGACCTTCAGGATCAACAATAGAGAATTCCTGTGACAATCAATTTTTGTATGATTATATAGGAGAGATAAGAAAAAATAAATTATTTAGAAAAAATACTTGTTTCCTCTCTCAAAAGGTGTTATATTTGTATTCGTCGCTAAAACAGCGCGGTTATTAAATAACATAAAGAAAAAAGTTGTTGACTTTATCTTGATAGAATGTTATATTAATAAAGTCGCCTCTGAGAGACGACGAAGATGATCTTTGAAAACTAAACAAGACAAAACGTACCTGTTAATTCGAGTATTTATAAAAAAATCCTATGAAACATCATAGGTAGTCAGTCAAACGCTGACGAAAAACAAAACTTCGGTTTTGTACTTTTTCGGAGAGTTTGATCCTGGCTCAGGACGAACGCTGGCGGCGTGCCTAATACATGCAAGTCGAGCGAACAGAAGGGAGCTTGCTCCCGGATGTTAGCGGCGGACGGGTGAGTAACACGTGGGTAACCTGCCTGTAAGACTGGGATAACTCCGGGAAACCGGAGCTAATACCGGATAGTTCCTTGAACCGCATGGTTCAAGGATGAAAGACGGTTTCGGCTGTCACTTACAGATGGACCCGCGGCGCATTAGCTAGTTGGTGGGGTAATGGCTCACCAAGGCGACGATGCGTAGCCGACCTGAGAGGGTGATCGGCCACACTGGGACTGAGACACGGCCCAGACTCCTACGGGAGGCAGCAGTAGGGAATCTTCCGCAATGGACGAAAGTCTGACGGAGCAACGCCGCGTGAGTGATGAAGGTTTTCGGATCGTAAAGCTCTGTTGTTAGGGAAGAACAAGTGCGAGAGTAACTGCTCGCACCTTGACGGTACCTAACCAGAAAGCCACGGCTAACTACGTGCCAGCAGCCGCGGTAATACGTAGGTGGCAAGCGTTGTCCGGAATTATTGGGCGTAAAGGGCTCGCAGGCGGTTTCTTAAGTCTGATGTGAAAGCCCCCGGCTCAACCGGGGAGGGTCATTGGAAACTGGGAAACTTGAGTGCAGAAGAGGAGAGTGGAATTCCACGTGTAGCGGTGAAATGCGTAGAGATGTGGAGGAACACCAGTGGCGAAGGCGACTCTCTGGTCTGTAACTGACGCTGAGGAGCGAAAGCGTGGGGAGCGAACAGGATTAGATACCCTGGTAGTCCACGCCGTAAACGATGAGTGCTAAGTGTTAGGGGGTTTCCGCCCCTTAGTGCTGCAGCTAACGCATTAAGCACTCCGCCTGGGGAGTACGGTCGCAAGACTGAAACTCAAAGGAATTGACGGGGGCCCGCACAAGCGGTGGAGCATGTGGTTTAATTCGAAGCAACGCGAAGAACCTTACCAGGTCTTGACATCCTCTGACAACCCTAGAGATAGGGCTTTCCCTTCGGGGACAGAGTGACAGGTGGTGCATGGTTGTCGTCAGCTCGTGTCGTGAGATGTTGGGTTAAGTCCCGCAACGAGCGCAACCCTTGATCTTAGTTGCCAGCATTTAGTTGGGCACTCTAAGGTGACTGCCGGTGACAAACCGGAGGAAGGTGGGGATGACGTCAAATCATCATGCCCCTTATGACCTGGGCTACACACGTGCTACAATGGACAGAACAAAGGGCTGCGAGACCGCAAGGTTTAGCCAATCCCATAAATCTGTTCTCAGTTCGGATCGCAGTCTGCAACTCGACTGCGTGAAGCTGGAATCGCTAGTAATCGCGGATCAGCATGCCGCGGTGAATACGTTCCCGGGCCTTGTACACACCGCCCGTCACACCACGAGAGTTTGCAACACCCGAAGTCGGTGAGGTAACCTTTATGGAGCCAGCCGCCGAAGGTGGGGCAGATGATTGGGGTGAAGTCGTAACAAGGTAGCCGTATCGGAAGGTGCGGCTGGATCACCTCCTTTCTAAGGATATATGGAGCAGCGTGCGTTTTCGTCTTGTTTAGTTTTGAAGGATCATTCCTTCAAAACATGTCTCTAGCGAGACAGGATTGTTCTTTGAAAACTAGATAACAATAAGTAATACATTCACATTGAATGCAATGCAAAGTTCATCACACATAGTGATTCTTTCTAAAGTAAGAAATGGTTAAGTTAGAAAGGGCGCACGGTGGATGCCTTGGCACTAGGAGCCGATGAAGGACGGGACGAACACCGATATGCTTCGGGGAGCTGTAAGCAAGCTTTGATCCGGAGATTTCCGAATGGGGAAACCCACTGCTCGTAATGGAGTAGTATCCATACTTGAATACATAGAGTATGAGAAGGCATACCCGGGGAACTGAAACATCTAAGTACCCGGAGGAAGAGAAAGCAAATGCGATTCCCTGAGTAGCGGCGAGCGAAACGGGAACAGCCCAAACCAAGAGGCTTGCCTCTTGGGGTTGTAGGACACTCTATACGGAGTTACAAAGGAACGATATAAGCGAAGAGGTCTGGAAAGGCCCGCCAAAGAAGGTAACAGCCCTGTAACTGAAATGTTGTTCTCTCCAGAGTGGATCCTGAGTACGGCGGAACACGTGAAATTCCGTCGGAATCCGGGAGGACCATCTCCCAAGGCTAAATACTCCCTAGTGACCGATAGTGAACCAGTACCGTGAGGGAAAGGTGAAAAGCACCCCGGAAGGGGAGTGAAATAGATCCTGAAACCGTGTGCCTACAAGTAGTCAGAGCCCGTTAAAGGGTGATGGCGTGCCTTTTGTAGAATGAACCGGCGAGTTACGATCCCGTGCAAGGTTAAGCAGAAGATGCGGAGCCGCAGCGAAAGCGAGTCTGAATAGGGCGCATGAGTACGTGGTCGTAGACCCGAAACCAGGTGATCTACCCATGTCCAGGGTGAAGTTCAGGTAACACTGAATGGAGGCCCGAACCCACGCACGTTGAAAAGTGCGGGGATGAGGTGTGGGTAGGGGTGAAATGCCAATCGAACCTGGAGATAGCTGGTTCTCTCCGAAATAGCTTTAGGGCTAGCCTCAAGGTAAGAGTCTCGGAGGTAGAGCACTGATTGGACTAGGGGCCCCTACCGGGTTACCGAATTCAGTCAAACTCCGAATGCCGATGACTTATCCTTGGGAGTCAGACTGCGAGTGATAAGATCCGTAGTCGAAAGGGAAACAGCCCAGACCGCCAGCTAAGGTCCCAAAGTATACGTTAAGTGGAAAAGGATGTGGAGTTGCTTAGACAACCAGGATGTTGGCTTAGAAGCAGCCACCATTTAAAGAGTGCGTAATAGCTCACTGGTCGAGTGACTCTGCGCCGAAAATGTACCGGGGCTAAACGTATCACCGAAGCTGCGGACTGTTCTTACGAACAGTGGTAGGAGAGCGTTCTAAGTGCTGTGAAGTCAGACCGGAAGGACTGGTGGAGCGCTTAGAAGTGAGAATGCCGGTATGAGTAGCGAAAGACGGGTGAGAATCCCGTCCACCGAATGCCTAAGGTTTCCTGAGGAAGGCTCGTCCGCTCAGGGTTAGTCGGGACCTAAGCCGAGGCCGAAAGGCGTAGGCGATGGACAACAGGTTGATATTCCTGTACCACCTCCTCACCATTTGAGCAATGGGGGGACGCAGGAGGATAGGGTAAGCGCGGTATTGGATATCCGCGTCCAAGCAGTTAGGCTGGGAAATAGGCAAATCCGTTTCCCGTGAAGGCTGAGCTGTGATGGCGAGCGAAATTTAGTAGCGAAGTTCCTGATTCCACACTGCCAAGAAAAGCCTCTAGCGAGGTGAGAGGTGCCCGTACCGCAAACCGACACAGGTAGGCGAGGAGAGAATCCTAAGGTGATCGAGAGAACTCTCGTTAAGGAACTCGGCAAAATGACCCCGTAACTTCGGGAGAAGGGGTGCTTCTTAGGGTGTTAAAGCCCCGAGAAGCCGCAGTGAATAGGCCCAGGCGACTGTTTAGCAAAAACACAGGTCTCTGCGAAGCCGTAAGGCGAAGTATAGGGGCTGACGCCTGCCCGGTGCTGGAAGGTTAAGAGGAGCGCTTAGCGTAAGCGAAGGTGCGAATTGAAGCCCCAGTAAACGGCGGCCGTAACTATAACGGTCCTAAGGTAGCGAAATTCCTTGTCGGGTAAGTTCCGACCCGCACGAAAGGCGCAACGATCTGGGCACTGTCTCAACGAGAGACTCGGTGAAATTATAGTACCTGTGAAGATGCAGGTTACCCGCGACAGGACGGAAAGACCCCGTGGAGCTTTACTGCAGCCTGATATTGAATGTTGGTACAGCTTGTACAGGATAGGTAGGAGCCTTGGAAACCGGAGCGCTAGCTTCGGTGGAGGCATCGGTGGGATACTACCCTGGCTGTATTGACCTTCTAACCCGCTGCCCTTATCGGGCAGGGAGACAGTGTCAGGTGGGCAGTTTGACTGGGGCGGTCGCCTCCTAAAATGTAACGGAGGCGCCCAAAGGTTCCCTCAGAATGGTTGGAAATCATTCGCAGAGTGTAAAGGCACAAGGGAGCTTGACTGCGAGACCTACAAGTCGAGCAGGGACGAAAGTCGGGCTTAGTGATCCGGTGGTTCCGCATGGAAGGGCCATCGCTCAACGGATAAAAGCTACCCCGGGGATAACAGGCTTATCTCCCCCAAGAGTCCACATCGACGGGGAGGTTTGGCACCTCGATGTCGGCTCATCGCATCCTGGGGCTGTAGTCGGTCCCAAGGGTTGGGCTGTTCGCCCATTAAAGCGGTACGCGAGCTGGGTTCAGAACGTCGTGAGACAGTTCGGTCCCTATCCGTCGCGGGCGCAGGAAATTTGAGAGGAGCTGTCCTTAGTACGAGAGGACCGGGATGGACGCACCGCTGGTGTACCAGTTGTTCTGCCAAGGGCATCGCTGGGTAGCTATGTGCGGACGGGATAAGTGCTGAAAGCATCTAAGCATGAAGCCCCCCTCAAGATGAGATTTCCCATTCCGCAAGGAAGTAAGATCCCTGAAAGATGATCAGGTTGATAGGTCTGAGGTGGAAGCGTGGTGACACGTGGAGCTGACAGATACTAATAGATCGAGGACTTAACCTATATTCTAATGTGAAGCTTGAACATTGTTATCTAGTTTTGAGAGAACATTCTCTCCATCAGGTTTGGTGGCGATAGCGAAGAGGTCACACCCGTTCCCATACCGAACACGGAAGTTAAGCTCTTCAGCGCCGATGGTAGTTGGGGGTCTCCCCCTGTGAGAGTAGGACGCCGCCAAGCTTTTCTAAGGATCAGTTCCATTTGGAACTGGTCTTTTTTGTGCTTCTTGAGAAAATATGCTGTTGGTTGCACTTGTTTGATGAATGTTTGGACACTCTAACTCATTTACAAGCATGTGAAACACATTAAAACAAAAGAGATCGAGCGTTTCAGTTAAACCAGTAGAGAGTTAGGTTAATAGATGATAGAAGAGCTCTGTATCGTTATTAGTAGATAATTCTATTTCGGACATACTGTATCTAATGTGAGATGTTAATATTTATAAAGGAATTGCCCGTTTTTAAAGAGAATATAGAGTGGACAAGTTTAAGTGATGAACGTTAGATCACGCTGTTTGAATAGAGGAAATAACGGTCATTTGTTAAAAGAAATACGTAATGAAAATTGAAATAAAATTTTTTTAATATAGCCTTTACAAATGATGAAAACCTGTATATAATAATCTTTGTCGGATCGAGAGATTCCTACATAGTGGAGGATTAGCTCAGCTGGGAGAGCATCTGCCTTACAAGCAGAGGGTCGGCGGTTCGAGCCCGTCATCCTCCACCATATTTATTCTTACATAATGTTGGGATAGATAAAGCCGGTGTAGCTCAACTGGTAGAGCAACTGACTTGTAATCAGTAGGTTGGGGGTTCAAGTCCTCTTGCCGGCACCACTTTCATATGGTAAGATAGACAAGTCGCTTTTAAAGCGAGCCATTAGCTCAGTTGGTAGAGCATCTGACTTTTAATCAGAGGGTCGAAGGTTCGAGTCCTTCATGGCTCACCATTTTCATGCGGGTGTGGCGGAATTGGCAGACGCGCTAGACTTAGGATCTAGTGTCTTTATGACGTGGGGGTTCAAGTCCCTTCACCCGCATAGCCAAACAAAATAAAGAAATCCTGTAATGCGGAAGTAGTTCAGTGGTAGAACACCACCTTGCCAAGGTGGGGGTCGCGGGTTCGAATCCCGTCTTCCGCTTATACCATCCACGCCGGGGTGGTGGAATTGGCAGACACACAGGACTTAAAATCCTGCGGTAGGTGACTACCGTGCCGGTTCAAGTCCGGCCCTCGGCATTATACAATAAGCGCCCGTAGCTCAATTGGATAGAGCGTTTGACTACGGATCAAAAGGTTAGGGGTTCGACTCCTCTCGGGCGCGCCATTAAGATCGGGAAGTAGCTCAGCTTGGTAGAGCACTTGGTTTGGGACCAAGGGGTCGCAGGTTCGAATCCTGTCTTCCCGACCATCTTTTATGGGGCCTTAGCTCAGCTGGGAGAGCGCCTGCCTTGCACGCAGGAGGTCAGCGGTTCGATCCCGCTAGGCTCCACTTTTAAAAGATTATTTTGATCATGGCGGTGTAGCTCAGCTGGCTAGAGCGTACGGTTCATACCCGTGAGGTCGGGGGTTCGATCCCCTCCGCCGCTATAAAGGACCTTTAGCTCAGTTGGTTAGAGCAGACGGCTCATAACCGTCCGGTCGTAGGTTCGAGTCCTACAAGGTCCACCATCTATACGGAGGAATACCCAAGTCCGGCTGAAGGGATCGGTCTTGAAAACCGACAGGGGTGTCAAAGCCCGCGGGGGTTCGAATCCCTCTTCCTCCGCCATATTTTTTAAAAACTTATATCATCGCGGGGTGGAGCAGTTCGGTAGCTCGTCGGGCTCATAACCCGAAGGTCGCAGGTTCAAATCCTGCCCCCGCAACCAAATTATTTTATTTACCAATGGGGAATGCTCTTTGAGTACAACCAAAATGGTCCGGTAGTTCAGTTGGTTAGAATGCCTGCCTGTCACGCAGGAGGTCGCGGGTTCGAGTCCCGTCCGGACCGCCATTTTTAAAATGACTACTTGGCTCGGTAGCTCAGTTGGTAGAGCAACGGACTGAAAATCCGTGTGTCGGCGGTTCGATTCCGTCCCGAGCCACTTTTATAAAAAAATATTGATAGTATGGCGGTTGTGGCGAAGTGGTTAACGCACCAGATTGTGGCTCTGGCACTCGTGGGTTCGATTCCCATCAATCGCCCCATACATATTTTTGCGGGTGTAGTTTAGTGGTAAAACCTCAGCCTTCCAAGCTGATGTCGTGGGTTCGATTCCCATCACCCGCTCCATTTGTATATCCGTTCATGGGCCTGTAGCTCAGCTGGTTAGAGCGCACGCCTGATAAGCGTGAGGTCGGTGGTTCGAGTCCACTCAGGCCCACCATGATATTCCGCAGTAGCTCAGTGGTAGAGCTATCGGCTGTTAACCGATCGGTCGTAGGTTCGAGTCCTACCTGCGGAGCCAAATGGAGAAGTACTCAAGTGGCTGAAGAGGCGCCCCTGCTAAGGGTGTAGGTCGCGCGAGCGGCGCGAGGGTTCAAATCCCTCCTTCTCCGCCATTTATCTGGCCCGTTGGTCAAGCGGTTAAGACACCGCCCTTTCACGGCGGTAACACGGGTTCGAATCCCGTACGGGTCATGTTTAAAAGAGATCTTGTCAAAGATCTCTTTTTTATTTTCTTCAGAAAAGAAAGACCGCCATTATAGCGGTCTTTTTTACATGTTCATGGAATAGATCGTATAAGACAAGTATGTTGCAAAGAAGCCCCATAAGACATAAGGAATTAGTAAAATTGGAACGACTTTGCTTAGTTTACGTGAGACGATGACAAGAGCAAGTGCTGTCAGTGCTACAAGCAGGCAGTCGATCGTAGCGGCAAATAGATCTTTTTGTGTAAATTGAAAAAAACTAAAGGCTTGATTAAATACATAATTTAAAAGAAAAAGAATCCAAAATGGTAAAGTGATTTTTTGAAATCCGTACTTTCCATAAATGATCGCTGCGGACAACGAGATGAGAGCAAATAAGACAGCCCACACAGCACCAATTACTCCACCACTCGGTGTCCATTCCGGTTTATTTAATGCATCATACCACTCTCTGTCAATCGGAAACAAGAACCCGGCAATAGAGAATAATGCGTATGTAATAAAGAAGACAACCACTGCCCAAACGATACTTTTTCTAGCCATTAAGAATCTCCTCCAATCAAATTCACTCTTAAAATGATTTCCCAATCATTACATGATATAAACATAAAGCCCCCAATATGAGGGGACTAATGATTTTCTTCTGTATAAGGTTCTTTTTCGTACGGCTTCAAGTCACCAAATACCGTCATGATGCCTTCTTCGTCTAATGCTTTTTCATAGGCTTCGTGAGCTTTATTTGGATATACTTTACTTGCCTTGCCTTCAATATCAGCAGCTGCGAATCCTTCATAGTCTTCGACATAATCTTCATCTTCTGATTGTGTATACACATCATCGTATGTCAATGGAGGAAATTCCATATCAGACGGCGTATCAGAGTTTCCGTAGCGTTCTACGTCTTGATATGCATCCTCTCCATCATAGGCTGCACTTTCTTCATTTTCGAATTTCCCTGATGGCGGACTTAATAAATCCTCTTCAATCGGACGGTTTTGTGAAACGGTTTGTTCTTTTGAATGCTCTGTGCATGTGACGGCACTAGGTAAGGCTTCTAAGCGTTCCTTTGGGATAGGTGATTTACAGACCTTGCATAGGCCATAAGAGCCGTCTGTGATGGCTTGAAGTGCTTCATTAACGTCTAACAGATGTTCATGTTCCAAACTGTTTAACGCAATATCCTTCCCGCGTTCGAACAGCTCTGTCCCTTGATCACCTGGGTGATTATCATAGGCTGACAGGTCTCCTACCGAATCATAAGGAAATGATACTTTTTGTTCATCGTCATGGCTTTTGGCTTCGAGTTCGTGCTTTTCATCGAGAAGTCGCTGCTTCAAATGATGTAATTCGTCTTTAGACAACAAAGCGATCATCCTTTCATATCAAACATAATGTTAGTATGAGCAATTTTATCTGTAAGACTAGTTCCAATTTGAAGCAATTCCTCATGAAAAAACGCCTGCGGCTGCAGGCGTTCTTTGTTACGCGATATAGTATTGTAAGATCAAAGCGATTGTCAGCAGAAAACCGAAAAATGTATTGGTTTGAGCTGTAGATTTCATGGCATTCATTAATTCAATTGGTTTTTCTTTTTGCCTAAATTCTTTGATAGCTGTATATGCTTTTGGCACACTGAGTAAAACAAGAAGACTCCAAAGGCCGACAATATCTGTGAAGATATAAACAAAAATAAGTACATAAGAGAGCAAAAACATGGAAAGTAAAATGTTCACAGCAGCCTTTCGCCCAGCAAGAATAGCAAGTGTTTTTCGTCCATTTTCTTTGTCGCCGTCTAAATCGCGGATATTGTTTGATAGTAAGATGGCACCAACTAAAATAGAAATTGGTAATGAGACGAGAACAGCTTTAGACGTTAGTGTGCCTGTTTGAATATAGAAACTGATCAGGATGATTCCTAGTCCCATAAAAGCACCTGACACAAGTTCTCCAAACGGTGTATATGCAATAGGAACAGGACCGCCTGTATAGAAATAGCCTGCTGCCATACAAATGAGTCCTATCAGTGCAATCCACCAGCTAGACATCATGCAAATATACACTCCTAGTAGTAAAGAAAGCGCAAATAGTGCATAAGCAAGGCCGAGAACGGTTTTAGGCTTCACGCCATTTCTGACAATGGCGCCGCCGATGCCGACAGATTTCTCATTGTCCAATCCGCGAACATAATCAAAGTACTCATTAAACATGTTCGTTGCGATTTGGATAAACATAGATGCAAACAGCATAGCTAAAAATAGCCCAACATGTATTTGACCACTTGGAAGTGCTAGAACAGTTCCTAAAGTAACGGGAATAAATGCTGCTGTTAATGTATGCGGTCGTAGTAAATTCCACCAAATCCGCCAGTTCTTATCAGGCTTAATCGGTGAAAGCTGATCTGATATCGATTGATGCTGCATAAAATATACTCCTTTAAATAAAAAAATACGTACACGTCCAAATTCCAGTTTAGCAAAGTTCAAAAAGGTGTCAATATATTGATGCGATGAAACCTGAAAAAGATGTTTGCTAATCGTTGCCATATCCAGAGAAAGCTTGATCTTAGAACAAGACTTTCCATTTTTCTTATAGATGCTCTCGTTTCAAGAAGCAGAGCGAAAAAATCTAGAAAGCGTGATATAATAAGGATTCGAGGTTTTAAAAGCTGTTTTCTTTACTAAGTTCATCTGTTAAGGTTTATAATAGAAAAGCAGGTCATTCGACATACTCGAATGTTCACGTATTTTTTCATTATGGTTTTATTTTTTTATGTTATTTCATGGATTTTGGAGGAATGTATCATGGTGACAACAGTGCAAAGTACTTTCCGGCAGGAAGCGCTTGCGACATTAGAAGAAGCGAATAACGTCAACCATGCTGTTTTGATAAGCTACTCCAGAAGAGTTGACGATCTGGATCCTCTTGCCTTTTTCCAAAGCGGCGAAGCGGATTTTTTAGGCGAGCGGTTTTTTTGGTCTGATCCAGAAAGCCAAATGATATTTTCTGGACTTGGCAGAGCGGCCGTTATTAAATCATCTGAGCAAGGCAAGGAACGATTTGATACAGTCCATCAAGAATGGGAACAGCTGAAGCAGCACATGTTCCATTTTCATGATGAGAAGGAGTTAAGGCAAGCGGCTGTTGGTCCGCTTTTATTTGGAGGATTCTCATTTGATCCGTATGAAGAGAAGGCGCGTCACTGGGAAGCTTTTGGCGAGGCTCATTTTTTTGTGCCATCGATGATGCTCACTGTCTCGAAAGAAGGCACGTTTCTTACGATCAATGAATGGAAGCAGGTGGACGGTAATGTTCATCAGCTCATTCAAGAATTAGAACAAAAAGCCTCTCATTACGAAACATTACCGCTCAGACATGGTGGACAAGCTGAACTTGTTCATATGGAAGAACGAGATGTGAAGGAATGGATGAAGGCGATCCAAGAAGCGACAGACCACATTCGTGCAAACGAATATGAAAAGGTTGTTTTAGCAAGAGAAGTCTTGCTTCACTATAAAAATCAAATTGAACTCGCTCCACTGTTATCAGAATTATTAAAGCATCAAACAACGAGTTATGTATTTGCGGTTGAGCAGGGGAGACAAGCATTTGTCGGAGCTACGCCGGAACGCTTAGTGAAAAAAAGCGGCGGAGAGGTCTTTTCATCTTGTTTAGCAGGTTCGATTGTTCGTGGAAAAGATGAAGAGGAAGATCGAGCATTAGGCAAGGAACTGCTGCATGATGAGAAGAATTTGATTGAACATCAAATTGTTGTCAATATGATTGAGCAAGCATTTGAGGCCAATTGCCTTCGCGTGCATAAACCAAATCAACCTAGTCTTTATAAAACAAAAAACATTCAGCATTTGTTTACACCGATTGTAGGAGAAATTAAAAGCAGCTGTTCTCTTTTTTCATTAATTGAACAGCTCCATCCGACGCCAGCATTAGGCGGATATCCGAAGGAAAAGGCGGTTGAGGTCATTCGTGAAATCGAACCGTTGAAACGTGGCTGGTACGCAGCGCCGGTAGGGTGGATTGACTCTCAGGATAATGGAGAATTTGCTGTTGCCATTCGGTCAGGTCTTATTGAGGAAGACCATGTTCGTTTGTTCGCTGGCTGCGGCATTGTAGAGGATTCCCTTGCAAAGCAGGAGTACGAGGAAACGCAAGTGAAATTAAGACCAATGCTATCTGCTCTTGGAGGTCGTCCTATTGAATAATCAAATCATGACAATATATATTGGCAGATTGATGGATGAATTTGTCCAAGGTGGCGTACAAGAGGCAGTTGTCTGTCCAGGTTCTCGTTCGACCCCGCTTGCAATGCTGGCTCTAGCCCACCAAGACATCAATGTCCATGTATTAGTGGATGAACGGTCTGCTGCTTTTTATGCGCTTGGTCTTGCAAAAGCAAGTCAAACTCCAGTGCTGCTTATTTGTACGTCAGGTACAGCAGCAGCTAACTTTTACCCAGCCATTGTAGAGGCACATTATTCCCGTGTCCCACTTATTGTTTTAACTGCTGATCGACCGCACGAATTGAGGGAAGTTGGGGCACCTCAAGCGATTGATCAGCAATTCTTATTCGGTAAGTTTGTTAAATGGTTCACAGACTTAGCGTTGCCAGAAGAAAGTCAGACGATGTTACGCTATGTTCAGACGGCTGCGGCAAGAGCAAATCATATGTCGATGCAAGAGCCGAAGGGACCTGTACAAATCAATGTCCCTCTGAGAGAACCATTGCTTCCTGATTTGTCTATTGATCCTTTCGAGCGAGAAGAAACAGACCGGAAAAAAGTATTAGCTACAGGACAGGCTTTCCCAAATGATGATGCGATATCTGAAATTGTGACGGTCATGAACCGTTCCAAAAAGGGACTGATTGTGTGTGGCGAGCTTCATACGGAGGAAGAGAAAGAGGCAGTAATACGTCTTTCAAAAGCCTTGCATATACCGATTTTAGCGGACCCGCTTTCTCATTTGCGAAATGGTCATGAGCATGCAGATCTTATTATTGATGCGTATGATTCTTTATTGAAAGATGAAGCATTGCAGCAGCACCTATTGCCGGATATGGTTATTCGTTTTGGACCGATGCCTGTGTCTAAGCCTTTATTCAAGTGGCTGGAAAAACATGCGGAAGTGAATCAGATTGTTGTTGATGCTGCTGGAGGTTTTCGAGATCCTGGGCTGAGTGCTTCATATGTCATTGAAAGTGATGTGGCAGCTTTTGTAGATGAAGTAGTCAATAGAGCGGATCAACGTGAGGATACAAGTTTTCTAAAGCGCTGGCAGGATGCAAATTCATCATTCAGAACGCATGCTTCCCATTATTCTGATGAGGATCTGTCATTTGAGGGGAATGTGTACCGTCAGCTTCAGCATCTTTTGCCGAAGGAGAGTGTCCTGTTTATCGGGAATAGTATGCCGATTCGTGATGTGGATACATTTTTTGAAGCGCAATCGAAGCCTTTTCGAATGATGGCGAATCGAGGAGCAAATGGTATTGATGGTGTTGTGTCTACAGCACTTGGCACGTATGCAGCTTTGAAACAGCCGGTCACCTTAGTGATTGGAGATTTATCATTTTACCATGATATGAATGGTCTCCTTGCAGCGAAGTTGATGGACATTCCACTGACGATTGTGTTGTTAAACAATGATGGAGGAGGCATCTTTTCTTTCCTTCCGCAGGCGTCTGAGGAACCGTATTATGAAAAACTCTTTGGTACACCGACTGGACTGAATTTTGAGTATGCTTCGAAGTTGTATGGGGGAACCTATGCGAAACCGTCAACGAAACAAGAATTACAATATGTCTACAAGGCGCATATAGAAGAGCCTGGACTTCATTTAATTGAAATTGATACAGATCGGCATTCTCGTGCAAGCAAGCATCGTCAAATGATGGATGACATATTGGAAGAAGTGAAAAAAGAATGTCTTCTTTCATAATACGGATGCGTGATGGTGTGGCGTACGAGGTGGTGGATCAGAATCCATCAGGTGAGAATGCCACGCTATGCTTACACGGTTTCACTGGAAGCGCGGCTTCTTGGACATTCTTGAATGCTTATATGGAAAATACAAGATTGATTCAAGTCAGCCTGCTTGGACATGGCCGCACGGACTCACCAGAAAGTATAAGAAGATATGCGATGTCGCATCAGCTAGCAGATCTTGCAGAGATTTTAAACCAATTAAAGCTTCACAAAGTGAATATTCTCGGATATTCTATGGGAGGACGTATTGCTTTATCATTTGCCTCTCGTTATTCAGAGCGAGTCAACAAGTTGATTCTAGAGAGTACCTCTCCAGGGCTTCGCACGTTTAAAGAGCGGATGGCAAGACTCAAACATGATCATCAGCTGGCTCAGAAAATGAGACATGAAGGTTTAGTGAAATTTGTGGATTTTTGGGAGAGTATTCCACTGTTTGCTTCGCAGAAAACTTTATCAGCTGACACGCAGGCTCAACTACGAGAGGAAAGGCTAAAAGCCAATCCACTTGGACTGGCTCGCAGTTTAGAAGGCATAGGAACAGGTTCGCAGCCCTCTGTTTGGAAGGCTTTAAAGCATATGAATTTACCTGTTTTGTTGATTTGTGGAGCGCTTGATGAAAAGTTCTGCAATATCGCCACATTTATGCAGCAGGAGCTTGAAGGCAGTCAATTTATATTAGCTGAGCAGGCTGGGCATACAGTTCATGTGGAACAACCACATTTTTTTGGTAAAATAGTTAGTGAGTTTATTACCCAAGGTTAGAGGAGGAACTATTGATGGCTATTGAATGGCAAACTGAGCGTCAATATGACGAAATTTTATATGAAACGTACAATGGGATTGCAAAGATCACGATTAATCGTCCACATGTACATAACGCGTTTACACCAAAGACTGTGAGTGAATTGATTGATGCATTTTCACGTGCTCGTGATAATTCAAATGTTGGTGTGATCGTACTTGCAGGTGCTGGCGGCAAAGCATTCTGTTCTGGTGGAGATCAAAAAGTACGCGGTCATGGCGGTTATGTAGGAGACGATCAAATTCCGCGTCTAAATGTACTCGACTTACAGCGTTTAATTCGTGTGATTCCAAAACCTGTTGTTGCGATGGTTGCTGGTTATGCAATCGGCGGCGGGCACGTTCTTCATATTGTATGTGACCTGACAATTGCAGCAGATAATGCGATTTTTGGACAAACTGGTCCAAAAGTAGGCAGCTTTGATGCTGGTTATGGTTCAGGCTATCTTGCACGTATTGTTGGTCATAAGAAAGCGAGAGAAATCTGGTACTTATGCCGTCAATACAATGCACAAGAAGCGCTTGATATGGGACTTGTTAATACTGTTGTACCATTAGAGCAGCTTGAAGAGGAAACAGTGAAGTGGTGCGAGGAGATGCTAGAAAAGAGCCCGACTGCTTTACGATTCTTGAAGGCTGCATTTAATGCAGATACGGATGGATTAGCTGGAATTCAACAATTTGCAGGAGATGCGACACTTCTTTATTACACAACAGATGAAGCAAAAGAAGGACGCGATTCCTTTAAGGAAAAACGCAAGCCAGACTTCGGTCAGTTCCCGCGTTTCCCTTGATTCAATCATACCGATGAAAAACAGCTTAGTGCATCAGACTAAGCTGTTTTCTTTTACGAAAAGGAGGTGTCGTGATGAAGCAACCGAATTGGCTGCTGCACCGTGCTTATTTAACACCAGAAAGAGTCGCGCTCATTTATCAGGATAAACAGTGGACATTTCGCAATTTAGCTGATGAAGTCAATGAGCTTTCAAATAGACTTGCACAAACATTATTAAAAAAAGGGGAAACGGTCGGGATTCTGATGAACAACCATCCTCAAATGGTGATGCTTGTTCATGCTTGTTTTTCATTGGGGTTCAAAATCGTGCTATTGAACAATAAGTTAACAAAAGCTGAAAGGCGCTATCAACTTGAAGATGCAAAAGCAGCCGCCTTATTTACTGAACCGGTTTATGCAAGTGATCATAAGGGTGATCTACCCGTTTATACAATGGAGACTTTACCTGAAGCAGGTCACGACAATGTAAAGAAAATCGAAAGCGAATTTGATTTGAATGAAACAGCAACGATCATGTATACATCTGGCACAACAGGACAACCAAAAGGGGTCGAGCAAACGTTTGGCAATCATTTTCATAGTGCTGTTTCCTCTGCACTCAATGTGGGCCTCAGAGAGGATGACCGCTGGCTTATTGCACTGCCTCTTTTTCATATTAGCGGGTTATCCGCTTTATTTAAGTCTGTGATTTATGGGATGACTGTCGTACTTCATCAAAAGTTTGATGTCGATGAAGTAAAGGGTTCGATTGAACACCATCGTGTGACGATGATATCTGTTGTTCAAACGATGTTATCCCGTTTATTAAGCAGGCTGGAAGAATGTCCGTCTTCTTTGCGCTGTCTTTTATTAGGCGGAGGACCTGCGCCTTTTGCGATGCTTCAAGAAAGCAAAGAGAAAGGTTTCCCTGTGTTTCAATCCTACGGCATGACAGAAACCTGTTCACAAATTGTGACCCTTGCGCCTGAATTTAGTGTAGAGAAGCTTGGATCAGCGGGAAAACCCCTTTTTGGATGTGAGCTGAAAATTCAAGATGGTACACGCATTTGTCGTCCTTTTGAGCATGGCGAAATTATGGTGAAAGGGGCAAATGTCATGAAAGGGTACCTTTACCGTGAAGAGGCGACCATGGCTGCTTTTGATCAAGGCTGGCTGAAAACGGGTGATATCGGCTATGTGGATGAGGAAGGATTTTTATTTGTGCTTGACCGCCGTTCAGATTTAATTATTTCTGGCGGTGAGAATATTTATCCTGCTGAAATTGAAGCGATCCTGTTAACACATCCGCATGTAAAGGAAGCCGGAGTGACGGGTATGTATGATGATAGATGGGGAGAGGTACCAGCTGCCTTCCTTGTCACAGACCATAAAATACCGGAGAACGAGCTCTATGCTTTATGTGAGTCGCATCTAGCAAAATATAAATGGCCTGCCGCTTTTCACTTTGTGGACGAGCTGCCAAGAAATGCGTCAAATAAATTGCAGAGGCACAGACTCAAGTCAAAGGGGTTTTTAGATGATTCAAATTGAACGAGTGATTTTATATCATGTCACGATGAAGCTCAAGCAGCCATTTACCACAAGTCTTGGGACCATCTCGGAGCGTGAGTTTATTATTGTCGAGGTAAAAGATCAAACGGGATTGACTGGATGGGGAGAGGTGTCAGCCTTTTCTTCTCCTTGGTATACAGAAGAAACCATTGAGACTTGTTACCATATGCTGAGAGCTTTTTTTATACCAAATGTGCTGACACGCACCTTTACACACCCTTCAGAAATACCAGACAGCCTGTACCAATTTAAAGGCAATAGGATGGCGAAAGCGGGAATTGAAGCGGCTGTTTGGGATATTTATGCGAAGCGTGAGAATAAGTCGTTACGAGATGTATTAGGCGGCACCAAGGATAGAATACCTTCTGGTGTTGTGGCGGGGTTAGGACCCGTTGATGACATGCTGAAGCAAATACAGCAATTTGTGGACCAAGGTTATCAGCGGGTGAAGGTGAAAATTAAGCCGGGGCAGGATATTGGACTCCTTAAAAAAATTAGAGAGTCTTTCCCTCACCTCCCGCTAATGGCGGATGCAAACTCTGCTTATGAGTTAAAGGATATTAGCAAGCTCAAGCAGCTCGATGACATTCGTTTATTAATGATTGAACAGCCATTAGCTGCAGATGATATTGTCGATCATCGCCATTTGCAAAAGCATTTAAAAACACCGATATGTTTGGATGAAAGTATTTGTTCCTTAGATGATGCTAGAAAAGCGGTAGAGCTTGGTAGCTGTCAAATTATTAATGTGAAGCCTTCACGAGTTGGAGGGCTGACAGAAGCCCTTAAAATCCATACATTCAGTAAGGAGCATCAAATTCCGTTATGGTGCGGTGGAATGATTGAAACAGGTATTTCCCGCGCGCAGAACGTGGCACTTGCTTCGCTTCCGCAATTTACAATTCCAGGTGATATTTCAGCTTCGTCAAAATATTGGGAGCAGGATATCATTTTTCCTGAAATCAAGGTTGAAAATGGTTTTATAGAGGTACCTCGTTCCCCCGGAATGGGCGTAGAAGTGGATTATCAAGCGCTTCGTTCCTTTTCAGATAAAATTGACGTCTTTACAAAACATGATTTTGTGATGTGAAAATGAGGTATTCACCTTTTGCACATCCAATAAAATCTATATATAGTGAGAGAAAGTTTTTCCTTCCTGTCTCAACAAAAAAGAAAGAGCGGTGATCCGCTCTTTCTTACTCTTCTACCAGTTTGCTGTCATAAGCAAGCTGTCCAATATAGTGATCCATTTCACTGGGCATGTCTGCTGCATGGCCATATTCATAATCCCAAAGGTTTAAAAAGGAGTGAGCAGCCTGATAAAATGCGGCTTCGTCCGCGTCATGAATTTCGTCAAAAAACGTTTGAAGCAGCCGATCGTGTTTCAATGCGATGCGCCTCCTTAAATGAGACTTAAAGAACTTGTGGTTTAAACGTTTTACAATCCGTTTCTTCACTTTTTTCAGCCGTTTTTCCTGTGTGGCTGACGACATAGATTGCATCTGCCCCACAGCGGTTTCCAGCATTCCAATAGGAACAGTTATTGACTTCACAAAGGATTTTTTGACTCATACAGATGACCTCCTTTTGAGTATGTCTTTCTTCTATAATGTAACCGAAATGAACCTCATCCATTCACGTTAATCTTCCTGGCGAATATAGCGCTTATCCTTCATAAACAATTTCCAGAAGAAATAGAACCCAGGGAATAAGATGATAAAACCTACAATATACGTGATAAATAATGCTCTAAATGTCACAGGGTCTGTAAATCCAGACATGATTGTAATATCTGGATAGGCCATATAAGGCAAATGGGCACGTCCGTACACATAGCTTGCTAAAAAATATTGAACCGTAATCGCAATGACAGCTAAACGCGGCCGGCCTTTCCGATGCTTAAACCGGCTATTTGGTAAAAATAGAGCCAGCCCTGCTAGCAAAAACATCAGGAGTGATACAAGAAGAATAGGGATGTTCTGCATCATTTTTGTGAACAGCCAATTTGCCTCGCTTCTTAATGTCAGCATGATGAAAAATGCCATCATGAGTGAAAGCGGACCCGTAATGAGCGCTCCTCTTCTATAAATGCTGTAAGCTTCATCTTCATCAGCCACATTCGAGAAATCAGCTAAAAGCAATGACGAAAGAAAAAGTGTGCTAAAAATGGCAAAGCCGACAAAAGAATAGACATTTGCACTTGTAAAGACCAGTCCAAGATCTAATGAGTAGTTGTTGTTCTCCTCAAAGATAAATCCACCATGTGTAATCGGAAGAACCATGATCAGGATCGATGGAATGATAAAGCCGCTAATCCCTGAAATATAAGTCACTGCTTTTCTGTATTTTTTAGGAAGAGAATGAGAAAACACGAGAAATCCGCTTCGCAGTGCAAGAAGCAATAATATGATGCTACCGGGTATTAATAAAACAGTACCAAGGACAAAGGTCGCACCTGGAAACATGCTAAACAACGCAACAACAATTGCCACAATGAATACGTTAGTTACTTCCCATGTTGGAGAAAGGTACTTATTTGCGATATTAGCGGCCTTTGTTTGTTCTTTATTCATATAAATCATGGACCAAAATCCTGCGCCGAAATCCATTGATGCCATCACTGCATAGATAAAAACGAACCCCCATAAGATGGTGATTGCAATGAGTGCATCAGTTGTCACATCCATTTGCATCTTGATCGCTCCTTTTTAAGATTCTGTTAACCGTAGGTCTTCTTCAATCGAATGTTTTCTAAAGTAGTACGTTAGCACAATCACAGTTGCTATGCCTAAGATGAGATAGACAATGGCAAAAAGGATAAAGAGTGTGCCAATTGAGCCTGATGATGTGACGACCTCTGAGGTTTTGAGCATTCGATAAATAACCCATGGCTGACGGCCTGTACATGCAAAGATCCAGCCGAACTCAATGGCCAAAAGACTAAGGGGCCCGCCGAATAAGTAAAGAAAAAGGAGCCACTTCGGATAATGATCGCGTTTTAAAATTTTACGGTAAAGCAGTGCTAACACCGCAAACAAAATGAGGACTGAGCCAATAATGACCATGCCATTAAATAACGTGTGAATAAATAAAGGCGGCCACTCATCACGAGGGAAATCATTTAAGCCTTTGACCACCGTATCAAAGCTATTTCCTGCCAGAAAACTAAGCGCCCAAGGGATTTCAATTGCTCCTTTAATATCCTTTGAATCGGCATCTGTAAAACCACCTATTGCGAGCGGCGCATGTGATTGTGTTTCAAATAAACCTTCAGCACCAGCTAATTTTTCTGGCTGATATTCATACAGAAGCTGAGCAGACTCATGACCATTTATGGCCGTTAGAAATGAGAAGAGGCCTCCTACAATAAGTCCAAGAAAAAGGGCTTTTCGATGAAACGTATAGAGTTTCTCATTCTTTCTTGTTTTGAGCATTTTAAAAGCTGCCACTGATGCAATCACAAAAGCACCTGTTGTAAAAGCAGACAGCACGACATGTGTCGCAGTTACGACAAAGCTTGGATTGAAAAAGGCCTTCCAGGGCTCGATATTCGTAATTTCTCCATTGACCATTTGAAAGCCAGCAGGAGTTCCTTCAAACGCATGTACGTTTGTGATCAGAATCGCTGAAGCGGCTGCGCCGATCACGACAAAAATAACGGTAATGATGCGCATAGCAGGTGATAGGCGATCCGCTGCGTACACATAAATAGACATAAATAATGCTTCAATAAAGAACGCATAAATTTCAATCTGAAATGGAAGTGACATGACCTTTCCGATGACCTCCATAAAACCTGGCCATAGAAGAGCGAGCTGGGTACCAGCAATCGTGCCTGTTGGAATGGCGACACCTAACAAGACAGCCTGCGCTTTCGTCCACCGTTTGGCCATGACAGCATAGTGAGGGTCCTTCGTTTTTTGGAAGATGAGTTCAGCTAACAAAATCATTAGCGGGATGCCGACGCCAAGCGAGGCATAAATAATGTGAAAGCCCATGGTTGTGCCGAACAGGCTTCTAGCTAAAACGAGATCAGTCAATTTTTTCTCCGCCTTTCTTATCACTTCTCTTTTTCATGATGTTATTATTCTCCACCATTTTTAGATTATTCTTCCTGACTAAGAAAGCTTGATTTTTGACAAGTTGTAAAAGAGGGAGTAGAATATAAATATAAAACGTAATCATTACGTTTTGATAACGAAAGGAGTTTTGACATTGAAAAGAGATATTCATCCAACCTCACATGAAGTTGTATTTATGGACGTAAACAGCGGTTACCGCTTTTTGAGTAAATCGACAAAGTCATCCAATGAGACAGTAGAATGGGAAGATGGGAAAACGTATCCTGTCATTAAAGTAGAAACAAGCTCTGATACGCATCCTTTTTATACAGGACGCCAAAAATTCGGAGAAAAAGGCGGAAGAGCCGAGTTGTTTAAGAAAAAGTATCAAATGTAATATAAAAAGCACACCCTACAATGGTGTGCTTTCAGCATGTAGACAAACCCTCGCATTCGTTGTCAGTCCTGCGTGCTGGTGCTCACGAATGTCAAATTCGCTCCGCGCCAGTACTCGTCCTTCCTAGACTTCAAAGGTTTTCTATCAAGCTGAAAAGAAGACAAAGGGCTAAAATCAAGATCATTTTAGCCCTTTGTCAACAATCTGAAAGCACACCCTACAATGGTGTGCTTTTTTACAGCAAGAAACCCCGGATAATCACCCGGGGTTTTAACAATTAATCATTTAAAGCGGTTTTTAAGGTCTTTAGATTTTGTTTCATTAAGCTGACGTAGCTTTCGCCATTTTTGGCATCATCTTCAGTAATAGATTCTAGATTTTTAAGTGTGAGGCTTTTTGCCCCAATTTCACTGCGGATCGTATCTGAGACTTTGCTGCTGACGTTGTTTTCAAAAATCACATATTGAATGTGATGCTTTTCAGCTTTTTGTACAATGCTTTCGAGCTGCTTTTGTGAAGGCTCTTCAGAAGCGGATAACCCTAATACACTGATTTGTTCAATGC
Organism: Bacillus sp. FSL R7-0672; assembly: GCF_038601465.1. Classification (NCBI taxonomy): domain Bacteria; kingdom Bacillati; phylum Bacillota; class Bacilli; order Caryophanales; family Bacillaceae; genus Bacillus; species Bacillus sp. FSL R7-0672. The sequence goes on along the minus strand of NZ_CP152010.1, from coordinate 2,734,021 downwards.
CGTAGCGCTTTTCCCAATAACCGTAGGCTGCGTGGGAAACAAGGATTTCTTTATGTTTTGCTTTAGATAACGTTGTGTTGAACTCTTGATCTAGCGATTGCAAATCCTTTTTTAGTTTTTCGTAGTTTTTTGTGTATTCGTCTTTATGATCTGGATCTAATGAAACGAGTGTATCTTTAATGTTTTTCGCCATTTGCTGTGCATAAACAGGGTCTAACCATGCATGAGGATCTTTATCTCCGTGATCGTGTCCATCATGGTCATGATCTTCCCCTTCATGATCGTGATCATGGTCTTCGCCGTCTTCATGTGAATGCTCTTCTTTTGTCGATAACAACTTGATGCCTTCGGCTGCTTTGACTGTTTTCACGCCTTGGTCTTTTAACGTAGAAGCGGTTTTGTCAGCGAATGCTTCAGCGCCTGTGCCGCTGTAGATGAAGGCGTCTCCTTCAGCCATTTCAACCATCGTTTTTGAACTTGGTTCAAAGCTGTGTGCATCTGCATTGGCAGGGTACACGCTTTGCGCATGAACATGAGAACCACCAATTTTTTCAGTGAAATCTTGAATCGGGAAAATTGTGGTGTAAACGGTTAGTTTTCCGTCTGCTTTCCCTTTTGAAGCATTTGTCCCCGCACTGCTTGAGCAAGCGGCAAGACCGATCGCAAATAAAGCAGCTGTTAACATATAAAAGATTTTTTTCATGTGGAAAATGTCTCCTCTCAATCTATTAGATAGAAATGATTACGATTTAATGTCCTGAGTTATTGTATCGTAATAATTACGATTTGAAAAGAGGAAAATAAAAAATTTTCATCAGCAGATGTTTCCTTTAAAAAAAATGCGCTGCAAAACGTGACGAAATTTCTCACATTGTGCTATATTTATTTTTAAAAAAGATAAAGGAATGGACAACGTATGAAACTTTTAGAAGAAATCATCGAATATAATCAACAATTTATTGAAGAAAAGAAATACGAAGAATTTACAACAACGAAGTTTCCACAAAAAAAAGCTGTCGTTCTGTCATGTATGGATACAAGACTTGTCGAGCTGCTTCCACGTGCAATGAACATGAAAAATGGAGATATCAAGATCGTTAAAAGTGCTGGTGCTCTTGTGTCTCATCCATTTGGAAGTATTATGCGAAGCATTTTAGTGGCTGTTTATGAATTAAATGCTGACGAGGTTTATGTCATTGGGCATCATGATTGCGGTATGAGCAAAATAGACAGCCAAACACTTTTAAACAAAGCCATTGAGCGTGGTATCCCAGAAAAACGTATTGAAGTACTGGAATACTCAGGAATCGATTTTAAACAGTGGCTCAAAAGCTTTAGTTCGGTTGAAGAGAGCGTGAAGGACAGTGTGTCCGTTGTGAAAAATCACCCGCTTCTCCCATCAAATGTGCCTGTGCACGGTCTTGTCATTGATCCTGGAACTGGCAAGCTTGACGTAGTCGTCAACGGATATGAAGAAAAATAATTTATTTTTCCTTTTTCGGCGGGACAGGATCGATGCCGCCAGGATGGAGCGGATGACATTTTAAAATCCGTTTGATGGTGAGCCAGCCGCCTTTTAAAGCGCCATGCGTTTTGATCGCTTCTAGCCCATAGTTTGAGCATGTTGGGTAAAACCGGCAGCTAGGCGGTGTAAGAGGGGAAATACATTTTTGATAAAAGCGTATGATGCCGATAAAAATTTGTTTCATAAAGGTTCCTCCTTGTCTATCTTTCACAGTATAAGAAAAAAGGACAAGGAAGGAAAGTTTTATAAACTAAACTGGTCGGAGAAATATGTTATAATATAGGAAATTGCAATTATAGGAGTGGTGATTATGCCTTCAGTTGAAAGCTTTGAACTTGATCATAATGCTGTAAAAGCGCCATACGTTCGTCATTGTGGCGTTCATAAAGTGGGATCAGATGGAGAAGTCAATAAATTTGATATTCGTTTTTGTCAGCCAAACAAACAAGCAATGAAACCTGATACGATTCATACATTAGAGCATTTACTTGCGTTTAACATTAGAACACACTCAGAGAAATACGATCATTTTGATATCATTGATATTTCTCCAATGGGCTGCCAGACAGGCTACTATTTAGTGGTCAGTGGTGCACCAACTCCAAAAGAAATCGTTGAACTTCTTGATGCAACATTCAAGGATGCAGTTGAGGTAACAGAGATTCCTGCTGCAAACGAAGAGCAATGCGGTCAAGCGAAGCTTCATGACCTTGAAGGTGCAAAACGTTTGATGCGTTTCTGGCTTTCTCAAGATCAAGAAGAGCTTCTCAAAGTATTTGGTTAATCGATCATAAACCGGACATGATGATGTCCGGTTTTTTTGTATTCGATCATGAGATGTCAAAATAGGGGATATTTGTTAAAATGGACATGTCAGTAAAAGAAGGGGGAACTCGGGATGCGAAAAATGTTGGGAATGATATTGATGCTTTTGTTACTAAGTGCATGTGGGAACTCTGCAGCAAATAGTGGCAAAGGGGAGGTACCTGAGCTATTAGAAGTGAAGCTTACAGGACCTGAACAAGTGGAGAAAAATGAAAGCGTTATAGTAAAAGCAGCTGTCACATATGGTGATACGCCTATTGATGATGCAGACGATGTTCAATTTGAAGTGTGGAAAGATGGCGATAAGGATAACAGCAAGATGATTCAGCCAAAGAAAGAGAACAATGGTGTATATGAATTGCATACAGCCTTTAAAAAAGATGGCCTTTATATCATACAAGTCCATGTGACAGCTAAACAGCAGCATAATATGCCAAAGACAAATATCCATGTAGGTGATGTGAAAAAAGAGAGTTCATCTACTGAAGAAGAAACCTCACATCATTAAGTGTCATTTTATTTCGGGTTAGGACGTTGGTTTGGTTCAGCATCCTGTGGTGAATCGATTTTATGCTTATATTCATAAGCCTTCGATGTTGTCCACAACGATAAAAAGACAACGATTGAGATAATGATAAAGCTGATAATTCCAAGTAGCAGCATCTAACTCCCTCCTTATTTCCATATTAACATATATTTCATGCAGTCAAAATAGAAGAAATTCATGGCAGGTTTCAGTATAATAGGAAAAGGGTATTCTCATACTAAACGCAATTACATAAGGAGGAATAAACATGTCTGAAAAATTATTACACGTCGTCAATAAACAAGTAGCTGATTGGACTGTGCTTTACGTAAAATTACATAACTATCACTGGTACGTAAAGGGAAAAGACTTCTTTACACTCCATGAGAAATTTGAGGAACTTTATACAGAAACAGCGACATACATTGATGATTTGGCTGAGCGTATGCTCGCGTTAAATGGAAAGCCTGTTGCGACAATGAAAGAATGCTTGGAAATTTCTAGCATTCAAGAAGCTGAAGGTAATGAATCAGCGGAGCAAATGGTGAAAAATCTATATGATGATTTCTCCAATATCGCTGAGGAATTAAAGCAAGGAATGGAGCTGGCTGGAGAAGTTGGCGATGAAACAACAGGAGATATGCTGCTTGCGATTCATCAATCTATCGAGAAACACAACTGGATGCTTAAAGCATTTTTAGGATAATACGTATGTGGAAGGAATGTCGATCATGAAGAGATCGACATTCCTTTTTTGTTGGAATCGGGACAGACAGCCCATTGAAATCATAGGGCTTTCAGCCGAAGAGAAAAGAGAAGGGAGGGGAGAAGATGTCTTCTATTGCAGGAATGATGAGTCAGCAAGTCGCGAGCATTCAAAAAACACTTAATATTAGTTTGTTGAATTCACAGCTTGCTACGAATACAGCACAAGCCATGGTCATGCTGGATCAAGTTCAGCAGCAGCCTCAAGCTGTTCAACCAAAGGATTCAGACGCTCGCTTTATTGATGTGAGAGTCTAAAGATGGAAGCCGCCGCACAAGGCGGCTTTTTTTCTTGTCATCACTCTGTCTGATTTAAAAGGCAACGCCTTATTTTTTGTCGTCCAAGCTATTGCGAAGATCTAGCATATAATATTGAGGTAAGGAGTTCCACTCTGAAAGGATGTTGATGCCAAGTGAGCAAGGATTTAGGCATCTTTTCGTTGTTTACAGTCAGTTTGTCAGCGATGGGCTTTCTGTTTGGTGGAGCAGGAAATTTACTGATGATATTAGTAACACTCATGGCCATTGAATTAATTTGTTCAAGCCTAAGAGAATCTTTGACAGGGCAGCTCACAATGAAACGTTTTTCTACACGGCTTGTTCGAAAGATTGTGACGGTCTCCTTAATATCCATGGCGCATTTCTTCGATGTCATGCTGAAGACAAATGGGATGATTAAGGATTTAGCGATCATCTTCTATATTATTTATGAATCTTACCAAATCGTCTCGACAGCCAATGCCCTCGGAATTCCCATTCCACAGTTGTTTATTGATGTGTTGGACATGTTAAAAAATAAATTGCGCAAAAAGCCGTAATTTCTTCATATCTGGTCATACTAAAGGAAAAAGGATGAATCAGATGACGAGACACACATATTATGTATCCGTACAGGATGGGTCGATATCGCAGCATAGAGATGCGGCGGCTTGGCAATTTCAAATAGAAGCAGACGATGATCAAATTTTGCAGCTGAGAGACTATTTCGATGAACAGTATATGACAGATTGGAAAGGCTTCTTTCGAGCGCATGTTCCGTATCTTGAATATCATTATGACAGTCCGAATGATGAAATGGATCGAAAAAGAAAAGAGATATACTCAATGATTTTCGAGCTCGGGAATGAAGAGACAAAGAGCTTTATTGAAACAAATGGATTAATGAATTGAAAAAGCATGTAGAGATTTTCTACATGCTTTTATTTTCGCGGTTGTAAGATGCCTCCGATCAGGTCACTAAGCCCGCCTCTATTCTCTTGCTGAGATGTCTGTGAATTAGTGAATTCATGAGAGGAGTTCTGGCTCTGAGGCTTATAACGGTTATCATCTAAACCAACCCGTAAGCCGGATGTACGCTCAGATGGCTGGATAATGACAATTTGGTCTTGTTCTTGGAACTCAAATAAGTAGGATTCACCAGATGTTTGTCCGATGAGGGTCTTCCAGTTCACATCTAATTTGACCTTCGGTGCTTTACCTGTCCAAGCAACGATGGCGTCAGGGTCTACACGGCAAGGGGCTTTTAAAATGAGCGGGTTTCCATTTGTTTTAATGGCGACCTGCGCCCCGTGGCCTTGATAGGAGAGCTTTGATGTAAACAGTCCTTTCTGTGATAAAATCCCTACGCCTACTGGTGTCACGCCGTAATGACATTCCTCAGTAAAGGCAAGTAAATCCTCACTTTCTACACTTACATGCTGCCAAGGACCGCTCGGCTCAAGATTAATCACTGTCACGTGCTCGCTGGAATCAGCCAAATAACAAGTACCTTGTCCACTTACTTCCATCACCTCAAGGTTTTCACCTGTCAATTTTCTGCTGATATGGTTAAATACTTGACTGACTATATTTCCTTTGTTCGTACCGAGTAGTCGTTTGCGGTATTGAAACGTACCTTGATCGGCAATCATTGCGCCTTTTTTCGCAAAAAAGATTCCGCTGCCTTCTGCTTGTAAAGTGAGTTCTTCTATCGTGTTGAAATGAAATCCCATTGGTGCCGGCTCCTTTCCTGCGTCAAGATGTGAATCCGTAGATGCGGCATAAGTCATTTAAATCTAGCGTAGTTCCTTGTCCGGTTGCGATGATTTTCCATTCTTCTTCATCTCTTGTGAGTTGAGCGCAAATGATGGAGGTACAATACGAATAATCTTCTGTTAATTGAAAGGTACAAATCTCTTGTTGTGAGATTTGATCAGTCAGATGCACGTAAGCGTTCTCCACTTGTCCAAAATGATGCTTGCGCTCGTGTGCATCATGTATCGTGGCTGTTACAACGATTTTATGAATATTAGGAGAGACTCTGCTTAATTGCATAATGATCATTTCATTGTCTCGATACCCGCCGCCAAATTGATGATCACCAAGATGGCGAACAGCCCCGTCTAAGCTTTGCTGCTGATGATAATAGATCAGATGGCTTGGAGACAACAGTTTGTCCTCTTCATTTAAGAGAAACACTTGCGTATCTAAATCAATTGGCTGGCCAGCCAAATCCCAGCCAAGCCCGATTTGAATTTGGTCGATATTTGGATTGTCTTTAGTTAAATCTAGCTTTTGCCCTTTGATGAGGTGTTTCTTGATCACCTCATGAGGGGCGTCTTCTTTTTCAATTTTACTGGGCGTAAGCGATTGATCTTTTTCTTGTTTTGACCCATTTGTTATCCTCATGCTGTTTTCCTCCTCGTCGTAATAGGACAAACACTAATTGATTTACGTCATTAAGGGATAAAAGGTTTCATGATTAAAATGGGGTGAAGTTGGGGATGATAAAAAGGTTTTAGCAACGATACCTCATTTTAAATACAGACGAAATGAAACCACTCGTTTGTTTCACTTTTGATAAAAATTCTTCAGAGAAATGTGATCTGTGGTATGATGTTTTACAAGAAGCAAGGACAGGATATGAGGGATTTTACATGCATGTATTTAAAGACTATTATCATAATACGGTCAAGCTCTCCTTTGAAGAGAAGCCTTTTTCAAGTCATCCAAAGCATGTTTGGGCCATCTGCCGTTACCAGGGGAAATGGCTGCTCACTGAACATGAGGATCGGGGCTATGAGTTTCCAGGAGGGAAAGTTGAGCCAAATGAAGAAGCAGACCAAGCCGCTATACGTGAGATTCAAGAAGAGACGGGTGCTGTTGTTCGTGAATTAACGTATATTGGCCAATATCAGGTGCTAGGCAGAGAAAAGATCATCGTAAAAAATATTTATTTCGCTGATATTGAAAGGCTAGTGAAGCAAGACACGTATTTTGAAACGAAAGGTCCTGTTCTTTTCGCAGACTTGCCAAGATCTATCGCAAAGAATAAGAATTTCAGTTTTATTATGAAAGATGATGTGTTAAGACAAAGTCTTGCTTATTTAGAAAAGAACGGTTTGATTCGTTAAAAAAAGCGCAGGGAGACCATCCCTGTGCTTTTTATTTTTGGAGAAAACGGCGTTCGAGCCATTCCACAAACTGGTACATGATGGTAGCAAACACAGCAATAATGAAAAGACTTAAGAACACGAGTGTAAAGTTGAAGACTTGAAAGCCGTATATGATCATGTAGCCAAGCCCTTTTGAGGATACAAGAAATTCCCCTACAATGACCCCAACCCAAGAAAGACCAACATTCACTTTGATGGCAGAAATCATCGTTGGAATACTAGCTGGCAAAATAACCTCACGAAAGACGACGCTTTTTTTCGCGCCAAAGGTTTTCATCACCTTTAAATAATTCTCATCGATCTCTTGAAAGGCAGTGTAAATGACGATCGTCGTAATGATCACACTAATGATCGCACCCATGGCGACGATGCTAATCATACCAGGTCCAAGGGCAACAATTAAAATGGGGGCGAGGGCAACTTTTGGCATGGCATTTAAAATAACTAAATAAGGATCAAGAACGTTTGCGAATCGGGTAGACCACCATAAGGCGGCAGCGAGCAAAATGCCGCAAAAGGTACCAAGTAGAAAACCGAGCACCGTTTCAAATAATGTAATACTCATATGATTCATTAGAGAACCATCTTGAATTTTTTGCACAAACAATTGGCAGACCGCAGATGGTGAACTGAAAATAAGCGGATCAATGAACCTGAAATGACTGGCAAGCTCCCAAAGCGAAAAGAAGCTGGCGAATATGATGAGCTGATAGATACGTGTGATCCGTTTTTCCATTCGGTATTTTTTGCGATAGGCTTCATGTAAAAGGTCACTGTGTTTCAACTGTTTTCAGCTCCTTCCAAATCGTTTGAAAGAGCTCTTGGAAATGCAGAGTCTGTCTCGCTTCAAAAGGAGAGAGAGCCCTTATGTCGTCTGGAACGGTAAAGATTCGCTGGATAGAGCCTGGATGTTTTGAGAATAAGAAAATGCGGTCACTCATCGCAATGGCTTCGCCAATGTCATGTGTCACAAGGACTGCTGTTTTTTGATAGTCTTTTAATGTGTGAAAGACGAGATCTTCTAATGTGAGTTTGGTTTGGTAGTCTAGCGCTGAAAATGGCTCATCTAGTAAAAGCAGACCGGGATCAACTGCAAGCGTTCGGGCGAGAGCCGCACGCTGCCTCATTCCGCCAGACAGCTCCTTCGGATATTTTTCCTCGACTTCAGGCAGTCCAAGCTTTGGCAGTAAATCAAGGGCAGCTGAGGTGGCCTCATGCGAATCTTGTTTCGCAATTTTCAACCCGAGAATGACATTTTCCTTGATGGTCTTCCAAGGAAACAAATAATCTTGCTGGAGCATATAGCCGATTTGATGCTCCTGTTGATTTGGTTCTTTTCCTTCGATTAAAATTCGACCTTCAGAGGGCGGCGTAATTCCTGCGATGATAGACAGCAAGGTGGTTTTTCCGCAGCCGCTGGGACCAATAAATGAGATGAATTCACCTTGGTCTATCTCCATATTGATGTGCTGTATAGCTGTTGTTTTTTCTTTTAAAGAGAAGTACGTATGGGTCACATGGTCAATTTGAAGGAAAGACATGTGCTACCTCCTATTCTATTTGTGATCTGTGACCTTCTTTGCAATGGATGAATCGACAAGTTGTTTGTACGGGATAAATTCCGGCAATTCACCGCTCTCCTTCATGATTTCCTGCAATTTGTTCCATTCTTCTTCATTTAGAAGGGGATCTGTTGCATAGGAATCTTGCTGTTTGTAGCGTTTGATGGCAGTTGATAAGACTTCAAGATCTGTATCAGGAAAATGAGACTGAATGGCCTTTGCGATCTCCTCAGGCTGCTTGGCTTCTACCCATTTCTGCGCTTTGTAAATGGCTCGGATGAAGGCTTCAGCGGTCTCTTTGTTTTCCTCTAAGTAACTCTTCTTTGCCATGAAGGTGGTATATGGCACCTTGCCAGAAGCTTCTCCAAAGGAGGCGGTAATGTACCCTTTCCCTTCTTTTTCGAGTAAGGAAGCGGTCGGTTCGAATAACTGTACAAAATCGCCAGTTCCAGAGGAGAACGCACCTGAAATGTTGGCAAAATCAATATTTTGAATCATACGAAGATCCTTTTTTACATCAATGCCTTCTTTTTTCAAGACATATTCACCAACCATTTGCGGCATGCCGCCTTTCCGCTGTCCTAAGAAGTCTTTTCCTTTTAATTGATCCCAAGAGAATTGGTTTACTTTCTCCCTTGAAACAAGAAATGTGCCGTCTGTTTGTGTCAGCTGTGCAAAGTTTATGACAGAATCCTTTGTGTCTTGAGCCTCTACATAGATAGAGGATTCAGACCCAGTCAGGGCGATATCAGCACCGCCTGATAAGAGAGCTGTCATCGTTTTATCGCCGCCCCAAGTGGTTTTTAGTTCAACCTCCAGGCCTTCTTCTTTGAAGAAATCCTCTGATAAGGCGACATATAGCGGAGCATAAAAGACCGAATGGGTCACCTCGGCTACTTGTACGGTCTGCTCTTGTTCTTTTTTACAGGCGACAAATGGAATAAAGAGCAGGACGACGACGATGAATGCCAGTCTGACTTTGATGGAACGATTCAAGAGTAATTCGCCTCCTTTGTTCTAGATCACTATTAAAGTATGTGAAAAGGGATTTTTGGTGAGTGCCTAGACGAAAATAAGAAGCGCATTGTTTATTTATAGAACGCGTCTTTTTTTCTATACTAGAGGCATGAAGGCTTTCTTGAATTTGGCAGAAATAAAGGAGCGGTTTCGTGTATAGATTGAGTTGGGTATTTATTGGATGGTATTTAGTAGGTCTGATCTTAATGGTCTTTTTTGAAGTGCCAGCATGGCTTCAGTTTGCAAACGGAATCTTTCTTGTGCTGTATGCTTGCTGCGTCATCGAGATTGGGCGACAGATATATGGGTCATGGGGGTTTGTCATCAAAAGGGCAGTCATTGTCGGGGTGCTTACATTTACGGTGGAGTGGGTAGGGATCACAACGGGGTTCCCATTTGGGGCCTATGACTATTATCCGACGCTAGGTTTTCTAGTGGCGGGGGTACCGTTAACCATTGCATTTGCTTGGGTTGGCGTGTTTTTAAACAGCCTTTTTTTATCCAGTCAGCAGTCAAAGTGGAGACGAGCCGTCGAAACAGGGATATGGATTGTGTTGCTTGACCTCATATTAGATCCAGTAGCAGCTGAGCGGAAGTTTTGGGTGTGGTATGACGGCGGTGGGTTTTATGGTATTCCTTTTGAGAATTTTGTGAGCTGGGGTATGATTGGAGCAGGACTTTCATTTCTTTTCCCGCTTGTCTCAATTGATCAAAAGGTACTCAGCTGGACGAGTCGTATTTATCAGGCGATGGTGTTCTTTTTTGGTCTTTTGGCATTAAAGGGCGGACTCGATGTCATTTTTTATTTAGCACTGATCATTGTCATTTTGTGTGAAGGAAGGGTTCGATTTGAAAGAAAGCGACAAAAGCCGATCGTTTAGACGTCTATTTTCACTTTATCTAGAGCGATATTTACTCCATAAGCATTTCCGCTGTGTCATGATGAAAGGTTCGGTGGACCCGAAGGAAAACCTGCCAGTTCTTTATCTCGCCAATCATAGCTCATGGTGGGATGGACTGATCATTTTTCTTTTAACAGAAAAGGCGTCTGAACTTGATCACTACATGATGATGGAAGAGAAGCAGCTGAAGCAATATGCTTTTTTCCGAAAGCTTGGAGCGTTTCCAGTTCATAAAGAGAATCTGAAAAGTGTGAAGCAAGCATTAATGACTGCAAGAGAGAACATGCAGGATGGCGGAGCGGTATGGCTTTTTCCACAGGGGAAAATTATGCATCAGGACGTGAGACCGCTTGAACTGGAAGGCGGGGCTTCTTTTTTAGTGAGGCAATTTGAACAAGTCGTGGTGAAGCCTGTAACCTTGCAGTATACATTTAATCAATATCAAAAGCCGATAGTTTCTGTTGTGTTCGGTGATGATGCCATCGTATCTGGAAGCTCCCTGCGAAGCAAGGACATGACGCGTATACTTGGCGATCTGCTTGAAACGCAGTTAAACAGACATCAATCACAGATCATTGCGGATCCTGATTTTTCAATTAACGAAGAATTTAAACAGGTCACAAGGACAAGTCAGTCAACAAGTGATGCGTTTGATTCTTTTAAAAAGTGGGTGAGAACATGGCGCTCTTCTTAACTGTAATCAGTGTGCTGTTGCTTTGTCAGTTTCTATTCACCATATGGAATATGAAGCAGTTCCCTGTGTTAAAGCCCGCTTCCTTTTCGCCAGATGAACCTATTTCGTTATCGATCTTGATTCCGGCTAGAAATGAGGAGAAACGGATAGAAGCCTGTCTTCAGTCGATCGTTGATCAACGTCTTTATCCGAAAGAGGTAATTGTACTTGATGATCATTCGGCCGATCAGACAAGAGCGATTGTGGAGCGCTTCTCACAAACATATCCATGGATTCGTGTGCAGTCAGGCCGGCCATTAAAGCCAGGCTGGCTAGGAAAATCATACGCCTGTTCTCAGCTCGCTGAGGTGGCGGCTTCTGATTGGCTGTTATTTTTAGATGCGGATGTCCGGTTGAAACGGGGAGCAATTGAAGCTGTGTATGAGCAGTTATGCGCGCAAAAAATGGGCATGCTGTCAGGTTTCCCAGAGCAAAAAACAGGAACATTCTTTGAGCATCTTGTCGTTCCCATGATGATGTTTACGATTGGCTGTCATCTGCCTGTGAAGTGGGTCAGAAAATCAAAGAATTCGGCTTTTGCCGCCGCACATGGGGGCTTTATTGCCATTGAAAAGAGTTGCTATCACAATATCGGCGGGCATGAAGCGATTAAGGATTCGCTAGTGGATGATATGGCATTGGCTAGACGGGTGAAGGAACAAGGCTTTCCGTTCACACTTGCAAGCATTCATCCGTTTGTGTATATGAGAATGTATGAGAGTGGACAAGAGGTATGGGAAGGTTACAGGAAAAATTTGTTTCCAGGTGTCAATCGAAGCATTGCTTTGTTAAGCAGTGTCTTTTGTTTATACACCCTGCTTTATTTGGCTCCAATCATTTGCTTGATGGTGGCTTTGCTAAAGCTGGATGTGCTTAGTATATGCTTAGCCATTCTTTGCTACGGACTAGGTGTGTCGATCAAAGCGGCAATTGATATTGAGAACGGAAGAACATCTGCAATGGCCTTTTTATTACCGCTCAGTATTTTGAGTCTGATCGCCATTGGCTTTGCTTCTATGAAAATCGGGCTGAAAAAAGAAGGGTATGAATGGAAAGGGAGAAGGTACGAATGAAAAAAGTGATCATCATCGGCGGCGGGCTTGGTGGATTATCAGCAGCGATCCGCTTACAGTCACGCGGGGTTCAGGTCACCATATTAGAAAAAGAAGCAGCTTTAGGCGGGAAATTGCAGCGCCATCAAGGGGCTGGCTATTCTTTTGATCTAGGACCGAGTACCATTACAATGAAGTCATACTTTGAGGAAGTATTTGCTTCCTGTCATAGACGGATGGAAGATTACGTCACATTTTATCCGATTTCTCCTCTGACCAAAAATGTTTTTTCAGATGGACATACGGTCGAATTTACGCCGAATATTGAGCAGATGGAATCACAAATTGCAGCATTCAGTCCTGAAGATGCGAAGCAATACCGTGCATTTTTACAGGAATCAAAGATGCTTTTTCAACAGGCTGAGGATCAGTTTTTAAATCGTTTGTTATTGACGTGGAAGGATAAGGCGGATGTAAAGCTCGTGAAAGCACTTCTCTCTGTCAAACCGTTTACAACCGTTCAACGTTTGCTGCGTCAATATTTCCATCATCCGCATACATTGGCGATGTTTGGACGGTATGCTACATACATCGGCTCTTCTCCCTATGAGGCTCCGGCTATTTTTAATATGATGGCGTATTTAGAAGGGGAGAAAGGGATATATGCAATAAAGGGCGGTACATATCGTTTAGTTGAAGCATTTGAGACTTTGGCAAAGGAATTAGGCGTACAGATTCACCTGAATGAACAAGTCAACAAGATTCATGTGAAGGACCGGCGAATCAAAGGAGTAGAAACGGCTCACCAGATGTATGAAGCAGATCAAGTCATTGCCGGAGCGGACGCGCTGACTGTCTACCGCCATCTGATTGATGAGAAAGACCGTCCGAGCTTTTTAAATCAAAAGTTTGCTGCCATTGAACCGTCACTATCTGGCTTTGTTCTCTTATTAGGTGTACCTAAAGTCTATGAACAGCTGTCCCATCACAATGTGTTTTTCCCAGAGAATTATGAGCAAGAATTCAAGGATATTTTTCAGAAAAAACAACTGCCTCAGGATCCAACGCTTTACATATGTTATTCAGGTCATTCAGAACCAGCTTTAAGCGGAGGACCGGGAAGAAGCAACTTGTTTGTACTGGCGAATGCGCCTTATGTGACAAAAGAGCAAGATTGGGACATGCTAAAGGAGACATACCCGCAGCTTATGAAAACAAAATTAAAGGAAAAGGGTCTCTTTGATCTGGATAATGTGGCCGAATATGAAGCGGTTCAAACTCCGCTTGATCTGCAGCAGAAAACGGGCGCATATTATGGAGCCATTTATGGTATGTCTTCCAACTCGTTCAAGCAGGCGTTCTTCCGCATCAATAATCAGTCAAAGGACATTGAAGGACTTTGGTTTGTTGGAGGAACGAGTCATCCAGGCGGCGGCACGCCGATGGTGACTAAATCAGGCCAGCTTGTGGCAGAAGCGATCATCAAGCATTTGACGTAAGAACAGATGAAAAGGAGAGAAATCAAGTGATTGTGGAAAAAAGAAGGTTTCCGTCCCCCCATCCGCATATTCACTTATTTACAGTGACCTATGAGGCAGATGGACTTCGGATCAAAGGGTTGCTCGCTGAACCAGCCGGAGAAGATCTCTATGATGGCTTTTTGTATTTAAGAGGCGGCATAAAAAATGTGGGGATGGTCAGACCAGGCCGGATTGTGCAATTTGCCGCGCAGGGATTTGTTGTATTTGCGCCCTTTTACAGAGGAAATCAGGGAGGCGAAGGAAACGAAGACTTTGCCGGAGAGGACCGGAAAGATGCTTTTGCTGCCTTTCAATTGTTAAAGCATCATAAAAAGGTGAAGCAGGATCGTATTCATATCTTTGGTTTTTCGCGCGGAGGCATTATGGGCATTTGGACCGCTGTTGAAATGAAACAGGAGGCCGCTTCCTTTGTGACATGGGGAGGCGTCAGTGATATGAAGCTCACCTATGAAGAGCGTGTGGATATGAGAAGGATGATGAAACGTGTGATTGGCGGTCCCCCGCACAAGGTGCCAGAGGCCTATGAGGATAGAACGCCTTTAAATGATGTGGATAAAATTGAAGCGCCTGTTCTCATCATCCACGGAGAAGAGGATCAGAATGTATCCATTGAGCATGCGTATTTATTAGAAAATGCGCTGCGTCAGCACGGAAAGTCAGTGGAGACTTGGTATTTCCATGGATACAACCATTATTTTCCGCCGCAGCATAATCGGGAAATTGTCAGAAGGCTGACGACGTGGATGCACAGCCGGAAAAGCGGAAATGTGGTAAAATAAGCAGTATAACGAAATTTAGAAAGTAGGGGGATTTTCAATATGGGAATGCCTGTTGAATTTAATACAATGATTGTCACGAAGGGAAAAGAGACAAGAATTGAAGAGAATGTATTTGAACTCATGAAGGAAGGGTACCGCATTTATCCATTAAATATTCCGCTTGAGGTGCGTAAAACGAAAGACGGAGAAAAAACAGGGACAGCACTCGTTGAAAAGCTAGAGCTTACAGACAATGTGACAAAGGTGACTTACCGTCTCGTATCATTACATTCAACGAACTAACAAAAAAAGCTGAGGGAATGATTCCCCTCAGCTTTTGTCATTTGATTATACGAGTGGTCCGCCTTTGGCTTCAATGTCACTTGCTGCATGGCTGAATTTTTGGAAGTTCTTTTTAAATTCATTGGCAAGGAAGTGTGCTTTTTCTTGATAAGCCTCTTGGTCATCCCATGTTTTAGATGGTTGAAGCACTTCATCTGGTACGCCAGGAATATGAAGCGGGATGTGTAATCCAAAGATGTCATCAGTGATCATTTCGGCGTTGTCGAGGTCGCCTTCGATCGCTGCTTGCACCATTGCTCTTGTATGCGCTAGGTTCATACGTTTGCCTGTACCATAACCTCCGCCAGTCCAGCCTGTATTCACAAGGAATACTTTTGCGCCGTGCTCATCAATTTTCTTGCCAAGCATTTCAGCATAGACGTGAGCTGGAAGCGGCAAGAATGGTGAACCAAAGCAAGTAGAGAATGTCGTTTCTGGTGATGTGACACCGCGCTCAGTTCCTGCTAATTTACTTGTGTAACCGCTCAAGAAATGGTACATCGCCTGTTCTTTTGTTAAACGGCTGATTGGAGGTAAAACGCCAAATGCATCAGCTGTTAAGAAGACAATGGCAGATGGGTGTCCTGCGATACTTGGCTTCACGATGTTATCAATCATTTCGATTGGGTAAGCAGCTCGTGTGTTTTCAGTGAAGAACGTATCATCATAATCTGCTTCACGTGTTTCTTCATCAAGCACAACATTTTCAAGAACTGATCCAAAGCTGATGGCTTTGTAGATTTGCGGCTCTTTTTCTTCGCTTAAGTTCACACATTTCGCATAGCATCCGCCCTCAATATTGAAGACTCCTGAGCCAGACCAGCCGTGTTCATCGTCACCGATCAGCTTGCGGCTTGCACTTGCAGAAAGCGTCGTTTTCCCAGTACCTGAAAGGCCGAAGAATAGTGCGACATCGCCTTCTTGACCGACGTTTGCTGAGCAGTGCATGGATAAAATATCTTGCTCAGGAAGCAGGTAGTTCATGACAGAGAAGATGGACTTTTTCATCTCTCCTGCATACTCTGTTCCACCGATCAGAATGGTGCGTTTTTCAAAAGAAACGATAATAAACGTTTCAGAGTTTGTGCCATCTGTTTCAGGATCTGCTTTAAAATGCGGTGCAGATAAGATGGTGAATGGTTTTTCGTTTGAAGAAGGTGTTGATCCGTCAGGTCTGATGAATAGTTGCTTTGCAAAGAGATTGTGCCATGCAAATTCGTTTACCACTGTAATTGGCATACGGTATCTTTCATCTGCGCCGGCAAATCCTTCAAAGACGAATAGTTCATCACGTTCTTTTAAGTATGACACAACCTTTGTATATAAACGGTCAAATGCTTCTTTAGAAATCGGCTGGTTGACTTGACCCCAATCAATTTTATGTTCAGAGCTTTCTTCTTTCACGATAAATTTATCTTTAGGCGAACGTCCTGTGTAGGCACCCGTTGTAGCACGGACAGCTCCTGTTGATGTTAAAACGCCTTCATCACGTGCCAAAATCTTTTCAACAAGTTTCGGAACAGATAAATTTTGGTGCGTATTTTCTAATGAGAGCAATGACTGCAAATCTTCTTTTAAATCCACTGAGTTCATAAAAAAACCCTTCCTTTACCGTTGAATTTGTTTTGTTTCGATTAGTATAACACATTCATAACAATAGTCTATACTATTTAAATATTTTTGTGTGTGTTTTTTCATTTCTGCTATGAAAATATGCTTTTTGGTGATGCTCATATTGTGGTGAAAAAAAGGGAAGATAATTCTGATGAAGCATTGACATGACGCAAGTGTTTAAGATAAGATATCTTATTGAACGGATACTCTTATCCCGAGTTGGTGGAGGGACAGGCCCGATGAAGCCCAGCAACCGGTTTCTTATGAAAAGGCATGAATATGCTGAGAAACCAAGGTGCTAACCTGATGCAAGGTACAAGAACACCTTGAGCGATAAGAGTGAAAGGCATGCGATCCCAGACCCTTTCCTCGCAATGAAGGAAATGGTTTTTTTATTTTTGGGACATCATATGAACAAATTGCCAATAACATCTCTAATAGAAACGTTTTCAAATATAAGAGGGAACGAGTTCCGTATCATATTGGAGGCCTCATCTTGGGATGATGTGGTCTTGTACAGGAGGAAATAGCCATTATGAGTCAAAATCGTCGTTTATTTACTTCAGAATCAGTGACAGAAGGACATCCGGATAAAATCTGTGATCAAATTTCAGACAGCATTTTGGATGAAATTTTAAAGAAAGATCCAAATGCACGTGTTGCCTGTGAAACTTCTGTTACAACGGGTCTCGTATTAGTAAGCGGAGAAATTACAACGTCTACTTATGTCGATATTCCAAAGACGGTGCGTGACACGATTAAGGAAATTGGCTACACGCGTGCGAAATATGGTTTTGATGCGGAAACATGTGCAGTGCTCACATCTATTGATGAACAGTCTGCTGATATTGCGCAAGGTGTAGACAAAGCGCTTGAAGCACGTGAAGGCACAATGACTGAAGAAGAACTTGATGCGATCGGTGCAGGTGACCAAGGATTGATGTTTGGTTTTGCCAACAACGAAACCGAAGAACTTATGCCGCTGCCGATTTCACTAGCGCATAAATTATCTCTCCGTTTAACTGAAGTTCGCAAGGATCAAACACTTTCTTATCTACGTCCAGATGGAAAAACACAAGTAACAGTAGAATATGATGATCAAAATAAACCTGTTCGTATTGATACAGTGGTTATTTCTACGCAGCATGCACCAGAAGTGACGCTTGAACAAATTCAAAGCGACTTAAAAGAGCATGTCATCAGCCCTGTCGTTCCAAGTGAACTGATTGATGAACAGACAAAATACTTTATTAACCCAACTGGCCGTTTCGTGATCGGTGGACCTCAAGGGGATGCTGGTTTAACTGGACGTAAAATCATCGTTGATACGTATGGCGGATACGCTCGTCATGGCGGCGGTGCTTTCTCTGGGAAGGACGCAACAAAGGTTGACCGTTCAGCGGCATACGCTGCTCGTTACGTAGCGAAAAACATTGTAGCTGCCGGCCTTGCAGATTCTTGTGAAGTACAACTTGCTTATGCAATTGGTGTTGCACAGCCTGTATCGATTTCAATTGATACTTTCGGAACAGGAAAAGCTTCTGAAGAAAAATTAATTGAAGTGGTTCGTGCGAACTTCGATCTTCGTCCAGCTGGCATTATTAAAATGCTTGACCTGCGTCGTCCGATCTACAAACAAACAGCTGCATACGGACATTTCGGCCGTCATGATTTAGATCTTCCGTGGGAAAAAACGGATAAAGCCGATACACTTCGCAAGGAAGCATTAGGACAATAACAACATATAAAACCGCTTATTTTAAGCGGTTTTCCTTTTGATTAAAAAAAATTCTACAATAAGCGAAAAAATGTGAAACAAAATCGGACAAATAACTGTCTAATTATAGGTCTACTTTTAAGAAATAACATAACGTGGAGGCAATAATATGTGTGGGTTTGTTGGTGTGTTTAATCACCGTCCATTGTCCGAAACTACTGAGCAGGAAGAGTTAATTAAACAAATGAATCGTCTCATCGTTCACCGTGGTCCGGATGATGAGGGTTACTTTCATGATGAGCATGTAGGATTTGGATTTAGACGTTTAAGTATTATAGATGTTGAGCACGGAAAGCAGCCGCTTTCTTATGAAGATGAAAAGTATTGGATTATTTTTAACGGGGAAATTTATAACTATGTGGAGCTGAAGGAAGAGCTTGTGAAAAAGGGCTATACGTTCAGCACAGATTCTGATACGGAAGTACTGCTTGCCACATACCGTCATTATAAAGAAGAAGCGGCTTCTAAGCTTCGCGGCATGTTTGCATTTTTAATTTGGGATAAAGAAGCGCAGCAATTATATGGCGCAAGAGATCCTTTTGGTATCAAACCGCTTTATTTTACACAAATGGATGAGCAAGTGTATTTTGCGTCTGAGCGCAAAAGCTTGATGGCTGTGAACGAGAACATTTTATTTGATGAGACTTCATTGCAGCAGTACATGTCGTTCCAATTCGTTCCTGAGCCAAATACGCTTGATCAAAAGGTGCATAAAGTTGAGCCTGGTCATCAGTTTATTTTACGCCCAGGACAGGAGATCGAATTTAAGACATACTGGAAAGTTCAATTCAAGCCTGAGCAAACACAAGAACAGAAGTTAATCGAAGAAGTACGTGATGCGATCTATGATTCTGTGAAAGTTCACATGAGAAGTGATGTACCTGTTGGTTCATTCCTCTCAGGTGGTATTGATTCTTCCTTCATCGTGTCTGTCGCAAAGGAATTACACCCTGAACTGAAGACATTCTCTGTTGGCTTCCAGCAAGATGGCTTTAGTGAAGTCGATGTCGCGAAGGAAACAGCTGATAAGCTAGGCTTACAAAACTTCAGCGCCGTCATTTCTCCAGAGGAATATATGAACGAGCTTCCGAAGATTGTCTGGCATTTAGACGATCCTTTAGCTGATCCGGCGGCGATTCCATTGTATTTCGTGGCAAAAGAAGCGAAGAAACAAGTGACGGTTGTTCTTTCAGGTGAAGGAGCGGACGAGCTGTTCGGTGGATATAATATTTACCGTGAGCCTATTTCTCTTAAACCATTTGAATCTGTACCATCTATGCTGAAAAAGCTTCTTCTTCGTCTGGCTCGTTTAATGCCAGAAGGAATGAAAGGGAAGAGCTTTATCGTTCGCGGCTGTACGCCATTAGAGGAACGTTATATCGGTAATGCGAAAATCTTTGAAGAGCCAGTGAAGAAAAACCTCTTAAAGCATTATGATCCAAGCATCACGTATCGTGACGTAACGAAGACATACTTTGAGGAAAGCGCAGGCTACAGTGATATTAACAAAATGCAATATGTTGATATCCATACGTGGATGCGCGGAGACATCTTATTGAAAGCAGACAAGATGACGATGGCGAATTCTCTTGAGCTTCGTGTTCCATTCCTTGATAAGGTCGTTTTTGAAGCGGCTTCTAAAATTCCAGAAGAGCTGAAAACAAAAGATGGCACAACGAAATATTTATTGCGTAAAGCAGCAGAAGGCATTGTGCCTGACCATGTGTTAAACCGTAAAAAGCTTGGTTTCCCTGTGCCAATTCGTCATTGGTTGAAAAATGAGATGAATGCTTGGGCAAAAGACATCATCAAAAACAGTCAAACAGATGAATACATTAACAAAGAGTATGTGCTTGATTTATTAAATGAGCATTGTGCTGGTAAAGCAGATCATAGCCGTAAGATTTGGACCGTCCTTATCTTTATGATTTGGCACAGCATTTATGTGGAGCGCAGCATTGATCCAGAGCAGTTGAATCATCAACCGAAAGAAGTTATCTTTAGTTAATGAAAAAAGGTTTTCAGCACAAAGCTGAAAACCTCAGCGTGTAGACAAACCCTCGCATTCGGTGTCAGTCCTGCGTGCTGGTGCTCACGAATGTCAAATTCGCTCCGCGCCAGTACTCGTCCTTTCTAGACTGCAAAGGTTTTCTATCACGCAGAAAAGAAGACAAAGGGCTAAAATAAAAGTCATTTTAGCCCTTTGTCAACAATCTGAGGTTTTCAGCACAAAGCTGAAAACCTTTTTTGTTATGATAGAAAGCGGCGGAAAAGGGTAAAATAACAAGCGGTTCATAGTTATTGCTTAATATCCTGAAAAAAACATGATAAAGTGAAGATACGCGTATGATGTTAACGGGATATAAGGGAACGATAGTATTGTCCTTTTTCTACATATTCTCTACGGATTCTGTCCATGTCTTGGATATCTTCATCTGTTAACTGCCGGACGACCTTGGCTGGACGGCCGAAAGCGAGTGATCCTTTTGGAATGACCTTTCCTTGAGGGACAAGACTACCTGCACCGATAAAGGCACCTTCGCCAATTTCTGCACCATCGAGAATGATAGACCCCATACCAATGAGGGCATTTTTTCGAATGATTGAGCTATGTAATGTGACTTGGTGTCCAATGGTAGCACCATCTTCTATAAGAAGTGTTTTTCCAGGACTTTGATGCAGACAGGATAAATCTTGAATATTGACGTTTTTTCCAATTCTCACAGGAGCGACATCGCCTCTGATGACGGTTTGGAACCACACGCTCGAATATTCTCCAATCGTGACATCTCCAGTAATGGTGGCGTTATCTGCAACAAAGACCGATTCATGAATCTCAGGTGTAAACTGATGATATGGATAAATCACTTTTTCGACTTCCTTTCTTAATACAACATTTGTGAGGTGTTTACTTTGTGGACTTGGCATGCTGAAAGACCAGTTGGTACAATTGTGATTGTACATGGTGCGAGTGAATATCACGGCCGATATAAATGGGTGATCGAAATGTGGCGAAATGCCGGCTATCACGTCGTCATGGGTGACCTCCCTGGGCAAGGGACATCGACACGTGCGCGCGGCCACATTCGTTCGTTTCAAGAATACATTGATACAGTAGATGAATGGATCGAACATGCGAAATCATTCAGACTTCCTACTTTTTTACTTGGACACAGTATGGGCGGACTCATTTCAATTGAGTGGGTCAAGCAGTATACCCATACGAAGATTGATGGCCTTATTTTATCATCACCTTGTTTAGGTCTGCAATTTAAACCGAAGAAGCTAATGGATTTTGCATCAAAAGGTCTAAATGTGCTCGCACCGTCCTTTAAAGTCGAGTCAGGGCTGTCGATTGAACTAGCCACACGAAATCAGGCTGTGATTGAGGCAGACTCAAATGATTCCCTTTACGTAACAAAGGTGTCGGTTCGCTGGTACCGAGAGCTGATCAAAAATATTGATGCAGCCATGCAGCCTACGAATGTCTTTAAATCGATTCCGCTCCTTTTAATGCAGGCGGGCGATGATAAAATCGTCGATAAAACGAGGGTGATCAAATGGTTCAATGGCATTGAATCAACCAATAAATCATATCGTGAATGGGAAGAGCTGTATCACGAAATTTTTAATGAACCGGAAAGAGAAGATGTGTTTAAGGCAGCAAGAGCCTTTACAGATCAATATATTTGATGGTGAGCTTTTAAGTTAGGGGTGGATTGATTTGTCAGTACCAGAGCGTCCTTTTGCACTGATGACAAAGGTGTATAAAGATATTTTTCCGCTTGTTCATCAGGAGCTAAAAAAGTGGCGAGCTCATGCAGAAATGATTGAAAATGAAGAACTGCGAACGCAGGCATTAGCAAGCATATCGAGTAAAACCTTTCACTGCGAAGGCGGAGGTATTTTATCTCTTCTAGCAGGTGAGGCGAAAGAAACGTGTATTGAATTCATTGTGGCGTATCAAACCATCAGTGATTACTTAGATAACCTATGTGACCGCAGTACGTCGCTTGATCCAAAAGATTTTCATATGCTGCATCAAGCAATGAGAGATGCGCTTGATATTCATGCTGAGCTCAAGCCGTATTATCAATTCCGTGATGAGCAAGAGGATCATGGGTATTTACATGCGCTTGTCCGCACATGTCAAGACGTGCTGTCACGCCTTGAGCATTATTCGATTATTCAGCCGTATTTACACACGCTGTGTGATTATTATAGTGATTTACAAGTACATAAACACGTGGTCCCTCATGAACGTGTGCCTCGACTAGAGTCATGGTTCCGCCAATATGAAAAGGATTTGCCTAAGATGGAATGGTATGAATTTTCAGCTTGTGCAGGATCAACGTTAGGGATTTTCTGTCTTGTGGCGTACGCGCTGCAGCCGGACTTTACAGAAAAGCAGGCGAAGCAAATTTACGAAAGCTATTTCCCTTATATTCAAGGTCTGCACATTTTACTTGATTATCTAATTGACCAAGAAGAGGACCGGCTTGGAGGAGATCTGAACTTTTGCTCCTACTATGCCTCTCATCATGAGATGATGGATAGACTTCAGCATTTTATTGAAAAAGCGGATGAACAGCTGAAAGGCATTCCGCACGAAAACTTTCACAAATTAATTAACAGAGGATTATTGGCAGTCTATTTGTCCGATGAAAAAGTAACAGCCCAAAAAGAGATGAATAAGCTGGCAAAACGGCTGATCAAATCAAGCGGGAAAACATCGTTCTTTTTCTATATCAACGGAAGAGCTTACCGGACCTATCAGAAAATGCCTTGGATGAAATCCTCATAAAAAAGCTCAAATCCATTAGGATTTGAGCTTTAGCTTTTTTTCAATGGCGACCACAAAAGGCGGGTCGTTTTGAATATTCATGTATTGATATGATAAAACTTGTACCTCTTCATGAGGAAGTGATCTGCAATAGTCGAGAAGCACTTCTTTTTCTCTTTTCCCTTCTGGGTGTCCATGATAAATCACAAGGACGATCAGACCTCCGGGTTTAAGCCAGTCGAGGAGCTGCTCAATGGCTTCAATGGTTGTATCGGCATGAGTAGTGACGGCTTTATCGCCTCCGGGCAAGTACCCAAGGTTAAACACCGCACCAGAGATATGTGCATATACATCTCTTGGCAAGTGTTGAGCCAGTTTTTCATGACCATCGTGAATCAGATGAACATATGGATATCCCTCGCCAAGCCTTTGGCGCGTCTGCTGTATGGCTTCTTCTTGTACGTCGAATGCGAAAACTTGTCCATCATGACCTACAAGATCAGCTAAATAGAGTGTATCGTGGCCATTTCCCATCGTTGCATCAATGACGATGTCGCCTTTTTGACAAGCCCGTTCTAACAGCTCTTTACTAAAAGGGAGCATGCGTTTCAAGATCATTTTGCTGCTTCTTCCAATCTGACGAAACGTTTGCCTTGGTAGCTGTTACGTCTTTCAAGCTCAGCATTAATGGCATTTAATACTTCCCACTTATTTACACTCCACATTGGACCGACCATTAATTCAATCGGGCCATCGCCTGTAATACGATGAATAATCATTTCTGGCGGCAGGATCTCCAGCTGATCACAAACAAGCTGGACATATTCTTCCTGGCTTAGAAACTCCAATTTGCCTTTTTCATATTGCTTGACCATTGGGGTTCCTTTTAAAAGGTGAAGCAAATGAATTTTAATTCCTTGCACATCTAAATCAGCAACAGCTTTTGCTGTCTCCATCATCATGTCCCGGTTTTCAAGAGGCAAGCCGTTGATGATATGCGAGCAGACACGAATGCCGTGTTTTCGCAGTTTTTCTACACCTTCTACGTAGCATTCATAATCATGGGCACGGTTAATGAGCATCGCTGTCCGTTCATGAACCGTTTGAAGACCAAGCTCTACCCAGAGATAAGTGCGCTCATTTAATTCAGCTAAATACTCCACCACGTCATCTGGCAGGCAGTCAGGTCTTGTCGCAATAGATAAACCAACCACACCATCCAAATTCATCACGGTTTCAAATTTTTCCTTTAAAACAGGAAGCGGGGCGTGTGTGTTTGTATACGCCTGAAAATACGCCATATATTTTCCGTCTTTCCATTTTGTATGCATCCGGTCTTTGATTTCGTTAAATTGAGTGACGAGATCATCCGCCCGGTTTCCTGCAAAGTCACCAGATCCTGCGGCACTGCAAAATGTACAGCCTCCGTGGGCTACAGTACCATCACGGTTTGGGCAGTCAAAGCCGCCATCTAATGCCACTTTAAATACTTTATGACCAAAGTGCTCTCGCAAATGATAGTTCCATGTGTGATAGCGTTTTTCGCTGTTTGAATATAAAAAAGGGTTATGCTGATCCAAGTCAGTAACCTCCTTGCGTAATAATAGGCATCCTTAAAGTTTAACAAAAATCATGAAGGAGGACAATTAAATCTGTCCAACATTTTCTTTAGTGAAAAAGCTTTACGTGGGCAAAATAGGCGTGAGCAATGATGAAATGGAGGGAATGCAGGATGGCAACAAGGCAGTCGATCGACGAATTTATCCAAAAAAGTACTGAAACCCTTGAGTTTGCAAATGAGCAATTTGATTTGAACTTACGCCAAGAGCATTATAATGAGGACGAATTTTCTAAGGCGCAGCTTATGCTTGAAGATGCAGTCAACGAATTAGAAAAATTAAAAGATGTCGCCAATGACCAGCAAAGAGAGCGGTTAGATAGGGCGCGTGTTCAAATTCAAAGCTTGCAAAATCAAATGATTTTAGGTATTTCTTACGACAACGAATGATAAACAGATCCTTTTTTAAAGGGTCTGTTTTTTATTTTTGATAGGCTATTGACTTTTTATTTGAGTGTCTATATTGTATTGAGTGTACTACATCAACTAATACACTAAAGACACTTAAAAAGTGAAGAAAGGTGTTCAACCATGAAAAAAGAAAAAAAACCAATCAATTTGAAGTGGATGGTGCTGGCTGTTGTGTTAGCATGTACATTTTTTTTCGTTCTCGTTTTCATTGGTTTTGAAGTTCAAAAAGATTTGATACTTAATTCAATCCCTTTAATGCAAGGGCATGAACAAGCAATAGGACTGCAAAAGCATGAATGAGGAAAGAGGGAGCCGTCATGATTCAAATAGATCCACGAAGCGCTGCGCCAATATATGAACAAATCATTGAGCAACTCAAAATTTTATGTCTAAAAGGTGTAATGAAGCCTGGTGACAAACTGCCCTCTGTCAGAGAGCTCGCCACTATTATCATCGCCAATCCAAACACCGTCAGTAAAGCATATAAGGAGCTTGAGCGGGAAGGGATTATTGAAACACTAAGAGGTCGCGGTACGTATGTAACAGTAGAGGCTCAGTTAAAGCTGAATGAAGGGAAGGTATTGGAGATGAAGGAGCAATTAAGACAACTCATTATAGAAGCTCATTATGCCGGTATTGATATTCAACAACTGAAGGAATGGATAGAAGAGATCGGCTCAAGTCTTGAGGGAGGAAAAAAAGTTGATTGAGGTTAGAAATGTATCGAAGACATTAAATGGACGTGAAGTACTCAGTAACGTTTCCTTCAAAATAGGCGAAGGTGAGATCTTTGGTTTGCTTGGCAGGAATGGCTCTGGTAAAACAACACTTCTCCGCTTGATTCAGCAAATTCTTCTTCCAGATGAAGGAGAGATTTATTTTAAAGACGTGCTTGTGAAAGACCACCCGTTAGTAAAGCAAAATATTGTGTATATGCCAGTCGTCAATCCCTACTTTGACAGATACAATTACGGGCAGCTTGTCCAGCTGTTAAAGCATATTTATCCGAAGTTTGACGTGACATATGCCAATGAGCTTGTGAACCGCTATGAAATTCCGGAAAAAGTAAAATACCGTGAACTATCGACAGGGTTAAAAAAGCAGCTCTCATTAATTTTAAGCTTTGCGATCAAGCCAGCCGTGATTCTGTTAGATGAACCGACAGATGGTATTGATGCCGTCACAAGAAATGATGTTCTTCAGCTCATGATCGACGAGGTAGCGGAACGTGAAACGTCGATTCTCATCACATCGCACCGATTAGAGGATATTGAGCGTATGTGTAACCGAATCGGTTTTTTAGAAGGAAATCAACTCACAAGTGTCATGGATCTTGATGAATTAAAGAATGATTATCTAAAAATCCAGATGGCTTTTGAAGAAGATATGAACTTGAGTATACGAAAAAATGGTGTTGCTATATTAGATCAAGCTGGCATTTTTTATACAGCGCTTGTTCTTAAAACCGATGTAGAGGCTAAAGAGTACTTAAAGTCGCTGCAACCAAAAGTATGGCATGAACTGCCTGTCAATTTAGAAGAAGTATTCATTGCAAAGTTTGGAGGGAAACGGAGATGGTGAAGCGGCAATTATTATATAAGGAATGGAAGCAATCAGAGCTGACATTTATTTTAGTCATGCTGGTTGCGGTGTTTGCAACGCCCTTTGCATTCTTAATGGAATATTCGTCTTTTCAAACATGTCTAAAGGATGCAGAGTGTATTGTAGATTCACCGCGTTTTTCTTATTTCTTTAATACAGATGTGTTTCTCTCCCTTTCTTGGTTAATGGGGGTCTTCTTTGCTGTCATTCAGCTAGGATTTGAGAGAAATAAAGGGCATATGGACTTTACCTTATCTTTGCCGTTTAACAGAAGTACAATATATCATACAAAGTTTTTCTTAGGTGCTGGAATCATTGCAATCGTTCATGCCGTATCGTATGTTCTTACGTATTTACTTATTTTGGGACTGAATCCACTAGAGACATCTGGCTTTCATAGCGGTTATGTCATTTCATTTGTGACCTCCTTAATGTTTTATAGTTTATTTTTTGCAGCTGGTACTTTAACCGGAAGTTCCATTTCACAAGCAATTGTTGGGTTCAGCACAGCTATTTTACCCTTTTTAGTGATCGGATTACCGATTGTTCATTTAGATTTTATCTTGAAGACAAGTGGGGATTGGTTAGATAAGAGCTTCGTTCATTTGATATCGCCTATGTCTCCAATTATTTACATTACAACTGAACCTTTCCAATCTGATTATCCTCATTGGTTCTCGGGTGAAAAAATTATTATCCCTATTGTCATGATGGTTCTATTTTATGTAATTGGTTTAATTAGCTTTATAAAACATCCAATTGAACGAAATGGCCGCTTCTTTCTTTATCAAAAAATCGACCGGCCCATTCAGATTATGGTTATTGTCTTCGGTGTTCTAGGATTTGGCTGGGTTGGATTTTCTTCAGATAATTCTATATTTGGTTATATCGCTGGCATGCTCATCGGTGGAGCTGTAGGCGCACTAACAAGTTATTTCTTAATATATCGAAAAAGATAAACAGAGAGTAGGGGAGTAGAGATGATTCAGGTTCAAGCGTTAGATCATGTGTTTACAATTGGTAAAAAAGGCAGAGAGAATGAGATTCCTGTGCTGAAAGGGATTGACCTATCCATCAAAAGAGGCGACATTGCTTGTATTGTGGGTCGGAGCGGTTCGGGGAAATCGACCTTATTGAACTTAATTTCAGGATATATTACGCCAACGAGCGGACAAATTGTCATTGATGGGACCGATGTGACTGGCTTTAATGAAAAAGAATGGGCGGACTTCCGCTTAGATCACTTTGGTTTTATCTTTCAAAGCTTTCAATTGATCGGGAGCTTAACGACGTATGAAAATGTTGAACTTCCGCTCACTTTAAAAGGTGTGAAGCCGTCTGAACGAAAGGCGAAAGTAGAAGAAATGCTGAAACGAGTAGGTCTAGAAGATCATGCAGGGCATTACCCGAATGAGTTGTCAGGCGGGCAGCAGCAGCGTGTGAGTATTGCAAGAGCCTTGATTTTAAATCCATCTATTATTTTAGCGGATGAACCAACAGGCAGTCTAGATTCAGAAACCGAAGGAGAAATTTTAGCCTTTATCCAGCAGCTCAATCGTGAAAAAGGAATCACGTTTGTTATTATTACACATGACGATGAAGTCGCTTCAATCGCAGATACCACGTTCCAGCTTCATGATGGTGTATTAAAGAAAGGGGAACAATCCATTGAAATTTAGAGATCAGGTCAAATTCATTAGAAGAAACATGAAGAAAAATAGATTGCGTGTGTTTATGACCATTATTGCGACGACAATGGCATGTTCTTTCTTAATCGTTTTAGCATCTGTTGGTTTTGGTCTGCAAAAATCGGCGCAAGATGAAATCATGAAACAGCAAATCATCACAGAAGTGAAAGTGTTAGGCAAGGAAAAAGGTGACGTCAAAGTAGATGATTTAAAGAAATATGATCATGTGAAATCTGTCGTCTCGAGAACGGCGCTCATTCCAACGGTAAACGTCGAGCTCGATGATCGCTCAGGTGAAACGCAGGCTGCTCTAACCGATATGAAAGAAGAAAAAGAAGCAGGGCTTGAGCTAGACCGAGGGAAAGTCCCAACATCAGCGAACGAAATTGTGGTCGGGTATCATATGGCTGAACAACTGTGGACAAAAAAAGAACGCCAAGCCTATGAAAAAAAAATAAATCAGACATCAAATGGTGAAGAAATGCCAAAGGAGCCTAAGGGCTACACGAAAGATATTTTAAATAAAGTGATTCAAGTCAAAGTACCAAAACTCAATGAAGAAAATGAAGTCGTCAAAGAAAAAACATTTGATTTCCGTGTAGTAGGTGTGTTGAAAAAGCCGAATCTGGAGTGGCAAGAGGATCATAAAATTTTTATTCCGAATGCGTATGAAAAGGAATTTGGTCAAATACTCGATCTATCTCCTGAAGCAGGAAATGTCGAGAAAATGACTTCTGTTTATGCAGATAAATTCGACAATGTCGGTGCACTCACGAATAAGCTGACAGATGAGGGCTACCAAGTCATCTCTGTGACGAATCAGCTTGAAGGTATGGATATGTTCTTTACAGTCTTCAAAATTGGACTTATTTTTGTTGGATGTATTGCGGTCATTATTTCTGCAATTGGTATTTTTAATACGATGACAATGGCAGTAACAGAGCGAACACAAGAGATTGGTATTATGAAAGCCATTGGCGCGAATCCATCGATTATCAAGCGAATGTTCCTGATGGAAAGTGCTTATATTGGGGTGATTGGGTCAATCATCGGAATTATCATCTCATATATCATTAGTTTCGCCGTCAATTTAATCATTCCAGCTATTTTGTCGTCCATGTCAGAGGGAGGGTCAAGTGATCAATTCT
The DNA here is from genome assembly GCF_038601465.1 of Bacillus sp. FSL R7-0672. Classification (NCBI taxonomy): domain Bacteria; kingdom Bacillati; phylum Bacillota; class Bacilli; order Caryophanales; family Bacillaceae; genus Bacillus; species Bacillus sp. FSL R7-0672. The sequence goes on along the minus strand of NZ_CP152010.1, from coordinate 2,704,398 downwards.
CGATCACCTTCTCCTACATTCCACTCAGCCTTGTGATTACGGCAACAGTGATTAGCGCAGGGGTAGCGATCCTTTCAGGGCTCAACCCAGCACGTAAAGCAACAAAAACGAATGTATTAGCAGCATTAAGAAGAGAAATCTAAAAAAAGAACCTCCTAAGGCACCCAATTGGGCTGACAGGAGGTTCTTTTTTTCGTGACAAAAATGGCTATTGCTTAGGTGCCCGGTACCCTGCACGCTCTGCTTCTTCTACGGAGCAAAACATTTTGGTTACATTTTTGGTTCTAGAGTAGTATCTGCTGCTCGGTGTGTGATAAATACCGTTGACACTTCCTTTAATGTTACAGGCTGCAGATTCTTTTTTTGTTTCCTTCTGTGATTCATGACCGCCTGTGCTTTTTCCTTCATCTTTAGGAGCGGAGCGCTGAACGGTAGAAGACTCCGTATCGCTGCTATTTTTCTTGTTCTCTTTTTTAAGTGTTTCAATGCTTGAGGCAAGCTTGTCTATTTTCTCTTCAAGCGCTTGAATGGTCTTTTCTTGCTTTTTGACTGTTTCTTTTTCTGAGGTGATGGTTTCTAGCTTTTTCGCTAGTTTTTCTTTATCCTTTGTTGCGTCCTCTAAAGAAGCGGTAAGTTCCTCTTTATCAGCTTTTAAGCGCGTTATGTCAGATGTGAGCTGCTTTTGATCCTTTAACAGCTGTTCTGAAGATGGATCTGCTTGTGCCTTCGGTGCATCTGTGGCAGCAAACGGTAATGACATAATGGAAAAGATGAGACCCAAGATCAAGAAAGGATAAAATAGTTTCTTTGAAAAGATCTGCGCATTCTGGTGTTTGAGTAATAAGAAATTGACGGCATATCCTATGGCAAAACAAACACATAAAAGACCTATGATGAGTAACATCATCATCTAGTAGCCCCCCTACATCTTTCATTACACCTATCATACCTCATTTTTCCATTTTTAGGGGGCGTTTCAACTAAAAAAACCCTGTTTTACACAGGGTTTTCAGCTAATGGTAATCCTTTGATTGCTTCCTTAACCGTCAAATAAGTGATTGTATCCTGAAAATCTGTATCCAAGTCTTTCATTTTCATTGCAAGCTGCGGTTTGATCCCTGTGATGATCAGTTCGGTTCCGGTTAGATTAAGAAGACGATGCAGCTTGAAAATGCGTGCTGCAACGGAATCATCGACATCGATTAAACCAGAAAGATCGACAATTAAATAATCATCCTTTGAATCATCTAATATACAAGTTAACTTCGCGACAATGGCATCAAAGCGTTCTTCAGATAGTTTTCCAATGAGTGGGAGAGCAGATACACCATTTTTGATTGGGACGATTGGCGTCGAAAGAGAGGTGACTTCCTGTAAGGAATCTTCTAGGAGCTGTTCATATTCTTTCTGTTTCGTAATATCCTTTTGAAAGCCAATGAAAAATGTTTTATCATCTTGTTCAATGTATAGAGGATCTATATTGAGTTCATTCCAAAAAAAAGTTCCGTCTTTTTTATAATTTTTTAGCTGTGTGGTAATAGGTGTTTTATTCTGTATTCCATGACGTATTAAATCGAGCTGCTTTTGATCTGTGTCTTTCCCTTGAAGGAATCGACAATTACGCCCAAGAATCTCATCTGGTTTGTATCCAGTCATGTGTGTAAAGCCATGATTCACATAAACGATAGGGTTATCCTCTAAAGAAGGGTCTGTAATGACAACACCGATCCGCGCATGATCTAGCGCTTTTTTTATGAGTTCAAGCTGTTTTTGTAAGCCGAAGATGTTCGAGCTGACCATATTACCCTCCTTTGTTGCTGCTATCAGACATATCAAATGGTTGTCTTTTCAACCAAAGGTATTCCTTACTAACGTAACATAACATATGTTCTGTTTCAACGATTGCAATGGCTTTGTTAAATTTGTCATCATAGTTTGTCCTCCATTAGAATATAGTAAGTAAGGAGACTTTTCTTTAGAAAAAGAAGGAATCAATTTCTTATAATTCATAAAATGACATAAATAGTTAATATGAATTAGGTAAAAATGATTCCAATGCATCAAGATTGTTTTGGGTCATTCACATATAATGGAAGAAACAAGCTTTTTTTCTTCGTTAGAGAGAATAGACCTTTTACATGGATTATGACGGAACAGCAGAATGGCATTACAGGGGGCTGGACAGCCTGAAGTCGCTTTACTATTCTAAGGGCTTTAGGAAGGTGATGAAAATGCTGCAACAAGTCATTATTGCTTGCGCCATTGGAGGGGTCATGGGCATTCTCGGTCACGTAAAGAAAAAAGGCAGGCTAGAGAAGCCCAGAATGACAAAAAAGTTTATTTATTTAGGGTTTATTGAAGATTGGCTCGTTGGGATGATTGCCGCTACACTGCTTGTCTTATCCTCAAATCCCGATTCTAGTCTGCACTTGGTCATCTTATCAATTATTTCAGGTTACGGAGGAGAAGCAGTTCTGCGAAGCTTTGATTTTGTAAGAGAACAGCATTCACAGAATGCAGACTCCAACCGTCATAACCGATCTCCACACGAATAATATCCTCTACTTTACCCTGATCTAGGGTACATTCCCATTGTATACAAACCTGCTTGCACTTATGATCATAATTCTATAAAATACTACTTAGATGACGGTTACGATAAGAACAGTGAAGAGGAGTAGTAGGAAAGCAGTATTTGTCTTTAGAGAATTGACGGCTGGTGAAAGTCAATCAAATCTGCTTCTGAACTCGCCTCAGAGTTGCAGTTGCGTTAAAGCTTCTGTCGCATGTCTGCGTTAAAGATATTAAGTGAGCGTACAAACAGAAAGTTACGCTAACAAGGGTGGTACCGCGGGAACCAAAAAATCTCTCGTCCCTTTCCAGGGATGAGGGTTTTTTGTTGATTTTAGAAAAATCTGAATTCTTGCAGTGGTCATCTGAGCAGATACAGCCGTACATATTAAAGGAGGTTTTCACATTGAGTTTTCAGCATCGGGAAATTGAAAAGAAGTGGCAGGATTATTGGCTGACACATAAAACATTCGCCACATCTGACTCGGAAGATAAACCAAAGTTCTATGCACTTGATATGTTTCCATACCCATCAGGAGCAGGACTTCATGTCGGGCACCCTGAGGGCTACACAGCAACGGATATTTTATCACGCATGAAACGTATGCAGGGATATGATGTTCTTCATCCAATGGGATGGGACGCATTTGGTCTTCCAGCAGAACAGTATGCACTAGATACAGGGAATGATCCGGCGGTCTTTACAGAAGAGAACATCAATAACTTCCGCCGCCAAATTCAATCACTAGGGTTCTCATATGATTGGGATCGAGAAATCAACACGACTGATCCAAATTATTATAAATGGACACAATGGATTTTCTTGAAATTGTACGAAAAGGGATTGGCGTATATCGATGAAGTACCAGTGAACTGGTGCCCAGCGCTTGGCACAGTCCTTGCAAATGAAGAAGTCATTGATGGAAAAAGTGAACGCGGAGGGCATCCGGTTGAAAGACGTCCGATGAAGCAATGGATGCTAAAGATTACGGCATATGCGGACAGGCTGTTAGAAGATTTAGAAGACATTGATTGGCCTGAAAGCATTAAAGATATGCAGCGTAACTGGATCGGACGTTCAGAAGGTGCACATGTTCATTTCGAAGTAGAAGGACATGATGAACAGTTTACTGTATTTACAACGCGTCCTGATACATTATTTGGTGCAACCTATGCGGTACTTGCACCAGAACATGCACTTGTTGAAAAAATCACAACAGCTGCTCAAAAAGAAGCAGTCGAAGCATATATGAAAGAAATTCAATCTAAGAGCGACTTAGAGCGGACAGATCTTGCAAAAACGAAGACGGGTATTTTCACAGGCGCTTATGCCATCAATCCATTAAATGGTGAAAAGATGCCGATCTGGATTGCAGATTACGTGCTGGCTACTTATGGAACAGGCGCGATTATGGCGGTACCTGCCCATGATGAGCGTGACTATGAATTTGCCAAAACATTTGATCTGCCAATCAAGGCAGTTGTCGAAGGCGGAGACATTGAAAAAGAAGCTTACACAGGTGATGGAAAACACATTAACTCTGATTTCCTCGATGGATTAGGAAAAGAAGAAGCGATTGAAAAAGTCATTGCATGGCTGGAAGAACATCAAAAAGGCGAAAAGAAAGTCACTTATCGTTTAAGAGACTGGCTATTTAGCCGCCAGCGTTATTGGGGTGAGCCAATTCCAATTATTCATTGGGAGGATGGAACTTCTTCAGCTGTTTCTGAGGAAGAGCTTCCACTGATTTTGCCTAAGACGACTGAGATTAAGCCAAGTGGTACAGGTGAATCACCTTTAGCCAATATTAAAGATTGGGTTGAGGTTGTCGATCCTGTTACAGGTAAAAAAGGACGCCGTGAAACCAATACAATGCCGCAATGGGCAGGCAGCTGCTGGTATTTCTTACGTTATATTGACCCGCATAACTCAGAAGAGCTTGCATCTCCTGAGAAGCTAAAGAAATGGCTTCCTGTTGATGTATATATCGGCGGAGCAGAACATGCTGTACTTCATCTTCTATATGCACGCTTCTGGCATAAGTTCTTGTATGATATCGGTGTTGTTCCGACAAAAGAACCTTTCATGAAATTGTTCAACCAAGGAATGATTCTTGGGGAAAATAATGAAAAAATGAGTAAATCAAAAGGAAATGTCGTCAATCCAGATGATATCGTAGAATCTCATGGTGCGGATACATTACGACTTTATGAAATGTTCATGGGACCTTTAGATGCATCAATCGCTTGGTCTGAAACAGGACTTGATGGCGCTCGCCGTTTCCTTGATCGTGTATGGCGTCTATTCACAAATGAAGATGGCACAATCAGTGATAAAGTAACGAAGCAAACTGGAGGCGCATTAGAACGAAGCTATCATGAAACCGTGATGAAGGTAACAGACCATTATGAAGGCCTGCGCTTCAATACAGGGATCTCACAATTAATGGTGTTTATCAATGATGCCTACAAGGCTGATACACTTCCGAAAGAATATGCAGAAGGCTTTGTGAAACTACTTTCTCCAATTGCACCGCATGTAGCGGAAGAGCTTTGGAATAAACTTGGTCATGAAGGGTCTATTTCTTATGAAGCATGGCCGCAATATGACGAGTCAAAGCTTGTCGACGATGAAGTAGAAATTGTCGTACAATTGAATGGGAAAGTGAAAGCAAAATTAACCGTTCCTGCTGATGCAACAAAAGAACAGTTAGAAGAGCTTGCGAAAAATGATGCACGTGTAAAAGAACAGCTTGAAGGGAAAACCATTCGCAAAGTGATTGCGGTTCCTGGGAAGCTTGTCAATATTGTTGCGAATTAGTGATGACACCCATCGGTATGAACCGGTGGGTGTTCCTTATTTCCCGGGACATAATTTTGTCGAAAACAAGGTGATTGCACTATCGATCTCGTATGTTAACAGATGATCAACAAAAGGAGGAGTGACGTCAATGGAAAAGGAAAGCAAACGTGAACAACTGCTCAGTCTGTTAGGAGAAATGCCAGAACGCCATCGCGTGGAGGCATATACGTTAAAGATCGAGGATCGTGAATCGTACGTAGTCGAAACACTCATTCTTTCAATTCATGGTGTGGAGGAAGTGCCCGCTTATTTTGTGAAGCCAAAGGATACGGTGAAAAAAAGACCCGTTGTGCTCTTTCAGCACTCTCATGGTGGGAACTACGTCGATGGGAAGGAAGAGCTCATCAAGGGTGCTCATTATTTGCAAGAGCCTTCATATGCGAAAGAGTTCACCTCAAAAGGCTATAGTGTCCTGGCTATTGATCATGCAGGATTTGGTGAGAGAAGAGGAAGAACCGAAAGTGAAATTTTTAAGGAAATGCTTTTAACAGGGAAAGTGATGTGGGGCATGATGCTGTATGAAAGCATGTGTGCAATTGATTATGTGCTGTCTCGACCTGATGTGCTGCCGGACCGGTTAGCTGTTTTTGGAATGTCAATGGGCGGGCTTCTTTCCTGGTGGACGGCTGCGCTTGATGAGAGGGTCAGTGTGTGTATTGATCTTTGTGCACAGGTCGATCACCACACATTAATTGAAACGAACAATTTAGACAGGCATGGCTTTTATTACTATGTACCAAGCTTAGCAAAGCACTTTACGGCAGCTGATATTCAAGCAATGATTTTTCCAAGGCCGCATTTAAGCTTAGTTGGAAAACTTGATCCACTCACGCCTGCTGAAGGCGTCGCACGCATTCAAAAGGGATTGAGCCAAACTTATCAAGCGGCTTCATTGAAAGAACGGTATCAGCTTGTTGGTCTTCATGCAGGTCATTTTGAAACAGCCGCTATGCGTCACGAGGCCACTCGATTCTTAAAAAAATGGCTGTAATCTATAAAGGCTTGGACATACTACGTCATTAGAAAGGAGGAGACACATGAAGAAGATCACGATCATTGGCGGGTGCGGTGTGATCGGCCTTATTTTAACAAAAACGCTCTCTTCTGAGTATGAGATCACCATTATTGATCAAGCGAGCTGTGTAAAAGGAGTTATTATTGCAGATGCAACGAATGAACAGGAATTATATGAGGCGATTCCGCGAGATACAGATGTCATCATACACCTTTTAAACATGGAGATGACGCATGATGTGATGAATCATGAGGAGTTTGAAAAAATGAATGATATTTTTTGGAGGAGCTCTTATTCTATGTTTCGATCAGCTATAAGTCTCGGCATACGAAAAGTCATTTTTGCAAGCAGCAATCATGTGACTGATCGTTATGAAAAAGATGGACGCTCCTTACTAGGGAGACATATTACAACAAACGATGTACCTGCGACTAAAAATGTCTATGGCATTTTAAAATTTGCTTCTGAACAGCTAGGCCGTCTGTTCCACGATCAAACGGGAATGTCTGTTATCAATTTACGGATTGGAACGGTTGTGACAGATGAGATGGAGGCATTACACGAGAAAGAACGGACGAAACGAACACTTCTTTCACATGAAGATCTAGCAGGGATGATAAAGGCAGCGATTGAAACGGCCGTTCCCTTTGGGACATATTATGCCGTATCAGAAAACGAAGAAAAGCCTTGGTCTACGGAAAACACGAAGCAGGAGTTAGGCTACAGACCTGATGTGAATACGACGGAAATCCTTGAAGAAAATGATCGGGCGTAGGGCATAATCATGTCATTAGCTGATGATCTTATTCTTTTGTTTCATGAGCATAAAAGCACGACTGACAGGATCGACCCAGTTGGACTGTCAAGATGATTATAGACGCTTTCTTCCCCCATTTGTTACATTTTAATCACGATATCGTCACAGGCTGCAGCTTATTTTCGGATAAAATGATAACGCTTTCAAAGAAAGGGTGTGATGAACATAGATCGTTCTATTAAAGGCCGATTGTTCAACTTATTTAATTACTCTTTTCTACTCATGTTCGCATTAATATGTGTGCTTCCGTTCATCCATGTCATTGCAGCCTCTTTTGCTACAGTAGAAGAGGTCATCACGAAGAAGTTTATCTTGTTCCCGACCACGTTTTCTTTAGAGGCCTATCGGTATATTTTCTCTACGGATATTGTGTACCGCAGCCTTATCGTGTCCATTCTTGTGACACTCGTTGGAACAGCTGTCAGCATGTTTTTGTCCTCACTCATGGCATATGGGCTGTCTCGTCAGGAGTTAAAAGGCCGGAGAACATTGATGTTTCTCGTTGTCTTCACGATGCTATTTAGCGGAGGCATGATTCCGACGTTTATTGTGGTGAAAACACTTGGTCTACTTGATACCTATTGGTCACTGATTCTACCGGTTGCGATCAATGCGTTCAATTTGATCATTTTGAAAAACTTCTTTCAAAACATTCCGGCAAGCCTTGAGGAATCAGCAAAGATGGATGGCTGTAACGATTTAGGGATTTTCTTTAAAATTGTGCTGCCACTTTCTTTGCCAGCTATTGCGACCATTTCACTTTTTTATGCCGTGACGTATTGGAATACGTACATGACCGCCATCCTGTATTTAAATGATTCAGTGAAATGGCCGATTCAGGTACTTCTAAGGCAGATTGTCATTGTTTCGAGCGGAATGCAAGGGGATATGTCGGATATGGGATCATCCACACCACCGCCAGACCAAACGATTAAAATGGCTGTCATTGTGGTAGCCACCATTCCTGTTCTGCTTGTCTATCCATTTATTCAAAAGCATTTCAACAAAGGGGCATTACTAGGTTCTGTAAAAGGTTAAAAAGAAGGAACAACGGAGGGATCTTATGGGGAGAAAGAAATTATGGTTGATTGCGTTTGTCCTGTTATTTGCAGCAAGCGGTATTCTATCCGCATGTTCAAGCAAAGGAACAAGTTCATCAGATGAAAAGGTTGATTTAGACAAAAAAGTGAAGCTGACATGGATGGCCATTTTGTATCATCAGCAGCCGCCGAAAGATTCGGTTTTAAAAGAGATTGAGAAGCTCACAAATACAGAACTTGATATTACGTGGGTGCCGGATGCTGTGAAGGAAGACCGGTTAAATTCTGCACTTGCCGCCGGGAATTTGCCGCAGATCGTGACGATTCAAGACATTAAGAATTCGTCTGCTATTAATGCGTTCAGATCAGGTATGTTCTGGGAAGTTGGTCCGTATTTAAAGGATTATCCAAATTTAAGTAAGATGAACGAACTGATTAATAAAAACGCCTCTATAGACGGTAAGCTTTATGGCATTTATAGAGAGAGACCACTTTCAAGACAAGGAATTGTCATTCGAAAGGATTGGCTTGAAAATTTAAATTTGGATACACCAAAAACCTTAGATGATCTTTATGAGGTAGCGAAAGCCTTTACTGAAAAAGATCCGAATCAAAACGGAAAAGCGGATACAATTGGCTTTACGGATCGGAACGATTTGATTTATGGCGCATTTAAAACACTTGGTTCATATGAGGGAATGCCAACAGACTGGAAAGAAGAAAACGGCAAATTCACGCCAGACTTTATGACAGATGAGTACATGAATACGATGAATTATATGAAAAAACTGCGTGATAATGGCTATATCAACAAAGACTTCCCTGTGACAAGCAAAACACAGCAGCAGGAATTATTCTCACAAGGAAAAGCAGGAATCTATGTTGGAAATATGGTTGATGCTGTGAACTTGAGAGATGACGCGACAGATAAAAACATGAAAGTCGATATCTTGAACCGAATCAAAGGTCCAGATGGCAAAGAACGGGTGTGGGCATCAGGTGGTCATAATGGCATCTTCGCATTCCCTAAAACAAGCGTGAAATCAGAGGCAGAATTAAAGCGAATTTTGGCCTTCTTTGATCGCATTGCAGAAGAAGATGTCTATGGTCTCATGACGTACGGTATAGATGGTGAGCATTATAAGAAAGAAGAAGGGAATACATTTGTCAGGGAAGAAAGCCAAGTGAAAAGCTGGCAGACAGATGTACAGCCGCTTGTCAGTCTAGTAGGCATTGATAAACGTTACTTGAAAAATAAAGGGGATGCAGTTCGTACAAAATATGAAGAGCTAGAAGAAGACAATCAAAAGATCATCGTCGCCAACCCTGCTGAAAGCCTGTATTCAGAAACAGCCTCAGAACGAGGAAATGAATTGAAAAAAATCATCGATGATGCGACCTATAAGTTCATTCTTGGAGACATCAGTGAAGATCAATTTAAGAAAGATGTAGAGAAGTGGAAATCAAATGGTGGTCATAAAATCATAGAAGAATATGAAGCTTCCTTTAAAAAATCAAAATGATCAACATCAACACCCCCGCACAGTTAAAGAGCGGGGGTGTTTTTATTAAAAATCAAAGTTGTCTGGGTCTGGACCGATACGTTTGTTTTCATTTAAGTCAGAAAGACGTTTCATATCCTCATCAGATAAGACAAAATCAAATATATCTGCATTTTCTTTTAAACGATGCGCTTTCGTTGATTTTGGAATGGTAATGACGCCTTTTTGCACATCCCAGCGCAAAATAATTTGAGCAGGTGTTTTGCCGTATGTGTCCGAGAGTTCTTTGATCACCGGATGATGAAGCAGTTCCCCCTGCATTAGCGGTGACCAAGCTTCCATTTGAATACCATGTGTGTTCAAATACGTATAGAGTGCTTCCTGCGTTAGTTTTGGGTGAAACTCGACTTGATTGATGGCTGGTATGATGTCTGCATCTTTTAATAGTTCGTCTAGATGATGCGGCTGGAAGTTGCTCACACCAATGGCTCTAACCTTTCCTTCACGATACAAGGTTTCCAGCGCACGCCAAGCGTTTTTATATTTTCCTTCAACCGGCCAATGGATTAAATATAGATCCAAGTAGTCAAGCTGAAGTTTTTTCAAGCTTTCCTCATATGCTTGTAGAGTGGATTCATATCCTAAATCGGCATTCCACACTTTTGATGTCACAAAGAGGTCTTCGCGGCGCAGTCCTGTTTCTGCAAGACCAAGTTGTATGCCTCGTCCAACCCCTTCCTCATTGCCATAAATAGCCGCTGTATCAATACTGCGATATCCTATTTGAATGGCTGTTTTGACGGCGTCTATTAATTCTGCACCATCTTCCACCTTGAATACACCGAGACCAAATCCTGGCATGTGGACCCCATTGTTTAATGTTTTTGTACTTTGTAAATGATTCATATTGAACACTCCTTAGATGGTTTGATTTTGTTCTTGTTGTTCCATTCGAAAACTAATCATCGTGAGAATCGCTGCGATGAGGACCATGATACCGCCGACCCAGCCTGTATGCACAAGCCCAAGAGTATCTGTCACGATGCCTCCTAAAAATGAGCCGATGGCGATACCAGCATTAAAGGCAGCAATATTCATAGCGGAAGCGACGTCGACTGCTCCTGGTGTGTATCTTTCTGCAAAATCAACGACAGCTACTTGAAGCCCTGGTACATTCATGAAAGCAAACAGTCCCATCAGCATGACGGTTGCGATGCCTAGCACCGTAAATCCAGCAGTCAAGCTAAGGATAAACAAAATGATGCTTTGGATGATAAACATGTAAATCAGTGCTTTCATTGGCTGCTCATTAGCAGCCTTTCCGCCAATGACATTTCCAGCTGCGATCGTGATCCCGTATAAAAGCAAGATCAATGCCACCGCCCCAGGCGCAAGACCTGTCACATGCTGTAAGAGAGGGGATAAATACGTAAAGACGACAAAGGTTCCTCCGTATCCTGTTGCTGTAATGACAAATAGAAGCAAGATTCTTTTTGTTTTTAATAAAACAGCTTGATCCTTAAATGATGTTTTCACGCCTTGCTTTAATTGAGATGGAACAAGAAAATAGTTAGATATTAGTGAAATCAGACCAATAATGACAATCACACCGAATGATGTCCGCCACCCGAGCTCATGGCCAAGAAATGTCCCGAATGGTACGCCCGTCACAGTAGCAACTGTTAATCCAGTGAACATGAAGGCAATCGCACTTGCCCGTTTTTCTTTCACTACAAGGCTTGCAGCAATCGTAGAGCCAATGGACATAAAGATTCCATGGGACAAGGCTGAAATGATCCGTCCGATTAAAAGTACTGAAAAGGTCGGAGCCATCGTTGCAAGTGTATTTCCAATCAAAAAGACGAGCATAATGAGCAAAAGCAATGTTTTTCTTTTCATCGTTGAAGTCAGAGAAGTCAAAATAGGCGCGCCAAATGTCACACCAAGTGCATATAAAGAGACGGTCCAGCCCGCCTGGCTGACGCTCACTCCAAAGTCCTCCGAAATCATTGGCAAAAGACCGACACTAATAAATTCAGTGGTTCCTATAGCAAAAGCACTAATAGCTAGCGCGAGAAGGGCAAAGTGGTTTTGTTTTTTCTTCATGAATCAGTTCACATCCTTCTGTGATGACATTTTGATAGACGAAGCCGATCGGCAAGAGTTATTATCTAACATAGATGACGAAAAAAAAAGTACGTACTTTTTTGTAATATAGGTACTAAAAAGTGCCTGTTCGTATAAAGAGGAGTGAGGATTTAATGGAAAAGAAAAAATATAATATCTCCGTGGAAGCGACCCTTGAGGTCATTGGCGGAAAGTGGAAGTGCGTGATTTTATGTCATTTAACACATGGGAAAAAACGTACAAGTGAATTGAAGCGGCTCATGCCAAACATCACACAAAAAATGCTTACACAACAGCTGAGAGAGCTTGAAAGTGATGGGGTGATTAACCGGATTGTGTATGAGCAAGTGCCGCCTAAAGTGGAATATGAATTAAGTGAATACGGTCAGTCGCTCGAAAGAATTCTCAATGCGCTATGTGATTGGGGAGCAGCTCATATTGAACGTGTGTACGGAGAGCCGCTTTCAGTGCTAGAAGACAGCATTTTAAATGAACAGTTTAAATAAAAAAGTCCCGCTTCCTATGAGAGCGGGGCTTTTTGTCTTATATGCCTTTTTTCTGGTCACGGTATTTGCCAGGGGTCGTGCCTTCTAGTTTTTTGAAGGAACGGATGAAGTTTTGCGGGTTTTTATATTTCAGTTTTTCCGAAATTTCTTTGACAGACATATCGGTCTCCACGAGCCAGTTTTTGGCGACATGGTGTCTGTAGGATGAGAGATATTCACTAAAGGAAATATCCATTTCCTTTCTAAAAATACTGCTTAAATAATTTGGGTTGTAATGCAGGCGTGTGGCAATTTCATCCAATGTGAGATCTGAGTCGAATTCTTGATGAATGATATGGATGATCTTTTCTGAGATGTTTTTGTATTGTGATTCCTCGCGTGCACCTAGCTGGTCAATAATCGGCCGAATGATCTCATGTTTCAGCCATGCTTCGGTATCTTCAAACGTTTTAAATTCAAAAATCGTATCATACAGCATTTTATTGTCTTCGACCTCAAATAATTCAATGCCAAGCAAATGCATCAGCTCAATCAAATTGTTTAAAAAACGGGCGAGGGCGATATGGTACTCGTGCGGTCCTGCATTTTTAGAGAAAATGGATTGCAGGAGCACATGTAAATAGTGATCTGCCTTCCCTTGATCACCTGCTTTCATCGCATCAAATAGATCATGCTGCAGCTGCTTTGGAAAATGGGTTTTAAACGTTTTTCCTTGCTGGATATGTTCATATAAGATAATGGACTTTTTCTCTGCTTTGAGTCTGTATTTTAAGGCCTCTTTTCCTTCAATGTAAGCCTGTTTTGCCATCGTGAGCTCCTGAAACTGACGGCTGATTCCGATGCTGATCGATAAACCAAGCTGTTCCTCGATACGCAGCTGAATCGTTTCCGCTAATTGGTTTAAATATTCAGTAAACTCTTCATCTGACTTTGAGTGATTTAGGATAATCGTCGTTTGATGCTGATTGACAACTGTTGGCTGAAGGTGCTCCTCTTGCGGAATAATCTGCTCAATCAGTCCATTGATCGCAAATAAAAGTAAGTCAGCATCCTTTTTTTCATAAGGTGTTCCTTTTAGCGTATCAATTTGGGTCACAAGCATGGATAAATGAGACCAGTCCTGAGGGAATCCTAAACTTTGGAACCGGTTGTTAATTTCTTCTTCTGTCAGCTTTCCGAGCAATAGCCGCACCATAAAGTATTGCTGGAGGTGCGTGACTTGCTGCTCAATACGTTCCTCTAAATCATTGTTTTGATCCTTCATTTGTTTAATACTCGACTCAATCAACTCAAATTCATTTTGAAAAGGCTGCTTTTGCAAAAAGGATTCATTGCGTGCAAAGGACTCGTATAACAAGCGGATTGGTTTATAAAAATGTCTGGACCCAAACCATGAAAATAGTAATGAAAGCGCTAACAAAATAAAACAGATAATAAAGGTGATCCACCCAATTGATTTCGTTTGTGCCTTGAGTTCTGGAATGGAAACAAAGGATAGGTACGTCCATTCGTTATAGTCTGATTTTTGAAACGTAATTTGATAGTTTAGTTCCTCGATCTTCATGTTAAATTGACCTGATCGCTCTTCACGTGATAGGACATGCTTGACGAACTCTTGATTTTTCAAGGATTCACCAATTTGTTCTTTGCGGTTATGTAGCAGCACTTTTCCATTAGTATCAATGACAAACATACTGTCAGATTGAGAGAAGTCAGGCATATTGTCAGCAATCATGCAGCTCGGAATGCTGGCGACAGCGATCCCTTTTTTCTGGACACTGTTCATAGGGAGTTGTTTGATTAAGTTCACATTGTATTTGCAAAAGGAGGCTTTTCCTTCTTTTGTCGCAACAAGTGGATTATTCTCTTCAAGTGCCCAGCTGGAATGACTCGGAATATTGAGGTAAGAGGTGAGCGCTTTCTCTTGGTCTCCGCTTGTGACATGATAAAGCCCTGAATTGTTCATGTACCAGTCTTCCATTTTACTGACGAGCGTAATATTGGAAAGATCGGTGTCAAAGGTTTGCAGGTAGTTCAGTTCCTGCTGTACTTGATTATAAAGCTGGAATTGGTCTGGATTTAAAGGTTCTGCCAGTGTTTGAAGGAGAGGCGGCGAACTGACATAGTGAGTGAGAGAATGATCAACTGTCTTTAAAATATGCTCAATATTGGATTGCGTTTGTTTAACGCTGTCCAGCTTTTCATTTGAGATATTTTCGAGTGCTGTTTTTTGTGAATGCTGATAAGAAAAAATACCGACAATGATGACAGGAATCGTACTAAGCATGAAAAAAAACGTGACGAGCTTGTAATAAAATTTATATTGCCTTCTTTTCATAAAACCCCCCATTTCAAACGGAACAATCTTTTCCTCTTTATTTATTAATCCAAAAATCTGGTAGGTTTGTCAATAATCATTTTCTGAGATTAGGATCATTTTCTCATGTTTTATGTAACGTTTTGAGTAGCTTCCCCTAAGTAAATATGATCTGATGATATGATTGTAGACGGATTTTTCATCCTTAAGATACAGTTAACACATGCATCAGCATGAGGGGAGGCTTTATCTATGAAAACAGAGGATGTCATTGCCAAGGGTATGCCTGCGGCAGCTTTGAAAAAAGAAAGAAGAAAGCGCTTACTTAATCAAATGCTTAGTCAAAAGTTTTTGTATGTCATGATTTTGCCAGGGCTCATTTATTTTCTTGTCTTTAAATATGTGCCGATGTGGGGGCTGATCATTGCCTTTCAAGATTATCAGCCGTTTCTCGGTATTCTTGGCAGTGAGTGGGTTGGCTTCAAACACTTTATTCGATTGTTTACAGAACCAACATTTTTCATCTTATTAAAAAATACACTGATTTTATTTGCCATGAATGTTGTGATTTTCTTTCCAATTCCGATCTTATTGGCCTTGCTTTTAAACGAGGTCAGATTGGCCTTGTTTAAGAAATTTGTGCAGACGATGATATACATTCCTCACTTCATGTCATGGGTGATTGTCGTGTCCTTATCCTTTGTTTTGTTAACAGTAGATGGCGGGTTAATCAATGAATTGATTGCTTTCTTTGGAGGGGAAAAGATTAACTTCCTTCTTAGTCAGGAATGGTTTAGGCCGATGTACATTTTACAAGTGATTTGGCGGGAAGCAGGCTGGTCGACGATCATTTACCTTGCGGCGATTACAGCGGTAGATCCGCAGCTATATGAAGCAGCGAAAATGGATGGAGCCGGCAGACTGAGACAAATGTGGCACATCACTCTCCCTGCCATTAAAAGCGTAATTGTCGTTCTGCTTATTTTAAAAATTGGTGACACATTAGAGCTTGGCTTTGAGCATGTCTACTTATTACTCAATGCAACGAACCGGGAAGTAGCAGAAATCTTTGATACGTACGTTTATACAGCTGGTCTTAAGCAAGGGCAATTCAGCTATAGTACCGCTGTTGGTCTATTTAAAGCAGCCGTTGGACTCATTTTGGTTATGCTGGCGAACCGTTTAGCGAAGAAATTTGGGGAAGAAGGTATTTACTAAAAAGGGAGATGAAAAAGAATGACATTATCGACTAAAAAGGGATCACCACTTGAGCATGCAGAGAAATTAGCACAAACAATTATGAAAGCGCATACACCAATCGAGCTGCCTCCAGCTGGAAGATGGCATTATCATCAAGGCGTTTTTCTTTGCGGTGTGATGAAGCTATATGAGTCAACGGGGAACGAGACGTATTTCAATTATGTGAAAAGCTACGCAGATTCGCTCATTGATGAGTATGGAAACCTGTTATTCCGGAGAGATGAGCTTGATGCGATCCAAGCAGGGCTCATTTTATTCCCTCTTTATGAACGAACAGGAGAGAAGCGGTATGTGCTGGCAGCAGAGAAGCTCCGCGGGCTTTATCGCACATTGAATCGC
The DNA here is from genome assembly GCF_038601465.1 of Bacillus sp. FSL R7-0672. Classification (NCBI taxonomy): domain Bacteria; kingdom Bacillati; phylum Bacillota; class Bacilli; order Caryophanales; family Bacillaceae; genus Bacillus; species Bacillus sp. FSL R7-0672. Next base: position 2,688,041 of record NZ_CP152010.1, on the reverse strand, counting down.
ACATCTGAGGGCGGATTTTGGCATAAAGACAATTATGCTTATCAAATGTGGCTGGATGGTCTCTACATGGGCGGACCTTTTGCCTTAAAGTATGCAAAGCTGAAAGGTGAAGAGGACCTGGTGGATATGGTGATCCAGCAAGAGCATCTCATGAGAAAGCATACAAAAGATGAAAAAACAGGTCTGTATTATCACGCGTGGGACGAACGAAAAGTGATGCCATGGGCTGATCAAAAGACAGGCTGTTCTCCCGAGTTTTGGGCAAGGTCATTTGGCTGGTATGTCCTTGCATTAGCAGATATGATCGAGGATCTGCCAGAGCAGCATGAGGGGCGAAAGGTGTGGAAGGAAACGCTGACAGACATGCTGGAAAGTGTAGCTAGGTACCAGGATCAAGACACAGGTCTCTGGCATCAAATCATTGATAAAGGTACTCATAGCGACAACTGGCTTGAAAGCTCTGGATCGTGTTTATTCATGTACGCCATGGCAAAAGCCATGAACGAAGGATATGTCAGCCTTCGCTACGCTGATCATGTGGTGAAAGCATATCAAGGCTTAATTCAGCATAAGACGGCTGAGACAGAAAACGGTGATTTTACCATCAATGATATTTGCATCGGAACATCCGCTGGATTTTATGATTACTACGTCGGTAGAGAGAGAAGTACAAATGATTTGCACGGGGCAGGCGCTTTTATTATGGCATTAACTGAGCTAGAGAAGCTGCCTGTTTTTCAAAAGGCATGAAGAGGCAAAAAAGGGCTGCTGCATGGCTCATCAGCTTCATCGCTGCCTTTTGTTTGTCAGCCTGTCATGGGAAAACAAACGGTATCGATGTTCTGATTTTTTCTGACATGTCAAAGGGGATGAAGGATCAATTAGTCGAGAAGGCTTTTCAAACGGACCAAGAAACGTATAGCGTCCACATCTTTCCGGCGATTCCTGAAAAGCTTCTTGTTGAAATTACCGCAAAAGAGGGGGACATCATGCTTGTCCCGGAAGAAATGTTTCGAACGTATGATGATCCTGAAAGCTTTCAACTGCTTGAAGAGATGGGCATAGATGATCAAGCGGCAGGGCCATATACGATCGAAGATCAAAAGACAGGGAAAATGGTCGATTATGCGGTTCAAGTCAATAAAGGCACGAAAAAGCTAAACGGCTATACCTTTCGATTACATCGAGATATGGTCGCTTTTATTCCCGTTTATGCAGACAAGTCCAAAGAGGCGCTGTCTCTCATGAAACAGCTTCGTGAAAATCGATAGAAAAAGGGGTGGGGCCTGTGAAACGGATCGTGGTTTGCGGACTCAGTCATCGTGCGTTCAATATGTTTATTAAACCACTCACAGAGGATTTCAATGAGCATTACAGGATTACAGGGCTTTTAGATATAGATCATCATCGTTATACACTTTGTCAGGAGCGTTTTCCATCACTGCGGGGCGTCTCGTTTTTTCATGAAGAGGCATTTGATCAAATGGTGAAGGAAGCAATGCCAGATATCGTCATTGTGGCAGGCAGGGATGACACACATGTCACCTATATTTTGCAAGCACTTGACTATGATCTCGATGTCATCACTGAAAAGCCGATGGTCACAACAGCAAAAGATGCCAAAAAAGTAATGGAAAAAGAAAAGGAAAGTAAAGGGAAGGTCACAGTCACTTTCAATTATCGCTACAATCCATTTCATCGAAAGATCAAAGAACTCATTTTAGAAGGAAAGATTGGAAGGGTCACATCTGTTGAACTGAGCTGGCTCATTGATACGTATCATGGTGCTAGTTATTTCAAAAGATGGAACCGAACGCGGCAATTCTCTGGCGGGCTATCCATTCATAAATCGACTCATCATTTTGATTTGGTCAATTGGTGGATCAATCAAAAGCCGAAGCAAGTATTTGCCTATGGGGCGCGGAACTATTACGGAGATAAAAGTCCTTGGAATCCTTTGCAGGGGGGAGAAAACAGGTATTGCGGAACATGTCATGTGAAGGATACATGTCATTATGAAGCAAGGTGGAATCCGAGGGTAGTACGCTCAAAGGTCGAGGACGATCATATCGAATCCGGTCAGGAGCAAACGCAGCAATACGCCAATTATCGCCCAGACGCCTGTATTTTTGATGAGGAAATTGACATTGAGGATACATATGTGGCATCAGTGGCATATGACCAAGGGGCTCTCTTCAGCTATTCGATTCAATTCTCAGCTCCATATGAAGGATATCGGCTTGCCATAAATGGGACGAAGGGGCGCATTGAAACAAATGAGTTTCATGTGCCATCAAGAATTCCTTTTCAATTCCCAGAACAGACGATTTCTTATTATCCGATGTTTGGTGCAAAAGAGACGATTGAAGTTGTGAAGCAGCCAGGAGGACATGGCGGCGGAGATCCTCTGCTTTTGGCCGATTTATTTATCGGTAAAGATCCTTTAATTCACTATGATATTTCGGCAGGGGCAGAGGCTGGTGCTTATTCAATTGCACTTGGGGAAGGCATGTGGCGGTCTGTTGCAGAGAAGCGCCCAATTGACATAGAAGAGTTGCTTCATAAAGAGACGGTGTCATAAAAAAGAGAGGAGGGGAAAGAGATGGATCATGATGGTTCAATGAGCAGAATGCTTCGAATGTGTGAGTGGGTGATGCGACTCGCCTATACGAATTTACTATGGCTGCTGTTCACCATGCTGGGGCTTGGGATCTTTGGATTGATGCCTGCGACCACTGCGTTATTTTCGGTGATGAGAAAGTGGATACAAGGGCATGAGCAAGTTAGCGTTTTCCGGACTTTTTGGAAGGTGTACCGTGAGGAGTTTGTACGCTCTAACTTGATTGGAGTGGCGCTTTTGATCATAGGAACGATTATATACGTAGACCTTGCGTATATTTATCCAACAAGCTGGTTTTTGCATGTGCTTCGTTTTGCCATTTATATCTTTGGTTTTCTCTTTGTTGTGAGCTTGTTTTATATTTTTCCGCTGCTGGCTCATTATGATTGGAAAAAACGTCTCTATCTGAAATTCTCTCTTTTGCTTGGTATTTCATATTTGCAATATACACTCTGTATGCTCGTTTTCTCGGCTCTGCTGTTTGTTCTCTTTGCTTATTTGCCGGGGATCGTGCCGTTCTTTAGTGTGAGTATACTCGCCTATGGTCATATGTGGCTGGCCTACCAAGTATTCAAAAAAGTAGAGTTCGAAAGTGAGCAGCAGACAGCCGAAGTAAAGAAATGCCTGCCGTCTTTCCTGCAATCGAAGCGGGTGAATACACAGTGATGGGGTTCATTTGCTATAATGGTGTCACCGTAATTAAAAGGAGAGATGAGCGCCGTGTCAGTAAAAGAAATCACAATAGAAGAATTAAAACAAAAGCTAGAGCAAGAAGAAGCGATTCAGCTTGTTGATGTGCGTGAGGACGAGGAAGTAGCAGAAGGAATGATTCCAGAAGCTGTCCACATCCGAATGGGAGATATTCCTGAGAAACTGGATGCATTCGATCAAACGCAGGAGTATTATATTATTTGCCGCTCTGGTAAACGTAGTGAAAATGTCTGCTATTTCCTAGAAGACCAAGGCTATCAAGCGACCAATGTCGTTGGCGGAATGCTTGCTTGGACAGGAGAAACAAAACCGAAGCTGTAAACAGAAGTCCTTTCATCTCATAGATGAAAGGCTTTTTTTGTTCATATGCCCGCCCTCATGTGCATAAAGATAGAGTAGCGAGAGAAGGGAGAGTGGCATATGTGCTAAAGGTAGCTGTATTTGATGAAGAGCACGAAAAAGATTTGCAGAGCGAAATCAATCTTTTTTTAAAAGGAATGGATGACGACCAAATCATTGACATCAAGTACAATGTAGCGGTGATCTGTGAGCAAGGAGGAGAACAGCTCTACTGTTTTTCTGCACTCATTTTATATAAAAAATAGACGGTATCAAAAAAAGGACCTGTTTGAAGGGTCCTTTTACTTTGTTTAACTGGCGTCAATATATAAACGATGCTTGTTGCAGTGAACACATTGAAAGAGATAGCCTTGCAGATCACCGAAGTTGACAAGCCATTGCTTTAGGTTCTCTTTCGTTAATCCTCCGCCGCTGCAAATGTCTTCGATATCTTCTGTGAGCTCTTCCTCTAAATGTTCTATCTCTTTCCATCCGACATACTGGACGATCGCACAAAAATCTCCGCAATGGCTTAACCAATATTCCTGCTGCCAGCCGCGATAACCTGGCGTTCTAAAGATCAGTTCATCTATATATTCCTCTTGCTCAACGTCGTCACAGCTTGCATCGTCTTGAAAGATGCCATCGTATTTTTTAGCGGCTGAACCATCTTTAATGCACCAAGGGCAAATTCCCTTCACATCTTCAACAGAATAAAATGGACCATGATACACATATTCTCTTTCTTTTTCACAAACAGGACATGTCGTAGGCTCTTTTTTGATCACGTTTAACGAAACTGGATCTGGGTTGTACTTGAATGTAGGCAGCGTCATATAAACCTCCATTATGTAGAAATGATTTCATCATTATTTTACAGGAGTCCTCCTGCTTGCAACAATCTTAAATTGTATATATAGATAGAAAAAAGCCGTTCTTATGAGGAACGGCTTTTCAGCGTGTAGACAAACCCTCGCATTCGGTGTCAGTCCTGCGTGCTGGTGCTCACGAATGTCAAATTCGCTCCGCTTCAGTACTCGTCCTTCCTAGACTTCAAAGGTTTTCTATCACGCTGAGCTGAAAAGAAGACAAATGGCTAAAATAAAGATCATTTTAGCCATTTGTCAACAATCTGAAAAGCCGTTCTTATGAGGAACGGCTTTTTTCGCTTGAGATTATGCTTTTTTTACTCTTGGACTTCGTGGTTTACTGACTTTATTGGCTTGCTTGATGGCTCTTCGTTCATCATTCAGTGACTTGTACAGTGAGATAATCATCAAAATAATGACAACGGAGAACGGCAAGGCTGCGAGCTTGGCTGTATTTTGCAAGGCTTCAAGTCCCCCTGAAAATAAAAGCACGGCAGCAACAGAAGATTGGATGATACCCCAGCTAACTTTGACACTGCCAGAAGGGTTCAATGATCCATAGGTTGTCTGCATTCCAAGCACAAATGTAGCTGAATCAGCCGATGTAATAAAGAATATAGCGATTAAAATAAGTGCTAGAATCGATGTGATCATCGCCAGCGGATATTCATTTAGTACACCGAAGAGCATTGTTTCTGTTGATAGACCCGCAACATCGACAATATTCTTTTGCTGTAAATCCATCGCAGATACACCGAAAATCGAGAACCATAGGAATACTAGGATAGAAGGAGCCACTAAGACACCTAATAAAAATTCTCGAATCGTTCGTCCGCGTGACACCCTTGCGATAAAGATACCGACAAATGGTGCCCAAGAAATCCACCATGCCCAATAAAAGATTGTCCATCCATTAATCCATTCTCTCTTCTCAGGATCATTTGGAGATAGACGGAAGCTCATTTGAACGATGTTGGATAAGTATTGCCCAATTGAGTCAGTAAATGAATTTAAGATAAAAACAGTTGGACCTACCAAAAGTAAGAAAAACATCAGAACAGCTGCTAATACCATGTTGATATTACTTAAGTATTTAATGCCTTTTCCAATCCCGCTTAGAGCAGATGCTAGGAACAGCACTGTCACAATCATGATAATGATCAATTGTGTGCTAAAAGCATTCGGAATTTGAAACAGGTAATTCAATCCACCGTTTATTTGTGCCGCGCCTAATCCTAGGCTTGTCGCAACACCAACTACAGTTGCAAATACCGCAATACAATCGATGGTTTTTCCGATCCATCCATTCGTTTTATTTCCTAATACTGGCTGCAACGTTGCACTGATTAAGCCAGGTGCATCTTTTCTGAATTTAAAGTAAGCAATACAAAGTGCAACAATGGCATAAATAGCCCATGCATGAAGCCCCCAATGGAAAAAAGTATATCGAAGTGAATCTCGGAATGCCTGCGCCGTTTCAGTATCACCTGTTGGTGACTGGATAGCATAGTGGCTGATTGGTTCAGCTGCTCCGTAAAAAACAAGACCAATTCCCATACCGGCACTAAATAGCATCGCAAACCAAGAAAATAAGCCGAATTCAGGCTCTTCCCCAGGTTTTCCTAGCGTAATCTTACCGATTGGGCTAAAGATAAAGAATAGACAAAAGCCGACGAGTAGTGACACCACTAACAAGTAATACCAGCCAAAGTCATTTGTAATGTATGTTTGGATTTGATCTGTGACATTTTGCAGTGTTTCTGGAGAAAAAGCTCCCCATATGACGGTAACAAATGTGATCGCAATCACAATCCAAAATACACTTGATACGTTTTTCACACCATCTCACTCTCCTGTTGTTCTACACGTTTAAGCAGAGGATTTACTTAATATCCCCTAACTCAACTAATTTCAAACAAAAAGAGGCGAGCTTCTCACTCGACCTCTACTTTACCGTAACATGTTTTGCTTCCATTAATCAACTATCGATATGTGAAGATGATTTTTCTTCGATTCGTTTACGAAGACGATAAACGTATTCTTTTAAACAAACAGCGAAGATGGTAAACGCCAAAACAATGGCTACTTTTAACGGGTTAATGGACAGCTTCAAGAAAAAAGCGGCTGTCAAGCTAATAACGACTGCAAATACAATTGGAAATGCACGTCTGATCATTGATCTCTCTCCTTTGCTTCTAGTGCAGCATTCATACCAGCAAGTCTGCCTGTTACAAGTGCTGACGTGATATTGTATCCGCCTGTATAACCATGGATGTCTAGAATTTCTCCGCAGAAATAAAGACCGGGCATTTTTTTAGACGCCATTTTTTTCGGTTCAATTTCTTTCACAGAAACGCCGCCTCCTGTGACAAACGCTTTGTCCAAAGAGAGTGTACCGTTCGCATGAACGATAAAATGTTTGCAATCATGGGCGAATGCGCGCAGTTTGTCCTTAGCAAGACCAGAAAAAGTGTCTTGCGGATCTATACCGTTCCTCTCTAACAGAAACAATAAATAGCGTTCTTGCATCCAAGACTTCAGGACATTTTTAATGGCTTTTTTTGGTTCATCTTTTAGGTCTCGATGAAGCTTTTGGAACAGATCTTCGTCATTAAGCTTCGGATATAAGTCTATTTGCAGACGGACGACCTGCTGCTTTTTCAATTCTTTCACCACAAATCCGCTGCATCTAAGAACAGCTGGGCCGGATAAGCCAAAGTGTGTAAAGATCATATCCATGACATGTGTGACGACGGGTTTTCCTTTTTTATTTAAAACACTGACAGCCACACTTCTTAAAGAAAGCCCTTGGAGCACTTTTTCTTTTATAAAACGTTCATCTGATGTGACCGGTACTTCTGTTGGGAAGAGCTCTGTAATTGTATGACCAGCGGCTTCTGCCCATGCGTAGCCGTCACCAGTAGAACCAGTATGCGGCACACTTTTTCCGCCAACAGCAATCACAACGGAATTACTTGAAATTTTTTCATCATTATTTGTAACAATTCCGGCTGCTTGTCCGTCTTGATACAGAACTGTTTTAATCTTCTCATTCGTTCGAATGGTAACATTGAGGTTGCGGAGCCTGTCTAAAAGGGCATCCACAACAGATTGTGCTTTGTTTGAGACAGGGAACATACGTCCATGGTCTTCTTCTTTAAGTTCAATGCCGAGGTTTTCAAAAAATGAAATAATATCTTCGTTATTGAACTCAGAAAATGCACTATATAAAAAACGGCCGTTTCCGGGAATATGCTTGATGATTTCTTCTACTGGAAGGCGATTGGTGACGTTACAGCGTCCACCGCCAGAAATGGCGAGCTTTCTACCAAGCTTGGTTCCTTTGTCAATTAACAGAACAGTTGCACCATGCTCTGCTGATGCAATCGCGGCCATCAGTCCAGAAGGTCCACCGCCAATGACAATGACATCATAATGTTTCATGTTACATTCCTCTTTCTACTTTCAGTCATTCATCTATTATAACGAAAATTGGGGAAGGCTGAAATATGAATTGATTGGTTTTGTACCTTCTGTATTGGATTTGTTACCTGTGCGTCGAAATGATGTGGTAAAATAGTTGAGTTGAATATTCATTAGAAAAATGGTGGTTAAGCGCATGTCTAATAAACTGCTTCGTGGTACGTTGGTTTTAACGATAGGGACTTATCTCTCTCGTATTCTTGGTATGATTTATTTAATTCCATTTAGCGCAATGGTTGGAGCTACTGGTGGAGCGCTATTCCAATATGGATACAATCAGTATACGATCTTTTTAAGTATTGCTACGCTTGGTTTTCCAACAGCGGTATCAAAATTTGTTTCTAAATATAATGCAATTGGCGATTATGAGACAACGAGAAAAATGTTCAGGGCGGGTATGTCGGTCATGCTTGTCACCGGGATTATCGCCTTTTCTATTTTATATTTGACCGCACCGATTTTTGCCAAGATTCAGCTTGGCGGATCAAATGAAATAGGCGGTTTGACTGTCGATCAAGTGGTATATGTGATTCGGATGGTCAGTTTAGGTCTTTTGGTTGTACCTATTATGAGTCTTGTGCGGGGGTTCTTCCAAGGACACTCTATGATGGGACCGACAGCTGTTTCCCAAGTCATTGAGCAGCTTGTCAGAATCATTTTCCTATTAACAGCAACGTTTATTATTTTAAAAGTGCTTGACGGTGGTCTTGTCATCGCTGTCGGATATGCTACATTTGCAGCACTTATCGGCGCATTTGGCGGCTTATTCACGCTTTATTTATATTGGCTGAAGCGCAAGGATCGGCTCTTATCCATGCAGCCGAATACAGGTGCTTCCTCTGACTTATCTTATAAGCAAATGTTTACAGAGCTATTTAGCTATGCGGCACCGTATGTGTTTGTTGGACTGGCGATTCCAATTTATTCTTATATAGATACAAACACTATTAACAGAGCCATGATTGCATCAGGACATCAGGATATTAGTACAGCGGTATTGTCTATTGTGACGTTATATTTACCGAAGCTCGTGATGATTCCTGTGTCGCTTGCAACAGCGTTTGGCTTAACCTTGATACCAACGATTACAGAATCATTTACAGCTCGTAACTACAAGCTGCTCAATAGACAAATTGATCAGACAATGCAGGTCATATTATTTTTCGTGCTGCCTGCTTCATTTGGTATCTCGGCATTGGCTGGACCGGTTTATTGGTTTTTCTATCCGTCTGTTCATCCTGAGATTGGGATGTCAATTTTATTCTGGTATGCACCTGTTGCGTTATTGTTTTCTTTATTCACCATTAATGCAGCGATTTTGCAGGGAATTAACAAACAAAAATTTGCCATCGTCAGTCTGTTGTTAGGGATCATCATTAAAACGGTTCTGAACATTCCGTTAATCAGTTGGCTGCAAGGAAATGGTTCTGTGCTTGCGACTGCGTTAGGCTATAGCGCGTCCATCTTGTATATGTTTATCATGATTAAGCGCCATGCCGGCTATTCGTTCCGCAGGATTTTCAAACGATTTATTCTCATTGGTATTTTGACTGCGATTATGGCTGTAGTGGCGTATGTGACATGTCAGCTTGTGAGCCAAGTGATTTCGTATGAAGGTGGAATTGTTAATGCGGGTATTGTCATTCTGATTTCAATGATCACTGGTAGCGGTGTGTATCTGTTCTTGTCTTATAAGGTAGGATTACTTGAGCGTGTACTCGGCAGCCGTATGCCGACATTTTTAAGAAAAAAGAGCTAAGAAGAGGTGGAGTTTCATGAGGCTTGATAAATTGCTTGCTAGCAGCGGCTTTGGTTCAAGAAAAGATGTAAAGAAGCTGGTCAAGGCACGGGCAGTCACCGTGAATGGAGAACTGGCGAAGCAGGTGAAAGATCATGTTGATCCATCGAATGATGAAGTGCTCGTACACGGAGAGCGTGTAGACTATAAAGAATTCATTTACTTAATGATGAACAAACCAGATGGGGTCATCTCAGCAACTGAAGATTTGCGGGATGAAACGGTTGTCGATTTACTTGAGCCGGAGGATATCGCAAGAGAGCCATTTCCTGTCGGGAGACTGGACAAGGATACAGTCGGTCTTCTCCTCCTCACAAATGATGGACAGCTTGCACATCAATTACTTTCTCCAAAAAAGCATGTGCCAAAAACGTACGAAGTTCATTTGAAATATCCATTAGGAGATCAAGACATCAAGCGCCTTGAAGAGGGTGTTATTATTTTAGATGATTACCGTACGAAGCCGGCAAAGGTTGAAGTAGATGCGAATGAAAGTGAAGATACACGCATCCGTTTAACGATTACTGAAGGAAAGTACCATCAAGTGAAGCTGATGGCGCAAGCAGTGGGAAATGAAGTCATCTTTTTAAAAAGGCTCTCGATGGGGGCTGTCTCTTTAGATGAAGACCTAGCGCCTGGAGAGTACCGTGAATTAACGGATGAAGAATTAGACAGCTTAATCAATCGACCATAAATATAGAACAAAAGACAAAAGAAAAGAACCGGCATGTCGCCGGTTCTTTTTGTTATATGGACAGTTCATTATACGCTTAAGATGATATTTTTACTTTTTTTCTCGTTGTTTCCCATTTGCCTCTGCTTGGACTATGAACAAGATCGTTATAGGCAAGCACGTTTAAGTCTCTTTGAATGGTTCTAGGTGTGATCCCGAATTCATCAACCAGCTCTTGTGTCGTCACAAGACCTTTCTCTTGAATGAACATATAGACTGATTTTATTCGAGTCATCATACGGTTTGTTGAAGGTTTCAAAAAACCACTCCCTATCAATAAGATCGGATGGACTTGACTAACCACAACTTACTACACTAAAACTGCGAAATAAGGACATGCAACAATGGTAAATGTTCGTGTTTCTTAATGTTTTATTCTATTATACACGTTATTATGCATCTAGTTCCACCAAAAAGTCAACTTTACATGTTATTTAACTTGTCTTCATGAATCGAAACATGGTATATACCATGTTTTGAATTCGGTTACAACCCAATGGGGGTAAGGCGTATGGAGAATACTGTCACATTCAAACGCCCAAAAATGAAACACAGAAAATTTACAAAATAAAAAATTCACTCATCTTAAAAAGACACATCCCTTGTTAGAATGTGCCTTTTTTGTTTCTGTTATCCTTCTAAGAAAAAGAGCTGAATGAAAAATAAAATGGCAAAGATAAGGACAAGAACATGTACTTCTCTCCATTTCCCTTTTGCCAGTTTCACAAGTGGATATGAAATAAATCCAAGTGAAATTCCGGTTGAAATACTAGATGTCAGCGGCATGGAAAGAATCACAAGAAAAGCAGGGAATGCTTCGTCTAGCTCGTTCCAGCGAATGCGTGACACGGAGTTCATCATCAAGCACCCGACAATGATGAGAACAGGTGATGTGATGGATGGTAAAGAAGAAATGGCTTGAACGAGCGGACCGAAAAACAATGCCACAATAAACAGTGCAGCGACTGTTAAAGACGTTAGCCCGGTTCTTCCGCCAGCAGCAACCCCAGAGGATGATTCAATATAAGCTGTTGTTGGGCTTGTCCCAAACATAGAACCGATCGTCGTTGCAGCAGAATCAGCGAGCAGGGCTCTGCGTACTTTTGGCAGCTGGCCTTTTTTCATGAGTCCGGCTTGTTCAGCCACTCCGATCATTGTGCCCGTTGTATCAAAAATCGTCACTAGTAAGAAGGAGAAGACGACCGCATATAAATGATGAGAGAATACATCACCAAAGGCAGTGAATGGATTTGTAATCAGCATACCTTCTGGCAGTGCCGGGATGTCCATCAGCATCTTAGGGAAATGAAGCTGTCCTGTTACAAGGGCAATCAGTGTCGTTGCTAACATGCCGATAAACAGAGCGCCATTTACTTGAAGTACCATTAAAATAACAGAGATCATTAAGCCGACAAGCGTTAAAATGACAACAGGCGAGCTTAAGTTGCCAAGCTTCACTAGATTTTCCGGGTCAGCTGTGATAATCCCAGACTGACGGAGGCCGATAAATGCAATAAAAAGCCCGATTCCGGCTGTAATGCCGTATTTTAAATTATCTGGAATGGCTTGAATCAGTTGTTTTCTAAGGGATGTTAACGATAAAATAATAAAGAGTATACCAGCAACAAATACCGCACTGAACGCTGTTTGATAGCTGATGCCGCCACCACCGACAACTGTAAAGGTGAAATAGACATTCAGCCCCATACCTGGTGCAATCGCAATCGGATAGTTTGCAAAAAGTGCCATCCAGAGCGTACCGACGACAGCAGCGATAATTGTTGCAGTAAAGACTTGGTCAAAAGGAATGCCTGCTTTTGAAAGAATTCCTGGATTAACGGCAACAATATATACCATGGTAAAGAATGTCGTCATACCAGCGATTAATTCTCTCTTTATGTTGGTTTGGTTTTCTTTTAACTGAAACATAAAATCCTCCATTTACGAACATTATTACAAAACAATTAATATAATATTCGTTTTAAGGGTGGATTGCAACCTTTTTTCAAGGAGGAATGGAAAAATGAATTGGGAAGCTGAAGTCATACGAAAAAAAGACGACTTAATAAAGGACACACAATCTTTTTTGCAAATTGAAAGTGTCCTTGATGAAGAAGGTGGAAAAGAAGGACAGCCATTTGGTGAAAAAGTCGATCAGGCCCTTCAGTATATGCTGAAGAAAGGGGAAGACGAAGGCTTCACAGTCAAGAATGTGAATGGCTATGCAGGTCATATTGAATATGGAGAAGGCGAAGACATTGTAGGTGTGCTATGCCATGTGGACGTTGTGCCTGCTGGTGACGGCTGGACAACCCCGCCATTTTTAGCAGACATAAGAGAAAATAAAATATTTGCACGAGGCGCCATTGATGATAAAGGGCCAACCATGGCGGCTTTCTACGCACTGAAGATGTTAAAAGATACTGGGATGAAGTTGTCAAAAAAGATTCGAATGATCATTGGAACAGATGAAGAAAGTGATTGGCGCTGTGTGGACCATTATTTCAAGCATGAGGAGATGCCACAAATTGGATTCGCGCCAGATGCTGATTTTCCGATTATTCATGCTGAAAAAGGGATCGTTGATGCCATTGTGTCATTTACATATCAATGTACAGAACAACATCAGCGCTATACGCTCAAGCAATTCACATCGGGTATGCGGCTGAATATGGTGCCGGATGATTCAACTGCCACTGTGACAGCGGCACAAGAACACGATGCTGAATCATTAAAAACAGCTTTTGAAGCTTATCTTGCTGACAATCAATTATCAGGTGAGGTAAAGAATGTAGCGGATGGACTGCATTTCACATTAAAAGGTGAATCAGTTCATGCCATGGAGCCGGCGCATGGCATCAATGCGGGCATTCATATGGCCAATTTCCTATGTGGACAAGAATTAGATGAAGACGGGCTTGCGTTTACCTCTCAAATCAATGCTTTATTTGATCAGGATACAAGAGGGAAAAAGCTGGGGATTGCTTGCAAAGATGACATTAGCGGAGATTTGACTTTAAATGTTGGCACGATCCGCTATACACAAAGCGAGGAAGCGAAGCTAGGATTAAATGTCCGCTATCCAGTGACAGCAGACGGCAAGGACGTTAAAAAAGGAATCGAAGGCATCAAAGGGGCTACCCTTCTGAAATTTGACGACAGCCCTCCGCATCACGTCTCAAAAGATCATCCGCTTGTGAAAACATTGCAGCGGGTATATGAGGAACAAACGGGAGATCCAGCTCATCTGATTGCCATTGGTGGAGGAACGTATGCGAGATCTTTAGAAGCGGGCGTTGCCTTTGGTCCTCTCTTCCCTGGCAGACCAGATTGCGCACATCAGAAGGATGAATATATCGAAATCGACGACTTACTAAGAGCAACCGCTCTATATGCTCAAGCCATGTATGAATTGGCAAAATAGAAAAAGAGAAGAGGGATTCACAGTGAAAAAAATGTTCTTATGTTCTTCATTCAAAGACAGCTATTCTCTCTTGTCTGACTTTGCGGGTGAATCATTAAAAGGAAAACGCGTGACATTTTTTCCAACAGCAAGTGCTGTGGAAGAAGTCACGCACTATGTGGAGGCAGCGAAAGAAGCCTTTCATCAACTCGGTATGCAGCTAGAAATCGTTCAAATAGCTGAGCAGTCTACCGAAGAAATCATAAAGATGATAAAACAAAATGATGTGGTGTACGTATCAGGAGGCAACACCTTCTATTTGCTGCAGGAATTGAGAAAGCACGGTCTCGATGACGTGCTAAAAGAAGAAATCAATAAAGGCAAGCTGTACATTGGTGAATCCGCAGGGAGTATCATCATGGCGCCAAGCATTGAATATATTTCCGTGATGGATGATCGGCAGAAGGCACCAGAGCTTTCATCTTATCAAGGATTCAATGAGATAAGCTACTGTCCGGTACCGCATATGTACAATACCTATTTAGGCGAGGCTGCGCAGCAAATCATGGAGCAGTATGAGCAGACGCTCGATTTATGCCCGCTTACTGATGAGCAGGCTTTACTCATCACAGGGGAGCAGGCTGAGGTGAAGGCTGTCAAATCGTCCTAACCGAGAAAAGAAGAAAAAGGAACAGGGATTCATTGCCCTGTTCCTTTTTTAATCTTGAAAAACATCACTTGATAAGTATCGTTCGCCTGTATCTGCTGTCATACAGATCACAATTTGATCTGCCGGTAATTGCTTGGCTGTTTCAATCGCAGCATAGCAGGCTGCACCAGATGATGGACCAACTAAAATTCCTTCAAGACGGGCAAGCTGACGTGTGATAGTGTACGCATCTTCATCGCTTACTTGCACGATCTCATCATAGACATGCTCATTTAAAATATGAGGAATAAATCCTGGACTTGTGCCAACAAGTTTATGTTTGCCAGGTTTCCCGCCAGATAAGACTGGAGATCCCTTCGGCTCTGCCACACGTATGGTTAAATGAGGGAATGCTTTCTTTAATTCCTCACCAGTGCCTGTAATGGTTCCGCCAGTTCCTGCTGTTGCGACAAAGGCTCCAAGGGGCTTGCCAAGTTGTTTGACAGCTTCCATGATTTCAACAGCCGTTGTGCCTCTATGAGCATCTGGATTCGCTCTATTATCAAATTGCATCGGGATAAAGCTATGGGGAATTTGAGCTGCCAGCTCCTCTGCTTTGCGAATACAGCCTGGCATTTTTTCTTCTCCTGGGGTTAAAATGACCTGCGCCCCGTAAGCCTTCAAAATATTGATTCGTTCCTTTGTCATCGTATCAGGCATCACAAGGATGGCTTGATACCCTCTAGCTGCTGCGTTCATAGCTAAACCAATCCCTGTATTCCCACTCGTCGGTTCAATAATGGTCGCTCCTTTTGTAAGCTTCCCTTGTTTTTCAGCCTCAACGATCATATTGTAAGCAGCGCGGTCCTTCACACTGCCGCTAGGATTAAACGATTCCAGCTTTAAATAAACAGCTGCCGCATTGTCTGGCTGAAGCCGCTGTAATTGAACAAGTGGTGTATCGCCAATCAGCTCAGCTATATTTTGTGCAACCTTCATCATGTGACACCCTTTCTTCTCATTCCGCATTTCTTTAGTTATACTATCATCAATGGGGATTCGTAAAGTTTGTTATAAAAGGACAGGTGATATTGTGTCAGAAAACCGTCATTATTTTATTGGGGTTCACATCCCTGAACAACTTGCGCATCAAATCAAAAAAGACATTGATCAAAGAAGCGGACTGTCTTTTCAAAAATGGACAGCACCACATGATTATCATGTGACCTTGATCTTTTTAGGTGCCATTCCAGATGAGCGCTTAAAGAAGATCATCGAGCTGCTTGAGATCCTCTCAAAGGAAGCCGCTGCATTTTCACTTGAGCTGAATGAGGTCGGACAGTTTGGCACGAAGGAGCGCCCAAGAGTCTTTTTTGCAAAACCTGATGAAAGTGAACCACTCATGCAATTAAGAGAAAAGGTGAAAGAAGCCGTATTGTCAGCAGGACATCCTGTTGAAAAGAGACCGTTTCATCCGCATATGACGATTGCACGCAAATGGAACGCGGATCACTCTTTTGCAGAACAAGCGCCTTTACGCAAAGAGCCATACGTGATAGAGGTTTCTTGTATGACTCTATATGAAATACGTCCGAGAGAAACCCCGCGTTATCACGCAATCAAACAATTTGCACTACATAAATGATTCTAAAAGTTGGAGTGAGCAGCAGATGGCGCAAATTATCAAAATTCAAGATTATATATCACGATATGAACAAGACCCGCATCACTACATCAATCAATTCATTCGATTGAAAAAGCAAAGGTGGGACGAGTTAAAAAAAGCTTCAAAAGAGAAGACGCAGCATTCATTTGACCAAATCTCTGAACAAGTGCCTAAACAAGAGGAGGAAAAGAGAAAGAAATTCTCCTTAAAGAGAAAGCAAAAAGAAGCCGATATGAAGAAGGAACGGGACCTGAGTCTTTTTAACGAGCCGACAGATATAGAGCAAGGTGTCTTTACAAACGTTCCTACAGATGAAACGAAGCTCATTCATTTTTTTAAGGATCATCTATTCGATGTTCAATTAAAATGGGCGAGCTCGACGATTTCCAACATTTCGACCGTTTCCCATCACATTCGATTTGACGAAAAGCTGCGCATGCTTGCTAGGCAGCTTCCGGATTCATATTTTGTGATGTACAAACCGGTGCTGCTCATTCAAAAAGCAGAGATGGAATTATGTCCAGTCCTCATTACGCCGCTGGAAGTGATTTGTTTATCCTTCTTAGAGGCAGAGCCTGACAGCGTATATATCGGAACGAAGGAACGTTTTTGGGAAAAGCGGGCGAATGGGAAAGCGGTTCAGTCCGTTTTGAATCCTTGCGCAAGCCTTCTACGCTCTGGCACCGTCGTGTCAAAGATCTTACAGCAAAGCGGTGCCCATCTTCCTGTGAAAAAAATCTTGATCAGCCGTACCTCTTATATTGACTTACCGGAAGTTCCATACGGGATGGAGGTTGTCGATAAGAAGAAGGCGGAAGATTGGTTTGAAAAGCAGCGGAAAAATACTGCGCCGACAAAGCATCAGCAATTTAAGGCGACAAAAGCATTACTTGCTTATGGTGAATCAGACAGCAAAAGAAGGCAGGAATGGCTCGATTAAAGGCATAATGGAAGGTCACGAAAAATGAGACCTGAGTGGAGCTAATATATGAATGAATGGTACTTTATCGTTAATCCAGCAGCAGGACATGGAAAAGGACTTCGTACATGGAGGAGCATAGAGAAAGAACTACAAAAGGTGGAGATCTCATATCGATCGTTTCTCACCCAGCATGAAGGTCATGCAGAAGTATTGGCAAGACAAATTAGCGCCATGCAAGATGACAGGCTGAAGCGCCTGATTGTCATTGGCGGTGACGGAACCATTCATGAAGTCCTAAATGGCTTAAAGGAAATGGATCATGTGCAGCTAAGCTTTGTCCCCGCCGGTCATTGGAATGATGCGGCGAAGGGCCTTGGCATCCATCGTCAAGATGTCCTAAAAGAAGTGAGAAAGCAAAAGAGAATGCTCACCAAAACATTTTCACTCGGCTCCTTTCAAGATCACGCAGAAAGCGCGCAATCCGTTCTCTTTCTCAATCATATCGGTGCGGGGTTTGATGCGCATGTGCTAAGGAAAACAGTGTATTTCAGAGGAAAAAAGTGGTTGAAACGACTGGGGCTTGGGTTTATCATCTACCCGCTGTCATTTCTCCATTCTTTATGGTCCTTTAAGCCGTTCGACCTTGCGCTGTTTATTGAAAACGAGAAGAAGGTCTTTCGCCAAGTGTGGTTTGTGATTGTTTGTAATCACCCCTATTACGGAGGCGGGCTGGAAGCAGCACCAGAAGTGAGCGCGAGGCAGCCAGGCTTTCAAACACTCGTTGTCACAGATTTGAATCCATTTAAAGTGCTATTGTTTCTAAGTGCGATGGTGTTTCGCAAGCACCTTGGAATGAAGGGCGTTACCCTGTTTCAGCACGAAGAAGCGTACTTGGAGGCAGATGGAAAAATCTTATTTCATGCAGATGGAGAAGTGATTGGTGCAACGCCTGTTTTTGTGAAGACGAGTGATCGCTCCTTAAAATTACGTGCTTAAATCATGTCTCATGAATGTCCTAGTCAAAGAACCATGAAAAAAGCCTTTCTTTTCATAAGGTTCTTGTCCTGATTTTCTAGTTTTGCTTGACGAGTATAAGAAGGTAACGATAAAATCTATAGGACGGCTATTGTTTAGCATCTCATTCTCAATAGCTGTCCTTTTTGTTTTTATGATCATATAAATAAAAAAACAGCCTATTGACCTTCAATCGGCTGAATTTTGTCGACTAAAAAAGCACGATTTAAAATATTTTAAGAAATGATGGGTTGAAAATTGATATGAACTGGTTGGGACAAATATTAGGTAGCGAATGGCACATCTCTCCTGCTGGAGGCGCTACGGGAGATGCGTACTTCGCAACACACAATGACCAAAAGCTATTTTTAAAACGCAATACGTCACCGTTTCTTGCGGTTTTGTCAGCTGAAGGCATTGTGCCGAAGCTTGTCTGGACAAAACGGATGGAAAATGGGGATGTCATCACTGCGCAGCACTGGCTGAGCGGCAGAGAGCTGAAGCCAAAGGACATGAATGACCGTCCTGTCGCAGAGCAGCTAAGAAAAATTCATACATCGAAAGAATTGCTTGATATGCTGAAACGATTAGAGAAGCACTCTCTAGACCCAGCATCCATTCTGAAGCATTTAAAACAGTCCATATTTAAAGAGCAAATTGATTCGCGCGATGTCACACGTGCCATCCAGTACTTAGAGAAGCATGTGGAGGCAGTTCAATTTGAAGACAAGGTCGTGTGTCATTGTGACCTCAATCATAATAATTGGCTGCTGACAGATGAAAACCAGCTTTACTTGATCGATTGGGATGGGGCGATGATTGCTGACCCAGCCATTGATCTTGGACCACTTTTATACCATTATGTTGAAGAAAAGAACTGGGAAAGCTGGCTCTCAATGTACGGTGCCCCGCTGACGGACAATTTGCGAAAACGCATGGCTTGGTACGTCCTCGCTGAAACCGTATCGTTTGTCGTGTGGCATAAAAGAAAAGGAAATGAAAAAGCGCAGCAAGAAGTGCAAGCGGAGCTGAGCGCACTCTTACAGCGGTTAAACATTCATTAAGACAGAGGAATATTCTCGACCCACTCTGACAAATGCGATTGATGCGCCTCAATATGTGCATCAATAGAACTGACAGAAGTGCCCTTTTGGCTGTAATCATAAATATCTGTTAATAATTGACGAATGTCGGCATCAAGGTCTTCTTTTGCCAGCATGAATTGAATCACGCGTCCCACCTGTTCATATTCTGCAACAGTCCCGCAGCAATCCAACTGGTGATCGGTTAAAATATCTTTGATTAATTGAAGCTGATGTTGACGGTTTAATCCCATACGTATGCTCCTTTTCTGCGTGTCATTTATGTGGTTAAACTGTGCATTCAGCGCCCAATTTATACATGCGGCAGACCAGCTCAAGCGAAGGGCTGGTCTTTTTCATATGCGCATAAAGATGCTGTCTTGCGGGTCTTTATGTTTCATGGTATCTTGATAAAATGTAAAGAAAATAGAGGTGTATCAAATTGAGAATGCGACATAAACCATGGGCTGATGATTACTTAGCTGAAAATGCTCATATTGCCTTAGCAAGCCCCGAGCAATATAAAGGGAAATGGCATGAGCTATTTGGAAATGATCATCCAATCCATATCGAAGTTGGCACAGGAAAAGGGAGCTTTATCGCTGGAATGGGCAAGCTTCATCCTGATATCAACTATATTGGCATTGAATTATTTAAAAGTGTCATTGTGACAGCAGTAGATAAAATCAAAGAGACAGATGTTGAAAATGTAAAGCTCTTGAACATTAATGCGGAAACGCTGACAGATGTGTTTGCGGCAAATGAGATTGACCGAGTGTATTTGAATTTCTCTGATCCGTGGCCAAAAGCAAGACATGAAAAGCGCAGATTGACGTTTAAGGCCTTTTTAGAGCGATATGAACATATTCTTCGTCCAGGCGGTGAATTGCATTTCAAAACAGATAACCGCGGGTTATTTGAATATTCTTTAAAGAGCTTTTCTGCATATGGCCTTCTTTTAACGTATGTAAGCTTAGATTTACATAAGGACGGACTAGAAGGAAATGTGATGACGGAATACGAAGAGAAATTCTCGTCTATGGGACAACCTATCTATCGATCAGAAGTGAAATTTCCAGAATAACAAGTGACATCAAGCTGGCTGCAAAAAAAATTGCAGTCAGTTTTTTTCATGAAAAGATTGATGCATGCGATTTTTGGCTGTATTTGCTACGATAGAAAAAGGAGGGATGACAGCAATGGAGACAATGAACATAGGTGACATGGAACTGTTCTGGTTAAACGGGGGAGATACACACATGGACGGCGGTGCGATGTTTGGTGTGGTGCCAAAGCCGTTATGGTCAAAAAAATACCCGGTGAACGATCGCAATCAAATTGAACTGCGGTGTGACCCAATCCTTATACGGTGGAATGGTCTCCATTTTTTAGTGGACTCCGGCATCGGATCAGGTAAGCTGACGGATAAACAAAAACGCAATTACGGCGTAACAGAAGAGACGAAATTGGAAGAGTCACTCGCGGCACTCGGCCTGCAAACAGCAGATATTGATTACGTTTTAATGACGCATCTTCACTTCGATCATGCAAGCGGATTAACAAAACGTGAAGGAGAAAAGCTCGTGTCTGTTTTTCCGCAAGCAAAAATCATCACATCCAAAATCGAATGGGATGAAATGAGGGCGCCTAACATCCGCTCAAGAAATACATATTGGAAAGAAAACTGGGAGCCAATAGCAGATCAAGTAGTGCCATTTGAAGAAAGCATCGAAGTAATAGAAGGCATTGAGCTGCATCATACAGGCGGTCATAGCAATGGCCATAGCATCTTAACGCTCACAAGTCAGGGCGAAACAGCGATTCATTTAGCTGACATTATGCCAACGCACGCTCATAAAAATCCATTATGGGTCTTGGCATATGATGATTACCCAATGACTTCAATTCCAGCTAAGCAAAAATGGCAGGCATATGCAGAAGAAAAAAATGCGTGGTACTTGTTTTATCATGATGCGATTTACCGCGCTGTTAAGTGGGATGAAGATGGGCAAATCACACATGAAGTCAAAAGAGAAACAGGGAGATAAAAGATCATCTGCATGTTTTTTCGCCTTTCACACAAAATAACGACAAAATGAACTTGTGAAAGGAAGAGTGCAGGTGAACCAATTTTATCGTGTACATGGTGATGTCATTGAAACACCATTAAGAGGGATGGAAGTCATGTCCGTCCCTTATTTAAACAAAGGGGTTGCATTTACGAAGGAAGAGCGGGAAGAGCTTGGTTTAAAGGGATTTCTACCGCCTAAAGTTTTAACATTAGAGGATCAGGCAAAGCGTGCATATGAGCAGTTCAAGGCACAGCCGGATGAACTTGGGAAAAATGTGTATTTAACATCACTTCATGACAGAAACGAAGTGCTTTTTTACAAATTATTAAATGAGCACTTGGCAGAGATGCTGCCGATTGTCTATACACCGACGGTTGGAACAGCCATTCAGCGTTATAGCCACGAGTATCGAAAGCCAAGAGGGCTTTATTTATCAATTGATGACTTGGAAGGCATGGAAGAGATATTTGCCTCTTACGGTGTGGATGAATCCATTGACTTAATCGTTGCGACAGATGCAGAAGGTATTTTAGGTATTGGAGACTGGGGTGTTGGCGGTATTGCCATTTCAGTCGGGAAACTTGCTGTTTATACAGCTGCAGCAGGCATTGATCCTAGCCGCGTGCTGGCCGTAGTACTTGATGCCGGGAC
Organism: Bacillus sp. FSL R7-0672; assembly: GCF_038601465.1. Lineage (NCBI taxonomy): Bacteria > Bacillati > Bacillota > Bacilli > Caryophanales > Bacillaceae > Bacillus > Bacillus sp. FSL R7-0672. The sequence goes on along the minus strand of NZ_CP152010.1, from coordinate 2,666,029 downwards.
GAACCAAGAAAGTCTCTTGAATGATCCGCTTTATGTTGGAAATCAGCATTCTCGCGTTCGAGGCGAGCGTTATGATCAGTTTATCGATCAATATGTAGAGCTTGCCCGCGCAACCTTTCCAAATGCACTCCTTCACTGGGAAGACTTTGGGACAAAAAATGCACGAGCCATATTGGAAAAATATAAGGAACGGATCTGTACATTTAATGATGACATTCAAGGAACTGGAGCTGTTTCACTTGCTGCGGTTCTGGCATGTGCAAAAGCTTCGAAGGTTCCGCTGAAAAATCACCGAATCGTCATTTTCGGAGCGGGTACGGCAGGGATTGGCATAGCGGAGCAGATCCGTGATGCGATTGTCAGAGACGGAGTCAAAGAAGAGGAATCATATGATCATTTCTGGTGTATTGATAAAACAGGTTTACTTACAGATGATTCGCCTGACATTCAGCCATTTCAAAAGCCATATGCAAGACGTTCTGACGAAGTAAAGGATTATGCCCGTAATGGTCCTAAGCATTCCATTGATTTATTAGAGGTCGTCAAACAGGCTAAACCAACCATCTTAATTGGCACCTCGACAGTAGGAGGAGCATTTACAGAGGAAATTGTGAAAGAAATGGCGTCACACGTAGAGCGCCCAGCCATTTTACCGATGTCGAACCCGACACCTCTTTCAGAAGCAAAGCCTGCAGATCTCATTGAGTGGACAGAAGGTCGCGCCCTTGTGACAACGGGAAGCCCATTTGACCCTGTCGAATATGGTGGCGTGACATATGAAATTGGGCAAGCGAATAATGCTCTTGTGTTCCCAGGGCTTGGTCTTGGAACGATTGTGTCTAAAGCACGCCTCATGACAGATAGCATGTTTGTTGCGAGTGCTGAAGCGATTGCCAGCATGGTCAATGTCGGAAAGCCGGGTGCAGCGATGCTGCCAAGTGTTGATCAGCTTCGAACCGTTTCAGCGACAGTAGCTGTTCGTGTGGCGCAAGCAGCGATCGATGAAGGAATTGCAGAGGAAACGCCTGAGGACCTTATTCAGGCAGTACAGGACGCTATGTGGCATCCTGTGTACAAAAAAATCAAAGCCATATAAAAAAGAAGCTTCGCAAGGACACCCTTTGCGAAGCTTTCTTTATCAAGCCACAGAATCAATGACATCCACAATCATGCCTGTTTTGGCATCAATCATGACCTCGTACTGTTCAAGCTCGCCAAAGGCTGAGCGAGTAATGCCAGATTTGTACACATCAATCGTTTCACCATTTACGTTATACGGTTCTGGTACAGTATAAATCCAAGAGCCATCAATCGGGCCGCGCTGTTTAAAAGCGGATTTCACAATTTTTAATGCTTTTTCAGACGAGATATACGTAGGGAAAAATACTTTCTTTGCAACAATTGCAGCGGCTACGCCAATACTCGCACCAATCAGAACATGTTTTAACTTCAACGTGCTGCACCTCCGTATTGCTGTTTTTTCCATTATACAAAACTTGTCCATTGATGTTAAGGAATCCGAATAGTTGAAAGCATATTCAAAATTTCTGGAGAGATACTTGGAAAACCGAAAGAATTCTTATAGTATAAAGTGAGTGTTATTTTTATAGGAATATATATGGTCATTACATAGAAACGAGGTAAATCGTAGAATGAATGAAGAAACATTGTCGCTTTTCCGAAATTTAACAGAATTACAAGGTACTCCAGGTAATGAGCACCATGTGCGTGCTTTTATGAAAAAGGAACTTGAAAAATATTCTGACGAACTCATTCAGGATCGTCTTGGCGGTGTGTTTGGGGTTCGCAAGGGACCAGAGAACGCACCTAAAATCATGGTGGCTGGTCATATGGATGAAGTGGGATTCATGGTTTCATCCATTACAAAAAACGGGATGATACGCTTCCAAACACTCGGCGGCTGGTGGAGTCAAGTCATGCTGGCGCAGCGTGTCGACGTTCATACCGATCACGGGCCAATTCCTGGTGTCGTCTCTAGTACACCGCCTCATCTTCTAACACCAGAACAAAAAAGCAAACCTGTGAAACCATCAGACATGCTCATTGATATTGGTGCAGACAGTGAAGAAGAGGCAAAAGAACTTGGCGTTCGCCCAGGACAGCAAATCGTGCCTGCAACAGTCTTTACCCCTATGGCGAATCCTAAAAAGATTTTAGCGAAGGCTTGGGATAACCGCTATGGCTGCGGACTTGCGATTGAATTATTAAAAGAAATAAAAGACGAACCACTTTCATGTCATCTGTATTCAGGTGCAACGGTTCAGGAAGAAGTAGGGCTTAGAGGGGCAGAAGTAGCTGCGAATATGATTCAGCCGGATCTGTTTTTTGCTTTAGATGCAAGCCCTGCAAACGATGTGACAGGTGACAAAACCCAATTCGGCCAGCTTGGTAAAGGTGCACTTTTGCGTATTTTTGATCGAACCATGATTACGCACCGCGGGATGAAAGACTTTGTACTTGATACGGCTGAGTCAAACAATATTCCATACCAATACTTCGTATCACCAGGTGGTACGGACGCTGGACGTGTGCATATTTCAAACCAAGGTGTGCCTTCTGCTGTCATTGGAGTGTGTGCTCGCTACATTCACACAAGTCATTCAGTATTGCATGTGGATGACTATGCAGCGGCAAAAGAATTAATCGTCCGTCTTGTGAAAAACTGTGATCAAAGTACAGTGGATTCTATATATCAACAGGTGTAAATGTAATCAAAAGGCTGCCTCTTTCAAGAGAGCAGCCTTTTGTTATTGCTGTTCAAACACGTAAGATAACGCTTTGATCGCTTGGTTCACGGTTTCCACAGTGATATTCGCTTTATTTGATAGTTCCTTTAACGGATGGTGCAGTTCTTTTGGGCGGATCAAAATGAGAGGTTTCCCTTTTGCGATGGCAGCAGATGCATCCATTGCCGTGTTCCACTGTTTATATTTCTCACCAAAGCGGGCAATGACGACGTCTGCCTTGTTTAATAGGATCTCAGTACGGAAATTGTTCAAATCAGAAGCAGCATCATCTTTGAATATGGCATTCGGCTGCTCACCTAAAATGTCCTCACCAATGTGATCGGAGCGGTCATGATTCTCCATTGGACCAACAAATGTCACTGGCAGTTTCAACGATTGGCTTTTCTCCTTGATTTCATCACGCCACTTGCTATGAATTTCTCCTGCTAAATAGACGGTTAATTGCATAACGATCTCCTCCTTTTGTACAAACTTAGTAAAGGTTTGCCCTGTTTCTTTTCATGTTACACAAGAAGTGCTTGATAAAGCAAAAAAAATATGATTATGATATTCATGGTAGAGACTATTTTTTCATCGTAAGAATACTACATATAATGGGAAGGACAGGCCTTTTCGTCTTTCCTATGAGAAAGCAGGAAGACGACGTTGATGACTTATTTGAAAAGAAAGGGAATCTCCCTTTCGCCAAAAGTGTACTTCATTGATGCACTCTCTTATATGGCTTTAGGTCTATTTGCTACATTAGTAGTAGGTCTGATTTTAAAAACAGCAGGCGGTTTGTTATCACTTCCGCTCATCATCAAAATGGGAACACTCGCAATGGGGCTCATGGGACCAGCGATTGGCGTAGCCGTGGCGTACCGGTTACAGGCATCTCCATTGATCATTTTTGCAAGTGTTGTTTCAGGTGCTGCAGGAGCAGAGCTTGGTGGACCTGCTGGAAGCTTTGTCGCAGCATTAATTGGTGTAGAACTTGGCAAACTGGTCAGTGGTGAGACAAAAATTGATATTATTTTGACACCGCTTGTCACCATCATCACTGGTTTTTCCACCGCCGCTTTGATCGGTCCAGGGATTGAAGCCATGATGACAGGGCTTGGCAGGCTCATCATGTGGGGGACTGACCAAAGTCCGCTGATCATGGGCATGCTAGTAGCAACCATTGTTGGACTTGCCCTCAGCTCACCAATTTCAAGTGCTGCGCTTGCACTCATGCTTGATTTAAGCGGTCTTGCTGCTGGTGCTGCAACGATCGGCTGCTGCGCTCAAATGGTCGGCTTTGCCGCTGCAGGCTTTAGAGAAAATCGTTTTGGTGGTCTTGCTGCTGTCGGTATTGGCACGTCAAAATTGCAGCTGCCGAACATTGTAAAAAATCCCCTTATCCTTATTCCGCCGACGATAGCGGGCCTCATTCTCGCGCCAATTGGTATTATTGGCTTTGGGATGGTCAATAATGCGGCAGGGGCAGGAATGGGAACGAGTGGCCTTGTTGGACAGCTCATGACACTGACGGTTATGGGATTTCATCCATCTGTTTTTCTAGCGATTGCTCTTTTGCATATCGTTGGCCCGGCAGTGATTAGTTTGGTAGTATCAGAATGGATGAGAAAGAAAGGCTATATACAATTCGGAGATTTAACCATACAAACTGGAGGAATGAAACATGAAAAAAATTGAATCAAACGAAGAATTACAAAAAGTGATTCAAGAAGACTTAACAGTATTGCTATTTTCAGCGGACTGGTGCCCAGACTGCACCTTTATCGAACCATTCTTGCCAGAGCTTGAAGCAAACTACCCAGAATTTGAGTACTTCTATGTGGATAGAGATCAATTTATTGACACTTGCGCAGAGTGGGAAATTTACGGCATTCCAAGCTTTTTAGTATTTAAAAATGGGCAAGAGATTAACCGCTTTGTCAGCAAGGATCGTAAAACGAAGGAAGAGATTGAAGCATTTTTAACAGATTCTCTTTCTAAATAATGAAAGGAGAGTCTAAATCATGGCAAAAATGACATCAAGACAGCTTGCGAACGAACTCAAAAGCCGTCTGACAAATGACAGCTGGTCACACCAGTTTGACCGAGAAAAAGACACGCTTCGTATTGAAGATAAACAAACAGGCAAAGGGATCACACTAGAGCTCCCGCCAATCATTGCAAAGTGGGAAGTAAAGCCTGATGAAACATTGGATGAGATCGTTTATTATGTGAAAGAGGCGCTAAGTGCCATGAAAGGCGAAGCGCAGCACATCTCAGGAAAAGAAAAGCAAATTTATCCGGTCATTCGATCCACTTCCTTTCCCGAGACATCAAGTGACGAGATTCCGCTCGTTTTTGATGAGCATACAGCTGAAACGAGAATCTACTATGCACTTGACCTTGGAAGCACCTACAGGTTAATTGATGAAAAGATGCTTCAAAAGGAAAACTGGACAAAAGAGCGAATCAGGGAAACCGCAAGCTTCAATGTCCGCTCACTTGAAACTGTGGTGAAAATGGATGAAGTGGCAGGCAACCGGTTTTATTTCTTCCGTGCGAATGACGGATATGATGCAAGCAGACTTTTAAATGAATCGATTTTACAAGAATACGCGCAAAAAATAGAAGGACAGATGGCCATTTCTGTCCCCCATCAAGATGTATTCATCATTGCAGATGTTCGCAATGAATCAGGCTATGATATTTTAGGACAGATGTCGATGAGCTTCTTCGCCAGCGGCACGGTTCCGATTACCGCATTGTCATTTTTATATGATGAGGGCAAGCTTGAACCGATTTTTATTCTTGCTAAAAGCAGACCAAAACAGCAGTAGAAGGGAATTTTGAAGAATGAACGTTTTTTATAATGCAGAAGGTGTAGGCGACACACTCCTTATTTCATTGAAAGATGTGACGAGAGAAGAAGTAGGTCATGAGACGTTTGGAGATGTCGTAAGAATCTTCAATCAAGAAACAAAAGAAACAACAGGTTTTAATATCTTCAATGCGTCCACTTACATGAAAATTGAAGAAAACGGATCTGTACCGCTTTCTGAAACACTTGTTCAAGATATCAACGAAATTTTAAACCGCAATGGTGTCAGTGAAACGTTGACTGTGGATCTATCACCAAAATTTGTTGTCGGTTATGTAAAGGAAAAAGAAAAGCATCCGAATGCAGATAAATTAAACATTTGCCAAGTGGATGTTGGCGATGAAACATTACAAATCGTGTGCGGTGCACCAAACGTTGATCAAGGTCAATATGTCGTGGTTGCAAAGGTTGGGGCAGTGATGCCAAGCGGTTTAATCATCAAAGATGCTGAGCTAAGAGGTGTTCCATCAAGCGGAATGATTTGTTCAGCAAAAGAATTAGATCTTCCAGACGCGCCTGCTGAAAAAGGAATTCTTGTTCTAGAGGGAAGCCATCAAGCTGGCGAACCCTTTCAAGCATAACCTCCCATAAACGGGCACATCAGAGCGAAGATTGTGTTATACCAAAAGTCACTAAGTACGTACTTAGTGACTTTTTTTCATCTACAGACAGCACAAATAGCAAAGAGCGGCACTTTTCTCGCTTTTCTGCATGAAAAAGCAATGGTATACTAAAAATCGCCCAAGAAAACGTAAGGGGAGTTAAAGTGAGTGATAAATGATGAGTTGGTTAGATAAATTTTTTAGTGTATTTTTAGGAGAAGAAAAGAAAGAAGAAAAAGCTGTGAGACCTGAGGAAGGTCCAGTTGCACCAAAGCAGCCAGTTTTTGAACAGCATAAAGAATATAAAAAAATTGAAGATACAAAAGTCTATTATGAATATCCGACAGGCAACTTCCGCTTTCCGCTCGTTCCAGATGAACCTCAGCGTGACGGAGTAAAGCAGGAAAGAAGACGCCCAAAGCAAGGCCAGCCAAAGGCTAAGCAGAAGACCTATGAGTCAAAACAAACGGTTCAGCCTGACATGAATAAAAAGCCATTCAAACCAGAGCAAATTCCATCACCGATCTATGGCTATCATCAGGATATGCGTCCGAAACGAACAGAGTCGAAAGAAGAATCATCTTCTGTTCAAATGAAAGCAGCAGAAACAGCGCAGCGTGTCACCCTGTTATCAGAAGAGGCAGAGCGTGAACGAAATGTCAGACAGCAAATGAACATTCCATCAATACGGAAAGAAAATCGTATGGAAGAAACAGTTCCAGCGCCAGCAGAAGAAAGAGTGGACATGCAAACAGACGTGACCCCGCTTACTTTGCAAGAGGAGCTCGCTTATCACGATCACGTTCAATCAACGATGGAGCGTTTAAATGACGAGCCTTTCATTCAAACAGAGGAAAAAGAGCCAGCCTTTTCTGAGCCTCAAGACCACATTGAAGCTGACTTACATCATCAGCAAGCCGAAGTATATCACGAACCGCCGGTAGAGTCTGAGCCTGTACAGGATGTTTCCAGTGAAAACGAAGAAATACAAGACAAACCGGTAGAACAGTTTGTAGATCATACTCAGGAAATAGAAATAGAACCGTTGACATTCGAAACAGCGGAAGACACGCATTCCGCTATTGAAATGGAAGTAGACATGCCGGCAGAAGAAGTAGAGGTACTAGACGTCATCTCAGCAGAATCAGTCGAGGAAATAGAAGCTGATTCCTTAGAAGACCATCAAGAAGAAGTGCCAGCGGCAGCATTAGAAGAAACAGAGCCAGTTGCCGAGCATGATCTGCAAGAAGAGCAATTGATAGAAGAAGCGGAAATAGTAGAAGATCAAGTGGTGCCAATAGAACAAGAAGCAGACGAACAGACCGCTACTGAACGAGTAGAACCTGTCATAGAGCAGCAAGAAAAGCAAGAACAAGTGCATGAAGTGATGGAAGAAAAACCGAAACAGGCATCTCCTCAGCCACAACGTACAAGCGGACAAACCTCAACGGTTCCTTTTAACGTCATGATGTTAAAAAGTGATCAACGCGTGCAAGGACAAAAGAAAGCAGCAGATGGACAAGGATATGTGTTTCCAAGCCTCGCCCTTTTAGATGTACCTCCGGCTCAAAAAGGAGAGGACGGGACATGGGTGAAAGAGCGGGCAGAGCTGCTCAATGCCACGCTGAAAAATTTCAATGTCAGAGCAAGTGTTGTTCATGTCACGCAAGGCCCTTCTGTGACAAGATTTGAAGTACATCCAGAACCAGGTGTCAAAGTGAACAAAATCACGAACCTGTCAGATGATATTAAACTCAGTTTGTCCGCAAAGGATATACGAATTGAAGCACCGATTCCAGGAAAGAACACGATCGGGATTGAAGTGCCGAACCTTCACAGCAAAATGGTTTTCTTACGAGAGATGATCAGAAGCAGTGCATTTAGAGACAATCCATCTCCTTTAACAGCAGCACTTGGATTAGATATCTCAGGACAGCCTGTTGTCGTTGATTTGCAAAAAATGCCGCATGGCTTAATTGCTGGAGCAACAGGTTCAGGAAAAAGTGTCTGCATCAATACCATTTTAGTAAGCTTAATGTTTAAAGCATCACCAGATGAAGTGAAAATGCTGTTAATCGACCCTAAAATGGTCGAATTAGCGCCGTATAATCATATTCCGCATCTCGTGAGTCCTGTTATCACTGATGCTAAGACAGCGACAGCTGCTCTGAAATGGGTAGTGGATGAAATGGAAAGACGCTACGAGCTGTTTGCGCACTCTGGTGTGAGAGAAATCAAACGATTCAATGAGCTTGTCAAAGAAAAACAAATGGGTGAAAAACTACCTTATCTTGTCGTGGTGATCGATGAGCTCGCTGATTTAATGATGGTCGCACCAAATGAAGTCGAAGAAAGCATTTGCCGAATCGCGCAAAAAGCAAGAGCGTGCGGCATTCACTTATTGATTGCGACACAAAGACCTTCTGTAGATGTCATCACAGGTCTGATTAAAGCCAATATTCCAACAAGAATTGCTTTCTCTGTCTCAAGTCAGGTAGATTCTAGAACGATCATCGACATGGCAGGTGCAGAAAAGCTTCTCGGAAAAGGAGACATGCTCTTCTTAGAAAATGGCTCCGGCAAGCCTACGAGGCTGCAAGGGAACTTTGTATCAGACCGCGAGATCGATCAAGTAGTGGCACATGTGAGGAAACAGCGCAAGCCGGTGTTTCTTTTCGAACAGGAGGAATTAATGCTTCAAGGCTCTGCGATTACAGATGAAGACGAATTGTTTATGGATGCCTGCCGTTTTGCCATTGAGCAGAATAGCGCTAGTACATCGAGTTTGCAGAGAAGATTTAGAATTGGCTACAATCGTGCAGCCAGATTGATCGACATGATGGAACGCGAGGGCATGATCTCTGGTGCAAAAGGCAGTAAGCCAAGGGAAGTCCTCATGACACTGAGTGACTTAGAACAGCTGATCTAAACAAACCACTTCATTTTTTTCATAAACATGGTATGATAGCACATAGGTGCAATTTTTGAATTGGACGCTTTTCGCATGCCTGTCAGAACGCTTTTTTATGTAAAATGAGCGAAAGCAGGTGTTAGAAATAGGAAAGTTGTCGGATACTAATCATAGTTAATATTGATTAGAATAGGAAGATCGGAAAAAATCTTTATTTGGAGCTGCGATCTGTGAGCCGCTAGAGGCGAAAATCACAAGTTGCAAATTGAAATGAGCGTCATATACTGTAAGTCAGATAGACGTTTGTTGGAGGTACAATTATGACTGTTTATCATTTTGTTGGAATAAAAGGGACAGGTATGAGTCCACTGGCCCAAATTCTTCATGATACTGGGTATACTGTCCAAGGATCGGATATCGAAAAACATATCTTTACACAAAAAGCATTAGAAGAACGAAATATTAAAATTCTTCCATTTGACCCAGATAATATTCAGCCAGGGATGACCGTCATTGCAGGTAATGCATTTCCTGATACACACCCTGAGATTGAACGCGCCCTTTCTGAAGGGATTCCTGTCATTCGTTACCATAAATTCCTTGGAGAATACATGGATACATTCACAAACGTTGCGATTACTGGTGCTCATGGTAAAACGTCAACAACAGGTCTGCTTGCCCATGTGATGCAATCAGCGAAACCAACTTCATACTTAATCGGTGATGGATCTGGTATGGGGAAAGAAAACAGCGAGTATTTTGTATTTGAAGCATGCGAATACCGCAGACACTTCCTCAGCTATCATCCAGACTATGCGATCATGACCAATATTGATTTTGATCATCCTGATTACTTCTCGGATATTGACGACGTGTTTGATGCGTTTCAAAACATGGCACTTCAAGTGAAAAAAGCCATTATCGCTTGCGGTGATGATGAGCATCTGCCTAAGATTCAAGCGAAGGTACCTGTTGTGTACTACGGTTTCAATGAAGAAAATGATTTCCAAGCACGCAATGTTGTGAAAAACACGGAAGGCACTACATTTGATGTCTTTGTACGAAATACGTTTTATGATACCTTCTACATCCCTGCCTATGGAAATCATAATGTCCTTAATTCATTAGCTGTGATTGCATTATGTCACTATGAAGCCATTGATGTAGAACTCATCAAAGGGGCACTAACGACATTTGGTGGTGTCAAACGCCGCTTTAATGAAAAAGTAGTCGGTGAGCAGGTTTTAATTGACGACTATGCCCATCACCCAACGGAGATTGAAGTCACAATTGAAGCAGCACGCCAAAAGTATCCAGACCGTGATATTGTCGCTGTCTTCCAGCCACATACCTTCACACGTACACAGCAATTCTTAAGTGAATTTGCTGATAGTCTGAAAAAAGCGGACTATGTATACCTATGCGATATTTTCGGTTCAGCCCGTGAAAACATTGGGAAGCTGAGTATCGAAGATTTACGAGAAAAAATCCCGCAGGCCCAATTGATTGCAGAAGAAGATACATCTGTGCTGAAAGCGCACAAAGATGGGATTCTGATCTTTATGGGAGCAGGAGACATTCAAAAATATTTGCGTGCTTATGAAAAAGTCGCTGTATAAATACTTAAACGAAAAGTGCCGTTTTGATCGGCACTTTTTTTATTTTGAATAAAATGTGACAAAGGGGCTAAATGTGTCAAGAACTGCTGCTTTTTTTCATTCGCTGTGGACAGGAATTAGCCAATAAGTGTAGAATTATTAATCAATCGGTCATTCTAAGCGATGTTTGAATGATACAACGAGAGGGTATTGAATTAAATATGCCCGCAACAAAGGAGGTATCAGATGATTATTATTCTATATCTAAGCGTTGCACTGATCGCAATTGCTTTCCTCATTCTTGTCATCTACTTGTCCAAAACATTAAAATCCTTACAGCTGACATTAAAGAATGTTGCATCAACTTTAGAAGGTCTTGAAGGTCAGATGCAAGGGATCACCACAGAGACAGCACAGTTGCTACATAAGACGAATCAGCTTGCTGAAGATATTCAAGACAAATCGGCAAAACTCAACACAGTTGTGGATGCGGTGCAGGGAATTGGCGGCTCGATCAACCAATTTAATACAAGCATAAAGCAGGCAGCTGGTGCGGTTTCTTCATCCGTTGAACGAAATCAAGAAAAAGTCACGGATGTGGTAAGCTGGAGTAACGCAGCACTTGAAATTTATAAAAAATGGAAACAACGAAAACACCAAAAATAAACCATTTTCGCATAGGAGGAATAATCATGAGCAAAGACGGAATCAATAGCAAAGACTTTTTGATCGGAACACTTATTGGTGGCATAGTTGGTGCAACAACAGCATTATTCTTAGCGCCGAAGTCAGGGAAAGAGCTTCGCGATGATTTGAACAACCAAGCGAATGCTTTAAAAGACAAAACAGATCAACTCACAACAGATGCAAAGGAAAAAGGCACTGAATATGTGACGATTGCGAAAGATAAAACGTCTGAATTATCTCAGCTGGTGGCAGAGCAGTCAAACCAAATTTTAGACAAAGTGAAAGACATAAAAGAACGTGCAGCTGGAAAAGCTAATCATGTGAAAAGTGAAGCAGAAGATGCGGCAGCTGATCTTGCGAGCGAAGCGTCAGATGTAGCAGATGAAGCCAAAGTAAGAGCACAAGAAGCGAAATCAGAAATTGAAGATGGCATTAAAGATGTCAAAGAAAAAGTAGAACAATCAACTAAAGGCTAACTCTTACTGCACAGAGTGAAGAAGGAGAACATCATGTCAAAACAACTCATTGAAACAAAAGAACAGTTTGATCAACTAACGAATCAAGATGGGACCTTTGTCTTTTTTAAGCACAGTTTGACATGTCCGATCAGTCAAGCGGCTTTTCAAGAGTTTGAAGCATTTGCGTCTGCACATGAAGACGTGCCAACTTATTTCTTGCAAATTCAAAACACAAGAGAGCTTTCATCCTATGTGACAGAAAAGTCAGGGGTAAAGCACGAAAGTCCCCAGGCACTCGTCTTTAGCGGTGGAAAAGTAAAATGGCATGCATCCCACTCAAGCATTACAAAAGAAGCGCTTGAACATAATGTGTAGAAGAAACGTCAGCAATTGCTGACGTTTTTTTGATAAAAAAAGGTTTACTTCAATCAAAACTATGCTATAATCTTACACATAATACTTTATCGCTTAAAAGCGTTTGGGTAATAAAGAAAATTTTCGTGACAATTCCGAAATCTTTGTTTATAATAAACCCTATCATGAGAGAATGAAAAAAAAGCGAGAACAGGCAGAGGAAAGGATGACAAAAATGAGCAACAATGAACTAGAACAATTGAGACAGCAGGCAGATGAACTAAATCTTCAAATCTTAAAACTGATCAATGAAAGAGGAAGCATTGTAAAAGAAATTGGAAAGGCGAAAGAAGCGCAAGGTGTCAACCGTTATGATCCTGTCAGAGAGCGCACAATGCTGAACCAAATTCTTGAAGCAAATGACGGACCATTCGAAAACTCAACAATTCAGCATATTTTCAAAGAGATTTTCAAAGCAGGCCTAGAGCTTCAAGAAGATGACCACAGCAAAGCACTTCTTGTTTCTCGTAAGAAAAAATCGGAAAATACAATCGTGAACATCAATGGAGAAGCGATCGGTGATGGGAAACAGCGTTTCATCGTTGGACCATGTGCTGTTGAAAGCTACGAGCAAGTCGCAGAAGTGGCGGCAGCAGCGAAACAGCAAGGACTAAAACTACTTCGCGGAGGTGCATTTAAACCACGCACAAGTCCATACGATTTCCAAGGACTTGGTGTAGACGGTCTGAAAATTCTAAAGCGTGTAGCGGATGAATACGGTCTTGCTGTCATTAGTGAAATCGTCAATCCTGCTCATATTGAAGAAGCGATTGAGCATATCGATGTCATCCAAATTGGTGCACGAAACATGCAAAATTTCGAGCTATTAAAAGCAGCCGGATCTGTGAAGAAACCAGTTCTTTTAAAACGTGGTCTTGCAGCGACTATTTCAGAATTCATCAATGCAGCTGAATACATCATCGCCCAAGGAAATGACCAAATCATCCTTTGCGAGCGCGGTATCCGCACATATGAAACAGCGACAAGAAATACACTAGATATTTCTGCTGTGCCAATCTTGAAACAAGAAACACATTTACCAGTCTTTGTTGATGTGACGCACTCAACTGGACGTAGAGATCTTCTCCTTCCAACAGCGAAAGCAGCTCTTGCGATTGGAGCAGACGGTGTCATGGCAGAAGTGCATCCAGATCCATCTGTTGCTCTATCTGACTCAGCGCAGCAAATGGACATTCCTCAATTCGAAAAATGGTTAGATGCGTTAAGACCACTTGTTAACATTCACGCGTAATCATAGATAGAAAGCCGCCGGATGACTGCCCGGCGGTTTTTCTATGGATAAAACATGATGGATATTGGGAATGAAAGGAAAAGAGCACATTGCAAGCTTTAAAAGTGCTTGTTCACAATGTTTTCATTTTTAAAATTCAATAGAATCTGCTAAGATCGTTGTCATAGCTGACGTTCTAGACGATTTTTCATGAAATATGATTCAATTTACAGGTAACAAGCTCATTAAAGTTTGTTTAATTTAGTTATAAAAAGAAAGGGAACGTTTTCATATGGTGAAAAAACGTGTATAATTTCATAAAAGAATGTCATTTTGATGTAGATTGAAAAATTATGTGTCTCTTTTCATCGTTTTAATGACAAATAGGATATTATTTTCCTCGTATCTGACATGTCTCTATCCAATTGGTGAATGCTATAGATATGAAGTGTATTTGAAGGAGTGATTTATGTGAATAATGTTACAATATATGATGTAGCAAGAGAAGCAAATGTAAGTATGGCAACGGTATCACGCGTAGTGAATGGGAATCCGAATGTAAAACCAACAACAAGAAAAAAGGTACTTGAAGCGATTGATCGCCTTGGCTATCGCCCGAATGCTGTGGCGCGAGGCCTTGCAAGTAAAAAAACAACAACGGTTGGGGTCATCATCCCTGATATTTCTAGTATCTTCTATTCGGAGCTTGCTCGCGGAATTGAAGATATCGCCACAATGTATAAGTACAACATCATTTTGAGCAACTCAGATCAAAATACCGATAAAGAGCTCCATCTTTTAAATACAATGCTAGGTAAACAAGTAGATGGGATTGTCTTTATGGGTGGGAATATCACAGATGTGCTTGTTGAAGAATTTAAGCGCTCTCCTGTGCCAATTGTTCTTGCTGCATCTGTTGAAGAGCAGGCTCAAACACCATCTGTCAACATCAACTACGAGCAAGCGATTTATGATTCAGTTCAGCTTTTAGTTGAAAAAGGACATAAGCGAATTGCCTTCGTATCTGGCCCAATGTCAGAACCGATTAACTCTATGAGAAAGCTTGCAGGCTATAAGCGTGCGCTTGAAGAAGCGGGCATCGCATTTGACGATGCGCTCGTCGCTGAAGGCGATTATTCGTATGATTCTGGAATTGAATCACTTGCTCACTTGCTTGAGCAGTCTGACAAGCCGACAGCTGTTATTGCGGCTACGGATGAAATGGCGCTAGGTGTCATTCATGGAGCACAAGATAGAGGCGTATCCATTCCTGAGGATTTAGAAGTGATTGGTTTTGATAACACGAGACTTTCTCTCATGGTGCGTCCTCAGCTGACAACTGTTGTTCAGCCGACGTATGATATTGGTGCTGTCGCAATGAGACTGCTGACAAAGCTGATGAACAAAGAGCAAGTGGATGACCAAATTGTGGAACTTCCACACAGAATTGAAGAAAGACAATCAACAAAATAAAACGAAAAAGCAGGCTTACACATCAGTGAATGCCTGCTTTTCTTATGCATTTTTCTTTTCTCGTCTAACGGGCATCAGTGCTTTTTCTACAGTTTGAGCATTTTTTTCTGTGATTTCTGCTTTTCTTGGGATCGGTGGATATAAATCGTCAGGATCTCCCCATGTGGATGGCAGGGTGACAGGCGATTGTTTATGCCAAGCCTGAACCCAGTCCTGAGGCAGTTCATCAGGCGGTGTAATGCCTTTCATTTCAAGCCAAATCCGGCTCCACGCCCTTGGCACGACACGCCAAATATCATATCCTCCTCCGCCGACAGCGATCCATTTGCCATCACAATATTGATGCGCTAACTCATGGGCAAGTCTAGGAATTTCCTCATATATTTTCATGGTGGCAGATAAATGGGTTAACGGATCATAGTAGTGTGCGTCTGCACCGTTTTGCGTCAAAATCACATCTGGTTTAAAAAAAGCAGCAATTTCAGTCACTGCTGTTCGGTATGCTTCAAGGAACGATTCGTCTTCTGTAAATGCATCAAGCGGAATATTGTAGGCGTAGCCATAGCCTTTATCATGACCTCTTTCCTGTACTTGTCCAGTTCCAGGGAACAAATAGCGTCCCGTTTCATGAATTGAGACTGTACAAACCTCAGGGTCGTCATAGAAACTGAATTGTACACCATCTCCGTGATGGGCATCCGTATCAATATACAAAATTCTTGCACCGTATGTCTTTTGAATATATTGAATCGCCACTGAGCTGTCATTATAAATACAGAAGCCAGATGCACGCCCTTTAAACCCGTGATGAAGTCCCCCGCCAAGATTCAGTGCATGCTGCGAGTGTCCCATCATTACTTGGTCAACGGCTGTGAGTGTCCCGCCAACAAGGAGAGAAGCTGCCTCATGCATACCTGCAAACATCGGTGTATCCTCCGTACCAAGACCGTAGCGCTCACCCTCTGCTGTAGAGAGCTTTCCTTCACTAGCCCGCTGCACAGCTTGAATATAATCGGCTGTATGGACGAGCTTTAATTCCTCAAGGGTCGCCATACGCGGTGCGACGATCTCATCATTTGTTAACGCCTTCATTTTTTGAAGCAGGTCATATGTTAAGTAGACACGAAGCTGATTGAAGGGATGGTCTTGGTGAAACTGGTACGTTTGAAAAGAGGGTGAAAAAACAAAGGTCGCTTCCTTCATTTGATCGTCTGCTCCATAGGCCACAGCACCTTATAGCCTTTTGCACGAATCAGCTTCGTCACATGATCTGCATGCATGGTTTGAAGGCGGAAGACGAGTACTTTAGATGATTCATTTGCATGCGGATACACAAGCACACTCAGCATTTGAATATGCTGCTCCTTTAAAATGGTCGTAATGTCAGCAAGACCTTCTGTCATTTGGTCCACTTCTACCTCTAAGTGTGACCCAGGCTGATCTGCACCTGTCAGTCTGACAAACGTACGAAGCAAATCAGTCTTTGTGATAATGCCTACAAGCTTGCCGCGTCTCACTACTGGAAGGCAGCCAATTCCGTGTTCAAAAAAGACACTAGAAATCTCTTCAACGAAATCAAGCGGATGAGCAGTAATCGTCTCTAATACCATGATCTCTTCAACAGGCCGCTGAATAAAGAGCTTCCTTTTTTCTGTTTCAAATATACTTGGACTGGCATTTTTAATATCTCGATCTGTCACCATCCCAATGACAGAACCTTGATCAGATACGATCGGAATATGCCGAATGTGATGTGCACTCATTTTTTTTATGGCTTCTTCAATCGTATCGGTT
This sequence comes from Bacillus sp. FSL R7-0672, assembly GCF_038601465.1. NCBI lineage: Bacteria > Bacillati > Bacillota > Bacilli > Caryophanales > Bacillaceae > Bacillus > Bacillus sp. FSL R7-0672. Next base: position 2,649,236 of record NZ_CP152010.1, on the reverse strand, counting down.
TTTCGCAGCGTGATCACATCACGCTTCATAATTTGTTCAATCATCATTGTTTACCAATCCCCTTTGCCAAAAAAACGAATTGAACGTTAATACATAAAGCGTTGATGGAAGCGAAGACGATCGAAACGCTCAATCGAATCAGGATTCACATTTTTCCCGATTCTGGCCATTAAACAATTGGCTGGATGTGAGCTGATCTCTGGCTCGTCTGTTGCAAACCAAACAAGACCGCCTGCGTTCATCATTTTCTCCATCATCTTGCGGTACTCCCACACATTTTTCTTTGTCCCCTTTAAATCCCAATGCCAGTAATATTCAGTTGTAATGATGATATAATTTTCCATTTGCTCATCCATCATGCTCACATCAAGTAAATGCTTACCAAGTGAGCAGCCTCTAAATGGAGGAGCGACCTCAATCGCGCCAAGCTCGATTAAATTGTCCATGTTGCCCTCTGACCAGCGCTCAAGCGGATCAGGATATAAATACGTGACATAGCCGACAACAAGCTCATCCACTCGTGCAATGATAATACGTCCTTCTGGAAGGTCTGCTATTTCAACAAGTGCTTGTTTCTGTTCCTCTGGCGTGCGAAATGCCGTTAGGCCTTCATGAAACGTATAGTTCGCAAGCTCTGATGCAGGTACCGGACCTTCAATAAGGATGGTACCTGTTTCTCGCTCAATGGTTTTTGAATAATAAGTTTTAGGATGCTCCACGTATCCACCGCCTCAAATTCTAGTGAGTCGTCTCTATTTTATCTTAAAACCTGCAAGAATTAAAACGGTTTCACTATAAGTTTTTTAAAAATTGAGAAAAAAAGTCATCTATACTATAATGGTCATTGTAAACGTATGCAAAGGGGGACTGTTTGATGAAAGTGGAAACGCTACCATCAGTAAAAGGAAACTATCATTTAAATGATTATGAGCAGGCATACAAAGAATTTTCATGGGAGGAAGCAAGAAAAAACTTCTCATGGTATGACACAGGAAACATAAATGCAGCCTATGAAGCGATTGACAGACATGCGGACTCGTTTCGTAAGAACAAGGTGGCGCTTCACTACAAAGATTCACAGCGGGATGAAAAGTATACGTTCAGGGATATGAAAATCAACACAAATAAAGCGGGAAATCTATTCAGAGAAAAGGCGTATGTGCAAAAAGGGGATCGCGTATTTATCTTTATGCCAAGATCACCTGAGCTCTATTTTCTTCTGCTTGGCGCAGTTAAAATTGGTGCGATCGTTGGCCCGTTATTTGAGGCATTTATGGAAGGTGCGGTCAAAGACCGTTTAGAAAATAGCGAGGCGAAGGTCATTGTGACAACGCCCGATCTGCTTGAACGAATTCCGTTTGCAGAGCTTCCGAAACTTGAATCCGTCATCATTGTCGGCGGTGAAAAGGAAGATGTCGATGGCGTTCGGACAATCCATTATGAAGAGGCTTTTGCGCAGGCGGCGAAGGACCTTGAAATCGAATGGATGGATGAAAAAGACGGCTTTCTGCTTCATTACACGTCAGGGTCGACAGGTACGCCAAAAGGTGTGCTGCATGTCCATGGTGCAATGGTGCAGCAAGACCAGACTGGTAAATGGGTGCTTGATCTGAAAGAAGACGATGTCTACTGGTGTACAGCTGATCCAGGCTGGGTAACAGGCACAGTGTACGGCATTTTTTCACCGTGGTTAAATGGGGCGACGAATGTCATTTTAGGCGGCAGATTTAACCCTGATACGTGGTATGAAACGATTGAATCACTAGGTGTGACCGTTTGGTACAGTGCACCGACCGCCTTTAGAATGCTAATGGGGGCAGGAGATGACCTCATTCAAAAATATGATCTCAGCTCGCTCCGTCATGTGTTAAGTGTAGGTGAGCCTCTTAATCCAGAAGTCATCCGCTGGGGAGATGCTGTATTTGGCAAACGAATTCATGACACTTGGTGGATGACTGAAACCGGTGCTCAGCTGATTTGTAATTATCCATGCATGGACATTAAACCAGGCTCAATGGGAAAACCGGTTCCAGGCGTAGAAGCTGCGATTGTGGATAATGCCGGAAATGAACTTCCGCCATATCGGATGGGCAACCTCGCCATCAAAAAAGGCTGGCCGTCTATGATGCATACGATCTGGAACAATCCTGAAAAATATGAATCTTACTTTATGCCGGGAGATTGGTATGTTTCAGGAGATTCAGCTTATATGGACGAAGACGGATACTTTTGGTTCCAGGGACGTGTCGATGATGTGATCATGACATCAGGAGAGCGGGTCGGTCCTTTTGAGGTGGAAAGCAAACTGGTCGAACATCCAGCCATTGCAGAGGCTGGTGTCATTGGAAAACCAGATCCGGTCCGCGGTGAAATTATTAAAGCATTCATTGCGCTTAGAAGTGGTTATGAGCCGACAGATGAGCTGAAAGAAGAGATTCGTACGTTTGTGAAAAAAGGACTCGCTGCACATGCGGCACCGAGAGAAATCGAGTTTAAGGACAAACTGCCTAAGACGCGAAGCGGAAAAATTATGAGACGTGTGCTAAAGGCGTGGGAACTGAATTTACCGGCTGGCGACCTATCGACAATGGAAGATTAATTTTTTTCATCAGTTGACTTGATATCAAAAGTATGTTTAAAATGACATTAGTTGAATATGTAAAGGTTTTGACTGAGATTCAGTAGAATCATCTTTCCCTGTCCAAGAGAGCTGACGGCTGGTGCGAGTCAGTACAAAGAGATATTCGAATTACCCTCACGAACCGCTTTTACGAAAAGGAGCATACGTGCTGCCCTGATTAGTGAAAGAACGGATCTGTCCGTTATCAGTGTAAGTGAAAAGATGTGATTTGTTATCTTTTAAGCAGGGTGGTACCGCGATATATATCGTCCCTTCGTTCATTCGAAGGGGCGTTTTTTATGTTGAATTGTAAAAAAAGGAGAATGAAATATGAGTCAATTGATGGAAGAGTTATCGTTCAGAGGATTAATTCAGCAGCAAACAGATGAAGAAGGTTTAACAAAATTATTATCGGAAGAAAAAATCAAGCTTTACTCCGGTTTTGACCCAACAGCGGACAGCTTACACATTGGTCACCTATTGCCAATTTTAACATTACGCAGATTCCAGGAAGCAGGCCATCACCCGATTGCCCTCGTTGGCGGCGCAACGGGACTAATCGGCGACCCTAGCTTCAAAAAAGCAGAACGTTCACTAAACCCAGCAGAAATCGTCGAACAGTGGTCAGATAAAATCAAAGGACAGCTCTCACAATTTCTTGATTTTGAAGCAGGCGAGAACCCAGCCGTTATCGTGAATAACTACGACTGGATCAGCCAAATGAATGTCATCACGTTCCTTCGTGATATTGGAAAAAACTTCGGTGTGAACTTCATGCTGGCAAAAGATATCGTCAGCTCACGGATTGAGACAGGGATTTCGTACACAGAGTTCAGCTACGTCATCCTGCAATCTTTAGACTTCTTAAACCTTTACAGAAATGAAAACTGTAAGCTGCAAATTGGCGGTAGCGACCAGTGGGGAAATATCACATCTGGACTTGAGCTGATCCGTAAGTCTGAAGCAGAAGGGGCAAAAGCATTCGGTTTAACGATGCCGCTTGTCACGAAAGCAGATGGCACGAAGTTTGGTAAAACAGAAGGCGGCGCCATCTGGTTAGATAAAGAAAAAACATCTCCATATGAATTCTACCAATTCTGGATCAACACAGATGACCGTGACGTCGTGAAATACTTAAAATACTTTACGTTCTTATCGAAAGAAGAGATCGCATCGTACGAAGAAAAAGTGCAAACAGCACCTGAAAAACGTGAAGCACAGCGCCGTCTAGCAGAGGAAGTCACGACACTTGTACATGGCCGTGAATCACTAGAACAGGCAGTCAACATCTCAAATGCGCTATTCAAAGGCGAGATTAAATCTCTTTCAGCCGAAGAAGTCAAAGTAGGCTTTAAAGATGTTCCATCAATGGAGAAAAGTAGCACAGAAGAGTTAACACTTGTCGATGTCCTTGTGGAATCAAAGCTGTCACCATCAAAACGTCAAGCACGTGAAGACATCACAAATGGGGCAGTTTCCATTAACGGAGAGAGACAAACCGATAAAGACTATGTCCTTTCAGCTGAAGATAGAATTGAAAACCAATTTACTGTTTTAAGAAGAGGGAAAAAGAAATACTTCCTTGTGAATTACAAATAAGAACGATGTGCAGCCGGCTGCGATAACCGGCTTCTTTTTTTATTCAGAGTTAAGAGTCTATTAGACTGCTAATAGAGACTTAGTCTAGTCTTTTGGCATTGGCGTTTTAGAAAGTCAAAGGTGCTTTTTCAGTAATTATTTTCTATAAAATAAAGCAACAAACAGTGCCTTGTTCACTTTTCTGACATATTTTTCTTGTATAAAATAGAGTCGAATAAGATGAATTAGGGGGAATGAAAGTGATTTGTTTTAAGAAAAAGAGTTTGCAAATTCTTGTTGCCCTTGCCTTAGTGATAGGTTCAATGGCCTTCATCCAGCCGAAAGAAATCAAAGCGGCTGAGCACAATCCGGTTGTGATGGTGCATGGTATGGGAGGAGCGTCTTACAACTTCGCTTCGATTAAAAGTTACTTGGTCACACAAGGCTGGGATCGAAATCAATTATTTGCTATCGATTTCATAGACAAAACAGGGAATAACCGCAACAATGGCCCGCGTCTATCTAGATTCGTCAAAGATGTGCTAGGCAAAACAGGTGCCAAAAAAGTAGATATTGTGGCACATAGTATGGGCGGAGCGAACACGCTATACTATATTAAGAATCTAGACGGCGGTGATAAAATTGAAAACGTCGTCACACTTGGTGGAGCGAATGGACTCGTTTCACTCAGAGCATTACCAGGCACCGATCCAAATCAAAAAATTCTTTATACATCTGTCTATAGCTCAGCCGATATGATTGTTGTCAACAGCCTCTCGCGTTTAATTGGCGCAAGAAATGTCCTCATTCACGGCGTTGGTCACATCAGTCTATTAGCTTCAAGCCAAGTCAAAGGGTATATCAAAGAAGGACTGAACGGCGGGGGCCAGAATACGAATTAAAGGAAAAATGAAAAAAGACAGCGAAATGTGCTGTCTTTTTTGATGTTATTAGAGAGATTGTGACGAATAGATCATGAGAGAGGCTTTGATGGAGGAACGTGAAAGCAAAAGCATGCAGACGATGACGCAAAAGCTAAAGCTATATTTTTTAGGATACTTTCTTTATTTTTCATGCTCATTTTTCATCATCTATTTCATCTGGATGAATATCGTCAAATCAGTTCAAATGGGAGAGGTGATGTCTAACTGTACCTCGACCATCGCGGTATCTATTACATTCTTGCTAGTGTATGGTTTGTCTTGTTGATTCAAAAACAAGCAAAACATCATGAAGAGAAATAAAAGCATATACAAATGGATCACCATTCCTTACACTACATGTATTGGATAAGAATTTTCGGAGGTGGGCATTTGTGCAGAAGAATCAAAAAGCTTTAATCATTGTGGATGTACAGAAGGCATTCGAGCATGAAAAATGGGGAGAACGAAATAACCTTGATGCAGAGAAGAATATCAGTCGTCTATTGACGTTTTGGAGAGAGAAAGGCTGGAAAGTGATTCATATTCAGCATACAGCTGACAATCCGGATTCTTTATTTCATCCGGCAAATGAAGGGCATTGCTTCAAAGGTATCGCCAAACCGCTAGATGATGAAATGGTGATACAAAAGAAAGTCAACAGCAGCTTTATAGGCACAAACTTAGAGGAACAACTAAGATCAAACGAGATCGACACTGTTGTAATCGCAGGATTAACAACACCGCACTGCGTATCTACAACAACAAGAATGAGCGGCAATCTAGGCTTTGATACATTTCTCATTTCTGATGCATCTGCTGCCTTTGGACTAACAGATCAAAACGGTACATATTATGATCCCGAAATGATTCATCGGCTATCACTTGCTACATTGCATGATGAATTTGCTACTGTCTTGACAACAGAGCAAATGATTAGTGATTTGATGGAAAAATAAAAAATCACACTTGAGAGAAACATGGAACAAAAGATCCTTTAGAATTCTAGGGGATTTTTTTTATGATAGATTTTATGGATTTGAACAGTTTCTAGTCATCATGAAAAAAATAGACAAATTTAGCGCAAAATTCAATCAAATTTTCATAAAAGGCTTTTGTCAGAGTCTAGCAAATGATGTTTATTCTACGCTTATCTTTATTCTTTGGATATTTAACTTATCTGCACGTATTTATAGATGTAACATATCTATAATGATAAAGGAGATGAATAACTAATGGGTTGTGATAAGTATAAAAAATGCCCTAAATGTAAACAGAAACTATCAAAATCAAATTGTTGCATCATTTGTGAAACAAAAGTAATTGTAGGACGAAGAGGATTACGGGGATTACGAGGGGTTCGAGGAGCCACAGGAGCGACCGGTCCAACAGGCACGGGCACAGGAGCAACGGGAGCAACGGGTGCCGCAGGAGCTACAGGAGCCACAGGTGCAACAGGTGCAACGGGTGCCGCAGGAGCCACCGGTCCAACAGGTGCAACAGGAGATACGGGGGCTACAGGAGCAACCGGTCCAACGGGTGCAACAGGAGCAACGGGCGCCGCAGGAGTTACAGGTGCAACAGGTGCAACAGGAGATACGGGGGCTACAGGAGCCACCGGTCCAACAGGTGCAACAGGAGATACGGGGGCTACAGGAGCCACCGGTCCAACAGGAGATACGGGAGCAACAGGAGCAACAGGTGCAACAGGAGCAACCGGTCCAACAGGAGCAACCGGTCCAACAGGAGCAACGGGTGCCGCAGGAGCCACAGGCGCAACCGGTCCAACAGGTGTAACAGGAGATACGGGAGCTACAGGAGCAACCGGTCCAACGGGTGCAACAGGAGATACGGGTGCCGCAGGAGCCACAGGTCCAACAGGAGATACGGGAGTCACAGGAGCGACCGGTCCAACGGGTGCAACAGGAGATACGGGAGCCACAGGAGCGACCGGTCCAACAGGAGCGACCGGTGCCGCAGGAGCAACCGGTGCAACGGGTGCAACAGGAGATACGGGAGCTACAGGAGCGACCGGTGCAACGGGTGTAACAGGAGATACGGGAGTCACAGGAGCGACCGGTGCAACGGGTGCAACAGGAGATACGGGAGCAACAGGAGCCACCGGTCCAACAGGAGATACGGGTGCCGCGGGAGCTACAGGAGCGACCGGTCCAACAGGAGATACGGGAGCCACAGGAGCAACCGGTGCAACGGGTGCAACAGGAGATACGGGAGCCACAGGAGCAACCGGTCCAACAGGAGATACGGGTGCCGCGGGAGCTACAGGAGCGACCGGTCCAACAGGTGCAACAGGAGATACGGGAGCCACAGGAGCAACCGGTCCAACGGGTGCAACAGGAGATACGGGAGCCACAGGAGCAACCGGTCCAACGGGTGCAACAGGAGATACGGGAGCAACAGGAGCGACCGGTGCCGCAGGAGCAACCGGTCCAACGGGTGCAACAGGAGATACGGGAGCAACAGGAGCGACCGGTCCAACAGGAGCGACCGGTGCCGCAGGAGCAACCGGTGCAACGGGTGCAACAGGAGATACGGGAGCAACAGGAGCGACCGGTCCAACGGGTGCAACAGGAGATACGGGAGCCACAGGAGCAACCGGTCCAACGGGTGCCGCAGGAGCTACAGGAGCGACCGGTCCAACGGGTGCAACAGGAGATACGGGAGCAACAGGAGCGACCGGTGCAACAGGAGCAACGGGTGCCGCAGGCGCAACCGGTCTAACAGGAGCCACAGGAGATACGGGAGCCACAGGTGCAACAGGAGTAACCGGTGCCGCAGGAGCTACAGGAGCGACCGGTGCAACAGGAGCAGGGCTAGCTGAATTTGCATATGTATACAATCTAAGTGCTGAAACAGTAGCTTTAGAGGCCCCGGTGATTTTTGACTCAACTGGAATTATTACTTCTGGTATTACACATGCCCCTGGAACTTCTCAAATTATAGTCACCAATCCAGGAAACTACGAGGTTACTTTTTCAGTTTCTGGCGTAGAGCCAAATCAATTTACCCTATTTGTAAATGGAGGTCCTGTGACGAACACAGTTTATGGGTCAGGAGCTGGTACTCAACAGAATAACGGTCAGGCAATCCTCGCTCTAGCAGCGGGTGACACGCTTACTCTTGTAAACCATACTTCCGCAGCAGCAGTTACTCTTCAAACCCTAGCAGGAGGGACTCAAACAAACGTGAATGCTTCTATTATTATTAAAAAATTAGACTAACTTCAATGTGTAGAAATGCTTTTAGAAGTTTTGTCTGGTGCTCGTCTTGTGTATAGTCTGTTTTCTATATATGTTTTAAATTCATTTGTTCATAGGAGAATGCAAACAAAAAACCCTAGACCACCTTGAACAATCAAGGGATCTAGGGTTTGTTTGACCTCTCTTTGGAGAGTCATGAAATTAACGAGAGTAGAACTCAACGATTAGTTGTTCGCTGATTTCAGGCGCTAATTCAGAACGCTCTGGAAGACGAGTGAAAGTTCCTTCAAGCTTTTCAGCATCGAAAGTAAGGTATTCAGGAACGAAGCTGTTAACTTCAACTGATTCTTTCACAACTGCAAGGTTTTGAGATTTCTCACGAAGAGCAATCGTTTGACCTGGTTTCACAGAGAAAGATGGGATGTCTACACGGCTTCCATCAACAAGGATGTGACCATGGTTGACTAGCTGACGAGCTTGGCGGCGAGTACGAGCAAGGCCAAGACGGTATACTAGGTTGTCAAGGCGAGTTTCAAGAAGGATCATGAAGTTTTCACCTTGTTTACCAGGAAGTTTATCAGCTTTGTCAAATAGTGTACGGAATTGACGTTCGTTGACACCGTACATGTGACGAAGCTTTTGCTTCTCTTGTAATTGTAAACCGTATTCAGATAGTTTTTTGCGTTGTCCTGGACCGTGTGGGCCTGGAGCGTAAGGGCGTTTTTCAAGTTCCTTACCTGTTCCGCTTAATGAAATGCCTAAACGGCGGGAAATCTTCCAACTTGGACCTGTATAGCGAGCCATAATGTGACTCCTCCTTATTTGTTTTTATTTGTGAAAAATAAAAACCGTCTGTTCTTTGTCTTTTCCGTCATTATGTTTTCATGCATCCTCGCTCCAGCAGCAGGGAGTTACAAGATGCACCTTCATATAGAAGGAACAAAATGATACAAAAAAGCCGAACAAAAAGGCTGCCATATTTCACACAAATTCTATTATATGACGCTGGATAGGAGAAGTCAACCTATTTAAAGGGCAATGGCGATGCTTTGCGTCTGCGAAGAAAACAAAAAAGCAGACAATATGCCTGCTTTTTTGTAAGATTACGCATTTGTAGAGGCGGATAATGCCTTTTGGAGTACCTCGGTAAATTGAATTAAGTAGGTTTCATCTAATTCACTGAAACGGTCTTTCACGGGACTGTCAATGTCGAGCACCCCAATGATCTCTCCATTTACCTTGAGCGGAACGACAATTTCAGATTGTGATGCTGCATCACATGCAATATGTCCAGGGAATGCGTGCACATCAGCGATACGCTGGACTTCACCTGTTGCAAATGCAGTACCGCAAACGCCTTTTCCAGATGGGATACGCACACATGCAGGCAGTCCGTTAAACGGTCCGAGCACAAGCTCGCCGCCTTTAGCCAAATAAAATCCTGCCCAATTGACCTCTGGGAGTGAATGATACAATAGCGCCGCCGCATTTGCTAGGTTGGCAATTAGATCAGGCTCGCCATCTGTAATGGCTTCGACCTGTTTAACGAGCAATTGATAGTCTTTTGATGGATCGCCAGACTGTTTTTCGACATGAAACATGAAAATCTCCTACTTTCTATCTCAAAAATACATAACTTGCGTTTCGCATGTGGGATTTGTCGAGCAAATATAAAAGGAACTTCCGCCTTCATCTTGAAGTATGTACACATGAAGAGGGGTGAGCGGATGAAAGCATCAACAACCGTGCAAACAAAAGACCGTATTATTGAAGCTGCCATCAGACTTTTTAACCAAAAAGGATTTTCTGGAACCTCTGTCCGTGAGATTGCGAAGGAAGCAAACGTCAACGTTGCCCACATTTCTTATTACTTTCAAGGAAAAGGAGGGCTGCTTGAGCAGCTCGTATCCGATTTTTATGAAGGCTATATTCACATGATTGAATCACATATCCATCACATGGAAACTCGTCATGCAAAAGAATGCTTACTACATGTGGTTTTTGATATTTTATCTTATCAGCACAAGCACCGTCAATTAACCCGTTTCGTTTATCGAGAGGTGACGATTGATTCGACGCTCATTAGAGAAATTATGTCGACCTATTTAACGAAAGAAAAATATTTGTTTCAGCTCATCATTGAAAAAGGAAAAAGCACCCATGTGATTTGTGAGCAGCTTTCCATCTCATCTTTTATGATTCAGCTGAAATCACTACTCATGATGCCCTATTTACAGCCGCAATATTTAACGGAGGTGCTTTATTTAAATCCAAATGAGCCTTATTTCTATCAAATGTATTTTAAGGAACTGAGCCGCTCGCTTCATCATTTACTAGAACCAAAAAAGCCGGCATTAGATTCTCATTTAAAACTCATGATGTCTTCGAATTGATCATAAGCATATCCGAGATCTTCCGCTTGATGGGCATCAGACCCAAAAATGAGCGGAATTTTTTTCTGTTTTGCAAGATCAATCATCCATTGATCTAAATAGATACTTCTGGCATATGTTTTACGAAGACCTGATGTATTAAAATCTAAGGACATGCCTTTTTTTCCCGTTTCTTCAAGACAAAGGGTGACCTTTTGACAAAGTGCAGGTGTCATCTCAAATGGGAAAAGCTGTTTAAATTTCTGCACAAGGGTGATATGACCGATTCTATTTGGCTTATAGCGACCTAAAGATGATAGAATAGAAGAGTAAATTTGGTCATAGTAGCTTTGATAGACCTGTTCGATGCTGCCGTAGAGGCTTATTAGCTGCTGGAAGGCATGCTCGTCAAAATCAAGGCAAATATAATCATCGCAAGCAGGAAGAAAGTGAACAGATAAAATGCTATCGTCTAGTTCTGGACCATAGCAGTCTAAAAAGGCACTTGTTTCCTCTTCATACTCTTTGATATAGTCAACCTCAAGCCCAGTTTTTACTATTAATTGGCCTTTATATTCCTGTTTCAACTGATCCAATTTCGTTATATACGATTCAAGTTCTTGGAGCTTCATGGCACTATCCTGCTCTGGTGTTGGATCATGGAACGATGGAGGCAGAGGGGCATGCTCGGTAAAGGTTATGGAATCAAATCCCTTTTTGATGGCTTTTTCAATATAAGAATGAAAAGAATCAAGCGAGCCGTGCGGGCAAAACGGTGTATGTAGATGTGCATCTTGCTTCAGCATGTCGTCACCTCTTGTCGATATTTTGAAAAACGTCATGTTTATCAGCGAAAATAATGAAAAATCATGACCAAAAATGCTGGTTACATGGTATCATAATAACAATGAAAACGACAGCTTCCGCATACATAAAAGCAGGTCACATGGAGACGTGTGATCAAATGATAGAAAGCACTCAAATACTTTCTTGAAAAACATACATACAACCGTGAATGGATGGTATTGGAAAACATACGATCCTGTTTATAAAAAAACAAATGCAAAGCGGACACGAAAGGGTTCTCAGGTCTACTCGGGACACTTTTACCCTGACATCACTTAGATCACAACAAGGGGGCTCATTATGGAGTTTATCATCGGTTTAATTGTCATTTTGCTTGCTTTGTTTTCAGTCGGTTATTTCCTCAGAAAAAATATATATAAAGAGATTGACCGATTGGAAGCATGGAAAATTGAAATTTTGAACAGATCAATTGTAGAAGAAATTTCAAAAATCAAACACTTAAAAATGACCGGAGAAACAGAGCAATTTTTTGAAAGATGGCGTGCAGAGTGGGACGATATCGTCACAGCCCATCTTCCAAAGGTAGAGGAGCTATTATATGACGCAGAAGAGTATTCTGATAAATATCGATTCTCCAAAGCCAAGCAGGTTCTAACGCATATTGAGGACTTGCTGAGTGCTGCTGATTCGAACATTGAAGACATTTTAAAAGAAATTGCAGACCTTGTCACAAGCGAGGAGCAAAATCGCAAGGACATTGAAAAGGTCAAAGAGCAATATCAAACGGTTCGAAAAAATCTACTTGCGTACAGCCATTTATATGGCACCCTTTATGACAAAATGGAGCAGGACTTAGATGAGGCCTGGGAAGGGATCAAGCAGTACGAGGAAGAAACAGAAAACGGAAACTACATGAAAGCAAGAAAGATTTTGCTTGAGCAAGACCGCAGACTCGACCAGCTACAACTATATATCAATGATGTACCAAAGCTTATTGCAGACTGCAAACAAACCGTACCAGGTCAGCTGACGAAGCTGAAAGACGGATATCAAGAAATGTCAGAAAAAGGATACAAACTGGAGCACATTCAGATCACGAAAGAGCTGGAGACTTTAAACAAACAGCTTGCGAGGGCGGAAAAATTGCTCATTGATGAACTCAATTTAGAAGAGGCATCAAGCATTCTGCAAATGATTGATGATGCGATTGAGACGCTGTATGATCAGCTGGAGGCGGAAGTAGAGGCAGGTCAGGAAATCAAAAGCAGAATGCCTGAGCTCACAGAAGCATTCGAAAAGCTCGAGCAAGATCACACACAAACAAAGGCAGAAACGGCTCTTGTGAAAGAAAGCTACAAGCTGACAGCAGGAGAACTCGATCAACAGAAAGCATTTGAAAAACGTTTAGAAGAAATTGAAAAGCTGATGAAACAAATCCGTGAGAAGCTTGATCGTGATCACGTGGCATATTCATTATTAATGGATGAAATCAATCAGCTGGAGACCTTTATCGAAGATGCAAAAGCATTGCATGACACATTTAAAGGTCATCTCCAATCGTTAAGAAAAGAAGAATTACAAGCGAGAGAAACACTGGCTGAGCTCAAAACCATGCTGACAGATACAGTACGCCAGCTGCATAAAAGCAATATTCCAGGTGTACCTGCTGAGATGAAAGAGCGGGCTGAAAAAGCGCAGGAGATGATTCATCAAGTGCATGAGCAGCTGGAAAACCTGCCGCTCAACATGCCGGCAGTAAATCAGCAATTAAAAGATGCCTCTGACACAGTCAGAAATGTTGTGGATGAGACAGAAGAAATGCTTGGTAAAGTGGATCAAATTGAACGAATCATTCAATACGGCAATCGTTTTAGAAGTCAAAACCATATTCTTTCAGAACAATTAAAAGAGGCTGAACGAAGATTTTACGCCTATGATTACAACGGATCATTTGATATAGCAGCAGCGGCTGTTGAAAAAGCATCACCCGGAGCTGTTCAAAAGCTGTTAGCTCAGCAAGAAAAAGAGTATCAGCATCAATAAAAAAGCTGAAGTCCTATCAATGGACTTCAGCTTTTTTTATATTATGACGCTTGTTTTTGACGCTCTTCTGAAGCAGAAGAAGTGAAAAGAGAGATTACAAATCCGATCACGATCCCAAGTATTGCAGGGACAATCCAGCCTATGCCAAGGTCATATAAAGGTAGTATTGATTGGAAGAAGTCTTTTATTGGATCGATTGGAAGTTTCGCAGCTGCTAAGCCGTCAAATAAGCTGACGCAGCCTGTTAAAATTAAAGAGAGAGCATATACAGGTCTTCTATGTCCAAGCCACTTATCAGCAAGTGACAAAACAATGATCACTATCGCTAGCGGATAAATCGCAGTTAAAACTGGTACAGAGAAAGCGATAATATGAGCAAGTCCAAAATTCGAAATGATAAAACTGAATAATGTCACGAGTGTAACGACCATTTTATACGAAAGCTTAGGTAGTAACTTCGAGAAATACTCTCCGCATGATGTAACGAGGCCGATACTTGTTGTTAAACAAGCAACCGTAATCGCAGCACCCAACACAATATTTCCTAAACTGCCAAATAGGAATTGAGAAGACTGAGCCAAGATTTTACTGCCATCTCCAACAAAACCAATGGCGTGTGTACTTGAAGCGCCTAAATAAGCTAGAGATAGATAAACAAATGTTAATCCGCAAGCTGCAATCAGACCCGCTTTGATACAAGCAGATGTCAGTGCCTTTTTACTTGTCACACCGCGTCCTTTAATGGCGTTGATGACAACAACCCCAAACACAATAGAAGCAAGAGCATCCATTGTTTTATAGCCCTCTAAAAATCCTTTGAAAAATGACCCGTTGCTATAGGATACATCAGGTGTGCCAATGACGCCCATCGGCGTTAAAATGGCTTTGACAATAATAAGAAGAATAATCGTAAATTTAATCGGTGTTAACACTTTCCCTACACGATCTACAATCTTCGTTGGATTTAGAGCAAGATAATACGTAATACCAAAAAAGACAAGTGTGAATAAAAGAAGGGAGAGCCAAGCTGGTACACCTGCTAAAAAGGGTAATGCACCAATTTCATATGAAACTGTTCCTGTACGAGGAATAGCGAAAAGTGGCCCAATAGATAAATATAAAATGACGGTAAACGCTGTTCCAAAAGCTGGGTGAGCTTTATCAGCTAATCCTTTCGCATCTCGACCTGTCAAAGCGATTGCAATAATCCCTAGAAGAGGTAAACCGACACCTGTTAATAAAAATCCGCCCATTGCTTTCCATACATTTGTGCCAGCATATTGCCCAAGTTCTGGTGGATAAATCATATTTCCGGCGCCGAAGAATAGAGCAAATAACATAAAACCGATAATAACTGTATCTTTCGTCGACAATGTTGCCTTCATTGAATATAAAGCCTCCAATATTATGTTGAAATATTCTGTTAATTAGTTGCTAAAACCGTTCTTCATTAACATTCACTAATTATAAAGGATGTGCGTCTGATGTCAACATGTGTTTTCGTACAAAAGTCATGAATTTTTCTATTTTAGTATATGGAGGACAATAAAAAAACATCCCCTTCATCTTTGGAAGGGGATGTTTGAAGCATGATTATGATGCGAGCTGTTTAGGCGGGCTAGTAAACATAGAGATGAGTACGCCAATACCTGCGCCGATAATTGCTGGTACGACCCATCCAATGCCTAAATCGTAAAATGGAATGAATGTGTCTAAGAAGGCAGGCAAACCACCGAGATTGAATTTGGCAGCCAGTAAGCCGTCAATAATGGCAAAAAATCCAGTGAAAATCAGGGGTACTGCATAAATCACTCGTCTACCGTTAATCCAGCGGTCAAGGAATGACAATAAAATAATGACAATTGCCAGTGGATATATCGCTACGAGTACAGGGACCGATAGAGAGATGATTTGTGCCAGTCCAAGGTTTGCAACCAATGTGCTAAATAAAGAAACAATGAGTACGATTGTGCGATAAGAAAGTGCTGGGAAAAGCTTTGAAAAATATTCGCCGCATGATGAGACAAGCCCAACACTTGTTGTGAGACAAGCAAATAAAATGGCTACACCAAGGACAATGTTACCAGCAGAACCAAATAAAAAGCTTGCTGATAGTGAAAGCAGTTTGCCGCCTTCATTTGCCCCAACCATTCCGGTTGTATCAGGACTTGAAGCACCGACATAAGCAAGCGAGATATACACTAGTGCTAGTCCAGCTGCTGCAACAAGGCCAGCTTTTATACAGGCCGCCGCAAGAGATTTGCGCTCTGTGATGCCTCTTTCTTTAACAGCTGTCACAACAACGATTCCAAATACGAGAGAAGCGAGAGCATCCATTGTTTTATAGCCCTCTAAAAACCCAGTGAAGAGAGGGTTTGCTTTATAAGTCGCATCAGGCGCACCGATCATTCCCATCGGTGTAGCTATGGCTTTAAATACAATAATCGCAATGACCGTTAATAAGATAGGTGTCAACACTTTGCCGATTCGATCAACAAGCTTTGAAGGGTTCAAAGCGAGCAGATACGTAATCGTGAAAAACACAAGGGTGAATAAGAAAAGCGGTACCCATGAAGAGGTTTGTGTTTCAGATAGAAACGGTGCTAATCCAATCTCGTAAGAAACCGTACCTGTTCGCGGGATAGCAAAAAATGGTCCTATGGATAAATACAGAATGACAGTGAAAATGGTTCCAAATATAGGATGGGCTTTATCCGCAAGGCTTTTTGCACCGGTACCTGTAAGGGCGATAGCAATAACTCCTAGAAGCGGAAGACCAACTCCTGTGAGTAAAAATCCACCGATAGCAAGCCAAACATTCTCACCTGCATATTGTCCAAGGACAGGCGGGAAAATCATATTTCCTGCGCCAAAGAATAATGCAAAAAGCATTAAACCAATGGCTAATGTCTCTTTTATACTTAAACTATTTTTCAAAATAGTTCCTCCTTATCCAATGTAATGTGCTAAATTTAAATATTCTGACAATTTAGGTGTTTATGTGCCAATTGCACTATGCATGATATAGTGAAAATGAAAAGTTGTCAACTGCCATTTTCAGAAAATTCTCTGTCTGACTTCATTATGGTAACATATAAATGCATTTATTTTTAAAGCTTTTTGTAAGGAGTCCAAGTATGATTTATCTCGATAATAGTGCAACAACAAAACCGTACCCTGAGGTTTTACAAGTATATCAGCAAGTGAGTGAACGTTTTTTTGGGAATCCGTCTTCGCTACATCAGCTCGGAATTGATGCGAGCCGCTTGCTAAGTGAAACGAGAAAACAAATCCTTCACTATACAGGTTTGAAACAATATGAGGTTATTTTTACTTCTGGTGCAACAGAAGCAAATAACATCGCCATTAAAGGAGCAGCTCTCGCCAAAATGAATCGGGGGAAACATATTGTGACAACAGCAATTGAACACCCCTCTGTCATCGAATCGTTTGAACAGCTGAAGGCTTTATTTGGTTTTGAAATCTCCTATATTCAAGTAAATGAGCATGGCCATGCAGATATGAATCATTTAAAAGAAGTGCTTCGTCTTGATACAGTGCTTGTCAGCATGATGCACGTCAATAACGAAACGGGTGCCATCCAGCCGATTGAAGAAGCTGCTGGCATGATTCGTGAGCATGCTGAAAATGCCCTATTTCATGTCGACGGGGTGCAGGGAATGTGCAGAGTAGCACTTGATAAACAACTGGATGTGGATCTTTTGACGATATCTGGCCATAAAATTCATGGCTTAAAAGGCACAGGAGCGCTCTTTTTAAAGAAAGGTGTAGTGCTCGCACCTTTTATCACAGGAGGAGAGCAGGAATTAGGCCTACGTTCAGGTACCGAAAACCCTGCTGGTGCTGTCAGCTTAGCAAAAGCCATGAAACAATCATTCGAACTGCTGAAAATACATCATGATGAAATGCTAAACTTAAAAACGCAGCTGCAAAAGCAGCTTGGAGAAATAGAAGGTATTGTCATCAGCACACCGCTGACGCAAAGTGCGCCGCATATTGTGAATTTTTCAGTGCCAGGTATTCAAATCGAGGTCCTTCTTCATATGCTTGAAAAAGAAGGCATGTATGTTTCGACAACCTCTGCCTGCTCAGCCAAGAAAAAGGAGCCAAGCCATGTTCTCCTAGCGATGGGGAAACCGGAAGAAGTGGCAAAAAGCAGTATGAGAATCAGTTTGACGTATGGACAAGGACCAGAACTAGCGCCGCAAATCATCACATCGATCGCACAAAGTGTGAAAAAATTAAAAGGAATGAGATAACAACATGAAATATGATCATATTTTAGTCCGTTTTGGTGAAATTTCAACAAAAGGAAAAAATAGAAAGAAGTTTATTGAAAAACTAAGGCAGCATATCCGGTTTGTATTGAAAGACTTTGAAGCATTAAAGTATGCATCTGACAGAGACCGCATTACGATTATGCTGAACGGAGAAGACCCTGAACCGATTTCAGAACAGCTTAAAGGTGTATTTGGCATTCAAAGCTTTAGTCTGGCGGTGAAATGTGAGACAAATCTCGATGCCATTAAAGAAGCATCTTTAACAGCGGTACAGGAAGTGTATGAACAAGGAAATACATTTAAGGTCTCAACGAAACGCTCTTATAAGCAATTTGAACTTGATTCAAATGAAATGAACCGGGAAATTGGCGGACATGTGCTGAAGAATACGGAAAACTTAACGGTCAATGTCAAACAGCCGGATGTGCATTTGCGCATTGAATTAAGAGAACATGCGACATATATTACATTTAAAGATGTCAAAGGTGCAGGCGGACTGCCAGTTGGTTCAAGCGGAAGAGCGATGCTCATGCTTTCAGGCGGCTTTGACAGCCCAGTTGCCGGCTATCAGGCCATGAAACGCGGAATTCAAATTGAAGCTGTACATTTCTTTAGTCCCCCATATACAAGTGAACGTGCCAAGCAAAAGGTCATTGATCTTGCAGAATGTTTAGCGGCATATGGAGGCGAAGTGAAGCTGCACATTGTTCCTTTCACCAAAATTCAAGAGCTGATTCACAAACAAGTACCTGAAAACTATACGATGACATCAACAAGAAGAATGATGCTGAAAATAGCAGATAAAATAAGAGCGAAGCGTGATGCACTTGCGATTATTACCGGTGAAAGCCTTGGCCAAGTCGCAAGCCAGACGCTTGAAAGCATGTATGCCATTAATCATGTCACAAATACGCCAATCATTCGCCCGCTGATTGCGGTTGATAAAAATGACATTATTGATGAAGCGAGACGAATTGGCACATATGATACAAGCATTCAGCCTTTTGAGGATTGCTGTACGATCTTTACGCCGCCGTCGCCTAAAACTAAACCAAAGCTTGAAAAAGTAGAACGCTACGAAAGCTTTGCTGATTTCGAGCCAATGCTTGATGAGGCAGTAGATCAAATCGAAACGATTATCGTCAAAAATGAGAAGAAAGCGGCTGACGAATTCGCTGATTTATTCTAAAATAAAAATTTCATAATAATTACCATAAAATCAATCGCATGAAGTCATGTGTTTCTACACATTCTATATTCACAAGGAGGTGAGAACACATGGCTCAACAAAACAGACAAAGCAGTTCTAACCAATTAGTCGTTCCAGGCGCTGCACAAGCGATCGACCAAATGAAGTATGAAATCGCTTCAGAATTTGGTGTAAACCTTGGACCAGAAACAACAGCTCGCGCTAACGGATCAGTTGGTGGAGAAATCACTAAACGTCTTGTATCTTACGCTCAACAACATATGGGTGGCGGATCTTTCTAAGACACACAATTGAAAAGCTATGGCTTATGAGCGGGATTATTCCCGCTCTTTTCTTTTTGTACATATAAATTGTTAGAATATTTTTTAAAAAGAGGACGAATGGCGAAAATTATGGCATAATACTAGGAGTAGGTCCTAATTCAAGCATTTTTCAGTTATGAATGTTAGAATAGGTAAATTGAAACATGAATGGTTTCATAGAAAGAGGCAAAAAGGAGCTGTACCATGAAAAGAGAAGACTTAATTGCACCAGAACAATATAACTTAGTCAGCGAGATTGAAGCATTCAGTCATAACCGCGAGAAAATGGCTCTGCACTGGCAGGACGGAAATGGCGGGGAAGCACATGTGACTTATGCAGCTTTAGTGGAAGATGCCAATAAAATCGGACATGTGTTGTTAGATGCAGGCTTTAAAAAAGGCGATAAAATCATTGTGATGGTGCCGCGCATGCTAGAGGCATACAGCATTTATTTGGCTATTTTGAAAACAGGGATGGTCGTCATTCCTTGTTCAGAAATGCTGCGTGCAAAAGATTTAGATTACCGAATTGAACATGCAGAAGCAAAAGGAGCGATCGTTTACTCTTCATTCATTCAATCGTTCGATGGAACCAATCAGCCAAACGATTTTAAAACATTCTCAATCGGTGAAAACGATCATGGCTGGACAAACATTTTCGCGCAAAAGGAAGAGCAATCAAGCGAGCTGCAAATGGCTCCAACAACACGCACAGACATGGCGTTCTTATCCTATACATCAGGTACAACTGGTAACCCAAAAGGGGTTGTTCATACACATGGCTGGGCATATGCACATTTACGCACTGCTGCCAAAGCATGGCTCTCCATTAATGAAGGAGATAAAGTGTGGGCGACAGCAGGACCAGGCTGGCAAAAATGGGTGTGGAGCCCTCTCTTATCTGTGTTAGGAAGTGGCGCAGAAGGCTTTGTATACGGAGGGAAGTTCAATCCAAATACGTACTTAGAGCTACTTCAAAAAAATGAAATCAATGTCCTATGCTGTACGCCGACAGAATACCGATTTATGGCGAAAGTAGATGACTTGAGTCAATACGAGCTTCCAAAGCTGCATAGTGCCGTGTCTGCGGGAGAGCCGCTGAACCGTGAAGTCATTGATACATTCAAAAAGCATTTCGATATAGAAGTACGAGATGGCTATGGCCAAACAGAAAGCACACTGCTCGTAGGGGTGCTAAAAGGAATGGACATCAAGCCTGGTAGTATGGGCAAACCAACACCTGGTAACGAAGTCGAGATCATTGATGAAGACGGCAACGTATGCGTTCCTGGAGAAGTTGGTGACATTGCGGTTCATCTCGAAACGCCAGCGCTATTTAAGGAATACTACAAAGATGAAGAGCGTACAAAGGCGCAGCGTCGCGGGAATTACTTTATTACCGGTGACCGAGCGAAAAAAGATGAAGATGGATACTTCTGGTTTGAAAGCCGCAGAGACGATATCATCGTCAGCTCAGGCTATACCATTGGGCCGTTTGAAGTAGAAGATGCGCTGATTAAACACCCAGCAGTTAAAGAATGTGCGGTTGTGGCTAGTCCAGATGAAATCAGAGGATCCATCGTGAAGGCATATGTTGTCCTGCGTGATGAATCAGCGCAAAGTGATAAGCTGATCAAAGAGCTGCAAACACATGTCAAAAACACAACAGCACCTTACAAATACCCAAGAGAAATTGAATTCATTGACGAACTGCCAAAAACACCGTCAGCGAAAATCCGTCGTGTCGAGCTGAGAGAAAGAGAGCTTGCACGTAAAGGATCATGATGAATAAACGAAAAGCGTTTGGATGAAAGCATCCAGCGCTTTTTTTATGGAAAATTAAATCTGCTGGAAGTGATTATGTTGTTTTATGTTAAAATGTGTAGGAATTGCTGGAAAAGGAGAATGTTAGAAGATGTTCATTGCCATCGTTCATGGAATTGTGCTTGCCTTTGGCCTCATTTTACCATTGGGCGCACAAAATGTATTTGTGTTTCAGCAAGGAGCGCTTCAGCCGCGATTATATCAGGCCTTACCTGTTGTTATCACTGCTGCTCTTTGTGACACACTTTTAATTACGTTAGCTGTCATTGGAGTTTCTGTTGTGGTGTTCACCATTCCTATGCTGCAAATGTGTCTTTATCTCATTGGATTTTGTTTTTTAGTTTATATGGGATGGTCTGTGTGGAACACAAGCTCATCAACAGATGCTAAAGAGCAGCGGGAATTCATGCCTGCGAGAAAACAAATTCTCTTTGCCTGTTCAGTTTCACTTTTAAATCCCCACGCCATTCTCGATACCATTGGCGTGATTGGAACAAATTCGCTTCAATATAACGGGGCAGAAAAACTGGCATTTACACTCGCTTGTATCATCGTGTCCTGGTTATGGTTTATTGGGCTCGCTCTTTTAGGGAAAATGCTAGGGAAGTTAGATACAAACGGTAAGTGGATGAACCGTATCAATAAAGCTTCAGCGGTCATGATCTGGCTTGTCGCGTTATATATTGCGTATCAATTGGTTGTATAAAAGTACATAGAGGATAAAGCAAAGAAGCGCTTGGGAGGTAAGATCCGGCGCTTTTTTGTGTATTGGAAAGGCTCTTCAGCCAGTATCACTATCATCGCAAGAGGAAGATCACATTCAATTGCCTATAGGAAATGATAAGAAATAGGGTATATGATACATTACCACTAGTGGGTTTTATTAGCAAAAAGGACTATTACATTATTTTCCTTTAGAGGTTATAATTTTTATGAAATTTGCTAAAGGAGGATATATGATGAAGTTAAGAAAAATGTTTTGTGTGTTAATGTTTATAGCACTTTTATTCGGACAATTTCCTGTAGGAAAAGCTATTACTATAAAAGAGGACGAGTCTTTTAAAAAGATACAAAATGATAAAATAGAAGAAAAACTCATAAAAAAGGCAAAAAAAAGCTCTCAATTTTTAAAGGCAAAAGAATTAGCCCAAAAGAAAGGTTATCTATTAAATGGAGAAAGTGCAGCGGTTCATCTGAACGCTGCTGAAACGGATGTTGTTTACTTTTATCTTAAAAAGAAGAAGTCAGATAATCAGCTGTTAGACAATGTTTCCTTCATTTCAGTTTCATTGAGCCAAATAAAAGCTTACTATATTCAACTTGCAGAATACGATGAGAAAGGAAATTTGCACTCATATTTCTTCCAAAATGGAAAATTGAAAAATAAGTTCCATATCAACCAAAAAGGGGAGTTTTTAAAAGGATCTTTTACCTATGGTGAAAATGGTGCAAAGCAAGATATGATGGAATTAAATAAAAAAATTTTCCAGGCAGATGATTCAGAAATTCAAACGAGTTTTAGTTGGAACAAGTTTTGGAACTGCTTAAAAAAGCAAAGCGGCCCGAATGAATCTCTTCCGCTACGTTCAATGGTTTTAGGAGCGTGCTATTATATTTGTTTAACGGGACCTGCTAGCTGTATAGCATGCGCAGTGATTAATGGAGGAATATCTGCAGGAATAGCCGGTTATTGTGTGAAAAAAGTTTGGTGAATGGGGGTTTTAGAATGGCTCATAATGAACAGCGCAAGGGAGTAGTTCTTGCTGTTTTTGATACGTTGACATTTGGTATACCAGTGCTGCTATGGAATTTATATAAGAATACAAATACAACATTGAAATTCATGATTCCAATTATTCCTATTGTTGGTTTCATTACGTATCTTTTAGCATCTCTTCATTAATAAAATAAAAAACCTTTGCATGAGCATACCGCTCATGCTTTTTTAGATTTTTTTTTAAAGATTGTTCGGTTTAAAAGACGGAGAGCTTGTACGATGTCATCCACCTGTTCTATATCTGAGGAAGAGAGACGGTCTATCAACATCTTTTCGATATACATGAAGGCTTCGTTCATACAAGCGCGGCCTTTGTCAGACAGCGTAATGACATGCTTTCGTTTATCAACTGGGTCTTCCTTTTTATCTATCAATTGTTTTTCGTGTAGTTTTTTTAGTTCTCTGCTGACATTCGGAAGAGACATGTGCTGACATTCGGCAATTTCACTAGGCGTAAGCGGTTCGCTGACTGCTAGCTGCTCTAGTATTAAGTATTGCAAGGTCGTTAAGTTAGCTGGTTTGACTTTGTTCATCAGGTCATGTTTTAGTTCTGAAAAAGTAGAAGCAAATGCTACGAATTCCTTGAAGAAATGGGGATGCTTCATGTTTATCACCTCCTACGTAACATACCAAAATTATTATCAAAAAACAATTATCATTTGACAACTATATAACGAAGGTATATCCTTTAGTTATCAAATGATAATAAAAGGAGATCATACATGAATGTACTCATTATTTATACTCACCCCCATCACAATAGTTTAAATGGTGCTTTTTTAAAAGAAATTATGAAAGGCAGTGAAGAAAATCCACTAGTTCATGAAGTGAAAATCATCGATTTATACAAAGAAGAATTTGATCCCGTGCTGATTTTTAATAAAGAGAAAAAAAGGCGTGACATGCATAAGGACCCTGACATTCAGGTGTATCAGGAGAAGATCAAATGGGCGGACAAAATCGTGTTCGTATATCCTATTTGGTGGGGAAGACCTCCAGCCATGCTGCTTGGCTTTATTGACCGCATGTTTGCTGCGAATTTTGCTTATCGTCAAACAGGCGGGCTGTTTCCAGAAGGACTGTTAAAAGGAAAAAGTGCTGTTTGTATATCGACGATGCAAGGACCAACCAACTACCCTTTGTTCTTTTTGCAAAATGCACACAAGATCTTAATGAAACGAGCCCTTTTACACTATGTCGGAATCAAACCTGTGAAGTTCTTTGAGTTCGGCATGATGGAAAGCCCAAAAGGAAAACATGACGTCAAATTAAAACGTATTTACAACTATTTCAGAAAAATCAGCTCATAAAACAGTTAGCGAAGTCACTTTTCTTCTAATTCGATCCTTTTATGTTTTAAAATAACAGTGAGGGTGGGAGAACTCTTCCTCGTCATTTGAAAAGGGGGATATGGATGAAGAAAACATTGTTTAAAGATGCAGCGCTTTTAACTCTTGATCCAACTTTAGGTTTTTTAGAAAAAGGAGATTTATTAATTGAAGGGACACACATTTTAGAAGTCGGACCTTTAATTGAAGCAAATGATGCCGCCATTGTTGATGCGTCCGATATGGTGATCATGCCAGGGCTTGTGGATACACATCGTCATGTGTGGCAGTCTGTCATCAGAGGCATAGGCACAGATTGGTCTTTGCAGACATATTTGAGCAAAATCTATTATGGGAACTATGGTGCGATGAGACGCCCATCTGACGATCGAATTGCGAATTATTTAGGGGCATTAGAGGCGTTAGATGCCGGAGTGACCACATTTCTAGACTGGACGATGATCAATTCAATGGATCATACAGAAGAACTCATCGGAGGGTTGAAAGATGCGGGCATTCGAGCTGTTTTTGCTTTCGGTTCCTCTGGAGATGCTGAGTATTGGGATAGGGGGAGCACGCTCACCAATATGGAGGACGCAGCACGCGTGAAAAAAGCACATTTTCAATCATCAGATCAGCTTTTGACAATGGGGCTTGCGATTCGTGGACCAGAGTTTTCTTCATGGGAAACTTCAGTATTTGAAATTGAAACAGCCCGGTCGCTAGATGCTCTATGCAGTATGCACATTGGCTTTGGGAACTGGGGAGCGGAGGATCGTTCGATTGAGCTGCTTCACAAAGCAGGGTTACTTGGACCTGACCTCAACATGGTGCATATCAATGCAATCGATGCGGATCAAATGAAGATGCTGGCAGATAGCGGAAGCTCCATATCCATTACACCTGAAATTGAGATGATGATGGGTCACGGTTATCCTGTCACAGGGCTTGCGATCGAACAAGGTGTTCTTCCAACGCTCGGTGTAGACGTGGTCACAGCGACAGGCGGTGATTTGTTTGCTCAAATGAAATTCGGGCTTCAGGCAGAGCGTGCGATCCAAAATCAATCATTGCTGATGGAGGGCATCATGCCAGGACCTGAACTTGGGATTTCTGCTCATCAAATGCTTGAAGCTGCGACGATCAATGGAGCTCGTGCATTACAGCTTGATCATAAAATTGGCTCGCTCACACCTGGAAAAGAAGCTGATTTCATTCTGATCGACCGGACAAGCATGAATCTTCTGCCGATGACAGACCCTGCTGGAGCGGTTGTCCAAACGGCACATCCTTCAAATGTTGATTCTGTCTATGTGGCTGGAAAAGCAGTGAAACGAAACGGAAAGCTTGTCGGTGTGAACCTAGAAGAGGTCAAACGGAAAGCTTATGCGGCAAGAGATCATATTCTATCGCATAAGTTTGAATCAACTCCATCATAAACAAACATATCCCCATAGGCAACTGCCTATGGGGAATAAATTACAAGGATTCTTTAATGACCTTTTTGTAATACTGGACAGATAGGAATCCGAAGATAGAATATAAAACCGTATAAATCGACATGACGATGAGCATTGGTGTCCACAGTTCACCGCCGAATAAAAACCAGCCTGACTGTATTGCAAAGTAGCTGTGCAGTAATCCGATGATGAGCGGAATCCCAAAGTTAAATAGCTGTTTGAGCCGAATGCCTTTTAATAGATCTTTCTCTGTAAAGCCAAGCTTACGTAAGATCGTGTACGAGCTTTGTTCCTCTTCACTTTCATTCATCTGTTTGAAGTATAAAATACAGCCTGATGTGACAAGGAAGCTTAGGCCTAAAAATCCGAGGACAAACATCATCAGTCCCATTGTTTGTTTCTGCTGCTGAGCTGAAGCTAATTGAGACATGCTGTCATCACCTAGTTTTAAAGAGGTAAACACATCATTGGCTTGTTCAAGGTTTTGATCATCTTTTATATTGACCGCGTTATATTGGTTATTCTCAAGCTGCAGTTTAGGATCTTTCTGCTGGTCAAGCTGCTCAAAGACACTTTGACTTACGATGGCAACAGGCAGACCGCCAAAAGTGAACTTGTAAGAAATGATGTAATCTTTTTTCATATCAATGACTTTTAAATCAAGCGGTTGCTTGATAAGAAGTTTCACATCACCCGAGCTTTGAATCGGCATGAATTTCTTCAATAAATCACTGTAGCCGCTTAAGATGACTTCGTTGTTTTCAACATGAATATGAGGTGCATTTTTCTCACTGATCACAGGCAGTGTCAAGACTCCTGGATCCTTCTTCAAACTTTGTAATTCCGAATCCATGATCTTCTTTGCGTCAAAATCCGCTTGAATGACCTTGAACTGCTTTTTTTCATATGCAATATGCTTGTCTGAAAGTGCACGAGTGAAGGTGGCTGCTTCCTTTTCAGAGCCCATGACAAAATGTGATGGAATCTGTTGTTCAGCCGTTTTTTCTGCTGAGTAATAGGAAATGTAGCTTAAAGATAACAACCCGATCGCAAGAGCAGATACGGTTGTAATAATCGTTAAAAGCAGTGCACTTGATTTTAACCGGAACATAATAGATGACAAAGACAGGACTTCATGAATGGCGAGATAGCCATTTTTTCTTTTCCGTACAATATTGGCAATGAAAGAAACAGAGCCTTTATAAAAAAGAAAGGTACCGATAATGACAGAGGCTAGAATATAAATCATGGCTGAAAATAACTCAAGCATGGACGTATATGAGCCGCTAAAAAGCTGAGAAGAAATATAATAGCCTGAGCCGATCAAGACAATACCGAAAACCCCAATGATGATTTCAAACACAGAGATTTTTTTCACACGCTGCTCTGTAGAAGACGTGGTTCTAAACAAAGATAAAATCGTCTGTCTATTAATAAACCATCTATTTCTTAACATAATTAATCCATAGATGATGAAAAAGACGATGAGTGTCTGCAAAAGGGCCATGCCTGAAAAATGCAGGTTGGCGATGGCATTCACGCCGGTTACTTTAAATAACACCATCAGCATGAGCTTTGAACCGATAAATCCAGCTATGATGCCAACAGCCATTGAGAACACGTAGAGGATAAAATTTTCTGCATTGAGCAGTTTGGCAATTTTTTGTTTCGTCATGCCAATGAGCTGCAGGAGACCTATTTCTTTCCCTCGGCGTTTAATAAAAATGCTGTTCGCATATAACAGGAAGATGCCGACGATGGCAATGAGCAGGACCGAAGCGGCTTTAATCGACGCACCGCCCTTAATGGACCCTTTTACATCATCAAGTGCTGGTGAGTACTGCAAGGTGACAAAAGAAAAGTAGAGCGCCACACTAAATACAAGAGCGAACACGTATAAGTAGTAATTTTTCAAATTTTTCTTCAGGTTTCGGAAGACGAGCTGATTAATGTTCATGCTTCACACCGCCTAAGACACCTTGCGTTTTCATAATATCCTCGAAAAACATCTTTCTCTCTAAAGCACCTTTATTTAACTGAGTATAGATTTGCCCGTCCTTGATAAAAATGACGCGTCTTGAATAGCTGGCTGCGACAGGATCATGTGTCACCATGACAATGGTTGCTTTTCGTTTTTGATTGAAATCTTGCAGCTTATTGAGTAAATCAGATGCAGATTTGGAATCAAGCGCTCCAGTAGGTTCATCTGCGAAAATCAGACTCGGCTCATGAATGAAGGCACGGACCGCTGATGTCCGCTGCTTTTGTCCACCAGAGAGTTCATTCGGGTATTTGTCTCTTAGTTCATAGATACCCATGTCCTCCGCAAGCTGTTGAAAACGTTCGAAAGCTTCTTTCTTCGGCGTTTTGGAGATAGATAATGGCAAGAGGATGTTCTCTTTGACCGTGAGTGTATCAAGTAAGTTATAATCCTGAAAAACAAAGCCAAGCTGCTTTTTTCTGAATTCTGCG
Source organism: Bacillus sp. FSL R7-0672 (assembly GCF_038601465.1). Taxonomy (NCBI): domain Bacteria; kingdom Bacillati; phylum Bacillota; class Bacilli; order Caryophanales; family Bacillaceae; genus Bacillus; species Bacillus sp. FSL R7-0672. The sequence goes on along the minus strand of NZ_CP152010.1, from coordinate 2,621,001 downwards.
AGCTGCTGATCCTTCATTTGCGTCATCTCAGCATCTGCGATACGAATGGATCCGCTGGACACATGATCGATCGAGGACAATACGTTCAGAAGGGTTGTTTTCCCCGAGCCTGATGGCCCCATGATGCTTACGAATTCTCCGGCTTCAATGGTCAAGTCAATGCCACTCAGCACCTCTTGTTTGTTGAATTTATTTCCGTAGCTTTTATATATTTTGCGAGCTTCTAAAATGTTCATTTGTCGATCCCCTTTTCTATTTAATTGATACCTCTAGTATAAAAAGAAGCCCGCCGCTTTTCCTTCGATTTGGCGAACAAAACAGACGAGCATGTGACATTGTTGTCACATGCTCGCAATATGCACAAAATCATTCTTTTTCGGAAAGATGAAGGTGAAGGTTGTGCCTTGATCTATCGTGGAGTTGACCTCGATCTTGATATGAAGAGCGTCTGCTCCTTTTTTTGTTAAATAGAGTCCCATTCCTGTTGAGGCTGTGTCATTGTGATGTCTTGTTGAGGTAAAGCCTTTTTCAAAAATACGTGGAATGTCTCTTGGGTCAATTCCTCTGCCTTGATCTGTAATCGTCAGCATCACTTGGTCATCCATTTTCTTGCTTTCAATGGCAATATCGGACGAATGACTGTACTTGACTGCATTTGTGAGTACCTGCCTGATCATAAAGGATAACCATTTTGTATCACTTAATACGTGACGTTCTTCTAGCGTGATTTCAAAGCCGATTCCTTTTTGCATGCACCATGATTGGAGCGCTTTGATTTCCTTCGCTATGATGCTTTGCAGGTCCAGCTGTTCAATAAATAAATCATTTTCGATATGACGTATTCTGCTTTGATGCAGCTGGGCATCGAGTAATAAATGAATTCTGAGCCATTCGTACGTCATATTCGATTTCAGCGGCTGTTCTGTTAAACGGTCAATCATTAAGTGCATCGCTGTGAGAGGTGTTTTCACTTCATGTATCCATGAGAGCAATTCATCCTTCTCTTCTTCAAGGGCGATTTGCTGCTCTGCTGCCATTAGCCTGTAGCGGGCAATTTGCTCAGACGTCGCATCATGTACAAGCTGTTCAAATGGGGAAGATGGAGTGAGCCGCATTTGATGATCAATATGATCGTCCCATTCTTTCAGACGCTCATAATACGCCGTTTCTTTACGGTATCGGAAAAAGAGAAAGACGATCATGAAAAACGTAGATAATAACACAATATAAAAAAGCGACGCCATTGGAATGGTCGTATCCAAATAAGCAACAAACAGAATGAGGAGCTGCAAACCAAGAAAGAACAGGATCCAGCTTCTTCGTTCTTTTAAAAATGCTTGCAGCATCATTGATCATCCTTTTCTTTTGCAAGATAGCCTTGGCCCACTTTTGTTTCAATGTAGGTGCCAAGGGAGATCTCATCTAGTTTTTTTCTAAGGCGATTGACGTTTACGGTCAGTGTGTTGTCACTGACAAACCGTTCATCCTCCCACAATGCTTGAATGAGTGATTCACGGCTGACAATATGATTTTTATGCTGAATCAATTCCTTAAGAATAAACAGTTCATTTTTTGTTAATTCCACTTCACCGTGGTCATTTGTGACGGTGTTTTTTTCTAGATCAATCGTAGCGCCGCACCATACCTTTAGGCTAGCCGGTTCTGCATTATAATCATGCACGCGGCGAAGAACAGCACTGACTTTGGCAATGAGCACGTCAAAGTGAAAGGGCTTTTGTACAAAATCATCGGCACCGAGCTGCATTGACATGACCATATCAGCAGGATGGTCACGAGAGGAGAGGAAGATGATTGGTACATTTGAATGATGCCGAATCATCCGGCACCAATGAAAGCCATCGTATTTTGGCAGCTGTATATCAATAATGACGAGATCAGGCTGAACAGAAGTGAATTCCTGCATAACCTGTTGAAAATCGTGAATCCCATAAACATCATAGGACCAGTTGACTAGACGTTCTTTGATTTCTTGGAAGAGGGTTGTATCGTCCTCAATGAGTAGAATTTTAAACAAAACCAGCACCACACTTTTTGTATTCGCTTGTATGTCATTGTAGCGGAAAAAAGATGCTGCCGCTAGAAGCAGATAAGAAAAAAGCAAGGGAAGGGGTCCCTTGCTTCTGTTTATTTACCTAAAAAGTGCTTTTTAAAGAATGATAGTTGATACTCGAGTGTGAGCGGATCATTAAAATAGAATTCTTCTGCATTTGCCACATACACACGATGTTTTTTCACAGCTGGTATGGACTTGTAAATTTCACTGTTTTGATAGGAATTGTCCATTTCGCTGTTTTTACTAATGATCATATAGTCTCCAGCAAATTCAGGGATGACCTCTTGCGAAACTGCATAGTAGCCAGCTTTTAATGCTTTTTCTTTTACTTTTTCAGGCATTTTTAGTTTCATTTCTTGGTAGAGAATTTCTGTGCCGCGGCCCCATGCATCTCCAAACACGTAAAGATCTTTTGTGCCGCTTTCAAATACAGAAACCGTCGCATCCTTACCGATTTTTGCTTTGATTTCTTTTCCAGCTTCAGCTGCGCGTTTTTTAAAATCTTTTACCCATGATTTGGCTTCTTTTTCTTTGTTTAATACTTTTCCAATTTCAATATGCTGCTGAAGGTAATCGACTTTGTTATACGTAAACAAGACGGTTGGTGCGATTTTTTTTAGTTTTTCTACATTTTTTGTATTGCTTAAGCCAATGATGACATCAGGCTTTAGCTTCATGATTTTTTCCACATTCTCATCCGACACTTCTTCCACATTTTTTAATTCCTTTTGGAAGCGTGGGTTCTTTTTTGACCAAGAGTCGACGCCGACCAGGTTCACACCAAGTGACTTGACATTACCTGTGTAGGAACCAAGTACAACGACACGTTTTGGATGCGCTGGCAGCTTCACAGGGCCATTTTCAGATTCATATGTAATCTTGTCTGATGATGTTGATTGATTTCCTTTATTTGAGGAAGAGCTGCTGCTATTGCCACATGCGCTCAATGCAAGTACAAAGATGAGCATCAGAGGGAACAATATTTTCTTCATGAATGTAGACTCCTTTGAAATCGGCACATTAGCCGGGTATTTGATTGTATGAGTGATAATGATAATTATTATCACTTGGATATCATATCATAGAAGTACGGTCTATTGTCAATTACATTTTGATAGTTGGTGATAAAAAATAGGAGGGGAGATTTTTGGTAGAAAAAAAAGATCAAGGCACCGTATGACCTGATCTTTTTTTATTTAAACCAGCCTTTTTCTTTAGAGCGTGTGATAGCCTCAATACGGTTTTTGACTTCTAGTTTATCTAAAATAATGGAAATGTAGTTACGGACAGTGCCGCTTTTAATGCTGAGTTCCTTTGCGATCTCTTTCGTGTTTTTGCCGTCTGCGACGAGTTCAAGGACGGATTTTTCTCGTTGGGTTAAAGGATTTTCGTCGCTATATAAGTCTTCCATTAATTCAGGGGCGTATACCTTTTTTCCTTTCATCACGCTGCGAATGGCACTTGCCAGATCTTCGCTTGGGCTGTCTTTCAGCATATAGCCGCTAACGCCAGCTTTCAGCGCCCTTTGGAAATATCCAGAACGGGCAAAGGTCGTTAAAATGATGATTCTCACATCTGATTCCTTGAGTTCTTCGGCTGCATCCAGTCCCGTTTTCCCTGGCATTTCAATATCCATTAAACAAATATCAACGGGGTGTTTTTTAGCAAAATCAATGGCGTCCTGGCCGTTTGTGCCTTTTCCAACAACCGTCATATCATCTTCTAAATCAAGTAGTGAACCGAGTGCACCAAGCAGCATTTGCTGATCCTCTGCGATAAAGATGTTGATCATTTCATCCCCTCCTTGTCTTTTGCTGCTGAATCATTTGGAATGCTCATGATCAGCTTTGTTCCGTTCTTTGTCTCAATACGCAGGCGCCCATTTGCAAATTCCAATCTTTCTCTAATTCCTAAAAGGCCATGACCCTTCGTTTGAGAGGGAGGATAATCGCCTTTAAATGTCCCGTTATCCTCAACGGTAATGATGGCTTCCTTTGATTTTTGATGAATAGTGATTTTGCAGACGGTCGCATTACTATGTTTGACGACATTTGTCACAGCCTCTTTGATGCACATGCTCACAATGTTTTCGTTAAGAAGAGAGATGTGTTTTGGCGCTTCCTTTTCATCATAGATCAATTCAATTCCAGCTGCTTCGAGAATTTGCTCAATGTTCGACAGTTCATCCTTGATCCGAATACCTTTCATGGAGGAAACAATTTTCCGCACTTCATTGAGAGACGTTCTGGCTGTTTGCTGGACGCTTTTCAGTTCGGCGCGTGCCTGCTCTGGGTCTTTATAAACCAGTTTTCGGGCAAGATCACTCTTTAAACCGATGAGGGACAGCTTTTGTCCAAGGGTATCATGCAGATCACGTGCAATGCGCTGCCTTTCTTCAATTTTTACAAGGTCAGCGATCCGTTCATTGGCATCTTCTAATTTCTCTTCGAGCCGTTCACGTTCCTTCCTGCTTCGAATGCTGAGAGGGAGGAGAATGGCACTAATGAGTGTAATGAGAACCAAGGGAATTTGCGTGAGAAACCAGCCCTTTTTTAAGATCAGACTGAAGTTTACCGCAATGGCCGCGCTCCCGACATGAATATAGTATAAGATATAGAAAGGTACTTTTCTTTTAATATGCCCATTGAAATAGGCGATGCAAAAAGCGAAATAAATGTAGCTGTAGAGCATGACATAGCCAGTAGAAATCGCAATCAAGAGAAGGCCTAATACATATAAAGACCAGCCTTTTGCGATAAAGGCAAAACGATAGACAGCGAAAAAGACAACGTTCAAAATAATGCCGATCACAATGCCTAAAGTCGAAGGAGCCTTAATGATAAAATAAAAGGGAAGGATGAAAAAAATGGCCCATATATACGGGGATATCCCATGCAATTTTTGAATTTTAAGTTGTTTTTTCATCCGTGAATCACCTTTTCCATTTTTTCATTCTTTTTCACTACTTTATCAAATTGAACACGTTATCGCATCCTGTAAATACCAACAAGCTCCTTCTGTTGTAAGAAAGAGCTTGCGTCGTTTATGCATTCTTCTTGAGAATGTCTCCTTTGATGACAGGTGTGCTTCTCGTCTGACGTGCTTCTTTAAAGGTAACGAATGCTTTCGTTTCTTCATCCCAAAGTCTAAATTTCATTGACTCGATGCTTGTTTTTAAAGTGATGGTTGGAACATTTTGAAGCGGCTCACTATGCTCATGTGCATGCTCCAAGTGATAATTTGGTACCCTCGGACTTAAATGATGGACATGGTGATAACCGATATTACCTGTTAACCACTGAAGAAGCTTTGGCAATTTGTAAAAAGAACTGCCTTCTACAGCTGCTTGCACATAATTCCAATTCTCATCTGCTTCAAAGTAAGAATCCTCAAACGTATGCTGCACATAAAACAGCCATACACCGATTGATCCAGAAATCAGAAAGATTGGACCTTGGACAAGTAACAAACCTTCCCAGCCAAAAAGGAGATAGGTAGCTCCTGCCAATAAAACAATTGATATGTTTGTGAAATACGTGTTCCAACGCTCTTTTTTACGAGCATTTTTGACGTTGAAACGGTTTTGAAACAGGAAAACAAAGATCGGTCCTAAAATAAACATGACAAAAGGATTGCGATAAAATCTGTAGCGGAATTTCGTCCAAGCTGATGCTTCTTGATATTCTTTGACTGTCAGGAGCCAAATGTCGCCAGTACCTCGTTTGTCTAAATTACTGCTTGTGGCATGGTGAATTGAATGATCTCTTTGCCATTGAAGATAAGGGAAAAGGGTGAGTACACCCGTTATGAAACCAAACAGGTGATTCAGCGGCTTCTGTCTGAAAAAGGATTGGTGGCAGCAGTCGTGAAAAATAATAAAGACACGTACTAAAAAACCAGCTGCAATAACCGCAAAGAAGAGGGTTAAAAGGTAGGAGATGTTCAGGCTATAATAGGCAAGAAACCAAAGCCCCAAAAATGGAATAAATGTATTAAGGAGTTGCATGATACTTTTTTTTGAATCAGCACCAGAAAATTGACCTACTTGTTTTCTTAAAGTGGCTTGCTGCTGTGTGTTTGTTGAAGTCGTCATGAACGTTCAAGTCCTTTCCGTTTCTTTCTACTTCAAAGTATAGAAGGAAAGGTGTCATGCTCATAGTAGCACCCATCATGTATTCGATATGACATTTGTCATGTTGATTGCAGGAAAGGCTGACGGTATCAAGGTTTGTAAGCTTATTTTATTTTAAATAAAAAAGTAAAGGCGATTAGCCTTCACTTTTTATGAACGTGCTTCATGAACTTTTAATTGCTTGCCTTTAATGGTTGTGTGGCGCATGGCATTCAGCACAAGAGGGCCTTTACCGTTTAAAATATCGACATATGTTTTTGTATCTTGAATGGTAATAATCCCAATGTCATCAAAGGCAACGCCTTCTATTTTGGCAATGGTCCCAACGAAATCAACAGCCCGCAGCTTCTTTTTCTTCCCGCCGTTAAAATAAAGCTTCATTATATCCTTTTCAACGCCTGCCTGTTTATTTTCCTTTTGAATCGGCTTTTCAATCTTTTCTTCAAAGCGTTCTACATGCTGCTCTGCGTCTTCCTTTGTTGGGTATGGCTGCGTCTTGAAATCAATACCTGCTTCCTGCTTTAATTCATCAATCAGAGGCTTTGCATTATTGGTCATAAACGCAATGGTTTTTCCGCTTTTTCCCGCTCTGCCTGTTCTTCCTGTTCGGTGAATATAGCGCTCTTTTTCATAGGGGAGGTCATAATGAATCACATGTGTCATATCACTGACATCAATGCCCCGGGCTGCTATATCGGTTGCGATCAAATAACGGAATTCGCCGTTTTTGAATTCATCCATGACAGCGAAGCGGTCTTCTTGTCTCATGCCTCCATGAATTTTGTCACAAGGCACATCCCATTCATCCAGCTTCATCGTGAGTTCATTCACTCGGTCCTGTGTATTACAGAAAATAATGCAGCTATCTGGATTTTCAATGACGATCGTACGCTGAAGAAGAGAGAATTTCGCTTCTTCTTCCGTTTCAATCACGGTGTGGGTGATTTGTGGTACAGACGTTTCCGCGCGTGCTATTTCAATTACTTTTGGTGATTGTAGAAACTGTTCACTTAATTTCTTCATCTCATCAGACATGGTCGCTGAAAAGAGCATTGACATGCGCTTTGGCGGCAGATACTGAATAATAGAAGAGACTTGATCAATAAATCCCATGTTCAGCATTTCATCCGCTTCATCTAACACGAAAAATTTAAGGTTTTCTAAGGAAAGAGTACCTTTCTCAAGGTGATCTAAGACTCGTCCTGGTGTTCCGCACACAATGTGGTTTTTTTGTGCAAGCTCTACTTTTTGAGCTTGGAAAGGGGCTTTTCCATAAATGGCAGTGGCTTTGATTCGTTTCAATCGTCCAAGGCTTGTGAGATCCTGTTTGACCTGCATGGCGAGTTCTCGCGTTGGAACGAGGATAAGGGCTTGAGGTTTATTTTCAGCCCAATCGACCATTTCACAAATCGGGAGACCATAGGCTGCGGTTTTGCCGCTGCCAGTCTGAGATTTGACAATCAAATCCTGCCTTGAAAAAGCAACGGATAATGTCTCGTGCTGAACAGGTGTAGGTGTATGGAAGTGAAGTGCTTCTAGCGCTTGTTTTAATTCATGGCTTAATGGATATTGATCAAATTGTTGTAATGTCATCGTGTTCTCCTTTTCGTACATTCATACTTGTGACATCATACCATAATCATGACCGGGAATGAAAAAACATGAAAAAAAGCCCCATAAAGGAGCTTTTTGATTAAAGGAATCTGCGTTTTACTTTTTCCCAGTAGGAGTTGTCTTTTAATTTCACCGTTTTAATGACTTTTCCTGAAAGGCCGATGTCAATTTGTTTGACGTGTTTCGTGCCAAGCGCTTCGTTATCAAGCCCGATAATCGGATGGTCGTTGCCGTCCTGCACAACCTTCAGCGTTAGCTTGCGGTCACTGCTTAAGATGAAAGGAGCACCCAGTGTACGATACGAGTTGTTGTTTAGCGATGCGAGCTCTGTGACTTGCATACAAGGGAGCATCGGATCAACCACTGCGCCGTTTACCGATTTATTGTAGGCTGTTGAGCCAGTCGGAGTAGAAATAATCATTCCGTCTCCTCTAAATGTTTCAAAGTGGAAATCATCTATATGCACATCGATCACAAATGTTTTAATAATGCTTGAGCGGATCGACAGTTCATTTAAGCAATGGAACTGGTTTGTACTGTCAACGCTTACATCAATGATCGGATATTTTCTCACTTCAATCTGTTCAGTGTTCATGGCATCAATCATTTTATCAAAATGTTCTAATGAAAAATCGCAGTATAGATGCGAATTCTCTGTTTTTGATACCCCTACATACAGGCAGTCATCCCGGAAATTCGTTTTACGGACTGCTTGAAGAAATGTGCCATCTCCGCCAATTGAAGCAATAATATGGGCATCCTCTGCACGCTTGACGACTTGAAAGCCTTGATCGGTAGCGAGCTTCTCCAGAGAAGAAATGTGTCCATCCAATTCATGATCTTTTTTGTAAAAGAAAAATACATTGCGACGATTGTCTGTCATTGACGTTCTCCCCTTCGTTGTCAAAAGTAGATTTAGAGTAATAAAGGGCTTACATATGAAGCCTTGCTCACATTTTACACTTTTTTCATATGAAAGTAAAAACATTAGAAAAACCTTCATGATGGTGGCATTCATTTTTAGAAATGAGTCAATGTAAGGGATTTGAAAAGGGCAGAATTTGAGCATAATTGAATAGCTGTTTTCTCATGAAAGAGTGGATTAGGTGTTTCGTTGTGGTGAAGCTCTAGACTATTAGATGCAGCGAGAGGAGAAAAAAGCCAATTTTTCGTCGTGCGTATCACTTGGCAGACGATGTAAAGTTGATCGTGAATAAAGAGAGGTGCTATCATATGATGAAATGAAATGTAAAAAAACCACAATTCCTGTGAAACATTTCATGTGAATATTCGTATCAATGAAGAGAGACAAAAAGGAGGAGAAAAAGATGAATGCGAAAAGATGGGTAGCGTTAATCATTGCACTTGGAGTTTTCGGATTTTCAATTGTGATTAGTGTCACGACGGCTTTGTATGAAAGCTTCAATGACAATAAAATGAGCTATCAATTTGGGGATGAAATAGAAGAAAAGGTACTAGAGGATGGAAGCGGTGCTGGAAAAATAGCGGTTCTTGAGATTAATGGAACCATTCAAGATAATGGCGGCGCATCAAGTCTATTAGGCGGAGAAGGTTACGATCATCGTGCATTTCTTAAGGAACTAGAAAAAGCGAAAGATGATGCTTCAGTAAAAGGTGTACTGCTGCGCGTCAACTCTCCTGGCGGCGGTGTCTATGAAAGTGCAGAAATACATAAAAAATTAGAAGAAGTGAAAAAAGCGAAGAAGCCGATTTACGTCTCCATGGGCTCAATGGCAGCTTCTGGCGGTTACTACGTATCAACTCCAGCCAAGAAAATCTTTGCTTCACCTGAAACATTAACAGGATCGTTAGGTGTGATCATGCAAAGCTTGAACTATTCAAAGCTGGCAGATAATTTAGGTATTAAATACGAAACAATTAAGAGCGGAAAATTCAAAGACATCATGTCGCCAAATCGTGACATGACAAAAGATGAGCGCGACATCATGCAAAGCATGGTCGATAACTCGTATGAAGGATTTGTCAAAGTCATCTCTGAAGGACGCGGCATGTCAAAACAGAACGTCAAGAAAATTGCTGACGGCCGGGTCTATGACGGAACACAGGCGAAATCCAACGGATTAGTCGATGAGCTTGGATATTATGAAGATGCAATTAAAGCAATGAAGAAAAATGAAAAAGGGTTAAAAGGAGCGACAGTGATCAGCTATTCTCAAAGCTTTGGCTGGAACTCTCTCTTCAATATGAGTGCAAGCAAACTTTTTAAAAGCGAAATTGATTTTCTCAATCTAAAAGAAACACTGGCTGGCTCAAACGGGTCTAAACCGATGTATCTCTATTCAAAATAAAGGAGGGATCATAGATGGATTCTACATTCGATGAAGTAACCGAAAGCCGTAGCCAAGAAGAATCGAATCCGGCCTTTGCGAAACGTGCAGTGATTGAAGCACAGGCGTTTGCAGGCTTTTGGATTAGGTTTTGGGCGTTTATTCTTGATTGGCTTGTCGTCTGGGGTGTCAACCATTTGACGGTTTCTCCAATCTTTAGTCTGTTTGGCTGGTCCAAAGGAGGAGGATGGTTTTCTCCATTCTCTGTCACAACGACGATAGTATTCCTGCTTTATTTCGCCATCATGACGAAAATCTTTCAACAAACGCTTGGGAAAATGGTGTTTGGGATCAAAGTGGTCTCACTTCAACCTGAGAAGAAACTGGCATGGGATGTCATTTTCTTTAGAGAGATTGTGGGACGCTATATTAATACGCTTTTTGTACTCTATGCTGTTGTTGGATTCACACCGAAAAAGCAAGGGGTTCATGATTACTTTGCCGATACGGTGGTCGTCCATGAACATTTATATGAAAAAACAGAAGCAAACGTATAATCAGAGGAGTTTGGCCGGGTACCGGTCAAACTCTTTTTTCATGATTGGGTATAAAATCCAGAATGAGAGCCATAATCGTAGAGGAAGCATCATTTGTTATGGAGGAAGTGAGCACAGTGCTTTACGTTTGGATCGCAGCTATTTTGTTCCTTGGGATCTTATTGATCTTCATGAAAGTGACCATTTCACTGGATTATTCACATGCAAATGACAATGACCACCTTGCACTGAAAATCATCACCTTATATGGAATCATCAGACTCAAAAAAGACATTCCGATGGTGAGGGTCAATCCAGAAGATCAAACGATCGATATACGTGAAAAGAAAATGGCGAGCGCCAAAACCCCTAGTCACGAAAAAGAATCTATACATAAAAAAGTGGGAAAACGTGATATGAAGCAAATCCTTCATCAAATGGAGCGCATCACAAAAGAGATCGTCGATTTAAACCGGATCATGCATAAATTCTTCATTCACATGAGAATTGTATCGTTTCACTGGTCAACATGGATCGGCTTTCATGACGCCGCTTTAACAGGTGTAGCAGCCGGCGGGGTGTGGTCAGTGAAAGGAGCACTGCTTGCCTTTATGCAGGAGCATCTCACCTTTAAGCATAAACCGGTATATGAAGTCATTCCTGCCTTTCAGCACAATGTGTCACAAACCCAGTTTACATGTATAGCTTATTTTCGTATTGGACATGCTATGCTTGCAGCCATTCGTTTACTTGTCCATTGGTTAAAAGGAAGAAAGGCGAGAAAAAGTGCCTCTCTTCAAGCAACGAAGAATGAATCATCTGTTTAAGGAGGAACCCGAAAATGGCAGATCATCCAATCCAAGGTCTTATGAAGACAGCGATGGAAAACTTAAAAGAAATGATAGATGTGAATACGATCATCGGCGATCCAGTCGAAACACCTGACGGCAGTGTCATCCTTACTGTATCGAAGGTTGGTTTTGGATTTGCAGCAGGCGGCAGTGAATTTAACGGGAACCAAAAGAAAGAAAAACGTTCTGATGATCAAGAACGAAAAGAACCGAGACTCCCATTTGGCGGAGGAAGCGGCGGAGGTGTGTCTATTACACCAATCGCCTTCTTAATTGTCGGAACAAACGGCGTTCGAATGCTTCATTTGGATGAACATACACATCTGCTTGATAAAATATTGGATTCTGCTCCTCAAGCAATTGAACGTCTTCAGCACATGTTTAAGAAGGATGAACGGGAGAACCGTCATAAAGAACGAAAACTAGATGACATAGACCTTTAAAAAGTTAGCTGCGCTGCAGTTAACTTTTTTTTCAAAAGCGAAGATTAGGCTTTGCAGTTTTTTGCTTTCTCTACTATGATAGAACCATACATTTGATAAGGGAGGAATTGTTTTGGCATCGATCACATTTAAAGGGAGTTCTGTCACGCTTGTAGGAAATGAAGTAAAAGTAGGCGAGCAGGCTCCGGATTTCACGGTATTAACGAACTCACTAGGGGAAGTTTCACTTTCTGATTTAACAGGAAAAGTGACGATCATCTCAGTGATTCCTTCTATTGATACAGGTGTGTGTGACGCACAAACAAGACGTTTCAATGAAGAGGCAGCCGGTTTAGGTCCGGTCAATATCTATACAATTAGTGCAGACCTTCCATTTGCACAAGCACGCTGGTGCGGAGCAAACGGAATTGAAAATGTCGAAACATTATCTGATCACAGAGATATGTCATTTGGTGAAGCATTCGGTGTATATATGAAAGAATTGCGTTTATTGGCGCGTGCAGTTTTCGTATTAGACCCTAATGGGAAAGTGGTTTACACTGAATACGTAAGCGAAGCAACGAATCACCCAAATTATGAAAAAGCCATTGAAGCTGCAAAATCACTGTTATAAAAGCAGCATCGACAAGAGCTCCGGCTTCATACTGGGGCTCTTTTCAATGAGAACATATAGCTTTTAACAAAGCGAGGAGAGAAAAGCATTGCAGAAAGATCAAGTAAGTACGATTTTCGAGCTGCTCGATACAGCTTCTATTCGATTAAAAAAGGATCAAAGCATTTCCTATATTGAGGCATTAGCTGAAGCAGGAGAAGCCTTTTTCCAAGCAAATGATCGAGACGGTTTACTAAAGGATGTAATAGAGAAAGCAGATTTTGCTTCTTATGATCATGAGCAGATTCGTAAAGCGTTTCAGCTCGCCGTATTGAAAGGACAAAAGGATATTTCCCATCCAAATCGTCAGATGACCCCAGATACGATCGGGCTGTTTGTCAGCTATTTGGTGAATAAATTTTTAGAAGGTCAAAAAGAGCTAGTTGTCTTTGATCCAGCAGCAGGGACAGGGAACTTACTGCTTGCTGTCTTAAATAATCTGACTGCAGAAACAAAGCGCGGTTTTGCGTCTGAAATTGATGATGTACTCATTAAAATTGCATGGGCACAGGCGAACTTGGAAGAGAAGGAAGTCGAGCTTTTCCATCAAGACAGTCTTGAGCCGCTTTTGATCTCTCCAGTAGATGTCACTGTATGCAGTCTGCCAGTTGGTTATTATCCAAATGATGAGCGTGCAGCAGACTATGAATTAAAGGCAAAAGAAGGACATGCATTTGCGCATTATTTATTTATTGAACAAAGCCTTCGTTACACGAAAGAAGGCGGCTTCCTATTCTTCATCATTCCAAACGATTTGTTTGAAGGAAAAGAAAGCGTGCAATTAAAGGACTTTATCAAAGATCAGGCATATATGAATGCATTAATTCAGCTGCCGGTCTCCATGTTCAAGGACAAAAAGCACGTCAAAAGCTTGTTTGTGATGCAAAAGAAAAAGGAAGGCTTGGAAGCACCAAAACGGATGCTGTTTGCCAATCTGCCGTCTTTCTCACAAAAAGAATCAATGGTGGGTGTAATGAGAAAATTAGACCAATGGTTTATAGAAGAAAAAGAAACGAAAGAATAGCCAGAGTGATGTCTGGCTTTTTTATTATTCAGAAAATAACGACTTATCGATGTAAGCGATAACAGTTCGAAGGTGCACTTGAAATGCAAAGTTTTCAATGTTTAAATGAAAAAGTCAGATATTTTTCGGACTAATCGTTAAACTATAAAAGACCCGTCAAACAGGTTGAATATAGCACCGGAAAAAACGTGAAACCTTATATAACAACTGAGTAAAAGGAGCGACAAGAATGTCTAAAATTATTGCAATCAACGCAGGAAGCTCATCTCTTAAATTCCAATTGTTCGACATGCCAGAAGAAACCGTTTTAACAAAAGGTCTTGTTGAAAGAATCGGAATGGACAACAGTATCTTCACGATTTCTGTAGATGGAGAAAAGAAAACAGAAGTCACAGATATTCCAGATCATGCAGTAGCGGTTAAAATGCTGCTTGAAAAACTAATTGAATTTAACATCATAAAAGACTTTAATGAAATTGATGGTGTAGGACACCGTGTTGTTCACGGCGGAGAGAAATTCAGCGACTCTGTTCTTTTAACTGATGAAGTCATCAATGACATTGATAAGCTTTCAGAGCTAGCACCACTGCACAACCCTGCAAACGTTGTAGGAATCAAAGCATTCAAACAAATTCTGCCTGACGTACCAGCGATTGCTGTGTTCGATACAGCCTTCCACCAAACAATGCCAGAGCAGTCTTACCTATACAGCCTTCCGTACGACTACTATAAAAACTTTGGTATTCGTAAATACGGATTCCACGGGACAAGCCATAAGTTCGTAACAGAGCGTGCATCAGAGCTCTTAGGCCGTCCTCTTGAAGAGCTTCGTTTGATCTCTTGTCACCTTGGAAATGGTGCGAGTATCGCAGCAGTTGAAGGCGGAAAATCAATCGATACTTCAATGGGCTTCACGCCGCTTGCGGGTGTTGCAATGGGTACACGTTCAGGTAACATTGACCCTGCCCTTATTCCATTTATTATGGAGAAAACAGGACATACAGCTGAAGAAGTACTTTCTACTTTGAATAAGAAGAGTGGTCTTTTAGGTGTGTCTGGTCTATCAAGTGACCTTCGTGATATTGAAGAAGCAACAGAAGAAGGAAACGACCGTGCAGAAGTAGCTCTTGATATTTTTGCAAGCCGTATTCATAAATACATCGGTTCTTATGCAGCGAGAATGAATGGCGTAGATGCGATCATCTTCACAGCTGGAATCGGTGAAAACAGTTCAGAAGTAAGAGCACGTGTCCTTCGTGGTCTTGAATTCATGGGCGTTTACTGGGATCCTTCTCTTAACAACATGAGAGGCGAAGAAGCATTCATCAGCTACCCGCACTCTCCTGTGAAAGTCATCGTCATTCCAACGAACGAAGAAGTCATGATTGCAAGAGACGTTATGCGCTTAGCATAATCAAAATGAAGAAGCTCTTTTCCAATAAGGAAAAGAGCTCAGATTGTTGACAAAGGGCTAAAATGACTTTTATTTTAGCCCTTTGTCTTCTTTTCAGCGTGATAGAAAACCTTTGCAGTCTAGGAAGGACGAGCACTGGTGCGGAGCGAATTTGTCATTCGTGAGCACCAGCGCACAGGACTGACACCGAATGCGAGGGTTTGTCTACACGCTTAGCTCTTTTCTAATAAGGAAAAGAGCTTTTTTCTGTTAAAAGCAGCATGCTATAATGTTGTCCAATACGAAGCAAAAGGGAGCGGAGCGAAAATGAGCGTGACAGAACATAAACGTGAGGCGAAAACGAGGCTTTATGTGAAAGTCATTACGGTCAGTGATACAAGAACGAAAGAAACAGATAAAAGCGGCCGCTTGATGATTGATTTGCTTAAAGAACAGGGACATCTCATTCTTGCATACGATATTGTAAAAGATGACATTGGAGCGATCCAAGATGCTGTGTTAGAGGGAACAAGCGAACCGAAAATAGATGCCGTCTTGTTAAACGGGGGCACAGGAATTGCCGCAAGGGATGTCACCATTGAAGCGATCACCCCGCTTTTCTCCAAGGAGCTGCCAGGCTTTGGCGAAATCTTCCGCATGCTGAGCTATACAGAAGACATTGGTTCAGCCGCTATCTTGTCCCGGGCAGCGGCTGGGGTCGTCAATCAAAAAGCGGTCTTTGCCACACCAGGCTCTACCGGAGCAGTTCGTTTAGCCATGACAAAACTCATTATTCCTGAGCTTCCTCACGTCTTGCGAGAGCTTGAAAAGGATCAAAAATAGCCCAAAATGACTCTGCCAAGAAAAATTGGCAGAGTTTTTTTCATAAAGGGGTTGAAAAAAAAATTTTTCCTTGTTACAGTGTATACATACTAAATGCATGTTTATAAACTAAAACTTATTTTTATGCAAAAAACATTCACAGAATCAAAACAAGTGAGAGGAGTTTTTCAATCATGTCACAAAATAAAAAAGTCGTATTAGCATATTCCGGAGGTCTTGATACCTCTGTTGCAGTTAAATGGTTACAAGAGCAAGGATACGAAGTCGTTGCTTGCTGCCTGGACGTAGGTGAAGGAAAAGACTTAGCATTCGTTCAACAAAAAGCACTTCAAGTTGGAGCGGTTCAGTCTTACATGATTGACGCAAAAGAAGAATTCGCAGAGGAATTTGCACTAACTGCTTTACAAGCACACACGATGTATGAAGGGAAATATCCGCTTGTATCTGCATTATCTCGTCCACTTATTGCAAAAAAACTAGTGGAAGTCGCAGAAAAAGAAAATGCAGTAGCGGTTGCGCACGGATGTACTGGAAAAGGAAACGACCAAGTCCGTTTTGAAGTATCCATTAAAGCGTTGAATCCAGACCTAGAAGTTCTTGCACCAGTGCGTGAGTGGAAATGGTCTCGTGATGAAGAAATCGATTATGCACAAAAACATGGTATTCCAATTCCGATTAACTTAGACAGCCCATATTCAATCGACCAAAACCTTTGGGGCAGAAGTAACGAGTGCGGCATTTTAGAAGACCCTTGGGCTGCGCCGCCAGAAGGAGCATATGATTTAACGACGCCACTTGAAAAAACACCTGACACACCTGAAATCATTGAAATCACGTTTGAAAAAGGAAAACCAACAGCTATTGATGGTATTCAGTATTCATTATCTGATCTCATCCTTCATTTAAATGAAGTCGCTGGTCAGCATGGGGTTGGCAGAATCGACCACGTTGAAAACCGTCTTGTAGGCATTAAATCTCGTGAAGTGTACGAATGCCCAGGTGCTGTCACACTTCTAAAAGCACATAAAGAGCTTGAAGATTTAACACTAGTGAAAGAAGTCGCACACTTTAAGCCAATCGTTGAACAAAAAATGGCTGAATTAATATACAACGGCTTATGGTACTCACCTCTTAAAGGAGCACTAGATGCTTTCTTACAAGAAACACAACAGAACGTAACAGGTGTTGTACGTGTGAAACTATTTAAAGGCCATGCCATTGTAGAAGGACGTAAATCACCATATTCACTTTATGATGAAAATCTAGCAACTTACACAAAAGCAGATGAATTCGATCATGATGCAGCGGTAGGATTTATTAACCTTTGGGGCTTACCAACAAAAGTAAACAGCATCGTGAATAAAAAGGAGCAGGTTAAAGCATGAAAAAGCTTTGGGGAGGCCGATTTCAAAAAACACCAGAAAAATGGGTCGATGAGTTTGGCGCGTCCATTCATTTCGACAAACAATTAGTCAAAGAAGATCTGACCGGCTCCCTTGCTCATGCAAGTATGCTGAATACATGCGGTATCCTGGGCGATGACGAGGCCGCTGCCATTAAAGATGGACTGAATACGCTCATGAAAAAGGCAGAGGCAGATGAACTCGAATTCTCAGTGGATTATGAGGACATCCATTTAAACCTTGAAAAAATGCTCATTGATGAGATTGGTCCGCTTGGCGGCAAATTGCACACAGCGAGAAGCCGGAATGATCAGGTTGCAACCGATATGCATTTATATTTGAATAACCAAGTAGAGCATATCATTGAACTGATCTCTTCCTTTCAAACAGTGCTAGTGGAAAAAGCAGAACAGCACGTTGAGACGATTTTTCCAGGATATACGCACTTGCAGCGTGCACAGCCTATTTCCTTTGCGCATCATATGCTCGCCTATTTCTGGATGCTAGAGCGTGACAAAGCGCGTTTCCAAGATTCTTTGAAGCGAATTAACGTGTCTCCACTTGGATGCGGGGCGCTAGCAGGAACGACATTCCCGATTGATCGTGAATATACAGCAGAGCTGCTTGGCTTTGATCATATTTACGAAAACAGCCTTGATGGCGTGAGTGATCGGGATTTCATTTTAGAGTTTTTGTCTAATAGCAGCCTTGTGATGATGCATCTCTCACGTCTTTGTGAGGAAATCATTTTATGGTGCTCTCAAGAATTCAAATTCATTGAGCTTGATGACACGTATGCAACAGGTAGCAGCATGATGCCGCAAAAGAAAAACCCGGATATGGCAGAATTGATCCGCGGGAAAACTGGCCGTGTGTATGGCAACCTGATGGGGCTTCTCACCATTATGAAAGGCTTGCCGCTTACGTATAACAAAGACTTGCAAGAAGATAAAGAAGGCATGTTTGATACAGTCAAAACCATTGCTGGCAGCCTGCAAATCTTCACAGGCATGATTCAAACAATGACAGTGAACGAAGATGTCATGAAAAAAGCAACAAAAGAAGATTTCTCAAATGCGACCGAAGTGGCAGACTACCTTGCGAAAAAGGGCATGCCATTCCGTGAAGCACACGAAATCGTTGGCAAGCTCGTGTATACATGCATTCAAAAAGGCATCTACTTAAGTGATCTTCCGTTTGAGACATTTACAGAAGCGAGCGATCTTTTTGAAGAAGACATTTACACCGTTCTTGATCCTTATGTTGCTGTTGAAAAAAGAACAAGTGCAGGTGGAACTGGATTTAAACAAATTCAACTCGCTTTAGAAAAAGCAAAAGCCTGCCTAGCGTAACTGACCAAAACCATTCGTTTATACGGATGGTTTTTTGTCATGGAAAAAGGAGATTGATCATCATTGGAGAAGTTTGAAAACATACCAGTGTTAAGCTGAAGAGGGAGTGACAGCAGTTCATGAAGAAAACGCTTCAGGCTTTGTTTGACCAGCCCATCGTAGCAGTTGAAACGGTAGGAGAACAATATGAAGGACGGGCTAATGATGTGTGGCTGATCTCCTTACATGACAAAACGGAATATGTGAATAAATCTCCTAAAACTGCAAGAGAAGAAAGTGAATTTGTATAGGGATCAACATGATCTATGGAGTAAATGCTCATACAGGACAAGAGCATCTCGAACAAATCAATGAAAAGCTGGCTCATACGAATTCCTTTCATATTCCGGAAGTTGTTCGTAAAGTGAAGAAGGCGGGGAGACACTATTATGTCATGGAAAAAGTAGAAGGAACGCCTTCTATCGTTTTGTTTCGCTACTTCTTGATATCCATGGCTCATGGGATTTGAAAAAGTGGATGAATCACCCTATACTGTTTTACCCGCATTGATAAGGGGTTCATAAGTGCGAAGGGAGCCGGTTTATAGTAAAGTAAAGATAACAAAAGAAACACATGAACTTGCAACCTTTGTTTTAGGAGGAGATTGTGTGCGACACGCATTAATAACAGCGGGTTCTAAGGGACTTGGCAGGAAAGTCACCGAGTCTTTACTGAATATGGGGTATTCTGTGACAGTAAATTATCGAAGTGATGATGAAGCTGTGCGCCAGATGAAAGAAGAATTGCAGCAATATGAAGATAAGCTTCAATTTGTCCAAGGTGATGTGACAAACAAAGAAGATTTAAAAAATATGGTCGAGCTGGCAGCCGAGCGATTTGGGCGGATCGATGCCTTGATTAACAATGCCGGACCTTATATTTTTGAACGAAAAAAACTAGCGGATTATTCCGAAGATGAATGGTATCAAATGATGGAAGGCAACCTATCTGCTGTGTTCCATTTGTTCCGAATGGTCATCCCAATGATGAGAAAGCAAGGCTTCGGCAGAATTGTCACATATGGCTTTCAAGGCGCAGACCATGCGCCGGGATGGATGCACAGATCAGCCTTCGGAGCAGCAAAAGTGGGGCTGGCGTCACTTACGAAAACCATTGCGATTGAAGAAGCCGAAAATGGCATCACAGCCAATATGGTTTGTCCAGGCAAAATCGTTGGAGACATGAAAGAATCGACAATAGAAGAAGCACGCCAGATGAAAGACGATGAAACGCCGATTGGCAGGTCTGGTACTGGAGAAGATATCGGGCGCATCATTTCCTTTTTATGCGATGACCGCTCTGATCTGATTACAGGAACCGTTATTGAAGCAACAGGTGGTCTTAACGTCATTCACAGACATTAAGTTTTTCAGTTTTTTTATACAGGGAATAGATGAAATGAGATCAAATTCGAAAGGTGGATATACTCACATGAAAGCTACATATCACGGACATTCAGCCGTACACATTGAAACAAACGGATACCATATTTGGATTGATCCATTTTTAAATGGAAATAAGCACACAGATATCAAACCGCAAGATGTCAAAGCGGATGTCATTTTGCTCACGCACGGGCATGGAGATCATGTCGGTGATACCATTGAAATCGCTAAAAACAATGACGCGCTTGTTATCGCGCCATTCGAGCTTGCCACTTATTTAAGCTGGCAAGGGGTGAAAACGCACCCGCTTTCTATTGGGGGCGGACGTGAGTTTGAATTTGGTAAAGTGAAGCTCACTCAAGCGTTCCATGGTTCTGCTATCATTGATGAAGATGCAAAAACGATTACGTATACAGGCATGCCATCAGGTATTTTATTTACTGCAGAGGGCAAAACGATTTATCATGCCGGAGACACTGCACTCTTTTCAGATATGAAGCTGATCGGTGAGCTGAATCATATTGAGCTTGCATTCCTTCCGATCGGTGATAACTTCACGATGGGACCGGACGATGCAAGAATCGCAGCCGAATGGCTTCGGGCGAAGCAAGTCGTGCCGATTCACTACAGTACATTCCCGCCGATTGAGCAGGACCCACATGCATTTGCAGACAGCCTGCATGGCGGCGTCGGTCATGTGTTAAATAGCGGAGAATCGATAGAGATTTAATCAACATAGCAAAAAGCCGGCACTCAAATGCCGGCTTTTTTTGTTTACATGTATCGCGCTGAAAAAAAGACAAATTGCTATTAAAAGCCTCCTGCCCTTATAATGAAACTTAGATGAAAACGCTGAAAACAAAAAGGGTGAACGGGATTGGCGACAAAGCATGAACAAATTTTATCGTATATTGATTCATTAGAAGTCGGAGAGAAAATTTCTGTCCGGCGTATTGCGAAAGAAATGAAAGTGAGTGAAGGGACCGCTTACCGGGCCATCAAGGATGCTGAAAATAAAGGATTCGTTAGTACCATTGAACGAGTTGGTACCATTCGAATTGAACAGAAGAAAAAAGAAAATATTGAAAAACTGACATATGCAGAAGTGGTCAATGTGATTGACGGACAGGTGCTTGGAGGACGAGCTGGCTTACATAAAACATTAAACAAATTTGTCATCGGAGCGATGGAGCTTGATGCGATGATGCGCTATACGGCAGCTGGAAACCTGCTGATTGTCGGAAACCGGATCAATGCCCACAGACAAGCATTAGAGGCAGGAGCAGCTGTGCTGGTCACGGGCGGCTTCTCAACAGATGATGAAATCATTCAGCTCGCAGATGAGCTTGAGCTGCCGATCTTATCGACAAGCTACGATACATTTACCGTAGCAGCTCTCATTAACCGGGCCATTTATGACCAACTCATAAAAAAAGAGATTGTGCTTGTGGAAGATATTTTAACGCCGATCGAACGAACAGTGTATTTATCACCAGAGGATAAGCTTGAAAAATGGTATGAAAAGAACTATGAAACTGGTCACGGACGCTTTCCGGTCGCAGACGACCAAATGAAGATTCACGGCATTCTCACCTCAAAGGATATCGCGGGGCATGACCGCTCCACACCGATTGAAAAGGTGATGACGAAAAACCCGCTGACAGTCATTGGCAAAACCTCTGTCGCTTCTGCTGCTCAAATGATGGTATGGGAAGGCATTGAGGTGCTGCCTGTTGTAGATGATTATGCGAAACTGATTGGAATGATCAGTCGTCAGGATGTGCTGAAGGCGCTTCAAATGATTCAAAAGCAGCCGCAGGTCGGAGAAAAACTGGATGATGTTGTCTCAAGAGGGTTTAAAGAGACCGATACAGAAAAACCAAAGGCAGATGCCGTGTATCAATATGAGGTCACACCACAAATGACAAACCAGCTCGGAAACATTTCATATGGCGTGTTCACGCAAATTTTAATTGAATCCGCCAACCGCTTCTTAAAGTCTCATAAAAAAGGAGAGCTGATTGTCGAAAGTCTCTCTGTCTACTTCTTAAAACCGGTTCAAATGGAATCCACGATACAGATTAAGCCAAATATTTTAGAAGTAGGACGCAAGTTTGGAAAGCTGGAAGTAGAGGTTTATCATCAATCGAATATCGTTGGTAAAGCGATGCTGATGGTGCAGCTCATGGAGAGAGGATAATCAATCATAAAAGGGCGATGATGAAAAAGACAAAGGGCTAAAATAAGCATCATTTTAGCCCTTCTCTCTTATTATGCGTGATCTTTTTCGCCTTCCTTTAAAAAGAGTGGAAGGTAATGCTTGTAGGCTTTATATGCAGCCCACGTACTGCCGATACCGACAGCAACAAAAATAAATCCAATGACAAATGCGAGTGACGAGCGGTTTAAAAATAATTGATTCACACCGAAGAGCAGGACAAAGCAGCCAAGTGCCATACTGGATTTCGCCGACCAGAATTTCTTTTCGACTGGGCGGTTCGTACGGACATTCTTTGCTTTGTAGTATAAATAAAACATGGCAGAACAAATAATAAACACAATCAAAACAAGCATGTGCCAAGCCTCCATTGTAAGTGGTTACAACCCTATTTTAAACGTAAATAGGCTTGCTTACTAGAATAAATTGTCTATTCCTCACTTTTCCGTCAGGATAGATTATGATTTAATAATAAAAAGAGTATCGGATAAGAAGGAGTTTTTATGAAAAAAGAACTGATTAGAACCATATCATTATATGACACCATCATCATTCATAGACATGTAAGACCAGATCCTGATGCGTATGGATCGCAGTGCGGCCTTACGGAAATCTTGCGTGCCACCTATCCAGAAAAAAATATTTATGCAACAGGAACCCCGGAGCCAACCCTTTCATTTTTGTATGAACTTGATGAGGTGCCGGATGACGTGTACAAAGATGCCCTTGTCATTGTCTGTGATACAGCCAATCAAGCAAGAATTGACGATCAGCGCTATTCAATGGGCGACAAGCTGATGAAAATTGACCATCATCCAAATGAAGATCCTTATGGTGATTTGCTTTGGGTAGATACAGAGGCAAGCTCTGTGAGCGAAATGATTTATGAATTGTATTTAGAGGGGAAAGAAGAAGGATATCAGCTGAATACAAAGGCGGCTGAACTCATTTATGCCGGCATTGTAGGAGACACAGGCCGCTTCCTTTTCCCAAATACGACGAAAAAGACGCTCAAATATGCTGGAGAACTGATTGAATATCCATTTTCATCTTCAGACCTTTTCAATCAATTGTATGAGACGGATCTGAATGTCGTGAAATTAAATGGCTATATTTTTCAACATATTTCTTTGTCAGAGAATGGGGTCGCTTCTGTTTTCATTAAGCAGGATATTTTGGAATCGTTCCAAACGACAGCGCAGCAAGCCTCACAGCTTGTTGGGACACTTGGAAATATTGCAGGGATTAAGGCATGGGTCTTTTTTGTGGAAGAAAATGATCAGATTCGTGTTAGATTCCGCTCGAAAGGCGTCGTCATTAATACCATTGCGAAAAAATATCATGGCGGCGGTCACCCGCTTGCAGCTGGTGCGTCTATTTATGATTGGGCCGTGGCAGATGAGATTTTGCGTGATTTAGAAGAAGTATGTAAATCATCATCATGAGAGAGGGGGGCTTCAAGTCCCCTCTCTCTTTTTTTGTCATGGAGAAAAGGGTTACTTGCATACAGGGATAAACCAGCAGCCGATGTCAGTTGAATCTTCATAGGCTTGGAGATTTTGATGTTTTAATTCTTTTTTAATTAAATGAGCCATCATTTCTGTCTCAGCATAAGCACACATGCCGTCCTTGATCCGGCTTGCTTTGTCTCGTGCCATTTGACGATAGCTATAAACCTCCATTGTCCTCACCTCTTTCTGTTTTAGATCTCGTTCTACTTTTAGTGTATAAAAATTAAGGGGGAAAAGCGATCATTGAGGGCAGAAATTCATAAAAATTCCACATGATCATTTATTCAGCAAATGAAATGCGCACTTCAAGTGAAAGCTTCGTATAGATCGTCAGCTCCGTCACTTTGGCGCGGTATGCTTTTTCCCGAATGGTATATTCTTTGTTTTCGACCGTGCGTTTTAATAATTCCTTTGTTTTATAGACACTTTCAATATCCTTTGTAATAACCTCTGAGATATCCTCCTTGACCTGATCTTCAAATTTTAGCGTATCTGGCTCTGGTATTTTATATTGCTCACGATTGACGAGATGGACATCTACGCTTTGGATCAGCAGCCGCTTCTTATTATCCTCATTTAACTTATGCAAATCTTCCCGATAGAGTGTGATTTGTTCTTTCAGACTGTCCATATGGTGCTGCTGGCTTCTCAGCAGTGTCACCTGCTTTTCCTGAAAGGTTCCGTATGTAAAGAGGAAAATGAGCCAGCTCACAATCGCGCCAAACATCATCCCCGCAAAAAAACGCTGCCAGCCTGGACGTTTGTAAAGCTCCGGTACCCTCATGATGACACATGCTCCTGTGTGAGCCACGTTATAATAAGATAACCCGTTTGCGCACCGCCCATGGCAGAAACAATTAATAAAATCTGTTTGAAAATATCACGCGTGTTCCCTTCAAAAATGCCTCGTTCAAAGCTATAAACAGCATCAAACGTTCCGCCGATAGCTGCGACAAGTGCCCAAATCTTTAAACGGTTGGCAAGACTCGTAATAATGGATAAAGG
This sequence comes from Bacillus sp. FSL R7-0672, assembly GCF_038601465.1. Lineage (NCBI taxonomy): Bacteria > Bacillati > Bacillota > Bacilli > Caryophanales > Bacillaceae > Bacillus > Bacillus sp. FSL R7-0672. The sequence goes on along the minus strand of NZ_CP152010.1, from coordinate 2,596,217 downwards.
CGGCTGACCAGACAAATAAGCACCAACACCGCCTATAATGGCACCACCCAAAATGACCCCAAGTGCAATAAAATAACAGCTAATAAAATTTGGAATAAAAGCTTCCTTCACATCCATTTTGTCCACCTCACTCTATTCAATATATGGTGCGTGCGGGACAAGTATGAACGGACAGAAAAGAAAGAACATTTGTTTCTCATCGCATCGCGTTTTATAATGAAAGAATGACTTTAGACGAAAGGAGTGGATTAAGCATGTCTTATGTTCATCTTCAGGTCCACAGTGGATACAGCTTATTAAGCAGTGCAGCAAAAGTAAAGGAGCTCGTGCTGAAAGCAAAAGAACTTGGCTGCAAGGCGCTTGCTCTTACCGATGACCATGTGATGTATGGAACGGTTGAATTTTATAAGGAATGTAAAAAACATGGCATCAAGCCGGTCATCGGTTTAACAGCTTCTGTCTTCATAGATGAACAAGAGACAGAGGCTTATCCCTTGGTACTCCTTGCCAAAAACAATGAAGGCTACCAAAATTTGATCAAGATCAGCAGTGTGCTGAAATCAAAATCAAAAGCTGGACTGAAAGAGAAATGGTTGAAAAGCTATCACCGCGGGCTCATTGCCATCACACCAGGCGTTTCCGGCTACATTGAAACGCTGCTTCAGCATGATCAGATAGAAGAAGCGCATGATGCGGCGAAACAATTGAAACATATTTTCGGTGAGGGACATGTGTACATCGCACTTCAGCCATTTCAGCAAGACGAATCGCTTGCCGGTAAACTGAGGGACGTCTCAAAAAGTGCGGACATTCCTCTTGTTGCGACAGGAGATGTCCACTACATCAACCTGGAAGACAAAACGGCCTATACGTGTTTAAAGGCTATTAAAGCAGGGCAGCAGCTGCCTGAGGTTGTGGAAGACCGAGCAGAAAAGCATTTCAGAACCTTTGAAGAAATGAAGGAATGGTATACGCAGGATATGGAGCTGCTGACAAGAACTGTGGAGATTGCAGACCGCTGCGAAGTCGATTTAAATCTTGGGCAGACAAAACTCCCATCCTATCCGACCCCTGATCAATCAACAGCAGATCAGTTTTTACGCAAAGTGTGTGCAGAAGGGATGAAGCAAAGAAAGATTGCTTCAAATGACGCGTATGTTAAAAGGCTTGAGTATGAACTGAGCATTATCCAAAAAATGAATTTCAGTGATTATTTTCTCATCGTGTGGGATTTTATGAAGTATGCCCATGACCAAGGCATTGTCACAGGGCCAGGACGGGGATCGGCAGCAGGCTCACTTGTTGCCTATGTACTGTTTATTACGGATGTTGATCCGCTCCGTCACGGTCTGTTATTTGAGCGTTTCTTAAATCCTGAGCGAATCAGTATGCCTGATATTGATATTGATTTCCCCGATACGAGAAGAGATGAAATCATTTCTTATGTAAAAGACAAATACGGAGACATGCATGTGGCGCAAATCGTCACGTTTGGAACCCTTGCAGCAAAAGCAGCCTTAAGAGATGTCGGACGTGTGATGGGGATTGATTCAAAAGCAGCGGACCGTCTCGCAAAGCTGATTCCATCAAAGCCAGGAACGACGCTGAAAGAAGCGCTCACTTCATCTCCTGAATTAAAAACAATGCTCCAGCAGTCCGAAGAGCTCAGGCAAGTCTTTCAAACTGCTTTAAAGGTTGAAGGCTTGCCAAGACATACCTCGACACATGCAGCCGGCGTTGTGCTGAGCGAGGAGCCGCTGACAGAGATCGTTCCTATTCAAGACGGCCATGATGGTGTGTATTTAACGCAGTATGCGATGAATTATTTAGAAGATCTCGGGCTTTTAAAGATGGATTTCTTAGGACTAAGAAACTTAACCTTAATTGAATCCATTAAAAACCAGATTGAAAGACAGGAAAACGTCCACATTAACTTTAGTGACATTTCATATGAAGATCAGAAAACATTTGAATTGTTATCAGCGGGAGATACAACTGGGATTTTCCAGCTTGAATCACAAGGGATGCGTCAGGTGCTGAGACGCCTCAAGCCCTCTAGTTTAGAAGACATCGTGGCAGTCAATGCCCTCTATCGCCCAGGTCCAATGGAGAATATCCCGCTTTTTATCGACCGAAAGCACGGCAGAGTCAAGGTCTCTTACCCGCATCGTGATTTGTATGACATTTTAAAAGACACATATGGCGTCATCGTCTATCAAGAGCAAATCATGCTGATTGCAGCGAAGATGGCAGGCTTTCAGCTTGGCGAGGCAGATCTATTAAGAAGAGCCGTTTCGAAGAAGGATAAAAAGGTCCTTGACGAAGAACGGAGCCATTTTGTTGAAGGATGCCTAAAAAAGGAGTATCCTGTTAACATTGCAAATGACGTTTATGACTTAATCGTCAAATTTGCAAACTATGGTTTTAATAGAAGCCATGCTGTTGCATATAGCATGATTGGCTTTCAGCTTGCTTACTTAAAAGCGCATTATCCGTTATATTTTATGTGCGGACTTTTAACGAGTGTGATTGGAAATGAAGACAAAGTCGCTCAATATTTCTATGAGGCAAAGGAAAAAGGGATATCTGTGTTGAAGCCTTCTATTAATAAGAGTGAATTTCCATTTACGGTTGAAAAAGGGGAGATCCGCTACAGCTTAAGAGCGATCAAAAATGTCGGAGTGTCAGCTGTAAAGGATATATACAGGGCAAGACAGGAAAAGCCGTTTGAAGATTTATTTGATTTTTGCGCAAGAGTATCAGTAAAGAGTGTCAACCGAAAAACGATTGAAGCGCTCATTTTTTCAGGGGCGATGGATGAGCTTTATCCAAATCGTGCGTCGTTATTGGCATCAATAGATATTGCATTAGACCACGTGTCATTTTTAAATCCAGATGATCAGCTCGACTTTCTGGGGGATACAACCTTCTCCATTAAGCCAAAATATGCGGAGATAGAAGAATTGCCGCTTGTCGATCTCCTGCAATTTGAAAAAGAGGCACTTGGACTATATTTATCAAATCATCCTGTACAAGCGTACCGAGATCGCTTAAGAGAGAATGGTGCAGTGGAAATCATCAGGCTTTCTTCCTATATAAAGCGAAGAGTCTCAATGGGTGGTCTTTTGACAAAAGTGAAATCGATTCGAACAAAAAATGGACAATCGATGGCATTTGTCACATTTGGGGATGAAACGGGAGAAATGGAAGGCGTCGTCTTTCCAGAGCAATTTAGAAAGCTGTCCCCCTTACTTGAGGAGGGCGCCATGCTTTATGTTGAAGGCAGAATAGATGTCAGAAATGACAGCAGCCAGATCATCGTGCAAGAAGCCGTTCTGCTTGAAGAGATGGGCACACAAAGAAAAGAGTCTGTCTACATTCGGGTGAAAGAAGAAAATCATACGCAGGAGCTGCTAGAGCAAGTAAAGCGGGTGATCTCGATGCACAGCGGAGAAGCAGATGTCTATTTGTATTATGAGAAGCAAAAAAAGACAGTGAGACTTCCAGATGCATACAAAGTTCATGCAGATCATGCTGTCATTTTCCAGTTAAAAGAGCTGCTCGGTGAACAAAACGTTGTGATTAAATGATGACAAATCGCCTGAATATGTTTTACAAATTCACCTATTGTGTTATCATTTTAAAGATTCTGTGTATTTAAAACTGCCAGTATGTGCTTATCAACTTAGCAATTCATTAAATCATTTTCCACTTGAAGGAGTGTTCATCACATGTCATTAAGAGAAGAAGCATTACATATGCACAAAGAGAATCAAGGCAAACTTGAATCAAAATCAAAAGTACAAGTGAAAAATGCGAAAGACTTGAGCTTGGCTTACTCACCTGGTGTTGCAGAACCATGTAAAGATATTTATGACGACACAAGCAAAGTGTATGATTATACAATGAAAGGCAATATGGTCGCTGTTGTCACAGACGGAAGCGCTGTTTTAGGGCTTGGAAATATTGGTGCAGAAGCATCTCTTCCAGTCATGGAAGGAAAAGCTGTATTATTCAAAAGCTTCGCTGGCGTTGATGCCTTCCCAATCGCGCTTGCGACAAACGATGTAGACAAAATCGTTGAAACAGTAAAGCTTCTTGAGCCAACGTTTGGCGGTGTCAACCTTGAAGATATTGCAGCTCCAAACTGCTTTATTATCGAAGAGCGCTTGAAAAAAGAGACAAACATTCCAGTGTTCCACGATGATCAGCACGGAACAGCGATTGTGACAGTAGCTGGACTTGTAAATGCACTGAAACTGTCTGGAAAATCAATGTCCTCTATCAAAGTGGTGGCAAACGGCGCTGGAGCAGCGGGAATTGCGATTATCAAGCTTCTATATCATTTCGGTGTACGTGATATCATCATGTGTGATACAAAAGGCGCAATTTACGAAGGCCGCCCGAACGGTATGAATGCAGTGAAAAATGAAGTGGCTAAATTCACGAACCAAGACCGTAAAGAAGGTTCATTAGAAGAAGTTATTGAAGGCGCTGACGTCTTCATCGGGGTTTCGGTAGCAGGTGCTTTAACAAAAGAAATGGTTGGAAAAATGGCAAAAGATCCTGTCATCTTCGCAATGGCGAATCCTAGTCCAGAGATCATGCCAGAAGATGCACATGCAGCAGGCGCAAGTGTTGTAGGAACTGGCCGTTCTGACTTCCCGAACCAAGTGAACAACGTACTGGCATTCCCAGGAATTTTCCGCGGAGCTTTAGATGTACGTGCAACCCACATTAACGAAGAAATGAAAATTGCAGCCGTAGAAGCAATTGCTTCTCTTGTTTCAGATGATAAATTGTCAGCTGAATACGTCATCCCTGACCCATTTGATGCACGTGTAGCACCAGCGGTAGCAAAAGCGGTAGCAAAAGCAGCAATGGAAACTGGTGTTGCAAGAATCAAAGTCGACCCAGAAGAAGTCGCTGAAAAAACAAGAAAATTAACGATTATCGGCGAATAATCAATTGGAAAAGTGTGCACGTTCTTTCTGAAATTGGAGGAAAGACGTGCACTATTTCCTCTCATACGCGAAATTTTTTTCATCCGGAATGATATTTTTTTGTAGACGTTCACAATTCACATATATCAACTGCTCAGCGCCCCAAACACATACTCATTTCTCATCAATTCCCCACTGAAAAAATTGAATGAAGGATGACAGCGTTTGACAAAAAAAGTACAATAGTTTCGGTACAGTTATGACATGTCCTATAATAGTGGATGTGCGTGTAAAGAAAAAACCCTTCAAAAAGGGAGGTAGTCATTTGTCAATCAAAAATATTTTCAGTAAAAAGAAAAAATATGCATCTGTACCCTCTGAACAGGCAAGTCAAGATGTGCCTGAAGGCATCATGACCAAATGTCCGCAATGTAAAAAAATAATGCTCACCAAAGAACTAGATAAAAATTTACGTGTTTGCATGAATTGCGGTAGACATTTGCAAATGAATGCAAAACAGCGTATTGACAGCCTTGTTGACGAAGGCACATTTGAAGAATTTAACGGGCATCTGATCTCAGAAAACCCGCTCGGATTCCCAGGCTACGAAGAAAAGCTTGAGAAAGACAGAGAAAAAACGTCTTTGAATGAAGCCATTGTTACAGGTAAAGGTGAAATTGAAGGCAAGCGTGCTGTGATCGCTGTCATGGATTCCACATTCCGTATGGGCAGCATGGGCTCAGTTGTTGGTGAAAAGATCACACTTGCGATCGAGAAAGCAAAAGCGGACAAGGTGCCATTTATCATCTTTACTGCATCAGGCGGAGCGAGAATGCAGGAGGGGATCCTCAGTCTTATGCAGATGGCAAAAACAAGCTCAGCATTAAAATTGTTCAGCGAGGACCAAGGTTTGATTATCTCTGTGATGACGAACCCAACAACTGGCGGTGTATCAGCTAGTTTCGCGTCTCTTGGTGATTACAACTTTGCAGAACCTGGTGCTTTAATTGGGTTTGCAGGCCGTAGAATCATTGAACAAACCATTCGTGAAGACCTGCCAGAGGACTTCCAAACGGCTGAATTTTTAATGAAGCATGGTCAATTGGATGCTGTCATCCATCGTGCAGAGATGAAAGAAACATTAGGCCGAATCTTAGCATTACACAGCACAGGAGGTGAACGAGAGTGGCTGGAGAACTAGAATTTGAAAAACCTGTCATTGAACTTCGAGCGAAAATTGATGAACTGAAAAAGTTCACACAAAACTCAGAAATGGATTTAAGTGCAGAAATTGATCGTCTTGAAACACGTCTGAGCAAACTTGAAGCAGACATTTATACAAATTTAAAGCCGTGGGACAGAGTACAGATTGCTCGTCATGCGATGCGCCCAACAACTCTCGATTACATTCAAGAGCTGTTTGACAACTTTTTCGAGTGTCACGGTGACCGTTTTTATGGCGATGATGAAGCGATCGTTGGAGGAATTGCCACGTTTAAAGGGCTTCCTGTCACGGTGATTGGCCATCAGCGCGGTAAAGATACAAAAGAAAACTTGCGCCGTAATTTCGGAATGCCTCATCCAGAAGGCTACCGTAAAGCGCTGCGCTTGATGAAACAAGCAGATAAATTTAATCGCCCGATCATTTGCTTTATTGATACAAAAGGAGCTTATCCTGGTAAAGCAGCTGAAGAACGCGGGCAAAGTGAAGCAATTGCGAAAAACCTATTCGAAATGGCAGGACTTCGTGTACCGGTTGTCTGTATTGTCATTGGAGAAGGTGGAAGTGGCGGCGCACTAGGCTTAGGCGTAGGAAACCACCTATACATGCTAGAGAATTCAACGTATTCAGTGATTTCACCTGAAGGTGCAGCAGCACTGCTCTGGAAGGACTCATCACTTGCGAAAAAAGCTGCAGAATCAATGAAAATTACGGCTCCAGACCTAAAAGAATTAGATATTATAGATGATGTTATTAAAGAAGTGCAAGGTGGAGCACACCGAGACGTGAAACAACAAGCAGCCTACATTGAAAAAACATTAAAACAGTCACTTACATCTTTGCTCAAACTAACACCTGAAGAACTAGTCGAACAAAGATATCAAAAATACAAAGCAATCGGGAAAGTATCGGTTGAAAATCAATATATTGGGGTAAACTAAATAAACGTGCAGCCTTTTTGGCTGACGTTTATTTTTTTCATCTTTTTTCATGAAAATCGTCCTCATGTAAGCGCTATTTGAAAATAATTTTCTTTTGTTTTCATAAAGTTTGAAACGTCTGAAAACCTTGATACCGTGGGCTTTAGAAGGCTGAATCTTCCTCGATTTTGAAAGAATTGCTTTCATGACTGTCTTAACTTTTGTTTAAAAACGGTTTATTTAATTGTATAATAAGTACGGTTTTAGAAATACAAATTGAAAACATCCTGTTTTGCTCATGATTGTTTTCAAGCAGTGGAAATGGTATGTTTAATTCATATATGGTCTCTGAGGTGAAAAAGATGAAGCGTATAGGAGTTTTAACGAGCGGTGGGGATTCCCCAGGAATGAATGCAGCTGTGCGCGCAGTTGTAAGGAAAGCGATTTACCATAATGTTGAAGTTTACGGTATTTATAATGGATATTCAGGTCTAATTAACGGTAAAATTGAGAAACTTGAAATAGGTTCAGTTGGCGATATCATTCATCGTGGAGGAACAAAACTTTACACGGCAAGATGCCCTGAATTCAAGACAGTTGAAGGTCGTGAAAAAGGCATTGAGAACTTAAAAAAATTCGGTATTGAAGGACTTGTTGTGATCGGCGGAGACGGTTCATTCATGGGAGCGAAGAAATTAACTGAGCTCGGTTTTCCATGTGTAGGTGTCCCGGGTACAATCGACAACGATATCCCAGGTACTGATTTCACTATTGGCTTTGATACAGCACTGAATACAGTCATTGACGCCATTGATAAAATTCGTGATACAGCCACATCTCATGAACGTACATACGTAGTGGAAGTAATGGGAAGACATGCTGGTGATATTGCTCTTTGGTCAGGTCTTGCAGGCGGAGCCGAATCTATTTTGATTCCTGAAGCAGACTATGACATGGATGAAATTATCGCGAGATTAAGAAGAGGGCACGAGCGCGGCAAGAAGCACAGTATCATCATCGTCGCAGAAGGCGTAGGCAGCGGTGTTGAATTTGGTAAGCGGATTGAAGAGGAGACAAGCCTTGAAACCCGTGTATCTGTCTTAGGACATATTCAGCGCGGAGGTTCTCCAAGCGCATTTGACCGAGTACTCGCAAGCCGTTTAGGAGCATACGCAGTAGAACTTCTTCTTGAAGGAAAAGGCGGACGCTGTGTGGGCATTCAAAGCAACGAACTCGTTCACCACGATATTTTAGATATCTTAGATAAAAAACATACAGTCGATCAAAATATGTACCGACTTTCACAAGAGCTCTCTATATAAAACGAGAAGACCTTAGGAGGAACAGTAATGAGAAAGACAAAAATCGTTTGTACAATCGGTCCAGCAAGTGAAACCATTGAAAAGCTGACTGAATTGATTGAAGCAGGAATGAATGTAGCCAGACTAAACTTCTCTCATGGAGATTTTGAAGAGCATGGTGCACGCATCGAAAACATTCGTAAAGCAGGTAAAACATTAGGCAAGGACATTGCGATCCTTCTTGATACAAAAGGTCCAGAGATCCGTACACGTACAGTTGAAAACGGCTCAATTGAGCTAGTCGCTGGTACAGATCTTATCGTAAGTATGGAAGACATTGTTGGAAATACGGAAAAAATTAGTGTGACGTATGAAGAGTTAATTCATGATGTAGAAGTAGGCTCAACGATTCTGTTAGATGATGGTCTCATTGGTTTAGAAGTCAAAGAACTGAACATGGACCGCAAAGAAATCGTCACAAAGGTCATGAATACAGGCACGCTCAAAAACAAAAAAGGTGTAAACGTTCCAGGTGTAAGTGTGAACCTGCCAGGTATTACAGAAAAGGATGCCAATGATATTTTGTTCGGAATTGAACAAGGCGTCGATTTCATCGCAGCTTCTTTTGTGAGACGAGCTTCTGATGTTCTTGAAATTCGTGAGCTTCTTGAAAAGAATAACGCGGCTGACATTCAAATCATTCCTAAGATTGAAAACCAAGAGGGTGTTGATAACATCGATGAAATCCTTGAGGTATCAGACGGTTTGATGGTTGCACGTGGAGATCTTGGTGTAGAGATCCCGGCAGAAGAAGTACCGCTTGTTCAAAAAATGCTGATCAAAAAATGCAATCGCTTAGGCAAACCAGTCATCACAGCGACCCAAATGCTTGACAGCATGCAGCGTAATCCTCGTCCAACTCGTGCGGAAGCAAGTGACGTGGCAAATGCTATTTTTGATGGCACAGATGCGATTATGCTTTCTGGTGAAACAGCAGCAGGAACATATCCAGTGGAAGCTGTACAAACGATGCATAACATTGCATCACGTTCAGAAGATGCACTCAACTATAAGGCCATTCTTTCTCGTAGAAGCGAAGAAGTAGATGTCAGCATTACAGATGCCATTGGTCAATCTGTTGCACATACAGCGATGAAGCTTGACGTTGCAGCGATTGTGACACCTACGGAAAGCGGTCATACAGCGAGAATGATTTCAAAATATAGACCAAAAGCACCAATCGTAGCAGTCACAGCAAACGAATCAGTAGCGAGAAAGCTGTCTCTCGTATTCGGTGTATTTGCAAAGAGCGGATCAAAAACGACATCTACTGATGAAATGCTTGAGAATGCAGTCGAGAAGTCGATTGAAACAGGCTATGTGAGACATGGCGATTTAATCGTTATTACAGCTGGTGTGCCAGTTGGTGAAACAGGTACTACGAACTTAATGAAAGTTTATGTTGTCGGTGACATCATTGCGAAAGGTCAAGGAATTGGCCGTAAATCTGCATTTGGACCGGTTGTCATTGCACAAAGCGGAAAAGAAGCAGAGGAAAAAATGTACGATGGTGCGATTCTTGTCGCAAACTGTACAGACCGTGACATGATGGGTGCTTTAGAAAAAGCATCTGCCTTGATCACTGAAGAAGGTGGCTTAACAAGCCATGCAGCAGTCGTTGGACTTAGCCTGGGCATTCCAGTGATTGTGGGTCTTGATGGTGCTACAACACTGCTAAAAGAAGGCGAAGAAATTACAGTAGATCCGGCACGCGGAGCGATCTACAAAGGCCGTGCAAGCGTCCTTTAAATGATACACACGAGGGGAGTTGTCTGACTCCTCTCTTTTTTTATGTTACACTAAAAAAGTAAAACAGCTTTCGGGTGAAAGATACCCCATGAGGTGATATGGCTTGAAAAAATATTTGCTACTATTATTGATTCTGTTCCCTGCAGTGGAAATCAGTTTATTTTTAATATCAAGTAAAATCATTGGCATTTTGCCAACGATGCTGATGATCGTACTCACGAGTGCATTAGGTGCTTATTTTGCAAGAAAACAAGGAATCGAAGCTTTTCAAAAAGTGCAAAGAGATTTACAATATGGCAAAATGCCAGGGGTAACGATTGTCGATGGTTTTTGCATTCTAATCGGCGGTCTACTTCTGCTCATTCCCGGCTTCTTATCGGATATCATCGGTGCGCTGCTGCTCATTCCGATGACGAGAAAGCAAATCAAGCCGCTTTTTGAACGCTGGCTCAGGAAACTGTCTAATCGCAGTCGCTATACAATTATTCGCTAAAGAGACCTTGAGCTGAAGGTCTCTTTTACTTTTGCATGCCGTACCGAATGTACTGATAGATATCCCTGAAAACACCTGCATTACGAAATGCTTGCCACACGACAAGGGAGGCAGGGCCAATGACGAGTCCGAGGAAACCCAACCATTTTAACCCGACAAATAGTGCCACAAGGGTGGCTAAAGGATTAAGCCCAATGGATTTGCTTAAGACTTTTGGCTCTGAAATTTGTCTTTGAATGAGCACGACAATATACAAAATGCCGAGCCCGATGGCGAGTGAAAGGTTTCCTGTCATAGCAGAGTAAATGATCCATGGCAGAAAAACAGTGCCGCTCCCGATATAAGGAAGTAAATCGACAAACCCAATACATAAAGCAATGACAAGGGCGTGCTCGACTTTTAAGATGATCAGTCCAATGACGACAAGGCCGATGGTCATAGCAACAAGCAAAAGCTGCGCCTTCATAAAACCGGTAATGGCTTTTTTGATTTCAGATAAAATGGCTCGTGTATGCTGCATCCATTTTGCGGGAAAGATACGAGAACCATATTTTTTTAATGTAAACCAATCTTTCGTGATAAAAAAAGTCGCCAGTGCAGAAAACAAAAGGGTTGCGGCTGCATCAGGCAAAAGACCTAAAAAAGCCGGGATGAGCTCGAGTGTTTTTGAAAGAAAAGTCCCTATTTTTGCGGCAGCTTCATCGCCTAGCGCTTGGATTTGTCCCAAAATCGATTCCTTTTGACCTGCTTGAAGTGTATTAAATTGGGCGGTTACATCATGGTACAAAGGCAGGATCTTATCTGTAAAAAACTGTTCCACAATCCCAATCATATGATCAAGGTGACCAGGCAGAACCTTTGCCAAATAAGCACTTCCTGAAATGATTTCTGCTACTAAGAGTGTGATGAAACCGGCTGCTACTACTAAAAAGAGCAGCAGTACAATGACTACAACAAATCCTCTCGGCATTCCGGTGATCTCTTCTATTTTGCATACAGCAGGGTGAATCAGGCAGGATACAATAAGTGCAATCCAAAAAGGATATAAAAAAGGAAAAGACTGATATAAAAAGGCAACCGCAAATACAGCAATGCCGATCATCATCAAACTTCGTAGAAAAATGGCCATATAGGTGTGGTTCACACAATCCCCTCCAAAAAACAAGCATGTCCGATACTTCATTTTATTCAAAAAGATTAGTAATATGAAAAGGTCGCAATAAAAAGAAAGGAAGGGGCGGCGTATGTTTACTCAAGCAAATTTATTTTTGGTTCTTTTACTCGTTATTGCACTTATTGCAAAAAACAATTCATTAATTTTAGCGGTTTCTGTGCTCATTGGGATTAAACTGATTGGTTTGGATCAAAAAATTTTCCCAGTTCTTCAATCGAAAGGCATCAATTGGGGGGTCACCGTCATTACAATTGCTGTGCTTGTTCCTATTGCAACAGGTGACATTGGATTTAAGCAGCTTGGAGAAGCCATGAAATCATCTTATGCTTGGATTGCACTTGGAGCGGGTATATTAGTAGCATTAATCGCAAAAAACGGTATTGTGCTACTCGAAAATGATCCGCATATCACGGCAGCGCTTGTGTTCGGGACGATTTTGGCAGTTAGCTTATTTAAAGGTGTAGCTGTCGGTCCGCTGATCGGAGCAGGAATTGCTTATTTGGCGATGCAGGCTGTGAAATTTTTCAGCGGTTGAAAAGAGAGTGGTTCATGCCACTTTCTTTTTTATTTTTTTCTTGCGTGAGCTTTTGCAAAAAAACATAATTAAATATAATAAAAGAAGCAAAATCCCTTTATTCCATGCCTGATATGGAAGACTGGAAAAAAAAATATCAAAAAAAATTATAGTTAAACATTTAACAAATGTCTGATTATTGTTTATAATGGGAATAGGCTTAATTTTGAACTCATTGATCACACAAGAGATATGAGGCTAAAAGCGCTCTAACCGTATAGGTAAATGTAAGCATTTTCTTTTCTGAACCTGCCGTCTTATTCGGATTGGATAGCGCTTTCAAAAAGCGAGAATTCTGCAACGAAGGGGAATCTTTTTAAAAAGGGGAGATTGAACATGACAGCAACAAGAGGTCTTGAAGGTATTGTGGCAACAACTTCATCCGTAAGCTCAATTATTGATGATACTCTTACTTATGTAGGGTACAATATCGATGATTTAACTGAAAAAGCTACATTCGAAGAAATTGTCTACCTGTTATGGCACTTAAAGCTGCCGAATGAGCAAGAGCTGAGTGAGTTAAAACAGCAGCTCAACGAAAATGCTCACATTCCGCAAGAAATCATTGAGCACTTTAAATCGTATTCGCTGGATGGGGTTCATCCAATGTCTGCGATTCGTACAGCGGTATCCTTACTAGGATTACTTGATGACGAATCAGAGATTATGGACAAAGAAGCGAATTACAGAAAAGCCATTCGCTTACAGGCTAAAATTTCTGGACTAGTTGCTGCGTTTTCACGTATTCGTAAGGGACTTGAGCCTGTACAGCCAAAAGAAGAATACAGCTATGCTGCGAACTTCTTGTATATGCTAAATGGCGAAGAGCCGTCACCAGTAGAAATTGAGGCAATTGATAAGGCACTCATTCTACATGCGGATCATGAATTAAACGCATCGACATTTACAGCGCGTGTATGTGTTGCTACACTATCAGATATCTACTCTGGTGTAACAGCGGCTATCGGTGCGCTGAAAGGACCACTTCATGGCGGAGCCAACGAAGGCGTGATGAAGATGCTTTCAGAAATTGGCGAAGTTGAAAACGTAGATTCCTATATTCATGGTAAGCTAGAGAAGAAAGAAAAAATTATGGGCTTTGGCCACCGTGTATACCGTCAAGGTGACCCGCGTGCAAAGCATCTAAAAGAAATGAGCCAGCGTTTAACAAACCTGACTGGCGAGCCGAAATGGTATGAAATGTCTGTTCGCGCAGAGGAAATCGTGACATCAGAGAAAAATCTTCCACCAAATGTTGATTTTTATTCTGCATCTGTATATCACAGTCTTGGGATTGATCATGACTTGTTTACACCAATTTTCGTGATCAGCCGATTCTCTGGATGGATTGCTCACATTTTAGAGCAGTATGACAACAATCGTCTCATCCGTCCAAGAGCTGACTACATTGGACCTGATCTTCAAACCTTTGTTCCGATCAGTGAAAGAGACTAATGTTTATAGAATAAACGGAGGCTGATCCTCAGGAAGGCCAATCAGCCTCTATATCAACAAAAAACGAATCATGTGAAAAACTTCTTCGCTTGCAGACATCAAGCCAAGAAGTTTCAAATATTCACTACATAACCTGGGAGGTAATATCATTGTCACAAGGCGAAAAAATTACAGTTACTGGCGGCGTATTGAATGTACCAAATAATCCAATTATCCCGTTTATCGAAGGGGACGGAATCGGTCCTGACATTTGGAAAGCAGCATCAAGAGTACTTGAAGCCGCTGTAGAAAAAGCATATAAAGGTGAAAAGCAAATCACTTGGAAAGAAGTATATGCCGGTGAGAAAGCTTACAATAAAACTGGAGAATGGCTTCCTGAGCAAACACTTGAAGACATTCGTGAATACTTAATCGCAATCAAAGGACCACTGACAACACCAATCGGCGGAGGAATCCGTTCATTAAACGTGGCACTTAGACAAGAGCTTGATTTATTCACATGCTTACGTCCAGTTCGCTGGTTCAAAGGCGTACCGTCTCCTGTGAAACGTCCAGAAGACACAGATATGGTCATCTTCCGTGAGAATACAGAAGATATCTATGCTGGTATCGAGTATGCACAAGGATCAGACGAAGTGAAGAAGTTAATTGACTTCTTGAAAAACGAATTAGGTGTAAACAAAATCCGTTTCCCAGAAACATCAGGTATCGGAATCAAGCCAGTTTCTGAAGAAGGAACTTCTCGCCTTGTCAGAGCGGCTATCCAATATGCAATCGACCAAGGCCGTAAGTCTGTGACACTTGTTCACAAAGGAAACATCATGAAATTCACAGAAGGTGCCTTCAAAAACTGGGGCTACGAAGTGGCTGAAAAAGAGTTTGGCGACAAGGTCTTTACATGGGCACAATATGATCGTATTGTAGAACAAGATGGAAAAGATGCGGCAAACAAAGCGCAAAGTGAAGCAGAAGCTGCTGGCAAAATTATTGTCAAAGACAGCATTGCAGATATTTTCCTTCAACAAATCCTAACTCGTCCAGCTGAGTTCGATGTTGTGGCAACAATGAACTTAAACGGAGATTACATCTCTGATGCTCTTGCAGCACAAGTTGGTGGAATTGGTATCGCACCAGGTGCGAACATCAACTACGAAACAGGACACGCTATTTTTGAAGCGACTCACGGAACAGCACCTAAATATGCTGGTCTTGATAAAGTGAACCCATCTTCTGTTCTTCTATCAGGCGTGCTTTTACTTGAGCACCTTGGCTGGCAGGAAGCAGCTGATCTAGTGATTCAATCTGTTGAAAATACAATTGCATCAAAAGTCGTCACTTACGATTTTGCTAGATTAATGGATGGCGCAAAAGAAGTGAAATGTTCTGAGTTTGCTGACGAGCTCATCAAAAACTTGTCTTGATTCTTAAACTTTAAAGTTAAAGGGGAAAAAGGAAATGGCAAACAAGCGTAAAAAAGTATCTGTTATCGGAGCAGGCTTTACTGGAGCAACTACAGCATTTCTAACGGCTCAAAAAGAATTAGCGGACGTCGTATTAGTCGATATCCCGCAGCTTGAGAACCCAACAAAAGGGAAAGCACTTGATATGCTGGAAGCAAGTCCTGTTCAAGGCTTCGATGCAAACATTACAGGAACTTCTAACTACGAAGATACAGCCGGTTCTGATGTCGTGGTCATTACGGCGGGGATTGCAAGAAAGCCGGGAATGAGCCGTGACGATCTCGTGTCAACAAATGAAAAAATCATGCGCAGTGTGACACGCGAAATCGTTAAATATTCTCCAGAAGCCATCATTGTTGTATTAACAAACCCTGTTGATGCAATGACGTATGCAGTTTATAAAGAATCAGGATTACCAAAAGAAAAAGTCATTGGACAATCGGGCATTCTTGATACAGCACGTTTCCGTACGTTCGTTGCTCAAGAATTAAATCTATCTGTTAAAGACGTGACGGGCTTTGTGCTTGGTGGACATGGCGATGACATGGTTCCTCTTGTTCGTTACTCTTATGCAGGCGGTATCCCGCTTGAAACATTGATTCCTAAAGAGCGAATTGATGCAATTGTTGAAAGAACAAGAAAAGGCGGCGGCGAAATCGTGAACCTATTAGGTAACGGTAGTGCATATTATGCACCTGCTGCTTCACTAGTCGAAATGGTTGAGGCGATCCTTAAAGATCAGCGCCGCGTCATGCCGACGATTGCTTACCTTGAAGGTGAATATGGCTACGAAGGCATTTACCTAGGTGTACCAACAATCGTAGGTGGAAACGGCCTTGAGCAGATCATCGAGCTTGAGCTGACAGAAGAAGAAAGAAGTCAGCTTGACCGTTCTGTTGAATCTGTTAAGAATGTCATGAAAGTATTGTCTTAATATGAATAAAAAAGAAGGCTTCTCGTATGAGGAGTCTTCTTTTTGTTTACAAAACAAATCTTGTCGAAATTTTAAATTGTTCTCTTGTTAAGCTTTCGTTAAAATGAAAGAGAAAGCATGACTTCTCGCTTTTCACATAAGATACAAAAAACGGATGCAGGGGAAATCACTAATTGGAGGCACAACATGAATAAAAAAATATTAGTTGTGGATGATGAAGAATCGATTGTAACACTTCTAAGCTATAACCTTGAAAGAGCGGGCTATGATGTCGTCACAGCAAGAGACGGGGAAGAAGCGCTTGAAAAAGCAGCAAGTGAACAGCCTGACCTTATTGTATTAGATTTAATGCTTCCGAAGATGGACGGCATTGAAGTGTGCAAACAACTGAGAATTCAAAAAATGATGTTCCCTATTTTAATGCTGACAGCAAAGGACGATGAATTTGATAAGGTGCTAGGTCTTGAGCTTGGGGCCGATGATTACATGACAAAGCCATTCAGTCCTAGAGAAGTGGGTGCTCGGGTAAAAGCCATCTTGAGAAGAGCACAGCAATCTCAGCCTGCCCCCACGCAAGAGGAGAAGGAAGAAATCGTTGCAGATCAAATCAAAATTGGTGAACTGCGCATTTTACCAGAACACTACGAAGTCTATTTCCAAGAAAAACGTCTAGAGCTGACGCCAAAAGAATTTGAACTACTGCTTTATTTGGCGAAACATAAAGGACGTGTCCTCACGCGTGATTTATTGCTAAGTGCCGTTTGGAATTATGACTTTGCAGGTGACACTCGTATTGTGGATGTCCATATTAGTCACTTGCGGGACAAAATTGAAAAGAACACGAAAAAACCAACATACATTAAAACGATTCGCGGCTTAGGCTACAAATTGGAGGAGCCGAAGTCAAATGAGTAAAATTAGAACCCGTCTGTTTTCGGGACTCATTTTTCTCCTTTTTATTGTGTTTGTGGCACTTGGTCTTTTCTTGGATCACATGTTCCATGTTTTCTATGAAACAAAATTAACGGAACGAATGGAAAAGGAATCGAGCTTTCTCCTGTCTTCTATGAATGGTGATGATCTAAAGGCGAAGCAAAACAAAGAGGTCCTCAACCAGGCAAAGCAGCATTTTGATATGAATGCGTCGATTGTGGATTTAAAGGGGAATATCATACATACAACGGGTCAAGCAGAACAAAAGGCCGTCATTCAAAACACACTAAACAATGAACGTCTCCAAACAAAAGGGGTCGTTATTGACGATGAGAAGGATGCGCTTTTCCATTATGCTGTCCCGATCTTAAAACAAAACGAACCAGCGGGTTATTTATTTCTTCATGCGTCATACGAGCCTTTAAATGAAATTGACGGCCAGCTTTGGCTTGCATTAGCCTTTTGTCTTGGCTCGGCGATTATCATTATCGTTTTCTTTGGGTACCGCATGTCGATGAAATATGTGAAACCAATTGATTATGCGACAAAGGTAGCCAAACAGCTAGAACGCGGGAACTATGATACGAATAACTATGAAGAGCTGATGATTGAAACAAGTGAACTGAATACTTCCATGAAGCGTTTGGCAGGAAGTCTTCAAGAAATGACAAGTGCCGGTGAAATGCAGAGAGACCGGCTGCAAACGGTCATTGAAAATATTGGAGCGGGGATTATATTGATTGATAAGATGGGGTATATCCACCTCGTCAATCGAACCTTCCGCAAGCAGTTTAAGGTGCAAAAGCACATTTACATGCACAAGCTGTATCACGAAGCGTTTACCCATGAAGAGATTATCGAATTAATTGACGAGATTTTCATGACAGAAACGAAGGTGCGGAAGTTTTTACGTCTAGCCGTTGACATTGAACGCCGCTACTTCCAAGTGGATGGTGTACCCATTTTAAGTACAGACGATGAATGGAAAGGAATTGTTCTCGTATTTCATGACGTGACAGAAACGAAGCAGCTGGAGCAGATGCGAAAAGATTTTGTCGCCAATGTGTCTCATGAGTTAAAAACACCGATTACGTCGATTAAAGGATTTTCTGAAACCCTTCTTGATGGCGCGATTGATGACAAAGAAGCACTGACAGAATTTCTTTCTATCATTTTAAAAGAGAGTGTCCGTCTAGAAACATTGATTCAAGACTTACTTGATCTTTCTAAAATTGAGCAGCAGCAATTCAAGCTGAATATTCAAGAAGCCAATGCGACAGAAATCATCCAGGAGATTCAAGTGCTGTTAAGTCAAAAGGCTACAGAAAAAGGCATTCAATTACATGTGCGTGTCCCAAAAGAACCGGTCTATGTCATGGCAGACCCGCTAAGGTTAAAGCAAATCTTTCTCAATCTCGTTAATAATGCCCTTACCTATACACCAGAGGGAGGAAGTGTCACCATCTCAGCAAGACCGCGAAAAGGTGCCTATGAATTTGATGTAGCAGATACAGGAATTGGTATGAAGAAAAGTGAGATTCCAAGAATATTTGAGAGATTTTATCGAATTGATAAAGATAGAAGCAGGAATTCAGGCGGTACAGGTCTTGGGCTTGCCATTGTCAAACACCTTGTGGAGGCGCATGAAGGAACAATTTCTGTCGGCAGCAAACAAGGTAAAGGAACGACTTTTACAGTGAGCCTGAAATCGACATAGAGAAAAAAGGAAAGTCACGTTAAAATTTACATGATCTTTACAATGAATTCATGTTTTGTTAAACATTCATTGATAGGATGAATAGGAACCCCTTCATCCAAGGAGCCAATTTTGGAAGGACGAAAACACTTGTTGTTTTCGTCCCTTTTTTATGCAGGCTCGACTATTTTCTTTTCAAAATAAACTTTGATAAAATGAAGATACAATGTGTGAAAGAGACGGCTGAGATGGCTCAGCCGATGGAGGATTAAAACATGACAGACAAAAAGAAATTAGTGTTAGTGGATGGAAACAGCCTCGCATATCGAGCTTTCTTTGCTTTGCCGCTATTATCAAATGATAAAGGCGTACATACAAATGCTATTTATGGCTTTGCGATGATCTTAATGAAGATGCTGGAGGACGAGAAGCCAACCCATATGCTCGTCGCATTTGATGCGGGAAAAACAACATTCCGCCACGAGACATTTAAAGAATATAAAGGCGGAAGACAAAAAACCCCGCCAGAGCTATCAGAACAAATGCCGTTCATCCGTGAACTATTAGATGCCTATCAGGTGAAAAGGTACGAGCTTCCTCAATATGAGGCAGATGATATTATCGGTACATTGGCTGTCGAGGCAGAAAAAAACGGCTTTGAAGTCAAAATCTTCACAGGAGATAAAGACTTAACCCAGCTCTCAACAGATCATACGACAGTGGCTATTACGAAAAAAGGCATCACAGAAGTAGAATACTACACACCTGCTCATATTGAAGAAAAATATGGCTTGCGACCAGATCAAATCATTGATATGAAAGGGCTGATGGGAGATTCATCAGATAATATCCCAGGCGTCCCAGGTGTAGGCGAAAAAACAGCCATTAAATTGTTAAAGCAGTTTGAAACAGTTGAGAACCTGCTTGAACATATTGATGAAGTGAGCGGGAAAAAGCTCAAAGAAAAGCTTGAAGAATATAAAGAACAAGCAGTCATGAGTAAAGAGCTGGCGACCATTCTCGTAGAAGCACCTATTGATGTGTCGAGCAAAGATCTCGCCTACGAAGGTCCACACATGGATCAAGTGATCTCTCTTTATAAAGAACTAGGCTTTCAAACCCTGCTAGAGCGTCTAGGAGAAGCACCAGAAACAGATGAACAGGTTGAAGTAGACGCATTAGAAGTGAAAAAAATGACAACTGTAACGGGCGATATACTGACAGATCATGCAGCCCTTGTGGTAGAACAGCTTGGAGATAATTATCACGAAGCGGATTTGATCGGTTTTGCGATCCATAATGAAAATGGTGCGTTTTTTATGACGAAAGAAGATGCGCTTCAATCAGATGCATTTAAAGAATGGGTACAGGATGAAACGAAGAAAAAATGGGTCTTTGATTCAAAAAGAGCAGTTGTCGCTCTCAGATGGCATGATGTCGACCTAAAAGGTGTCGACAATGATGTTCTGCTCGCTTCCTACGTCGTCAACCCGCAGAAATCATATGAAGACGTCGCAAGTGTAGCGAAGGAATATGGTCTGAATATCGCTCTTTCTGATGAAAAAGTATACGGAAAAGGAGCAAAACAGGCGATTCCACCTGAAGATGAACTGAAAGAACATCTTGGACGAAAAGCAGCGGCGATCTCAGCCTTGCATGATTTAACACTAGAAGCATTAGAAAAAAATGATCAGCATGAACTATATGAAGATTTAGAGCTGCCGTTAGCACTCATCTTAGGCGAAATGGAATCTCTTGGAGTAAAGGTAGATCTAAAGCGCCTAGAGAAAATGGGTGAAGAATTAACGAAAAAGCTTAAAGAATATGAAGAAACCATTCACCGCTTAGCAGGAGAAACGTTTAACATCAATTCTCCTAAACAGCTTGGTGTCATCCTTTTTGAAAAATTAGGTCTCCCGATTATCAAGAAGACAAAAACAGGCTATTCAACGTCTGCAGATGTGCTTGAAAAGCTTGAAGATAAGCATGAAATCATTCGATCCATTCTGCACTACAGGCAAATCGGAAAGCTGCAATCGACCTATGTAGAAGGGTTAATGAAAGTAACGCGCAAGGATACCCATAAAGTGCATACAAGGTTTAATCAAGCACTCACCCAAACAGGAAGATTAAGCTCAACAGATCCAAACCTTCAAAACATCCCGATTCGTTTAGAAGAAGGACGGAAGATTCGTCAAGCATTCGTTCCTTCAAAAGAAGGCTGGCTCATGTTTGCAGCTGACTATTCACAAATCGAGCTGCGTGTACTTGCTCATATTTCACAAGATGAGAATTTGATCGAAGCATTTACGCAGGACATGGACATTCACACGAAAACAGCGATGGATGTGTTCCATGTCTCAGAAGATGAAGTGACTTCCGCTATGAGAAGACAAGCCAAGGCGGTAAACTTTGGTATTGTATACGGAATTAGCGATTATGGACTTTCTCAAAACCTTGGGATCACAAGAAAAGAAGCCGCCGCATTTATCGAGCGCTATTTAACAAGCTTTAAAGGCGTGAAAACCTATATGGAAGAAATCGTCCAGGAAGCGAAACAAAAAGGCTACGTCACGACGCTTCTCAAACGCAGACGATATATCCCAGATATCACAAGTCGTAATTTTAATATCAAAAGCTTTGCAGAACGAACAGCCATGAACACACCGATCCAAGGCAGCGCAGCCGATATTATTAAAAAAGCGATGATTGATATGGCGCGAAGGCTCAAAGAAGAAAACCTGCAGACAAATCTTTTATTACAGGTGCACGATGAATTGATCTTCGAAGCGCCGAAAGAAGAAATCGCCATCCTTGAAAAGATTGTTCCTGAAGTCATGGAAAATGCACTTCAGCTTGATGTGCCGCTAAAAGTTGATTTTTCTTCAGGTCCATCTTGGTACGATGCGAAATAAATAATAGAGAGAAAAAGGAGCGAGGAGCATGCCGGAATTACCAGAAGTTGAAACCGTCCGGCGCACTCTCAAGCGGTTAGTCGAAGGAAAGACGATTGAAACGGTCGATATCAAATGGCCAAACATCATCAAACGTCCTGGGGAGCCGGAAGAGTTCGCAAGAAGAATGGTAGGAGAAACCATACAAACCATTGAAAGAAGAGGGAAGTTCCTTCTCTTTCATTTAGACCATTATGTGATGGTCTCTCATTTAAGGATGGAAGGGAAATACCGTGTACATGAAGCGCATGAGCCTTATGATAAACACGTACACGTCGTCTTTACGTTTACAGATGGGACGGAGCTTCGGTACCATGATGTGCGTAAATTTGGCACGATGCATTTATTTCAGCCGGGTGAAGAGGAAAAGGAACTCCCGCTATCACAGCTGGGATATGAACCATTTGATGAACAGTTCACTCCTGAGTATTTATGGGAGAAATTGAAAAAAACAACCCGAATGGTCAAAACAGCACTGCTTGATCAAAAGATTGTCGTAGGACTTGGTAACATTTACGTAGATGAGGTCCTGTTTAAATCAGGGATTCATCCAGAAACAAAAGCGAATCAGCTCAGCCTGGAATCCTGCAAGGTGCTTCACAAACAGATCATCGATACGCTTCAAGTGGCGGTAGATGCGGGAGGAAGCACGATTCGTTCTTATATCAACTCACAAGGAGATATTGGCACATTTCAATTGCAGCTTCTTGTATATGACCGGCGGGGAGAGCCTTGCCAAACATGCGGAAGCATCATTGAGAAAACAGTAGTCGGAGGGCGCGGCACGCACTTTTGTGTGACCTGCCAAAAACGTCCTCAATAAAACTTAGCCATGAGCATGCTTCCTTTTTGCTATGCATACGATAAAAAACATTCATTTTTCAGCAAGGTGTAGACTGACACACAGCCCACCTGCTCTTCATATAGTGAAGGAGAGTCTAAGAACGCCTAGAGACTCTTGATCATCGTTGCATGAACAGAAAGGAAGAGTTCAGGTATGATTTCGATTTCGCTCCTGTTTTTAGCTATTGCAGTCAGCATCGACAGCTTTTCTGTAGGCTTTACGTATGGTCTCCGCAAAATGAGGATCCCATTTAAAGCTATCGTCATTATTGCATGCTGCTCAGGGATTGTGCTGCTCATTTCTATGCTGATTGGCAGCCTGCTGACGACATTTCTCCCTGTTTCAGTGACCGATAAACTGGGGGGAGGCATCTTAATTGCCATTGGCCTTTGGGTCCTGTATCAATTTTACAAACCAGCGAAAGAGCGTGATTTGCTTCTTCATGAAAAGACATTGCTCAATGTGGAAGTCCAATCACTTGGGCTTGTCATTCACATTTTAAGAAAGCCGACAAGTGCAGATATTGACCGATCTGGGACGATTAATGGAATAGAAGCGGTACTTCTTGGAATTGCTTTATCCATTGATGCATTTGGCGCAGGGATTGGCGCAGCGATATTAGGCTTTTCTCCAATTGTCATGAGTATCACGGTGGCAGTGATGAGCTCACTTTTTGTATGTATCGGGCTACGAGCCGGTCATTACTTGGCAAATTGGCGCTGGATCGATAAACTTGCATGTTTACCAGGGCTTCTGCTCATATTAATTGGGGTTTGGAAGCTGTAAAAGGAGGAAATCAATTGACGCTTGTCATTGGATTAACAGGCGGGATTGCTAGCGGAAAAAGCACAGTCTCACAGATGATAAAAGAGCAGGGCATCCGGGTTGTGGACGCAGATGTGATTGCAAAAGAAGCGGTCGCCAAAGGAACACCCGCCCTTCATCATATCGTTCAAACCTTTGGTGAGGGTGTCCTCCTGCCAAATGGAGAGCTAGACCGGCAGCAGCTGGGAGCCATTATTTTTTCTAATGAAGAGAAAAGAAAGCAGCTAAATGCGATCGTTCACCCAGAAGTGCGAAAGGAAATGCTCAGGCAGCGAGATGAAGGAATCGACAGCCGAGAAACATTCGTTGTCCTGGATATCCCGCTTTTATTTGAGAGTCAGCTGGAAAGTCTCGTCGACCGCATTATTGTGGTGTATACAACACCAGAATTACAGCTATCACGACTCATGAATCGAAACGACCTTAGCGCGGAAGAAGCGCTGAATCGGATTCACTCTCAGCAGCCTCTTGAGGAAAAATGTAAGAAAGCAGACCGGGTGATAGAAAATACACAAGATCTCGCTTTTATTAGAAAGCAATTGCAGAACATATTAAATGAATGGGAACATACAGATAAGTAAGAGTACATACACGTACTCTTCTTTTTTTATGCTTTTTATATTTCTCATGAAAAGAACAGCCCTTTTTAGAAAATATACGTTTATATACTGGCAATTACATTCTAATGTGATATACTAATTTCATAAATAAATTTATTGAGTATAACACATAATAGAGGAGTGACCTGTTCATGAAGGTAAAAGCAGCGATCAATGGGTTTGGCAGAATTGGACGCATGGTCTTCAGAAAAGCAATGCTTGATGATCAAATTCAAATTGTAGCGGTGAACGCAAGCTATCCTGCCGAAACGCTAGCACATTTAATTAAATATGATACAAATCATGGACGTTACGAATGCGATGTGACAGCAGAAGATGACGCACTGATTGTAAATGGGAAAAGAGTGCTTTTGCTCAATAACAGAGACCCAAAGCAGCTTCCGTGGGGAGAGCTTGGGATTGATATCGTCATAGAAGCAACCGGAAAATTTAATTCAAAAGATCAAGCGATGGGCCATATAGATGCCGGAGCGAAAAAGGTCGTACTTACAGCTCCAGGTAAAAATGAAGACATTACAATTGTGATGGGTGTCAATGAGGATGATCTTGATCCTGAAAAGCACCTCGTTATTTCAAATGCATCTTGTACAACAAACTGTTTAGCACCAGTTGTCAAATTGTTAGATGATGAATTCGGTATCGACAACGGTTTAATGACAACGGTTCATGCGTATACAAATGATCAAAAAAATATCGACAACCCGCATAAGGATTTGCGTCGGGCAAGAGCATGTGCCCAGTCCATTATTCCAACGACGACGGGTGCCGCTAAAGCGCTTTCTTTAGTGCTGCCGCACATGAAAGGGAAATTGCATGGACTTGCACTTCGCGTGCCAGTTTCCAATGTATCGATGGTTGATCTTGTTGTCGACTTGAAAAAAGATGTCACAGCAGAAGAAGTCAATGCAGCCTTCTCAAATGCATCAAAAACTTCTCTTTCCGGTATTTTAGATTACACGGATGAGCCGCTTGTTTCTACAGACTTTAATACGAACCCTTATTCAGCTGTCATAGATGGACTGACAACGATGGTGATGGGGGATAGAAAAGTAAAAGTTCTTGCATGGTATGACAATGAATGGGGTTATTCATGCAGAGTGGTGGATCTTGTGAAGTTTGTCGGATCGCAGATGAAAGAGCTTTCTGCTGTTTGAAATGAAGAAGACGAACGTCCCTTTTCAAGGAATGAGAGAAAATCCCATTGAAAACACAGCTTGCAAAATGGGTCTAAACAAAGTATACTATTTTTCGTGAACTTCTTGTTCGCAGACTCATTCGGGTATACTTAAAGGGTTAGGACCTCTTTGGACTAACTTTCCCCCGTGGTATATGTCCGGTCCGGCTGCTTAGAACTTCACTCTTTCATTCTTGTTTAAGGGGGGTCCATGATGGAAACAATCGGACGTCACGTTATCTCCGAGCTATGGGGATGCGACTGTGATAAACTGAACGACATGGATTTTATTGAAAAAACGTTTGTAAATGCAGCTTTGAAATCAGGAGCTGAAGTAAGAGAGGTTGCTTTTCACAAATTTGCACCTCAAGGAGTAAGTGGAGTTGTCATTATTTCTGAATCTCATCTGACAATTCACAGCTTTCCTGAACATGGTTATGCGAGCATAGATGTTTATACTTGCGGCGACCTAGATCCGAATATCGCAGCAGATCATATCGGAGATGAATTAGGTGCTGAAACAAGAGAAAACATTGAAATTCCTCGAGGCATGGGACCTGTACAAGTGAAACAGGCACAAGCCAAAGCACTGTAAACATAAAAAAGATTGCAATGGGAGCTGGCCAAAAGCATTGAAATGCCTTTGTGTTATGCTCCTTTTTATATTTCTTTGATAGACAAAATCCAACATTCCCCAACTTGCCTATACTTTTGTTCTAGGAAAACAAAGGTTTTTTTTATAAAATAAAGAAGAGGCATTATGGCAAAGGGGATACGTAGATGACTTTAGGACAAAAGTTCAAACGGTTCATGTCAAACCATACAGAAACATCTGACGAGCATCCAGTGTCAGAACTGAAAAGCCATTACTACAAATCGACGAATGCGCAAGTTTTTCAAGCGCTTGAAGCCATGCTTTCTGGGCACGCTTCCTATCAAGTGACATCTGTTTCAGCAGAACGAGGTGAAATCAGCGCAAACATCAGTATGCCGAAAAAAGCCTTTCTCGTAGCGACTGTCATTTCAATTCGTCCTTTTGAAACAGCTGTCGATTTTAATGTGACAACAGAAACAGCCTTGCCAACAGATTTTGGCTATAGTGAGAAAACTGTTTTTTCCCTTTATGATGAACTAGACAAACAACTTCCAAGAATAGATCGGAGCTGATGAAATGAAATGTCCCACATGTCAGCACCTTGGCACAAGGGTGCTTGATTCAAGACCAGTAGATGAAGGGAAATCCATCCGTCGTAGAAGAGAGTGCGAAAGCTGCCAATATCGCTTTACGACGTTTGAGAAATTAGAAGAATTACCACTGATTGTGGTGAAAAAAGAAGGAATTCGAGAAGAATTCAGCCGCGAAAAGATGCTGAGAGGACTCATTAAAGCATGTGAAAAGCGTCCTGTTGCTTTAAAGCAGCTGGAGGATGTCTGCTTTAATATTGAAAAAGAACTGCGTAATCAAGGCATGTCAGAAGTGAAAAGTGAGCTTGTAGGTGAAATGGTGATGGACGAGCTGGCAAAAATTGATGAAGTGTCTTACGTCAGGTTTGCCTCCGTTTACCGGCAGTTTAAAGATATCAACGTCTTTATTGATGAATTAAAAGATTTATTAAAGAAAGAACGCTAAAAAAGAGCTGAAGATTCTTCACGCTCTTTTTCCTGCGTAAAGCGTAAAACGCAAAAAGGGTGTACAATAGAAACAATTGCAATTCATGGGGAGGATCAGCATATGACAGAGCATTGGAAGGAAGTGCTAGCCGTCGATCCGTATGTCGTCAAAAGCGCTTCATTGCTCGGTGACATCGATAGACAGCTCATCACTCTTTTATATCAGCCGCTTATAGGCATGTCCGCTTTCAGCTTATATATGACGCTGTGGGGAGAGCTGGAACAAAATCGTATGTGGGGAAAACCCGCACCTCATCGGCAGCTCATGGTCATGCTGCAAACGAATTTAAATGATATTTTTGAGGAACGTTTAAAGCTTGAAGCGATTGGGTTACTCCGCACATATGAACAGGAAACGGAAGAAGGCAGACTGTTTACATATGAGCTTGTGCCGCCGCTAAGACCAGATGAGTTTTTCCAAGATGGTATGCTGAATGTCCTGCTGTACCATCGTGTAGAGAAAGCGAAATATATGCAGCTTCGTGATTATTTCTCATATCCCGGTGTTCCGGCAGAGGCAAAGAACATCTCGCGGTCGTTTGAAGAAGTCTTTCACGTATTGCAGCCAGGTGAACGCAGGATGACAGAAGAAATCAATCAGGCGTCATCACTTGATCAGGGCTATGAATATGTGACCGTTGGATCGAGTCAACCGGCTCCTCTCTCAGACGATTCTTTTGATTTCGATTTATTGTTAGCAGGCATGTCTGATATGATGATTCCAAGAAAGGCTTTGACAAAGCAGGTGAAAGAAACCATTAAGAAGTTAGCCGTTGTATACGGCATCACCCCGCTTCAAATGCAAAATATTGTAGCAGGCGCCTGCGGTTCGGATCAAATGATCTCAACAGAAGAGCTGAGAAAAGCAGCAAGAGACTGGTACCAAATTGAATACAGAGGCGAGCAGCCAAAACTCATTGATCAAAAACAGCCAAGACATTTACGTCACGATGCCTCAAAGCCGCCGGCGGCAGATACACCTGATGCCAAATTGATTGAAAAGCTTGATCATATTTCACCAAGGGAGCTGCTAAAAGATATGGCTGACGGCATTGAGCCAACGTATGCCGACTTAAGAATTGTCGAAGATATTATGCTTGAGCAGCAGCTAGAGCCAGGTGTCATGAACGTTTTAATCTACTATACATTACTGAAAACAGATATGAAGCTGTCGAAAACATATATGCAAAAAATCGCCGCTCATTGGGTGAGAAAGAAAATTAAAACCGTAGCGGCGGCCATGAAAATGGCCAAAGAAGAGAACAGGCAAATGACAGAGTGGGCGCAGCAGAAAAAGCAGCGCAGCACATACGGATCAGGGAAAGTTGTCCGTGAAGAGAAGCTTCCTGACTGGATGAAAGAAACCGAAACGAAAGAACAGCCGGCAAAAGAACAAACAGACAACCTATCGACAGAAGACCTCGAACGAGAAAAAGAAAAACTGTTAGATCAGTTTAAAAATATGAAAAAGTACAATGCACATTAAGATGAGGTGAGATGAGGATGAAACCGATCGGTCGTTCATTTGAACAGCTAAAAGGGCGCGTAGATTTTCGTGTAAGATACAATCAGATTAAAGAAAGTGTACTATCTGATGAAAATGTAAAAACCTTTTTACAGGAGCACCAAGAAGACATACACGAAGACATGATCAATCGCAGCTTGAACCGGCTTTTTGAATATGTGCAGCAGTCGAAGGGCTGTTCATATTGCTTAGATGAAGAGAACGTCAATGCGATTTTAGACGGTTATCACCCGAAGCTTGTGATCAAAGGTCAGAGTATTGATATTGAATATTCCCCTTGTCCAGTCAAGCTGCGGCTCGATAGACAGAAAAAACAGCAAGAACTCATGAAAAGCATGTACATTCCGCAAAATGTTCTTCAAGCGACGTTCTCTGATCTGAACGTTGTGGGAAGGCAGGAAGTCATTCAAAAAGTAGGACAATTCCTGCAAAGCTATGATGAGACGGGCAAAGGGAAGGGCTTATATTTACACGGAAAGTTTGGAGTAGGAAAAACGTATATTCTGGCAGCCATTGCGCAGCAGTTAGCGGAGAAGGAATACCCATCCCTCCTTGTGTACGTGCCTGAATTTGTGAGAGAGCTAAAAAATTCGTTAGCCGATCACACACTAGAATCAAAACTGAACATGGTCAAATCCACTCCTATTTTAATGCTTGATGATATTGGGGCAGAGTCGATGACAAGCTGGGTTCGAGATGAACTACTCGGAACGATTTTACAATACCGTATGGCAGAGCAGCTGCCGACTTTCTTCTCTTCTAATTTCGCACCAAGTGAACTGAAGCATCACTTTACGTACTCACAGCGCGGGGAAAAAGAAGAGGTCAAAGCCGCTCGTTTAATGGAACGAATTCTCTATTTAGCAGAGGCAGTCTTGCTCGAAGGAGAAAACCGCCGTCATTTATAAAACCGTCTATCACCTGAAGGAGGAGCAAATGAAATGAACAAAAGAAAATGGCTGCTTTTTCTCGTGATTGCAGGTCTCGCTGTTTTACTTTGGTGGCTGAACAAACAGCATCTTCAGCTGGCGCCGAAAGATGTGAAGAATTGGGTGCTTCAATTTGGACTGCTGGCTCCCTTTGTTTTTCTTTTCTTATCTCTTTTTCGCCCGTTTGTTCTCGTCCCACTTACGGTCTTTTCGCTGGCAGCAGGTTTGGCATTCGGAAGTGTCCTTGGGACGATTTATGCCCTCGTTGGTGCTACTGCCGGGGCAACAGGCTCCTTCTTACTTGCTACAACCTTTCGTTCAAAAAAGAAGGATACAGAATCAAGCAGCCGGAAGCTGAGAGCGGTGACGTCCCGCATTCAGGAGCATGGGTTTCTTTACATTTTGTTATTGCGAATTGCCCCAATCCATTTTGACTTTGTCAGCTATGCGGCAGCAGCTTCACGTGCAAATTATCGTGCATTTACGGCAGCTACCTTTTTAGGCTTAATACCGGGTACAGTTGCATTAAATGTCCTTGGCTCAAGCTTTGTCAGCGGCAATTATGCCGCTTTAGCAATCGTTTGTTTGATTTATCTGATCTTTATCTCAGTTCCGCTCATTTTAAAAAGAAAGATGCCTGATTTATTTTAGGCGTCTATTTTTTATGTTCTCCCCATATATATGTAACAGATGTCGTTAGGGGGGACAAACATGCTTGAAATAATCTTTGAAGATGAATATGATACCGCCGCTTTTTTACATCTTGCTGAACACTTGGACAGTCGGCATCACATGTCAATTCAACAAGGGAAAGACCGGCTTCTCATAGAGGCGAAGGAATCAAAAGAAGGACTTGAGTCCATTGTGCGGCCATTACTAGTTCACTTTTTTTTGGAATGCAAAGAAAATGAGCGCATGCGCAGCATTCTTGAAAACACGTATTTATTTAAAGATCCTGAAGAGCAGCACCAAATTCTTTCAATTGCCCACAGCATCATGAATGGGGATTTAGATGATATTCCCGGCATTCATCAAGAACCGTCAAGAGAAGCCCTGTTAACAAAGGAGCTTGAGACCATTTCTTTACAGCAAGGTATTTTTTCAATTGGTTCATTTATGACATTCAGACTGTCAGAGTATGACAGGAGGCTGAAGAACTATGTTGAAGTCTCCATTGAAGAATACAAAATGGAACAAGAATATCAAAACTTTATTCAATCGCTTCGAGACTATGTGATGGCAAAAGAACCAAAGCTCGAAAAAGTACATGTTGTGCATCAGGATCGCCTGATGATTTGGGAATTTCGGTACGCTTCTGAGCGTGATCAAAAACAATACATAGACAGACAGTTTGTAAGAGAGCATCCAATGTATATTGATTCGCAGCTGATTGCACCACTCGTATCCATAGCGCCCAAAAAGATTGACCTGTTTACAAATGATACGGGTCACTCGATGGTACAGACCATTCAAAATATTTTTCAAGAAAGGGTCGAGGTATTCCCGGCTCATTCATTTCAAGAACACAATGTTCAATTTGTCCATGACCATTTGGGACAGAAAA
Source organism: Bacillus sp. FSL R7-0672 (assembly GCF_038601465.1). Lineage (NCBI taxonomy): Bacteria > Bacillati > Bacillota > Bacilli > Caryophanales > Bacillaceae > Bacillus > Bacillus sp. FSL R7-0672. The sequence goes on along the minus strand of NZ_CP152010.1, from coordinate 2,565,197 downwards.
GTGAAAAGCTTTCTTGATTTTCACGAAAAAACGTTTTATAATACGGTGTAACTTCATACAGAGACCGTATTGATAAGGACATGAACAAATGAATACCCGCTTAAAGAGAGGGAAGCCTTGGCTGAAAGCTTCCTAGCAGAGGACCATTTGCTTTACCACCTTTGAACATCAGCTGTGAACGTTTTAGTAATGGCTGACGGGAATTCCCGTTATCGAAACACAAGCCGTGTTTGCTTATGAAAAAGAAAGCTGCAAATACGGGAAAAAGGGTGGAACCACGATTCCGTTTATTCAACCTCGTCCCTTTCCAGGGGGCGGGGTTTTTATATTGCCAAAAAAAGGAGTGACCAGAGATGTCAGAACAAATTCAACTTACATTTCCAGATGGAGCAGTCAAGGAGTTTGACAAAACAGCTACAACAGAAGACATCGCGGCATCAATTAGCCCAGGCCTAAAGAAAAAAGCGCTTGCCGGTAAATTGAACGGTAAAGAAATAGATCTGCGTACGCCGCTACTAGAAAGTGGAACAATTGAGATCATCACAGATAAAAGTGATGAGGCACTCGATATTATGCGCCACAGCACAGCTCATTTGCTAGCACAGGCAATCAAACGCCTGTATGGAAAAGAGCATCACGTTCAGTTTGGCGTAGGTCCTGTGATTGAAAATGGCTTCTACTACGATGTGGACATCGATGTTGCCATCACACCTGAAGATTTACCAAAGATTGAAAAAGAAATGAAAAAAATCATTAACAGCAATCTGCCAATCGAGCGAATTGAAGTATCAAGAGAAGAAGCGAAAAAACGCTTTGAAGCGATTGGTGATCAATTAAAGCTTGAGCTGTTAGAAGCGATTCCAGAAGGTGAAGCTGTTACGATTTATGAGCAGGGTGAATTCTTTGACCTCTGCCGCGGCATTCACTTGCCATCAACAGGGAAAATCAAAGAGTTTAAGCTGTTAAGCCTTGCAGGTGCATACTGGAGAGGTGACAGCAACAATCAAATGCTTCAGCGTATTTACGGTACAGCTTTCTTCAGCAAAGATGATCTAAATGAGCACTTACGCCTGCTTGAAGAAGCGAAAGAACGCGATCACCGTAAACTAGGAAAAGAGCTAAAACTGTTTGCGAACTCTCAAAAGGTAGGTCAAGGTCTACCGCTGTGGCTGCCAAAAGGCGCAACGATCCGCCGCGTGATTGAGCGTTACATTGTCGATAAAGAAGTACGCCTTGGTTATGAGCATGTGTATACACCGGTTCTTGCAAATGTTGAATTGTATAAAACATCAGGGCACTGGGCGCATTATCAAGAAGACATGTTCCCTGTGATGGAAATGGACAACGAAGATCTTGTTCTTCGTCCGATGAACTGTCCTCACCATATGATGATTTACAAAAACGAGCCGCATAGCTATCGCGAATTGCCAATTCGTATTGCAGAGCTTGGTACAATGCACCGTTATGAAATGTCAGGTGCTTTATCTGGCCTTCAGCGTGTTCGCGGTATGACATTAAACGATGCACATATCTTTGTACGTCCAGATCAAATCAAAGACGAATTCATTCGTACAGTTCGCCTAATTGAAGAAGTGTATCAAGACTTTGGCTTGAATGACTACACATTCCGCTTATCTTACCGTGATCCAGAAGATACTGAGAAGTATTTCGACGATGATGCAATGTGGAATAAAGCGCAATCGATGCTAAAGGATGCAATGGACGAGCTTGGTCATGACTATTATGAGGCAGAAGGCGAAGCGGCATTTTATGGTCCGAAGCTTGACGTTCAAGTGAAGACAGCTCTTGGAAAAGAAGAGACACTGTCTACTGTACAGCTTGATTTCTTACTTCCAGAGCGCTTCGATCTCACATATATCGGAGAAGATGGCAAGCACCATCGTCCAGTCGTGATTCATAGAGGTGTTGTTTCTACAATGGAGCGTTTTGTTGCCTTCTTAATTGAAGAATACAAAGGAGCCCTTCCAACTTGGCTGGCACCTGTACAATTCCAAGTCATACCGGTTTCACCGTCTGTCCATTTAGACTATGCGAAAAAAGTACAAGAACGTTTGCAGCTTGAAGGTCTTCGTGTAGAGCTTGACAGCCGTGATGAAAAAATCGGATACAAGATTAGAGAAGCGCAAATGCAAAAGGTCCCATACATGCTAGTCGTCGGAGATCAAGAAGCAGAAAATGGCGCAGTCAATGTAAGAAAATACGGAGAGCAAGATTCAGAAACAATGGATCTTGAAGCCTTTGTGAAACATGCAGTAGCAGAAGCGAAAAAATAATCTTTTTCAAGCGAAGCAGCCAGTGATCTTTCTCTTTAGATCACTGGCTTTTTCTTTTTGGGGAAAATCCTCCACTAGTGATCCAGTCCCTTGAATGATACGTTTAGATAGTGCGAAAGTATGGGTAAGTATGTACTATTGGTTCGAGTTAAATTGGGGGAATGAAAGCGATGACGCAAACAACAAACACTTTATCATCACAAGTATTGGAGCGATCAGCAGTACTTCGTGCATTGGAACACTCACTGGCGATGATTGAATTTGATGTGACAGGTGAAGTCCTATGGGTCAATGATATTTTTGCAAAAGCCCTGGGATATTCAAAGCAAGAAATGATTGGTTTAAAACATAGACAGTTTTGTCCTCCTCATATTGCAGAACACGCAAGCTATCAAATGTTTTGGAAGCGTTTGAAAGAGGGGCAAGTCTTTCAGGAAAAGGTGCAGCGGACGACGAAAAATGGTGACAGCTTATGGCTTGAAGCGACATATACACCTGTCCGCAATGAAGAGGAACGCGTAGTGGGTGTTGTGAAAGTCGCAACAGACATAACAGAAAGAGAAAGCACGATGAAACAGGTCGTAGACGTTTTAAAGGAGATGTCTGCGAAATTAATGGAGCGAGCAGAAGTGGGCATCCAGCATAGTCAAAGAGTCAATGTCTCCTTTGATCATATAGCAAACGAAACAGATCAAAATATGAGCTTACTAGAAGGATTAACAGAGCAGGTAGAGTCCATCAGCTCCATTGCTACAACGATTAACAGTATTTCCTCACAAACCCAGCTCCTTGCATTAAATGCGGCGATCGAAGCAGCCCATGCAGGTTCCTATGGAAATGGCTTTAGTGTAGTGGCGGCAGAAATTCGAAAGCTTGCAACTAATTCAAAAGAAGCGATTGTCAAAGTAGATCAATATGTAAAGGCGATTCATGCAGAAGTAGAGAAGGTCAGCAGCGGAACGAGCCGGGCCAAGACAACCGTGTTTACAAATCGTGATCTTGTAAAGCAGGCAAGTGAGGAATTTATGAATGTAGGAGAAGCAGCCCGCAGCTTAGACAAGCAAGCGCAAAGTCTAGCGGTCATTGTGTAGTTTGAGCACACAAAAACACCCAATCTCGTCAGGAGAAGGGTGTTTTTTGTGTTCTATTTTAATATATCAAACAATTCATGTAAGTCTTTGATTTCATAATCTGGCGTTACATCTGTTTCATTCTTTTTGCCATGTCGATTGATCCAAACGGTTTGAATCCCGGCTCGAGATGCCCCAAGAATATCTGTTTTTGGATTATCTCCCACCATGATCACATCGTCTTTTGTTAGATTTAACAGCTGAAGGCAGTGCTCAAAGATGCCAGGGTCAGGTTTGCCTTTCCCGTAATCTCCTGAAATCACAATTTCATTAAAATAAGGCGCAAGCTCAGGAACACCTGCTAGTTTTTCTTTTTGAAGACTAGGATCTCCGTTTGTTAAAAGGAGCAATTCATAGCTGCCTTTCAGACGGTCTAAAACAGGGTACGTTTCTTCATAGACAAATGGGCGTTTTCTCCGCTCGGCTGCAAAAAAATCAGCCAAATATTGTCCAAATGCCTCATCGTCAATTCCTGCTTCTTTTAAGCCATTGGTCCAAGCGTTCTTGCGGTACTCAGGTGCAAGGGCATTCAATTTTTGAAAGCCTTCGCTAATCGGTTCACTAAAATTGGACCACAGTCCTTCGAAAGGATTAATTCCGATCATGACAGTATAATCATATGTTTCATAGGACGAATACAGCTTTCTTGCTTCTTCACGAACAATCTGTTCAAATGTTTCTGGATTCAGTCCATATTTTTTTTCCGCTTCGCGGCATGTTTCCTGAAAAGTGGTATGAATGCTTTTTTCATCCCAAAGCAAAGTATCATCTAAATCGAAAAATACGGCTTTCATGATCTTCTCCCTTGTTATGTATGTGTTACCTTCAATTGCAAGTGACGGCTCAAGTTCATTTTACAATAGAAGATGAGGGCAATAAAGAAAAGATTTGAGAGATATTTGAACATTGACCGCACATGATAGAATAGAAAGACAGTAAATAATACATACATCCAATTGAGGTGGCAGGTTTGCTTCATTTAATTATTATGATGATCGAGCGTGTTGGGATCATCGTTATTTTAGGGTTTGTGCTTGCCCATGTGAAGGGCTTTCGCAATCTATTGCTTCATAATGAAGGGTTTCGAAAAAAGGCAGTCCTTGTCTTTATTTTTGCTTCTTTTAGTATTATCAGCAATTACACAGGAATTGAAATCCAGCAGCAGATGGTCATGAATCATGAGTTTTCCTATCATCTCGGCTCGTCAAGCTCAATTGCCAATACGAGAATCATGGGAATCGAAATGGGCGGATTAATAGGAGGGCCATTTGTTGGCATTGGTGCAGGGCTTCTAGCTGGGATTCATCGCTATTCATTAGGAGGAAGCACGGCACTCAGCTGTGCGATTTCTTCGATTTTAGCCGGTGTGATTGCTGGCTATGTCGGCAGCAGGTTTAAGCGGAAGAATCGAATGGTGACACCTCGCCAAGCCGCACTTTTTGGTGTGGCAATGGAATCCTTGCAAATGATCATTATTCTTCTATTTGCAAGACCATTTGCTGATGCTTGGGGGCTTGTGAGTATCATTGCTTTGCCGATGATTTTTGTGAATGGAATTGGCAGCTTTATCTTTTTATCGATTTTACAGTCAGTCATACGGCAAGAAGAGCAGGCAAAGGCGATGCAGACACACCGTGTATTTTCAATCGCCGATCAAACGCTGCCTTTCTTCCGCCAAGGGTTAAATGAACAGTCATGTAAAAGCGTGGCGGAGATCATTCATCGATTAACAGAAACAGATGCGGTCTCCTTAACCGATACAGAAAAGATTTTAGCGCATGTTGGAGATGGGACGGATCATCATATTCCATCGAAAAGCCTCATTACAGGGCTGTCGAAACAAGTATTGATGAGCGGCAAAATTATGAAGGCGCATTCGAAAGATGAAATCAATTGTTCAGTCACCCATTGCCCGCTTCAAGCGGCGATTGTGCTGCCCCTTACCTCCAATGGTCAAACGATCGGAACGTTAAAAATGTATTTCAATTCTCCGGTCGGATTAAGCAGGGTGGAAGAGGAGCTTGCAGAAGGCCTGGCAATGCTGTTTTCCACACAGCTTGAGCTTGGGGAGGCAGAAACCCAAAGCCGTCTGCTAAAAGATGCAGAGATCAAAGCGCTTCAAGCGCAAGTGAATCCGCACTTTTTATTTAACGCCATTAATACCATCTCTGTCTTGTGTAGAACGAACGTAGAGATGGCTAGGAAGCTGCTGCTGCAACTGAGTATTTATTTTCGATCCAATTTGCAAGGCGCCCGCCAGCTGCTCATTCCACTTCATAAAGAAATTCAGCATGTAGAAGCATATTTGTCACTTGAACAAGCGAGGTTTCCAAATAAATACCATGTGACCTTTCAAATTGAAAAGGAGCTGGAGCAGGTGATGATTCCACCATTTGTGCTTCAGGTGCTTGTTGAAAACGCAGTGAGACACGCTTTTCCTAAACATCAAACGAGCTGTGAAGTCATCGTATCCGCTGTGATGAAAGATGGGCATGTCAATATGAAAGTGACGGATAATGGACAGGGAATCGAGAATGACAAGATGGCTCAGCTATTAAAAGCGCCTGTTGAATCCAAAGAAGGAACAGGTACGGCTCTTTTTAATTTAGATCAGCGGTTAAGAGGGATTTTTGGCAGACAAGCCGCTTTATCCATTCATAGCGGTCAAGGCACTGACATCTCATTTCGCATTCCAATGGACTATGTAAAAAAGGATGATTTTCGTTGATAAACGTATTAATCGTAGATGATGAAGTGTTAGCAAGAGACGAATTAAAATACTTATTACGCAGAACGAAAGAGGATGTTCAAATAGAGGAAGCAGAAAATATAGAATCTGCTTTTGACCGGATGGTGGATCATAAGCCGGACCTGCTCTTTTTAGACATTGATTTATCAGGTGAAAATGGATTTGATATTGCCAAAAGGCTCAACCGGATGTCTGATCCGCCAGCGATTGTATTTGCGACAGCATTTGATCAGTATGCGCTGAAGGCGTTTGAGGTCAGTGCGCTTGATTATTTAACAAAACCATTTGATGAAGAACGGCTTTTGCAAACGATCCAAAAGTTTAAAAAGTGGAAATCTGTTGAGACGCAAGACCACCAGCTGTCAGATGAGAAAATCCCCCATCAGCAAAAGCTAGCCATTTCAGTTGATGACTCAATTGTCATTCTGCAAGTAGAAGAGATCATGTATGTAGGGCTTAGTGAGGGGAAAAAGGTCGTGAAAACAAAGGATCACATGTATGAGGTCACAGAACCGCTTGTGGTCATTGAAAAGAAACTCCCTGAGGCTTACTTTATGAGGGTTCATCGAAGTTATATCGTGAACACCTCTCATATGAAAGAAGTACAGCCGTGGTTTAATTCGACGTATAATCTACATATGACAGACGGGTCGATTATTCCTGTCAGCCGCACTTACGCCAAAGAACTAAAGAAGTCGCTCCTGCTAGAGTAGGACGGCTTTTTTATTTGTATTTCAATACTCGTTTTCTGCATTTCATTCATTGAATTCGGCGAGTTTGATTGTAAACGCTTCATTCATTTATTTCATGCCGTATACTGAGGGCAGTCGAAGAAAGAGGTGAAGGGGCATGAGTGCCACTAAAGTATATGGATTTCTATCTCAAGCATTTATCTTTGCAACCGTAATGTTCGTTTCTAATCTCATTTCAATGTATTTACCAATTCCGATGCCTGCATCTGTGATTGGTCTGGTTCTATTATTTGTTTTGCTGACAACGAAAATCGTCAAACTGGAGCAAGTGGAGCAATTAGGTACATCATTGACAGGGCTCATTAGCTTTCTATTTGTTCCCTCTGGTATCTCGGTTATTCAATCACTAGGTGTCATGCAAGAAGTAGGTGTGCAAGTCGTCGGTGTCATTATCATTGCAACGATTATGTTACTAGCAGCGACAGGGCTATTCACGCAGCTTCTCATGCAATTATCAGACAAACCACAGAAACGTAAAGAGACAAAGGAGAGCAAATCGACTCCTTCTCATTCTAATAAACCAGCTTCAAGTACGCATTAAAGGAGAGATGCAGGATGGGTACAAGTACGATGAGTCCTTATTTTGGTATAGTCGTCTCATTGGTCGCCTTTGGAATCGGTACATTCTTATTTAAAAAATCAAAAGGCTTCTTCTTATTCACACCACTTTTTGTGGCCATGGTGTTAGGTATTTTATTTTTAAAAATTGGCGGTTTTTCCTATGCAGATTATAATGAGGGCGGCAAGATTATCAAGTTTTTCTTAGAGCCTGCGACGATTGCTTTCGCTATTCCGCTTTATAAGCAGCGCGCATTGCTTAAAAAATATTGGTGGCAGATTTTATCCGCTATTTTTGTAGGGTCACTTTGCTCCATTACAATTGTGTATGTTGTAGCAAAAGGAATTCATCTTGATGCGGCTGTAATGAAAAGTATGCTCCCACAGGCAGCGACGACAGCGATTGCTCTTCCGATTGCAAAGGATATTGGCGGAATTGCAGATATCACAGCCTTTGCGGTCATATTTAATGCAGTCATTGTGTATGCACTAGGTGCTTTCTTCTTAAAATGGTTTCGAATTAAAAATCCAGTGGCGAAAGGGCTTGCACTCGGTACATCAGGACATGCACTTGGCGTCTCTGTTGGGATTGAGATGGGAGAAGTAGAAGCGGCCATGGCAAGTATCGCCGTTGTGGTCGTAGGAGTTGTGACCGTCATTGTCATCCCAATCTTTATGCAATTCATTCTTTGATGGCGTCATTGTTTTGAAAAAGCCTTGCCCAATTCGATTAATCATGCTAAAATGAAAAAGTTGTTTCAAGAGTTCGCTTACTTGACGGACAAATGAAAATTGTGTAGAATAATTAACGAATTGAATAGATATCACAAGCAGAAGCACCCGCTTCTCACCTGATTGACACGTGTTTGTAGTTGACAGGTTGACCGTACATTTATTTTTTCATGCAAATGTTCGCAGTGTGGGTGTTTTATATGCCCACACTTTTTGTTTGCCTGTAAAACATACAACGAAATGGTCAAAATGAATTGTGAACTCAATTCAAAATCTCATGGAGGTGGCTCACTATTAGCAAAGATCAATTAGTTAATGAAGGTATTCGTGCGCGTGAAGTTCGTTTGATCGGACAAAATGGCGATCAGCTGGGGATTAAAACCCGCCAGGAAGCTCTGGAGATAGCTGCTAAAGCCAATCTTGACCTTGTGTTAGTTGCTGCAAATGCAAAACCACCTGTTTGCCGAATCATGGACTATGGTAAGTTCCGATTCGAACAGCAGAAGAAGGATAAAGAGGCACGTAAGAATCAAAAAATCATTAGCTTAAAAGAAGTTCGGTTGAGCCCGACAATTGATGAACATGATTTTAACACGAAGCTCCGTAATGCAATCAAATTCCTTGAAAAGGGCGATAAAGTGAAAGCTTCTATCCGCTTTAAAGGGCGTGCGATTACGCATAAAGAAATCGGACAGCGCGTGTTAGACCGTTTCTCTGAAGCTTGCGCTGAAGTAGCAACAGTAGAAACAAAACCTAAGATGGACGGACGTAGCATGTTCCTCATGCTTGCACCAAAAGTCGAAAAGTAAAGTAACAGAGGGAGGAAATATCCAATGCCAAAAATGAAAACTCACCGCGGATCTGCTAAACGTTTCAAAAAAACAGGTTCTGGTAAACTTAAACGTTCTCATGCGTACACAAGTCACCTGTTCGCTAACAAATCTACAAAGCAAAAACGTAAATTGCGTAAGAGCGCAATCGTAAGTGCTGGAGATTTCAAACGTATCAAACAACAACTTGCAAACATCAAGTAATTTGGAATAGGAATCATAGGAGGGAATTACAATGCCAAGAGTAAAAGGCGGAACTGTGTCGCGTCAGCGTCGTAAAAAGGTTCTTAAATTAGCAAAAGGTTATTTCGGTTCAAAACATAGATTATACAAAGTAGCAAACCAACAGGTGATGAAATCTGGAAACTACGCTTTCCGTGACCGTCGTCAGAAAAAACGTGACTTCCGTAAACTATGGATCACTCGTATCAATGCTGCAGCTCGTATGAACGGTCTTTCTTACAGCCGTTTAATGCATGGCCTAAAGCTTTCTGGTATCGAAGTAAACCGCAAAATGCTTGCTGACCTTGCTGTGAATGACCTAAGTGCATTCAATCAGCTTGCTGATGCTGCAAAAGCACAACTAGACAAGTAAGTCATATGAAAGATCATTCCGTCGAGGGGTGATCTTTTTTGCTCATCATGTGAGGTGAAATGAATGAATATCGCGTTGATTGTGCTGCTGATCTTGGTAAATGGCTATGGTTTCTTTCTCATGGGAGAGGACAAGCGCCGGGCAAAAGCGCATAAATGGAGAATTTCAGAGGCGCACTTATGGAGTGCTGCCGTGCTTTTTGGGGCTTTCGGATCGTATCTAGGGATGCAGTATTTCCGTCATAAAACAAAGCATCCTGCCTTTCAAATTGGCATGCCAGTGTTAATCATGGTGCAGTTGATCATATTAGGATATATTAAGTTCATCTGAAAAAGGAGCAGACGCCATCAAGACGGCGTGTCTGCTCCTTTTTTTTGTTTGATTTTTTTAATGGGCTGATCCCAATCAATTTTTGTTTGAGGATAACGTTCGATAATGTTTTCCTCCAATTTTTCAAAGTCTTCTAATGTAAATTCACTTAGCTTCTCAGGTGACTCCGTCCAAACGTAAATGGAGTGGACAAATAGAGGATGATCCTTAGACGGAACATGCTTCTCCCCTTCAAACAAGACACCTTTATAGACGAAATTAAAATTTTTACGTGCATTTTGTTGTTCGTCCATAAAATAAAAGCCTTCTTTTAATTGTGCTTGTTTCAGCTTTCTTCTCGGATTTGAGAAGAATTTTACCGCCATGTAGAAGATGTAGACAAGCAGTGCAACAAGAGCTAGTCTAATGAGGATTACAAACATGACAGGATGCACCTCCAATACCGTTATCTGATATACTACGAATGAAAAGGCCAAAAGGTTTCAACTTTTTTTAAAAAAATATTTCGTAAAACGAAAAAATATTCATAAAAAGATCGTATTGAACGAAAAAGGTTTTGTATAATAAGAATGCACCATGAAGATAAAGGAGGATATATGGAATGACAAAGCTAGATCAAACATTAACTATGCTGAAAGACCTAACGGATGCAAAAGGGATTCCAGGAAATGAACGTGATGTCAAAAAAGTCATGCAGACATACATAGAATCATATGCAGATGAAGTCTCTAGTGACCGCCTTGGCAGCTTAATCGCTAAGAAGGAAGGAAACGCAAACGGACCTAAAATTATGCTTGCTGGTCACTTAGATGAAGTAGGATTCATGGTGACAAAAATTGATGACAAAGGCTACATTCGCTTCCAAACTGTCGGCGGATGGTGGTCACAGGTCATGCTCGCGCAGCGTGTGACCATTGTAACGAAAAAGGGAGACATTACAGGTGTGATTGGCTCAAAGCCGCCGCACGTCTTGTCACCTGAAGCTCGAAAAAAATCGATTGAGATCACAGATATGTTTATTGATATCGGTGCATCAAGCAAAGAACAGGCAATGGAGTGGGGCGTTCTACCTGGAGATCAAATCGTCCCTTATTTTGAGTTTACAGTGATGAATGATGAAAAAATGCTCCTTGCAAAAGCATGGGACAACCGTATCGGCTGTGCAGTTGCGATTGATGTCATGAAGAACTTACACAATACTCAGCATGAGAATATTGCTTACAGTGTTGCAACTGTACAAGAGGAAGTTGGCCTGCGCGGGGCTAAAACAGCAGCGGCTACAATCCAGCCTGATATTGGATTTGCCATTGATGTTGGTGTAGCAGGAGACACGCCGGGCATTACTGAAAAAGAAGCAACAAGCAAACTTGGCAAAGGGCCAACGATTGTTGTATTTGATGCTTCGATGGTATCTCATAAAGGGCTTCGGGATTTTGTTGTCCAAACAGCGGACGAATTGAACATTCCTTACCAATACGACTCCATGCCTGGCGGCGGGACAGATGCTGGCGGTATCCATTTAACAGGTCATGGTGTGCCATCACTATCGATCGGGATACCAAGTAGATATATCCATACTCATGCAGCGATGATTCACCGAGATGATTATGAAAATGCAGTGAAGCTTTTAACAGAAGTGATCAAAAGACTTGATCAAAAAACGGTTGAGCAGATCACGTACGGTTCTTAAGTAAGAAAGCCTTTCCTCAGTATAGGGGAAGGGCTTTTTTTATTTCATTGAATTTCCCAGGAAATGAACTGTCATTTTAAGTTACGCCAAAAGAACTGTTTTTGGCAGAAGAAGAAAAAATATTCTAGTGAATAAGGCACATGTGATCTGGCTTTTATTTTTGTAAGATGAAAGCAATAAAAAGGACAGAGCCTAAAGAATGCCCTGTCAAAAGAGAGTTTATGGAAGTAGGTGAAGCTACCTTAAGAATAAACACATTATTCTTATTTGTCAACTCGGTTTTAAAAGAGAGGAAAATCAATCAATTTATGTTATATTTGTAACAAATTGTTTGTGCGAAGGGGATGATTAAATGAATGCGGTTACAATTGTCATAGCATCTATGTGTATTTTAGCGATTGCCTATCGTCTTTATGGCACATTTATGATGGTCAAGGTCTTAAAGGTGACAGACGATCATCCTACACCGGCTCACACATTAGAAGACGGGAAGGATTATGTGCCAACTAATAAATGGGTCACATTTGGGCATCACTTTGCTGCGATTGCAGCTGCCGGCCCATTAGTGGGTCCGATTTTAGCCGCACAATTCGGGTATTTACCGGGTCTCCTTTGGCTGTTAATTGGCGCAGTGATTGGCGGAGCTGTACATGATCTTGTCGTCTTATTTGCGTCGATGCGAAAAAAGGGGAAATCGTTATCAGAGGTAGCGAAGGAAGAGCTAGGACCTGTCGCAGGATTTTGTACAGGGCTTGCAATGCTGTTTATCATTACGATCACAATGGCAGGTTTGTCTATGGTTGTGCTTCATGCGTTAGAACGTAATCCTTGGGGGACATTTGCAGTCGGAATCACGATTCCAATTGCGATGGGGGTTGGTCTTTATTATAAAAGGACAGGCAATTTAAAACAGGCCACAACTGCGGGATTTATTTTGCTGATGGTTGGCGTATTCCTTGGGCCGAATATTCAAGGAACGGCACTTGGCGATCTTTTAACACTTGATACAAAAACGCTTGCTCTTGCCTTGCCGGTCTACGCTTTTTTTGCTGCGGCATTGCCGGTTTGGCTGCTGCTCGCACCGAGGGATTATTTAAGCAGCTTTATGAAAATAGGTGTTTTTATCGCATTGATTGCTGGAATCTTTGTCGTCAATCCAACGATTCAATTCCCAGCCTTTACGGAGTTTGTGAATGGAGGAGGTCCTGTTTTAGCTGGTCCTGTCTGGCCTTTTATTTCGATTACCATTGCTTGCGGGGCCATATCTGGTTTCCACGCATTTGTTGGATCTGGGACAACGCCTAAGATGCTTGACCGCTGGAGTGATATGAAGCCTGTCGCTTTTGGCGCAATGCTAGTAGAATGTCTAGTTGGAATTATGGCGTTAATTGCCGCTACGGCTCTTCATCCAGGCGATTATTTTGCGATAAACAGTACGCCAGAAGTGTTCAGAACACTCGGGATGAGTGTCGAGAACCTTCCACAGCTGAGTAAGGAAATTGGTCTTGATTTAGAAGGAAGAACGGGTGGAGCTGTGACATTAGCTGTAGGGATGGCGTATATCTTTACGGGAATTCCGTTCTTTGGTCATTTGGCGTCTTATTTTTTCCAATTCGTCATTATGTTTGAAGCTGTTTTTATTTTAACCGCTATTGATGCAGGGACACGTGTGGCACGTTATTTAATTCAAGACTTCTTTGGCGAAGCTTATAAACCGCTTAAACGAAATGACTGGGTCCCTGGGTCGGTGTTCGCAAGTGCGCTTGCTTGTTTTATGTGGGGCTACTTGCTTTACTCTGGAGACATCGGGTCCATTTGGGCGCTGTTTGGGGTGTCAAACCAGTTAATGGCATCGGTCGGTCTCATCATCGGAGCAACCGTTGTATTAAAAATTGCAGATAAAAGGCGATATATGCTGACTTGTTTAATTCCACTTGCTTACTTATATGTGACAGTGAATTATGCGGGCTATTGGATGGTAGCAAATGTATACCTTAATCCCGAGGCATCAGGTTACAGCGTGCTGAATGCGGTGCTATCAATCATTATGTTGATCTTAGGATTTGTGATTATTGTGTTTGCGATTAAAAAATGGGTCGACATTTGGCGTGATCCAGCGCTTCGGATGGAAACACCGATCACTGGCTAAATGAAAAAGCCGGTTTGCTTATGATAGCAAACCGGCTTCTTTTATTGCTGCTGATGAGGCTTTAAGCCTTGCTCTAATGTTTCAAGAATCTCATTTTTCTCGTTTTCTGATGCTTCTTGCCATAGCACTTCGAACAACACGCCAAGGCCTGGCAGCATTTTTTCCTCACCGCTTTGAATGGCATCTAAAATCGTATGCTCAAGCTGCTCTTGATTATGGCCAGTGATGTTTTGAATGACTGCGCCTCTTAAATTAAAATCCATTGCCCACACTCCTTTTTTGATGGTAATAGCCCTATTCTGTCTCAAAGACAGGTTTATTATGTAGTGTGCATGAGATATAATAAATTCATGATATTTAAAGGAGTTAAAGTCGCTTGAAATATATAGAATCTGCTAAAAACACAAACATTAAACAGTGGAAAAAGCTCCATACGAAAAAAGAACGAACGAAAACGGGGCTGTTTCTCGTGGAGGGAATCCACTTAGTGGAAGAAGCATTGAAGAGCGGAGTTGTGAAAGAATTAATGGTCACATCGCCTGATAAGCTTCCTTCTCATATTGATCCGGACATTGAACTGTATGAACTGAGCGAGGAAGCCTTTTCTGCCATGACCGAAACGGAAACGCCTCAGCACATCGCGGCAGTTTGTACAGTTCCTGTATTTGAAGAAAAGAAGTATGAACGACTTCTTCTATTAGATGCAGTGCAGGACCCAGGGAATCTAGGCACACTCATTCGGACAGCAGATGCCGCTGGACTTGATGCTGTGATCTTAGGCGATGGAACAGTTGATGCGTTTAACGGAAAAACGCTCCGTTCCGCACAAGGGTCGCATTTCCACCTGCCCATTTTAAAGCAAAGCCTTCAGCAGACCATACCAGTATGTAAGGAGCAAGGCATTCCTGTATACGGAAGTGCTCTAAACAATGCGAAAGCGTATAGAAGCGTAACGGCAGAAGGTTCGTTTGCATTAATTGTGGGCAATGAAGGTGCGGGTATAAACCCAGAGATTCTGCAAATGACAGACCACAATTTATATGTGCCAATGTATGGACAGGCAGAATCATTAAATGTGGCTGTTGCAGCAGCTGTTCTTGTCTATCATTTGCGTGGATAGTGTTGCATCATGCGCTCATTTTCACTATAATGAAACTAATATTTTAAAAACCATGATAGAGGAAGATTGTTTCAAAGAGCGGCCTGATAGGGAGAATGCATCGTAGACTGAAAGTGCATTTAAGGAATGCTGAAACAGGAATTCACCTCTGGAGTTGTCACCGGGACCGCAAGTTTTGCGTAAAGGTGAACCGGATTCGTTTGATTCCGTTATGTCAATGAAGCTTATTCGCACATGTATTTGTGCTTAACAAGGGTGGTACCGCGACCACAACTCGTCCCTTCTTTTTTAGAAGGACGGGTTTTTTTATTGTCTTCAAACGATCAAACAGCCGTTTATCCAGGCGGTTTTGTATATCAAAAGGAGGATTACACTCATGCAAGAAACGTTAAAACAGCTTGAATTAGAAGCGATAGCGAAGGTTGAAGCAGCTAGCTCGCTCAAAGAAGTCAATGACATTCGTGTTCAATATTTAGGGAAAAAAGGGCCGATCACAGAGGTGCTTCGCGGAATGGGCAAGCTGTCCGCAGAAGAAAGACCAAAAATGGGCGCACTCGCAAACGAAGTGAGAGAGCAGATTGCTGGTGCTATTGCTGAAAAAAATGAACAGCTGGAAAAAGAAGAAGTGAAGAAGAAACTTGCGTCTCAAACGATCGATGTTACATTGCCAGCAAGCCCAATCAAAATAGGGGCAAGACATCCATTAACGATTGTTGTCGAAGATATTGAAGATTTATTTGTTGGTATGGGCTATACCGTTGAGGAAGGTCCTGAGGTCGAAACGGATTATTACAACTTTGAAGCGCTGAATCTTCCAAAGGAGCATCCGGCACGTGATATGCAGGACAGCTTCTATATTACCGAGGATACACTACTCAGAACACAAACGTCACCAGTTCAAGCACGTACACTTGAAAAATATAAAGGACAAGGTCCTGTGAAGATCATCTGCCCTGGGAAAGTATATAGACGAGACAGTGATGACGCGACTCATTCACATCAATTCATGCAGATTGAAGGGCTTGTTGTCGATCACAATATTAGTATGAGTGATCTAAAAGGTACGCTAGAGACAGTGGCGAGAAAAATGTTTGGTGAAGATCGTGAAATTAGACTGCGTCCAAGCTTTTTCCCATTCACAGAACCATCTGTCGAAGTGGATGTGTCTTGCTTTAAATGCGGAGGAAAAGGCTGTTCTGTATGTAAAGGAACAGGCTGGATTGAAATTTTAGGAGCTGGGATGGTTCATCCAAATGTCCTGAAGATGAGCGGATTTGATCCAGAAACTTACCAAGGCTTTGCTTTTGGAATGGGTGTTGAACGGATTGCAATGCTCAAATACGGCATTGATGATATTCGCCATTTCTACACAAATGATATTAGATTCACAAAGCAATTCAAGCAGGACTAAGAGGAGGAAATCAACATGTTTGTTTCATATAAATGGTTAGAAGACTATGTCGATTTAGAAGGCATTCAGCCGGATGAATTAGCAGAAAAAATCACAAGAAGCGGAATTGAAGTGGAAGCCGTTGAATATAAAGGCGAAGGCATTAAAGGAGTTGTCGTTGGACACGTCGTGGAGCGAGAACAGCACCCGAATGCCGACAAATTAAACAAATGTCTCGTGGATATCGGAGAAGACGAACCGGTTCAAATTATTTGCGGAGCTCCGAATGTGGATAAAGGACAATATGTGGCTGTCGCAACGGTTGGCGCAGTCCTTCCTGGGAACTTTAAAATTAAAAAAGCAAAGCTGCGCGGCGAAGAGTCTCATGGCATGATTTGTTCTCTGCAAGAATTAGGTGTCGAAAGCAAACTCGTACCAAAGGAATATGCAGAAGGTATTTTTGTTTTCCCAAATGACGTCAAACCCGGAGATGATGCCCTTCAGGCACTTCAATTAGACGATGCGGTACTTGAGCTTGGCTTAACGCCAAACCGTGCGGATGCCCTGAATATGCTAGGTGTCGCCTATGAGGTTGCAGCCATCTTAGGGAAAGACATCAAACTTCCTGATACAGCACATAACACGTCTTCAGAAAAAGCAGCAGACTATATTTCGGTGAAAATTGAGGATCAAGAAGCGAATCCACTTTATGCAGCGAAGATCATTAAAAATGTAAAGATTGGACCAGCACCGCTTTGGATTCAAACAAGATTGATGAATGCAGGCATTCGCCCAATTAACAACGTCGTCGATATTACGAACTTTGTACTGCTTGAATACGGTCAGCCGCTTCATGCGTTTGATTATGACCGCTTTGGTTCAAAGCAAGTGGTCGTACGTAAAGCGACTGATAGCGAAAGCATTCAAACACTTGATGAGCAAGAACGTACACTTTCATCAAAGCATCTTGTGATCACTAACGGAACGAAAGCGCACGCTGTCGCAGGCGTCATGGGCGGTCTTGAATCAGAGGTGCGTGATGAAACGACAACGATTCTTTTAGAAGCGGCATATTTCAACGGTCAAACAGTCCGTCAAGCATCTAGAGACTTGGGGCTTCGCAGTGAATCAAGCACACGATTTGAAAAAGGACTTGATCCGCAGCGTACGAATTCTGCAGCCGAAAGAGCAGCGCAATTGATCAGCATCTATGCAGGCGGTGAAGTGCTAAGCGGGACTGTGGAGGAAAACCACCTTGAAACAAGTATGAATGTCATCCACGTATCCACTGAGCGTGTGAACAAGGTGCTTGGCATGAGCATTTCAAAAGAAGATATGATTCAAATCTTCAACAAACTGGGCTTTACAGTGGGCGAATCAAATGACGTTCTTGTCGTAACCGTTCCTTCTCGTAGAATGGATATCACGATTGAAGAAGATCTCATTGAAGAAGTTGCGAGATTATACGGCTACGATAATATCCCGTCTACACTGCCTGCGACAGCTGGTACAGTTGGCGGTCTCACGCCATACCAAGTGAAGCGCAGAAAGGTGAGACGCTTCTTAGAAGGCGCAGGTCTTTCTCAAGCGATCACGTATTCATTGACAAATCAGCATAAGTCTACAGCTTTTGCACTGAATCCAGCTTATAAAACGAGACTTTCCCTGCCAATGAGTGAAGAACGAAGTGTGCTTAGACAAAGTCTTCTGCCAAACTTACTTGATTCTGTTGCATATAACTTGGCAAGACAAGCTGATTCATTTGGTTTTTATGAAACGGGTTCTGTGTTCTTAGCAGAAGCTGAAGGAGCAAAACCGGTGGAAAAAGAGCATGTCGCTGGTGCGCTGACAGGCTTATGGCATAAAAATCTTTGGCAGGGCGAGAAAAAAGCCGTTGATTTTTATGTAGCGAAAGGAATTGCAGAAGGTCTATTTGAAAAGCTTGGTGTATCAGACCAAATCACATATGTTCAAGCAGAGCGTGAGGGTCTTCACCCAGGTCGTACAGCAGATGTTCATTTAAATGGAAAAGTCATTGGGTTTGTTGCTGCACTTCATCCAGTCATTGAAAAGGAATTAGATTTAAAAGAAACATATGTCTTCGAGTTTGATTTAACAGATGTGATGACGTCTGAATTGAAGGATATGAAATATACAGCGATTCCGAGATTCCCTGCTGTGACAAGAGATATTGCACTTGTTGTAGATCAGAATATCTCAAGCGGACAGCTGGAGCGCGTCATCTATGAGGCAGGCGGGGATTTACTGACAGACCTATCCGTCTTTGATGTGTATGAAGGTGAACATATGGAAGAAGGCAAAAAATCTGTTGCATTCTCTCTCCAATATTTAAATCCGGAACAAACATTGACAGAGGAAGAAGTCACGGCTGTTCATACAAAAGTATTGAAAGCATTAGAAGATACGTATCAAGCCGTCTTGCGCGGTTAAAGAAAAAAGAGCTATGGCCTTAGGGACTGACCCCCGTTTTTGAGACAGGGATCAAAACACCTTTATACAGCCAATTGCCGATAGTTTATCGGTGATTGGTTGTTTAGTTTCGTTTGAATACGAATGTTGTTATAATAATAAATGTATTCTTTGACAGTGCGTTCTACGATGCTGGTCGTAGTGCGGTCAATCCTGTTAAGATAGAACGTTTCAGACTTTAGTGAGGAATGAAACGATTCGATGGAGGCATTATCAGCGGGCGTCCCTTTACGGGACATGCTCATGGTAATGCCTTTTATATGAACAGCTTTCTGATACTCGTAAGATGTATACACAGAACCTTGATCGCTATGTAACACGCAATTCTCAGGCAGTGCTGGGAGCTGATTAAGTGTGTTTAAGATAAAGTCTGTGTCCTGCTTATCACCAATCGTAAAAGCAATCACTTCTCCATTATATAAATCCAATATACTGGAAAGGTACAATTGTTTCTGTCCATAAGGCAAATACGTGATGTCCGTTACTAGTTTTTCAAGAGGGCGATCAGACTGAAAGTTCCGATCCAGTATATTACTGGCCACGGCATAGGGCTGCCCATTCTTCTTACGCTTTTTCATTTTAACCCGGCATTGCCACTGGTTTTTCTGCATGATGCGTTGAACAGTTTTATGGTTAATACGCATTCTCCTTTTTAGTATAGCTGTGATTTTTCGATAACCATATCGATATTTGTGCTTTCGGCACAACGTGCCGACCTGTTTCTCTAGTTGTCTTTTAGAATGATTCTGAGTCAGATCCTTTTTCCATCTATAATACGAAGTACGTAAGATGCCTAAATGGACACAGATGTCCTGTACCGTCATCGTTTTGCACAATTCTTCTACCAGTTTGATTGACGTTTCCTTATCAACTTCCTTTCCAATTCGTTGTACTTTTTTAAAACTTCATTCTGTTGACTCAAATAGCGATTTTCTGCCTGCAGTCTCTCTAATTCGGAAGAGTACTCGGGACCCTTTCCATAGGTATATTGTTTTCCAACAGGCTGTTCGAACCGGTGTGTATCCCCAGCTTTATGCCACCTCACCCATGTCTGAACCTGCGTCTTATTCTTGATATTCAATTTCTGCATGATCTCTTTCATAGGTACGCCTGCCAATCTCATTTCTACAGCCTTCTGTTTGACTTCAACCGGATAACTCACTCTTGTCCCCATAGAAAAAACACCTCCATGTTTTATTTCGGATCACAACGATCCATTTTCAAACTTGAAGGTGTTTTTTATTTGTCTCATCTTATGGGGTCAGTTCCCTTATGGGCCTAGCTCTTTTTTATAGCCATTTTTTCGCTTTTTGTGTGTTGGCAAAATGCAGTTTTGTAAATTGACGTAAAGCCTCTTCGCCGTGCAGCTTGATGAGCTTTGCAGCCGCCTTGTCCACATGAGGACCGGCTCCTTTTGGGATGTCAAACCCAGCTGCTTTAGATAACTTATCCATTTCAATTAAAAAAGCGTACCTTGCAATAATGGAAGCCGCAGCAACTGACAGATGAATGCCTTCTGCTTTTGTGCTAAAGTACGTCCGCTCTCGAATGATTTTTTTCCCAGCAAGATGCTTGAAATAAATGCCCGGTTCTGCAAATTGGTCAATCAAAATAGCTTCAGGCTGCTTCCCGTCTAATTTCTCTAGCACAGAGGTGATGACTTGGTTATGAAGGAGCGCCTTCATTTTCCCTTGGCTCATGCCCTTTTCCTGCATCGCATTGTACTTTTCATTTCGGAGCACGAGAAGGCTGAACGGAATGGTTTTGATGAGATCTTTGGCAATGTTGATAATTTGCGGGTCTTTTAGGCCTTTTGAGTCTTTTACGCCAAACTCTTTCATGAGAGCAAGCTGGCTGGCATCAACATAGGCGGCACAGACCGTTATCGGTCCAAAATAATCACCTGTTCCTACTTCATCTGAACCGATGACGGACATAGAAGCAATCCCTGACGGCGGACTATATTTTGTGACAGCCGGTGTTTTTGGGCTCTTCGTATCAGCTGCTTTTAAATGGCTGAATTGACGGGCTTCAGCTTCTGCCTTTTGTCCTTGAAACAGCACTTTTCCAGATCGATAGGCTGTAATCGTACAGCCAGGAACCTTGGCTTGAAAAAGGGCGCCTGGTGGTAACGTATCAGTTAAGTGGTGCGCATACGCGCTCTTCATTTTTTTAAGGTCTTCTGATGTTGCTTTTAAGACGGATTGGGGCACAGTGGATAACTCCTTTTTACCTTGATATCATTGATTTCTAAAGTGTACCATAACAGGGAAGGGCTCGTCTTTCCATTCAATGTCTAAACATGTTATGATAGAGACTAGGATTCTCGTGGAATGGAGGAGAAACGTTGTCTGACGGCGGTAAAACGAAAACAACAAAAACAACAGTTGAGATTTACGGACAGTCCTTTACGATCATCGGTCAAGAAACGAAGATGCATATGCGACACGTTGCTTCAATTGTTGATGATAAAATGAGAGAAATAAATGAAAAAAACCCATACCTTGATATAAACAAACTAGCTGTACTGACAGCAGTCAATGTCGTCCACGACTACATGAAATTAAAAGAGCAATACGAAAAACTAGAGATTCAGCTTAAAGAAAAGGAATGAAATTACCGTGATCGATATCATCATTTTGTTTTTGCTTCTTATGGGAACGCTTGTCGGTCTAAAACGCGGGTTTATTCTTCAATTTATTAAATTGATCAGCTTTGTTGTTTCTATCTTAGTGGCTTCCATGTTTTATCAGTCACTTGCACCACAGCTTACGTGGATTCCAGCACCTAATTTTAGCGGCGGTCAAGCGCAGCTCGCTTTCTTTAGTGGGAATTTAGAAACAGCTTATTATAATACCATTGCGTTTATCATTCTGTTTATCTTGACCAAAATCCTGCTCGCCATCATTGGCGGATTGCTCACAACCATTGCAAGTATACCTGTGATTAAGCAGGTCAACAAACTGCTTGGCGGTGTTTTAGGATTTCTTGAAACCTATCTATTTGTATTTATTCTCTTGTTTGTCGCTGCATTACTTCCAGTCGATGCACTGCAAACAATGTTGAGTAAATCCATATTAGCAGATGCGATCGTAAGCAACACCCCTTATCTGTCCGGTCTTGTCAAAGACTTATGGACGACGTATGGAGTTTAAAAACTTCTCCTTTCTTGGAGAAGTTTTTTCTCATTCCATGACAGAAAGTTGTAGGATGAAGGAAAAGTTTGTATATTTATAAAGGAAGATGCCAAAGCGGCTGGAGGATGAGAGATGAATAAAAAAGATATTATCAAACTTCTTGAAACAATTGCAGTATATATGGAGCTAAAAGGAGATAATCCTTTTAAGATTTCTGCCTTTCGTAAAGCAGCAGCGGCACTGGAGCAAGATGACCGCAGCCTTTCTCAAATAGATGATCTATTAGCATTACCTGGCATTGGAAAAGGAACCTTTGCTGTGATCACTGAGTATATCGAAAAAGGACAATCAGAAACACTCGAACAATTAAAAACGGAAGTGCCCGAAGGACTTGTCCCGCTTTTGAAATTACCAGGACTCGGCGGGAAGAAGATCGCTAAGCTTTACCAAGAGCTTGGCGTCCATGATGCACAATCTCTAAAAGAAGCATGCGAAGCGGAAAAGGTACAAGCGCTTGCTGGCTTCGGCAAAAAAACAGAAGAAAAGATTCTCGCAGCTCTTGAGGAAGCAGGAAAGCAGCCGGAACGACTGCCAATTGGCTTTGCATTAGATGTGGCAGAGCGGATTGATTATGCCCTTGAAGAGATGAAAGGTATCATCCGTTTTTCAAGAGCCGGCAGTTTAAGACGTGCTCGCGAAACCGTCAAAGATTTAGATTATATCATTGCAACAGACAATCCTGAGCAAGTTAGAGAGCAGCTCGTTGCACTTGATGATGTCAAAGATGTTATCGCAAGCGGTGATACGAAGGTATCTGTTGTGCTTGCCCTTGATTTTGAGATCAGTGTCGACTTCCGGCTTGTGACAGTAGACCAATTCGCAACTACGCTGCACCATTTCACTGGCTCAAAAGATCACAATATTCGAATGCGTCAGCTTGCGAAGGAACGCGGAGAGCGCATTAGCGAATATGGTGTGGAAACAATTGAAACTGGAGAAGTAAAAACGTTTGAAGACGAAAGCGCTTTTTATGCACATTTTCAACTTCCGCTCATTCCGCCAGAAATTCGTGAAACCGGAGCGGAGATTGATACGTATAAAGAAAGTATGCAGTTTGTAGAACTGAAAGATATTAAAGGCGACCTTCATATGCACTCGACATGGAGTGACGGAGCATTCTCTATTCGTGAGATGGCGGAAGCAAGTATCGCCAAAGGCTATGAATACATGGCGATTACAGACCACTCGCAATATTTAAAAGTAGCAAACGGTTTAACAAAAGAACGTTTGCGTCTGCAAGCAAAAGAAATTGATAAGATTAATCAGGAATTCGAGCATTTTCACATTTTCAAAGGGGTCGAAATGGATATCCTGCCGGATGGATCGTTAGATTATGATGATGACTTTTTAAAAGACATGGATTTTGTCATTGCGTCTATCCATTCTAGCTTCTCTCAGCCGGAAGAAGTCATTATGGAACGCCTTGAAAATGCCTTGCGTAATCAGCATGTCGATTTAATTGCACATCCAACAGGCCGTTTGATCGGCAGACGGGATGGCTATGCCTTAAATATAGATCAGCTCATAGAGCTTGCGAAGAAAACAGGCACTGCACTTGAGCTCAACAGTAATCCGTCAAGACTTGATTTGAAAACAGAGCATTTAATGAAAGCAAATGAAGCGGGTGTGAACATCATGATCAATACAGATGCGCACAACATCGCCATGCTGGAACATATGGAAGTCGGTGTAACAGCTGCAAGAAAGGGCTGGACACCAAAAGTAAATGTCGTGAATACTTTTACTCTAAACGAGATCAAAAAGTTTTTAACGCGTGACAGGTAGTCGTTAGGAGGCTGGACCATGCTGCAACAAAAAGTGTTAGCATCATTAGAATTTCATAAAGTAAAAGAAAAAGTGATGTCCTATACCGCATCCACATTAGGAAAAGAAAGAGCGCAGGATTTAACACCTCTGACGGATATAGAAACCATTCAGCATTTGCTGGAAGAGGTAGCAGAAGCGCAAGATGTGATCCGCTTAAAGGGATCAGCGCCATTTGGCGGGTTAACAGATATTAGACGCGCAGTGAAACGGGCAGAAATCGGCAGTACATTAAGCCCTTCTGAGCTGATGGAAATCGCAGGGCTATTATATGCGGTGAAAAATATGAAGCGCTTTCTCACGTCCATGTATGAAGATGGAGTAGACATACCGCGCCTTCATACATATGCTGAGACGCTCATATTACTGCCTGAAATCAGAAAAGAAATCGAAAGCTGTATTGGTGATAATGGAGAAGTGCTTGATCATGCAACCCCTACACTTCGTTCACTGCGCATTCAATTACGCTCACTAGAATCAAAGGTTCGTGATAAATTAGAAGCGATGATTCGTTCACAATCGGCTTCGAAAATGCTGTCAGACACAATTGTCACCATTCGTAATGACCGGTTTGTTATTCCGGTGAAACAAGAGTACCGCTCGAATTACGGCGGAATTGTTCATGACCAGTCTTCATCAGGGGCGACCCTTTTTATTGAGCCGCAAGTGGTCGTGGATGTAAATAACACCTTGCAGCAAACCCGTTTAAAAGAGAAGCAAGAGGTTGAAAAGATCCTGCAAATGCTGACAGAGAGCGTGTCAGAGCACATTGGGGAACTGCTTCACAATGTAAAGGAGCTGCAGACGCTAGATTTTATTTTTGCTAAAGCTAAATATGCAAAGGCAGAAAAAGCCACAAAACCTGCTGTGAATGATCAAGGAGAAATCTATTTAAAACGAGCAAGACATCCTCTATTGCCTCGGAATCAAGTTGTCGCAAATGATATTGAGCTCGGCAAGGATTTTTCAACAATCGTGATCACTGGACCAAATACAGGGGGAAAGACCGTTACTTTAAAAACGCTAGGTCTTCTGACGTTGATGACACAGGCGGGTCTCCATATTCCAGTTGAAGAAGGCTCTGAAGTGGCTGTGTTCGACCAAGTCTTTGCCGATATTGGAGACGAACAGTCCATTGAACAAAGCTTGAGTACGTTCTCATCTCACATGGTCAATATTGTAGATATCTTAAAGCATTTGACTTCTAACTCTCTCGTGTTATTTGATGAATTAGGGGCAGGAACAGACCCAGCTGAAGGTGCGGCTCTTGCGATGAGCATATTAGATGAAGTGCATCAAACGAATGCACGTGTCATCGCAACGACTCATTATCCCGAGCTGAAGGCATATGGGTATAACCGGGAAGGCGTCACGAATGCAAGCGTGGAGTTTGATATTGAAACCTTATCACCAACGTACCGCCTGCTCATCGGTGTGCCTGGACGAAGTAACGCATTTGAAATTTCAAAGCGTCTTGGTTTGCCAGATCACCTCATAGACCGGGCAAAAGCGGATATGCATGCAGAGCATAATGAAGTAGACCAAATGATTGCTTCATTAGAAGATAGCAAGAAACAAGCAGAAGAAGAACTGCATGAGACAGAATTCTATAGAAAAGAAGCAGAAAAGCTTCATAAAGAATTGCAAAGACAAATTCTTGAATGGAATGAGCAAAAGGAAAAACTGCTTGAAGAAGCTGAACAGAAAGCGAAAAAGAAAATTGAACAAGCATCAAAAGAAGCAGAAGATATCATTCAAGAGCTCCGTTCGATAAAAAGTGAACACCGTTCATTCAAAGAGCATGAACTCATTGATGCGCGAAAGCGTCTTGAAGAAGCCGTTCCTGAGTTTGACAGAAAGAAGAAGCCAGAGCCAGCGAAAAAAGCAGTAAGACAGCTGAAGTCAGGCGACGAAGTCAAAGTGCTCACCTTCGGGCAAAAAGGAACGCTGCTTGAACAAACAGGCGACAAAGAATGGAGTGTCCAAATGGGCATTCTGAAAATGAAGGTAAAAGAAAAAGACATGGAATTTATCAAATCAGCACCTGAATTTAAGCAAGAAAAAGCCATCACGGCAGTTAAAGGGAAAGACTATCATGTCTCGCTTGAGCTTGATTTAAGAGGCGAGCGCTATGAAAATGCCTTAAGCAGGGTCGAAAAATATTTAGATGATGCTGTATTAGCTGGTTATCCGCGCGTGTCTATTATTCACGGAAAAGGAACTGGCGCCCTTAGAAAAGGGGTTCAGGAATTACTGAAACAGCATCGAAGTGTGAAAAATGCTCGTTTTGGCGAACAAGGTGAGGGAGGATCAGGCGTCACCATCGTCGAATTAAAGTAAAAAGGAGAAAACGCATGAAAGCCTTTTGGGAAAATGAACTTGTGGAAATTGCCGCCTATTATAGCGTGGCCGTCCTGTGTCTCGTCTTATTTCTAACCATTTTTGAACTCGTCACCTCCTATAAGAACTGGGAAGAGATCCAGCGGGGGAACTTAGCCGTTGCCATGGCAACGGGCGGGAAAATCTTTGGGATTGCGAATGTGTTTCAGCATTCAATCGCTCAGCACAATTCCCTTCTTCAAATGGTTGGATGGGGCGTATACGGCTTTGTGATGCTGCTTGTCAGCTATTTCATTTTTGAATTTTTAACACCTCGTTTTAAAGTAGACAAAGAGATTGAAAATGATAATAGAGCGGTCGGGTTTATTTCACTCATCATTTCAGTTGGGCTGTCTTACGTAGTAGCAGCCGGCATTTAAGGAGACGACATGGAAAAGCTAGCAAAAGTATTAATCGTAGTTGCCTGCACTTTTGCGGTCATTGGTGCCGTTTATCTGTTCCTGTGAAATGAAGAAAACAACGTTAGAAAGCTGTCAGGGAACCCCTTGGCAGCTTTTATCTCATCAAAGGCGGCGAATGACATGAAGCACATTCTGCAAAAAGATGAATTGATCAAGCGCATTGATACTTGTCTTCAAATGACATCCCTTCCAAGAGACATATACAAACCGTATATTGCACGTCCATTTCAAACGTCAGGATTTTTTGATGATTTGAGTCCCTATATTCAAATCGATTCGAGTGGTTATATCCTCATACAATATGAACGAGGAATTCAAATGCTGCATAAAAGAACAAAAGTGGCGGATGAAGTCATTTACTGGATTTTAGAAGACACCATTTTTCTCACGGTTTACATCGACATGATGAGGAAGTATCAAGTCGACAACATCCAGACGCATTTACCGAATGATCCAAGTATCCATCAACAGATCGTGGATAGAGTCAACGAGTCATTTCGTACAATTGGCGGTTTATATGAACAGTGGCATCATGAAGGAAAAAGAGCTTCTATCGAAACACCGGCGAACAAGTAAACATGTGCAATTGAACCAAGCCCTATTAGAAAAAAGCAAACTGCCCTAAGGAAAAGTTTGCTATAATATAATAGTACGAAAGTTCAGGAAGGAGGGTTTTTATGCAGTCAGATAAACGTTGGCTTCTGCATTACCCGAATCAAATTCCCCACGAACTCACCATCCCAAATGAAACATTACAATCTTACTTATTCAGCTCCGCAGAGGCTGCACCTGAGCATACAGCCATTCATTTTCTAGGAAAGAACATCACCTATGAACAGCTGCAAGAAGACGTATTGAAACTAGCCAGTCATCTGATGAAAATTGGCGTGAAAAAAGGTGACAGAGTAGCGATCATGCTGCCGAACTGTCCTCAATCGGTCATTTCTTATTATGCTGTTTTAATAGCAGGCGGCATCGTTGTTCAAACAAACCCGCTTTATACGGAGAAGGAACTGGAATATCAAATGGAAGACAGCGGCGTCAAAGTGCTGATCACGCTAGATTTGTTGTATCCAAAGGCTTATAAAATGAAAGCGCTGACAAGAATGGAGCACTTAATCGTCACTAAACTACAAGATTATTTACCATTCCCGAAAAACATACTGTTTCCTATTGTGCAAAGAAGAAAAAATAAAATGGTCATCCAAGTGGAGAAAAATGACACCATTCATCACTTCGCGCAGATTATGAAAAAATCGGAAGGTGAACAGCAGATACCCGCACTTGCCTTTGATCCGAAAGAGGATATCGCTGTTTTGCAATATACAGGCGGAACGACCGGGTTACCAAAAGGGGTCATGCTCACACATGAGAATATTTTAGCGAATACTGAAATGTGCGCTTCCTGGATGTATAAAACGACCAGGGGGAAAGAACGCATCCTCGGCATCATTCCGTTTTTTCATGTCTACGGAATGACGACCGTTTTAAATCTTGCTGTCAAAGAAGGACATCAAATGATTCTTCTTCCACGCTTTGATGTCGCTGATACCCTCAAAACCATTGAAAAACAGAAGCCGACGCTATTTCCAGGCGCACCAACAATGTATATCGCCTTGCTGCATCATCCGAACATTGAAAAGTATGACCTGTCGTCCATCTCTGCATGTCTAAGCGGCTCAGCGGCACTTCCTGTTGAAGTCAAACAAAGCTTTGAAAAATTAACAGGAGGACGCTTAGTGGAGGGGTACGGACTTTCAGAAACCTCACCCGTCACTCATTCTAACTTTTTATGGGGAGCGAACAAAACAGGCAGCATTGGCTGTCCGTGGCCTAATACAGATGCAGGTATTTATTGCGAAGAAACCGGAGGCCTCAAAGAACCATATGAGCATGGGGAAATCATTGTTAAAGGCCCCCAGATCATGAAAGGATACTGGAATCAGCCAGAGGAGACAGAGGCTGTATTACGAGATGGCTGGTTTTTCACCGGAGATATAGGGTATATGGATGAGGACGGTTTTTTCTATATCGTCGACCGGAAAAAAGATGTCATCATTGCGAGCGGCTATAATATTTATCCAAGAGAAGTCGAAGAAGCCCTTTATGAGCATGAGCTTGTACAAGAAGTCGTCGTCGCCGGTATTCCAGATCCGTACAGAGGAGAAACAGTGAAAGCATTTGTTGTGCCGAAAAAGGGTGCCTACTTAACAGAGGACGAACTTGATCGCTTTGTCAGGACGAGAATTGCCTCATTTAAAGTACCGCGCGTGTATGAATTTAAAGAATCACTGCCTAAAACAGCCGTTGGGAAGATTTTGCGCAGAGTATTAATTGAAGAAGAAAAAAGAAAGCACGCTTCTTCATCTGAAACGCCTGCCGATCAATCGAAAACATAACGGCCTGCATCATCCGGTCCATCGGCCGGATGATTTGAATGTTGACTGTCTGCTCTGGTATGTTAAAGGTGGAAAAGAAAGAGAAGATCACTTGACAAATCCCCCGTTTCTTTTTAACATAAAGTTATGAATGAATACTCATTCAATCCAGAAAGGGACGAAGCACATTGAAGCAGAAAAGACCGAAGTACATGCAAATTATTGATGCAGCAGTTGTGGTGATTGCAGAGAACGGCTATCACCAATCACAAGTTTCAAAGATTGCGAAACAAGCAGGGGTAGCAGACGGAACCATTTATCTTTATTTCAAAAATAAAGAGGATATTTTGATCTCATTGTTCAAAGAAAAAATGGGACAATTCATCGAACGGATGGAAACAGATATTCAAAAGAAGCCGTCGGCGAAAGAAAAGCTTTTACTGCTCATTGAGGAGCATTTTCGTATGCTTGCGCAAAATCATCATTTGGCTCTTGTGACACAGCTTGAACTTAGGCAGTCAAACCTTGAGCTGCGGCAAAAAATCAATGAGGTGCTGAAAGGGTATTTAAATATGCTCGAGTCGATTTTAGCAGAAGGAAAGAAAACAGGAGAGTTCAGACAAAATCTAGATGTCCGTTTAGCGAGACAAATGGTATTTGGGACGATTGATGAAACCGCTACAACATGGGTCATGAATGATCAAAAATATGATCTTCCTGCACTCGCAGAAAACGTACGTGATCTACTCTTAAACGGAATACATCAATCTTAAAGACATTTTGAAAAAGGATGATTGACATGGAAAAGATACTCACCTTACATCATGAAGGACAGATAGCACTTATCACGATTCAGCATCCACCAGCAAACGCCTTATCTTCTCAGCTGCTCACCGAGCTTAATGAGATGTTTGACCAGCTCGAACAAAATGAAGAAGTAAGAGCCATTGTGATCCACGGAGAAGGTAGATTTTTCTCAGCAGGTGCTGATATTAAGGAATTTACGACGTTACAGGAAGAGTCTGACTATTCAAGCCTTGCAGACAGAGGGCAGCAGGTCTTTGAACGGATTGAACAATGTCCAAAACCGGTCATTGCTTCAATTCATGGAGCTGCATTAGGCGGGGGCCTTGAGCTTGCCATGTCTTGTGATATCCGAATCGCAACAAAAGATGCGAAGCTTGGATTGCCGGAACTAAACCTCGGCATCATTCCGGGATTCGGCGGTACGCAGCGCCTGCCGCGCTATGTTGGTTCTGCTAAAGCGCTGGAAATGATGGGTACAGCTGAACCGATTACAGGTGAAGAAGCATTCGCCTGCGGACTCGTTTCAAAGCTGGCAGAAACAGAGGAAAAGGCGCTCGAAGCAGCCAAAACACTTGCGTCAAAATTTGCAACGAAAAGTCCAAAGTCACTCGAGTATGTGCTGGATTTATTGAATGCGACAAAATTGTATTCATATGATGGCGGTATGAAGCTAGAAGCCAAAAAGTTCGGTGAGATTTTCCAATCGAATGACGCCAAAGAAGGTATACAAGCCTTTATCGAAAAGCGCAAACCGAATTTTAAAGGGGAATAAAGGATTCAAACGAAACAAGGGGGAGAAATGGATGAATATATTTGTTTTGATGAAGCGTACGTTTGACACGGAAGAGAAGATTTCCATTCAGTCTGGTGCAATTCAAGAAGATGGAGCAGAGTTCATTATTAATCCTTATGACGAGTACGCCATAGAAGAAGCCATCCAGCTTCGCGACGAGCACGGGGGAGAAGTGACCGTTGTGACAGTTGGCAGTGAGGATGCGGAAAAGCAGCTGCGAACAGCGCTTGCTATGGGCTGCGATCAAGCTGTTTTATTAAATGTGGAAGACGACTTAGAAGAGTGGGATCAATATTCAGCTTCTACAATTCTTTACCATTATTTAAAAGACAAAGAGGCTTCCTTGATTTTAGCAGGGAATGTGGCAATTGACGGGGGCTCTGGACAGGTTGCCCCGCGTCTTGCTGAATTACTTGGGTTTTCATATGTCACAACAATTACAAGTATTCAAATTGACGGCGGCTCTGCTTCGATTGAACGAGATGCAGAAGGTGATGTGGAAGTCATTTCTGCTGAGCTCCCGCTTGTTGTCACTGCGCAGCAAGGTCTCAATGAGCCTCGCTATCCATCATTACCTGGCATTATGAAGGCAAAGAAAAAGCCTTTAGAAGAATTGGAACTGGATGATTTAGATCTGGATGAAGACGATGTGCCATATAAAATCAAAACAATTGAACGTTTCTTACCGGAGAAAAAAGAGGGTGGCAAGGTGCTGAGCGGTGAGCTTCAGGATCAAGTCAAAGAACTGACGGATTTATTAAGAAATGAAGCAAAGATCATCTAAACATCCACTTTACGATATCACGAGAACAAGGGGGAACTTGAAAGATGAGTAAAAAAGTTGTTGTACTTGGAGAAAGTCGTGACGGTAAATTAAGAAATGTGACATTTGAAGCCATTGCTGCCGCTCATCAAGTGGCAGATGGCGGTGAAGTCATTGGCGTGTTAATAGGGGATAACGTCAAAGACCTAGCGAATGAACTGCTTTACTATGGAGCGGATCATGTCATGATTGTGGAGCATCCGCACCTTTCATATTATACGTCAGATGGTTTCGCGCAAGCACTTCAAGCCATATTAGATCAGGTCAACCCAGATGCCGTCCTCTTTGGCCATACGTCTATCGGAAAAGACTTGTCGCCGAAAATAGCTGCACGCTTGCAGACTGGTCTCATTTCAGATGCGATTGATGTAAGCGTTACCGGAGAACATCTTGTTTTCACAAGACCGATTTACTCTGGAAAAGCCTTCGAAAAAGTGATTTCAACAGATCGTCTGCTTTTGGCGACTATACGCCCGAACAACGTGGCACCTCTTGAGCGGGATGCCTCACGAAGCGGAGACATTACACCCGTTTCTGTCGATATTCAGAACCTGCGAACGATCGTGAAGGAAGTCATTAAAAAAACGTCAGAAGGTGTAGATTTATCTGAAGCAAAGGTCATCGTCGCCGGGGGACGCGGGGTCAAGAGCAAGGAAGGGTTTGAACCGCTGAATGAACTCGCTGAGACGCTGGGCGCAGCAGTAGGTGCCTCGCGTGGTGCCTGTGATGCAGACTACTGTGATTATGCCCTGCAAATTGGGCAAACAGGCAAGGTCGTCACACCTGATCTCTATATTGCGTGCGGGATATCAGGGGCGATTCAGCATTTAGCTGGAATGTCTAACAGTAAAGTCATTGTGGCGATTAACAAAGACCCAGAAGCTGAGATCTTCAAAATTGCCGATTACGGAATCGTCGGTGACTTGTTTGAAGTGGTACCGCTTTTGAATGAAGAGTTAAAAAAGATGAATATCCACTCGTAACGCTCATACACTCAGAATGCCTAGGTATTCTGGGTTTTTTTGTATGTAATCAATACACAAAGGAGCGGTTGACAAGTGAAGGGGACAGTAAAAGTGAATGACGTGATCGGACGTATTTCTAAACACATCTATGGACATTTTCAAGAGCATTTAGGAAGAGGGATTTATGACGGGATTTGGGTCGGAAAAGATTCAGAGATTGAGCATATTGAGGGGATTCGTACGGATGTGTTAAAAGCCCTTCAAGCATTACATATTCCGGTGCTTAGGTGGCCGGGCGGCTGCTTCGCAGACGAGTATCATTGGGCAAATGGTGTGGGAGATCTCAGCGAACGAAAGCCGATGGTGAACACTCATTGGGGTGGTACGGTTGAATCCAATGCATTTGGTACGCATGAATTTATGAAATTGTGTGAGCTGCTTGAATGTGAGCCTTATATTTGCGGAAATGTGGGAAGTGGGACTGTTCAAGAATTAGCAGACTGGATCGAGTACATCACTTTTCCAAAGGGAACACCTATGTCTGATTGGCGCATTCAAAATGGAAAACAAGAACCTTGGGATCTGACCTATGTTGGTGTAGGAAACGAAAGCTGGGGCTGCGGCGGGAATATGACGCCTGAATACTATGCCGATTTATATAAACGATATCAAACGTATGTGAGAGAGTTTGCAGGTCAGACGATATACAAAATTGCGTGCGGCGCCAATTCAAATGATGTGAATTGGACAAAAGTATTAATGGAGCGGGCCGCTCCTTGGATGGATGGACTCAGTTTGCATTACTACACTGTACCTGGTACGTGGGAGAAGAAAGGATCAGCGACTGAATTTGATGAAGATGAATGGTTTATCACGTTGAAAAAAGCCTATGAGATGGAACGGCTTGTCGTGGATCATGGAGAGATCATGGATCGTTATGATCCAGACAAGCGAATTGGGATGATTATTGATGAATGGGGAACATGGTATGACCCAGAACCAGGGACGAATCCAGGATTTTTGTATCAGCAAAACACACTAAGAGACGCACTTGTTTGTGCCCTTCATTTTCATATCTTTCATCGTCATTGCCAGCGGATTCATATGGCGAATATTGCCCAGACGGTCAATGTTCTGCAAGCAATGGTGTTAACGGAAGACGAAAAGATGCTTCTGACGCCTACGTATCATGTGTTTCACATGTTTCAAGTGCATCAAGAGGAGGAAGCACTTGAAGTGGAATTCGTGTCAACGCCTTATGAACGCAGTGGTGAAAAAATACCTCAGGTTAGTGTGTCAGCTTCGCGTTCGTCAGATAAGATGCATATTAGCTTCTGTCACCTGAATCCACATGAACAAAACGAAGTATCCCTTGCCATTGAAGGTTTGGATGCAGAAACGAAAGTCACAGGCCGCGTGCTGACAGCAGACCGCATGAATGCGCACAACACATTTGATGATCCTCATGCTGTCCAGCCAGCAGAGTTTCAGCAATTTGCTGTAAAACCCGGTGAGTTGACCATAGAGCTGCCGCCAATGTCTGTGGTGATGATTACGATTGATCTCGCTTGATCGCATATTTAAATGTTTGATGAGCAGGATGTTGGGGCATCATACATTGTAAACGAAGCGGAAAGGGAGTTATTTATATGCTTAGAACGATTCTCATGATTATCGGTGCAATTGTTGTCATTGGTGCGATTGTACGGTTTGTTTTTTAATTCATTTCATAAAAAAAGATTCGTAAGCATTTCATTCGCAAGTCACATTGGTAGATGCTATACTAAAAATCATAATTTACATTGGAGGAATGAATAATGGCAATCGTAAAAGCTACTGACTCAACATTTTCACAAGAAACTGCAGAAGGTGTTGTTCTTGCTGACTTTTGGGCACCATGGTGCGGACCTTGTAAAATGATTGCTCCAGTTCTTGAAGAACTTGATCAAGAAATGGGCGATAAAATGAAAATTGTAAAAGTTGATGTAGACGATAACCAAGAAACTGCTGGTAAATACGGCGTGATGAGTATTCCAACACTTCTTGTTTTAAAAGACGGTGAAGTCGTAGAAACGTCTGTTGGTTTCAAACCAAAAGAAGCACTTGCTGAGCTTGTTAACAAACATCTATAAACCTGTCTATGCCCTAGCGGCATACTCACTGAAGCGGTTCTCGTAAAGACGAGAGCCGCTTTTCTTTCAACATGGTATAAAACAAATGTTCGTGATACACTAGAAGGAGTGAAAGAGGAAAACAAGGACGGATGAAAATATGAACAAAATGATCAAAGAAAAGCTATCGGTCTTGCCAGATCAACCAGGCTGCTATTTAATGAAAGATCGACAAAATACAGTCATTTATGTGGGGAAGGCAAAGGTCTTAAAAAATAGAGTACGCTCTTATTTCACTGGATCTCATGATGCCAAAACGCAGCGGCTTGTCAGTGAAATTGAGGACTTTGAATACATTGTCACCTCTTCTAATATCGAGGCACTCATTTTAGAGCTAAATTTAATCAAAAAATACGACCCAAAATACAATGTCATGCTCAAGGATGACAAAACGTATCCTTTTATTAAAATTACGAATGAACGGCATCCTAAGCTGATCGTCACCCGTCATGTGAAAAAGGACAAAGGGAAATATTTCGGACCATACCCGAACGTACAGGCAGCACGTGAAACGAAAAAGCTGCTCGACCGTTTATATCCTCTCAGAAAATGTGCCACCCTCCCTGATCGCGTCTGTTTATATTATCATCTTGGACAATGTCTCGCGCCATGTGTGTATGACATTTCTGAAGAAACGAATAAGCAGCTCGTGGACGAAATCATAAGGTTTCTAAACGGAGGACATCAGCAAATCAAAAAAGAACTCACCGAAAAAATGCAGGAAGCCGCCGAACAATTAGAGTTTGAACGGGCAAAAGAACTGAGAGACCAAATCGCTTACATTGACTCTACGATGGAAAAGCAGAAAATGACGATGAGCGATTTATCAGATCGAGATGTTTTTTCATATGCCTATGACAAGGGCTGGATGTGTGTCCAGGTCTTCTTCATCAGGCAGGGGAAATTGATTGAACGCGACGTCAGCCTGTTTCCTATGTATCAAGATCCTGAGGAAGAGTTTCTCACGTTTATGGGACAATTTTATGCAAAAAACAACCACTTTCTGCCGAAGGAAATTTTAGTGCCAGATAGCGTAGATCAAGAGATGATTGAACAATTGCTTGAGACGAACGTTCATCAGCCGAAAAAAGGAAAGAAAAAGGATTTGCTTTTACTTGCCCATCAAAATGCCAAAATTGCCTTAAAAGAAAAATTTTCGCTCATTGAGCGTGATGAAGAGCGGTCCATTGGTGCAGTGAAGCAGCTTGGAGATGCGCTAAATATTTATATGCCTTACCGGATTGAGGCATTTGATAACTCGAATATTCAAGGTGCAGACCCGGTTTCTGCCATGGTCGTCTTTCAGGACGGGAAGCCGTATAAAAAGGAATACCGAAAATACAAAATTAAAACAGTCACAGGTCCAGATGATTATGCATCGATGCGTGAAGTCATTAGAAGGCGATATACCCGCGTGTTAAAGGATGAGCTCCCGCTACCAGATTTGATTTTAATTGATGGAGGAAAGGGACAGATCAATGCAGCGATAGATGTGCTTGAAAATGAATTGAATCTGTCTGTCCCAGTAGCAGGTCTAGTCAAAGATGAAAAGCACCGGACATCGAATCTGATGATGGGCGATACACTGGAAATTGTTGCACTAGAGCGGAATAGCCAGGCCTTCTATTTATTGCAGCGTATTCAAGATGAAGTGCACCGGTTCGCGATTAGCTTTCACCGGCAGCTGCGCGGAAAAAATGCATTTCAATCTATTTTAGACGATGTGCCAGGTATCGGAGAAAAGCGTAAAAAACAGCTTCTTAAACATTTTGGCTCTGTGAAAAAGATGAAAGAAGCTTCTATCCAAGACTTTCAGGAGGCTGGCATCCCGAAACAAACGGCCGAGCTTTTAATCGAAGCGTTAAAAAAATAGATTGTACTTTTTCCAAAAGTCTGTTAAGATTGTGACTAAATTTAATAAATGAACGTGTTGTTTGTTGAAGATAGAGGTGCGAACTTCAAAAGTAAGCCTTCAGAGATCGATGGGGTCTAGGAAGAGGGCTGAAAGGGGAGCGTCGCCGAAGTGAATAAAATCCACTCATTTTATTCGCTGGCTGTACATTGAAGAAATGTAGGGCTGTCAAGAATTTATTTCTTGGAGGGCTATCTCATTGTTTGCATCGTTTGATGATGATTATAAAGCAATGGGAGATCTGTTCTCTCATTGCTTTTTTTATTTGCAGTGAGCAGGCAGTCTCCAAAGCCGCTTCTTGCCTCTTCTCTCACACGTGATCTTTTGAAAAAGGGTGGTAGACATGGGACTAATTGTACAAAAATTTGGCGGAACGTCTGTTGGATCGACAGAAAAAATTCGCAATGCTGCAGAAAGGGTCATCGCTGAACGCGAGGCCGGACATGATGTGGTTGTGGTTGTGTCGGCAATGGGTAAATCAACGGATGTTCTAGTAGACCTAGCGGAAGAACTCACAGATCATCCGAGCAAAAGAGAAATGGATATGCTGCTTGCAACTGGAGAGCAAGTGACCATTTCCTTATTAACGATGGCGCTGCAAGCAAAAGGCTATGATGCCATTTCCTTTACAGGCTGGCAGGCTGGTATGAAAACAGAGCAAGTACATGGTAACGCAAGAATCGTCGATATTGATGAATCAAGAATAAAAGAGGAATTAAGTGCTGGGAAAGTGGTTGTTGTGGCAGGCTTCCAAGGAATTGCAGATAATATGCATATCACAACACTTGGACGTGGTGGATCAGATACGACAGCTGTGGCACTTGCTGCTGCACTAAAAGCGGATAAATGTGATATTTACACAGATGTATCAGGTGTGTTTACGACAGATCCGCGTTATGTACCGGCCGCGCGGAAACTTGCAGGTATTTCATACGATGAGATGCTCGAACTGGCTAATTTAGGAGCTGGCGTCTTGCATCCAAGAGCTGTCGAATTTGCGAAAAATTATCAAGTCCCACTAGAAGTCCGTTCTAGTATTGAAAATGAATCGGGTACGTTAATTGAGGAGGAATCATCCATGGAACAAAATTTAGTCGTCAGAGGCATTGCATTTGAGGATCAGATTACACGCGTGACGGTGTGCGGTCTTTCAAGCGGTCTCACCACATTGTCGACCATCTTTACGACACTTGCGAAGCAAAATATCAATGTCGATATCATCATTCAGTCCGTCACAAGCACCAATCAGACGTCGATCTCTTTCTCTGTGAAAACGGATGATTTGTCTAAAACAGTTGAAGTGTTAGAAGAATATAAAGGAGCACTTGGCTACGAACAGATCGAGACAGAAAGCAAATTAGCCAAAGTATCCATCGTTGGATCTGGTATGGTCTCAAATCCAGGCGTAGCCGCTGAAATGTTCGCTGTGTTAGCGGAAAAAGATATACAAGTGAAAATGGTCAGTACGTCTGAAATCAAAGTCTCAACAGTGGTTGGCCGGGACGATATGGTCAAAGCAGTTGAAGCACTGCATGATGCGTTTGATTTATCAAAGGTAGCTGCGCATTCTTAAAGAGGCAGGGAGGTGTATCTCATGAAAGAGTGCACCTCTTTTTTATATTCGAAACCGCCGCATACAAGAAAGGAAAACGTGCGTAAACCCATTCACTAAGTATGCTATGATAGAAGAAGACAAACAAAAAAAGGCGTGACCTGAAGTCCGCGCCTTTCATAAAGAGTGTTAGCTAGGGTCTCTTAAATCCCATTTAACGGTTAAAATGACTTTATCAGCACGCTTTTTCACTTGTTCATAAGATTCAGCCACGTGCTCGTTGAGAAGCTGGATTTGTTCAGCAATAAAACCTGCTTCCATCTGAAAGCATGGCTCCTTTTGATAGGTGAGTCGATTTGATACAAGTGGACCTTCGAGCTCAAACTCAATTTCCTGTTTTTTCGAATGGACCATCGTGAGAGTTCCCCATCCGGCATCATGGAAAAATTCGGGGATTTTCTCCCATGACTCTTGAGGAAATTTACGAGCAAGCAGCTTACCCGCAAAATACATCATAGATGAATGGTCCTGACCAAGAATATCAGGAAGCAGAACTTCGCGTATCAGCTCGTAGGCAAATCCATTGACTTCAATTTCTTTTAGCTGTTCTAAGTTAGATTCGAATTTATTCATTGTACGGCTCCCCTCTTTCAACAATTTATTATAGCTTATGTGAGCATATGATGACAGAGTTTTCCCTGAAGTCTAAGAAATTCTTATTGTAGTAAAACGAATTTTGATTTAAAACTTTTAAATTTCGGAAAATTTTAATTTATGTACGCGGTTTCTTGACGCTTTTTTGACATAGGAGTAAAATGAAATTGTCAATAAATTTGAATAAAGTGCTTACAATTGAAAGAAGCGGGGGTAAGACAATTTTCAGCAATTGCACTTTTTACTAGGGGGTAAAGTAATGTCGGGGAACAAAGAATTTTTTTATCGGAGATTGCATTCTTTGCTTGGCGTCATTCCGGTCGGTCTATTTTTAATTCAGCATTTAGTGGTGAACCACTTTGCGACGAGTGGACCAGAGGCGTTTAACAAAGCTGCACACTTTATGGAACAGCTTCCATTCAGATATGCACTTGAGCTGTTCGTGATTTTCTTACCACTGATCTATCATGCTGTTTATGGGGTGTACATAGCCTTTACGGCACAAAATAACACGTCTCGCTTCAGTTACTTAAGAAACTGGTTGTTCAGACTGCAAAGGGTTTCAGGTATCATCACATTGATTTTTGTCACTTGGCATGTATGGGAAACGCGAATTCAAGCGCAGCTTGGAGCTGAAGTGAACTATGACATGATGGCGAATATTTTAAGCTCTCCATTTATGCTAGGCTTCTATATTGTCGGCGTTTTATCTACTATTTTCCACTTTGCTAATGGCTTGTGGTCATTTGCTGTCAGCTGGGGAATTACTGTTTCACCACGCTCACAAAGAATCTCCACATATGTGACATTAGGTATATTTATAGCGCTTTCATATGTAGGGCTAAGAGCAATTTTCGCTTTTGTTTAAGAGGAAATAGATTAGTAGAAGAGGGAGAGGGGCTACAATGAGTAATTCTAGCATCATCGTTGTCGGAGGCGGCTTAGCTGGTCTTATGGCAACTATTAAAGCAGCAGAAGCGGGAACAGCTGTTAAACTATTTTCAATCGTACCTGTAAAACGTTCGCATTCTGTATGTGCACAGGGCGGAATCAACGGAGCGGTGAATACAAAAGGTGAAGGGGATTCACCTTATGAACATTTTGATGACACGGTGTATGGCGGAGACTTCTTAGCCAACCAGCCGCCAGTAAAGGCAATGTGTGAAGCAGCGCCGTCCATTATCCACTTACTTGATCGGATGGGTGTTATGTTTAACAGAACACCAGAGGGATTACTGGACTTCCGCCGTTTCGGGGGAACACAGCACCACCGTACAGCATTTGCTGGAGCTACAACAGGTCAGCAGCTATTATATGCACTTGATGAGCAGGTTCGCCGCTATGAAGTAGCAGGACTTGTCACGAAATATGAAGGCTGGGAATTCCTTGGCGCTGTGTTAGATGACGAGGAAGTATGCCGAGGCATTGTCGCGCAGAACTTGACGACAATGGAAATTGAATCCTTCCGTTCAGATGCAGTGATCATGGCAACAGGCGGTCCTGGAATCGTGTTCGGAAAATCAACAAACTCCATGATTAACACTGGCTCTGCTGCATCTATCGTCTATCAGCAAGGGGCTCATTATGCAAATGGAGAATTCATTCAAATTCATCCAACAGCGATCCCTGGAGATGACAAGCTTCGTCTCATGAGTGAATCGGCTCGTGGTGAAGGTGGACGTGTTTGGACATATAAAGACGGGAAGCCTTGGTACTTCCTTGAAGAGAAATACCCGGCATACGGAAACCTTGTACCGCGTGATATCGCAACGCGTGAGATCTTTGACGTATGTGTCGAGCAAAAGCTTGGCATCAACGGAGAGAACATGGTATATCTCGATCTTTCTCATAAAGATCCAAAAGAACTTGATATTAAACTAGGCGGCATCATTGAAATCTATGAAAAATTCATGGGTGATGACCCGCGTAAGCTCCCAATGAAAATTTTCCCTGCTGTTCATTACTCAATGGGCGGATTATGGGTTGATTATGATCAAATGACGAATATCAAAGGCCTATTTGCTGCCGGAGAATGTGATTACTCTATGCACGGCGGAAACAGACTTGGTGCAAACTCACTGCTTTCAGCCATTTACGGCGGAATGGTCGCTGGACCAAATGCTGTGAAGTACATTAGCGGTCTTGAAAAGTCTGCGGAAGACCTATCTTCTGCAACATTTGACAGCGCTGTGAAGAAAGAGCAGGAGAAATGGGACAACATCCTCGGCATGGATGGAACAGAAAATGCGTACGTGCTTCATAAAGAGCTTGGAGAATGGATGACGGATAACGTCACAGTTGTTCGTTACAATGACAAACTCTTAAAAACAGATCAGAAGATCGAAGAACTAATGGAGCGCTACAAGCAGATCAACATCAACGATACAGCTTCATGGAGCAACCAAGGCGCTGCCTTCACACGTCAGCTTGACAACATGCTTCAGCTGGCAAGAGTCATTACGATCGGGGCTTACAACCGAAATGAAAGCCGAGGCGCACACTACAAACCGGACTTCCCAGAGAGAAACGATGAAGAGTTCCTAAAAACAACGATGGCTACGTTCAAAGGAAAAAATCAAAAGCCTGCATTCCACTATGAGGACGTCGATGTATCGTTAATTGCACCTCGTAAACGAGATTACTCGAAGAAAAAGGTGGAGAAATAAGATGAGTGAAAAAAACACGATTCAATTCATAATCACACGTCAAGATACAGCAGATGGAAAGCCTTATGATGAAGAATTCGAAATCCCTTACCGCCCAAATATGAACGTCATTTCCGCACTCATGGAAATTAGACGGAACCCGGTCAATAAACAAGGGAAAAAAACAACGGCGATCAACTGGGATATGAACTGTCTTGAAGAGGTGTGCGGAGCTTGTTCTATGGTCATTAATGGAACACCGCGTCAATCATGTACAGCCTTGATTGACAAGTTAGACCAGCCGATTCGTCTTCAGCCGATGAAGACATTCCCGGTTGTGAGAGATTTGCAGGTTGATAGAAGCCGGATGTTCAATTCCTTGAAAAAGGTGAAGGCATGGGTACCGATTGATGGTACGTATGATCTTGGTCCTGGACCAAGAATGCCTGAGAAAAAACGTCAATGGGCCTACGAGCTTTCTAAATGTATGACATGTGGTGTCTGCCTTGAAGCTTGTCCAAACGTGAATGATAAGTCTTCCTTTATGGGACCTGCACCGCTTTCGCAAGTTCGTCTATTTAACGCACATCCGACAGGTGCGATGAATAAATCTGACCGTCTAGAAGAAATTATGGGGGACGGTGGTCTTGCGAACTGCGGGAACTCCCAAAACTGTGTGCAGTCTTGTCCGAAAGGAATCCCGCTGACAACGTCAATTGCTGCACTTAACCGAGATACAACTTTACAAGCGTTCCGTAACTTCTTCGGAAGCGATCACGCAGAATAACATTACATTCAGTCCTCTTTGCCAATCATGATGAGTGTTTAAGAGGCTGGATGCAACATATAAACAAACGCCTCTTCCAATACGGGAGAGGCGTTTTGTTTCCAAATAAGGAGATGGTCAAGTGAGATTGCCGTCATATATTGAAGAGCCGTTTGAAGAGTGGAGGGCATCCTTTCGATTTTATGTCGAAACGACCGTTCGCTTTTCAGAAACGGATATGTTTGGCCATATGAACAATGTCACCCCTTTTGTGTATTTTGAAGAGGCGCGCATTGCCTTTTTTCAAAAAACAGGAATTGTTGATAAACGGATGAAGCGTGTGAGAGAAACCATGACAGTCGTCGCTAACCTGCAATGTGATTACATCAAGCAGGTAGAGATTGGAGAGAGACTTCGTGTGTATGTCAAGCCGGAAAAGGTAGGCTCAAGCTCACTCATTCTTCATTATTTAGGAGAAAATGAGCAGCAGGAACCATGCTTTACAGGCTCAGTCACCATGGTGCAAATTAGTAAAGACACAGGCACATCTGTCCCATTTACTGAAGAAGAAAAAGAGACATTTCAGGCGCAGCGAAATGAGTAGCATGCTGGCTCATCAACGTGTACGCTTCATTTTGTTATAATAAAAGCATCATATCAAGAAGAAATAAGAGGAGAACATATGAAGATTTTTCAATATGACACCATTGATAGTACAAATAATGAAGCAAAAAGGCTTATGCAGCAAGGAGAAAAGCCCTCATTTGCTGTCTATGCACACCAGCAGACAGCAGGAAGGGGCAGACTCGGCAGGCCGTGGGAAACACCTTTAGGGAATGTGGCGGTAACCATGACAGTCATGCCGCCAGAAGAACTCTCCACCCAGTCAACGATCGCCCCGCTGACAGCACTAGCAATCTATGATGTGCTGAAACCACTCATAAGAGCGGACGATCAACTGGCGATCAAATGGCCGAATGATATCCTCATTAATGAAGCAAAGGTATCCGGCACATTAATTGAAGCAGACCGCAGCGCCATTTATATCGGTGTTGGCATCAATGTAGAGACGAAGCCGGAGCATGTCCCGTACAAAACCATTTGCTTATCAGAGCTGACAGAGGTGAAAGCAGATCAGCTAGTGAAAGACCTGGCAGCGGCTTTTGAAAAATACCATACACGCTGGCAGAATGAAGGATTTGAAGCACTCACTGCCCTTTATAACAAACGGTTATATCGTCTCAACAAGCCGCTTCGCATTTCGTTAGATCGTGAAAAACAAACATGGGAAGAAGGCATTTGCTGCGGCGTTAACCGCTTTGGTCATCTTCAGCTAAAAGATGATAAAGGACAAATCAAAGCTCATTCTGCCGGAGATATTGATGCCCCGCTTCAACATTAAAAAAAGCAGACGATGTTCTCGTCTGCTCAGCGTGTAGACAAACCCTCGCATTCGTTGTCAGGTCTGCGCGCTGGTGCTCACGAATGTTCAATTCGCTCCGCGCCAGTACTCGTCCTTCCTAGACTTCAAAGGTTTTCTATCACGCTGAAAAGAAGACAAAGTGCTAAAATAAAAATCATTTTAGCACTTTGTCAACAATCTAAGCAGACGATGTTCTCGTCTGCTTTAGGCTTCTCTTTTAATATGAGGCTGCACAATATAATCTTGTTTCGTAAAGACAACCCCGTCTAGAATTTCTCTTGCGGTTCGAATGACTTTGACTCTGTTTTGAGACACGTCAATGTCCGTTTGCATTATCCCAGCAGGGTGCCCAATTCGAAGCGTATCATGTTGTCCATCATAAAGCTGTGCAGGAAGCGTATGTTCCATAAAACAGCTGGCTGACACGCAGACAGAGCCGGTAATGGCAAGCGCTTGGTGTGGTCTTTGCATCGATAGCATGCGTACGACGATATCCATATCGGCTGCTCGTCTCATCACTCCGTTTGTATCCACATAATCAGCAGGCTCGCTAATGATCGCAAGCTTCGGAACAGCTGGTGACTGTAATGTCGCCATGTCTTTTGGCGCAAAGTGACACATTTCAGCAGCGATGGAACGAATCTCTTCTAAATCATTCAGTAATGCGTCTGTAAACTCCTCAGGCAATTCAGTTCCATTTAAATGAAGATCCTTCGCACGGACAAAGGCAATGGGATTTGCGATGTCAACGATCGAGATCGGAATCTCTCCGAATTTTGTCTGAATCATATCCATGCGGTTCCCTGTCGGAAAGGTTTTACCTGTCACAGCGCCTTCAGGATTTTCAAAAGATAAATAAATGGGAGAACCTGTCCCTTTTACTCCTGGAATTTCTGCCTGTCCCTCAAATTTTACTTCTCCATTTTCGACTTCGACCTCTGCTGTAATGACTTTATTTGTGTTGGTATTGAGGATACGTACAGTCGTAATGGGCTCAACCGCTTGAACAAGTCCTTTAATGATGGCGTATGGTCCAACCGCTGATGAGATATTCCCGCAGTTCCCTTTAAAGTCGACATATCTCTCATTGATGCTGACTTGT
Organism: Bacillus sp. FSL R7-0672; assembly: GCF_038601465.1. NCBI lineage: Bacteria > Bacillati > Bacillota > Bacilli > Caryophanales > Bacillaceae > Bacillus > Bacillus sp. FSL R7-0672. The sequence goes on along the minus strand of NZ_CP152010.1, from coordinate 2,520,575 downwards.
GCAAACGTATAGTTCACATCCACATCTGGACGTGTGGCTTTATCGATAATGGCCACTTTGCTTGTTAAAGAATTACCACCGCCGATTCCATCGACCTGCAACCGGTCAGGGCTGCCCATAATGTCTAGTAGAAATGCCTCGAGCTCATCGTGTTCAAATGGTGCATTGTTTGCTTGAATGAATACCCCTTTACTTGTACCGCCTCGCATGATTGTGATTGGAACTTTTCTCATTGCTCTCACCCTCAATTTTTAATGAACTGTTTATCTAATCAAAATGGTAAAGTATAATAAGAAATAAGTTAAATACATTATTTTAAGATGAATCAATAAAATTTTTTTATAACTAGTGAAAAAGGAGGGCACACAATGGATGAGAAAGACTGGCGGTTTTTAAAGGTGCTTTATGAAGAAAAGAACATCACAAAAGCGGCAGAAAAATTATTTGTCTCTCAGCCTGCCTTAAGCTATCGGTTGAAGCAGCTTGAAGAAGAGTTCGATATGAAGCTTTTCTTTAAAAGAAAACGAGGGATTGAATTTACGTCAGAAGGCGAGTACTTGGCTGCATACGCAAATGACATGCTCAAACAGCTTCAGCAAACGAAAGATGGTATGCTGAATATGCAAAAAAAGGTCAAAGGGACAATCAGGTTAGGGGTCTCAAGTAACTTTGCTCAGTATAAGCTCCCAGAAATTTTAAGAGAATTTTCTAAGCAGTATCCACATGTTCAATTCATGGTGAATACAGGATGGAGCACAAAAGTCATGGATTTATTAGGGACATCAAGTGTCCATTTAGGCATTTTAAGAGGGGATTACGACTGGAATGGAGAGCGGTTTTTGCTCGATAAAGAGCGGCTTTGTATCATTTCAAAATCAGAAATTCAGCTGAAAGACCTCCCAAATCTGCCGCTCATTGACTATCATACAGATAGTTCATTAAAACGATTGATTAACAGATGGTGGCAGGAAACGTTCACCATGCCTCCACTTGTGACGATGGAGACAGACCGCCAGGATACATCAAAAGAGATGGTCAAGCATGGTTTAGGCTATGCCATTGTCCCAGAAATTTGCCTCAGACCAAGTGATGAGCTATTTGTAAAAGGTCTTTCGTATAAAGATGGACAGCCCGTTTTAAGAGATACATGGCTTATGTACCAGCCAGACTCCCTTCATTTATCTGTTGTGAAAGCATTCATTGAGTTTTTAAGAAGTCAGCAAGGTTGATTATAAAAGAAATTTATAGAATATACGAAAAAATCAATATTTTCATTATGAAAAAAGCTATTATATCCTTGAAATAGAAAGCGCTAACATATAGATCGCAAGTGCAAGGGGGCGCTTGCAGATCATGTAAAGAAGAGGATGGAGGGATATAAAGTGCTAGCTATTTTAGGGATCTTAATGGTCTTGACATTTACATTTCTTATTATGACGAAACGTATGCATCCGGTGGTGGCTCTAACCGTTGTACCTATCATATTTGCATTGATCGGTGGCTTTAACAAAGGATTAGGGGACATGATGCTTGATGGACTGAAAACTGTTGCACCATCAGCTGCTTTATTGTTATTTGCCATTTTATTCTTTGGTGTCATGCTGGATGCTGGATTATTTGATCCTCTGATTAAACTCATTTTACGTATTGTAAAAGGTGATCCTGTCAAAATTGCTTTTGGGGTAGCGATTTTGTCTATGCTTGTTGCTTTAGATGGTGATGGAACAACAACGTATATGATCACCGTATCAGCAATGCTACCACTTTTCTTAAGAATTGGGATGAACCCATTAATTTTAGGAACGATTTCATTATTGTCTTTAGGAATTATGAGCGGAATGACGCCTTGGGGCGGTCCGGCTACCCGTGCCATCGCGGCGCTTGGATTAGATGCTGGTGAATTTTTTATTCCATTAATTCCAACAATGGTTGGAGGCGGTCTTTTTATTCTTTTTACTGCGTATGTGCTTGGAAAAAAAGAGCGGAAACGAATTGGGGTTGCAGAGATTCAGTACAAAGAAGAGGCCTCGATCTCCCCTGAATTGGCAGCGTCAATAGAAGATGGAGTAGAAGACATGAAAAGACCCAACCTCATTTGGGTGAACTTCTTCTTGACGATTGCGGTGATGGCGACACTTGTTTTAGATATCGTACCGATTCCAGTTCTCTTCTTAATTGGATTTGTCATCGCTCTCATGATCAACTATCCAAAGGTTGAAGATCAGCGCGAGAGAATTTTGTCGCATGCAGGAAATGCCTTAACGGTCATTACCCTTGTGTTTGCAGCAGGGATTTTCACAGGCATTTTTTCGGGGACAAAAATGGTGGAGTCCATTGCTCATTTGGTCATTTACATGATTCCAGATTCCTACAGCTCATTTTTTCCGCTGATTGTTGCTTTGACGAGTATGCCATTTACATTTGTTCTTTCAAATGATGCTTACTATTTCGGGGTGCTGCCCATTCTGGCTGAGGCCGGTGCAGCATACGGAATTGATCCGGTGGAGATTGCACGTGCCTCTATTATCGGACAGCCTGTTCACTTGCTGAGCCCTCTTGTGGCTTCAACGCTGCTTCTTGTCAGTATGCTGAACAAAGATATTGGCGATTTGCAAAAATATGCACTGCTGTGGACCGTGTTAACTGCCCTTTTTACAACATTGATCGCTTTGTTGACAGGTGCCATTTCTATCTTTTAAATAGGTGTATGAAAAGGACGGTGTCTCAGGTAGGAGACTCGTCCTTTTTTGTGCGGATAAAAGCGCACAAAATGGACGCTCATATGCGGGAATTCTCGATTTTAACGTCACCTACCTCGAGCAACCGGCATATGATATCTCGACTATACAGAATCCCATTCTATAGAGACTAGAGCTCTCACCTTAGCAAGGAGGGTTACAATACTTGAAGGAGAAAGAGTTTCAATCCAAGCCGCTATTAACCAAAAGAGAAAGAGAAGTATTCGAATTGCTCGTCCAAGATAAAACAACAAAAGAAATTGCAAGCGAGCTTTTTATTAGCGAAAAGACTGTTCGAAATCATATTTCGAATGCCATGCAAAAGCTAGGAGTCAAAGGTCGTTCACAGGCCGTAGTCGAGCTTCTGCGTATGGGTGAGCTAGAGCTCTAAAGTCAGCCGGTTTTCCTTCCATACAAGGGAGGAACCGGTTATTTCTATATGGTTTCCATGAGTCTCTTCTTGCATTTTCTCTGAAAAACGAGGAAAATAGGAATGTACGTTTTAATCAAAGTGAGATGCTATAGTGAGGTATCAATGAAATGGAAACGAATGAGTTCGACCATGTAGCAGAGATTGAAAAATCATTGCGCCATATTGCTGCAATTATTAAGCAAAAAGGCAGAGAAATCCTGAATCAATATACGATTACACCTCCTCAATTTGTAGGGCTTCAGTGGCTTTATGAATTCGGAGATATGACAATAGGTGAGCTATCACAAAAGATGTATTTGGCTTGCAGTACAACCACCGACTTAATTGATCGAATGGAAAAAAGTGAACTTGTCGAACGAGTAAAAGATCCTTCTGACCGCCGCGTGGTTCGCATTCATTTATTGCCTGAAGGCGAGCGGATCATTCAAGAAGTGATTGTTAAACGCCAAGAATACGTCAGTGAACTTCTAGGGGCTTTCTCAGAAGAAGAAGCCATCGTTTTCAATCAATCCTTAACGAAACTACAGCAGCAAATGAAAAGAAAATGAGGCGATTTTGTTGGATCAACCAATCGGCGTCATTGATTCCGGCGTCGGCGGTTTAACCGTTGCAAAGGAAATCATGAGACAACTGCCAAAAGAAAAAATCATTTACGTAGGCGATACAAAACGGTGCCCGTATGGCCCGCGGAAAGAAGAAGAAGTTCTTCAATATACTTGGGAAATGGCACACTACTTATTAAGACATCACCATATTAAAATGCTCGTCATCGCATGCAACACAGCGACGGCAATTGCCCTTGATGAAATCAAAGCAACACTCGATATTCCGGTCATTGGCGTGATTCAGCCCGGCGCCCGCACAGCGATCAAGGTGACAAACAACCAGCAGATTGGTGTCATTGGTACAGCCAATACGATCAAAAGTGAGGCTTACAAAGAAGCTCTGCTATCTTTAAAAGCAGGACTAGCGGTTCAAAGTCTGGCATGTCCGCTGCTTGTTCCCTTTGTGGAAAGCGGTACATTTTTAGATCAGACAGCAGATGAAGTGGTGAAAGATTCCCTTGAACCGATGAAAGAAACAGGAATTGATACACTCATTCTTGGCTGCACACACTATCCGATTTTAAAAGAGTCGATTCAGCGCTTTATGGGCAGTGATGTGAGCATCATTTCATCAGGGGATGAGACAGCTAGGGAAGCGAGTACAATTCTTTCCTATAAAGGACTGTTAAACACTTCCCAAGAAGCACCTGTCCATACATTTTATACAACAGGGCAGCAGCAAAATTTTGAAAACATTGCTCGTGACTGGTTTGGCTACCTGCCAGGGAAGGTCGAAACCGTATCACTCGAACACGTCTATCAGCAATAACCCGCTTCTTCTTGAGGTGGGTTATTTTTTTATGAAAAGGGTCTAATCCGCAGAGGGAGCTCGTATACATAGTAGTACAAACTACTAGAGGAGGGTGAAGTATGCTGAAAAAAGGATCTACAGCAGCTGTGACGTGTATCGCGTCAGCCATGCTTTTGTCAGGATGCGGATTGTTTCAAACAGACCAAGCGAAAACAGAGATTGACCCGCCACAAAACGTCACATATGTGAAAGATAATAAAGAAGATAAACAAACAGCCAAAGAAGGAAAAGAAGAGAAGCAGGCAGATACAGTCATGAGAGAATTATATTTAATTGATAAAAACGGGTATGTCGTCTCTCAGTCCATTCCACTGCCGAAAAATGAAGGAAGTGCCAAACAAACCCTTGAATACCTTGTGGACGGAGGACCGATTTCTAACCTCATGCCAAATGGATTCCGGGCTGTTTTGCCGGCCGACACGAGCGTATCTGTCGATATTAAAGACGGAACGGCCGTAGTGGATTTTTCAAATGAATTCAAAAACTATAAAAAAGAAGATGAACAGCGAATCCTGCAATCTGTCACTTGGACGTTAACGCAGTTTGATTCTGTCGCCAAAGTCAAATTGAAAATGAATGGTCATGAACTAAAAGAAATGCCTGTGAACGGTACACCGATTTCAGATGATTTAAGCAGAGAAGACGGTATTAATATTCAGCACGAGGCTGCCGCTGATATGACATCGACAAAGCCAGTGACGGTTTATTACTTAGCTGAATCTGATGAACAGACGTACTATGTTCCTGTCACCAAAAGAACGCCAAAAGACGAGGATGATCCGATTACAGCAGCCATTGATGAGCTCGTCTCTGGACCGAGCAAAAAAAGCCATTTGCTCACAGACTTTGATCAAGATGTAAAGCTGAATGATATCCCGAAAGTAAAAGACGGACATGTGACACTTGATTTCAACGAATCCATTTTCGGCAGCGCAGATGAAAAGAAAAAGGTCATTTCACAAAAAGTTCTTGATAGCATTGTGCTCACATTAACAGAGCTGCCGGACGTCAAAAGCGTCTCCGTTAAGGTAAACGGCAAGGCTGAGCTTGTGAACGAAAAAGGAACAGAGCTGACAAAGCCGGTTTCAAGACCAGAACAAGTGAATACAGGTAGTTTTTAACGGCACACATTGATATAATGGAGAAAAAGAGGCATGCATATTCGCTGCCTCTTTTTTATTCCAAGCGATTAGAACGAGCCGAGGTTGTCAAAGTTAGTAGGAGAACCCCGCTGGCACCCGCGCGGAATGTATATTGTAACGGAGGTAAATCATGAGATTAGATGAAAGACACTATGACGAATTAAGAAAAGTTGAAATAGAGGCAGGCTACATTACGCATCCAGAAGGCTCTGTCTTAATCTCAGCGGGCAATACGAAGGTGATTTGTAACGCATCCATCGAAGACCGCGTACCTCCTTTTTTAAGAGGAGAAGGAAAAGGCTGGATTACAGCAGAATATAGCATGCTTCCAAGAGCAACTGCTCAAAGAACCATTAGAGAATCATCTAAAGGAAAAGTGACAGGACGTACAATGGAAATTCAGCGATTAATTGGACGAGCACTCCGTGCAGTCGTTGACTTAGAAAAGCTTGGCGAACGCACGATTTGGATTGACTGTGATGTCATTCAAGCAGACGGCGGTACACGCACAGCATCCATTACAGGTGCTTTTGTCGCCATGACACTTGCGATTCAAAAGCTTCGAGCAGAAGGAGTCATCAAACAAAACCCGATCACTGATTATTTAGCGGCGATATCCGTCGGAATTGATTCTCAGCAGGGTCTTCTGTTAGATTTAAATTATGAAGAAGATTCTTCAGCTGAAGTAGATATGAATGTCATCATGACAGGCGCTGGACGCTTTGTTGAACTTCAAGGCACAGGTGAAGAAGCGACATTCTCAAGAGAACAGCTAAACGGACTGCTTGATTTAGCCGAAAAGGGCATCAAAGAATTAATCGAAAAGCAAAAAGCAGTGACAGGAGAAGTCATCGAATAAAAAGAAGGGTTTGATCAGGATGAAAACAGCCATCATTGCAACGCACAATGCGGGCAAAGCGAAAGAATTCAAAGCCATTCTTGAGCCAAAAGGATTCACGGTCAAAACACTAGCAGACATCGGCTTTACTGAAGAGATTGAAGAAACAGGACATACCTTCGAAGAAAATGCCATTATCAAAGCCGAGGCGATTCAAGCCAAAGCGGGTGAAATGGTCATTGCAGACGATTCCGGTTTGTCGATTGACTATCTTGGCGGAAAACCTGGCGTCTATTCAGCCAGATACGCTGGAGAGCATAAAAACGATGCTGAGAATGTAGAAAAAGTGCTGAGCGAACTTCAAGGCATTGAAAAAGAAGACCGCACAGCTAGATTCAGATGTGCCCTGGCTGTCAGCATACCAGGTAAAGAAACAAAAACGGTAGAAGGATCAGTAGAAGGTTTTATCGCACAGGAACCAATCGGCGAAAATGGCTTCGGATACGACCCGATTTTCATCGTCAAAGACAAAGACCAGACGATGGCCGAATTATCACCAGAAGAGAAAAACAAGATCAGCCATCGAGCGGTCGCGCTTCAAAAGCTTTCATCACTGCTAGACGCAAATGAATAAGGAGGAATGAAGCCATGAAGATACTCATCATTAGTGACAGTCATGGACTCACAGACGAACTTCAAACCATTGCCAAACGGCATGCGGCTGAAGTCGACATGATGATTCACTGCGGAGATTCAGAACTCGAAACGAACCACCCAGCACTCGAAGGATACAAAGTCGTCAAAGGAAATTGTGACTTTATGGGCGATTTTGAAGAAGAGCTCCTGCTCCCACTTGATGGAGGCGGAAAACTATTTCTCACTCACGGACATCTGCATGGCATCAAACAATCCTTGCTTCAAGTCTACTACCGTGCAGAAGAGCTAGGTGCAGACATCATCTGCTTTGGCCACTCGCACATCCCAGGCAGTGAGTGGCTAAGAGGTAAACTACTCATTAACCCAGGCAGCGTGCACCTGCCAAGAGTGCGTAAAGAGCGCAGCTACGCTATACTGACACTAGATGGAAGCGAAGCGAACGTACAGTTTTTCACAGACGAAGGTCAGGTCATACAAGACCTCGAAAACACGGTCACATTGGAAGGTATTTCATAAGGGTGCAGCATTTGCCCCTTGTGAAAAAACTTTCGAAAAACCGTTGACTTTAAAGAACAATAGTAATATAATAAATCTTGTCGGTGAGGTACTCACCAACAGAACACTACATAACAACATGTCCCAGTAGCTCAGCTGGATAGAGCAACGCCCTTCTAAGGCGTCGGTCGGGAGTTCGAATCTCTCCTGGGACGTACTAATGTAAAAGCCTGAAACCCTTTATTATCAAGGATTTCAGGCTTTTTTTTGTTTTGAAATTTAAGTTTAGCTTTTGCTATAAATTAGAATGTTGAAAGTGTATACAAAAAAAGGGAGCTGCATAAACAACAGTTCCCTAGAGGATGAGTTAATTTTTCTTGTAGTCCTTTATTAAGCTTGAAACCACTAAACCCATAACACTAAAAGCCACAATATAAAATAAAACATTTGTTACAGGTGTATCAATTTTCCCTAAGATCATCACAAGGGCAATAATAGCGCCGGGTAAAGTAATTAATAACATTTTGGATGGTTTGCTTTGCTGTGTCACTGAATGACCTCCTGATTGATCCATTATCTAGGTATTTTAGTTAATTTTAGCATATAGAGATTATACGAACAATATAAGAAAGGGGAGCAACCCACTTATAGAGCGAAACAGAGGAAACCCACTTCTTCTTGTGCGAAATCAATCTAGACTTGCGTATATCTGATTTTGTGGAAATTATTTCAATTGAACCTTTTGTGTAATAAAATGTATATGATTTATACAAAGGGGTGAGATGGCGGTGAAGCATTTTTTAACGGCAATCGTAGTGGCTGTCATTGTGGGGATCATTGTTTATGTTGCAGATGATCGTTTAAGTATGTTTCCGTTGATGCTGATTTTAGCGGTTGCGATCTATATCGTAAGCAGGATTAGCGCATCATTGATAAAAAAATATTCCAAAGAAAATAGATAATAATACAGTCCCTCCATTGAAAGGGCGTTTTTTAATGAACCTTCCATTTATTTTTAACTAATGAAAAAGACATTACAAAGGTGTAAATATTCAAAAGAGGGAATATTCTTTCTCCAACTGAAAAAATTAAGGTGTATAGTAGAAGGAGAAGATGAAGCGAGTGATAAGTGAGAGCTTGCATTATCAAATGGGCAGATAGAAAGCGATTTACAGGGGAAATTCTTTTCAGGGTATGGAGTTGATACTGGAAATGGATGTTCTATGGATGATCATGCTTTGAAATTGAAAAATACATAATCTCAAACGTCTCAGAAAAATAATGAAAGGAATGATCCCTTGTACAAAATTGATCCAACAAACTTAATTTTTGAAAATGGAGAGAAAAAAAGCAGCTCAGAAGGTGATCAATTATTTGTCAAACAGTTAGGACATGTCGAGATCACAAGCGGTCATATCGTTGCCTGTGATCCTTTTGTTTCAGAGGGAGACCAATCTTTTTCTAAGAAGGTTCATCCGGGAAAATATCCTATTCTACTTATGGTTAAGCGGTTAGAAAGTGGAGACGAACGTGTAGCCTATGCAATGATTAAGTTTACAAACGAGCAAGCAATAGAATGGGAGCTTGCCACAAGAGCAGGGCAGGAACTCAATCAATTGAAAGAAGACAAGTTCTTCGGCTACGGTGTAAATACGGGGATGGGCTGCTTTATGGATGCGGAGGCAGCACTATATTTACAAGCTTATGAGGAAAAGCGATATAAAGAGGACAATGATTTTTATTTTTATGAGGAATTTGCAGAAGCGCTTGAGCAAAACTACAAGCACACATGGGACTGGCTCGTTACTCGTTTTCATGACAAAGTGGACATTGCCATGTTTACAACAGGCTTCGGCGACGGGATGTATCCAAGCTTTTGGGGGCTAGATCAAAACGGAGAGCCCGCTTGCCTTGTGACGGATTTTTTAATAATGGACTGAGAAGAAACCCATGAATCATGGGTTTTTTTATTGTTCTTTGATTATAGACTTAGGCAGTTTTTGATTGAACCTATTATTTTAAGCGACTCTTTAGTAAGTCACTTTTTCGATACTTTTTTCTATTAATTTCTATTTAAAAAGATCAATTATTCTATAAAAATAAAAAAACACTCCGATAATGAAGAAGTAAGATAATGAAAAGGGAGTGTTATTTTTGAAAAAATGGGTCGTCATGATGTTGCTAGTAATCCTTTCATTCACGCAGTCAGTTCAAATGGTACATGCGGCTAAGGATGAATGGAATCAATTAGCTGATTTGCCCACAGCAAGAGTGGGATCTGTAGCTAATGCAGTGGATGGGAAAATTTATGTGATTGGTGGGTTCAATGCGTTTAATGAAACGTTAGAATATGATCCTTCTGTCGATAAGTGGACTAAAAAGAAAGACATACCTACTGGAAGAGGAGGAGCAGCATCAGTAGTAGTAGGTTCAAAAATATATGTTCTTGCTGGAAAACATACGGGTTTTACTTATAATAAGTTTGAGGTGTATGATACAAAAAATGATGAATGGGAAACGTTACCTGATATTCCCTTTGTTAGCAAATCAAAAGGCTCTTATAACGTTCAAGCGGGTGTTATTGGAAATAAAATTTATGTATTTGGTGGAAAAGAGTTTTTTAGCTATGATCTTTCTGAGCAAACATGGAAAGAAGAAGCTCCTCTAAATGTTAAAATAGAAGGAGCAATCGGTCTAGTATTAGATGAGAAGTTTTACATCTTTGGCAAAAACGATAAACGTGAAGTTTTTGAATTTGACGCTAAAAAAGAAGTTTGGACTGCAAAGAAAAAAGGGTTTGTCAGTGGTTATTTGAATGGTGTAACTTATAAAAATAACATGATATTTCCAGGTGGTACAACAAGAAGTTTAATTGCATATGATACTGAACAAGAAGAATTAGTTAGAATAGATGTGCCTTACCACAATATGCGTATAGGAGCTTCATCAGTAGTTATTGGAGATATGTTATACCTTTTAGGCGGTCGAGATTATAATTTGAATTATACAGAGACTGCAGACAAAAACTACAAATCTTTTATCTCTTTATCTTTAAAAGATCTAGAATTTCCAAACAATACAGAAACCCCAGGCGACAAAGACCCGGATCCAGCAACACCGCCAAAAGACGGTTCAACTAATCCAGGCGACAAAGACCCAGAACCAACCACACCACCAAAAGACAGTGCAACTGATGAAGACGGCGATGCTCTCCTCATCATCACAATGGTCAATGGTTTGCAAAAAGAGTATGACCTCTCCATGAAAGAAGTCAACGCTTTCCTATCCTGGTACAAGAAGCGTGATGCCGGAGAAGGACCAGGGTTTTATGAAATTGATGAGCATGACAACAATAAAGGTCCCTTTGAAAGTAAAAAGGATTATGTGGTGTTCAAAAACATTCTCATGTTCGAAGTCAATAAATATAAGAAGTAATTGAAATCAAAGCCATCTAGGCAAACTAGGTGGCTTTTGCGTTTATTCGACAGCTTTCACCAATTTTAAGGCAAATTTAAGCTGGAATTTCATTTCAAATACATTAAATCTTTGTTACAATAAGACAGCTTTGCCTAGAGACACGTTTATCGATTCGACATCTTTCTTTCATGATTTCTTAAAATTTTTATGTTTTGATATGAAACTCTTTTAATGATTCATGCGTCTCTATAAGTGTCAAAAGAAAAGAGGTTATCAATATGCTATTCAAAAAGCTATCAGAAAATAAGTCTGTAAAATGGATAGGATATACAAGTTTTTACTTACTTATTTTGCTATTATTGTTCTTTATTTACGGATTCCATACAGCAAATACGGGATCATTCATTTACAACGATTTTTAATTGGAGATTAAACTATGAAACTATTACACACGATTCATGAATACCAACAAACGAAACCAACACAGCCAGCATTTGTTTCTCAACATGCTTCGATCACATATGATGAGCTTTGGCATCTATCAGACCAAATGGCTGGTGCCATCGATGTAGTCGCAACTGGCAGTGCACCTGTCATTGTATACGGTCATATGGAACCAGAGATGCTCATTTCTTTCTTAGGCAGTGTGAAATCAGGTAGACCATACATTCCGGTCGACATCTCAATCCCTGCTGAGCGTATCGTCTCAATTATTGAAAGCTCAAAAGCCAGTCTGTTGATTTGTGCAAATGAGCAGAATGTACTAGATGTAGAAGAACATATTGAAGTGAAAAGTGCGGCATCTCTTTTAGCTCTTGAAAAAGAAGCACCGCCATCCTCGCAGTGGGTTCAACAGGATGATGTCTTTTACATCATTTATACGTCTGGCAGTACCGGAAAACCGAAAGGCGTTCAGGTAACAGCCAATAATTTAGAAAGCTTTACAGAGTGGATGTGCCGAGACTTCCCAATTGGCGGGGGACGCACGTTCTTAAATCAAGCACCATTTTCTTTTGACTTATCAGTGATGGATTTGTATCCAGCGCTTCAATCAGGCGGCACGCTTTACTGTTTAGTGAAAGATCTAGTGAATAAGCCGAAGGATATGTTTGCAGCACTTGGTCAATCTGACGTTGAAGTGTGGACATCAACACCTTCATTTGTGCAAATGTGCTTAATGGACCCTTCCTTTACAGGGGAGCTTTTACCAGAGCTGAAAGTTTTCATGTTCTGCGGAGAGGCACTTCCTGTATCTGTAGCAAGTGCACTCCTTGAGCGTTTTCCAAAGGCGCAGGTCTTTAATACGTATGGTCCGACTGAAGCAACTGTTGCGATCACAACGATTGAAGTCACGCAGGCCATTCTTGATCAGCACGATTCTTTACCAGTCGGCTATGCCAAACCGGATACAGATATTGTCATTTTAGATGAAGAAGGCAAGACCCTTCCTGATGGTGAAAAAGGGGAAATTGTCATCGTGGGGCCAAGCGTCACGAGAGGCTACTTAGGTGAACAAGCCTTAACGGATAAAGTGTTCTTTGAATACGAAGGACGCCCTGCTTACCGCACAGGTGATGCAGGTGTGGCGCAGGATGGTTTGATTACGTGCCACGGTCGTCTGGACTATCAAATTAAGCTGCACGGATACCGAATGGAGCTTGAAGAAATTGAATATCATGTGAGCGAGACAACGTATGTCAATGCTTGTGTGATTGTGCCGTTCCAGCCAAACGGTCATGTGGAGTACTTAATTGCAGCCATTGTTCCAGCAGCGCATTCTTTTGAAAAAGAATATCAGCTGACAAGTGCAATTAAGAAAGAAATGGCGGATTCACTGCCCGCGTACATGATTCCAAGAAAGTTTATCTATCTTGAGCAGCTGTACATGACGCCAAACGGGAAGGTTGACCGTAAAAGAATCGCGAAAGAGGTTCTTCTATGATTCCGTTTAGTTCATTCTTTTTCTTCATTCTAATTGGTGTTCTTCTTTTGCCGACGATCATTCTTGGTCTTCGCGGCAAAAGAATGCAGGGCTACAACATGTTTGCAACGGTTGTGGCACTCGCGCTTATTTTCTCAAAGGATGCACATGGCGCGCTTCTTCTTTTCTTATTTACAGTGTGGCAAGTCTTGATCATCCGCTTGTACCTTTCGTACCGGTTGAAAGCAAATCAAGCGTCTGTCTTCTATATGGCAGTGGTGGCATCGATTTTGCCGCTTGTACTATCAAAGGTTTTACCGTTCTTTTTAACTCATCAGCCGCATCAACCGCCGCCAATGAACTGGCTGAGCTTTTTAGGGATCTCGTACTTAACATTTAAAGGTGTTCAGTTAATTATCGAGACAAGAGACGGCTTGATTAAGAAGAAAATTCCGATTCACCGTTTGGTCTATTTCATTGTCTTTTTCCCGACGATTTCATCAGGTCCGATTGATCGTTACCGCCGGTTTGAAAAGGATATGGATACGCCGCCTGAAAAGGAAGCGTACAGTGATCTTCTATACGCCGGTATGCATAAAATTTTTATCGGCTTCTTATATAAGTTCATTATTGGTTATCTGATTCACACGTATATTCTGATGAATATTCATCACATTAGCAGCAGTCACTTTGTTCAACAGTTAACGTATATGTATGCGTACAGTATGTATTTGTTCTTTGACTTTGCTGGTTATACAGCATTTGCTGTTGGTGTGAGTTATATGATGGGCATTAAATCACCAGAAAACTTTAACAAACCGTTTATCAGCCGGAACATTAAAGACTTCTGGAATCGCTGGCACATGTCCTTGTCCTTCTGGTTCAGAGACTACGTGTTTATGAGATTTGTGTTCTTTATGACAAAAAAGAAGTGGATCAAGAACCGTATGGCTGTATCAAATATTGGGTACTTTGTCCTCTTTCTATTGATGGGTGCTTGGCATGGTCTAGCACTTCAATATATTATTTACGGACTATATCACGCAGTTGTGATGTCCGGTTACAATTTATTCGAGAAATGGAATAAAAAACACAAGTGGTGGCCGGATAATAAGGTCACAATGGTTGTGTCGATCATTATTACATTCCATGTGATTTGTTTCGGATTTTATATTTTTTCAGGAAAACCATTTCATCATTAATTATTAAGGGAGTAGAAAATTATGGAATTTAAAAATCAAGTATACGGTATTATTGCAGAGGTTTGTCAGGACGACGTTGTGAAAGAAAATCCAGAGATTGCAATTTTTGACGAGGGTCTTCTCGATTCATTTGGTACAGTAGAACTGCTTATGGCCATCGAAAGTCAACTTGGAATTACTGTTCCGATTACAGAGTTTGATCGTGATGTGTGGGATACGCCGAATCACATTGCTGAGCAGCTGGCAGAGATGAAGTAATGAAAAAGCGTTTTTTTGGGCCGCTTATTTTAGCGGCTGTTCTATTCATTTGTGTTCTTCTTGTACCAAATGCATGGCTCTCACATCTGATCCCAAAAGACAAATTACAAAAGTCAGCCACAGAATTAGATCCGGGGATGTTCCAAGGGCTATATTTACAAGATGAAATGCTAAAAGATCCAACTTATTTGCCGATCTATGGATCCTCTGAACTATCACGTTTTGATCCATATCACCCTTCGAATTTCTTTCATGAGAATCCTCAAGGGTTTACACCTTATCTTATTGGAAAAGGTGGATCGCAATCATTAATTCATGCGATGAACTTTGCTGCTCATATGGATGAGTTAAAAGGGAAGAAGCTTGTATTTATCGTGTCCCCGCAGTGGTTTGTAAAATGGGGATCTGACGAAAATCACTTTGCACCGAACTATTCAGCGCTTCAAGCGCTGAATCTCGCTTATAATAAAGAAATTGATCCAACTGTGAAAAAAGAACTGATCAAGAGAATCATGACGTTTAAAGCAGTTAAGAACGACATGGTCATCACAGAGCTTTTTAAAGCAGAGCTTTCTGGGAACAAATTCGCTTATGGCGCGATTTCTCCTATTGCAAAAATGTATTATGGCATGCTTCAAAAGAAAGACATGTACTATACAATTGGATCAGGGAAAGAGCGTAAGCTTCAACCGTCTCCGTCAGTCAAAGGAAAAACATGGACTGAGCTTGAAAAAGAAGCGAGCGTTTTTGGTGCGAAAAGAGCAGGGGACAACCCGTTTTATATTAATCAAAAACTGTTTGAGCGCAAGCTGAAACCGATTATGAAAAAGATGAAAGATTCTCGTGAAGACCACTCTTATGCGGAATCACCAGAATACAAAGATTTTCAAATCATGCTGGATATTTTAAAACAGGCAGGGGCAAAGCCTTTGTTTGTGACGATTCCTGTCAACGGAAAATGGTATGATTATACCGGTTTTCCAAAAGAGGGACGTACAGAGTATTATGAGAAAATCAATCGTCAAATACGTGATAACGGGTATGAAGTCGCAGATTTGACTAAGCATGAGTACGATCCTTACTTCTTTAAAGATACGATTCACGTGTCTTATAAAGGATGGGTGTACATCGATAAGGCAATCGAAAAGTTTTACAAAGAGCAGTAGAATGCAGCAGCTTTCTGCTGCTTTTTGTTTGTCGAATCGGCGGATATCTTGTATAAAGAAGGGAAAAGGGCTATGCTGTAAATGGAGGCGATATGATGAATCGTTCTGAGAAAAAGGAACTATTAAAGCGTTCGAAAAAGCATTTTAATGATCATGCCTTTTGGAAAAAGTTAAAAAAGACGGCACAAAAAGCTGGTGTCTCTCTTGTCTATGCTGTGCTATTACTTTACTATACATTGCAAAAACCTGAAGTACCTGTCAAAGCGAAGACCCTTATTATTGGGGCGCTTGGATACTTTATCCTTCCAATTGACCTCATTCCTGATACATTGATTGGTGTCGGCTATACAGATGATTTAGGAGCGATCACATTTGCTCTGCTCCAAGTAGCGTTGTACATTGATGATGATGTGAAAGGTAGAGCGAGGGACAGGCTGTCAAAATGGTTCGGTGAAAAAACCGATACGTCTCTGATTGATCAAAAGCTTGAAGATGGCGGGATGCCGTCTACACACTGAAAAGAAGACAAAGGGCTAAAATCAAGATCATTTTAGCCCTTTGTCAACAATATGAAGCCTCCACAGCTGGAGGCTTTTTTCCATTACCCTAAAAATTTCACGCAAACTGGATGAGGCACTGAGATGTCTGATTGTAAGACAGTGAGTCGTCCTGTTTCTTTGTCGCGTTTGTATAACACTAGGTTGCTAGATTCTTGGTTTGAACCGACGAGGAATTCTTCAGTTGGATCAAGCACAAAGTCTCTAGGCCAGTTTCCTTCAGATGAAGCAATCTCGACAAGACTTAATTGGCCGTCAGCCTCTGCTTTAAAAATCGCAATGCTGTCATGTCCGCGATTTCCTGCATAAACAAATTGGCCGTCTGAAGAGACGTGAATGGCACTGCCTTGATTGTTCTCTGCAAAGTCGCTTGGAATGGTTGCGATCGTTTGGATCTCTTCGAAATGACCATCTTCAAAGTAACGAAGCACAATCACCTCTGAGCTTAGCTCTGTCATCACATATGCCACAGGTTTCGTTGGATGGAATGTGATATGACGAGGCCCGGTGCCTGGTTTTGTTTCAAATGTATGAGCTAGCTCAAGTTTGCCGTCTTCTTTCTTATACGTATAAATGCCATCTGTCCCAAGGTCAACAGCCACTGCAAATTGTTCATCTGGTGTCAGACCCATAAAGTGAGTGTGCGGTTTTTCCTGACGATCTTCATTAGGGCCAGTTCCTTCATGCTGCGCCTGTGACAGCGTGCGGATTACTGAGCCATTTTCAGAATCGATTTCATACATCTCTGCTGTTCCTTTATGATAGTTTGCTGTAAAAGCTGTTTTTGTTTGACTGTCCACGCTGACGTGACAAGGAGAAGCGCCTTCGGCAAGTTCTTGGTTGATGAAACGAAGTGTGCCGGTTTCTGCATCGATTTGATAAGCAGCTACGCCGCCCTGTGATCCTTCTTTCACAACAGCATACACAAATTTTTGAGAATCTGAGACGGTTAAATATGTAGGATTTTCAAGTTCAGCAGCTACTTCTACTTTCTCAATCTGCTGTTTGTCTGTATTTAATGTAAAAGTATAAATGCCTTTACTGTCTCCCTTTGTATACGTTCCGATATAACCTCTGATGTTAGCCATGTATTGCCCTCCTTCTATAAGATGCTCTCATTCTATCATAAATTCATAGGAAAACGCTTTAGAAAGGCATGACGAAAGAAAATCAAAAGCGTTGGAATCTACCAGTATACATTAAAAAAGATGTGAAAAAATATGACAAACGTTTTCTCAAATGAAAAGCGTTCAGGTAAAGTAAATAAATTGAAGAAAAAATACAAAAAAATTTAAGTTTTTTCATTCCTTGTCTAGCAAAGGTGTAAGCGTATACATTTAATTTTGATTAGTCTAAATTGTCTAATAATTTTAAAAATGCTGTTGACACTGTATGGAAAGCGGCGTAAGATGGGTTCAACAAAAGCTAAACAAACACGCAGAGCAAGCGTGAGACGCTTCAATATAAAATGTCTGAAAATTCAACTACTTTTTGTTTGAAAGAGAGGGTGCTCACTGAAAATGGAAGACCAAAAGGAACAGTGGATCTTTTTAAACGATGAACTCGTGAAAAAAGAGGATGCGAAGATTTCAGTTTATGATCATGGCTTCTTATACGGTGACGGTGTGTTCGAAGGGATACGCGTGTATAACGGAAATATCTTTCGAATGAAAGAACATTTAGACCGCCTGTATGATTCCGCCAGATCGATTATGCTGAACATTCCATATTCACTTGAGGAACTCACGGAAAAAATGATTCATACAGTTGAAAGGAACGGCCTAAAGGATGCCTATATCCGTCTTGTTGTCTCAAGAGGAGCTGGTGATCTTGGTTTAGATCCAAACAACTGCGGGAGAGCCAACACAGTGATCATTGTAGAGCCGCTGGCCATCTTTCCAAAGCACCTATATGAAACAGGGATTGACATTGTGACGGTACCGACGAGACGAAATCGTCCCGATGTACTGAGTCCAAAAGTGAAATCATTAAATTATTTGAATAACATCCTTGTCCGAATCGAAGCCCATATGGCCGGTGTGAGTGAAGCGCTGATGCTGAACGATCAAGGGTACGTGGCAGAAGGTTCTGCAGACAATGTGTTTATTTATAAAAAAGGTAAGCTCTATACACCGCCAGGTTATATCGGCGCTCTTGAAGGCATCACAAGAAATGCCATCATGGAGATTGCAGAAGACTTAGGCTACGAAGTGAAAGAAGAACCATTCACAAGGCACGATGTGTATACAGCAGAAGAAGCTTTTCTAACAGGAACCGCAGCCGAAGTGATCGCCGTTGTAAAGGTTGACGGCCGTACAATCGGTGAAGGAAAACCTGGGATCCACACAAACAAACTTCTTGAACAATTCCGCAATCGAGTAGTTGAAGAGGGAGAAAAAGTCGTTTTTACAGATGAAAACATTCACGCAAGCTAAATAGATATCGATAAACGTTGAAGAGGACTAGTAGTTTTAGAGTCAGTATCTACAGAGAGCCGGTGGTAGCTGGAAACCGGTGTTACTTTCTAAAATGAACTCACCTCTGAGTGTCTGCTTGAATTGATAGTAGGGCAGACCGAGTGACATTGCTCACTCGTTACCAAAATGGATGAAAGATGTCCATGAGACGGCAGCAGATGTTGCCGTGAACAAGGGTGGTACCGCGAAAAACAAAGCTTTTTCGCCCCTTTGACCTAGTGAAAAGTAGTGTCATTGTGGGGTGAGAAGGCTTTTTTATATGGTTAAAATCACGATCTTGAATAGAAAAGGGTGAAAAAACTTGACTGAAGCAAGACAAAGAGGAGGAAAACAAATGGGGACAAATGTACAAGTGGAGACGGAAACATCTAAAGCACCACAAACGATGAACGGTGCACTCATGCTAATTGAAGCACTTAAAAGAGAAAAAGTAGAAGTCATTTTCGGATATCCAGGCGGAGCGGTTTTACCGATCTACGATAAAATTTATGATTCTGGTTTATTTCATGTCCTGCCAAGACATGAACAGGGAGCGATTCATGCGGCAGAAGGATACGCTAGAGTATCTGGCAAGCCGGGTGTTGTCATTGCAACATCAGGACCTGGAGCGACAAACCTTGTCACAGGAATTGCAGATGCAATGATTGATTCACTTCCTCTTGTTGTCTTCACCGGGCAGGTGGCAACCTCAGTTATTGGATCAGACGCTTTCCAGGAAGCAGATGTGCTCGGCATCACAATGCCTATCACAAAGCACAGCTATCAGGTGAGAAATCCAGAGGAATTACCAGGTGTCATTAAAGAAGCGTTCCACATCGCAACGACAGGGAGACCTGGTCCAGTCTTGATTGATATTCCAAAAGATGTGGCAGGTATTGAAGGAACGTTTGAATACGATCAGCCAATCGATTTACCTGGTTATCAGCCAAAAGTGGAGCCGAACTATTTGCAAATTCGCAAATTAGTAGAAGCTGTCAGTAGAGCGAAGAAACCGGTCATTCTAGCAGGAGCTGGCGTTCTTCATGGCAAAGCATCTGAAGAATTAAGGCAGTATGTAGAGCAGCAGCAAATCCCAGTCGCTCATACACTGCTAGGACTTGGCGGCTTTCCGGCAAAGCATCCTCTTTTCCTAGGGATGGCTGGTATGCATGGCACATATGCGGCGAACATGGCTCTTCATCAATGTGATTTGCTCATTTCAATCGGTGCGAGATTCGATGACAGGGTAACTGGCAATCTCAATCACTTTGCGAAACATGCGAAGGTAGCACATATCGATATCGACCCAGCAGAAATTGGCAAGAACATTCATACTCATATCCCGGTTGTTGGAGACAGTAAGCTAGTCCTTGAAGAGTTGATTAAGCAAGACGGGAAGCAAGGAGAGTCAGACGAATGGAAAAACCAACTAGATCAGTGGAAGGAAGAATATCCACTCTGGTACGTTGAAAACGAAGCAGAGGGCTTTAAACCTCAAAAGCTGATTGAATACATTCATCAATTCACAAAAGGTGAAGCCATTGTGGCAACTGATGTTGGACAGCATCAAATGTGGGCAGCGCAGTTCTACCCATTTGAAAATGCAGATAAGTGGGTCACATCTGGGGGCCTTGGTACGATGGGCTTCGGTTTACCGGCAGCCATTGGCGCTCAGCTGGCTGATCAAGAGGCAACGGTTGTGGCGATTTTAGGAGACGGAGGTTTCCAAATGACCCTGCAAGAACTTGCCGTTATCCGTGAGCTGAACCTTCCAGTGAAAGTGATTGTTCTAAATAATCACAGCCTTGGAATGGTAAGACAATGGCAAGAAATTTTCTACGAAGAACGCTACTCATATTCTAAATTTTCAGAGCAGCCAGACTTCGTTAAATTATCTGAAGCTTATGGCATTAAAGGAATCAGAATCTCATCAGACGAAGAGGCGAAAGAAAAGCTTGAAGAAGCGCTAACCTCTAGAGAGCCTGTTTTCATCGATGTCAATGTAGCGAGAGATGAAAAAGTATTCCCGATGGTAGCACCGGGGAAAGGACTTCATGAGATGGTGGGGGTGAAACCTTGAAAAGAATTATTGTGTTGACTGTATTAAATCGATCAGGCGTACTGAACCGAATCACTGGCCTTTTTACCAAACGACACTACAACATTGAAAGCATTACGGTCGGCCATTCTGAGATTCAAGATGTATCACGCATCACGTTCGTCGTCCATGTAGACCAAGAGAAAGACATCGAACAGCTGACAAAACAGTTGAACAAACAAATTGATGTTCTCAAAGTAACAGACATTACAAACCAATCAATCGTTCAGCGAGAGCTGGCTTTGATAAAAGTCGTTTCTGCACCAGCATCTAGAATGGAGATCACAGGGGTCATTGAACCGTTTAGAGCTTCTATTGTAGATGTGAGCAGAGAGAGTGTCGTCATTCAGGTGACAGGTGAGTCTTCAAAAATTGAAGCACTCATTGAATTACTTAAGCCATACGGCATTAAAGAAGTCGCCAGAACTGGCACCACGGCCTTTGCGAGAGATAATCAGCAAAAGCCGCAACAAAATAAAACAATTTCAATTGTCTAAACAAAAGGAGAGAGTCAAATGGTAAAAGTATATTATAACGGTGATATTCAAGAAAACGTATTAAATGGTCAAAAGGTTGCCATCATTGGATATGGATCACAAGGTCATGCACATGCATTGAACTTAAAAGAGAGCGGCGTAGATGTCATCGTCGGCGTGAGAAAAGGCGGATCTTATACAAAAGCACAAGAAGACGGCCATCAAGTATTCACAGTAAAAGAAGCAGTAGCACAAGCAGATGTCGTGATGGTACTACTACCAGATGAGCAGCAAAAGAAAGTATATGACGAAGAAATCAAAGATCAATTAGAAGCAGGCAACTCACTTGTTTTCGCACACGGATTCAATGTTCACTTCCATCAAATTGTTCCTCCTAGTGACGTAGATGTGTATCTTGTGGCTCCAAAAGGTCCAGGACATCTTGTGAGAAGAACATATGAGCAAGGCGCTGGTGTACCTGCACTATTTGCTATCTATCAAGATGTATCTGGTCAAGCGAAAGACAAAGCACTTGCTTATGCAAAAGCAATCGGCGGAGCAAGAGCGGGCGTTCTTGAAACAACATTTAAAGAAGAAACGGAAACGGATCTATTCGGTGAGCAAGCAGTCCTTTGCGGGGGTCTTACTTCACTAGTAAAAGCAGGATTTGAAACATTAACAGAAGCAGGTTATCAGCCAGAGCTTGCATACTTCGAGTGTCTACATGAACTGAAACTGATCGTTGACCTTATGTACGAAGAAGGATTAGAAGGCATGAGATATTCAATCTCTGATACAGCACAATGGGGTGACTTCGTATCAGGACCACGCGTTGTGGATGCAAACGTAAAAGAATCGATGAAAGCTGTCTTGACTGATATCCAAAACGGAACATTTGCAAAAGAATGGATTGTTGAAAACCAAGTGAATCGTCCACGTTTCAATGCGATCAATGCTAATGAAAATGAGCACCAAATTGAAATCGTCGGAAGAAAGCTTCGTGAAATGATGCCTTTCGTCAAACAAGGAAAGAAAAAGGAAGCGGTGAGCGTCGGTGCGGAAAATTAATTTTTTTGACACAACACTTCGAGATGGAGAACAATCACCAGGAGTGAACTTAAATGCACAAGAAAAGCTAATCATTGCAAAGCAGCTTGAGCGCCTTGGGGTTAATATCATTGAAGCGGGTTTTCCCGCTTCATCCCGAGGGGATTTCTTAGGCGTACAAGAAATTGCTAGAACGATCAAAAACTGTTCAGTTGCTGGTCTTGCGAGATGTGTAAAAGGTGACATTGATGCTGCATGGGAAGCATTAAAAGATGGAGTGGAACCAAGAATTCATATCTTTATTGCTACTTCTGATATTCACTTGGAGCATAAACTAAAGAAAACACGTGAAGAAGTCGTAGAACAGGCTGTCTCCATGGTGAAATACGCGAAAGAACGTTTTCCAGTTGTCCAGTGGTCAGCAGAAGATGCGTGCCGTACAGATCTTGCTTTCTTAGCAGAAATTGTAGAGAAGGTCATCGACGCTGGAGCGAGTGTCATTAACTTGCCAGATACAGTTGGATATCTAGCGCCAAAAGAGTATGGCAATATTTTTAAATATATGAAGGAACACGTTCCAAATATCGACCGCGTCAACTTGTCTGCTCACTGTCATGATGATCTAGGAATGGCTGTAGCAAACTCACTTGCAGCCATTGAAAATGGAGCAAATCAAATTGAAACGGCTGTTAACGGAATTGGAGAACGTGCAGGAAATGCCGCATTAGAAGAAATTGCAGTCGCTCTTCATATTCGAAAAGACTTCTACAAGGTCGAATCAACGATTCAATTGAATGAAATTAAGCGTACAAGTGATGTAGTGAGCAAATACTCAGGAATGATTGTACCGCGTAATAAAGCAGTCGTTGGCAACAACGCTTTTGCACATGAATCAGGTATCCACCAAGATGGTTTCCTCAAAGAAAAAACAACCTATGAAATCATTTCTCCAGAGCTTGTCGGTGTGACAACAGACGTACTTGTCCTTGGGAAACACTCCGGAAGACATGCGTTTAAAGACCGCATGAAAACGCTAGGTTTTAAACTAACAGAAGAAGAAATCAATAAGTTCTTCGAAACCTTCAAGAACTTGACAGAGAAGAAAAAAGAAATCACAGATGATGATTTGATTTCTATTATATTGGAAGAAAAAGTAGCAGACCGAAAAATTGGCTACGAATTTGAAAGTCTTCAAGTGCATTATGGAACAGAACAGATGCCGACAGCAACGGTCTCTTTGAAAAATCAAGAAACGCAAGAAGTCATTCAAGAAGCAGCTACAGGCGCAGGCAGTGTAGAAGCTGTGTACAACACGCTGGAGCGCTGTATGGAGGAAAGAATTCATTTGCTAGACTACCGTATTCAATCAAATGGAAAAGGCAGAGATGCACTAGCCGAAGTATATGTCACTGTTTCAATAGAAGGAAAAGAAACAGCAGGACGCGGTGTGGCGCAAGATGTGCTGGAAGCATCAGCGAAAGCCTACGTCAATGCAGTAAACAGGCATTTAATCTTTAAATCAAATCTCATTGAAATTGAGAAACATCACGCGATCTCATAGGAAAGGAGGTAGGTCCTCATGAAAAAGAAAATTGCACTTTTGCCCGGCGATGGAATCGGACCGGAAGTTGTGACATCAGCGGTCGCTGTCCTCAAAGAGACAGAGGCTCAATTTAGGCACGAATTCGAATTCGAAACGGCGCTCATTGGTGGTATCGCAATAGATGAAAAAAACAATCCGCTCCCAACAGAAACGGTTGATGTATGCAAGAGCGCTGATGCGATTTTATTAGGAGCAGTCGGCGGACCAAAATGGGACCAAAACCCACCAGAGCTTCGTCCGGAAAAAGGCTTGCTCGCCATTCGTAAACAATTGGACTTATTTGCCAACATCCGTCCTGTTAAAGTGTTCGATAGCTTAAGCGAGGCGTCACCGCTAAAACAGGATCACATTAACGGAGTCGATTTTGTCATCGTTCGTGAATTAACAGGCGGTCTCTATTTTGGTGAACCAAGCGAACGCTACACAGATGAAGAAGGAAAAGAAGCTGCGGTTGATACGCTTCTTTATACAAAGGAAGAGATTGTCCGTGTATTAAAAGAAGCATTCGACATGGCGTTAACGAGACGGAAAAAAGTAACGTCTGTGGATAAAGCGAATGTTCTGGCTTCTAGTAAACTATGGCGGGATGCGGTAGAAGAAGTGGCTTCTCAATATCCAGACGTTGAATTTGAGCACATGCTCGTTGATAATGCCGCCATGCAGCTGATTTATAAGCCTGCACAATTTGATGTCATTGTGACAGAGAATATGTTTGGTGACATTTTAAGTGACGAGGCTTCAATGATTACTGGATCACTCGGTATGCTACCATCTGCTAGTCTATCAAGCACCGGCCTCCATTTATATGAGCCGATTCATGGATCAGCACCCGATATTGCGGGGCAAAACGTCGCAAACCCTCTGGCAACTATTTTGTCGGCAGCAAGCTTGCTTAGAACATCCTTTGCGTTAGAAGAAGAAGCGGCTGCCATAGAAGAAGCTGTGGAAGTTGTTCTTGCCTCTGGCAAAAGAACAAAGGATTTATCGACAAAAGAGGGAACGTATCAAACAACTGAAGACATCACTCATGCAGTTGTAGACGCACTTAAGCAGCGCGTGAAAACAATTGTATAAATAGAATCTTGTGGAATTAGGTAGAGGGAGGAAAAGGGTTATGCCTCGAACAATCATCGAAAAAATATGGGATCAGCACGTTGTCAAAAGCGGCGAGGGGAAACCAGACCTTTTGTATATTGATCTGCACTTGGTGCATGAAGTCACATCACCTCAAGCGTTTGAAGGATTAAGACAAAAAGGGCGCAAGGTGAGAAGACCTCAAAATACGTTTGCAACAATGGATCACAACATCCCGACTGTGAATCGATTTGTGATCAAAGATGAGGTTGCTAAAAAACAAGTGAGTGCTCTAGAGCGTAACTGTGCTGAATTTGGTGTCCGTCTAGCTGACCTTCACAGTGTAGACCAAGGAATTGTCCATGTCGTTGGACCAGAGCTTGGTTTGACACTTCCAGGAAAAACAATCGTTTGCGGAGATAGTCATACATCCACTCATGGCGCATTTGGCGCACTTGCTTTTGGAATCGGTACAAGTGAGGTTGAACATGTACTTTCCACACAAACACTTTGGCAGCAGCGTCCGAAAACATTAGAAATTAGAGTAGACGGAAAGCTACAAAAAGGGGTAACGGCCAAAGATGTCATTTTAGCAGTCATTGGTGCGCATGGCGTGAAGTTCGGATCAGGTTATGTGATTGAATACACTGGGGAAGTATTCAGAAACATGACGATGGATGAACGTATGACCGTTTGTAATATGTCGATTGAAGCAGGCGCAAGAGCAGGATTGATTGCACCTGATGAAGTCACCTTTGAATATTGCCGCGGCCGCAAATATGCACCGCAGGGAGAAGACTTCGAAGCAGCGATTAAAGAATGGGAAGAACTTAAAACAGATCCGGGTGCAACCTATGATAAAACGATTGTTTTAGATGGGAATGAGATTTCACCAATGGTCACATGGGGAATTAACCCAGGAATGGTGCTGCCTGTAGATGCATCCATCCCAGGACCTGAGGATTTTGCGCAAGAGGATGACCAAAAAGAAGCGATTCGTGCGTACGAATACATGGGTGTTCATCCGCATCAGCGTATTGAAGATATTACGATTGAGCATGTGTTTATTGGCTCATGTACGAACTCAAGAATGACTGACTTACGCCAAGCAGCTTCTATGATAGAAGGACAAAAGGTAGCTGAACATGTCAGAGCGATTGTCGTGCCTGGCTCTCAAAGCGTCAAATTGCAAGCAGAAGAAGAAGGTCTTCATGAAATCTTCCTTGAAGCAGGATTTGAATGGAGAGAATCAGGCTGCAGTATGTGTCTAAGCATGAATAACGATGTGGTACCAGAAGGTGAACGCTGCGCATCCACATCAAACCGTAACTTTGAGGGCCGTCAAGGAAAAGGTGCGAGAACGCATCTTGTCAGCCCGGCAATGGCTGCAATGGCTGCAATACATGGCCGATTTGTCGATGTCAGGAAGTTTAATCAAGAGAAAACAGTCGTGTAAGGAGTTGTCATAAATGGAGCCTTTAGTCACACACAAAGGAAAAGCCGCTGTGCTTAACCGTATCAACGTAGATACAGATCAAATTATTCCGAAGCAATTTTTGAAAAGAATTGAACGAACAGGATATGGCCGGTTTGCCTTTTTCGACTGGCGGTATTTAGCCGATGGCAGCCCAAATCTTGATTTCGAACTGAATCAGCCGATTTATGAAGGTTCATCCATTTTGATCGCAGGAGAAAACTTTGGCTGCGGATCATCAAGGGAACATGCCCCTTGGGCACTTGATGATTATGGCTTCAAAATTGTTATCGCACCATCATTCGCAGATATTTTTCACCAAAACTGTTTTAAAAATGGGATGCTTCCGATTCGTCTTGATTATGATGTGTGGAAAACATTCGCTGCGTCATATGAGAACAAAGGGTATGAGATGACGGTTGATCTTGAAAAACAGCAAATAGAAGATCACGAAGGGAATATCACTCCTTTTGATGTGGATCCTCACTGGAGAGAAATGCTCCTGAATGGCTATGATGAGATCTCATTAACTTTACTACTAGAAGATGACATTCAAGCATTTGAAGATAAGCGCAGCAGCTGGCTGCGTGCGTAAACAACAAGAAGCCGTCCACCCGAGGTGTGACGGCTTCTTTTTTGCATGAAAACCTCTCGTTACTTGTGTTTACTAACCTTCGTTGGTAAACTGATAAAAAATATGCGCCCGAAAGGAAAGTAAGCATGAAACATGACAAGAAGAAAGATAATGTCATTTTGTTTCCTGGTCTGAAAGAAAGACTGATTGAAAAAGGAATGGCAGCATTAAAAGATAAACAGTATCAAGAGGCGCTTCACTTGTTTTCAGAAGCAAAATCTTATGATGACGATGAAGAATCCGATATTCATCTCGGTATGGCGATTTGTTTTCTGGAGCTGGGCGAGCTGCAGGATGCAAAACGTGTGTGTGAAAAGATGCTGAATGAGGGATATGGTCATTACTTCACCGTGCTTCAAGTGTATATGACAATCTTAATTCAGCTGAAAGAATATGAAGAAGTGAAGCAGACAATTGAGGCAGTACTTGAGGAAAACCACCTTCCAGCAGAAAGCGCAGAGCATTTTTACAAACTGCTCGAATTTAGTAGAAAAATGATCGAATCGCCTGAACAGATTTTAGATGAAGATGAGGAGGTCGGCAGTGAAATCAATATAGATGATATGCTCGAGCGGCCAGAAGAGCAGGTGCAGTTCATCCATTCGCTGAAAGACCGAAACATCACGCCGCACATGGGTCTATTAAATACGATCCTACAAAAGCCTGATGGAAACCCTTTGGTCAAATCATTGATTCTGCAGCTTCTGTCAGATCATGATGTGGCAAAGCCGGTTCATGTGACGAAATTCGGTGATTCTTTAACGCTTGTTCCTTCTGAGGCTGTTAAACCAGAGCAAATGCCGCTGCTTCAGCAAGTCCTTCGTAAGCTCGATGACACACTAGGCAATGAGAACCCAACCCTTTATCAAGGCGTGGAAGAGTTATGGCGCCGGCACTTATTTGTGCTATATCCGTTTCTTCCTAAATACACAGATCCGAATCTTTGGGCAGCAGCACTTCATAAAGTCGGCTATGAAATGCATGGGATCGAGATTGACCTCGAAGAATTGCATCTATTGTATGAATTTGATGAACGAGAGCTGAGAGAAGCTTGCACAATGCTGAAAGATATTGAAGAAATTTCTTATTTGTAATTTGTCGATTTAGTTGAAAGACGGACTTGTTATGTTATAATATAATGGTTGTATTTGTGCATATATCGTGCAGTTGTCGATTCCAATGGTTGAAAGACGATATGTATAATCAAGTCAAATGTTGTATACATAATACCGCTTCTTTAGCGGCGTGCGTGGTTTTTAATTGGACGAAGTCTTTATGATGCTTTAGAATGTAACAACGCACAATCTGAATAGATTTTTGGAGGGAAACACACATGTCAGTAAAATGGGAAAAACAAGAAGGTAACGAAGGCATCTTAACTGTAGAAGTTGATGCTGAAACATTTAACAAAGCACTTGATGATGCGTTTAAGAAAGTTGTCAAGCAAGTATCGATCCCTGGATTCCGTAAAGGGAAAGTACCACGTGGTCTTTTCGAACAGCGTTTTGGTGTAGAATCTCTTTATCAAGATGCATTAGATATTCTTCTTCCAGTTGAGTATCCAAAAGCAATCGACGAAGCTGGTATCGAGCCAGTTGACCGCCCTGAAATCGATGTTGAGAAAATCGAAAAAGGCGAAAGCTTAATCTTCACTGCAAAAGTAACAGTGAAGCCTGAAGTGAAACTTGGTGACTACAAAGGTCTTAACGTAGAAAAAGACGACGCTACTGTCACTGATGAAGATGTACAAGAAGAGTTAAAAGGCATGCAAAACCGTCAAGCTGAGCTTGTTGTCAAAGAAGAAGGCGCAATCGAAAACGGCGATACAGTTGTTCTTGATTTCGAAGGATTCGTTGATGGAGAAGCATTCGAAGGCGGAAAAGCTGAGAACTACTCTCTTGAAGTAGGTTCTAATTCATTCATCCCTGGTTTTGAAGAGCAGTTAGTTGGTCTTGAAACTGGAGCTGAAAAAGACGTAGAAGTCACTTTCCCAGAAGAATACCATGCTGAAGACCTTGCAGGTAAACCAGCTGTATTCAAAGTGAAAATTCACGAAATCAAAGCAAAAGAACTTCCAGCACTTGACGATGAGTTCGCGAAAGATGTTGATGAAGAAGTAGAAACTCTTGCTGAACTAACTGAAAAAACAAAGAAACGTCTTGAAGAAGCGAAAGAAAACGAAGCAGAAGGTAAACTTCGTGAAGAGCTAGTTGAGAAAGCTTCTGAAAATGCGGAAGTTGACATCCCACAAGCGATGGTTGACACAGAGCTAGACCGTATGATGAAAGAATTCGAACAACGCCTTCAAATGCAAGGAATGAACCTTGAGCTTTACTTCCAATTCTCAGGACAAGATGAAAATGCGCTGAAAGAGCAAATGAAAGAAGATGCTGCTAAACGCGTAAAATCTAACCTAACACTTGAAGCGATTGCTGCTGCAGAAAACTTACAAGTGTCTGATGAAGAAGTAGAAGAAGAGCTTTCAAAAATGGCTGAAGCATACAACATGCCAATTGAAAATATCAAACAAGCGATCGGATCTACTGACGCAATGAAAGAAGATTTAAAAGTTCGTAAAGCAATTGATTTTCTTGTAGAAAACCGTTAATATGGTGCATAATAATAAAACAGGGCGCGAGTGACTCGTGCCTTGTTTTGTACAATTTTTGACTTATCATCGCTTCTTTTGGAAACGATAGTGTAAGTCGCATCTTTCTGTTATACATATCTCGATGTGCAGTGTTAGAAACACATCATTACCGTCTTTTAGGAAAGTATGGTAAAATGCATACATACTGGACCCAGAAAGGTAGCTGACTGTTAGCTACAGGCAAGTGAAGAAGAATAAGGGGTGAAAGAATGTTTAAATTCAACGAGGAAAAAGGTCAATTAAAATGCTCGTTTTGCGGAAAAACGCAAGATCAAGTGCGTAAACTGGTCGCAGGACCTGGCGTATATATATGTGATGAATGTATCGAGCTTTGCACGGAAATAGTTGAAGAAGAGCTCGGCACTGAGGAAGAAGTTGAATTCAAGGATGTTCCGAAGCCTCATGAAGTTCGGGAGATTCTTGATGAATATGTCATCGGCCAAGAAAATGCGAAGAAATCCTTAGCTGTAGCGGTTTATAATCACTACAAACGGATCAATTCCAACAGCAAGATTGATGATGTTGAGCTTTCGAAAAGTAATATCTCTATGATTGGGCCAACAGGAAGCGGTAAAACATTACTTGCTCAAACGCTTGCTCGTATTTTAAATGTGCCATTTGCGATTGCAGATGCAACATCACTAACTGAAGCAGGTTATGTTGGTGAAGACGTAGAGAATATTTTACTAAAGCTGATCCAAGCAGCCGATTATGATGTAGAAAAAGCGGAAAAAGGCATTATCTACATCGATGAGATCGATAAAGTAGCAAGAAAATCAGAAAACCCTTCTATCACTCGTGATGTATCTGGGGAAGGTGTTCAGCAAGCACTATTGAAAATTCTTGAAGGAACTGTCGCTAGTGTACCGCCTCAAGGTGGACGTAAGCATCCTCATCAAGAATTCATTCAAATCGATACAACAAATATCCTCTTTATTTGTGGTGGAGCCTTTGACGGCATTGAGCAAATCATCAAACGCCGTCTTGGTCAAAAAGTCATTGGATTCGGTGCGGAAAATAAAATCGAAGATCTTGAAAAAGAAGTTCTTCTATCAAAAGTACTCCCAGAAGACTTGCTTCGCTTCGGTTTAATCCCAGAATTCATCGGTCGTCTACCGGTTATTGCAAGCCTAGAGCCGTTAGATGAAAAAGCACTTGTAGAGATCTTGACGAAGCCTAAAAATGCACTCGTTAAGCAGTATACAAAAATGCTTGAGCTTGATGATGTAGAGCTAGAATTTGAAGAAGATGCTCTTAGCGAAATTGCGAAAAAAGCAATTGAGCGTAAAACAGGAGCTCGTGGTCTACGTTCAATTATTGAAGGCATCATGCTTGATGTGATGTTTGACCTTCCATCACGTGATGATATTGAAAAATGTGTCATCACTGGTGCAACAGTTGCTGATGGCGAGTCGCCGCGTCTTGTGTTAAAGGACGGCACAGTTGTCAATAAAGATACGAAAACATCTGCATAAGAGTAGTCTCACTCCTGAATCTTTTTGATTCAGGAGTTTTTTATTTATCGATGAAGTGGTGTTTATTCCGTCCAGCTCTAGGAAATACTAGCAGACAGAAACCAATACATACGAAAGATGAAGGAGGGAGCACCGATTGAGCTGGACAGGAATCGTATTATTCATACAGCTGTTCTTTGGTATCGTCATCGGGCTGTACTTTTGGAACTTACTGCAAAATCAGCGCACACAAAAGGTGACGATAGACAAAGAGTCAAAGAAAGAAATGGAAGCACTCAGAAAGATGCGATCAATCAAGCTGAGTGAACCTTTATCAGAGAGAGTCCGGCCAAAGGGGTTTCAGGATATTGTGGGGCAGGAAGACGGCATTCGTGCACTAAAAGCGGCACTATGCGGGCCGAACCCACAGCATGTCATCGTCTACGGACCACCGGGAGTCGGTAAAACAGCCGCTGCCCGTCTTGTGATGGAAGAAGCAAAGCGCCACGCTGATTCACCGTTTAAAAAAGATGCGGTCTTTGTAGAGCTCGATGCCACAACCGCGAGATTCGATGAACGAGGCATTGCAGACCCGCTTATTGGTTCCGTGCATGACCCAATTTACCAAGGGGCTGGAGCAATGGGGCAAGCAGGCATTCCGCAGCCAAAACAAGGAGCCGTCACACATGCTCATGGCGGGGTTCTGTTTATCGATGAAATTGGCGAGCTGCATCCGATTCAAATGAACAAAATGCTCAAAGTGCTGGAAGATCGGAAAGTCTTTTTAGACAGTGCCTACTACAGTGAAGAAAATACCCAAATCCCGAATCACATTCATGATATTTTCCAAAATGGACTTCCGGCTGATTTTCGATTGATTGGTGCCACGACAAGAACACCTGACGAAATTCCACCAGCGATCCGGTCAAGATGTCTGGAAATTTTCTTTAAAGACCTTGACCAGCATGAACTGAAAATCGTCGCTGCCAAGGCTGTCCAAAAAATTCAAAAGGAATTAAGTGATGAAGGGCTTAACCTGTTAACCTCCTATGTGAAAAATGGACGTGAAGCCGTCAACATGGTGCAGATTGCCGCTGGCATGGCGGTCACGGAAAACCGAAAAGACATCACAATCGAAGATGTAGAATGGGTCATTCATTCGAGCCAGTTGACACCAAGATATGAACAAAAAGTACCGGAAAAGCCAAAAGTGGGGGTAGTCAATGGACTGGCCGTTTATGGACCAAACAGCGGTGCCTTGCTTGAGATTGAAGTGAACATCTGTAAGGCGCTTGAAAAAGGCAGTATCAACATTACAGGCATTGCAGAAGAAGAAAGTATTGGCAATCAATCGAAATCCATTAGACGAAAAAGTATGGCCAAAGGGTCAGTCGAAAATGTATTAACTGTGCTACGAAATTTAGGTATTCGGACAAATGAATATGACATCCATATTAATTTTCCAGGCGGTGCCCCTATTGATGGGCCGTCTGCTGGGATTGCCATGGCGACCGCAATCTTCTCAGCCATACATCAAATCCCGATTGATCACCTAACAGCCATGACGGGTGAAATCGGATTGCAAGGTCAGGTGAAGCCGATCGGTGGTGTGATACCGAAGATTAAGGCAGCGAAGCAGGCTGGTGCCACAACCGTCATTATTCCTTATGACAACCAACAGTCAATCTTAAAAGAGATTGAAGGGGTCACCATTGTGCCTGTGAAGCACTTCCAAGAAGTGCTGGATCAGTGTCTGGTTAACCCGCCAGACGAGAAGAAAGATGGACTAGAAGACGAAATGAAAAGAAAATCTGTTTAATCCCCATCACATATGGGGATTTTTTAGTGAAATAGATCTTTTTTTCTTTTTCAAGATAAAAAGAAAGGGTATACTACGGTAAGATCAACATTTCTTAAGTCTTTTACATTGTACAAGACTGAAACAGGTATATTATAATGATTCATACTAGTGACGGAGGTGTCAATCAACATGGCAGATGAAATCAAAAAGAATGTTCCGCTCCTTCCATTGCGAGGTTTGCTTGTTTATCCAACAATGGTCTTGCATTTGGACGTTGGACGCGAAAAGTCTGTTCAAGCATTAGAACAGGCGATGATGAACGATCATATGATTTTTCTAGCAACACAGCGGGAAATTTCAATAGATGAACCAGGTGAAGAGGAAATTTTCAAAGTCGGCACCTACACAAAAATTAAACAAATGCTGAAGCTGCCAAATGGAACGATTCGTGTACTCGTTGAAGGCTTAAATCGAGCACAGATCGAATCATATGTCGAGCTCGAGGACTATACGTCTGTCGACATTAAAGAATTGGCAGAAGAAGAATTAAAGGACGCAGAAGCAGAAGCACTCATGCGTACATTGTTAGATCACTTTGATCAATACATAAAAATTTCAAAAAAAATCTCAGCTGAAACATATGCAACAGTGACGGATATTGAGGAACCGGGGAGAATGGCAGATATCGTTGCTTCTCACCTGCCGCTCAAACTAAAGGACAAACAAGAAGTACTGGAAACAGTGGATGTCAAAAAACGGCTGAACCGGGTCATCAGCTTAATTCACAATGAAAAAGAAGTACTCGAGATTGAAAAGAAAATCGGGCAGCGCGTGAAACGTTCAATGGAACGGACGCAAAAAGAATATTATTTACGTGAACAAATGAAAGCCATTCAAAAGGAGCTTGGAGACAAAGAAGGGAAAACTGGCGAAGTCAGTTCTTTAATGTCTAAAATCGAAGAGTCGAGCATGCCGGATTCTGTTCGTGAAACGGCGCTCAAAGAATTGAACCGTTATGAAAAAATTCCTTCAAGCTCTGCTGAGAGCTCTGTGATTCGAAATTATATTGATTGGCTGATCGGTCTCCCGTGGGGCATCTATACAGAAGATCGTCTAGATTTAAAGCTTGCAAGTGAAATTTTAGATGATGAGCATCACGGGCTGGAAAAGGTAAAAGAACGGGTGCTTGAATATCTTGCTGTACAGAAGCTGACCAATTCATTAAAAGGACCGATTCTTTGCTTAGCAGGACCTCCTGGAGTAGGGAAAACATCACTTGCCAAATCGATTGCCAAATCACTTGACCGAAAGTTTATCCGTATCTCCCTTGGCGGTGTGCGTGATGAATCCGAGATTCGTGGACATAGAAGAACGTATGTAGGTGCGATGCCAGGCCGCATCATTCGCGGAATGAGCAAGGCAGGAACGATGAATCCGGTCTTCCTTTTAGATGAAATTGATAAAATGTCCTCTGATTTTAGAGGTGATCCATCTTCTGCGATGCTCGAAGTCTTAGACCCAGAGCAAAATCATAACTTTAGCGATCACTATATTGAAGAAACATTTGATTTGTCTCAAGTGTTATTTATTGCCACTGCCAACAATTTAGCAACCATTCCAGGTCCACTTCGTGATAGAATGGAGATTATCACGATTGCAGGGTATACAGAGGTTGAAAAAGCAGAAATTGTGAAAGATCATCTTCTGCCGAAGCAGCTAAAAGAGCACGGATTAAAGAAAGGGAACTTGCAGCTTCGTGAAGCAGCGATTTATGATACGATTCGCTATTACACAAGAGAAGCTGGTGTTCGTGGATTAGAGCGTCAGCTTGCGGCGATATGCCGTAAAGCGGCAAGAGCGATTGTGGCTGAAGACCGCAAACGCATCACGGTGACAGAAAAGAACTTATCTGAATTTCTCGGAAAAAGACTTTACCGTTATGGTCAGGCTGAAACGACAGACCAAGTGGGAGTTGTCACAGGACTTGCGTATACCACTGTTGGCGGAGACACCTTGTCAATTGAGGTATCACTTTCTCCGGGTAAAGGCAAGCTGTTGTTAACAGGTAAGCTTGGTGATGTCATGAGAGAATCTGCACAGGCGGCATTCAGTTATATTCGTTCCAAAGCAGATGAACTGAACATTGATCCTAATTTTAATGAAAAGCATGATATTCATATCCATGTTCCAGAGGGTGCGGTTCCAAAGGACGGGCCATCAGCTGGTATCACCATTGCGACGGCTCTTGTATCAGCCCTCACAGGACGACCTGTGTCAAAAGAGATTGGTATGACAGGAGAGATTACGTTAAGAGGAAGAGTGCTTCCAATTGGCGGACTAAAAGAAAAAGCATTAGGCGCACATCGCGCAGGACTGAAAACCATTATTCTTCCAAAGGACAATGAGAAGGATATTGATGATATTCCTGAAAGTGTGAGAGAAGGACTAACCTTTATTCCGGTCTCGCATTTAGATGAGGTGCTTGAGAAAGCGTTGGTAGGAGAGGGAAGATGAAAGTAACAAAATCAGATATCGTCATCAGTGCGGTAAAACCAGAGCAGTACCCGAGCGGGGGACTGCCTGAAATCGCTCTTGCTGGACGATCAAATGTTGGGAAGTCCTCGTTCATCAACTCATTGATTAATCGTAAAAATTTAGCGCGTACGTCTTCTAAACCAGGTAAGACTCAAACGCTTAATTTCTACATCATCAATGATATGCTCCATTTTGTGGACGTTCCAGGTTACGGCTTTGCTAAAGTATCAAAGACAGAGCGTGAAGCCTGGGGTAGAATGATCGAAACGTATATTACAATGCGTGAAGAATTAAAAGCAGTCGTCCAAATTGTGGACCTGCGTCATAAGCCATCAGTAGATGATGTGAACATGTATGAATTCCTGAAATATTACGGAGTTCCTGTGATCGTCATCGCAACAAAGGCGGACAAAATTCCAAAAGGCAAATGGGAAAAGCATGCGAAAGTCGTCAAACAGACACTCGACATTGCCCCATCAGATGAACTAGTCCTATTCTCTTCTGAAACAAAAAAGGGAAAAGACGAAGCCTGGAATGCCATCCTTGCGAAGATTAATAACTAAAAAAAGGCATCTGTCATAAGCAGATGCCTTTTTATTGTATAAGTTATTTCCTTTTTAAAAATAATAAGAGGAGACTGACAGCAATCAGTACATAAGGCCAGTACAATTCAAAACCGGAAGTAGGGATCGAAAGGGAACTTAGCTGTTTTGTAATTTGCTGAAAGAAATAAAGGAACAGACCGAGTGCAATGAGAACAACACTTTCAATACGATATTCTTTTTTCTGAGATGATTTCACAAAAAGAGCAAGTCCAACGATGAATACGATCATCGTAAATGTGTCTGGCCAGTAGTCCAATTTTGGCTGAAGAATAAAGTGTAGCGAAAGGCCCGTCATCAGCATACCGATAAACACATGAGCGCTTTCTTGCTCCTTCTTTCCTTGATATAAGAAAGCAAGGCCAAAAAGCAGTACGAGTGTATACCATTTCTCTTGATCCTTCCAAATGTCAAATTGACCTCCTGAGAGAATGGCATATAGCGCTACAGCCAGCAAAGTGAGCGGTAGCAAAATGGATTTCTTCTTCAAAGATGTCACCTTCTTTTAAGCAGATCATTTGTCCGCACGCGCCAAATCTGGTAAATTGCTTGAAGTGATGATATGGCATAATGAGTGTCGAACATTTTTCTACTATATCACAACATTTTTGAAATCTGTTCACAATTTTCATCCAGTTAAAAATGAATATATGTTATAATCACTATAAATAATAAATTCTATATTGTAATTATTATAAATTAGACAGGGCGTTGGGGGTGCAAGCTGAAGTTATGCATATTCTTGTTGTGGGTTTAGATTATAAAACAGCCCCTGTTGAGATACGGGAACAGCTGAGCTTTGAACCGAGCGAGCTCGGAACAGCGATGTCCAAGCTTAAAGAAGAAAAAAGCATTCTAGAGAATATCGTCATCTCAACATGTAATCGAACAGAGATCTACGCAGTGGTAGATCAGCTTCATACTGGACGGTTTTATATAAAAAGATTTTTAGCTGATTGGTTCGGTTTAGAAAAGGAAGATGTCTCGCCATATTTGAAGTTCTATGAAAATGATGGAGCGGTCGAGCATTTATTCCGTGTGGCCTGTGGACTTGATTCCATGGTGATTGGCGAAACACAAATACTTGGTCAAGTGCGCTCTAGCTTTAAAGTAGCTCAAGAGGAGAAGACCATTGGTACCGTTTTCAATTATTTATTCAAACAGGCGGTCACCGTTGCAAAACGCTCTCATGCGGAAACAGACATTGCGTCTAATGCCGTGTCTGTCAGCTATGCGGCTGTCGAGCTTGCGAAAAAAATCTTTGGACGTCTTTCTGATAAACATGTCCTGATTCTTGGTGCGGGTAAAATGGGCGAACTAGCGGCTCAAAACCTTCAAGGTCAAGGGATTGGTCAAGTAACGGTTATCAATCGAACGTATGAGAAAGCAAAAGAATTGGCGGGCCGTTTTTCAGGAGAGCCTAAAAGCTTAAACCAATTGGAAAAAACATTATCCGAAGCTGACATTTTAATTAGTTCCACTGGTGCGAAACAATTTGTCATTACAAAAGAAATGGTCGAAAGTGCGAATAAAAAGCGGAAGGGCAGACCTCTATTTATGGTGGATATTGCTGTCCCTCGTGATTTAGATCCAGCCATTTCTGAAGTAGAAGGTGCTTTTTTGTATGACATTGATGACCTTGAGGGCATCGTGGCAGCTAACTTAAAAGAGCGTCGTGCGGTGGCTGAGCAGGTTGAGCTCCTCATTGAAGCAGAAATTGTGGAATTTAAGCAATGGCTGAATACGCTTGGTGTGGTTCCTGTCATTTCTGCACTTAGAGAAAAGGCGCTGACGATTCAAGCGGATACGATGCAGAGTATTGAGCGAAAGCTTCCGAATCTCACACATCGTGAAATGAAGCTATTAAATAAACATACGAAAAGCATTATCAATCAAATGCTGAAAGATCCTATCTTAAAGGCAAAAGAAATTGCCGCGGAGCCGAATGCAGAAGAAAAACTTTTACTGTTCAAAGAAATCTTTGATTTACAGGTTGAAGATGAAGAGCAAAAGGTGGAGCCGATGCAGGTGGAGCAAGGATCATTTCAGCTGTTTAAACCAAATATGGCACAAGGCTTTGCTACAGTTGCCAGTGAGTGATTAAGCGATGATGGAATCCATTGTAGCGAGACTAGGCGAAGCGACGACCTTGATCTATGCACTAAGTGTCTTGTTCTATTTCATAGATTTTCTTCAACACAACCGGAAGGCTGGAAAAATGGCTTTCTGGTTGCTTTCTATTGTCTGGCTGCTGCAAACAGTCTACATGTTCTATATTATGATGGAAACAGACCGATTCCCTGTGTTGAATGTAGCAGAGGGGTTATATTTTTATACGTGGGTGCTTGTGACACTTTCACTTGTTCTCACAAAAATATTGCGTGTTGAATTTATCGTCTTTTTTACAAATGTCATCGGTTTTTCCTTGATGGCGATTCACACCTTTACACCATCTGATCTCCACTCAGCAGAACTAACTGGGAAGCTGACGAGTGAATTGCTTGTGATTCATATTACGATGGCGATTTTATCATACGGTGCCTTTTCACTTTCATTTGCTTTCTCTCTACTCTATCTCTTTCAATATCGTTTGCTGAAAAAGAAAAAATGGGGAAAATGGCTTCTGAGAATTGAAGATTTATCGAAGCTTGATCATATGGCATACGTATTAAACATTATTGGCGTGCCGATGCTCTTACTTAGTTTGATTCTTGGCATCATTTGGGCATATATTTCGTATGATACGTTGTACTGGACAGATACAAAGGTGCTGGGTTCGTTTATTATGCTGTTTTTATATGGTGTTTACTTATATATCAGATTGGTGAGAAATATGCAGGGCAAAGTCGTGGCACTGTGGAATGTCGGTTCATTCTTTGTGCTGATGATCAATTATTTTCTGCTTGGTAGCTTATCAACCTTTCATTGGTTTCAATAAATAATGATGAGTCTTAAGGGCATTGTCGGGAGGAAGACGAATTGCGTACAATTAAAGTAGGTTCTAGAAGAAGTAAGCTTGCAATTACACAAACAAAATGGGTCATTCAAAAGCTGTCTGAACTAAACCCTTCTTATTCTTTTGAAATAAAAGAGATTGTGACAAAGGGTGATCAAATTTTAGATGTGACCTTATCAAAGGTTGGCGGAAAAGGACTGTTTGTCAAAGAAATTGAACAGGCGATGCTGAATCACGACATCGATATGGCAGTTCACAGTATGAAGGATATGCCGGCTGCTCTTCCTGAAGGGTTAGTCATTGGCTGTATTCCTGAGCGTGAAGATGTAAGGGACGCTCTAATTTCGAAGGATCATCTGCGTCTTCATGAGCTGCCGAAGGGTGCTATTGTGGGAACGAGCAGCTTACGGCGCAGTGCCCAGCTTCTTCAGGAAAGACCAGATCTGAACATTAAATGGATTCGAGGAAACATTGATACACGATTGGAAAAGCTGAAAAATGAAGAATATGATGCCATTATTCTAGCGGCTGCCGGTCTGTCCAGAATGGGATGGAGCAAAGAGGTCGTGTCTGAATTTTTATCTCCTGAGACTTGCCTGCCCGCAGTTGGTCAAGGCGCTTTGGCAATTGAGTGCCGCGGAGATGATGAAGAGCTATTGCAGCTTCTCGCTCAATTTACGAATGAATACACAAAGAAAACGGTTCTCGCAGAAAGAGCCTACCTTAAACAAATGGATGGCAGCTGTCAGGTGCCGATCGCTGGCTATGCAACGATGAATGAGCGTGATGAAATTGAACTGACGGGTCTTGTGGCATCTGCTGACGGACACACGATTATTCGAGAAACTGTATCAGGCACTGACCCTGAAGCAATTGGAACAGCATGTGCGAAGCAGATGGCTGATAAGGGAGCAAAGGATTTAATCGACAAGGTGAAAAAGGATCTGTCCTCCCAATGACCATAGGGCAATCGCTTCACGGACAGACGGTGCTTGTCACTCGAAATGAACGTCAAGCGGGTGTGTTTCAGCAGAAGATTGAAGAGCTGAACGGCCATGCTGTTTTAACCTCTCTTATTCGATTTGAGCCTACGCTCACAAATGAAAAAGCGCAGGCCTTTTTAAAGGACTTAGAAAATAGCCAATGGCTTGTTTTCACGAGTGTAAATGGCGCGTCTTTTTTTCTGAGCTACATAGAAGACCATCATTTACATAAGAGTTTATCCCATTTGAAAGTGGCTGCGGTAGGTGAGAAAACCTCTGCCTATCTTGAGCAGCACGGCTTGAAGGTGGATGTAGTACCAGAACGATTCATAGCGGAAGAGCTCGCAGATGCGCTGCTTGACCATGTGCGTCTGGGAGAGCGTGTGTTTGTAGCAAAAGGACACCTGTCTCGAGATGTCGTGAAGAAAACGCTTGTTCCACTTGGCATAGAAGTAAAGGAATGGATTTTATATGAAACGGTCAAGGATGAGGAAGGGATTGCCGCTCTCAAAACAGCAATGACGAAGCAATCATTTGATTTTATTACATTTACGAGCTCATCCACTGTCCATTCATTTATGCATGCCATGGAGGCAGATGCAGCGAAGCTGGCTGCTTCTGACACCTGTTTTGTGACGATCGGTCCTCTGACAAAAGAGGCGCTGCTTCAATACGGGATTTCTTCTGAAACCCCAGATACTTATACGATAGACGGAATGCTTGAATTGATGTGCCGTTTATCTGAAAGGAAGTTGAACCAATGATGAAATTTAACAGACACCGCAGACTGCGGACAAGTGCAGGAATGAGAGAATTAGTCAGAGAAACCTTTTTAAGACCATCTGATTTCATTTATCCGATCTTTTTTGTAGAGGGAGAAAATGTCCGAAAAGAAGTCCCTTCAATGCCGGGTGTTTATCACATTTCAGTGGACCTTGTAAAAGAAGAAGTCCAAGAGCTTGTCGACCTAGGCATCAAATCAATTATTGTATTTGGTGTTCCAGATCATAAAGACCATGTGGGCAGTGAGGCGTATCACGATCATGGCATTGTGCAAAGAGCGACGCTTGAGATCAAAAAGCATTTCCCAGAGCTTGTGGTTATTGCAGACACTTGCTTATGCCAATATACAGATCATGGACATTGCGGGATTGTTGAAGATGGTGAAATTTTAAATGATGAATCTCTTCAGCTTTTAGCGAAAACAGCTGTTAGCCAAGCGCGCGCAGGTGCAGATATCATTGCTCCTTCAAATATGATGGATGGATTTGTTGTGGCCATTCGTGAGGCGCTTGATGAAGCTGGCTTTATTCATGTACCTGTCATGTCATATGCTGTGAAATATGCAAGTGCGTTTTACGGTCCGTTTCGTGACGCAGCGCATAGCACACCGCAGTTTGGAGATCGTAAAACATACCAAATGGACCCTGCAAACCGTTTAGAGGCACTAAGAGAAGCGCAGTCTGACGTAGAAGAGGGAGCTGACTTCCTCATTGTGAAACCATCTCTTTCTTATTTAGATATTATGCGTGATGTCAAAAATGAATTTACACTCCCAGTTGTTGCATACAATGTGAGCGGAGAATATGCAATGGTCAAAGCCGCTGCTCAAAATGGGTGGATTTCTGAAAAAGAGCTTGTTCTTGAAATGCTGACAAGCATGAAACGTGCAGGAGCAGAACTCATCATTACGTATCATGCAAAAGATGCAGCAAAATGGCTCTCAGAATAAAGAACGGATAGACAGGAGGACGTTGAAATGGGACGTAGCTATGAAAAATCAAAGCAAGCATTTGAAGAAGCGCAGCATTTAATGCCTGGCGGTGTCAACAGCCCTGTGCGTGCATTTAAATCAGTGAACACAGACCCGATTTTTATGGAGCGAGGCAAAGGCGCCAAAATCTATGATATTGATGGAAATGAATACATCGATTATGTCTTATCATGGGGACCACTTATTTTAGGGCATACGAATGACCGTGTGGTTGAAAGCATTCAGCGAGTGGCAGAAAAGGGGACAAGCTTTGGTGCTTCCACATTAGTTGAAAATGAATTAGCTAAGCTTGTATCAGAGCGGGTACCTTCTATCGAAGTCATTCGTATGGTCAGCTCTGGTACAGAGGCAACTATGAGTGCGCTTCGTCTAGCTCGTGGCTTTACAGGCAGAAATAAAATTGTGAAATTTGAAGGCTGCTATCATGGCCACGGCGATTCCTTGCTCATTAAAGCAGGTTCAGGCGTCGCAACGCTTGGGCTTCCAGATAGCCCAGGTGTACCTGAAGGGACTGCAAGCAATACGATCACAGTGCCTTACAATGATTTAGAAAGCATTCAAGTTGCATTTCAGGAGTTTGGAGACGATATTGCAGGTGTCATTGTCGAGCCGGTTGCAGGAAATATGGGGGTTGTCCCTCCGCAAGACGGTTTCTTACAAGGGCTGAGAGACATCACAGAGCAATACGGAGCTTTACTCATTTTTGATGAGGTCATGACCGGCTTCCGTGTGGACTATCACTGCGCGCAAGGTTATTTTGGCATCACACCTGATCTGACGTGTCTTGGTAAAGTGATTGGTGGCGGCCTCCCGGTTGGCGCTTATGGCGGAAGAGCGGATATTATGAGACAAATTGCGCCAAGCGGTCCAATTTATCAAGCAGGAACGTTATCTGGTAACCCACTTGCGATGACAGCAGGCTTAGAAACCTTAAAACAGCTGACACCTGAGTCTTATGAAGAGTTTAGACGAAAAGGAGACCGGCTGGAAGAAGGCATTTCAAACGCGGCGAAAACACACGGAATTCCATTAACGTTTAACCGTGCGGGTTCGATGATTGGATTCTTCTTTACAAATGAAGAAGTGGTCAATTATGACAAAGCCAAAACAGCTGATCTCGCTTTATTTGCTGAATTTTACAAGGAAATGGCCGACCACGGCATCTTCCTTCCCCCTTCTCAATTCGAAGGACTATTCCTGTCAACAGCTCACACAGATGAAGACATCGAATATACGATTGAGACAGTGGAAAAAGTATTTCAAAAACTACGTCGATAAACGAAAGCTGATATGGAGACATATCGGCTTTTGATCATGACACAAGGCTTGTTTTCAGCCTTGTGTCTTCTTTTCGGCGTGAATTGAAAACCTTTGAAGTCTAGGAAGGTCGAGCACAGGAGCGAATTGATATTCGTGAGCACCTGCGCACAGGACTGACAACGAATGCGAGGGTTTGACTACACGCTGCGCCGATATGGAGACATATCGGCTTTTTTGTGTTGCTGAAAACCAATCATATTTTCACTGCCTCTCACATACATCTGTATTGACATCTAATTTTATTTTGAAGGATTAGATGAAAGGAGGACACCGACTTGTCTCAAAACAATCGATTACAGTTTTCAGTAGAAGAATCAATCTATTTCAAAAGCGGACAGGAAGTCAGTGAGCTGCTGTCTATTTCTCTCGATCCTGACATTCTCGTTCAAGAAGTGAATGATTATGTTTCGATTAGAGGTTCACTCGAGCTAACAGGAGAATACAACATAAATCAAGAGGAGCTATTGGGTGAATTGAGTTCCTATGCATCATACAGAGAAGCTGATGAGGTGAAGGTCAGAGAAGACGGGACGGCGGAGCTTCTGCATCAATTCCCAGTCGATATCACTATTCCTAAAAACAAAATCAGTCATTTAAATGATGTGTTTGTGTTTATTGATGCGTTTGATTACCAGCTGACAGAAAATCGTTTGCTGACCATTCAAGCTGATCTAGCGATTGAGGGTCTTTTAGACGAGGAAACGCCTCAAGCGCCTGTAGAGGAGCCGTATGAATTTGTTCATCGTTCTGAAGAAGAATATGGCGACGTGACCTACGATTATCAGCTGCAGCCAGAAGATGAAGAGCAAGAAGAGCTACAAAACTATGAACGTGAGATTGATGAGGATCAGGCTGTATTACAGCATGACACGCGCACCGAAGAAGAAAAGCAGGAAGAAGAAATTGAGATAGAGCTGGTGAGTAGGGAAGAAGAAACCGAAGAACTGGAAGAATCGGAAGAACGGGAGGAAACGGAGAGCCAAGAAGAAGTGGCGCTTGGTTATCGCTCCTTACCTGAAGCTCAGGTGCAAGAACCACCATTTTTTGAACCGCCTAAGCTCTTAGAAGAAGAGAAACGGGAGGATACATTCTTTGAGGTGGAAGTGAGAAAAGATCCCGAAGCAGCTGAAGAGCTGGAAGAAACGGTTCAGCCGTATCCAGTATTTGAATCACCCGCTTATCACGTGGAAGAGGAAGAGGCGCAAGATGATACGTACCAGCTCGGACGGTTATATGAACGAGAAGCACCAAAAGTATATGAGTCAGCTCAAGAAGAAGAGGAGTTTGAAGAAGACGTGAGAGAAACGTCTGGCAGTGAAAACTCTCTTTATTTAACAAAGCTGTTTGCTAAGCAGGAGGAGGAAGATTTTTCTCGCATGAAAATATGTATAGTTCAGCAAGAAGATACGGTCGATCGTATTTGTGAGAGATATCAGTTGAATGTGCAGCAGCTCCTTCGCACAAACTCATTATCGATGGATGCGGAG
Source organism: Bacillus sp. FSL R7-0672 (assembly GCF_038601465.1). Lineage (NCBI taxonomy): Bacteria > Bacillati > Bacillota > Bacilli > Caryophanales > Bacillaceae > Bacillus > Bacillus sp. FSL R7-0672. The sequence goes on along the minus strand of NZ_CP152010.1, from coordinate 2,475,911 downwards.
CTTGAAGAAGGGCAGATTCTTTATATTCCTGAATATCAAAAAAGCAATGCCTAACAAGAGATGACCGATCAAGAAAATGTGGTGAGTGAACGTGGATGAGATCCAATCTGTCCTATATGAATACGGGCTTGAGGCGGAATACATTGAACCTGTCAGTCCTGCTGTCGTCAAAGTGTATACAAAGCAGGGCGTATTTGCCTTAAAGCGAGTAAAAGCCAGTCGACATATGCAGTTTACAGAGCAAATGCTTGAACTAGAATCAAAGGGCTATCGCTCTTTTGTGCCGATTTATCGGACGAAGAGCGGTTCTTTTTTCTCAAGTCATCGTGAAAGCCAGTACGCATACTATCTCATGCCTTGGCTGACGAATGAAAAGAGAGAAGAGCAGGACGATAAACATGAATATTTATTTCAAGAGATTGCAAGACTTCATAAGCGGACTGAAGTGATGATGGATATCACAGAGCAAGAGATCGAAGCGCACTACACACAAATCAGAACCAAATGGGAAACAGAGAAAGACATGTATGAACGATTCATAGAGCGGGCAGAGCAGACTTGGTATATGTCGCCATTTGAACTGGCTGCTGCGATGTATTTTTCAGAGGCGATGTCTGCCAGCGAATTTGCCCTTGAACGACTAGAAGATTGGCATGAAGAAATGAAAGATAAAGAAACAACTCGTGTTGTGTTAAATCATGGGCAACTGTCGATTCATCACTTTTTGTATAATGATGTGGGTACAGGACATTTCACCAATTTTGAGCGGTCTAAAAAAGCCGCCCCCATTTATGACCTTCTGACCTTTTACTTTCGGACATTCAAAACCTATCCCACGTCTTGTCCTGAATGCACTTCCTTGTTTTATACGTACCAAAAAGGAAATCCTCTTCGGGAGGAAGAGCTTCATTTGTTTCTTAGTTACCTTGCTTATCCGCAAGGTCTGTTTGATACAGTTAAAACCTATGAAGCAGGCGGGCAGGATGAGATGGAAAGCTGCCAACAGCTGTTAAGAGCGTATTGGCAGATGAAAAACTCAGAGCCGACCGTCATGAAAATTCACGAGATTGAGCAGGCTAGACGGCTTGAAGAAGAACAAAGTGCCTCGTCATCAGCGGAATGACGAGGTTATTTTGTGTTCATATTGGCCGGTACATAAGCGCGAGTGTTTAAAACCAATCAAGGTGAAAGGCGCAGGCGAGAAAAATGAGAATACCTAGGATGAGGACGTCAAATGTTGTGGGGAAAATGATCGTACGAAACCCTTGAAATATCGCAATCGGGAGAACGACTTGGGAGGCCACTGCCCGAATTTGTCTCAGCCAGGGGGGAAGTGTGTAAGGATTGATCTTTTTCAAAGCAAACGCCCTCCTTTTTTATTTTGTTATTATCATATGGGCAAAAAGGCAAAGGGTGCTTGCCCAATTTGTATAAAGAAGAAGAAAAGCGGAAAAGATGATTGACGAAAACAAAAGGCATTTAGTAATATAAATAAAAGATGAGTATGTGCTGATGAACGTGATATATCGTAAGCGTGGATCAGGAAGAGTACAAGCAAGACCCTAAAGAGAGGGAGACCATGAGCTGAAAGGTTTCCTAGGATGTACTTGTTTGGAAGGTCGCCTGTGAGCTTAATTTCTTGAATGAACAAGTAGAGAAATTCGGGAGAACCCCGTTATCCTTTAGAGTGTATGGGACACGTCTATGTGTTCCATGAAAAAAGGTGGTACCGCGAAAAAGCTTTTTCGTCCTTTTATAAGGATGAAAAGGCTTTTTTTATGTTTCATCAGCCGAAAAAATGTGGAGGTTACATAAATGGAAACAAATAATCAAGAAATGCCAACAAAGTACGACCCAAATGCGATTGAAAAAGACCGCTATACGTACTGGCTTGAAGGAAAATTCTTTGAAGCACAAAATGACAAAACGAAAGATCCATATACAGTCGTCATTCCTCCACCAAACGTGACAGGAAAACTGCACCTTGGGCATGCGTGGGATTCTACACTTCAAGACATCGTGACACGTATGAAGCGGATGCAGGGCTATGACGTTCTATGGCTTCCAGGAATGGATCATGCCGGTATTGCGACCCAAGCAAAGGTTGAGGCAAAGCTTCGCGAAGAAGGCGTAAGCCGTTATGACCTTGGCCGGGAGAAATTTGTGGAAGAAACGTGGAAATGGAAAGAAGAATATGCGGACTTTATTCGCAGTCAGTGGGCGAAAATGGGACTTGGTCTTGATTACTCACGTGAACGTTTTACATTAGATGAAGGTCTGAATAAAGCGGTACGCCAAGTGTTTGTTCAATTGTATGAAAAAGGGCTTATCTATCGTGGAGAGTACATCATTAACTGGGATCCAGCGACGAAAACGGCACTTTCTGATATTGAAGTCATTTATAAAGATGTTCAAGGCGCGTTTTATCACTTAAGATACCCACTTTCAGATGGCACGGGTTCAATTGAAATTGCGACGACAAGACCTGAAACAATGCTCGGAGATACAGCCGTTGCCGTGCACCCTGATGACGAACGTTATCAGCATTTGATTGGAAAAACGGTGGTCTTGCCAATTACAGGACGCGAGATTCCAATCGTTGCTGATGACTATGTCGATATGGAATTTGGCTCAGGAGCTGTGAAAATTACACCTGCTCATGACCCGAATGACTTTGAGCTTGGAAATCGCCATGATCTAGAGCGTATTCTTGTCATGAATGAAGATGGCACAATGAATGCAAATGCACTGCAATACAAAGGAATGGACCGCTTTGAATGCCGTAAACAGCTTGTTAAAGATTTGCAAGAAGAGGGTATTTTGTTCAAAATTGAGGACCATATGCATTCAGTTGGTCATAGTGAGCGAAGCGGAGCTGTCGTTGAACCTTATTTATCTACTCAATGGTTTGTAAAAATGCAGCCGTTGGCAGACGAAGCCATTAACCTTCAAAATGGGGACGACCAAGTTCAATTTGTTCCAGACCGCTTTGAAAAGACGTATTTACACTGGATGGAAAATATCCGTGACTGGTGTATTTCTCGTCAGCTATGGTGGGGACACCGCATTCCAGCTTGGTATCATAAAGAAACGAAAGAAGTATACGTTGGACTGGAAGCACCAGAAGATATAGAAAACTGGGAACAGGATAACGATGTGCTTGATACATGGTTTAGTTCAGCGCTTTGGCCTTTCTCGACAATGGGCTGGCCGGATGCAGATAGTGAAGACTTCAAGCGCTACTATCCAACAAACCTGCTTGTTACAGGCTATGACATCATTTTCTTCTGGGTCTCTCGCATGATCTTCCAAGGTCTTGAATTCACAGGAGAAAAACCGTTTAAAGACGTTCTGATTCATGGGCTGATCCGTGACGAGCAAGGACGTAAAATGAGTAAGTCGCTAGGTAACGGAATTGATCCAATGGAGGTCATCGACAAGTACGGTGCAGATTCATTAAGATATTTCTTAGCAACTGGAAGCTCACCAGGTCAGGATCTTCGCTTTAGCTTTGAAAAGGTTGAATCCACTTGGAACTTTGCGAACAAAATTTGGAACGCATCACGTTTTGCTTTAATGAACATGGATGGCTTAACGTATGATGAGCTTGATTTAACTGGAAAAAAATCAGTTGCTGACCAATGGATTTTAACTCGCTTAAATGAAACGATTGAAAGTGTCACACAGCTAGCTGACAAGTATGAATTTGGTGAAGTGGGCAGACATTTATACAACTTCATTTGGGATGATTTCTGTGATTGGTACATTGAGATGGCGAAGCTTCCGCTTTATGGAGAAGATGAAGCAGCGAAGAAAACGACTCGTTCGATCCTTGCGTACGTATTAGATCAGACGATGAGACTTCTTCATCCGTTCATGCCATTCTTAACAGAAGAAATCTGGCAGCATCTTCCGCACGAAGGTGAATCGATTACTGTAGCGTCTTGGCCTAAGGTGAAACCGGAGCTTTCAAACGAACAAGCGTCTGCTGATATGAAACTGCTTGTGGAACTCATCCGCTCTGTTCGTAACATCCGCAGTGAAGTGAATACGCCAATGAGCAAACAGGTGGAGCTTTACATTAAAGCTTCTACATCTGATGTGCAGGAACGCTTAGAGAAAAACCGTTCATATATTGAACGCTTTACGAACCCAAGTGTACTTGAAATTGGTACAGATGTTCCAGCTAGTGATAAAGCGATGACGGCTGTTATTTCTGGAGCAGAGCTCATTCTGCCGCTTGAAGGCTTAATCAACTTAGATGAGGAAATCGCTCGTCTGCAAAAAGAACTTGATAAGCTGACAAAAGAAGTAGAGCGCGTCCAGAAAAAGCTTGGCAACGAAGGCTTTATGAAAAAAGCGCCTGAAAGTGTCGTAGAAGAAGAGCGTGCGAAAGAACGTGACTATGTCGCAAAACGCGAAGCTGTTCAAAAGCGTATTGAAGAGCTGAAAGCATAAGGTTGAAAAGACGGCTCCTAACAAAATGGAGTCGTCTTTTTTGAAAATTTCGGATGAAATGAGAGATGACATTGTTTACAACCTATCATGAAGCCATTGAGTGGATTCACAGTAGACTGGCCTTTGGTGTAAAACCGGGTCTTGAAAGAATGAAGTGGCTGATGAACAAACTAAGCCATCCGGAACAACGCATAAAAGCGGTACATGTTGCAGGTACAAATGGAAAAGGTTCAACGATTGCGTTTACTCGTTCCGTTTTACAGGTAGCAGGCTATTCAGTCGGCACCTTCACCTCCCCGTTTATTTTAACGTTCAATGAACGAATCAGCGTGAACGGAGCACCTATACAGGATGAAGAATGGCTGAGTTTGGTGAATAAAATCAAGCCTTTTGTTGATGAGTTAGATCAAACAGAGCTTGGCGCAGCAACAGAGTTTGAAATCATTACCGCATGTGCGTTTGCTTATTTTGCCGATGTGCAGCAAGTAGACTTTGTCCTATTAGAGACAGGACTTGGTGGAAGACTTGATTCAACAAATGTTGCCGTACCTATCTTAACAGCGATTACGTCGATTGGTCATGATCATATGGCGATTCTAGGTGACACACTTGAACAAATTGCATCTGAAAAAGCGGGCATTATCAAAGAGGGTATTCCGATGATCACCGCAGTTCATCAACCGGAAGCACTTGCGGTCATTCAAAACATCGCAAAAGAAACGAAGGCGGAATGCATTTCATTACAGGATACTTGTACCTTCAGTCATCAGCAGCCAACAGAAACAGGAGAACGATTTACGTTAAGTACATCAAAAAGGCAGTATCCGGAGCTTGAAACAGGGTTAATCGGAACGCATCAACAGCAAAATGCTTCCCATGCTGTTCTACTCATTGAATGGCTGGAGCAAGAAGGCTATATTAGCGTGACAGAAGAGCAGGTATATGAAGGTATTCGGCATGCTGTTTGGGCTGGGCGATTTGAAAAAGTCAAAGATCATCCACCAGTGTATATAGACGGCGCTCATAATGAAGAAGGAATCGACCGTTTAATTGAAACCGTGCAAGCCCATTTTTCTAGTAAACAAGTACATGTCTGTTTTAGTGCTTTAAAAGATAAGCCGTACAAGCAAATGATTCAAAAGCTTGAAACAGTTAGTTCCTCTATCCATTTTGTTTCATTTGATTTTCCAAGAGCTGAATCAGCGGAAAAGCTTTATGCGTGCAGTCAGTTAGAGGCAAAATCTTATGATGATGACCCTCGTACAGTGCTTGAGTTCATTCAGAAAAAAAGTGATGATCCTTCAGCGGTGATCCTTGTGACGGGCTCTCTTTATTTTATTTCAGATATACGAAATCGTATGATCGGGTAACGAAAAGACGCAAATGGCTTTGATGCCTTCTGCGTCTTTTTCTTTTTATATGTGGAAGAGGGGGAAAATCATATTTTCACTAGATGCTTTAGTGGGTAGGGTCATGGTAAAATCCAGTCTATCTTATTACCGGAAGGAGCACCACATATGATTGAGATTTTTCTGTTTCTTGCAGGCATCACGATGGGGTCGTTCTTTCATCTTGTTGGCGAAAGACTGCCAGTGAAGCGATCTATTCTCTTCCCTCGATCTCACTGCACAGCCTGTAAACAGCCGCTATCCCTGCACGAGATGGTTCCGCTCGTTTCTTATGCTGTATGGAGAGGGTCTTGTAAACATTGCGGCATTCGGCTGTCTAGGCTATATCCAATGGTTGAGCTGCTGACAGGCGGTCTTTTTTTGTTCATTTATAGGATCGCTGGTTTTTCGTTTGAAGGTCTTTTTCTTGTGATTCTTTGTAGTTTATTCGTGATTGCTGTCGTGAGTGATCTTCTCTATATGAGGGTACCGAACGAGCTGTTTCTCTTCTTTTTCCCTCTTTTCGTCATATACCGCACGTTGGAACCGCTTCTTATTTGGTGGGAAGGGGCGGCTTCTCTGATTTTTTGCATTCTTTTGTTTTCTAGTTTAGATTATTTTAAGCCGAATAGTATGGGCGGAGCTGATATGAAGCTATTCAGTGTGCTTGCGTTTTGCTTTGGCTTCAAGCCGTTCCTTCTCATGCTTTTTCTCTCATGTATCGCTGGAATGGTTTATGCAAGGGTCTTTTCCTTTCGAGTAAACGAGCCATTCCCTTTTGTTCCTTCGATCACTATTTCTTTTTTGCTGTATCTCTGTGGTGCTCCTGTCTTGTTTTTATTTGGCTAGTCGAAGGGGTGAAAAAATTGGCGAACACTTTTTTGCCCTGCCGACAAAAGTCTTGTTCTTTTTTTTTACTGCTATGGTAAAGTGTGAAACAGAAAGAAGGACGGGTTAAATTCGCGCTGATTCATTGGACAGAAAGGTCTTTCTTACAAACATGTCAGAAAGCGGGGAATGACAGTGAAAAAGAGGCAGGCAAAAAAACAAGGTCTAAAGGTCAATATTAATGGCAAGGAAGAAATGGTACATGAAGATGATCATCAGCCGCCAAAACAGCAAGAGGATCAAGTGACGTTTTCGAATTGGGAGGAAAAGAGACATTCGGAACAGGAGACAGCGGCTTCTCAGGAAGATTCGTCTAAACCGAAAGAAGAAGATTTCCAGTGGGATGATGCTGCTGATCATATTTATCATTCTGATCCAAAAGTCGTCACACCTTATCAAAAGAAAAAAAGCTCCTTTGATCAGAAGTTCGGTAAAAATCGCGGTCCCTTCAAGAGAGTGATGACAACGATTGTGTTTGCGGTCGTTCTTGGGACAGGCCTTGGGGTGTTTGCGCTTAGTTTAAGTCAAGATGGTACACCAAATCCTTCAGGTGGAGATATCAGTGTCTCGGCATCTGGTTCTGAAAATCAATCATCGATGAAAGCTGGTGGGGATGCACCGAATGCAGGTACTACAGATGAATCAAAAGAGAACAAAGATGAAAAAAGTGCCTCTGGCAGTTTATCAACCTTTGTTGTACAGGCTGGGAAATTCTCTTCTGAAAAAGGAGCAGATGACTTAGTTGGCAGTTTAAAAGATGCAGGGTATGCAGGGAAAAAGATTTCCATGGATGATGGATATTATGTCATTGCCGGGCTTGCGACAGAGCAGGGGATGACAAGCGCTGTAGGGAAGAAATTGATTGATCAGCACTTTGAGGCGTGGGGAGGAAAGGAGCTCTCATTTCAAGTACCGGATGAGCTGACTAGTTTAATAGAAAAGGCATCTGTATTATCATCCAAAGTAATTGCAGGTGATGAAGTGGATCAAAAGGAAGTCACGCAGCTGATTTCTGAGCTTGAAAGTGCCAAAACAGAGGATGCACCGGCTAAAAGCAGTTTGCTGAAAGCTGTGCAGCTATTAAATGACCCAACCGCTGAAAACGGCTGGAAATCTCAGCAGGCATTGCTTGATCAATTAAATACGTAAAATCATTTTTTAAGAAACGAAACTAGTCAAAAAATGACTAGTTTTTTTCTTTTGCATCCAACATAATGATGAAGGTACATGAAAAATGAATTTTCGTAAATTGTCGGTAAGATGTACATTTGCTAGGATGAATGGGTATCTTACTTCTTAGGCTAAACCCTGAAAGGATGAACAAACATGAACCAATTGATTCTCGCATCGCAATCACCTAGAAGAAAAGAATTGCTTGATCTAGCAGGGTTTTCTTATGACATTCAAGCAAGTCATTTAAAAGAAGAAATAAATCGAAACCTTTCCCCTGCTGAGAACGTCCAATGGTTGGCAGAACAAAAAGCAAATGATATTCAAAGATTAAATCCCAAAGCTGTGGTCATTGGTGCAGATACAATTGTTGCAATTGACGGCAAATGTCTTGGGAAACCAAAAGATAAGAAAGAAGCGGCTTTTATGCTTCAATTATTATCAGGAAAGACACATCAAGTCTTGACGGGTGTCACGGTTCAGTCAGAGAATAGAAAAGAAACATTTTATGAACAGACAGAAGTGACATTTTGGACGCTGACTCAAAATGAAATAGACCGCTATATTGATACGGGTGAACCCCTTGATAAAGCGGGAAGCTATGGCATTCAAGGGAAAGGCGCACTGTTTGTTCAAAAAATAGATGGTGATTATTTTTCCGTTGTCGGTCTACCTATTGCGAAAATAGTCAGAGTGCTTGAAACCTTTGGAATCACCCCTTTTTGAAGACAGGAAGGAATTCTAAAAGGAGTGGTCACCCTGAACGATTTCCCTATGCTGCTAAAGCATCTCCCTCATGATGAAAAACCGAGAGAACGATTTATCAAATACGGACCCAGCAGTTTGTCAAATCATGAACTTGTTGCGATCCTTCTAAGAACAGGCACAAAAAAAGAATCAGTTCTCCAAATTTCTGCAAGACTTCTGCAAACATTTGGCGGTCTTCGCTCTGTAAAAGAAGCCTCAATTGAAGAAATGTCGAAGATTCGAGGAGTTGGAAAGGCGAAGGCGATTTCTCTTTTAGCTGCTTTAGAACTCGGCACTAGATTACACCATCAAACGACGGATAACCGCTATGTGATCCGCACACCAGAAGACGGAGCGAATTTTGTGATGGAAGATATGAGGTTTTTACAACAGGAGAATTTTGTTTGTTTATATCTGAATACTAAAAATCAAGTTCTTCATAAACATACTGTGTTTATTGGAAGTCTGAACTCATCCATCGTTCACCCGCGTGAAATTTTCAAAGAGGCCTTTAAACGTTCGGCCGCTTCATTTATATGTGTGCACAACCATCCATCTGGAGATCCGACGCCCAGCAGGGAAGATATTGAAGTTACACAACGACTTTTTGAATGTGGAAAGCTGATTGGAATACAGCTGCTTGATCATCTGGTCATAGGTGATCAAAAATTTGTGAGTTTGAAGGAAAAAGGGTATTTGTAACACTTTTTTTTTCAATGTTTTACGATATAATAGAGTTTATGAGTTTTTCCCTAAAGGGAATTTTGGTTTAAGAAAGGAAGATACATACATATGTTTGGAATTGGTACAAAAGACCTTGGAATAGATCTTGGAACAGCGAATACGCTTGTTTTTATTAAAGGGAAAGGCATTGTTGTAAGAGAACCTTCGGTCGTAGCTTTGGAAACTGATACGAAGTCTATAGTGGCGGTTGGAAATGACGCGAGAAACATGATTGGCCGTACACCTGGTAATATTGTGGCACTTCGCCCAATGAAAGACGGAGTTATTGCAGATTACGAGACGACAGCAACAATGATGAAATATTACATTAATCAAGCATTAAAAGGCAAAGGGCTTTTTGCTCGTAAACCTTACGTGATGGTATGTGTACCATCTGGTATTACAGCTGTAGAAGAGCGTGCAGTTATTGATGCAACAAGACAAGCTGGTGCACGTGACGCATACCCGATTGAAGAGCCATTTGCTGCGGCGATTGGTGCTAACCTGCCTGTATGGGAGCCAACAGGAAGTATGGTTGTTGACATTGGCGGCGGTACAACAGAGGTAGCCATTATTTCTCTTGGCGGTATTGTGACATCACAATCAATCCGCGTGGCAGGAGATGAAATGGATGATGCGATCAGTAGCTACATCCGTAAAACGTATAATCTGATGATCGGTGATCGTACGTCAGAAGCTATTAAAATGGAAATCGGTTCTGCGCAGCCTGATGTACATGATGAAATGGATATTCGGGGCCGTGACCTTTTAACTGGTCTGCCAAAAACAATCTCGATTACAGCAGATGAGATTGCAAAAGCGCTTCGCGATACAGTGGAAACAATTGTTGATGCGGTGAAAATGACACTTGAAAAAACTCCGCCTGAGCTGGCAGCAGATATTATGGACCGTGGAATCGTCTTAACTGGCGGCGGTGCATTGCTTCGTAATCTTGACAAAGTCATTAGTGATGAAACGAAGATGCCAGTCATTATTGCTGAAGACCCGCTTGACTGTGTGGCAATCGGAACAGGAAAAGCACTAGAGCATATTCATTTGTTCAAAGGAAAATCAAAAGATAATCGATAATCGGGCGTAAATAAAGAGGTGTAAGACATGCCGCAGTTTTTTATGAATAAAAGATTAATGTTGCTCCTTGTCTGTGTCATCGTACTGGTGGCCATGATTGGTTTTTCAGTGAAAAGCGGCAGAGGTGCTTCATGGCCGGAAAAATTAGTGGGGGATACGACAGGCTTTTTTCAAGGTGTCTTTCATAAACCATCACAATTTATCGCCGGTATTTATGGGAACGTACAAGATTTAAAGAACACATACGATGAAAACGAACGTCTTCGAAAAAAACTTGATGGACAAACCCAATATGAGGCGAAGCTTCAAGAACTAGAAGATGAGAACAAAAAGCTTCGCAAGCAGCTCGGTTATGTGAACTCTATTCGTGATTATACGCCAATTCTATCAACGGTTATCGCTAGAAACCCGTCCCTTTGGGATAGCTTTGTCATGATTGATAAAGGGAAAAAACAAGGCGTTGACAAAGATATGGCGGTCACAAATGAGAGTGGTGCGTTAATTGGGAAAATTGAAAGTGATAAGCTCAACAATTTTACTTCGACTGTAAGGTTGCTAAGCTCTACTGACCAAAATAATAGAATTTCAACGAAAATTTTTGCGAAAAAGGGCAAAGAAGAACTCAACGGAATTATTAACGGCTACGACAGTAAGAAAAAAATGCTGACAATGAATATTCTGAAATCTGATGCAGATGGAGATGTCAAAAAAGGAGATCTTGTTGAAACATCTGGAGCAGGGGGCGTATTCCCTCAAGGCTTGACGATTGGTAAGGTGAGTGAAATCGAGCCAGATCATTACGGCCTGACAAAAATCATTTATGTAGAACCAGCGGCTGAACTCAACAATTTAGACCGCGTGATTGTGGTGAACCGCAGCTCAAGTACGGCAGATGCATCTGAATTGACGAAGGAGGAAGGCTCGTGAGACGTGTCCTTCTTGCTTTCGTCATGTTGTTTATCTTCGTATTTGACAGTATTTTTGTCGATCTAGTGAAGCTCCCATTTGTTACAGACAATCAAATTTTAGCTCCTCATTTCATCTTACTCGCACTTGTATTTATGACGGCTTTTGTGAATCAAAAATATGGTGTGATTTTCGGTTTTATCTTTGGACTTTTATATGATATTTCGTATACAGGCATACTTGGTGTTCATATGTTTGGCTTTGGAGCGCTCTGCTATTTGCTAGCGAAAGCCTTTAAAGTTTTGCAAACGAATATGTTAGTGGTCGTCTTTCTGTCGATTATTGCTGTTTCTGTGATGGAGTTTTATGTATACGGCGTTCAAGCGACAATTCAACCAGGGATTATGCCGTTTAATACGTATGTCATCGAACGCTTTATTCCAACGATTCTTTTAAATACTGCTGCGTCTCTCATACTTGTTGTACCGCTTAGGCTCTTTTTCATCAATATGAAACAAGGACTGATCGACGAATAAAAGCAGGAGTTTGTCCAAATACGGCGAAATGAGTATGTTGTTGAGGTGAGCATCTTGAAAACTCAAAAACAGCAATATGTGACAATAAAAGGTACAAAAAACGGATTAACATTACAGTTAAATGATGACTGTTCGTTTGATGACCTTCTTTCTGGCTTGCGAGAGGTTCTTTTACTTGAGCAATATACAGATGGAAGGGAAGGTCATAAGGTTAATGTGCATATTAAGCTTGGTTTTCGGTATTTAACAGAGGATCAGGAAATGCGTTTGACTGAAGCAGTCTCTGAAAATGAACATCTCGTCATTCACTCTATTGAAAGTGACGTCATGTCAACTGAAGAGGCGAGACGATTAAAAGCAGAGGCCGAAATTACCTCTGTAGCCAAAATTGTGCGCTCTGGACAGGTACTGTATGTTGAAGGAGATCTCTTATTAATAGGAGATGTCAATCCTGGCGGAACGATTCGTGCAGGGGGGAATATTTTTGTGCTCGGCGCTTTAAAAGGCGTGGCACATGCTGGATGTAATGGGAATAAACAAGCTGTCATTGCGGCATCTCGTATGATTCCAACACAGCTTCGCATCGCACAAGTGTTTAACCGTGCACCAGATCAAAAAGAAGATGGAAATGAAATGGAATGTGCTTATTTAGATATAGATGGCAACATGATCATTGAACGCCTGCAGCAATTGGCTCATATAAGACCTAATCTGACAAGGCTTGAGGGAGGAATGTGAAATTGGGCGAGGCTATTGTGATTACCTCAGGAAAAGGCGGCGTTGGCAAAACAACAACATCTGCAAACTTAGGCACAGCACTAGCAATTCAAGGGAAAAAGGTGTGTCTAGTTGATACCGATATTGGCCTTCGGAATTTAGATGTCGTGATGGGGCTTGAGAACCGCATTATTTATGATCTAGTCGACGTAGTAGAAGGAAGATGTAAAATTCACCAAGCGCTTGTAAAAGATAAGCGTTTCGAGGATCTTTTGTATCTTTTACCCGCTGCTCAAACAAGCGATAAAACGGCTGTAGAACCAGAGCAGATCAAAGAATTAATTCAATCATTGAAACAAGACTTTGATTATGTCGTCATTGATTGCCCTGCTGGAATTGAGCAAGGCTTTAAAAATGCTGTATCTGGTGCAGATAAGGCAATTGTCGTGACGACGCCTGAGATCTCAGCTGTGAGAGATGCCGACCGTATCATCGGCTTGTTAGAACAAGAAGATATCGAACCACCTCGTTTGATAGTCAACCGTATTCGTACACACATGGCGAAAAGTGGCGATTCAATGGATGTGGATGAAGTTGTCCATCACTTATCGATTGATCTTCTTGGCATTGTCGCTGATGATGACGACGTGATTAAGGCTTCAAACAATGGTGAACCGATTGTCATGGATGCTAAAAATAAAGTCTCGATTGCATATCGTAATATCGCCCGCCGCGTACTAGGCGAATCTGTTCCACTTCAATCATTTGAAGATGAAAACAAAGGAATGTTTGCTAAGCTGAAAGCATTTTTTGGTGTAAGAGCTTAATAAACATTCAGGTAAGATGAGACCGATTCGATCAGAATCGGTTTCAGCGTGTAGACAAACCCTCGCATTCGTTGTCAGGTCTGCGCGCTGGTGCTCACGAATGTTCAATTCGCTCTGCGCCAGTGCTCGCCCTTCCTAGACTTCAAAGGTTTTCTATCACGCTGAAAAGAAGACAAAGGGCTAAAATAAACATCATTTTAGCCCTTTGTCAACAATCTAAGACCGATTCGATCAGAATCGGTCTTTTTGTTGCATATCAGATGAGGTCGTCACATAAAATGTACAAACTGTTTGTATGTAAAGGGTGATCTCATGAAAAGAGTGGACGAGTACCGAAAGAAAATCGCGCAGCGCCGCAAAACGAAGCAGTCAGCTGCTCCATCTAAGAAGACAACTTTTAAGAAAAAAGAAGATATCCCTCCATGGGTCATGCTGACAGAGGAAGAAAAGCATTCAGGGTCGTCTTCCTTTGAATCGTCGTCTCATCAGCCGAAGAAATATCAGCATCCGCTATTTAACCCCAATGCCTTTGTGCTGAAATGTTTATTATCTGCGTCTCTTGTGTTGATTGCAGCCATTTCATTTAAAGGTCAGGCAGGGCCGTTTCAGCAGCTGAAGCCGATCATTACGCAGACCTTTGAGCAAGATTTTCAATTTGCTGCTGCCAATCGCTGGTTTGAGAAAACAGTTGGAAACCCCCTTGCCTTTTTAACAGACAAAAAGGAAGACCAAAAAGATGTACAAGCGAACCAAGAACTGGCCGTACCTGCTTCTGGAAAAGTGCAGGAATCCTTTACGCAAAATGGAGCAGGTGTCAAAGTCGAAACATCGGCTGAAGCGATTGACAGTATGAAGGAAGGCTATGTAGTAGAAGTGAAAAAGAAAAGTGACACAGGGCTGACAGTGGTCGTGCAGCATGCGGATAACAGCTATAGCTGGTACGGTCAATTAAAGGAAGCCAATGTGGCCTTATACGATTTTGTCGATAAGGGTGAGAAAATTGGCCAGATCTCACTTGATGATCAAGGAAAGGGCACATATTACTTTGCCATTAAGCAAAATGAACAGTTTATCGATCCTATTCAGGTGATGACCTTTGAATAGATGGCTGATCATGCTGACGAAAATTCACATTCATCCGCTGCTGTGGATTGTGATGGCGTTTGCGATCCTCTCTGGTCAAATCAAGCCGCTGCTTTGTCTGCTCATTATCGTCTTTGTCCATGAGCTTGGACATGCAGCGGCTGCTTGCTATTATCATTGGCGCATTCGGCGGATTTTTCTACTCCCGTTTGGCGGAGCGGTAGAAGTAGAAGAGCATGGGAACCGCCCGCTAAAGGAAGAGCTGGCGGTCATTTTATGCGGGCCGCTCCAGCATGTACCGCTCCAGCTAATGGCGTGGTTTTTCATGGAAGCTTCTCTTATTTCACACGACATTTTTACGATGTTCACTTTTTATAATATGGCGATTTTCCTTGTGAATCTTTTGCCGATTTGGCCGCTAGATGGCGGGAAATTATTCTTTTTGCTCTTATCAGCATATTACCCTTTCCAACGTGCACATGCCCTTGCCATAAAAGGCTCCCTTGTCTTTTTTAGTCTGTTGACAGGCGGATTACTTTTGTTTGCGCCGCTTCAATTCAACGGCTGGGTGCTGCTCACCTTTTTAGCCTATTCACTCGTGATGGAGTACCGGCAGCGGCATTATGTCAGGGTTCGTTTTTTACTAGAACGTTATTACGGTAAAAAAGAGCAAAAGGTAGAAAAGCTGATTCCGCTGAGAGCGAGCGCTGAGGAAAAAGTATATGAAGTCATGGCGCGATTCCAAAGAGGCTGTAAGCATCCGATTATTATTGAAAGAGATGGCGTGAAAATGAGCCAGCTTGACGAAAATGAACTGCTTCATGCGTATTTTTCAGATCGAAGAACCACCTCCTCAATGGAAGAGCTTCTTTTGCCGTACTAGTGATGAAAATACGTTGACATTCTGCGTCTAATTTGATATATTTTTTAATGTTATGGATATGTAGCACCCGTGCTACAACCGCGCGAAGCAGGTGTAAAGAGCCTAAGGCCCCCTGTATTCGGCGAGTCTGAGTTTATTAGGAGGTGCAGAGATGTACGCAATTATCGAAACTGGTGGTAAACAAGTAAAAGTTGAAGAAGGTCAAACTGTTTATGTTGAAAAACTAGCTGCTGAAGCAGGTGAAACAGTAACTTTTGAAAACGTATTGTTTGTCGGCGGAGACACTGTCAAAGTGGGTAACCCTTCAGTTGCTGGAGCAACAGTAACGGCTAAAGTTGAAAAACAAGGTCGCGGTAAGAAAATTACTGTGTTCAAGTACAAACCGAAGAAAAACAACCACAAGAAACAAGGTCATCGTCAACCTTACACTAAAGTTGTTATCGAAAAAATCAACGCTTAAGGCGTGTGAGTGATATGATCAAAGCAACCATTACTCGGTCGGCAGCAGATGAAAGCATTACGTCTTTTCAGATGACTGGACATGCCGAGTTTGCTGAAAAAGGTCAGGATCTCGTTTGTGCAGGAGTATCTGCTGTTGTTTTCGGCTCAGTCAATTCAATTATTGCACTGGCAGGATTGGACCCTCTGCTCGATATTGGCGAGGAAGGCGGCTATTTCTCTTTTGAATTGCCAGCTGATACAGATCCAGTATCCTTTGAAAAAGCCCAGCTGCTTTTAGAAGGCATGGTCGTTTCCTTAGAAACAATCGAACGAGATTATCACGATTATGTGAGAATATCTACAAAAAAATAGGAGGTGAACTTCATGCTTAGATTAGATCTTCAATTTTTCGCATCTAAAAAAGGGGTAGGTTCTACAAAGAACGGACGTGACTCTGAGTCTAAACGTTTAGGCGCTAAACGTGCTGATGGTCAATTCGTAACTGGTGGTTCTATCCTTTATCGTCAACGTGGAACGAAAATCTATCCAGGTGAAAACGTTGGACGCGGAGGCGACGACACTCTTTTCGCTAAAATCGACGGAACAGTTAAATTCGAACGTTTCGGTCGTGACCGTAAAAAAGTGAGCGTATATCCTGCGGCACAATAATTGCTAAAAACTCCGGTCATTGACTGGAGTTTTTTTCACTTTTTACAAGTAGTATCGAAGATGAAAAAGAAGATGCACTCCATCAATATCAAAGAACGTTTGCTGACTTTGCCTCATTTTCTCCTATAGATCAGAAAAAACAACCTTTCCTCACATAACTAGTGTTTTTCTATGCTGTCTTCTCTGTTATAATTCAGGGAGACATAGTGATGATAAGACTCCTAAAAGAGAGACCAAACGATTGGGAGTGCGATAATGGAAGAGATATCAAGTAAACAAAACGAAAAATTAACTCACGTTGCATTAACAAATGAATTGATCTATCTGCTCAGTCGTTCAAGACATGATTGGATGAATAAATTGCAGCTGATCAAGGGCAACTTGACATTAGAAAAATATGACCGTGTGTTTGAAATTATAGAAGAAATGGTCATTGAAGCACAGCATGAATCCAAACTCTCAAATTTAAAAATTCCCCAATTGGCCTATTACTTTCTAACATTTAATTGGGAGTCGCATTTTATCACCTTAGAATATGAAGTGCTTGGTGAAACCCGAGACTTATCAGCATATGAATCGCAGCTGCTAACGGTATCACAGGAGTTGTTTTCGATATTCGATCAATCAGTTTGCCAAAAAACTGAAAATCATTTAACGGTCACGTTCCAAACAGATCATGAAGAGAATGATGTGGTCTTATATTTTGATTTCAAAGGAAAATTAACAAGTTTGGATGCGTTAAATGCGTTTCATGACGCAAACTATCCATGTATGAGTGTAGTTCAATTTCATGTGACAAGTCATGAGTCCATGATCGAGCTTTGTTTGAGGCAAGAATGAGATATGTGATGCAGAGAAACGGAGGAAGTTATGTTTGTAGATCAGGTTAAAGTGTATGTTAAAGGCGGTGACGGCGGAAACGGTATGGTGGCGTTTCGTCGTGAAAAATATGTGCCAAAAGGTGGACCGGCTGGCGGCGATGGTGGAAATGGTGCAGATGTTGTATTTGAAGTAGACGAGGGACTTAGAACATTGATGGACTTTCGTTACAAACGCCATTTTAAGGCGGATCGCGGCGAGCACGGAATGAGTAAAAACCAGCATGGTCGAAATGCGGAAGAAATGATTGTCAAAGTTCCGCCCGGTACAGTTGTGACGGATGCAGAGACGGAACAAGTACTCGCAGACTTAACAGAGCATGGACAGCGGGCAGTCATTGCAAAAGGCGGACGAGGCGGACGAGGAAATTCACGTTTTGCAACACCGGCAAACCCTGCACCACAGCTTTCTGAAAATGGCGAGCCAGGTAAAGAGCGTGACGTCATCTTAGAATTAAAAGTACTTGCAGATGTTGGGCTTGTTGGTTTCCCAAGTGTCGGGAAGTCGACGCTGCTTTCAATTGTCTCTTCTGCGAAACCGAAAATTGCGGATTATCATTTCACAACGCTTGTGCCGAACCTAGGAGTTGTCGAAACAGATGATAACCGAAGCTTCGTCATGGCGGATCTGCCAGGACTGATCGAAGGCGCGCACGAAGGCGTTGGCTTAGGTCATCAATTTTTACGTCACATTGAGCGGACACGTGTCATTGTCCATGTCATTGATATGTCAGCACTTGAAGGACGTGACCCGTACGAAGATTATGTGACGATTAATGAAGAGCTTGAGCAATACAATATGAGATTGACTGAGCGTCCACAAATCATTGTAGCGAACAAAATGGACATGCCAGATGCAGCTGACAATCTAGCGGCATTTAAAGAAAAATTAACGGATGACTATAAAGTGTTCCCAATTAGTGCGATCACAAGAGAAGGGCTTCGTGAGCTTTTATTTGAAATCGCCAATCAGCTTGAAACAACACCGGAATTCCCGCTTTATAATGAAGAGGAACTGTCTGATAACCGCGTAATGTACAGGTTTGATGAGGGAGATGCACCATTTGAGATCACAAGAGATCCTGATGGTACATTTGTCATAACGGGTAAAGCACTTGAGCGACTGTTTAAGATGACAGATTTCTCAAGAGATGAGTCCGTGAAACGATTCTCTAGACAACTGCGCGGAATGGGCGTCGATGATGCCTTACGTGAGCGTGGTGCACAAGACGGCGACATCATTCGTCTGCTTGAATTTGAATTTGAATTTATTGATTGATCAAAAGGAGGGTCCAGTCCATGGGCTCTCCCGTTTTTAAAAGGGGAGAAAACAGGTGAAAGAAGAAACGTTCTATTTAGTAAGAGAGGATGTCCTTCCAGATGCGATGCGAAAAACGCTTGAAGTTAAAAAGCTTCTCGATCGCAAAAAAGCGGATTCAGTTGCTGATGCTGTTCAACAAGCGGATTTAAGTCGCAGTGCTTTTTATAAATACAGAGATGCTGTTTTTCCATTTTATACGATGGTGAAAGAGCAGATCATCACATTGTTTTTCCACCTTGAGGATCGGTCTGGGGCTCTGTCAAGACTGCTTCAAATTGTGGCTGACTCTGGCTGTAATGTGTTATCCATTCACCAAACGATTCCGCTGCAAGGAAGAGCAAATGTCACCCTATCCATTAGCACGGCTGGTATGGCAGATGATATCAATACAGTCATGAATCAATTAAGAAAACTTGAATTTGTCGAAAAAGTTGAAATTCTAGGTTCTGGGGCGTAAAAGGAGAGATCATAGCAGATGAAGCAATTAACTGTAGGTTATTTTGGACCAGAGGCAACATTTACTCATTTGGCCGTATGCTCTTGCTTTCCAGCAGATGCAGTGCAGCGTGCCTATGCAACGATTCCGCAATGTATGGATGCTGTGTCAAAAGGCGAAGTCGATTTGGCGGTCGTTCCACTTGAAAATGCACTCGAAGGATCTGTGAACTTAACGATTGATTATTTAATTCATGAAGAAGCGCTGTCCATTGTTGGTGAAATGACAGCACCGATTCGGCAGCATTTGCTTGTCCACCCATCAAGAGCGGAAAGCTGGGAGACATTAGATGTGATCCAATCACATCCGCACGCGATTGCCCAGTGTCATCAATTTCTGAAAAAGCAGTACCCGGATATTCCGCATCGTCCAGTTGAATCAACAGGTTATGCAGCGAAATATATCAGTGAGCATCCGGATGAGGCTGCTGGGGCCATTGCGAATGAAATTGCCGCACAAACGTATGGTTTAACGATTGCAAAAAAAGACATTCATGATTATCCGCACAATCATACACGCTTTGTTATTTTACATAAAGATCCTAAAGCATCGTTCCCAATGAATGCAGGGTTCTCATCGAAGCCAAAAACGACCATTGTCGTCAGTCTGCCAAAGGATGACCAATCAGGTGCATTGCACCGCGTGTTATCTGCCTTTTCTTGGCGAAATCTCAACTTGTCAAAAATTGAATCTCGTCCAACAAAAACTGGTCTTGGACACTATTTATTTATTATAGATATAGAAAAAGAAATGGATGATGTCCTTGTCCCTGGTGCGATTCAGGAATTAGAAGCGATTGGCTGTGAAGTCAAATTGCTCGGCAGCTACCAAACATATGAACTAACGAATGAAAAATAGTGTCCTATAAGGGACACTATTTTTTTAGTCTTTAATTAAAAAGCCAGCATCATCGAGCGCTTGGATGGCTTGGTCAAGCTGCTTTTGACTGTAAGAAGTGAGTGTATGTAAATGCACGCCGTCTGTTAGTTCTGACAAGTAGGAGGCGCCCGTGTTAGAAATGTGATGAACGAAATCAGCTACTTGCTTGCGTGTGCTGACGCGAATAGAGGCCGTTAGTTCACCGTAAACAGGGTGCTCTATAATCACATCTTTTACCGTCACACCAAAGTCTACAATTAAGGTCAGTTCCTCTTCTGTACGAACAGGATCATGCTTGCAGGCGATGATTTGTTCAATTTCTCTTTCTGGCGCATGCTGAGATGCCATATACACATAGCCTTGACTTGTGGCAATAATGGGTTCGTTTTTTGCTTTCAATAGTGAGATATCTTGTACAATGACTTGTCGAGAGACAGCCGCCTTTTTAGCCAAAAAGCTTCCGGTGAGCGGTGTATCTGTTTCTTTCAACCACTCTAAAATGGCGTTTCTTCTCTCTTCGCCAATGAGTTTCCTCTCTTGCTCCACGTCTTATGCTCCTTTCTTCTCCTTTTGCAATTGTTCAAATGTATGCAAAAGCTGATCGATGTCCTCTTTTGACGACTTCGATCCAAATGATAGTCGAATGAATTGAAGAGCATCACGATCTGATACGTGCAATGCCTTCACAGCCGGGGAAGGATGATGATAACCAGAAGCACATGCGCTTCCAGTCGATATACAAATCCCATGCCGGTTACATGCTAACATTACATATTGTCCTTCAAACCCTTCAAAAAAACAACCAATAATATGAGGCAACATAGGGCGATTGCCATTGTTCTGAAGTGTACGAACAGGAAGCTGTCTCATTTTCAGCTGCTGATGAAAATAATCACGAAGCTGCTCATTTTGCCGCTTTTGCTCATCTAGCTTAAGTATCAATTGTTCGCTCGCAGCAGCAAAAGCACCGATGCATGGAACGTTCACTGTTCCAGGGCGGAAGCCATTTTCCTGAACTGCACCTGAATATAGTGGCTTCCAAGGAACATGAGCACCCATATAGACAGCACCAGCGCCCTTAGGTGCATACACTTTATGGCTCGATATGGATACAGCATCAACCCCAAGCTCCTTGATGGACACACGAACCTTTCCGAATGTTTGCACGGCATCTGTATGAAAAAGAATGTGCCTTTCTTTTAAAATGGGTGCTAATTCAGCGAGCGGCTGGATAATCCCTGTTTCTGAATTAGCATGCTGGATAGATACTAATCCTGTTTCAGGCAATAATGCATCTTTGAGAATGTCCTGAGTGATGATCCCATCTTGATTCGGTTCAATGATCGTAACCTTCGCGCCAAGACGCTCTAAGCTCTTAACCGCATGATGAACAGAAGGATGCTCTACAGAAGTTGTGATGACATGCTGCCTGTCTGCTGGCAGACCATTTGCCATCGATTGAATCGCAAGAAGATTGGATTCCGTTCCACCGCTTGTAAAGTAGATGCCCTCTGGTTCGCCCTCAAGAATGGCAGCGATTGATTGTCTGCTGTAAGTCAGTATGTCATTTGCTCTTCCACCTGCATCATGTAGACTACTTGCATTCCCGTAGCAATCTTTACTTAGCTGCTGAAATACATGCAGTGCCTCCTCCGAAACAGGTGTAGAAGCTGCGTAATCTAAATAAACCAATCCATCCATCTCCTATGAGAAAATTTTTTCTTGTATTTATTGTAGTGTTGTGTAATGATATGTGTCAAGACAGGTGTAAGTGACAGGAGGGGCGATGGTGTCATCAATCAAAAAAATCATTGTGGTGGGATCAGGCATTGCAGCGCTTTCCTTTGCAAAAACAATTTCAGAAAGCTGCCAAGTCATCATGATGACAAAAAAACAATTTTCCTCTAGTAATTCCATACTTGCACAAGGAGGAATCGCTGCTGCCTTTTCAGCACAGGATTCTGTTCATCAGCATGTACAAGACACATTAGCTGCCGGCTGTGATCACAATGATGAAAGGGCGGTACAAGAGATCGTAAGTCTTGGAAAGCATATGGTGGAGCAGCTCGTAGAAGAAGGCTGTCCATTTGATCAAACGGAGACGGGCGTGCCGCAATTAGGCAAAGAGGGGGCGCATACGACTCATCGCATTTTGCATGCAGGAGGAGACCAAACAGGTAAAACCCTCGTGCAGTATTTAAAAAATCAGCTTGGCTCACATATTCATTTATATGAAAATTCCCATGTCGTTGATCTGCTCGTTCACGAAGGAACCTGCATAGGAGTGGTCTGGAAAGACGAGAAAGATCGCGTACATACTATGACCGCAGATGCCGTTGTTTTATCCACGGGCGGCTGCGGCTCCCTATATGAAACAAACACAAATGACCCTTCTATAACAGGAGACGGACTGATGATGGCTTATCGAGCCGGAGCACAATTAGCTGATCTCGAATTTGTTCAATTCCATCCCACCCTCTTGACGATCGCTGGAAAAGCAGTCGGTCTCGTTTCAGAGGCAGTCCGAGGAGAGGGAGCTTATTTAGAAGATGAAACAGGCAGGAGGATCATGAAAGGCATTCACCCACAAGCTGATTTAGCGCCTAGAGATATTGTCGCTAGAGCTATTTTTCATGAGCAGCAATTAGGTCATGATCTGTATCTCAATATCAGCGAAATTCCACATTTCTCAGTTCGTTTTCCAGCTATTGCTGCAATGTGTGAGCGGGCAGGTGTCGATATGGCAAGTGGCAGGCTCCCAGTTTCCCCTGGTATGCATTTTTTAATGGGCGGAATCTGCGTGAATGAATATGGTGAAACGACGCTTCCATCTCTTTTTGCTATCGGAGAAGCAGCCTATACAGGCTTACACGGAGCGAATCGATTGGCGAGTAATTCTCTCTTGGAAGGTCTCGTTTTAGGAAACAAAGCGGCACGGAGAATTGAACAAATACCTAAAAAGAAAAAAACAATCCCTTCTTTCTCTATTCAAGAAGTATGGTCCGTGCCAGAGATTTCAGAGGATCAGTTGAGACAATGGATGGCGACATATGCCGCAATTGTAAGAGAAGAAAAAGGGCTAAAGACCTTGCTTCAAACATTACAGCAAGTCCCTTATCAGCAAGTGAATGTGAAGAATATCACAAGCCAACAGATCGAATTAAGTAATCAATGGACATTAGCGATTTGCCTTGTGAAGTCTGCATTACTTCGTACAGAAAGCAGAGGCGGTCATTATCGAATGGATTATCCAAAGCGGAATGATGCTTTGTGGAGGGGCATGCAGATTGTCCATGAAAAAGGCCGCGTTTACATGATGAAAAATGAAAGGATCGGTGCCAAATGGAACGTTTACAGTTAAAACAAATGCTGACTCATTTTTTCACAGAAGATATTGGCTTTGGAGATGTATCTGCTGATGGCATTTTTGGAGAAAAGAAAGGAACAGCCTATATCATCGCAAAACAATCGGGTGTATTGGCAGGTTCTCAAGTCATTGACATAGGGTACCGCCTGCTGAATGAACAGATTCAGGCTGAGTTGTTTTTTGAAGAAGGTGATTGGATTCATTCAGGGGCAGTGCTGGCGAAAATAAAAGGACCAGTCAGCGACTTATTAAAAGGAGAACGGGTCATTTTGAATGTCTTGCAGCGCATGACAGGTATCGCCACTTTAACACATGAAGCAGTGCAGCGATTAGCGGACCCGTCGATTACGATTTGTGATACGAGAAAAACGACGCCCGGCTTGCGTATGTTAGAGAAATACGCTGTGAAGACAGGTGGGGGAAAGAATCATCGCTTCGGCTTATCAGATGGGGTAATGATTAAAGATAATCATATCGCCGCATGCGGCTCTATTCGTGAAGCAGTAGAGAAAGCAAGAGCATATGCCGGTCATATGGTGAAAATTGAAGTAGAAATTGAATCAGAAACGCAGCTAAAGGAAGCCATTGATGCAAAAGCCGATGTCATCATGTTTGACAACTGCTCTCCGGACGAAGTCAAACGTTTTAAACAAATGACGCCTGAGACAATTCTGACCGAGGCTTCAGGAGGTATCACGCTAGAGACATTGCCAAGTTACAGAGGGACAGGTGTCGACCTTATTTCACTTGGTTTTCTGACACATTCTGCTCCAGCATTTGATTTTAGTATGAATATGGAATTCAGTCATAAAGGGGGAACAACTCATGTCACTGCTTGATGTACTCGCGAATCAACATGCAGCCATGATGCCAGAAGAATATAAACACCGATCTGTTGAGGAGATGAAGCAGCGTGTGTTAGACATTAAACGAGCCTTTGGATCAAAGCTTTTTATACCAGGGCATCATTATCAAAAGGATGAAGTCATCCAATTTGCAGATGCAACAGGAGATTCATTGCAGCTCGCACAAATAGCCGCGGACAACAAGGAAGCGGAGTACATTGTGTTCTGCGGTGTTCACTTCATGGCTGAAACGGCAGACATGCTGTCAAATAAAAATCAAAAGGTTCTATTGCCAGATATGAGAGCAGGCTGTTCAATGGCAGATATGGCGAACATGAAACAAACGGATAGAGCATGGGAGCAGCTCACTGATCTGTTTGGGGAGACAATTCTTCCACTTACGTATGTCAACTCAACAGCTGATATTAAAGCATTTGTCGGAAAGCATGGCGGGGCCACTGTGACATCATCAAACGCTAAAAAAGTGCTGGAGTGGGCGCTCACACAAAAAGAGCGGATTCTGTTTCTCCCTGATCAGCATTTAGGGCGTAATACGGCCTTTGATTTAGGCATTTCACTTGAAGAAATGGCTGTCTGGGATCAAATAGAAGAAAGGCTCATCACCGATCAGCCGCTTTCCCGCATCAAGATGATTTTATGGAAAGGCCATTGCTCTGTCCATGAGAAATTCACGGTGCGAAATATTGAAGAAACGAGAAAAAGAGACCGTGACATTCAAATTCTTGTCCATCCAGAGTGCACGCATGAAGTCGTCACGGCTTCTGATCTTGCCGGATCAACGAAATTTATTATTGATACGATCAAGGAAGCACCAGCAGGAAGCAAGTGGGCGATTGGAACAGAGATGAATTTGGTTAAGCGGATCATAGATCAGCATCCAGATAAACAAATCGAATCCCTCAATCCGGATATGTGTCCATGTTTGACGATGAATCGGATCGATCTCCCTCATTTGTTATGGTCACTAGAAAGCATAGAGAAAGGTGATCCGGTCGGTTTGATTCAAGTCAATGAAGACACGACAAAAGACGCTTTACTTGCACTGAATAAAATGCTCGCCATTAAATAATGAATCAGCCCCTCCTATCAGAAAACAAGTTTTTATCATATTGGCTTGTAAATAGGCATAAATTTATGGTGAAACATATTGTACTTCTGACATAACCGTTACGTTCACGTTTTGCATAGGAGGGGAAAACGTTGAAAATTCATATTGTGCAAAAAGGAGACTCCCTTTGGAAAATTTCAAAGAAATACGGAGTCGACTTTCAAGAATTGAAAAAACTAAATTCACAGCTCAGTAATCCAGATTTGATCATGCCGGGTATGAAGATCAAGATTCCATCTAGTGGTGTTCCTGTAAAAACAGATCATCAGAAAGCAAAAGAAATGCCAAAGCCGAAAGAACATCCGTATGTGAAAGAAAAGCCAAAAGATGTCGTGCAAGTGCAAGATACGAAGCCGAAAGAAAAGCCAAACGAACCTGTACCTTATGTACCGCCAGTGCCAAAGATCGAGCAGCCAGTTTTTCCGCAAGTCGATGTGAACTATTATCAGACCAATCTCTACCAGCCATTCACGCCTCCTCCCAAAAAAGAACATCATGAGAAAAAAGATCACGTTCATGAAAAGAAAGATCATGCTCATGACAAAAAGGATCATAAAGATCATGTTCATTATGAGAATAAGGAGCATAAAGATAACAAGGATCATTTCCATCATGAAAATAAGAACTATCAAGATAACAAAGACCATTTTTATGATGAAAATAAAGGTCATTTAAAAGATGATGTGGCAAAGGGGTATGATCCGTTTATTCATATTCCGCATCAAAAGGAGGAGGGAAAAGATATGGAACACAGCAATTACCCAAACCTTCCTAATTTTCCGCAAATGCCGAATGTAGGAGGCGCAGCGGTAGGGGGAATGGCTGAGAATAAGGAACATCATCACCATCACCAGCATCATGACGCATATGATCCTTATTATGGTCATGGTCATTACATGCCGGCAATGTATCCATATCCGCAGCAAATGGTGCCAGCATCGCCAATTTTACCAGGGTCAGGTCTTTGTTATCCTATCCAGCCTTATTATCACCATCATCACATGATGCCATATCCATACCCAGCGCAGCCATATTTTCCTGCGTATCAAGCGCCAGCTTATTACGGAGAACATTATGAACATCATGCAAACGACGGGCATCACTGGCACCATCATATGCATCCAAATGCCAATGCCAACGCAAATGTCAATGCGAACGTGAATCAAGGCTTTTATCCAAATGTTTCAAATGAAGCTTACGGCAAGGAAGACTGCGGATGTGATGATGGCATGAAGCAGCATCAGCCGTGGCCAGGACATTACCCGAATCCTGTACCTTATGGCCAAATGGGGGCTTATCCAGCTCAGCCTTATATGCAGCCATATCCAGGTCAATCTGTTTTTGCAAGACCAGAGGAAGACGAAGAAGAGTAATGACAGAAGGAGCGATCTCAATCGTTCCTTTTTTTGTTTATAACTGACAGCTTGATTTTTTCCCGAACTGTACATGCTAAAACAGAGCCTGTTTCGCGCTCATGAGATTGAATTTGTACAGGGGGTTTTTCGTTTGAGACAAAAATGGCAAAAAACGATCGCATTAGTGCTTCTTCCTATTGGGTTAACGGCATGTGGTGCAAATGACAATGCAGGTGTAGATACACGACAAAATCAATCAGGTCAGCCAGTCGGATATCATTCGAGTAACCGTGCGGATGACAATAACCAAGATCATCAAGGGCCAGTTTCAGAGCTCATGGAGGGAATGAACGGTGGGAATACAACGAATGTTGATTATCGAACCCGTCCTCAAGCTGATGATCGAACGCCTCTCGCAGGTGGAGATGGACGCTACAGTCATGGAGATATGAACTATCATAACCAAATGTCGTTCTCTGGCTACGATAAACAAGAGAACGTGCAGCGTTCAAGAAAAATTGCCAATCGCGTCAATAAAATGAACCACGTTGCAGACTCACAGGTGATGGTAACTGATGAAAGTGTGTATATTGCCATTAAATCAGATGGACGTCTAACGTCAGAAGGCGTATCACAAGTGGAAGAAGCAGCGACTCGTTATGCGGATGGAAGATCTGTCCAAGTGATTAAAGACGAGGGTGCTTTCACACGCTTTAGAGATATGAGAAGAACACAATTTGAAACAGGTCAAACAGGCATGACTCGATAGGTTGAAGAATAAAAAAGGCTAAAGTTCCTCAAGAACTTTAGCCTTTTCTTAAAAATAAACCTTAATGCCTATATAGAATTCGTAAAAGAAATAACAGCCAAATCCAAGTAATAAAATACCAGCAATAATGGATGTCCATTTGATCATCGTTCGATTCATCACTTTTCTTGTTAAGGATACAAGGGTGAGAAGACCGATGTCATGAAGGAGAATCCCTGCCAAAATACCGCCTGATGCCAGCATAAATTCAGATGAATCTGTTTTTGTATATGCATCTGCCAGTACAGCTCCGAATACAGAAACCCAGAACACAAGGTTTCCAGGAGACACCGCGACAAGCAAGCCGTTTCTGTACGTTTTTGCGAAAGATTTATTGACTTTTTCGCCAGCTAAATGGATGTCTTGATCCGCATCTTTAATGGAATCGTATGCGAGAATCATTAAGAATATAGCTCCGATCAGCCAGAGCGGGATTTGGACAAATGGCAGTGATAAAAACTGAGCAAACCCAGCATATAAAGCCAAGATTAGTAGGAGATCGATGGTCATACCGCCTGCTCCTACAGTTAAACCATGAAAGAAGCCGTTTTTTAATCCCTGTTTTGTCATTTCAACCGTGATCGCTCCAACTGGCAGAGCAATTGAGAATCCTATGACGATAAATGTGAGAAATATTTGCAATCGACTAGAACTTCCTTTGAAAAAGTTTGTATAAAAATTCTCCGTTTAGATTAATTATACATAATAGGAGAAAAGGATCAATGATTATTTCAGATTTTATCTAAATGTTTAGGATAGATGATGTATATAAAGGTGTATATCAAGCTGGCTTTATCTCTTTTGTAGTGGAAAGGAACTATTTTCCTAAAACTTCTTTTTTTCATGGCATCTCTATGCTACACTGTTGTGGAAATGAATAAATGTGACTAGGGGTGCCCGCGGCTGGGCTGAGAGAGAAGTGTATGCTTCTTAACCCTTTGGACCTGATCTGGCTCGTACCAGCGTGGGGAAGTTGAAGATGATACATGTGTCATATGAATGACATTCATGTTTATTTCTAACGACGAAACCAGGTTCTGTTCATAGAGCCTGGTTTTTTTGCTGGTGCTGATTCCATCCTGTCCGGTGACAAGAAGAGAAGGAGAGAACAGCAAATGAAAGAAAAGAAAAATACCCCAACAACTCAATCCTTATTATCAAGCTTTGAAGGCAGCCGAAAGGTGTATGAGAAAGGGTCAAGACCTGACATTTTAGTGCCAAAAAGAGAGATTGTCCTCTCACAAACGGTGACGCAGGCAGGAAATATTCAAAATGAACCGATTCGTGTGTACGATACGAGTGGACCTTACACCGATGAGCGTGCTCATATCGATGTTACAAAGGGGCTTCATCGTCTGAGAGCGGCATGGATCGAAGAAAGAGAGGATACAGAAAGCTATGAAGGACGTCATGTAAAACCTGAAGATAACGGATATCGCTCCAAAGAGAAAGCGTCACATCATCATGTTCTTACTGATTTTCATCATGAGCCGCTTCGCGCAAAAAAAGGTGCCTGTGTGACGCAAATGCATTATGCAAAAAAAGGTATTGTGACGCCTGAAATGGAGTTCATCGCGTTAAGAGAAGGGCTAAGTCCTGAGTTCGTGAGAGAGGAAGTAGCCAGCGGAAGAGCGGTCATTCCAGCGAATATTAACCATCCTGAAAGTGAACCGATGATTATCGGAAGGCATTTTCATGTCAAAATCAATGCGAACATTGGTAATTCAGCTGTGACATCATCCATTGATGAAGAGGTAGAAAAGATGACGTGGGCCATCAGATGGGGTGCAGACACCATGATGGATCTGTCTACAGGAAAGGACATTCATACAACGAGAGAATGGATCATTCGCAATTGCCCAGTCCCAGTAGGCACCGTTCCCATTTATCAGGCGCTTGAAAAAGTGAATGGCGTGGCAGAAGATTTGACGTGGGAAGTGTACAGAGACACGTTAATTGAACAAGCAGAGCAAGGAGTAGACTACTTCACGATTCATGCGGGCGTGCGATTAAGGTATATTCCGCTGACAGTCGATCGGGTGACCGGAATTGTTTCAAGAGGCGGTGCCATTATGGCAAGATGGTGTCTTGCCCATCATCAAGAAAATTTCCTTTATACCCACTTCGAAGACATTTGTGAGATTATGAAAACGTATGATATTGCTTTTTCACTTGGAGACGGACTCAGACCAGGATCAATAGCTGATGCCAATGATGAAGCGCAGTTTGCAGAGCTGGAAACGTTAGGTGAATTGACAGAGATCGCTTGGAAACATGATGTACAGGTGATGATTGAAGGGCCTGGACATGTTCCGATGGATAAAATCAAAGAGAATGTAGACAAACAAATGGAGATTTGCAAAGAGGCACCATTTTATACATTAGGACCTCTTACAACAGATATTGCTCCGGGATATGATCATATTACATCTGCTATCGGCGCAGCTATGATCGGCTGGTATGGGACAGCGATGCTATGCTATGTGACGCCAAAAGAGCATTTAGGTCTGCCGAACAAAGAAGATGTAAGAGAAGGTGTGATTGCCTATAAAATTGCTGCACATGCTGCTGATCTAGCAAAAGGACATCCTGCTGCTCAAAAGCGCGATGATGCTTTATCGAAAGCAAGGTTTGAATTTAGATGGCGGGACCAATTCAACCTGTCACTTGATCCAGAAAGAGCGATGGCGTTCCATGATGAAACATTGCCTGCTGAAGGCGCTAAGACTGCCCATTTTTGCTCGATGTGCGGACCGAAGTTTTGCAGCATGAAAATTTCCCATGATATTCGCAATCAATCAGAAGAAGTGAAAAAAGAGATGGAGAAGAAGGCGAAGGAGTTTATCAGCCAAGGAAGTCAAATATATTCATCCTAAAAAAGAACCTCGCACGCATGTTGTGTGGGGTTTTATCAGATCGCGGATAAGGCTTTTCTTAAGAGGTGGAAAAATGCCTTTAATGCAACCCCTATCATGTCCAGACTCGGAATAAGGGCATCTGTTAAATGAAACACGACTGTTTGTCTTTCTGGAGATGTTCGTTTCTTTTTCCGTTTCATAAAGAAAACCTCCTTTTAAATCATATACTTCTTTGCAAAGAAGAGGGATAGAGATGTTGTTTGAATTTAAACAAAATTTAAACTTCTTGTGTTTGACAGGAAAGAAGGAGGGGAAACGAGTTGAGTAGAGAATGAATGAAAAGAGCCGATCTATTTGGCAAGCTAACAAGAGAGAGTGGAAGGTGATCTTATGATGAAAGTATTTAAGGTAACATTTCATATGAACAATGGGGAAGTGCTTGATTTCGAGCTAAAACGTCCAGCTACCTATGATGTGTATAAGAAAATTGAAGAAGCCAATCATTGGTTTAAGCTGAATAATGAAATCATTAACTTATTAAATGTGAATAGCATCCATGTTGAAACAGATTGACACAGAAAAGCCGCTCAGTGAGAGCGGCTTTCATTATGCAGAGAAATCATTCCGATTATTAAGCTGACCGCGGGACAGCCAGTTCTTTTTATATAAATAAGCAATCACTTCAAGCCATAGACGCGGTGCTTTTTTCGGGAAAAAAGGTTTTTGATAATAAGCGTAAGCGGCTTTTAAATCATCCCACTGATGGCAAGCTTTTGTTTGTGTGAAACGGGCAACATCGATGACCCTGACCTGTCCTTCCTTTGTTAAGATCAGATTCCTCAGATGGATATCAGAAGGATTCAATCCTTTCTCGCGTGCTTCTTCTAGCGCATCATCGACTTGGTCAATCATTTGTTTTTTAATAGGAATCCCCTTTGTGAGGCATTCATAGAATGTATATCCTTTAATATATTCCATTAAAATATACTGATCCCCAGATTCATAAATCTCAGGGTAGTAAGACGAACCAGAGAGCTTTTCATAAATATCGGCTTCTTTGCGGGCAATATGCTGATAAGAAGGGAAAAAGACTTTTAGCGCCATTTTCTTGCCGTCTTTTTTGTATGAAAAGACATAGGCACTTCTTCCTTTGCCGCACAGCTCAAGCTCTGCCGGTTTAAAGGCAAGCTTATGAAGACGTTTATCCTCATGATACTGAATCGATTCGGCTAATCTTTTGACTTCTGACATTGACTTCACCTTCTTTGGTTTCAGTTTATGCGGCTGAAAAACGAATGATGAAAAAACCGAGCATTCGATAAAGCAATGGATTGTATAAAACATACCATTTACGAATGAAGGATACAACGAAAGACTCTTCCCATATATTCATGTCATCGATTTGGTTAATGTTTAGAAAAATGGGTCAAACTACATATGTCATGCATCGATCTCATGTTCTAAAGAGGTGTAAATAGTGAAAGTGAAGATGAAATGTTTCGTTACAGGACTTATCATGACAAGTGTGCTTTTTTTCGCTGCGGATATGGAAGGAAAAGAACACTTGCAAAAGCAGTCAAACTCGATCACCGTGCAGCTTGAAAAAGTCTATCTAGACGGAGATGTGAGTATTGAAAGACACCGGGCATCATTAGAAGACAAAGACACATTCTGGTCGCAGTATAAAGGCTGGACGCTAGTAGAGCAGAAAGAGGATTTTGCACTTTTTAGAAAGCAAATTGATGATATCTCTCCATTAAGTAAAGCAAATGGATATATCGGATTATCAGAGGACGGTGTGATTTCTACGTTTCATGGAAGGCCTGACAGCTGGGCGGAGCCCATTCATCTCTTTTTTCAAATTGATACGTCCCGTTTAGAAAGTCATGTGGAGGAGCAGCTTCAGCAAGGCATTCCTTTTCGAACAAAGGATGAATTTGAGCATGTGCTTGAAGTCATGAAGCCTTACCGAAATGAAATATCGTTTTAAAGCGTATAACAGCTTGCTGGTGTGAAGGCCGCAAGCTGTTTTTCGTAGTGTCATCGTAAAAATGCATTGAGCGAACGTATGTTAACTTTTATTGCGGTTTTCTTCTCGATTTATGTTACAATGAAGAACAGTCAAAGAGGTGAAAACGGTGATAGAGTTTGTAAAAGGGACCATTGATTATGTGTGCCCGCAATATGTTGTCATAGAAAACGGCGGAGTGGGATATCAAGTCTATAGCCCAAACCCGTTTATCTATCAAATAAATAAACAAGAAACAATTTATACGTATCATTACATAAAAGAAGACGCTTTTTCGTTATATGGATTTCAAACACGAGAAGAAAAAGCGCTGTTCACAAAACTGTTAAATGTCACAGGGATTGGGCCGAAGGGGGCTCTAGCGATTCTTGCTTCCGGTGATCCAGGCGCTGTCATTTCAGCGATAGAACGTGAAGATGAAGCGTTCCTGATTAAGTTCCCTGGTGTTGGCAAAAAGACAGCTCGCCAAATCATTCTCGACCTAAAAGGAAAGCTAGCTGATGTCGTGCCCGAAATGATTGGCAACCTATTTAATCACGAGGACCATATTCAGGTCGAAACGCAGCAAACGGCATTAGACGAAGCGCTTGAAGCCTTAAGTGTTCTCGGGTACGGTGATCGCGAAATTAAAAAGGTTCTTCCATTGTTAAAAGAAGAAAAGAATCTCACAACCGATCAATATGTGAAAAAAGCTTTACAAAAAATGTTGAAATAGGGTGATGTCTCATGGATGAACGGCTCGTCTCAACTGAAGCAGACAACCATGAATCAGCCATTGAGCAAAGTCTGCGGCCACAGACACTTAGCCAATATATCGGTCAGCAAAAAGTAAAGGATAACCTCAGCGTGTTTATTGAGGCTGCCCGGATGAGGCAGGAAACACTCGATCACGTCCTTTTATACGGACCGCCCGGACTCGGGAAAACAACGCTCGCGTCGATTATTGCCAATGAAATGAATGTTCAGCTGCGTACAACGTCTGGACCAGCGATTGAACGTCCTGGCGATTTGGCGGCAATTTTAACGTCTCTTGAGCCAGGTGATGTGTTGTTTATAGATGAAATTCATCGCTTGCAGCGCTCAATTGAGGAAGTGCTTTATCCAGCAATGGAGGATTTTTGTTTAGATATCGTCATTGGCAAAGGAGATACAGCACGCTCTGTACGGCTTGATTTACCGCCATTTACACTTGTAGGTGCCACGACCCGCGTCGGGCTTTTAACAGCGCCACTTCGTGACAGGTTTGGGGTACATGCAAGATTGGAATACTATGAGCAAAAAGATTTGGCTCACATTGTGGCAAGAACAGCCGAGCTGTTCGAGATTGGGATCGATCTTCGCTCAGCCGAAGAGATTGCAAAACGTTCCCGCGGTACGCCGAGGGTTGCCAACCGTCTGCTCAGAAGAGTAAGAGATTTTGCGCAGGTGCTTGGGAATCATGCGATTACCGAGGACATTGCGGAAGATGCCCTTGAGCGCCTTCAAGTCGACAAGCTTGGTCTTGATCATATCGATCATAAGCTGCTTTTAAGTATGATTGAAAAATTTAGAGGCGGTCCTGTTGGGCTTGATACGATCTCAGCGACAATTGGAGAAGAATCACATACGATTGAAGATGTGTACGAACCGTATTTACTGCAAATTGGTTTCCTGCAAAGAACACCAAGAGGACGGGTCGTCACAAGAGAAGCGTATGAACATTTTCAAATGGAGGTTCCGATTCGTGACTGAATTCCCTAAAATATTGATGATTTTAGGTGGTGTCCTTTTTGCCGCAGGATTAGTATTTCAATTGGTTGGTAAGCTTCCAGGTGATATTTTTGTGAAAAAAGGAAATGTGACGTTCTTTTTTCCTGTGATCACATGCATTGTCATTAGCATCGTGCTCACGATATTACTTAATATCTTTGGACGGATGAAATAACGTTAACTAGTTAACTACAGAATAGGTGAAGGAAATGAAGCTAGAACTATTTGATTTTGATTTACCAGAAAGATTGATTGCACAAGTACCGCTTGAAAAACGAGATGCATCAAGACTGATGGTCTTAAACAAACAAACGGGTGAGGTGACACACGATACATTCTCACAAATCACCGATTATTTTCAAACGGGTGATTGTCTCGTTTTAAATAATACGCGCGTTTTGCCGGCACGTTTGTTTGGAATGAAAGAGGATACAGGTGCAAAAGTTGAACTTCTTCTCTTAAAACAAGAGGAAGGAGATAAATGGGAAACACTTGTAAAACCAGCCAAACGGGTGAAAAAAGGAACAGTTATCACCTTTGGTGATGGACGGCTTCAAGCGGTATGTACAGAAGAATTAGAACATGGTGGCAGAAAAGTTGAGTTTCAGTATACCGGCATTTTTTATGAAGTACTTGAATCCCTCGGTGAGATGCCGCTGCCTCCTTATATTAAAGAGCAGCTTGACGATCGTGAACGCTATCAAACGGTGTATTCGAAAGAGGTTGGCTCCGCTGCTGCTCCAACTGCTGGTCTTCACTTTACAAACGAGCTGCTGGATGCGCTGAAAGCAAAAGGTGTGCACATCGCATTCATTACACTGCACGTGGGGCTTGGTACTTTTCGTCCGGTCAGTGCAGATCGTATTGAAGAACACGAAATGCACGCAGAGTTTTACGAAATGAATGAAGAAACAGCGGCAGAGCTTAATCGCGTTCGCAAGGAAGGCGGGCGGATTATTTCAGTGGGGACAACGTCAACGAGAACGCTAGAAACCATTGCAAGTGCGCATGATGGCGAATTCAAAGCATCAAGCGGCTGGACGTCAATCTTTATTTACCCAGGCTATACATTCAAGGCAATTGATGGTATGATCACGAATTTCCATCTGCCCAAATCCTCGTTAATCATGCTTGTCAGCGCATTAGCTGGACGAGAGCATGTCCTAAAAGCGTACAATGAGGCTGTAAAAGAGGAATACCGATTCTTCAGCTTTGGCGATGCCATGCTGATTCAATAACATCATACAACAAAGACAGGAGGGCTCATTTTTGTCGCAATTACCGATACGTTATGAGTTCATTAAATCATGCAAACAAACAGGTGCACGACTAGGGCGCGTTCATACACCACACGGCTCCTTTGACACACCTGTATTTATGCCGGTAGGTACACTGGCTACAGTCAAAACGATGGCGCCTGAAGAATTAAAGGCAATGGAAGCAGGCATCATCTTAAGCAATACGTATCACCTATGGCTTCGTCCAGGTCATGACATTGTGAAAGAAGCAGGCGGCCTGCACAAATTTATGAACTGGGATCGAGCGATTTTGACCGATTCAGGCGGATTCCAAGTATTCTCTTTGAGTGAATTTAGAAAAATTGAAGAAGAAGGCGTCCACTTCCGTAATCATTTAAATGGAGATAAGCTGTTCCTTTCTCCTGAGAAGGCCATGGACATCCAAAATGCGCTTGGCTCTGATATTATGATGGCATTTGATGAATGCCCACCATATCCAGCAGAATACGATTACATGAAACGATCTGTAGAGCGGACAAGCAGATGGGCAGAACGCTGTCTAGAAGCGCATCAGCGTCCAGAGGATCAAGGACTGTTTGGAATTGTCCAAGGCGGAGAATACGAAGAGCTTCGCAAACAAAGTGCACAAGATCTGGTTTCACTTGATTTCCCAGGCTACGCCATCGGAGGCTTATCTGTTGGTGAACCAAAAGATGTGATGAACCGTGTACTTGAGTTCACAACGCCATTGTTACCAACAGACAAGCCAAGGTACTTAATGGGTGTCGGCTCACCAGATTCCTTAATTGACGGTGCCATTCGCGGTGTAGATATGTTTGACTGCGTGCTGCCAACGCGAATTGCCAGAAACGGTACGTTGATGACAAGCGAAGGACGTCTTGTTGTGAAAAATGCAAAATATGAGCGTGATTTCAGACCAATCGATGAAAACTGTGACTGCTACACATGTAAAAACTACACACGCGCTTATATTAGACATTTAATCAAAACAAATGAAACGTTCGGAATTCGATTAACAACTTATCATAATCTTCATTTTCTGTTAAAATTAATGGAGCAAGTGAGAGAAGCTATCCGTGAGGATCGTTTAGGTGATTTTAAAGAAGAGTTTTTTGAGCGTTACGGCTTTAACGAACCGAATGCGAAAAACTTTTAACGCATAAACGAAAAGGCTTTACAATGCTTTAGAAAGGGGTGAAATAGAATGGATGGTGGTATGGGTTCAATCATTATGATTGTTGTCATGTTTGCTGTGCTTTACTTCTTATTAATCCGTCCACAGCAAAAGCAACAAAAAGCTGTGCGTCAGATGCAGCAATCTTTATCAAAAGGCGATAAAATCGTCACAATCGGTGGTTTACACGGTGAAATCGACTACATTGATGAATCAAAAGTGGTCATCAAAACAAGCGAAAACAACCGTTTAACTTTCGATCGACGTGCTATTAGAGAACTAGCTGACAAAGGCTAATCCTCCGATACATAGCCATAAAAAAAAGAGCGATATATCCGCTCTTTTTTTATTTGCCTCGAAGATTGACGCCAATCATTCCGCCGAGCATACAAATTCCTAGAAATGCCCCATGATAGATGAACTGCTCTGGTGAAAAGGTTTCTCCAAACCCTAAATATTGAAACAAAAATACAGTGAGAGAAAAGATCATAGAAGTGATCGCACCAATGAGCCAGCCGCGCTCCTTTGCTTTTCCTCCAGAAATGATCCCCCCTAATAAAAGCGCCACAAAGGACAAAATCATAATCATCCATTTAAACGATGATTCCTGCATACTTGTGAAGGTAAGCATGAGCGATACAAGTAAGCTTGTGGCAATCATCACGATAAAAATGGTCATTAAGCCGGATAAAATCCCTTTTCCGATTTGTTTCGTTTCCTGCATGTGATTCGTCTCCTCTCCAATTGACCGAAGCTTGTCTTTTACTAAAATGTATTCACTATGAAGAAAAAATAGACATGTTTCTCACGATAAAAACAGAGGCTTTCTTTTCTACATAAATAAAGGGTTTTGACACAAGCTATGTTAGAGAAGGAGGGCATCACATGCAGGACATCTTGATTATCTCCATGAGAACAATCATTTTATATTTTCTTATTTGGTTTATTTTTCGGTTAATGGGCAAGAGAGAAATTGGCGAATTGAGTATTTTAGATCTTGTCATTTTTATGATGATCGCAGAAATTGCGGTTCTCGCCATAGAAGAAGTCGAGGATCACATGTTACATACGGTATGGCCGATCCTGCTGTTAACCTTCATTCAAATCACACTCGCCTACCTCTCATTGAAATTCCAAGGTGTCCGGCGCTTTCTTGACGGTAAACCGGCCCTGCTCATTATCAATGGGAAAATCGACGAGGGTGCGATGAGAAAACAGCGATACAATTTTGATGACCTGCTCATTCAATTAAGAGAAAACAACATCGATAGCATTCAGGATGTGTCTTACGCCATTTTAGAGCCATCTGGAAAGCTTGCGGTCGTTGAAAAAGAAAACAAGCACACACACGGAGCGCTTGAGCTGCCACTTATTGCTGATGGCGTTGTACAGCACGATCATTTGAAGCAAATTAATCAAAATGAACAGTGGCTGAAAGATGAGATTGCCAAAAGGGGCTATCATGAAATTGATCAGATTTCCTACTGTAGCTTTAATCAAAAGACATTTTATATTGATTTGAAAGATGAAGTGATCAAGAAGACATGAGCTAAAGCAGTTTCCCTATAAACGGGATACGGCGAAGCTCTTCTCGCTTCACTAGCCCTAGACAGATTAATAG
The DNA here is from genome assembly GCF_038601465.1 of Bacillus sp. FSL R7-0672. Classification (NCBI taxonomy): domain Bacteria; kingdom Bacillati; phylum Bacillota; class Bacilli; order Caryophanales; family Bacillaceae; genus Bacillus; species Bacillus sp. FSL R7-0672. The sequence goes on along the minus strand of NZ_CP152010.1, from coordinate 2,437,618 downwards.
AATGACATACAGCGCGCACGTAACAAAGATCAGTATCACAAGCTCAATCGGGGCAGAAAAGAGCCCATTTACTTGAGATTTCAGCCAAAGGCTGACAGCCCCAGTGCCGATGATCACAAGAACGCATATCCCATATTCCTTCATTGGTAAATGAATAGGCAGTACTTTACCGACAGTTGCCGCATGAAGCAGCGTGACAAGGACGATGCCGATTAATATTGCAAGTGCTGCCCCCATAATGCCAAAGCCCGGCTGTGAAGCAAGGACAAAAATCATTCCTGTTTTCACAACAGCACCTATCAGACTATTTGTCATCGCCGCACCAGCTAAATTGAGTGCTTGCAAGACGGCTTGAAGCGGCCCTTGAAAATAATATAGAAGGAAAAATGGTGCCATGAATTTTACATAAATAGCCGCATGCGATGAACCATACATAAAGAGCGTTAAATCTTCTGCGTAAACGAAAAGAATAATACAGGAAATACCTCCGCTGAGTAGACAAAGACGCATCGCCTGCTTCAGCCTGTATTCGACCGTTTTGCGTTTGTTCTGCTCCATTCCTTCACTGATCGCTGGGACCAGTGCAGTGGAGAGAGAATACGTAATAAAGCTAGGCAGTGTCAACAGAGTTAGCGCAAGACCAGTCAACTCTCCGTATTGTCTTGTTGCCTCGACAGCCGCATATCCAGCAATGGCAAGACTTTGCGCGACAACTATCGGTTCTAAAAACCACGAAATATTCCCGATAAAACGGCTGCCTGTTGTTGGCAGGGCAATACTCATCAATTGCTTAAACGTGTCCTTACCGTCATGAATCGCCTTAAAAAATCGTTTTCGAATACGAATGGTCTTTTTATAACGAAAGGCAATCAGTAAATAAGCAAGTGAAATCATCTCTCCAATAACAGATGAAATCATCGCACCTGCTGCCGCATATTCAATCCCATAAGGAAGGAAAGCTGTTGTACATACTGCCACTAGAGAAATTCTTGCAACCTGTTCCAGTACTTGAGATATGGCAAGCGGGCTCATTTGCTGTCTGCCTTGAAAATACCCTCTTAGCACACTGGAAATGGCGATGACTGGGACAACGGGCGTAATGGCAAGCAGTGGATAGACCGTTCTAGGATCTGTCAGCATATTTTCTGCCATGATGGGTGCAAACCATAAAAAGAGCGGCGTGAATATCAGGCTGAGTGTCCCTGTTATCGCAAGGGACATGACAAGAATACGTTTTGTTTTCTGTTTGTCACCCCGGGCTTCTGCTTCTGCGACAAGCTTACTAATAGCGACAGGCAGTCCGAATTGTGTGAGCGTCACAGCGAGAAAAAAGGTAGGAGCAGCCATCATATAAAGCCCGACTCCTTCTTCGCCAATGAACCTTGCAATGACAATTCGATTGACAAAACCCAATATTCTCGTGATAAAACCTGCTAAAATTAAAATAATTGTCCCTTTTAAAAACGTTTGCTTCGTCAAATCAAAGATCACCTGCCTTCTCAAACGACATAGAATCATATACAATAAGATATGCGTGTATATCGTCCAAGCATGACAAGTCTCTCGATAAAAACTGAAAAGGGGGAGCATCCCATTGACACAACATCCGGCTGCAATTTACAAAGACCATTTAAAGCCTTTTCTGTTCAGTAAGCTTGAAGAATTCATCGTTTTGGGCTATAAAGATGTAGATTTAGAGGAATTATGGTCATACTTAGAGAATAAGAAGTGGAAGAAAAAACAAGAGTATCCGATTCATGAAATGGTTGCAGATATTTTATCTGTGAAAATTGGCGAATTTATGAACTATGCAACCGTTCAGTCGTTTAAAACGTCTGCTTTTTTGGACAGTGAAGATGGCAAGAATATGCTAGATGAACTGTTGAAATAAGCCATCTTAATGGATTCAGGTGTTTAAGGAGGAAATACATAATGAAAAAAGGGCGCATTCTTGCGTTTTTCTTAGTGGTTCTGTTAATCGGAACTGGCGTAGGCTTACTAACAAAGCCTGTTGCGAAAGATATGACGCTAGGGCTGGATTTGCAGGGTGGATTTGAAGTCCTATATGATGTACATCCAGTGAAAAAAGAGGATAAAATCACAAATAGTGTCCTCGTCAGTACAGTGGAGGCTTTAAACCGAAGAGCCAATGTGCTAGGTGTAAGTGAGCCGAACATCTCGATTGAAGGCAACAATCGTATCCGCGTGCAGCTTGCGGGAGTAAAAGATCAAAACAGAGCTAGGGAGATTCTTTCCACTGAAGCACAGCTATCCTTCAGAGATACGAATGATAAAGAACTCCTTAACGGGGCTGACCTGGTCGAAAACAGTGCAAAACAAACATTCAGTCAAACGAATGAGCCAATTGTGACGGTTAAACTAAAGGATGCGAAAAAATTTGGTGACGTCACAAGAAAAGTAGCGGCGATGGCGCCGAATAACCAGCTTGTCATTTGGCTTGATTACCACAAAGGAGATTCCTTCAAAAAAGAAGTCTCAAAATCAAACCACAAATATGTCTCTGCGCCGAATGTGAATCAAGAAATTAACAGCAGTGACGTGCAAATTGAAGGGAAATTTACTGTTCAAGAGGCAAAGGACCTTGCAAGTATTTTAAATGCCGGGGCATTGCCAGTGAAATTAACAGAAAAATATTCAACATCTGTGAGTGCACAGTTTGGTGAACAAGCACTGGACGAAACAGTGTTCGCAGGAATTGTAGGAATCGCATTTATCTTCTTATTCATGCTGCTTTATTACCGATTACCTGGTCTTATCGCTGTCATCACACTTTCAGCTTATATTTACATTACGCTTCAAGTGTTTGACTGGATGGGTGCAGTCATGACGCTGCCTGGAATTGCGGCATTGATTCTAGGGGTAGGGATGGCTGTTGATGCCAACATTATTACTTATGAGCGGATCAAAGAAGAGCTCAAGCTCGGCAAATCAGTCCGTTCTGCTTTCAGATCAGGGAACCGCCGATCATTTGCAACCATCTTTGATGCAAACTTAACAAGTATTATTGCCGGCGGCGTGCTGTTCTTTTTCGGGACAAGCTCGGTAAAAGGATTTGCAACGATGCTCATCCTATCGATTTTAACTAGCTTTATCACAGCTGTCTTCCTATCAAGATTCCTTCTCGGTCTTCTTGTTGAAAGTCGCTATCTTGACCGGAGAAAAGGCTGGTTTGGTGTTCGTCAAAAAGACATTATGAACATTCATGAAACAACAGAAACCACCGAGCCAAAAACGCCATTTGATAAGTGGGATTTCGTCAGCAAACGTAAAGGATTTATGATTTTCTCAGCTACTATCACCATTGCGGGAATCATCGTTCTTTCCATCTTCAAGCTGAATGCGGGAATTGACTTTACAAGTGGAACTAGAATTGATATCCAAAGTGATCACAAGCTGTCAACTGAACAAGTCGAGCAAGACTTTAAAAAGCTGGACCTTGAGACAGACAGTGTCGTGTTATCGGGTCAAAAAGAAAATCAGGCAGCAGCGAGATTTGTCGGTGTGCCGAACAAAGAAAAGATTGCTGAAGTGAAAGATTACTTCAAAGATAAATACGGAACGGAGCCGAACGTAAGTACAGTGTCTCCGACTGTTGGGAAAGAACTTGCCCGAAATGCATTATATGCTGTCATCATTGCTTCAATAGGGATCATTTTATATGTATCCGTTCGATTTGAATATAAAATGGCCATTGCAGCGATTATTTCACTGCTGTATGACGCGTTCTTTATCGTGGCCTTCTTTAGTATTACGCGTTTAGAGGTAGATGTCACCTTCATTGCGGCGATCCTCACAGTCATCGGATATTCGATCAACGACACGATCGTCACCTTTGACAGGGTTCGTGAACAAATGAAGAAGCGCAAACCAAAAACGATTGAAGATCTATCGTACATTGTGAACTTAAGTTTACAGCAAACCTTTACGCGATCTGTCAACACGGTATTAACCGTACTTGTCGTTGTGATCGCACTGCTTATCTTTGGATCAGCGTCAATTACAAACTTCTCCATCGCCTTACTTGTCGGTCTGTTAACAGGGGTGTACTCATCTCTATATATCGCAGCGCAAATTTGGCTCATGTGGAAAGGCCGTGAGATGAAAAAACCGGCGAAGATTGATACTGAGCAAGATATTTAATTGAGTGAGACTGCCCAAGCGGCAGTCTTTTTTCATTAGTTTTTCCGAAAATAAGACGATTCGAAAAAATATTTCGGGTATCGTTGATCTTGAAATGGTCTTTTGCTATAATGACATACGTTTAGACAAGTATAGAAAGCAAGTGTCCGTTTGAGGCATTTGGCTTTATTCATTGAAGGGGCTGTTATGAAGGTTCGGGAAACTGAACTGCCAGGTATCGGTCACAAAGCCGAAATGATCACAAAAAATAATGAGAAGCTTGCCATCATTACACACGATGACGGCAGGAGAGAAATGTATCATTTTCAAGAGGACGATCATGAAGAATCTATTTCTGGTATCTTGCTAAACGATGAAGAAGCAAGTCAAATTGCAGCAATCTTAGGCGGCATGGTATATAAGCCGAAAGCGTTTGAAACTGTAGAAGTAGCCATTGATGAACTGATGATTGAATGGTTTAAGATTGAAAAGAATGCACCAGCTGTTCAGCAAACCATCGGTGACCTGAGTGTCCGCCAATATGATCAAGTAACAGTCATCGCTATCGTGAGAAAATCATATGAGAAAATGTGAAATCCAGGACCTGAAACGGTCATTGAAGAAGGGGATACCCTTGTTATTTCTGGAGCTAAGACAAGAAATAAAGAACCTCATTAATGAAAAACTCAGCAGCTAATTCATGCCCATGCTGATAGATTTTCTTCCGCTCATTTCTTTCTGTGTTTAAAAAGGACAATAAAAAGGGAAGAATAAAAGAAAAAGCTTGGGGGATATGTAGATGAACAAACAACAATGGACCATCATACTCGCATTTATTTTCGTATTAATTGTCTCAGTATTTGCCGTGATCAATGTGCGGCCAGTGCAAGTTGACTACTTATTTGGATCGGCTGAATGGCCGCTGATTCTTGTCATTATTGGTTCTGTGCTCATGGGCGGACTCATTGTGGCTTTTGCAGGGATCTTCCAAATTGTGAAACTAAAACGTGAACTAAAGGCTTTAAAAGCTGAGCGTGCAGCCGCACCTGCACCTGCTGTTTCGAATAAAAAGGTCGACAAAGACGTTCAAAAGAAACCGAATGTGACGCCTTTAAAAGAACAGCCAGCATCATTTGACCGGAAGGAAAAATAATCTTCCAGCACAATTTCATAAAATAAAAATTGAAACCCCTCAGGCCACTCTAGTATAATAGTGTGGTTGAGGGGTGAATTTATGTTATTATCCAAAATGCGCTGGGAATATGAACATCCAAGCGAAGAAAAAGTGAAATCACTCTCTGAAAATCTGAATATTTCAGCGCTGACTGCATCGCTTCTTGTAAAAAGAGGACTCGAAGAAGTAGAAGAAGCGAGGTCTTTTTTATTTGATCAAAAAGCCGAATTTCATGATCCATTTCTTTTAAAAGGAATGAAAGAAGCAGTAGAGCGCATCAACAAAGCGATCGAAGAGCAGGAATCGATTGTGATCTTCGGAGACTATGATGCGGATGGTGTGACAAGTACGTCTGTGCTTTTACATACATTAAAAGAGTTGTCTGCGAAAGTAGACTTTTATATTCCAGATCGATTTAAAGAAGGCTATGGGCCTAATGAACAGGCTTTTCGATATATCAAAGAGCAAGGCGCATCGCTTGTCATCACCGTCGATACAGGCATTGCAGCTGTAAATGAAGCACGTATTGCAAAAGAAATAGGGTTAGACCTGATCATTACAGATCATCATGAACCAAGTGAGGAGCTTCCTGAGGCACTTGCGATTGTCCATCCTAAGCAGCCGGGATGTGAGTATCCGTTTAAAGAACTTGCCGGTGTAGGCGTAGCGTTTAAAGTGGCGCATGCTCTTCTTGGAAAGCTGCCAACTCAGCTGTTAGATCTTGCGGCAATTGGGACAATAGCGGATCTTGTGCCGCTTCATGATGAGAATAGATGGCTCGCTAAAAAAGGGCTTATGCAGCTTAGGCAGTCGAATAGACCGGGGCTGAAGGCGTTATTAAAAGAAGCAGGTGCTACTCTTGAAGAAGCAAATGAGGAAACGGTCGGCTTTCAAATTGCGCCAAGGCTGAATGCTGTAGGGCGAATTGAACAGGCCGATCCAGCTGTTCATCTTCTCATGACAGAGGATAAGGATGAAGCAGAAGAACTCGCTCGTTTTGTACAAGAACTGAATAAAGAACGTCAAAAAATTGTGAGTACGATCACAGAAGAAGCCATTCAAATGGTGGAAGAGACAGGTGATGACCAGTCTGCAATCGTTGTAGCGAAAGCTGGCTGGAATCCGGGTGTTGTCGGAATTGTTGCCTCTAAATTGACGGATAAATTTTCTCGTCCGGCGATTGTGCTTGGAATAGATGAAGAGACGCAAATGGCAAAAGGATCAGCGCGGAGTATTCCTGGCTTCGATCTATTTTTCCATTTAAGCAAATGCCGCGACATTCTGCCGCATTTCGGCGGGCACCCGATGGCTGCGGGTATGACACTTCGGGCGAATGATGTTCCTTTACTAAGGGAAAGATTAAATCAATATGCGAATGAAACGTTGACAGAAGAAGATTTTATTCCGATTCAGCGGGTTGATGCTGTATGCAAGGTAGACGAATTGACGGTTGAAGCGATTGAAGAAGTGGGGATGCTGTCACCATTTGGCATGCAGAATCCAAAGCCGTTCATCATGATTGAAGATGTGAGACTTGAAGAAATCCGAACAATTGGAACAAATCAGAATCATATTAAAATGTCTCTGAAAGATGAAGATAAGCTGCTTGACTGTGTCGGTTTTCATCAAGGTCAATTAAAAGAAGAAGTTGTCACAGGTAGCCGCATTTCCGTCATTGGTGAAATGTCCATCAATGAATGGAATAACCGGAAGAAACCACAGCTCATGCTAAAAGATGCCCGAGTAGATGAATGGCAGCTGTTTGATTTGCGCGGCAAAAAGGATTGGGAAAAGACCATCTCCACGCTTGATCCAGAAAAATATGTGGTGGTCTGTTTTGACGAAGAAACAAAACAGGAAGTCAAAATCCCGATTCATCATGTCCATGCAGAAAATGTTTCAACATTCGATGTAGAAGGCAAGTATGTCGTCTTTGCAGATGTTCCTGCAGATGAACACTTGCTAAGGCAGCTGTTAGAAAACCAAAAGCCAGCTAGAGTTTATACGGTTTTCCAAAGAAAAGAAGATCATTTCATGTCCGCTTTCCCTAGCCGTGATCAATTCAAATGGTTTTATGGATTCTTGTTAAAACGAGGAAGTTTCCCTCTCAAGGAACAAGGAATGGAGCTTGCGAAACATAGGGGCTGGACAAAAGATACAATGATTTTTATGACAAAGGTGTTTTTTGAACTTGGTTTTGTTAAAATAGAGAATGGTGTGCTGTCAATAGTACGTGATGCCCCTAAAAAAGATTTAACAGCATCAGCATCCTATACAGCAAAACAACGATTGATGGAACTCGATCAAACACTAACATATTCCTCAGCCAAAGAGCTGAAGGAATGGCTGAATAGCATGATGAGCGAAGTCTCACCTGTGCTTTGACGTACGAGGAGGAAAAGGAAAAGATGGATTTAAAACAATATGTGACAGTTGTACCTGACTACCCAAAGGAAGGTGTACAATTTAAAGATATTACAACGTTAATGGATAAAGGCGAAGTGTACCGTTATGCAACGGATCAAATCGTTGAATACGCGAAGGAAAGAGACATTGATCTCATTGTTGGACCTGAAGCGCGTGGATTCATTATTGGCTGCCCTGTAGCATACGCACTTGGTGTAGGTTTTGCACCAGTTCGTAAAGAAGGAAAGCTTCCTCGTGAAGTCGTTAAAGTCGAATACGGCTTAGAATATGGGAAAGATGTATTAACGATTCATAAAGATGCGATTCGTCCTGGTCAACGTGTATTGATTACAGATGACTTACTTGCGACTGGTGGAACAATTGAAGCGTCCATCAAGCTTGTAGAGGAATTGGGCGGCGTTGTGGCAGGAATTGCATTCTTGATTGAGCTGACGTATCTGGACGGCAGAAAGAAGCTTGACGGTTACGACATCTTGACGTTAATGCAATACTAATGGAGTTTTACGAAAAAAGCACTCGGTAAGAAGGGTGCTTTTTTCCTATCAAAAATCTTTTAGCGGACTTCTTCTCTTTACATCTATCGAATTTTTCTTGATAATAAACTACAATACAGTTTTCATTTAAAAAGGTGATTCCATGGCGAACGAACAAGTTTTAACGGCGCAGCAGGTCATTGACAAGGCAAGAGAATACCTGTCCGCTGAACATATTCAATTTATAGAGCGAGCATATGAATATGCTGAAAATGCACATAAGGAGCAATACCGGAAGTCTGGTGAGCCTTATATTATCCACCCAATTCAAGTGGCGGGGATTCTTGTTGACCTTGAAATGGACCCATCGACCATTGCAGGCGGTTTCCTGCACGATGTTGTCGAGGATACAGATGTGACATTACAGGATTTAAAAGAGTATTTTAACGAAGAAGTTGCGATGCTTGTTGATGGTGTAACAAAGCTCGGGAAGATTAAATATAAATCACAAGAAGAACAGCAGGCCGAAAACCATCGAAAAATGTTTGTGGCAATGGCGCAGGATATACGCGTCATCTTGATTAAACTGGCAGACCGTCTGCACAATATGAGAACGCTCAAACATCTTCCTCAGGAAAAGCAACGTAGAATTTCAAATGAAACTCTTGAAATCTTTGCACCGCTTGCGCACAGATTAGGGATTTCAAAGATTAAGTGGGAGCTTGAAGATACAGCGCTCCGTTACTTAAATCCGCAGCAATATTACCGGATCGTGAATCTCATGAAGCGCAAACGAGCGGAACGTGAGGAATACTTGGATGAGGTTGTCAATGAAGTAAAAGATCGTGTGTCAGAGGTAAACATCAAGGCTGAATTTTCCGGAAGACCAAAGCATATTTATAGTATTTATCGCAAAATGGTCCTGCAAAATAAGCAGTTTAATGAAATTTATGATCTGCTGGCCGTTCGTATTTTGGTTGACAGCATTAAAGACTGCTATGCCGTGCTCGGGATTATCCATACATGCTGGAAGCCGATGCCAGGCAGGTTTAAGGATTATATTGCAATGCCAAAGCCGAACATGTACCAATCGCTTCATACAACAGTGATTGGGCCAAAAGGTGACCCGCTTGAAGTTCAAATCCGAACAGTGGAAATGCATGAAATTGCAGAGTACGGAATTGCTGCGCACTGGGCATACAAAGAAGGAAAAGAGTCAGCAGAATCAACGGAGGAAGCTGTCTTCCAGAAGAAGCTCTCTTGGTTTAGAGAAATCCTTGAATTCCAAAATGAATCGACAGATGCAGAAGAGTTTATGGAATCGTTAAAGATCGATCTCTTCTCTGATATGGTGTTTGTCTTTACTCCAAAAGGAGACGTCATTGAACTGCCATCGGGTTCCGTGCCGATTGACTTCTCTTACCGGATTCACTCGGAAATTGGGAACAAAACGATCGGTGCGAAGGTCAACGGAAAGATGGTCACGCTCGATCATAAATTGAAAACAGGTGACATTATTGAAATTCTGACATCAAAGCACAGCTATGGGCCAAGTCAGGATTGGGTCAAACTTGCCCAAACCTCCCAAGCGAAGCACAAGATCAGACAGTTTTTCAAAAAACAGCGCCGTGAAGAAAATGTCGAAAAAGGCCGAGAACTCGTGGAGAAAGAAATCAAAAACCTTGAGTTTGATGTCAAAGACATCCTGACAGCTGAAAACCTGCAAAAAGTGGCTGACAAATTTAATTTTTCAAACGAAGAGGATATGTATGCAGCGGTTGGTTATAACGGAATTACTGCACTCCAAGTCGCCAATCGTTTAACTGAAAAAGAAAGAAAACAAAGAGATCAAGAAGAACAAGAAAAAACGGTTCAAGAAGTGACAGTAGAGCCAAAGACATATCACGGGAAGAAACGAGAAGCAGGTGTAAGAGTCAAAGGGATAGATAACCTGCTTGTCCGCTTATCTAAGTGCTGTAACCCTGTTCCAGGTGATAGCATTGTTGGTTTTATTACGAAAGGCCGAGGCGTATCTGTTCACCGTGATGACTGTCCGAACGTGAAGACAGGAGAAGCGCAAGAACGGTTAATTCCGGTAGAGTGGGAGCACGAACAGCCTGCTCGAAACCGTAAAGAATACAATGTGGAAATTGAAATACTAGGATATGATAGACGCGGCTTACTCAATGAGGTGCTTCAAGCAGTCAACGAAACCAAAACGAACATCTCGTCGGTTTCTGGTAAGTCTGACCGTAACAAAGTGGCGACGATCCATATGGCGATCTTTATCCAAAACATTAACCATTTGCACAAAGTGGTAGAACGCATTAAACAAATCAAAGACATCTACTCTGTTCGCCGATTCATGAATTAGAAAGGAAGTATATCGTCTATGAGGCTTGTTGTGCAGCGTGTGACAAGTGCATCTGTGAAGGTAGAAGAAGAGATCACAGGTGCCATCAATGAAGGATATATGGTACTCGTTGGTGTCACACACGAAGATACAGAAGAAGATGTGCATTATTTAGCTGATAAGCTTGCACATTTACGTATTTTTGAGGATGAAAACGGGAAAATGAATCATTCGTTATTGGATGTAAAAGGAAGCGTGCTGTCTGTGTCTCAGTTTACTCTTTATGGTGATACGAGAAAGGGCAGAAGGCCAAATTTTATGAAAGCAGCCAAGCCAGATGCTGCGAACGCCCTTTACGAAAGTTTCAATAAAGCCCTTAGAGAAAAAGGTATTCATGTAGAAACTGGCCGCTTTGGCGCGATGATGGATGTGTCATTGACCAATTCAGGGCCTGTGACTATCTGGATGGATAGCAAAGAATAGATTCACTTTAGACTGTAGATAAACTCTTGCAGGAGTTTGTTTAGAGTCTTTTTCTTTTGCGATCAAACAAAAAAGAGGCGCAGTGGCCTCTTTTTTCTAGCGGAAATATTGTTTTAATCCTTCTGTCATTCCTTCTGTGACTCGTTCTTGGTAAGAGGCGCTATAAATGATGGCTTCCTCCTGAGGATTGCTTAAATAGCCGAGTTCATATAAAAGAGAAGGACGTTTGTTTTCTCTTAACACAAAATAATCTCCGAATTTGACACCCTTATCAGGGATTTGAGAGCGTTTAGCGACTTCTGTATGAACGTTTGTCGCTAATTGCTGGTCTTTTGCTGCTTGATAATAATATGCCGTACTTCCTCTGACACTTGGGTCCATAAAACTATCATAATGAAGACTAATAAATGCATCTGCATTTCTGTAATGAGATGTTGCAACCCTCGATTGAAGGCTGATAAAAGTATCTTCACTTCTTGTTAAATAGACATTTGCACCAGAAGCCCTTAATTTTCCTGCCAGTAAATTGGCGGTTTTGATGGTAATGTTCTTCTCAAACGCACCATCTGCTCCAATCGTGCCGCTGTCTTTTCCGCCATGACCTGGATCAAGAACAATCGTTTTTCCTTTTAAAGAACCAGTTCCTGATGAAGAATCCTGCTGTGGTCTTGGTGCCTCGCTGCTATTTTTATTCGTTTGAACGACCCAGCTTGCCACATAACCAGTTCCGCCGTTAGATAGTGTCACCTCGTACCAGTCACCTTGCGTGCGAACAATTTGATAGGCAGCGCCTTTTGTGGCTCTTTCTGCAATCTGAGCAGAGGTAGAAGCACTTTTTCGAATGTTGGTGCCATCGTAGACAATGTACGCTTTCTTTTGGGAAGCCGAAGAAGATGGATTCTTTTCACCAGCCGAACTCGCTCCATTGCTTGTGACGATGTAATAGCTTGCTGCCCAGCCTTTCACGCCTTTTGCCTCAATTTCATACCAGCCGTTCTGCTCGCGCAAAATGGTGATCTGTGTGTTGCGGGCAAGTGAAGCGACGACTTGTGCATTTGGTGCCGCCGATTGCCTTACATTCAAGCTCGATACGCCAACTGTGCCTGTCTGTTTAGAGCGAGAGGACTCGCCAGAGCTTGATTGAGCAGCTTTTTGGCCGCCTGACACATAATCAGAGTGAACCCAGCCTACTGCTTGTTTATACGAAATTTTTGTCCATTCGCCGCTTGTCTGCAGCTTTTTAGCGGAAGCGCCTTGCGGGAAAGTTCCGACGACTTGATAGGAAGTCCCAGGGCCTGTCCGTATGCGAAGATCAGAGGCTGTCGATGTAATGGAACCGCTGCCTGCTGAGCTTTGATTTTGCGTCTTTGGCTTAGCGGAGTTTTGGCCGCCAGATGATGTCGTAATCAGCCATGAGACGACCCACCCTTTTTGACCGTTCGATAGCCCGATCTGCACCCATTCTCCTTGTTTCGTGAGAATGGGATAGCTTTCTCCGCGCTTCACAACAGCTGCGATTCCATAGCTTAAGCCAGGGCCCGTTCTCACATTGATTTCATCTGTAGCGACCACAGCTTGATCTGTTTGTGCTGTAGCATGTGTCATAGGCAAAGTACTTGCAATGAGAACAAAACAGGTAAGCAGCATCATCATTTGATTGTGTTTTTTTAGTTTCAAAACGGTGTTTTCCCTCCCTTGTAAAACCGATGAATGTAAATTCGTTATGTAATGGACTAATTCCTTGCAGTTTCCCTAATAAAAATGAATCAATCTGTTTATACTAAATAAAAACGTGATAAAAGGATGTACAAACATGAGATTAAGTAGAAAATTAGGACGAGTGCAATATAATGGACATCGTGATATCGATCGCTGGCAGCACGACGAAATGGATCAACCAGGCTTCCTTGAAGAAACCGCATCTGAATACGGATGTACGTCAAAAGAAGAGCTGGAAAAGAAAAAGAGGCCCGGCAAGGGTTGACAGAGTGGCAGCACCGACCTTATTATAATATAAATCAACACACTTGAAAATTTAAAATGTGGAACTGATGATAGAGAATAGTAGGGTAAATTGCGTGAGCAGAGAGGAATCGCCTTAGGCTGAAAGCGAATCCGCATGGCATTTATCACGAAAGAACACTCTGTAGGTTTCCTGCTGAACGCTCTAAAAATGAGTCAATAGGCGGAGAACGTGAATCTGCGTTAAGGATTTGAGCGGGAACATGGCTAGATCATGTTCCAACTAGGGTGGCACCACGGGTATAACTCTCGTCCCTACTATACACATAGTAGAGGCGGGGGTTTTTTATATGTCCACATAAAAAAATGAATGATGGTCGTAGGAGGACGAAAAATGAGTTTTAATATTCCAAGAGGCACACAGGATATTTTACCTGGAGAGTCAGAACGCTGGCAGTATGTTGAACAAATTGCAAGAGATACATGTGCAGCCTTTCAATACAAAGAAATCCGCACACCGATTTTTGAGCATACAGAGCTGTTTGCACGGGGAGTAGGCGAATCAACCGATATCGTTCAAAAAGAGATGTATACATTTGAAGATAAAAAGGGGCGCAGCATCACACTTCGTCCAGAGGGAACGGCATCAACCGTACGTTCTTATGTTGAAAATAAATTATTTGCACAGCCGACTCAGCCAACAAAGCTGTATTACATTGGGCCAATGTTCCGCTATGAACGTCCGCAAACGGGAAGATATCGTCAATTTTATCAGTTTGGGATTGAAGCGATCGGTTCAAAGGATCCAGCCATTGATGCAGAAGTTATTTCCCTTGCGATGAGTGTTTATGAGAAAGCAGGTCTTTCAAACTTAAAGCTCGTCATTAACAGCCTTGGTGACAAAGAGAGCCGTGCAGACTACCGCAAGGCACTTGTTGAGCACTTTGAGCCAAGAATCGATGAATTCTGTCATGACTGTCAAACCCGTTTACATCAAAATCCGCTGCGAATTCTTGATTGTAAAAAGGATCGTGACCACGAATTGATGGCAATGGCTCCATCCATTCAAGATTACTTAAATGATGAATCACGGACTTATTTTGAAAAGGTCAAACAATACTTAACAGATATAGGCGTTGAATATATCGTCGATCCGAACTTAGTGCGCGGCCTTGATTACTACAATCACACGGCATTTGAGATCATGAGTAATGCTGAAGGCTTTGGTGCGATTACCACATTAGCCGGCGGAGGCCGATATGATGGACTTGTTGAAGGAATTGGCGGTCCTGAATCACCAGGAATCGGTTTTGCTATGAGTATTGAGCGTTTCCTATCAGCAATCGATGCTGAAGGAATTGATCTTCCACTGCAAGATGGCATTGATCTATACATTGCTGCACTCGGTGATGATGCGAAAGATTACGCTGTTTCATTATTAAATCGTCTGAGAAAAGAAGGCATTTCAAGCGAAATGGACTATACAGGGAAGAAATTAAAAGGACAATTTAAAGCGGCTGATCGATTAAAAGCCAAGTTTATTGCAGTCCTTGGTGAAGATGAGCTGGCGCAGCACATTGTGAATGTAAAAGATACGACAACGGGTGAACAAATTGAAGTGAAGCTTGATGAGCTGATTCAAATGATGAAGGCCCACAAGAAGGCGTAAAGAAGGAGTGGAATGTTTGTGTTTGGTAGAACTTTTTATTGTGGAGAAGTAACAGAAGACCAAATCGGTCAAACCGTTGTACTAAAAGGGTGGGTTCAAAAAAGACGTGACCTTGGCGGATTAATCTTTATTGATCTGCGTGACCGTACAGGAATTGTACAAGCTGTTTTCAATCCAGACCTTTCAAAAGAGGCACTCGAGACAGCAGAATCGATTCGTAATGAATATGTCCTTGATATTAAAGGAACGGTTGTCGCAAGAGAAGAAGCAACGATCAATCCAAATCTAAAAACAGGGAAAATTGAAATACAAGTCGAAACGGTCAGCGTGTTAAATGAAGCGAAGACCCCTCCTTTTGTCATTTCAGATCAAGCGGACGAGGTATCAGAAGATGTGCGCTTAAAATACCGTTACTTAGACCTTCGCCGTCCTGCTATGTTTGAAACGATGAAAATGCGACATGAAGTCACAAGAGCATTCCGCCATTTCTTAGATGACAACGGCTTTCTAGATATTGAAACACCGATTTTAACTAAAAGTACGCCAGAGGGTGCACGTGACTATCTTGTTCCAAGCCGTGTACACGAAGGAGAGTTCTATGCCTTGCCTCAGTCCCCGCAATTATTTAAACAATTGCTGATGGTCTCAGGAATGGATCGATACTATCAAATTGCCCGCTGCTTTAGAGATGAAGACTTGCGTGCTGACCGTCAGCCGGAATTCACACAAGTCGATATCGAAATGTCCTTTATGAGTCAAGAGGACATTATGACGCTTGCTGAAGAGATGATGGCAAAGGTGATGAAAGATGTCAAAGGCGTAGATTTGACATTGCCATTACCTCGCATGACTTATGATGAAGCGATGAACTCTTATGGTTCTGATAAACCAGATACACGTTTTGAGATGAAGCTTGTCAACATTTCAGACACGGTAAAAGACTCTGATTTCAAAGTCTTTAGCGGAGCTGTAAAAAATGGTGGAACTGTGAAAGCCATCAATGTCAAAGGGGCTGCAGCGAACTACTCAAGAAAAGACATTGATGCCCTTGGTGCATTTGCTGCGAACTACGGTGCAAAAGGTCTAGCTTGGCTTAAAGCAGAAGGGACAGAATTAAAAGGGCCGATTGCTAAATTCTTTGACGAAGCAAAGCAAGCAGAATTAAAAGAGCAGCTTCAAGTCGAAGAAGGCGACCTTTTACTCTTTGTTGCAGATAAGACGTCTGTTGTCCATGACGCACTTGGCGCCCTTCGCCTAAAACTCGGCAAAGAGCTTGAACTCATCGATGAGTCTCGATTCAACTTCTTATGGGTTGTTGATTGGCCGCTGCTTGAAAAAGATGAAGAAGAAGGCCGCTTCTATGCTGCCCATCATCCTTTCACAATGCCAGTACGCGACGATCTTGAATTAATTGAGACAAGCCCAGAAGACATGAAGGCACAGGCATACGACCTTGTCCTGAATGGCTATGAGCTTGGCGGAGGTTCGATTCGTATTTTCGAAAAGGACATTCAAGAAAAAATGTTTAGCTTACTTGGGTTTTCAAAAGAAGAGGCTTATGAACAATTCGGCTTCCTTCTAGATGCTTTTGAGCACGGTGTTCCTCCGCATGGCGGAATCGCGCTTGGTCTTGACCGCTTAGTGATGCTGCTTGCCGGCCGCTCTAACCTAAGAGACACGATTGCGTTCCCGAAAACGGCAAGTGCGAGCTGCGTGTTAACAGATGCTCCAGGCCTTGTGAGCGAAGCGCAGCTTGATGAGCTAAGTTTAGCCATTAAAACAAAAGTAAAACAGTAAAATAGACGCATGGATATAGGCATGTAAACGCTTGAAAAAGCGGCATGCCTATGATATGCTTTCTTCAATCAATAAATAAAGTCCTGATACGTACGGTGGTTACCTAGTTTTGACCGAACATTTTTTTATACGGGAGCTTGCCTTTCCTTTCTGCATAAATGCCTCTTTAGAGGAATTATAAAGTCAGGAAGAAAGCACCCACCTGCATGGTGCGGGGTTCAAAACGAAGGAAAAGCTGACGGCGTTGTCGGGACTTTTTTGTGTTTTTTTCTTTTTCAGAAGGATGACGAAGAAGGTTGAATATGATATGATTCTTTCGATTCATTTTAAATAAAGGTGGAGTGAGGCACTTGTTACATCAGTTTTCAAGAAACGAGCTTGCCATTGGCAAGGAAGGCTTAGATATATTAAAAAACAGTACAGTGGCAGTGCTTGGTGTGGGCGGCGTTGGTTCATTTGCAGTTGAGGCACTCGCTCGTTCAGGTGTTGGCCGTATTGTTCTTGTTGATAAAGATGATATTGATATTACAAATGTAAATCGTCAGCTGCCAGCATTGCTTTCAACAGTTGGTCAGCCGAAGGTTGACTTAATGCAGGCGAGAATCGCTGATATTAATCCAGAATGTGAAGTTGTTGCACTCAAGATGTTTTATACAGAGGAAACATATGAGCAATTTTTTGAATATCCACTTGATTATGTCATCGATGCGTCAGATACGATTCACTATAAAATTCATTTAATGAAAGAGTGTCTGAAACGAGGTGTGAACATCATTTCGAGTATGGGAGCAGCAAACAAAACAGATCCGACCCGCTTCAAAATTGATGACATTTCAAAAACACATACCGACCCAATTGCAAAAGTCGTGAGAACGCGTCTACGCAAAGAAGGGATTCGTAAAGGGATTGAAGTCATCTTCTCTGATGAAAGTCCGATTGTGATTCGCGAAGATGTCAGAAAAGAAGTTGGAAATGATGAAGCGAAGATTCGCAAGGCACAAATGCCGCCATCATCCAATGCATTTGTCCCGTCTGTTGCAGGATTGATCATGGGTGGTCATGTCATTATGCAGCTTTTGAAAGATATTCCAATTACACGTGTGAAAGATAAATAAACAGCCCACCTGCTAATAGGGGGACTGACCCCCGTTTTTGAGACAGGGATCAAAACACCTTTATACAGCCAATTGCCGATAGTTTATCGGTGATTGGTTGTTTAGTTTCGTTTGAATACGGATGTTGTTATAATAATAAATGTATTCTTTGACAGTGCGTTCTACGATGCTGGTCGTAGTGCGGTCAATCCTGTTAAGATAGAACGTTTCAGACTTTAGTGAGGAATGAAACGATTCGATGGAGGCATTATCAGCGGGCGTCCCTTTACGGGACATGCTCATGGTAATGCCTTTTATATGAACAGCTTTCTGATACTCGTAAGATGTATACACAGAACCTTGATCGCTATGTAACACGCAATTCTCAGGCAGTGCTGGGAGCTGATTAAGTGTGTTTAAGATAAAGTCTGTGTCCTGCTTATCACCAATCGTAAAAGCAATCACTTCTCCATTATATAAATCCAATATACTGGAAAGGTACAATTGTTTCTGTCCATAAGGCAAATACGTGATGTCCGTTACTAGTTTTTCAAGAGGGCGATCAGACTGAAAGTTCCGATCCAGTATATTACTGGCCACGGCATAGGGCTGCCCATTCTTCTTACGCTTTTTCATTTTAACCCGGCATTGCCACTGGTTTTTCTGCATGATACGTTGAACAGTTTTATGGTTAATACGCATTCTCCTTTTTAGTATGGCTGTGATTTTTCGATAACCATATCGATATTTGTGCTTTCGGCACAACGTGCCGACCTGTTTCTCTAGTTGTCTTTTAGAATGATTCTGAGTCAGATCCTTTTTCCATCTATAATACGAAGTACGTAAGATGCCTAAATGGACACAGATGTCCTGTACCGTCATCGTTTTGCACAATTCTTCTACCAGTTTGATTGACGTTTCCTTATCAACTTCCTTTCCAATTCGTTGTACTTTTTTAAAACTTCATTCTGTTGACTCAAATAGCGATTTTCTGCCTGCAGTCTCTCTAATTCGGAAGAGTACTCGGGACCCTTTCCATAGGTATATTGTTTTCCAACAGGCTGTTCGAACCGGTGTGTATCCCCAGCCTTATGCCACCTCACCCATGTCTGAACCTGCGTCTTATTCTTGATATTCAATTTCTGCATGATCTCTTTCATAGGTACGCCTGCCAATCTCATTTCTACAGCCTTCTGTTTGACTTCAACCGGATAACTCACTCTTGTCCCCATAGAAAAAACACCTCCATGTTTTATTTCGGATCACAACGATCCATTTTCAAACTTGAAGGTGTTTTTTATTTGTCTCATCTTATGGGGTCAGTTCCTAGGCAGGGGGCTTTTTTTATTTTTGGCGTTTTAAGTTCTCATATACCTGTTTCAGTGCGCCTTCAAATTTACCTGTTTGCTTCGGTTCATAGTATTGCTTGTTTTTCAGCGGATCAGGTAAGTACTGCTGCTTCACCCAGCCGTTTTCATAATCGTGTGGGTATAAGTAATCGACACCTCTGCCGAGTGCTGTAGCTCCTTTGTAGTGAGCATCCTTTAAATGAACAGGGATTTCACCAATTTTCCCTGAACGAATGTCACCAAGTGCCGCATCGATCGCCTTATATGCTGAGTTGGACTTAGGAGAAAGACACAGTTCAATGACTGCGTTAGCCAGCGGAATTCGGGCTTCCGGGAAGCCGACTCTTTCTGCTGTTTGAACAGCGCTTAACACACGAGGGCCTGCCTGCGGACTAGCTAAGCCAATATCTTCGTAAGCCATCACGAGTAATCTCCTTGAAATGCTTTCAAGGTCTCCTGCTTCAATCAGTCTGGCAAGGTAATGCAGCGCCGCATCTGCGTCAGATCCTCTAATGGATTTTTGAAAAGCCGAGAGGACATCATAATGAGCATCACCATTCTTATCATGTGAGAAGCTCTTTTTTTGTAAACATTCTTCTGCTGCGGCAAGAGTAATCATAATATGCCCAGCCTCATCTGCTTTTGTCGATAAAACAGCTAGTTCTAACGCATTTAAAGCAGAGCGTACGTCTCCGCCGCATCCATTGGCAAAATGATTCATCGCTTCATCGTCTACTGCCACCTCATACCCGCCAAGTCCGCGATGTTCATCCTGTAACGCTCTTGTTAATGCAGCCTTGATTTGCTCTGTTTCAAGCGGTTTTAGCTCAAATATTTGTGTCCGGCTTCGAATGGCAGGGTTGATCGCATGATAGGGGTTAGCCGTCGTTGCGCCAATTAAAATGATCATGCCATTTTCTAAATAAGGAAGAAGAAAATCCTGCTTTCCTTTATCAAGCCTGTGAACCTCGTCTAAAATGAGGATGACCTGGCCGCTCATTTTCGCTTCAGCGGCGACAGCTTCCATATCCTTTTTGTTATGAATGACCGCATTCAACGTCCGAAACGCAATGCTTGTACTGCCAGCGATCGCCGTCGCAATCGATGTTTTTCCGATGCCCGGCGGTCCGTATAAAATCATCGAGGATAAATGTTTTGCCTCGACCATTCGTCTAATAATTTGACCTTCTCCAACGAGATGCTCCTGCCCAATGATGTCTTCAATATGACTTGGGCGCATCCGGTACGCTAAAGGTTTCATGATTATCTCTCCTAAAGCAATGTCTTGTTTGTATAGAGTACCGAAATTTCTTCAAATAGAAAAGGGATGCGTCCTCTTATCGCGCTCAGAACCGGCAAATGAAAGTTGGCTGAAAGTATGATATAATTGCTTTTGGTCTATATAAGCGTATATGAAATCAGAAAAATAATTGATGACATAGAAATAGAAAACGCAGAGGTGTTTAACTTGAAAATTTCTACTAAAGGCAGATATGGTCTGACGATCATGATCGAATTAGCCAAAAAACATGGCGAAGGCCCTACATCATTAAAATCAATCGCTCAAAACAATAATTTGTCTGAGCATTATTTAGAGCAGCTTGTATCACCACTTCGGAATGCTCGTCTTGTGAAAAGTATTCGCGGTGCATATGGCGGCTATGTTCTTGCACATGAACCAAACGAGATCACAGCCGGTGATATTATTCGTGTATTAGAAGGACCGATTAGTCCTGTCGAAGTCATTGAAAACGAAGAACCAGCAAAGCGTGCACTTTGGATTCGGATTCGTGATGCAGTAAAAGACGTACTGGACAATACAACTCTTGAAGACTTGGCAAGCTATCAAGATGACGAGGATCAAGAGGCGTATATGTTCTATATTTAGATCAGAGGTGTACCGGGAATGGAACGTATCTATTTAGATCATGCAGCCACAACGCCGATGGATCAGCGTATTGTGGACAAGATGATGCCTTACTTTACAGAGATATTTGGCAATCCCTCTAGTATTCATTCATATGGGCGCGAGGCAAGAAAGTGGCTCGATGAAGCAAGAGAAGTGATTGCAGGAGAATTACACTGTAAACCACAGGAGATCATCCTCACAAGTGGAGGAACAGAGGCGGACAACCTGGCGATTACAGGTGTGGCCATGGCAAGACAGCATGAAGGAAAACATATCATCACAGCAAAAACAGAGCATCATGCGGTGCTGCACACATGTGAACGCCTAGAGAAGCTAGGATTTGACGTGACATATTTAGATGTGGATGAAACTGGATTGATTCATCTTGAACAACTAAAACAAGCACTAAGAGATGATACGATTCTTGTGACCATCATGTACGGCAATAATGAAACAGGTGTGATTCAGCCAATCAAAGACATTGGCGAGCTTTTACACAATCACACTGCTCATTTTCATACAGACGCCGTGCAGGCGTTTGGAACAATGCCAATCGATGTAGCAGACCTTCATATTGATCTCTTATCTGCTTCTGGCCATAAGCTAAATGGTCCAATGGGAACGGGCTTTTTATATGTAAACGAAGGCGTGAAACTTTCTCCGCAAATTTTCGGAGGAGAACAAGAAAGAAAACGCCGTGCTGGCACTGAAAATGTGGCAGGGATCGTCGGACTTGCAGAAGCTGTTCAATTAACGAAGCAAAATAGAAGAGAAAAAGCCATGCATTATGGTAAGCTCAAAGAAATCATGCTACAAGTATTCGAAGAGGAATCACTTACTTTCTCTATCAATGGGCACCCGGAAGAGACATTGCCGCACATTTTAAATGTTCATTTCCCGGGCGTTTCTATCGAATCGTTACTTGTGAATTTAGATATGGAAGGAATTGCTGTTTCAAGTGGATCTGCATGTACGGCTGGATCCGTCCTTCCTTCGCACGTGTTAAGCGCCATGTATGGCGAAGAAGCAGACAAGCTGACGTCCTCAGTCAGAATAAGCTTCGGTCTTGGGAATGAAGAGGATCATGTGAAGCAGGCGGCGCGCAAGATAGTAGCTGTTGTCAAACGCTTAGCCAAATAAACGTTCCTCTTTTGTTCGTGTGTGTGAAAAATGAAACAGCCAGGCACCTGAAGAACGAAACGCACATGCTGTTTCATTGAAAATGGAGTTGATGAAGATGACAAAAAGACCAGAAGACACAAGAGTTGTGGTCGGTATGTCCGGAGGAGTCGATTCATCAGTTGCTGCTCTTATGCTAAAGGAGCAAGGCTATGATGTAATCGGCATATTTATGAAAAACTGGGATGACACAGATGAAAATGGTGTATGTACAGCAACGGAGGACTATGAGGATGTCATCCGCGTATGTAACCAAATTGGAATCCCTTATTATGCAGTGAATTTCGAGAAGCAATATTGGGACAAAGTGTTTCAATATTTCCTTGATGAATATAAAGCGGGCAGAACGCCAAACCCTGATGTCATGTGTAACAAAGAAATTAAGTTCAAAGCGTTCCTTGAGCACGCATTGTCACTCGGTGCGGATTATTTAGCAACAGGTCACTATGCGCGCGTCGACAGAACTGGCGATGAAGTTAAAATGCTAAGAGGTCTTGATGCCAACAAAGACCAAACGTATTTCTTAAATCAGCTGACTCAGGAACAGCTTGATAAAGTCATGTTTCCAATCGGTGATCTAGAGAAAAAAAGGGTTCGTGAATTGGCAAAAGAAGCAGAGCTCGCAACAGCAACGAAAAAAGATTCAACGGGTATTTGCTTTATTGGAGAAAGAAACTTTAAAACGTTCCTCAGTCAATATTTGCCTGCCCAGCCTGGCGTGATGCAGACGATGGACGGAGAAGTTAAAGGGGAGCACGATGGACTGATGTATTACACGATCGGTCAGCGCCAAGGTCTTGGCATTGGCGGTAGCGGTGATCCTTGGTTTGTCGTTGGAAAAGACTTGGAACAAAATATCCTGTTTGTCGAACAAGGTTTCCATAATCCACTTTTATATTCTGAAAGCATTTCAGCCGTCAATATCAGCTGGACTCGTCCTCATATTGTCGGTGAAAACGGTGAATTAACCTGCACAGCTAAATTCAGATACCGTCAAGAAGATCACCATGTGAAGGTGAAAATGACAGGTGAGCAAGAAGCGATGGTCATCTTTGATGAACCCGTTCGTGCTGTCACACCAGGACAAGCGGTTGTCTTTTATGATGGCGACGAATGTCTTGGCGGCGGAACAATTGACGATGTCTTTAAGGACGGCCAAAAGCTGTCGTATGTGTAACATGTTTTCAAAACCTCAACGTCGCTGTTGAGGTTTTTTAATGAAAGGATGAGAGAGCGAATGAATCATAACGAAATCGGCATAGAAGCCTTAAATCAGGGGAACATCGAAAAAGCAGCAGAAGCTTTTACGAAAGCCATTGAAGAAAGCCCGAAAGACCCGGTTCCATATATTAACTTTGCGAACTTGCTTTCAAGCATTAATGAATTTGAACGTGCGTTAAACTTCTTTCAAAAAGCAATAGAACTTGATCACGCCGCAGCTGCAGCCTATTACGGGGCAGGAAATGTATACACATTAAAAGAAGACTTTATGAAAGCAAAAGACTATTTTGAACAAGCACTACAAGCTGGGATGGAAAATAGTGATTTATTTTATATGCTGGGCCAAACGCTCATCAAATTAGAGCAGCCGAAGCTTGCGATGCCTTATCTTCAGCGTGCCATCGAACTGAATGAAGATGATAATGAAGCAAGATTTCAATTTGGCATGTGCTTAGCCAATGAACAATTGCTGGAAGAAGCGGTGACGACCTTTACCGAGGTGATCGCGCGTGATCCGCAGCATGCAGATGCCTTTTATAATTTAGGGGTTGCGTATGCATACTTAGAGAAAAAAGACGCAGCACTTGAGATGCTAGGAAAAGCCATTGACGTGCAGCCTGACCATATGCTGGCACTACATGCGCAAAAGCTGATTCAAGAAGCAGAATAGACGGAAGGAGGGAAGACCTGTGCAGGAACATCCAGATCAAATGAAGCTTGAGGACGAACCGTTTTTAAAGGGGACAGTTCAAGCCGTTATTTTCCATAATGAAAGTAATTTATACTCGGTGTTAAAGGTGAAAGTCATTGAAACATCGGAAAACTTAGAGGAAAAAACAGCATCTGTCACAGGCTACTTCCCAGCACTTCATGAGGAAGAAACTTACACCTTCTATGGCAAAGTCACAAGCCATCCGAAATTTGGTGAACAGTTTCAGGCGACTCATTTTCAAAAGGAAGTACCGACAACAAAGCAAGGAATCATTCATTATCTCTCAAGTGATTTATTCGAAGGGATAGGGAAAAAGACGGCGGAAGAAATTGTAGGGCAGCTTGGCACCCAGACGCTTCATAAAATTATGCATGACCCAGCGGTTTTGTATGACGTTCCGCGCTTATCAAAAAAGAAGGCAGATAAGCTGGCCGCAGCACTCCAGGAGCATCAAGGATTGGAACAAATCATGATCAGCCTGAATCAATACGGCTTTGGTCCGCAGCTCAGCATGAAGATTTATCAAGTGTACGAGAGTGAGACGCTGCAGAAGATTGAAGAAAACCCGTATCAGCTCGTCAAGGATGTCGAAGGGATCGGATTTATTAAGGCGGATGAACTTGGCGCTAGAACCGGCATCTTAGGAAATGACCCAGAGCGAATCCGTGCAGCCTTGCTTTATACAGTGGAGACAGCCAGCCTTCAGGACGGTCATACGTACATACAAACAAAGGATTTGATCGTCGAAACCCGAAAACTGCTCAATCAGACAGGCAATGAGTACAAAGTGACGGAAATGGACGTCGCCAATCAGATCATTGCACTTGGCGAAGGGAAAGAGATGATCATTGAAGATGAGCGCTGCTATCATCCGTCCTTATTTTATGCCGAGCAAAGTGTCGCCAAACGTATACAAAAAATCGTCTCCCAAACGGAATATGCAGACCAATTCCCTGAATCAGAATTTCTGCTAGCTCTTGGTGAGCTCGAGGAACGGCTGGGCGTCCAGTATGCACCGACACAAAAGGAAGCGATTCAAAAGGCGCTCATGTCCCCAATGCTGCTTTTAACAGGCGGACCTGGGACTGGGAAGACAACAGTCATTAAAGGGATTGTTGAGCTTTACAGCGATCTTCACGGGGTATCTCTTGATCCGAGTGATTACAAAAAAGATGAATCCTTTCCATTTGTGCTTGCGGCGCCAACTGGACGAGCAGCTAAACGGATGACAGAATCAACAGGGCTTCCAGCTGTGACGATTCACCGGCTGCTTGGTTGGAACGGGTCAGAGGGATTCTCGCATGATGAAGAACAGCCGATTGAAGGAAAGCTTGTCATCATTGATGAATCAAGTATGCTAGATATTTGGCTTGCGAATCACTTGTTTAAAGCCATTCCTGATCATATCCAAGTGATCATGGTGGGGGATGAACACCAGCTTCCGTCTGTCGGACCAGGCCAAGTGTTAAGAGACTTGCTTGCATCACAAGCTGTGCCAGCTGTTACCCTGACAGATATTTACCGTCAGGCAGACGGCTCCAGCATTGTTGAACTTGCACATGATATGAAAAATGGCGTCCTGCCAAAGGATATTACCGCACGTTCAAAGGATCGATCTTTCATAAAATGCTCAGTTGATCAAATGAAAGAAGTGATTGAGAAAGTCGTCAGCAATGCTGCTCAAAAAGGCTATTCAGCTAAAGACATTCAAGTGCTTGCGCCCATGTATAAAGGAAAAGCAGGCATTAATGAGCTCAATAAAATGCTGCAGCACATTTTGAATCCTAAAAAACCAAAGGGCAGAGAAATCCCATTTGGTGATGTCGTGTACCGGACCGGTGATAAAGTGCTTCAGCTTGTGAATCAGCCGGAGAACAATATTTTTAACGGTGATATTGGCGAGATTGTCTCGATTTTCTATGCGAAAGAAAACACGGAAAAAGAAGACATGGCTGTGATCTCCTTTGATGGGAATGAAATCACCTTTACAAAAAAGGATTTTCATCAATTTACACATGCCTATTGCTGTTCGATCCACAAATCACAAGGCAGTGAATTCCCCATCGTTGTGCTTCCAGTCGTGAGAAGCTACTATAGAATGCTTCGGCGAAATCTGCTGTACACAGCCATTACACGAAGTAAAAAGTTTTTAATTCTGTGCGGCGAGGAATCAGCACTGGAGTGGGGCGTGAAAAATAATGAGGATTCGCTCAGACAAACGTCCTTAACGATGCGGCTCGTGCAAACCGAAGAGGTTATGGATGCGGAGCTTGCAGCACTTCAAAAAGAACTGCCGTTTAGCGTGCATGATGCAAATATCGGTATGGAGGGAATCACTCCATTTGATTTTATGCATGAATAAAAGGCTTCCAGATGGGAGCTTTTTTAGCATGAAAAGAAATCTCATATTTCGTTCATGGAAGCCATTTCTTCGTATGAGTCTTGACGCAAACGCACACGATAAGACTGTTCCGCAAAAGGTGGTTGAGCACATTTTGAGAACATGTCGAGAGCTTGAAGGAATGTCAATCTATACAGGTGAAACGTCTCATTCACTTGGTTCGATAAAAGATATTTGTTTATTAGCCGGAGGCAACTGCGGAGGATATGTGTTAGATGGGAAAAAGAAAGACTGTGCACTCGTTCCATTCTCGGCTGGGGATCAGCTGACAGACAAGGGCTTATATGTGAGCTGCCAGGAGGGAATAGGCATGGAATCCTCCGCCCCATCCTTCTTATTTTCGAAATTGAAAAAGAAAATGATGCAGTCGCCTGACGGTGAAAATTTAGGCATTTTAGAAGATGTATACTTTTGCACAAATTCGGGCACAATCGTAGCATATGAACTCTCGGACGGCTTCTTTACAGAGCTATCAGGGATTCGAAAACAGCTTCAGGCTGCCGGAACCTTGATCAACGTTCAAAAGGAAGCACTTGTTCTAAACCGAACGTAAAGAGGTGCTGATTATGCTCATTTGCCCAAATTGCAAATGTAAAGACATCGGAAAAATTGGGGTCAATCAATATTATTGCTGGGGCTGTTTTATTGAATTGACGCTGTCAAAAGGCAAAATATCTACACACCAAGTGGAAGAAGACGGAACACTAAGCAGCTTAGATGATCTGTTTAGTGATGATGAACGTTCAATTCAACTATAAGTGTTAAGGGGGAATTTCGAATGGGCAAAATGACTTCTTCACTATTAACGCTTGGTGCAGGTGCACTCGCATATCACTTTGCAAGCCGATATGATATGCCATCAAAGCGGGATATGAAAAAGCTAAGAAAACGCGTTATGAGAATGATGTAAGCAAATAATTGTTGGCAAAGGGCTAAAATGACCTTCATTTTAGCCCTTTGTTTTCATTTTCAGCGTGATATAAAACCTTTGAAGTCTAGGAAGGGCGAGCATCGGAACGGAGCGAATTTGACATTCGTGAGTACTGGAGCGCAGACCTGACACCGAATGCGAGGGTTTGCCTACACGCTGAGACATCCGCCAAAAGCGGATGTCTTTTTTATGCCTGCCTATATTCTAATCGGCGCGCGAGTAATGATAAGCTGAAATTGACGACAAAATACATCATTGCCGCTAATAAGAAAATGGGCAGTAAGTAAGATTGGCTCTGACCGTTTAATATTTGAGCGTGATGCAATAGTTCTGGAAGGGCAATCACAACGGCAAGCGATGTATCTTTTAAAAGAGAAATAAATTGACTGACAATCGGCGGTACCATTCGGCGTAAAGCCTGCGGCATAATAATCATTTTTAACGTTTGGATATAGGTTAAACCAGAAGACCTGGCTGCTTCGATCTGTCCCTTATCAATTGATTTTAAACCGCTTCGAATAATTTCTGACAGCATTGCTGATTCAAATACGGTTAAAGCTGCAATAGCTGAGGCTGTAATGCTCAGCTTAATGCCGATTTCGGGCAGTGCAAAATATGTGAAAAAGATGATCAATAAGAGCGGCAGGTTTCGAATGGTTTCGACGACGACTGCAACGATCTTTGATAAAACTGGAATTTGAGCGAACCGTAATGTGCCAATGACTAATCCAATGAGAAAGCTCAAAATGATGGAGATAAAAGCCACTTTTAAGGTGACAGCAAATCCTTCAAGTAAAAAGGCGAGATGATCAGGCTGGTAGGCACCTAGAAAATCCATGGTGTTTCCTCCTTTCTAGTGGCTTCTTGCTAATCTTTTTTCTAAATAACCAACGCCTAAACTGAGCGGAATTGTTAATAGCAGATAGAACATGGCAACAAAGATGTAGACATCGAATGTTACAAATGTTCTAGAAGCGATGAGGTCTCCTTGATACATAAGATCAAACCCTGCAATGACACCTAAAATAGAGGAGTTTTTGACAAGGTTAATAAATTGATTCCCAAGAGGGGGAATGACAATTTTAATTGCTTGCGGCAGAATGATATACCGCATCGTCCCGCCATAGGATAGACCTGAAGCACGGGCTGCTTCCATTTGTCCAAGCGGTACAGCTTGTATCCCTGCGCGAATGGCTTCAGCAATAAAGGCAGAGGTATAAATGGCAAGGGCAATTGTGCCAGCGGTGAAGCCATCTGCTACAATGCCTAGCACGGGTAATCCAAAGAAGAAGACAAATGTAATCAATAATAACGGAATATTCCGAACAAATTCCACGTAAGCCGTTCCTAACCAGTTGAGCGGCCTAAGTGGCGCAATTCTCATAATGGCAATGAGTGTACCGATCAAAAAGCTTCCAATCAAAGCAATGACACTTGCACCAATGGTATATTTAAAGCCTTCTACATAAAGATGAAAATTTTCAATAAGAATGGAAAACCGTAGCAATCAGTTCACTTCCTTCCTGATCAACAGGTGAGCCAATGAGCGGCTCACCCTGAGAGAATCATTCTTCACAAGTCAAACGGTTATTCTTTGATCCATTTTTGATGAATCTTGTCATACTCTCCATTGTCTTTTAAGGTTTTTAGGGCTTTATTGATCGCAGCTGTTAATTTCTGATCACCTTTTTTCACAGCAATACCATAAGGCTCATCTGTAAAGGTGCCGCCGACGACTTCGTAATTTGAATCCTCATCTGCCATACCAAATAAGATCGCATTATCGGTTGTCAGCACTTGCCCTTGGTTTGATTTTAAAGCTGTAAAAGCCTCCTGATAGTTCTCAAATTCTAATACAGACGCTTTAGGTGCTTTTTCGCGGATATTTTGAGAAGAAGTAGATCCTTTCACTGCAAGCACTTTCGTCCCTTTTTTAAGATCATCAATCGATTGAATGTCGCTTCCTTTTTTCACAAGCAGTGATTGTCCTGCTTCAAAGTAAACATCTGAGAAATTGACTTCTTTTTTACGCTCTTCGGTAATCGTCATGGTCGCGACGATCGCATGAATATCTCCTTTTTGCAGTAGTGGAATTCTCGTTTTTGATGTCACTTCTTTGAATTCTGCTTTTCCTTCATCACCGAGCATTTCCTTTGCGATAGCTTTTGCAATATCGATATCAAACCCTTCGATATCTCCACTGCTAGGATTTTTGAGACCGAAGAGACGTGTATCATTCTTGACCCCGAATATGATTTTTTTGTCTTTCTGAATGGTTTCTAAAGAGCTTCCTTTTTTTGCATCAGTCGAGCCTTTTTCAGCAGATCCGCAAGCAGCCAATGCAGCAATACAGCAAGTCATAAAGAGTAGTAGGCCAAAGCGTTTCATTTTTTTCATCAAATCATTCCCCCTAGTGATTTAAAATACGGCTTAAAAAGAGCTGAGCGCGTTTCTCACGCGGTTTCTCATAAAATGCAGCCGGTGTTGACTCTTCAAGAACTCTGCCTTCATCAATAAAGACAATACGGTCGGCGACTTCTCTGGCAAATCCCATCTCATGAGTGACGACAACCATGGTCATTCCTTCTCGGGCGAGCTGCTTCATCACATCTAGTACCTCTCCGATCATCTCTGGATCAAGTGCGGATGTCGGTTCGTCAAACAGCATGACCTCTGGCTTCATCGCAAGCCCTCTTGCAATGGCAACACGCTGCTGCTGTCCGCCTGAGAGTCTTGAAGGGTAGGCGTCCGCTTTATCAGGAATACCGACTTTATTTAAATAAAATTCGGCTGTTTCCCTCGCTTCTTCCTTGCTCACCTTTTTCACCTTCATTGGCGCAAGCATAATGTTTTCAAGCACCGTCTTATGAGGGTAGAGGTGAAAATGCTGAAACACCATCCCAATATTTTGCCTGACAAGATTGATGTTGGTCTTCGGATGCTGAACAGGCACTTCGTTGACGAGTACCTTTCCCTCATCAATGCTTTCAAGACGATTGATGCATCTGAGCATCGTGCTTTTACCTGATCCTGAAGGACCGATGATCACGACAACCTCACCTTTTTGAATATGTAGGTTAATGTCTTTCAGTACATGGAACTGGCCATAATGCTTGTTGACTTCTTCGAATGTGATCATGAAGAACCTCCTCTTGTACATGATGGAATATTCAGTGTAGACATTTTAGTGACTTTGGATGGAGCTGTATGTTTCATGTGTATTCATTTTTAACAAAGTTAGGACAAATTTTATTTACATGGATAATTACAGAAGATGGATAAACAATAAGAAAAGAGGTGAAAAAGGTGAAGAAACGTCCGGTCCAATTTCTGATATATGCCGCAGGGGTCCTGCTTGTCCTTGCATCCTTGCTCATTTTACTGCAGCTCGACGAGTTATGGATGCCTATTTTTTTGTTGTTCAAGGCGGTTCTAATTCCGCTTCTCATTGCCATTTTTATTTCTTATCTGCTTTATCCGATAGTGGAAAAATTGCACGAGAGGGGCTTACCAAGGACTGTTAGTCTCTTATTGATTTATGTACTGTTTTTTGGCGGGATTGGGCTTGCGGTTTATAAAGGAGCGCCTGTCATGATCAAGCAGTTAAATGAGTTGTCAGAACAAATTCCTGTGCTTGCTGAAACGTATAATGGCGCTTTATCACATATTCATCATCATACAAGCCATTGGCCTGACGGACTTCACGACCGTTTGGATCGCTTAATTGTTCAATCGGAGACATATGCAGCTAACGGCGCGGAGCGGATGATTCTTAGCTGTAAAGTATTACTTGATTACGCATTAATTGCAGCACTCATTCCTTTTCTTGTTTTTTATATGGTGAAGGACATGAATACGATGAAGCGGGCTGCATGGTATTTGACGCCGCCATCTTTTCGGAAGAGGGGACATGCGTTTGTGAAGGCAGTTGATGAATCACTTGGTAATTATATTAGAGGGCAGCTGCTTGTCTGTTCATTAATTGGGGGGGCAGCAGCCATTGTGCTCTGGCTGTTTCATATCCCGTATCCGCTTGTCCTAGGTATGCTGATTGGCGCAACGAATGTCATTCCGTATTTTGGACCGATTATCGGTGCGGTTCCCGCTGTCTTTATTGCGTTTACCATCTCGGTTAAATCGGTTATGATTGTGCTGATTACAGTAGCGGTGCTGCAATTTTTAGAAAGCAACATCCTCAGCCCGATCATCGTAGGGAGAAGCCTTCATATGCATCCTGTCGTCATTATGCTCGTCTTGATTGCAGGAGGAGAGTTATTTGGTTTAATTGGCATGATTTTAGCCGTACCAACTGCCGCTATAATCAGAGTGATCATTGTGCAATATATTCTCATGAGACGAAGCGTTCATTGACAAGAGGAGCCGAGTTGTCTATAATAATTTCGATTCATACTACATACTGAATTCAATGACGGACCCGAGTACGTTAAAAAGCTGTTGCAGAGAGAGGCTTTATTTTGCTGAGAAAAGCCTTATCAGACCTTTAACGGAAGCTAGTCCCGAGTGCAGATAAACACTGCCGCTCTCTTCCGGCGTTATCGGATGTGAAGGTGATAGACGAATAGGTCTATAATCAGGGTGGTACCGCGAGAGCATCTCGTCCCTGTGTAAGTCGTTTTGTGCTTGCATAGGGCGGGGTGTTTTTTCGTTTGTGTGGAGATTGATGAATGATAAGGGAGGATTTTTGAATGAAAACTTTAACTTCAGCGCAAGTACGCCAAATGTTTTTAGACTTTTTTAAAGAAAAAGGACATGCTGTAGAACCGAGTGCATCACTCGTACCGCATGATGATCCGACACTTTTGTGGATCAACAGCGGCGTGGCAACATTAAAGAAATACTTTGATGGCCGCGTTGTACCTGAAAATCCGCGTATTTGCAACGCGCAAAAATCGATACGTACAAATGATATTGAAAACGTAGGAAAAACGGCACGCCATCATACGTTCTTTGAAATGCTCGGCAACTTCTCTATTGGTGATTATTTTAAAGAAGAAGCGATCGAATGGGCGTGGGAGTTCCTTACAAGTGACGAGTGGATTGGTTTTGACCCGAATTTGTTATCTGTCACTGTCCATCCAGAGGACGAAGAAGCGTATGTACTATGGAGAGATAAAATTGGTGTACCAGAAGAACGTATTATTCGCCTTGAAGGCAACTTCTGGGATATTGGCGAGGGCCCAAGTGGACCGAATACCGAAATTTTCTATGACCGCGGTGAATCATACGGTGACGACATGAACGATCCAGAATTATATCCCGGCGGAGAAAATGAGCGTTATCTAGAAGTGTGGAACCTAGTGTTCTCTGAATTTAACCATAATCCAGATGGGTCATACACGCCGCTTCCGAAGAAAAACATTGATACAGGGATGGGGCTTGAACGAATGGTATCTGTCATTCAAAACGTGCCAACGAATTTTGATACAGATCTATTCATGCCAATTATTCGTGCAGTTGAGACCATTTCTGGAGAAAGCTATGGCGAGACAAAGGAAAAGGATACAGCATTCAAAGTCATTGCGGACCACATCCGAACGGTTGCCTTTGCTGTAAGTGATGGAGCGCTTCCTTCCAATGAAGGCCGCGGGTATGTGTTAAGACGTTTGCTTCGCCGTGCCGTGCGTTATGCAAAAACCATTCACATCCATCGCCCGTTTATGTTTGACCTAGTTCCAGTTGTGGCGGAAATCATGAAGGATTTCTACCCAGATGTACAAGCGAAAGAAGAATTTATTGCGAAAGTCATCAAGAATGAAGAAGAACGCTTCCATGAAACACTGAACGAAGGCTTAGCTATTTTGTCAGAAGTCATCAAAAAAGAAAGAGACAAAGGCAGCACGCAGATTTCAGGTGAAGATGTATTTAAGCTGTATGATACGTATGGATTCCCTGTCGAGCTCACAGAAGAATATGCAGAAGATGAGAATATGACAGTGGATCGAGAAGGCTTCCAGTCTGAGATGGAGAAGCAGCGTGAACGTGCAAGAAATGCGAGACAAGATGTCGGCAGTATGCAGGTTCAAGGCGGCGCTTTAGGAGATATTAAAGTAGAAAGCACATTTGTTGGCTACGAAAATCTAACGGCAGATGCCCATATTGTCGAATTGCTTCAAAACGGTGAAATTGTTACAGAAGCACATGAAGGCGATACAGTGCAAATTTTGTTAGATGAAACACCTTTCTATGCGGAAAGCGGCGGACAAGTGGCTGATAAAGGGACATTGAAAAGCGCTGAAGTGATCATTGACATCAAAGATGTGAAAAAGGCGCCAAATGGTCAGCATGTTCATGAGGGAGTAGTCGTAAGCGGTACAGCCAAAAAAGGACTTGAAGTCACTGCGGAAGTGGAACCAGCTCTTCGAAAAGGCATTGTGAAAAACCATACAGCGACACATCTTTTGCATCAGGCGCTAAAAGACGTTTTGGGTAGCCACGTGAACCAGGCAGGATCATTGGTGAATGAAAATAGACTTCGCTTTGACTTCTCTCACTTTGGACAAGTCACAAAAGAAGAATTGTCTCAGATTGAAAAAATGGTGAACGAAAAGATCTGGGAAGGCATCTCTGTTGCTATTGACCTGAAGCCGATTGCTGAAGCAAAAGAAATGGGTGCAATGGCGCTCTTTGGCGAGAAGTATGGTGATATTGTCCGAGTTGTCCAAGTAGGCGATTACAGCATCGAGCTATGCGGCGGCTGTCATGTGCAAAATACTGCGGAAATCGGGTTGTTTAAAATTGCATCTGAATCGGGTATTGGTGCTGGAACACGCCGGATTGAGGCGGTGACTGGTAAAGGGGCATACGAAGAATTAAATGACCAGCTGACGATTTTAGAGCAGGCAGCGAGTGAGCTGAAGTCAAATACGAAGGATGTACCAAAACGTATCGCGTCATTACAGGCAGATTTAAAAGAGGTTCAAAGAGAAAACGAATCTCTTCTTGCAAAATTAAGCCAGGCTGAAGCAGGCTCTATTTTAGAGAAAGTGACAGAAATCGGCGGAGTAAAAGTGTTAACTGAAAAAGTAAACGCGAAAGACATGAACCATTTAAGAACAATGGTTGATGACTTAAAAGCCAAATTAGGATCAGCTGTCATTGTGCTCGGAGCCGTTCAAAACGGAAAAGTAAACATTTCAGCAGGAGTGACAAAAGACGTCATCGAAAAAGGTCTGCATGCAGGGAAACTTGTGAAACAGGCAGCTGAAATCTGCGGCGGAGGCGGAGGCGGACGCCCAGACATGGCACAAGCAGGCGGAAAACAACCGGAAAAGCTAGAAGAAGCACTGGCAATTGTCGAAGAATCTGTCAAATCCGTTTTATAATCAGGCGATGTAGTGTAGAATAATGGTATTAGATGAGCGGTTAGAAAAAAGCTTGCTAGTAGAATGTTGGAAGAGAGGTGCAAGAAGCAGTGAGTTCATTTGATAAGACAATGAAGTTTAACTTCTCTGATGATTCAGCTGAAACCAATGTGAATGAAGTGCTCATTACAGTATATGATGCACTCCAAGAAAAAGGATACAACCCGATCAATCAAATTGTCGGATACTTGCTGTCAGGCGACCCTGCTTATATTCCAAGACATCAGGATGCTCGCAACCTAATTCGTAAACTAGAACGAGACGAATTAATTGAGGAATTGGTTAAATCGTACTTAGAGACACATAAAGAGGCGTAAAACATGAGAATTTTAGGCTTAGATTTAGGCACGAAAACCCTTGGTGTTGCGATCAGTGATGAAATGGGCTGGACAGCGCAAGGGATTGAAACAATTAAAATTGATGAAGCAGGCGGAGACTTCGGTCTCAGCCGCCTGTCCGAAATCGTCTCGCAATATGGAACGGATAAAATTGTACTTGGTTTTCCAAAAAATATGAACGGTACGGTCGGTCCTAGAGGCGAAGCCAGCCAATCATTTGCGAAAGTGTTAGAAAACACGTACAATGTTCCTGTTGTGCTTTGGGACGAGCGCCTGTCGACAATGGCAGCGGAAAAAATGCTCATTTCTGCAGATGTGAGCAGACAAAAGCGTAAAAAAGTCATTGATAAAATGGCGGCTGTTATGATCCTGCAAGGGTACTTAGACAGCTTAAATTAAAATGAGGTGAATCAAATGGAACACGGAGAAAAGCAAATTACAATCGTTGATGATAATGGAAATGAACAGCTTTGCGAAGTACTATTTACTTTTGAAAGCGACCATTTTAACAAATCATATGTTCTTTACTACCCAATTTCTGAGCAAGACAATGAAGAAATTGAAATTCATGCATCAAGCTTCACGCCGAACGAAAACGGTGAAGATGGCGAGCTAGAGCCTATTGAAACGGATGAAGAGTGGGACATGATTGAAGAAACGTTAAATACGTTCTTAGATCAAGAAGAAGACGAAGAATAGAACGAATAAAAGGCCTGTGAACGGATCTTAGTGATCTTTCTTCACAGGTCTTTTTTTGCGATCAATATGTTAACTTTATTTTATTTTATGTTGACATAATAAACTGTACCTTTTACTCTATTTTTAACAATGTATTGAGTGAGGGGTATGGAAATTGAAAATTCAAGATATGATGCAAATGGCGCTAATGACTGCGGTTATCGGGATGTTAGGATTGATCCCGCCGATTTTACTTACGTTTACACCTGTACCCATCACATTGCAAACGGCAGGTCTTTTGCTTGCTGGGGGGCTGTTAAAGCCAAAACAGGCACTGATCAGTTTACTTCTGTTTCTCTTGGTTGTGGTAGCAGGCGCACCTCTTTTGTCAGGTGGCAGAGGCGGAATAGGGGTCTTTTTTGGACCAAGCGGTGGATTTTTACTTGCTTATCCAGTGGCTGCCCTCATGATTAGTTTGTGGATCAACCGTCTGAAAAAAATAACCGCTCTGCGTCTTTTTATGATCTATGCGGTATGCAGTATCGGAATTTTGTATCTATGCGGCATTCCTTTTCAAGCGATGATGATGGATATCAAGGTCA
The DNA here is from genome assembly GCF_038601465.1 of Bacillus sp. FSL R7-0672. Classification (NCBI taxonomy): domain Bacteria; kingdom Bacillati; phylum Bacillota; class Bacilli; order Caryophanales; family Bacillaceae; genus Bacillus; species Bacillus sp. FSL R7-0672. The sequence goes on along the minus strand of NZ_CP152010.1, from coordinate 2,401,344 downwards.
CTCAGGCAGCTCTTCTTAGCCTGATTTATATTCCAGGTGATCTCATCAAAGCGGGCATATGTGCCGTTCTCACGGTGAAAATCATTGCGGCGATGTCATATCGAAAAAGGGATGTGCATAAAGGGAGGCGTGCAGTTTGAACAGAATAACGGAAAGCTATACATTACATGCAGAAATGAACCCAGATCATATCGCCATCATTGATGGACAAGAAAGGATCACTTATCAAGATTGGTATGAGCGTGTCCGGCTATCAGCGCAATGGTTACAACAAACGGCTCATGAGCAAAAAAGAGTCGCTTTTTTATTATCAAATGGTGCTTCTTTTCTCCAAATATTTGCTGGCGCTGCTTCTGCAGGGTGGACAGCTATCCCGCTTGATCCGAGATGGAGCCATGAAGAATGTGTAGAAAAGCTTTTGTTAAGTGAGGCAGCTCTCGTCATTATCGAGGATCGATATTTAAATAGATTTGAAAAGTACAGCGAAGACATGCATGTTCTTTCTTTATCTGAATGGAAGGAAAAAATGAGCCTCATCATACAAGGTCCATCTAACAAATGCGACAGCGAGAACGACCCTATCTTTTATATGGGATTTACGTCAGGATCAACGGGTTCACCTAAAGCCTTTATCAGGCGTCAGCAGTCATGGATCGAAAGCTTTCGAACGACAGCTGGTACGTTTGGAATCACTCATCAAGATCATGTTCTTATAACAGGTACACTCTTATCCTCTCACTTTTTATATGGTGCCATCAGTACATTATACTTTGGCGGCACAGTGACGCTTTTAGAAAAATTTACGCCAGTGAAAGCGAAGAAAGCCTTACAGACAGGAGACATTACTGTGATGTATACTGTTCCGACAATGACAGAATCGTTGCTGGAAATAGACGCTTTTGAGAGAGATAATCCGCTTCTTGTCATATCATCTGGAGCAGATTGGGGCATTCCTTCAAAGAAACAACTCGTGACCAACTATCCGCATGTGACATTTTTTGATTTTTACGGCACATCAGAGTTAAGCTTTGTTTCCTACTTATCTTCAAATGACTTTTTGCAAAAACCTTCTTCTGTCGGACAGTCTTTCTCTCCCATTCAAATTGAAGTGAGGCGAGCTGATCAAACTGTCTGCCAGCCAAATGAGATAGGAAGAATTTATGTGAAGAGCCCGATGTCTTTTGCAGGCTACTTACATGAAGTGAAACCGCCGGAAGAGTGGATAACAGTTTATGATATGGGCTGGCTGGATGAAGACGGCTATTTATATATGAGCGGACGTGAAAATGGCATGATCGTCTATGGAGGGCTGAATATTTTTCCAGAGGAAATTGAGCGTGTGCTAAATGAACAGCCAGAGGTGAAGCGATCGGTTGTAGTTGGCGTTCCTGACCCATATTGGGGTGAAATCCCTGTTGCCATTATTGAAGAAGGACAGCACACAAAGAGGATTCGGCAAGCTGTCAAAGAAAAACTGGCGGCCTACAAGGTGCCTAAAAAATGGCTTGTCATTGATCAAATAATTGAAACATCCGGCGGAAAAATAGCACGTGTCAGCATGAAAAAGTGGGCGGAGGAACAATTGTCATGCAAGCAGTAATTGTACAAGCAAAACGGACACCCTTCGGTGATAAAAACGGGATGCTGAAGGATTATCGTCCAGAGCAATTAGCCGCGCCCCTTATTCAGTATTTGTCTAAAAGGATGACACCGGACGACATCATATTAGGAAATGTTGTAGGAGGCGGCGGGAATATGGCTCGTCTGTCCTCATTAGAAGCAGGGCTTTCTTTAGGAGTACCTGGTATGACGGTTGATAGGCAGTGTGCTTCAGGTCTAGAAGCAATCCGAACAGCTTGCGTCATGGTTCAATCAGGGGAAGGTTCAATGTATATCGCTGGCGGAACTGAGAGCATTTCCAGATCACCAATGAAAGAAAGAGCACGCTTTTCACCGGAATGGATAGGAGATCCGGCTATGGGAGAAGCAGCAGAGCTGACCGCTTCGAGATTTTCTGTCACAAGAAAAGAACAAGATGACTATGCGCAATTAAGCTGGGAAAGAAGTATAGACGCAATCAAACGTGGTACATATTCTGAAGAAATCGTTTCGATTGACGGACTGAGCATAGATGAAGCAGCCGCGAAAATAAGGCCGATGGCGAAACTGATCCAGCGGGCAAAGCCTGTATTTTCACCGGGAAAAGGATCTGTGACTGCCGCCAATAGCTGCAAAGAAGCAGATGGTGCAGCAGCGGTCGTTGTGATGGAAAGAGTGCTAGCGGAGGCAAATGGGTTTCAGCCAATGCTGCGATATGCCGGAAGTGCTGTTGCGGCAATGCATCCCAATTTTCCAGCTGCTGCGCCGATTGATGCGATGAAGAAACTTCTAGATCAAGAGAAAATCAAGGCAGAAGATGTTGCACTGTTTGAAATCAATGAAGCTTTTGCTCTGAAAATAGCGCTGATTGCTCGTACGCTGGATATTCCTTATGACCGAATCAATAAAAGAGGCGGTGCACTTTGTCTTGGGCATCCATATAGTGCATCGGGCGCTGCGATGATGGTGAGACTATTTTATGAAGCGCGCACCTTACCGAATGGAAGCTATGTCATGGCTGCTATTGGGAGCGGTGGCGGCATTGGTTTAGCCGTATTATGTCAAGTTCTGTCATGACATGCATGAGCAAGTAATTGCCGAACTCCGTCGAATCATGTACTATAAAAGCGAGATGTGAGGAGGGCCATGCATGTTTTCAGAACAAAAGAAACGACCATTTTTCAAAAGGAAAATGGGGATCGTCCTGTTATCTGTTCTTGCTGTCATCATCATTGCAGCATTATCAGGCTTTTTATATGTTAAATCAGCACTTGGACCGGTCGATCAAAAAAGCAAACAAACGATTAATATTCATATTCCTAATGGGACATCTGTCCGTGAGATTGCGGGCATTTTAAAAGAAAATGGGCTCATTTCGAATGACACGATTTTCACTTATTATGCAAAATACAAAAATGCGTCCGGCTTTAAAGCAGGATACTTTCATTTGAAACAAACGATGGACGCAGACACGCTGATTCAAAAGCTGACATCTGGAGGGACAGACTACGCCTTTCAGCTTGTGATTCCAGAAGGAAAACAGCTGTCTGATATTGCGGTAGTTATTGCAAATCAGACGAATTTTTCAGCGAAAGAAGTGGAAGCGAAGCTGGATGATCCTGCGTTTATTCAAACGTTAATGAAAAAATATCCGAAAACGGTGACTTCACAGGTAAATGGCAAACAGGTGAAACATCCGTTAGAAGGTTATTTATTCCCTGCGACGTATCCATTTTATCGTGAGGATGAATCACTCGAAACGATCATTGAAACGATGATTAAACAAACAGATCAATACGTGAAAACGTATGAAAAAGGCATGAAAAAGAGAAACATGTCCATACATGATGTGTTAACGATGGCATCACTGATTGAAATGGAAGCAACAGAAAAGACGGATCGCGCTAAAATCTCCAGTGTATTTTATAACCGGTTGAAAAAGGACATGCCGCTTCAAACCGATCCAACCGTTCTCTATGCACTAGGTGAGCATAAATCCCGTGTTTATTACAAAGACCTTAAGGTGAAATCTCCTTATAATACGTATAACAACAAGGGGCTGCCGCCTGGACCTATTGCAAATGCTGGCGAATCTTCATGGAAAGCCGCACTGCATCCAGATAAAACAGATTATGTGTACTTCCTTGCGAAGAAAAATGGAGAAGTCGTCTTTACAAAAACGTTAAATGAGCACAACAAAGCGAAAGCCAAATACATCACAGGCAGCAATTAATGTACATGTGAATCGAAAAAGACTGTAGACAATACAAGATTGCCTGCAGTTTTTTTCGTTGGAATATCCAATTTATAGGTTCGCAATTACCACTTCTTTGTGGTAAAATATATCGGGTTGTTTTACTTAGATGAACGAAAGATTGACGAGAAAGAGAGCTGCAACAGGCAGGACTCTTCTTTTTCAGGTCATGAAGGAGCTAGACAAATAATGACTATCGAAGATGATCAAATGAATGATTATATTGAACATTTAATTCACCCAAGTCCTGATGCAATCGCTCAATTAGAGGCATATGCAAAAGAGCATCATGTGCCAATTATGGAAAAGGTGAGCATTGAACTTTTACTGCAGCTGCTGTCGATGAAAAAGCCGAAGAAAATTCTTGAGGTTGGGACAGCGATAGGTTACTCCGCCATTCGAATGGCGACAGCTCTACCAGCTGCTGAAATTTTTACGATTGAGCGAAATGCGAAACGCTATGAAGAAGCGACACGGAACATTGAGGAATTAAAGTTAAAAGAAAGAATACACGTGTTCTTTGGTGATGCCATGGAATCGGCTAAAACAGTCCAAACGATGGCGCCCTATGATGTGATCTTTATTGATGCCGCAAAAGGGCAGTACAAACGTTTTTTTGAGCTGTTTGAACCGATGCTTGCTCATGACGGAATGATTATTACAGACAACGTATTATTTAAAGGCTTAGTGGCAACGAACTATGAAGAAGAAATAGAAGATAAACGAAAAAAACAATTAATTGGAAAAATTGATCGATACAATCAATGGCTTATGTCAAACCCTGATTTCCAAACGTGCATTATTCCAGTGGGAGACGGGATCGCCATTAGTACAAAAAGAGGTGACCAATCATGAAAAAACCAGAATTGCTTGTGACGCCAAGCAAGGTGTCAGACGTACTGCCATTAATCGAGGCGGGAGCTGATGCATTCTTAATAGGCAAACAAACATACGGTATTCGTCTTGCAGGCGAGTTTTCAAGAGAAGATGTGAAACAGACGGTTGAGCTTGCACATGCGCATCACAAAAAAGTGTTTGTGGCGATGAATGCGATTTTTCATAATGATCGTGTGCAGCTGCTTGGAGATTACTTAACCTTTCTCGACGCATTAAACGTAGATGGCGTCGTTTTTGGAGACCCAGCAGTGATCATGGCCGCCAAAGAAACAGGGGTAAGCCTGAATCTCCACTGGAGTACAGAAACGACTGGGACAAACTATTACACTTGTAACTACTGGGGCAGAAAAGGTGCAACGCGTGCTGTTCTTGCCAAAGAACTGAATATGGACAGTGTCATTGACATCAAAGAAAATGCCGAGGTGGAAATCGAAATTCAAGTCCATGGCATGACATGTATGTTTCAATCAAAACGTACGCTCATTGGCAACTACTTTGAATATCAGGGCAAACAAATGGACGTCGAAGGCAGAAATATGGAGGAAGGACTATTCCTTCATGATCAAGAGCGTCAAAACAAATACCCTATTTTCGAGGATGCAAACGGCACTCATATTATGAGTCCAAATGATGTGTGTATGATTGACGAATTAGAGGAATTTGTTGATGCAGGCATTGACTCCTTTAAAATTGACGGAATTTTAAAGTCACTTTCTTATATGACAGAGGTGACGTCTCTATATAGAAAAGCAATTGATTTATTAGCGACTGACAAAGACGCGTATGAAGATCAGAAAGAGGACTGGGTGAAGCGGATTGAAGAGATTCAGCCAGTGAATCGTTCGATTGATACAGGGTTCTTCTTTAAAGAAACGGTTTATTAATATAAGAGGAGGCAGAGGAAATGGCACTATTGAAAGACGGTATTTCTGAAATGATTGACGGGAAACGTGTCATTACAAAAAAACCAGAACTGCTTGCACCAGCAGGAAACTTGGAAAAGCTGAAAATTGCTGTACATTACGGAGCAGACGCGGTCTTTATTGGCGGAAAAGAATTTGGGCTTCGCTCAAATGCCGATAACTTTTCAATTGAAGAAATGGCTGAAGGTGTCGCATTTGCAAACAAATACGGTGCACGAATTTATGTGACGACGAATATCTTTGCCCACAACGAAAACATGGACGGGCTGGAGGAATACCTTCAAGGGATTGAAGGCGCTGGAGTAGCGGGCATTATTGTGGCTGACCCGCTGATCATTGAAACGTGTAAACGTGTCGCACCGAAGCTTGAAGTCCATTTAAGCACACAGCAATCTCTTTCGAACTGGAAAGCTGTTCAGTTTTGGAAGGAAGAAGGGCTTGAGCGTGTGGTGCTGGCTCGCGAGACAAGTGCGCTGGAAATTAGAGAAATGAAAGAAAAGGTCGATATTGAAATTGAAACGTTCATTCACGGTGCGATGTGTATTGCTTACTCTGGCCGCTGCGTGCTCAGTAACCATATGACGGCAAGAGATTCTAACCGCGGGGGCTGCTGCCAGTCCTGCCGCTGGGATTATGATCTTTATAAACTAGAAGGTTCTGAGGAAGCGCCATTATTTGGAGAGGAAGACGCACCATTTGCGATGAGTCCAAAAGACTTAAAGCTTGTCGAATCCATTCCTCAAATGATCGAAATGGGAATTGACAGCTTAAAAATCGAAGGACGGATGAAATCAATTCATTATGTAGCAACTGTCGTGAGTGTGTATCGCAAAGTCATCGACGCCTATTGTGCGGACCCAGACAATTTTGTCATTGAAGAGGAATGGTTAGATGAATTAGATAAATGTGCAAACCGCGATACAGCACCAGCCTTTTTCGAAGGTGTACCAGGTACGGATGAGCAAATGTTTGGTATTCATGGAAAGAAAACGACATTTGATTTCGCAGGTCTCGTTCTTCATTATGATGAAAAAGAACAAATCGTCACATTGCAGCAGCGTAACTTCTTTAAAGCTGGTGACGAAGTCGAATTTTTCGGACCAGAAATTGAGAATTTCACATGCAAAATTGAGACGATTTGGGATGAAAAAGGAAATGAACTAGATGCCGCTCGTCATCCGCTGCAAATCGTCAAATTCAAGCTCGATCAAAAAGTATACCCTAGCAACATGATGAGAAAGGGGAAATAACAGGCACATGAGGAGTAAACCAGTTGTCATTGGAATTGCTGGCGGCTCGGGTTCAGGTAAAACGAGCGTCACCAATTCAATCTATGAAAAATTTAAAGGACATTCCATCCTCATGCTTCAGCAAGATTTATATTACAAAAATCAAAGTCATATGCCATTTGAAGAGCGTCTGCTTACGAACTATGATCATCCGCTCGCATTCGACAATGACCTGATGTTTGAGCATTTGGAACAGCTCTTAAGGTACGAATCCATTGAAAAACCAATATATGATTTCAAGCTCAACACACGTTCAGAAGAGACTGTCCATGTTGAACCAAAGGATGTTATCATCGTTGAAGGCATCTTTGCACTAGAAGACGAACGCCTAAGAGACTTAATGGATATTAAACTGTATGTCGATACAGATGCAGATCTACGCATCATTCGCCGCATTTTACGCGATACGAAAGAAAGAGGCCGTTCAATCGATTCTGTGATTGAACAGTATGTATCTGTTGTCAGACCAATGCATAATCAATTCATTGAACCGACGAAGCGATACGCTGACATCATCATCCCAGAAGGCGGCCAAAACCATGTGGCGATTGACCTCATGGTGACAAAAATTCAAACGATTCTTCAAAGCCGAGCAGAGTAACTGATGTTGAAAAGACCTTTACATTGTAAAGGTCTTTTCAACATCATCCAGCGTGTAGACAAACCCTCGCATTCGGTGTCAGTCCTGTGCGCCGATGCTCACGAATTCGCTCCGCTTCTGTGCTCGTCCTTCCTAGAGTGCAAAGGTTTTCTATCACGCTGAAAAGAAGACAAAGAGCTAAAATAAAAACCATTTTAGCCCTTTGTCAACATCATCATAAAGAGAGTAAATACCAATATTTCACTTGTTTCTAAAAGTAGAAGCTGCTTAAATATTTTAAGAAGTAACACTTTGAATGAAAGATTTGATATGATAGGAAAACAATGATGTGAAATAGATGTAGAAAAATGTCGTTTTCAAGCTGAATATTGAAGTGGTTTCGATTTTGTAAAAGTATATTAAAAAAACGACAAACAAACCATCACAAATTTTCAAACAATTCTTGATCAAAAAGCAATTATGTAATAATATAGCATAGACATATCGTACACTGACCATATTATGTATTGGGAAGATGGAGAATGGATAAGCTATTCTTCTACATATGATCGAAATGGCGAACGAGGTACAGGAGCTTCCTGTGCCTTTCCACAGTTTGTGCGATGAAGATAGATCATCTTTGGGCCACTGAGAGTGGTTCTGTCTGAAAAAAGGCATAATAGTTGCATCTAAAAGGGACGCCATGTAAGATGGACTTTTACAAATATGGGACAGAAGGAATGAGGGCATGAAGAAGTCCTCATTCTTGTATATTTCAGTCGTCACTCACGTGCAGAAAGTATGTATGATGAGGATTAATAGAAGGAGTGAATGATTCATGGCACAAGAGAAAGTATTTCCAATGACAGAAGAAGGAAAACGAAAATTAGAAGAAGAGCTTGAACATTTGAAAACGGTTAAACGTAAAGAGGTTGTAGAGCGAATTAAAATTGCTAGAAGCTTTGGAGACCTCTCTGAAAACTCGGAATATGATTCTGCTAAAGAAGAGCAAGCGTTTGTAGAAGGGCGTATCACTACGCTTGATAATATGATTCGCAATGCCAAAATTATCGAAGATGAAGGAAACTCAAATATTGTCTCACTTGGTAAAACAGTCACTTTCGTTGAATTACCAGACGGAGAAGAAGAGTCTTACACAATCGTCGGAAGTGCAGAAGCTGATCCGTTCGAAGGAAAGATTTCAAACGATTCACCAATTGCAAAAAGCCTGTTAGGCAAACAAGTAGACGACAAAGTAACCGTTCAAACACCTGGCGGAGAAATGTTCGTCCAAATTGTAAAAATTTCATAATTACGTTTATACGATAAACACCTCGTCCACAATAGGGACGAGGTGTTTTTATGCGCAAAAAACGTAGAATTCAATGGACAGGTGCTGTTATTTTTATGCTGCTGCTTGGTCTTCTCATCAGACTGGCAGAAATTCAACTGTTTTTCACAGAATCTTTTTCAAAGCTTGATATCAATTTAATACAAGAAAGTGTCAAACAGCGTACAGAAGAAGTGGTCATTTCAGATGGCCGCGGTGAATTTTTAGATCGAAACGGCGAGGCGCTTCTCACAAAAGAACAGCCTGCAGTGATCTTATTTCCTTTCCTGCAATATGATCTTCCTCATTTAAAACAAACCGCCTCTATTCTTGAGATGGAAGAAGATGGACTCAAAAAACAGCTGACAGAAACCAAAAAACCTCTCATTCTCAAAGATGACATCACGAAAAAAAAGCTGAAAGACATCAATGATATGAAATATTCAGGTGTGTACGGCGTATATATGAAAGAGAAGGACAAAAAAAGACTTGCCCTCCACACATTAGGCTTCACGAGTGAAAATCCAGAATTGCTCAGAAAGCGTTATCCTGACAAAAAAGAGCTTTCCATCCGTACAGAAATCGGCACTTTTGGGCTGGAAAGTACCTTTGACGAATTTCTATTACCCGAGCAAGACACAAAATTGTTATATCATGTGGACGGAAGGGGAAACCCTTTGTTTGGGATGGACGTCAAATATACAGCAGAGGCTCATTCATTTTATCCTCTTCAAGTTCAAACAACAATTGATGAAAACATGCAAGCTGAAATGGAGAAAGTTCTGAAAGACCAAGGCGTCGAAAAAGGCGGGGCCGTTCTGCTCGATATTGAAAGCAGCAGTGTGCTGGCGATGGCAAGTACGCCAAACGTCACAAGCAAAAACCGGCATGAAGCAAGAAATTACATGCTGACTGCCATGGCACCAGGTTCTGTCTTTAAAACCGCTGTACTTGCCGCAGCAATCGAAAAAAACCTCGACCAGCCACAAACGATGTATGACTGTCGAAAGAATTTATATGGAGAGCCAGAAGGAACGCAGGAAGTGCTGAATCTGTCTGAGAGCTTTTCGCAGAGCTGTAATTATACCTTTGCAACACTTGCTGACAAGCTGATCCAAACAGATGATCAAATCATCGAAAAGACGGCTGCAAAGCTTGGACTCATTGATCGAGCTGGCTGGGAAGGGGATGTCTATCATAAGCAGCATTTCAAACAGTTTGATCGTGAAGAAACCGGCAATGTGTGGGGGGATAAAAGAGACAAGCATGTCAAAAAAGCCATTGCTCAAACCGCAATAGGGCAAAAAAATGTCAAAACGACTCCTTTGCAAATGGCCAATATGATGGCGTCGATTGCGAGAGGCGGAGAACGAAAAGAAGTGAAAATCGCTGAAAAAGTGCTGTATCAAAACGGAACAACGATGTTAACCTTTCAAAACAAACGACCAGAAGGAGGCAGTATTGACCGCTATACAGCTCAAAAGCTGCAAAAGTACTTAAGGCAGGTGGTGACATCTGACAAAGGAACAGGAAGAAGGTTTCAAGACCTTCCATTTGATGTGGCGGGGAAATCAGGCACTGCCCAAACCGGCAGTAAAGATAAAAAGGGGAATCCGCTTTATCATAAATGGTTTGCTGGATACTTTCCGGTGGAAAAACCAAAATACGCCCTAGTCGTTGTTCACCTTGATGAGGCAAGTGGCCGGGCTAAGACAAATGATGCGTTTTATGATATTGTAAAAAAGGTCAACGAAATTGAAAAGAAACAGACATAGAACATTCCTTCATGTCATGTTAGAATAGTAACGACTTAGGGAACAGAGGCAAAGGAGTGCAGAGATTTTGAGTAGAAATTCTCGATTTGAACATCGTGATAAGCGCAGAAAGGCCAATATGGTGCTTAACATATTAATTGGTATCGTTGTGGTGCTTATTTTGGTTGTCGCAACGAGTTTATTAATTTTTAATAAACCGAAAGACATAGATGTTGCGAAAGAACCATCAAAAACGGCGCCTGCAACAAGTGAAAACAAACAAAAATCAGATGAAGATGTGAAAGATCAAAAGAAAGACACATCCGATGATTCAGATGCAACAAAAGATGACTCATCTGATCAAGACGACGATACGAAGAAGTCAGATGATGAAAAAGAGCCTAATAAAGATGCGTTAAAAGATGCCAAAGAAACAGATGGCGGCAAAACGAGTGACGTAGACAAAACATACGAAAGCGATGACTGGGAGCCCGTAGGAACAGAGCAATCCGGTTCACATACAGCAACCTATGATTCTAACTCAAAAGACTGGAAAGAAATGATGAAAGCCATGTCCTATGCGACGGGAATTTCAGAAGATCAAATGACAGTTATTTGGTTAGGAAATAACGGAGGCCCTCAAGATGCAAAGGGAACTATCCGTGACAAATCAACAGGCGAACGCTACCGCGTGGAAATCACATGGGTAGATGAAAAAGGCTGGAAACCTGTAAAGGTTGAAAAATTAAAATAAACATAAAAAAGATAGCAGCCACGCTATCTTTTAGATTGATGACAAAGGGCTAAAATGATTTCATTTTAGCCCTTTGTTTTCATTATAGCTCAGCGTGAGAGAAAACCTTTGCGACTCGTACCGGAGCGAATTGAAGATTCGTGAGCACCTGCACGCAGGACTGACACAGAATGCGAGGGTTTGTCTCCACGCTGTAAGATAGCAGTCATGCTATCTTTTTTATTCAGATATTCGCCTTAAAATGAACAACCGCTGTATACAAAATCCGGTCATCGATCACAGTCGTTTGATGACTGACAGAATGAACGGTCAGCAGAATTGCCTGATTATGTTCAATTTGTTTTTGGATCTTTTGTTCAAGTTCTTTTAAAGACGATGCTTCAAAGAATTCAATTTTATCCTTTAGAAAATCCAACTGAAAATCCATTTGATTCACCTCTCCATACTCTTCATTCATCTTAATCTCTCTCCTCTAAAAGAGCAAATATTTTTCTACCCCTCCCAGTATTTTTTAGTAGGAAAGAAACTGAAGATGTGGTAGGATAGGAACTGTTCGACGAATTAAAACATACTATACGCATAGGAATAAATAGATAAAGTGGAGGGAAAGAAAATGGGACGTGAGTTTCTTTCTGTATTTGATCATTGGGCTGACTCTTATGACGACACGGTAAGTGGTCATGATGAGCAGTATGAAGAAGTGTTTCGCCGGTATTCGTTTATTTTAAAAGAAATTGTTCGCCGTGCAGGTCAAGATGTTCTTGAGTTTGGAAGTGGCACGGGGAATTTAACAGCGGCACTGCTCGCAGCTGATAAGAACGTGTTTGGTGTTGAACCATCAGACGCCATGAAGAAAGCGGCTCTTCAAAAGGGTATACCCGATGTGTTTCATGATGGGGATTTTTTATCATTTCCAGCGGCGCCATTTGAGCCTGATACAATTGTCAGTTCATATGCTTTCCACCATTTAACGGACGAAGAAAAAAAACAAGCCATTCACACCTATAGCAACATCCTTCACTCAGATGGTAAAATAGTCTTTGCTGATACAATGTTTCAAAATCAAGCAGCACATCAAGCTGAAATTGACAAAGCGAAAGCGGCAGGATTCGATCAGCTTGCTGAGGATTTAGAAACGGAATATTATCCATCCATCGATGTGCTAAAGCAAATCTTTGAAGAAGAAGGTTTTAGTACGTCCTTTCATCAAATGAATGATTTTGTTTGGATCGTAGAAGCGAAGAAAAGGGAATGAAAGGATGTTTTGATTTGAAAATCGCAGTCATAGGTGCAATGGAAGAAGAAGTGACGATATTAAGAGATCAACTAAAGAATGCTACACAAGAAAACATCGCTGGGTGTGAATTCACAACAGGTGTTTATGAAGATAAAGAAGTGATTTTATTAAAATCAGGGATTGGAAAAGTGAATGCAGCGGTTAGCACAACACTTCTGCTTGACCGCTTTCAGCCGGATTATGTGATCAATACAGGATCAGCTGGCGGTTTCCATCACACATTAAATGTAGGGGATATTGTCATCTCTACTGATGTTAGACATCATGATGTGGATGTCACGATCTTTAATTACGAATACGGACAAGTACCAGGATTGCCAGCTGCTTTTGTTGCAGACGAAAAGCTTGTGAAGCTGGCAGAGGAATCGGCTTTAGAGATCGATCATATTCAAGTGGCAAAAGGTACGATTGCAACTGGAGATTCGTTTATGAATGATCCGGGTCGTGTAGCGTTTGTGAGAGAGAAGTTTCCAGAGCTATATGCGGTGGAAATGGAAGCCGCAGCCGTTGCACAAGTTTGCCAGCTCTTTGGAACGCCATTTGTTGTCGTTCGAGCGCTATCTGATATTGCAGGGAAAGAATCCAATGTCTCATTTGATCAATTTCTTGAGCAAGCAGCGATTCACTCAACCGACCTTGTCTTGCGTATGATAAAGCAAACTCAATAAAAGAAGGGGATTCCCCCTTCTTTTCCATACAAAGGAAGGGAATCATATGGCTGTCATACAGGATATTACAGAATTAATTGGCCGCACACCGCTTTTAAAACTGTCAGGAATCGGCATCCCGGAAGGTGTAGAGGTATATGCAAAGCTTGAAATGATGAATCCGGGTGGAAGTATTAAAGATCGTTTAGGTGATATGCTCATAAGAGAAGCATTGGCATCTGGCAAATTGCGCCCTGGCGGAACCATCATTGAAGCAACTGCTGGAAACACAGGAATTGGGCTTGCCCTCAGTGCAAGAAAGCATCAATTGCGGACCATTTTTTGCGTACCAGAACATTTTAGTCAAGAAAAACAACAGCTCATGAAGGCGCTCGGTGCAGACATTATTCATACACCAAGAAAAGAGGGCATGAAGGGTGCGATTGATCGAGCCCTTGAACTAGAGGCAAGCCTTGACAATGCCTATTGCGTTTTACAATTTAAAAACCAAGTAAATCCATTGACTTACTATAAGACGCTTGGTCCAGAATTATGGTCCGACCTGCAAGGAAACATCGATGTATTCGTGGCAGGAGCGGGATCTGGCGGGACTTTTCAAGGGTGTGCTGCCTATTTAAAAGAGCAGCATCCTGCGTTAAAAACAGTTGTTGTCGAACCTGAAGGATCGATTTTAAATGGAGGAGATCCGGGTCCGCATAGAACGGAAGGAATCGGTCTTGAATTTATCCCAGATTATATGGAATCTGCTTTATTCGATGAGATATATACCGTCAGTGATGATGATGCTTTCCAAATGGTGAAAGAAGCTGCTGAAAAAGAAGGCGTTCTCATCGGGAGTTCTTCGGGTGCCGCGTTATTTGCCGCTTTAGAAGAAGCGAAGAAGGCAGCACCTGGGACAGTCATCGTCACCATTTTCCCTGACAGCAGTGAACGGTATTTAAGTAAAGGCATTTATGAGGGAGGAAAATAAAATGAAACCAAAAACAATGATGATACACAGTGGAACAACTGGTGATGAAAAAACGGGCGCTGTGTCTGTACCTATATACCAAGTGAGCACATATAAGCAGCCGAAAGCAGGCGAACATACAGGATATGAATATTCAAGAACAGCGAATCCAACAAGAACGGCACTAGAGACCGTCATTCGTGACCTTGAAGGAGGAGCAAACGGCTACGCATTTGGTTCAGGAATGGCTGCCATTACGGCAGTGATGATGCTGTTTAACAGCGGAGATCATATTGTCCTGACAGATGACGTATATGGCGGAACGTACCGCGTCATCACAAAGGTACTCAACCGTATTGGCATTCAAGCGACCTTTGTTGATACAAGTGATCCTGAAGCAGTGAAAAAGGCGATTTTACCTGAAACAAAAGCGGTTTACATTGAATCACCAACCAATCCTTTACTGAAAATGACTGATCTCAAAGCGATCGGCCAATTGACAAAAGAAGCTAACATCTTAATGATTGTTGATAACACATTTTTCACACCTTATTTCCAAAGGCCAATTGAATATGGAGCGGACATTGTCCTGCATAGTGCCACTAAATATTTAGGCGGTCACAGTGATGTCGTAGGTGGGCTTGTTGTAACAGCGACGGAAGAGCTTGGGGAAGAACTGCATTTTGTTCAAAATTCTACTGGTGGAATTCTTGGACCGCAGGATTCATGGCTTCTCATGAGAGGAATCAAAACGCTTGGACTAAGAATGGAAGCACATCAGCAAAATGCACAGAAAATCGCTGAGTTTTTAGAACAACATCCAGCAGTCACACGTGTTTATTACCCAGGTCTTGATGCTCACCATGGACATGAACTTGCAAAAACGCAAGCATCAGGATACGGCGGCATGATCTCTTTTGATATTGGAAAAGAAGAACATGTCGATGTGTTTTTAAGTCAGCTTAAACTGTTTACGATCGCAGAAAGCCTTGGAGCGGTTGAAAGCTTAATCTCTGTTCCTGCTCGAATGACTCATGCGTCCATTCCAAAAGACCGCCGCGAGGAGCTTGGCATCACTGATGGGTTAATTCGTATATCCGTCGGGATTGAAGATGTGGATGATTTACTGAATGATATGAAGCAGGGACTAAACGCACTAGTGAATGGATAGATTTACATGCCACTACCTTTCTTTTACTATGTTAAGCTATCAATAGACATGTTAAACAGGAAGGTGATTCAAGTGAAGAAAAAGTGGAGTGGTTTAGTGACAGATTACAAGCAGTACGCTTTTATTTTGCTTGCTGTCAGCACCTTTTTATATATTGGTACGATCATACCAAACCAACACATCGAAGCATCTCCAAAAATGCTGATGATGGGAATTGATTGTGTTTTCTTATTAGCAGCTTTTCTTTGTGTGAGACGCGCGATCTTTTTTCAAAAGAAACTGCAAGAACTAGATGAAGATTAATTCGAAAAGTCTCCTCATTTACGTGAGGAGGCTTTTTTGATTGTATTGGACAATCGGACAAGAATAAATGTAGAAATTTAGTCAAACACACAAAAATCATCTTTTTTACTAAAAACAGGTTTACAAAATGGTGCTTGCTGGATATACTAACAAAGTAATTAAAAACGTAAAGGAGGCTGAAGAATATGTTATTCGTTTCTATTGTCATCAAATCAACAAATAATTTCATCATGTCATCAGCCTGTGGAAGAGCTCGTGTCCTTCCTTTACCTTATACGGTGCACACGCTTCAAAACTGTTAAAGTAAACGAGGATTTTACGTATCATCCATTGCAGGTTGGAAGACACTGTCTTTTGATCTGCATTTTTGTGTGCCCGCAGGTCAACTGACAAAGAAGATCTGCGGGTTATTTCGCGTGCTGCGAACTGAAGGGAGGTGAGCGTATATGACAATCCATTTATTTTTTATCACATTGACGATCCGACGAAAATACAAAGACATTGAAACAGTTCTTTATGAACAACAAGTCGAAACATTTTATGAAGAAATGAAGCAGAAACAACTAGAGTATATGAACTAAAATACGAAAAGAAAAATGCGAAAAGGAGGAGATTGACATGTTTATGATGCTTGCAATGCTTGATTGTTATACTATGGAGAAGGACCAGGTTTAGACACGCTCCACATCGATCATCTGCACATATGATATCCGTAAAAGGAGATTGTGAGGTGATCAACGAATGTCGATGTCACCATATATGAGGTTTCCGTCAGTGGGGCACGGGTATACATCCATTCCGCATTCCTTAAAGCATGGATACGGTAATCCGTACCGAATGCAAAGAGAGCAAGAGGAAATGCTCAGACAATATATGTATCAGTACCGAGCTTATTGGTATTAAAGAAAAGGAGCAGGAAACGTTATCGTTTCCTGCTCCTTTTACATTAGCAAATCCAACTTGCACCGATGATGATCAACAAAATGAACAGTACAACAAGCAATGCGAATCCGCCTGCAAAACCGCCACCGTAACCACCGCAGCCTTCAGAATAACCGCCACCAAAGCCCATAATCTAGCACCACCTTTATCTAATCAAGATACATTCATAAAATATGCAGCTCATGCAGGAAACGAAATCAATCTGAGCACAATTAATGAAAACGCCTATTAGGATTAAATTTTTTAAAGTTCTGCGAAACATTTTCTGAAAAGATGCCGTCTAATCAATAACAAATAATTAGGACTAGGTCTTAAACTTTGTTAGGCGTGAGCCGATATGAAAAGTAAGAAAATTCGTAAATAGTTTTATTTACTGGTGCAAAGCAGGTGTTAACATTGATTCAAAGCTGGATTGGAAAACAAATGAGGGAACCAAAAGGCTTGTTCTCAAAATGGGTTGCCCGCTATATGGAAAAAAATCATCATAATATCAATGAATGGACGATTCAACTCTTAAATATACAAGAAAATGACCGGATTTTAGAAATCGGTACTGAAAGAGGCATGACATTATCGAAGGTAGCAGAGAAACTTGATCGCGGTAAAGTATATGGAGTGGATGCCTCTCGTCATATGATCAAATATGCAAAAAGAAAACATAAGAAGCTTGTGGAACAGGATAAAGCCGTCGTGACTCTTGGTAAAGCCGAGCATTTACCTTTTGAAGACAGATCATTCAATAAATTATTTACTGTGCAGACCATTTATTACTTGAAGGATATTGAGCAAGTCATGAAGGAAGTGTACCGTGTTCTTCAAGTGGATGGAGAAGTATTCTTATCTTTCCAACAGCAGGAACTGATGAAGGAACAAAAGCGGTCACAATCTTTTTCATCGTATAGTGAACAAGAGATTAGCCGCCTATTTTCAGCGTATCACTTCAGAGAAGTTTCGGTTTATCACTATGATACATACATCTGTATCAAAGCGTTAAAATGATGAAAATATTTCCCAGGTAATGAACAAGCATTCTAAAAGAGGCTCTTCGTGAGAGGAGCTTCTTTGCGTGTAATTGAATCATGTTTGAACGAATTAAAAAAAAGTCTCTTCATCGAAGAGACTTTTGTATATGATGTAGGCGCCAGCCAGGTGTGTAAGGAATGATAGTATATATAAGGAATTTGTTTGTCGATTAAGGATACCTGTCTGGCTTATTTCTTATATCGACACCGTTCTTCAAAAGTTTAGCTTTTTTTTCAATATTTTCTTTTTTATTTGACTGGAAGATACATTTTTCTCTTTTTTTTTATCAATTGTGCCATTTGGAGCAGGGAATTGCTTCATAAATAGAGAAAATTGTAGAGACTTCATTTTTAAACAAAAAGGGAGGAATGGAAACATGTCGGGAAACAAAGGTGTCGTTTATAAAGGAGCAGGAAATGTAGCAGTTGAGGATATTGGATACCCTGATTTGATTTTAAGAGATGGCCCGGGTGTACCGAAAGCCAATGTGGGGCGCAAATGTGAGCATGGCGTCATTTTAAAAGTAGTGACGACGAATATTTGCGGAAGTGACCAGCACATGGTGAGAGGTCGTACGACTGCGCCTGCAGGACTAGTCCTTGGTCATGAAATTACAGGTGAAGTCGTTGAGGTTGGACGAGATGTGGAGTTTATTCAAAAAGGAGACCTTGTGTCTGTTCCCTTTAATATTGCTTGCGGACGATGCGTCATGTGTAAGGAACAAAAAACCCATGTGTGCTTAAATGTAAACCCGGACCGTCCAGGCTCTGCCTATGGATATGTCGATATGGGCGGATGGGTTGGCGGCCAATCCGAGTACGTCATGGTGCCTTATGCAGATTTCCAGCTGCTGAAATTTCCAGACAAAGATCAAGCGATGGAAAAAATACTTGATCTGACGATGCTTTCCGATATTTTCCCGACAGGTTTTCACGGTGCTTATACGGCTGGAGTAAAGCCTGGTTCAACTGTATATATAGCCGGTGCAGGGCCAGTAGGTCTTGCCGCAGCGCATTCCGCTCAACTTCTTGGCGCTTCTACGGTCATTGTCGGTGATTTGAATGAACAAAGGCTGGAGCAGGCCAGAAGCTTTGGCTGTGAGACGATCAATTTAAGAAAACATGATCGAATCGGCGAACAAATCACCAATATCTTAGGAGAGCCAGAAGTAGACTGTGCCGTCGATTGTGTCGGCTTTGAGGCTTCAGGTCATGGAGATCAAGGAGAAGCGCCTGCAACCGTTTTAAATACAATTATGGATATTACCAAAGTTGGCGGTAAACTTGGAATCCCAGGGCTTTACGTCACAGAAGACCCAGGTGCAGTGGATGCTGATGCAAAAGTTGGATCACTGAAAGTGCGAATTGGACTCGGCTGGGCAAAAGCCCATACCTTTGTGACAGGCCAAACCCCTGTCATGCAATATCACCGCAGTCTAATGAAATCCATTTTAAGCGGAAGAGCACAAATTGCCAAAGCCGTGAATGCGACCGTCATTAACCTTGATCAAGCCCCTCAAGGATACAGCGACTTTGATTCCGGTGTAGCGAAGAAATTTGTCATTGACCCGCATGGGATGATTTCTAAATAATGAATCAATGAGAATAATCGAAAAAACTTACGGGAGAGTGTATCCTGTAAGTTTTTTTGTGTAAATAGACTTTTAAGATTCAGAGTAAATATAAGAAACAAAACATACACTGATTAGCTTTGTTTAGTTATTTAGAATGATCAAATCTCTTCAGTAAGTGCCAATATCGGTTTTATCCATAACGGTGTAACAGCGCTATTGATGTATCGAATTATGGTATTAATGATGATCATGTTTGGGGCTGTGGCCAACTTACAAATCGTTTGGACTTTGGCCGACTTGTCGATGGCCATTATGGCAATTGTCAATTTGATTGCAATTGCTATCCTAGGAAAATATGCTTTTGCCGCTTTAGATGATTATATTCAACAAAGGCTGTTAGGCAAAAATCCTGTCTTTTATGCATCTAGCATTCCAGGTTTAAAAGAAATAGAGTGGTGGGGAGCAGAAAAACAAACGGCTCACTTAACAAACTTAAATGAAGGAGTAGAAAAATCATGATGAATTTTGAATATCATTGCCAAACAAAAATGATGATGGGGACTGGTCAATCAAAAGAAATCGGATCTATAGTAGAGAATATTGTATTGCCGGGCGCCACAGTGATGATTGTGACAGATTCTGGTGTGAGAAACGCAGGGCTCATTCAGCCTATTGAAGCGTATTTGCAGGAAGCCGGTTATTCCGTTTTTATATTTGATCAAGTATCTCCAAACCCTAGAGATAATGAATGTCTAGCTGGTGCAGAGCTCTTTAGAAAAGAACAAGCATCAGCGGTCATTGCGATTGGTGGCGGAAGTCCAATGGATACGGCGAAAGCGATTGCTTTATTAGGTCCAAATGGCGGCATTCCTGAAGATTATATATCAGGGAAGAAGGCGTATGCTAATCTATCTCCATTAATTTGTATCCCAACAACGGCTGGTACTGGTTCTGAGGTGACCCGTTCATCTGTCATTACGTTAGCTGCTTCACATAAAAAAATCACATTAAAACATGCCTTGCTTCGGCCAACCATTGCGATTTTAGATCCGGCTCTTACATTGACGGTGCCAAAAAACATAACAGCCGCAACAGGTGTAGATGCATTGGTACATGCTATTGAAGGCTATTCTTGTAAAGTAACAAATCCTATTTCAAAAGCAATGGGTGCAAGTGCAATGGAGACAATTGTGAAATACTTACCGGCAGCATATGAAGATGGCTCTGATATAGAAGCAAGATACAAAATGCAGGAAGGGAGTTTACTAGCCGGCTTATGCTTCGGTTCAGCCGATGTCGCAGCCGTTCATTGCTTAGCAGAAGCACTTGGTAGTCTTTATGATACACCTCATGGTATCGCAAACGCGGTATTTTTGCCTTATGTTATGCAATTCAATGCAGTTGAAAACAAGGTACTACACGCAGAGCTTGCCAAAATAATGAGCTTTGCAGATAAAACGGACTCAGATGATGTGGCGATTCAAAAATTAATTGATGGCATGTATACATTCACAAAAAATTTAGGTATTCCAGCACTAAAAGACTTATCTTATGTTAAAGAAGAGGATTTTGAAAAAATGGCTGAATTAGCAGAACAAAACGGCTCTACATCAAGCAATGTTCGTACCGTTACGAAAGCCGACTACTTAGATATTTTAAAGGCTGCTTTTTAAATTCACCATATAGAAAAATAGAATGATCAATGAGTTCCCTAGGAACACCTTCCTCATGACACGATCACTTGGAGGGTGTTCTTTTATGTTTCATGTGGCTAGGTATCGTCTATATATGAGTGGTATGATAGACGACAACATCTGATGGAGAAAGGGTTGGATAAACAATGAAATTTCACAATAAAACCGTTATCATCACAGGCGCAGCCAATGGAATTGGTGAAATGATCGCCTGGGGCTATGCTAAAGAAGGAGCACGAGTGGTGCTTGCGGATATAGATGAAGAGAAGGGTAAGCGCTTGGAGGAAGAGTTAAAAAAAGAATCATTAGAAGCTTATTTTAAGAAAACGGATGTGAGGCAAGAAAAGGAGATTCAGCAGTTCATGTCGTTTGCGGCGGAGCGCTGTAAAACGATTGATATTCTCATTAATAATGCTGGTGTCATGTGCACAGTATCGCCTTATGAATTAACGCTTGATGAGTGGGATCGTGTGTTACAGACGAACCTAAGAGGGACTTTTTTATGTGCAAGAGAAGCAGCACGTTATATAAAAGAGAATCCAAAAGGCGGTTCTATTGTGAACATTTCATCCACCCGAGCGACCATGTCAGAGCCAAACACAGAAGCATATGCTGCATCAAAAGGTGGAATATCGGCGCTGACTCATGCCTTAGCGGCTTCTTTTAGTCCGGATCATATCACGGTGAATAGCATTTCACCTGGATGGATTGAAACGATGGATGAGGAGAATCTTCGAGAGATCGACCACAAGCAGCATCTTTCCAATCGAGTCGGCACGCCAAAGGATATTGTGAAGGCTTGCTTTTATTTAACCGATGAGGATAATCAATTTGTGACTGGCACAGATTTAGTCGTTGATGGCGGCATGACGAGAAAGATGATCTATGCTGATTAACTCGAAAAAAACATTGACGCTTTGATCAAGGCGCTGTACAATATGTAACAATTCAGCTGAAGATCGTGATGAAATAAAGACACAGCGCAAATAGAGAAGAGTACATCATGAGCCGTCCCGCACAGAGAACTCCGTGAAGCTGAGAAGGAGCCGGGCAGCATGATGGAACCAAGCCTCTTAGCTCTTCACCGGATTCCTTCGGATGGTGGTGCAGCGACATTCTCCCGTTACAGAGATGGGTTCATGATGACCTGCTAAGGTTCATCTGGCAACAGATGAATAAACTGAGGTGGCAACGCGGAGTAAATCCCGTCCTCAAGACAGAAATGTCTTGGGGGCGGGATTTTTTTATGACAAATAGGGGGAAAAGCTATGAAAAAACATTGGCGGGATATGAGTTTGCTTCTTGGAGCCATCGGAATTGCGAACATAGGAGAATGGATTTATATGATTGCTCTCCATCTGCTTATTTTTCAAGAAACGGGCTCTGTGCTGGCTGTCACAGCCGTCTATATGCTGAGACCGGCTGCGGCTCTTTTGACAAACAGCTGGTCTGGCAGTTTGATTGACAGGCTGAATCAGCGGAAAGTGATGATCAGCTTAGATATCAGCCGGGCTATCCTGATCGCATGTATACCCTTTGTGTTATTTTCAGGACATCTGCTTACCCTGTATGTGATGATGTTTCTTATTCAAATGGCACAAGCGATGTTTCATCCAGCTTCGATGGTCTATATGACAGGATTGATCCCGGCGAATAACCGAAAACGGTTTAATGCCATTCGCTCATTATTACAATCGGGTGGATTTTTACTTGGACCCGCTGCAGCAGGTCTGCTTTTTTTAATCGGTACACCTGTTTTTTCAATTTATATAAATGCGATCTGCTTGTTTGTATCTGCTCTGTTAACGATGTGCTTACCGAATTTGCTCAAACAAGATGCTGACCAAAAGCGCTTTTCTCTTTCGATGTTAAAAGAGGATGCGAAGCTTGTTCTTCGGTTTAGTTTGACATCACGCCAAGTTATGGCGGTGTATTTATTATTTAGTGCCGCTATCACGGTACTTCCTACTGCCATTGACTCTCTTGAAACAGCCTTTGCAAAAGAAGTGTTGCTGTTAACTGATACACAATATGGTCTTCTTGTGAGTATAGCTGGGGCAGGCATTATCGCAGGGGCAGGTCTCAATTCGGTGATTGTGGAGAAGCTGCCTGTTTCGATCATGCTAGGGATTGGCAGTTTGTTTGTGGCATGTGGCTATCTCATTTATGCTTTTTCCAGCACATTGTTTGCAGCCGCTGTTGGATTTTTTATATTAGCATTCTTTTTAGCATTTGCGAACACAGGTTTTATGACTTTCTATCAAACGAATATCCCGGTAGAGGTGATGGGGAGGGTAGCCAGTTTTTATGCTTTGATTGAAGCTATTCTGACGATCATGCTGACAGGTGTCTCTGGTGGACTTGCACATGTTTTATCAATCCGAACCTCCGTTGTCACCGGGTGTGTATGTATGCTTCTTGTCTGTTTATTGCTATGTTTTGTCATCTTTCGTTCATTGACTGGCAAAAAGATAGTGCATCCTACTTAGAAAATTAAAAAAATTATGTTATGATTATTTAAGTAAGTTAATGAAATTGATGAGAAAAGGAGTCTTACACATGAAAGCACTACGCTGGCACGATCAAAAGGACATTCGACTAGAGGAAATTGATGAACCAAAAGTTGCTCCAGGAAAAGTGAAACTTAAAGTAAAATGGTGCGGCATTTGTGGTAGTGATTTACATGAATATCTAGGAGGACCTATCTTCATTCCAGTGAATGAACCTCATCCACTGACAAAAGAAAAAGCTCCTATTACACTGGGACATGAATTTTCTGGTGAGGTTGTTGAAGTAGGAGAAGACGTCAGCAATTACAAAGTAGGCGATCGAGTGGTTGTTGAGCCTATTTTTGCAACTCACGGACATCAAGGTGCTTACAACTTAGATGAAAACATGGGCTTTTTAGGACTTGCCGGAGGCGGCGGTGGATTCTCTGAATATGTATCTGTCGATGAAGAATTACTTCATTTATTACCAGACGAAATTTCATATGAGCAAGGGGCACTTGTAGAACCTTCAGCAGTTGCTTTATATGCGGTTCGTTCTAGTAAAGTACAAGCTGGCGATACAGCGGCTGTGTTTGGTTGCGGACCAATTGGCTTGCTTGTTATTGAAGCATTAAAAGCAGCTGGTGCTACTGATATTTACGCAGTAGAATTATCTAAAGAACGCCAAGAAAAAGCGAAAGAGCTTGGAGCGATCATTGTTGATCCTTCTCAATATGAAGATGTTGTTCAAGAAATTGCACGCCGTACAAACGGTGGCGTCGATGTTTCTTTTGAAGTGACAGGTGTACCTGTTGTATTGAAGCAAGCAATCCAATCAACTAGAATTTCAGGTGAAACAGTCATTGTGAGTATTTGGGAAAAAGGCGCAGAAATTATGCCAAATGACATTGTCATTAAAGAACGTACAGTCAAAGGAATTATCGGCTACAGAGACGTATTCCCATCTGTATTAAACTTAATGAGAAAAGGCTATTTCTCTGCTGATACGCTCGTCACAAAGAAAATCAAGTTGGATGATGTGATCGAAGATGGTTTCCATGCATTAATCAATGAAAAAGATCAAGTGAAAATTTTAGTTAGTGCTGAATAGTAAGACAACGAAGGGGAATGGCAAAAGCCATTCTCTTTTTTATTCATAGTGATCAATCAATGGAAAGAGCAGGACAATTTCCTTTAACATACTTAAAAAAGGTGAATAAATGGATCAAAAAAAGTCGATCAGGTTCTCGTGCCTGATCGACTTTTTTATCGTCCAAGAGATCTTCCGTACACGCTGACTCGTTTCTCTAATAAAGCAAAAGCGAGTTCAAAGAAAATGCTCAGCAGCCAATAGATCAACGCAGATACGAGGTATGTTTCTAAAAACTGATAGCCATCATTTGCAATAATCCGGGAAATACCCATAATTTCAAGTACACCAATTGTAAACGAAAGAGATGTAGCTTTTAATAACTGAATGAGCTGATTTCCTAGATTCGGTAAGGCAACCACAAATGCCTGTGGCAAAATAATGCGCATCATTGCTTGGCGTGTCGTCATCCCCACAATTTTTGCTGCTTCAAGCTGCCCTTTGTCTACCGCAAGAAGTGCACTCCGAACAACCTCTGTTAAATGGGCGGCTGAATGGAGGCTGAATGTCATAAGGGCAACAGCTAATGGGGAGACCATATCTGGATGAAAGGTCAGCCCGAATGTATCGTTCACTTTGGTTAGAACAAAAGGAAGTCCATAAAAGAAAGCGAACAACTGAACAATAAGAGGTGTTCCTCTAAAAAAGGAGACATAAAGCGTCACAAGCTGCCTGAGTACAGGAATGCGAAAGAGACGAATGAAAGCAAAAACAGATCCAATCATTAGGCTTACAGCCATGGAAACGAGTGCAATCAATAAAGTAAAAGGAACGCCTTTTAGAATAAGAGGTACTTGGTCAATCGCAAATGGAATATCAATGGTTTGCATCAAAATTGCCTCCTTAACGTGACAGGCTGGTGCGGCCTTTTACAAATTTCCTTTCAAGCAGCATGGTGATCAGTTCAATACTCATACAAATGAGCCAATACACAATCGCAATGATCACATACACCTCAAACATACCGATTCCGTAGTTATTTCCTAAGATGATCTTCACCTGTCCCATGATATCAATGAGCCCGATTGTAAAGGCAATCGCTGTGTCTTTCACGAGATCAATGGTGTAATTTCCGAGGTTCGGCAGTGCAATGAGGAAGGCCTGCGGGATAATGATCCTAATCAACGCCTGTGTATCTGTCATCCCAACAATGTAGGCGGCCTCGAGCTGATCCTTCCCGACAGATGAATACGCACTGCGAAAGACTTCAGATAAATAAGCGCCCGTATGTAAAGAAAACGTCATCATTACAAATAGCACACGATCCCAATGATTGATTTGAATCCCTGCCACAAGCAAAAGCTGAGGCAGGCCAAAATAAATCAAGAAAAGCTGAACAATTAAAGGCGTACTCCGTGTAAAAGATAAATAAATAACAGCCAATTGCTTCAGTACTGGGATTTGTTTGATACGAATACATGCAAATAGCAAGCCGATGATGATGGCAAAAAACAATGACACGATAATAATGAAAAAAGTGAGTGGCAGGCGTTCAAGCACCTGTAAAAAAATGCGCAGCCAATCTCCAGCTGTAAACGTCATGACGCTTCCTTCCTTTCTTCATTTTGATCGCCTTGCTCTGAGATGTCATCAATATCTTGAAAGAAATCAACCCCAAACCACTTTTTCGCCAGCTTAGGCAGTGTTCCATCATCAATCATCTCTTGGGTGATCCGGTCCAAATCTTCTGCAAGCTGCTTCTCGCTTGGCTGTAAGACAAGATAGATAGGCTCCTTTGACACAATGCCGCCAACTTTGACCTTTAGGTTTAAATGCTTTTGAATGGTATCAAAGGTTGAAATGTTCATAAATGCTGCATCGGACCGTCCGCTTTCAACGCGCTTTAAGTTAAGTTCATTTGAAGGGCTCTCAATAGTCGTCAGCGGAATATCCGGATCATGTTCTTTATTATATTGATTTAAAATCGAACGCAAGCCTCCGCTAGGGCTGACAGGAGCCAGCTTTTTAGATGTCATGTCATCAAGCGATCGAATCTCCTTGTCTGATTCATTCACAATTAAACCTGTCATCGAATAACCATACGGGACCTTAGGGTAAAGGAAACGCTTTTCACGTTCAGGATTACTAAAAAACCAATTAGCCGCCATTTCAAACTTCCCTGCGCCTACACCAATTAAATTGGATTCTTCCTCGCCAAAAATGTAATCAAAATGTACGTGAGGAAGTCTTTTTTCCATTTCATTTAAATAATCAATGTTATAGCCAATCGGTTCGTTTCGGTCATTTGTTGCTAAAAAGGGTGGATTGACCTCTGCACTCAGTGCGACTTTTACAATTTTTCTACCATCATCTGTCGTGGTTTTCACACTGCTGCAGCCCAGCAGAGAGAGAAGAAACAGAAGGACACCGGCCATCATGAATACTGTCTTTTGTTTCATTTGTCTTTCTCCGATTCTTGCCACATGCCGCGATGAATTCTTGATAAAAATTGTTTCGTTCGTTCATGCTGTGGCTTCAATAGGACGTCTTCTGGTGAGCCTTTTTCAACGATTTCGCCATCTGCCATAAAGATCACCGTATCCGCCACGTCCTTTGCAAAAGAAATTTCATGCGTCACAATGACCATTGTCATCCCTTGGCTCGCAATATCTTTGATCATTTCAAGAATTTCTCCTACCATCTCTGGGTCCAGTGCCGACGTAGGTTCATCAAACAAAAGCACTGAAGGGGTCATCGCAAGTGCACGGGCTATGCCAATTCGTTGCTGCTGACCACCGGATAATTCACTCGGAAATGCATCCTTTTTATGAAGCAGTCCAATCCGCGTTAAAAATTGCTCTCCGACCTTTTCTGCTTCTTTTTTAGACATGTTTTGAGACACGATCAATCCTTCTGTAATATTTTCAAGTGCTCGTTTATTCTGAAACAAGTGATAATGCTGAAACACCATAGAGGATTGCTGCCTGAGTTTTAGCAGATCTTTTTTATGATATCGTTCAAATTGGATCGTGGCTTCACCAACCGTCAGCTCTCCTTTGTCTGGAATATCGAGGCTGTTTAAGCTGCGAAGAAGTGTTGTTTTTCCTGATCCGCTCGGTCCAATAATGGCGACCACTTCACCTTCTTGTACGGTGAAATCAATGCCTTTTAACACATGGGTCTGCCCATAAGATTTATGTAGATTAGTAGCTGAAATCATAAAAGCATCACGTTCCTTTGACATATGTACTTAATATTGATAAAATTTAACACATTAAATCCTATAAGTAAAGTGTGTTTTATTTATTCCGATTGGAAAAATCAGATATGATAGATTGTGAGATATAGAGGAGTTGGATACGTTTTGTCTAAAGCATTATTTGTCGATACCGATTTTCAAAAAACATGGCTCAATCAACTAGAATCTCTTCGTGAAACGATCGAACAAACGGCAAAAGAACATGATGAAGGCGCTTATTTTCCTGAAAAAAATATTGAATCATTAATAGAGATGGGCTATACAACGTTGTCTCTTCCTGCTGAATACGGAGGCGGAGGTCAATCTGTGAAGGATATGGTTCTGTTTCAAGAGACGCTTGGCAGTATGGACGGAGCGACTGCCTTATCAATCGGCTGGCACCAAGGGGTTGTAGGCGAAATTTACGAAAAGAAACAATGGAATGAGCAGCAGCTACAATTCTTTGCGGAAGAAGTGAAGAAGGGCGCCCTTGTCAACCGTGCCGTGAGCGAGGCGCAGACAGGCAGTCCAACAAGAGGCGGGAAGCCTGGGACAACAGCCACTAGATCAGGTAATGAGTGGATCATCAATGGACGTAAAATTTTCACAACGATGTCACCAGCACTTACATACTTTTTAGTCGGCGTATGGATCGAGGAAAAAGAGGCGATGGGATTCTTCTTAATTCATCGAGACACAGAAGGTGTTTCAATAGAAGAAACGTGGAATGTTGTGGGCATGAGAGGAACTGAAAGTCATGATTTAATCTTAGATCAGGTGAAGGTTTCAGATGACATGCTTGTTGAGGTACAAAAAGGGCCGCGGGGTGGTATGCTAAATCCTTGGATTGCACATATTCCGTCCTGCTATTTAGGCATTGCACAAGCAGCAAGAGACTATGCTGTTCAATATGCCATCACCCATTCACCGAATAGCATCAACGGCACAATTAGTGACCTGCCAAATGTCCAAACACTGATTGGTGAAATTGACTTACTATTAAAACAAGCACGCCACGTTATCTACTCAACGACCACATTGTATGAAAAACCAGAGAAAAGAGAGCTGTTAATCAATGAATTTGGTGCTGTGAAGCATACCGTCGTTAATCATAGTTTGCAAGTTGTCGATAAAGCTATGCGTTTAGTCGGCGCGAAAAGCTTAAGTCTAGACTGTCCACTGCAGCGTTACTATCGAGATATTCGTGCCGGGCTCCATAACCCGCCAATGGACGATATGACGATATCAAAAATCGCGAAGCAGGCCATTCAAGAGAAAAAAGAGAGCTAATATACAGCAAAAAGCCGGATATAAACCGGCTTTTTTTATTTGAAAGAAAAGAGGACAAGCGTACCTTATGTCCCATCGCTTAAGCATGCTACAATCATGGCAATCATGAGAAAAGGAGCGGTTGTCTTGAAGAAAAAGTATATAAAATGGTTGTTTTCTGGCATCGTGCTGATGGCACTTTGTATCAGCCAGTCGTCATCAACTGAAGCAAGATCACCAGCGTGGTCAGTAGATGAATTCTTTAAAAATCGGGAAGGCACGTTTGTGATTCAAGAAGTAAAAGAAAAGTCCCCTTGGGTGTATAACAAAAAAAGAGCGAAAGAGCGCTTTGCGCCCCAATCGACATTTAAGGTAGCAAATGCCTTAATCGGACTCCAAACGGGCGCAGTGAGAGATGAATACGACATCAAATATTGGGATGGTGTAAAAAGAGAAATTGACAGCTGGAATAGGGATCATACATTAGGATCTGGGATGAGAGATTCAGTCGTCTGGTACTATCAAGCCATGGCGCGTGACATTGGAGAAGAACGAATGACTCGTTGGGTGAAAGCCATTCATTATGGGAACGAAGACATATCTGGCGGAATCGATCAATTTTGGTTAAGCAGTACCCTGCGAATTTCTCCTATCGAACAAGTTCGTTTCCTCAAACAACTATATGAAGAAACTCTTCCATTTGACCTAAAGACCATGAGAACAGTCAAACGAATGATGGTACAAGAAGAAGAGAAACACGCCACCCTTTACGGAAAAACAGGCTCCGGCTCAGGCATCGGCTGGTACGTAGGCTTTATCAAACATGAAAACAAAACCTACATCTTCGCCACAAATATCGAAGGCACCGGAATAGAAGCAAAAGACATCACCTATCGCATTTTGAAAAAATATCATTTGATTGAAGCATCCGTTTAGGGTGCTTTTTTTATGTGAAAAAGGGGATATATTGATAAGTTGATGATATATGGTTTAGTTTGAAAGAATGATATATTTATAGAAATATATTGAAGTATCATTTTGAATGTATTATTATATATGGCGTAATGTTACAAATGTTACAAATATATGATAAGGAGATTAATATGAACCTAAAAAGAAAAGTAAATTGGAAAAGAAATATTGCAGCACTACTAGCGTTTGTGATGATTTTATCAATGTTTCCTACTGATATTTTTGCAGAAGGACATGACAAAAATACAAAATCAAGTCATAACAGCTTAGAAGAATTAGATAATTCAAAAGCTCTGGAAATGGCAGGTATTGACGAAAATGAAATTGGAAAGGATGGAGAAGTTCTTTCAGAAAGAACAGAAAACAGCAAGCTTTTTTATGAAGGAGAGGGTGTATTTACACAAGAGGTTTATCCTGATCCTATTCATATAAAAGAGGCTCCAGATGCTGAGTGGGAGGACATCTCTCCAGAATTAAAGACGATCTCGAAAAAAGAAATAGAAACAGAAAATGCGAAATTAGAAACAACTTTTCAAAAGCAAATGAAACAAGGACTATATGCAACATTTGAACACAAGAAGCATCAAATTGAATTTTCAATTTTAAACGCTTCAGGGAAAAACAAATCAGAAATCAATTCCAAAGATACCTCTGCACAATTTAAAGAGAACACCAACGAGCTTACATATGAAGAGGTATTTCCAAATATAGATTTACGATCATTTACCTTTAATGAAAACAACAAAGAAGATATTGTACTCAATCAATATGATGGCTACAATTCATTTACATTTAAAATAAAGACTGATCTAACTGGGGAAATTGAGGAAGACGGTTCTATTACATTTTATGATCAGAAAAAACGGACCATTTTTCAAGTCCCTAAACCGTTTATGACGGATTCTAATTTAGATGAAAAGTCAGGTGAAGTGGCTCGCTCAGAAGATGTGAGCTTTAAACTAGAAAAAGAAGACGATGGTTATTTACTTCGTGTGACAGCAGATGAAAAATGGCTCAAAGATCCTGAACGAGTTTATCCTGTGTCTATCGATCCTTCGACTTCTTTATCTGTGTCAGCAGACACATTTATCATGAGTAAGTACCCAACAACAAATTATTCATCCTCTACGCAAAAATGGGATGCTAAACTTAAAAGTTATGTACTCAAAACAGGTTATTACGATAAAACAACTGGTACAAACTATGCGTTTATGAAGTTTAATTCATTCAAGCCGATTCAAAATATGAATGTAACAAAAGCGACGCTTAAAACATATGTTGCTCATTCATATTACGGGACGAAGGCTACTGGTCTTTGGCTGGATACAGTGAATGCCAACTATGACCATACAAAACTAACATGGAACAATAAACCAAGCTCCAAAAACATCGGCAAAGCCAATGTATATAAAGGACAATGGGCGAGCTATGATGTGACATCGACCATCAAAGCTTGGAATAGTGGGACAGCCAACTATGGATTTAAATTACATGCGAATGGAAATAAACAAGACCATTGGAAAAAACTGATCTCATCAACAAACTCAACCAAAAAACCAGTCATTGAAGTAACGTATACCATTCCACAGGCAAATGCACCAACTGTAAAAGGTTTTAGTAATGGAAATGGAACAGGTTACTTCAATTTAAGTTGGAAAAAGGTGTCTGGTGCTAAAGGCTATAAAGTATGGCTATATAACGGAAAAGAGTATGAAGCCATTTCAGTTGGAAATGTAGCATCATGGAGTACAAAAGGAAAAAATATATGGCCGACAGCAAGCGAGATTGCAGCTAAAAAATATAAACTTCATTTAGATGGAAAAGGTGGCACTGAATTAGCAGTTGATCCTTCTCCAGTTTACAAAAACTCAGGCGGCAATTATGCGACAAGTAAAAATTATTGGGTAGCTGTAAGTGCAATTTTTGACCAAGGTGAAGGCGCAATGTCAGCAAAAGTAAAACCTGTCGTGCCAAATGTAGCTAGAGCGAAAGCACCTAGTACAAAAGGCTTCAATAATAACAACGCAACAGGTTACTTTGATCTTTCTTGGAATTCAGTTTCCGGTGCGACCGGTTATAAATTACAAATGTTTAATGGGAAAAGCTACGAGACATTGGATCTTGGGAATCAAACATCATGGTCAACAAAAGGGAAAAAAGTATGGCCGACAGTTGCTGAGATCAAAGCAGGTAAATATGCATTGCACCTCAAAGATGGCAAAGGGGCGGAGCTTCCAATTCATCCTGGTGCGACTTACAAAAATGCTGGAGGAGATGCGGCTCAAAAACATTATTCCTTCAGAGTGATTGCCTACAATAAAGATGGAGAAGCTATTGCTTCACCGCCAGCTGGACCAACTTTACCTGATTTATCTAGACCGAAAGCTTTATCTGGATATGCTTATACCAATACAAAAGAGAGCCAAACAGGTTATTTCAATTTACATTGGGACAAAGTGAAAAATGCAAAAGGATATAAAATTAACATCTATAATGGTAAGGCATATCAATCATTTGATGTGGGTGATGTCGATCACTGGACAACACAAAACAAGAATATTTGGCCGACTCCTACTGAAGTTAAAAGTGGGAAATATGTGCTTCATACAGATGGAAAGGGCGGAGAATTAGCGCTAGACCCATCACCAGTATATGAAAATGCGAATGGAAATTATAAAGGACGCAAGAACTACTCCTTTACCCTTTCCGCCTACGATGCAAATGGAGAAACCATTCCGACACCAGCCTTTAACCCGACATTCCATGAAGGGGCCGAATTTCTTGGAACAGAGGATTACTGGTCGATTATTGATATACCAGACGGTCAGCTTAATGGTGCAACTGGTAATGTCATTGTCAGTGAAGAAGAAATGTCGATTGATGGAAGAGGACCGGGACTTGGAATTGCTCGCACCTACAACAGTTTAGATGCAGCTGACCATCTGTTTGGTCAAGGGTGGTACGCAGATGTAGAAACAAGCATCACGCCAACAAAAGAAGGGGCCATCTATATTGATGAGGATGCCACAACTCATGTTTTTACAAAAAAAGCAGATGGTACGTATCAACCACCAACAGGTATTTTCCTTGAATTAACGGAATCAAAAGATGAATACATGTTAAAAACGAAGGATCAAACCTTTGCGCACTTTAGTAAAAACGGTGGGAAAATCACCAAGGTTGTAGATGGACATAAAAATACAACGACATACAAATATAACGAAAACAATCAGCTCACATCAATAGAAGATGCATCTGGCCGAAAAATAACAATGGAATATGATGAAGATGGTCATATCATCTCGGTTCAAGCACCAAAAGGAAAAAAGCTTTCATATAAGTATGATGCAGGCTTCCTAATGAAAGTCATTGATTCAGATGGAACGAGTATCTCATATGAATACGACAAAGAAGGCAGATTGATTAAACAATTCTCTCAAAACAGCACAGAAGATCAGCCTGTTTTTACAGAATACCAATATGAAAATCACCGTTTAGTCAAAGCGATCAATGCAAAAAAAGAAACCTTTGAGTACGCATATGATTTATCTAAAAAGACACTCATGCTGACGCAGCCAAACGGCCGGAAAATACAGTATACGTATAACGAAGCAGCCAACCCGATTCAAGTTGTAGATGATGCGGAAGGGCTTAAAATTACGACTAAAACGAAATATGAAGGAAACCAAATCGTAGAAGAAACTGACCCCAATGATGTAGAAAAAGGAAAAACTACAGAAAGCTATTCGTATGACAAAAATGGCAACGTCATTCAGGCGAAAGATGCTTACGGGACAGAAACCTACGAGTATAACAAAAATAATGATGTCACTAAAGTGAAAGATACAGAAGGGGATATTACAGATATCGCCTACGATGGATTAGATGCTGTATCTGAGACAGATCAAAGTGGAAATATGTCTTCAGCAAGCATTTATGACTCGTACGGGAATTTGGTACAAACGAGTAAAGAACTTGCTGCAGGTGCGAGTATATTGAAAAATGGCAGTTTTGAAGATACGCTAACTGGCTGGAAGCTTACAGCATCTAAGGATGACGGGAAATTAGCGCAAACAGCTGGAAAAAGTGGTGTGTTATCTGGTAATCGAGTGTTAGAGATCAGTTCACAATCCACAACGGAAGGAACCGAACTTGGCTATTCTTCTGCTACTCAAGAAGTAATACTAGAGCCAAATACGACGTATACACTGAGTGGAAAAATAAAGACAGAGCTAACGAAAGCAAGAGCATTTTTTAACATTGATTTAAGAGATACAAATAATAAGCGAATTCAATGGATCAGCAATGGCTACAGCACATTATCAGGCAAAAACGATTGGACAAAACGCCAAGTCACGTTTACGACGCCATCTCATGCAGGCAAAGCTGTGATCTATATGGAAGTGGATCATCGAGATAAGGCTGGAAAAGGAAAAGCTTGGTTCGATGAGATTCAGCTAGAAAAAGGCGAAGTTTCATCAAGTTATAATCCAGTAAAAAATAATTCCTTTACGGATAAAACAACAAGCTGGAGTGGGTCAGGTGGTTCATTAGATAATGAAGAAGGCTTTAACGATGACGTTTCGTTAAAAATGACAAGAACCTCTTCAACTCAAGCAAATGCCATCTATAAACAATCTGTACCGATTGAACAAAGTGCGAATGATCAATCTGTGTATGTCACATTGACTGGGATGTCTAAGGCTGAAAGTGTCAAAGCCTCAAATGAAAATGATTACTCACTTCAAGCGTCCGTCACGTATACAGATGGCACAACAGGAACGTTTAATGCGAAATTCCCAACCGGTACACAAGAGTGGAACCGAGCAGCGGTTGTCATACCAAAAACAAAACCATTGAAAAAAGTCGACGTTCAGATTGTTTTCCAAAAAAGCGCGACTGGAACGGTTTGGTTTGATGATATCCGTCTAGTAGAAGGTAGTCTTTTAACGAAAACCACTTACGACGAGAAAGGGAACTATGCTGTTAAAGAAGAGGATGAGCTTGGTTACTCATCTCAATCTACCTACGACGAAACGGGCAAAAAGCTTTCTGAAACCGACGCGAAAGGCGAAAAAACAACATTCGAATATGACCAGGCTGATCAGCTG
Organism: Bacillus sp. FSL R7-0672; assembly: GCF_038601465.1. Classification (NCBI taxonomy): domain Bacteria; kingdom Bacillati; phylum Bacillota; class Bacilli; order Caryophanales; family Bacillaceae; genus Bacillus; species Bacillus sp. FSL R7-0672. The sequence goes on along the minus strand of NZ_CP152010.1, from coordinate 2,366,175 downwards.
AAGAAAATCACTTTGTCTAACGGGACATCCATTGTGAGAACGTATGATAAAGAGGGCAATGAACAGTCGAAAACCATTCGTGCAGAGTCAGATCAGACGTATCAATTTGAATACGACCTTATGGGCAAATTGACAAAAACCATTGATCCATTAGGAAATGTGTTAAAAAGTGAATATGATGCGAATAGCAACTTAATCAAAACCATTTCTGCTAATGGACATGAAGTGTCTCTCACGTATGATGGAACAGACCGAGTGAAATCCAAGTCATACAATGGGACAGAAAAATATCACTTTAGCTATGATAAAAACGGGAACGAAACAACGGTTGTCAACAAAGAACAAAACACAACCAAAAACAGAACGTTCGACCAACAAAACCGCATCACAAAGTTAACGGAGCGCAGCAGCAGCCAAACTTGGACGTATCCAACCAATTCAGATAAACTGAAATACTTTGAGTGGACACACGGAAATCAAAAAGGAACGAACCAATTCAGTTATAATAAGCTTGATCAAATGACGCAGATGAAGGATTCGAGTTCTACGTATTCGTTTGATTATGATGAAAACGGAAATGTCCAGTCCTTTATTACAGGTAACGGCAGTGGTGCTAGCTTTGCTTATGATGAGCGCAACTTAATCAATGATTTGCACATTGGAACAAGCCAAGGCACGACGATCTTAAACGAAGCTTACGAATATGATCAAAATGGAAACAGAATAACGGTTGATCAAGGAAGCAACGGGAAGATTCGTTATGAATATGGAAAATTAGATCAATTGATCAAAGAAAGTCATCCAGATGGCACGGTCATTGAGTACACATATGATGGGTTTGGAAACAGAAAAACAGTTACGACTGAAAAAAATGGCACTAAAAAAACAATCAACGCATCATTCAACATCATGAACCAACTGACAAAGGTAAATGATGAGACTTTAACTTATGACAAAAATGGCAACCGAACGTCTGACGGACAATTCCTTTATGAATGGGATGCAGAAGATAACATAACGGCCATCACGAAAAAAGGCGAAGACAAGCCACTTGTCACTTACAAATATGATGAGCGTGGATACAGAATTCAAAAAACAGTGAATGGAAAAGTCACCAATTACTTTTATGACGGCGACAGCCTGAATGTTTTATATGAAACAGATGGAGACAACAAAGTCACAAAATTATACACATACGGTGACAGTGGACAACTCCTTGCATTCACACAAAACGAGAAAAAATATTTCTATCACTACAATGCACACGGTGATGTCATAGCCATCACAAATAGTGCAGGAAAAATCGCCGCTGAGTACGAATACGATACATGGGGCGTTCCAACAAAAGTAAAAGAAGATGAAGAAGTAAAAGGAAACCCATATCGCTATGCTGGTTACCGCTTCGACGAAGAAACAGGACTTTACTATTTAATCGCCCGATACTATGAACCAAAAAACGGCGTATTCTTATCACTTGACCCAGACCCAGGAAGCGATGGAGATTCACTAGATCAAAACGGATATACCTATGGAAACAACAACCCAGTCATGAATGTGGACCCAGACGGCCATTGGGTATGGTTTGTTGTCAATGCAGGATTTGCGGCATATGATGGATACAAAGCACATAAATCAGGAAAAAATTGGAAAGGCGTGGCGGCTGCAACCGTATCAGGATTTTTGGGTGGTGGAAAATTAAAGGGAGCGAAAAGGGCTTATAATTTTACGAAAAGTAGCGGAAAACGAAAAGTAAAGAGTGTTGATTGGGACCATATCAAATCAGGTCACTCTGCAAAATCTAAAAAGAAAAATAAGGGAAAATTTAGAAGTAATAAAACATTAAAAAGAACTACACGGGATACCTTGAAGACGGGAAAGGCTAGAGCTGGGAATAAACCTGGCTCAACAGTTTATGAGAAAACTTATAAAAAATATGTTGGTGTCAATGGGAAAGGAAAAAAAACAAAGAGAGTTAGAGTGGTAGTCCAAAAAGATGGTACTTTAAGAACAAGCTTTCCATATTAGGAGTTGAGATTATTGATAAGTAAAATAACTACAGAGAAAGTAATTGATTTTCCAAAAGAAGATCTAATTTATTTTAATGTTGGAAGAGATGAGAAAATATATAAGGTATTTCTTATTGATGATCAACTAATACTTCAAGTAGTCAAGGATCATATTATTATAATGAATAAATCATTAAATGAACTTGATTCTGATAGCTATATTTATTTAATACAAGAAATAAACGATACCATTGTCATTGTGTTTGAACAAGATTATATATGTAAAATAAATTTTTTAGATTTAAAACAAAATAATATGGTAGAAATATGTTCATTTTTACTAGGTGTTAATACATTTCATCTGGATGAAAATGGATTATTATGGATTGGTATGTCAGAAGAGGGGATATTTGATGAATTAAATCCTAAGGGTAAAGGAATTTACTGTATTAACTTAATTATAGGAGAAATGTTATTTGAGGAAGAATTTAAAGGGATAATGTATGAATGCTCTTCAATACAAACTCTAGGTTCAGAACTATACACTAGCTATGAAGAAGAGCAAACAATTGTTATTTCAACTTTTTCTTACGATTTAAACCCTGAAAATCAGTCATGTCAAAAAAAGAAAATGTACCACCTAGATAGAAAAGAATACAGGTACTGTGACCAACTATATGTTTCTGAGAGTCAAATCTTGTTATTTAATAATATGGAAAATAAACAGTATGCTTTTAAAATAGTTGACGATGAAATGTTTATTATGAAATTATTTTTAGATGGAATTGATCCCTCACAGTGTGATCCTACTTACAAAGTAGTTGGAGAATATCTTTATATTTTGGTAGAAAATAAGCTATATAGAAGTAAATTAATTTAGTAGTAAGAATGTCATGAATTACTTTTAGTATTAAATTTAAAACCCTCTCTAGGAATTAGGGAGGGTTTTATACTGGAGGAAAAGTTGAAGAAAGTTAAATTAAACACGCTGACCAAAGAATCTATCGCAGATATCGAAAAAGAGATATCAAATATCGCACTGAATCTAGTGAAAGAAAAACAAGCAAAATTTAAAGATTTAGGTTTACGATCAATGCTGAATTTGGACGATTCGTATATGGAAAAAAATGTAGAGGGAGAGAAATTCAAGTCTCAGATTGTTTTACAGAAGGATATCATTCATCCATATATTTTTCAGTAGATTACCTAAGTGACGAAGAGTTTCATGATGGTGAAGAAGGTGATCAAGGTTATTGTATAGACCATCTTGATATTTGGATTTGTGTATCCAATAATCTCGTGAGCAAAAAAGGATATTTAATAGAATTTGAAAATGAAGCAGATTTGTGGGGAATGATTTTACCATTAATTGATGAACTTTATGAAGAAGCAACAGAAATTCTTCAATTTCTAAGCAGCTAGGATTTTTTCAACCGGTCTAAAAGGAAGAGAAATGGTGCTTCAATGGGAACAATATAAAGTAGAGCATTTGCAGTAAAGAAAGCAAAGGAATAATATAAGCAAACATTCAAGGCCAAGGTGATTAAAATTTTATTAGGAGGCTTATAAGAAGTGTATTTGAAAAATATACAATTAATGTCAGACGACGATCGTGGAATTTTAGCTAGCCAATCCCTTTGTGTGACAGAAATGTTTTTATGGGAATTAGGTAAAAGAATCCAAAAGAAAAATTGTGAAGCTATTATTTTGATATGTGGATCTTTTAAAGACTACAAATTAATTAGTACCTCAAAAGAAGAACCTAACATGTTATTTTTAAAAAATACGTATGAGCTAGAAGTACCCTTTTGTTACAGTGAATTTGAAAATGCAATAAATAAGAAAAAAATCTTAGCAGAGACTTTGGAAAATGGGCTGCTCTATCTGTTTGAACTAAAAAAATGGGACAGTCAGCTAGTCAAAGCGACATTTAAGAAAATGAAAGAGAAGGAATATAAAGCGGAGATTAAAGGGAAAACAAAACTAAGTCCCGATAAAAAAAGAAAGCTTACCCACTTATCGAATTAGATTTAAATCAGTTTACTCTTTATCTTGTAGTTGAAGATAATAAACGAAATATCTTAGATAAAAAATTAATTGCTGAAACCGATACCTACTTAGAAGAAATTTCTTATCATCTGAGAGAGCTTAAATGGTTAACGGATCATGAAGTGGCACTTTTCAAACGTGCAAATAAAACAGTTTATACAAGTATACGTTTATCGTGATATAGCGAAATGAGAATAGCATACATAACACTTGATGAAATAAAGAACGCAATATATAAGGAGTGTATTCTAAATGGGCTTTTGGGAAGAAGAACATAAGAAAAAGAACATCATGATTGGTGATGACGGACTAGATATTTTTGAAGAAGCGATCGAACAATTTTATGAAATGACTGAGGAACATTTGGAGAGAAAGCCAACGATTGATGAGATGCTTTTGACCATCCTGACGGTCTTAAACAATGGAGGCAGTCACTATTTTGATGATTTAAATGAGAAAGAAGTAACGGATATTAAAGTAACAACTAAAAAAGCAAAAACTTTATCTAAAATAGAACCAGGAGCTATTATTGAACTCCCATTAGAGGACATTGGAAAAATGAGCTACGCTTTAATCATTTCAGGTGAGGGAAAAAATCAATATGATGATATTTTAATCCAATACTATGATTTGTTTGTTGATGAAAGAATAGAAAAAAGTGAGTTAAAACAATTGATGAAAAAAGAGAATGGATTATTTGTTGCAAATTCAGGTTTGACAGGCTTTTTAAATGGTTCATGGAAAGTCATCACAAAAATAAATCAAGATTTTATAAAAGAAGAGGATCTACAAAATCTGAAATTCGTGGAATACCGAGATGGAAATTATTACGTGAGCGAGGGAAAAGAAGGTTCCATTGCACCTGTTATGGACTTAGAGATTGCTGATTCAACAACGGCTAAAATGATATTTAACCCGATTGGTATACTTAGCGAATACACTATTAAAAGCATTCTTTCTTTATATTTTAAAGGTATGTCAATGGAGGATATTATCAAATATGAAATATAGGCAGTTTACAACGTGAAGTGAGTGTTGAGTAAGGAATGATGTAATTAATGGACGAACTAAAAATGCTAGACTGTTTAAATAAAATACGAAAAGTCTTAGAGGGGACGATTACCAGAGAACAAGTATCTGATTGGGCTGAAATTTACATTTCTGCAGACGATCCAGAAATAGCCGATGATCAAGTTTGGGATATGTTGATTCTTTTGAGTGGAATTGATTTGAAAGATTCACCTCATTCTTACTTGCATTGTGCAGATGATTTGAATGACTGGATAGAAAAGTACCAATAGTTCCTATATATCAGCTTGCTATATTCTTATGGCTAAGGCTCAATCTAAATAAAAGGAGTGACGCTTGTCCATGCATCCGAAAGAATTAGAAACCACCATCCAATTACCTGCGAAAAAACGTTATGACTATTTCATCAAAAAGATTGTTGATTTTGAAGAGGTTTGGTCATTAAGAAACGAGAAGGGATGGGTGATGTCAGAGGATGAATATGGTGTAACGCAGCTTCATTTTTGGCCGACAAAGGAGCATGCCGCTTATTGTTCGATTGAACCATGGGGAAAATCTATGCCAGAAATGATTGATTTAGACGATTTTATAGAAGAGTGGCTGCCGGGAATGATAGCAGATGGAATCAATCCGTCCATTTTCTATAATCGAAATGATTCGGTGTCAATTGAAATTCAAACATTAAAAGAAGATATAGAGGAAGAATTAAAAAATTACTAGTTCGACAAGAGTGGAGGTAGTTGTTTGAAACGGCTTGAAGACTTATTTATTCGTTCAGAAAAAGAATTCAAATTCTATAAGAATTTAGTAGACCATGTGTTTGACACAAATAAGATGCTGCCACAACAAGTCTTCCGGAAGACATTTGATTGTTTTTTGTTTCAAGAGTTTGATTGGGCATTGAGTGATGATATTTTACCAACCATAAAAGAGTTATCAGCTGTTACACAAGATAGAGAATTTTTGACTGCAGTCCTTCAACCAGATCCAGCCGAATATTATTTGAAGGAATTTGGGTATTATAATTGGCTGAAAGCGAGTGTGGATATTACAGGTGAGGATTATGTAAATGCACTATGGACGCACCCAAAAGAGTCAATAGCGGATGATATCATAACGAATTCATACATAGTGATCTGGTTATCGCATTCTTTGCAGTGGGCGATTTGGGCAGATAGAGATATGGAAATTTGTATCATTGGGATGGTATCAACAAAAGATTCTGTGCAAAATAGGTTATTAAAAGAAGGCTGGAAACCACTGAATCACCCTGTTTTAGCAAATTGGCTTGAAGGATTATTGAAGGATCAAAAAATATTCGATGACTATTTCACTCAAATGCTATCTCATTATGCGTCATGTTAAAGCGGTGAAATGGAGTATTAATGACTGATGATAGACCCATCCGAAGATATGAAAGGAGCGTAAAGTGAAACATTTGTTTATATCCGATCCAAAAGAACTTGAACATGTTTTATTGTTTGTTCATTCGCTCGTTCACAGTACAAAAACATTCCCTGATCAAGTGTTGAAAACGAACCCCCCTCATTATTTATTCGAAGAATTCCATTGGTTGTTATCAGATGATAGCTGGGAAATGTTAAAAGGTTTAGCTTTGAATCATCATGATGACTATATACTCATGGCTGTATTAGATGAGCAGAAGAGCATGGATGATTATTATCGTGATTTTGGTTATTATCCTTGGGTGAAAATCCCATTAAACCTCACGCCAAGTGATTACCTTGATCTCTTAACGGATTATCCGATAGAGAGTGTAAATGATAGCATGATGGATATTGCTTCACGTGTGATATGGGTTTCCCCTTCTGCAAAATGGATCATTTATGGCGAAAGAGGTTATGAGATAGGAGTATTAGCGATTCATCAATTAGAACAGATGAATAAACAATTGTTAAAAACGTGGAGAACTTTAGATGAGATTGTATTAGATTGGATTTCAGTTGTATTTCCGAATCAAAAACTTCCTGATGATTTTAGAAAAGAACTTATTCGAAATTATAAAACTAAATAATAAATTTTACATATATCTACATGTTCTATGTATTTGAAGATAAGGTTATTCATTGTAAATATAAACACGAACACTGACTGGAGATTATGGTCAGATTTTGATAGTGTAGAATATTTTTAGTTTCGTCTGATGTTTTAAATTGATGAGGTGGAGCAAGTAATGAGAATCGTATTAGCAAATGAGAAAAATTTATTCGAAGTAAATGAATTAATGAAGAAAATCAATTTAAACGTAGAAGAGTATCATTGGGTCATAAGTGATGTGACACTCACAATGCTTCATGATCGGCAAAATCAATCCCATTCAGAAGTAATGCCAGATTATACGGATTTTTTATTTCTGAAGGGTGAACATTTCAAAAAATTCTTACATGACTATTCCTATTCTTTTATTTTCGCTGTTTTGACCGCATTGCCTCGTCATGTAGATCATTTGAATATCAGTTCAATACCTCAAATTGAAGATAATGAACGATATTGGAACGTGAATTATACACCCGTTATTCCTCAAGCTGTGTTTGAAATCGGATTTTTTGATTCGACAGATGTTATTTTTACAGGAGATCAGAATATCTTAAGCAAATTTCGAAAAAAAGCGGACTTTATTTCATTTGAAGAATATTTACAAACTCCGTGACAAGATAAGAATAGAGTTCATCCTGAAAAAATAGGGGAATACGTTAGGGGAGTGAATGAGTTGTTTAGCAGTATAGAGAAATGGATCGATTATTTAGATGGTGTCTGTGATGTACTGGCACTCTCATTTGATTTTTTTAGTAAAGAACTAGTCATAAGCATTAGTATAACTGAAATAAATGATGCTCGGCATCATGAATTGCGATTTATGAATGTGGCAAGTCTTTATTATAATGGGGGTGAAGGTAATGATAGATTTGAAGAATTGATACAAGAAGAGATGAATTGGCAAATTTTCGAATGCAGTTACCATCCTCAAGGGATAGGGAACCTTAAAAATGAACTACTTGAAGAATTTGAAGCAAATGCAAATTTTCTATTTAACATCAATGGGATGTTACTCGCAATAGAATCGAAAAACGTATGTTTCGACTCACAGGAATTTATTTGCAGTGTATAGGAAGATCTCATTAGCGTCTAAATAAGAATTAAAAACATTCAGAGAATGGGGAAAGATCCATGAAAATCAGCCGTGATAAACAAGATTTATTCGATGATTTAAAACAACGTTATCAATACTTATTAGATTATGCTTATCCAGATGATATCGTCTCTTTTGAAGAGGAAACTGGTATATTTTCAGATGATTTTTATATGTTTTTTTCACTTGTTGTAGGCAGCTTAAGTTATGTGGTCGATCATAAACGAATACCGAAAAAACAGTTAAACGTGCTGCGTCAGTCATTTGAAGAGCAATATCCCCAAATCAAATCGTATCAACATATCCTTGAATCGTATCCTTTATTGCATTCCTATGTTCAATACCATGAAGAAACAAGAAAACGAATCATTGCACTTATACAATAACCTCTTGGAGGACAAACGATGACATGGTTTCTAAATGAAAAAATCCAGAAACAAATCCCTGATTTCAATATCAACCATCTAAAGCAAATCAATGAATTTCACTACTTTAAAGAGTATAATGAACATTACGACTTGATCAACTGTATTGTTCTACACATCCCATATGATTCCCCGAATCTGCAAGCAGACATTCATCTGAAATTCACCAATGTCTCTTCTGTTCAAATCAAAGATTTGGAGTTAACAAATGATGACTATATTTTATTGGACATTCAGCTTTTGGATAGAGGCTGGGAAAACATCAATTACTTTGTCGAAGACTATGAAGAACAGTATTTTTCTTTTTATTGTGAAACGGTTCAAGTCATACAAGTCGTTTCAAATGAATCGGGCTAGTCTCTCTACATATGTGCGAATCATGCTTCTCCATCCCAACATAGAAAGGTGCAATGACATTGAATCGAATGATGAAATGGTTTTTATTTGCGGCAGTCATCGCTGGCTTATTGGTATGTGCATTCTTTGTGTTCCGCTTCAACCAGCCTAAGCCGACGACAAACATCCATTATGCAGACACACAAAACAAACAGCAAACACTCGATATGTACATGCCAAAGGGCAAAGATGAAGACAAAAAGAAGAAGCACCCAGTCATGATCTATCTCCATGGCGGCGGCTGGACAGGCGGAGATAAGAATAGAGTTGCTTCAAAGGCGGATTATTTTACTGGTCAAGGGTATGTGTTTGTTTCGATGAATTACAGGCTTCACCCTGATGCCAACTATGAGCAGATGGCAGATGATACGGCAAACGCCATCAAATGGGTCAAGGATCATGCAGATGAGTATCAAATTGACTCATCAAAAATCAATGTCATGGGTCACTCAGCGGGCGGTCATTTGACAGCACTGGTGGCCACAGATTCGACTTACTTAAAGCGTGTGGGACTGTCGCCAAAAACGATCAATTCCATTGTTGTTCTAGACGGACCGTTAAACCTCAATCAATTTATACAAGCCATCCCATCGTACAAAAAAGTCTTTGGCAAACAAGAGGAGAATTGGACAAAGGCATCACCTGTCACTTATATGAATCAAAAGAATGTACCTCCAGTCTATTTGGTTACAGGCTGGCAAAATCCTGAGGTGTACCGATTTGCAGAAAAACTGAATCATGATAAAGGTTCTAAGTTTGTCTTTCGGGTCCATTCGCTGAGCCACAGTGACTTGAATAAATGGTTTGGATCAGACAGAGCGCCAAAAGAAGCACAAAAAATGACAGAGGCTGTCATGTCTTTTGTGAATAAACAGAATCAATAACGAAGACCGTATGCTCGACAATCTAATTTGCCGCAGTATATGATAAAGCGTAAATGGTTTGAACCAAAGGAGTGTATGTTGTTGTCATCACGTATGGAAAATAAAGTGTTCAATTGCGAAAAAGAGCTGACGCTGAATATTATCGGCGGTAAGTGGAAAATGCTGATTTTATGGCACCTTGGCAGAGAAGGGACAAAACGATTTGGTGAGCTAAAGTCGTTAATGCCTGGGATTACGCAAAGAATGCTTGTCAATCAGCTAAGAGAATTAGAGGAAGATCATATTGTGCATCGGGAGGTTTATCCTGTCGTTCCGCCAAAGGTTGAGTATTCACTCACAGAACTAGGAGAAAGCTTAATGCCGATTTTAGAGTCGATGTATGATTGGGGAAAACAGTATCTCGACAGCAATTTTTTAAAGGATGATAAATAGAAAGACTACCGTTGTAGACAAAGAGCTAAAATCACTTTATTTTAGCTCTTTGTCTTCTTTTCAGCGTGATTTGAAAACCTTTGCAGTATAGGAAAGGCGGCATCACAACATAGACCTGACACCGAATGCGAGGGTTTGTCCGCGCGCTGAGATACTGGTCGAAAGACAGTATCTTTTTTGTAACCATATGCGAAAAAGTATAGTATGTAAAAAAAAAGTGCGTACTTGGATTGCTTCCATCCTGTTGTTATACTCATTTCATCGTTCAAGAAGCCCTATTCACGGAGCTCTTGAAGATGAGATGAAAAAACGGGAGTGAATGTTCATGAAATTACAATTAGCATTAGATTTAGTGAATATACCAGAAGCGATTGAGCTGATCAAAGAAGTAGAAGGATCTATCGATGTAGTCGAAATTGGAACACCTGTTGTGATCAACGAAGGCTTGCGTGCCGTCAAAGAAGTCAAACAGGCATTTCCAAACTTACGTGTACTCGCCGATCTGAAAATTATGGATGCGGCCGGCTATGAAGTGCAGCAGGCATCCGAAGCTGGAGCAGATATCGTGACCATTCTTGCAGCGGCAGAAGATATGTCCATTCAAGGAGCGGTGAAAGAAGCGAAAGCAAGAGGGAAACAGATTTTAGTGGATATGATTGGTATCAAAGATATCGCTGGCCGGGCAAAAGAGCTGGATGAGCTAGGAGTCGATTATATTTGTGTACACACAGGCTATGACCTGCAAGCGGTTGGACAAAACTCATTTGCTGACCTTATGACCATTAAACAAGTCGTCAAACAAGCAAAAACAGCCATTGCAGGCGGAATTAAGCTTGATACGTTACCTGAAGTCGTGAAATTAAACCCTGATTTGATCATTGTCGGCGGCGGTATCGCAAGCCAGGACAATAAAGCAGAAGTGGCCGCACAAATGAAGCAGCTGATCGCACAATCATGAAGACCAGTGACTATGTAAAAGCCATTTTAAATGAGCTTTCTGAGCACTCGCCCGCTATTCAAGACGATCAAGCAGAGCGGCTTGTTTCAAGCCTTTTAACTGTAAGAAAGGTCTTTGTGGCAGGTGCTGGCAGGTCTGGTTTGATGGGAAAATCATTTGCCATGAGACTCTCGCATATTGGAGTCAAGGCTTATGTGGTCGGTGAGACCAATACACCTTCCTTTACTGAAGAAGATCTCTTGATTGTGGGGAGCGGATCTGGCCGAACAGAGACTTTGCTTGTCCTTGCAAAAAAGGCGAAAGCAATTGGCGGAAAAGTGGCAGCTTTCACGCTTTCTGCTGAGTCACCTCTAGCTGATCTATCGGATAAAGTCATCTTACTGTCAGGTGCACCAAAGGATCAACAGGAAGGAAGCCATCATACCATTCAGCCAATGGGCTCGCTATTTGAGCAAGCGCTACTTCTGACATACGATGCGGTCATTTTACGTTTAATGGAAATGAAAGAACTCGACACACATACAATGTACGGTCATCATGCAAATTTAGAATAGTCATTTTCAAAGCCTTTCCTTTCTTAGAAGGAGAGGCTTTTTCATTTGAATCTAGATCAGAATCTTGACATAACCGATTTGTTGTAACTATAATTGTTACATCGTTAAAGAAAAAGCGTAAACACGGAAGGAAGATGAACATGAAAGTACAAATCTGGTCAGATATCGCCTGTCCTTTTTGTTATATAGGAAAAAAACAACTAGAAACAGCGCTTGAACAATTCCCTCAAAAGGAACAGATAGAAATCGAGTTTAAAAGCTTTGAACTTGATCCACATGCACCTGCTCAGGTCGATTATGATGTCCATGATATGCTCGTCAAAAAATATGGAATGAGCCGCAGCCAGGCCATGGCAATGAATGAGCAGGTGAAGCAGGCCGGCAAAGAGAAAGGAATCGATTTTCAATTTGATCCACTTGTGTTGACTAACACCTTTGATGCCCATCGATTGGCGCAATATGCTGGTCAAATGGGGAAAGGCGATTTCGTTATGGGAGAGCTGTTTCAAGCATATTTTACAGATGGAAAGCATGTTGGCGATCGTCAAACCCTTTTAGACATTGCAGAAAAAGCAGGTCTTGATTTGCAGGAAGTACAGCAAATTTTAGGTGGCGAAGAGTTTGCCGATCATGTCCGAAAAGACGAACAAGAAGCGAGGCAGCTTGGTATTCATGCTGTTCCGTTTTTCTTGATCAATGACAAATATTCAGTGGCAGGTGCACAGCCAGCCGATACCTTCCTCCGTGCTCTTGAAACGGCTTGGACAGAAGATTCAGCTCAAGCTGAGAAAGCGGCTGCCAATTCATTTGAAGCAGCATGTGCAGATGGCGTATGCGCAGTGCCTACCCCTAAAGAAGAGATCTAATCATATAAAAAATGAGCCTTCTCCAAAAAGGGCTCATTTTTTTCTTGCATTCATTTGTTTGATCGTTTCACCAGGAACCAATTCAGGTGCATAAAAGGTTTGATGAGGGAGATTCTTTTTCCCTTGCACCTTTTTAATCATCCAGTCTGCTGCATCCCGGCCCATTTGCTCCTGAGGGTGCGTCAGTGTTGTTAGCTTCACATTGGCATTTTTCTGGGCAATATACGAATTGTCCTGTCCAATAATGGAAAGATCCTCTGGAATGGACAGACCGATGTCACTGCATACATTGGCAACTTCTAATCCAACCTCATCGTTATAGCAAACAAGGGCAGTCAGCTCATGCTGATGCTTTAATAAGAAAGTTTTAATATCATCCCCCAAATGCTGCTTCGATTCTGTATCGAAAAAGATTACGTGCTCAGGCAGGAAATTAAGCTTGGCTTCGCCGAGCGCTTGAATATAGCCCTTCATTCGGTACTTTCCCTGTAAATCATCTGTTTTTGAAATGAGCCCGATTTGTTGATGTCCCGAGGTGATCAGCTCTTTTGTGGCTAAATAACTGGACTTCACATCATCCAAACAGAGAAAAGGAACCTCTAACTGCTCATAATAGGCATTGATCATAATGAGCGGTACATCCTGTTCTTTAAAAGATAAGTAGTACGAGATGTTCGGATTATATAAATTACTTTTCGTCGGCTCGACAATGAGTCCGTCCACACCAAAGGACAGCATCATTTCGAGCGCTTTTTTCTCCTGTTCTACATCATTATTTGTACTCGCCAGTAACAACGAATAGTTCTCTTCGTTTAATCGGCTTTCAATGCCTCGAATGATGGAAGGGAAAATGTAATCGGATATGTATGTCGTGATAACCCCAATCGTTTTCATATGCGCATGTCCCGCAGGCTTTGTTTGATATTGATTGGTCACAAATGTGCCTGAACCTTTCTCACTTCGCAAAAAACCTTCACTCGACAATTCTAAGATGGCCTTTCGAACGGTATGCCTGCTCACTTGATACATCTCCTGCAGGCTTGATTCAGTTGGAATACGTTCCCCGATCCGGTAATCCCCTGTTAGTATTTTGCTTTTTATATCATCGATAATGATCTGGTACTTCTTTTTCATCGTTTCACTTCTTTCTCAGTTGATCATCTACTCGGATTGAGAAGAAATTGTATGGACATATTTTAACATGGTTGTCGAATCAAAAACAGGCGCTTTCCCTTTCTGACGTTTCAGCTTTAGAAAAGTGCAGGTTTTTGTCATATTGTGTATGTACAACTATATTTATTATTGACATATGTACGTACAAATATTATATTGTGAATGTGCACATAGAATCAATGAATCTAGAAAACTAAAATTGAAACCGCTACCAATCATGGAGGTGAACGCAGAATGAATCATGAAGAGACGACCAAAGCCTTAAAAGAAGGACGGACATCTTTAGGGATTGAATTTGGTTCAACACGAATTAAAGCCATTTTAATAGATGAAGCGTTTCAGCCAATTGCCCAAGGTGCATTTGAGTGGGAAAGTTCTCTCCAGGAAGGAATTTGGACGTACAACTTAATTGATATCATTACAGGTCTTCAAGTAGCGTACCGAGAGATGAAAGAGCAAGTCGAGCAAAGGTATGGCGTGACCATTCAAACCATTGGCTCAATTGGGGTATCAGCTATGATGCATGGCTATGTGGCATGTGATCATACAGGAGAGGTCCTCGTTCCGTTTCGCACATGGCGGAACGCAACAACCATTGAGGCGAGTCAAAAACTGACGAATGTCTTCCAATTTCATATTCCAGAAAGATGGAGCATTGCCCATTTGTATCAAGCCATATTAGAAGAAGAAAAACATCTTTCCCGTTTAGAATATATGACCACTCTATCAGGATACATTCACTGGCTTTTAACAGGAAAGCAGGCCATTGGCATTGGAGATGCATCTGGCATGTTCCCAATTGATGAACAAACGAAAGATTACAATGAAGAAATGCTCCATCAATTTGAAGACTTGATCGCAGAAAAAGGCTATCCGTGGAAGCTCCGTCACCTTCTGCCGCATGTTTATTTAGCAGGCGAGGAGGCTGGCGTGTTAACGACAGCAGGAGCAGCCATTTTAGATCAAGGCAAACACTTACAGCCAGGGATTCCATTTTGCCCCCCGGAAGGTGACGCCGGAACGGGCATGGTGGCAACAAACAGTGTAGAAAAACGGACAGGGAACATTTCAGTTGGGACATCTGTTTTTGCCATGATTGTGCTAGAGCAGGAGCTAAAGGGTGTGTATCCAGAAGTGGATATGGTCACAACGCCGGACGGACTGCCAGTTGCAATGGTTCATGCGAACAACTGTACAAGTGACTTAAATGCTTGGATGAATATCTTTAGAGAGGCATTTGACGCACTAGGCGTGCAAGTGTCGTCAGAAAAGGTATACGAAGCCTTATTACAGCAGGCGTTAGAAGCAGATCGAGATGGCGGCGGGCTCTTAAGCTATGGCTATTATTCTGGTGAAAATATTACAAGACTGCCAGAAGGAAGACCTCTTTTTGTCAGATCAGCTGAAAGCCGCTTTAATCTGGCTAACTTCATGCGTACCCATCTTTTTTCTGCTTTTGGCGCAATGAAAATAGGGATGGACCGTTTAAAAGAACATGAACAGGTTGCGATTGATCGGTTATTAGGGCATGGAGGGTTATTTAAAACACCGCTCGTTGGTCAAAAAATGGTGGCAGCAGCGCTTGATACACCTGTATCAGTCGTTTCTACTGCGGGAGAAGGCGGTGCGTTTGGAATGGCTGTCCTCGCTTCCTATATGGTCCATCATCAAAAGCAAACATTGGCTGAATTTCTCACGCATCAAGTGTTTGCCCATACATCAGAAGAACTGATAGAACCCGATCCACTTGATGTCAAAGGCTTTGGCGAATTTTTAAAGCGCTATCAAGACGGCCTTCCGATTGAAGAGGCGGCAGTAGCATATCTGATGTCAAAGAAAGGAGTGACAACCGTATGTTAGAACGCTTAAAAGAAGAAGTATACGAAGCCAATTTAGATTTGCCGAAATACGGACTTGTGAAATTTACATGGGGTAATGTCAGTGCGTGTGATCGTGACAGCGGTCTATTCGTTATTAAGCCTAGCGGTATAGCGTATGACCAATTATCAGCAAAAGACATGGTTGTGGTCGACTTTGACGGTGAAGTAGTGGAAGGGGAATACAGCCCTTCATCAGATACTGCCACACATGCTGTCCTTTACAAACACTTTGAGGAAATTGGCGGTATTTCACATAGCCATTCCATGTGGGCAACCGTTTGGGCGCAGGCAGGTCTCGATTTACAGGCAATGGGCACAACACATGCCGATACATTTTACGGCGCTGTTCCGTGTGCTCGATTTCTGACAGAAGAAGAAGTGAATCGTGGTTATGAGGTAGAAACGGGCCGGCTGATCATCGAAACGTTTGAGAAAAGAAACTTAGATGTGATGGCGGTGCCGGGTGTATTGCTTCAAGGCCACGGCCCATTTACGTGGGGGGAAGATGCAAAAAGTGCGGTCACAAACAGTGTGATTTTAGATGAAGTCGCCAAAATGAATTTGTTTGCAAAGCAATTAAATGAATACGCGGAGCCTCTTCCGCAGCGAATTTTAGATAAACATTACTTAAGAAAACACGGAGAACATGCGTATTACGGACAAAAACCTTCAAGATAAAGAAAAGAGGGATTTCTATGTTAACAAGTCAACATAAAGAATGCTGGTTTATTGTCGGATCACAGCATTTATATGGAGATGAAGCACTGCAGAAAGTAAAAGCAGATGCACAAAAAATGACGGATGCCTTAAATGAGAGCGGTTTACTTCCTTTTCCAGTGATCTTGCAGGAGCTAGCTGTCAGTGCGGATCAAATCACAAAGCTGATGAAAGAGGTCAATTATCGTGATGAAGTTGTCGGCGTCATGACGTGGATGCATACATTTTCACCGGCAAAAATGTGGATACGCGGGACCAATCTTTTGCAGAAGCCTCTTTTGCATCTTGTCACACAGTATTATGAAAAGATTCCGTGGGACACGATCGATATGGACTATATGAATCTTCATCAATCTGCACATGGAGATAGAGAATATGGCTATATCAATGCGCGCTTAAATAAACAAAACCAAATTGTTGCCGGTCATTGGTCTAAGCCGGATGTGCAGCAGCAAATCGCTGATTGGATGGACGTGGCGTCTGCTTATCATGAGAGCTTTCAGATTAAAGTAGCTAGGTTTGGTGACAACATGCGCCACGTGGCTGTAACAGAAGGCGATAAAATTGAAGCCCAGATTCAACTAGGGTGGACTGTTGATTACTTTGGCATAGGCGATCTCGTCGAATATGTGAATGCAGTAGAAGAAGCAGAGGTAGATGCATTATTTGCGGAATATTTAACACAATATGATGTGGATTATGGAACGTATTCAGTTGAAGATTGGGAAAAAAGTGTCAAGGAGCAAGCACGATATGAGATTGCCATCCAACGCTTTTTAGATGAAGGCGGCTACAATGCCTTTACGACGAACTTTGAAGATTTACATGGAATGAAGCAGCTGCCAGGACTTGCGGTACAGCGGCTGATGGCAAAAGGGTATGGCTTTGCCGGGGAAGGCGATTGGAAAACGGCTGCGCTGGACCGGTTATTAAAGGTGATGAGTCATCATCAATCCACTGGTTTTATGGAGGACTACACGTATGAAATGACCTCTGGGCAGGAAGCAGTGCTGCAATCTCATATGTTAGAAGTAGATCCGGCGCTCGCCCATACGAAACCTGTCATTGTCGTATCTCCGCTTGGAATCGGAAACAGGGAAGATCCAGCTCGCCTTGTGTTTGATGGAAAAGCAGGGGAAGGTGTTGTTGTTTCTATTGCTGATTTTGGGACTCATTTCAAATGGCTCATACAAGAAGTCGAAGCCTTTGAGCCGGAGGAAGCAGCACCTCATTTACCGGTTGCACGTGTGCTCTGGAAAATCAAGCCGAATTTTCAGGACGGCGTCAAAGCATGGATTAAGCAAGGCGGGGGTCATCATACAGTCGTATCCCTCAATTTAACGGTTGATCAAATTGTTCATTTTGCAAAGCTTGTGAGTGCAGAGTATGTGGTTTTATAGAAGGGTGAAAGGTCTTCTACTGAGTGCAGTAGAAGCACGGGATGAAATGAAAGCGGTTAATTAAGTGAGGGGGTCATCCACTTGGAGAAAAAAGTGTCAAGCAAATTTATCTTCTTTTTCGGGTCCTTTGCAGGCATCTTATTCGGATATGATATTGGTATTATTGCAGGGGCAGAAGGACATATTCAGCAAGAATTTCAGCTCAGCCCATTATGGCTTGGAATTGTCGTCTCTTCATTAATGGGTGGGGCGATTATCGGCTCCATTTTAAGCGGTCTGTTAGGGGATAAATTTGGCCGCAGAAAGCTTATTTTGGTCTCATCCGTTATCTTTTTTGTCGGAGCGATCGGATCAGCTATCGCACCAGAAGAGATTTCATTAACCATTGCACGTATCTTTTTAGGGACAGCCGTAGGAACAGCCTCATCTTTGGTGCCGGCATACATGTCTGAAATTGCTCCTGCTAAAATCCGCGGGAAATTGTCTGGGCTCAATCAGCTCATGATCGTAAGTGGACTATTGCTGAGCTATATTGTTGCATTTGTGTTTGAACCTGTTCCAGACAGCTGGCGCTGGATGCTCGGTAGTGCCGCTTTATTTGCCATCGTACTTTATATTGGTATGCTGAAGCTTCCTGAATCTCCGAGATATTTAATTAAACACGGAATGGCTCATAAAGCACGGGAAGTATTAGGATCACTGCGCTCTTCTGATGAGGAAATTGAAGCAGAGATGCAGGAAATTTTAGAAGTCGCGAAAGAAGAACGCTCTGGTATTCGCGAATTGTTCCAAAAGAAATTCAGAATGGCTCTTTTCATAGGGGTTGGGATGGCGACCCTTCAGCAAATTCAAGGGGCGAACTCCATTGTGTATTATGCAACGAGTATTGCTCGGAATGTAGGGCTTGCACCTCAGGTTGCCGCAGGTTTTACAGTCATTGTCGGTGTCATTTTTGTCGTCACCACCGTGATCTTTTTACAATTTGTTGACCGATTCGACCGCCGAACGATTCTCACCGTAGGGGGAACGGGCATGGCCCTTTCTTTCTTTGCACCAGCCGCATTAGGTGCAGTTGGCGTGAGTGAAGGGATTTTAAACTGGGTGACATTGATTTCACTTTGCTGCTTTATCTTGTGCTACGCCTTCTCATGGGCACCGATCACGTGGATCATCATCGGCGAAATCTTCCCGCTTTCTGTCAGAGGTATCGGCGCAGGTATTTCATCTGCCTTTAACTGGACGGGATCGTTAGCCGTTGGACTCGTGTTCCCTATTCTGGCAGACCAATTCAGCTTTGGTGTCATTTTCTCCTCATTTGGTGTCATCTGCTTAATCGGACTATTGTTCACCCGCTTTGTACTAGTTGAAACAAAAGGAAGAAGTTTAGAGCAAATCGAAACCGATATGGCAGCACGAGTATAAAGAAAACCCTCGCATTCGTTGTCAGTCCTGCGTGCTGGTGCTCACGAATGTCGAATTCGCTCCGCGCCAGTACTCGTCCTTCCTAGGGCTGCAAAGGTTTTCTATCACGCTGAAAAGAAGACAAAGGGCTAAAATTAAGATCATTTTAGCCCTTTGTCAACAATCTGAAACCCACTATCCTATGGATAGTGGGTTTTTTACTCAAGCATCTGTTTTAGCTCATCTGGCAATCAATCAATCAATTGATCATAAGAAGATAAATCAAGCACTTCAAGCAGCGCATAATATTTTGCATAAACCTCACTCAGCTGATCAGGATGATTCGTTTCATATCGATTCAAATGCATTTGAGTCAGTTCAAGTGCAATGTCTAGCTTGTTTCGTTCGATTGGTTGTGTCGTATTGATCATATCGTTCACCTCGTGTTTGATGATGAGTGAAGGTTATGGGGCGGTACCGCAGCTAACCTTATATTCATTTTCCTCGACCTTTTTCGAATAGCAGACAGAAGGTGTCATCCCTGTTTCACTTTTCCAAGCCTGCCAGTAAACATCATAAAGCTGGCCATACTCAGGATCTTTGTACTTCGTTTTTTTCAAAATAGCAAAATAGCTTTGGTAAGGGTATCCTTCTTGGTAAATTGATTTCCGGATAGCGCCTTTTTCGGTTGAAT
Source organism: Bacillus sp. FSL R7-0672 (assembly GCF_038601465.1). Taxonomy (NCBI): domain Bacteria; kingdom Bacillati; phylum Bacillota; class Bacilli; order Caryophanales; family Bacillaceae; genus Bacillus; species Bacillus sp. FSL R7-0672. The sequence continues at coordinate 2,346,160 of NZ_CP152010.1, read as the reverse complement.
TTGTGAAGATCATAGGTGATAGCATTGGAAGAGCAATAATGATGACAATAAATATCATGAATAAAAAGAGTTTATGTTTTGTTTTCATAGATGTCCTTTCTGCGCAAGATATCATTTGTATAATATGTTAAAAATGACCTTTTGTAAAGAAAGAGAAAACGAGATAAATAGTGGATTTTTTAAAAAATAGACAAGCATCTAATCACGAATGACGTTTCTTACATACGATAGAGTGTAAGTGAAAGACAAATTGAAGGGGTGTTGAGATGAGCCGGAATCGATTAGATGATTTTTTCTTTGGGCCTCGCAGAGGAAACCATGGAGAAGATGAAACGGTTGTTTTCCCCACACGTCAAATTGTCAACACAAGAACGAATGAACAAACCATTAGAAAAATTCATCCAACGCATATCACAAACGTCAATAAAAACATCAAAAGAATTGAAAACTACTATCCTGTCACTGAGTCGACTCATAACGAGTATATCGTGAAAGAATACGATTGCGGCAGTGATATCAAAAACCCTTGCTGCCGTCCAGTGAAACGCTGTAAGTGGTAATGAAGGGGGCATCCTTTTAAGGGATGCCTTTTTATTTTCAGGAGAAAAATTTTGATCAAAATCTCCTTTCAAGATAAAATTGGAAGTATCAATCATTCTGTTGGGGGCGATGTTCTGAATATTCGATTGTTAATTCCAGATGATGCTGAAGAATATGCCGCGTTGAGACTAGAAGCACTACGATTACATCCAGAGGACTTTGCGATGAGTTATGAAGAAGAGCAAATCGGTACAATAGAAAAATACGCAGCTCGTTTTGCTTCGGTACAATTTACGTGGACCTTTGGCGCCTTTGATCAAGGGAAGCTTGTGGGTATGGTCACGCTCATCCAAGAAAACTTACAGAAATTAAAGCACCGAGCGAATGTGGCGGCGATGTATGTTACAGCGGGTGCCCGCGGAAAAGGAGTAGGCAAGGCCTTGATAATGGAAGTTCTTTCATTCGCCGGAAAACGACACGACATCGAGCAAATGTATTTATCAGTCGTGACGACCAATCACTCAGCCAAACGCTTGTATCGCTCTATTGGATTTGAGTCATACGCACTTGAAGAAAAGGCACTAAAATGGCCTGATCATACATATGTAGATGAGGAAAAAATGGTTTTATTTTTATGATAGTCTGGAGGAGATAAAAGTGGATCAACAGACCATACGCATCATGTTAGCAGCAGGACCAAATAGTGAGCTGGAATCTTTTGCGCTGCGTGCAGCACTTGAAAACTTCGGCGTAAAAGTCGATATGCAATGGATCGGAAGACCAAATGACCTGATCAATGTGTTATCTGGAAAAAATAGAGGAGAAATCGATTACATTCTTCTATCGTTTCATGGGGAAGAAGGAGCATTTCTCATGCCAGAATTAGGGGAAGATGTATACGAAGATGGAGAGCCTAGAGGCGCTGCTTTTGGAGCGGATGAAATCAAGCAGTATGCTTCATTAAAAGGGGTTCACGTTATTTCTACAGGTTGCACACTAGGTGAGAAAAAATTAGCAGATGCCTTTTTAGAAGCAGGTGCCATGTCCTATATAGCGCCGGATGATTACATTGATGGAGATGCGGCATTTATCTTTGTATTGACCTTGCTTTATGAGCGCTTAAACAATACAAAGACGGTCAGAGCGGCTTTTGATCGAGCGAGTTCGATTGATGAAGAAACGAAATTATTTCAACTATATATGCAAAAATAATGTTAGGGCTGAGAAATCAAGCCCTTTTTCTATTCCTCTTTTAAATTGTGTCTAAAGTGTGACAAGTTTGTTTTATGAAAACTAAATTGGGTTCACGCAAAGTCTATCCTACAAACACACGTCATCAAGGCATGACGCCATCACGAGAGGGGAATTATTGTGTCAATGAAATGGAAAATCAGTCTCGTCCTATGCGGACTTGCAATCATCATCGGAATTGCTGCATTTTATCATAATCAGCAGGCAAGTGGGACGGAGAAGAAGAAGGTAGAACCAGATGCGAGCTATAAAGAAGTGGAAATAGTCACCCTCGTGAATGACGGGAGATACATGAGATATGCAGTCAACTATCCGGTGTTTCATCAAAAAAAACTAGATCAAGAGATGAAAAGATTTGCAGAAACAGCGTTAGACAAATTCAAAACATCATTTAGCGAAGCGAGCGATGTCGATGAAGAGAATCGATACGAATTAAATATAGATTACGAGATTATTCATTATGCCAAGCAAACCGTTGCGATTAAATTCAATACATATGAATTGAAAGGCGGAGTAAAAGGCGCACATCAAACGAAGTTGTTCAATTTTGATTTCAAGAAACAGCATTTTTTATCAATAGATGATTTATTTTTATCAAAGAAAGAAAATCTGCAAAAACTGTCACATATGACATTTGATGAATTAAAAAAAGATCGCGCTCTTGCTGAAAATGAGCATTTGCTCAAACAAGGAACGTCTCCTGCGGCAGAGCATTATCAATATTTTGCCATCAAGGATCGTTTTATTGAATTCTACTTTCCAGCAGGGCAAATCGCACCAGACAAACAAGGCCCTCAAGTGCTGGCGATTAAAAAAACAGTGCTTAAAGGAATGTTAAAACCAGAATATATCAATAAAGAAAAGAACAAAAACGAGAAAAAAGAACCAATTCCAAAAAGAAAAATCGTAAAACTGCCAAAACAGTCAGCATTCAACCTAAATCAAAAAGCCATTGCCCTGACATTTGACGATGGACCAAATCCATCAACGACTTCAAAAATTTTAACAGCTTTAAAAGAAAACAAAGGACATGCGACATTTTTTGTATTAGGCAGCAGGGTTCAATATTACCCCGATATGCTAGGTGAGATCAGAAAGGGTGGGAATGAAATCGGAAATCATTCCTATAGCCATCCTTTACTCACAAGACTGCCATTAAAACAAGCCGTCAAACAAGTAGAAGAGACCCAGCAAATCATTGAAAAAGCTGGCGGGTTCACACCGACTCACTTTAGACCGCCATATGGAGGAACAAACGGGCAAATTAACGCGGCTGTCAACATGAAAGTCACGCTTTGGGACGTAGATCCTGAAGACTGGAAATATCGCAACAGCCAGTACGTCGCGAGTTACATTCTCACACATGCGTCTAGCGGAGAAACCGTCTTAATGCACGACATCTATGACACCTCGGCAAACGCAGCTGTCACGATTATCAAGGAATTAACCAAACAAGGATATCAATTATTAACAGTTTCAGAGCTTGAGCAGTGGAAGGAAGCCCGGGCGAAGAAAGGTGAATTGAATACGTAATGATCATGCGAATCTTAGTGGATTCGCATCTTTTTTTAAAGCCAATTATGAAAATAAAGGGAAATGATGTTAAAATGAGTGTGGAAAGGGAGGGCTTCGGATGGTATTGATGAGGTTGATCAGCCTATATATGCTGACAGCGTTTTGTTTGGGTTTTATCGTCAATTATGTACCTGGTTTGATGCTGCCCATTTATATTCTTGCGATGATCGGGCTCATTTTATGTCTCGTTCATATTGCGCTGCATTATATTCGTCGAATCAGATATATGTTGCTTCATGAAAAACGGTAAGAATTCTCTAATTGCTTTCTCTAAAAAACTTCCCTCTAAATGAGAGAAGTTTTTATTTTTTCGGTTTTTGATGTTCTAACAGTTGTATGATTTTCTCGTTTGACTCTTTCATTTGTCTTAATAAAGAAACGATATTCCCAGTAAACCCAATGAGGACAATAAGTAAAATGATGATGATCCACATGCTGTGGCCTCCAATCTGCCCACGAATGCTGTTTTGCCCCTTATCCATTATCTTATATCAAGGATACATTATAATGAATGTATTGAAATGAACAGTTCGTGCTATTTATTCGACAATTGATGTAAACAGAGAATGATTGGGGAGATTTCTTTGAAACGAGTAGACGTAGTATCAGCTATTATTTATGATGAGCAAGAAAATATGTTAATGGTCAAAAATGTAAAGGGATATTGGGAAGTTCCTGGTGGTGCTGTAGAAAAAGGAGAACACCTGCATCAAGCCGTGATCCGCGAGGTGAAAGAAGAGACAGGGTATGTTTGCAAAGTAAATGAACTTCATTCGGTTCGAGAAGCATACTTTCAAGACAAAAAGCATCATGCGCTGATGATCACCTTCTTTGCAGAAATCACCGGAGGACAAATGAGTATTCTCGATCCGGATCATGATATCAAAGAAGTAAAATGGGTCAGCAAGCAAACTTTTCAAAAGCTAAATCCCAAGCTATATAACTGGCTAAAATTAAACGAAGAACCACAAGCTTTTTATCAATTTGAAGGAAATAGAACAGTTGGTTAACAAGTTGATATAGGTATGAAGGAGAGATATGGATGTTTTTATACTACGGCCCCACAGGAGCTCCAGTAGAAAATCCGGGAGAAGAATTCATGAAAAGAATTTTCTTTCAGGAGGGTGAAGATTATTGGAAACAAGGTAACGGGGAATCTTCTATTGAGATAGAAGAAGAGTGGGAATGTGAAAGTCTAGTTTTCTTTTATACGGAACCGTATGGGTTCTTGATCATGAGGTATCCAAATTTTTTGGTTCCTTTTAAAAAGGGAGAAAAAATTGAAACGATCGAGCATTTGGTTGCAGGAGCCCCATTGTATATGCCGTCGTGCAGCTACATTAATCGGGATCAAGCATATCAAATCGTTCATCATTTTTTGACGACAAAAACAGTTCCTGATTTTGTTGAATGGGTCGAGTTGAGGGATATTGATTTTCAGAAGGATATGAAAAGTTAGGGGCGCAAGATGAAAGTGAGTACAGAAGAAAAATTACATAGTTTAGATAGTTTAGACGATACTATGCATTTACATGTAGGATATTATGAACATGGTTTTGATGATGAAGGCGTATTTTTTAAGAGTTTAGAAACAGGGAGATGGCTCTTGTTTTTTGATCAAAAAAGTTATGGGGTAACGCTTTTAAAGGAATATGAGAAATGGAATGATCTAGGATTATTGATTGGAGAATATCTGATTGACGATGACCAAATTGAGGAGGAAGGTCATAAGATTTTTGAGCGTTTCTTAAAAGAAAACAGCATAGTGAAATAAATGAGGATAAAACACGACATAGTTTTCTTTTGTGTATGTGGGCTATATTGTGATGTTCAAATAAAAACAGACCCAACAAGGTCTGTTTTTATTAGTAGTTGGAAAAGTTCATTTCCCCTTCTCCCGCTTCCGTTTCTCCTTCTCCGCCCGGTAAAACTCATGAAACATCTTCATCAGCGCCCGCTTCTCAATACGAGACACATAGCTCCGCGATATCCCGAGCTCCTTCGCTATTTCCCGCTGCGTTTTTTCTTTCTTTAAATCAAGGCCGAACCGGCCGACGATCACTTCTTTTTCCCGGCCGTCGAGAATGTCGATATACTCCTTTACTTTTTCAAGCTCCATGTTGAGCTGAATCGTATCAATCACATCTTCATTTTCGGATTTTAAGACATCAATTAAAGAAATTTCATTGCCTTCTTTATCCTGACCAATGGGGTCATGCAAGGAGACATCCTTTTTTGTTTTTTTGAGCGCGCGTAAATGCATCAGAATTTCATTTTCAATACACCGCGCCGCATACGTTGCCAGCTTTGTTCCTTTTCCAGAGGAATAGCTTTCGATGGCTTTAATGAGTCCGATCGTCCCGATGGAGATGAGGTCTTCAGCGTCTTCCCCGGTATTTTCAAATTTCTTGACAATATGGGCGACGAGCCGAAGGTTATGTTCAATCAGCATATTTCTCGCGTGTTCATCGCCCTGTGCCATAAGGGCTAAGTATTTTTTTTCATCATCTCCCGAAAGGGGCTGTGGAAAGGCATTGTTTTTGACATAGGACACTAAGAACACCAATTCTTTGACCATCAATCCCATCGCTGTAAATACTCCTGCCACGATTTTCACCTCCACCATGTTTAGGCCACTGCCTATATCCTCAAATGTATGTGAAGGGGGGATTGTCTGTGTCTGTACGATGAAAAAATCATCTTTTTCGAAAAAAACGGGCTTCTGTTCGTCTGTTTTTGCTGCCTTGCTCATATGTTTGCGGTTTCTTTGCGGTGCTTGGCGGTCAAGAAGCGTGCTAAAATATGTAATATTAGACCGAAAAGGAAGGGGTTTTTTCGGAACATGGGGAAGGTTCTTTCTTCACATGTAGGTATGAAAATTAATGAATGGTATCGAATGATACGGCAGTTCAGTGTTCCAGATGCGGAAATCCTGAAAGCAGAAGTAGAAGCGGAAATTGAACGGATGGAAGAGGACCAGCATTTACTGATTTATTATCAGCTCATGTGTTTTCGGCACCAGATCATGCTTGACTATATACACCCTTCAAAATATCAACCTTTCTCAGTATCTAATCTTGTCGATAAAATCGAAAACTCCAATCATGAGTTATCTGATATGCTGCATTATTACCATGCATTTTTTCGTGGCATGCATGAGTTTAGTCAAAAAGAATATTTAGAAGCCGTCAAATATTACCGAGTGGCAGAAAAACAGCTGTCTATGGTATTTGATGATATTGAGCAGGCTGAGTTTCATTTTAAAGTAGCAGAAGCCTACTATATTATGAAGCAAACGCATGTCTCGATGCATCATATTTTAAAGGCGCTAGAAATATACGATCAGCATGATGCTTATTCTATTCGCATCATTCAGTGCCTGTTTGTGATCTCAGGAAACTACCAAGACTTAAAACGAAAAGATCGGGCACTGCCTCATTTAAAAAAGGCAAAACAGCTCGCATCACAAATTGATCACCCGCGGATATACAGTTCAGCGCTTTATAATTTAGGAAAATGTTATGGGGAGCTAGGCTACCTTGAGGAAGCACAACGCTATTTAACGGAATCGGCTGATATTGCCTGTAAAGAGCAGCTTCCCACGCTTCCGCATACACTCTATACGCTCGCAAAACTGCTTTTTAGACAAAATGAACAAGAAGCAGCACGCCGCATATTAGAAGATGGAAAATTAGCTGCAAAGAAGCATGAAGACCAGCTGTTCTGTCATATGTTTGAGTATCTAGATGCTTTATATGTTCAAGGAATGAATGAAAAACAACTGCAAAAAACCATTGATTATTTGGAAAAACTTAGCCTATACTCTTATATAGAGGATATCTCACTAGAAATTGCGACAGCCTTAGAAGCCTCTCAACAATACCAGAAGTCCAACCAGTATTATCAGAAATTATTATGGGCTCAAAATCAAATTCAAGAAGGAGAGTGTCTGTATGAATTCTAAGCAACGTTCGACAGTTGAAGAGAGAAACCAAACGTGAAACAAAAAGCGGGCCCATATGGCCGGCTTTTTTTATGTAAAAAATGAAGTCAGGGAGGAGCAGGTATGATCATGAACCTTGAATGAATTCATCAGAAAGCGGGCAATTTAATCTGTAATGATGTTCTGTGGAGGCGGTCTGATGAAAGGGTTGCATATCTTTATGTGTGTATTGGTATTATGCGTTTTTGTTCCTAATGAAATAGAGGCACGAACATTAAAAAGAATCGACCTGGAAAAAACGGGACGAGCGTTTTGGGACATGAGAGAGGAACGGAAGAAGATTGCGATCACCTTTGATGATGGACCTCATCCAGTTTACACGAATCAAATATTGGATGTGCTGAAGCAGCATCAAGTAAATGCCAGCTTTTTTGTCGTAGGAAGCCGGGTTCACGCATATCCAAGGATCGCAGAACGGATTGTGGACGAAGGAAATGAGCTTGGCAATCACACGATGAATCATACGTATTTTGACCTGTTATCATCAAAGGAGATCAAGCAGGAGCTAAAAGAATCAGCGGCTCATATTGCTTCACTCCAGCCTGGCGGGCCCTTATTATTTCGTCCTCCTGGCGGCCGCTTGACGATGAAATCTTTTCGCATTTTGTCAAAGCAAGGATATGATGTGGTCATGTGGTCCTTTACGCAAGATCCGAAGGACTGGTCAAGACCAGGCGCGCATAAAATTGCGAGCCGCATTATTGCTCATATTCAAGGCGGCGATATCATTCTTTTGCATGATGGTGGGGGAAACCGGAAGCAGACGGTCGAAGCACTGAAACAAGTGATACCTGAATTAAAGGATCGAGGATATGAATTTGTCAAAGTGAGCGAACTGCTGCATCATGACAAAGCGTATGTACCAGTTCAACTGCAATAGGAAGTATTCGTCAAAAACAGTCATTCATTGAAACCAAAAGTCTTGTCGTTTACTATATGAAGAGGGCTTTTGGAGGTGAATGTTGTGAAGAAATATGTTGTCCTTTTCATCCTGCTTTGTGTCGCTGCTGGGTGCTCAAAGCCAGAACAAGAAAGTGTCATTGCATTTGGCGACAGCAATACAAAGGGATCAAACTGGGACTTCCGAGATTATCCAACATCTGAAAAATGGGTAAATCTCATGAAAAACGTCGAGCGCGGTCAAATTCAAGTGAAGAACGCAGGGATTGGCGGGCAGACGACTGAAGATGCGAAGCTTCGCTTTGAGCAGGATATTTTAAAGCAGAAACCAACTTACGTCCTCATCATGTTCGGTACGAATGATGCGGCGATTTTAGACGGGAAACATCCCCGAGTGACGAAAAAAAGATTTAAAGAAAATGTAACCTACTTCATTTCTGAAAGTAGAAAAGCAGGCGTTACCCCGATTCTCATGACTTGTGTACCTGTTGTAGAAGGCGGAAAAAAGGGCTTGTATTATTACTCTAGGTATAAGTCATCTTATTTTGCTGAGAGAGGCGGTGCAAGAGCTTGGCAAAATTCCTATAATGACATCACGAGAGAAATTGCCAAGGATCAGCAAGTACCGCTTGTCGACAACTGGAAAGCGTTCATCCGAGAAGCTGGTGAAGATAGTGACAATGCGCTGATTCAATCAGGTTTGATCGACCCTTCTGGCAATCATATGACGCCAAAAGGGGCAAGAATCATTTATAACGAAATCAAAGAGCGTGATGTCATCAAACATTTTTAAATGATGGCCATCTGCCTAAACAAGACCATCCATTTAGCATAGTCTAACAGTATATCTTCCTAGGAGGAGGTAACTGATATGTGGGGATGCCCTTATCCTTACCCTGCGTGTTCGCCTTATCCAGCTCAAGGAGCAGGAATCGGTTACGCTTTTCTTGTTGTGTTCCTTGTGGTCATTTTGGTCGTAGGTGGAGGGTTATGGTTTTGGAATGAACAGCCTTGCAAATAAGACACCTCTTCTTTACTTGAGAAGGGGTGTTTTTTACGGAAAATAGTAGTAAGCCTATAGCGCAAGTGATATAATATCAGTCACCTGAGTTTAAAAAAGGAGAGTGCTCGGGAGGCATGGTTCCTGTGATATGGAATTAAGAGGAAACAGAGAGCATATGCCCGAGCGAACGTCTTTTCATTTCTGTCTCAATTAATTCAATGAAGTCGCGATTTAAGTTCATTTCATTTGCTTTATAATACGATTCTATAAGTAAATCATCTGACAGCTTTTTCATACTAGAAACCCATATGATGGGAAAAACACCTCCCCCGAAAAAGTTGGCATAAAACTTGAGGAAAAGACATATCATCATAGGTTGATCGAATGTCTCTGAAGTACCTTTAATCTACCATGAATGGGAAACAAGAACAATCGTTCTGTTATCCACATGGTGAAGTGGATAACTTGTGGGTAGAGTGTTTATAATTGAATGAAAGCGTGATGAAATATAGGTGGATAATGTGTGTAAAATTATCCACACCTGTTGAAGGTCCTCATCATATGTCGAAAACTTTTTCATTGTATTCGATAGACAGACAAATTGTGATTTGATTCGACACAATCGCTGAAAAACCAATGGAAGAAAGGGTGCAAATTGTGCTAAAGAAGTATTTCTTACCGGATGAATTTGTGAAAAGCATTTTCCACATTTCACCGCAAAAACTAAAAGAACGAAATGTAAAAGGAATTATTACCGATTTAGATAACACACTAGTAGAATGGGATCGTCCAAGTGCGACGCCCCGCTTAATTGAATGGTTTCAAGAAATGAAGGATCACGGGATACAAGTGACGATTGTATCGAACAATAATGAAAAAAGGGTCAAGCTTTTTTCTGAACCAGTTCATATCCCGTTTATTTATAAAGCGAAAAAGCCGATGGGAAGAGCTTTTAATAAGGCCGTCGCTGATATGCAATTGAAAAAAGAAGATGTGGTGGTCATTGGGGATCAGCTCATGACCGATGTTCTAGGCGGGAATCGTCACGGCTTCCATACGATTTTGGTCGTCCCTGTTGCTGCCTCAGACGGATTTTTCACTAAGTTTAACAGGCAGATTGAACGCAGAATTTTAGGAGCCTTAAAGCGTAAGGGCCACATTCAGTGGGAGGAAGAGTAATAATGGAAAAGGTTGTTTGTATTGGCTGCGGTGTAGCCATTCAGACGGAAGATAAAGATCAATTAGGATATGCGCCGGCAGCATCTCTATTGAAAGAAGATGTGATCTGTCAGCGCTGTTTTAGGTTAAAGAACTACAATGAAATACAAGATGTTTCTTTAACAGAAGACGACTTTTTAAATATATTGCATAGTATCGGAGAGACAGATTCTCTGATTGTCAAGGTCGTTGATATTTTTGACTTTAACGGAAGCTGGATTAATGGACTGAATCGTATTGTCGGTGGTAACCCGATTTTACTCGTCGGCAACAAAGTAGATATTTTACCGAAATCCGTGAAAAAAGATCGTTTGATTCATTGGATGAAACGGGAAGCGAAAGAAAACGGATTGAACCCGATCGATGTGTTCTTAATCAGTGCAAGCAGAGGTCAGGGCGTACCTGAGGTGATGGAAGCGATCGATCATTACCGCGAAGGAAGAAATGTCTATGTCGTCGGCTGTACGAATGTTGGGAAATCCACATTTATCAATCGAATCATCAAAGAAGTATCTGGCGAAGAGAATGTGATCACCACATCCCAATATCCAGGTACAACACTTGATGCCATTGAGATTCCGCTTGATGACGGATCTGCTCTATTTGATACACCGGGCATTATCAACCGTCATCAGATGGCGCACTATGTCAGCAAAAATGACTTGAAGATCTTAACACCGAAAAAAGAATTGAAACCGAGAACGTTCCAATTAAATGAAGCTCAAACGCTTTATTTTGGCGGACTGGCTCGATTTGACTATGTAAAAGGCGGCAGAACGTCATTTGTCTGCTATATGCCAAATGAGCTGAACATACACAGAACAAAGTTAGAGAACGCAGATGATTTATATGAAAAACATGCAGGGGAACTGCTATCACCGCCATCAAAAGAGGGGATGGAAGATTTTCCAGCACTCGTTCCGCATACCTTTACCATTGATCAGCCCAAAATGGATATCGTCTTCTCAGGCTTAGGGTGGATCACGGCAAATGATGCAGGCAAGCAAATTAAAGTCTATGCGCCAAAAGGCGTTCATGTGTTTATGAGACGTTCGTTAATTTAAATGTTCAGAGGGGGAGAGACCTTGAAACCTTTATACGGAGTAATCGGTAACCCTGTTGGCCATTCAATGTCTCCGGATATTCATAATGCAGCATTAAAGGATGCTGGAATTGATGGACATTATCATGGCTTTCAAGTAGAAAATGATGACCTGAAAGATGCGATTAGCGGTATGAAAGCCTTAGGAATCAGCGGCTTTAACGTCACTGTTCCGCACAAGGTAGACATCATGCAGTACCTTGACAAAATTGATGTGACAGCTGAACGCCTGCGTGCTGTCAATACGGTGCGGCTTGAAGAAGGTCAGCTCGTCGGGTACAACACAGATGGAGAGGGCTTTCTTCATTCATTGCTTGAAGCCTTGAATCGGCCATTATCAGAGCTTTCATTTCTCCTAATTGGTGCTGGCGGAGCGGCAAGAGCGATTTATACGACAATCGCTGACTATGCACCGAAAAGCTTTGATATCACCAACCGCACCATTAAAAAAGCTGAGGCTTTAATTGAAAGTGCAGATGGGAACTTCACTTCTAGTGCCATTACATTAAAGACGGCGGAAGAGCAGCTTGGGGAATATGATGTCATCATCCATACAACCTCAATTGGTATGCACCCGAATGTTGAAGAAACCCCGATTTCTTTAGCGAACGCAAAAAAAACAGCGGTTGTTTGTGATATTGTGTATAATCCAATAGAAACAAAACTGCTCAGAGAAGCAGCCGGGTTAGGTTTGAAAACAGTAGATGGTGTCGGCATGTTTGTTGGACAAGCAGCTAGAGCCTTTGAACTGTGGACAGGCATCACGCCTGACGCAAGAAAAATGAAGTCAATTGTGATACAGAAATTAGGAGGAACACCATGTTAAAAGGGAAACAAAAACGTTTTTTACGTGCAAAAGCACATCATTTATCACCTATTTTTCAAGTAGGAAAAGGCGGGGTAAATGACAATATGATCAAGCAAATTTCCGAGGCGCTTGAAGTAAGAGAACTGTTAAAGGTCAGCGTATTACAAAACTGCGACGAGGACAAAACGGAAGTTGCGAAAGCACTTGTCAAAGGTACAAAAGCTGAACTTGTTCAAACGATCGGAAATGTGATTGTCCTTTATAAAGAATCAAAGGAAAATAAACAAATTAAGCTGCCGTAAAGGTGGATGTGATATGAAAAAAATAGGGTTGTTCGGCGGTACGTTTGATCCTCCTCATAATGGGCATTTGCTGATGGCAAATGAGGTGCGTTTTCAAGTAGGGCTTGATGAAATTTGGTTTATCCCAAATCACAAGCCTCCTCATAAAACAGACCGGAAGCGAGAAGATAGTCGTCACCGGGTGAAAATGGTGGATGCGGCGATCCAGTCAAATCCACATTTTCGATTGGAGCTCATTGAAATGGAGCGAGAGGGTCCATCTTATACAGTAGATACGGTGGAGCTTTTAAAGAAGCGTCATCCTGAAGATGAGTTCTTTTTTATGATTGGAGCGGACATGGTCGAGTATTTGCCAAAATGGCATCGAATTGATGATTTACTTCAGATGATTACTTTTATTGGGATGAAAAGACCGGGTTATACCGGAAATACGACATATCCTCTTTTATTTGCAGATGTTCCAGCTTTTGATGTATCATCGACATTGATTAGGCAACGAATCATGCAGGGAAAACCTGTCGATTATTTGATACCGAAAGCTGTTGAGCGTTATATAAAGGAGCATCACTTATATGAATCGTGAAGAAGCATTGAACTGTGTCAAAGAGCAGTTAACAGAGCATAGATATACACATACACTCGGGGTTATGGAGACGGCCATTTCATTAGCGGAACGGTTCGGTGCAGATGTGAAAAAAACAGAGATCGCCGCTATTTTTCATGATTATGCGAAATTTAGACCAAAAGATGAAATGAAGGGGATTATCCAGCAGGAACAGATGAACCCTCTATTGCTAGAATATTCGCCCGAGCTTTGGCATGCCCCGGTTGGTGCCTATTTGGTTAAAAAGGAAGCAGCTATTAACGACCAAGATATTTTAACGGCTATTGAATTTCATACATCAGGCAGACCAAACATGACGTTACTTGAAAAGGTCATTTATGTCGCTGATTATATCGAACCAGGACGTCATTTCCCTGGTGTTGAAGAAGTAAGAGAGTTAGCAGAGCAAGATTTGGATAGTGCACTGATTCAGTCACTAAAAAACACGATCAGCTTTTTATTGAAAAAGAATCAGCCAGTCTATCCAGATACGCTTGCGACTTACAACTCACTTGTGCATAAGAACAATTAAGGAGGAATTTGGATGGATTCATCATCAATTTTAAACGTCGCGGCAGGAGCATGCGATGATAAACGGGCTGAGGATATTATTGCCCTTAATATGCAAGGAATCTCACTTGTTGCCGATTATTTTCTCATTTGTCACGGGAACTCTGATAAACAAGTGCAGGCCATTGCAAGAGAAGTAAAACATCTTGCAGAGGAAAGTGGAATCGAAGTGAAGAAGATGGAGGGCTTTGATGAAGCAAGATGGGTATTGATTGATCTTGGTGATGTCATTGCTCATGTGTTCCACAAAGAAGAAAGAGGATACTACAACTTAGAGAAGCTATGGGGAGATGCGCCGAGAGAAACGCTTTCACTTGGCATTAACTCATGATTTATCAAGGGTTTGCAGGTGTGTATGACGAGCTCATGACACATGCACCTTATGATGAATGGGTTCAGTGGATCCAGCAGAATATCAAACCGAATGCTGCCATTATTGATGTTGGCTGTGGAACTGGAGAGATTTCTCTTCGGTTAGCTGAAAAGGGTCACGCAGTCACTGGAATTGACCTCAGTGAAGAAATGCTGGCTTTCGCGCAGCAAAAAGCACAGGCGAAAAAGCAGTCCATTCAATTTTTACATCAAGATATGAGAGAGCTGACGGGTTTTGAGCAAGTCTTTCAAGCGGCGGTTATATGCTGTGATTCCTTGAATTACTTAAAAAACGAAAATGACGTCAAAAAAACCTTTAAAAACATGTTTCAGCTTTTAGAGGCAGATGGGGTTTTACTCTTTGATGTTCATACTCCTTATAAAATGGAAGATGTATTCCCAGGTTCGACTTATGCCGATCAAGATGAAGAAATCAGCTATATTTGGCAGAGTGATAAAGGGGATGACATGTATTCAGTCATTCACGATTTAAGCTTTTTTGTAAAGGACGGAGACGTGTATCAGCGTTATGATGAGACACATGAACAGCGTACATTTCCATTTGAGACCTATGCGGCGTTCCTTGAGTCCGCTGGCTTTGAACAAATAGAAGTGACCGCTGATTTTACAAATGAAGCGCCCGGGGAATTCGCCGAAAGATATTTCATTTCAGCTAAGAAACCAAAAACCATCGTTTAATGGAACGATGGTTTTTTAAAACCCTTTTTTCGCTTGTTGCAGAGTTGATTAATTTCTGCGATCATCAGTAAACACACTTGGTGGATATTGATGCGCAACTGCTTCAAGATCTTCATCGAATTTTTCATGGGTGTTTTGAAAAAGGCGATGAAACATATCTTGAACACCTACTTCAAGTGCTTTAATTCCTTCACCCGTGACGCCGCCTTTTACACACACTTTGTCTTGCAGTGTCGGAAGGGTATAGACTCTTTTTTCAATCAAACGGCCAAGCCCTACAAGCATATCTTCTGATAAGGTGGTGGCTTCTTCTTTAGAAATATCTGTTTCTTCAACGGCTGCTTCAATCATTTTCTGAACGAGAAAGCTGATAAAGGCAGGTCCGCAACTGACGATATCTGACGCCGCTCTTGTAATCGAATGATGAATTTCAATGGGTGTTGAAATGCAGGAAGCTAACTGTCTTAGTGCTGTTTTCGTCGCGACATTGCATGACGATCCAAATGTTAAAAGTGACGCACCTGATAAAGCGCGGTTCGTAATGCTTGGAATCAGCCTGGCGGTTTGACAAGGAACGATATCCTGAAGCTGTTCAGGATGAACCGGACTTGTAATAATGACAATGGTTTGGTGCTCTTTTAAAAGAGGGCTCAGCTCTTTTAAAAGAGGATAAATATCAAGCGGCTTGACACAAACAAAGATAAAATCTTTATCCATGACAGCTCCTGTAAGCTGTTTTGTTACTTCAAGCTCTGGGTGGTTCTTTTTTATATTGAACGCTTTTTCTATGGTCCGGTTTGTAATGGTGATGGATGAGGGATTGACTGCCTTTGATTCAATAAATGCCTCAGTAAGTATGGTACCCATGTTTCCTGTACCGATTATCCCGATATTCAAACGTTCTCCCTCCTTAGGCGCATAGGATCTGTTATCTTCTAAACAGTATGTTGAGCAATAGAAAAATATGATTGAAAGAAGCGTGAGCACGTGAAGCGACTCATTCCATTGAAAAAATACAGTCTTTATATCGGAGCTGGGCTCATGGGCGCGATCATCATCACTTTCTTCCTTTTGGCAGGAAATAAGGAGAGCACTAGAGAGCCAAGTGTATTGAAGGGCGATCAAGACAAACAAGTCACATTAGAAGACAAAGAAGAAAAAACCGATAATGAATCATCCTCCATTTTTGTGGAAGTCAAAGGGGCTGTAAAAAAGCCAGGTGTTTATACGTTTCAATCTGATGCACGGGTAGAAGAAGCCATTCGAAGAGCAGGAGGCTTTACTAGTAAAGCAGACACGATTGAAATTAATCAAGCAGCAAAACTAGAAGACAGTATGATGATTTATGTCCGGAAGCAGGGAGAAGCAGAGAGAGAGGCACAAACAGCAGGTGCTGACGCTCCATTGGGTAATGAAAAGAGTCAAGGTGTCAATGTGAATCAGGCTGATGCAGCGGAATTGCAAACCATTAATGGGATAGGGCCAGCTAAAGCAGAAGCCATCATTACGTACAGAGAGGAACACGGAGAATTTCAACAAATTGAAGATTTGCGGAACATTTCAGGTTTTGGGGAGAAGACCATTGAACGGCTGAAAAATGAATTGACCGTTAAGTAGAATTGACGGTATAGAAGGAAGGCATGTACACTTAATACCAACCATCATTCTGGAGGGATCAGCTCGTGGAAAGAATTTCATGGAATCAATATTTTATGGCGCAAAGCCATTTGCTTGCTTTACGAAGCACTTGTGAGCGGTTAGCTGTTGGGGCGACCATCGTCAGAGACAAGCGTATCATTGCAGGGGGATATAATGGCTCAATTGCTGGTGATGTCCATTGTGCAGATGTGGGATGCTATGTCATTGATCATCACTGCGTTCGCACCATCCATGCGGAAATGAACGCTATTTTACAATGTGCCAAATTTGGTGCACCTACAGCCGATGCTGAAATATATGTCACACATTTTCCTTGTTTGCAGTGCTGTAAAGCCATTATTCAAGCAGGTATTCGAACCGTGTACTATGCAAAGGATTATAAAAATCACCCATACGCCATTGATTTATTTGAGCAGGCAGGCGTTCAAACGGAACAAGTTGAACTCGATGAAATGATCATTGACTTAAAAAATCAAGAAAAATTAGCCTTTGTTGCAGATTTAATTGGCAAACTAAGTGAATCAGGACTTAGTGAATCAGAAATTCGCGATATGCATGAGAAGGCGAATCAATTATTTACTTCCTATGTTTAATTATTTGCCGTTTGGGGCAATTTCAGCAGCAGTTGGAATTGCTCTGGCTGCATATCATCTTCAGATGTATTTCCTTCTCTTTCTTCTCATCATTTTACTTCTCAGCCTACTGAAAAAAATTCCCAAACTCTTTCTCATGATCAGCCTATGTGGAGCTGTCTATACTCTTATTTTTATGGTTCATGAGTTTTTTGAAACGGATCAACCTGTTCAAGAAAAATTCTTTTCCGGCTCTGTTGTGATTGAAACGATTCCGAAAACAGATGGCAATCGTTTTTCGGCAACTGTGTCAACAGAAGATGACCGGTTAGCCGCTTTCTATACCATTCAAACAGAGCGTGAAAAAGAGACGTTAAAAGACGTAGAGCCAGGTATGAGCTGTCATATGACAGGTGAAGTTCGGGCGCCTAAACACGCAACCATTCCTAACGGGTTTCAATACGATCAATTTCTAAAATCAAAAGGCATTCGCGCTATTTTCTTACCGCAGTCAATCAAAGGCTGTACAAAAAATGATCGTCCTTCCTATTATCTTCAAATGATGAGGCAAAAGGGCTTAAAATTTTTAGAAGATCATGTGCCGAAAAACTCTGTAGGTATTGTACAGGCTCTTATTTTTGGAGACCGAGAATTGATTGATCCTGACACGCTAAGAGACTATCAAATGCTCGGCATTATTCATCTGTTAGCGATCTCAGGGCTGCATGTGCAAACGCTTCTTGCATGTTTATTTTGGTGTCTGCTTCGTGCCGGTGTGACAAGAGAGACAGCGCGTCTTCTTCTATTATGCTTTCTGCCTGTTTATGCTTGTTTGACAGGTGCTGCACCATCTGTTTTAAGAGCCTGCCTCATGGCAGGAATCTATTTAGTGATGACAAGCCTTCCAAAAGAAATGAAACAGCCTTCTGCTGTCGTATTAAGCGCAACGTTTTTATTCTTATTAGCGATTCATCCTTTATATCTATTCGATATCGGATTTCAGCTTTCATTCGTGGTAACGTTTTTTATTTTGTTATCGACCAGAATCTTATCACAAGCGAAAAGCGCAGTGATGCAGTTATTCCTTATCTCCTTTGTTGCACAGCTTGCCTCGCTTCCTGTTCTTTTATATCATTTTCAGCAATTTTCTTTGCTGAGCATCCCATTGAATATGATATTTGTCCCTTTTTATACAACAGTTGTCCTGCCTCTGTCCTTACTCTTTTATCTTTTGTCTATCATTTATCTTCCGCTTGGACAAGTGTTGTTCCAGCTGCTTGATTCGGTCATCCAGCTAAGTCATCAGTTGTCAGCATATATGGCAGTTTTTGATGGGTTCAACTTGATTTTTATGAAATCGACTTGGTGGCATATTCTACTTGAAGTGAGCGCCATTGTTTTTTTGCTGTTTGTGAT
Organism: Bacillus sp. FSL R7-0672; assembly: GCF_038601465.1. Classification (NCBI taxonomy): domain Bacteria; kingdom Bacillati; phylum Bacillota; class Bacilli; order Caryophanales; family Bacillaceae; genus Bacillus; species Bacillus sp. FSL R7-0672. The sequence goes on along the minus strand of NZ_CP152010.1, from coordinate 2,327,566 downwards.
GGAGTGCAAAATGTCCGTGAAATCTTATGCCGTGCCGATTATATTACTCATTGGTGTCTTGAGTGCACACTATTTCACCCCGAATTTTCTCCAAAAAGGAGAGGTCACGATGCTGGATGTCGGACAAGGGGATAGTTTGTTTATTCAGCTCCCTTACCGAAAGGGACATCTACTTGTGGACACAGGTGGCAGACTTTCTTTTGATGATGAACCATGGAAAAAAAGACGTAAAGTGTCTACGATCGGTGATCAAACACTAATCCCGTTTTTCCATTCAAAAGGTATAGCAAAACTGGATGTGCTGATTCTCACGCATGCAGATCAAGACCACATGGGAGAGGCAGTTCGTTTAATCAAGCGAAATAAAGTAAGGCGGCTGGCCATACCAAAAGGTTTTGCCCGAAGTCCAGAGGATGCAAAGCTGCTAAAAGAAGCAGCTGAAAAAGGGATTATAATTGATGAATTAGAAAGAGGAGATCAGCTCCAAGTTGGAGAGCATATATTTGAGGTTCTTCACCCTTCGCAAGACCGGGTGACAAGTAAGAACAATGATTCACTTGTTCTAGCTTTTACTCTTGGCGGGAAACGCTTTCTGTTCACTGGAGACCTTGAACATGAAGGGGAACGAGATATTATAGAAGCCTATCCTCACCTGCGAGCAGATGTCTTAAAGGTTGGGCATCATGGGAGCAAAGGGTCAACAAGTGATGAGTGGCTTCGGCATCTGGAGCCGTCGCATGCACTCATTTCGGCTGGTGAACGCAATCGTTATCAGCATCCTCATCAGGAAGTCTTGAAAAAACTAAAGGATCATCAAACGAAGGTGTACCGCACAGATCGAGATGGGAGTGTGACCTTTGAATTTCTTGAGGAGAAAGGAACGTTTTACACGCATCCTCCATATGATATCTTACAAAATCAATAAAAAAAACTGCCAAAACGGCAGTCAGAAAGCATTCATGAAGTTAAGATCCAACGAGGTGTATAATGGTTGCCAAAATAAACATTGAGGCGAAAAATCCGAATGTGACGATAAAACCAACAGCTGAGTCGATCGCATCATTTCGCTTGCTTTGAACATTTTTTTCAAATTCATTCATTTTCATCCCTCCTGGCTAATTTTAGTATACTTGAACTCATTTGGAATTGCTAGAACGTAAAGTAACCGTTTTCCATTTTCATGATCATTTTATGAATATCGTCTGAAGCAAGTTGACCCGGGAGCTTGCACCAGACGTTTACTATAAATGAGGAGGCGGCACTTTCAGCTTCCTCTTTACTAATGTCTCAACACACTTTAGGATAGAGGAGGAAGTGAAAGAGAGGGATTCAATTTATGGTCTTTGAGGTTTGGAATAATTTAAAAAGAGGGGATATCCATCCCGTTTATTGCTTATATGGAAAAGAAACGTATTTACTGCAAGAAACAGCAGCTAAATTAAGACAAGCTGTAGTAGACGAGGAGACAAAGGATTTTAATTACTCCGTCTTTGATATGGAAGAGGTGCCGCTTGAACAGGCTGTGACAGATGCAGAAACCTTTCCGTTTATGGGAGAAAGGCGTCTCGTTTTGATCAAGAACCCTTATTTTCTTACAGCGGAAAAGAAAAAGGAGAAGATTGAGCATGAGCTTTCTCTGTTAGAAGCTTATTTAGAAAAACCGGCGCCTTATACCATTCTCGTCTTATTAGCACCATATGAAAAGCTGGATGAACGGAAGAAAATCACCAAATTGTTAAAAAAGAAAGCGGCTATGGTTGAGGCAAAAGAGTTAAACCCAAAAGAAACAACGGATTTCACCATTACACTGGTGAAAACAGAAGGAAAGGCGATGACATCTGAAGCGGCTGAGCAGCTTGTGATGCTGTGCGGCGGGAGCCTATCCTCATTGTTTCAAGAGGTCAAGAAGCTAAGTACATATATTGGAGAGCGAGAAGAAATTGAATTAAAGGATGTCAATCAGCTCGTTGCAAGAAGCTTAGAGCAGAATATTTTCGAATTAATTAACCAAATTGTCAACAGACGCCGCTCTCAGGCCATGCAGATGTTTTATGATTTGCTGAAACAAAATGAAGAACCCATTAAAATATTAGCACTTATATCCACTCAATTTCGTTTGATTTTGCAGACTAAGTATTTCGCTCAGCAAGGATATGGGCAAAAACAAATTGCTTCAAATCTAAAAGTCCACCCATTCCGCGTCAAACTTGCTATGGATCAGGCAAAGCTGTTTTCAGAAGAAGAGCTGAAGCAGATTGTCAAAGAGCTATCAACGATCGATTATGAAATGAAAACCGGTAAAAAGGACAAGCAGCTATTGCTAGAATTGTTTCTGCTTCGCCTATTAGGCGCTTGAACATAAAAAAACGACCTTCTAAAAAGAGGGTCGTTTTTGTTTAGATGTATAATTGTCAGTCTGTCCTAATGGCAAAGCCGGTCAGGACGGACGTACAGTTAAACAGTTGCCTCATTACTGAGGCGTTGCAAGCATTATGCAGAAAGTCCGTTTACTTGTTTAGCAAGTCTTGACTTGTAACGCGCAGCTGCGTTTTTGTGTACAAGACCAGTTTTAACGGCTTTGTCAATGCGTTTTGCAGCAGAAGAAAGAGCAGCTTTTGCTTGCTCAGCATCGTTGTTAGCTACAGAAACTTCAACTTGTTTAATCGCAGTACGCATCGCAGACTTGATTGTTACGTTGTGTGCACGGCGTTCGTTATTCGTTTTTGTACGTTTGATCGCTGATTTAATATTTGGCATGTGTTTCACCTCCTAAGATACAACCTAAACACAATTGTCTTAAGGTTAAATCTTCACAATAGAACAAGTTGTATTCTATCAAACACACCTTTAGAATGCAATATAAATGTAAAGTATTTTTCATTGATGAAGCGCTCGAATGTTTCTTTCAAGAGATGGAAAGACTACTGTTAATTACTTGGTGGAAGGAGTCTTTTTATGGAGAAACAGAAACTTGATTTAAGTGCTTATCAAATTCGGACAGACTTGGCTGTTGAAACAAAAGAGATACTAGAACAAGAGAACGATCCGAATGTTGTCAAAAAGGATGGAATTCAAGGGATTGTCGAAAAGGAAAAAGAGGAGCACGGCATCCGTATACGCACGGTGGAGATCACGAAAGAAGGGGAGGCGCTGACCAGCAAAAAGGCAGGAACATACTTGACACTTGAGGCTCAGGGCATTCGGGAGAAAGATTCTGAGATGCAGGAAAAAGTTGTCGAAGTCTTTGCCCATCATTTTGCTCAGTTTTTAAAAGATCGAGGCATTCAGACTGATGCGAGCTGTCTTGTAGTAGGACTAGGAAACTGGAATGTCACGCCAGATGCGCTAGGTCCGCTCACGGTTGAAAGTCTGCTTGTGACCCGTCATCTTTTTGAATTGCAGCCGGAAAATGTACAGGAAGGCTACCGCCCAGTGTCTTCTTTATCACCGGGAGTGATGGGACTGACTGGTATTGAAACAAGCGACATTATACAAGGCGTGATCGAGAGGTCCAAACCCGATTTTGTCATTGCAATCGATGCCCTTGCTGCTCGTGCAGTGGAACGGGTGAATACCACGATTCAAATCTCTGATACAGGTATCCATCCCGGTTCAGGTGTAGGGAATAAGCGAAAAGAATTAAGCAAAGAAACGTTGGGAATTCCAGTGATTGCGATTGGTGTTCCAACAGTGGTAGATGCAGTCACCATTGCAAGTGACACAATTGATTATGTCTTAAAGCATTTTGGTAGAGAACTGAAAGATGACCGGCCGTCCCGCTCTCTTGTGCCGGCTGGTTTGACGTTCGGGAAGAAAAAAGTACTAAACGAAGAAGATTTACCAGATGAAGAAACACGTCAATCTTTCTTAGGTATTGTAGGAACTCTTCCAGAAGAAGAGAAGCGGCAACTGATCCATGAAGTGCTTGCACCGCTAGGGCAAAATTTAATGGTGACGCCTAAGGAAGTGGATACATTCATTGATGATATGGCAAACGTGCTCGCCAATGGATTAAACACAGCGCTTCATCAAAAAATCTCTCAAGATAACATGGGTTCTTATAATCATTAATTAGTTCTACTTTCTCTAGCTCGCTCATAGTGTAATTACTAGAAAGCGTGCTGGAGGGAGTAAATCATGAAAAAAAGACCCCGCCGTCCTCGACAGTTGGTCGTTGCGATTAATGGAACAAAAGTAGTGAAAAGCATTTTCTTATTTATAGCCTCGCTTGTTGTAGTGTTTGTGATGTCAGGGGCGTTAACATCTTTAAAGCCGGAGCTGAGGCCACAAGCCTCGCTATATGGTGTAGCAGATGAGCTTTCCGAGGCGTTTTTCGCCACATTAATGGGCATGGAAAACCAATATTTCGCCTCAGCCGTCCCGAAAGATCAAAAAGGGTTTCATTTCTCTGGACTGTCACTCAAGCTTGCGACCAGTATCAATTTAGAAGACCCGCGTAGTTTTCTAGGGAGAGAACTTCCAGGCTTTGAACATTTTGATACAAAAATCATCTTAGCGGGTGAAGGAACAGACTATACCAACATGCCAATGGAATCGCCGCCACCAAGTGAAGTCATTCAAGATGAAAAAGAAGCAAATTTGGCAGAGCTGGACAAGCTCGACAAAGATGTGCCAAAAAAGCCTGCGAAAGAGCCGGACCGGTCGACAGGAAAACGAAAAGCTGTGTACATTTACCACACACATAATACGGAATCATATTTACCATTTTTAAAAGGAGAAACGAATCCAAACAATGCACGGCACTCAAAAGTGAATGTCACCCTTGTCGGCGACATGTTCGGAAAGGCGCTTGATCAGCAAGGAATCGGGAATACGGTTGACAAAACAGAAGTTGAAAAACGGCTTCTCCAAAAAGGGTTAAAGTATCCCCAGTCTTATAATGAATCAAGACTGGTCGTAAAAGAAGCCTTAGCGAAAAATGATGACCTCGAATATTTAATTGATATCCACCGTGATTCAAGAAGAAAGAAAGACACCACTGTCGAGATCAAAGGAAAGAAATATGCGAGAATTGCGTTTGTTGTGGGGAAGAAGAATCAAAGCTATGAGAAAAACCTTAAGCTTGCGACGGAGTTCCACCATTTGATGGAGAAAAAATATAAAGGGCTCAGTGTCGGTGTGTTTGCCAAAGGCGAAATTGGTGATAATGGAATTTATAATCAAGATTTATCCGACAAAGCCCTTCTTTTAGAATTTGGCGGAGTGGATAATAATATGGAAGAATTGAAAAATTCATCCAATGCAGCAGCTGATGTCTTCAGTGATATATTCTGGGATGCGGAAAAAGTAAACGGCAAAGCAAAGGATGAGAAAAAACGCTCTTAAGGTGGTGACGGTGCATGGGATCATTTATTGGAAAAACCATTATTTTAGGACTGGTCTTGCTATTTGGCGTCTTTTTAGGAATGCAGCAGGCAAATAATGGCATGCTGCAAATGAAGGGTTACCATGACCCGCAATTAAAAGGCGCTTTCTCCATCCAAATGAACGATGACGAAGAACGAGAAGCCTCTATCTTAGGAACAGCTGTTACAGAAAAGGATCTTGCCGAAAAACAAAAGCAGCTTGAGGAAATAGAGAGCTTTAATGCTTTCTCCAAGGCAGGGAAGGCGTTGTCTGATGGCATGACACATGCAGCTCGTTCTCTTTATGATTGGGTGAATGGGAAATAAACAAATCAACACCATATGACTAAAGCCGCTAATCAATGAGCGGCTTTTCTTGATTTCGATTGAATCTTTACAGCCCTATTGATATAATCTAACCTAGCGCAACCCGCGTTTTATAGTAGGAGTGATAGATTGTGACAGATAAAGAAAAACGATTAGAACGGCAATCAAGAATTCGAAATTTCTCCATTATCGCCCATATTGACCATGGGAAATCCACATTGGCCGACCGTATTTTAGAAAAAACAGCGGCGATTACGCAGCGAGAAATGAAAGAACAATTACTTGATTCCATGGACTTAGAGCGTGAACGCGGCATAACGATTAAATTAAACTCTGTCCAGCTGAAATATAAGGCGAAGGATGGAGAAGAATATATTATGCACCTGATTGATACACCAGGGCATGTCGACTTCACCTATGAGGTATCTCGAAGCCTTGCTGCCTGTGAAGGTGCGATTCTCGTAGTAGATGCAGCACAAGGAATTGAAGCACAGACACTTGCGAACGTTTATTTAGCTCTTGATAACAACTTAGAAATTCTTCCGATTATCAATAAAATTGATCTGCCAAGTGCAGAGCCTGAGCGTGTAAGAGAAGAAATTGAAGATGTCATCGGGTTGGATGCGTCTGAAGCTGTTCTCACCTCTGCTAAGGCGGGTATTGGGATCGAAGATATTTTAGAACAAATCGTCGAAAAGGTGCCAGCACCTGCTGGAGACCCAGAAGCACCGCTTCAAGCTCTTATATTTGATTCTCTCTACGATGCGTATCGCGGCGTTATTGCGTACATACGAATTGTGGAAGGAACCGTCAGACCAGGTCAGAAAATCAAAATGATGGCGACGGGCAAAGAATTTGAAGTGCTTGAAGTCGGCGTATTCACACCAAAAGCCATGCCGACAGATGAACTCACTGTTGGAGATGTTGGCTACTTAATAGCAGCGATTAAAAATGTTGGCGATACACGTGTGGGGGATACGATCACAAGTGCGGAGAACCCAGCGAAAGAAGCACTGCCAGGATACAGAAAGCTGAACCCAATGGTTTACTGCGGTCTTTATCCGATTGACACAGCGAAATATAACGACTTACGTGAAGCGCTAGAAAAGCTTGAATTAAATGATTCTTCACTTCAATATGAGGCAGAGACGTCCCAAGCACTTGGCTTCGGTTTCCGCTGCGGCTTTCTTGGAATGCTTCATATGGAAATCATCCAAGAACGGATTGAACGTGAATTTAAAATCGATCTCATTACAACAGCACCAAGTGTTATTTACGATGTGTATATGACAGACGGAGAAAAAATCATCGTCGATAACCCATCCAATCTGCCTGATCCGCAAAAGATTGAGAAAATTGAAGAACCATACGTGAAAGCAACAATGATGGTGCCGAATGACTATGTAGGCTCTGTCATGGAGCTTTGCCAAGGAAAGCGCGGACATTTCATTGATATGCAATACCTTGATGCAAACCGAGTGAGCATTGTGTACGAAATTCCTTTGGCGGAGATCGTGTATGAATTCTTTGATATGCTCAAGTCCAACACAAAAGGCTATGCGTCCTTTGATTATGAGTTGATTGGCTATCGTCCGTCTACTCTAGTGAAAATGGACATCATGCTGAATGGTGAAAAAATCGATGCCCTTTCCTTTATTGTTCACCGCGATTACGCCTATGAACGAGGCAAGATCATCGTAGAAAAGCTGAAAGAACTCATTCCACGCCAGCATTTTGAAGTACCAGTTCAAGCAGCGATTGGACAAAAAATCGTGGCTCGTTCTACCATTAAAGCGATGCGTAAAAACGTACTTGCTAAATGTTATGGCGGAGACATTTCCCGGAAAAGAAAGCTTCTTGAGAAGCAAAAAGAAGGGAAAAAGCGCATGAAACAAGTGGGCTCTGTTGAAGTCCCGCAAGAAGCATTTATGGCTGTGCTGAAGATGGACGACAGCACACCGAAAAAATAACAACCTCCTCAAGGCAACCTGCTTTACAATGTCAGCCTTGGCGTTTATAGTCGAAAACAAACAAAGGTGCCGCAGCGATAAACTGCGGCTCTTTACCTGTAAAGAAGGTGTCATCAAATGAAAGCAGCATACATTCACATTCCATTTTGTGAGCACATTTGCCACTATTGTGATTTCAATAAATTTTTCATTAAAACGCAGCCAGTCGATGAATACTTAGCGGCTCTTGAAAAAGAGATGCAGCACACGATCGAGCAAAAGGGCGAGCAAGAACTAAAGACGATCTTTATTGGCGGGGGAACTCCGACATCATTGACCGTCAGCCAGCTAGACCAGCTTATGAACAGTATTCACCGTGTGTTAAAGCCGGCAAAAAACCTGGTTGAATTTGCAGTTGAAGCGAATCCAGATGAATTATCACTCGAGAAGCTGCATGTGTTAAAAGAAGCCGGTGTCAATCGGCTAAGTTTTGGCGTCCAAACCTTTGAAGATGATTTACTCAAAAAAATCGGACGAGTTCATCAAAAGAAAGATGTTCTCACGTCTTTCGAGCGAGCAAGAGATGTTGGATTTGACAACATAAGCCTTGACCTCATGTTTGGCTTGCCGCATCAAGAAAAGCATCATGTCATGAATTCACTTGAGACAGCTTTCTCATTAGGAGCAGAGCATTATTCTGTCTACTCACTGATTGTGGAGCCGAAAACGGTGTTTTACAACTTAATGCAAAAAGGAAAACTGCATTTACCGCCGCAAGAACGTGAGGCTGAAATGTATGAGCTTGTGATGGATGAAATGGAGCGCCATGGATTACATCAATACGAAATCAGCAATTACGCCAAACCTGGCTTTGAAAGCCAGCATAACCTGACCTATTGGAGCAATGAAGACTACTTCGGTTTCGGTGCAGGGGCACACGGGTATGTAGATGGCATCCGAAATGTGAACGCAGGACCAGTGAAGCATTACTTGGAACTGATTGAGCAAACTGGGTTCCCATATAAAGAAACTCATCAAGTCACAAAAACAGAGCAGATAGAAGAAGAAATGTTTTTAGGCCTCCGAAAAATCGAAGGGGTGAAAAGTGCCGACTTCCAAGCCAAATATGGTGCTTCACCAGAAGCTCTCTTTCCCTCGGTTCTTGAAGAATTAGAAGAAAAAGGTCTCATTGTAAAAGATGACATTGGAATTCGTTTAACAAGAAAAGGGAAATTGTTAGGAAATGAAGTATTTCAAGCGTTTCTCGGTGAGTTATAATTGACATTTTAATTTGAGTTTGGTAATTTTGTTTATACAATTAGCACTCGTTGAAAGAGAGTGCTAACAGGGGTGATGATGATGTTAACAAATCGTCAGCTTTTGATTCTGCAAGTCATCATTAATGACTTTATTCGTTCAGCGCAGCCAGTTGGGTCAAGGACTCTTTCTAAAAAAGAGGACATCACATTCAGCTCTGCAACGATTAGAAACGAAATGGCTGATTTGGAGGAACTTGGTTTTATCGAAAAGACTCATTCTTCATCAGGAAGAATTCCTTCAGAAAAAGGATATCGTTATTATGTAGATCATTTGCTCTCTCCGCGAAAACTGTCGTCTAAAGATCTTGTGCTTATTCAGTCGGCTTTTCAGGAGAAAATTTTTGAGCTGGAAAAAACAGTTCAAAAATCGGCGGAAATTTTATCAGATCTCACAAACTATACATCGATCGTGCTTGGTCCAAAGCTGAGTGAAAATCGATTGAAGCAAATTCAGCTTGTCCCCGTTCAGCTAAACAAAGCAGTAGCGATCATGATTACAGACAGCGGACATGTTGAAAACAAAACCATTACCTTCTCTGAGCATCTAGATGTCTCCGATATTGAGAAGCTGATGAATATTTTGAATAGCCGCTTAGCCGGCGTTCCAATGGACCAGTTGAAGGACAGGATGTATAAAGAAGTGGTCATGCTTCTGCGCACACATTTAAAAGATTATGATCACATTTTAGATGCGCTTGGCAACACATTTACATCGACACAAAATGAATCAAAACTTTTCTTTGGCGGGAAGATTAATATGTTGAATCAGCCTGAATTTCATGACATCGACCGCATTCGCTCACTCATGATGCTGATTGAGCAAAAGAATGATGTCATGCAGCTGTTTCATCCAAATCAGCAAGGTATCACCATTAAAATCGGTTCGGAAAACAATTTAGAAGCAATGGAGAACTGCAGTTTGATCACAGCGACTTATTCGATTGATCAAAAATCACTCGGCTCCATTGCCGTCATCGGACCAACCCGCATGGATTACGGGCGAGTCGTTAGTCTTTTGCATCATGTATCAAAAGACTTGTCAAACGCACTTTCCAATTTGTATGATGAGTAGGGTGATAAAAAGATAGGGGCACAGCCCCTTCGTATTCTTGAATCTTTTGAGGGAGGTGAACACAATGTCAGAAGAAAAACAGACACCTGAGCAAGAAGCAGAGGTTGAAGCACAAGAAGAAGCAGTTCAAGCAGATACTGAGGAAGTAGCGCATGATGAACAGTCTGCCTTCCAAGAGAAAATCGATGAATTGCAGCAACTTCTAGATGAAAAAGAAAACAAAATTCTGCGTGTTCAAGCAGATTTTGAAAACTATAAACGCCGTGCTCGAACTGAAGTGGAGACCGTGCAAAAATATCGTTCTCAACATGTTGTCAGCGATCTTCTCCCAGCTCTTGACAACTTTGAAAGAGCACTTGGAATTGATCCAGACAACGAGCAGGCGAAAAGCTTGTTAGAAGGAATGCAAATGGTTTACCGCCAGCTGGTAGAAGCGTTGAAAAATGAAGGCGTTGAACCAATTGAAGCTGTCGGCAAAGAGTTCGATCCAAACCTTCATCAAGCCGTCATGCAAGTTGAAGATGAAAACTTCGATTCAAACATCGTAGTAGAAGAATTGCAAAAGGGCTATAAACTCAAAGACCGAGTTATTCGTCCATCAATGGTAAAAGTAAATCAATAACTACATAATGGGAGGTCATCGATTATGAGTAAAATCATTGGGATTGACTTAGGAACAACAAACTCATGTGTTGCAGTACTTGAAGGCGGAGAGCCAAAAGTCATTGCAAACGCTGAAGGAGCACGTACAACGCCATCTGTTGTCGCTTTTAAAAATGGAGAGCGTCAAGTGGGTGAAGTAGCGAAACGCCAATCAATTACAAACCCGAACACAATCATGTCTGTTAAAAGACATATGGGTACAGATTATAAAGTAGAAGTTGAAGGCAAGAACTATACACCGCAGGAGATCTCTGCAATCATTCTTCAACACCTTAAATCTTACGCTGAAGGCTACCTTGGCGAAGAAGTAACAAAAGCTGTTATCACAGTTCCTGCTTACTTCAACGATGCAGAACGTCAAGCTACAAAAGATGCTGGTAAAATTGCTGGTCTTGAAGTAGAACGTATCATCAACGAACCAACAGCAGCTGCACTTGCTTATGGTTTAGATAAAACAGATGAAGATCAAACGATCCTTGTATACGACCTTGGCGGCGGTACATTTGACGTATCAGTCCTTGAGCTTGGAGACGGCGTCTTTGAAGTACGCTCAACTGCTGGGGACAACCGTCTAGGTGGAGACGATTTTGACCAAGTGATCATTGATCACTTAGTAGCTGAATTCAAAAAAGAAAATGGCATTGACCTTTCAAAAGATAAAATGGCGCTTCAGCGTTTAAAAGATGCTGCTGAAAAAGCGAAAAAAGATCTTTCTGGTGTATCTTCTTCACAAATCTCACTGCCATTTATCACAGCTGGAGATGCAGGTCCTCTTCACCTTGAATTAACGCTAACACGTGCTAAATTTGAAGAACTTTCTGCAGATCTTGTAGAGCGTACAATGACACCTGTACGTCAATCATTGAAAGATGCTGGTTTATCTGCTAACGAGATTGATAAAGTCATCCTTGTTGGTGGATCAACTCGTATTCCTGCAGTACAAGAAGCAATCAAAAAAGAAACAGGCAAAGAGCCTCATAAAGGTGTAAACCCTGATGAAGTGGTTGCTCTTGGTGCAGCGATTCAAGGTGGAGTCATCACAGGAGATGTCAAAGACGTTGTTCTACTTGACGTAACACCACTTTCTTTAGGAATTGAAACAATGGGCGGCGTATTCACAAAGCTGATTGAACGTAATACAACAATTCCAACAAGCAAATCTCAAGTATTCTCAACGGCTGCTGACAACCAAACAGCGGTAGACATCCATGTCCTGCAAGGTGAGCGCCCAATGGCAGCAGACAACAAAACATTAGGTCGTTTCCAATTGACTGACATTCCGCCAGCACCACGCGGCGTACCACAAATCGAAGTATCTTTTGATATCGATAAAAACGGTATTGTCAACGTACGTGCGAAAGATATGGGTACAGGCAAAGAACAAAACATCACAATCAAATCTTCTTCAGGTCTTTCTGATGATGAGATCGAAAAAATGGTCAAAGAAGCAGAAGAAAATGCTGAAGCAGATGCGAAGAAAAAAGAAGAAATCGAAGTGCGCAATGAAGCAGATCAATTAGTGTTTACAACTGAAAAAACATTAAAAGATCTAGAAGGAAAAATCGATGAAGAGCAAGTGAAAAAAGCAAACGACGCGAAAGATGCACTAAAAGCTGCGATCGAAAAAGGCGAGCTTGAAGACATCAAAGCGAAAAAAGATGAGCTGCAAACAATCGTTCAAGAACTAACGACAAAGCTCTATGAAGAAGCTGCAAAACAAGCACAAGCTCAGCAAGAAGGCGCTGAAGGTGCTCAAAAAGCAGATGACAATGTAGTGGATGCAGAATACGAAGAAGTAAACGACGATCAAGAGAAAAAATAATCACCTTTACTTTTGAAAAAGACTGCTGAAACGTACTCGTCAGAAAGTCAAAGTCAGGATCTCTTGGCTTTGACTTTTTTTCTTTCCAACGATGAAAGCAATTGAAAAAGGTCAAATCAAAATGATACAATCGTACTTATGTGAGAAAATCGGGAGTGTGAAGAGATGAGTAAGCGTGATTACTATGAAGTGCTTGGCGTGAGTAAGAGCGCCTCAAAAGACGAGATCAAAAAGGCATATCGCAAGCTTTCAAAAAAGTATCACCCTGATATTAATAAAGAAGCTGGTTCAGATGAGAAATTCAAAGAAGTAAAAGAAGCCTATGAAACCCTTTCTGACGATCAAAAACGTTCGCAGTATGACCAGTTCGGTCATACCGATCCAAACCAAGGCTTTGGCGGCGGCGGTTTTGGCGGAGGAGGAGACTTTGGCGGCTTCGGCGGCTTTGATGACATCTTCTCTAGTATTTTTGGCGGTGGAGCCAGAAGAAGAGATCCAAATGCACCACGTCAAGGAGCAGACTTGCAATATACAATGACGCTTTCATTTGAAGAAGCAGCATTTGGGAAAGAAGCAACGATTGAAATCCCTCGCGAGGAATCATGTGAAACATGTCATGGTTCAGGGGCAAAGCCTGGGACAGAAGCGAAGACTTGTTCACATTGCGGCGGCTCTGGTCAATTAAATGTTGAGCAGTCAACTCCGTTTGGTAAAGTGGTCAACCGCAGAGTATGTAACTACTGTAGCGGAACAGGAAAACAAATCGATCACAAATGTTCTACATGCGGCGGCTCTGGTAAAGTGCGTAAGCGTAAGAAAATCAATGTGACGATCCCAGCTGGTGTTGACGATGGTCAGCAGCTCAGAGTGTCTGGTCAAGGGGAACCAGGTGTAAATGGAGGACCTCCAGGCGATCTATTTGTTGTGTTCCATGTGCGTTCGCATGAATTCTTTGAACGTGACGGAGATGATATTTACTGCGAAATGCCGTTAACCTTTGCACAGGCTGCATTAGGTGACGAAATTGAAGTGCCGACACTACACGGTAAAGTGAAATTAAAAGTCCCTGCTGGCACGCAAACTGGCACAAAGTTTAGACTCAAAGGAAAAGGTGTGAAAAATGTACGCGGCTATGGCCAAGGCGATCAGCATATCGTTGTACGAGTCGTCACACCAACAAATTTAACGGACAATCAAAAAGATATCATTAGAAAATTTGCTGAAGTGAGCGGAAATAAACCGGACGAACAAGAAATGAGCTTCTTCGATAAGGTAAAACGCGCATTTAAAGGCGAGTAAGACGGATAAGGAGTTGGTAGTATTGAAGTGGTCAGAAATTAGCGTCCATACAACAAATGAAGCGGTGGAACCAATCACCAATATTTTGCATGAAGCAGGTGCGAGTGGTGTCGTGATTGAGGACCCGCTTGATTTAGTCAAGGAACGTGAAAATGTATACGGTGAGATCTACCAGCTCGATCCGAATGACTATCCTGAAGAAGGGGTCATCGTCAAAGCTTATCTTCCAATGAACAGCTTTTTAATGGAAACGGTAGATGAGATCAAAGAAGCCATTAACAATCTTCTTCTATACGATATTGACCTTGGACGAAATACGCTGTCTATCTGTGAAGTAAATGAAGAAGAATGGGCCACCGCATGGAAGAAATACTATCATCCTGTGAAAATCTCTGAAAAATTCACCATCGTTCCGACATGGGAAGAATATACACCGGTTCATTCTGATGAACTAATTATTGAAATGGACCCAGGAATGGCATTTGGAACAGGGACACATCCAACAACCGTTCTTTGTATTCAGGCGCTTGAGCGCTATGTGAAGGAAAACGATACGGTGATTGATGTTGGAACAGGCTCTGGGATTTTAAGTGTGGCAGCAGCGATGGTTGGTGCAAAGGACATTCAAGCCTTTGATCTCGACACCGTTGCGGTTGAAAGTGCAAAGCAAAACATTGAGCTAAATGGTGTAAGCGAACAAGTGACGGTCAAGCAAAACAACTTACTTGATGGGATTTCAGGTGAACGAGATGTGATCGTCGCCAACATTCTCGCAGAAGTGATTTTGCGCTTTACAGATCAAGCCTATGACTTATTGAAGAAAGACGGCTATTTCATTACATCAGGCATCATTGGACAAAAGAAATTACAAGTCAAAACAGCATTAGAAGAAGCAGGTTTTGACATTGTTGAAGTGCTGTCAATGGAAGATTGGGTCAGCATTATAGCGAAAAAATAAAGCGAGTAGGTGTCAGGACACGTATGCAACGATATTTTATCGACCTCACGAAAGAAGAAGTGATCGCAAAGGGATCTATCGTCATCAATGGTGAAGATGTACATCACCTTTCCAATGTCATGCGCATGAAAGCAGGGCAGGAAATCCTTTGCTTAACGACAGACGGCTTTGAAGCGCTCAGTAAAATTGATACAATAACAAAGGAAGAAGTCATTTGTCACGTTGAAGGCTGGACAAATCAGGACAGAGAGCTTCCGGTAAGAGTAACAATTGCGAGCGGTCTCCCAAAAGGAGATAAGCTTGAGCTGATTATCCAAAAAGGCACAGAGCTTGGCGCAAGCGCATTTATCCCGTTTCAAGCGGCTCGTTCTATTACAAAACTTGACCAAAAGAAGTCACATAAAAAACGAGAGCGCTGGGAGAAAATCGCGAAAGAAGCGGCTGAACAGTCCTACCGGAATATCATTCCTCGTGTTGATCCAGTATCAACATTTAAAGAGCTGACTCAATTAGCTGGTGAATTCGATAAATGTGTCGTTGCATACGAAGAATCATCGAAAGAAGGAGAGCAAAGCCGCTTTCAAACTGTGCTCCAACAGATGAAAGGCGGACAAACCTTGCTAGTGGTTTTTGGCCCTGAAGGCGGTTTGGCAGAAAAGGAGATTGAAGCGCTTGAAACGCTTGGTGCAGTCATTTGCGGGCTCGGACCACGCATTTTAAGAACAGAAACAGCTCCTCTTTACGCGCTTTCTGCTATATCTTATCAAACAGAGTTATTAAGAGGTGAATCATGATGGGAACAGTAGCGTTCCATACACTTGGCTGTAAGGTCAATCACTATGAAACAGAAGCGATCTGGCAGCTGTTTAAAGAAGCAGGCTATGAAAGAAAAGAGTACGAATCAAAAGCAGACGTATATGTCATTAATACATGTACGGTCACGAATACTGGCGATAAAAAAAGCCGCCAAGTCATTAGAAGAGCCATTCGTCATAACCCGGATGGTGTCATTTGTGTAACAGGCTGTTATGCGCAAACATCTCCAGCAGAAATCATGGCGATTCCTGGTGTTGATATTGTCGTGGGAACACAAGACAGACATAAATTACTCGGTTACATTGAAGAATATCGCAGAGAAAGACAGCCGATTAATGGGGTTGGAAATATTATGAAAGCACGTGTGTTTGAAGAACTCGATGTTCCTGCTTTTACAGACAGAACACGTGCGTCATTAAAAATCCAAGAAGGCTGTAACAATTTCTGTACATTCTGCATTATTCCTTGGGCTCGCGGACTTCTTCGTTCTCGTGATCCAGAAGAGGTCATCAACCAAGCGCAGCAACTTGTGGATGCCGGCTATAAAGAAATTGTATTAACAGGTATTCACACAGGCGGATACGGAGAAGACTTAAAGGATTATAACTTTGCAAAGCTTCTGAAAGAATTAGATGAACGTGTCAGCGGCTTAAAACGAATTCGTATTTCATCTATCGAAGCAAGTCAAATTACAGATGAAGTGATAGAAGTGCTTGATCAGTCAGATAAGATTGTCAGACATCTTCACATCCCGCTTCAATCTGGCTCTAATACAGTGCTGAAAAGAATGCGCCGTAAATATACGATGGAATTCTTTGCAGAGCGTTTAACAAAGCTGAAAAAAGCATTGCCAGGTCTTGCTGTCACCTCTGATGTAATTGTAGGATTCCCTGGAGAAACAGAAGAAGAGTTTTTGAAAACATACAATTTTGTCAAAGACCATCAATTCTCTGAACTGCACGTATTCCCTTACAGCAAACGTACAGGTACGCCAGCTGCAAGAATGGAAGATCAAGTGGATGAAAATGTGAAAAACGAACGTGTCCACCGCTTGATCGCTCTTTCTGACCAGCTTGCGAAAGAATACGCATCAGCTTATGAAGGAGATGTCCTAGAGATTATTCCGGAAGAATCCTTCAAAGAACAAGAAGGAAAGCACAATCTTTATGTGGGCTATACAGATAACTATATGAAGGTTGTTTTTGAAGGAACAGAGGACATGATCGGCCGTTTGGTCAAAGTGAAAATTACGAAAGCGGGTTATCCTTATAACGAAGGACAATTCGTTCGTATAAGCGATGAAGTACAAACAGACAAAGTGAGAATGACCTCATAATCAATAAAACACCGGCTGCCAAAAGGGCAAGCCGGTGTTTTATTTTGATTGATTCGGTAAAAGACATAAAATCAATGTGTGAAATGGACGGATGAATGGGAAGAAAAGCAAAGAGCTTGCCACATTAAACAGCAGGCTGAAGTGCGCAATTTGCTGGGCTGGAGCGTTTGCAAGAAGGGCGACGAATTCTGTCATCATGGCGAGAAATGGGAGACATAAAAGCACTCCGAGCACATTAAACAAAACGTGTGCATAAGCCGTTTGACGTGCTGCATAGCCGCCAGATATGGCAGCCATTACGGCTGTAATACAAGTCCCAATATTGGACCCTAACACAAAGCTGATCCCTTCCTGAAGCCCAACCGTTCCTTCATTCATAAATCCCATTAAAATGCCGATACAGACGGAGCTCGAATGAACAATCGCTGTGAAAATAGTGCCAGAAAGCAGCGCCGTCCAGTCAGAATGCTGCATCATTTCGAGAAAGCGCAGTGTCTCAGGCTGACTTGTCATCATACCTGCAATTTTAGAAAAGCCTTGAATACAAAAAAAGATCATCCCGAGTCCAAATATACTTTTTCCTGCATGCCTAAAAGATTTTCTGCCTAACATCATGCATATCAGACCAGCTAGGATTAAGACCCACATGAAAACATCCATTTTAATGGCGATAAATTCTGTTGTAAACGTAGAGCCAATATTGGTACCAAGAATCATTGGAATGGATTTTTTAAAAGAGAGAATACCTGTACTGACAAAGCCAATCACGATGACCATAAACGCTGAACTGCTTTGAAGAATCCCTGTAAATACGATGCTGACTAAGAATGCTTTTACCGGATGATCTGTAAAGAGAAGAAGTGATTTCTCAATACGAGACGACGCAAGCGCCATTAATCCTTTTCTCAGCAAACCCATTGACCATAAAAAAATGAAAATAAGTGTACAAAAATAAATGATCGCCATCATAGAAAAGTCCTCCTCTTACCAATGAATATATGGACTTGTCTACCTGCTCATGACGAAAATATATTTCCAAATCACTTAGTTGACCTCGCACTAGGCTTATATTATAATATCTAGGTACATGTTTTGCATGTATATCTTTTTTTAATGCAGTCGATTGGTGTATTCGGAGGGAGGGAAAGAGAATGTCAAAAACGGTCGTTAGAAAAAACGAATCGCTTGAAGATGCTCTTCGTCGCTTTAAACGCAGTGTATCCAAAACTGGAACATTGCAAGAAGCAAGAAAGCGTGAATTTTATGAAAAGCCTAGCGTAAAGCGCAAGAAAAAGTCTGAAGCTGCTAGAAAACGTAAATTCTAAAGAGGGTGGATTTTATGAGTCTTCTTGAGCAATTAAATTCTGATATGAAGCTTTTTATGAAAAACCGTGAGAAAGACAAGCTTGTTGTCATTCGGATGGTTAAGGCTTCGCTCCAAAATGAAGCAATTAAGCTTAAGAAAGACAGTTTGACCGGCGATGAGGAACTAACCGTCCTTTCCCGCGAGATTAAGCAACGTAAAGACTCCCTCCATGAATTTTCGAAAGCTAATCGCTTAGATTTAGTAGATAAAGTTCAAAAAGAGATTGACATCTTAGACGTTTATTTACCTGAACAGCTTTCTGAAGAAGAACTGCAAACGATCGTGAAAGAAACGATCGCTGAAACAGGTGCATCATCGAAGACTGATATGGGTAAAGTCATGAGCGCTATTATGCCAAAAGTAAAAGGTAAAGCTGATGGAGCTGTCATTAACAGACTTGTCAGCGAACAGCTGTCTCAATAAAAAAGTATCCTTCTATTGTTAGAAGGGTACTTTTTTTATACCTTCATCATTCTGTCATATAAAAATGAAACCTATGATACATTTGTAACGTATGTAAAGGAACGGTAAAATGGAAGATAGAGAGGAGGGATCACCAAATAGATGAAAAAAATAAAAATTTCTATTGCTCTCTTCAGTTGTTTTATAATATGCTTATTATTAGGGGTTCAATTGACCGCGAAATCAGCAGATCAAAAAGTTCATGTTATCCCAATTGAAGATACAGTAGAAAAAGGACTTTCTCAATTTATTGAACGATCATTTGAGCAGGCAAAGTCCGAACGAGCGAAACATATCATTCTAGACATCAATACACCAGGTGGTGCAGTCGATGCGGCGCTTGAGATCGCAGATACCATTCGTGCGTCTGATATTCCTGTGACAGCGTTTGTGAATCATAGAGCGCTTTCTGCTGGGGCATTCCTTGCACTAAATGCCGACGATATTTATATGACCCCAAATGGAAAGATGGGGGCTGCTGCGATCATTGATGGAGAAGGCAATGCTGCCGACCAAAAATCTGAATCGCTATGGCTTGCTGAAATGAGTGACGCTGCCGAAAAGCAGGGGCGTGATCCAAAGTATGCACTTGCAATGGCAGATGTAGATATAGACGCAAAAGAAGCTGGTGCACCAAAAGGAGAATTGCTCACCTTCAACACAGACCGTGCGCTTCAATTCGGTTATGCAGAAGGGGAAGCGAAAAATATGGATGACTTGCTTCAGAAGCTGAAGTTAGCCGACGCTTCTGTTCAATACGATGAAGTGAGCTTTGCTGAAAAGGTTGCGCGCTTTCTCACGCACCCGATCGTCATTCCAATCCTTTTATCCATCGCAAGCTTAGGGTTAATTGTTGAGCTCTATTCTCCTGGCTTTGGGATTCCAGGCACGATGGGAGTGACAGCGCTTCTTTTATTCTTTTATGGTCATCTCGTGGCTGGTTTTGCAGGATATGAGACGTTGTTCCTGTTTTTAGCAGGGATATTGCTCATGATTCTGGAATTGTTTTTGCCGGGGGGAATCGTAGGTGTCATTGGACTGATCTGTGTGGTTGTCAGCTTGTTTTTAGCAGCTGGAAGCTTTACAGAAATGGCGATTTCCATCTTGATTGCCACTGCTGTTTCAATCATAGCAGTTATTATATTGACAAAGGTGTTGGGGAAACGTATGAAATTTTTCAAAAAGTTCATTTTAACCGATTCAACCAATAAGGAAAGCGGTTATGTCTCAAATGAAACAAGAGAAGATCTTGTTGGGCAAATCGCGGTGACAGCAACCGCACTTCGTCCGTCAGGTACAATAGTATTTGGAGATGAGCGCATTGATGTTGTATCAGAAGGTGCATTCATCGATAAGGATGAACAAGTAAAAATTGTGAAAGCGGAAGGCTCACGCATTGTCGTGAGGAAAGTATAGATAACTGATTTTATAGGAGGAATAAAATGGATCCATCTACTTTACTATTATTTGTGATTATCGCAGCAGGTCTGATCGTTCTATCGATCTTCTTCACCTTTGTACCGGTGATGCTGTGGATTTCTGCCCTAGCGGCTGGCGTAAAGGTAAGCATTTTTACACTTGTAGGAATGAGACTTCGCCGCGTCATTCCAAACCGAGTGGTCAACCCGCTCATCAAAGCACATAAAGCAGGTCTTGATGTGACGATTAACCAATTAGAAAGTCACTACCTTGCAGGTGGTAACGTTGACCGTGTTGTAAATGCATTGATCGCGGCTCAACGTGCGAATATCGAATTGAACTTTGCACGCTGTGCAGCGATCGACCTAGCAGGCCGTGACGTACTTGAAGCTGTACAAATGAGTGTAAACCCTAAAGTCATTGAAACACCATTTATCTCTGGTGTGGCAATGGACGGGATTGAAGTAAAAGCAAAAGCACGTATTACAGTTCGTGCAAACATCGAACGACTTGTCGGTGGTGCAGGGGAAGAAACAATCATTGCTCGTGTAGGTGAAGGGATTGTCTCTACAATCGGTTCATCAAATAATCATAAAAAGGTTCTAGAAAACCCAGATATGATTTCTCAAACGGTTCTTGGTAAAGGATTAGATTCAGGTACTGCGTTTGAAATTCTCTCGATTGATATTGCAGATGTGGATATCGGTAAGAACATCGGGGCAATTTTGCAAACAGACCAAGCAGAAGCAGATAAAAACATTGCACAGGCAAAAGCGGAAGAACGCCGCGCAATGGCTGTTGCCCAGGAGCAAGAAATGCGTGCAAGAGTTGAAGAAATGCGCGCGAAAGTTGTAGAAGCAGAGGCTGAAGTACCACTTGCCATGGCTGAAGCATTACGTGAAGGTAATATTGGAGTCATGGACTACATGAATATTAAGAATATCGATGCTGATACGGACATGAGAGATTCATTTGGTAAAATGACAAAAGGTCCATCTGATAATGAAAACAAATAAGCATCCTCTCACGCTTTAAGGAGGGAGCCCAATGGACATTCTATTTGAAAATCCGTTACTAATTGCGATTATCATCGGTATCATCTCTGCTGTCTTTGGGAAAATCGGCAAACAAGAGGAGAACGAACAAAAGAATCAGCAAAACAAGCCAGCTCCTCAGCGTAAGCAGATGCCCCAAAAGCAAACAAAACAAACAAGTCCAGATCCAGTCGTGACGGATCAGATGGACGATTTCGGCGATGTACATGATCATGGCGGGATGAAGAAAAAAACATCTCAATCCTTACAGGACCGCTATACCGATACACTTGCCGAAATGGAAGAAAGAAAAAGCGAGCTGAATAGAGAATTCCAATCGCTTGAAAGAGAACTGACAAGGCCAAAGGCTGCTTCTGCCGAAGTGAAGCCAAAGATCATTGAGAAGCTCAACCAAGATACAATTGTTCAGGGGATGATCCTTGGAGAAGTATTTGGAGAGCCGCGCGCGAAAAAGCCGCACAGAACGATGAAACGGCCATATAACAGATAAACAAAAAAGTCCCATATAAAGGGACTTTTTTTTGTTTGACCTGATGGAGATTTCTCGCAGTAAAAATGATGAAACGGCTGTTTTGCGGGATTCATTAGCATGATCTGAACCGCTGAAGAATAGGATGATATAGAGGCTTTCTCATCAGTCTCACCATCTTTCAGTTTGATCTCATACACATGGGGCGGGAAGGGGTTCTTATTGAATGGGAAAAAGAAAAAATCGACTTAAAGCATGGCTGACAAGAACACTTGAAATCCCTCCAGACGTCATGATGGATCTTCCCCGTATTACGATGGTTGGCAGACTCCACATTTACATAGAGAACCATAAAGGGCTTTTGCTTTTCAGTGATCAAGAGGTAAGGCTGATGCTCAAACAAGGACAATGCATTATTTCAGGGAAAGATTTTGTGATTAAAACGATTTTGCCAGAAGAGATCTTATTAGAAGGGAAAATCGATGAGGTCCGTTATATTGATTCTTAACTGACGGAGGGGAGAAGTGTGAAGAATAAATGGTTCGCCTATTTTATTGGCAGAGTGGAAGTGGAAATCAAGGGAAACGGCATTGAGCGGCTCATCAATGAGTGCACGAGACAGGGGATCACAATGTTTCAAGTGAGCCGCCGTCAAGACAGCGTGCGCTTATTTATTCGCTTATCAGATGTACATGCCTTCAGAAAAGTACAAAGACATCATGAGGTAACATGTTCATTTCATCAAAAGAAGGGATTTCCGTTCCTTCTCCTATGGTCAAGGAAGAATATTGGGTTTACCCTTGGGATTGTGTTCTTTCTAGTGACGATATTGGCACTTTCAAACATGGTGTGGAAAATTGATATTAAAGGAGCCAATCCAGAAACTGAACATCAGATGAGAAAGCATTTAGACGAGATTGGTGTGCAAAAAGGCCGTTTCCAGTTTCTAATGGGAACACCTGAAAAAATTCAAAAATCACTGACCGCCAATATTCAAAGCATAACATGGGTTGGCGTTGAACTAAACGGTACAACATTTCAAATGAAAGTTGTGGAAAAAAATGAGCCGGAAAAAGAGAAATATACGAGTCCTCAGCATATTGTGGCCAAGAAGAAGGCGGTCATCACGAGAATGTATGTGGAAAAAGGGGAGCCGCTTGCCGCAGTTGATGAACATGTGAAGAAA
Organism: Bacillus sp. FSL R7-0672; assembly: GCF_038601465.1. Taxonomy (NCBI): domain Bacteria; kingdom Bacillati; phylum Bacillota; class Bacilli; order Caryophanales; family Bacillaceae; genus Bacillus; species Bacillus sp. FSL R7-0672. The sequence continues at coordinate 2,304,682 of NZ_CP152010.1, read as the reverse complement.
GGACAAATGCTCGTCTCTGGCCTCATCGGCAGCGAAGACCAGCAAAAAACGGTTGGTGCTAAAGCGAAAATTTATGGTGAAACGTGGTATCGTTCTGAAGTTTCTGTCCCTCTTCGAACATCTTTTGATGTCTTTACGGGTAAAATGAAGACAAAGCACAAGCTCTCCGCATTTGGAGGTTCAATGCCATTTTGGGGCTTTTCCTTTAAAAAGGATGATTTTAAGCAGCCAAAAACAGAAACTGAAGTTCACCCACTCCATTTCTTAAACTTCCAGCTCCCATTTTCCTATGAAAAAAAAACGACACGCGAAAGCGAAAAAATAAACCGGACATACACAAATAAAGAAGCGGTTCAAGCAGGGATTAAAATGGGTAAAAAAGAATTAGAAGAGAAGCTAGGTCAAACAGGAGAGGTGAAAAGTGAAAAAGTTTTGCACGAGGCAACAGGGAATGGTAAAGTTAAGTTAATCATCCTTTACCAAGTAATAGAAGATATTGTTCAACCAACACCTATTGTTCAGGGAGACTAGAGAATGACAGAACATTTACTTGAAATTCAACAAAAATTAGATAGCCCAAACGAAGCGATTGCTTTATTTGGAAATCAAGATGCTTATCTGAAACTGATGGAAAACGAGCTGAATGTCTCCATTATTACGCGCGGAGAAAAGGTGTATGTTTCTGGTCAGGAAGCATCAAGAGAAACAGCGAGCCGTCTGATTACATCTCTCTTACATCTCATCCAAAAAGGAATTGAGATTTCTGAACGGGATGTCGTCTATGCCATTAAAATGGCGCAAAAAGACAAGCTCAATTATTTTGAAAATATGTATGAAGATGAAATTACGAAAAATGCAAAAGGAAAGTCAATCAGAGTAAAAACCATTGGCCAGCGGGAATATGCTGCGGCAATGAAAAAAGATGACTTGGTCTTTGGAATTGGACCAGCTGGAACAGGGAAGACGTATTTGGCAGTCGTCAACGCGGTACATGCACTGAAAAATGGACATGTGAAACGGATTATCCTGACAAGACCAGCTGTTGAAGCAGGAGAAAGTCTTGGCTTTTTACCAGGTGATCTAAAGGAAAAAGTAGATCCTTATTTAAGACCACTATATGATGCCTTGCATGATGTGCTTGGCAGTGATCATACGGAACGTTTAATCGAGCGCGGTGTGATTGAAATAGCGCCTCTTGCCTATATGAGAGGACGGACACTCGATGATGCATTTGTTATTTTAGATGAAGCGCAGAATACAACGCCTGCCCAAATGAAAATGTTTTTGACGAGACTTGGGTTTGGCTCTAAAATGGTCATTACAGGAGATATTACACAGATTGACCTGCCGAAGGGCATGCAGTCTGGTCTTGCAGCTGCAAAGGACATGCTTGCAGAGATCAAGGGCATCTCATTTATTGAGCTAGACCAGACAGATGTGGTCAGACACCCGCTTGTGGCAAAGATCATCGGAGCATACGAAAAGCAAAAATGACCTTAGTGACCCGATCGTCTTCATCGGGTCATTTTGTTTCGATCGTGGTTTAAAGTAAAAAAGGAGGTACTTTCCTTGAGAAAGAATCAGAAAGACAGTAAGCGCAAAAGACTGCTGTCTAAAAAAGAACCTCAGAAAATGGAGCGCTCACGTTATTTAAATGTTTTGCTATACGCTGGTTTAGCAGCCATTCTATTCGTGGTGCTCTTCTTCCATGTAAAGCCTGAATCGCTCGACTTAGATTTATTTTCAGTGAGCGAACAGACCATCTATTCTCCATCAACCGTCGATGATCAAGAAGCGACAGAAGAAAAGAAGCAAGAAGCAACAGATCAAGTAGAGGATCAATATACACTCAAAAAAGCGTATTCTGACAATCGTGTTGACCTCATCTCCTCCCTTTTCGAAGCCATTAAAGAAGAGAAGAAAGCAGCTGATGAAAAAGAAAATCCGCCATCAGATAAAGAAATGGTCAAGCGTGTAAAAGAAAAACTCACATCAGATATGCAGGAGGCTGTTTCAGACCAATCCATCAAAGCACTGCTTCAGGCAAGTGACGAAAATCTCTCTTTTACTAAGGATTCCATCATCACAGTGGTGAATTCACTGATGAGTAAAGAAATCACAGCAGCGAAATTACAAGATGAGAAAAAACAAGTGAAAACAGAGCTTGAAAATAACTCAATTCCATCCAAATACTTAAATGCAGCGAAAGAAATCGGTGAATTTGCGATCATTCCAAACTATGTATTTGATCCAGTGGCGACAGAGAAGAAAAGGCAAGAAGCCGCTGATAATATTCAGCCGGTTCAAATTAAGCAAGGGCAAATCTTAGTCGAAGAAGGAGAACTTATCGACCGAGAAGTGTATCGTAAATTAGAACTGACAGGGCTCTTAAATAGCTCCAATTTGATTAAGCCAGTAAGCGGTCTTATGATATTGATTGGTCTATTCTTAGCAGCGATTATTCATTCACTTGAATCGAGGAAAAAATCGCTTGTTCATAAGAATAAGTCGTTGCTTCTCTACTCGCTCATTTTTACCATTATTTTAGTTATCATGGAAGTATTCAGTCTCTTCCAGGAAACGAAGTATACGACGATAGGTTATGTGGTGCCAGTGGCGCTTGGCACGATGCTGATCAAGTTGCTTATCAATGAGCGGCTAGCGATCTTGTCTGGTCTTGTATTTGCTCTTTGCGGCAGTATGATGTTTAATCAAGGAGTAACCGGCGTCTTTAACTATGTGATCTGCGCTTATTACCTTGTGAGCGGGATGGCGGGCATTTTATTTTTGAGAAAGCATAATGCGCGTTCAAAAATATTGCAGGCAGGGCTTTCGGTCGCTTTGGTGAATGTCCTTGTGGTTCTATCCATAACGCTGATTCAAAACTCCTCACCATCAGGACTTGAAATCGGTGTGAACCTTATGATGGCAATTGTGTCAGGGTTTGCATCATCTATTTTGGTCATTGGGCTAATGCCAGTGTTTGAGAGTATGTTCGGCATTCTTTCAACAATGAAGCTGATTGAACTATCTAACCCAAACCATCCGCTCCTTAAAAAGATTTTAACAGAGACACCAGGTACATATCATCATAGTGTCATGGTGGCAAATTTAGCAGATGCTGCATGTGAAGCAGTCGGAGCAAACGGTCTTTTAGCAAGGGTTGGCGCTTATTATCATGACATTGGGAAAACGAAAAGACCGCAATACTTTATCGAAAACCAAATGAACATTGATAATCCGCATGACAAGCTTTCTCCTCAGCTAAGTAAAAATATCATTATTGCCCATACGACAGATGGAGCTGATATGCTGAGAGAAAAGAAGTTTCCTGAAGAGCTTGTCGATATTGCCGAACAGCACCACGGGAAGTCGCTGTTAAAGTTCTTTTACTATAAGGCAAAAGAGCGTGATGATCAGGTGACAGAAGAAGAATTCCGTTATCCTGGGCCAAAACCGCAATCAAAAGAAGCGGCAATTATTTCTGTAGCGGACAGCGTGGAAGCAGCGGTACGATCGATGCATAATCCAAATCCAGAGCGGATCGAAAAGCTCGTCAAAGGCATTATTTCCGATAAAATGCAGGATGGGCAATTCAGCGAATGTGATCTGACATTTAAAGAGTTAAATATTATTAGTCAAACGATTTGTACAACATTAAAGGGGATTTTCCATTCTCGGATTGAATATCCAGATGCCCCGAAGCAGAAGGTGAAGTAAATGACATTGTTAATCGATTTAATAGATGAAACAGGACAAGTATCAAAAGAGCAGCTTGAAGAAGTGGAAAAGCTTCTTCAGTTCGCTGCTGATGCCCTTGAGGTCAAAGATCAAGCGGAGGTATCAGTGACGATCGTTTCGAATGAAGAGATTCATCAAATTAATAAAGAATACCGCGGAAAAGACGCACCAACGGATGTGATCTCCTTTGCACTCGAAGAAGAAGGAGAAGGGGAAATTGAAATCATTGGTGCTGATGATATTCCGCCTGTACTCGGTGACATCATCATTAGTGTGGACCGTACGAAAGAGCAGGCAGAGGAATATGGACATTCCTTTATGAGAGAGCTTGGATTTCTCACCATTCATGGATTCCTGCATTTGCTCGGGTTTGATCATATGACAGAGGAAGATGAAAAAGAAATGTTCGCCAAACAGACAAAGATCTTGGATGATTATGGCCTTTCAAGATCTTCGTAAGAAAAGAAGGCCGCTTGCCCGTTTTTTTCGGAGTTTTTATTATGCATTTAGAGGAATATGGCGAACTTTCTTGAATGAACGGAATTTTCGATTTCACACAGTCGCAGCCATCATCGTGGTGATCTGCGGCTTTTGGTTTCACATTGAACCATTCGAATGGATGATCGTTTTGCTTTTATGCGGGGGGATGTTTGCGCTTGAACTTGTCAATACAGCCATTGAACATACAGTGGACCTGATGACAGAAGAGAGGCACCCGCTTGCTGAGAAAGCGAAAGACGCCGCAGCAGGCGCTGTTTGCGTTTACGCCGCGATTTCGGTTATGATTGGGTTGATCATCTTCTTACCGAAGATCATGCAATAGAACAATATTACTATTTATTAACATTTTTAGAAATGGGCGTGAAAATGTCACGTGAATTATGTAAAATATAAATGTGACAGTGGGTCCATTTCTTCTGAAAGTGGGAACTAGGAATGAACAAACAAGAGTTGATTTCAGAAGCAGTTAAAGCAAGAGATTTTGCATATGTACCCTATTCAAAATTCAAAGTCGGTGCAGCATTGTTGTCGAACGATGGAAAAGTGTATGGCGGCTGCAACATTGAAAATGCAGCATATGGTATGTGTAATTGTGCGGAAAGAACAGCACTTTTTAAAGCCTATTCAGAAGGCATCACATCGTTTCAAATGCTAGCGGTAGTAGCTGATACAGACCGGCCTGTTTCGCCGTGCGGCGCATGCAGACAGGTTATTTCAGAGCTATGTGCACCTGACATGCCAGTGATTCTAACGAACTTAAAAGGACAAATATACGAAACAACAGTAAACGAACTATTGCCAGGCGCATTTTCACCGGAGGATTTAAATGACTAACGAAAGCTTCAAATCAGGATTTGTATCCATTATTGGAAGACCAAATGTAGGAAAATCAACCTTTCTTAATCGTGTGATTGGACAAAAGATCGCCATCATGAGTGATAAGCCCCAAACGACACGAAACAAAGTGCAAGGTGTCTTAACAACAAACACGTCACAAACGATCTTTATCGATACACCAGGGATTCATAAACCTAAGCATAAGCTTGGTGATTTTATGATGAAAGTGGCTACAAATACACTGAAGGAAGTCGACCTGATCTTGTTTATGATCAATGCAAAGGAAGGCTATGGCAAGGGTGATGAATTCATCATTGAACGACTCAAGCAAACATCTACACCGGTATTCCTAGTCGTCAATAAAATCGACCAAATTCACCCAGATGAGCTGTTCCTTTTAATTGATGAATACCGCACACGTTATCCATTTAAGGAAATTGTGCCAATTTCAGCTCTTGAAGGAAACAACATTGACACGCTTCTTCAGCAGGTTGAAGGTTATCTTCCTGAGGGCCCGCAATTTTATCCAGCAGATCAAGTAACAGATCATCCAGAGCGGTTTATTATTTCTGAATTAATTCGTGAAAAAGTGCTGCATTTAACAAGAGAAGAGATCCCGCACAGTATTGCAGTGGCGATTGAATCCATTAAGCCAGATGAAAATGGTAAGATCCATGTGGCGGCGACCATTGTCGTAGAACGTGATTCACAAAAAGGGATTGTTATTGGGAAACGAGGCAGCTTATTAAAAGAAGTGGGACAAAAAGCGCGCAGAGATATTGAAGCACTTCTCGGTTCAAAAGTGTATCTGGAGCTTTGGGTAAAGGTTCAAAAGGACTGGCGTAATAAATCCACTCACCTTCGTGATTTCGGATTTAGAGAAGACGAATATTAAAAAATCGTTGCTGTTGTCATAAAATCTGACAATGGTGCGGTTCGATTAGTAAAAATTGTTTATCATGAAATGGAGGTAGCTTGGTCAAGATATAATTAATATGTTGGATGTAGCGTTGCTGCTTCTAATAAAGAAAGGTGGGGTTTTTATGTTGAATTTTACATGGAACGTATTTTCACAAACAGGAAGCGTTGACACGTATCTGCTTTTCAAAGAGTTAGAAAAGGAGAACCTGGAAAGACCCGATATACTTGAAGAAGAGATAGCACGATTTGATTTTCCAATCTTATAATTCTTGACCCCTCCAATGCTCGGAGTGTAGACAAATGCTCATTAAAAGTGAAGGAATCGTCCTTAGAACAACAGATTATGGCGAAACAAACAAAATTGTCACGCTGCTCACTAGAGAACATGGGAAAATTGGTGTGATGGCAAGAGGCGCAAAAAAATCAAACAGCCGCCTGTCAGCCATAAGCCAGCCGTTTTTATACGGAACCTTCCTGATCCAATCATCAACAGGACTTGGAACGCTCCAGCAAGGCGAAATGATTGAAAGTATGCGAACCATTCGGGAGGATTTATTCTTGACCGCATATGCCGCATATATGACAGAGTTACTCGATAAAGGCACAGAAGAAAAAAAGCCAAACCCTTATTTGTTTGAGCTCCTGCTTCAATCTTTGCGTCATCTGAATGAAGGTACAGATGCTGATATTATCTTATTTATCGTAGAGGTCAAAATGTTATCAGTGATGGGAATGAAGCCCGAACTGGATCAATGTGTCCACTGTGGTCAAAAAGAAGGGCAGTTTCATTTCTCGATTAGAGACAACGGCTTTATTTGCCAAAATTGCTTTTCTAAAGATCCGTATAAACTGCCCTTATCTCCAGCAGCTGCAAGGCTGCTCCGTTTATTTCATTATTTTGATTTATCAAGGCTCGGTCAGGTTGATGTGAAACCGCAGACGAAACAAGAAATTCGTCAAGTGCTCGATCACTACTATGAAGAGTATTCAGGCCTTTATTTGAAATCAAAAAAATTCATGAATCAGATGGAATCCATGAAAAAGCTCATGGGTGGGGAAAACAAAAGTTGACATCTTTCATGACTTTTTGTAAGATCATCTAAGATAAAATATGTTGCATTGACAGAAAGAAGTACTTGCGCAGAATCCATAAAAGCGACCTTAGGGCGGTGTGAGCTAAGGATGGAGGCGTAACGAAAGGCATTCTTGAGCAACGTAAAACAAAGCGGCTGGATGCTACGATACCAGCAAATAGGGTGGAACCGCGGGAAAAACTCTCGTCCCTATGTTTGCAAGGAGCCTTGCGAGCATAGAGACGGGAGTTTTTGTGTTCTTTTGCGGGGTTCTAGACCCACCCGCCATACATAGCGGATGGTGTAGAAAAGATGGAGGTGCGATCATTGAATATTCAAGACATGATTTTGACGTTGCAAAAGCATTGGTCAAATGAAGGCTGCGTATTAATGCAGGCGTATGACACAGAAAAAGGTGCCGGAACGATGAGTCCATACACGTTCCTCAGAAGCATTGGTCCAGAGCCATGGAAGGTAGCGTATGTAGAGCCTTCAAGACGCCCGGCTGATGGCAGATATGGAGAAAACCCAAATAGATTGTATCAGCATCATCAATTCCAAGTGATCATTAAGCCGTCACCTGACAATATTCAAGAACTGTATCTTGAATCTTTGAAAGCGCTTGGTATTGACCCGCTGAAACATGATATTCGTTTTGTAGAAGACAACTGGGAAAACCCATCTCTGGGCTGTGCAGGGCTAGGCTGGGAAGTATGGCTTGATGGGATGGAAATCACCCAATTCACGTATTTCCAGCAAGTCGGCGGCTTAGAATGTAAGCCCGTTTCCGTAGAAATCACATACGGTATTGAACGTCTTGCTTCCTACATCCAAGATAAAGAAAATGTCTTCGATCTTGAATGGACAGACGGATTCACGGTGAGAGATTTATTCTTAATGGCTGAATATGAGCACTCTGTTTATACATTTGAAACATCTAATACTGACATGCTGTTTGATTTATTTACAACCTATGAGAAGGAAGCGCATAGCCAAATGGACAAAGGGCTTGTTCACCCGGCATACGATTATGTGCTCAAATGCTCTCATACGTTTAACCTGCTCGATGCAAAGGGCGCAATTTCTGTTACTGAGCGAACTGGTTATATCGGAAGAGTGCGCCAGTTAGCAAGAAAAGTAGCCAAAACATATTATGAAGAACGAGAAAAATTGGGATTCCCTATGCTAAAAGAGGAGGCGGCTTCTCATGAATAAACAGGATGTATTACTCGAAATCGGCTTAGAAGAGATGCCGGCTCGTTTCATGCCAGAAAGCACAAAGCAGCTAGGAGAGAAAGTAAAAGCGTGGTTTGAAGCGCAAAACATTTCATTTGAAGATGTTGCTCTATTTAACTCACCAAGACGTCTTGCTGTACTTGTGAAAGGTGTCGCAGAAAAACAAGAAGACATCAAAGAAGAAGCAAAAGGTCCGGCTAAAAAGATCGCGCAAGATGCGGAAGGCAATTGGACAAAAGCAGCGGAAGGTTTTGCCCGCGGACAAGGTGCTTCAACAGATGATCTCTATTTTAAAGAGATCAAAGGAGTGGATTATGTCCATGTCCAGAAGTTTCAAGAAGGAAAGCAAGTCAAAGACCTTCTGCCAGCATTAGGTGAGATCGCCGCTTCATTAAGTTTTCCAAAGAACATGAGATGGGGGAGCAAAGATTTACGCTACATCCGTCCGATTAAATGGATTGTTTGTTTATTTGGAGAGGAGATTGTACCTGCTCACATTGCTGGGGTGAAAAGCGGCCGCGAGACAAGAGGACACCGTTTCCTTGGTAAGGCAGCCATCATCGACTCGCCTGCTTCTTATGAGCAAACATTGCGAGATCAATTTGTCATTGCAGATTCAGATAAAAGAAAACTATCCATTACCGAGCAGCTAAATGCTCTATCTTTAGAAAAAGGTTGGGTGATTCCTGTTGATCCTGAGCTTCTAGAAGAGGTCAACAATCTTGTAGAATACCCAACGGTACTATCTGGTTCCTTTGAAGAAGAATTCCTTGCATTGCCGGAAGAAGTATTGGTAACTACAATGAAAGAGCATCAGCGCTATTTCCCTGTGAAAAATGAGCAAGGGGAATTATTGCCTCACTTCATTACGGTGAGAAATGGAAACAGTGAGGCGCTTGAAAATGTCGCAAGAGGGAACGAAAAAGTACTTCGTGCACGTTTATCAGATGCTGCCTTCTTCTATAAAGAAGACGAAAAACTAGTCATTGAAGACAATATTAAGAAGCTTGATAAGGTTGTATTCCATGAGAAACTTGGCACAATTGGCGACAAGCTAAAGAGAGTGACAGACATTGCGACGCGTCTAGCAGCGCATGTCGGTGCAGATGACGAAACGTCAGAGCGTGTGGCAAGAGCTGCAAGTATTTCGAAGTTTGACCTTGTGACTCAAATGGTCTATGAATTCCCAGAATTACAAGGAATCATGGGCGAGAAATATGCAAAAGCACTTGGCGAACATGAAGAAGTGGCAAAGAGCATCAATGAGCACTATATGCCGCGCTTTGCTGGTGATGAGGCGCCTTCCACTTTAATTGGTGCGATTGTGGCAGTAGCCGATAAGCTGGATTCTATTTGTTCCTTCTTCTCAATTGATGTCATTCCAACGGGCTCTCAAGATCCTTATGGACTAAGAAGACAAGCGAGCGGTATCGTTCAAATTCTGCTTGATCGTCATTGGAACATTTCATTCAAAGAGCTTTTGGCACTTGCTCAAGTAGAAGCAGCACATGAAACGGCTCTCATTGAATTTTTAACACACCGTTTAAAATATGTCCTCCAAGCAGAACATATCCGTCATGATGTTGTCGATGCAGTACTGGATGTTGAAAATATTGAACCTTATGCAGTCGTGAAAAAAGCAGCTGTTCTTGAAGAGAGCGTGAAACAAGAAAGCTTCAAAGAAACAGCAGAAGCATTAGGACGCGTCATTTCAATCAGTAAAAAAGGGGAAGACGCAGAAATTCAGCCTGAGCTGTTTGAAAATGAGCATGAGCAAAAGCTATATGAGGCGTATCAGCAAGTAGAGACAGCTGTCAAGGAACATGTAGCAGCAGGGCAATACAGCGTAGCACTTGATGCGCTTGATACGTTAAAAACACCGATTGTTCATTATTTCGATCACACAATGGTTCATGCAGATGATGAAAAGCTGAAACGAAATCGTTTGGCACAAATGGTCAAACTAGCAAAAGTCATTCAATCATTTGCGAATATGAACAATTTAATTGTAAAATAAATACCTAAGAACGGTTGCCTTTTTTGAAGGGCAATCGTTTTTTACTCATTTAATTCACGGTTTTTGAGTGGATTTTTGTTTCATTCGGACAAAGATGCGCTATAATATGATGAGTTATGAAAATGATATACATAAAGTAAAGATTCGCTCTCTCTATTTAAAGGTGGTGAGTACAATCGAGTTAAATAAACGGCAAGAGCAGATTTTACAGATTGTCAAAGAGAATGGTCCGATCACTGGAGAGCATATCGCCGATCGGCTGAACTTAACTAGGGCGACCCTCAGACCGGATTTAGCCATATTAACGATGTCAGGCTTTTTAGAAGCAAGACCAAGGGTCGGCTACTTTTTCACAGGGAAAACAGGTACGCAGCTTCTAGCAGATAAGCTGAAAAAACTTCAAGTGAAAGATTTTCAATCCATTCCAGTGGTGATACATGAGAATGTTTCAGTTTATGATGCGATTTGTACGATGTTTTTAGAAGATGTGGGCACATTATTCGTTGTGGACGATCACTCTATTTTAACAGGCGTGTTGTCAAGGAAAGACCTCCTTCGCGCAAGTATTGGAAAACAGGAGCTTCCATCTATTCCTGTCCATATTATTATGACAAGAATGCCGAACATCACCGTTTGCCGCAAGGAAGATTTCATTATGGGTGTGGCGAAGCACTTGATTGAAAAGCAGATAGACGCACTTCCTGTTATAAAAGATACGGATAAAGGCTTTGAAGTGGTCGGCAGAATTACGAAAACAAACATGACGAAAATACTTGTTAATTTATCGGAGAATGAAATAATCTAATTACAGAAGACTGCGAGGGGATGTTATGAGTAATCGCGTAATTTTTGTGGTATCAGATTCAGTAGGAGAAACGGCAGAGCTCGTAGTCAAAGCGGCACTTAGCCAATTTGATGGCGGCTCATCAGACCATTCAAATATCAGAAGAATCCCATATGTAGAAGATGTCGGTACGATTAAAGAAGTCATTTCACTGGCGAAAGCAGATAACGGAATCGTCTGCTTTACTCTTGTTGTGCCAGAAATGCGTCAATTCTTAATTGATGAAGCAGAAGCAAACGGAGTCGTTTATTATGACATCATCGGACCACTAATCGATAAAATGGAGACTGCTTATGGAAATGAAGCGAAACATGAGCCGGGGCGTGTACGTCAATTAGATGAGGACTATTTTAAAAAGGTTGAAGCCATTGAGTTCGCAGTGAAGTATGATGACGGCAGAGACCCAAGAGGCATTCTAAAGGCTGATATTGTGCTCATCGGTGTATCACGCACATCTAAGACACCACTATCTCAATACTTGGCGCATAAACGGCTGAAGGTAGCAAACGTTCCAATTGTTCCTGAAGTAGATCCGCCAGAGGAGTTATTTTCAGTTGATCCAAAGAAATGTATCGGTCTGAAAATCAGTCCAGACAAACTAAATCATATTCGTAAAGAGCGTTTGAAATCTCTAGGTTTAAATGATCGCGCGATTTATGCGAACATTGAACGGATTAAAGAAGAGCTAGAGTATTTTGAAAAAGTGGTGGACCGCATTAACTGTCAAGTTGTTGATGTATCGAATAAAGCAGTTGAAGAAACGGCAAATGTCATTCATCAAATGCTGACCAAAAGAGGTTCCGAATAAACTCAGGATGCTCCTCCTGGGTTTTTCCTATGGTGGGAAACGGGTAAACAAAAACAATGGCATATTTGCTGCATTTGTATTATAATAAAAAATTGTGATAAAATGATTGATTTTAGGTTTAAGTTAAGTCAAGAACGAATAAACTAATATTGGCAGAAGTCAAGTGATTCTGAACATAACTTTTCGACAAAATGAGTTTTACTGTTGTTTGCTATATGGGGGAAAAGTATGGTCTTTTTGCTTCTCTAAAGCAGGAATAAGGTGGAGGGATGGAGAATTAGTCACCTGAATGAACATAAACAAGAGAGGACGATTTATGTCGATGCAGATGCTTGTCCTGTAAAAGACGAAATCCTTTCTGTCGCATTTCAATTTCAAGTACCTGTGACATTCATTGCTTCATATGAGCATTTTCAAACCAAAAGATCTCCACTTGAAGATTGGCGGTTTGTAGATACACATAAGGAAGCAGCGGATTTAGTCATTGCGAACTCAGCTGCCGCGCATGATATTGTCGTCACCCAAGACATTGGTCTTGCCTCATTACTGCTTCCAAGACAGGTCATTGTACTGTCTGAAAGAGGACGGATGTACACGAACGAAACAATTGATTTTGATTTGGAACGCAGACATGTTTCCAGTAAACAGCGAAGAAAAGGTGTATATGGAAAAGGTCCCAAAAAGCTTTTAGAAGAGGATAAAAAGCGATTTATTACGCAACTACAAAAAATCCTGTCGAATCATGAAGGATTTTTGAATTAAAAGGCGAATAATGTACGACGGAGTGTTATTAGGATGAGCAAACGTATACCAGATGAACTTTTGGAGCAAATCCAAAAAAACGCAGACATTGTCGAAGTGATTGGAGAATACGTACAGCTTAGAAAGCAAGGTCGAAATTATTTCGGTCTTTGTCCATTCCATGGTGAAAATACTCCTTCATTCTCTGTTTCAGCAGATAAGCAAATCTTCCATTGTTTTGGCTGTGGTGCAGGAGGTAATGTATTTTCGTTCCTCAGACAAATGGAAGGCTACTCATTTATTGAAGCCGTTTCACATGTTGCTGATAAGTACCATATTGATTTGCCTGATCATGTAGCAAATGCTCAGATCAGCTCCTCACAGCAAGAGGGCACTGCAGATCATAAAATGATTGAAGCGCATGAGCTTCTTAAGAAATTTTACCACCATTTGCTGGTAAATACAAAGGAAGGTCAAAACGCACTCGATTATTTACGGGCGAGAGGCTTTACAGATGAAACAATTGCCAAGTTTGAGATCGGATATGCTCTTGACTCTTGGGATTTCGTGACCAAGTTTTTAGAAAAACGAGGGTTTGATCCTGCGATGATGGAGAAGGCCGGTCTTTTGATTCAACGTGAAAACGGAACAGGCTTTTTTGACCGCTTTAGGGATCGTGTGATGTTTCCCATTCATGATCATCATGGGACAGTCGTCGCTTTTTCCGGAAGATCGCTTGGTGATCAGCAGCCTAAGTATATGAATAGTCCTGAAACGCCACTTTTTCATAAAAGTAAGCTGCTTTATCACTTTCATGACGCGCGTATGCATATTCGAAAACGCGAACGGGCGGTTCTTTTCGAAGGATTTGCTGACGTCATCTCAGCTGTCACATCAGGTGTCGGCGAAAGTGTTGCAACAATGGGTACGTCTCTAACAGAAGAGCACGTAAAACTTCTCAGACGGAACGTAGAAGAGATCATCCTTTGCTATGACTCTGACACGGCCGGTTATGAAGCCACCATGAAAGCTTCAGATTTGCTTGGAAAAAGAGGATGTAAAGTTCGCGTTGCCATGATACCAGATGGACTTGATCCAGATGATTACATTCGTAAATATGGTGGCGAGAAATTTAGGAATGACATCATAGATGCAAGTGTGACATTAATGACTTTTAAGATGAACTTTTTCCGTAGGGGAAAGAATTTATCTGATGAAGGAGACCGGCTTACTTATATGAAGCAGGTACTCCGAGAAATTAGCCGATTAAACGGTTCCTTGGAACAAGAGATTTACATGAAACAGCTTGCTGGAGAGTTCTCGATCTCACTTGATTCATTAAAGGAACAACTGGAGCTGTTTGAAAAACAGCAGCGTCAAGAAGCCAAAAGCACGCAGGAAGAAAGCGGGCTTGAAAAACGGCGTGCACATCTGTCAACACAGGTACGAAGAAAGCGTCTGCGGCCAGCATATGAAAATGCAGAGCGAATGCTGCTTGCTCATATGTTAAAAAGCGATGACGTGATCCGAAAAGTACTTGACAGAGTAGGGATTGAATTTAATATAGATTCTCACAGGGCGCTGGCCACGTACATTTATGCTTTGTATGAAGAAGGCAAAGAACCAACGCCGCAGCACCTGATGAACCGTATAGAAGATGATATCATCAATCAACTTCTGACGGATATATTCATGATTCAAGTTGGAGACGAACTAAGTGAAGCTGAATTAAGTGATTATGTAAAAAAAGTGTTGAATCATCGGAATTTGTCAATGATAAAGGAAAAAGAACTAGAACGTGCAGAAGCGGAGAGGCAAAAAGATTTCTTCAAAGCGGCAACACTTGCAAAAGAAATTATTCAGTTGAACCGTTCGCTGAAGTAATACGTCTAATATTTATGACAAGACTTACGGCTGGCAATGAATCCTTTACGGGAGGAGCATAAGACCGCAAGCATCTTGCCTTCATCATTATTTATTTTATTCCTATTTGCTCATCTGTTTGATAAAGAGAGAAAAGCAGGGCGGAAGCAAATCGCAAGTTACTTTAGAATTCGTTGCAAGCTTTGGAAGGAGGGATCCATAATGGCTGATAAACAAGCCCACGAAACCGAAACTGAATTAACCTTTGAACAGGTGAGAGATAAGCTCACTGAAACGGGTAAAAAACGGGGCGTTTTAACATACGAAGAAATTGCAGAGCGTATGTCTAGCTTTGAAATTGAATCAGACCAAATGGATGAATACTATGAATACTTAGGCGAACAGGGTGTAGAGCTCATTAGTGAAAACGAAGAGACAGAAGACCCAAATGTTCAGCAGCTGGCTAAAGCAGAAGAAGAATTTGACCTGAATGATTTAAGCGTACCACCAGGTGTCAAAATTAATGATCCTGTTCGTATGTACTTAAAAGAAATCGGACGCGTCAATTTGTTATCTGCTAAAGAAGAAATTACGTATGCTCAAAAGATCGAAGAAGGCGATGAGGAATCAAAAAGAAGATTAGCGGAAGCAAACCTTCGTCTCGTTGTCAGCATCGCGAAACGCTACGTCGGTCGTGGTATGCTGTTTCTAGACTTGATTCAAGAAGGAAACATGGGTCTTATGAAGGCAGTTGAGAAGTTTGATTACCGCAAAGGATACAAATTCTCAACATATGCGACTTGGTGGATTAGACAGGCGATCACGCGTGCGATTGCCGATCAGGCAAGAACAATCAGGATCCCGGTTCATATGGTGGAAACCATTAATAAATTGATCCGTGTTCAAAGACAGCTTCTGCAAGACCTAGGCAGAGAACCAACGCCAGAAGAAATTGCTGAAGACATGGATTTAACGCCAGAAAAGGTTAGAGAAATTCTTAAAATTGCGCAAGAGCCTGTATCTTTAGAAACACCTATTGGTGAAGAAGATGACTCGCACCTTGGTGATTTTATTGAAGACCAAGAGGCGACATCTCCATCTGACCATGCTGCATACGAATTGTTGAAAGAGCAGCTTGAAGATGTATTAGACACGTTAACGGACCGTGAAGAAAATGTACTGAGACTACGTTTCGGACTAGATGACGGAAGAACACGTACGTTAGAAGAGGTTGGAAAGGTGTTCGGCGTCACAAGAGAGCGTATCCGCCAAATTGAAGCGAAAGCTCTGCGTAAATTAAGACACCCAAGCAGAAGTAAACGATTAAAAGACTTCTTAGAGTAGAAACTGGACGGATCTTGAAAGAGATCCGTTCTTTCTTCATCAAGAATGAAAACGCTTTTTTCAATCTGATTATATTTTACTGAATAAATAATGAATTTGCAACGTTCTTAGAGAAAAGATGTATAAAAAATACATCAAAATGTGCTGAAGGCTTCATTTCTCATCTTTGCATCATTTTTGTCTAATCTGTGAACTTGACCAAAGTTTTGTATCATAATTCGTTTACTTTTTGTAAAATTAAAGTAGAATTAGAATTGTTTGTATAGTCTTAAAGGGGTTTTCACAAAGGGGAGGATGAAAGAAATGAAACGGAATCCACTTATACCATTTTTATTGATTGCCATTTTAGGGATTGGACTCACTTTTTTCTTATCAATGAAGGGGCTGAAAGATGAAGACAAAATCGCCTCTGGAGGCGAGGAGCAAAAGCAAGAAGAAACAGCAAATGCGACGCCGGAAGAATTGTATAAACAAAACTGTCTGAGTTGTCACGGGGAAAACTATGAAGGCGGTGCAGGTCCTGCATTAAAAGGTGTTGGAGACAAGCTTGAAGTGGCCGACATCAAGAAGAAAATTCAAGAAGGCGGCAATGGGATGCCAGGCGGGCTGATTCCAAATGAAAAGCTCGATGAAATGGCGGAATGGGTGTCTAAAATTAAATAATCTTACACAAAAAGCTCTTTTTCATCAGAAGAGCTTTTTTTCATTTGAAAACGACTTTTAATTTATATAAGATAGACAAGAATGAACATAAAAGAAAAGTAGTGATACGTATGAATGAAATGAATTTATCAAAACGATTAAAAAGAGTCGCAGACTTTTTACCACATGAGGCTGTCTTTGCTGATATCGGCTCAGATCATGCCTATTTGCCGTGCTATGCGATCCTGCATCAAAAAGCAGTAAAAGCAATTGCTGGTGAAATTACAGAAGGACCGCTTCAATCAGCGAAGCAGCAAGTACATAGACTTGAATTAGATGACAAGATTTCGGTCAGAAAAGGAAATGGTCTTGAAGCCATTGAAAAGGGCGAAGTGAATGCTGTAACGATTGCAGGTATGGGCGGAGCACTCATCGCAAGCATTTTAAATGACGGCAAGCATAAGCTCACAGGCCATGAAAGGCTTATTCTTCAGCCAAATATCCATGCTCACCACATTCGTTTATGGCTCTATCAAGAGGGGTATGAATTGATGGATGAAGTCATTTTAGAAGAGGATGGCAAAATATACGAAATTATGATCGCCGAAAAAGGCGACAAAGATAAAGCCTATGAAGGGATGTCAATTGAAACAGGCATGCTAGTTGGTCCGTTTCTTGCGAAAGAGCAAAATGATGTCTTCCGGCGCAAGTGGATGCAAGAACTTCAGCATATGGAGAAGATAGAAAGTCAAATCCAGCAGGCAGCGCGAACAGAAGAGAACAAGGATCGCCTTGAAGAGCTGCATGTAAAAATAAAGATTCTAAAGGAGGTTTTGACTGTTGGCTAAAACAGTAAACGGACATGAAATCATCCAATTATTTGAACAATTTTCACCAAAGGCATATGCCATAGAAGGTGACAAAATCGGTCTCCAAATTGGGACGTTAAATAAAAAGGTAAACAATGTCATGATCACCTTAGATGTACTAGAGAATGTGGTAGATGAGGCGATCGGAAAAAATGTGGATCTCATTATTGCTCACCATCCGCCAATTTTCCGTCCGTTAAAACATGTGGCGACAGATCAGCCAGCTGGACGGATCATTGAGAAATGCATCAAACATGATATTGCAGTATATGTGGCACATACGAATTTAGATGTGGCTGATGGAGGAGTTAATGACTTGCTTGCGGAGGCTTTAGAGCTTGAAGAAACAAGAGTGTTAGTCCCGACATATGAAGATCAAATCAAACAGCTTGCCCTCTATGTCCCGCAGGAATTTGAGGAAGCCATCCGTACAGCTTTAGGAAATGCGGGCGCCGGCCATATTGGCAACTACAGCCATTGCGTGTTTTCAAATGAAGGGACAGGCAGCTTTTTGCCATCAGAAGATGCGGACCCGTTCATTGGTAAGACCGGTCAATTGGAATTTGTTAAAGAAGTACGGATTGAAACCATTTTTCCGGCAAGTATTGAAAAACAAGTGATTCGTGAAATGATCAAAGCACATCCTTATGAAGAAGTCGCTTATAGTGTACACACGACAGACCTTCCTCCTATTCAAAAAGGGCTTGGCCGTATAGGGGAGCTAAGAGAGCCTATGACCCTTGGGGACTTCGCGCGATTTGTGAAGACGAAGCTGGATGTAAATGGTGCTCGCTTTGTAGGTGATCAGGACGCTGTTGTGAAAAAAGTAGCTGTGCTTGGCGGAGACGGAAATAAATACATTCACCAAGCAAAAAGAATGGGTGCTGATGTGTATGTGACAGGGGATCTTTATTTCCATGTCGCCCATGATGCTATGATGCTCGGGCTGAACGTAGTGGACCCAGGGCATTATGCAGAAAAAATTATGAAAGAGGGCGTAAAGGCGAAGCTTCAATCGTTATGTTCAGAGAAAAAGTATGATGTACAGCTCTTTGTTTCTGAATCAAACACAAATCCATTTCAATTTATGTAAACAAAAAACGTCAGAGCATAGAAGCTCTGACGTTTTTTTATTTCTTTGTTTTCACGCGTGGTAGTATTTTCGAAAGAGGAACCGATCGTTCAATTTTCCAAGTTGATTCATCATCCGGCTCGTAGTTTTCTAAGAAACGGATCACTTCTTTTGTAATAGGGGTTGGTGTAGAAGCGCCAGCAGTAATGGCAACGGTATTTACGCCTTGCAGCCACTCCAGCTTGAGCTCACTTAGGTCACCAATACGGTAAGCCTGCGTTCCAGCAATCTCCATTGACACTTGTGCCAGACGATTGGAGTTATTACTTTTTGGATCGCCGACAACAATGGTAAGATCGGCTTGACCAGCTTGCTGAGATACAGCTTCCTGACGTACTTGTGTCGCAAGACAAATTTCTTGGTGGTACTCGACGTGAGGATATTTCTCTTTTATGAGCTCCATCAGATCGTGGACATCCCACTGAGACATCGTCGTCTGATTGGTGATAAGCAATTTATCTGATGTTAAATCGAGCGCCTCAATGTCCGCTTCTGATTCGACAAGATGCACCTTGTCAGGGGCTACTCCGACAGCTCCCTCTGGCTCAGGATGACCTTTTTTTCCGATATAAATAATGTCATACCCAACGGCTGTTTTCTCTGAAATGAGTTCATGTGTTTTCGTTACATCGGGACAGGTTGCATCAATGGCGACAAGACCTTTTTCTTCTGCAATTTGACGAACCTCAGGTGAAACGCCGTGAGCAGTGAAAATAACTGTTCCGCTTTCAACCTGCTTTAAAATGTCTAAGCGGTTTGGTCCGTCCAGTGTGTAGATCCCATCTTCTTCGAAGGCATCTGTCACGTGCTTGTTGTGCACAATCATACCTAATATATAAATTGGGCGTGGCAAGTTTTTATCAAGTGCGGCATTTTTAGCAATGACCATTGCATCTACAACGCCATAGCAATAGCCACGCGGCGAAATTTTAATTACATTCATTTATTCGTCCTCCTGTAGGGAAGTGCTGCTAGAGAAGAACAATATAAAAAGCCGTGAAAAAACGGCTTTTTATCATTCTCTAGCTTCCATTATAGCCAAAGTAAGCGTATATATCAAAGATTGTTATACGCAGGGGACACTTCGCCGTTAAAAGATCACTAGACATATAGTTTTGGAACAGAGCTGCCAGGTCTTTTTTTCGGTTTTGCTTCAGGAGCAGGTGATGTGTGAGGAGCTGCTTTTTTGACGAGGATGTCCTCTGGTTCTTCGTTTTCTTCTATTTCATCATCTCCTGATGCAACTTCTTTTTGCACTTCTGTTTCCTCGCCAATTTCTTTAGGTTCTTCATCTGTACTTGTTTCATCATCATCTGCACTGCCAAGCTGGCTGTACAGCTTAATCATCGCAGGCAAATTTCTGACTAAAGGACCGTATTGCTGAATCATTGGCGTAAATTGCTGCGCCATTCCGAGCACCTTTTGAACATTTCCCAACATGCTTGAAAGGGTTGCAGGATTTGCAAAGCTCTGGATTCCTTGTAATCCCGCACCACCTCCAGAAACCCCTGCTCCCCCTGCGCCAGGAAGAAATTTAGCGAGCATGCCTTTCATTCCTGCTCCACCGCCTAGTGCACGGCTTTCGCCTCCTGGAATTCCGCCCATTCCACGTACACCGCCTCCCTGTACAGACGGGGAGCGAGGCATCATTTGCTGAAATTGATTGCCTTGCCCTTGAAAAGGCTGTTCGATAGGAGCCTGCTGCCTCCTTTGAAAAATTCCGGGCTGTCCGCCATTTCCAAGATGCCGGCGTGAGGGACGGTGCGGCTGAAAATCGCCCATAGGCCTTTGCCCTAACATACTTGTACCTCCCTTACTGCATTCTCTTTCTCTTCATAGGTTATGCAAGGAAGCATCAATTGGTTTCCTGTAAGAAAAGCGGACATGGTTTTTTTGCTGAAAATCAGCTATAATGAGGAGATGAGCAAAAAGGCATTGCCTTAAGGAGTGAAAACATGAACGAAACAAAATTTACGACATATGAATTAAAGTCTTTTATTATAGATGCTATTCATGAACTGGGCTTTTATGAGCCAACTGATATTCAAAAAAGAATCATCCCTGCTGTGTTAAAAGGAGAAAGCGTGATTGGTCAATCACAAACAGGAACAGGAAAAACCCACGCGTACTTATTGCCGCTTATTCATTCAATTGATCCAAGCAAAGAGCAAGTACAAGTTGTGATTACTGCACCTACAAGAGAATTAGCCAATCAAATTTTCAAAGAAGCCCAAACAATCTTAAAGAAGGCCTCTCCAGAAGAAGAGATTAAAGCAAAGCTTTACATTGGTGGAACGGACAAGCAGAAATCCATTCAAAAGCTAAAAAACCAGCCGCATTTGGTTGTCGGCACACCTGGACGTATTGCTGACCTCATTCATGAGCAGGCGCTGAACGTTTACAAAGCGACATCTCTTGTCATTGATGAAGCGGATTTAATGCTGGATATGGGATTTTTAGAAGATGTGGACCGTATTGGTTCACAAATGCCAGAACAGCTGCAAATGCTTGTGTTCTCAGCAACGATTCCAGAAAAACTAAAGCCGTTCCTGAAAAAATATATGGACAATCCTAAATATGCCCATGTTGAACCAAAACGAATTACAGCTGAAAACATTCAGCATATTTTAGTCCCATCTAAACAGCGTGACAAGCTAAAATTGCTTCATGAAATGGTGACGAATGTACAGCCTTATTTAGGTATCATTTTTGCCAATACAAAAACAACCGTCGATGAAATCGCATCATTCCTACAAGAAAAAGGAATGAAAGTTGGAGTGCTTCATGGCGGATTAACGCCGCGCGAACGTAAAAAAGTGATGAAACAAATTGATGATTTAGAGTTCACTTATATTGTGGCATCTGATCTTGCAGCCCGCGGAATTGATATTAAAGGCGTCAGCCATGTGATCAACTATGAACTTCCATCTGATCTTGATTTTTATGTTCACCGTGTTGGTAGAACAGCTCGAGCTGGTTCATCTGGAATTGCGATGACTATTTATGAGCTTGCTGATGAGGATGCACTCATTCAAATCGAGAAAATGGGCGTTGTGTTTGAAAACAAAACCATTGTTCATGGCGAATGGCGAGATGCAGATGACCGCTTGAAGCGTCAAAGACGTAAAAAAGCACCTAATGAAATTGAGGAAAAAGCAAAGCGTCTTGTGAGAAAACCGAAAGCCGTCAAACCTGGATATAAAAAGAAAATGACACGTGAGATGGACAAAATCAAAAGACAGGAACGTAGAAAGTCAAAGCGTAATGGAAAGTAGGGGGAAACATTGTTGAAGATTGGTTCACATGTATCCATGAGCGGAAAACATATGCTTCTTGCAGCGAGTCAAGAAGCTGCCTCTTATGGTTCGAATACGTTTATGATTTATACTGGTGCACCGCAAAATACGCGCCGTAAAAAAATTGAAGATCTCAATATTGAAGCTGGACAAGCGCATATGAAAGAGCATGGTATGACAGATATCGTCGTACATGCACCGTATATTATTAATATTGGGAACACCGTCAATCCAGCGACGTTTGAGCTTGGTGTGGACTTCCTTCGCTCTGAGATTGAACGTACAGAAGCGCTAGGTGCGAGGCAGATTGTTCTCCACCCAGGTGCACATGTCGGAGCAGGACCAGAAGCAGGAATCCAAAAAATCATCGAAGGTTTAAACGAAGTCATCGTAAAAGGGCAAAAGGTTCAAATTGCACTTGAAACAATGGCTGGCAAAGGATCAGAGTGCGGAAGAAGCTTTGAAGAGCTTGCCCAAATTATCGACGGAGTGACACATAACGAAGCACTTTCTGTCTGCTTTGATACGTGTCACACACACGATGCTGGTTATCCGATTGTGACTGACTTTGATGGGGTGTTAGAAGAATTTGATCGAATCGTCGGTATTGACCGAATCAAGGTTCTTCATATTAATGACAGTAAAAACGTACAAGGCGCAAGAAAAGACCGACATGAAAATATCGGCTTTGGTGAAATTGGCTTCGATGCACTGAACAATATTGTGCATCATCCGCAGCTTCAAGATGTGCCCAAAATCTTAGAAACGCCTTATGTAGGTGAAGATAAAAAGAACAAAAAGCCACCTTACAAATTCGAAATTGCGATGCTAAAAGAAAAGCAATTTGACGAAGGCTTACTAGATAAAATTAAAGATCAGTAAAAAGCATACAACATCATGAGGTGCCGCTAAATGCGGCCCTTTTTTGCTTAACTTGTAAACTGATTAAACAGATCATTGACAGTCTGAGCTGTCTGTTTAGATGTAATCGCTTCTACTTGCTTAAGAAGCCGGCTACGCTCTGCATCATTAAAAATATTGACGTTTTTCCCATTCATGAGTTTGGCCACCTCAGCAGCTTGATTTGACGTTAAACTGACACCATACTGCTTCGCATACCTTAACAGATCATTTGCTGTGATCTGATTGAGCCGTTGCAGGACAATTTTTTGAATTAAAATCAATTCCATTCCTCCCCTCTGTAACAATGTATGGGCGAAAACGGAAAATGTGCAAAAAATTTTATTTTACCCTGTGAAATGATAAAATAGTAAAGTGAATAAAATGTTCATTGAAAATTTAAGATGTGTAGAGGGGAGACCGTATGGCAAATAGTAAACAGCATAGAAAGGAATCAGTGCCTCATTTTATATTTAGAATTTTCCTAATTCTGGTAGGGGCTACATGCGCAGCAGTCAGCATTGAATTATTTTTAGTGCCAAACAATATTATCGATGGAGGCATCATCGGCATTTCGCTTATTTTGGATTATCTCTTTACAGATAACCCATTCATCAATTTTGCGACGATTGTTGTCATTTTGAATATTCCATTTATGATATCAGGATACAAACATATTGGGAAAACCTTTCTGGTTTCCACAGTAATTGGGATTGTCAGCTTAGCCGTGATTGAATCTTCACTTCATCATGTAGAGGCATTTACAAATCAGCCGATCTTAGCCACTGTATTTGGCGGGCTATTACTTGGTTTTGGTGTTGGACTTGTCATTCGTAATGGAGGTTCAATGGATGGAACAGAGATCTTAGGCATTCTGCTAACGAAAAAAATTCCATTCTCCGTCGGTGAGTTTGTCATGATCGTCAATGTGTTCATTTTTATTTGGGCAGGCTTTGTCTTCGGACCAGAGCAGGCTATGTATTCTGTTATGACATATTATTTGGCAATGAAAACAATTGATGCTGTCATTCAAGGGCTTGATGAAACAAAAGCTGTCATTATCGTGTCAGATTATTATGATGAGATTTCAGATGCGATTCTTCATCGACTTGGCAGGGGAACGACAAAGCTGAGAGGGAAAGGCGGTTATACAGATGAAGAAAAAGATGTCATCTACGCCGTTGTCACAAGACTTGAAATCACAAAGCTAAAATCCATTGTATTTGAAATTGATAGTCAAGCATTTATTACGATTATGGATACGCATGAAACAAAAGGCGGTAAGTTCAAAACAGCCATTCATTAGCTTTTATTTTACTTTTTAATCTTTCTTTTATATAATGAAATGTATGTATGGACAGAGAAAATGGCAAAAGCCATTTTCTTTTTGTTGTATAAATCGTAATCATTCTTTTTATATTGATTAAAGGTGGAAAGATTCATGGCAAAGCCAATTATTGAAATGAAGGACATTTCGTACTCGTATGGACAGCGAAATGTCATAGATCACATTTATTTAACAGTAGAGGAAGGGAACTTTCTAGCACTTGTTGGACCGAATGGATCTGGTAAAACAACCTTATTAAAATGCCTGCTTGGGCTCATTAAACCACAGCAAGGTGAATTAAAACTATTTGGCACGCCTGCTTCAAAATTTAGAGACTGGGATCAAATTGGATTTGTTTCTCAAAAGGCGAATAGTTTTAATACAGGTTTCCCTGCTTCTGTTTACGAGGTCGTCGCAAGTGGATTGACGGCGAAAATAGGTTTATTCAAACGAATGAGCAAGCAGGACAAGTGGCAAGTTGAGGATGCCATTCGCTCAGTTGGGATACAAGATTTAAAGCACCAAAACATCGGGGAACTTTCAGGTGGTCAGCAGCAGCGTACCTTTATTGCCCGTGCGCTCGTCAGTCAGCCAAAGCTGCTTATTTTAGATGAACCAACGGTTGGGGTAGACCAGCGGACAGTTGAGGGCTTTTATCGGCTGCTCGAAACATTGAACAAAGAAAAAGGAATGTCTTTAATTCTCGTCACACACGACGTTGGCACCGTTTCTGATAAAGTCACCCATGTGGCTTGTTTAAATCAGACACTTCATTTCCACGGAGATGCAGCAACGTTTGATTCAATGGATGATCAGGCGTTATCTCAATTTTACGGACATGACATTCAAGTGATTCATCACGATCATCACCATCATGGGGGACATGAATAATGCTATTTCCATTTTTTCATTATGAATTTTTACAAAATGCGTTTATCGCAGGAATGCTGATCGGTTTTATTGCGCCCTTGCTTGGTGTATTTATCGTCGTGAGAAGGCTCTCGCTGATTGCAGATGCCCTCAGTCACGTATCACTTGCGGGTATTGCAGCAAGTTTATTCCTTGATAAAAAGTTTGGCCTTTTGACAGGGGTGAGCCCGCTGTACTTAGGGATGGCGTTTTCTGTTGCCGGTTCGTTATTTATTGAACGCCTGCGTTCCGTGTATAAGCATTATCAGGAACTTGCGATACCTATTATTTTATCAGGCGGTATCGGGATTTCCGTCATCTTCATTTCACTAGCGAATGGCTTTAATACAGATTTGTTTAGTTATTTGTTCGGAAGTGTCAGTGCGGTGTCGAGATTAGATCTTTGGATTGTTGTTGGGATCTCACTCGTTGTTGTGTTAGTTGTCGTGCTTTTATATAAAGAATTATTTTTACTTTCTTTTGATGAAGAGCATGCAAAGGCTTCTGGTATTTCAGCGAAATGGATTCATTTTATTTTTATCTTAGTTGTCGCACTTGTCATTGCGGCATCGATGCGTATCGTAGGTACACTACTTGTCTCTGCGCTCATGACACTTCCTGTTGCGGCAAGTATCCGCATTGCCAAAGGGTTCAAACAGGCAATCTTCCTTTCGATCTTGTTCGGTGAATTGTCTGTATTGGCGGGATTGATCTTAAGCTATTATCTAGATTTAGCGCCAGGCGGAACCATTGTGATGCTGTCCATTTTGATTTTAATCGGATGTATTTTTATTGGAAAATTCAAAAGGGGGAATCATCATGAACGTACAAGAAGCGCTTGATTTATTAAAGGAAAAAGGCTACAAGTATACAAGCAAACGTGAAGACATGCTTCAACTTTTTTCTGATTCTGATAAATATTTGACTGCTAAAAATGTGCTGACGGCACTAAGTGAAGACTACCCGGGTCTTAGCTTTGATACGATTTATCGAAACCTGTCGCTATATGAAGACTTAGGTATATTAGAAACAACGGAATTGTCAGGGGAGAAGCTTTTTCGTTTTAAATGCTCTTTTTCTCATCACCACCATCATTTTATTTGTCTGACATGCGGTAAAACAAAGGAGATCGATGCCTGCCCTATGGACAAGTTAGACGCCGATCTAGAGGATTATCACATTAGCGGACATAAATTCGAAATATACGGAACGTGTCCTTCCTGCGAACCGAAGGAAGTTCACTCATAGACTCATAAAAAAGCCAGCCGCAGAGCTGGCTTTTTCTTTTGTCTTTTTGAAAACGTTTTACAAAGGGCGGCTGTTTCATTAAAATGAGAACAAGGTACTGAAGCAATTTGCGTCTTTTGGAGTAAAGGGAGGGGTCAAAAGTGGCTTATTATGTCGTGTTCGATGTAGGCGGGACGAGAACAAAACATGGATTAATGGATCAGGATGGGGAGATTGTCACGAGCGGTGACTATGAAACGAACTGCCGGCAGCTTGAACCGTTTTTAGAAGCGATGGCGGATGTGGTCAAGCAATATCAGAGAACGTCGGATGTTAGCGGAATCGCGATTAGTCTTCCAGGCTTTGTGGACAGTGAAACAGGTTATACAGAATTTGCAGGTGCCATCATCGCCTTAAATGGTCAAAATATAAAAACACTTTTAGAAGCGAAAACATTTCTTCGTGTTGAAGTCGAAAATGATGCGAACTGTGCAGCTCTTGCAGAAAAATATAGTGGCCATGCGAAAGAGTGTGACAGCTTTATTTGTATGACGCTTGGCACAGGTGTTGGCGGTGGTATTTTCGCTGGCGGTCAGCTTGTGCGAGGGGCTTCCTTTCGCGGCGGTGAATTTGGCATGATGCTGACAGAGACAGAAAATGGACAATTTACAACACTTAACAGCAGTGCTTCAACGGCTGGTTTAATTCGCAGCTATAAAGAAAAGCAAGGAATTCCGCAAAGTACTCAAATAGACGGTCAAGACATTTTTGAAAAGGCAAAGCATGATCCGTCCATTGAAAAGCTAGTGGATCAGTGGTACAAGCGAATCGCCATTGGCATTTACAATGTAGCAACTGTCCTTAATCCAGAGAAAATTCTCATTGGCGGCGGCGTAAGTGCAAGACAGGATTTGCTGTCAAACATTGAGAAACATTTACATACACTGCATGCGTGGAAGAACATTCAGGTGAAGCTGGAAACGTGCTACTACTTGAATCAGGCAGGCATGAAGGGAGCACTGTACCATTTTCTCATGAAAGAAGGTCAGCTTGTTCCATCCAAAAAGCCGATGCATTAAGCGTATCGGTTTCAGCATGTAGACAAACCCTCGCACTCGCCCGCAGTCCTGCGCTCTGGTGCTCACGAATGTCAAATTCGCTCCGCAAAAATAGCCGTCCTTCCTAGACTTCAAAGGTTTTCTATCACACTGAAAAGAAGACAAAGGGCTAAAATAAAGATCATTTTAGCCCTTTGTCAATAATCTGAGCCGATACATTTGAGTATCGGCTTTTCTACATTAATAAGCAGTTTCCAAACGCTGCTCGTATTGTTTGATCCATTGAGATGCTTCCTGCCAGTTGTTGACGCGTATAATCCTGTCATCAATGGGCATTTGATTATATGGGGAGTTAAAAAGAATAACCGGGATGTCAGCCTCTTTTGCAATCATTGTGGCATTCCCATGATGATCCTCGAAGAACACATCAATTTTGTGCTTTTGAACAGCTTCGAGCTTGTGATGACCGCCAACCAGCTCAATGTCATCATAGTGCACGTGATGTTTGTGAAACCACTCGTAGGTGATATCCGCATGATGCTGCCTTCTCGCTGTAATATAGATTAGCCTGTGTTGATGTTTCATTTGATCAAGAATCTCTTTTGCGTCCTTAGCAGGCTTTGCCTGTTTATATATAATAGGCTCATGCTGATTCATCCAGCCCCAAAACTCTTCTTGAGAAATATTTAAAAGCTTCGTCAAATCATATTCTGTCATATCATCTAGTGTCATGGCACGTTGGAACGACTCATTTAAATAGGGAACAAAGGTGTCCTGCGCCGTCACTGTGCCATCTATATCAATTCCTAAACGTAACATGCCCACACTCCTCATTTTTATACTCTTAAAGTGTAACATAATCAATTCACAATTCCAGCAAGTTTTAGCAAACATGAAACAGACATTTTTGCTCATACTAAAAAAGCTCCTTTCTATTAACCAAAAGGGGGAATTGATCATGGAAAGAGACGAAGATTTCAGAAGAAATGATCGTGAAATCGACACACACTTTAGTAATGATGATGGCTATCTAGAGGAAACAGCTGCTGAAATTGCAGAGCCATATCAGGCTTCAAGAGATCGAGTAGACAGACGAGAACGTGACCAAGTAGGTGACGATTCAGGCAGTAAGGGGATAGGCTATACAGCACTCGCGATTGCGATTATCTCGTTATTTGTCTTGCCGGTGCTATTAGGAGTAGCGGCAATCGTCGTTGGTTATATTGCAAGAAGAAAAGGAGCACATGCGCTTGGCGCATGGTCAATCGGGATCGGAATTGTTTCCGTCATCCTTGGCATATTTATCACCCCGTTCTTTTAACAAGAACAGAAAAACGCCTGACAGTGACGTCAGGCGTTTTTTGTTATGCGTTGGCTTTTGCTTTTTCAGCTTCCATTTTTGCATAATGCTCTTCAGCAATTTTATCGATTTCTTTTTTCAGTTCTTCGACCATTGTTTCTTCTGGCACTTTACGAACAATTTCACCTTTGCGGAACAATAGGCCTTCGCCTCTAGCTCCGGCAATTCCGATATCAGCTTCACGCGCTTCACCTGGACCGTTTACAGCACAGCCAAGAACAGCTACTTTAATCGGTGCTTTAATCGTGGAGATATATTCTTCGACTTCATTTGCAATGCTAATGAGGTCAATTTCAATTCGTCCACAAGTTGGGCAAGAGATCAGTGTGGCTGCATTTGCTGCAAGACCAAATGATTTCAACAGTTCACGTGCTACTTTTACTTCCTCAACTGGATCAGCACTTAAGGAAATGCGGAGTGTATTCCCAATCCCCATATTCAAGATAGCGCCGAGACCAGCTGCACTTTTAACCGTACCTGCAAATAATGTACCTGATTCTGTAATTCCAAGGTGAAGAGGGTAGTCAAATGCTTTTGCTGCTTTTTCGTACGCCTCAATAGCTAGGTTTACATCAGATGCTTTCATGCTGACGATGATATCATGAAAATCTAGATCTTCTAGAATTTTAATGTGGTGCAGTGCACTTTCGACCATACCATCTGCTGTTGGGTAGCCGTATTTATCAAGAATTTTTTTCTCTAATGAACCAGCGTTTACCCCAATACGGATTGGAATGCCTTTTTCTTTTGCTGCTTTTACAACCGCTTCGACTTTTTCTCGTCTTCCGATGTTTCCTGGGTTGATTCGAATTTTGTCTGCACCTGCTTCAATCGCTTTCAGTGCAAGCTTGTAGTCAAAATGAATATCGACAACAAGCGGGATGTTGATTTGTTTTTTTATGTCTGCAATCGCATTTGCTGCACGCTCGTCTGGGCATGCGACACGAACGATTTGACAGCCTGCTTCTTCAAGACGCTTAATTTCAGCTACTGTCGCTTCGACATCATGTGTTTTGGTTGTTGCCATACTTTGAATGACAACCTCATTATTTCCACCTATAGTTAAAGGTCCCACTTTGACGGGACGCGTTTTAGTACGATGTGTGACTTCACTCACTTGTCAATCGCTCCTTAGTGTACAAGCAATCATTTGCCATGTACGTCTTGTTTTACAGTTCATATTGTAACAGTCTCTCTGTATGAATGACAAGGAATTAACGTTTTATCTCTTATATACCGGAAACTTATATGTGCTGCCTGCCCGAATTTCGTTTGCTTTGACGCCTTGATTCAGCTCTTCAAAATCCTCAATGACTTCATCAAGTGGCTTGCTTGTATGGACGATAGAGACGACAGTTTCACCTTGTTTCACTGTGACCTTCTTATATGCTTTTTTCTCAGGTGTTTGAAAGGCATTTGCAGGGACAGCTGGACCTTCTTCAACGGGAATGGTGCCATTTTTTAAATCAAAAAAGATAATAAAGAGGACAAACAAACTGATTAGCAAAAAAATAATACGCCGCATTTCACTCACCGCTTTTAAGAGTTTACTTCAGTCTATGCATGTCCCGAAATGATAGAACCAACATGAGGAGAAAAGCTGGAAAGGGAGGTTCTAGTTAGTTCTAGTGAGTCTTGTATTGAATTTACGCTCGGTGGTGCTTTTTCAAGCTTCTATCACGATTATGATAAAATAAAAGCAGGGGGGAGAGTTTATGAAGAAAATAAGTCAGCATATATATGTGAGAACGCTAACAGAAAATGATGCACAATCACTACTCGCACTTGAACTTGAGAATCGCTCATATTTTCAGCAATTTACACCTTTGGTCAAAGATGATTTTTTCACGATATCTCGTCAAATTGAACGAATTCAGCGCAGTGTGGAAAGATGCGCACGGGATGAAGCCTACATGCACGGTATTTTCTTAAATGAAACAGATGCCTTAATTGGGACAATCTCATTAAGTTCTGTCGTAAGAGGTCCGGTAGAAGGAGCTTGGCTAGGGTATGTACTTGATGAAAAGCATGGCGGGAAAGGGTATATGACAGAGGCCATTCGTTTAATCATCGATTATGCCTTTGATGAGCTGCACCTGCATCGTATTGAAGCTGGAGTAAAGCCGAGTAATATAGGCTCCATTCGTGTGCTTGAAAAGACAGGTTTTGAAAATGAGGGACTCAATCGTAAAAAAGTGAAGATTAATGGCGTGTGGGAAGATCATTATTTGTTTGCGATCATTCATCCGGATGAATCATAGAGCACGCACATACATAAAAAGCTCCTCCAAGTTGGGGGAGCTTTCATATACTAAATTAATTTTTGACAAGTGGTTTATGTTTAGCGGGTATTTCCTTTACGACAAGGTATAAGAAGATAAAGTTAATGACCCAATTTAATAAAAATGAATTCGCAACAGGCGTGTTTAATGCACTCATGATGGCGAAAAAGACTGTTGTTAATGTGAGTGAGTAAGCAGAGAGCTTCCATAGCATTTGGAAGGACAGCTCTTTTTGCTGCATGCGTTTAATAAATGTACCAAGCATCGCAAGGAAAGTTGCGCTAATGAACATGAGAGCTGCAGTTGATAGATATAGCAGCACACAGATGACTGGGATAATAATCGCTTGATTCTGATTTGTAACGCGGGCGAGTTCGTCTTTTGTCAGCGTCCCACCAAGCAGCTGATACGGGATATCTGTCATTTGACCATCAATGGCAATCACAGCTTTTTCTTTTAATAATGCGATGGCTGTTTGCTTTGATTCAAGCTCACTTGCTTTTATTTTTTCAGCAGGATCAAAAATGATCGTAATGCCGTTTTCTTCTTTTTCTATCGGTTCACTTTGATCCGCTTGAAGCTTTCCTTTTTCGATTGAGAAATCAGGTAAATCTTTTTTGATCACATGCTGAAATCCTGACATCGCATTCGAGATCTCTTGACTCATATGATAACCCTGAGGAACTGCTGCGATGATCGAAAGGATAAAAATGAATAAAATCGCTTTGCCAATCCCTGTAAACCGTGCTTTAGCAATATCTTTTGGTGAATAAATGCCTTTTAACAATAGTTTAAATACGTTCAATCAATTCACTTCCTACATTCTTTTCTATTTCTCATATTGTATCAATGTCTATCTAACAAGTACAAGTATGGCCTTCATTGCTGGTTAAGATAGTGTGAATGAGGCATAATGTATACAGCAAATAAAAAGGAGGCGGCTGTGACTTGGACGTGCTGTATTGGATTCTGATCATTTGTGCATTTATCATTGCATTTGTTGGACTTGTTTATCCTATTATCCCTAGCGTGGTTTTTATGGTTCTCGGATTTATTCTATATGGTTTCTTTTTCAGCTTCGAGCCGCTGACACTGACGTTTTGGCTCATTCAAGCCGTATTTACCGCAGTATTATTTGCGGCAGATTATGTCTCAAACCTGATTGGGGTCAAGCGTTTTGGCGGCAGCCGTGCAGCTATTTGGGGAAGCACCATTGGGTTATTAGTCGGTCCTTTTGTGATTCCGATTGCAGGAATTATCATTGGTCCATTTATCGGAAGTGTTATAGCAGAGCTCCTTGTTCATCAAAAAGATGTGAAGACAAGTGTGAAAGTAGGATTAGGCTCGTTAATCGGATTCATATCAGGTGTATTTGCCAAAGGATTGATTCAAGCGCTGATGCTGGGCATCTTTTTATTTTATGTCCTTCGATAAATAGAAAAAGGGCGTTTAAAACTTTTTCTAAAGGGCTAAATACAAAATAAACACTGAAATGTTTCAGATCATGAGCAATAACATTGAAACAAGCCAATTCTTTTGATACTCTTTGAGTAGGGTGAATTGCTTGCTTACGACCTAAGGAAGCATTTCAGTACATACATTTCTAAGGAGGAATTTAACCATGGCTTTTAAACTTCCAGAATTACCATATGCTTACGATGCATTAGAACCACATATCGACAAGGAAACAATGACGATTCACCACACAAAACATCACAACACATACGTAACAAACTTAAACAAAGCAATCGAGGGTGTATCAGCTCTTGAAGATCAATCAATCGAAGAGCTAGTGGCTAACCTAAACTCTGTACCAGAAAACATCCGTACAGCTGTACGTAACAATGGCGGAGGACATGCTAACCACTCATTATTCTGGACGCTTCTTTCACCAAACGGTGGCGGCGCACCAACTGGTGAACTTGCAGATGCAATCGAAAAAGAATTAGGCGGATTTGAAAAATTCAAATCTGATTTCGCTGCAGCAGCTGCAGGACGCTTTGGTTCTGGTTGGGCATGGCTTGTTGTGAACAATGGCAAACTTGAAATCACAAGCACGCCAAACCAAGATTCTCCTTTAACTGAAGGAAAAACACCAATTCTAGGACTTGACGTTTGGGAGCATGCTTACTACCTAAACTACCAAAACCGTCGTCCTGATTACATTTCAGCTTTCTGGAATGTTGTGAACTGGGATGAAGTGGCTCGCCTTTACAGCGAAGCTAAATAAATTATTTGATTTGAAAAGACCTGCTCTTTAGAGAAGCAGGTCTTTTTATATTTTCCCTCCTTTTTTTACATATCTGCCTTTTGATGAGACAGACTATTGTGTAGAAAAGGAGAATGAAATATATGAGCAGATTAAAGAAAATGTTCGGGGACATGGATGTTACAAGAGATTTAATGCTCCTCCTCACGATTGGCGGATTATATGCACTTGCCATTGCGCTATCAAATACGTTTGTAAACGTGTATTTATGGAAACAGTCGGGGAAATTCACGGATCTTGCGATTTACAATCTGGCTATTGTTGTGCTTCAGCCCATTACATTTTTATTCGCAGGCCGGCTCGCTAAAAAAATAGACCGGGCGTTTGTCCTTCGTTTCGGCGTGATCTTCTTAGCCGCTTTTTACTTAATTGTCTTAATAGCAGGAGAGCACGCGGCCGCGCGGCTTGTTTTATTAGGGAGTGTCCTTGGGATCGGCTATGGTTTTTACTGGCTTGCTTTTAACGTACTTACCTTTGAGATCACCGAGCCTGAAACAAGAGATTTCTTTAATGGATTTCTAGGAGTCCTCACCTCTACAGCTGGCATGATCGGTCCACTGATCGCGGGTATTGTCATTTCTCAATTAACAGATGATACGGGCTATACAGTGATTTTTACTTTATCGCTAATTTTGTTTTCATTAGCGGTTGTGATGAGTTTTTTCCTTAAGAGAAGGCAGTCAAAAGGAAAATTTATCATCAAGCAAATATGGAAAGAACGCCATGCCGACGAGAATTGGCGTAAGATTACAACAGCTCACTTTTTTCAAGGGCTTCGTGAAGGGGTCTTTGTCTTCTTAATCAGTGTCTTTGTGTTTATCGCAACAAACAGTGAACTTGCTCTTGGGACATTTGGTTTGGTGAACTCAGGTGTTGCCTTTTTCGCTTATTTCTTCGCTACGCGTTTGATTAAGAAAAAATGGCGTAAGAAAGCCATTATGCTTGGCGGGCTGATTTTATACGGTGCCTTGTTCTTAATCGTCTTTCACTTGTCCTATGTATCACTTCTCATGTATGCGGTAGCCATCGCGATAGGATATCCGCTTCTGCTTGTTCCATATGTATCCTTAACATACGATGTCATCGGTCATGCAAGGTATGCAAGGAAAGCCCGAATTGAATATATTGTGGTCAGAGAGCTGTTTTTAAATGCTGGCCGTATTTGTTCCATTGTGTTGTTTCTTCTGTCTGTCACTTTACTTGGTGATGAGCTCGGGATACCTGCATCTCTTGTTGTGCTTGGAGCGGGACATACCCTCATTTATTTCTTTGTAAAAGATATTCATTTGAAAGAAAAAACTGCTGATATGAAAGAGGCAGACGGTCAAAAGCCAGTTTCTCAGACGAACCTTATTAAGGGAGAAAGGTAAAATTTCTTACCAATGGAACATCAAATTTCTAGATAAATAATAGAAAAACCGCTAAAATGATGATGGCACCTTTTATACACAAAAAGGGGTGCCATTTCTTTCTTGATAGAAAAGGTGATGTGATGAGAAACAAGAAAAACAAAAAAGACGCGAAGGAAGGGCGCAAAACACTTCCAATCCGGCTGAATTTACTATTTTTAGCTGCGTTTATTATTTTTACAGGTGTTGTTGTAAGACTCGGATTTGTACAAATTGTCAATGGAGAAGATTATAAAAAGCAGGCAGAAAAACAAGAGGATGTAAATGTCAGCTCAGCTGCTCCGCGCGGGAAAATTTACGATCGAAACTATAATACGATTGTCAGCAATAAAGCGCTAAATGCCATTACATATACGAGAACCTCGACGACTTCACAAGAAGAGCGGCTCAAAGTGGCTACAAAATTAGCGGATATGATTCATGTGAGTACGAAAAAAATCACAGATCGTGACAAAAAAGATTTCTGGATCTTAACGCATCCGAACGAAGCGAAAAAGCTTGTTCAAAAGGAATCGGAATTAAAGGGTGACGATAAGATCGCTGATGATAAATTATATGAGCTTCAGCTGAAACGCATCACGGACAAGGAATTAAATCAACTGACGAAAAAAGACTTACAAGTGCTTGCGATTAAAAGACAAATGGATGCAGGCTATGCACTTACGCCTCAATTCATTAAAAATGATGATGTGAAGCCAAGCGAAATTGCTTACGTCTCTGAGCATTTGGACGAGCTGCCAGGTGTGGATGTGACAACAGACTGGTCACGCAGCTATCCTTATAAAGGACTGCTTCGCAGTATGCTCGGCAGTGTGTCCTCAAGTGATGAAGGACTTCCGCAGTCACTTCTTGAACATTATTTATCGCTCGGCTACAGCCGAAATGACCGTGTAGGAAAAAGCTATCTAGAATATCAATATGAAGATGTCCTGCAAGGCCAAAAGGAAAAAGAGCAGAGTACAACTGATAAAGAGGGCAATGTGACAAGCTCTAAAGTGCTAACAGAAGGAAAGAGCGGGAAAGACCTTGTGCTCACCATTGATATTCAGCTGCAAAAAGCGGTTGAAAAAATCATTGAAAAGAACTTAAGAAGTGCGAAACAAAGAGGCGGGACAGAGCTTCTCGATCGTGCGTTTGTTGTCATGATGGACCCGAGAAATGGAGAAGTTCTCTCCGTTTCGGGGAAACAGATTTCAAACAAAAACGGGAAATACAAATTTGATGACTATGCATTAGGAACAATGACATCATCCTATGCAATGGGCTCAGCCGTAAAAGGGGCCACTGTACTGACAGGCTATAAAACAGGCGTGATTCACATTGGAAGTACCCAGTACGATGAACCGCTATATATCGCGCAGTCACCGCCTAAGAAATCCTATCAAAATATGGGACTCATTAATGATTTAACGGCACTCGAGCGTTCATCTAACGTGTATATGTTTAAAACAGCGATTGCCGTTGGAAAAGGGGAGTATCGTAAGAACCAGCCGCTCCCAATCGATCCGAAAGCTTTTGATACATTCCGTTATAATTTTAGTAAATTTGGTCTTGGTGTCAAAACAGGGATTGACCTGCCAAACGAAGCGACAGGCTACCGGGGAACGTCTACACAATCTGGTCTCCTGCTTGACTATGCAATTGGACAGTATGATACGTTTACACCGCTGCAAATGGCGCAATACGTTTCAACGGTTGCAAATGGCGGATATCGTTTACGTCCGCAGCTTGTGAAAGAAGTGAGAGAGCCAGATCCGCAGCGCGGCATTGGTGCTGTAACAGAATCCGTCAAACCAGACGTATTGAATAAACTAGACATGACAAGTGATGAGATCAAGCGTGTTCAGCAAGGGTTCAAGCTTGTCATGCAGAACCCAAGAGGGACAGCCTACTCGAACTTTGGCAACAAAAAGTATAACCCAGCTGGCAAAACAGGAACCGCTCAATCATTCTATGACGGCCCAATTAAAAGCAAACGCGGCACACCAACATACAACACAACACTTGTGGCGTATGCGCCTGCTGATAATCCAGAAGTGGCCATTTCCGTCGTTGTACCATGGGTGTATCAAGACTACAATCAGCGCTATCCAATTACAAATGATATCGGTGAACAAGTACTAGACAAGTACTTTGAGCTGAAATCAAAACAGGAAAGCAATGATACTCAAGCGAAGAACAAAAATAAAATTGAAAATGAAGCAGAAACAAATGACTAGACCTTTTCTAGGTAAAAACGCTCACTTTTTGTGGGCGTTTTTTTACGTTTTCTTCAAAATTTTCGAGATAAATTGACAAAATACATAAAAAACATCGCAAGATCTCTACAAAACTTCGACATTTACAAAACCTTAACATTCCATTTAAACGAAATTAATAAAGAACCTTTAATGTATTACTCGTAGGACAAATTATTCAGGGGGTATTCTTGAAATGAAAAAGAACAAATTATGGCTGCTTACTTTCCTTACTATCGCATTGTTAGCATTCGTCACAGCATGCGGAAACAGCAGCTCAAGCGGAGATTCAAAAGACAGTAAAGGAAATGCTTCAAACAAAGATGAGGCATCAGGTTCCATTACCATCTCAGGATCATCTGCGATGCAGCCTTTAGTTCTTGCGGCAGCAGAAAAATTCATGGATAAACATCCAAAAGCCGATATTCAAGTACAAGCCGGCGGTTCAGGAACAGGACTTTCTCAAGTGTCAGAAGGATCTGTACAAATTGGTAACTCAGATGTATTCGCAGAAGAGAAAGACGGAATCGACGCAAAAGCTTTAACAGACCACAAAGTAGCAGTTGTTGGAATGGCCGCAGCTGTAAACCCTGAAGTGGGTGTCAAAGACATCACAAAGGACGAATTGAAAAAAATCTTCACTGGTAAAATCAAAAACTGGAAAGAGCTTGGCGGGAAAGACCAAAAAATCACTCTTGTGAACAGACCTGACTCTTCAGGAACTCGTGCAACATTTGTGAAATATGCACTTGATGGTGCAACACCTGCAGAAGGAATCACAGAAGATTCTTCAAACACAGTGAAAAAACTGATTGCAGAAACACCAGGTGCGATTGGATACCTTGCATTCTCTTATTTAACAGATGACAAAATTACACCGCTTAGCATTGATGGTGTGAAACCGGAAGAAAGCAATGTAGAAAGCGGTAAATATACAATTTGGGCATACGAGCATTCTTATACAAAAGGTGAGCCAGATGGTCTAGCAAAACAATTCTTAGATTACCTTATGAGTGATGAAGTACAAAAAGAAATCGTCAAAGACCAAGGCTACATCTCAGTTTCTAATATGAAAGTAGAAAGAGACGCAACAGGCAAACAAACAGATAAGTAAGAGGTCTTGAATTGCTGAT
Organism: Bacillus sp. FSL R7-0672; assembly: GCF_038601465.1. Taxonomy (NCBI): domain Bacteria; kingdom Bacillati; phylum Bacillota; class Bacilli; order Caryophanales; family Bacillaceae; genus Bacillus; species Bacillus sp. FSL R7-0672. Next base: position 2,266,706 of record NZ_CP152010.1, on the reverse strand, counting down.
GAAGGAAAAGTGGAGCTTTTCACTTTTCCTTTTATGACATTCATAGGAGTGTAGAAAAAGATGAAGCAGATAGAACATACAGAAGCGAGCGATCGACTGATCAGCTCGAAGAAAAATAGGCAAATGGATGAAGTAAGAGGAAGTATTTTGGTGAGATTCTGCGCATTCTTAATGATTGCTGTATCAATCGCCATTACCATCTTCCTTGGCATTAAGGGTTTACAATCTTTCATTGTAAATGGTGTAAGCCCAATTGAGTTCTTAACCAGTATCAATTGGAACCCAACAGCAGAAAACCCGCAGTACGGCGCATTTCCTTTTATCTTCGGATCAATCGCCGTCACGCTCCTATCGGCACTCATTGCAGCGCCGCTAGGCATCGCAGGCGCAATCTTTATGACAGAAATTGCACCTGCTTGGGGACGTAAAATCCTCCAGCCAGTCATTGAATTGCTTGTAGGGATTCCATCCGTTGTTTACGGATTCATAGGTCTTACAGTATTGGTGCCGTTTATCGGACACTTCAAGTCAAGCGGCTCAGGGCATAGCGTGCTAGCAGGAACGATTGTCCTGTCTATTATGATCCTGCCAACCGTTACATCCATTGCGACTGATGCAATGGGTTCACTACCAAAAAGTTTACGTGAGGGATCGTACGCATTAGGCGCAACAAGATGGCAAACGATTAGACGTGTGCTTGTGCCAGCAGCACTGCCAACATTAATGACAGCGGTCGTTCTTGGCATGGCTAGAGCATTTGGAGAAGCCCTTGCTGTACAGATGGTCATTGGAAACACGCGTAATTTACCAGAGAGCATTATGGATACAGCTGGTACATTAACAACCATTATTACGTTAAACATGGGTCACACAACGTATGGAAGTGTTGAGAACAATACACTTTGGTCAATGGGACTTGTCCTTCTAGTTGTATCATTTATGTTCATACTCATTATCAGATACTTGTCGTCTAGGAGGAAGATTTAATGAATAGCAAAATGACCGATCGTTTTGCCACATTTATATTTGGATTATGTGCTGCCATTATTACGGCGATTCTCGTTGGTTTGTTTTCTTATATCATTTTCAACGGTGCAAAAGAATTAAATTTCGACTTTTTGACAACCCGCTCAAGTGCGATTGGCTCTGGCGGCGGCATCAGGGATCAGCTCTTTAACTCGTTTTATATTTTGTTTATTACGATGCTGATTACAGTACCGCTTGGTGTCGGCGGCGGAGTGTATATGGCAGAGTACGCACCTCAAAACAAAGTCACAGATTTTATTCGTACATGTATTGAAGTGCTGTCTTCACTTCCGTCTATCGTCATTGGTATGTTTGGTTTACTCATGTTTGTGAATTTAACAGGCTGGGGCTATACGATCATTGGAGGAGCTCTTGCGCTCACTGTGTTTAACTTGCCGGTGATGGTCAGGGTGACAGAAGATGCGCTGCGCTCTGTACCGAAGGATCAAAAGGAAGCATCACTAGCGCTTGGTGTAACGAAGTGGCACACAGTCAAAACGGTCCTTATTCCAGGTGCGCTTCCGTCTATTATCACTGGTGCGATTTTAGCATCAGGAAGAGTCTTTGGTGAGGCGGCTGCTCTTCTTTTTACAGCAGGTCTCTCCACACCGCGCCTTGATTTCACAAACTGGAGTCCTTTTTCTGATACGTCACCGCTGAATGTGTTTAGACCGGCAGAAACATTAGCCGTTCATATATGGAACGTCAATACACAAGGAATCATTCCAGATGCAGAAGCCATTGCAAATGGTGCATCAGCTGTACTTGTGCTTTCAGTCTTATTGTTCAATTTAGCAGCTAGATGGCTTGGTTCATTTATTCATAAAAAGCTTACGTCAAAATAATGTGAGAGAGGTGTGAAGGGGATATGGTTCAAATGCTAGCAGAAAAAAAAGAGATTGCAGCGAAAAAGGCTCCACTTCAAGCGGAACAGATTTTACAGGTGCAGGATTTAAGCATTTATTATGGTGAAAAAAGAGCGGTCAATCACATTTCATTCGAGATTGAGAAGAATGCGATCACCGCATTAATCGGTCCATCCGGCTGCGGGAAGTCTACCTTTTTACGCAGTATTAACCGTATGAACGACTTAATTCCAGGTGCGAGAAGTGAAGGGGCGATCATGTACGAAGGATTAAATATTTTGGATGACCGTATTAATGTGGTGAATTTAAGAAGAGAAATCGGCATGGTCTTCCAAAAACCAAATCCATTTCCTAAATCGATCTACAATAACATCACCCATGCGTTAAAGTATGCTGGGGAAAAAAGAAAATCTGTGCTTGATGATGCGGTTGAGGAAAGCTTAACAAAGGCGGCTCTATGGGATGAGGTCAAAGATCGTCTGCACCGATCTGCTTTGTCATTGTCAGGCGGTCAGCAGCAGCGCCTTTGTATTGCACGTACACTTGCGATGAAACCTAGTGTCTTGTTATTAGATGAACCGGCTTCTGCCCTAGACCCCATCTCAAATGCGAAAATTGAAGAGCTATTAGGCGAATTAAAAAATGATTATTCAATCGTCATTGTGACACACAACATGCAGCAAGCGCTCCGTGTATCAGATCGTACAGCCTTTTTCTTAAACGGAGATCTAGTAGAATATGATGCTACAGAACGTATCTTTACACGTCCTGCGCAGCAAAAAACAGAAGACTATATCAATGGTCGATTTGGATAAGGCGGGTGGATTTGATGAATGCAGTAGCAACTAAAGCAGCAAAAAAAGAAGTGTTTCGTGTGAATGATATGAATCTTTGGTATGGACAGCATCATGCATTGAAGCATATTGACTTAGCGATTAGAGAGCATGAAGTCACAGCGATTATCGGCCCGTCCGGCTGCGGGAAGTCAACGTTTATTAAAACGTTAAATCTTATGGTCAAAACAGTGCCAGGTGTGAAAATCACCGGGGATATGATGTATAAAGATGACAACATTTTAAAAGGCCGTGTTGATTTAGTGGAGCTGCGTAAAAATGTCGGCATGGTGTTTCAAAAAGGGAATCCATTCCCTCAGTCTATCTTTGATAATGTCGTTTACGGACCAAGAATTCACGGAGTTAAGAGCAAGCAGCAATTGAAAGAAATCGCGGAAAAAGCGCTTCGAGATGTTGCCCTATGGGATGAAGTGAAAGATCGATTAAGTGCTCCCGCTCTAGGCCTTTCTGGCGGTCAGCAGCAGCGTCTTTGTATCGCAAGAGCCATTGCTACAAGCCCAGACATCTTATTAATGGATGAACCAACATCAGCGCTTGATCCTGTCTCAACATTAAAGATTGAAGAATTGATTATGAAATTGAAAGAGAAATATACGATTGCCATTGTGACGCATAACATGCAACAAGCGGCTCGGGTATCAGACCGAACGGCCTTCTTCTTAATGGGGGAGCTTGTTGAGGTCAATGATACGAATGTGATGTTTTCTGAGCCAAACGATCAAAGAACGAATGATTATATATCTGGTCGATTTGGATAAGAAAAACCCCCTGAAGGTCAGTGCCGTCAGGGGGGGGTTGTTGTTATTTTGTTAAGGCTTTGACTATCTGTTTGAACGTCATTCCTGTTTTTAAATTGAACTTGCCTGCACGAATTTCTTTATGGTAGCCGGCGTCAATTACGTAATCATTAAAGTCTTTAGACGAGTTGATGATGCCGTCCTTTTCAAGCATGTCTGAAACATCACTTGTACTCATACCGTTTTTAATCACAAATTTGATCGATTTGCCTTTAGGCTTGTCCTCTTTTTGTTGATCACTCTTAGAATCTCCGTCTTCATTTGCCTTCAGCGCTTTTTCCTTATAGTCAAGAAGCTGCTGGTACGTTTCGCGGCTGACAGTGACTTCTTTTTTGGAGTCTAAATAGTTTTTCACGTCAGTGTCTGTTACTTTCTGTGCGAGGGTTTCTTTTGTTGTTGTATCAGCTGCTGCCTCGTCTTTCCCAGTGAGGAAAAAGACAATCGCAAGAACCCCAGTTGCAAGAATCATACCTGCTGCAAACGTTTGGATGCTTTTTTTCGTCATACAAGCACCCTCTCGTTGTCTTTAATGATCATGTTGACATCTTCTACAGATACATGCTCAGCGCGCGCAATGGCCTCAGGAGACATGCCATTTTGATGTTTTGAAATGATCTGTCTTGCGATGGATGGATCAATTTCTGAATGCTTGCGAACGACGATGTTTGTTTCAAGTAATTCTTCTTCAAGCACTTTCATTTTCTTTTTCAGTTTATAGATTTCTTGCATTGCAGATAGTTGAAGTGTTTCAAGTTCCTGCTCGACTTCTTTAATCGGCTCTCTTTGAAAATATGAGAATGCGATCAGTACAATACTGACAACAAGCAATCCGATAATTGCAATTTCCATGTTTCATCACCTTTTATTCATATTTTAATGCTGAAAGCCATAAAAGGCTTCCAAGATTGTTTCAGACAGTTTTCGACCCTTCTTTTTTATACCATAAAAAAGCTAGTTTCAAAAGGAATTGCTGAAGAAAATCACCTTTTTTTCATCTTTTTTCTTTTTATATGTAAAACGGGTATGAAAACCTTGCTTCGCTGTCAAAATAAATGAAAGCGGCGGGGAGAAGAGGAGTCTCATGTATACAGTACGACAAAGAATAAGGTTTTATAGGGGAGCAGACGATTTTTCATGACATAAGCATGCGATATGTAAGTGAATGCACTCAAATTGAAATTGGTGAAAAAACATTCTAGCATTCCTAAGCTAGAAGTGGTATTATAGTTAGGTCTGAATGTGAATTGATTTTAGTTTGGAGGGAAAAATATGCGCGTAAATATTACTCTAGCTTGCACTGAATGCGGTGAGCGTAACTATATTACTAAAAAGAATAAGCGAAACAATCCAGATCGCGTTGAATTCAAAAAGTATTGCTCACGTGATAAAAAACAAACTGTACATCGTGAAACAAAGTAAGCAGCAGGGAATTTTCCTGCTGTTTTTTTATGATGGGAGATGATCTGTATGAAAAAGGAGCTTCGCCTTCAAACATTAGCCAAGCTTGATCAGATAAGCGCTGAAGAATTTGAGCGCAGTACGGCTTTACTCCATGAGCACTTATTGCAGCTGCCAGCATGGAAACAGGCGAAAACGATCGCTTTGACGATGTCTAGAGGAAAAGAGATACCGACAATGCCTCTAATTGAAAAAGCGTGGGAAGAAGGAAAAACAGTATGTATCCCTACCTGTTTTCCGAAAACAAAAGAGATGATGTTTTATGAATATACACCCGAAACAAAGATGACATCCAGCTACTTTGGGCTATTGGAACCAGACCCTCAAGTATCAACAGCTGTACATAAAGAAACCATTGATTTAATCATTGTGCCTGGGGTATGCTTCGATCAAAAAGGCTACCGGATTGGATTTGGGGGCGGCTATTATGACCGCTACTTAGCTGACTATCACGGGGTAACCATTGCACTTTGTCTGTCTTTACAGCAAATCAGGCAAGTGCCGTCTGAAGCATACGACATACCGGTGTCTATGATTGTCAGTGAAAAAGGCACGTTATATCAAAAGTAAAAGTCCGCTGATTGTCCAAAGAACGGGCTTTTTGTTGTTTCATAAGGTCATGGCATTTTAGCTGATAGGAGGTCCGTTTTGAAAAAATTTCGTGGAAAGAAAAGATACTTCCGCAATATGTGGGAGGAAGTGAATACTTGCGACCTAAAACTCGATCAGGATTCATGGTTTTATTTTTGGCATACGCACCTTGATTTTTTTGGGGTCGGGGAAAATAGCTTAAAAATAAGAAGAGAGCATATCAAAGCCCATATCGCTTTATATCATAGGCTGTTAAAACAGCTTGAAGGCTTTGAAAAGCCATACCAAACATGGATTAGTATTCACGAACATGCCCCTGGTTTAGACGCTGTATATGTTCATACACCAAATCCATACGACAGTTACTTCCCTCACAAGATGGAAGAGGTAGAGCGGAATTATAAGCTGCCTCATACGTTCAAGGATTTAATCGACCTTCATCAATTTGACGTTTTTTATGATCAACCAGAGTGTGAAGAGGTCTATTATATTCAATCAAAAGAACAAGGGATTAGATTGTAAAAGCAGAAAGCATTGTAAGCGATAAAAATGATGGTTCATGCATAAACACATCCTATTTAAGCCACGATACGAACATAGGAGGGAATATGATGAATAAAATGATTTGGAGCATTGTGTTCACATTGTTTGCATTCGTTCTCGTGCAAAATCGTTATCGGCTGATGAATTTGATCTTAGGTCAAAATCAAGTGCGTCACTTTTTTATTAAGTGGCTGATGAAAGTCCCGTATTTTCGGACGAAATTTATTCGCCAAGCATTCTAATCCCGCAGACGTCGGGATTTTTTTGTTCAGAAATGCGGATCAGAACAATTCTTGTTATAATAATGTAAAAAATGGAGCGCGAATGAATGAATGTCATAGATAGTTTATTTTGGCGAGTTGTTGATGAATTAAGACAAAAAGGGTACGAGATGATTCAAAGTCCGTATCCAGAAGATGAAATATTTTTTGAAGCACCACGAAACTCAGGGTATGATCTCATCCGTCTAAATAGAAAAGATGTCAATTTTAAACAGGAGATCGTTCGAGAAATTGAAGAGCAGACGTATCGGATGGATCAGCTGAGAGAGGCCATGCGTAAACGTTCTCTTCATCTCTTACAGCTCCAATTTACAGCTGACTACCCTGTAGATGATTGGGAGGACCTAAACGGTCAACAGCAAAAAAAGCAAAAGGTGACAGTTACACCTGTATTACTGAATGCAGACACTCTTCAACATGACGTTAACGAGCTGCAAAAATGGCTCAATACTTCGCTGACAGTGGATGTAGAAGAGGCAAAAAGAGACACAGCTGAAGATGTCATCCAGCTTAAAGTGAGCGTACTTCAAGCATTTGATGATCAGGAAAAGCAGCGTGAACGAGAACGGGCCGTTTTTCAAAATGGCAGACCGATTTTCACCTACCTGTTCATCGCTGTTCAAGTGGTGATGTTTCTTTTACTTGAACTATTTGGCGGAAGTACCAATACGGCAACTTTGACAGCGTTTGGTGCTAAAAATAATGGGCTGATCTTAGATGGAGAATGGTGGCGCCTGATTACACCAATGTTTTTGCACATTGGCTTGACGCACTTACTCTTTAATACATTTGCTCTTTGGTCTGTCGGAGCGGCTGTTGAGAAAATTTATGGCTCATGGAGATTTTTGCTCATCTATTTCATTTCCGGCATTTTTGGTTCCATAGCGAGCTTTGTCTTTAATACGGCCATCGCAGCCGGTGCATCAGGCGCGATCTTTGGATGCTTAGGTGCACTATTATATTTGGCAATTTCTAACCGCAAGCTCTTCTTCCGAACGATGGGGACAAATATTATTGTGATCATCCTCATCAATTTAGGGATCGGCTTTACCGTATCAGGTATTGATAACGCAGGGCACCTTGGCGGTCTGGTTGGCGGTTTTTTTGCTGCTTTAGCTGTCCGGCTCCCTAAACAAGTGCAGCCTGTCAAAATGTTTCTTGCTAGTGTTGTTCTACTGTTGATTGGTGGTTTCGGATTGTATACAGGGTTTCATTCAGACGATCAAAAGGAAGCGGCAGCAGTAAGTGAGGCAGCAAGTTTATTTGATGACAAGAACTATAACGAAGCAAGTAAACGTCTAGAGGAATATGTACATCAAAAGGATGCATCAGCTGAGGCTCTCCATATATATGCTCTATCGGAAGCGCAGCTCGGCCACCTTGACAAAGCGATTGGATTTTTACAAAAGTCGCTTAAAAAAAATCCAGATGATCCAAATAAACTGTATCATCTATCGTTGTTGTACGTAGAAAAAGGAGAGACAGCGAAAGCAGAGGATCTAATAGAAAAAGGGTTAGACCAAGATCCAAAAAATGATCAATTTTTAAAGCTGAAACAATATATTGAAAACACGCAAACACATTGAATGACTTGACTGAAAGCGCATTTATGAATACGCTTATCCTATCTGTTGATGAGAAGAAATGGTGGAAACAATGAAAACGTTATATGATGTACAGCAGCTGCTCATGAGATTTGGAAATTATGTGTATTTCGGAGATCGTGAAGTGGAATTAGAATTTATGGCAGATGAACTGAAGGAAATGTATACATCGGGCATTATTGACCGGACAGAATGGTCAAACGCAATGACGATTCTTCAAATGGAACTAGCCAAATTAAATCGAAAAACAATGTGAAGGTGGAGGGCATATGATCGGGGATTGGTTTGTAGGAGTTGATCTTGGCGGTACGACAATTAAGCTTGCGTTCATTAACTTATATGGTGAAATTCAGCATAAGTGGGAGATTCCTACGGATAAATCAGGGCAGACGATCACAGTCGATATTGCCAAATCAATTGACCACAAATTAGTCGAAATCAGTATGCCCAAATCAGCGCTGATTGGGATTGGAATGGGTGCACCTGGGCCTGTAGATAAAGTATCTGGGATTGTCTATAAAACAACGAATCTCGGCTGGACAAACTATCCACTCAAAGATCACCTAGAGGCAGAGACAGGACTTCCATCTGTCATCGAAAATGATGCGAATATTGCTGCACTCGGTGAAATGTGGAAGGGTGCAGGCGATGGCGCAAAAAACATCCTGATGGTCACACTTGGCACAGGTGTTGGCGGCGGCATTATTGTAAATGGTGAAGTTGTTCAAGGTGAGACAGGGGCTGGCGGAGAAATTGGCCATATTTGTGCCGTTCCATTCCAAGGAGCACCTTGTAATTGCGGGAGAACAGGCTGTATTGAAACCATTGCATCTGCGACTGGCATCGTCCGGCTTGCAAAGGATAAATTAGTAACAGAGCAGCATACATCTTCACTTGGCACGCTCACTTCGCTGACTGCAAAGGATGTGTTTAAGGCTGCTGAAAGTGGAGATGATCTTGCCATGCGTGTCGTAGAAGAGGTGACGACTCATCTTGGGCTTGTATTAGCGAATCTTGCCAGTGCGTTAAACCCAACAAAAATCGTGATTGGCGGCGGTGTTTCAAAAGCAGGTGAGCTCCTTCGCAGTAAAGTAGAACGCGTTGTTAAGCATCACGCATTTCCGCCTTGCGCTGATGATGTCGAAGTCGTGATTGCCTCTCTCGGAAACGATGCAGGAGTCATCGGCGGTGCATGGATGGCAAAAAACAAATGGTCGTCTTAAACAAAAAAGTCATCATGATGTCATTTTTATTAAAAAAAGCGATAGATGGGCATGAAATGAAATGTTTAGCATATTCATAAGTTTGTCATGAGGAAAAAGACATTGATTTTCCAGCACATACAGGATAAGATATAGTTTAGTTATTTTTGAAGAAGCACCAATAATTAGGGTGTATCCCTAGCTTGAGTGCTCGCTTAGCATAAGGAGGTTACAATGCGAAAGAAAAGATTAAAGGCGATTTCATTTTTACTGATTGCGACATTGCTCATGTGGGTCAAAACCTATGTTATCTATAAATCTAGCTTCAATATTAAAATAGAAAATTTCATGCAGGAGTTTATCCTGTTTATTAATCCGCTTAGCTTTATCTTGTTTATCTTCGGTATCGGTTTATTTATGAAAGAAAAAAATCGCAATCGATATATCATCGTGACGAGCTTTATTCTGACATTTATTTTGTTAGCTAACATTGTGTTTTACCGATTCTATAGTGACTTTTTAACCATCCCCGTCCTATTTCAAACAAACAATATGGGTGACCTCGGGTCAAGTATTACCTCTTTAATTGAACCAGTCGATTTATTGATGTTCGTGGATATCATCATTTTAATGTGGCTCTATAAAAAGCAGCCTTCCTTTAGAACGGATATCACCATTTCACGAAAAGAACGAGCAGCCTATTATTTATTTGTGGCAGCGACTTTCTTCTTTAACCTTGGTTTGGCTGAAACAGAGAGACCAGAACTGCTCACTCGCTCTTTTGACCGTGAGATGCTGGTGAAAAATATTAGCTTATATAATTTCCATATTTATGATGGAGTGCTGCAATCGAAACAGTCTGCTCAACGAGCCCTTGCTGACAGCAATAGCTTAACAGAAATTGAAAACTATGTAAGTGCAAATCAAACCGACCGTAATGAAAAGACGTTTGGTCAAGCAAAAGGACGAAATGTCATTCTTGTCTCACTTGAATCTACACAAAGTTTCGTGATCAATGAAAAACTAAACGGGAAAGAAATCACCCCGTTTTTAAACAAATTAATCAAGAAAAGCTACAACTTTACTAATTTCTATCATCAAACAGGTCAAGGGAAAACATCTGACTCAGAGTTTATTGTTGATAACTCTCTCTATCCACTTGGAAGAGGAGCTGTGTTCTTCACAAATCCAAGCAATGAGTTTACAGCCACACCTGAGCTGTTAAAGGATGAGGGGTACCATTCTTCTGTCATTCATGCGAATAACAAAAGTTTCTGGAACCGTGACCTGATCTACGATAGCTTTGGCTACGATAAGTTTTTTGATATTAAATCATTTGATGTAAATGAAGAAAATTCAGTTGGCTGGGGGCTGAAAGATGGTCCATTCTTCGAACAGTCAGCGGAATTGATGAAATCGATCCCGCAGCCTTTCTATACGAGATTGATTACATTAACGAATCACTTTCCGTTTGATCTAGATGAAGAAGATAAGCTCATTGATGAATATGATTCTAAGAGCAAAACGCTAAACAAGTTCTTTCCTACAGTGCGATATCAAGATGAGGCGCTGAAGATTTTCTTTGAAAAAATGAAGGAAACAGGTTTGTACGAAAATTCCATCTTTGTTTTATATGGGGATCATTATGGAATTTCAGAAAATCATAACGAAGCTATGGGGCAATTTTTAAATAAAGAGATTACGCCATTTGAAGAAGTACAGCTTCAAAAAGTCCCGTTTGTTGTACACATTCCAGGGATCACGGATCAACATCCAAAAGAAATTGATACGGTAGGTGGTCAGGTCGATCTCCGCCCAACTGTACTCAATCTATTAGGAATTGATACAAGTAAACAAATTCAATTTGGCCATGATCTTTTATCGAAAGATACGAATGATTTTACCGTGCTTCGTGATGGCAGTTTTATTACGAAGGACAGTGTTTTCACAGATGGTGTTTGCTACAATAAAAAAACGGGTGAGCCAAGAGATGATGAGACTGTGTGTCAGTCTTATGAAGAGAAGGCAAAGCAAGAGCTCCAATTCTCTGATCAAATCATCTATGGGGATCTCCTTAGATTTTATGGCCGGAATAGCCCGGACCATTCTCCATCCAAAAAAGAAGATGAAACGCAGCTGAAAAAGGCGTCCTAACATACGAGAAAACCTCTGTTATTTTTAAATGCAGAGGTTTTCTTTTTTTGTCTGCCGGCTCATATAGTATGAGAGGAGGGATGTAAATGAAGACAACGTCGTTTGGGAAAATTGAATGGCAGCTAGATGGAGAGGAAAAGGATAATGTAGCAAAGCAGTTAGGGATAGGAAATGCAGCTTTCCATTTATCCAATCAAATCAGCAATGAGTACCTCCTTTTACCGGGATATCGACTTCCGGAAGGTATCCATTCATTTTCTTCCATAGGTGAGCTGCAGAAATTTATTGCGCCTTACAGGCTGCAGCAATCCGATGATTGGATCAATGGAACCTTTGAATATGATAGTGCTCAATTAGAAGAAGAGCTGAGCCACTTGAAAGCCGCATTTCCTTTTCTTCAAATGAGCATAATAGGTCATTCAGTGCTTGATACACCTATTTATGAAATCCGAACAGAGCCTGTTCAGCATTTACATTCTATTCATTTGAATGCCTCTTTTCATGCAAATGAATGGATCACGACGTCTGTTTTAATAAAATGGCTGAAATCGCTGTGTTTGGCTGCATCTGACCCGGTGCAAGCAAGGCATCATGAAGCCGTTCATATTCTGCGAACCACAGCTCTCTCTATCGTACCAATGGTGAATCCAGATGGTGTGGACCTCGTACGAAATGGACCAGAGTCACTTGGTCTGAGCAGTGAAGAATTCACACCGCTATATGATGGATATGCTGATTATCAGGAGTGGAAAGCAAATATACGAGGGGTGGATTTGAACAATCAATTTCCTGCTTATTGGGAGATCGAATACTACCGTCATGAGACTAAGGCTCCGTCCAATCGAGGCTTTCCTGGGTATCAGCCGCTAACAGAACCAGAAGCGAAAGCGATGGCAAATCTAGCATTACGAAAACGCTTTGACAGGCTTGTTGCTCTCCATACACAAGGAGAAGAGATATACTGGGGCTTTCTTGGTCATGAACCAGCCATCTCAAAAGAAACGGTCAAACGATTCGAACAAGTAAGCGGCTATAAATCGATTCAATATCTTGACAGCTATGCAGGCTATCGCGATTGGTTTATTTATCAATGTCACAATGAGGGCTATACAGTCGAGCTTGGCCTAGGAAAAAATCCTCTTTCCATGAATCAATTTGACACCATCTATGAGAAAACAAAGCGGTTGTTATGGGAAGCATGTAAGTGTTAAAAAGCACCTGTCAGGTGCTTTTTACATTTGAACATGAAGTAATTTCTTATTGTCAATAAAAATAATGTTAGGGCAATTGACGAAGGTCGCCTTGTGAGCTATTGTGAAAGGTGTGGATGTAAAAAAAAGGATATGTTTTAGGGAGATGTCGATCATTGAGTGCTCAAAGCCTGTGGAAAAGGAATTTCACTTACTTATTTATTTCTAAAATGTGCAAAATAACAGGTGATAGTTTATCTTTCAACACCATCTTGTGGCTTTTAGTACTAGGCGGAAAAGGGGCAATTGGAACAGCCTTTTTTATTGCGGTCAGCTTTGTTCCGCAAGCCATTGTTGGGCCGCTAATTACCCCAATGATGAAGCCGCATCAATTGAAATTTTGGATGTGTTTTGCTGATTTAACAAGAGGAGCGATAATCCTTGTGATTGTGGTCAGTTACTTTTATGGTTTCACGCCATTAGCACTTGTTATTGGCTGTATGCTGCTTCATTCGGCAACTGGTGGCTCCTACGAACCGGCGTCTGTATCAATTATTCCAAAGCTTGTCCATGAGGACCTCATACAAAAAGCGAATGCAACTATTCAATCAGCAAGTCATGTAGTCAGGCTTGTGACGGTCACGGTTTGTGGTGTCATGATTGCGTTTGTAGGGGTAGGATATACAATGCTTGTGATTATTCCTCTTTATCTCTTGTCTGCTTTACTCGTATTAATCATTACATATGAAACAGAAATCATCATTGATAAAGCCAAAAAAGGGTTATCATACGGCAAAAGATTGATTCGGGGATTTTCACTTGTTAGAAGGCACCATATTTTGTTCCCATTGGCGATTTTTTGTGTTTGCTCGAACTTTGCTGCCGCACCATGGGAAGCATTGTCTGTTATTTATTTAACAGAGGATTTACATAGTGGACCAGTTATCTATTCATTTATTAAAGTCACAACGGCACTAGGTGCATTCTTGATGGGGTTTGTTTTGACAAAGGTAAAAGTGAACCGGTATGGGCTGCTGTTTATAGGTGCTGGGATTGTTGATGGAATCTCGTTCTTTATAACAGGCATGAACGCATTTTTACCACTTGTATTTATATCAGCTTTTGCATTAGGTGCCGCCATCAGTGCAGTCAACGTGCCTGAACATACAATGATTCAATTGTCAGTAAAAGCAGAGGATCAGCCGCAAGTGTATGCAATTATCAATATGATCTCCTTCTTCATGATCCCGTTAGGCGCTCTCATTGGCGGCTATATGGCAACACTATTTGGGTCAGGGTATGTCATTGCGGCTGGCGGCATCATTGAAGCTGTGTCAGGGATATGCCTGCTGCTATTCACAAAGATTGGGAAGGTAGAGAGGGCGGATTTGACGATAGAACGGGACAAACCTTCTTTAAATGCAACGTGAGCATGGCATGATGGATTGCGAATAGGTTACAATGAGGACGAGAAAACATGAGGATTTCAATGGAAAGGGGCAATAAACATGGCCATAGCAGATGTCACTATCATTCCAATAGGCACGGAAACACCAAGTGTCAGTGCTTATGTAGCAGATGTACAAAGAATTTTAGAAGGCTTTCAAAAAGAAGGGAAAATTAATTATCAATTAACACCAATGAATACGTTAATTGAAGGTGAATTATCCGTTTTATTTGAAGTCATTCAGCGCATTCATGAAGCACCTTTTGAAAAGGGATTGCACCGCGTAGCGACCAATATTCGCATTGATGACAGGCGGGATCAAACCACAACGCTTACAAGCAAAATAGAAAGCGTGAATAAGCACTTGAATCAATAAAAAAAGCCTGCTAAATGCAGGCTTTCAGCGTGTAGACAAACCCTCGCATTCGGTGTCAGTCCTGCGTGCCGGTGCTCACGAATATCAAATTCGCTCCGCTCCGGTACTCGTCCTTCCTAGGCTGCAAAGGTTTTCTATCAAGCTGAAAAGAAGACAAAGGGCTAAAATCAAGATCATTTTAGCCCTTTGTCAATAATCTAAAAGCCTGCTAAATGCAGGCTTTTAATGTGCAGTTGGATAACCGCTATAGATGATGGTCATGACAGTAAACCAGCCAAAAACCAAAAATGTTGCGCCAGCAAAAGCGATGGCAAGTACGTTCACTTTTTTAAGTGAGCGATAGATCCCGAGTGCAGCTAAAATCGTGACTAGACCAAAAATAATGACGAGCATCATGTGAAAGTCCCCCTTTGTCATCAATCCCCTTGATTTCCTTTCTTTTCATTTTAACCGTTTTCATAAAGCTTGTCGAGTAGATTCCAGTTGACGATTGTTTGAATTTTTATTGTGTAGCCTTCATAATAAAAAAGAATGAATAAAGTAGGTGATGAAAATGAATTGGAGAAGAATGCCACTAGGCTATGTACAAGCGAATGCGTATATTTGGAAAAATGAGCACGGAGAATGCTTAATCTTTGATCCAGGCGGTGAAGCACAAAAGCTGATTTCCTATGTAAAAGAAAAACAGCTCACACCGCTTGCTGTCTTACTGACACATGCTCATTTTGATCATATCGGTGCCGCAGATGAGGTGCGCGCAGAGTGGGGAGTGCCACTCTATGTACACGAGAATGAAAAAGAATGGCTCACGAACGCTGAATTAAACGGTTCAGCTCGATTGATTGGAAATGGAATTACGGTCAATGAAGCTGAAAAATTAATTACGTCAGAAGGAACTCTTCAAATTGGATCGTTTACATTAGAGATGTTCCACACTCCTGGGCATTCACCAGGCAGTGTATCTTACTATTCGGCGGAAGAAGGATTTGTGATTTCTGGTGACACGCTATTTGAAGGCGGCATCGGAAGAACAGATTTAGTAGGGGGCAGTCAAGAAGTGCTGCTTCAATCAATTCATAACAAATTATTGTCTTTACCAGAATCAACTCTTGTTTTAAGTGGACATGGCGGAGAAACCACTGTACTCACGGAGCAGGAACAAAATCCATTTATCAATGGCTTTTCTCTTTAAACGTATGAAAAAAAGCATCTCTTTTTATTGAGATGCTTTTTTCAATTAATGTCCGGTACCGGGAACCATGATGAAAATCGAATAATATGTAAATCCGGCAAAGAAAATCGTCAAGTACGCTCCGAAAATGTAAATATACATTCTTTCGGATAAATTCAAGTAGGATAAAAATACAAAAAGAACGGTTTGACCGAAGAACAGCAACGATGCATCTTTCATATGCCCTAAATAGAACATGACAGCAAAAATACCCGTCCAAAAGCCAAGCACGCGGAACATGCGATTCATTTCTTTCCCTCCCCTTAAAAAAACCCCTTTGATTCATATTATAGCTGATCACCACTTGTTATGTAAACATTTACATTTTTGACAACGTGTGAACATTTATTTTACGAGTAGAAAAAATTTTTTTGAAAAAGTGATCAAAACGTGTTTATGCCGAAATACATGAGGGTACTTACTCCATAAGAGAAAAGGTTAACGACCTAAGGAGGAAGACTAATGAGTGACATTACTTTTTATTCGTACCCGAGCTGCACGTCTTGCCGCAAAACAAAACATTGGCTAAAGGCGAATCAAATTGATTTTAAAGAGCGTCACCTTTTCAGAGAAACGCCAACCCTAGATGAATTAAAAAAGATTCTTTCCTTAACAACAGAAGGAATGGATGAAATTTTAGCCACACGAAGCCAGGCTTTTAAAAGCTTAAATTTAAATATTAATGATTTAAAAGTAAACGAGGTTCTTCAGCTTCTTATTGAAAAACCAAAACTGCTTCGGAGACCAATTATCATTGATGGAAATAAATTAGTAGTAGGCTATAATCCCGGAGAACTCATGAAAATATCAAAAAAGAAAGCGATTCATCAATCAGTTTCCTAATAAAAACGAAGATCAGCTGAAACATGCTTCAGCCGTCTTCGTTTTTGTGCTGAACTGGGCTAGCTGGGTTCGAACCAACGATCACGGAGTCAAAGTCCATTGCCTTACCACTTGGCTATAGCCCAATATCAAACGTGTAATGATATTGTTCACCATCTGCGGTCATTTATACATAAAAGTTGTATGTCACTAGTTTTAAGTGAAAAAGGAGCGGGAGAAGTAAATGAAAAATGAAAAATCGAAGCAATTATATGAATTTATCCTAAAAGAAGCCCCTGTCATGACCGAAGAATGGCTGAAAACAAGAACTGAAGAAGGCTCATTATATTCCAAACATGCTTCAGAGGAAACGGAAATGAAGCTGAAGGAACAGAACACAGCGTTTATTCAAACCATTGCATCAACACTTGTGACACTGTCAGACAAAGTAGAAAATCATTTGAAAAAGTGGTCTGTTGATATCGCACGTGATCGAGCCGTTCACGAGGTGCCTTTATATGAAATCATTGGACAATTTAAGATATTTCGTCAGATTTTCTGTTCCAGAATCGAGAAATTCATACTAGAAACCGAGCTTGAAGTGACGCTCCAAGATGTATGCGGGTGGAATCAGCATTTTCATTCCACGTTTGATGATATGATCGAGCGTTTATCAGAAGAATACGACCGCGTGACACTGAGTCAGCTAAATGCACAAAGAGAGATGATTCAGGAACTGAGTGCCCCTGTTATTCCAGTTTCAAAGGAAATCGGAATTTTGCCGCTCATCGGAGAGATTGATACGTACCGGGCCAAAATTATTTTGGAATCCGTGCTAGAACAGGCTTCAAGACTGCGTCTAACGCATTTGTTTATTGATATATCAGGCGTACCGATCGTTGATACGATGGTTGCTTATCAGCTGTTTAAAGTGGTGGATAGTGCGAAGCTTCTAGGCATTGAGACGATTATTTCAGGCATCCGCCCAGAAATTGCTCAAACCGTTGTGAAACTCGGCATTGATTTCTCAAAAGTAAATACAGAACATAGCCTTGCAAAAGCCTTGGAAAAAAGAGGATTTCGTATTTTTGAAGAACAGCCGCAAGAAGCCACATGACCAAAAAACCTGCACTTGTAAAAGTCAGGTTTTTTTATATGCACTTTTTTAAAAAACCACGTTTTCCATCGCAAGCTGATGGTTTTTTTCACTTGATTAGGCGTTAAAATGATAAATTGCTCTTTTGTCAGACAGGTTCCTCCGACTTACAATATAGTCAGAGAAGGGAGTGAACCATTTGTATGGGATTGAATATTTGGGACAAGAGCTGCTAGAAGAAGCATGCCGCATGAGAGCATCTGATGTGCACATTGTTCCAAAAGAAAAGGAAGCGTCGGTATCTTTCCGCGTAGACTCAGATTTAATTCAGCAGCGAACCATTGATAAAAAAAGCGGCGAGCGGCTCATTGCTCATTTTAAATTTTTATCATCCATGGATATTGGAGAAAAAAGGAGGCCGCAAAATGGGTCACTAGCTGTGATGCTAAGAAGCGGCCAGGTGTTTATTCGAATGTCTACCCTACCAACTGTAAATGATGAGAGTTTAGTGATTAGAATATTGCCGCAGGATCATGTTCCGAAAATAAAACATCTGTCACTATTTCCGAAAGCCTCCACCAGGTTATTATCATTTTTGAATCATTCGCATGGGCTCATTTTATTTACCGGTCCAACCAATTCAGGGAAAACAACAACCCTTTATTCATTGATCCAGTTTGCAAAAAAGAATTTCAACCGAAATATTATTACACTTGAAGATCCTGTGGAAACGAGAAATGAAGAAGTGCTGCAGGTTCAAGTAAATGAAAAAGCCGGCATCACATATGCCGCAGGATTACGCGCTATTTTAAGACATGATCCAGATATGATTGTGCTAGGAGAAATAAGAGATGCTGAAACGGCCCGAACGGCAATTAGAGCAGCACTAACAGGCCATTTAGTGATGAGTACACTCCATGCGAAAAATGCAAAAGGAGCCCTTTATCGTATGCTTGAATTTGGTGTCACGATGAATGAACTCGAACAAACGATGGTGGCGATTGCTGCGCAGCGATTAATCGAGCTCACCTGTCCATTTTGCGGAGAAACATGCCAGCTTTACTGTAAATTAAATCGACCGGTCAGACGAACAAATGTATTTGAACTGCTGTTCGGAAAGGAGCTCGGTGAGTGTATCAAGGAGGCTAAAGGAGAATATGCTCACTCGTCATATGAAACACTGCAAAGATTAATTCGTAAAGGAGTGGCACTTGGCTATTTATCGAAAAACACCTATCATCGCTGGGTTTATGAAGAAGCAAGCCTCTAAAGTGTGGTCTAAAAAGGATCAAGCGGAATGTCTATCAAAACTTGCCCAATTGATTCAGGCTGGATATACATTGATTGAGGCATTAACGATGGTGAATATCCAGTTGTCGAATAAGCAGCAGCAACAATTGACACCAGGCATTCAGTGGCTGCTCGAAGGGGAGCCTTTTTATGTGGTGCTAGAAAGACTCCATTTTCAGCGGGAAGTCATTGCCATTTTAAGTTTCTCCGAAAAGCATGGAAGTCTAGCAAAAGCACTTGAACAAAGCGCGCGGTTTTTAGAGAAAAAAATTAAACAGGTAGATACGTTTAAACGCATGTTACGTTACCCGATTTTCCTCATCTTTACGGTTTTGATCGTTCTCATACTCGTTCAGCAAATGATCATTCCTCAATTTTCTCTCTTGTACTCCTCGATGGATACCCGAATGTCATGGCTGATTCAAGGTATGTTTGGACTTTTTCAATTGCTGCATGTATCTCTCCTCCTCATCGGCTGTGTGTGTATCTGTCTGACTGGATACTATGCTTTCTTTTTTAGGAAAAAATCTACCCTTGAGAAGCTAAGGGTAATAAGCAGGTTTCCTTTTTTATATAAAGGAATGCGACTGATGCATACGTATCTTTTCTCTCTACAGTTAAGCGGACTGCTTCAGGCTGGATTATCGATGTACGAGAGCTTGCTAGCTTTTAAGCAGCAAAGCTACTTACCCTTTCTTCAAGAAATATCAGAACAGATGATTGAAGAGTTAAGAAAAGGAGAGAGCATGGCACATCAAGTGAGCCTGTCTCCTTTTTTTGAAAAACATTTTGCAGCCGTCATCGAGCATGGTGAAGCGAGCGGGATGCTTGCAAGAGAAATGTACACGTACAGTCAATTTCTATTAGAGAATGCAGAGCTGAAAATTGAAAAATGGATATCGTGGCTGCAGCCGGTTATCTATGGTCTGACGGCAATTCTTATACTCGTTGTGTATTTATCTATTCTTTTACCAATGTATCAACTGATGGAGCAAGTGTAAGGAGGAGGGCAAAGACATGAATGATAAAGGATTTACTCTGTTAGAAATGTTAATTGTCATGCTTGTGATTTCGATTCTTTTACTTATTACCATTCCGAATATTACTCGTCACCACCAAACGATTCAAGCAAAGGGCTGTGAAGGGCTTAAATCAATGGTGAGCACTCAGGTGATGGCATATGAATTAGAGCACGATGGCAAGACACCTTCTTTAGCTGAATTAGAAAAAGAAGGCTATGTCAAAAAGGGATTAACGTGTCCTAATGGAAAAGCGATTGTCATTCAAAACGGCCATGTGAAGCATGAATAAATTAATTTTTCATGAAAAGGGTTTTACCCTCATAGAACAGCTAATGATCTTACTGGTTCTATCGATTCTATTGTCGATCATAGGAGTGAAAATCCCAAATTTAATAGAAGACGCTGAAGCCAAAAAACAAGTGAACATCATGAAACAAGATTTTCAATTGGCTGCTAATACTGCATTTGTCAAAAAAACACGTGTATATGTTGAATTCTATCCGCCACATGTATCGTATCAGGTAATCAATCAAAAGGATGGCGAAGTCATTGCTTCTTTTAAGCAACAAAAGGGAAGCATTAAGGCTTCTACATTTCCACAAGGTATCTATTTTAATGTAAACGGACATCCAAGCAGCGGCGGGTCTCTCATCATTCAATTTGGCAGTCAAACGTATAAGCTCACGATCTATTTAGGAAGCGGGCGAATCCATGTTCAAAAGCAATAGAGGGTTTAGTACGATTGAAGCGCTGTTTGCTTGTCATATCTTCCTATTTGCAGCCCTTGTGCTGATGCCGGCCTATGAAAAAATCATGATAGGGAAAAATGAAGTAAGAGCCAAACTTGAGGCTTACCAAATTTTGCATGAACAGATGAATGAATCGTTCATAGAGGGTACAAAATCTTCTGTCAAAAAGAAGCGAGGCGACATCACATATGTATTCAATTGGAGTAAAGAGAAGGGATGTGTATCATACAACTTACAAAAAAAGCAGACCATATGCTTTCACCAGGTTGCTGAACGGTGAACAAGGTTTTACCCTTGTCCAGGCTTTATGGCAATTGCAGCTATTTTTGTTCCTCTCTTTTGGCTGTGTACTGATCTTATCAACAGCTTCGAAAGCTCATCCTTTTGAAGAGATTAACCGATTTTCACAAATGGAGTGGAAACAGACTGTTCTGCAATTAGATGAGGAATTAAGCCGAGCAACGGCTGTTCGATCGGTGCAAGGAGGTAAAGCGTTAGAGTATGTGTCTGATCAAGGGCGAGTGGTAACGATTGAGCCATATCAAGAGATGCTTCGGAAGCGAATGGATCAAGCTGGCCATCTCCCTTTATTGCAAAAGGTGAAAGAATTTCGCGTGAGAACAAATCAGCATAGAGCTATCCTTAAAGTCACAGATGAGTCTGGTAAGGTGTATGAAGCCGTTTTTTTCATATATAAAGGGGTGGTTCCTGCATCGTGAAAAGGGAAGGAGGATTTATCTATCCGCATGTACTGGCTGCGATTCTATTTTTTCTCTTGATCCTAGGGGCAATGACGATGGGGTTTCAAAAAGAGCTGAGAAGTGCAGAGCTGACGATTTCGTTTTATAAAAAACAGCAGCTTTTCAGAGTGGGGGCGAGTGAAGCTGCCCGTACATTCCATCGTTTGTGTGAAAAGCATCAAACCCCTATTGACACTGAAGAAGGCCGCGTGACATTAAAGAAGATAACATGCGATCAAAAGAAAAAGCGTATCCACATGTTAGTCAGTGTGAAAACGAAGGATGGTTTATCAGATAAGCGGGAACTCGTGCTGGATTGGAAGACCCGTGAAATCATGAAATGGGCAAACCCTGAATAGCCAGTGTATAAAATGATCCTCTTCCTGGTAACACTTGAAGAAAGAAGAGGTGAATGTGCTTGAAAACCAATGACTATGTAAAATATATGACACAGGAAATCATTAAATATATGAATACACCACGTGACGAACGGAAGGAACATAAACAAGAGAAAATGGAAACGAAACCGCCATTTTCACAGCGTTTATTTGGGGTTCTGCCGTTTGGGTTTTCAATGATGCTAAAAAAACGTAAGCGACATCGACAAAAGTAAAAAGCCGCCAGCAGGCGGTTTTTTTATGCCCCTTTAGCTGTATTCTTCCACAACAATCACTTTATTGACCTTGTTTGAGTACGGGTTATAAGAAATAGTGACAAATACCCCAAATTCTTTGGTGTGGTCTTTTAACGTAATATGATACTGTTTCACAGATTCCTTCTCACGATGACGGTCCCATACTTTTTGTTTGAATAAGACTTGCGTTAGTGGATATCGTTTCTTTGCTTCTTTGACTGCCCGTATTTCCCATTGATCTGCGGCGGAAGTGAAACCTCTCGCATCCGCAGGATTGGCGTCTTGTAACATAGGACCCAACAGTAAACTGAGCATGATTATCATCTTTCCATATTTCACTTCACCTCACCTCACCTGCTATTATTCTGACCAAATGCTGTACTTTTATGTAAATTTTTAAGAAGTACAAATGTCACACAAAAAAATATTGAATACGGCGAAAGAATGAGAAAATGGAAGAATTTTCTCGCAATAGTTCTTGTTTAAGAACAAAATGGACTAATTTGACGTTTTGGGTTTTATAGGTATTTCCTTATACTGTATGTAATCGTTCTTATTAGAGAACGATCGTTCAAGGAGTTGGAGAATGAATGAAACAGTCGCTCTTTGTACTCTTTTGTGCCATTTGTTTGATTTTCACGTCTCTCTTGATCTCAACAACGAATGCTTCTTTTAACGATGTTGAGCACTCAAACTTTGTCATGAAAACATGCGAAAATTTTGAACAGACGGACCAGAATTGTCAGCCTTCCAAATGGGATAGAAGTCATTTGGAACTCATTGATCAAACGATGATCAAAGGAACAGTCTGCGCGCCTCAAAAGCTGAGCATGACACTAAAAAATAGTGGACAACCTATTGCACACTCTGAATGGAAATGGGAATTACATAAAGTGGAAAGTGAGCAGAAGCCGTTACAAGATGGTCATATTCTCGAAAAAGGCTCTATACAGTCCCTTCTTTCTCAAGAAACAACGACTGTCACGACAGATAAAGCAAAAACGAATGGAATTTATGCGTTTAAAATCTATTATCCTAAAGGTTTTGAAGGATCTGAAGATGCATTTATATGGTCTAAACATATGCAGCTCGCAAAGTGTCAAGAAAATGCATCCTAAATGGAGCTGTTTTCTAAATGAAACAATGATAGGCGAAGGGGAGAAGAGGTCATGAAAAAATGGATGAAGATGTCTGGAAGTATTCTTTATGTAGTGGTGTTCACGGTGATGATTGCATGTATTATTGTCGTATTGTCATCAAGAACTACTGGGGGAGATCCTCAAATTTTCGGTTATCAATTCAAGCAAGTATTATCTGGCTCAATGGAACCAGAATTTTCGACTGGCTCACTCATTGTCGTAAAAGAAGTGACTTCACCAGAGGCACTTAAAAAAGGGGATATTATCACGTTTCAAACGAAACAGGACCAGTCTTATGTGACCCACCGAATTGTTGGGATGAAAGGAAAGGGACCAAATAAAGCCTTTGAGACGAAAGGTGACCACAATATGTATCAGGACGGCACGCTAGTAAAAGCGGATCAGGTGGCTGCGCAGTATACGGGTGTGACCATTCCATATGCAGGAAAGCTTCTTTCGTATGCAGGGACTTCGGCTGGAACTGCGTTGTTGCTCATTATACCAGGTGTGATGCTGCTCGTTTATTCGACTCTTCATTTTGTGGGCGCTGCAAAACACCGAAGACACACGGCTGATTTACATATGTCAGAGGAACAAGCTTAAATTTTCGTTTGTAACCTAATTAGGTTTCAATAAAACAAATTTATTAGGGGGTTCATTCATGACAAAGAAAAGATCAATTCGTTTAGGTGTATTATCAGGGGCTTTAGGCCTGGCGTTAATCGGCGGGGGGACATGGGCGGCGTTTAACGATGTAGAAACGGCAAACGCGGTCTACTCGACAGGAGAGTTGGATTTATCTGCAAAAGAGAACTCCGGCGCCATCAACCTTTCGAACTTAAAACCTGGTGATCGGATCAAGAAAGAATTTAATTTTGAAAATAAAGGATCACTTGCGATCAATCAAGTGCTGATGAGTCTTGATTACAGCCAGTTTCAAGACGGATCTTCCGGGAAGAATGGCGATAAGAATACAGCTGAAGAATTTCTCAGTCAGTTTCAGGTGAGTGTTCTGACGGTTGGAGCCGAAGGTGGAAATGGTTATCCGAAAAATATTATCTTAGACGCTGCAAACCTGCTTGACTTGCATCAACTAACGTCAAAACAGGATCAGACTGCATTTGAAAAGCTTCGTCATGCCGTCGATGAGAAGTTTTTACATGAAAGTGGGAAGATTAATGTAGCAACTGTTGATGGAACAGTGGCTCCAGAGTATGACGGCATACCAAAGAACCCGTTTGATTACGATAAAATGGAAATGATCATTGAATTTGTCAATGACCAGACGAAGGATAAAGCTGGTCACTATATCCAAAATAAATACCAAGGCGATGCGATTCAAATTGATCTTTCCTTCGAAGCGACTCAGTGGAATGGTTTAACGATCAATCCCAAAAAGCATACGGATGAAAAAGGCTACGTGAAAGAAAACGAAAAAGCACACAGCGAAGATAAAAAATAAAGCCAGTCTTTAGACTGATATCAAGTTCTGCATAGCAATTGGAGGAGTATGCGCTAAAATGTGCGCTTTACTCCTCTTCTTGCTTTTTTCTCCAGATTTGATAATCTAAAAATTCACGAAATTGCTTCTTCGAAACCCCTGATGTCATTGCATCTCGAACTAGTTTTTCCCATTCACTATCTAATTGACCATCGTATTCGGTTTCATCTTTTTCGTGTAACAGTGTATGAACCGAGACGTCCAGAACAGCGGAGACTTTTTCAAGAAATTGAATGGAGGGGTTTGTTTGCAAGTTTCTTTCTATTGAGCTTAAATAAGACTTCGCTACCCCAGCCTTTTCGGCCAGTTCTGATAGTGAGTAGCCTTTTTCATTGCGGTATTGTTTAATACGCTGGCCAATCAATGTCATCACCTTCCTTTCGATATTATAGCACATTCAGAAAGGTTTGATAGAATGACTTCTTACCAGAGGGTGAGACTCAGAGGACTTTTCACTTGATTTGAGGAATTGACGGACTTCTTCCACTGTTAGCCCTGCTTTACGAGCTTCAAGTAATAATTGAACCCATTCACTGTCTAATATGTTCGTTTTCTTTTCCATACAAATACCCTCCTAAAATACTGAATCATGTATTTCAGGCACTTAACGCATGAAATGGAAAGACATAGGTGGTAAGACCTCATAGTTTGCTTGCGTCATTTTTCCGCCCAATACAAACAGACAAACGTTGCTTTTGGCTGATCGAAAATTGTACGTCACATGAAAGGAAGGGGACCTATGGGTCAACCTCCTCTTTTGTGCTGTAAGTAAAAAAGTCCGCCATTTTCAATCGTTAGACTGATTTTTGGTTCATATAAAGTTTTGAGTGCTTGTCTTTCTATTTCATATTCTACAGACGTGTCTGAAGTCCCTTCATAAAATTGGTTTAAAAGTTCAGTGTCTTCTTTCCATTTTTGAACAGCTCTCACCGCCCAATCGTCTGGTTCCTCATGGGCGTAACGCTCCATTAGACTGTAGAGCCGTTTGACTCCGCTTTCTGGCTTGATCATTGTACTCATCGTAAAGCAATAATCGGGAATTTGAGATGACAGCTCACGGGTTTCCAGCTTTTCTTGAAATTGTTCAACGACTTCTCCGCGTATTAGATGAAGTCCTAGTGATAAAAGCTTATCCTTCTTTCGATCTGCGAGATAAGAAATTTTCACATTGAGACCAAGCCAAGGCTCGAGTGCGATCTGGTTGTTGGTGAGCGGAGAGACTCGTTCATAGAGACGGATAAAACGGCCCTGCTGTTTGACAGCTTCAAATATTTGAAATAAACGAGGGGAGCCGAAGTGGATAAATTCACCCTCAATGGTATCCTCCACTCTTTTTTGATCGGTGATGAGGGTCAATTGCCGCGGCTCCGGAACACCACCAGTTTTTTCAAGCCAGTGCCAATAAAAAGGGCGGTTCATAATCAATTTATCCATATCGATGGTCAGTTGTACGGTCATATGTCCTGCACTTTCTTCTAGTATGTCGCATTGATTTGCCTGAAAGAAACGGAGAAGAAAGGTATGTATGTCACGCTGCTTCATTGATCAACTCTCCTTTATGAGCCTTGCTGTCTTTTTTCTAAAAGCGGTGTTTTTGCTTGTGTTAAATAAGAAGCAAACTGAGTTAATTTCTTTTTCATGTCACCGTCTGATTCGTGCTGAAAGAGAATCTGATGCAGTTGTGTTTCGGCATCTTTGATATCGATTCGCGTTAAAATATCATCTAGATCGCCAATGACGTTTTCAAACAGCTGAATTTTTTCATATAAAAGCTTTAAGATGTGTTCCTCAACGGTACCGTTTGTGGACATATTGTAAATGTGGACATCTCGCTGTTGTCCAAGGCGGTGGATACGTCCAATCCGCTGTTCTAAACGCATCGGGTTCCACGGAAGATCGTAGTTGATGATTTGGTTACAAAACTGAAGGTTGATTCCTTCGCCGCCGGCTTCTGTCGCAATTAACACTTGTGCCCGTTCTCTAAATAAATCTTTCATCCAATCCTTTTTGCCCCGCTTAAAGCCGCCCCGAAAAGGAACGGAGCTGATGCCATTTTGCTGAAGAAACCATTGTAAATAAATTTGTGTCGCGCGGTATTCGGTGAAAATAATGACCTTTTCATTTAACTGCTGAATAAGCTTGACGACTTCAAGCGCCTTTGTGTTTTGCTGCACTTGATTGATTTTCTCCATAATTTGCGCTATAGCAAAGGAACCAAGGATATGTTTTTCATCTTCCTGCATCTTTTTAATTGTCATATAGACCGCCTCGCGGCTTGAACAGCATTCTCGTTCCAAGGTCATGATGGAAAACATGTGTTTAGTATAAGACGGGTTCTCTTTCAGCTTGCAGATTTCATCATATAATGCTTGTTCCGTCGAAGAGAAATCAATGGAAATCGTATTGACATGCCGTTTTGTCCACTCGATGCCCGTGTCTTGCCTTCGGTTACGAATCATCACTTTATTCACAAGCTGTTTTAAACGGTCATGGTCTTCTAACTGTAAATCCTTTTTGGCAAAGACATCTTTAAACTGATGTTCATTCCCTAGGTGACCTGGCTTCAGTAGGGAGACAAGATTAAATATTTCTCCGATACGGTTTTGGATAGGCGTCGCTGTCAGCAGCAAGCAGAATTTCTTATTTAGATTTCTCACAAATTCATAGTTTTTCGTTTTATTGTTTTTCAGTTTATGTGCTTCATCAATAATGACCATATCATAGGCAATTGATAAAATGGTGTCTCGATGCGGCTGTCTTTTGGCTGTATCAATGGAGGAAACCACGACGTCACACTGCTCCCATACATAGCTCTTTTTTTGTTCGACAGCATCAATGTAAAATTTCGTCCGCAGCTCCTGTACCCATTGAGATACAAGGGAGGCGGGGACGAGTATGAGAATTTTTTTGGCAAGTCCACGAATCATGTATTCTTTGATAATAAGTCCTGCTTCTACGGTTTTTCCAAGTCCCACTTCATCTGCTAAAATGGCTTTTCCGTTCATCTCTTCTACGACTCTTTTGGCTACTTCAAGCTGATGTTTTAAAGGCGTGAATGCAGTCAGATGGGCAGGAGCTTGCAGTCCTTCAAATGAATCAATGGCTGTGACTTTTTGGACCTGCGTCGCTAAACGGTACATTTCCCAATTCGCCCAGGGGCCGTCTGCTGCAAGCCGCTGCTGAAATTCACTTGCCCAATCCTGATCAAAAATCGTTTGAATATTCAATGTGGTCGCCTGCCTTTCTAGTAGGTTGAGGATAAAATTGTTCTGTATTTAAACGCTTCATTTTTTAAGAGGTCTTGAAAAGACTGGATATTTGAATAAAAGCGAACGATAATGAATGGTTTTTTAAAAAATGTTAATGATTTTTCTGTTGCTCTTCATCCGTTTCTAATGGTAGGATGTTGGTAAGTGATCTAGCAAATAAGTCACCCATTTTGATAGTATGTCCAATAAATGTGAAGAATATGAGCGGATGATGGTATGGGGAGAGACTTGGCGGTTATTTAGCACTGGCAGGCGCCGAAGGAGCAAGCTGAATTGTTTCAGTGAATCTCTCAGGCAAAAGTACTCTTACCGGACGCAACTCTGGAGAGTGTTTGCTCATCGTTTTTAGCAAACCACCAAAGGGGAAAACACACAATGATGTTGTGCTGTAAACTTTCAGGTGCAAGGACAGAGACTTCTTTTTGATAAAAGGGAGCGCTCTGTCCTTTTTTGCTGTGATTTTTTTCTGAAAATTCAGCTTGTGATCTGCACTGAAAGAAAAAAGGGGGAAACGATTGATGTTGAAACGAACACCGCTTTTTCATGCGTATGAAACGTTTGGCGCAAAAACCATTGACTTCGGGGGCTGGGAATTACCTGTCCAATTTTCTTCCATTAAAGAAGAGCACGAAGCTGTTCGAACAAAGGCAGGGCTTTTTGATGTGTCTCACATGGGTGAGGTGGAAATCAAAGGTCAAGATGCCCTTCCTTTTTTACAAAGGTTATTAACCAATGATGTGTCTAAGCTGACAGACGGTAAGGCACTATATACAGCCATGTGCTATGAAGATGGCGGGACAGTGGATGATCTGCTCGTCTACCAAAAAGAAAAGAACGATTATTTGCTTGTCATAAATGCATCAAATATCGAAAAAGATGTGGAGTGGCTGCTTCAGCATCAAGGTGAGAACGACGTATTGATCCAAAATGTCTCTGATCAAATCGCCTTGCTAGCCCTTCAAGGACCTCTTGCCGCTGACATAATGAAAGATGTGGCGGATGAAGAAGTGACATCGCTCAAGCCATTTACATTTTTATCAAGAGCTGAAGTTGCTCAAAAAGAGGTGCTTGTTTCAAGAACTGGCTACACAGGAGAAG
This sequence comes from Bacillus sp. FSL R7-0672, assembly GCF_038601465.1. Classification (NCBI taxonomy): domain Bacteria; kingdom Bacillati; phylum Bacillota; class Bacilli; order Caryophanales; family Bacillaceae; genus Bacillus; species Bacillus sp. FSL R7-0672. The sequence continues at coordinate 2,237,726 of NZ_CP152010.1, read as the reverse complement.
ACGGCTTTGAAATCTATTGCCAGTCAGAAGATGCGGTCCACATTTGGTCGGCTTTATTAAAAGCAGGCGCACCAAAAGGATTAATACCGTGCGGGCTCGGTGCACGTGACACCTTGAGATTTGAAGCAAGACTTCCGCTTTATGGGCAGGAGCTGACAAAGGATATCTCTCCATTAGAAGGCGGGATTGGCTTTGCTGTCAAAACGGATAAAGAAGCCAATTTTATTGGCAAAGAAGCGCTCAAGAAGCAAAAAGAAGAAGGGCCGAAGCGAAAGCTTGTCGGCATTGAAATGATAGATAAAGGGATTCCGCGCACAGACTATCCGGTCTTTTCAGGAGAAAAGCAGATTGGGGTAGTCACAACGGGCACACAGTCCCCAACATTAAAGAAAAATGTCGGGCTTGCTTTAATCGAATCTTCTCAGGCGCAGTTTGGAACAGAGATAGAAGTACAAGTTCGCAAAAAACGTCTAAAAGCGAAAATCGTCGCAACACCATTTTATAAAAGAGCCAAATAACGAGGGGGAATAGAGGATGAAGCATAGGTATTTGCCGCAAACCGAGCAAGATCAAAAAGAAATGCTGGATGTCATCGGCGTTGAGTCGATTGATGAGCTTTTTTCAGATATCCCAGAAAAAGTGAGATTTAAAGGAGCATACAACATTAAAGCAGCCGCATCTGAAACAGAGCTTGTAAGGGAATTATCCCGATTAGCTGCAAAGAATAAAGATACGGTTTCCTATGCATCGTTTCTTGGTGCCGGTGTATATGATCATTACCAGCCTGTCATTGTGGATCATGTTATCTCACGTTCTGAATTTTATACAGCATACACACCTTATCAGCCGGAGATTTCGCAAGGTGAACTACAAGCCATTTTTGAATTTCAAACAATGATTGCTGAGCTGACAGGTATGGATCTTGCTAACTCCTCGATGTATGATGGCGGGACAGCATTAGCTGAAGCGGCAATGCTAGCTGCTGGACATACAAAAAAGAAAAAAGTGGTTGTTTCTGAAACGGTTCACCCTGAAGCAAGAGCCGTGCTAAAAACATACGCCAAAGGACAGCACATCGAAGTTGTTGAAGTGCCTGCGAAAAAAGGGCAGACGGACCTAGCAGCATTAGAAAAGGCTGTCTGCGAAGATACAGCAGCAGTTCTTGTGCAATATCCAAACTTTTTTGGTGTCGTCGAACCGTTAAAAGACATTGAACCTATTGCGCATAAAGGAAAAAGTCTGTTCGTTGTCTCTAGTAATCCACTTGCACTCGGGTTACTGACGCCGCCAGGAAAACTTGGAGCAGACATTGTCGTTGGTGATGCACAGCCGTTTGGTATTCCAGCAGCGTTTGGCGGGCCGCATTGCGGATATTTTGCTGTGACGAAAAAGTTGATGCGAAAAGTGCCAGGTCGTTTAGTCGGGCAGACAGAAGACGAAAATGGTGTTCGTGGGTTTGTACTAACCCTTCAAGCGCGTGAGCAGCATATTCGGAGAGATAAAGCGACGTCCAATATTTGTTCGAATCAGGCATTAAATGCATTAGCCGCTTCCGTTGCCATGACAGCACTCGGAAAAACAGGCATCAAAGACATCGCGTATCAAAACGTACAAAAAGCCCACTATGCGAAGACGCAGGCAAAAGCATATGGACTGCTTGCTGATGTAGAAGGAGCCCATTTCAATGAATTTGTAATCAAATTACAAGAACCTGTGAAAGAAGCCAATAAACGATTGCTTGAAAAAGGAATCATCGGCGGCTATGACTTAGGGAGAGACTACCCAGAGCTTCAACATCACATGCTTGTCGCCGTGACAGAGCTAAGAACGAAAGAAGAAATTGATACGTTCATGAAGGAATTGGGGGATCGCCATGAATAAACAAGATCAGCCGCTTATTTTTGAATTATCCAAAGAAGGAAGAATTGGTTATAGCCTGCCTGATTTAGATGTACCTGAACAGGAGATCCCGGCCCTATTTGATGAGGCGTACATCCGTCATGAGGATGCTGAGCTTCCTGAAGTATCTGAGCTTGATATCATGCGTCATTATACAGCATTATCAAGACGTAATCATGGGGTCGATTCCGGATTTTACCCTCTTGGCTCTTGTACGATGAAATATAATCCAAAGATTAATGAAAAGGTTGCACGCCTTGCAGGCTTCGCGCAAGTCCATCCACTACAAGAGGCAGACACTGTGCAGGGAGCATTAGAATTGCTGTATGACCTAGGGGATCATCTTGAAGAAATTACGGGGATGGACGCTGTGACATTACAGCCTGCGGCAGGAGCACACGGAGAATGGACAGGACTCATGATGATCCGTGCGTACCATGAAGCAAGAGGAGATCATAAGCGAACAAAAGTCATTGTGCCGGATTCTGCTCATGGAACGAACCCAGCATCTGCGACAGTGGCTGGGTTTGAAACCATTACCGTCGCATCTGATGAGAATGGGCTTGTTGATTTAGAGGACCTGCGCCGTGTTGTCAATGAAGAAACTGCGGCTTTAATGCTGACGAATCCGAATACACTCGGCCTATTCGAAGAAAATATTTTAGAAATGGCTGAAGTCGTTCACGGAGCTGGTGGCAAACTTTATTATGACGGAGCCAACTTGAATGCCGTTTTGAGCAGAGCAAGACCGGGGGATATGGGCTTTGACGTTGTTCACTTAAATCTTCATAAAACCTTTACAGGTCCACATGGAGGCGGAGGCCCTGGTTCAGGTCCTGTAGGCGTAAAAAAAGATTTGATCCCGTACTTGCCAAAGCCGGTGCTTGTGAAGAAAGAAGGCCGCTTTTACTTCGATGATGATCGACCAGAATCAATTGGCCGCGTGAAGCCGTTTTATGGTAACTTCGGCATTAACGTCAGAGCATATGCGTATATTCGCTCTATGGGTCCAGACGGCTTAAAGGCTGTAACTGATAATGCCGTGTTAAATGCGAACTATATGATGCGCCGCTTAAGTACTCATTTCGATTTGCCATTTGACCGTCACTGTAAGCATGAATTTGTCCTTTCAGGTAAACGTCAGAAAAAATTAGGTGTGCGCACACTGGATATTGCCAAACGATTACTTGATTTTGGCTATCATCCGCCAACGATCTACTTCCCGCTCAATGTAGAGGAATGTATCATGATTGAACCAACTGAAACAGAATCAAAAGAAACTCTTGATGCCTTCATTGAAGCGATGATTCAGATTGCTAAAGAAGCAGAAGAGAATCCAGAAGTGGTACAGGAAGCGCCGCATACGACGGTTGTCAAACGAATGGACGAAACAAAGGCCGCGCGAAATCCAGTTCTCGTTTTTGAAAGATAAAGAAAAAAGACTCAGGGGGATCATGCTCCCAGAGTCTTTTTTGTTAGTTCTTCGTTTTGATGCGGCCTCCCCATTTTTTAAAGCCGCCTTTTAAATTATAAATCTCACGACAGCCGTTTTTACGTAAAGTTTGCGCTGCTTTTCCGCTTCTCAAATTGTTTTGGCAATAGAGATAAACAGGCTTGTCAGGACGAATTTCATTTTTGCGCTGTTTTAGCTGGGAAAGGGGGATGTTTCTTGCCCCTAAAATATGTCCGCCATCAAACTCGTTTGGCTCTCTCACATCAATGAGTTGAGCTTTGCGGTAACCTTTAATAAATTCTTCTTCCGTCAGCGTTTTCATAATGCGCTGCTGATAAATGTAGCTGCCGACAGAATAAAGAACGAAAAGTCCACAAAGTGAGAGGACGATATAGTTGAACATTGACAATACAACTCGACTCCTTCTTGAGCATCAGCACAGTGGCCTGTCTGATGGTACGTTTTAGACAAATACTATTATAGTAAAGCAAAAGAAACTTGTCATCATAAATGGTAAGAATTATTTTCAATTCGTTCCCTATTTGATAGACTGATGAAGAGAGAATATCGGTGGCCATGACCATCATCTAACATTGACTACGTAAAAGAGAAGGGATTTTTATATGCAAAAAGAGAAATGGTGTTTCATTGATACAGGAAATCAAGACCCTGCCTTTAACATGGCAATGGATGAAGCCTTGCTTTATTGGCATAGTGAGAAGCTTATCCCGCCTGTCATCCGCTTTTATGGATGGAATCCTGCGACATTGTCTGTTGGGTATTTTCAGCATGTTGAAAAAGAAATCAACATGGAAGCAGTCGAGCGCTATGGCCTTGGGTTTGTCCGCAGACCGACTGGAGGGCGGGGAGTTCTTCATGATCAGGAGCTGACCTACAGCGTAATTGTGTCAGAGGAACATCCAGAAATGCCGGCGACGGTGACAGAGGCGTACCGCGTCATTTCAGAAGGCATTTTAGAGGGCTTTAAAGAACTGGGACTCGATGCGTATTTTGCCATTCCTCGAACAGATAAAGAAAAAGAAAGCTTAAAAAATCCAAGATCATCTGTATGCTTTGATGCCCCTTCCTGGTACGAGCTTGTCGTAGAAGGCAGAAAGGTAGCAGGCAGTGCTCAAACGAGACAAAAAGGAGTGATCCTCCAGCACGGCTCCATCTTAATTGACCTTGATGAGGACAAACTGTTCGATTTATTTCTATATCCAAACGACCGTGTGAGAGAGCGGATGCAGAGAAGCTTTAAAAACAAAGCGGTCGCCATCAATGAAATCTCAGACCGAACTTGTACAATAGACGATGCGCGTGTGGCGTTTAAACGAGGATTTGAAAAAGGATTAAATATTGAGCTTGTGCCTTATGAGCTGACAGATGAAGAGTTAGCATTTGTCCACCATCTTGCCAAAACGAAATATGCCTCAGACGAGTGGAATTACAAGCGTTAGGACAAAGGACACTCCTTGTTTTTTAATGGGCGATGGTGTAGAATTGTTATGATTATTAAGTAAAGGTGCATTATGGAGGGGTTTTATGACTACACCTAGTATGGAAGATTACATTGAACAAATATATATGCTGATAGAAGAAAAAGGATATGCTAGAGTCTCTGATATTGCAGAAGCACTCGCTGTCCATCCCTCCTCTGTAACAAAAATGGTTCAGAAGCTAGATAAAGATGAATACCTCATTTATGAGAAGTATCGTGGTCTAATTTTAACCCCGAAAGGCAAAAAAATTGGAAAACGTCTCGTATACAGACATGAACTGCTAGAGCAATTTTTAAGAATCATTGGTGTAGATGAAGAGAAAATTTATGATGATGTAGAAGGCATTGAACATCATCTCAGCTGGAACAGCATTGACCGCATCGGCGATCTCGTTCAATTCTTTGAAGAAAACGACGAGCGATCTGTTCAGCTGAAAGCGATTCAAAAGAAAAACGAACAAACAAATCAAGAATCTTAAGAAAAAGGACACCCATGCTGAGGGTGTCCTTTTTGATTAAAGTTCTAATTGAAAGCATATGCTCTTACACTATTAATAGCGTGATATCAAAGGGGGCTCCTTGATGAAGATAGATGGTGTGTTCTCAGGTGGAGGCATTAAAGGGGCAGCACTTGCGGGTGCCTATGAAGCGCTTGAAGCAAGAGGATATCAATTTGTCCGCCTTGCTGGTACAAGTGCTGGAGCGATCATTGCTTCACTCATCGCAGCAGGCTTTACAAGTCAGGAGATTCGGGAGCTGTTAGATGAAATGGATGAACATCACTTGCTTGATAGGAGATGTCAATTCATTCCGTTTAAAATGCTTAGGTGGGTCTCCATTTACTGGCGCCTCGGTCTGTACAAAGGCGACCGGCTGGAAAAATGGCTGACAGATGTGTTGAAACGAAAGGGGGTCACCGTATTTGGGGATCTCAAAAAAGATTCGCTGAAAATTGTTGCCTCTGATTTAACAAATGGGAAAATCCTCGTTCTACCAGACGACCTTCCTTCATACGGCTTAAATCCAGAGCGCTTTTCTGTTGCAAGGGCAATCCGGATGAGTTGCAGTCTGCCGTATTTTTTCGAGCCTGTCAAACTAAAGTCATCAAAAGGCATTTGTACCATTGTGGATGGAGGCGTGCTTAGCAATTTTCCAATTTGGTTGTTTGCCGAAGAGAAAAAAAGACCATTCGTCGGTGTCACATTAACCCCAAACGAAAAAGAACGCCCTCAACACTCCATCCGCAATGCGTTTGAACTGTTTGGCGCTCTTTTTGAAACGATGCGTGGTGCTCATGACGAAAGACACATTGCCACAAAACACGAACGTCATGTTATTTTTATTCCTGTAGAACATGTCATTGCCACAGATTTTCAGCTAATGACAGAAAAGAAAAAGGCGCTCGTCGATCTAGGCAGACAGAAGGCCGAGCAATTTTTAAAAAGCTGGACATTTTAAAACAAAGCGCGATTCTTCTTTTTGTTTTTCTTGCCTTCAATCACAGTTAACTGTGTTTGGCTTTTCTTTTTGAGAAGGACGGGCTTAGACTTGTGGTCAGTCGGCACGCTTCGCAAATGAGTGACCCGATTTTTCATCTGGCTTTTCGTTTTTGGTTTAGGCTGCTGGTAGCGACGTTTCGATTGTTTGACTGCTTTACGATAAAGATTGCCTTCTGTTCCAGTTCTTCGATTCATCAGCCATCTAAATAGGAAGAACATAACCGCTCCAATGATCACAACTGATAGCAGCATTGTAAAAAGTCTGCCTGGATTCGTTGTGAGTAAATACACAAATCCCAGAACACCTAAAGCGAAAATAATGGTAAAAGCAGGATGTACTCGGCGATTCATAACTGTCCACCTCCGAAGGAATTTACCGGATTTATAAGTTAGATCACTTGATGAGCAGAATCTGACGCTTGTTTCTCAGACGCTTCCTCTAAACGAAGAAGTTCATTAAAACTTGCAATGGCTACCTCGACTTGATCGTCAGAGGGTTCTTTTGTTGTGAGCAATTGCAGCCAAAGACCAGGATAGCCAAGCACTTTCAGCACAGGCACTTCTCGGAGTTTGTTCGTAAGCTGAAGCACTTCAAATGAAATGCCGAGAACAACCGGAATGAGCGCCAAGCGATTCAGAATTCTCACCCATAAAGGATCTGTCGGTACGAGTAAATAGACGAACATTCCGACAATGACAGTGAATAAAATAAAGCTGCTACCGCATCGATAATGAAGCCGTGATTGTTTTTGGACATTTTCCACTGTGATGTCAAGATTCTGTTCATAGCAGTTTATGACTTTATGTTCTGCGCCATGATATTGAAATACCCTTTTAATTAAAGGGGTCATGGAAATAAAGTAAATATAGCCTAATAACAGGACCAGTTTAAAGAATGTTTCCACTGCGATTTGTGCGAAATTCCCTGAAAAGACGGGCCGCACAAGTTCAGCTAAAAAGACAGGTACTAGGGTAAAGACAAATTTACTAAAGAGAAGAGAGAGAACTCCGATCACAGCAATGCCGAAAATCATAGATAATTTCGAGCTTTTTTGTTCTTTTTCAAGAGTATGATCTTCTGAAGGATCTAAGTCATAGCGCTCGCTGGAGAAGTTTAAGTGCTTACTGCCATTTGCGCTTGCTTCAACAAGTGCAGCAACACCCCTGACAAAGGGGATTTTCTTGAGAAAGGCGGTTCGTTTATTGGAGGTCCGGGGAAGCTTCAAAAACTCAATGGACTGATCCTTTCGCCGAATCGCTGTCACATAGTTCTTTTTACCTCCGAACATGACACCTTCGACAACTGCCTGCCCTCCATATGCTGGAGGTTTTGTTTGATTGGACATATTTCATCAACCTGCCTGTTTCCTGTAATTTACATGCTTTTCCTTATACCTTTATTGTACAGGAAATGAGGGGAAATCACTAGCTCACAGGTCGATTATCTACTAGAATTCTATCTACCTCTTTTTAGCCAGTATACCCTGTTATAAAAATTTTACACTCACGGATGGAATCCTTTTTATTCATGACATTTTGGACATACTAAATGCTGGAGGTGTTCACAAATGAAACGTGATGAAAAGAAAAACCAAGAAGAAAAAAATCAGGCTGTACAAACGTCATCGCTGTTGGCAAGAGCAGCTGCGACAGGCTTTGTTGGCGGTGTTTTTTGGGGCTTTATCGGGTTTCTGACCCATATGTTTCATTTCTCAGAGGTGAGTCCCAATATGCTCCTTCAGCCTTTTGTGCTCGGAGAGTGGAAAAAGGGCGGACTTGGTACTTTTATCAGTATTGTACTTTTAGGGGTTTTATCGATCGGAGCAGCCTTTATTTATTATGGGCTTTTGAAACGGATCAAAGGCTATTGGATGGGGCTGATATATGGCGTAATTTTATGGCTGCTCGTTTTTTACGTATTTAATCCCATTTTCCCAGATGTAAAGCAAGTCCAGGATTTGCAGCAAAGCACCATCGTCACGACATTTTGTCTATATATTTTATACGGCATGTTTGTCGGGTACAGTATTTCGTTTGAATATAATGAATTAACGAGTCAAAAGCTTGCGAGGGCACTCGGGAAAAAGACAGAATAAAGTGTAAATCACCTATTCATATGATAAAATATTTTTGGAAACGAAAGGTTTCTAAGAAAAAAGAAACAGATCTCGATATAGATTGAATTAGGGTGAAGGAGTGGTTGTATGCCTCATTTTCTTGTGCTGAATGGGCCCAATTTAAATAGGCTTGGCAAAAGAGAGCCGGCTGTTTACGGAAGTAAGACGCTGACAGATTTAGAAACGGATTTGTTCCAGTTTGCAGAAAGAGCCAATATCCAGTTAACGTTCTTTCAATCGAATCACGAAGGAGATTTGATTGATGCGCTCCACGAGGCAGAAGATCAGTACGATGGAGTCGTGTTTAACCCGGGGGCTTTTACACACTACAGCTATGCCCTAAGAGATGCCATTGCAAGTATTTCTTTATCCGTTGTTGAAGTACATATCTCAAACGTTCATAAGAGAGAGGAATTCCGCCATCATTCTGTACTTGCTCCAGTATGCCAAGGGCAAATCGTTGGTCTTGGTTTAGAAGGGTATAAATTGGCGATTCGTTATTTAGTGAGTGAAGGGGGAGCAGTATCATGAAACTTGAAAAGTTAAGAACACTTTTATCTGAATTAGAGATCGATGGTCTAGTCATTACGAGCAACTTTAATTTACAGTACATGACCAGCTTTACTGGCTCAGCCGGTCTCGCCGTTGTTTCAAAGGACCGGGCAGCTTTTATCACGGATTTCCGTTATACAGAGCAAGCGAAGGAGCAAGTAAAAGGCTTCGACATTATTGAACATAAAGGAAACATCGTAGAAACAGCAGCTCAAACGGCAAAGGAATTTGGGATCAAACGCCTTGGGTTTGAACAAAACCATATGACATTTGCCACTTACCAGCAGTATGCAGGTAAAGCAGGTGATATTGAGCTTGTTCCGGTCTCAGAATCAGTTGAAAAGTTGCGCTTGATTAAGTCTAGTGAAGAGATTAAGATATTAGAGGAAGCTGCGAAGATTGCAGATCACGCCTTTGATCATATTCTCACTTACATCAAGCCGGGCTTGACGGAAATTGCTGTCATGAACGAGCTTGAATTTTTCATGAGAAAAGAAGGCGCTGAAGGATCTTCATTCGATATGATTGTCGCCTCAGGTGTTCGTTCAAGCCTGCCGCACGGAAGAGCGAGTGAAAAGGTGATTGAATCTGGTGATTTAGTCACACTCGATTTCGGTGCTTACTATAAAGGGTATTGTTCTGATATGACAAGAACGATTGCTGTTGGCACACCGAGCGATAAGCTAAAGGAAATTTATCATATCGTATTAGAAGCAGAAAACGCTGGTGTGGATAGAATCAAGCCAGGCTTAACAGGAAAAGAAGCTGATCGCATCACACGTGACATCATTGAAAAGTATGGCTATGGTCAATACTTCGGGCATTCAACTGGCCACGGGCTAGGGATGGAAGTACATGAAGCGCCAGGCCTTTCCTCACGATCAGAGGTCGTCTTAGAAAAAGGAATGGTCGTGACAGTTGAGCCGGGAATTTACTTGCCGGATGTCGGCGGCGTGAGAATTGAGGATGATATTGTCCTGACAGCTGACGGCAATAAACGATTGACCCACTCACCGAAAGAACTTATCATATTATGATGGTGAAATGTAGGAGGATGACAAAATGATTTCAGTAAACGATTTTCGTACAGGCCTGACAATTGAAGTGGACGGCGGTATTTGGCGTGTAGTGGATTTCCAACACGTAAAGCCAGGGAAAGGCGCAGCGTTTGTTCGTTCGAAACTGCGTAACCTACGTACTGGTGCTATTCAAGAAAAAACATTCCGTGCAGGCGAAAAAGTAGCGAAAGCTCAAATCGAAACAAAAACAATGCAATACTTGTATGCAAATGGCGACCAGCATGTCTTCATGGATACAAGTTCTTATGAGCAGCTTGAACTAAGTGAAACACAAATTAAAGATGAGCTGAAATATTTGCTAGAAAATATGTCGGTTCATATTGTGATGTACGGTGCTGAAACACTTGGAGTAGAACTTCCAAACACGGTAGAACTAGAAGTAGTAGAAACAGAGCCTGGTATTAAAGGCGACACAACATCAGGCGGATCAAAACCTGCAAAAACAGAAACTGGTTTAATCGTCAACGTTCCTTTCTTTGTGAACCAAGGAGATAAACTAGTCATTAATACATCAGACGGTTCATACGTGTCAAGAGCGTAATGAATGAAGAAAGACTGTAAACCTTGTGTTTACAGTCTTTTTTTATTGTAAAACATGTAAGACTCCCCAAAAGGCAAGCCTTCTCTCAATTCTCTCATTCATCTCTTTTCCTTCCTGAAAAACAAGACTACTTCCAGCTAGACAAGCATATAGTGTAAAAAAAGCTGGAGGTTCTATATGAAACAATTTCTCCCAGGTCTACATCCATCAGTCGCTGCGATGGCAGGCATGAGGTTTTTATCGGCAGCAATTGAACTGACGGCCGCCATCCTCATTTTAGTCACAAATGACGTTCGAAAAGCGGTTGTCATCAATAGTATATTGGCGATCATTGGGCCGCTCATTTTTATTATCACGATGACGATTGGAATCTATCAAATCGCAGGGCAGTTATCCTATGCCAAGCTCGTCTTTATTTTCATTGGTGTCGTATTTATTCTTGTTGGGATCTATAAGTGAAACGGCTTGGCATAATTAACGGCTCCCATCATACATTTTAGAGAAGAAAAAAAGGAGGGGAATTCGTTGCGGAGTTTGTTGGATATTCTCCCGCACTCGATTGGACAAGAACTTAGACTGCTAAAAGAAGCAGAATGGGATCAAATAGAAGAAATCCGCATTCGCACGGATCGTCCTATTGAATTAATGCAAAGAGGAAAACCGCGCTTTCTTTCTTATCACACAACAGGAGAAGATGCGTCTCAGCTATTAGGCAGGCTGAGCAATTACAGCATGTACACACTTGAAGAGGAGCTAAAGCAAGGCTACATCACCATTTCAGGCGGACACCGGGTGGGACTTGCAGGAAAGGTGATCGTTGAAAACGGCATTGTCAAAGGATTAAGAGATATCTCTTCATTTAATATCCGCATCGCAAAAGAAAAAGTCGGGATTGCGCTTCCCTTTCTTCCCTATTTATATGACGAGCACTGGTGCAATACACTGATCATCGGTCCACCGCAAACAGGGAAAACAACATTATTGCGGGATATAGCAAGACTGGCTAGTACAGGCACAAAAGCAATTCCTCCTAAAAAAACAGGCATTATAGATGAGCGTTCAGAAATCGCTGGGTGTATAAGAGGGGTGCCGCAGCACCAGTTTGGAAACCGGGTGGATGTGCTCGATGCGTGTCCAAAGGCTGAGGGCTTGATGATGATGATTCGGTCTATGAGTCCAGAGGTCATGATTGTCGATGAAATCGGAAAAAGCGAGGATGTGCAGGCACTATTAGAAGCGATTCATGCTGGGGTCACCATTATCGTTTCCGTTCATGGCTATTCACTTGAAGATGTGTATAAACGCCCATCATTGAAGCCGTTATGGGAGCTTCGAGTGTTTGAACGATATGTTGAATTAAATCGCAAGGACGGTCCCGGCACGATCGGGCGGATATATGAGCAAGACGGACAAGAGATGAAATGGAGGCGGGGAGTGGACGTATGTTAAAGCTCATTGGCGCTATCTTGATTGTCGCGGCTACGACTTGGGGAGGGTTCGAGTTTGCCAAACGATATAGCGACCGGCCGAAACAAATTCGGCAGCTCCGGTTTGCGCTCCAGTCTCTTGAAGCTGAAATTATGTATGGTCAAACACCGCTAGCGCGTGCAGCAGAGCAAATTGCGTCGCAAGTAGGTCCTCCTGTGAATTGGTTATTTGAACAATTTGCAGAAAAGCTGAAAGTTGGAACCTTTTCTGCACGGCATGCATGGAATGAGAGTCTTGAGGATGTTTGGAAAAAAACCGTCTTAAAAAAAGGCGAATATGAGGCACTGAGGCACTTTGGAGAAACACTTGGCCAGCATGATGTCACGTCTCAGCAAAAATATATCAAGCTTGCTTTAGGTCATTTGGAATCGGAGGAGAAGGAAGCTGAAATCGCCCAAGCCAAAAATGAAAAAATGGTCAGAAGCCTCGGATTTTTAAGCGGATTACTACTGATTCTTTTATTGATGTGAGAGGAAGGGAGTCGAGAGCATGGGCGTTGATGTAAACGTCATTTTTCAAATTGCGGGAGTAGGCATCGTTGTGGCATTCCTCCATACGATTTTAGATCAAATGGGGAAAAAGGAGTACGCTCAGTGGGTCACACTGCTTGGGTTTATCTACATTTTGTTTATGGTGGCAACCATTGTAGATGATTTGTTTAAAAAGATTAAAGCCGTATTTCTATTCCAAGGATAGGGGAGGGCTTACAAATCGACATCATACAAATTGTTGGACTTGGTTTAATCGCTACTTTTTTAGCATTAATTGTCAAAGAACAAAAGCCAACCTTCGCCTTTATGCTTGTTGTATTTACAGGGTGTGTGATCTTTCTTTATTTAATAGATCAAATCTATGCCATTATCTCGATGATAGAAAAAATTGCGGCAAGTGCCGGCGTCAATAAGAAGTATGTTGAAACCATTTTAAAAATTATTGGCATTGCCTATATTGCGGAATTCGGCGCCCAGCTGACAAAAGATGCTGGACAAGGCGCCATTGCATCAAAAATAGAGCTTGGCGGCAAAATTCTCATCTTGGTCATGGCAGTCCCCATTTTAACAGTCATCATTGAGACCATCTTAGGTATGATCCCGTCCATGACTTAATTGAAAAGAGGTGATGACAATGAAACGGGTGACAGCTGTTATGGGACTGATGCTTTTCTTCTGGCTGATCGCTCCGCACGCAGGCGCAGAAGAAAAAGAGCCTTTATCAAATGAAGCACCAGCAGCAGAAGAAGTGGCGACTGGACAGGCTGATGCACTTGAGCTTCATTCCATCAGTGACTTTTGGGAAACCATATTGGACGAGTATGGCGGCTTTCTGCCAGAAAGCCAAAAAGGAACAGTGAAGGAAATGATTGATGGCGATAAAGAGCTGTCTCCCCAGACATGGCTGAAAGCCTTTGTTCATTATCTTTTTCACGAGGTCATCGCAAACGGAAAGCTCCTTGGCACACTGATTTTACTCACCATCTTTTGTTCGCTTTTACAGCTTTTGCAGAATGCATTTGAACAAAGCACTGTCAGTAAAGTCGCATACGCACTTGTTTATATGGTGCTGATCATTATTGCACTCAACAGCTTTCATGTGGCGATTTCTTATGCAACAGAAGCCATTCAAACGATGACCAGTTTTATTCTTGCTCTTATTCCTCTGTTATTAGCACTGATTGCTTCATCAGGCGGGCTTGTCTCAGCCGGATTCTTTCATCCCGTTATTTTATTTTTAATGAATACGAGCGGCGTTTTTATTCAATATGTCGTTCTTCCGCTTATTTTTTTATCAGCGATATTGAGCATTGTCAGTACGCTGACTGAACAATACAAGGTTACCCAGCTTGCCCAGCTGTTAAGAAATGCGGCGATAGGCGGGTTAGCCGTTTTTTTAACTGTCTTTCTTGGCGTCATTTCTGTGCAAGGTGCATCTGCTGCGGTTACGGATGGTATCGCACTTCGTACAGCCAAATTTATTACCGGAAATTTCATCCCCGTCCTTGGCAGAATGTTTACAGATGCGACGGATACCGTCATCAGTGCCTCTGTATTACTTAAAAATACGGTCGGACTTGTTGGCGTCGCTATTCTCATTTCAATTGCCGCTTTCCCTGCGATTAAAGTGCTCTCGCTAGCCCTTATATATAAGCTTGCCGCAGCCGTTCTTCAACCATTAGGAGGCGGACCGATTATCAGCTGCCTTGATGTCATTTCTAAAAGTGTGCTTTATATCTTTGCTGCACTTGCTGTCGTGTCGCTCATGTTCTTTTTAAGCATTACCGTCATTATTACTGCTGGCAACCTGACCATGATGATGAAGTAAGGAGGGACACCTTTTGAGTTTTCTCACGGAATGGATCACAAGTATTATTCTCTTTATCTTATTTGCGATTGTCATTGATCTTCTACTTCCCAATTCAAGCATGCAAAAATATGCCAAAATGGTCGTCAGCCTCCTGTTGATTGTGGTGATGCTCAATCCGATTTTTGCTTTATTTCGGGCAGACCCTGACCAAATTTTCTCAGAATTGATGAAGGGAAAAGAAGAAGCACAGTCAGAAGAAATAAAAAATCAGATGAATTTAGAAAAAAAAGAAATACAAGCCTCTCAGCGTGCATATATTTTAAAGCAAATGGCTGTCCAACTAGAAAAAAGCGCAAAGGAGCCACTGGAGAAGGAGAGCTATGAAATGAAACACGTAGAAGTGCTGGCAGATGAAGAGCACCTGGATCAGAATATGGAGGCGGATCAATTTCGCATCAAAGCAGTTCTTTCCCCGCTCACAGGTGATGCTGTAGAAACGGTGGCAAAGGTGGACATTGATCTCTCCAGGCAAAAGGAGGAAAGCACTGGATCTTCTAGCAAAGAGATCAAGAGGGTGAAAGAGACGCTTGCTGATGTTTGGAATACGAGTCCTGAGCACATTGCGCTGAACATTGAGGGAGGTGACGCAGCAGATCATGAATAACAAGGACTGGAAACAAAAGCTAAAATCATTCTTGCAGCCGCCTGAAAAAGGTGAAGGGAAACCAAAATTAACGAAGCACCATTACTTGCTGCTTGTATTCATCATCGGCGTATCTTTCATGTTAGTCAGTCAGATCTTGTCACCGCCATCAAGCAAAGAACAAGCTGCTGTTCCTGCTTCTAAAAAAACAACCTCACAAGAGCAGGAGGTATTCAAGCCGGCATCGTCAAGTAAATCAAAGAATTCGATTGAAGATGTGGAGCAAGAATACGAAAATCAGCTGAAAGAAATTTTAGAGACCATTATTGGCGTTGAGGATGTATCGATTGTGGTCAATGTAGACGCAACTTCTTTAAAAGTGTTTGAAAAAAACAAATCCAATAAAAGCACAACGACCGAAGAAACAGATAAAGAAGGCGGCGTGCGAAGTGTCACCGATCAAACAAAAGAAGAAGAAATCGTCATCATCAAAAATGGCAATGAAGAAACGCCAGTCGTGGTGCAAACGAAAAAACCAGATATTCGAGGTGTTCTCGTTGTTGCTCAAGGAGTAGACAACGTTCAAATAAAGAAAACCATTATTGAAGCGGTTACACGAGTGCTTGATGTACCGAGCCATAGAGTGGCTGTTGCCCCTAAAAAAATCAAGGAGGATTCGGAATGATGTTAAAAAAACAAACGGTTTGGCTATTAACGATGCTAAGTTTAGTTGTCGTCTTAAGTGTGTACTATATCATGTCTCCACAAGGTGAAAATGCAGTGACAGTAGAAGAGATGAAATCAAAAGGAACGGAAGAGAAAAAGACTGAACCAGAAAAAGGAATGGACAAAGGAACGGAAAAAGGAACGGAAAAAGGCGCTGATGAGAAGTCCACTGACAAAGAAACAAATGGTAAACAAGAGGATATCGAAACAAGCGGTGAAGAAGGAAAGGCTGTGTCAGAGCAAACAGACGACGAGCTTTTTACAACATACAGATTAGAGCTTGAAGATAAACGAAGCAAACAGCGTGAAGAGTTCAACGAAATCGTATCCAGTGATGATGCAACAGCACAAGAAAAAAGCGAAGCTTATGACCAAATGACAGCGCTTAGTGAAGCAGAAGGAACGGAGCGTCAGCTCGAAACCTTAATTAAAACAAAAGGTTATAAAGATGCGCTAGTGAGTGCAGAGGGAGATAAAGTGAGCATCACAGTTCGTTCTGACAAAAAATCAAAGTCCCAAGCGGCCGATATTATTGATATGGTCACAAAAGAAATGAGAGGTCTTGATAACGTAGCGGTCACTTTTGAGCCCTCCAATGAATAAAAAATGAACAGGCGCCCTTTGCCGTAAAGGGCGTTTTTTGATGCGGTTTGGCGCCCTCTTCAAGGTGCTCTCGCAAAGCGCTTCGCCACAATATTAGTTGAATTCATTGAAATCCTCCTGTAAGATGGTTATAGTATGTACTTTTAGTACTAGCCTATAAGAAAAAGATAAATCCATACATAGGGGTGCAAATCCATGTTAAAAATTGAAGAAATTCATGAACTGATTAAATTAATTGACGAATCAACAATTGATGAATTTACGTACGAAAACGAAGGTGCAAAAATCAAACTAAAGAAAAATAAAGAAGTCGTTCAGCAAGTAGCGGCACCAGTGGCTCCTGTCCAAGCAGCTCCAGCTCAACAAGCTCCTAAAGCACAAGCTCCAGCTCAGACCGAAGCCCCTGCACAAGAGGCAGCTGCGTCTGAAAATCTGCATAAAATCACATCCCCAATGGTTGGCACATTTTATGCTTCATCTTCACCAGAAGCAGATCCATATGTGACATCAGGTTCTAAGGTGAAGGAAAACACAGTTGTGTGCATCGTAGAAGCGATGAAACTGTTTAATGAAATCGAAGCAGAAGTAAAAGGTGAAATCGTCGAAGTATTAGCTGAGAACGGTCAGCTTGTAGAATTCGGACAACCCCTCTTTCTAGTGAAAGCAGAGTAAGGAGTACGATCATGATTAAAAAGCTATTAATTGCAAACAGAGGAGAAATCGCAGTTAGAATTATCCGCGCTTGTAAAGAGCTTGGAATTGAAACAGTTGCGGTATTTTCTGAAGCGGATCGCGATGCGCTTCATGTTCAAATGGCTGATGAAGCATATTGCATCGGACCGACTGCTTCAAAAGATAGTTATTTAAATGTCACGAATATTGTCAGTGTAGCCAAATTAACAGGGACAGATGCCATCCATCCAGGATACGGCTTCCTTGCTGAAAATGCAGACTTCGCAGAGCTTTGCGAGGAATGCAATGTCATCTTTGTTGGGCCAACTGCATCAGCGATTTCCAAAATGGGAACGAAAGATGTCGCAAGGGAAACAATGAAAGATGCTGGCGTTCCGATTGTTCCTGGTTCTCAAGGAATTGTAAAAGATCTTGATGATGCTGTTTCAACAGCAGCAAGTATTGGGTACCCTGTCATTATAAAAGCAACTGCCGGCGGCGGAGGTAAAGGAATCCGTGTGGCTCGTACCGAAGAAGAGCTCATTAACGGTGTCACCATCACGCAGCAGGAAGCAGCGCAAAACTTTGGTAACCCTGGCGTCTATTTAGAAAAGTTCATTGAAGACTTTAGACACGTGGAAATCCAAGTGCTTGCAGATCAGCATGGCAATACCATTCATTTAGGAGAGCGTGATTGCTCGATTCAAAGAAGAATGCAAAAGCTTCTTGAAGAAACGCCATCACCAGCGCTGAATGCAGACATCCGTGAGCAAATGGGTGAAGCAGCTGTAAAAGCTGCAGAAGCTGTTGAATACACTGGTGCTGGAACAGTCGAATTCATTTATGATTATAATGAAGAGAAGTTCTACTTCATGGAAATGAATACCCGTATTCAAGTAGAGCATCCTGTAACAGAAATGGTCACAGGTGTTGACTTGATCAAAGAACAAATTAAAGTCGCATCAGGTGAGAAGCTTTCTCTTACACAAGAGGATGTCGTATATGAAGGATGGGCAATCGAATGCCGTATTAATGCAGAGAACCCAGAGAAAAACTTCATGCCTTCAGCTGGTGAAATTAAAATGTATCTTCCGCCAGGCGGTCTAGGAGTACGTGTTGATTCTGCCGCTTATCCGGGCTATGTGATTCCGCCATATTACGATAGTATGATTGCAAAGGTGATCACATATGGTAAGACGAGAGAAGAAGCGATTGCGAGAATGAAACGCTCGCTTCAAGAGTTCGTCATTGAAGGAGTCTACACAACGATCCCATTCCATCTAAGATTGCTTGAGCATGAAACATTTGTGAGTGGTAATTTTAATACGAAGTTTTTAGAAACATACCAAATCATGAAATAATCACAGCTTTCGGAGGTGAATGATCGTGTCAGATAACAATTTGCTTGAAATGAACCTTGATGAAGATCAATTGGGAAAAGTGCAAATTGCACCAGAGGTGATTGAGGTCATTGCTGGGATCGCCGCTTCAGAAGTCGAAGGCATTGCCGAAATGCGCGGCAATTTCGCTGCTGATGTAGCAGAACGCTTTGGTAAGAAAAATCACCGTAAAGGTGTGAAAGTAGATGTCTCTGATGAAGGCATCACAATCGATGTATATTGTGTGGTTGAATTTGGCCTATCCATTCCAAAGGTATCCACTGCTGTACAAGAAAATATCCGTCAAACTCTTTTGAACATGACTGCTTTAACGATTAATGAAATCAATATTCATGTCGTTGGTATTCAATTTGATACTAAAGCATCTGAGGCTGAAGTAGATCAAGAAATGTAAAAAAAGAGTTCAAGTGAAACCAAGGAGGCATTGCCTCTTTGGTTTTTTAAAGCCCATTTTTGGGTCATTTCCGAATAATAATGATCTCACACGTGAATTGATTCGTTTTTCGTGACAGCTCGCATGGATCTTGGTGCGACCACGGTCAAAATATGTTATGATCTCTGTATGGCTTAACGACAAGCGGATAAAGTGGTTAAAGGAGTAAATAATGAAAAGAAGAACTGCAAGAGAAAAGGCGCTACAAACATTATTTCAAATTGATGTGAGCAATATTGATCCGAAAGAGGCCATTACACATGCGCTGGATGAACAAGAATCAGATCCTTTTTTCGAGGAGCTGGTTTTCGGTGTGCTTGAACAAAAGGACAAGCTCGATGACATGATTTCACAGCATTTAGTGAATTGGAAACTCGATCGTATTGCAAACGTAGACAGAGCCATTTTAAGGCTGTCTGTGTACGAGATGGTGTATCAAGAAGATATCCCGGTTAGTGTCTCAATGAATGAAGCGATTGAACTGGCCAAATTATTCGGTGACGATAAAGCATCGAAATTTGTAAATGGAGTACTTTCAAACATTAAAAACGACCTAAAGCAGCAATAGGAGGATTCGACATGACAGCAACAATCATCGATGGGAAAGAAACAGCAAAAGAAAAGCGTGAGCAATTAGCAAAAGAAGTAGAAGAGCTAAAACAAAAAGGTGTCACACCTGGTCTTGCCGTTATTCTAATCGGTGATGATCCGGCTTCACTTTCTTACGTACGCGGGAAGAAAAAAGCAGCAGAAGCAATGGGGATGCATTTCCAGCTAGATCATTTAGATGCTTCTTTAACAGAAGAAGCATTGCTTCAGCTGATTGATCAGTACAATGCGAACGATCAATTCCACGGGATTCTTGTTCAGCTTCCACTGCCAAAACATATTTCTGAAAAAGCCGTGATTGAACGTATTTCACCTGAAAAAGATGTTGATGGTTTCCATCCATTGAATATCGGGAAAATGCTCCTTGGGGAAGACACATTCCTTCCATGCACACCAGCAGGCATTGTTGAATTACTAAATAAAACGGGCGTCAGTCTTTCTGGAAAAGAAGTCGTTGTTGTCGGACGCAGCAATATTGTCGGTAAACCAGTAGGACAATTGCTGTTAAACGAAAACGCAACGGTTACTTATTGCCATTCAAGAACAACGAATATTTCAGAACATACGTTGAAAGCGGATATTTTAGTTGTTGCCGTCGGTCGAGCAAACTTTATTAAAGCTGACCAAATTAAAGAAGGCGCTATTGTGATCGATGTAGGAGTCAATCGTTTGGATACTGGAAAGCTTGTTGGAGATGTTGATTTTGAAGAGGCAAAAGAAAAAGCTTCTTATATCACACCAGTCCCTGGCGGAGTCGGTCCAATGACGATTACGATGCTTGCACATAATACGGTTAAATCAGCAAAACGTACATTAGCATAAGCTTTATCCATTCATCCACCTGCATGCTGCTGGTGGATGAATGTGCGTTTTTGAAGAGGAGGAATACGTCATGAGTGAAAAAGCCTTTGTGACGGTCACAGCCCTTACAAAATACATAAAAAGAAAATTTGATGTTGATCCGCATTTAGAAGATATTTGGATCAAAGGTGAGCTATCCAATGTCAAGATTCATTCAAGAGGACATGTGTACTTCACCTTAAAAGACGAAAATGCACGCATGCAAGCTGTCATGTTCCAGCGCTCTGCGGCGAAGCTGCCTTTTTCACCTAAGAGTGGAATGAAGGTGTTTGTACGAGGCGGAATTCAAGTCTATGAACCAAACGGTAACTATCAATTATATGCAAAAGAAATGCAGCCTGATGGTGTTGGTGCTCTTCATCTTGCTTATGAAGAGCTGAAGAAAAAGCTAGCAAGTGAAGGCTTATTTGATGCGCGCTATAAAAAAACAATCCCCGAATATCCAGAGGTTGTTGGTGTCATTACGTCTCCAACAGGAGCGGCTGTTCGAGATGTCATTACGACCATCAATCGGCGCTATCAGCAGGCGAAAATCATTGTGCTTCCGGCGCTCGTTCAAGGTGAGCATGCGACCCGTTCCATCGTAGAGCGAATTAAGGAAGCGAATGAAAAACAGCTCTGTGATGTCTTGATTGTCGGAAGAGGAGGCGGTTCGATTGAAGAGCTTTGGGCTTTTAATGAAGAAGCTGTCGCAAGAGCCATCTTCGCATCAGACATTCCAATCATATCTGCAGTTGGACACGAAACAGACTTTACGATCAGTGATTTCACTGCAGATATGAGAGCACCCACACCAACAGGAGCAGCCGAACTTGCTGTTCCAAGCACGACCGATTTAATTGAACGAATCAAATCAATCGATATACGGCTAACAAGAGCGGTAAAGAATCGAACCTCACAAGCGAAGGATCGTCTTGTGGCGCTGCAATCCTCTTATGCCTTCCGTTTTCCAAAACGATTACAGGAGCAAAAAGAGCAGCAATTCGATTTGGTATTTGACCGTTTTCAAAAACAGCTGACGAGACAAATTGAGCAAAAACGCAGTCAGCTAGACCGCCAGACATACAGGCTGAAGCCGCTTCACCCTAAAGAGCAGCTGCTTCAAGCGAAAAAACGCCACGCCAATGAAACAGAACAGCTCATTCGCAGTATGAATGTGCAAATGAAAACAATTCATTCGCAGTTCCAATCGGTTCTTGGTAAACTAAATGCATTAAATCCACTTCAAGTGATGGAAAGAGGCTACAGCTTAGCCTATAAAGAAGATGAACTAATAAAAAGTGTGAACCAAGTAGAGCCGAAGGATCAGCTGACCATCACGATGAGGGATGGACGTCTGATTTGTGAGGTTATTGAGAAGGAGGGGCAATCAACATGACAGAATCCAATAAACAAAAAGAAGAACAAATGACATTTGAAGAGGCGATGAAAGGTCTTGAGGAGATTGTGGGAAAGCTCGAAGAAGGAGATGTACCACTTGAGCAGGCCATTCATTATTTTCAAGAAGGCATGACCCTTTCGAAGCTTTGTCATGAAAAATTACAGCATGTTGAAAAGCAAATGGATTTCATTTTAAAAGAGGACGGTGAGCTGGCTCCCTTCTCAGTGAAGGAGGCAGATGCTGGTGACAAGTAATTTAAATGAATTTTTAACAACACGAAAGCAGGCCATTGAAGATTATTTATTTACATATGTTCAGGAATTGACGATTCCTGAAGACCTGAAATCTTCTATGCTCTATTCTCTTAAAGCGGGCGGGAAAAGGCTTCGACCTGTTCTCGTTCTTGCTCTTCTAAATGCCTACGGTAAAAACGAAGAAGACGGTATACCTGTCGGCTGTGCGGTTGAGATGATTCATACGTATTCATTGATACATGACGACCTTCCTTGCATGGACGACGATGACCTTCGCAGAGGAAAACCGACGAATCATAAAGTGTACGGAGAAGCAACAGCGGTTCTCGCAGGTGATGCCCTTTTAACAGAAAGCTTTCGCCTGATTACATCTCAGCTGTCTAGCGGCGTCTCTGCTGACAAAAAGCTCAGAATTGTGGATGAGCTTGTAAAGTCAGCAGGTGCACTAGGAATGGTTGGCGGTCAATTTGACGACATGGAAGCAGAGCAAAAACAAGTATCGCTTGCTGAACTAGAATCCATTCACGCCCGTAAAACAGGAAAGCTTCTCACATTCAGTGTCGCAGCAGGTGCAATGCTGGCAGGAGCATCAGATGACGATATCGAAAAGCTAAGGGAATTCAGCTATCATATTGGCATTGCGTTTCAAATCCGTGATGATATTTTAGATCTCGAAGGAAGCGAAGAAAAAATCGGAAAACGGGTCGGCTCTGATACAGCAAATGAAAAGTCGACATATCCTTCTTTATTAACGCTTTCAGGAGCAAAAGAAAAGCTGCATGAGCACATCACACGTGCAAAAGAAATTGTCTCAAATCTTCAATTAGAGCAGCAATTGCTGCATGATTTATGTGATCTAATTGCCTCAAGAGATCATTAAAAACAGCCTAGATTTGAGGGTCCTCGAGCAATTGTGGTAAACTGTAAACAGTTTATTATGATGAGACAACTCTTATTCCCTATTGGTTTTCAAAGGAATAAGGCATTATAGATGTATATAGAAATTTTGTTGAAAGCGAGTTGATCCTAATTGGATCTTTTATCAATAAAAAATCCAACGTTTCTAAAAGGAATGTCAAATGCAGAATTAGAGGAGCTTAGTGCTGACATTCGCATGTTTTTAATTGAGTCCTTAGCTAACTCTGGTGGGCATATCGGTCCGAACCTGGGAGTCGTTGAACTGACTGTTGCGCTTCATAAAGTATTTGACAGCCCAAAAGACAAATTCCTCTGGGATGTTGGACATCAGTCTTACGTTCATAAGCTGTTAACGGGAAGAGGGTCGGAGTTTGATACACTTCGTCAATATAAAGGGCTTTGCGGTTTTCCTAAACGAAATGAAAGCGAGCATGATGTGTGGGAGACAGGTCACAGTTCAACCTCGTTATCTGGCGCGATGGGTATGGCGGCAGCGCGTGATATCAAAGGGACAGATGAATATATCCTGCCGATTATCGGAGATGGTGCACTAACCGGAGGTATGGCGCTAGAAGCTTTGAATCATATCGGTGATGAAAAGAAAGATATGATTGTCATATTAAACGACAATGAAATGAGTATTGCACCAAACGTCGGTGCGATTCACACAATGCTTGGTAGATTACGTACAGCTGGCAAATACCAATGGGTAAAAGACGAGCTTGAATATTTATTCAAGCGCATTCCAGCTGTTGGTGGTAAGCTTGCTGCCACAGCAGAGCGTATCAAAGACAGCCTCAAATATTTACTTGTATCTGGCATGTTTTTTGAGGAAATGGGATTTACCTACTTAGGTCCTGTCGACGGACATTCGTATGAAGATCTTTTTGAAAATCTTGAATATGCAAAGAAAACAAAAGGTCCTGTTCTTCTGCATGTCATCACGAAAAAAGGAAAAGGCTATCAGCCGGCAGAATCCGATAAAGTCGGGACTTGGCACGGTACGGGTCCATACAAAATTGATACAGGGGATTTTGTAAAACCGGCAGCAGCAGCTCCGTCTTGGAGTGGTCTCGTTAGTGAAACGGTCAGAAAGCTGGCACGGGAAGATGAGCGGATTGTTGCGATCACGCCTGCGATGCCTGTTGGTTCAAAGCTTGAAGGCTTTGCGAAGGAATTTCCAGAGCGGATGTTTGATGTAGGAATTGCCGAGCAGCATGCAGCCACAATGGCAGCTGGGCTTGCGACGCAGGACATGAAGCCATTTTTAGCGATTTATTCAACGTTCCTACAAAGAGCCTATGACCAAGTGCTACATGATATTTGTCGTCAGAACCTTAACGTATTTATTGGCATTGACCGTGCTGGACTTGTCGGTGCAGATGGAGAAACCCATCAAGGTGTGTTTGATATTGCCTTTATGCGTCATATGCCGAATATGGTACTCATGATGCCAAAAGATGAAAATGAAGGACAGCACATGGTCAATACAGCTATTCAGTACGATGACGGTCCTATTGCTATGCGCTTCCCGCGCGGTAATGGGCTAGGTGTCAAAATGGATGAACAGCTGAAAACCATTCCAATTGGGTCCTGGGAGGTTCTTCGTCCAGGGAAGGATGCCGTGATTTTAACATTTGGTACGACGATTAAAATGGCACTCCAAGCAGCAGAAGAACTTCAAAAAGAAGGGAAATCGGTTCGTGTTGTCAATGCTCGTTTTATTAAGCCTCTTGATGAAGCGATGTTAAATGACATTTTTTCTGAAGGTATTCCGATTTTAACGATTGAAGAAGCTGTGCTCCAAGGCGGATTTGGCAGCAGCGTTTTAGAATATATACACGATAAGAAAGCATCTCATATTAAAGTAGAACGTATGGGCATTCCAGATGAATTTATTGAGCATGGAAGTGTTGATGCCCTGCTTGAAGAAATTGGTTTGACGAAAGCACAGGTTGCTGATACTTTACGTGACCTGCTTCCCGCAGCACCAAGAAAAGGAATTGGATCATGACATCAAAGAAAGAACGACTTGACGTTTTATTAGTCGAACAAGGACTAATGGAAACGAGAGAGAAAGCAAAGCGTGCCATTATGGCAGGGATCGTTTACTCAAATGAAAACCGTTTGGATAAACCAGGAGAGAAAATCGCTCGTGATACACCGCTCACTGTGAAAGGGAACCCTCTGAAATATGTGAGCCGCGGCGGGTTAAAGCTCGAAAAAGCGCTAAAAGAATTCGACTTAACCGTTCAAGGGAAATTGCTAATTGATATCGGTTCATCAACAGGTGGATTTACAGATTGTGCGCTTCAAAATGGAGCGGTCAAATCATATGCTGTTGATGTTGGCTACAATCAGCTTGCGTGGAAATTAAGGCAGGATGACAGGGTCATCGTCATGGAGCGCACCAATTTCCGTCATTCCGTCCCAGCAAATTTTACTGAAGGATTGCCAGAAGTGGCGTCAATTGATGTCTCTTTTATTTCACTTAAACTCATTCTGCCGGCTTTAAAGCACATTCTTGTCCCAGGCGGAGACTGTATTGCACTTGTCAAGCCTCAATTTGAAGCAGGCAGAGAGCTTGTTGGGAAAAAAGGCATCGTGCGAGATCCATCGGTCCACCTTGGTGTACTGGAAGAGATGAATCAATTTGCTGCAAAAGAAGGCTATGATGTGAAGGATGTATCATTTTCGCCTATTACTGGCGGAGACGGGAATATTGAGTTCCTTCTCCATTTAGTGCTTCATCCCGATCAAGAAGAGAATGCGGCACTACCGGTTTCAGAGCTTGAAAAGATCGTCAAGGAAGCCCATTCTGTATTGAAAGAAAAGAAAAACAGTCCTGAGCCGGCTGATACATGAGGTTGAAACAAAAGGAATAATAGCTCGCTATTATTCCTTTTTACATGGTCAAAAGATGAGAATTGGCCGTTTCTCACGTAACGCTTGTTTTTTGAACTGTGGTTCATATAACATAGAACGTAAAGACAAACTGAGATCAAACGCCTAGGGGGGTCAAAAATGACTAAAGGTCAAAGGCATATCAAGATTAGAGAAATCATCGCGAGCCAAGAGATTGAAACACAAGATGAACTAGTCGATATTTTAAAAGCCGATGGATATAACATTACACAAGCGACCGTTTCAAGAGATATTAAAGAATTGCATTTAGTGAAAGTGCCAACGAACAATGGAACATATAAATACAGCCTTCCTGCGGATCAGCGGTTTAATCCGCTGTCTAAACTAAAGCGATCCTTAATGGATGCATTTATTAAAATGGATGCTGCCAGTCATTTAATTGTCCTCAAAACCATGCCGGGTAATGCACAGGCGATTGGGGCTTTAATGGATAATTTAGATTGGGAAGAAATCATGGGAACCATTTGCGGAGATGACACCATTTTGATCATTTGCCGCACAATAGATGATACGGAAACAGTTTCAAGCAAAATTTTAGAGCTTCTATAAAGAATCAGGTTTACAAAAAGAGGTGTCAAATGAGTGTTAGCAGAACTAACCATTAAAAACTTTGCAATCATTGAAGAGTTAACGGTTTCATTTGAAAAAGGACTCACAGTCCTAACAGGGGAAACAGGTGCAGGGAAATCTATCATGATTGACGCTGTCTCACTTCTTGTGGGAGGTAGAGGGTCGTCTGAATTTGTTCGTTATGGTGAGAAAAAGGCTGAGCTGGAGGGGCTTTTTCTTGTACCAGCAGCTGACCATCCTGTATTTGCTTTATGCGAAGAGCAGGGAATTGACGCAACGGATGAAATGATGATTCTTCGCCGTGATATTAACAATAACGGGAAAAGCATTTGCCGTATCAATGGCAAGCTCGTTACAATCTCACTTTTACGCGAAGTAGGACGCCTTTTGCTCGATATACATGGGCAGCACGATAACCAGTTATTGATGGAGGATGAAAATCATCTGCATTTACTCGATCAATTTGGAGCAGAAGAAATTGCACCTGCTTTGTCACAGTATCAAGAAGCATATGAGCAAAATACAAAGACAGCCCAAAAGCTAAAACAGCTCTCTGAGAATGAGCAGGAAATGGTGCACCGGTTAGATTTACTGCAATTTCAGCTAGAAGAGATTGAAGCGGCACAATTAGAGCCGGGAGAAGATGAGAAGCTTCAAGAAGAGCGCCATCAGATCAGCAACTACGAAAAAATCTTTTCCTCACTCCAAAACGCCTATAATGCCTTGCGCAATGAGCAGGGGGGACTTGATTGGGTTGGCATGTCATCAAGCGAGCTCGAGCAGGTTTCTGAGATCAATGACGATCTGAAAAAGCTATCCGAACAAGTGTCGAACTCTTACTATTTATTAGAGGATTCGACGTTCCAAATGCGAAGCATGCTGGATCAATTAGAGTTCGACCCAGCACGACTTGATTTTATTGAGTCTAGGCTGAATGAAATGAAGCAGTTAAAACGAAAGTACGGGACAACGGTTGAGGAAATTTTGGAGTATGCGGCGAAGATTGAAGAAGAAATCGATCAAATTCAAAATCGAGATAGTCACCTGCAGACGCTTAAAAACAAACTGGATGCAATGAGCCGTGACGCTCTGCTTGAAGCACTTAACGTTTCGGAGCTTCGTAAAAAATGGGCCAAAAAGCTAGCGAAGCAAATTCAAACAGAACTAAAGGATTTGTATATGGAGAAGTCAACGTTTGATACATCCTTTTCCATTCGGTATGCGCCTTTTAGCAGCACGGATAATCCGCTACTAGATGGAAAGCCCGTCCAGCTTGGAAAAAACGGAATCGACCAAGCTCAATTTGTGATTTCTACTAATCCTGGCGAACCGATGAAATCTTTATCAAAAGTTGCCTCGGGTGGAGAAATTTCACGTGTTATGCTCGCCGTGAAAAGTATCTTCTCAGCCAAACAAGAAGTCACTTCCATTATTTTCGATGAGGTCGATACGGGCGTAAGCGGCAGAGTTGCACAGGCGATTGCCGAAAAAATTTACAAAGTGGCGGCTGGCTCACAAGTGCTCTGCATTACGCACCTCCCGCAAGTAGCAGCAATGGCTGACACGCACCTCTTCATTTCTAAACGCTCTAAAGCAGGCAGAACACTGACAAGCGTCAAACCATTAAATCATGAAGAAAAAGTGAGTGAAATTGGCAGGATGATTGCGGGTGTGGAAGTCACTGAGCTGACAAAACAGCACGCAAAAGAATTGCTGCATCAAGCAAATGATGTCAAAACAACAGGGTAGCTGAAAAATCAGCTGCCTTTTTTATATTGTGTCAAAATCGCTGTATATACCCACGAAATCGTCTTTTTCTTTTATCAATTTATCCAATCATTTTCTATAGCTGCCGGTTATAAATCAAAGCGAAGAAGGCAAAAGTAAAGATGTAGCCAAAACATGAGTGTTCTGGTGTGGGTAAGGAGCGAGGAGAGTGAAAAATGAATGCCCGAAAAGATGAGAAAAGCCATTGGTGTGATTCTCCTTGTTTCTTTAATAAGTACAGGGTTTATGAGCATAGTGAAGGAATACATCAGCATTCCAACAAATGTTGCTGTATTTGAAAAACAGAAGCACTCAATTGACACATCAATAGAAGCGTCAGCCAATGCTTCTTCACAAGCCTTTAGTCTTTCAGAGAAAAAGAATCAGCTTGAAGTAACAGGACAAAAGGCGGGAAAAGCCGAAATTGTTTATGATTTTAAAGGATTCCCTATTAAGAAAACAAAAGTCGACGTTCTCCCTGAATTAAAAGTCGTTCCTGGAGGACAATCCATTGGCGTCAAGCTCCACTCTGTAGGAGTTCTCGTTGTAGGTTTTCATCAAATCACAACAGCAGACGGCAAAAAATCACCAGGCGAAGCCGCAGGCATTCAATCAGGGGATATGATCATTGAAATCAATGGTCAAAAGATGGAGAAAATGAATGACCTCACCCCATTTATCCAGAAAGCAGGGAAAACAGGTGAAACGCTTCGTTTACTCATAAAAAGAGACCATAAAACCTTTCAAACAACATTAACACCCGCAAAAGATGCAAGTGAAGGCACCTATCGAATTGGTCTTTACATTCGAGATTCCGCAGCAGGAATCGGCACGATGACCTTCTTTGAACCATCTTCTAAAAAATATGGTGCCCTAGGGCATGTCATTTCTGACATGGATACAAAAAAACCAATTGTTGTCGACAATGGTGAAATTGTCAGATCAACCGTAACATCGATTGAAAAAGGCACAGGTGGCAATCCTGGAGAAAAATTGGCGAGATTCTCTTCCGAACGAAAAACGATCGGGGATATCTCCCGCAACAGCCCATTTGGTATCTTTGGTACGTTAACCGAAAAGCTTGAAAATCATGTATCAGACAAACCACTTCCAGTTGCTTTATCAAATGAAGTAAAAGAAGGTCCAGCAGAAATTTTAACCGTTGTGGATCATGATAAAGTGGAAAAGTTTGATATTAAAATCGTCAGCACGACTCCGCAGAAATTCCCAGCAACAAAAGGGATGGTATTGAAGGTAACAGATGAGCGTCTTTTAAGTAAAACGGGCGGTATCGTCCAAGGTATGAGCGGAAGCCCTATCATCCAAAACGGAAAAGTCATCGGGGCGGTCACGCACGTTTTCGTCAATGACCCGACAAGCGGCTACGGCGTACACATTGAATGGATGCTGTCAGAAGCAGGCATCGATCTTTATCAAAAAAACAAAAAAGCAAGCTGATCATCAAACTGCCGCGAATCTTCCGGCAGTTTTTTTCTCCCCTTTCTTTCTCTGCCATCATGTTATAAAATAAGGAAAAAGAGATTTTTCGACAAAATGGAAAATGGTATGTTGTCAAATTGCAATAATCGTCGATTCGTTAAGAAAAACGTAGAAAAAGCTAGATAATGCTCTATTATTCGGAAAATTAAAGTTTTTTAAAGGGGATAGCATGGTTTTGTCGAATTGAACACTCAGAAGAGAAATACAAAAGACTAAAGGAATCGACATTGGGGAGGAAAGAACGTGGAGAAAATTAAAGTGTGTGTAGCTGATGACAATCGAGAGCTTGTTGGCCTTTTGACTGAGTATATTGAGGGACAGGAAGATATGGAAGTGCTTGGCGTGGCGTATAATGGACAGGAATGTCTGACATTATTTAAAGATAAAGAGCCCGACGTTCTCCTCTTAGATATTATCATGCCTCATTTAGATGGCCTTGCTGTACTGGAACGCCTCCGTGAAAACAATGACATGACCAAACAACCAAGTGTGATTATGCTAACGGCGTTTGGACAAGAAGATGTCACGAAAAAAGCAGTTGATTTGGGCGCATCTTATTTCATCTTAAAGCCATTTGATATGGAAAACCTAGTCGGTCATATTCGTCAAGTCAGTGGAAACGGCACACAAGTCACCCATCGATCTTCATCTATCCAAAACAGTGTCCTTCGAAACAAACCTGAACCGAAACGCAGAAACTTAGATGCGAGCATTACAACGATTATTCATGAGATTGGCGTCCCGGCTCATATTAAAGGTTACTTATACTTAAGAGAAGCCATTTCAATGGTGTACAATGACATCGAGCTTCTCGGAAGCATCACAAAAGTGTTGTATCCAGACATCGCGAAGAAATTTAACACGACCGCGAGCAGAGTAGAACGAGCGATTCGTCATGCGATTGAAGTGGCTTGGAGCAGAGGAAACATCGATTCCATTTCCTCACTCTTTGGTTATACAGTCAGCATGTCTAAAGCAAAACCAACCAATTCTGAATTTATCGCAATGGTGGCTGATCGTCTGCGCCTAGAGCATAGGGCAAGCTAGTTCATTTTCATAAAAAAACGTTTCTTCAAAGAGGCGTTTTTTTATTTTGAAAAATATTGTAAAAAATTGGTTGTATTGATACAATCATCTTATTGTCTCATTTGGACAACTCAGCTTGATTTATTTTCAGAATAAAATGAAAAATAAAGCATGAAAGAAATGGGTATGACATAAATTAGTGGTAATCAGCTACGCCAATCAATTGTTTGGTCTTCAAAATAGAAGAAGGAAACGCTCATTCGTAAGAAAAAGGATGAGAGGAAAAGGTCTGATGGATTTGGTAAATAAAGCAAATGAGATCGAAAGTTCTATTTCTATTGACCTGATTGGTTGGCGTTTTAAAGTCACTGGCTTCTTAGAGATTGTGCCATTTGAACTGAATATTCCCATTGTCTAATTTAATAATTTTCACATTCTTTTACTATGCTATAATAATGAAAAGAAGAGGGTGAGGTTATGGGAAAGCTGAAAATCCACTCTGCTGAGGTAGCGAACGAAATTAGCAAGTGGACGAGGGTCATTTCTCAAAATGACCTAGAAAAATCTGCTATCTATAAAGAGAAAATTCAGAATTTGCTAAAAAATACAGATGAAGACCGCGAAGTTCTCCTTTATTATCAGCTTGTTAATGGCCGACATGAAATGTTACTTGGAAATATTGAAAAAGCCAATCACATTATGAAGAGTGTCGGAACGCTTGATGAGAAAGCAGATGACATTATTAATTTTTATTTTTACTTTTACAAAGGCCAATATGCTGCATATGTGAAAAAGTATGATGAAGCCATCAGCTTTTACAAAATTGCAGAACAACGCCTAAAACGTGTGAATGAGGACCTTGAAGTAGGAACTTTTCATCATAAGGTTGCTTCAATCTATTACGAACTGAAACAAAACTTCATATCCATTAATCATATCAAAAAAGCCATCGATACGTTCAAAGCGCATGAAGAGTATACAGCGCAGGCGATTGACAGCTTGATTTTACATGCAAGTAATTGTATCGATTTGATCCAATTTGACGAAGCGGAGGAAAAATACCAAGAAGCACTTGAGAAAAGTAAACGCATTAACAATGAAGTGCTGATTGGGAAATGCTATCACAATTTAGCCGTTCTTTATTATGCGAAGCATGATTACGAAAAAAGCGCACAATATGCCAAAAAAGGGATGGGCATTCAAATGCACCGTGACAATAGCCATTATTACATCCAATCTTTATATGTTCTGGCAAATGCCTTGGTTCATCTAGGAAATCAAGAGGCGAAGGAATATATTAAAGAGGGCATTCAGTATAGCTGTGACATCCAAAATAATGAATATATAGTAAAATTTGAAATTTTAGATTTAATGTGCGAAAATAGTGGAGCAGCAGACGTATTCTCTGAAAAATTAGACTACATAGAAAAAAATAGATTATATGTGGAGCTTGAGGATTTGTCTGAACAAATATCGAAATACTTCAAGGAACGAAATGACTATCAAAATGCCATTCGTTTTCTTGAAAAGAAATTCGATGCACAAATACTTCAAAAGAAAGTGGAGGTTATCTTATGAAAAAGTTGTTGTTAGGTTTAACCGTCGTTACAGCAGTCGCAGTTGTTTCTTCCCTTTTTGCTCTTGACGCCGAGACGACAGAGCAAGCCATCAGAGCGATTACGTGATCGAATTTATACAGAACCTCTTCGTACTAATCAGAAGAGGTTTTTTTATGTGCTCAAACTGGAAAAATGAAAAGAGACACGTCATAATGAAAGGAAGCATCATACTTAGAGGTGACATATGACGAAAATTTTTGCACACAGAGGTTTTAAAGGAATCTACCCTGAAAATACCATGATAGCCTTTGAGCATGCACTCCATTCTGGAGCTGACGGAATTGAGCTGGATGTTCAGCTGACGAAAGATGGCAGGCTTGCTGTCATTCACGATGAGAAGCTGAACAGAACAACGAATATGAAAGGCTTAGTGAAAGACTATACATATGAAGAGTTAAAAGCAGGAGATGCGAGTCATTCTTTTTATGAAGAAACCGGTGCTGTATCCATTCCTCTTTTGGAGGAAGTATTGGAGCTCGTGACGCAGCAATCATCACTCATCATCAATATTGAACTGAAAAACTCCATTTATCGATATCCTGGTATTGAAGAGAAAGTAAAGAAGCAAATTGAACACTTTCAAATAGAAGATCGTGTACTTGTCTCATCGTTTCATCACGGCAGTTTAGCTCTTTTTCACAAGCTGATGCCCCATGTTGAGCTTGCTGTTCTCACAATGGATGTCATTCATCAGCCAGAGATGTACATAAAAACAGTACCTGCAAGAGGTTATCATCCGAATATAAAGGGCGCAGGGGTAACAAAAGAAGTTGTATCGGCTCTCCATGCCGCCCAGCAAGTCATCAGGCCATTTACAGTAAACAGTGAAAAACAAATGAAAAACATGTTTTCCTTAGGTGTCGATGGAATTTTCACTGATTTCCCTGATAGAGCCGTCAAAATAAGAGAAGAAATGAAATAAAGACCTGCGATCAATAGCGGGTCTTTTTTCATGTTTATCTCTGTTTAAAGCGGGTGGTTACTTTATTTCGTTTGCGGTCTCGATATAAAATAAAGCCAGCGACTACGTAAAGACCTCCCCCTAAAAAAAACAACCCTGCAATTCCTTGCAGCCATAAAAATGGAAATGGTGCAATGATGATACCGAAAACAGTGTCACGCAGCAGCTTAATCCCAAGTGCAGCAAGCGCGCCAGGTATTAAAATAATCACTAATGCAAGTATTCTCCCCATCAAATGTCCCCTTAAACGTCATTTACTTCCATTGTCTAATTCAAAAAATATTTTGTCAAGAAAGGAAAACGTGGTAATATAAGAGTTGTGCAATTTTTTGCAACGGAAAAATATGGTGTGCAAATTTTTTCATATAAAGGGGTAACGGGATGCAGAGAGTCTTGATTGTCGGTGCAGGACAGGGTGGATCAGCATTGCTTGAAACACTGCTGAAAACAAATATGATTCAAATCGTTGCAATCGCCGACCTTGATCTTGGGGCACCGGGGATGGTAGAAGCGAAAAAGAATGGAATTGATACGACAACGGATTGGAAAGAATACATAAAAGATGACATTGATATCATCATTGAAACAACGGGCAGTTCAGCTGTGCTTAAAGAACTGATAGAAGAAAAAACAGAGCAGTCTGTCATTGTTCCAAGTTCGATGGCATACGTCATATCAGAATTAATGTCAGAAAAGCATCAGCTCATTCAAATATTAAAAGAACAAACCTATAAACATGACCGCATTTTTAATGCAACGAACGATGGCATGATTTTTATTAATATGGATGAAGAAATCGTTCTGTTTAATCGATCGGCTGCCAAAATGGTTGGACGTTCGCAAAAAGATGCGATTGGTCAGCACATACGTGAAGTGATCCCGAATACAAAACTCCCCGATATTTTAAGGTCGAGGGAGCCGGAATTTCATCAAAAACAATTTCTGAATCAGCAAATACAAATTGTCACAACACGTTTGCCGATTATTGATGACGCAGGAAGAATGCTAGGCGCTCTATCCATTTTTAAAGATATTACAGATGCAGTGGAGCTTGCAGAAGAAGTCACAAACCTCAAAGAAGTGCGCACGATGCTCGAGGCTATCATTCAATCATCAGATGAAGCGATATCCGTCGTAGATGAGCAGGGGAAAGGAATTTTAATTAACAGAGCTTATACGAAAATGACGGGATTAACAGACAAAGAGGTTGTGGGCAAGCCTGCGGGTGCGGATATTTCTGAAGGGGAAAGCATGCATTTGAAGGTGCTTGAAACAAGAAGGCCGGTTCGAGGCGTCAGAATGAAAGTCGGACCTAATAAGAAGGATGTGATCGTCAACGTAGCGCCAGTGATCGTTGATGGTATTTTAAAAGGCAGTGTCGGCGTCATTCATGACGTATCAGAAATTCAATCACTCACGAATGAATTAAATAAAGCAAGACAGCTCATCCGGACACTTGAGGCAAAGTACACTTTTGAAGACATTATTGGAGAAAGTGAGCAAATGCTTGTGGCGCTTGAGCAGGCAAAGCTAGGGGCTAAAACACCAGCCACTATTTTACTCAGGGGGGAATCAGGTACTGGGAAAGAGCTATTTGCGCACGCTATACACAATGAAAGTGACCGGAAATATAATCGCTTCGTAAGAGTCAACTGTGCGGCCTTATCAGAATCCCTCTTAGAGTCAGAGCTTTTTGGCTACGAGGAAGGCGCATTTTCTGGTGCAAGGCGCGGCGGGAAGAAAGGGCTGTTTGAAGAGGCGAATCACGGCAGTATCTTTTTAGATGAAATTGGTGAAATGACGCCAAGTACACAAGCGAAATTATTACGCGTGATGCAGGAGAAAGAAATTGTTAGAGTAGGCGGAACAAAAGCGATACCTGTTGACGTGCGTGTGATTACCGCAACAAATGTCAATATTGAAAAAGCGATGGCGGAAGGAAAGTTCAGAGAGGACTTATATTATCGGATGAACAGATATCCGATTTCGATTCCGCCACTAAGGCAGCGACTTGAAGATATTGATTCCTTGAGCAAACGCCTTATTCAGAAAATTAATTTAGACTATGGTCGAAATGTGAGCGGCTTAACGGAAGGTGCGCTCGATAGACTTCGATCCTACAGCTGGCCTGGGAACGTAAGAGAACTGGAAAATGTCCTTGGACGAGCCATGATCTTTTTGAATCCGCAAGAAGAATGGATCGATGAAGATCATATTTCCTTCATGGAATCAGAAGAGCAGGAAGAAAAAGAGCAGCAGGAACTGGCTGTCAGTCAATTTGAGGGAGAAACACTTTCGGATGCTGTTGAAGCGTTTGAAGCGCAGCTGATTAAACAAACCCTTGAAAAGCATCAATTCAACCGCACGAAAACAGCGAAAACGTTAGGGATTAGCATTCGAAATCTTTACTATAAAATGGATAAATATCAACTTGCAAAAGATAGCATGCAATAAAATGCACGTTACCTGCAAAAAGTTGCATATATTTCATGTGAAATGCCTTATTTCGCTGCGTTTCAAGCTGGCATAGAACTTGCATATGAAAACCATGAACCCGAGCATAAGGAAAGGTGGGCATATATGAAGCTTGACGATCTGATTATGAAAGCCGCCCAGCTGCAGAATAAAACTGCTGCTGTGGCTCATGCAGAAGACGAAGAAGTGCTTCATGCCATCAAGATGGCAATTGAACGAAAGGTCGCTCGCTTCCTGCTGGTTGGAAACAAACGCAACCTGAAGGAGCTGGTGAAACACCATGAGATCAATGAAGACTGGATAGATATTATTCATTCGGATTCTCCTGAAGAATCAGCCAAAATTGCTGTGCAGGCAGTGAGTGAGAAGCATGCAGATATATTGATGAAGGGGCATGTCACGACAGCCGTTCTTTTAAAAGCGGTGCTAAATAAAGAGTACGGGTTGCGGACGGCAAGTGTACTATCACATGTCGCGGCATTCGAAGTGCCGGGATTTGATCGTTTTATTTATGTCACGGATTCTGCGATGAACATCGCGCCCGATTTAAACATGTTCAAAGAGATTACGATCAATGCTGTTCAAGTAGCGCAAGCTGTCGGCAACGACATGCCAAAGGTGGCCGTGTTATCTGCGGTAGAGGTCGTGAACCCGGCAATGGATTCCACTTTGACAGCGGCAAGCTTGGCGCAAATGAATAGGCGAGGTCAAATTTCTGGATGCCTCATTGACGGGCCACTTGCTTTAGACAATGCCATTTCTCAAACAGCAGCTTCTCATAAAAATATTACGAGTGATGTCGCCGGTCATGCAGATATTTTGCTTGTACCAACAATTGAAGCAGGGAACATTCTTTATAAATCTCTCATCTACTTTGCACATGCAAAGGTGGGAGCTGTGGTGGCAGGAGCGAAGGCACCGATTGCTTTAACAAGCCGGTCGGATACAGCTGAAAGTAAGCTTTATTCAATTGCACTTGCCATCTGTACATCAAATTAAGCGAAAGTCATAGGAGGAATAAACAATGGAACTTTTTAAATATATGGAACGATACGATTATGAGCAGCTTGTATTTTGTCAGGATGAACAATCTGGCTTAAAAGCGATTATTGCCATTCATGATACAACACTTGGCCCAGCACTAGGCGGGACAAGAATGTGGACGTATGAAAACGAAGAAGCAGCAATCGAAGATGCACTTCGTCTAGCAAGAGGGATGACTTATAAAAACGCAGCAGCAGGCCTGAATCTTGGCGGCGGGAAAACAGTCATCATCGGTGACCCGAGAAAAGATAAAAATGAAGAAATGTTCCGTGCGTTTGGCCGCTACATACAAGGATTAAATGGCCGCTATATCACAGCGGAGGATGTCGGTACAACGGTAGAAGATATGGATCTGATTCATGAAGAAACAGACTTTGTGACAGGTATTTCTCCTGCATTTGGTTCATCCGGAAACCCGTCTCCTGTTACGGCTTACGGTGTATATAAAGGGATGAAAGCCGCTGCCAAAGCTGCATTTGGTACCGATTCACTAGAAGGGAAAACGATTGCTGTCCAAGGTGTTGGGAATGTGGCCTACAATTTGTGTAAACATCTGAACGAAGAAGGCGCACAGCTGATTGTCACAGATATCAACAAAGACTCTGTAAAACGAGCTGTAGAAGACTTTGGCGCAAAAGCTGTAGACCCTGACGATATTTATGATCAAGCATGTGATATTTATGCCCCTTGTGCACTTGGTGCAACGATTAATGATGTAACGATTCCTAAGCTGAAAGCAAAGGTTATCGCAGGTGCAGCGAATAACCAGCTGAGAGAAACGCATCACGGCGATCTGATTCATGAAATGGGCATTGTGTATGCACCTGATTATGTAATCAATGCAGGCGGCGTGATTAACGTTGCTGATGAGCTTTATGGCTATAATGCAGATCGTGCGATGAAAAAGGTAGAAGGTATTTACCAAAACATTGAACGCGTGATTGAAATTTCAAACCGTGATGCCATTCCAACTTATAAAGCGGCAGACCGATTGGCGGAGGAGCGAATTGAAAGAATGCGCAAATCAAGAAGTCAATTCCTGCAAAATGGCCAACATATTTTAAGTCGTCGCTAATTTGAAGAATGAGTTGAAACGGAGGTTTTGTTTTTGCTGACAAAAGAATGGCGTATTCTCACAATTAATCCTGGCTCTACTTCAACAAAAATCGGTGTGTTTCACAATGAACGATCTATTTTTGAAACGACACTCAGACATACAGATGAGGAATTAAAGCAATTCCCTCATATCATTGATCAGTTTTCATTTCGTCAAGAAACAATCCTGAAGACGCTGCATGAACAAGGAATGAACATCTCAAAGTTTGATGCAGTTTGTGCGCGCGGCGGTCTTCTTCGTCCGATTGAAGGTGGCACATATGAAGTCAATGAGCAAATGGTGCAAGACCTGAAAGAAGGATATGCTGGCCAGCATGCATCAAATCTCGGCGGTATCATTGCACGAGAAATTGCACTTGGTTTGAACATCCCAGCTTTTATTGTCGATCCAGTTGTAGTGGATGAGCTAAAACCAATTGCTCGTATTTCAGGGCTGCCAACGATTGAAAGAAAAAGCATCTTCCATGCATTAAACCAAAAAGCAGTCGCAAGAAAAACAGCTGCATCTTTTGGGAAGCGCTACGAAGATTTGAACATGATTATTACACATATGGGCGGCGGCATCACCATTGGTGTCCATGAAAAAGGTAAAGTCATTGATGTCAATAACGGACTGCATGGCGAAGGACCTTTCAGCCCAGAGCGAGCGGGGACCTTGCCAACAGGTGACCTCGTCAATCTTTGCTTTTCTGGTGAGTACAGCCAAGAGGAAATGCTGAAACGCATTATTGGTGAGGGTGGTCTTGCGGGCTACCTTGGTACGACAGATGCTGTGAAAGTTGAGCGCATGATTGAAGCAGGCGATGAACGGGCGGCGCTGATTTATGAAGCGATGTGCTATCAAATTGCCAAGGAAATCGGTGCGGCTAGTGCTGTCTTAAAAGGCGCAGTTGACGTCATTGTGTTAACAGGCGGACTAGCGTACAGCAAACAAATTACATCAAGTATTAGAGGTCACATTGACTGGATTTCAGATGTTGTCGTGTATCCAGGTGAAAATGAACTGCAATCCTTAGCAGAAGGTGCACTTCGTATTTTAAAAGAAGAAGAATCTCCGAAAGAATACCCAAATGATCAACGGATGAAGAAAGGAGTGAC
This sequence comes from Bacillus sp. FSL R7-0672, assembly GCF_038601465.1. Classification (NCBI taxonomy): domain Bacteria; kingdom Bacillati; phylum Bacillota; class Bacilli; order Caryophanales; family Bacillaceae; genus Bacillus; species Bacillus sp. FSL R7-0672. Next base: position 2,198,695 of record NZ_CP152010.1, on the reverse strand, counting down.
AAGTCATGGCAACTGAATATGACCTCGTCATTCTTGGTGGAGGCACAGGCGGCTACGTAGCGGCCATCCGTGCCTCACAGCTTGGATTGAAAACAGCAGTTGTAGAAAAAGAAAAGCTTGGCGGTACTTGTCTCCATAAAGGATGCATTCCGTCTAAAGCGCTGCTTAGAAGTGCTGAAGTCTATCAAACCGTCAAACGTGCTGCTGATTTTGGCGTTGAGGCAAACGGCATCGCCTTGCAGTTTGCCAATGTGCAGAAAAGAAAAGCAGAGATTGTAGAGAAACTAGCAGGCGGCGTCAAACATTTAATGAAACAAGGGAAAATTGATGTTTATGAAGGGATCGGCCGTATTCTTGGTCCATCTATCTTTTCGCCAATGCCAGGAACCATCTCCGTAGAAATGGCAAATGGAGATGAAAATGAGATGCTCATTCCAAAGCAGGTCATCGTTGCGACAGGTTCAAGACCGCGTGTGCTGCCTGGACTTGAAGCAGATGGGACGCATATTCTAACATCAGATGATGCACTAGAACTGCCAGAGCTTCCGCAGTCGATGCTCATTGTCGGCGGCGGGGTAATCGGAATCGAGTGGGCTTCCATGCTCAATGATTTTGGTGTGAAGGTGACAGTGATTGAATTTGCAGACCGAATATTGCCAACAGAGGATCATGACATTTCCAAAGAAATGGAAAAGTTTTTATCTAAAAAAGGCATCACCTTTGTGACAAATGCGAAAGTACTGCCAGATACCGTCAAAAAGCAGGAGAATCTCGTGACGATTCAAGCAGAAAAGGATGGAGACATTCAGACGTTTGAAGCGGAAAAACTTCTTCTATCAGTCGGCAGAGTACCAAATATTGAAGGCATTGGTCTTGAAAACACGGACATCCAAACAGAAAAACAAGGCATTGTTGTGAATGAACATTATCAAACGAAAGAATCGCATATTTATGCAATAGGAGATGTCATTGGCGGGCTTCAGCTGGCACATGTGGCTTCACACGAAGGCATGATTGCTGTGGAGCATATGGCTGGGAAAGATCCGAAGCCGCTCGATGAAACGCTCGTATCTAAATGTGTTTATTCTCACCCAGAAACCGCTAGTGTTGGACTCACTGAACAGGCGGCAAAAGAGCAAGGCTTCGAAGTCAAAATGGGGAAATTTCCATTTATGGCGATCGGAAAAGCACTTGTGTACGGGGAGTCAGATGGATTCGTCAAAATCATTGCTGATCAAAAGACAGATGATATTTTAGGGATTCATATGATTGGTCCTCATGTCACAGATATGATATCTGAAGCTGGATTAGCCAAAGTACTTGATGCAACGCCGTGGGAAGTCGGGCAAACAATTCACCCGCACCCAACCTTATCAGAGGCGATTGGCGAGGCTGCCCTTGCTGTTGACGGGAAAGCGATCCATTTTTAATCAAGGAGGGAAATAAGATGAGTAACATGCGTCATCATGAATTAGGATTATCAGATGAACAAGCAATTGATATATACAGAACAATGCTTCTAGCAAGAAAAATTGATGAACGGATGTGGCTTTTAAACCGTTCTGGTAAAATTCCATTCGTCATTTCTTGTCAAGGGCAGGAAGCGCAGCAAGTCGGTGCTTCTTTCGCTCTCAATAGAGAAGAGGATTACGTCTTGCCTTACTACCGTGATATGGGGGTTGTCCTCGCATTTGGGATGACAGCAAAAGATTTAATGATGTCAGGTTTCGCAAAACAAGACGATCCAAGCTCAGGCGGAAGACAGATGCCAGGGCATTTTGGACAGAAATCAAATCGAATTGTGACAGGATCTTCACCTGTTACAACGCAGGTTCCTCATGCAGTTGGCATCGCACTTGCTGGACGTCTAGATCAGAAAAACTTTGTCAGCTTTGTCACGTTCGGTGAGGGCTCTTCAAACCAAGGTGATTTCCACGAAGGCGCTAACTTTGCTGCTGTGCATAAGCTGCCTGTTATTTTCATGTGTGAAAACAATAAGTACGCGATTTCCGTACCGTATGACAAACAAGTAGCATGTGAACGCATTTCAGATCGTGCGATTGGATACGGAATGCCTGGCGTAACCGTTGATGGCAATGATCCGCTTGAAGTATATGCTGCTGTCAAAGAAGCGAGAGACCGTGCAGCAAAAGGCGAAGGACCAACGTTGATTGAAACGATCTCTTACCGTTTAACTGCGCATTCAAGTGATGACGATGATTCAAGCTATCGAGAAAAAGAAGAAGTGCTCGAAGCGAGAAAGAAAGATCCGCTCATCCAATATGAAACGTATTTAACCGAAGGAAACATCATGACTTCAGAAATGAAAGAAGAGATGACAAAAGAAATCATGCAAATCGTAAACGAAGCCACTGATGAAGCGGAAAACGCTGCTTATGCTGATGCTGAAAGCGCACTTCGTTACGTGTATGCGGAGTAAGGGGGAAGAAAAATGCCTGTTATGTCATATATAGACGCCATTACACTGGCGATGAAAGAAGAAATGGAGCGAGATCCGAAAGTGTTTGTGCTCGGAGAGGATGTCGGGAAAAAGGGCGGCGTATTTAAAGCGACAGCGGGTCTTTATGAGCAATTCGGAGAAGCGCGCGTCATGGATACACCTCTTGCAGAATCAGCCATTGCTGGTGTAGGGATTGGAGCAGCGATGTATGGAATGCGCCCAATTGCTGAGATGCAATTTGCGGATTTTATCATGCCTGCTATTAACCAAATCATTTCAGAGGCTGCGAAAATTAGATACCGCTCAAATAACGATTGGAGCTGTCCAATGGTCATCCGCGCACCTTATGGGGGCGGAGTTCACGGGGCGCTTTATCATTCACAATCAGTTGAAGCGATTTTTGCCAACCAGCCTGGTTTGAAGATTGTCATGCCTTCTACGCCTTATGATGTAAAAGGTCTTTTAAAAGCTGCGGTGCGTGATCCAGATCCTGTATTGTTCTTTGAACACAAACGTGCCTACCGTCTGATTAAAGGAGAAGTACCTGAAGAGGATTACACACTTCCTATTGGAAAAGCAGATGTGAAACGTGAAGGCGATGATATCACGGTCATTACATATGGCCTCTGCGTCCATTTTGCATTGCAAGCAGCAGACCGCCTTGCGAAAGACGGCATTTCTGCGCATATTCTCGATTTGAGAACAGTGTACCCGCTTGATCAGGAATCCATTATTGAAGCGGCATCAAAAACAGGCAAAGTGCTTCTTCTAACGGAAGATACAAAAGAAGGCAGCATCATGAGTGAGGTAGCGGCGATCATATCAGAGCATTGCTTATTTGATTTAGACGCACCAATCAAACGTCTAGCCGGACCAGAAATTCCGGCAATGCCTTATGCACCGACGATGGAAAAATTCTTCATGGTCAACCCAGATAAGGTAGAAGCTGAAATGAGAGAGCTAGCGGCGTTTTAAGAAAGAGGAGGGTTTCAAGTGGCAATTGAACAAATGAAAATGCCTCAGTTAGGTGAAAGTGTAACAGAAGGAACCATCAGCAAATGGCTCGTTTCACCTGGCGATCATGTGAATAAATACGATCCAATTGCGGAAGTCATGACGGATAAAGTGAACGCAGAAGTCCCGTCATCTTTTACAGGAACGATAACAAAGCTATCAGCTGAAGAAGGCGATACACTGCAAGTAGGAGAAGTGTTCTGTGAAATTGAAGTAGAAGGCAGCTCGCAGCAAAGTGCGAAAGAAGAAGCCGCACCTGAGCAAAGTGAAGCACCTGAAGCAGATCAAACAAAAGAGAATCAAAGTCAAAAGAAACGCTACTCTCCAGCAGTCCTTCGTTTAGCAGATGAGCACAGCATTGATTTAGCGGCAGTGCAAGGAACGGGAGCAGGCGGACGAATCACAAGAAAAGATTTACTTCAGCTCATTGAAAAGGGCGGCATGCAAGGGAAGACAGCACCTGTCACTGAACAGGCGGTCAAGCCAGAGCCTGTGCAGCCATCAAAATCAAAAGCGGCGCCTTCCATCTCTACAATGCCTGGTGATGTTGAACTGCCAGTCACGCCAATCAGGCAGGCGATTGCGGCAAATATGCTGAGAAGCAAACATGAAATTCCGCATGCATGGACGATGATGGAAGTTGATGTGACAAACCTTGTGACTAGAAGAAATCAGCTCAAGGACCAATTTAAAGCAAAAGAAGGCTTTAATTTGACATTCTTTGCGTTCTTTGTCAAAGCAGTGGCTCAGGGCTTAAAGGAATTCCCAGAAATGAACAGCATGTGGGCTGGAGATAAAATTGTGCAAAAGAAAGCGATCAATGTCTCGATTGCTGTTGCGACTGATGACGCTCTTTTTGTTCCAGTCATTAAGGATGCAGATGAAAAAACGATTAAAGGCATCGCCAAGGAAATTCATGAGCTTGCTTCCAAGGTGAGACAAGGTACGCTGAAGCAAAGTGACATGGAAGGTGGCACCTTTACTGTAAACAACACGGGATCATTTGGTTCTGTACAATCTATGGGAATCATTAATTATCCGCAAGCGGCGATTTTACAAGTAGAATCGATCGTGAAGCGTCCAATGATTGTAAATGGTATGATTGCAGCAAGAGACATGGTCAACCTTTGTCTCTCATTAGATCACAGAGTTCTTGATGGTCTTGTATGCGGCAGATTCCTTCAACGGATTAAACAAATCCTTGAAGGCATTGACGAGCAGACATCAGTTTACTAAAACAAGAATGTCCCCCTCCCGCTAAGGAGAGGGGGATTTCCACATGATGAGAAAGGAGCGATGGTATGTCTGGACTAGACTTTTTTGCGTTTTTAACGATTGGACTCATGTTTATCACAGCAATTGCGTTCGCTTTTCTTCGATATATTTCTAAATCACGCAACCATCCTGAAAGATTACTACTGATCATATCAATCGTTTCAATTATTCAAGTTTTGTATTGCTTGCTGATTGTCGGTGGATTTAAAGGAGCAGCGAATAGCCTCTTAGGAATTTCTCTTCTTGCCGGGACGCTGCTTGGCTATGCGCTTGAATATTTATACAGACGCTATATCAAAAAAACGCCCGAAAAAGAATAATCTCGGGCGTTTTCTTTATTTTGCTGGAACAATAAAGGTCAAATGTTGTTTTAACACTTCTAAAGAAGCTGGGGCTGTCATGTACACTTCGCCATCTGTATCAGCATCCATTTCCTCTTTTGTGTGGATCTGAATATTGGATGCTTGAATGAGGGAGAGGTCTCCGGTGAAATCCTCCAGCTCTTCCCGGTTCATAGAAAAGATTTCTTTTAGAGCAGAGAAACTCGTATTTCTGCAAATTAAGATTTCTGCTTTCCCATCATCAATCGTTGCACTCGGCAAATCAATTTTATTTGTCCCGATGAAATGTCCATTCATGACAAGAACGATGACGGCTTCTTCTTCCCAGGTCTCCTCCTCTGTTTCAATTCGTACATGAAAAGGATCTGTTTGCTGTAAGGTGCGGAGGGCACTTGTGAAGTAGCTGATTTTGCCGAGTACAGCTTTTTCCTTGTCATTAATATTGTTGGATGTGTCTGCAATCAGCCCGATTCCCCAAAAGTTTAACAAGTATCGATCTCCTGCTTTGATTAAGTCGACCTTTTTTTCTACGCCGTCTACAATCATTTGAGCGGCTTTCTGCATTTGTTGCGGAATACCAAGCGTTCTAGAAAAGTCATTGCATGTCCCGCCTGGTAATATCGCTACAGCTGGCCTTTTTTCTAAACCACCGATGCCATTCATGCATTCATGCACGGTTCCATCTCCGCCTAATATGATCAGCAATTCTATCGTCTCATCAATTGTGCGACAGAATTCATAAGCATCATTTGGCTGCTTTGTTGGTTTAAGAATGAGTTCATCAATATGTAGAGAAAGAAGAGGTACTGTTTGTCCGAGAACTTTTTCCATGTTTTTTTGTCCAGCATTTCCATTATAAATGAGCATCGCTTTTTTGAATTGTGCCATCACGCAGTTCTCCCTTTCATCTCTTTATCATCACTTTTCCCCAATTTCGCGGCGTATAAACGATGTTCAGAAAAGTGTGGAATGAAAAGACAACACATTTGCCCGCAGGCGTTTTCCTTGATATGATGTTGTTAAAATGGTTTTGGCATGCTAAAGGAGTGGACGGACAATGAATATTGATTTTAATTTATTTATGAATGATATTGTGAAACAAGCGAGAGAAGAGATCAAACAGGCTGGCTATAATGAGCTTACATCAGCTGAAGAAGTGGATGAAGCCCTGTCTAAAGAAGGCACGGCACTTGTGATGGTGAATTCAGTATGCGGATGTGCTGGCGGTATTGCAAGACCAGCTGCAGGCTATTCTGTTCATTATGATAAGCGTCCAGATCAATTGCTGACAGTGTTTGCTGGACAAGACAAAGAGGCAACGGCAAGAGCCCGTGAATATTTTGAAGGCTTCCCGCCATCTTCACCATCCTTTGCATTATTAAAAGATGGAAAGATCATTAAAATGGTCGAACGTCATGAAATTGAAGGGCACGAACCAATGGAAGTCGTGTCAAAGCTTCAAGCTGCATTCGATGAGCATTGCAAAGAAATTTAACATGTGACGTTTGAATGATGACATATAAAGCAGTCCGGTCTTTAGATCGGTCTGCTTTTTGTTTTATAAGACCATTGAATCAAAATAATTTTAGCAAAATACTATTGCATCTTAAAAAGAAAGTGTTTAAAATACATTATAGTGAATAAATATTCAAAACAATACATGATTTTAAATACTGGGAGGCATTATCTTATGAAAAAGTGGTTATTATTACTTATGACAGCTGGTCTTGCAGCTGCACTCGCAGCTTGTGGAACTTCTTCTAATAATTCAAACGCATCAGGAGATGACAAAACACTCGTTATGGCGACATCAGCAGATTATCCGCCATTTGAATCAAAAGACGGAGATAAAATTGTCGGTTTTGATGTCGATCTTGCAACAGCACTAGCGAAAAAGAACGGCTACAAGCTAGAAATTCAAGATATGGATTTCGCAAGCCTTGTATCCGCCCTTAAAACAAACAAAGCTGATATTGTCCTAGCAGGAATGACACCAGATGAAAAGCGTAAAAAACAAGTAGACTTCTCTGATGTTTATTACAATGCTAAAAACTTAGTTGTCTCAAAGAAATCTAGCGGAATGAAAACAGAGAAAGACTTAAAAGATAAAACAGTCGGCGTTCAATTAGGTTCAATCCAGCAAGATGAAGCAAACGGTTTGCAAAAGAAATATAACTTAAAAGTGGAAGACCGTAATAAAATCTCTGATATCATTCAAGAGATCAAAGCAGGCCGTTTTGATGCAGCTATTATTGAAGATAAAGTAGCAGCGGGCTATTTAAAGAAAGAGAAAGACTTTCAGGCTTTTGACCTTAGTGGGTCAACAAATAATGGTTCAGCCATTGCATTCAAGAAAAATAGCGACTTAACAGCTAAATTTAATAAATCATTAAAAGAAATGCAAGACAATGGCGAACTTGATAAATTAATTAAAAAATGGTTTGCTGATGAAAAATAAGTCAGGAAAAGGATCAGCGTCATTCATGAAAATTCAGTAGAAAGCGCTGAAAAGTTCAACTCATGTTGAACTTTTTTCCTGTTTTATTATTTGATTTCGTATGAAGGCATAAAAAAGGAGACTGTCATGTTAGATTTTAAAGATGTAATACCTCAGATGCCCTTTATTTTAGAAGGGCTTAAGGTCACACTTTCTATTGTAGTGGTATCACTTTTTCTTGGATTTATTTTAGGGATTTTATTAACGCTTTGCAAAATTAGTGTATTTAAGCCGCTCATTTGGCTTGCAGATTTTTATACATCCATCTTCAGAGGCACACCGCTTGTGCTTCAATTGCTCATTATTTATTTCGGTCTGCCTCAGCTTCTCGGGTTTCAAATCGATCAATACTGGGCTGCTGTAGCGGCATTTTCACTAAACTCTGCGGCTTACGTATCTGAAATTATTCGTGCTGGTATTAATGCCATTGATAAAGGTCAAAAAGAAGCAGCCGTTGCTTTAGGCATCCCTTATGCTAAAATGATGAAGGACTTATTGCTTCCGCAGGCATTTAAAAATATTTCACCTGCACTTGTGAACGAAACGATTACACTGACAAAAGAATCAGCTATTGTGACAGTCATTGGACTGGGAGATGTCATGAGACGAGCCTATCAAGCAGGTGCCGTCACGTATAATTATCTTGAACCGCTTATTTTTGCGGGTCTCATCTATTATGTCATCGTGCTTGTTCTCACCTTTGTCGGCAAATCGGTGGAAAGGAAGTTAAAATCAAATGATTAACATAGAGAAACTCACAAAATCTTTTGGCAAAAATGAAGTATTAAAAGGGATCGACACCACTATTAAAGAAGGAGAAGTTGTCGCAGTCATTGGACCATCTGGTTCAGGAAAATCGACGTTTCTTCGCTGCATCAACTTGCTTGAAAAGCCGACTTCTGGTGTTATTACGATTCAGGATACCGAAATCACAAACCCAAAAACCAATGCACTCAAAGTGCGTGAGAACATCGGAATGGTGTTTCAGCATTTTCACCTGTTCCCGCATAAAACGGTGCTGGAAAATATCACATATGCGCCAATGAATGTGAAGAATCAATCGAAGGAAGACAGCATCAAACAAGCTGAAGATCTGCTGAAAAAGGTAGGGCTTTTAGAGAAAAAAGATGATTTTCCGAACCGCTTGTCAGGTGGTCAAAAACAGCGTGTCGCAATTGCACGTGCGCTTGCGATGACACCAGACATCATGCTGTTTGACGAACCAACGTCTGCACTAGATCCAGAAATGGTCAAGGAAGTGCTAGAGGTCATGAAAGAGCTGGCTCAATCTGGAATGACACTTGTGATCGTCACACATGAAATGGGCTTTGCAAAAGAAGTGGCTGACCGCGTGATCTTTATGGACGATGGGAAAATTGTAGAGGATGCAAACCCTGTGCAATTCTTTGAATCGCCTTCGTCACAGCGCGCGAAAGACTTCTTACAAAAAATATTATAAAGAAAAAAGAGAGGGAGACTTAACATCTCCTTCTTTTTTTGATTATAATGGGGAAAGTAAAAAAGTTCATCATTTCACAATAAGTGAATAGAAACAAGACAGAAAAGAGTGACTCACATCATGTTTAAAATCGGCTACCGAACGCTGAAAACAGCATTAGGAACAGCGATCGCCATTTATATTGCGCAACTGCTTGGCCTTCAAAATTATTCCGCTGCCGGGATTATTACGATTCTGTGTATTCAGGTGACAAAGAAACGGTCGCTTCTTGCATCAGGTGCCCGCTTTGCCGCATGCAGTCTTGCCATTTTATTTTCTTATCTATTTTTCGATCTGATTGGGTATCATCCTTTTGTGATTGGTCTGATGCTGCTTGTCTTTATTCCGACAACCGTATTGCTCCGCATTAAAGAAGGGATTGTCACAAGTTCAGTCATCATCCTCCATTTATACATGTCGGGCGGGATTACCCTTCACCTCATTTGGAATGAGCTGCTGCTGATTACGATTGGTGTTGGCGTGGCACTTATCATGAACCTGTATATGCCAAGTGTCGATAAAAAGCTTAAACGCTACAGCGAACAGATTGAAGCCAACTTTGCAAAAATTTTTGAGGAAATCGAACAATACTTAATGACAGGGAAACAAGACTGGACAGGCAAAGAAATACCAGAGACACATCAATTGATTAAAGAAGCAAAAGCTCTTGCATATCGTGATGTTGAAAACCATGTCTTAAGACATGAAAACCTGTATTATCATTATTTCAATATGAGGCAAAAGCAATTCGAAATCATCGAGCGTGTGCTTCCGAAGATCACATCCATTTCCATTACAACAGAGCATGGACAAATCATTGCAGAATACATTAGAGACTTACGCGAACATATTCACCCAGGGAACACGGCGCATAAGTTTTTAAGGCGCCTCATTGATATGAAAGAAGAGTTCGATAAGCTCCCGCTGCCGCAAACAAGAGAAGAGTTTGAAGCAAGAGCTGCACTGTTTCATTTCCTCGGAGAAATGGAACAATATTTAGTACTGAAAAGCTATTTTAAAGGGATGAAAGAATAGAGACGCATGAGTTCCTCCTTCATTGGTCAATCTAATGAAAAAGGAGGAGCCTATGCGTCTTTTATTTTATACCGTATTGACCATGTCCCTTTCACCTATCTGGCCGCTCGGACAAAACCCGCTTCCAGGAGACCCTTATGTCATTATTAATAAACAAACCAATGAACTTGCCTATATTGATCAAGGACAAATCCAAAAAATATATCCTGCTTCTACAGGGAAAACTTCAGATTTAACGCCAGAAGGGGAATTTACCATTATGATCAAAGCGAAAGATCCCTATTACAGAAAAAAGAATATTGAAGGCGGTGCGAAGAATAACCCTCTTGGCAGAAGATGGATTGGATTTGATGCACGAGGAACAGATGGCAGAATATACGGAATTCATGGGACGAGTGACGAAACATCGATAGGGAAATTTATCACGGCAGGCTGTGTGAGACTGCATAATCAAGATGTAGAGCTTCTATTTGACCAGCTTCCGGTTGGGACAAAAGTTTGGATTACAACATCAACCGATTCATTTGAAAAGCTTGCCAAAGACAAACAGGCCATTCGTTGATTGAACGAATCACCTGCTTGTCTGCTTTTATTGAAACCTTATAAAAAGGTTGCGGCTCCTGCTAAAAGCGAAGATATTAGCAACAGGCTAATCATGAGCAATACCATGAATTTCATCATTTTCTGAGACATATCGCACCCCTATAATCGAAGATTTTTTGCGACGAACGCACCTTTCTTTATTCTAGCTCGTTTTTTCAAATGCGACAAGTGATCAACAAAGGAAGTGAACGGATGAATCAAATCGACCATATTGCCATTGCGGTCTTTTCTATAAAAAACACATCTCGAATTCTTCAACAGCTGTTTAACTGGCATTTTTCAGACATACAAGAGATTCCTGAGCAGGAGATTAAAGCGTCCTTCGTTTCACTTGATCATGTGCACATTGAATTAATTGAACCGATGTCCGGCAGCAGCAAACTACATACCTTTTTAACAAAAAGAGGAGAGGGACTCCATCATATTGCGCTAAAGTCAGGTGACATACAGGCGGACCTTAACCGTCTTGATCATCTTGGCGTGGAGCTTCTCCAACAATCAGCACAGATAGGCGCGAGCGGGAAGCGGATTGCTTTTATTTCACCGAAAGAAACGTCCGGTGTGTTATTCGAATTGTGCGAGCCCTTGAAAGGAGAGGAACATGGCAATGAATGAATCGTTCAATGACTTGGCTAAATGGCGCGAAAAAGCATTCATGGGCGGCGGCGTGAAACGTGCAGCTGCGCACCGGAACAAAGGGAAACTAACCGTTCGTCAGCGGTTGCATGAACTTCTTGACGGGGGCAGTTTCATGGAAATTCAAGGATTTGCAACAGGCCGCATGTCAGAGCATGTCGGTGATGGCGTCGTTACTGGAACTGGACTCATTCATGGAAAGCCGGTATGTGTTTATGCACAAGATGCAACAGTGCATGGAGGCTCTTTAGGCGAAATACATGCCAAAAAAATTGCTTCTCTAATGGATCTCGCAGCTAAAAATCAGATGCCGGTCATCGGTCTAAAAGACTCAGGTGGTGCGAGAATTCAAGAGGGTGTGGTATCATTAGAAGGATACGGACAGATTTTTAAACGGAATGTGCTGTACTCTGGTCAAATCCCGCAAATATCCGTTATTTTAGGCTCTTGTGCTGGAGGAGCAGTCTATTCTCCTGCCTTGACTGATTTTGTGTTCATGACAGAACAGACAGCTCATATGTTTTTAACAGGTCCGAAAGTCATAGAAAAGGCAACAGGAGAAACGGTCTGTCCTGACCGTCTTGGCGGTGCAAGTGTTCAGCATCAGACAAGCGGGAATGTGCACTATACTGGCAAAGATGAGAAAGACGTGTTAAAAGCGGTTCGAACACTTTTAACGTACATACCAACGAAACAACAGACTGTCATGGACGCTGAAACGAGTAAGCAAGACGCAGCTGATCCAGGCGACATCTTGCCGAAGGATCCATCACGCACCTATGACGTCAAACAAGTGGTGACAGCGATCATCGATTCAGACTCATTCTTTGAGACGCAGCCTTGTTTCTCAAAAAATATCGTTACAGGGTTTGCCAAATTACAAAGGGCTTCAATTGGTATAGTTGCCAATCAGCCAAAGGTGCTGGCAGGAAGTCTTGACCTTGACGCTGCTGATAAAGCGGCCAGGTTTATTCGATTTTGCGATGCGTTTCATATTCCGCTCTTAACACTTGTAGACGTCCCTGGTTTTTTACCAGGGGAAAAAGCCGAGCATGCGGGAATTATCCGTCACGGCGCAAAGCTTTTATATGCGTACGCTGAAGCGACCGTTCCAAAAATCACGGTGATTTTAAGAAAGGCGTATGGCGGTGCGTATGTCGCAATGAATAGCAAGGGCTTAGGCGCTGACTTTGTTTATGCATGGCCAGCGGCAGAAATTGATGTCATGGGGAAAATGTTCGCAGACGAAATCGTTCATCCTGCTTCCCGCGAGATTGAGATGGAGCCAAGTGTATTAAAAGCAGCTCAGGCAGGGCTAATAGACGATATTTTCATGCCGGCTGAAACGAGAGAGCGATTGATTCGCTCATTTGATTTGCTTCGCAGGAAGGAAGAAGATAGACCGTTAAAAAAGCATGGCAACATGCCGCTATAAGAGGAGGAGCATCATCATGATCAATGAAAAACGTTTGCTAGACGAATTTTTAGAACTTGTTCAGATTGATTCGGAAACGAAACACGAAGAGAAAATTGTGGAAGTCTTAAAAGAAAAATTCTCACAGCTTGGACTAAAAGTGGTGGAAGACGACTCAAAAGCGAAAACAGGCCACGGTGCAGGCAACCTTATCTGTACACTGGAAGGCAATCAAGAGGCTGATACCATCTATTTCACGTCTCATATGGATACAGTTGTTCCGGGCAATGGCGTAAAACCAGTCATTGAAGACGGCTATGTGAAAACAGATGGAACAACCATTCTTGGTGCTGACGATAAGACAGGACTTGCGGCAATGTTTGAAGCAATCCGTGTGCTGAAAGAGAAGAATTTACCGCATGGAACGATTGAATTTGTCATCACAGCAGGTGAGGAATCAGGACTTGTCGGAGCAAAAGCGTTAGATCCGAAGTTGATGACAGCTTCATACGGCTATGCCCTTGATTCAGATGGCAAGGTCGGAACCATTATCGTAGCTGCGCCAACACAGGCAAAAGTACGCGCAACCATTTACGGGAAAACAGCTCACGCAGGTGTCGCGCCTGAAAAAGGTGTGTCTGCGATAACCATTGCATCAAAAGCCATTGCCAGTATGCCGCTTGGCCGAATTGATGAAGAAACAACGGCGAATATTGGTCGTTTTGAAGGCGGAACGCAAACGAATATTGTGTGCGATCAAGTCGATATCCTTGCGGAAGCACGCTCTTTAGAACCTGCAAAAATGGAAGCACAAGTAGCGAAGATGAAAGAAGCCTTTGAAAAAACCGCTAAAGAAATGGGCGGAAGTGCCGATGTACACATTGACATCATGTATCCAGGCTTCAAATTCTCTCACGGCGATCAAGTCGTAGAAGTGGCGAAAAAAGCGGCTGCGAAAATTGGCCGTCCATCAGAACTACAGACGAGCGGCGGTGGCAGTGATGCAAACGTCATTGCAGGAAACGGCGTCCCAACTGTCAACCTAGCTGTTGGATATGAAGATATTCATACGAAAAATGAGAAAATGCCGATTGAAGAATTAGTCAAAACAGCTGAAATGGTTCTCGCCATTATCGAAGAAACGACAAATCCATCGTAAAGGCAGGAGACTCTGTGAGCACGCAAAAGATCATTATTTTCCAAGTGGGGCAAGAGGATTTTGGCATTAGTGTAGAGCATATTCGTTCGATTGAGAAGGTCCCTTATTTACAAGAAGTATCGAACCTACCTAAAGAAATAAAAGGACTCATGTCTTTAAGGGGAGAGGTCATTCCTGTCAGTGACACAGGCGTGATGCTTCACGGAAAGCCTCTTGATGTGAACGAACAGTCCAAGGTGTTGCTATTTGAATTAAACGGACAAATGGTAGGCTGTCTTGTCTCGGATGCAAAAGATATTATCGATATCGAGCTAAGCGAGATCAAGCCATTTCATATGAACACGAAAGCCTCTGAATATTTCTTCGGCGTTGTGGAGAGAGAGAACAAGATGATTTTACAAGTGGACCCGAATAAGTTCCTTGGGAGAATTGAGGATCTCGATCAATTGCCAGCGCGGTTAAAAGAAGAATTGGCATAAAGAAGATCCCCTTATCTGATGATAAGGGGATTATTTTTATTCAGCAGCTGGGCTAGCTTGGTCGTTTGCCTCAGCTTTTGATTTTGATTTTTGGTACATGACATTTAAAATAATGGTTTGGATTGTGAGTAATAATCCGCTTGTCATCCAGTATAAAGGAAGGGCAGCGGGTGCATTGATTGAAATAAACAGCATCATGATTGGGAAAATCATGCCCATCACTTTGGCTTGTTTCAGCGCAGCCTCTGTCTGGGTGCCTGATTGCTTCGCAAACCTTTGCGTAACATAAAATTGCAAGAAATACATAGCGCCTGCAAAGATCGCGACCAATAGATCGGTTTGTCCTAAGTTAAACCATAGGAACGAATGTGTTGCGATCTCAGGTGTTGAGCGGATCGCTGAGTAAAAGCCAAGAACAATTGGAATTTGAATCAGCATAGGCAGACAGCCCATTGCCAGCGGGTTCACATTGTTCTCTTTGTATACTTTCATCATTTCCATTTGTAGTTCTTTTTGTTTTTCAGGTTCTTTCGTTTTCTTCAATTTGCTTTGAATTTCATCAATTTGAGGCTTTACTAGTGCCATTTTCTCCTGCATGACTCTTTGCTTCTTAAATTGGTTCGCAAAAAGAGGGAAAATCAGCAGACGGACGATCAAGGTCACGAACATAATCGATAAACCATAATCATCATGGAAGAAGTTCGCAAGCCAAATGATCAGCTCAGAAAAAGGCTGAACAAAATAATGATGGAAAAACCCATCAGAGCTCGCATTCGTTTGCCCACTCGCTGCAAAAGCAGGTGAGGCAATCATCATTAAACATAAAGTCGTACAAATCGTTAATAAACGTTTCAATTCGTTTCCTCCTCATTTTTTAAAAAATTAATTAGAGAGAGAAAGCGAATGGTCTTCATCATCGTTCGATGATCGTTTCATTCGAATGACTTTACTAATCCAAGTTGTAATGCGATCATATATGATAAACAGAAAGTCTGTTCGATTCAATAAAGATGCGTCCAACTCTTCCAAACGATGTCCACCGAGGTGTTCGTTCATACGGCAGTCTTTTAATAAAAACGCAATGCCGATGGCCGTCAGCGCTGGAAGAATAATCGTAAAGAATTCAACAAGGAAAAAGACTTCATTGAATGTATCAATAATCATGATTATCACATCCATTTCATTACTCACAGTGTACTATACACATTGTGAAATGTCTAACAGGACCACGTGTTTTCTCTACCGAGTATAAATCCTTATTTTGTATAAAATGGTATTTGTCATCCAAACTTCATAATTCCTATCTTATAATGAGGGGGAATTGAAGAAATGGAGGTTTTTAATATGACAAGTATTTATCCGAAGTTTCGAGCAGCTGCGGTACAAGCAGCACCTATCTACTTAAATTTGGAGGCAACCGTTCAGAAATCATGTGAACTGATCGACGAGGCAGCTTCAAATGGTGCAAAACTTGTAGCATTCCCAGAAGCATTTTTACCTGGTTATCCTTGGTTTGCTTTTATTGGTCATCCAGAATATACAAGAAAGTTCTATCACGAATTATATAAAAATGCAGTCGAAATTCCTAGCTTAGCTATTCAAAAAATAAGCGAGGCAGCAAAAAGAAATGAAACGTACGTTTGTATATCATGCAGTGAAAAAGATGGCGGCTCTCTCTATTTAGCTCAACTTTGGTTTAACCCAAATGGGGATTTAATAGGGAAACATCGGAAAATGAGAGCTTCTGTAGCAGAAAGACTGATTTGGGGAGATGGAAGTGGAAGCATGATGCCAGTTTTTCAAACTGAAATTGGCAACCTTGGCGGATTGATGTGCTGGGAGCATCAAGTGCCACTAGATCTGATGGCGATGAATGCTCAAAATGAACAGGTTCATGTAGCGTCCTGGCCAGGTTATTTTGATGATGAAATTTCAAGTAGATATTATGCCATCGCGACACAAACTTTTGTGCTGATGACTTCTTCTATCTATACGGAAGAAATGAAAGAGATGATTTGTTTAACGCAGGAGCAAAGAGATTACTTTGAAACATTTAAGAGTGGGCATACGTGCATTTACGGTCCAGATGGAGAACCGATCAGTGATATGGTTCCAGCTGAAACAGAAGGAATTGCTTACGCAGACATTGATGTGGAAAGAGTTATTGATTACAAGTATTATATTGATCCAGCTGGCCACTATTCCAATCAAAGCTTGAGTATGAATTTTAATCAGCAGCCTACTCCGGTTGTGAAACATTTGAATGACACTAAAAATGAAGTGTTAACATACGAGGCTATTCAATATCAAAATGGTATGCTTGAAGAAAAAGTGTAATTCTTGAAACCTTCTCTTTTTTAGAGAAGGTTTTAGCGTGTAGACAAACCCTCGTATTCGTTGTCAGATCTGCGCGCTGGTGCTCACGAATGTTGAATTCGCTCCGCTCCAGTGCTCAATCTTCCTAGACTTCAAGGGTTTTCAATTCACGCTGAAAAGAAGACAAAGGGCTAAAATAAAAATCATTTTAGCCCTTTGTCAACAATCTGAAACCTTCTCTTTTTTAGAGAAGGTTTTTTTGAGGAAAGATGAAATAAATCAATGTATAATTGAGCATAAAAGAGATTAATCATATTTGATCGATTCGGAACTTCTGATCAAAATATAGGGATTTAAGAAAATGGGGTTATGCCAATGTCAAATATTATTTTTCATATAGACATGAATGCGTTTTATGCGAATGTAGAAATGGCGTATGATCCTTCTTTGAGAGGGAAACCTTTAGCCATTAGCGGAAATGCGAAAGAGCGTAAAGGGATTGTGGTGACGTGTAGCTACGAGGCAAGAGCGCTAGGTGTAAAGCCCCCGATGCCGTTATGGGAAGCGAAGCGGCTTTGTCCGGGGCTGATTGTCCGTACACCAAACTTTGACCGGTACCGAAGCTCCTCACAAGAGATGTTTACAATACTAAGAGAATACAGCGATTTAGTCGAGCCTGTATCCATTGACGAGGGCTATATTGATTTAACGCATACGCCATATGCCGAGCATGCGGTGAAAACGGCTCATGATATTCAAACGAGGCTTGTAGAGGAGCTCATGCTTCCTTCAAGTATTGGCATTGCACCGAATAAATTTTTAGCGAAAATGGCGTCTAATTGGAAAAAACCAATGGGCATCACCATTTTGCGTAAACGAGATGTACCCCAAATGCTATGGCCGCTACCAGCGGGTGACATGCACGGAGTTGGACAAAAAACGGCAGATAAATTGAAAACGATTGGCATTCATACCATTGAAGATTTAGCGAAAGCAAATGAGTATACACTAAAGGAATTACTAGGCATCAATGGACCGAGATTAAAGCAAAAGGCGAATGGTGAACATGACGGCATCGTGGACCCAGAAAGGATATACGAATTTAAATCCGTCGGTAATTCGTCAACCCTTCCTCATGATTCTGACGATCCAGATGAACTTGTCGCGTTAATTGATAAGCTGTCACAATCTGTGAGTGCAAGGTTAAGGAGAAAAGAAGTGATGGCAAATCGGCTGCTCATCATGATTCGGTACGCAAGCTGGAAAAATATCACGCGAAGTGTCACCCTCACGAATCCGACGGATCGGAAGGAAGACTTATTTGAGGCAGCAAGGCAGTTATTCCTTAAACATTGGAATGACCAGCCTGTGAGGCTCTTAGGTGTGACGGGGACAGACCTTGTAGAACGAAAAGCAGCCGTTAAACAGCTTGATTTATTTTCCTATACAGAAGATGCAAAAGAAGAGCCTCTTCAAACCATTTTAGAAGGGCTAAAAGAAAAGTATGGAAAATCACTCGTTCAAAGAGGGATGACCATCAAGGAAAAAGAGAGCAAAACAAGTGGAACAAGTTTTAATAAAGACTTTTTTCAGGACGAAAAAGGAAATGACTAGCCTGAAAACTTGATAAAAGAGGTGGTGTTGTGGTAATTTCAAAGGGTACATCATTTCAGCAGTAATCAATATAGTGTGTTAGAAGGGACGTCAGAATTATGTCAAAACAACAAATCGGTGTGGTTGGACTAGCCGTTATGGGGAAAAACCTTGCCCTTAATATTGAAAGCCGCGGGTTCTCCGTGTCCGTTTATAACAGATCTAGCAGCAAAACGGAAGAATTTCTTCAAGAATCAAAAGGGAAAAACGTTGTAGGCACATACAGCATCGAAGAATTTGTTCAGTCGCTTGAAACACCGCGTAAAATTCTTTTAATGGTAAAAGCTGGTGCAGCAACGGATGCAACCATTCAATCATTACTTCCTCACCTAGAGAAAGGTGACATCTTAATTGATGGTGGAAATACATATTACAAGGATACGCAAAGACGTAATCAAGAGCTTGCGGAAAGTGGTATCCACTTCATTGGTACAGGTGTTTCCGGCGGTGAAGAAGGTGCACTAAAAGGTCCATCGATCATGCCTGGCGGTCAAAAAGAAGCGCATGAGCTAGTGAAACCAATTTTAGAAGCGATCTCTGCGAAAGTAGATGGCGAGCCATGTACAACGTATATCGGCCCAGATGGAGCAGGACATTATGTCAAAATGGTCCATAACGGCATCGAGTACGGAGACATGCAGTTGATTTCTGAATCATACTTTATCTTGAAGCATGTGGCTGGATTGTCAGCAGAGGAGCTTCATGAAGTATTCTCAGAATGGAATAAAGGCGAGCTTGACAGCTATTTAATCGAAATTACAGCTGATATTTTCACAAAAGTGGATGAAGAAACAAACCAGCCGCTTGTGGATGTCATCTTAGATAAAGCTGGACAAAAAGGAACTGGAAAGTGGACGAGCCAAAGTTCTCTTGATCTAGGTGTTCCGCTTCCAATCATTACTGAGTCTGTTTTCGCCCGCTACATTTCAGCAATGAAAGATGAGCGTGTTGAAGCAAGTCAATTAATCGAAGGTCCTAAGCCAGCGCAATTAGCAGAGAATAAACAAGAGCTGATCGAAGCGGTTAGAAAAGCCCTATTCATGAGTAAAATCTGCTCGTATGCACAAGGTTTTGCGCAAATGAAAGCAGCATCTGATGAGTATAACTGGGATTTAAAATACGGTGAAATTGCAATGATCTTCCGTGGTGGATGTATCATTCGTGCAGCCTTCTTACAACAAATTAAAGAAGCATATGACCGTAACCCTGAACTGAAAAACCTATTGCTTGATCCTTACTTTAAGGATATTGCTCAAAGCTATCAATCATCTCTTCGTAAAGTCATTTCGCTTGCAGTGGAGCAAGGAGTTCCTGTTCCTTCATTGTCAAGTGCACTTGCTTACTTTGATAGCTATCGCACAGCTGTCCTGCCAGCGAACTTAATTCAAGCGCAGCGTGACTATTTCGGAGCACATACGTATGAGCGCACAGATAAAGAAGGCATCTTCCATACGGAATGGATGAAATAAACATAGAACGACTGAAAAACCTTACCCTTTGGTAAGGTTTTTTTGTGTTTGCATCTTTTCGGCTAAAAATGCGAAAAAGAGGGATGCTATGTAAAAAAGAAAAGAAAGTAGGGATCGAAGTGGGCATCTTATATGCACTTCTCCCAGCGATATTTTGGGGAAGTATTGTTCTCATCAGTGTCAAACTTGGCGGGAATGCTTACCAGCAAACCCTTGGTATTACGCTTGGTGCATTTATATTTTCAATTGCAGCCTTCTTCATCAAAATGCCAGAGCTGACACCGCTTATTTTTGCGGTTTCTGTGATTTCAGGCATCTTTTGGAGCATTGGACAAATGAATCAGCTTTCAAGTGTTGCGTTTCTCGGAGTCTCGAAGGCGGTTCCTTTGTCAACGGGCATGCAGCTTGTGAGCACTACTTTATTTGGCGTCATGGTCTTCAAAGAATGGCAAACGATGACGGTCATACTCATTGGTTCTTGTGCTATTTTACTGATTATTGCAGGTGTTGTGCTGACATCGCTCGGCCAAAAAAAGAATGGTGGCGGGAACGGTGGCAATTTCAAAAAAGGGATCATGATTCTGCTCATCTCAACGGTTGGTTATGTCGGATATGTTGTCATTTTGAGGTGGTTTCATATTGATGGCTGGTCTGCGCTCGTTCCGCAATCGGTCGGCATGCTGCTTTCATCCTTGGCGATTAGTCTTAAGCAGAACCCGTTTAGTAAATATACGTTTAAAAATATCATTGCCGGTTTGGTTTGGTCGACAGGAAATCTCGGACTTCTTTTGGCTATTCCGCTTATTGGTGTTGCCGTAAGTTTTTCGATGTCACAGACAGGGATAGTCATCTCAACATTAGGCGGCATTTACTTATTAAAAGAGAAAGCATCCAGAACAAGCTTTGTCATTGCAGGCTGCTTGATGATCATTGCAGGCGGCGTGCTGCTAGGCTTTACAAAATAGGAGGGTAAACGAATGTATCCAGATTTAAAAGGGAAAACAGTCCTGATTACAGGAGCTGGTACAGGAATAGGTCAAGCGATGGCGCGCCGGTTTGGACAAGAAAAAGCCAATGTGGTGATCAATTATTTCTCAGATCAAGAAAATCCAGATGACACCATTGCGGATATTCAAAAAAATGGCGGACAAGCTGTGAAAATCAAGGGAGATGTCTCAAAGGAAGAGGATATGCAGGCAATGATTGATAAAGCCGTTCATACGTACGGAAGCCTTGATGTCATGATCAATAACGCAGGCATTGAAAACGAAGTGCCTTCCACAGAAATGACGCTGGATAATTGGAACAAAGTCATGTCGACCAATTTAACAGGTATGTTTCTAGGCTGCCGTGATGCATTGAAGTATATGACAGATCACGGAATAGAAGGATCGATCATCAATATGTCATCGGTTCACCAGCAAATCCCTTGGCCTCATTTCGTGCATTATGCAGCAAGTAAAGGGGGCGCCAAGCTGCTGACAGAAACGCTGGCACTAGAATATGCCCCTAAAAAAATACGTGTAAACAGTATTGCACCAGGCGCCATCGATACCCCGATCAATAAGGAAAAGTTCGATGATCCCGCATTGAAAAAAGGCGTGATTGAACTGATCCCCATTGGCTATATTGGAAAGCCTGAAGAAGTGGCAGCATGTGCTGTCTGGCTGGCGTCAAAAGAGGCAAGCTATGTCACAGGCTTGACACTCTATGTGGACGGCGGCATGACAAAATATCCTGGCTTCCAAGCAGGAAAAGGATAAGAAGAAAGGCAAAGAGCGTACACACATACGCTCTTTCAGCGTGTAGACAAACCCTCGCATTCGTTGTCAGGTCTGCGCGCTGGTGCTCACGAATGTTCAATTCGCTCCGCGCCAGTGCTCGCCCTTCCTAGACTTCAAAGGTTTTCTATCACGCTGAAAAGAAGACAAAGTGCTAAAATAAACATCATTTTAGCCCTTTGTCAACAATCTAAAAGAGCGTACACACACATACGCTCTTTTTTTATATAAAATACAGACAAATAAAATTAAATGTCTAGACATTTAAAAATAAAAATATATAATATTAAATGGAAGCGCTTTTATTACAACAATGGGGTGAGAGAAATGAAACGTATTTTATTAGCATGCAGTTCAGGAATGTCTACGAGTTTACTAGTTACAAAGATGAAGGCTCATGCCGACTCAATAGGGGACGAGGCAGAAATTTGGGCAGTTGGGCAAGATCAAGCGAGAAAAGAAATGGCGAATGCGGATGTTGTGTTAATTGGACCGCAAATGAGCTTTTTAAAAGGGGATCTTCAAAAAGAAGCAACAAAATACGGGATTGCAGTAGAGGTCATCGATATGCAGGCATACGGGCTTGCCGATGGACAAAAAGCGTATGAACAAGCCGTTACATTGATGGAGGAATCGTAAAGAATGGAAAAGAAAACACTCGAAGGGCTCACAGAGGAACAAGTCAGTTTTCAATTGATCTTACACAGCGGTAATGCACGCAGCAAATTGCTTCAATCTCTTAAACAATTTCGAGAAGGTCAAGAAGATGAGGCATTTGGTCTCATGAAAGAAGCAGAAGAAGATTTACGTCATGCACATGGCATCCATTTTCAACTCGTGCAGCAAGAGGCAGGCGGGGAGAAAACGCCTTTCTCCTTATTGCTCATGCACGCCGAAGACCACTTAATGTCGACTATTACGATCAAGGAGCTTGTGGGAGAGCTCCTGCCAATTTTCCAAACGCTTAAACAATAAAAGGTGTAAACAAGGGGGGAAACCAATGTTTGATAAAATAAGTGCTATTTTGGTTCCAATTGCTGGGAGACTGAACAACAACCGCTATTTGGGCGTATTACGGGATGCCTTTATGCTTGCGTTCCCGCTCACCATTTTTGGTTCCATTATGGTTGTGCTAATGAATTTGCCATTTTTAGATAAAATCATGAGTCAAACCGCACTGGAAGGCGTCCAGTCTGCACTGAATATCGCGCCAAGTGCGACCATCAGCATTATGAGTGTGTTTGTTGTATTTGGGATTGGCTACTATTTATCGAAAAGCTATGATGTGGAAGCTGTATTTGGCGGCGTGATTGCATTAGCGTCTTTCTTACTTCTGACGCCATTTCTACTAGAACAAGAAGGCGGTGCATCTATTGCAGGCGTAATACCAGTCGATCGTTTAGGAGCAAAGGGGATGTTCCTTGGAATGATCACAGGCTTTTTGTCTGCTGAAATTTATCGTTATTTTGTCCAAAAGAAATTTGTCATCAATATGCCGCAGGGGGTTCCGCCAGCTGTTGCTAAGTCTTTTGCTGCACTGATCCCGGCTACTTTGACACTCACAGCCTTTTTACTGATCAATATCATCATTACACAAGGCTTCAAAACAAATATGCATGACTTGATTTATCATGCGATTCAGGCACCGCTTGTCGGACTTGGAAGCGGTATCATTCCGACCTTGATCGCTGTTTTCTTTATACAAATTCTTTGGTTCTTTGGGCTTCACGGCCAAATTATTATCAACTCTGTCATGGACCCCATTTGGAATACGTTGTCCATTCAAAACCTAGAGAGCTATACAAAAACTGGTGAGGTTCCGAATATCATCAGCAAGCAGTTTATCGAAATTTATACGGTTGGTATGGGCGGAACCGGTATGACGCTGGCTGTTGTGTTTACGATTTTAATTTTCCTGAAAAGTAAGCAATTAAAACAAGTAGCAAAGCTCGGCTTAGGACCAGGATTATTTAACGTCAATGAACCGATTATCTTCGGTTTACCGATTGTCATGAACCCGCTTATTCTCATTCCATGGATTTTGGCGCCAATGGTTATTACATGTATTTCTTATTTTGCGATGGCATCAGGCATTGTACCACCGCCGACTGGCGTGAATATTCCCTGGACGGTGCCGATCTTTATTAGCGGAATAATGGCAACCAATTCACTGGCGGGCGGCCTGCTTCAGCTGTTTAACCTGATGATCGTGTTTGTCATTTGGTTCCCGTTCCTGAAATTTATTGACCGTATGAATGTGAAAAATGAAAAAATAACCACAACGGAAAAAACAAAAACAACCAACATCAAAGGTGAAGGAGACTCAATACATGTCGATGGAAAATAACAAGCAATCATATACATTTCCAGAAGGTTTCTGGTGGGGATCTTCTGCCTCTGCCACGCAAACAGAAGGCAGCGTCCCTGGTGATGGAAAAGGACCGAATATTTGGGATCATTGGTTTGGGCAAGAGCCGACTCGTTTTTTTGATGGCGTAGGACCGAACGTGACATCCCAATTTTACCGAAAATATAAAGAAGATATTCGTCTGATGAAAGAAATTGGGCACAATTCATTCCGGTTATCCATTTCCTGGTCACGTCTTTTGCCTGAAGGGAAAGGTTCGGTCAATGAAGAAGCAGTATCTTTTTACAATGATGTGATCAACGAACTGATTGCACATGATATTGAGCCGTTTGTGAACCTGTACCATTTCGATATGCCAATGGCGCTACAGGAAAAAGGCGGCTGGGTCAACAGACAGGTAGTAGATGATTATGTGAGCTATGCAGAATTATGCTTTCAATTATTTGGCGATCGGGTGAAAAAATGGTTTACCCATAATGAACCGATCGTTCCTGTAGAAGGCGGATATATGTATAGCTTTCATTATCCAAATGAAGTCGATTTCCAAAAGGCTGTACAGGTCGGTTATCATGAACTTTTATCAAATGCGAAGGCGATTGCGGCTTATAAAAAGTTGAAGCAAGGCGGGAAGATTGGCATCATCCTCAATCTTACCCCATCTTATCCGAGAAGCCAGAATCCGCGCGATTTAGAAGCAGCTGAGATGGCGGATGCTTTCTTTAACCGTTCCTTCCTAGATCCTGCGGTGAAGGGACATTTCCCAGAGAAACTAGTAGAGGTGTTAAAGAAAGAAGGCTTTATGCCTAGTATGCAAGAAGGAGACCTTGAGCTCATTCAAGAGAATACCGTCGACCTCCTTGGAATCAACTATTATCAGCCAAGAAGAGTGAAAGCGAAAGAGCATATGCCGCATCCAAATGCACCATTTATGCCAAATCATTATTTTGATGCGTTTGACATGCCGGGAAGAAAAATGAATGTGTATCGTGGCTGGGAAATCTATGAAAAAGGCATTTATGATATATTGAAAAAAGTCCAAACAGACTATGATAATATTGAATGCTTTATTTCTGAAAATGGAATGGGTGTCGAAGGAGAAGAGCGGTTTAAGGATGAAGAAGGAATGATTCATGACGATTACCGCATTGACTTTATTTCTGAGCATCTTAAATGGGTGCATCAAGCCATTCAAGAAGGAAGTAATGTAAAAGGCTATCATCTGTGGACGTTTATGGATAATTGGTCATGGTCGAATGCCTATAAGAATCGCTATGGATTTGTCTCAGTTGATCTTCAAGAAGACGGAAAACGTACGATTAAGAAAAGCGGATACTGGTTTCAATCGGTATCAGAAAATGACGGTTTTTAATCAAAATACTTGCTCTTTCCTTGAAAAGGGCAAGTATTTTTCTTATGTGGCCATAAGTGGATGAAACAAAAATGGCTCGTACCTTTTAAGCTCACTAGGCTTAGTGTAGAATGAGAGGAAGCTATGAAAAAACAAGTCAGTTGGTGGTGTGAGATGAAAAAGTACGAACTCATTTCAGAAGAAATCAGAAAACGAATAGGAACAGCATATTATCCAGAAGATCAACCCATTCCAGATGAAAACTCGCTTGCCGCTGAATTTCAATGCAGCCGAATGACGATGAAGCGTGCGCTCGATCTTCTCGTAGCAGAAGGTCTGCTCTTTAGAAAAAGAGGACACGGTACATTTATTGTGAAGGCAGCGCTCAATCAAGGGGCAATCAATGTGTCAGGACATGAAAATAAAGGGTTCACAAAAGTCATGGCGGATAAAAACGTCACGACTCAAATCATTCACTTTGATGTCCATTTTCCAAGCAAAGAGGTGGCAGCCCACCTATCCATAGACTCCACCACACCCATTTATGACATCATCCGTCTCCGTCTTGTGGACGAGGAGCCATATGTATTAGAAAAAACGTTTATGCCCGTCAATCTCATTAAGGGAATAGATGAAGAGGTTCTATTGGGATCAATCTATGGCTACATATCAAATGATTTGAAATTAAAAGTGGCAGGAGCGCATAAGAAAATTAGAGCAGCTAAATCAGACGAGCTGGACCAGCAATATTTAGGCTGTGACCCAACGGATCCTGTGCTAGAAGTCGAGCAGGTTGCTTATTTAAACACAGGCCGGCCGTTTGAGTACTCCTTTAGTCATCACCGCTATGATAAGTTCGACTTTTCAACGGTTGAAATTACAAAAACAGGACGTTAAAAAAAGAGCAGAACCCCCAAGGGAGACTGCTCTTTTTTATATCATTTTATATATTCCACCAATGATACCCGTCTTTTTCTAGAAGCTCATCGGCTTCTTTCGGTCCCATAGAACCAGCAGGATAATTTGGTTTTAATGTTTTGTTTTCTGCCCATTTCTCAGAAATCGGATCCACAAAGTTCCAAGAAAGCGCCACTTCATCCCAGTGAGCAAAGTTCGTAGCATCGCCTAGCAAGCAGTCATGAATCAGCTTTTCATAGGCTTCTGGTGTATTCATGATGTCGTTATAGTTTGTTTGGTAGTCGAGCT
This sequence comes from Bacillus sp. FSL R7-0672, assembly GCF_038601465.1. Lineage (NCBI taxonomy): Bacteria > Bacillati > Bacillota > Bacilli > Caryophanales > Bacillaceae > Bacillus > Bacillus sp. FSL R7-0672. The sequence goes on along the minus strand of NZ_CP152010.1, from coordinate 2,172,142 downwards.
TAATCGGTTTTGCAAATGTACCGCCATCAAGCTTACGAGCGTTCAGGTGAAGGGTAATACCTTCATCTGGCTGAATGTGGATGACGAGTAAGTTTGGATGCATGGAATTTCCGTTACCATAGTACAGGTTCATTGGAATGTCTTTAAATTGAACAACGATCTGAGTAGATTTCTTTTCTAAACGTTTTCCAGTACGAATGTAAAATGGCACGCCGGCCCATCTAAAGTTATCAATGAGCAGCTTCCCTGCAACGAATGTTTCCGTGTTTGAGTTCGGGTCTACATTTTGCTCTTCAAGATACGAAGGAACCATGCCGCCATCAACCGTACCAGCATCATACTGTCCGCGGACAAAGAATTGATCGACCTCATCTTTAGAGAAAGGACGAAGAGCGCGTAATGCTTTCCGTTTTTCGCTGCGGATTTCCTCGGTATTCAGTTTAATTGGCGGCTCCATTGCTAAAAGTGCAACCATTTGAAGCATATGGTTTTGGACCATGTCTCTTAGTGCACCTGAACTTTCGTAATAACGGGCCCGGTCTTCAACCCCTAATGATTCACTAGATGTAATTTGAATGTTTGAGATATATCGGTTTGTCCAAAGTGGTTCAAAGATGGCATTTGCAAAACGGATGACCTCAATGTTTTGAACCATTTGTTTACCGAGATAGTGGTCAATACGATAAATTTGATCTTCAGAGAATGCATCTCGAATTTCTTCATTTAACTTTTTCGCACTTGGCAAGTCATGGCCAAATGGTTTTTCGATGACAAGTCTTGACCAGCCAGTTGTTTTTGATACACCTTCACTTTTTAGGAACTTTGCAATCGTTCCGAAGAATTCCGGTGCCATCGCTAAATAGAACATCCGGTTGTTTGGGATGCTGTACGTATCTTCAAGGCCTGCTAGAAGTGTGTTAAGCGATTGATAGGAAGCAGGGCTTGATACGTCAAAGTCGTGATAATAAAAATGTGAACTGAATTCCTCTATTTTCGCTTCTGCATCATTAGAAGAAACAGATTCTTTCACCACAGCTCTTAGATCCTCATGAGACCACGGACGGCGTCCAACACCCACGACGGCGAATTGATCACCAAGTTTTCCGCTATGATAAAGTCTATGTATAGAAGGGTAGAGCTTGCGTTTGGCAAGATCTCCTGTTGCGCCAAAAATGACAATGACTGCTTTTGGATTGTTAGTTTCTGTATTCACGAAAAGTACCTCACTTTATTCGTAGCATTGTTGTAAAAACCAGAATGTATGTACATTTTCTTTATTTTAAAGGTTCATTGTTCGTAAAGCAAACATTTGATTCGACTTTTTCTGCTCTCGTTTGACTTTTTTCGAAAATTCCGGTGAATTCACATTTACCTTCTCTTCATGTATTCTATATGAATGAAGATATTGTATACCGGCTTTAGGAGGAAAAGTAATGGAACTGCTCTTTTTAGGAACTGGTGCAGGCATTCCTGCAAAAACTAGAAACGTCACTTGCACTGCGCTAAAGCTTTTAGAAGAAAGAAAAGCAGTGTGGCTTTTTGATTGTGGAGAAGCGACGCAGCATCAAATATTACATACAACGATTAAACCGAGAAAAATTGAGAAAATATTTATCACTCATATGCATGGTGATCATGTATACGGTCTCCCAGGACTGCTTGGCAGCAGATCCTTCCAAGGCGGAGAGGATGAACTAACGATCTATGGACCTAAGGGCATCAAAGCGTTTGTGAACGCAGCACTTTCAGCTACACAAACGCATTTGACATATCCGCTGCATATCATAGAGATAGATGAAGGGATCGTATTTGAAGATGATACCTTTCAAGTAGAAGCAAGACGAGTATCTCACGGTATTCCAGCTTACGGCTATCGGGTAGTGGAAAAAGATGTACCAGGTGCATTAAAAGCCGAAGACCTAAAAGAAATCGGTGTAAAACCTGGACCTTTGTATCAGAGGTTGAAAAATGGGGAAACCGTGACACTCGAAGATGGAAGAATCATTGATGGAACCGATTATTTGGAACCCCCTAAAAAAGGGAGGATCGTTGCATTTTCAGGAGATACCCGTTTATGCGAGAATATAACAAGGCTTGCCAAGGATGCGGATGTGTTAGTCCATGAAGCAACATTCGGTAAAGAAGATGCTGATCTAGCCTACAATTATTATCACAGCACGACAGAGCAAGCAGCGAAAACAGCGCAGGAAGCAGGCGCAAAAAGATTAATTTTGACCCATATTAGTGCACGTTACCAAGGAGAAGAGGCACTGAAACAACTATTGAAAGAAGCCCGCGATATATTCCCGCTGACAGAAGCTGCACAGGATTTCTCTTCTTTTTCCATTGACCGCACCCTGTAAAAATTGGATGAATCGTCAAAAAAAGTTGTGTGATTTTTTTGATATTTATAATGACTCTCTTTTTCAGGTAGTGGTAAAATGGTGAAGAAAAAACAAATGACGAATGAAACTATGAAGAATACGGGAGGCACAATCAAAGATGAGCGGTTTTACAGCGTTAAGTGAAGCAGAATTAAATGACCTATATGCAGCACTACAAAATGAGTACGAAGCTTATAAAAGTAAAAACTTACACTTAGACATGTCTAGAGGAAAACCTTCACCAAAACAGCTCGATTTGTCTATGGGTATGCTCGATGTTGTGACATCAAAGGATGCGATGACGGCTGAAGATGGCACAGATGTGCGTAACTATGGCGGTTTGACAGGGCTTCCTGAAACGAAGACATTTTTTGCAGATGTGCTCAATCTGAAACCAGAACAAATCATCATCGGCGGTAATTCCAGTCTTAATATGATGCACGATACCATTGCCCGTGCCATGACCCACGGCGTATATGACAGCAAAACACCTTGGGGAAAGCTGCCAAAGGTAAAATTCCTTGCACCAAGCCCAGGATATGACCGTCACTTTTCCATTTGTGAGCTATTTAACATAGAGATGATCACGGTAGATATGAAAGCTGATGGACCTGATATGGATCAGGTCGAAAAATTGGTCGCAGAGGATGAAGCGATTAAAGGCATTTGGTGTGTACCAAAATATAGCAACCCAGATGGCATTACGTATTCAGATGAGGTGGTTGACCGCCTTGCTTCGATGAAAACAAAAGCAGACGACTTCCGCATTTTTTGGGATGATGCATACGCAGTCCATCACCTAACTGATACGCCTGATACGTTAAAAGATATTTTTCAAGCAGTAGAGGAAGCAGGGCACCCAAATCGTGTGTTTATGTTTGCGTCTACTTCTAAAATTACATTCCCAGGCTCAGGTATTGCACTCATGGCATCTAGCCCGGATAATGTGAGCTTTACTCAAAAACAATTATCGATTCAAACGATTGGACCAGACAAAATCAATCAATTAAGACACCTTCGTTTCTTCAAGAATCCAGAAGGCTTGAAGGAACATATGAGAAAACATGCTGCGATCATTAAGCCAAAGTTTGACCTCGTTCTTTCCATTCTTGATGAAACACTTGGCGGGAAAGACATTGCAGAATGGCACAAGCCAAATGGCGGATATTTTATTAGTTTAAATACGCTTGATCATTGTGCAAAAGCTGTTGTGCAAAAGGCAAAAGAAGCTGGTGTGACCATGACAGGTGCAGGCGCGACTTATCCTTATGGAAAAGACCCGCTTGATCGTAACATTCGCATTGCGCCAACGTTCCCATCACTTGAAGAACTAGAGCAAGCGATTGACATCTTTACATTATGTGTTCAGCTTGTCAGCATTGAAAAGCTGCTGTCTAAAAAAAGTCAGTCCGCTCCAACGGCATAAAGAAAAAACTCCTTGACGAGTCACTAGGGACTGACCCCCGTTTTTGAGACAGGGATCAAAACACCTTTATACAGCCAATTGCCGATAGTTTATCGGTGATTGGTTGTTTAGTTTCGTTTGAATACGAATGTTGTTATAATAATAAATGTATTCTTTGACAGTGCGTTCTACGATGCTGGTCGTAGTGCGGTCAATCCTGTTAAGATAGAACGTTTCAGACTTTAGTGAGGAATGAAACGATTCGATGGAGGCATTATCAGCGGGCGTCCCTTTACGGGACATGCTCATGGTAATGCCTTTTATATGAACAGCTTTCTGATACTCGTAAGATGTATACACAGAACCTTGATCGCTATGTAACACGCAATTCTCAGGCAGTGCTGGGAGCTGATTAAGTGTGTTTAAGATAAAGTCTGTGTCCTGCTTATCACCAATCGTAAAAGCAATCACTTCTCCATTATATAAATCCAATATACTGGAAAGGTACAATTGTTTCTGTCCATAAGGCAAATACGTGATGTCCGTTACTAGTTTTTCAAGAGGGCGATCAGACTGAAAGTTCCGATCCAGTATATTACTGGCCACGGCATAGGGCTGCCCATTCTTCTTACGCTTTTTCATTTTAACCCGGCATTGCCACTGGTTTTTCTGCATGATGCGTTGAACAGTTTTATGGTTAATACGCATTCTCCTTTTTAGTATGGCTGTGATTTTTCGATAACCATATCGATATTTGTGCTTTCGGCACAACGTGCCGACCTGTTTCTCTAGTTGTCTTTTAGAATGATTCTGAGTCAGATCCTTTTTCCATCTATAATACGAAGTACGTAAGATGCCTAAATGGACACAGATGTCCTGTACCGTCATCGTTTTGCACAATTCTTCTACCAGTTTGATTGACGTTTCCTTATCAACTTCCTTTCCAATTCGTTGTACTTTTTTAAAACTTCATTCTGTTGACTCAAATAGCGATTTTCTGCCTGCAGTCTCTCTAATTCGGAAGAGTACTCGGGACCCTTTCCATAGGTATATTGTTTTCCAACAGGCTGTTCGAACCGGTGTGTATCCCCAGCTTTATGCCACCTCACCCATGTCTGAACCTGCGTCTTATTCTTGATATTCAATTTCTGCATGATCTCTTTCATAGGTACGCCTGCCAATCTCATTTCTACAGCCTTCTGTTTGACTTCAACCGGATAACTCACTCTTGTCCCCATAGAAAAAACACCTCCATGTTTTATTTCGGATCACAACGATCCATTTTCAAACTTGAAGGTGTTTTTTATTTGTCTCATCTTATGGGGTCAGTTCCCTAGTCAAGGAGTTTTTGTTTTTAATTGGCTGTTTGATAATAGGAAACAGGTTGTTTCGCTGCGCACCATACATCATAGATCGCAAGCTGTACAATATGCGGTTCATCATGATGAATATAGTGCGAGCTGTGCTGCGCTTGAATCCATCCACTTTGAGATGACAAAGACAGCATCCGTTTATGAAGTCTGAGCCATGCCTCGTGTGCTGGATGAAACAATCGGCTCTTACCTGATGAAATGACAAGGAGCGGCATCATCCCATAATGGGTTTGTTCCTCTTTTATTGTGCTTAGCATTTGCTGAAAGTCCTCATGCGTACATTCTGCTGTAAATTGCGCCATATATGAGGTGCGTTCTTCTTTTGATAAAAGCGGGAGGATGACCTGTTCTTGCTCCTCACTTGCCGGGTCTAACAGCACCATGCCAATGACGTCATCTCCTCTGCGGCTTGCCCATAACCGGCTGACAAGAGAGCCAAATGAGTGAGCCACAATGAGAAAGGGCGGCTGAATATTGGCTTCTTCTAGCAGCGCATCTAAATCATCTGCAAGATCATGCAATGTTCTTCCTTCACTGCTGTCACTGCTTTTTCCGTTTCCTAATCGATCATATAAGAAAACCCCAAGCTCAGGATCAATATCACGGGCCATATTCGACCACGTATCACCCGAAATGCCGTAGCCTGCTTCAAAGATAATGGTGGCTTGCCTTTTGCCTTGACGATGTTTTGTATAAAAATGATGTCCATCTATATGATACATTCTTTCAATCATTGCCGAGTTCATTCTTCCATCTCCTCTAAGTGGTTCTTTAGCTAAAAGACGGCACAAAAGGCAGATATGTTTCTCTTAAAAACAAAAAAGATGCCTATTTCAAAAAATAGACACCTTTTTCCTATGCATTTTTACCAAGCGCGGTCATATTGACGCGGGCCTTCGATGGATGTACGAAGCTCTTGGGCAGCTGTTTTTGGAAAGTATGGATCCCGTAAAAATTCTCTGCCTATAAAAATTAAGTCTGCACGCTGATTTCGTAAAATCTCCTCTGCCTGTACACCAGATGTGATCAGACCGACAGCACCTGTTTGAATACCGGCACCTTCTTTGATTTTTTCTGCGAAGGTCACTTGGTAGCCAGGGAATGTGCTGATTTTCGCCTGTATGACAGCGCCTGAGCTGACATCGATTAAGTCGACACCTTGTTCCTTCAGCCATGTAGCAATGCCAATGTAATCGGCAATATCAAGTCCTTTTGTCGTGTAGTCAGAGGCAGACACACGGACAAATAATGGTCCTTCCCATACTTCATTGACTGCATCGACGACTTCTCTTAAGAAACGATAACGGTTCTCTGGTGAACCGCCATAGTCGTCTGTTCGGTGGTTCGCCAGCGGTGAAAGAAATTCATTGATCAAATAGCCATGCGCCCCATGAATTTCAATAATGTCAAAGCCGGCCTTTTTTGCCCGGACAGCTGCATCCTGAAACGCCTGAACGGTATCTTTGATTTGATCGACGGACATCTGGGCAGGGATTTTAGACTGTTCGTCAAATGGAATGCTAGATGGTGCCAGGATGTCACCATCTAGTTCAGCTTTACGTCCTGCATGAGCCAGCTGGATGGCTGTCTTGGTTCCGTATGCTTTGATTTGTTCGTTTAATGAAGCGAAGCCTTCAATGTGCTCATCACTCCAAATTCCGAGATCTTGATCACTAATTCTTCCCTCAGGGGAAACGGCACTTGCCTCCACCATGATCAGGCCAGCTTGACCTTGTGCACGGGAAATATAATGTGTAAAGTGGAAAGGCTGTAATTTCCCATCACGATCATAGGATGAATACATACACATCGGGGACATCACGATGCGGTTTTTCAGCGTAACACCTTTTAATGTCCATGGTGAAAAGAGTTTTGTTTCCAAATACCTTCGCCTCCTCATAGAATTGTATAGCCGATTATAACAGCCATTCAAACTTTCGTCATAAAAGGTGCTCAAAGAATATAGCTTTTATACACGTTTTTGTATAATGGAGAAAATAGAGAAAGCAAAGGGGGAGAACGAATGAAATGGCAAACAGAGAGTGAACGAAAGGAACTGCTCACTGCTCTTATGCAGTATGAAAGCATATCGGGTACAACTGGAGAAGTGGCGTTAGCTGAATATTTATATTATTTACTGAGGGAGCGGCCTTATTACAAGCAGAACCCTGATGATTTGGCTTTGCATCCGATGAAAGATGGCCGGTATTATTTAACGGCGCTTGTAAAGCGCAGTTCGCTTTCTCGTACCGTTTTGCTGCTTAGTCATTTCGATGTCGTCGATACAGAAGATTACGGTGAATTTCAAAACATGGCATGCAAGCCTGAAGAGTTAATGGCATCATTTTCTCAAAAAAGTGTGCTTCTCCCAAAAAGAGCAAGAGAAGATCTAGCTTCAGGTGACTGGTTATTCGGAAGAGGTGCCATGGATATGAAGGCAGGTCTTACTGTACAGCTGTCTATGCTTGAAAGAGCGATGGCAGAGACATTTGATGGAAATGTCCTACTCATCACAGTCCCGGATGAAGAAGTGAATTCTCAAGGAATGCTTGAAGCTGTTCCAAAACTAAAGGAGCTTAAGGAAAAGCATGACCTTGACTATACCGCGTGCTTAAACAGTGAGCCTATGTTTGAAAAGTATCCAGGTGATGAACATTATTATATGTATACAGGCAGTATAGGAAAGGTGCTGGCTGGATTTTTCTGCAAAGGAATTGAAACACATGTAGGAGAGCCGTTCTCAGGCTTAAATGCGAATTTCATGGTATCTGAATTAAATCGGCTGTTAGAGCTGAATAGTGATTATTGTGAGGAAGTAGATGGTGAAGTCACGCCGCCCCCAACCAACTTAATGCAAAAGGATTTAAAAGAAGCCTATTCCGTTCAAACACCTCACACAGCTGTTTCTTTATTTAATGTGCTGATGATGAATCGTTCAAGTGAAGAACTGCACGGGCTTCTTTATGACACGGCGAAACAAGCAGCAGACCAAATCGAAGCTGATCTTAAACAAAAAACAGCAGAATTTCAGCGCTTTAAACCTTTTACACCAATTGATACGAGGATTACCGTTCTCACGTATCATGAGCTGTATCAAAAAGCTGCTGAACGCTCAGGTAAACAGGAGGTTGAACGTATTGTGAACTATGCGTTCGCCAATCGAGGTGAACTTGGAGATCGTGATTTTTCAACCAAAATCGTCTCTGAGCTGACGACGCTTTGTAAGGAAGAAGGGCCGCTCATTGTTCTATTTTATAGTCCGCCATTTTATCCAGCCGTTTCCTCAACGGAAGATCCGCATATCCAAGCAACTTTAAAGAGGATTCAAATAGAAGCAAAGAAGAGTTATGGACTTGAAATAGAAGAAGTGAAATATTTTCCGGGATTGTCTGATTTAAGTTACTTACAGCTCGAAAAACAGGACGTAGGTCATTACACGACCAATATGCCGCTTTACCAGAAAGGCTATTCTTTACCAGAAGGAGAAAAGGAAGCACTTTACGTTCCAGTCATCAACGTGGGTCCATTAGGAAAGGACCCACACAAATGGACAGAGCGCCTGCACATCCCGTTCTCATTCGGCATTTTGCCAGAATTACTAGAATCAGCGATTCATGCTTTGTTAGAGAAAAAGTAAGTATATGATGAAGAGCCCTATCGTGATGATAGGGCTTTTGATTGTGAATGTGCGTGTTATATTTGCTTCGTTCTGCCAAAAGTTATATATGTAAATTGCTATCTAAAACAATAGTCCTTACAAAAAATAGTTAAAATGATTGAAATATTCAGAAAAGTCTATTATAATCAATTGTGTAATTTGATTACAATTATCCTAATTATAAGGAGGTGATTAAGATGAAGCGTAACGAGTGGATTGCAATCTAATGAATTGAATCAATATTTATCGAAAGAGTGTATCGCAGAGAAGCAATTTAATCAGCTTCTCTGTGAATTTATTTGTATGTGGGTTAAAAATAGACGAAAGTTGGGTGAGAGGAATGTCAAATATGAAAAGTTATTATGAAGAGCATCCGCCTTTATGGAATTTTCTTTATCCGTTTTTTGGCCAAGCTAGCCAAGAAGGAGCACAATCTCGTGTGACAGAATTCATTCAAAAAGAACGAACATTTCAAAAAGGGAAAAATGCTTTATATTTACATATCCCTTTCTGCGATACGATTTGTTCGTTTTGTCCTTTTATCAAATCCACCAAATATGAGCCCATTATCGGAAAGTATATAGATGCTTTAATCAGTGAGATTCGTATTTTATCCCAGTCCCCTCGTATTCAAAAAATGACATTTGATGTGGTGTTCGTTGGAGGAGGAACGCCTTCCATTATGCCCCCAGAACTAATCTATCGACTTTCGACCGCCATAAAAGAAAATTTCACACTATCTTCTGATTATGAATGGACCTTTGAATGTGAAGCAAAAACAGCTACACCAGAAAGAGTGGCTGCCATGGCTGAAGGTGGAGCCAATCGAGGAAGCTTTGGTGTCCAAACATTAAATGAACATTATCGAAAAATGTTCAATTTAACGGCTAGTTTTGATCAAATCTCTCAGACTGTTGACTTAATGAAGCGTCATTTCCAATCTTATAATATTGATTTACTTTATCAGTTGCCCGGTCAAACGAAAGAAGAGATGATAGCAGACATCAATGGAGTGATGGCATTAAGAAGCACAAGTATTGATACGTATCCACTAGAATATATTGCTTGTTCAAAGGGATGGTTATCAAAAATTAATAAAGGCAAGGTGCCTATGCCGCCAAATCCTAAAGAAAAGTTTGAGTTTAGTGATACATTATACCGTCATTTAAAAACGAATGGTTGGCATCAGAATTATGTGTATACGTTTATGGCTCCAGAGCATCAGAATAAACGTTTTCAATATGGCGAAGTGATTTACGGAGGTTACGAAGATCAATATATTGGCCTAGGAACAGGAGCGATTTCCTATATACAAGGCATGATATGGTCAAATGAAGGAAATACGCAAAAATATATTGAAAGCCTGACGAATCAAGAATTGCCTATCGTTAAATCTAGAGAATATCATGCTTTTGATAGAAGGCTCGTCTTCTTCCCTAAAACTATGAAAATAGAGAAAGCGCACATCAATCAAATGCCAAAACGTGAGGAAATCTATCGTAAACTACAATTACTTATGATGAAGGGAGTCGTAGAAGAAGCGGAGCAATATTTTGTGATAAAGGAAGAAGCAAAGCCTTGGTATCCTGCGATTTTAGTAGATCTTATACCAGAAAAAGAAAGAGAAAATTATGATCAAGCCGTAGGATTTATGCAAAAAGAGTTAGGCTGGTATGAGTCAACTGAGGTGCTCATCTAATGGTTTTAAAGAAAGAAACGCCATCTCTTTTTAAAGATCAAAACTTTGTCTGTTTCTTTATTGGGCAAAACTTATCTGCTTTTGGAGATTGGTTTAGAACGATAGCGACAATTGGTTTAATTTATGAACTCACTGGAAAAGCCACCCATCTAAGCATTCTATTTATCTGTTCTATGCTTCCCCTTATCTTAACATCTATGCTTTTGAGCCCAATTATAGATAAGTTTTCTTATAAGAAAGTAGTGATCTTCGCTGATGTGGCACGTTTTATCATTGGACTAGGGTTTGTTTTTGTTGTCACAATGGATGTTACACCGTTTATCCTTTATTTATTATTAGCGTTAAATGGTGCTTTCTCTGGTATATATCTGCCTGCTCGTTCATCTATGATACCTGAAATCATAGACAAAGAGCAGCTTTCTAAGGGAAATAGTTTACTCGCCACATCTTTTAGCGCATCGATGCTCATTGCGACAGGGTTAGGCGGGTTGGTGACAGAAATATGGTCCATTTCTACAATTTATTTAGTAGATGCGATGACATTTTTATTATCAGCCATGCTGTTAATTCCTATTAAAGCGAAAGAGGCATCTGAAAAAAAAGAGTATGTGTCATATGTTCAAAGCTTTAAAGAGGGGATCAAAGAAATTAAAGGATCACCCAAAATTCAAAGTGCGATATGGATATTGATGTCAAGAGAATTTGCTTTAAGTATCGTGTATGTTCTATTTAGCTTGTACATTTTAGAAGTAGCAAGAGAAGGGAATTTTGGCTTAGGGCTTGGTCATACAATTAGTGGGCTCGGGCAAATTATTGGTGGGATTACACTTGCAGCATACTTTAAAAAAGTGAAATTCTCCTTTCAGTTTTATAAAAAGTGGTCCACGTTAGCGATTATTTTGCTGGGAGTATTACATGCACTTTCTTATCAACAAACGTCTTTTATTGGATTTTTGGTTGTTGTTTTATTAGCTAATCTGTTATATAGCCCAGTCGAAGTTTTGTACTCAACAAATATCATGACCTATGCAAGCAGCCATTTAAGAGCCCGAGTTTTTTCGGTAGGTCTTGCATTATCACGTATATTTTATATTAGTGGGTTTATCATCATGGCATTTATCGGAGATTTGATTCCTATACATGTCATTGCTATAGGGATGGCAGGACTTGTGATAGTAGCAGGCTTAGTGAATAGCTTACTATTACTTAAAGGGAAGCATCAAGATAAATCCAAAGTAGAAATACATTCACTGTAAAGGAGACATTGATTACTTAATGGAAACTGGAAAATTAACAAAAACAGAAATTACTACATCGCTTCAGGAAAGTATCCGTGAACTAGAAAAGCTAGTGGAGACATGTGATGAGCACACACTAGATCAATCTTTGGGAGAGGGCAAGTGGTCTATCAAGCAAATTGCAGGCCATTTGTATGATACAGAAGAAGTCTGGTCAGAGCGGATAGAGCAGGCAATATCAAATGACCATACGCCTTTTCAATCGTATGATCCTGAAATGTATGTGAAGGAAAGAGCTTACGAAAGATTTAACGTACAGGAGATCAAAGCACTGATTAAACGATTGAAAGAGAGAAGAAGCAAGACACTTCATCTATTAGAAAAGGATACATGGGAGCAATCAGGTCTGCATCCTGAAGAAGGGGTGATGACAGTGCAAATATTAGCTGAAACGATCGCCTTACATGAACAACATCATCTTGATCAAATCAAAGCCATCATGTCAATGAGTGAATCATCTGCATGAGGAGGTGCTAAATAGTGAAGCATCAAGAATTGTTAATCGATGTGAATTTTTATCAGGCACGTAATTCTTTATTAGAACAAGCCATTTCTAAAAAAGAACCGAAGTGTGAAACAGGCAGTTTACATCAAGTTGCTAGTGAGAAAAAATAGATGTGTATATGTAAAAAAGCACCTGTCATCAAAACAGGTGCTTTTCTCTATCATTTATACGTGCTTGCTGAAAACATTTCGTTTAATTCTGCTGCGCGTTTTGTTGCGGTTTTGACACAATCGACAACGGCTTCTTCAAATTGATAGGCAGCAAGTGTGTTCAGGCCGGCTTCTGTCGTTCCGCCTTCACTTGTGATTTCTTTGCGCAGTTCAGCAGGTTCTTTACCGCTGCTTTGAAGCATGTTTGCGGCGCCCGCAATCATTTGGCAGATGAGCAGCTTCGCTGTTGCTTGGTCCATCCCAAGTTCCGAAGCGCCTCGCTCCATTCCTTCAATCAAATGATAAATAAAGGCTGGGCCGCTTCCTGCAATAGCCGTAACAGCATTTAGCTGTGATTCATCTAATACCGTCACATGACCGATCGTTTCAAAAAGCTCGATTGCTTTTTTCTTTTGATCCTCTGTCACTTCTTGACTGACGGCAATGCCTGTTGCTGATTGCTGAATGGCCGCTGATGTATTTGGCATCGCACGAACCACCGCAGTCTTCTCGCCAGCATAGTGTTGAATCGTTTCAATGGAGATGCCCGCTAAAATCGAAATGATCAGCTGCCCTTGTAAATGAGGCCGCACTTCAGATATCCCGCTTTCCGCATCTTTCGGTTTTAAAGCAAATACGAGAATATCCGCTTCTTCATAAATAAAAGAACGAGAGAAATCCGTTTTGACCCCATAACGCACCTTTAATTCTTCTAACCGTTTTTCATTCGTTTTGTTTGTGACAATAATATCTTCATTTGACATGATGCCGCTTTTTAGTAAACCTTTCATCATCGACTCTGCCATTGAGCCTGCACCAATAAATCCAATTTTACTCATAAGCTGCTCCTCCTTGTAGAAAATAAAAAAACCTCTCGCCTGAAAAGGACGAAAGGTTTTTCGCGGTACCACCCTCAATTAGCATGCAAATATGCATACTCAGCTCTAGTCCCTTAACGCGGGAAACGTTTAGGTTTGCCTAACAGCTCAAAGGGCAGGTTCAGCAAATAAGAGGATGGTGAGGTCTTACAGCCGGCGGACCTCACTCTCTTGCATCATTATTTTGCTTACTAATCCTTGTCACCCGCGCATCTTATATTTGTTGTTCATTATGCAACGATGGACAAGTTTGTGTCAATAGGGACAGATAAAAAAATTGACCGCCTAAACCGCATGACAGTCTGCCCTTTGCAGGATACAATGAATAAAGAAGACGGAGTGACAATGAACCATGAGTCAAAAAGCAGGAGATGACATAAAAAAGTGAAAGAAGACATCATTCAATTATCCATCCCGACACCATTTGCTGTGGGGGATGTACATGCATATATTTTAAAAGGAGAAGCTGTGACCTTAGTGGACTGCGGGCCGATGACAGAAGAGGCGGAGCACGCCTTTGTAACGCAATTACAAGAGCATCGTTTATCAATTGACGATATTGATCAAGTGGTGTTGACCCATCATCATGCAGATCATGTCGGTCTTTTAAATCTGATGAAACCTCATGTCCGTGTGATCGGACATAAGTTAAATGAGCCGTATATTAGCCAGGACCCTGTGTTTAAAGAGCGTCAAATTGCTTTTACGGAACGATTTTTTGAGCAGTTAGGTGTGCCGCTTCGCCCTGATGAGTGTGAAAGAATCGTGAAGCAATCTTATACATATTCTTGTACTGCACATGTAGATGACGTCATCAAAGAAGGCGATCGATTGAAAGGGCATGAACAGTTCTTTGTGATGGAAACACCGGGACATGCACAGTCTCATCTTTCCTTTCTAGATGAAACAACGGGCCATTTCATTGGTGGAGATCTGCTTTTGACAACCATTTCCTCAAACCCGTTAATGGAAGCGCCGTATGAAGGGGAGGAACGTCAAAAATCGCTGCTTCAATATAAAGCATCACTCAATCGATTACTTCATCTGCCGATCAAGACGATTTATCCAGGACACGGGCAGCTCATCACGTCTCATCATGAATTGATCGAAGAAAGATTTAAGAAACAAGAAAAACGGGCAAATACGATGTATCAGCTGCTCAAACGAAAAGAAATGACTGCCTTTCATCTTTGCCGCAAGCTATTTCCAGTGTTGTACGAAGAGGCCTTATTTTTAACGATGTCAGAGACAGTTGGGCAGCTGGATGTCCTCTTAGAGGCTGGACAAATTGAAGAAGTGCAAAAAGATGGAATTCTCTATTACAGGGCAAACTAAGGAGTGAAACGTATGGGGCGATTAACAGGAAAGAGAATATGGATTACAGGCGCATCTGGTGGCATTGGTGAAAAAATGGCGTATTTGGCAGCAGAAGAAGGCGCAGAGATCATGATTTCAGCAAGACGAATTGAAAAGCTGACGGGTGTAAAAGAAAAGATTATGAGTGCTGGCGGAGTGTGTCACATCGTGGAGCTAGATGTCAGTCACCTTGAGGACATTGATCGCGCATATGAAGAAGTGGGGGCTGTTGATATTTTGGTTAACAATGCCGGTTTTGGTGCGTTCGATCTCGTTGAAGATGCGTCCATTGAAGAAATGGTGTCGATGTTTGAAGTAAACGTGTTTGGTTTAATCGCTTGCACGAAAAAGGTCATTCCAGAGATGAAACAAAGAGGACATGGACATATTATCAATATTGCCTCTCAGGCAGGAAAGATAGCCACCCCGAAATCAGCCATTTATTCCGCATCCAAGCATGCCGTCCTTGGCTTTTCAAACAGCCTCAGAATGGAGCTGTCAGACATCGGCATTCACGTCACCACAGTGAATCCAGGCCCGATTGCCACTGACTTCTTTTCCATCGCCGATCGCAGCGGTGAATATGTGAAGAATGTGGAATTCATGATGCTTAGTGCGGACAAGGTGGCTGGGAAGGTCGTATCCGCTATGATGACGAAAAAAAGAGAGATTAATCTGCCTGGATGGATGAACGCTGGCAGTAAATTGTATCAATTATTCCCATTTTTATTTGAAAAAGTAGCACGCAAAGCGATGATGAAAAAATAACAAAAAAGAAACCGGTTGTGAACTGGTTTCTTTTTTTGAAGTAAGCTGCTATTGTGACCGTCTTTTTATCTCCGCCTTGCTGCTTGCTGAAGCGGGTCCCACACACTGTTAAAAGGCGGTGCATAGCTAATATCTAAATCTTCAAGATCTGTTATGGTTAGCTGTTGGTAAAGAGCAGTTGCCATCACATCGATCCGTTTATCTACACCGTTTCTTCCGATGATTTGGGCACCGAGCAAGGTGTAGTCATCACTTCTGTAAATCAGTTTGACTTTCATTTTCTGCGCATCTGGATAATATCCAGCGTGATCCGTACTGTCAATGGTGATGGTGGAAAAAGGAATGTCAGCTGCTTGTGCCTCCTTTTCTGATAAGCCCGTTCGTCCCGCTGTCACGCTCATAAATTTCATCACTGCTGTTCCAGTCACACCTTGAAACGCCCGGTTTGTTCCCGTCATATGAAAACCAGCGATTCTTCCTTGTTTATTCGCCGTTGTGCCGAGCGGAATATAATCGAGAGATTGTTTGATGCGGTGATAAGTGGCTGCGCAATCCCCGGCAGCATAGATGTCTTTTACATTGGTTTGCATGTATTCGTTTACAACAATGGCGCCATTTGGAAGTCGCTTGATTCCTGTTTTGTCTAAAAAAGAGGTTTGCGGGGTGACGCCGATGGCCATGATGACCATATCTGTTTTTATGGTTTGTTTGTCTGTTTGAACAGCTGTGACATGTGATTCGCCCTCTAATGTCTGCACGGTTTCCCCGAGTGTCACGTGAATGCCTTGGGCATCCGCCTCTTCTTTCAGGTGCTTTGCCATATCGGGGTCAAAGCCCGGACCAAGTGTTGAACCCCGCTGAATGATATGTACCTTTTTTCCCAGCGCTTTTAAATTTCCAGCCATCTCTAAGCCGATATATCCACCGCCAATGATCGTGACATGTGTGATATCTTGTTTTAAGTGGTCTAAAATGGACAGCGCATGCGGAATAGTTTTTAATATGTGTACGCCTTCTAGCGGCTGATTGTTTAAATTCAGTGTGACGGGACTTGCTCCTGTCGCAATTAAGAGGCGGTCATAGCTTTCGGTAAAGGGTTCTTTTGTTTTTGTATGAGACCCTGACACCGTTTTTTGCTTTGGGTCAATGGAGGTCACTTCGTGTAAGCATCTAGCATCAATTCCGTATTTGTCGCGAAACGTTTCAGCGCTGCGTGCAATCAGCTTGCTGTGGTGATCAATGAGACCGCCGATCAAGTAGGGGAGGCCGCACTGTCCATATGAGAAAATCTCTCCTTTTTCAAAAGCGACAATATGTGCATCCGGGTCCTCTCGATATATTTGCATAGCACAGCTCATTCCTGCTGCATCTCCGCCAATTATCACATATTTCATTTGGTGTGCTCCCTTCTATCTATCGAACTGAATACTCTTATTTACCCTCATTTTCCTTTTTTTAATGCTTTTTTCCGCAAAAGAAGCAAACTTTAGTGGAAAAATAAAGACAGCGCCTTCATTTTAAGCTACAATCGGATTATCGTCCTTTTTGGTTACGAGTTTAGTGAAGATTGGTGGGAAAGACTTTGAGTGACACTCGACTAGATTTTAATACTTTATATACACGTCATACAAGAGAGGCTTGGTCTGCTCTTGGAGAATATATGCCGGTATCTGTTTCAGAAGAGGAAGCAAGAGCACTTCAAGGATTAAATGACTATTTATCTCTTGAAGAAGTTCAAGATATTTACATACCACTTATTCGTTTTCTGACATTGCATGTCTTTGCAGAAAAACAAAAAAATCAGCATGTGAATGCCTTTTTAAACTACCCGCATCATGCGAAAATTCCTTTTCTAATTGGGATTGCTGGAAGTGTGGCTGTCGGGAAAAGCACAACGGCCCGTATCATCGAAACGCTTTTATCGAGGCTTGGAGATGGGCTGAAAGTGAGTCTTGTGACAACGGATGGTTTTTTGTATCCTCAAAAAGAATTAAAGGATCGAGGACTCATGGAAAAGAAAGGATTCCCAGAAAGCTATGATGTCAAAGCCTTGTTGTCTTTTTTAAATGAATTAAAATCAGGTAAACAAACTGTGCATGCCCCGGTATATTCGCATCTGACCTATGACCGGCTTGAAGGGGTGTATGAAACGGTGGAGGATGCCGATATTGTTATTATTGAAGGAATCAATGTGCTGCAATCCCCAGCGCTGGATGATCTGAAGGATGAACCGCGTGTGTTTGTATCAGATTTCTTTGATTTTTCAATTTATGTAGATGCTGCTGAAACGCAAATTCAATCATGGTATAAAGAACGGTTCCGTTTGCTGAGGGAAACAGCTTTTCAAGATCCTGAATCCTTCTTTCATCAATACAAAGATTTGACGGATGAAGAGGCAGATTACATGGCAAGCACAATTTGGAATACCGTCAATCGCCCAAATTTATATCAAAATATTTTACCGACAAAATATCGAGCTGATCTCATTTTGAAAAAAGGTGATCAGCATAAGGTGGAAGAGATTGCTATCCGCCGAGTATAAAGAGAAACCGCTCAAATCAAGAGCGGTTTTTTTAATGATCTCCACTTACTTTAACAGCCACGGCAGCCGCCGATCGCTTTTTCAGGCGGTAGTATCCAATGAGTAAGAACGGTACACCTGCAATCGTGACGATAGACAGCACTGAAAAAATAGAAAGGGGGTGGGCTGCGCCAAAATAGTCAATGCACAGTCCGCCGACAAAGGGTCCGACGACACTGCCGAGCTGAGAAAATCCGATCGCGCCAAAGTACGATCCCTTTACTTCGGGCTTTGCCACATTGTCTACAAAAAGATCCATCATCGCAAACAGCAGAACCTCTCCAATTGTAAACACGACAATGATGAAAGCAAGCATGCCTAGACTCTGTGAAAAAGCAATGGCAAACAAACTGCCGGCAAGAAGAATATTCCCAGTGGTGAGCGACAAAATGGTGGAGTAGCGCTTGGCGATCATGATGAGCGGATATTGTACGACAATGACAACAACTGCATTTAAAGATAAAAGATATCCAAACAGTTTCGGACCATCTTCAATCATAGGCGAAGCGGATAAATATTGAGGCAGCGTTGAGCTCAAGTGCGAATACCCGAACGAACATAAGGTAACGCCGATGAGGATAATGCTAAAGACCGTATCTTTTTGGATAATGGAAAGGGCTTTTTTGACCCCAATTTGTTTCGTGCTTTCTGGAGCAGCAACTGGATGTTTCTGAAATTGCCAAGCCAGCGTTAATCCGTATAACAAATAAATGAAGGCAGCGACAAGAAATGGGAAGGTTGTTTTCGATGACCCGAGATATAAGCCAAGCAGAGGACCGAAGATGACCCCTATGTTAATGGCTGTATAGCGTAAATTAAACACAAACAACCTAATACTTGATGGGGTGACATCAGATAAGAGCGCCTTAGATGTTGGTTCAAACAGTGCCCGGCACAGTCCGTTTAAAGCGTTCATGATAAAGAAGACCCAAATGGCATCTGCAAATGCAAAGCCAACAAAGACAAGTGTCCAACCGAAGATGGATAGAAGCATGACCTTTTTTCTTCCGATACGATCAGAAATATATCCACCGTAAAAACTCGCAACGATCCCAATCAGAGAGCTAACGGCAATGATTAATCCAGCAGAAGAAGCTGAGGCGCCTTTGACTTGTGTTAAATAAACGGCCAAAAAAGGAATGCTCATGGACGTCGCCATTCGGCCAAATATGGTGCCGATGATGATCGTCCAACTAAGCGGATGTAATGTACGTAAGTTATTTTTCATGCTGTTTCTCCCCTGAGTTTGTAAGATGTTCCAATCATACATGAAAAATTGTGCAAATTAAATACACAATTTGATGGAGGGGACATCCGCCGTATGGCAGAGAAGCATGATTGGCTCGTATTTGGAGGCGCATGCTTTTTTCTGCCGGTGCTTTTATGCCACTGATTCGTGTGGTCATTTGACCCCATTTAATCAAGGTCGATCGCGACGATTTGCTGCAAGGACAGGTTGAGAACATCTTCATCATTGACGATTTTTATGCGCTGCGTTTCATAATGAATGGCTTTGACCCAGCCCCAAAACTGCTCTTTTCTACCTGCTTCGGCATATGTCACGCAAATCGCTTGATCCTCGGTAATCGACTGTGTGATCAAAAAATTCATTTCCTCCAGCTGATCGGTGCTCAGCGGGGGAGGGGTGTATTTTTTTTTCTGCCGTTTTTGAGCAAGCAGCTGCTCCCGGTGCTCTGGAAGCATCATTCGGCTTGATTCCCACATGAGGTTGTATCCAGGTGTTAATTTATTGGGATTCATGGCTGTTCGCCTCCGTTATTTGTAATGTCCGCCAATTTTTTCGGCGCGGTGATACGCCTGCCCCGCGCTTGTCAGTGACGAAGCGTGCAGCAGGGCAGCAGGTCCATACTTCATGTGAATCGCATCAAATACTTTGCTGAGTTTGTCTTTTTGAACATGATGATCAAATAAAGTCAGCTGATACTGGCTGTCAGACTGCAGCTGAGAGAGGGTAATACCGACACTGCGAATGGGCTGACCATCCCAGTGCTGCTGACATAGCTGAATGGCTGCCTCTGCAATATCTGTCCCGTACTGTGTAGGTGAATGAAGCTTGATTTGTCTATGAAATCCGGTCGGGTGAGAAAAATCAGCGCCTCTCACGCCAACAGACACTGTTTGACCAAGATAATGCTTAAAGCGTGCACGTCTTGCCACTTCTTCGCTCAATTCAAGAAGAGCGACTTTGATATCCTCAAAAGACGCATAATCATGGGGGAGAGTCATATGATGTCCCACCGCTTTTTGTTCATTATGTGTGTGAACGGTGACCGGAGAGGGATCAAGTCCTAATGCTGTTCGCTGCAAAAGCTCTCCGTTGATTCCCCAGCGTTTTTTAAGCCGATCTAACGGATAAGTAGCAAGCGTCCCAATGGTACTGATACCCATTCGTTTTAAATGGTGCTCCATTCGTTTACCAACGCCAAATAATTTTCCAATCGGAAGCGGCCATAAATCAGCCGCAACACTGTCTGCGCGAAGTTCATAGATGCCAGATGTGTTTTTTTTAGCAAAATGGTCACAGGCCATTTTGGCGAGCACTTTATTAGGACCGATGCCAACACGTGCGTAAATACCCGTCTGGTTCATAATGGTTGTTTGTATATTTTGAGCGATCTCACGGGGAGAACCGAGTAGTGTCAGGCTGCCTGTAATATCGAGAAATTGTTCATCAATTGAATATGGTTCGACAAGATCTGTGTATTGTTCAAGCAGCTCTGTGATCATGACAGAGATATCAAGATAACGCTGCATACGGGGGCGTACGACGACAGCTTCGGGGCATTTCTCCTGTGCTTCCCATAATCTTGATGCATTTTGTACGCCCCGTTTTTTAGCAAGCGGGCAAGCGGCAAGTACGACCCCGCTCCGCCGCTCAGGATCTCCAGAGACGATGAGCGGCACATCCTTCAAGTGGGGAGCCTCCACTTTTTCGACTGACGCATAAAACGATTGCATATCCACAAGCAGAATGGCTCGTTCATTCATTATTCTCACCTCTTAGAACGTATGTTCCGTTCTTATTGTAACCGTCAGGAGACGAAATTGATACTGGTAAATCATTCAAAGAAAAGAGTGTAAAACGATACAAAAAAGACGAAGTGTCTTCCACTTCGTCTTTTTTGATACAACATATTTTAAGCATGTGCTAAATTGTAAGATGTTTGGAGCGGCTCAGAACGCAAACGATAGGCCGTCAGTTTTTTCTTCGGCTTATGAGTAAATTGCCGCACCACATCCACGTGGTCATCGTAATGATACAGATAAAGGGTCACATCATGCTTGCCAAGCTTTGTTTGCATAGTAAGCGGCGCAGGCCCTTCCTGCGGACGAAGAAAGCGCTCTTCATCACCAGGATAAATATAATAGCGTTCAATAAAGATCGCATCATTAAAATGTTGAATAATTTCAGATGCTTGCTGATCATCGAGCGGACGATCTTCAAACATGATCGTTGTATGATCACTTGTTACTTTTGCATGCACTGCATAACGACTAAAAAGGCGTTCCACAACACCAGAAGGCAGCGAAGTGACAAGAAGCTTTAAAAGACTAAACACAACAAGTGAAGTAACAATCCAAACCAATATCATCATCTCCAATAAACATTTGTTACATTTCCTATATGAACCATCTTAACATACCAAAAGAATGAAACTTTCGCACAAAAAGTGAACTTTTTGAAATAAGTGTGAAGATTTAAAAGGAGATGACGGCGAAAGAACGAAATCAACAAAGCTGAAAGGAAAAAGGCTGACACGTGATCTTTACAAACAATAAATCGGACAGGTAGACTATTGAAACAACAGTTTTTTGTGAAAAAAGAGAGCGGTAAGTTAAAAATGAAAAGGGGCGAGGTCATCATGATACGTCAAGTGAAGCCGTCAGATTTTTACGCCGTCACATCCGTCATCCAAAGCTGGTGGGGAGGTAGAGATTTGCGCGCAAAATTGCCGAAGCTATTTTTTGAACATTTTCAGCAAACAAGTTTTGTCGTCGTTGAAAAAGGTGAACTGATTGGCTTTTTAGTCGGTTTTCTATCACAATCTCATTCAGATGAAGCCTACATTCATTTTGTAGGTGTACATCCAGACCATCGGAAATTAAAGATAGGAAAAATCCTATATCAAGCCTTTTATGATGTGGCAAAACAGGAAGGAAGAACAACCATTAAAGCGGTAACAGCACCTGTAAATAAAGTATCAATTGCCTATCATGCAAAATTGGGCTTTCAAATTGAAAAAGGGGATAAAACTGTAGAAGGAATCTCCGTGTTTTCAGACTATGATGGAATAAATGAAGATCGTGTTTTATTTGTGAAAAAATTAGAGGCAATTCAATGATTGTCAATTTAGATCAAACAATAGGAGATGTAGCAAAGCAGATCTTACATATTCAACTAGCTGCATACCAACAAGAAGCTGAACAAATTGGCTATGCCGATCTTCCGCCATTAAAAGAGACCATTCAAGATGTAATGAAAGCAAAAGAGCAATTTATTGGTTTTGAGCAAAAGGGAATCTTACTAGGTGTTGCCTCTTATGAAGAGCAGAAAGATTATTTGATCATTAGTCGATTGGCTGTGCATCCCAAAGCGCTAAAGCAGGGTATTGGAACAAGACTTATGTCTACAATTATGGAGAAAAATGTCCCTATAGAACTGACCACAGGGCAAAAAAACACCCCTGCAAAAAGGCTATACGAAAAATTAGGATTTCTTGAAACAAATGTAATTCATGTTGCAAAAGAGCTCACCTTATCAAAAATGAAATGGACACCGAGGCGAAAGGTTGAGGTTGTCGAATTCAAAAAAGAATGGCATGAAGAATTCCATCAAGAAAAGCAGCGACTCAAGCAAATCATTCAAAAGAGCTGGATAGAAGGACATCATATTGGTAGTACGTCAGTTGAAGGACTTGTTGCCAAACCCATTATTGATATCTTAATAGAAGTAAGTCATCTAAAAGAGATCGATAGAAAAAGAGAGAGCTTTGAACATCTTGGATATCAAGCGCTCGGTGAAAATGGCATAAAAGGGAGACGTTTTTTTCAAAAGGGTGGCTTGAATCGTACGCATCATGTCCATATTTATGAGAGAAATCATCCTGATGTGAAAAGGCATTTATTGTTTCGAGATTACTTAAGGGCCCATCCAGAACGAGCTGTAGCGTATGCGTCTGTCAAGGAACAATTAGCAAATCAGTATCGGGAAGATATACAAAGCTATATGGCAGGAAAGAATGAAATCATAAAAGTAATAGAAAATGAGGCATATCGCTGGGATAGAGAAGGAGGAGAGGAAGCTCTTAAATAAGCTACCTCTTTTCCTCGTTAATTAGGAAGCTGAACATTGCCCTTTACAGTATAGGCCTGTGAAGCAGCAGTAGATGGAAGAGCGGGTAATTTATCCTTTACGATGACCCCGCGGATATCTGTGATTCGAACAGGAAGAGATTTAGACCCCATATTAAATCCAAGGAAATGGTTGTAGTCTGTCTTTTCCATGTTCACCCATTGTCCATCTTTGTAATATTCCATTTTCATAATCGGATATTTATGATTGCGCACTTGAATCGCAGCCCACCACTTACTGCTACCTTCTTTTATTCTGTAAACTACATTTCCGCTAATCGGTGCTTTTACAATTTTCCAACTAATTGGGATTTTTCCATCTTCCATATTACCGATTTTGGCAAAGGCATTATGAGAAAGATCAAGAGCTCCTTTCGCTCCTTCTGGATATTTATCGGTTACATACACAACGGTTTTTCCTTTTGGACCCTTTACTTCAAGGTAAGCCCCTGCAAGTGCCGCATTTATCCCTTTATAGTTATAGTCATGGGGATTTAAAGCCGTAATTTTCATGTCAGATGGAATAGGATCTAATAATGCGGCGCCCCCTGAGTAACCAGATCCCGTATAAGTCGCATAGCTTTCTCGTACTTCATCAAGGACAGATGCCGCTTTCATGTTTGGCACAGCGAAACTCAACATAAATATCAGTGCCCCGATGAAGCAGAGAGATAATCTTTTTTTCACGATCTAAAACCTCCTGTTTATTCTTTTTTAAAATTGGTAGCGTCATAAGTATAATTCTAAAAAACAAGAAGCAAAAAGAGCCAATAGATAGATATAATCATAGTGAGAAGAGCGTGTATTTCAAAGAATATGACTTTCGGATTTAGTCGTGTGGCATGTTTTATGGTGTTTTATGTGTTACAATGTAAGCATCAATTTAAAAAGGATGTTCGCCATGTATATTCACATCACAGAACAGGCTAAAACATATATAGAAAAACAGCAAACAGGAAACGAAACTAAGGAATTACTGCTTCGCTACGATTCAGAAGGTTGTGGCTGTGCAGTGAGTGGCGTACCAATGCTTTGGTTAACAAGTGAAAGAACAGGTGAATGGGAACAACTTAATAATAGCCAACATTTAAAACTATATATACACATTGCACAGAAGGTATTCTTTGATGAGGAAATGACCATCGATTTTAATGAAAAAGCCAATACATTGATGCTGAAAAGTCCTCAGCAAATACTCAGTCCAAGAATGGGCATACTTGTAAAGTAAGGTGGAAACGTAGTGGATCAGAAGCTTAGAGTGATACAAAACACGGCACAAAATAAAACATGGGTGTCGTTTTTAAATAACAATCATCCCTATACCCTTTTGCACTGGTCAATAGGTGGAATGGATTCGGTGAAAAAGGATGTTTGGCTTCTTCAGGATGAAGTCACATTTGAAACGGAAGAATTCCCAACGCTCGAATTAGCTGTCAATTGGATCAAAGAGAATATGGAACAGGTAACAGATGTATTATAAAAGCCCTTTTTGACAAAAGGGTTTTTTTCGTGACTTCATCATCTCATTAAACAACAGGGAACGTCTAATCTGAAAAATGATCTTTTGCAACGCAAAAAACTGTTTTATAACAACCAATTCGACAAAATGAAAAAAATAGAAATGAAAAAATCATGGATATAAATGCCGAAAAATAGGCAATGGAAGCGGTTATTGCGGGATACCGAAAACTTTGCGAAAAATGACATTTCATATTTCTTCCATTCGAGGAAATATGATAGAATACAACATGTATCGTATATGAGAAGGGAGGTGCTAAAGTGAATTGAAGCTCAAGCTGTCATCGCCTCAGGTTGGAATTAAAATAAACGAATGGTATAGGCAGATTTGCGGATTTCATGTCATGAAAGCAGAGAAGCTGAAGGCCGAGATCGAGCAGGAAATTCTGGAGATGGAGCAGGATCAAAACTTGTTGCTGTTTTACCAGCTGATGGATTTTCGCCATAAGGTGATGCTTGAATATTTTGAACCGGCAAAGAAAGCCTCAAATGATGAAGAAATTAAAAACCTGTTAGAAACGATCGAACATTCGCAAACGAAATTAACGGACATGCTTGAATACTATGTTCATTTTTTCACAGGAATGTTTGAGTTTGAACAGCAAAACTATTTAAGTGCCATTGCCTATTACCGTTCAGCAGAAAAAAAGCTCAATCTCATATCAGATGATATAGAAAGAGCAGAATTTTACTTTAAATTAGCTGAAATATACTACCACATGAAACAAACCCACTTTTCGATGCACTATGCCTTGCAAGCGTTAAATACGTACTCTGCCTACAGAACGTACACGCTGAGAATCATCCACTGTGAATTTGTCATCGGTGCAAACTATGATGATTTGAAATGCTATGAACATGCATTGCCCTACTTTAAAAATGCTCTAAATCGAGCACGCACGATTGGAAACCCTCGAGTCATAGGTTCGGCCCTTTTCAACTTAGGTAACTGTTATTACCAAATGAACGATCTTGCGGAAGCAAGCCGTTATCTGAAAGACTCTCTTGAAGTGTTTGAAAAGGAGAATTTAACCCATCTTAATCGCTCTCTAGACCCACTATTTATGCTCACCCAAATCCTGTTTAAACAAAAACAAATAGAAGAGTCGTTAACCCTCTATCAAAAAGGTATTATGAAAGCCTGTGAATTAGAAGATGAAATTTACATCTGCAAATTTCAGTTCTTAAAAGCATTATACGTTGATGCAGAAATAACGATCATAGACGATACATTAGACCTGCTCGAGGACAAGCGCTTATACCCAGACATTGAGGAATTGGCACTTGATGCGGCTCATTATTACAATGAGCTTGGACTGTATGAAGCATCGACACGGTTTTACGAACGGAAGATTCAAGCCATATCAAAAATTCAAAATGGGGGTCATTTATATGAAAACGAGTTTGATAGTTCTTTTATTGGCAGCAACTGCAGGATTATCGGTCATGAGTCAGCAGCAATCGGAAGAGAGTCATATGGAACTGGCGGGCAGACATCATACAACAGTGGTGACTATCGCATAAGTTAGCTCAAAAAGAGGAGACGAACTGCTGTTCATTCTCCTCTTTTATCATCATTCGATTCAAATGGTTGAAGGAATGCTTGAACTTCTTGTTCGTAAGCTTCTTTATTTTCACTAAAAGACATCGCGTGTGCCCCGTGCGGCGCTATAAATAGCTGTTTATCACCTTTTTTTCGAGCATATAGCTGCTGACTCTGCTCGCATGGAATATAGTCATCATAAAGACTATGGATAAAAAGCACAGGTTCTCTCACCTGATCGATCACATCAAGCGGTGACACTTGCCGAATGCTGTATCCATCCCGCCATTTTAACACTCGATCACTTAGTGGAAGAATCCATTGCCCTGAAAGACGAAAATCTGTTTTTAATCGATAGAGAAGCTGATCCTCAAAAGAAGCAAAAGGACAGTCAGCTATGTAAAAATTGGCACTTGCTTCCGGCTTTGCGGCATATAACAAAGTCGTGACTGCCCCCATTGATTCTCCATGTATACCGATAATAGCATTTTCCCCGAGTCTTTGTCTAAGCCACTTCACGACCTGCGCTAAATCTTCTTTTTCGTAGTACCCATAACTCGTGGTTTTTCCGCCACTCATTCCATGTCGTCTATGATCATAAAGCATCACATTCCACCCAAGCTTTTGGAATAATTTCATATACTTAACGGAATTTATTAAACTGACTGTGACGCCATGACAAAGTACGATGGTGCGTGTTGTATGCGGATGTGAGTGCGGCACAAAATAGCCATGAAGCTCATAACCAAATGCTGAAGGAATACACACTTTCTCTTTGTTAAGCTGTTGAAACTCTTCATGATGATAATGCCCTTCATCTGCTTCTCGTTTGATGAGCTCTTCATCTGTTAATTTTCGAATATACATCATTTTATTGGTGAAAAAAATTCCGATTGCAACGAGCGGACATAATATGAAGGCAAGTATAGCGATCCATTTTCTCATCTAGCTGATTCTTCCTTTCCGAGGTTTTTCCTATGATGATCATACCACATGTTGGGAGATTGGCGTGACTCTTGCTCAGGAAATAAAACGGATGATACACTTAGAGGCAAAAGGAGAGAGGCACAATGAAAAAGAACAATGATCAAGCGAAATTAAAGGACGGCATAAACGAGGATCTCAAACAGCAGCTCCTTCAAATGAAGCAGAATCTGGCCGCCGAGACAGAAAAAAGAGAAGAACAAAAACGACAAGGCCTCCTTCGGCAGCAGAAAGAAAAAGAAAAAAACAAAAGCTTCTCGGAGTTACTAGATGAAAGTCATTTGGACTGGAGAAAATATAAAAGCTAAAAAAGGGAGCACTGATGCTTCTTTTTTTATGTCATCATTTGTTAAATATGAAAAAGAGTTCACTCATCATACATACGATAAAATAGAAAAATTGTAGAAAAACATGAGTTTCTCTACAATCATCAGAGGTCACATCAGGTGATCTCTTTTTATCTTATTTAAACCGGTGCGCCTCGTACACAGATGGTTTTGTATAGTAAGTCAATGCTTTTACTTCTTGGTCACTTAAAGAACGTGCATTGGCCGCTGCCGCATTTTCTTTTAACTGTTCCACCGAGCTTGCGCCAAAAACAACGGAACTAACCGCAGAATTCTTAAGCAAATATTGAATGGACAGCTCTGTGAGTGATAGGTCATAAGCGACTTTCTTTAAAGAAGGAATGACTTGCTGAAGCTCGTCAAATGAATATTGAAGATAGCCGTTTTTTTGAATCGAGGCACTTGCTTGCGAAAGTGGTTTTTCGGTTAAAAGCCCTTTTGCTAAAGGTCCTCTTGCCACGACACTAATGCCTTGTTCTTCAAGAAGAGAGAACCATTCCTCTGGACGGCGGTCGAGTAAACTATATTGCATCATGACACTGACGATGTTTGATTTTTTGGCGTATTCTTTAATGACGTTTGGACGGATAGAAGAGATGCCATAATAGCGAATAACGCCTTCTTCCACTAATTCTTCAAAAGCCTCAATCGTCTCATCGATAGGATCATTGATCGTGCCTCCGTGCAATTGGTATAAATCAATATAATCTGTTTGCAGCCGCTTGAGGCTTTGTTTTACGGCTTCTTTTATGTATGCCTTTGAAGGGTCCCAGTCCCAGCCAGATTTGCCTTTTTCAAAGCGGTTGCCGCCTTTTGTGGCCAAAATTAAATCTTGCCGCCTGTTTTTAATCGCTTCCCCGACAATTTCCTCATTTGTCCCAAAATCATATAAATCGGCTGTATCCAAATAGTTAATTCCAAGATCAATGGCTTCATCTAATAAAGAGAGCGCTTTTCCTTTTTCTGTTCCTAGGGACATACATCCTAGAGCCGCTTCGCTCACCAAAAGATCCGATGTACCAATTCGTCTTTTTTTCAATTCCATCACACTCCTATTCCTTCACATTAAGTGAAAAAAATCTGGAATTCAAGCTAGGTGACTTCAAATGGCGCATTGAAGCAAGCGTCCGCATTTCGCTTCTCTTAAATCATCTATGTTAAAATGAATGAAGTAAAAAGTGAAAGTAGAACGAGGAGCTGACAAAATTGAAGGATTTTGAAGAAAAAACATTATCGACTAAAGAATTATACAACGGAAAAATCATTGATTTGGTTCTTGAAGATGTACAATTGCCAAATGGAAAACAAGGCAAACGCGAAATCATCAAACATCCTGGTGCAGTAGCCGTCATTGCTCTGACAGACGAAAATAAAATCATCTTGGTCAAGCAATACCGTAAAGCACTAGAGAGAGCCATCGTTGAAATTCCGGCTGGTAAATTAGAGCCAGGGGAAGAGCCGGCACATACAGCACTGCGAGAATTAGAAGAAGAAACAGGATACACCGCTCAGAAGCTTCAAAAGCTGACAGCCTTTTATACATCACCAGGTTTTGCAGATGAAATCGTCCACATGTATCTTGCAGATCAGCTAGTTCCGCTTGAAGAAAAAAGAGAGCTGGATGAAGATGAATTTGTTGAAGTGATGGAAGTTTCATTAGAAGAAGCCTTGCATCTCATTGAAAAGCAGCATATTTATGATGCAAAAACAGCCTATGCCATTCAGTACTTACAACTGCAAGAGGTACTTAAGTCAACAAAATGAGGGAGTTTTTTGCAGACATCCATATTCATATTGGCAGAACAAGAACAGGCAGAGCTGTTAAAATTACAGGTGCAAGGTCACTGACAATTGACCAAATTCTCATTGAAGCAACGCAAAGTAAAGGGATGGGGATGATTGGTGTGATTGATGCACAATCTCCAGAAGTCCTAGAAGAATTAATAGAAGGTGTAGAGGAAGGCAAGTACACTGAACTAAGTGATGGCGGTCTATCATTTGAACAGACCGTGCTGCTTTTAGGCAGTGAATTAGAAATTAACGATAACCATTCAAAAGGTCCGATTCACGTGCTTGCATTTATGCCTACACTGCGCAAAATGGCTGAGTTCTCCGCATGGCTCGCGCTACATATGAAAAATGTGCATTTGAGTTCACAGCGCCTCTATGTGGATGGGAAAACACTTCAGCATAAGGTCAAGGAGCTAGGAGGCTTATTTATTCCTGCTCATATTTTCACCCCGCATAAAAGCTTATTTGGCAAAGGAGTCAGCACGTCTTTAACGGAAGTGTTCGATCCGGACCTCATTGATGCTGTTGAACTAGGACTTAGCTGCGATACGTCAATGGCGTCCCAGTTAAGCGAACTGAACCGTTATCCCTTTTTAACGAATTCAGACGCTCATTCTTTAGGAAAAATCGCGCGAGAATATACAAAAATCCGCATGGACCATGCCTCTTTTGCTGAATTTAAACTAGCCCTTGAAGGGAAAGAGGGGAGAGCCATCACAGGAAATTATGGGCTCGCCCCGCGGCTTGGGAAGTACTATCATACAACCTGCGAGAAGTGCGGATTAAGACCTCGCGCGCTAGATCAAGAAAAGTGCCACGCATGCGGACATACCCGGATGACAAAAGGAGTGAGTGAGCGTTTAAAGGAGCTTGCTGACCAGGAAAGTGACAAAGGAACAAGACCTCCTTATGTTCATCAGCTTCCGCTTCAATTTATTCCGGGTGTTGGAGCCAAAACGCTGGAGAAGCTAAAAGCCGTGTTTCACACAGAGATGAATATCCTTCATCAAGCAACAGAACAAGAACTAAAAGCTGTCCTGCCAGAAAAAACAGCCAATTACATCATTAAAGCAAGAAAAGGTGAAGTCGAACTGATCGCTGGCGGGGGCGGAGTGTACGGTAAGGTGGATATCAATCATGAATCAAGTTAACTGGACATGTGAAACGTTTGAACAATTGACAAAAGAGGATCTTTACCTGATCTTAATGGAAAGAGTCAATGTGTTTGTTGTTGAACAAACATGCCCTTACCCTGAAATTGATCACCGGGATCAAGAAGCCTTTCATCTGATGGCAAAAGAGGACGGCACGATTGTGGCTTATTGCCGAATTTTTCAAAGCGGAATCATGTACGAAGAGGCGTCCATTGGCCGCGTTCTTGTGACGCAGGCAGGCCGAAAAAAAGGCTATGGAAAAATCCTGCTCAGCAAGGCTTTGGAAAAGCTGAATGACTTAGGTGAAACAAGTGTCAAAATTCAGGCGCAGGCCTACCTGAAATCGTTTTACGAATCCTTTGGTTTTAAGGCCGTTTCAGATTGTTATGATGAAGATGGGATTCCTCATCTTGATATGGTGAAAACAGAAAGATAGGCGTGTAGACGTCTATCTTTTTTATGTCGCATCGTGTATCATAACGTCAACGAAAGGGGTTTTGCCAAATGGGAAAAAGCAATGCAAAGAAAAAACGAGAACATATTGAAAGGCAGCACAGCCGAAACCCGGAACTGTCGAGAGGAAACATGGCGCACTTTAGTACACATGAAAGAAAGACTAAAACAAAACAAGAAGCGTTGCAGCACATGATGAAAAAACATAAAAGAAGGAATGCTTATGATCACTATCAAGAGGATCATAAGCATTTTTATTTTGCTTTTTTGTGACAACTAGTTCAAATAAATGGAAAGTTTTAAAAAATAGGACAAACGGTCGTTTCTTTTTGTCTAAAAATGTAGTTAAATGGCAAAAAGATGAAAGGGAGAGTGAGTATTGTGAACGTCAAGTCAATTGGAGCAGGGCTTTGTATGGCAAGTATGATGCTGGCATCGGTCACGTTCGGCGCCTCACATATTTCTGCAAAGGAACAAGCAAAAAAAGAGTACATGATCGGCTTTTCTTCTTCCGTTCAAGATCATACACAAAAACAGCTTGTTGAAGAAGCTGGTGGACATGTAAAAGAATCCATAGAGCAGATAGATGTGATGAAAGTTTCCTTGAATGAGGCATCGAAAAAGAAACTAAATCAGGCAAAAGAAGTGACCTTCATTGAGGAGGACCAAAAGGCAAAAACAAGCGGTCAAACGATCCCATATGGCATCAAAAGCATCAAAGCACAAAAGGTACATAAACGGGGATACGCTGGACAAAATGTCAAAGTAGCCGTTCTTGACAGCGGCATTGATGGCAAACATGAAGATCTACATGTCACCGGCGGAGTCAGCTTTGTTCCAACAGAGTCAGATCCGCTTGTTGACCCGCATGAACACGGGACGCATGTGGCGGGCACAATTGCAGCGTTAGATAATAAGGTAGGTGTCGTTGGTGTTGCGCCAAAAGCTTCTATCTATGCGGTCAAGGTGGCAGATGAAAATGGTGATGGCTACTATAGCTGGATTATTAAAGGAATTGAATGGGCCATTGAGAATGACATGGATGTCATCAATATTAGTATGGGAGGAGCAAGTGAATCTGAAGCGCTGAAAGAAGCGGTAGATCGAGCATATGACAAAGGTATTCTCATTGTGGCTTCTGCTGGGAATGCAGGAAGTTATGGCTCTCTCAACACGGTTGACTATCCAGCCAAATACAGCTCAGTGATAGCGGTTGCTTCTGTTGACCAAAGAAAACAAAGAGCTTTTGATTCATCTGTAGGCGAAGAAGTGGAAGTTTCAGCACCAGGCGTTTCAACTCTCAGCACTATTCCCCATAATGAATATGGCTACAAGAGCGGAACATCCATGGCATCACCGCATGTAGCAGGAGCTGCGGCTGTCATTCTATCAAAACATCCGAATCTGACAAACGATGAAGTACGCGAGAGACTTTCAAAAACGGCTACACAGCTTGGAGATCCTTTTTACTATGGTGCTGGGCTTGTGAACGTACAAAAAGCGGCACGATAAATGAGAAGAGAGAGCAGTGTTTAGGCTGCTTTCTCTTTTTTCTTTCAATAAAACTGTCATGTTTCGTAATCTCTCTCATAGAATCTAGTAATCTTTACTATTTGGGAGGAAGACGCATGCGGAAAAAGTCTTGGAAGGAACATCTTCTTCAGCACGTAAAAGACCATCTATCGATTTATTTGTTTGTCTCTGTACTCTTTTTAATGGGTGTAATCTTTGGGGCCATCATCGTCAATAGTATGACAATTAGTCAGAAAGAGGATTTATTCTATTATTTAAATCAATTTTTTGGTCAGCTGACAAATGAGAAAGCAGCAGAATCAAAAGAAATGTTTTTGCAAAGCTTTTTGCATCATATGAAATATTTAGGTCTTATGTGGATACTAGGAATATCTATCATTGGCCTGCCGCTCATCTTTCTCATGATCTTTTTAAAAGGAATTGTCGTTGGGTTTACAGTTGGTTTTCTAGTAAATCAAATGGGGCTGAGTGGTTTCTTCCTTTCGTTCGTATCGGTTCTTCCGCAAAACATATTGCTTATTCCGGCCTATTTAGTGATTGGGACATGTGCGATTGCGTTTTCCATTCGTCTCATTGGGCAGCTGTTCATGAAAAAAACCATCAGTCAAGCACCTGTTCAGTGGTTCGCCCGCTATGCATCTGTCCTGCTGATGATTTTAGCGCTTGCTGCACTTTCGTCCTTTTTTGAATCGTATGTCTCCTTCATGCTCATGAAAAAGCTGGCAGGTGTTCTTTTTTCATAAATTTATAATTGTTATTAAATAATAATCAATTTATTTATTAATTTAAAATGATTATAGTTGGCTCCCAGCACATCATTTGATATAATGATCAAGTAATGTGGCGTAGGAGGGAAAGTCAATGGAAAATCGGATTGATCGAATTAAGAAACAGCTTCATTCTTCCAGCTATAAGCTCACGCCACAGCGTGAAGCAACAGTCAGAGTACTGCTTGAGAATGAAGAAGACCATTTAAGTGCAGAAGATGTATACCTCCTCGTAAAAGAGAAGTCTCCTGAAATTGGTCTTGCTACTGTTTATCGGACGTTAGAATTGCTAACTGAACTGAAAGTTGTTGATAAAATTAACTTTGGAGACGGCGTTTCGCGATATGATCTTCGCAAAGAAGGAGCCGCCCACTTCCATCACCATCTTGTCTGCATGGAATGCGGGACAGTCGATGAGATAGAAGATGATTTATTAGAAGACGTTGAAGAGATTATTGAACGTGACTGGAAATTTAAAATTAAGGATCATAGATTGACATTCCATGGCATTTGCCACCGGTGTCATGATGATGAATCCGGCAAATAATCCGAATTGGAACCTTTTCATTTAAGATGAAGAGGTTTTTTGCATTTTCGCTGTATATTCCTTGTCCCACCTGGCATATGCTGAAGTAATGAGAAGCTGAGAAAGGACATGAGAATCATGCGAAAATGGCTCAAAACAACAGGTGAAGTGATGAAGGTATTTATCTTGTTCACTGGTTTTACCGTGCTGTTCTATTATGCTATGATATGGATAAATTCAGAATATGAAAGCTACCATCGTTATGATAAACCAGAGGGTGCAGCAATTAAAGTGATGGAAATGGATCAGCCGAATCAAGACAACTGGCAAGACCGATTGATTTATTTTTATCAAAACGGGGAGTAGAAATCATTGAACGATCAATTATCCGACTTTATTCATTTTATGACAGTAGAGAGAGGACTCTCTGAAAATACCATTGTTTCTTATAAACGAGATTTACAGAACTACTTGTCTTTTTTAATGACACATGAGCAGCTGACAGATATAAAAGATGTCACTCGCCTGCATATCATTCATTATTTAAAACAGCTAAAAGAGGAAGGGAAATCGAGCAAAACGTCAGTACGGCATCTCTCCTCGATCCGTTCCTTCCACCAATTTCTGCTCCGGGAAAAAGTGACAACAGATGATCCGTCATGGAACATTGAAACGCAAAAAACAGAGCGGAAATTACCGAAAGTTCTCTCACTAGAGGAAGTCGAAAAGCTGCTTGATACACCAAATCAGCACACTCCATTTGACTACCGTGACAAAGCGATGCTCGAGCTCTTATATGCAACAGGCATTCGCGTCAGTGAAATGCTGGACCTGACCCTTGCCGATGTTCACCTCACAATGGGCTTTATCCGTTGTTTCGGTAAAGGAAGAAAAGAGCGGATTGTGCCAATTGGTGAAGCTTGCGCAAGTGCGATTGAAGAATATCTCGAAAAGGGCAGAAGCAAGCTGCTAAAAAAACAGCCGGCAGATGCCTTATTTCTCAATCATCACGGGAAAAAAATGTCGCGGCAAGGCTTCTGGAAGAATTTGAAAAAAAGAGCTCTTGAAGCAGGGATTCAAAAAGAACTCACCCCCCATACACTCAGGCATTCATTTGCAACACATCTGCTTGAAAACGGTGCAGACCTAAGAGCTGTGCAGGAGATGCTCGGACATGCCGATATCTCGACAACACAAATTTATACACATGTGACGAAAACAAGACTGAAAGATGTGTATCACAAATTCCATCCAAGGGCATAAGTAAAGCATGACACGGTGAACGTGTGTCATGCTTTTTCATGTTTGCACCGTTTATGGTTGTCAACCGGCTTGTAAACGGTTTATACTTGAGATGTCAGACCTCTCTTTTTGAAAGGTTAAAAGACAAGAATATTGAAGGAGGCGCTTTTTAATGCCTGATTATCAGTATAAACGCATTTTCCTCGTCGTAATGGATTCAGTAGGAATTGGGGAAGCACCTGATGCTGCTGAATTTAATGATGTAGGTGCAGATACACTAGGACATATTGCTGAAAAAATGAACGGGCTTCATATGCCGAATATGGCGAAGCTTGGGCTGAGTCATATTAAAGAAATCAAAGGAATTCCAGCGAATGAAAAACCGCTTGCGTATTATGGAAAAATGCAAGAGGCATCAAATGGTAAAGACACAATGACAGGACACTGGGAAATCATGGGTCTTTACATAGACACACCGTTCAGAGTTTTTCCAGACGGATTCCCAGATGAACTACTAAATGAACTAAAAGAAAAAACAGGCAGAGGCATTATTGGAAATAAACCTGCGTCTGGTACTGAAATTTTAGACGAGCTTGGCGAAGAGCACATGAAAACAGGCGATCTAATCGTTTATACATCTGCGGATTCTGTGTTGCAAATTGCTGCGCACGAAGAAGTGGTGCCATTAGATGAACTTTATCGTATTTGTGAAATTGCACGTGAGCTCACATTAGATGAAAAATATATGGTTGGCCGCGTTATCGCTCGTCCATTTGTCGGGGAGCCTCGGGCATTTGTCAGAACACCAAACCGTCATGACTATGCTCTAAAACCATTTGACCGTACAGTCATGAATGAGCTGAAAGATGATGGGCTCGATGTGATTGCGATCGGCAAAATCTCTGATATTTATGATGGAGAAGGAATCACCTCTTCTCTCAGAACAAAATCGAACATGGACGGAATGGACAAGCTGGTCGATACACTTAAAACAGACTTTACGGGACTCAGCTTTTTAAACCTTGTTGACTTTGACGCCCTTTACGGACATAGAAGAGATCCAGAGGGTTACGGAAAAGCACTAGAGGAATTTGACGCCCGTCTTCCTGAAGTATTTGACCTGTTAAAAGAGGATGATCTTCTTGTCATTACAGCAGATCATGGAAATGACCCGGTTCATCACGGAACAGATCATACAAGAGAATATGTTCCGCTCATTGCTTACAGCAAAAAGCATCAAGGAGCAAATGAACTGCCAACTTCAAAAACCTTTGCTGATCTTGGAGCAACGGTCGCAGACAATTTCAAGACAACGATGCCAAAATACGGCACAAGCTTTTTATCTAAACTCAAATAGGGGGAAATCTCGTGGGAGCACAGTTTTCAGAAGCGGCGGCATACATTAAACAAGCATCGACATACGTACCAACAGTTGGATTGATCTTAGGTTCAGGACTTGGCATTTTAGCAGATGAGATTGAAAATCCAATCAAATTGAAATATGAAGATATTCCTGGATTTCCTGTTTCAACAGTAGAAGGTCATGCAGGACAGCTCGTCATCGGGACGCTGAAAGGCACTGTCGTATGTGCGATGCAAGGACGTTTTCACTTCTATGAAGGATATGATATGAAGCAAGTGACGTTTCCAGTCCGTGTGATGAAAGAAATTGGCATTGGGACATGCATTGTGACAAATGCAGCCGGCGGTGTGAATACTTCATTCCATCCAGGCGATCTCATGCTGATTACAGATCATATCAATATGATGGGGACCAATCCATTAATTGGACCAAATGACAGTCAAGGCGTTCGTTTTCCTGATATGTCTGCCCCATACGATAAAGATTTGCTGGCACTTGCAGAAGAAACAGCTCAGCGCTTAGGCATATCTGTACAGCAGGGTGTTTATGCAGGGATGACAGGTCCTTCATATGAAACACCGGCTGAAGTTCGTTTCCTCAGAACACTTGGCGCAGATGCTGTAGGCATGTCGACGGTCCCAGAGGTGATTGTTGCGCGTCATGCAGGAATCAAAGTGCTAGGTATTTCTTGTATTTCTAATGCGGCATCAGGTATTTTAGATCAGCCGCTGTCTCATGATGAAGTCATTGAAGTAACCGAAAAAGTGAAAGCGAGTTTCCTTGATTTAGTAAAAGACATTGTCAAACAACTCTCATAGCATGTTTTAAGAAGCCTTCTGTTTATCGACAGAAGGCTTTTTTTATGTCAATCATATGATCTCTGAATAAAACAGCCTCGATGAGGAAAAAATAGAAAGGATTACGATAATGGAGGTCTGCCACTTGAAACGTCATATATGTGCATTGTTTATTTTAATGATCATTATCTCAATGGTTTCACCATCAGCGATAGCAAAAGAAAAGATTGAAAAACCAGAAGAAAAACAAACATCAGAATTGGTGCACGAAGCCAAATCAGCCATCTTAATAGAACGTGACACGGGAAAAGTGCTTTACAACAAAAACAGCGATGAAAAGCTGGCACCCGCAAGTATGACCAAAATCATGACGATGCTTCTCATCATGGAAGCCATTGATCAAGGAAAACTGAAAATGACTGACAAGGTAAGAACAAGTGACTATGCAGCTTCAATGGGAGGGTCACAAATCTTTCTTGAACCTGGAGAAGAAATGACCGTGAAAGAAATGCTGAAAGGCATTGCGATTGCGTCTGGAAATGATGCTTCAGTTGCCATGGCAGAGCATATTGCCGGATCTGAAGAACAGTTTGTCGAGCAAATGAACAAAAAGGCAAAAGAACTCGGTCTCACCTCTACGGTCTTTCAAAACCCAACAGGACTTCCTGAAAAAGACCATTACAGTACAGCTCATGATATGGCAAAAATGGCAAAAGAGCTGTTGAAATATGAACAAATCACCAAATTCACAGGTGTCTACGAAGACTATCTCCGTCAAAACACAGATAAAAAATTCTGGCTTGTGAATACGAACCGATTGATTAAATTTTATCCAGGTGTCGATGGGTTGAAAACAGGTTTTACAGGGGAAGCCAAATACTGTTTGACTGCATCCGCTAAAAAAGGAAACATGCGCGTCATTGCAGTTGTTTTCGGCGCAAGTACACCAAAAGACAGAAACGCCCAAGTGGTCAAAATGTTAGACTATGCATTTAGTCAATACACCACACACCCGCTTTACAAACGAGGACAAGATGTAGCTGAAATCAAGGTAAGCAAAGGGACAAAGAAAAAAATTAAGCTTGTCACCTCTGAACCAATCTCCCTTTTAACGAAAAAAGGCGAAAATGTGGATCAGATTAAAAAAGAAATCAAACTGTCTCAGGATGTTACGGCCCCATTCTCAAAAGGAACGGAACTTGGAACCATTGTCTTGAAAAAAGACGGAAAAGTGCTGCATGAAAGCCCTGTTCAAGCCAAAGAAGGAATGGAAAAAGCGGGCGTTTGGACATTCTTCAAACGAGCGATGGCTGAATTTGTGAAATGGAAATAAAAAGGAGAAGGCTGCTGAAACAGGCAGTCTTTTTGCTATGAGGAAGAAGAAAAGAACATCTAAATGTGACGAATGGTCACTAGTTTTGTCATGGTGAAGGATTTACTTGATAAAAAAGAGAAACAATCTTTATCCGAAATTAGAGCAAGGAGGAATAAAAAGATGAGCCTTGATATTAATTTTCAAGTAAAAGAGAGCGTACTTTGCATTCGATTAACAGGAGAGCTCGATCATCACTCCGCAGAAACATTGAGACAAAAGGTGACGAATTATTTGGAAACAGAGGACATTCGCCACATTGTGCTCAATTTGGCTGATTTAACGTTTATGGACAGCTCAGGTCTCGGAGTGATTTTAGGAAGATATAAAGAAATTAAGCAGCTTGGCGGAGAAATGGTCGTCTGTGCTATTTCGCCAGCAGTGAACCGGTTATTTGATATGTCTGGCTTATTTAAAATCATCCGTATGGAGCCTTCAGAGCAAACAGCATTGCAAACATTGGGGGTGGCATCATGAGGAATGAAATGAACCTGACCTTCTCTGCATTAAGTCAAAATGAATCCTTTGCGAGGGTGACAGTCGCGGCGTTTATCGCCCAGCTTGATCCGACATTAGATGAATTAACAGAAATCAAAACCGTTGTGTCAGAGGCGGTGACAAACTCTATTATCCATGGCTATGATGGGAATCCAGATGGTAAGGTGCATATCGAAGTCACACTTGATGATCATGTTGTGTACCTCACCATCCGTGACGAAGGTATGGGCATTACAGATCTTGAGGAAGCAAGACAGCCGCTTTTCACGACAAAACCAGACTTAGAACGCTCTGGAATGGGCTTTACCATTATGGAGAATTTTATGGATGATGTCATGATAGACTCATCTCCAGAAATGGGCACAACCATCCGTTTAACAAAGCATCTATCAAAAAGCAAAGCGCTTTGTAATTAAAGGAGCTGCTCATATGGATGTGGAGGTAAAAAAGCAAGCAAAAAAAGCCCAGCTGTCAAATGATGAAGTCAAAGAGCTCATCAAAAAAAGCCAAGACGGTGATCAGCAAGCAAGAGACCTCCTCGTAGAAAAAAACATGCGTCTTGTTTGGTCCGTTGTTCAGCGCTTTTTAAATAGAGGATATGAACCAGATGATTTGTTTCAAATTGGCTGTATTGGACTGCTAAAATCTGTTGATAAATTTGATTTGTCATATGATGTGAAGTTTTCGACCTATGCTGTCCCAATGATCATTGGTGAAATCCAGCGATTCATTCGAGATGATGGAACAGTCAAAGTCAGCCGGTCACTAAAGGAACTTGGTAATAAAATCCGGCGGGCAAGAGATGAATTGTCTAAGTCTCACGGAAGAATGCCGACCGTCCTGGAAATAGCCGAATATCTAGATATCACACCAGAGGATGTCGTCCTCGCCCAAGAAGCGGTCCGAACGCCGTCGTCGATTCATGAAACGGTGTATGAAAATGACGGGGACCCGATTACATTACTTGATCAAATTGCCGATCATTCAGAAGAAAGATGGTTTGATAAAATCGCGCTGAAAGAAGCGATCAAGGAATTAGAAGAACGAGAAAAACTCATTGTGTACTTAAGATATTATAAAGACCAAACACAATCTGAGGTAGCGGAGAGACTCGGCATTTCACAAGTACAAGTCTCGCGGCTCGAAAAGAAAATTTTAAAACAAATCCAAATGCAAATGGATCAAAAAGAGAGCTAGCCAATTCGGCTGGCTTTTTTCGTGTGGTAATTACCGGTAAATCAAGTTCTCTCGGTATGAGAACCATTTTTCACCACATACTATTTTTAACCCATCGTATAGGAAGTGACTTGGATGGACGGACAAATCTTTCTTCGGCTGCGCCATCGCATTAAGACCGGTAATGATCAGCTCATTTATTTAGAAGATATCGCCCAAATCACTGGTGATGAGTTTGCTGTGCAAAAGCTTAGCAAGATGCCGATATATCATGTCAGTAAAAAGGATCGTCACATCGCCGTTCTTGATATCATGCATGTGGTCAAAACGATCAAAAAAACATGGCCAGACATCGACATTCAAACCGTCGGAGGCGCTGAAGCCATTGTTGAAATTGATACAGGCAAACGCCAGCTTTCTCCCGTTTTATTTGTGTTCGTGTGGCTCCTATTATTTGTCGGAGCGGCGCTTGCCATTATGAATTTCCACGAGGATGTCAGTATGCGGCTCGTTCATATCCGCCTATATGAAATGATCACGGGAAAAACGGTTGAGCATCCTTATTTATTGCAAATTCCATATAGCTTCGGTCTAGGCTTTGGCATGATTTTATTTTTCAATCATGTATTTAAAAAGCGTTTAAATGAAGAACCAAGTCCGCTCGAAGTGGAGATGTTTAAATATCAGCTCGATCTCGATCATTATGTCGCCCTTAAAGAAAATAAAGAGACAATGAAAGATATCCATGATCGGTAAGTGGCTTTTTGTCGCGTTAGTTGGACTTGGCGGCGGTTTAACGGTAGGAGCAGGATTTGTAGCATTTCTCACAGTGCTTGGCATCATCCCTCGTTTAATGCAATTAACGAAAACGCAGCGCTTCATACAAGGATACGAGGCAGCTGTCATCACCGGGGCGGTCGTTGGCGGCTGGGCAACCTTGAGCGAGGTGCATTTGCATTTATCCAAATGGCTGGCGCTCCCGATCGGTCTTTTGGCTGGCATTTTCGTCGGCATGCTTGCGGCTGCGCTGACTGAAGTATTAAATGTACTTCCTATATTAACGAAAAGAATTGGAATGGACGGGAAAATTGTTTTGCTTCTCATGGCCATTGTCTTAGGCAAAGTATTTGGTTCACTATTCCATTGGCTGATTTATATTTAAAAATTTGGAGGGAACAACCGTGTCGAGTTTAAAAGAGAACTATCCATCTAAGGTGAAAACGTATCAGCCCAAACCTCCTTATGTCCTCAACTGCATCAAGGCTTTTCTTGTTGGTGGATTGATCTGTGCCATAGGCGAGGGGCTGCAAAATTTCTATATTCACTTTTTTGATTTTAATGAAAAAACAGCAGGGAACCCAACAGTGGCGACCCTCATTTTAATTTCTTCTATATTAACTGGTATCGGTATTTACGATAGA
Organism: Bacillus sp. FSL R7-0672; assembly: GCF_038601465.1. NCBI lineage: Bacteria > Bacillati > Bacillota > Bacilli > Caryophanales > Bacillaceae > Bacillus > Bacillus sp. FSL R7-0672. The sequence goes on along the minus strand of NZ_CP152010.1, from coordinate 2,130,230 downwards.
ATCGGCCAGTTTGCCGGAGCGGGATCGGCTGTTCCGGTGACAGGATTTGCAAACAGTATGACAAGTGCTGCCCTTGAGCATAGAAGTGAAGGGCTTGTTTTAGGGGTTGCCACCAATATGTTTAAGCTTGCTGGGAACGTCATTGTATTTGGTGTCGTTTCGGCATATGTCGTAGGGATCATTCGATACGTCTTGGAAAAGATGTTTTCGTAGGAGGAATGAAACGTGAAACTAACAGGTAAACAATCTTGGGTTTTTGAGCACAAGCTTTACGTCAATGCAGAGGGAACAGCTGCAGGGCCGAAAGAAAAAGAAGGACCGATTGGTCATTTAATTGATAAAACGTATGACGAAATCCATTGTGATCAAAAGAACTGGGAAATGGCTGAAAGAAAACTTATGGAAGATGCGATATCCAGTGCTTTATCAAAAGCAAATTTACAAAAAAGCGATATTGATCTATTGCTGGCAGGAGATTTACTCAATCAAAACGTCACAGCAAACTATGTGGCAAGAGAATTGAAAATCCCGTTTCTTTGTTTGTTTGGGGCATGCTCAACCTCAATGGAATCGGTCGCCATTGCGTCAGCACTCATTGATGGCGGTTTTGCCAATAGAGCCATTGCAGCGACAAGCAGTCATAATGCAACGGCAGAACGCCAATTTCGTAATCCAACAGAATACGGGGGACAAAAACCAGATACAGCCACAAGTACCGTCACTGGTAGCGGGGCCGTTATTATTAGCCAAGAGCCCTCTCCAATTCAAATTACAAGCGCTACAGTAGGCAGGGTGATGGATCTTGGAATTACAGATCCATTTGACATGGGATCGGCCATGGCTCCGGCAGCGGCAGATACCATCAAGCAGCATTTAGAAGACCTCGGAAGAACGGTGGACGATTACGATCTGATTTTAACAGGGGATTTATCTGGTATTGGTTCACCAATTTTAAAGGATCTTCTGAAGGAAGAAGGCATTCAGCTTGGGAGGAAGCATGATGATTGCGGTTTAATCATCTATACACCCGATCAAAATGTATTCGCTGGTGGGAGCGGCTGTGCTTGTTCAGCTGTTGTGACATTTAGTCACATTTTTCAAGAAATGAAAGCAGGAAATCTGCAAAGAGTACTCGTTGTGGCAACCGGAGCGCTTCTAAGTCCAATGATGGTCCAGCAAAAAGAGACCATTCCAACCATTGCGCACGGTGTCGTATTTGAGCGTGCAGGAGGAGAGAGCTAATGGATTATCTTATCGCTTTTGTTGCAGGCGGACTTATTTGCGTCATTGGCCAGCTTTTACTAGACGTACTCAAACTTACGCCTGCACATGTCATGACCACCTTTGTTGTGGCGGGTACCATCTTAGACGGATTCGGTATTTATGATAAATTTATTGAATTTGCAGGTGCGGGCGCAACCGTACCAATCGTCAGTTTTGGTCATAGCTTGCTTCATGGGGCGATGCATCAGGCAGATGTACACGGGTTCATCGGAATCGGGATCGGTATTTTTGAATTAACTTCTGCTGGAATTTCAGCTGCGATTTTATTCTCGTTTATTATCGCTCTTATCTTTAAACCGAAAGGATAACCTAATATGGGGCAAAGACGGAAAGTCATTTTAGTGACAGACGGAGATATATATGCTGCCAAAACCATTGAGCTTGCTGCTAAAAATGTCGGTGGGCGATGTATTTCCAGCTCAAAAGGAAATCCAAGCAAACGAACAGGACCTGAACTTGTGCAGATGATTTTAAAAACGCCGAATGATCCAGTGTTTGTCATGTTTGATGATTCTGGTCTGACAGGTGAAGGAACAGGGGAGATAGCGATGAAGCATGTGGCGCGTCATCCTGAAATTGAAGTCATTGGGGCGATCGCCGTTGCATCCAAAACACATCAAGCTGAATGGACAAAGGTTCATGTTTCCATTGACCGGGAGGGTGAACTGACAGAATACGGTGTCGACAAGCATGGTCTTCCTGAGATGGAGCCTCATAAAATGAGTGGAGATACCGTGTATTGTCTTGATTCGCTCGATCTTCCGTTTGTTGTTGGAATTGGAGATATTGGCAAAATGGGACGGAAAGATGATCTGAGCAAAGGGTCTCCGATCACAATGAAAGCAGTCGAATTAATTTTAGAAAGGAGTGGTTTCCATGAAGAAAGACAAGGTAAACGTGTACCGAGATCCGAAGAAAAATGAAGATTACTTTAAAGAAAATGTCGGAATGGGTCTCAGCTTTGACCTTGGCGTGCGGAAAATTTATATACACGATCAGGAAATCCAACTTTACTATGTAAATGGACTGTGTGACACACAGTATGTCATCTACTTATTAAAAGAGCTAGTTGAAATCAATGACAACGAACCTGAATCAGATGACATGGCTCGTGTGATTGAGAATCGTCTTGTTAATCAGCAGGTCTCAAAGGTTGAAACACTTGATGAAGCGGTAGACCAAGTGCTGTCGGGCCTTGTGGCAGTTGTAGTTGAAGGTGAAAACTACGCATTTATCATTGATGTCAGAAGCTATCCTGGCAGAATGCCAGAGGAGCCGGATACAGAAAAGGTTGTCCGGGGCGCAAGAGACGGTTTTGTTGAAAACATTATTGTCAATACAGCACTCATACGAAGACGGGTGCGAGATGAAAAACTGAGATACAAAATGCTCAAAGTAGGCGAACGTTCGAAAGCGGATGTATGTGTTTGCTACATTGAAGATATTGCGGACCCAGATCTTGTCGATATCATAGAGAAAGAAGTGTCAGGAATCAAAGTCGACGGGCTAACGATGTCTGATAAAACAATTGAAGAATTCATTATTAAACAAGGATACAATCCCTTTCCCCTTGTACGTTACACTGAGCGTCCAGATGTCGCCGCTAACCATATACTAGAAGGGCATGTCATCATCATTACGGATACATCTCCTAGTGTCATCATTACGCCAACCACCATTTTTCACCACGTTCAACATGCAGAAGAATACCGCCAAGCACCCGCAGTTGGTACGTTCCTAAGATGGGTACGCTTTTTAGGCATTTTATGTTCAACGTTTCTTTTACCAATTTGGTTTCTGTTTATCCTTGAACCAAGTCTTCTGCCAGATCATTTAAGCTATATTGGCTTTAACAAACCGTCCCATATTCCAGTGATTTTACAAGTATTTCTAGCTGATTTTGGGGTGGAATTTTTAAGGATGGCTGCAATTCATACGCCAACCGCATTGTCGACCGCCATGGGGCTGATTGCGGCTGTTTTAATTGGGCAAATTGCCATTGATGTCGGTTTATTTACACCAGAGGTTATTTTATACGTCTCACTAGCGGCAATTGGTACATTTACAACCCCAAGCTATGAGCTGAGTGTCGCCAATAAGATTGTACGACTCATCATATTAGCGCTCGTGGCGATCTTTAAGCTGAATGGACTCATCATTGGTTTTACGTTGTTACTCATCTACTTAACATCCATTCGTTCATTGCAGACGCCTTATATGTGGCCATTTATTCCTTTTAATGGGAAGGCTTTGTGGCAAGTGCTGATTCGGACGTCTGTTCCTGGCTCAAAAGTAAGGCCAAGCATTGTTCACCCTCAAAACAGATCAAAAATTCCGCCAAATTCTTAACGCTCATTGAAAGTGGCTGAAGATTGTGATATTGTATTTTTAACTTTGAGAAACGGCAAAAAGGCAGCTCACGCAGCTGTCTTTTTTCAGCCGAGGCGGAGAAAGAGGGAATGACATTGTATTTACACGGCACTTGCAGACAAAATGAACTCGGTCATTTAGAAATTGGTGGTGTTGATGCCGTTTCTTTAGCTGAAACGTATGGGACACCACTTTATGTATATGATGTGGCTTTAATACGGGAGCGTGCAAAAAGCTTTCAAAAAGCATTTATAGAAGAAGAGTTAAAAGCGCAGGTAGCATATGCGAGTAAAGCATTTTCCTCCATCGCGATGTTTCAGCTTGCCAAGGAAGAAGGATTATCTCTTGATGTCGTATCAGGCGGGGAGCTTCACACAGCCATTTGCGCTGGGTTTCCGGTAGAAAAAATTCATTTCCATGGCAACAATAAAAGTAGAGATGAATTAAAAATGGCGTTAGAGCACGAGATCGGCTGTATCGTTGTAGATAATTTTTACGAAATGAAGCTCATTGAAGAGCTTGGTCAAGAGCTGTCAAAACAGGTGAAAGTGCTGCTGCGTATCACACCAGGTGTCGAAGCGCATACGCATGATTACATTACAACAGGCCAAGAGGATTCCAAATTTGGCTTTGACCTTCACAATGGACAAGCAGATGAAGCGGTGAAACAAGTACTTGGATCAGAAGTGATCGAGCTGTTAGGCGTTCATTGCCATATTGGTTCACAAATATTTGATACAGCTGGTTTTGTCCTTGCAGCAGACAAGATCTTTTTGAAGCTGGATGAATGGAGAGAATCATTTGGTTTTATTTCGACCGTGTTAAACTTAGGCGGCGGCTTTGGCATCCGTTATACAGAAGAAGATGAACCACTTCCTGCGACAGAATACGTCGAGAAAATTATCCAAGCTGTAAAAGAGAACGTGACACGCTATGCGTTTGATATGCCGGAGATTTGGATTGAGCCAGGCCGTTCTCTTGTTGGTGACGCAGGGACAACGCTTTATACGATCGGTTCATCAAAACACGTACCTGGCATTCGCGATTATGTTGCGGTAGATGGGGGAATGAGTGACAACATTCGTCCAGCTTTATATCAAGCGAAATATGAAGCGGCAAGTGCCAACAAAATGAGCCAATCGCACAATCAAACAGTTTCTATTGCAGGGAAATGCTGTGAAAGCGGAGATATGCTTATTTGGGATATCGATCTGCCAGAGTTATCACAAGGAGATTTATTAGCTGTCTTTTGTACCGGAGCTTACGGCTACAGTATGTCAAATAACTATAACCGCATCCCGCGCCCGGCTGTTGTATTTGTAGAAGACGGGGAAGCGCAGCTTGTGGTTGAACGTGAAACATATGCGGATATTGTCAAACTTGATTTACCGTATCAATCAAAAGTGAAATCATCTACGTAAAAAAAGCTGCCTGTACATCAGGCAGCTTTTTATAATGACTTATTTTCCTCCAGTAAATACAGAGACGATCGCGTTCCAAATGGAGACAAAGAAATCCCAAATCTTTTGAAGTAGGTTTTTCCCTTCATCTGATTCTATGAATTTCGTAATCTTGTCTTTTGCTTTATCGATTTGAGATCCTACCTGGTTCCAATCGATATTGATGTTCTTCATTTTATCGAATAGAGAAATAAGCTGATCCTTTTGATCTTGCGTTAGATTTAAGTTTAAATCAGAAGCAGCCTGATCCACTTTTTCTTCTACTTCTTTTGTTGTTTTAGGGACACCATTTTTCGCAATGTCATCCTTGATTTTTGCGATAAGGGCAGAAGCATTGTCTTTCCCGATGGAGTCACCCAATTTAGACGTTGTCACAAGCTCTTCGTTTGCTACCTGCTTCACATCTTCTGGAATGGCTTTGTCGCTAGACACTTCATAGGCTTTTAATAAACCCGTCAGTGCGGCTGTACCAGAAACTTCAAACGGTGCAGTCACAACAACCTTAGCATCCTTGACACCGGCTGTCATTAAAGCATTTAAATACATCTCGTCTGTAATGGTCTTGATGTTATGTGTATCCACAGTCAGACCAGTACCTGATTTTTCAATGGTGATAGATGAAGATGATAATGCTCTCGTCCCGATAGAAGAACGGGGGATATACTTTCCTAAATATTCATGCTCTTCTTTATTGGTTACTTCAATTTTTGTCGCATTTTCAGGTGGATTCAACTCGTCAAGCACCTTCTGGCGATCAGCCGGAGTTAAGTCTTGCCCAAGTGTGACGATGACATCGCCGACAGCTGCATCCGCTAAGCTGACTTTTGGCGCACCAATGAGGAAAAGGAGCGCTGCCATCATACTAAGCATTGATTTTTTAAACATGTTGACCTCCTTCAAGTCGAAAGGGTTCCTCTTTCAAGAGAAACTCATCTTTTGAGTACACGTAAAGAAATGTACTCCATCATATAGACGTAACAAATCGATTCGACGTTTCAATTTTCTTTTTAAGATGTTTTCCTTTTCCAAAAAATAAAGACATGTTGCTCATTCTGTCACCAATTTAATAGGAAAAAAGGATCAAGCTCTTCTATTGTATCAATCCTAAGAAAAGAGGTAAATCACAATCAAGAGCAGGGGATGTTTAACATGACCGAAAATGTGCTATAATGAGCGTTGTTTAACCTGAAAGGAGAATGTGAAAAATGGCGAAAAAAGGATACATACAACTAACGAATGGTAAGAAACTTGAGTTTGAACTATACCCAGAGGCTGCTCCAGGTACAGTAGCAAACTTTGAAAAATTAGCGAATGAAGGCTTCTACGATGGATTGAAATTCCACCGCGTTATCCCAGGCTTCGTAAGCCAAGGTGGCGATCCAAACGGTAATGGAACTGGTGGTCCTGGTTACACAATTAAATGTGAAACAGAAGGGAATCCACATCAACACGAAAGAGGTTCATTATCAATGGCGCATGCTGGTAAAGACACGGGCGGTAGCCAATTCTTTATCGTCCATGACCCGCAGCCGCACTTAAACGGTGTTCACACTGTTTTTGGCAAAGTAACATCTGGTATCGAGGCTGTTCTAGATATGGAACAAGGCCAAGGAATGGAAAAAGTCGAAGTTTTCGATGCTTAATCCAAAACACCGCTTAAACGCGGTGTTTTTTTATTATCAATCTGATTTTACGGTTATTTGTTCCGTGAGGCGGTAGGTGATGAACCAATATAAAAGGGCAATGGCGCTGACAGAGGCGCCAAATAAACATACTCCGCTCCAGCCATTGTTTGCGTATATGCTAGTGGAAGCAATGGAACCAGTCGCACTGCCGATGGAGTAAAAAATCATATAAGCAGCAGTGAGCCGGCTTCTCGCCTCAGGCAGCACTGTGAAAATCATACTTTGGTTGGTCACATGTACGGCCTGCACAGATAGGTCAAGAATAATAATACCGATGATTAATAAAATAAGTGAATATTCAGTGAAAAAGATAAAAAACCATGAAACGAATAATAGGACAAGGGCTATACAAGTTGTTAATTGTCCTAAGCCTCGATCAGCAAGGCCTCCAGCCCGAGCCGCGCCTAATGCACCAGCAACTCCGGCAAGACCAAATGCACCAATCGCCGTATGTGAAAGATTGTATGGCGAGCTGCTGAGAGGCAGCACGAGCGAAGTCCACAACGTGCCAAACACGATAAAGATCAGTAAACCCAGAATGCCTCGGATGCGAAGAATTCGTTCTTGTCTGAACAATGTAAACATTGAAGCGAGCAGCTTCATATAGGATATAGACGCTCTCTTGCTGGCAGTGCGCGGGAGATACCGGTATAACACAGCGGTTATGATGAGCATCATAACCGCAGACACGAGATAGACTGACCTCCAGCCGGCGAGATCAGTTAGTACACCAGCAAACGTTCGTGCGAGAAGAATACCAATCACAATGCCACTTTGAACCAAGCCCACGATACGGCCTCGTTCTTCAGGAGCAGCCCATGTCGCTGCGAACGCTACGAGTACCTGAGTGACCACAGCAAGCATGCCGACGGCAGCCAGCCCTATAAACAGGACGGTGGCAGTAGGGGCGATGCCGACTAGAATCAGAGATAACACGGATACTAGCATCTGAGCCATGATGAGCCGCCTTTGATTGAACAGATCACCAAGTGGTACGATCAGTACCAGTCCTAGTGCATAACAAAGCTGAGTAATCGTAATGACGATGCCAATGGATGAATAGGAGATGCCAAACTCGGATGCGAGGGAGTCTAATAACGGTTGTGCAAAGTATATGTTTGCAACTGCCATCCCGCAGGCTGACGCAAAAAGCAGAACCATATAGCGAGTCATCGCTTGTTTCGGTTTGTTTTGTAAATGAGTCGTTTCTAATTCAAGATGTTCTATGGAAGTGATTTTTTCTTTCACCATGCATGTCGTCGTCTCCTTTTGTACTAAAAAGTATAATATACTGATCGGTATATTATGATTCTGGTTAAGGATAACCAACAAAACATTTTAAAGTCAATACTTTCATCTTGAAAGAGGAAGGCAATTTGACAATCATACGTCGATAAAATAAAATTATAATATACCGATTGGTAATCAAATAGAGAATAATATCAAAAAATAGATGTCTGACTTTGTGAAGAAATTTTAATGTTGAAATGAGGAATTGCTGATGGTTCGACAACGGGAATTTGACAAGGAAAAAGCGTTGGATGAGGCAATGGTGCTTTTTTGGGAAAAGGGGTATAGGGCCACTACATTAAGTGATTTGACTGAAAAAATGGGAATACAGCGGCCAAGTTTATACTCAGCGTTTGGAGATAAAGAGGAATTATTTGAGGCCGCATTACGCAAATATACAAAGCAGCATGCTGCTCATATTCGAACAAAACTTCAAAACAATCTTTCTGTCAAGGAAGCATTTCATGCATTATTTGCAGATTTAATAGACGAGGAATATAGAGATGGTCCGAGTAAAGGGTGTTTTTGCATCAATACAATAGTGGAACTTGCGCCACACGAAGAGAAATTTGAAATTCTTACAAGAGAGCATCAGATGTATCTTTCCGTCATTTTCGAAGAAAGAATTGTTCAAGGTATTCGCTCGGGTGAGCTCAAAAGAAGCCTGAATGCTAAAGCTTTAGCACAAACACTGGTCGTTTCTTTCATTGGACTGACCGTCCTCATGAAATCTCGTCCAGAGCGTTCATTTGTAGATCATTCTGTAGCGACGATACTTTCCATATTAAAATAATGACAACATGCTATGGCATCCTCCTACTATAAGAGTGATGGACAAAATTCGATTTTGTGATATGATAAGAGAACAAACATTCGTATTTGTGGGTGTCGCCACATTGTCAGTACAAATCTAAAAAGCGGGTCATGCTGAAAGAAAGCAGGAGATAATTTGAAACCATTAACAAAAGAAGAAAAAAATCAAATGATGATTGCCATTCAGCGTTATTTTGCCGAAGAACGAGAAGAAGAAATTGGTGAATTAGCAGCCATCAATATACTAGAATTTATCACAAAAAACCTTGGAAGCTATTATTATAATCAAGGGGTTCGTGACAGCCGGAACATCGCTGTTCAGAGATCGCAATTGTTAGAGGAAGATTTATTCGCACTCGAAAAAAGATGATCATTAATGATGTGTACCTTGCTAACCGATAAAGAGGAAAGAGACCCCCTTAATAAAGAACGCATATTCGTATCATATGTAATGATGAAAAGGTGGAACCAAAGGTCCATCTCAATCGTTATATAAGTAACCATTAATGGAAATCAGCTTTTTTGGTTTTATTTCATCAAAAGAAGGAATAAAACATACAAATAGGCGAAGTGCAGATGATGGAGGTTCTAAATATGGGGAAAATTAAATTGAAAATGGCCATCTTATTTGTTTTACTGCTTTGTTTAGGTGCAGGTTATTTATACATGAATGGCATGAAAATTGAAGATGTGCCAACAGCCATTGGTGAAAGCTTAACAAATAATGATAAAGATTATACCATCTATGAATATACCATTACGAAAATTGACGGAGATGAATATTACGGTCAAGCAAAAAACGGCACAAAAATCATTTTTAGTGGAAAGAAATTCGAAGATGATGTGGCCGACTTGAAGAAAGGTGATCGTATTAAAGCCTACTTTAGTAATGAAAAGAGAATAGATGGTCTTATAAAAGTAGTAAAAGTCGTTAATTAACAAGTCTCCTTTCCTATAAGGAGGCTTTTTTGTGAGAAATCTTGATTGTTGCATTTGACAACAAGGATCGCTATAATAGCCCCAAGGACAGCTAAATATCGATTGTATCCTTCGGGGCAGGGTGAAAATCCCGACCGACGGTAATAAAGCAAATGCTTTACAGCCCGTGACCCGTTAATTTATTAACGGTTGATTCAGTGAAAAGCTGAAGCCGACAGTGAAAGTCTGGATGGGAGAAGGATAAAGAAAGCTATGAACAAAAAATATTTGTTGATCATAGTTTTATTTCTGATGCAAAAAAGCCAAAGCCCCGGAATTTATTCCGGGGCTTTCTGTATGTACATGTAGTTAATAGACCGGCATGCAGTGTTTATTAGGTGATCCCTCATCTACCTTGTATGGACCATAAAAAGCGACGAAGGTGCTCAATCGATCACATGTCCCTAACATCGCTTTTTTATAAAGTGAGAAATACAAATGAAAAGAAAGGGAGGATCACATGTTTACGGGGATAATTGAAGAAGTAGGCACGGTTCAGTCATTAAGCAAAAAGTCAGCAGATGCCATGGAAATTGTCATTCAGTGCAGCCGTGTGCTAGAAGATGTTCACCTTGGAGACAGTATTGCGATCAATGGTGTATGTCTTACAGTCACAAGCTTTACAAAAGCACAGTTCACAGCAGATGTGATGCCAGAGACGGTCAAAGCGACATCACTGGATCAGCTGACATCAGGCAGTCCAGTGAATTTAGAGCGGGCCATGTCCTCGAATGGACGATTCGGCGGTCATTTTGTCTCAGGACATGTTGACGGGACAGCAGTCATTACCCGAATAGAAAAGAAAAGTAATGCCATTTACTATGATTTAGAGATGGAAAAGACCCTCACAGATATGCTCACGCAAAAGGGTTCGATCGCAATAGATGGTGTCAGCTTAACCATTTTCGATTTGCAAGATTCACACGTCACAGTCTCTATTATTCCCCATACGCTTGAAGGAACTATTTTCCCGACTAAATCTATGGGAGAGATCGTGAATATAGAGTGTGACATGATCGGTAAATATATTTATCGCTTTTTAACAAAAGAACAAGGCGAAAAGCAGCCATCCCGATTGACCCCATCATTTTTAAAAGAGCACGGATTCTAGGAGGCGATTGTATGTATCATTCAGTAGAAGAAGCAGTAAATGCTCTAAAAGAAGGAGAAATCATTATCGTTGTGGATGATGAAGACAGAGAAAACGAAGGAGATTTTGTGGCACTTGCTGAGCATGCCACGCCTGAAGTGATTAACTTTATGGCTTTACATGGAAGAGGCCTCATTTGTACACCGGTCCATGCGTCGATTGCCAAACACCTGAACCTGCATCCAATGGTAGAAGAAAATACAGATGCTCACCATACAGCATTTACAGTGAGCATTGATCATGTAAAAACGACGACTGGTATTAGTGCTTTTGAGCGCTCTACGACTATGCTTGCCATGTTAAATAAAGACGCAACACCAGAAGAATTTGCCCGCCCAGGTCATGTATTTCCGCTCATTGCAAAAGAAGGCGGTGTACTAGAAAGACCAGGTCATACGGAGGCGGCAGTAGATCTTGCGAAACTGGCAGGTTCAGAGCCAGCGGGTGTCATATGTGAAATTATGAATGTAGATGGCTCAATGGCGCGCGTTCCAGAACTAAAAGAGATCCAAAAACAGCACGGTTTAAAAATGCTGACAATAGAAGCATTGCAGACCTATTTAAATAATAAAGAAACAGCAACGATCGAAACAAAATAAAAATCACAAAAAAGGATGATCAACATATGAATACAATACAAGGGCATGTAGTAGCAGAAGGACTAAAATTTGCAATTGTCGTCGCAAGATTTAATGACTTTATTACAAGTAAACTGCTTGATGGAGCAGAAGATACATTGCTCAGACACGGAGCAAACGGTGACGATATTGATGTCGTGTGGGTACCGGGTGCTTTTGAAATTCCGTACATGGCAAAAAAACTCGCTGAAACAGAGAAATACGATGCCGTCATTACACTTGGAACTGTAATCCGGGGCGCAACAACTCACTACGATTATGTTTGTAATGAAGCCGCTAAAGGAATTGCTCAAAGTGCCATGTCAACAGGGGTACCGATTATCTTTGGTGTACTAACAACAGAATCCATTGAACAAGCTATCGAAAGAGCCGGTACAAAAGCTGGAAATAAAGGCAGCGAATCGGCTGCAGCTGCCATTGAAATGGCGAATCTCAACCGTACCTTTCGTTAATTTAGTGAAAAAGAGTTTAAAAACGGTATAAAAATGTTTATAATGTGTGATGAGCAAATGATTCGTGAGACATTTGCTGGACATAAGGATAATTTGAATATTGAGGGGTATATATGTTAATTCGTTATAAGAGGTCTTTTGAAAAAATTGCCATGGGGCTACTCTCCTTCATGCCGGGTGAGAAAGACGTCAAACAGCTTCAGCAGACGATGAAGTCATATGAAATGGATGAAAATCGGCAGCTGTTCCTTTGGAAAGATGGCGAGGATATCGTAGGTGCTATTGGTGTGTTGAAAACAGACGACCAAGTACAAATCGAGCATATTAGTGTGAATCCATCCCATCGAGATCAAGGAATCGGCAAGGAAATGGTTTTAGCCGTGGAAGAGGTATTCAAAACCAAAACACTCATTCCAAATGAATTAACGCAAGGCTTCTTTCATAAGTGTCACAGCGAAACAAACTAAATATCACACATGTAAAAGCAGAGGCTACAGTCCTCTGCTTTTTTTACGTTCGATTTGCTTTTTTCGTTCAAGCAATACATCTGTCCGGTCACGCAGTCTATGTTTTTCGATCAAAAATGTGTGGGATAAGTTGCTCTCCTGACCAAAGATCAGTCCTTCTTTTTGAGCCGTTTCTTGGCATAGAGACAGGAGCGCTTCATCTTTAATCGGGAGCATCACACTTTCGTAGGGCATGTCTTCAGCCATTTTCTTCTTCAGCGTTCTCAGAAGTTTGAGAAACGCCTCATCATCCAGACCGAGGTTCGATAATACGGGCCGGTTTGCTTCCAGCAAGTGGAGGCTATTTGAAATGAGCCGTTTTGCACCTTTTCCATTTCCCCGTCTTTGATGATACAAAGCAACGGCAAGCTGAATGAAGCCAACCCAATATTCTTTGCGCTGCTCAGGCGGGTCTTCCTTCCAATACTCCTCAAGAATTTCATGACACTCAAAATAATCTCTTGTCGTATGAAATTCATGTAAAAAAGCCACGTACGCTTCAGGATACACAGTGGTCATCTCCTTTTCCACTCTCAGTCTAACATATTGAAAAGAAAAGAAGAAAGAGCGCCCTTCGTGAAAGGACGCTCTGTTTCTTTAATAAACCCAAGCCGCGCCAACGATGATCAGCAAGATGAAAAGCACGACAATAAGCGCGAAACCTCCGCCAAAGTTATAGCCATCTCCCATAATGATACGGCCTCCTTTTTCATCAGTTCTGTTTACAATGGTATTCTATGTATAAATGCCCTGAGTGGTATGGGCGAAACCACTGTTTTTCTTATTTCGCCTAGGACATCATGGTCGAAATTATATTGGACGAGAGCTTTATCCTGTCTTATACTAAAGGTTAGCCGGTGAAACGGTACTTAGAAGACAGTAGAAATGGTGAGAAAAAATGCTGGAATATCAGGTGAAAATAGATTCGTTTGAAGGTCCTTTGGACTTGCTTTTACATTTAATCAACCGGTTGGAAATTGATATTTATGATATTCCCGTTGCTAAAATTACGGAGCAGTATTTATTATATGTGCATACCATGAGGGAGCTTGAACTTGATGTGGCAAGTGAATATTTGGTGATGGCTGCAACCCTCCTGAGTATTAAAAGCAGAATGCTCCTTCCGAAACAAGAGGAAGAGCTATTTGATGAAGACCTGCTTGAAGAGGAAGAGGACCCTCGAGAAGAGCTGATTGGCAAACTGATTGAATACCGAAAGTATAAAGATGCAGCACAAGAACTAAAGGAACGCGAGGAAGAAAGGCAAAATGCCTTTACAAAACCTCCGAGTGATTTAAGCGAATTTGCAAAAGAATCGGAAGCGAAGGACACAAACCTGCATGTCACGGTGTATGATATGTTAGGTGCGTTCCAAAAGGTATTGAACCGAAAGAAAATAACGAAACCAGCACCATCTAGGATTACAAGACAAGAAATCCCGATTGAAGACAAAATGAATGAGATTATGAAACATTTAAAAAAAACGAAAAAGCGGACCAATTTCATGACTCTATTTCAACATGATCAAAAGGAGCACCTTGTCGTGACGTTTCTTGCTGTTCTTGAATTGATGAAAAGTCATCAAATCATGTTAGAGCAGGAAGGAAACTTTGAAGACATTTATATAATAGGGAGTGAAACGATTCATGACGCTTGATATCGTGAATTGGAAAGCCATCATAGAAGCGCTGCTTTATGCAGCAGGTGACGAAGGCTTAACAAAAAAACAGCTCATGTCTGTTCTTGAAGTAGAAGAGGCAGCGTTACTCGACATGATGTCTGCCGTAAAGGAAGAGTATCAAAAACAAGAACGTGGAATTGAGCTCATTGAATATGCAGATTCTTATATGCTGCTGACGAAAAAGGAATACAGCATTTATTTGAAAAAATTAGTCGAGACCCCATCCAAAGGTTTGTCTCAAGCAGCACTTGAAGTACTCGCAATCGTTTCTTATAAACAGCCGATCACACGCAGTGAGGTAGAAGAAATCAGAGGAGTCAAATCAGAGCGGGTGCTCCATAGTTTAGTAGCCAAAGCGCTGCTCTGTGAAGTTGGACGTGCCGATGGCCCTGGGCGAGCAATTCTTTATGGGACAACACCTACCTTTTTAGAGCAGTTTGGCTTAAAGGCATTGGATGAATTACCGCCGCTTCCAGAGAATGTGGAAGCAGATGGTGTACAAGAAGAAGCTGATCTATTTTTTGAAAACTTCAATCAAACATTTGAAGAAATAAAATAGTTCAAAAGAATGAAAAATGTATGATAAAATATAAAAAAGATTTTAGGTCTAACATCTATTGATGTCAGATAAAATGGTCATAAAGCCATGAGGGGAAGGTAAACACAAAACAAATGGCACATATGAATGTAAAGGCTCAAGTTGATCAAGCAGGCGTCTTTTTATCAAAGGTTGCAACTGAAATGAATGGTTTTCTGAACGAAGCTACCTTATCAAGTATGAAACGATTAAACCCTGAAGCGGAAGCCTATTATTGTGACATATTGAATACATTACGGAAGCTTGCAGTGTACAGCGAGGATGCAGCGGCAATTTGCAGGAAAATCAGCCAGCAACAGACATTCCCGCAGCAAGCCGCGCAGCAGACGCTTCACCGTATTTATCATCAATGTATTGAAGAGTTTTTCACGCCGAAAAAGGATACATGGTATGAAGACAGCCGTTCCGCATATACAGGAAAGAGCAGCATTGTTTTCCACCATGAAGTATCCGCTGAGATCAAACGATTATTTTCTTCATTAGAAAAAGATTTTTTAGCGATGAGAGAAGAGCTAGAATATACGACATCTCATCAGCAAATGAAAATGGTATAAGCAAGAGGAAAAAGCGTCTCTACATTATAGAGACGCTTTTTTTATGGACGAGGCATCATAACTTTTTCAGCCGCGCATACACTTGTACAAAACGGACAAGGACGTGAATGAACATGCCCTATTTAAAAATTGGAACAGCAGTCCTTCTTCTATTTACACTCTTACTGCCTTTTTCCTCACATGCCAAAGCAGATATGTCATTATCGGTGAGTGCAAGAAGCGCCATTTTAATAGATGGACAGTCAGGCAGAGTCCTATTTGGAAAGGACGAGCATGAAAAAAGAAGAATCGCCAGTATTACGAAAATTATGACGGCAGTATTAGCCATTGAATCAGGAAAAATGAAAGACACCGTCAAAGTATCAAAGCGCGCGATTCAAGCAGAGGGCTCATCGATTTATTTAAAAGAAGGGCAGAAGGTGAGCCTAGAAGACTTGACATACGGACTTATGCTGCGTTCTGGAAATGATGCAGCTGTTGCCATTGCAGAGCATGTGGGCGGCAGCTTAGAAGGATTTATTTTTATGATGAATCAAAAAGCATCTGAACTAGGAATGGAGAATACGAATTTTCAAAATCCGCATGGACTCGATGATCATAAACATCATTATTCATCAGCCTATGACATGGCTATCTTAACAAAATACGCCATGGAGCATAAACAATATCAAAAAATTGCGGGCACGACTTTCTATAAAGCGAAAACGATGGAAGGCTATTGGAAAAATAAAAACAAGCTACTCACCGGATTATACAAATATTCAACTGGTGGGAAAACGGGGTATACGAAGCTTGCAAAACGGACACTTGTCTCTACTGCGGCAAAAGGGGATGCGGCGCTGATCGCTGTGACCATTAATGCGCCAGATGATTGGAAGGATCATATCTCTATGTTTGAATATGCATTTGATCACTATAAAACATACGAACTTGCTGAAAAAGGAAGACTCGCTTCATTAAAAGGAACCTTTTACGAAAAAAAGGCATTTATCAAACGTGATGTGGACTATTTTTTAAATGAAGATGAGAAAAAACTAGTAGAAATTGAAACGGAAATGCTTACTCCTCAAAAGAAGTGGAAAAAAAACGCCGAAACCATCCCAGATGTTGTAGGGCAAATGACGTTTTTATTAGATGGTCAGGTGATCGAGCAAGTACCGATTTTTTATGAAAATAAACGAAATCGAATGCCTCAAAAAAGCTTCCAAGAAATGTTTAAGTCTGTCTTTCAGACATCTATAGGCGGATCTTCATGGTCAATCTAATTTGGGTATTCCTCACTGTCATCGGTCTTGTGTATGCGATGTTCAACGGAACGATGGAGGAAGTAAACGAAGCTGTATTTAAGGGCTCAAAAGAAGCAGTGACCATTTCAATTGGTTTGATTAGTGTCCTCGTTTTTTGGCTCGGACTGATGAAGATTGCAGAAGAGGCTGGTCTGTTAAATTTCTTTAGTAAATTGTGCCGTCCCTTTATTTCAAAGCTATTTCCGGATATTCCGCCTAACCATCCCGCGATGGGATATATTTTGTCCAACCTTATGGCGAATTTCTTTGGGCTCGGGAATGCCGCTACACCGCTTGGGATTAAGGCGATGGAGCAGATGAAAGCATTAAACGGCGGGAAAAATGAAGCAAGCCGGTCCATGATTACATTTTTAGCGGTCAACACATCCTCTATCACACTCGTGCCAACAACCGTCATTGCGATTAGAATGACCTATGGTGCAGATCAGCCAACAGACATTGTAGGACCAACCATTTTGGCGACACTCATTTCAGGAATCGGTGCCATTCTCATTGATCGCTATTTCCACTATCGCAGAAGCAGGCGGGGGTGATCTCGTGTCATTTATTAACTGGCTGTCACTTGCTTTGATCCCACTGATCATCGCAGGAATTTTAATTGCGGGGACCATTAAAAAGGTACCGACCTATGAAACATTTGTTGAGGGCGGGAAAGAAGGTATTCAAATTGCCTTTTCAATTATTCCTTATTTAGTCGGCATGCTCGTGGCCATTACGATATTCCGCGCGTCTGGTGCGCTTGATTTTGTCATGGGACTGTTAAAACCCGTGTTTACAGCGATCGGCTTCCCGGCAGAAGTGGTGCCGCTTGCGTTTATTCGTCCGATATCTGGCACGGCTGCACTCGGGATGACATCAGACCTCATTGCGACATATGGACCAGATTCTTTTATCGGACAGCTCGCAGCTGTCATGCAAGGGTCAACTGATACCACTCTCTACATTTTAACGGTCTATTTTGGGGCAGTCGGTATTAAAAAAATGGGAGATGCGCTGAAAGTAGGTCTGTTAGCGGACCTCATTGGAATCATTGCATCTGTCATCATCGTCAGTTTGTTATTTAGCGGCGCCTAAAGAGGCGCTTTTTTGTCTTTCAATGGATGGGAAATTGCTTTTTAGCTGAAATTAAACAGACGAATCGCTTATTTTTCCACGAATGCTTGTTTGTTTTAAGTCAAGCAAGTAAGATAGTACATGAGGTGAAAGACAAAATGGAACGTTTACAGAAAGTAATTGCACATGCCGGCGTCGCTTCTAGACGAAAGGCAGAAGAATTAATTAAAGAAGGACGAGTTACCGTTAATGGTAAAACAGTGACAGAGCTCGGAGTAAAAGTGGGCTCTTCAGATAAAATTGAAGTCAACGGATTAAAGCTTGAAAGAGAAGAACCGGTTTACTTTATGCTTTATAAACCGCGCGGCGTCATTTCAGCTGCCGAGGATGATAAAGGACGTAAGGTTGTCACAGATTTCTTTGATGACATCCCGCAGCGCCTTTATCCAATCGGCCGCTTAGATTATGATACGAGCGGTTTGATTTTAATTACAAATGACGGGGAATTTGCCCATAAGCTCATGCATCCGAAATACGAAATTGATAAAACATATGCAGCGAAGCTAAAAGGCATCCCATCAAAGGAATTGCTTAGAAAGCTAGAAAAAGGGATTATGTTAGATCATAAAAAGACTGCACGTGCTCGTGCCAAGATGCTTTCTATCGATAAACGAAAGCAGACATCTATTGTTCAATTAACCATTCATGAAGGCAGAAACAGACAAGTGCGCCGCATGTTTGAAGCGATCGGTCATGATGTGTTAAAGCTAAAAAGAGAGCAATATGCGTTCCTTCATATTGAAGGTATGAGACCAGGAGACCGCAGAGAATTAACACCGCATGAAGTAAAGCGCCTGAGAGCAATTGCAGATCACGGGAAAAGCGCTTTTTAATTTTCACATAAACTTCAAAAAATGAAGAAGCATCAAAAGAAGGAGAATGCTATAATTTACCTGAATGTCTATGGGGAAGGGGTACTTCAGATGAAAAAAAGACGGTTTTTCATAAGGACGGGCATTCTCCTCGTGATGCTTGCTGCACTATGTTATACCATGTATAACTCAGTATTTGCCAAACAGGATCGGGTCAAAGAAGGATCTATTGCGCCAAACTTTGTCCTTCAATCTGTGGATGGGGAACGGATTGAACTAAAGGACTTAAAAGGCAAAGGCGTCTTTCTTAATTTTTGGGGGACCTGGTGTGGTCCGTGTAAACAAGAATTTCCTTACATGGCAAATCAATATGAAGTGTTCAAGGATCGCGGTGTGGAAATTGTTGCAGTCAATGTTGCAGAATCCAAGATTGCCGTGAAAAATTTTATGGAATCCTATGGCGTGAATTTTCCTATTGCCATGGACAAAGATCGTCAAGTAACAGAGGCATATGATATTGGACAACTACCAACCACGCTTTTAGTTAATCCTGAAGGCAGGGTAATCAAAGTCATAAAGGGAACCATGACAGAACGTCAAATCTATGATTATATGAATTTGATTAAACCAAAGGGGTCATAGAATGAAAGAGGTAAAATGCGAGTGTGGACATATTAATCCAATCGGTACTGTTTTATGTGAATCTTGCGGGAATCCTATTGCGACTAAAGAAAAAAACTCTTCAAAGCTGCTTGATATGAGATATGACGGCAGTGCGAGACGCTCGCAAACATACAACAAAACGATTGTTGATAAAGTATGGAACTTTTTTTCTTCCGTTAAGGTGGGTGTGTGGCTGATTGTCATCACACTGCTTGCTTCCTCATTAGGAACGATTTTTCCGCAGGAGCGATTTATTCCGCCAGGTGCATCTGCTTCCACCTATTATGAAGAGCAATATGGGTCGTTTGGCAAGCTGTATTACATACTTGGATTCCATGATCTTTATAATTCTTGGTGGTTTTTAGCTTTAGTTGCATCCATCGGAATCTCCCTTGTCATTTGCAGTCTCGATCGGGTTATTCCTCTTTATCGAGCACTCAAAAACCAAGGGGTTATCAAAAAAGAAGGCTTTATGAGAAGACAGCGTCTGTTCAGTGAGACAGATAAAACGTTAGATCAGCATACATATGAAGGCATCAAGAAAGCAATGAAACAAAAGCGTTACCGCGTGCGAGAAGAAAACGGACATATTTTAGCGGAAAAAGGCCGCTTCTCACGCTGGGGCCCTTACGTCAATCACATTGGACTAATCATCTTTCTCATTGGATCAATGCTCCGGTTTGTCCCAGGCATGTATGTGGATGAAACGCTGTGGGTTAGAGAGGGTGAAACTGCCCCAATTCCAGGCACAGATGGTCAATATTTTTTGAAAAATAATGCATTTTCAATTGACCGCTATGAAACTGGAAATGAAAAAGAAGTGTTTGAGAATGCGATTGAAAGAGCTGGCGACGGTCAAGTAGTGAAAAGTTATAAAACCGATGCCACTTTATACAAACGTGAAGGGGAAGTTGTGTTTGGTGAAAAGCCCAAGCTGAAGCAGGTATCAGAACACGATATTAAAGTGAACGAACCGCTCAAGTTTGATCAATTCTCACTATATCAAGTGGATTTTAAACAAAATGAACTCGATCAAATGGTCTTTCAGCTGATTCGTAAAGATACAGAAAAATCTTTCGGAACAGTGAAGATTAATTTGCTGGAGCCTAAGTCAGAATATGATCTTGGTAGCGGTTACAAAGTCAAAGTGATGAGCTATCTCCCTGATTTTTATTTTGACGATGATGGAACACCGAGTACGAAAACAAGGAATCCAAATAATCCTGCTTTCGTGTTTGAAATGGTTTCTCCTGAAAAGCCTAAAGGTGAAAAAAGCTTTGTGGCGATTCAAGAGACAGTAGAGGGCTCTGATAATAACCTATATAAAATGAAGTTTGATCGAGTGGAAACGAAAAACGTCACGGGATTGACGGTGAGAAAAGATTTAACTCTTGGGGTGCTCATCGTAGGCGGGATCATCTTCATGATTGGTGTCGTGCAGGGGATGTATTGGCAGCATAGAAGAATTTGGCTGTCTGCAAAGGATGGAAAAGTATTTGTGGCAGGACACACAAACAAAAACTGGTTTGGCTTAAAGTCTGATCTTGGCGTGTTACTAAGTGACAGTGGCATCAAACAGCCAGTTGATCAAAAAGAACTGCCTGATACAACAAGTATCAGCAAAAGCAAGGGGGAAGGATTAGATGGCAGCAGTCAGTGAAAACCTGTTATTTGCAGCTTTTCTATTGTATTTAGCGGCAGTTCCTTTTTTTGGTGGTGCCATTAAAGGAAAAAAGAAAGTTGATGGACCGCGCAGGAATAAGGCGGCACTTATCGGCATTACGCTCACCATCATCGGTTTTTTAAGTCAATTTGGCTACTTTATTTCAAGGTGGATGGCGTCTGGTCATGCACCAGTCAGTAACTTGTTTGAATTCACAACGGCTTTTGGCATGATGCTTGTGCTCGCATTCATCATTTTATATTTTGTGTATCAAGTGTCGGTACTTGGTTTATTTACACTTCCAATCGCTTTATTGATTATTGCCTATGCAAGTATGTTCCCGTCTGATATATCACCGCTAATTCCTTCATTACAAAGTAATTGGCTTTATATTCACGTGACAACAGCAGCACTAGGGCAAGCCATTTTAGCGATCAGCTTTGTGGCAGGTGTCATCTTCTTATTAAAGCATGTCGATCAAACAAAGCCAGGGAAGAAGACATTTGGTTTGGAGCTCGTCATGTTTATGATTGTTGTTACACTTGCATTTATCGCAGTCACGTCCATCTTTAGAATGACAGGATACGAAGCAAAATTTAATTGGGTCGATAAAAATAAAGAGGAAAGTGTGATGGTCTATGAGCTCCCGGCTCTAGTTGGACCTCATAAAGGAGAGCTTGTGACGCAAGATCGTTTGGAACCGTTTGTTGATTTGCCGCCTGTTTTTTCAGGAAGAAAGGTCAATACGGTGTTATGGTCATTCGGCACGGGGCTGATTTTGTATGGACTGATTCGCTTGATCATTCGCAAACGACTGAGCGCTCTGCTTCAACCGCTCGTGAAACAAGTGAACCTAGATTTAGTCGATGAAATTGGATACAGAGCTGTTTCCATTGGTTTCCCTGTATTTGCGTTAGGCGGGCTCATTTTTGCAATGATTTGGGCGCAAATTGCATGGACTCGGTTCTGGGGCTGGGACCCGAAGGAAGTATGGGCTTTGATTACGTTTCTCTTTTATGCAGCCTACCTTCATCTTCGCTTATCCAGGGGCTGGCATGGCGAAAAGTCCGCTTGGTTAGCTGTCATCGGATTCGCCATCATTATGTTTAATCTCATCTTTGTCAATCTTGTGATTGCAGGGCTTCATTCTTACGCGTAATCACATGAAAAAGGCCAACTTTTTATGAATCGATTCGGCTTTTTGTTAAAATGAATGTAACAACGGAGAAAGCAGGAGGATTGTCTAATGGAACACACAACTCAAACGAAAATATTAGTCGTAGATGATGAGGCAAGAATTCGCCGCCTTTTAAAAATGTATTTAGAACGTGAAAATTATGAAATCGATGAAGCTGAAAATGGAGATGAGGCTATTCAAAAAGGACTCCAAACAGATTATGATCTCATTTTGCTCGATTTAATGATGCCTGGCACAGATGGGATCGAAGTGTGTAATCAAATTCGAGACAAAAAAGCGACTCCAATCATTATGCTGACGGCAAAAGGAGAAGAAGCCAACCGCGTGCAAGGGTTTGAAGCAGGTACGGATGACTACATCGTCAAACCTTTTAGCCCACGTGAAGTTGTTTTACGTGTGAAGGCATTGCTCAGAAGGTCTTCTCAAACGTCTTATCTCAATACTGGTACAACAACAAAAGATGTACTTGTGTTTTCTCATCTTTCAATTGACCACGACGCGCATAGAGTGACAGCTGATGGCAAAGAAGTCAGTCTCACGCCGAAGGAATATGAGCTTTTATATTTCCTTGCGAAAACACCGGATAAGGTTTATGACAGAGAGAAGCTGTTAAAAGAAGTATGGCAGTATGAATTCTTTGGAGACTTGAGAACAGTCGATACTCACGTCAAACGACTTCGCGAAAAGCTGAATAAAGTGTCACCAGAAGCTGCGAAAAAAATCGTGACGGTATGGGGTGTCGGGTACAAATTTGAGGTCGGCGCTGAATGAAACTGTGGAAAAGTGTCGTTGGAAAGCTATGGTTAACCATTCTCTTCCTCGTCCTAATCGTTTTATCTATTTTAACCGTGCTTCTTTTAGAGTTTATTGAAAATTACCATGTAGAAGAAGCAAAGTCAGATTTAACGCAAATGGCAAATAAAGTGGCGGTCATTTTAGAAAGCCACGACGATCAATCGCTCGCAAGGTCGATTACATCAGAGCTTGCTGACAAATTGACGAGTATTGCGATTATCCAAGAGGACGGGCTAGAGTGGTATTCGTCTGAAAAAGACGGGAAGCTTCCTGCGATTACAAAGAAACAAATTGAAGCAGACGGTGATTTGAATCAAGCGCTAAAAGATCGTAAAAAAATCAGTAAACGTGCAGAACCAAATGCAGGCAATCATAAAGATGAACGAATTGTTGTCGGTGTTCCATTTGAGGCAAACGGAAAAAAAGGCATGGTCTTTCTTTCTCAATCATTACTTGCGGTAGAGCAAACAACAAAACATACGACGCGTTATATCTTCCTAGCAGCCGGAATTGCCATTGTTCTGACCACTATATTCGCTTTCTTCTTATCAACACGTGTCACCTATCCTCTTAGAAAGATGAAAGAGGGAGCACAGGATCTGGCGAAAGGGAAATTTGATACAAAGATTCCTATATTAACGCAAGACGAAATTGGAGAACTGGCCATCGCCTTTAACCAAATGGGCAAGCAGCTTAAATTTCATATCACAGCTTTAAATCAAGAAAAAGAGCATTTGTCCAATATTTTAAGCAGTATGGCCGATGGTGTGATCACCATCAATATTGATGGAACGATCCTCATGACGAATCCTCCTGCAGAACGATTCTTGCAGGCATGGTATTACGAGCAAAATATGAAGATCAAAGATGGAGATGAACTGCCTCCAGAAGCGAGAGAACTATTTCATACAGCCGTCAGTACGGAAAAAGAGCAAATGATTGAAGTCACACTGCAAGGACGTACTTGGGTTCTTCTCATGTCTCCGCTTTATAATCAGCAGGACGTTAGGGGAGCAGTTGCGGTCCTTCGTGATATGACAGAGGAACGAAGACTTGATAAGCTGAGAAAAGACTTCATTGCCAATGTCAGTCATGAACTTCGTACTCCAATTGCAATGCTGCAAGGATATAGTGAGGCGATTGTAGATGATATTGCTGGCTCAGAAGAGGAAAAGAAAGAGATTGCGCAAATTATTTACGACGAATCACTTCGAATGGGACGTCTTGTGAACGATCTTCTAGACCTAGCGAGAATGGAAGCTGGCCATATTACACTTAATCTTGAATCAACAGATACAGAAGAGCTGACCGAGAAGATTTACCGCAAGTTTCTTGGCATAGCAAAAGAAAAGCAAGTTGATCTCACATATGACATTCAAGTGGATGAACCGTACTTTGTACTCGATCCGGATAAGATTGAACAGGTGTTTACGAATCTCATTGATAACGCGATTCGTCATACACCAGAGGGCGGAGAGGTTCACTTCTCGGTTCAATCGGTGGAAAGCGGTTTGAAAATGGATGTGAAAGATTCAGGAAGCGGAATCCCAGAAGAGGATCTGCCATTTATTTTCGAACGTTTCTATAAAGCGGATAAGGCAAGAACAAGAGGGCGTTCTGGTACTGGACTTGGCCTTGCGATTGTGAAGAACATCGTAGAAGCACATCAAGGTTCCATTCATGCACATAGCAAAGCGGGTACAGGTACACACTTTACCTTTTATATTCCGAGAAAAAAGCAGGAACTCGTCTAATCCTGACGAAGAATCTTGTTACATGAGAAACACTTCTTTTCGAAAGAAAAAGAAGTGTTTTTTTTATTTTCATATTTTTAAGGAGAAGTTAAACAAAAAGCCCTTCCCAAATTGTCGAACTTGTAATATATTTGTCATAAAGTTGTAATGTAACGTTTTGTAAGAGTCACTCGACAAAAATAAGTGAACGGAGGGGTTTCCTATGCATGAAACCTTTCAAAAAATATATGATTCGTACCATCAAGATTTGTACCAGTTTTTATTTTATATGGTTAAAGATAAAAATCAGGCAGAGGATCTCGTTCAGGAGGTTTACATCCGGGTACTTCACTCATATAAAACTTTTGAAGGAAGAAGCAGCGAGAAAACATGGCTGTTTTCAATTGCAAGGCATGTGGCAATTGATTGGTTTCGCAAACAGCAAACCATTAGACAACGGGTACTCGGCACGTTTGATTGGGATAAGCAGGATGTTAAGGACCCAGACTTGCTCCCAGACGAACTGGCTGTACAAGATGAAAATGTAAAAGAAATCTATGCCGCACTTGATCAGTGCACGATTGATCAACGAGCTGTCATCATTTTAAGATTTATCCAGGGCTACTCAATCATGGAGACGGCAAAGGCGCTAAAGTTCTCGGAAAGCAAAGTCAAAACAACGCAGCACCGAGGCCTGAAAGTGCTCCGAAAACATATGGAGCTTTTGAAGGAGGAGCTAGTGAATGAAAACGAACAGGTCCGATTGGAGCGAAGAACGAATCAAGGTGTTACTAAGTCAGCTTCCAAAGGTGGAGGACAACCGTTCATCTAAGCAGATATACCAGCAGATGCTGATGGCAAGCGGGCAGAAAAAGAAAAGTGCCAAATGGATCGGTCCAGCGGTCGCAACCGTTGTGGTTTTATTTATGGCGTTTTTAATTTCTCCTCATTTATTTCAGCCGGCTGCTCAAGATCAGCAAATGAAAATGGATTCAAGTGCTGACAAAAGTCAGGTGAACGCCACATTAGAGGCGGTCAAACAGACAGATGGGCCCTCACACGTTGTGTCTCGTAAGCAGCAGCAAAAGTATATGACCATCGCATACATAGATGAATCAACCTCTCAAGTGGTTCCAATTAGCATTGAAAAAGAGGATGAGTATGATCATTTGCAGGATATGGTGAACACATATGAGCAGGTGCAGCTGCCTGAAATGACAAAACCTCTTCAATCTTATATGGATATGGTGGACCTTCGCGAAAAAGGAGATACACTTATTTTTCAATTAAAAAGTGATTTGTCCCTTGATACGTTAAAAGAAGCCAACCGGTTTAAAGATATGGTAAAAGAAACGCTAAAATGGAGCAGGTATAAGCAGGTGCAAGTCAAGACAGCCAAAGGGTCTCACCTTCAATTAGGAGCAAATGGACGCATTGGAACAATATCGATTGAAAAACAAACAAAACACGCTTATTATGTTTTAGAGAATAAGAGCGGGACTTTTTTGGTGCCTTCAAAAACGCACTATTCATCGTATGAAGATGCGGTAGAAGCTATGAAGCGTACAAGCGATGCAGGACTTGATCCACTAATTAAAGACGAACCGATTAAAGAAGTGACGTCTAAAGGAAAACATGTGACCATTACGTTTGGAGCATCAGCGCAATTATCGGACTCAAATGATCATATTTTACTTATTGAAGGTCTGCTGCTCTCAGCGAAAGATTTTGGTTTTACAGAGGTCACCATTCAACAGGCGGGAACAGATCAAGTTGGTCCGTATGAATTAGAAGAACCGATAGAGGTGCCGGCTCTGCCGAATCCAGTTGTCATAAAAGACCGTTAAAGGACGCGAGAAATTGCGTTCTTTTTTGATGTATAGAAAATAGCTTCCTTGCTGTATACTAAGCTGTCATAAAAAGAACCTCAAAGAAGGGGAGTCACTGATGAAAAGGTATTGCTTCATATGTGCCAGCTGTTTTTTGATGGTCTTTTCGCCTGTTGCTCATGCACAGGAAACAAGCGAATGGGTGGAGCCGATAAAAGGAGAAGTCACAGATTTGTTTGGGACAAGAGGCGGCTCGCACAAGGGATTAGATATAGCTGCGCCAGAAGGAGAATCCATCTTTGCTGCAAGTGAAGGTGTGGTCTCGCGTTCGTATGTATCTGCTACATATGGCGAGGTTGTGTTTATTCAGCATCCAAATGGATATGAAACCGTCTATGCACATTTACACGAGCGTTTTGTTAAAAAGGATGACCATGTAGAAGCAGGACAGCCGATCGGCATTATCGGCAACACAGGGGCGTCTAGAGGCACTCATTTGCATTTTGAGGTGCACAGGGGTCATTGGTCAGTCAGCAAAGAAGATGCGGTAGATCCACTCACAATCATTGCAGTGGATCGCTTCCAAGAGCCGGCTCTACATGTAAACGGACAAGAGAACAATACATATCTCATTAAACAAGGAGATACCCTTTGGTCGATTGCAAAGGCGCATGAGATGACTGTGGAACAATTGAAGCAGATGAATGAGCTGACCACTCATCTCATCCGAACGGGAGATCGTTTAATGGTTTCAAAAAAATAAACCTCATGCATGTGCATGAGGTTTATCATGATTTTTTATAGGTCGATCAGACGGACAGAAAGTATATCTTGCACTTCGGTTAATTCTTTAACAATTTCGTCCTCGAGATGCTTGTCGAAAGAAAGCATCATAATGGCTTCGCCGCCTTTTTCTTTACGTCCTACCTGCATTGTCGCAATGTTAACATCATGATCGCCTAAAATTTGTCCAACCTTTCCAATTACACCAGGTGCATCAGTATGCTGGATGTAGACAAGGTGTCCATCTGGATAAAAATCAATATTAAATCCATTAATGGAAACAACGCGTTCTCCTAAATGCGGGATATAGGTTGCTTTTAGAGTAAAGGTTGAAAGGTCGCCTTTGACTTCAATAGAAATGCTGTTTTCGTAACCAGATTCGCTAGAAGAAATCTTTTCACTAAAGCTAATGCCGCGTTCTTTTGCCACCATTCCAGCATTGACTTCATTTACAGTCGAATCAACACGCTCTTTTAAAAAGCCTGACAGAAGACTTTTTGTAATAAAGGATGTTTCGAGTTTTGAAATAGAGCCTTCGTAAGAGATGCCTACTTCTTTTACCGGTTCTCTCATTGATTGAGAGACAAGACGTCCGAGCTTCCCTGCAAACTGATGATAAGGCTGAATTTTTTTGAACTCGTCTTTTGTCATCGCTGGTAGATTAATAGATGACATAACAGGGAGTCCTTTTGCAAATTGAAGTACTTCTTCAGATACTTGCGCCGCCACATTTAATTGTGCTTCCTTCGTCGATGCGCCAAGATGCGGAGTCGCAATGACGAGCGGATGGTCTACAAGCGGATTATCAGTAGGAGGTTCTACTTCAAATACATCGAGTGCAGCTCCTGCAACATGGCCGCTTTCAAGCGCTTCAAGAAGGTCGCGCTCGTCAATAATACCACCGCGTGCACAGTTCACTAGGCGAACGCCTTTTTTCGTTTTTGCAATTGTTTCTTTATTGAGAAGTCCTCTTGTTTCTTTTGTTAACGGGGTATGTACAGTGATAATATCTGATACTTCGAGTACTTCATCAAGTGATTTGGCGTTGACACCGATTTTTTCTGCGCGTTCCTTTGTCAGAAACGGGTCAAATACGTTGACTGTCATGCCAAATGCTCTTGCACGCTGGGCAATTTCGCTTCCGATTCTGCCAAGTCCAACAATCCCAAGAGATTTTCCATAAAGCTCTGCACCAACATAGGCACCTCTGTTCCATTCTTTTGATTTCACAGAAATGTTGGCTTGTGGAATATGACGCATGAGCGAAGAGATCATCGCAAATGTATGCTCAGCTGTGGAGATCGTATTACCGTTTGGTGCATTGATGACAATGACGCCATGCTTGGTTGCTTCATCAATATCAATATTGTCTACTCCCACACCGGCACGGCCGACAATTTTTAATGAAGTCATTTTTTCATAAAGCTCTTTGGTCACTTTCGTAGCACTTCTGACAAGTAAGGCATCAAATGTGTGTAATTCATCTTCTGCTTCTGTTACATTTTTTTGGACAATTTCAACAAAATCTGATTCTAAAAGTGGTAAAAGACCATCATTGCTCATCTTATCTGAGACTAATACTCGAAACATCGTAAGATTTCCTCCTAAAATAAACGTCATAAATATCTGATAATTTACCATATTCCTTTTCACTGTGTCAATCAAATTAAAGCAGTAAAGCGAAAAAGAAAACACGAACATTTCTTGGTGTCTTTATAAAGAATGGACACCTTTAAACAAAAGATAACCAATTTTTTCGTATTTGTCATTATAATTTTTAAGTTTTTTACGTTTTCTTAAAACTGATCAAATTGCTCAGGATTTTTATCTGTACAAATGCTCATATATCATATATAATGATGTCGAATTGAATAATGATCAATCTTCGGGGCAGGGTGCGATTCCCTACCGGCGGTGATGAGCATAGTCTCTAAGCCCGCGAGCCTTTTTTGGCAGGATTCGGTGTGATTCCGAAGCCGACAGTATAGTCTGGATGGGAGAAGATGGAGGTTCGTAAACGTTGAAAACTTGGTTTTTCACACGTTTATTTGTCTAGCCTAAATTCCCCGCTCCTGTTTTCATGAGCGGTTTTTTTGTGGCTGAAATTGAACAATCCTCTTTTCGAAAGATTTGATCGAAAAGGAGAGAGAATATTGAATCAAAGTAAAGTAAAACGTTTAGTCGTCACCAGTATGCTTAGCAGTATTTCGTTTGTGTTAATTTTATTGGATTTCCCTTTCCCAGGGCTTCCAGCGTATTTGAAAATTGATTTCAGCGATATCCCAGCGATTATTGCGATTTTAATTTATGGGCCAGGTGCAGGAATTGCCGTTGAGGCATTAAAAAATGTTCTGCATTATCTCATTCAAGGCAGTATGTCCGGCGTTCCAGTTGGGCAAGTCGCGAACTTCATTGCAGGCACACTATTCATCTTACCAGTCGCCTTTATGTTCAAAAAAATTAAATCAGCAAAAGGAATGGCTTGGTCAATGATCATGGGTACATTACTTATGACTGTGATGATGAGCATTTTAAATTACTTCTTATTCCTGCCAGCTTACACATGGTTTTTAAACGCACCTGAACTATCAGATCATGCGCTCAAGACGACCATTACAGCAGGGATTTTACCTTTTAACTTTATTAAAGGAATCATCATTACCATCGTATTTAGCTTCATTTTTGTGAAAATGCGTCCATGGTTTGAAAATAAACGCCGACTTCAAAATAGTTAATATAAAAAAAGCCCCTGCTTAAGGGGCTTTTATACTATTCATGCTTAAGTGGATCACCCTCGAAAGATTCGTCCGCAACTTTGATTGAGTCAGTTGGACATCCTTCAAATGCATCAAGCATATCTTCTTCAAGTACTTCTGGAACTTCTACAGTCCCTTGGTTGTCGTCAAGCGTAACAAATGCAATGCCTTCATCATCATAATCATAAATGTCTGGAGCAGCTGCACCGCATGCGCCGCAAGCAATACATGTGTCTTTGTCTACAATTGTATATTTTGCCATGTTAAAAAAATACCTCCCAAATAGTTCGATGGAACACATGGTTTAACTTTTTTAGTTTCACCGATAAAAAACAATTTCCTCAAACCTTATTGTAATGATTTTAAATTCACATTTCAACTGTAAAGTGATTGAGAATGCTTATCACATAAGGGTTTGTTCATAACTTTCCCCTATAAATTGAGTTTAAACATTTCTTCTTGTATGAAATCTGTTAAAATAAAGGGAGAAAATATTCGAATTTTGTCAGGAAGACAGGTGCTTTGATGAATGACTCTTCATTATTTGGATGTCATGTTAATGGACAGCGTATATAAATTGAACGGCGAACGCTCCATTAGTGCTGTCTACCATCTTTTTAAAGGAAAAAAATCATCTCAAACCATACAGGATGCCAGCTTGTTTGAGCTTTCCAGGTACTTCGGCTGTTACCCGGGATTTACGAGAGATCAGCTGAATCGTTCTGCTTTAAAGCTTGAAGAGAAGCACTATATTAGAAAAACCGATGAGACACTGAGTATCACTGAAGCAGGGCAGCGAATGCTACACCAACATTTTTCTGAAAAACCGATGCCTGCATATTTTCATGGTGCAAAATATCATGATAAAGCAAAGATGCTATGGATGAGGCTCTCTTTACTTGTACAAGTGCTTTCTCACCATATGGCTGGATCACATCAATATGTTCCAATACAAAGAGATGTCTCGGTTCAAAGCTGGACGAAATCTTTTTTGAAACAGCATCAGCAGAAAAGCAAGCTTTCAGAAGAGCTGCATCATGAACTAGAAAAACTCCTAATGAGCCTAAGTGATCACGAGGCACTGATTTTTGTTTACTCATTGACCTCAAATGAACGAATCGGGCGTACGTATCAGCAAATGGCGGAGTGGATGAAAGAAGATGTGTGGTATGTGTACTTGCTTTTTTGGAATGTACTCCATTATTTTATTCAATCTGCCCAAAAAGGTGAGGCGCCGATTTTGCAGCAGCTCGTAGGTGACCTTGAATTTAAACGCGTGTTAACAACTTCTACTCACAAAACACTTGAGCTTGTCCAAAAAGGATTTGATATTGAACAAATTGCTCACATTCGTTCATTAAAAAAGGCAACGATTGAAGATCATATCGTGGAGCTGTCGATACATGAGCCAAGCTTTTCAATAGATCCCTATGTGAGTATAAAAGAGCAGCGGGAGATCCTTGCTGTAGCCAGAGAGTTGCAAACAAATAAAATGAAGCTGATTAAAGAAAAGCTCGAGCATCCATTTACTTATTTTCAAATACGCTTGGCACTGACAAGGATGGTGAAAGCAAATGGATAAGCTTCATCAGACGCTCATGCGATACTTTGGCCACGACACATTTAAAGCAGGTCAAGAGGACATTATTCGAAGTGTACTGCATCAAAAAGATACGGTTGCCATGCTGCCTACTGGTGGAGGAAAGTCGCTTTGCTATCAAATTCCCGGTTATATGACAGACGGGTTGGTTCTGATTATTTCGCCGCTTTTATCGCTTATGGAGGACCAAGTAGAACGAATGAAAATGCGCGGAGAAAAACGAGTAGCGGCGCTTAATAGCACATTGTCTTTTCAGGAGAGGCGACATATCATTCGGCATTTGCCATCATATAAATTTCTATTCGTCGCACCTGAGGCATTAATGTCAGAATTGCTGCTAGAACAGCTCAAATCGATGCGTATTGGTCTGTTTGTCGTCGATGAAGCGCATTGTATATCAGAATGGGGGCATGATTTCCGTCCTGAATATTCGAAGCTTGGAGAATGGAGAGAAGCGTTAGGTCATCCTGTGGCTTTAGCTCTTACAGCTACAGCAACGAAACAAACGCTAAAAGATACTGTGCAAACGCTAAGATTGCAGCATCCAGACTTTCATATACATTCCGTCAACCGCCCGAACATTGCCTTAGTCAAAGAAATGCACGAAACGAAAGAAGCAAAAGAGAAACGGGCTATTGAGCTTGCGGATTTCCTGCAAGGACCAGGCATTATTTATTGCCCGACCCGGCAAATGACAGAAGAGCTTGCTCTCTGTATGAAACAAAAAACCAATCAGCGTGTTGAGTTTTATCATGGCGGAATGGATGCAGGAGAGCGTATGCTCATTCAGCAGCAATTTATCAGCGGTCAGCTTGATCTCATTTGCTGTACGAGTGCTTTTGGCATGGGAATTGATAAAGCAAATATCCGATTTGTCATTCATATGAGCCCTCCGCAATCGATTGAAGCATTTATGCAAGAGATTGGAAGAGCGGGAAGGGACGGGAAAAATAGTGTGAGCATTCTTTTATATACAGAAGAGGATGCAGATATTCAGCAACACTTGATCCAAACAGAAGGATTTGACGAACCAGAAATTGATTTCTATTTAGCACAACTGACTCAAATGCAGACAAATGATGAAAAAAAATTACGTGCACGATTGATGGAAACAGGGCTTCAGGAGACGCGTGCAAGAATGCTGACGCACTATTACATGATGCATGAGTCCGAACAGCGCCCGGCAATTCTGATGAATCTAAAAGAAAAATTGCAGGACAGGCAAACAGAAAAGCTGAGAAAAGTGTGGCAATTTAAAGAGCGGGTCATGGATCATGACTGCTTTAGACAATCTCTGTTATCATACTTTCACGAACAGCTTGATCAAACAGAGCGCGCGTCCTCTGATGATTGCTGCTCTTCTTGCGGACTGAACCTGTCTGATTATGAAAAAAAAGAACAATCATTGGAGCTGAATGAAATGAAACACTGGAAGACTGTGCTGGATCACATGTTTCATCTGACAAAAGAGGCGCAGCATTGATTGAACAACATCGCCGAATCATTGAAAAATTAACCGATCGACAAGTCGTAGAACAGCTGTATTTCACGCAGCTGCTCATGCTTATCGTTTCTTTTTTACTAGGCATATTTATGTTCGATCAATGGACGGATTTTACAGCCCTTTGGCAGATTCAGGATATGCGCATTCTAACATATGGAATTGGCGGTGCATTGCTCGTCATTATTATAGATGCAATTGTCATGAAGGTGTTTCCCGCTCATATGTATGATGATGGCGGTTTAAATGAAAAGATGTTCAAAAACCGAAGCATCCCGCATATTGTTTGGTTAGCACTACTCATTGCCTTTTCAGAGGAAATACTATTTCGCGGAATTGTTCAACAGCAATTTGGGCTTGAGATTGCCAGCATCGTGTTTGCGCTTCTTCACTTTCGCTATTTATCAAAAATACTCTTGTTTATCCTCGTGGTTTCCATTAGTATTTTTTTAGGACTTTTATACGAGTGGACGGGGAATTTATTTGTTCCTGTCATGACACATTTTGTCATTGACTTAGTCTTTGCTTGTCAAATTCGTTTGAAATATAAGGGGAGGGATGAACATGGAAGAAATGTCGAGAATGCAGAGAAAGAAGGAGCAGCTGACAAACAACCATGACGACAATGTAGAGGAAATTCTTGAAGAAAAAGTACATCCTTCTGATGACTCTCACTTTCCTACGCGAGAAGACTTTCATGAATATAAGAAGCAGCGTACGAAAAAAGTGCGCAATCCTTTGTTTACGACATTGGCTATTATCTTTCCTATCATCGTCATCACTGTTTTCTTTCTATTGATCTACTACACTTCAAAGGAAATTAACGATAATAACAATCAGGGTGTATACATTGATAAAACCTCAAGTGCTGACACAGACCCAGTTCCGTCAGCACTAGCCGAAACAAAAAATGACGCAAACGCTGATAAAGCGGATGCGTCTGATGAAGAGAAGAAAAAGAAAGATGAAGAAAAAGAAAAGAAGCGATCAAAAGAAAAAGCAGAGCAGAAGAAAAAAGAAAAAGCTGCTAAAGAGAAACAAGAGCGTGAAAAAGCCGCAGCTGCGAAAAAGCGTGAACAGCAGCAGCTAGCCCTCCAAAAACAGCAAGAAGAGAAAAAACGAAAAGAAGCCGAAGAGAAAAAGAATCAGGAAGAAAAGCCAGTTCGTGTCGTGCAGCATACTGTTGGACCAGAGGAAAACCTGTATCGAATCTCGATGAAATATTACAAAAGCCGATCGGGTGAAGAGAAAATAAAAGCTTATAATCATTTAAATGGGAACAGTGTATACAGTGGTCAAGTACTCAACATTCCATTGGAAAACTAATTACCTGACATGAACGAATGAAAAAGCACATACATATGTAGAAAAAAGGGACAGGGTGTATGTGATGACTTTGCACGCAATCAGCCGCTATATGGATCAGCCGACACAGAAAATGATGGAAACGTTGATCAAAAGAAAGCACAAATATGAGGGCTTTGCCAAGCAGTGTAAAAGGTGGCAATGGACAGCCCTTTTGTCGCTGGCGATTCTTTTGTTTTATTTTGTGATAACGGCAAATAAGGGAGGCTCTCTTCAGCCAGAAGCGATGATTGCAACACTGCTCGGTCATGAGGTCTTTCTATTTTGGATAATGGCTGAGGTGTTTGCTTTTTATGCTTCTTATTATTATAAGAAAAAAGAAGAAAAGGCTGAGGATGAATATCATCGCCTCAGATGTGAGATTATACAAAAAAGCACAGACTTATGGCCGCAATCAGACCAGTGGAAAGAGCGTGAAGCGGTTTTTCGCTATATGCAGCAGCAATATGACATTAATCTCTATTATGAAAGTAAATAAATGTGTAAAAAGACGTTTTAATAGTTGAAACGTCTTTTTTCATTCAAGCGTCTTATGAACGACACATATGCAAGGGAGCCATTTATGATGAAATATGCCATCGGATTTACTGCCGCCATTGCGGCTGTTACAACAGGTGTGTGTGTAACGGCAAAAATGGTGAAAACGGCAAAACAAAACAACATCAAAAAGCATTACTTTACAATAGAAGCACTTCAATCAGATCGACCAGCAGTGATTTTCTTTATTTCTGATACACACCGCCGGCTGATTAGTGACTCATTATTAGCTGAGGTCACACAAGAAAAACCGGATGTCATTATGATAGGCGGGGACTTAGCAGAAAAAGGTGTACCCTACGCCAGAATTGAAGAAAATGTGAAACGTTTATCAAGAATTGCGCCCGTTTATTTTGTTTGGGGAAATA
Organism: Bacillus sp. FSL R7-0672; assembly: GCF_038601465.1. Classification (NCBI taxonomy): domain Bacteria; kingdom Bacillati; phylum Bacillota; class Bacilli; order Caryophanales; family Bacillaceae; genus Bacillus; species Bacillus sp. FSL R7-0672. The sequence goes on along the minus strand of NZ_CP152010.1, from coordinate 2,094,748 downwards.
ATGATCACGAGCTGCACCAGCAAAAGCTTAAAGAGATTCTTCATGCTTACGATGTGACGACTCTGCAAAATGAAACAGCTGTGTGGGATTTCGAAGGCCAGTCAATCAAAATTGGAGGCATCGATGATATTCGGCTTGAAAAGGCGGATTATGAAGCGATACGACCTGAGTTTGTGAAAGATGACGTAAATATTCTCTTATCACACAACCCAGATGTACATCATTTAATGAGTGAAGATGAGGGGATCGACCTTGTTCTGAGCGGTCATACGCATGGAGGTCAGATTCGAATTGGGAAATTTGGTCCGTATGAAAAAGGAAGAACAGGTCAGGTCAAAGGCGCATTTTTTCTCATTAGTAATGGCTATGGAACAACAAAGATTCCAATGCGTCTCGGGGCAGAACCGGAAACGCATCTGATCTATTTAATGCCTGTCAAAACGCGATGACTTGCTGCGCCCTCAATATTTTCCATAAAAGTCACCGTAAGCATAGCTTCATGCTTGTCTTCCGTCTTGACACAGTGTAAACTGAATACAAAATTAAGAACCTATGACTCATCATCTCATATACTACAGTATGATGTGTGTTTAGAAGAGGCAGGAGGGAACGTTATGCGACTGGAGCGTCTGAATTATAATAAAATCAAAATTTTTCTCACACTAGATGACCTGACAGACCGGGGTCTTACGAAAGAAGACCTTTGGAAAGATTCGTTCAAAGTCCATCAGCTGTTTAAAGACATGATGAACGAAGCGAATCAGGAGCTCGGTTTTGAAGCGAGTGGACCGATTGCTGTTGAAGTATTTTCACTTCAGGCGCAGGGGATGGTCGTCATTGTCACAAAGAGTCAGCAGGATGATGCTGATGATGATGAGTTTGATGAAGATTACATTGAGATGCAAGTCAAGCTCGACGAGAGTAATCATGTGCTCTATCAATTTGCCTCGTTTGAAGATGTGATTCAACTGTCCCATAGTTTAAGTCGTATTGGACTTTTAGGGGGTACAGTTTACCATTATGAAGGTCAATATTTTCTCAGCCTAGATGATTTTGAAGAACTGTCTGCTGATACGGTTATTTCCATTTTAGCGGAGTTCGGTTCACCTACGACATTAACGATTCATCGGCTAAAAGAATACGGAAAAGTGATCATGCAAGATGATGCAGTGAAAACGATTCAAATGTATTTTTAATCACTTTTTTCTATTATATTTAATACTGTTGTGATGAAACAACAGTATTTTTTTATATCCTTTTTATATTTATAAACGCTGATATTTTATTTTGATAAAAAACGTTTTTTACCTTTGCTTTACCAGTACGAAGGTGTATACTATTGCTTGAAAGGGAGCAGTAGATCATGAAAGATTTCTAGGGGGTTTATTTTAATGGCAGCCGATCAAAACGCCGCTCATAACGCAGAAGATAAGCTAGATGTTTTAAAGTCAACTCAAACCGTCATACATAAAGCGCTAGACAAATTAGGGTATCCGCAAGAAGTGTATGAATTGCTGAAGGAGCCAATTCGTCTATTAACTGTGAAAATTCCAGTACGAATGGATGATGGATCAGTGAAAATTTTCACTGGTTACCGCGCGCAGCACAATGATGCTGTCGGACCGACAAAAGGCGGTATTCGTTTCCACCCGAACGTTACTGAAAAAGAAGTAAAAGCGCTTTCAATTTGGATGAGTTTAAAATGTGGTATTGTGGATCTTCCTTATGGCGGAGGAAAAGGCGGTATTATCTGTGATCCAAGAGAAATGTCATTTAGAGAGCTTGAAAAACTGAGCCGCGGCTATGTTCGCGCAATCAGTCAAATCGTTGGTCCAACGAAAGATGTACCAGCACCAGATGTGTTTACAAACTCTCAAATTATGGCATGGATGATGGACGAATATTCTAGAATGGATGAATTTAACTCGCCAGGATTTATTACCGGAAAACCAATTGTTCTTGGAGGATCACACGGACGTGATACTGCAACAGCAAAAGGTGTGACGATCTGCATCAAAGAAGCGGCGAAGAAAAAAGGAATTGACATTAGCGGGGCACGTGTTGTCGTACAGGGATTCGGAAATGCAGGAAGCTACTTGGCTAAATTCATGTATGATGCCGGAGCGAAAATCGTAGGGATTTCAGATGCTTACGGCGGGTTATACGATGAAGATGGTCTTGATATTGACTACTTGCTTGACAGACGTGACAGCTTTGGAACGGTTACTAAATTATTTAACGATACCATCACAAACCAAGAGCTGCTTGAGCTCGATTGTGATATCTTAGTACCTGCAGCCATTGAGAACCAAATCACTGAAGATAATGCGGCAAACATTAAAGCTAAAATTGTCGTAGAAGCAGCGAATGGTCCAACGACACTTGAAGGAACAAAAATTCTTTCAGATCGTGGAGTACTGCTTGTCCCAGACGTACTTGCGAGTGCGGGTGGTGTAACGGTTTCTTACTTTGAATGGGTGCAGAATAACCAAGGGTTCTACTGGACTGAAGAGGAAGTCGAAACTCGTTTAGAAGATATGATGGTGAAATCATTTAATAATATTTATGAAATGGCGCAAAATCGCCGCATCGATATGCGTCTTGCAGCATATATGGTCGGCGTACGTAAAATGGCTGAAGCTTCTCGATTCAGAGGCTGGATTTAAGCGGCTCATTTGCATCGTGCCTTAAAATCTCCTATCCTTAAATAGGAGATTTTTTTTATGGAATGGAACAACTCATGAAACAGCTAGCAATTGTTATTGCATTGAAACGACAGGAGTGGAACAAATGAAACAAGAAAAAGCGATCATAATAGGAGGCGGCCCATGCGGGTTATCAGCTGCCATCGCATTCAAGCAAATTGGAATTGATGCACTTGTCATTGAAAAGGGGAATGTCGTCAACAGTATTTATCATTACCCAACACATCAAACCTTTTTCAGTTCAAGTGAAAAGCTTGAGATTGGTGATGTCGCGTTTATTACTGAAAATCGCAAGCCTGTTCGTATCCAGGCACTTTCTTATTATCGAGAAGTAGTCAGACGAAAAAGCCTGCGTGTACATGCCTTTGAAAAAGTGAACGCTGTGACGAAAAAAGACGGTCATTTTACCGTGAGCACATCAAAAGACGACTATGTATGTGATTATGTCGTGATTGCTACTGGCTACTATGACCATCCAAACTATATGAATGTCAAAGGGGAAGACCTTCCACATGTGTATCATTATTTTAAAGAAGGACACCCATACTTTGATAAAGATGTAACGGTGATCGGCGGGAAAAACTCAAGTGTCGATGCTGCGCTAGAACTTGTGAAATGCGGAAGTAGAGTCACTGTACTTTATCGAGGAACTGAATATTCATCTAGCATCAAACCTTGGATTTTGCCAGAGTTTGAAGCACTTGTGCGGAATGGAACGATTCGAATGGAGTTTGGAGCGCAGGTGAAGGAAATTACAGAAGAAGAAGTGATTTTTACTAACCAACAAGAGCAAACGGAGCGAGTGAAAAGTGATTATGTTTTTGCCATGACAGGCTATCATCCAGATCATTCTTTCTTAGAAAAAATGGGTGTGACAATTGATCAAGAATCAGGCCGACCAGCATTTGATGAACAGACGATGGAGACAAACGTAGAAGGTATTTTCATCGCAGGAGTGATTGCAGCTGGAAATAATGCCAATGAAATTTTCATTGAAAACGGGAGATTTCATGGGGGGCTAATTGCAGAAGAAATCAACAAAAGAATGAACGATAAAAAAAGAACTGGATCCTTCTAAGGGATTCGGTTCTTTTTGATATAAAATGGGATTATATAGAAAGTAATTTTCATAAAAATGGGCTCGAGTCATATAAAAAAAGGGTAAATCATGGTACGATAATGAAGGATAATGTAGGGAAAGAGGTCTGGTTATGATCGCAATCATCTCAGCAGGTTTAGCTCCCGGCATCGCACTTTTAAGTTATTTTTATTTGAAAGATCAGTACGACAATGAGCCGGTACACATGGTCATCAGATCTTTTATGCTAGGTGTTATACTTGTGTTTCCAACCATGTTTATTCAATATGTCCTTCAAGAGGAGCATATCACAACGAACCCTATCTTGATTTCATTTGTGACGTCGGGCTTCTTAGAGGAATCTTTAAAATGGTTTATTTTAATGGTCAGCGTCTATGCGCATGCCCAATTTGACGAACACTATGATGGAATTGTATATGGAACCAGTGTCTCACTTGGTTTCGCAACACTTGAAAATATTCTTTATTTGGTCGGTCACGGAGTTGAATATGCATTCACCCGTGCTTTATTACCCGTCTCAAGTCATGCTTTATTCGGTGTTGTGATGGGATTTTATATCGGCAAAGCCCGCTTCTCTGATAAAAAGGAGCAGCGCAAATGGCTGATCCTTTCTTTAACGCTTCCTGTGCTTTTTCACGGCCTATATGATTTCATATTGTTAGGAATGAAAAATTGGGGATATATCATGCTGCCATTCATGATTTTTTTGTGGTGGTTTGGCCTGCGAAAAGCAAAAAAAGCTCGTTCAGTGAAAATGGTGCAAAATTTAATGTAGAAAACGTCTTATCAGTTGATAGGGCGTTTTTTTGTCTTTTCATCCATTTCTCTCCTGTGATGAATGTATAAAAATAGGGATTGGAAGAAATATATATTCAAACATCAAAAGTACAGGAGGATCAAATATGGACAAAGCTCGTTTCATGAAACAAATCGTCCTTATCTTCTCAATCGTTCTACTCGCAACCTCACTGATGACAACTGAAAAAAGTGAAGCCTTCACCAGTCAAGTCATCCAGCGTGGTGCGACAGGAGAAGATGTAGTCGAGTTGCAAGCACGGCTCCAATACAATGGCTTTTACAATGGCAAAATTGATGGTGTATATGGCTGGGGAACGTACTGGGCCGTTCGCAACTTTCAAAGCCAATATGGTGTAAAAAAGGTCGACGGACTTGTAGGTAAACAAACAAAAAGCCTATTAGTTCAAAAGACAAAATACTATAAAGACTTTGTTCAGCAGCAGCTGCAAAAGGGGAATGAGTTTACCCATTATGGCGGGAAACCTCTTGATCAGCAAACAAAAGCTCCTGCGAAAAGAAGCTCACAAAAAAAGACTGCTCAAGGTGCAAAAGAGAATCAAAAAAGTCAAAGCGGAGCATCTGGAAAGTCTGCGAAACAGTCAGGTAATCAGCAAGCAAATCAAACACCGAAACAAACGGCAGCCAACATGCCAGGTGGTTTTTCTAGTAATGATATTCAGCTCTTATCACAAGCGGTTTATAGTGAAGCAAGAGGTGAGCCGTATGAAGGACAGGTGGCGATCGCTGCCGTCATCTTAAACCGTTTGAACAACTCGACTTTTCCAAATACAATCGCAGGAGTTATTTTTGAACCGCTTGCGTTTACAGCTGTGGCGGATGGTCAATTTTATATGTCACCAAATGAAACTGCAAAAAAGGCTGTGTTTGATGCCATTAACGGCTGGGACCCGTCTGAGAGCGCCGTCTATTACTTTAATCCTGATACAGCAACAAGTCCATGGATTTGGGGAAGACCACAAATTAAACGAATCGGGAAACATATTTTCTGCGAATAAAAAGAGGTGTAAATAAATGATCAGAGGAATATTGATTGCCATTTTAGGAATTGCTGTCATCTCAACAGGTTATTGGGGCTATAAAGAGCATCAAGAAAAAGACGCAGTGCTGCTGCACGCAGAGAACAACTATCAGAGGGCCTTCCACGATTTAACGTACCAAGTGGATCAGCTGCACGACAAACTTGGGGCAACGCTTGCGATGAACAGCCAATCGTCGATTTCACCAGCACTTGCAGATGTATGGAGAATGTCATCAGAAGCACATAACAATGTGAGTCAGCTTCCGCTCACATTAATGCCTTTTAACAAAACGGAAGAATTTTTGGCGAATGTCGGAGACTTTAGCTACAAATCATCAGTTAAATCCTTATCAGATGAACCATTAAACAAAAATACGCACAAAACCATTTCGTCCTTATATCAACAAGCATCTGATATCCAAAACGAACTGAGACAAGTGCAGCATCTCGTCCTCAACAAAAATTTAAAATGGATGGATGTTGAAATGGCACTTGCTGATGGTGACCGAAAGAATGATAACACCATCATTGACGGCTTGAAAACAGTCGAGAGAAATGCAGATGCATTTGCAGATGTCGATCTCGGACCGACAAATGTGTCGACAGAAGCAGAAACACGCGGCTACAATCATTTAAAGGGCAAAAAGATTTCAAAGAAAGAAGCGATACGCATTGCTCAGCAATTCGCACCTGATCATAATCAACATTTTAAGGTGAGAAAAAGCGGAAGCAAAACCAATCGAGATGTGTACAGCTTATCGATGTCAGATCCTGATAGTAAAGCGAATTTTTATTTAGACTTAACTGAAAAAGGAGGACATCCAGTCTACCTTCTTCAAAATCGAGACGTGAAAAAACAGAAAATCAGTTTAAATCAAGCATCAGAAAAAGCACTCAGCTTCTTAAAGAAGCAAGGATTTGATGCAGAGTCATTCCATTTAGATGAAAGTGCGCAATTTGATAATATCGGTGTATTTACCTATGTACCTCTTCAAAAAAATGTACTGCTTTATCCAGATAGTATACGCATGAAGGTCGCATTAGACGATGGTGAAGTGGTTGGATTTTCAGCGAAAGACTATTTAACGAATCATAAAACAAGAGACATCAAAGCACCTAAAATCTCGCAAAAAGAAGCGAAGAAAACGCTCAATCAGCATGTAAAAATCGAAGATACTCATGTAGCGATTGTTCAAAACGATATGTCAGAGGAAGTTTTATGCTATGAGTTCCTTGGAACGATAAAAAATGATACGTACCGAATGTTTATTAATGCGGATACTGGAAAAGAAGAACGAGTAGATAAACTAAAAAACGCAGAACCTATATATAAAGACCTATAGAAAAGGAAGCGAGGAAAAGGCGAATAAGCCTTTTCCTTTTGTTTTATACATGGTTTAATATAGGAGAGGATATGATTTCACAGATGAAAAGAGTGATGAGGAATGTTACAAATAGGGGATGCAATCACAATTGAATATGTCAATGAGAACAAAGAAGTGAAAACTGCAAAATCGAAAGTTTTGGAAAATAATAACGATGATATTTGCATTAATTATCCAGCTGATAAAGAAACGGGACGCACGATCTATTTAAACCAGCAAACAGAAATCACCGTTTTCTTTTTCGATGAAAATCAAATTCCATACAAATGTACAAGCGAAGTCATTGGGAAGAGGAAAGAAGATATTCCGATGATCGTCATTTCCATTCCCCCAAAAGAAGAAATGATTCGGCTTCAGCGTAGAGAATACCTGAGAGTCGATACAATGGTCAAAACCACGATCACGCAAACAGGTGAAGCATCCTTTGACACGTTTATTGTCAATATGAGTGCTGGCGGCTTAGCAATTGCTGTTCCTGAGGGTGTCTCATTGAAAGAATACGGAGAAGTGATCACAGAGTTTGAACTTCCGCTGAAAGAGCCTGTCAAAATTAAAGCGGTTGCAGAGATGAGCCGAGTCTATCAAGATGAGCAGACTGGCAAAACAAGAGCGATCATGGAGTTTTCTGAGATCACAAATGACCACCAGCAACACATTATGAAGTACTGCTTCCAGCAGCAGCTTTTAACACGTGTAAAAAAAGCATAAGAATAAAGGATGTTAAAAGCTTCCATACTAGAGGTGATAGAATCTAGCGTGGAGGCTTTTTGTATGAAGACAATGGAAAGATGGTTATTGAAAGCGGTGCTCATTCAGCTTGTCTTATTATTAGCCGTTCAGATCACACTTCATTTGACGAAAGGAGAACTATTTTTGTCAAAAGTCGTGCAATACGAGGGTGTAAATAACATGAGCATTGAAGATTGGATCGAGACGTTTAAGCAGAAGGATTGATAGAAAATTCCCCCGTTTGACCGGTGATCGTGTTACAATTTATAAGGGAGATTCAATCAAGGAGAGGTATTATGAAAAAGAAATTATCTATCGCAATTGACGGTCCTGCTGCAGCAGGAAAAAGCACTGTGGCAAAAATTGTCGCAGCAAAAAAATCATATATTTATATCGATACAGGTGCCATGTACCGTGCGATTACGCTTGCGGCACTTCATCATGGTGTAGATCTTGAAGACGAGCAAGCACTTGATGCATTACTGAAAAAAACGGTGATTGAACTTGTCTCAACAGACGAGGGTCAAAAAGTTCATCTAGACAATACCGATGTGACAGAGGAGATTCGCACTGACCGCGTGAGCAACCAAGTATCGGTTGTCGCAAAGCACAGAGCTGTTCGGGAAGAAATGGTCCGCAGGCAGCAAGAGCTTGGTAAAAAAGGCGGTGTCGTGATGGACGGAAGAGACATAGGTACGCACGTTCTTCCAGATGCCGAAGTGAAAATTTTCTTGCTTGCATCTGTAGAAGAAAGAGCAAAACGCCGCTTTGAAGAGAATCAGAAAAAAGGCTACGATGTCAATTACGATCAGCTGATCGAAGAGATTGCAAGACGTGACAAGCTTGACTCTGAGCGCGAAGTTTCGCCGCTAAAGAAAGCGGATGACGCCATTGAAATTGACACCACTTCTCTTTCCATTCAAGAGGTAGCAGGTAAAATTTTAGATGCAGCAGACCGTGTGGAGAAACAGTAAGAAATTTTAGAAAACTTTTATAAGTTAGAGGTTTATCTCTTGACAAACAAGGTCTTTTATTAGAAGTTTATACTAATACTATTTTTATTGATCATTCAAGCAATTCTGTTGATTTGAATGTTTCTATAATACATACTCGGCTGGTAATCATCATGCTTAAGACACATATTCACCCAGTCGTTTTAACTAAGCTGTGTAGGTTTGGACCAAGGAGGTTATCGAAATGACAGAGGAAATGAATCAAATCGATGTTCAGGTACCAGAGGTTGGAGATGTAGTGAAAGGGATTGTTTCTAAAGTTGAGGACAAGCATGTCAATGTAGATATCGTCAATGTGAAACAGCCTGGGATCATCCCAATCAGTGAATTATCAAGTCTTCACGTTGAAAAAGCATCAGATGTCGTGAAAGATGGCGACGAATTAGAGCTTAAAGTAACAAAAGTCGAAGACGATGCTTTGATTTTATCGAAACGTGCTGTTGATGCAGACCGCGCTTGGGAAGACCTAGAGAAAAAGTTTGAAACAAAAGAAGTATTTGAAGCTGAAGTAAAAGACGTTGTAAAAGGTGGTCTTGTCGTAGATATTGGTGTGCGTGGATTTATTCCTGCATCTCTTGTAGAAGCGCACTATGTTGAGGACTTTTCAGACTACAAAGGTAAAACACTCTCACTTGTCGTGGTCGAACTTGACCGCGAAAAAAATCGTGTGATTCTCTCGCATCGTGCAGTAGTGGAGCAAGAGCAATTAGACAAAAAGCAAGACTTCCTGCAAAAGCTTGAGGTTGGCAGTGTGATTGATGGTAAAGTGCAGCGCCTTACTGATTTTGGTGCATTTGTAGACATTGGCGGCATTGATGGATTGGTTCACATTTCTCAACTATCCCATGCGCATGTTGAAAAGCCATCTGACGTAGTGGAAGAAGGCCAGGAAGTCCAGGTCAAAGTACTTGCTGTTGATCGTGATAACGAGCGTATCTCACTATCTATTAAAGAAACATTACCAGGACCTTGGAGCCAGATTGGTGAAAAGGTAAAACAAGGTGATGTGCTTGAAGGAACTGTTCAACGTCTTGTGAGCTTTGGTGCATTTGTTGAAATTCTGCCAGGCGTCGAGGGACTTGTGCATATTTCCCAAATCTCTCATAAACATATCGGTACGCCGCATGAAGTCCTTGAAGAAGGGCAGACTGTGAAAGTAAAAGTGCTTGATGTGAATGAAGATGAAGAGCGCATTTCACTAAGTATCCGTGATTTAGAAGAAAACCCCGAAAAACAAATCGAAGAGAATTATCGTCAATATCAGGCGAAAGAAGAAAACACAAGTGGATTCCAGCTTGGTGACCTGATCGGAGATAAGCTCAATAAATTAAAATAATTTGGTGATCAAAATTGACGCGAGCAGAAAGAAAGAAACAGCATATTGAACATGCCTTGTCCACTGGACAGCATGCAGCAACAGGTTTAAAAGATGTTTCCTTCGTTCACGCCAGTTTACCAGATCTTGCGACATCACAAATTGATACACATACAACAATTGGCGGACTGACTTTCGGTTCGCCAATTTTTATCAATGCAATGACTGGCGGGGGCGGAAAATCGACCTATGAGATTAATCGCTCTTTATCGATCGCAGCGAAGGAAACCAATATTCCGGTGGCAGTTGGATCACAAATGGCTGCACTGAAAGATAAAGAAGAAAGACGTACGTATGAAGTTGTTCGTAAAGTTAATCCAGATGGAATTGTCTTTGCGAACTTAGGCAGTGAGGCAACGATGAAGCAAGCGAAGGAAGCCGTTGAGATGCTGGAGGCCAATATGCTCCAGATTCATTTAAATGTGATTCAAGAGATTGTCATGCCTGAAGGAGACCGTGATTTCAGGGGGGCACTTGAGCGCATCACAGCCATCAATGAATCAGTTGGTGTGCCTGTTGTCGTAAAAGAAGTTGGATTTGGCATGAGCAAGGAAACGGCCAAAAAGTTATTTCATGCTGGGGTTGCGGCCGTTGATGTAGGCGGATTTGGTGGTACGAACTTTTCTAAGATCGAAAATCTTCGACGTCAAAAAGCACTTCATTATTTTGATCAATGGGGGATTCCAACTGCAGCGAGTCTTGCTGAAGTACATACAAGTTTTCCAGATCAAACGGTTTTAGCCTCCGGAGGTATACAAGACGCCCTTGATGTAACAAAATCAATTGCTCTTGGCGCATCCGCTGCTGGTCTAGCTGGCTTTTTCTTAAAATCACTGACTGACGGAGGGGAGAGCGGTCTCATCGCGGATGTTATAGATCTTCAAGAAGATGTGAAGATGATGATGACAGTCCTTGGCGTGAAGACCATTGAAGAACTGAGACAAACCCAACTTGTCATTTCAGATGCAACAAGTCATTGGCTCAAAGAAAGAGGCATCGACACAACGTACTATAGTTTAAGATCAAATAAGAAAAAGGACTAAAAGCAAGTTTAGCCCTTAAACATCTAAGGCATGTGGTTATCACATGCTTTTTTTATTGATTTCTTTTTCGCGCGCTATCTGGACCTTCTAATGCTGTTGCCCCTTTATAATGAATGGATTGATCACGGTCAGATTCCACTCTTTTTGATGCCTTTAAACGTTTTTCCTGTCTATCTTTTCCCATCATACATCCCTCCTCAACCATTAGGGTGTCACCTCTTGTTTATTTCATACAATGCCCAAAGTGATCCCTTACGTTTAAAAATTGGGGATTTTCCCATAATGTAATTGAGGTGATGAGACGTTGGAGGCTTTGTACTATTATTGGTCCATATGGTTCGTTTGGATTATCGTGACATTTATTATGGAAAAAAGCTCATGGCGCAATGTACTAGGTGTCTTTGTCCTTGTCCAGATTATATGTAGTCATTTCATGATATCCATATTTGATATGAGCCTAAATGCAGGATACTTGATGACCTTTTTATATGCATGTGCGGGTTTCGTTATATGCCGCTCTGGTCATCGAATAATGAGAATCATACAATTAGGTTCTATGGTAAGCGCATATGCCTTTTTTATGATTTTTGCATTATATGACCCGGTTTGGTTCACGCTAATAAAAGTGGATTGGGTCGTATTTGCCTTGTTGATCTTGATGTCTTTGACATATGGACATCATTTCACAGAACGAGTCACCTTATGGATGATGTCTGTATGTCTTGGCGAAGCCCTTTATGCGCTCACGATTCACCGCCTGACATCATCGATTGTCATAGGAGATCTCTCTTTTCTATCCCTTGTTGTTCAAGGGTCTATCTTCCTATTAGGTGTCGATCAGCTTGAAAAGCTCTTGAACGCCCGTTCATCTAGAAAACCAGTAAAAGGGGCTGCAAAATCAACATGACGGATTATACGTTTCCTGTGATTATTGGTGTCATCTTTGGGATGGCGGCCAGGCTTTATATGTTAAGAACAGATTACCGACAATACCCTACATATATTCATGGACAAGTGATTCACATTGCGCTTGGTTTTATCGCTTCAGGACTTGGTGCGATCATTATGCCAGCACTCATTCAGGAGGAATTTACGGCGATTACCTTTCTCACGCTGGCGGCCACGCAATTCAGAGATGTCCGCAATATGGAAAGAAATACGTTAACTCAAATGGATTCATATGAGCTAGTCTCAAGAGGCAGTACATATATAGAAGGTATTGCCATTGCCTTTGAAAGCCGAAATTATATTGCGATTCTCACGGCACTGATTACGACCACAGCTTGTATTTTCTTCTCGCTCGTTATTGGGACAGTGGTCGGTATTCTTTGTTTTTTCTTGGCAAAGCTATTAATGTCTGGCAGCCAATTAAAGGATATCGTCAACATACAAAAAGGAGAGCTTCGCTTTGATGGGGCAGGGCTTTATGTGAACGATATTTACATCATGAATATCGGATTGCCCGAAAAGCAAAAGCTCATATTAGAGCATGGGATGGGCTTTATTTTGACACCGAAAAATTTCAACGCAGCCACAACGATTGCCAACCTTGGGCAGCGGCAAGCCATTTTATTTGATTTATCCAATGTACTTGGTGTGTATCGCGACTCTGGTGAACCATCCCTCTGTCCGCTCGCAAAGCGTGATTTGAATAACGGCACACTTGGTGTGTTCATTTTACCGCAATGGTATCGTGAAGATTTGGCTGTCCGTGTATTAGAAGAAGTACCCATTTTAGAAAATGCCATCAGAATGCCGACAGAGTTCATAAAAAAGAAAGTGAGGTAATAGGGCATGACGAACACCATTGAACAATTTATACTCGCTGTGGCTACAACAAATAAAGAGCGGGTCATGGGCGGTACAGCCGTTTTTTTCTGTGAAAATAAAGAAGAACTCGACATGTACGCCATGAATTTAGAGGCCATTTTAGATGGAATTGCACACGGAATTGGAGAAGATCTTTACTTGATTGTCAAACATTTTTAAGTTATTCATTGTGGTCTGATTAAAAATTGATATAATATATAAGTTGAACCCTTCATGTTTGAAGGGTTTATTTCATAAAACTGAATGAAAATTTTAAATCCCGGTTGAAACATGATGATGAACATATTGAATCGCGGCTGGATTGAAAGGAAGGGTACTATGGGTAAACCTGTCGTAGCCATTGTTGGAAGGCCCAACGTTGGAAAATCTACAATTTTTAATCGAATCGCAGGCGAAAGAATATCGATTGTAGAAGACACACCTGGTGTAACAAGAGATCGAATTTATAGCTCTGCTGAATGGTTAAATTATGACTTTAACTTAATAGATACTGGTGGAATTGATATTGGAGATGAGCCATTTTTAGCGCAAATTCGCCATCAGGCAGAAATCGCAATGGATGAAGCGGATGTCATCATCTTTATGGTAAATGGCCGAGACGGTGTGACATCTGCGGATGAAGAAGTCGCAAAAATTTTATATCGCACGAAAAAGCCAGTTGTACTTGCTGTCAATAAACTGGACAACCCTGAAATGAGAAGTGACGTGTATGACTTTTATGCACTAGGGTTTGGCGAGCCATATCCGATTTCTGGAACGCACGGATTAGGTCTTGGTGATCTACTTGATGCAGTTGCAGAACACTTTAAGAACTTACCAGATACGCAGTATGACGAACAAGTTGTCCAGTTCTGCTTAATCGGTCGCCCGAATGTAGGGAAATCTTCTTTAGTGAATGCGATGCTCGGAGAAGACCGCGTCATTGTCAGCAACATCGCTGGTACAACAAGAGATGCTGTCGATACGATGTTTACGTACAATCAGCGTGACTTTGTCATTGTTGATACAGCAGGTATGAGAAAAAAAGGAAAAGTATACGAAACAACAGAGAAATACAGTGTGCTTCGTGCATTAAAAGCCATTGATCGTTCTGATGTTGTCGCTGTTGTTCTTGATGGTGAAGAAGGTATTATTGAACAGGACAAACGTATTGCAGGCTATGCACACGAAGCTGGTAAAGCCGTTGTGATCGTTGTGAACAAATGGGACGCTGTTGAAAAAGATGAGCGTACGATGAAGGAATTTGAGCAAAACATTCGTGAGCATTTTCAATTCTTAGATTATGCACCTGTCTTGTTTATGTCTGCTCTCACGAAAAAGAGAATTCATACGTTAATGCCGTCCATTATTACAGCTAGTGAAAATCATGCGATGCGCGTTCAAACGAATATTTTGAACGATATCATCATGGATGCAGTAGCCATGAATCCAACGCCGACTCATAATGGACAGCGCCTGAAAATTTATTATGCGACACAGGTGGCAATTAAGCCTCCGTCCTTTGTTGTGTTTGTAAACGATCCAGAGCTTATGCACTTTTCCTATGAACGTTTCCTAGAAAACCGCATTCGAGATGCGTTTGGTTTTGAAGGAACACCGATTAAAATATTTGCGAGAGCTAGAAAATAAAAAGGGTGAGCAGAATGAAGAAAATTTCAGTACTTGGAGCAGGAAGCTGGGGAACAGCTCTTGCTCTTGTATTAGCTGATAATCATCATGATGTACACATGTGGGGACATAGACAAGAGCTCATTGACCAAATCAATGAGAAACATGAAAATCATGATTACTTGCCAAATGTCGCACTGCCAGCGTCTATCCAGGCGACGACAGACATGAAGCAGGCGTTAGAGGGGACAGACGCTATTATTGTCGCTGTGCCAACAAAGGCCATTCGTGAAGTGTTGAAGCAGGCAAATGAGCTGATCACATCGAAAGTGCCGTTTGTCCATGTCAGTAAAGGGATTGAACCAGATACACTTCTTAGAATATCTCAAATGATTGAACAAGAAGTCCCAGATGAGAAAAGAGAAGCTGTCGTCGTCTTATCAGGACCGAGCCACGCTGAGGAAGTAGGCTTGCGTCATCCGACAACTGTCACTGTCTCATCAGAAAATATTGAAGCGGCTCAATTTGTTCAAGATTTGTTCATGAACAACAACTTTAGAGTATACACAAACCCTGATGTGATTGGTGTAGAAATTGGCGGCGCACTGAAAAATATCATTGCTCTTGCGGCAGGGATCACAGACGGGCTTGGGTATGGTGACAATGCGAAAGCGGCGCTCATCACTAGAGGACTCGCTGAAATCGCACGTCTCGGTACAAAAATGGGAGGGAATCCTCTGACATTTGCCGGCTTAACGGGCGTTGGAGATTTGATCGTGACATGTACAAGTGTTCATTCACGTAACTGGCGCTGCGGAAATCTGCTTGGTAAAGGGTATAAGCTTGAAGAAGTGCTTGAAAAAATGGGGATGGTTGTCGAAGGCGTCCGTACAACAAAAGGCGCTTATCAGCTCTCCAAAGAATACAAGGTCAGCATGCCGATTACAGAGGCGCTTTACCACGTCCTGTTTGAAGGGAAAAAGGTCGACGATGCGGTCGAATCATTGATGGCACGTGTGAAAACACATGAAATGGAAGACCTTGTGAACATGTTTGAGAATCAAACAAAATAAATGGAAGACTGAACTTAGGCATGTAGAGGATGCAAGAAGGGGAAGACTTGCATAACATAGCAATGAAGTTTGAATAGAGCTTTGCCTCTACAGAATGAGGAAAAATAGTCGACCTAATGACTGAAGCAGAGTCCCCCTCTTTGCTTCAGTTTTTTTTATGTGCTTTTTTCTGAATGATTGGAAAAATGATTGATATTTACCTTATTTTTGGTTTAGAATGAAATATAAACGCTTACAATTTGTTCGTTTTAAAGGGGGACAGGCACGATGAGTTTTGCTTTAATCAAGATGTGGTTTGCACTTGGTTCAATGGGGCTCATGTTTTTAGCTGTAGTAACCATTTATTTCAGTCGATTTAAGCTGAAGAGTCGGTTTCTTAAAATAACAGCCTCGACCGTCGCATACAGCTTGATGCTGATATCAGGTATCATTGTGTTTTTAGTTGTATTTAGCGGGCCGGTCAATGAATAAAGAAAAAGGAAGAATGTGATGATCAAAGCAAAAGTCAGTGTCACGTTGTTAGCACTTATTTTACTAACAGGATGTCTGTATCCAGAAAATCGCAAAACTGAAAACCGTGTGCCATATGAAGAGCAGCTGCAAAGCGTTCAGACAGCAATTGAGGAATTTCAAAAAGCAACAAATGGTCTTTTGCCGATTGAAACGAAAGAAGCAGACACGCCGGTTTATCAAAAGTACGTCATCGACTTTAAGCGCTTGTCACCAAGATATTTACACGATGTACCGTCGACATCTTTTGAAGGCGGGGGTGAATATATGTATGTCCTCACAGACGTCGAAAAAAAACCAACTGTGAAACTACTTGATGTCAAAATGACGCAAACCATCAGTGAATTACGGCTTAGAATCAAAATATATCAAGATGAACATACATATCCGCCATACGGCAAAGTAGTATCAAACAATTTATATACGTTAAATGAAAAAAAGCTAGGCTTAAAATCGCCGCCTACGGTCATGAGCCCGGTGACAGGGAATTCCCTCCCATTACTGATTTCATCAAATGGCGAAATCTATGTGGACTACCGCAGTGACTTTGCTCATATTTTGAAGAATACGAAACAAAAGCTGAAATCAGGTGAAAACATTCAAGATGTCTATTGGCAGGAAACCCCGTTTGTACCCGCGTTTTCTGTCCCATATACCATCAACAAAAAAGGTGAGCCTGACTTTTTAGAAAAAAAGACGTCATAAACAAGAATGAACCTTTTTCCTCTGCATATAAATGAGGAGAAAGGTTTTTTTATGGCTAAACATACTCTCAAAACAAAAAAGGTGTCATATTCAAATAGGACAACGTCATACACATATATTGTCCAGACACCTTTCAAGCAAGTTTGATTGAAGAATAGAGTATTTTATTTGAAAACGAGGATAGCAAGTCCGGGAGGGGATCACTTGGAAAAAGTCGATATTTTCAAGGATATCGCTGAACGAACAGGAGGCGATATATATTTAGGAGTCGTTGGCGCTGTTCGTACAGGGAAATCTACGTTTATTAAAAAGTTTATGGAGCTCGTGGTGCTCCCGAATATCAATAATGAGGCAGATCGTGCAAGAGCACAGGATGAATTGCCGCAAAGCGCAGCAGGAAAAACCATTATGACCACTGAGCCAAAATTTGTACCGAATCAAGCGGCATCGATTCATGTGAGTGACGGTCTTGATGTCAACATCAGGCTTGTCGATTGTGTAGGATACACAGTCCCTGGTGCGCGCGGATATGAAGATGAAAATGGTCCAAGAATGATCAACACGCCGTGGTATGAAGAGCCAATCCCGTTCCATGAAGCAGCGGAAATTGGCACACGCAAGGTCATTCAAGAGCATTCTACCATTGGTGTTGTGATTACAACGGATGGTTCTATAGGAGAAATTCCAAGACATGATTATATTGAATCTGAAGAACGTGTGATTGATGAACTCAAAGAGGTTGGAAAGCCGTTTATTATGGTGATCAACTCTGTGAGACCCTATCATCCTGAAACAGAGGCGCTGCGGCAGGAACTGAGCCAAAAATATGATATTCCAGTACTCTCCATGAGTGTAGAAAGTATGAGAGAGCAAGACGTCCTTAGTGTGCTTCGTGAAGCATTATATGAATTCCCAGTCCTAGAGGTGAATGTCAACCTTCCAAGCTGGGTCATGGTGCTGAAAGAAGATCATTGGCTGAGAGAAAGCTATCAGGACTCAGTGAAGGAAACCGTAAAGGATATTAAAAGATTAAGAGATGTTGACCGTGTTGTTGGCCAGTTCAGTGAATTTGACTTTATTGAAAGAGCGGGCTTAGCAGGGATTGAAATGGGTCAAGGGATTGCGGAGATTGACCTGTACGCCCCAGATGATCTATATGACCATATTCTAAAAGAAGTGGTTGGTGTAGAAATTAGAGGGAAAGACCATCTCCTAGAGCTCATGCAAGATTTTGCGCATGCGAAGACAGAATATGATCAAGTATCAGACGCCTTAAAAATGGTGAAGCAGACGGGATACGGAATTGCGGCCCCGGCCTTGTCAGATATGAGTTTAGATGAGCCAGAAATCATAAGACAGGGCTCGAGATTCGGCGTAAGACTAAAGGCGGTTGCACCATCGATTCATATGATTAAGGTAGATGTAGAAAGTGAATTTGCACCGATTATCGGAACAGAGAAACAAAGTGAAGAGCTCGTCCGCTACTTAATGCAAGACTTTGAAGATGATCCGCTTTCGATTTGGAATTCAGATATATTTGGGCGCTCACTCAGCTCCCTTGTCAGAGAAGGCATTCAAGCTAAGCTGTCTCTGATGCCAGAAAATGCAAGATATAAACTGAAAGAAACACTTGAAAGAATCATCAACGAAGGATCAGGTGGTTTGATCGCGATTATTCTATAGCATGTGAGACCTCTCATTGACAGGGGTCTTTTTTTGCGTAAGGAATGAGTCATAAAAAGACAATTGTATAAAGATTAGTCAGATTCAGGCTGAAATTAGGAATATTCGTTCGTAAAAGTGCCCTTAATCCTTGACGAATAAGGATTCTTCCCTTTAAAATGCTTGATATGGTATTTCATATGTGTTAATCTACTTACAGAAAATCTTCACTTTGTTGGACAAACATTCCTTCAAAGAGTTGTTTTCTAATGAAAAGCCATGTATACCGCTTTCTAGACGCTCTTTTTTTCGAAAAAAGTGTATAGAAAGAAGATGAATTGTGAAGAAATGATAACAATCTACTGAATGCATATTTTTGGGAGGAGGTGAAAGGCATGAACAAGACAGAACTTATTAACGCGGTTGCTGAAGCAAGCGAGTTATCTAAAAAAGACGCGACAAAAGCAGTTGATTCTGTTTTTGATACAATTTTAGATGCACTTAAAAATGGTGACAAAATCCAACTTATCGGTTTTGGTAACTTTGAAGTACGTGAGCGTTCAGCTCGTAAAGGACGTAACCCACAAACTGGTGCAGAGATCGAAATCCCTGCAAGCAAAGTACCTGCTTTCAAACCAGGTAAAGCACTTAAAGACGCGGTGGCAGGTAAATAATCGTTATGTGTAATGATCCTATTGTAGGAGTTATACATATACAGTTTCACACTGGTCTAGAAAAGCCCCTTTCATAAGGGGCTTTTCCTTTTGAATCAAAAGGTTCGTTTAGAACGCTCTCCTTTGCTTTTAGGATCTGAAGTGTGCTAGAATCTGATTGAAATGTAATCGCCTTTGGAGGATATAATACATGAGTGAAATAAATAAAGAACTAATCGAACACGCAGTACGCGATATATTAAAAGCCATCGGAGAAGATCCAGATCGTGAAGGACTTCTTGATACCCCTAAACGAGTAGCAAAAATGTATGAAGAAGTGTTCTCGGGATTAAATGAAGATCCAAAAGAACATTTTAAAACCATTTTTGGTGAAGACCACGAAGAACTCGTTCTTGTAAAAGATATTGCTTTCCATTCAATGTGTGAACATCACCTTGTACCTTTTTACGGAAAAGCGCATGTCGCTTATATTCCGCGCGGCGGAAAAGTGACAGGACTTAGCAAGCTTGCAAGAGCTGTAGAGGCTGTTGCCAAACGCCCGCAGCTTCAGGAACGCATCACATCAACCATTGCAGATAGTATGGTGGAAACACTCAATCCGCATGGCGTGATGATTGTCGTTGAAGCAGAGCATATGTGTATGACGATGCGCGGAGTGAAAAAGCCAGGCGCAAAAACAGTGACTTCAGCAGTACGCGGTACATTTGCAAATGATGCAGCGGCAAGAGCAGAAGTGCTTTCCTTTATTAAAAACGACTAATTCAATAGATGGAAGGTGAACAGATTGAGTGAAAATAAAGCATCTGATTTTGTAGTGATTAAAGCCAATGAAAATGGTGTAAATGTCATCGGCTTAACTAGAGGCTCTGATACAAGATTTCACCATTCCGAAAAGCTCGATAAAGGTGAAGTCATCATTGCACAATTTACTGAGCATACGTCAGCGATCAAAGTAAGAGGCGATGCTGTCATTCAAACAAGCTTCGGGGAAATTCAAAGCGAAGCAAAGAAATAAATACTTGAATGCACTTGATAGCATAAAAGTGAGAGCTGATATGGTATAATAAATCTCTATACAATGTGCAGGGCTACATATGAAACTGTAATTTTTGGGACAAGGGTGATATCTTTGCAAGACATCTACGGAATTTTATCTAATCTAAATATAAAATTAAATAAAAAGCTTTCTCATCCTTATTTGGCGAAACATTTACGTGCGCCACTCATCGATGAAGATAAGCTCCTTCTTTTTCATGCAATGTTTGATGAAGCTCAAATTGATGCAGAGAAAAAAGAAAATTATATTTTAACGGCGATGCTTGTGCAAATTGCCCTTGATACCCATGACGAAGTCACAACTGCTGCAGCGATCAAACAAGACGAATTCAAAAATCGTCAGCTGACTATCCTGGCAGGAGACTATTTCAGCGGTCTCTATTATTCTCTTCTCTCTGACATGAAAGACATCTACATGATTCGCACGCTCGCAACGGCGATCAAAGAAATCAATGAACATAAAATTAGACTGTATGATCGATCCATTCAAGATGCGGCGCACTTTTACAAAAGTGTAGCAACGGTTGAGTCTGCGTTATTCCAAAGGGTTTCTGAGCATTTTCAATTAACGCATTGGAATGAGATTGCAAGTCGTTTCCTTGTTTATAAGCGTTTCATGAAACAAGCAGAAGATGACAAACATTTAAAACTTTTTTTGAACGATAGCTATACGGACGCCTATACATGTTTTGACAACTTTGAGAATGAAGGCTATGAAAAGGCCAAACGATCAATCAAGGAGCATCTTGTTTCATCTCCGGTCGTTCAAAAAGAGCTATTAAATCGCCTGGATCATATGAAAAATGAACCTGCGTATCATCAGAAAGTGGAAGAAGGGTAAGTCATGCAGCAATCAAAAGAACAGCGAGTACACGGTGTATTTGAAAAAATTTATAAAAACTATGATCAAATGAACTCCGTCATCAGCTTTAAGCAGCATAAAAAGTGGCGCGATAAAACAATGAAACTGATGAATGTTCAAAAAGGAGCCAAAGCATTAGACGTATGCTGCGGAACAGCCGATTGGACCATTGCGCTTGCTGATGCTGTAGGCGAAAAAGGTGAAGTCAAAGGCCTTGATTTTAGTAAAAATATGCTGAGTGTTGGAGAAACGAAGGTGAAGACTGGGGGCTATAATCAAATTGAATTGCTTCACGGCAATGCGATGGAGCTTCCTTTTGAGGATAACACATTTGATTATGTCACGATCGGTTTTGGCCTACGGAACGTCCCTGATTACTTAACAGTGCTAAAAGAAATGACAAGAGTCGTGAAGCCTGGTGGAATGGTTGTCTGTCTAGAGACATCACAACCTGAAATGATTGGGTTTAAACAAGGCTACTATGTCTATTTCAAATACATCATGCCGCTCTTTGGTAAACTGTTTGCCAAAAGCTATCAGGAGTATTCATGGCTTCAAGAATCAGCCAAAGCGTTCCCTGGCATGAAAGAACTGGCGGCTCTTTTCGAAGAGGCGGGTCTGTCTGATGTCTCGTATCATCCATTTACGGGCGGTGTAGCAGCAACACATATCGGAAAGAAGCTTTGAATAAACGATATTTGGGTGAAAATAATGAAACTAAAAGCAATGATCTCTTTTTTAAATCATGATATCGATATTATTGAAAAAGAGCTTGAACAAACAGTTCGCTCTGATTATGCATTATTAAGTGAAGCGGGTCTTCATTTGCTGCAAGCGGGCGGAAAACGAATCCGCCCCGTTTTTGTTCTCCTTTCAGGCATGTTTGGCGACTATGACATTAATAAAATTAAATATGTTGCCGTTGCGCTTGAGCTCATTCATATGGCATCGCTCGTTCACGATGATGTCATTGATGATGCAGAGCTGAGAAGAGGCAAGCCAACGATTAAGGCAAAATGGGACAATCGAATTGCCATGTACACAGGAGATTATATGTTTGCAAGATCTCTTGAGTATATGACAAAGATCAATCACCCAATGGCGCATGAAATTTTGTCAAAGATGGTCGTCGAGCTCTGTCTTGGTGAAATCGAGCAAGTGAAAGATAAATACAATATGGATCAAAACCTGCGTACATATTTAAGAAGAATCAAACGAAAAACAGCCTTGCTCATTGCAGGCAGCTGTCAGTTAGGTGCGATAGCAGCAGGTACAGATGAGAAAACACATAAAGCCCTTTACTGGTTTGGCTACTATGTCGGGATGTCCTATCAGATCATTGATGATGTGCTTGATTTCACATCAACTGAAGAAGAGCTTGGTAAGCCTGTTGGAGGAGACCTTTTACAAGGAAATGTCACACTCCCGGTCTTATATGCACTGAAGAATCCTACACTCGAAGGACAATTAAAGCTGATTAATAGTGAAACAACAGAAATGCAGCTAAAGCCTGTGATTGAACACCTCAAACAAACAGATGCGATCGACCGCTCGATTCGAGTGAGTGAAATGTATTTGAAAAAGGCATTCGAACAGCTAGACAAACTTCCTCGAGGACGAGCGAAAACGTCACTCGCTTCCATTGCCAAATATATTGGAAAACGAAAATTCTAATCAACATATTGTTGATTGGTTTTTTTGTGAAATTTTTTGTCAAAAATTGATTATTATATAAAAAAATGATACGATCACTTTGTAACAATGTAAGCCTATACATACATAAACGACGGGGTGGAGAACGTATATGGACAAAACATTTCTTATGGTCAAACCTGATGGTGTGGAAAGACAATTAATCGGTGAAATTGTGTCAAGATTCGAAAAAAAAGGGCTTCAGCTTGTTGGTGCAAAACTAATGAGTATTCCAAAAGAAGTAGCAGAAACACATTACGGAGAACATAAAGAAAAACCATTCTTCGGGGAATTGGTTGACTTTATTACGTCAGGACCAGTATTTGCAATGGTATGGCAAGGTGAGCAGGTAGTAGATGTCACAAGACAGATTATCGGCAAAACAAACCCGAAGGAAGCGCTTCCGGGCACAATAAGAGGAGACTATGGATTGACGGTTGGAAAAAACATTATCCATGGCTCAGACTCACCAGAAAGTGCTGAAAGAGAAATCAACTTATTCTTCAAACAAGAAGAACTCACAAACTGGGATCAAACCATCTCAAGCTGGATTTATTAAAATTTAAGCCAAGGTGTTCATCAAATGAGCACTTTGGCTTTTTTTATATGAATATTTCTACACGAAATTTCGCATGAGATGATACAAATTTTCGATAAAAACAGCTATACTAGGACAAAGATAGATGAGACAGGAGAGGACTTTGATGGATCAATATCAAGTATTTGTCGGAAAATGGAAAAAACTAACCGGGGTGGATCTGAATTTATATAAAGAAGCACAAATGAAACGAAGATTAACGTCACTTTATGATAAAAAAGGATATAGAGATTTTGAAGCGTTCGCGGCTGCCCTTGAAAAGGATAGAGCACTATTAGACGAGACGATGGATCGAATGACGATCAATGTGTCAGAATTTTACCGAAACTATCAGCGCTGGGAAGTGCTTGATCAAAAAATTCTTCCGTTGCTTTTGAAAAACAGCGGGACCCTAAAAATATGGAGTGCAGCATGTTCGACAGGAGAGGAGCCGTATACACTCTCAATGCTGCTATCAAGCCATCCGCTTGTGAAGGACTTCCAAATTATTGCAACTGATATTGATGATAAAGTGCTGCAATCAGCTCAAAAAGGAAAATATCATGAACGATCACTGCAAGAGGTACCAGATCAAATCAAGCAAAAATATTTCACAAAAGAAGATTCTTCATTTTACACTGTGAAGGATGAGGTGCGAAAGCACATTCAATTTAAAAAACACAACCTTTTAGCAGATCCTTATGAAAAACAGCTTGATCTTATCGTGTGCCGAAATGTCCTTATCTACTTTACAGAAGAGGCAAAAGAAGAGATTTACATGAAAATGAGCAGCAGTTTAAAACCAAATGGCGTATTATTTGTTGGTTCAACTGAACAAATTTTTCACCCAGAAAAGTTTGGACTGACATCTGCCGATACTTTCTTTTATCAAAAGAAGGGGTTGTAGCTGACTTTTTAGCAGTAAGTGTGTTATCATAGTTTTACTTAAAAGCGTTAATGCGATGAAGGGAGATCGAGTCATGAGATACTTAACAGCAGGTGAATCACATGGTCCACAATTGACCACAATTATTGAAGGCGTTCCGGCGGGACTTTACATAGAGCAGGATGACATCAACTATGAATTGGCTAGAAGACAAAAAGGCCACGGCCGCGGCAGAAGAATGCAGATTGAAAAAGACCAAGCAAAAGTGTTAAGTGGTGTTCGCCACGGGAAAACATTAGGTTCTCCTATTGCACTTGTCGTTGAAAACAACGACTGGAAGCATTGGACAAAGGTGATGGGGGCAGAGCCGATCACAGAAGAAGAAGAGAGTGAAATGAAGCGTCAAATTTCACGCCCTAGACCAGGACATGCGGATTTAAATGGTGCGATTAAATATGGACATCGTGATATGCGTAACGTATTAGAGCGTTCATCAGCCCGTGAGACAACCGTTCGCGTAGCAGCAGGCGCAGTCGCTAAACAAATCTTGGCTCATTTAGGAATCAAGGTAGCTGGCCACGTTCTTGAAATTGGCGGAGTGAAAGCAGCTCATACGGCATATGAATCGATTGAAGATTTGCAAAAGGTAACGGAAGAGTCACCTGTTCGCTGCTACGACAGTGAAGCAGGTCAAAAAATGATGGATGCCATTGATGAAGCGAAGAAAAACGGTGATTCAATTGGCGGTATTGTGGAAGTCATCGTTGAAGGAATGCCGATTGGAGTCGGAAGCTATGTTCACTATGACCGCAAATTAGACAGCAAGCTTGCAGGTGCTGTTCTGAGTATCAACGCTTTTAAAGGGGTCGAATTTGGTATTGGCTTCGAGGCGGCTTCTAAAAATGGTAGTGAGGTCCATGATGAAATCATCTGGGATGAAGAAAAGGGCTATACGAGAAAAACAAATCGCTTAGGTGGTCTTGAAGGCGGAATGTCAACTGGTATGCCAATTGTCGTAAGAGGGGTCATGAAACCAATCCCAACGCTTTACAAACCGCTTCAAAGCGTTGACATTGAAACAAAAGAACCTTTCTCCGCAAGCATTGAGCGTTCTGACAGCTGTGCTGTTCCTGCCGCAAGTGTTGTCGCAGAAGCAGTCGTGGCTTGGGAAATCGCCAATGCTGTAGTGGAGCAGTTTGGCCTTGATCAAATTGACCGCATTAAAGAAAATGTTGAAAAAATGCGCCAGCTTCAGAGGGAATTTTAATGAAAACACTGGAAGTTAAGACGTCTTCAGCCACTTATCCTGTATACATCGGTGATGGGATTAAATGCAATATCGTCGACTTGATGACTTCCACGGGGCATTCCTATACGAAGCTCTTAATCGTGACAGATACAGCGGTTGATGCCATTTACGGCGATGAAATGATTCGATTACTTAAGCAGAAGTGGTCTGTGCATAAAGTGGTTGTGCCAAGCGGAGAGCAGTCGAAATCTTTTGCTGAGTTTGAGCATATTCATACGAAGGCTATTCAGTTTCAGCTGGATCGCTCCTCGTGCATCATTGCGCTTGGAGGCGGCGTAATTGGCGATTTGGCTGGCTTTGTTGCTGCTAGCTATATGAGAGGCATTGATTTTATTCAAGTTCCGACGACACTACTGGCACATGACAGTGCAGTTGGCGGGAAAACGGGGATTAACCACCCGCTCGGTAAAAATTTAATCGGTGCGTTTCATCAGCCGAAAGCCGTGATCTATGATACGAGCATGCTTGAGACTCTATCTCAAACTGAAATGAGGTCAGGCTTTGCTGAGGTCATCAAACATGCCCTCATTTCAAGTGAAGACTTTTTATCAGAGCTGATGTCTATTCGTTCTTTGGCGGAATGTTCAAAGAGCGAGCTGGCACATATGCTGTATCAAGGGATTGAGGTCAAAGCGTCGATTGTTCAAAAAGACGAAAGAGAACAAGGCGTGCGTGCATTTTTGAATTTAGGTCATACACTTGGGCATGCCATTGAAGCAGAGTATGGATACGGCGTTATTACGCACGGAGATGCTATTGCAATCGGCATGCAGTTTGCGCTATATGTGAGCGAAAAGAAGCTGGGACTCAGCCTCAATCGGACGGAACTAAAAGAGTGGATGAAAGGACTCGGATTTCCGGTACAAGTCACTCAAGATATTTCCACGAAAACATTTGTTGACCGGATGATTGGTGATAAAAAGGCAAGAGGCGGAACCGTTCAATTTGTTTTATTAAAGGAGGTTGGGGAGGCTGTCTTGCAGTCTTTCACAAAAGATGATCTGCATCAATGGCTCGAAGAATGGAAACGGGAGGAGGGATGTCTATGATGTTTCGCGGGATACGTGGGGCTACAACTGTGAAAGAAGATACAGAAACAGAAGTGTTAAATAAAACGAAACAGCTGCTAGAAGCGATTATTTCAAGAAATCAAGTAGATCCAGAACGTGTCGTGCAGATCTTAATTTCAGCTACACAAGATATTCACTCCGTTTTTCCGGCAAAAGCCCTTCGTCAGTTTGAAGGGTGGACGTATGTGCCTGTTACTTGTATGCAGGAGCTGGACATTCAAGGCGGTCTTAAGCATTGTATTCGCGTTTTAATGACGGTCCAAACAGACACAAAGCAGGAAGATGTGCAACATGTGTACTTGGAAGAAGCTGTGACGCTTCGCCCTGATTTACAGTTGACAAAAAACAAGGAATTATAATACGATATGAACAGCCGAAGTTTACACACAGGTGTAAACGGCATTGCAAGTTTAGAGAAGATGAGAATGAGACTAGGGTAGTTGAGATGAGTAGAGTTGAGCAGAGATACGATACGTCTATTTCATCATACTGCCTAAAAGAGCACCCCTCTTTTAGGCTTATTTCGTATACTCATACAAACCCTCTATATGTCCCCTCATTCTCCTTAATCCCATTTAAGGAGTGTGTTTATGAATTCCCAATCAAATTTGACCCAATTTTTAAGGGACAGCGAGTCCCACAAAACGATTCCAATTGTTGAAACCATTACAGTTGATACGCTCTCACCGATTCAAATTGTCGAAAAACTCAAGCAAGATATTGTGTATCTACTAGAAAGCAAAGATGAGTCTTCTAGCTGGTCGAGATATTCCTTCATCGGATTACATCCTTTTTTAACCTTACACGATGACCAAAACGAATATATTGCACGTGACGCTGCTGGGCAGGAGGTCATGAAAAAACAAGAACTGAAAGACTTATTAGACTGGATGAAAGGGCAATATCAAATCAAGACACCGGACGTTGACATCCCGTTTACAGGCGGGGCAGTTGGGTACTTAAGTTACGATCTTATTCCAAGCATTGAACCCTCTGTCAGGCCTCACCTAAGCGCACCAACGACAGACAATTGTACTCTATTTGTCTGCCAAACGATGATTGCCTTTGATCATGAAACGAATCATGTTCATTTTATCCAATACACCCAGCTAACCGGAAATGAAACAGAAGACGAAAAAATACGAGCTTACAAAGAAAATCAAAAGCGGCTTGAACAGATGATTCACAAGCTCCATACAAAGGTCGATATGAAAGAACTGATTTTATCAGGGAATATGAACGAATCACCGTCCTTTGAACATGTGACATCAACCTATGAAAAAACACAATTTCTAAAGGACGTAGAAACAATCAAAGAATACATTCGAGCGGGTGATATTTTTCAAGGCGTACTCTCACAGCGCTTTGATATCCCAGTGTCAGTGAGTTCATTTGAATTATACCGTGTGCTTCGCATTGTGAATCCATCTCCATACATGTATTTTATGAAATTAAAAGACCGTGATTTAGTCGGAAGCTCACCAGAACGATTAATTCATGCCAAAAATGGGCACCTAGAAATTCATCCAATTGCAGGCACTAGAAAAAGAGGAGCAACAAAAGAAGAGGACGCCGCACTGGCAAGAGAGCTGCTAGAAGATGAGAAAGAAAAAGCAGAACATTACATGTTAGTAGATCTAGCCAGAAATGATGTCGGCCGCGTAGCAGAATACGGCAGCGTGTCCGTACCGACCTTTACAAAAGTTGTGAACTTTTCACATGTCATGCACATCATTTCCATTGTGACAGGGAAGTTAAAGCAGGATACACACCCAGTTGATGCACTCATGTCCGCATTTCCAGCAGGCACATTAACAGGGGCACCGAAAATAAGAGCGATGCAATTATTAAATCAAATGGAGCCTGAGCCAAGAGAAACGTATGGCGGCTGTATTGCCTATATTGGATTCGATGGTAATATCGACTCTTGTATTACCATTCGCACCATGAGCGTCAAAGATCAGACCGCTTCCATACAAGCAGGCGCTGGCATTGTCGCAGATTCTGTTCCAGAAAATGAATGGGAAGAGACGTGTAACAAGGCAGGAGCGCTTCTGAGGGCCATTCAGCTTGCTGAACATATTTTCTCAGAAAAGGAGAGTGTGCAGGATGAATCAGCGACTATCAGCTCTTGTTAACGGAGGCTTCCTATCAGAAAATGAAGCACATAGACTAATGTATGATATGATGAGCGGCTCTTTAACAGATGCTGAAGTCGCTGCAAGTCTATCGATTTTAGCGCATAGAGGAGAAACAGCTGAAGAAATGACAGGCTTCGTGAGGGCCATGCGGCAAAAAGCAGAACCAGTGGAAAGGTCGCTTGATGTCGTTGACACATGCGGCACAGGAGGCGATGGACTCTCCACATTTAATATATCAACTGCAGCTGCTATTGTAGCTTCCGCCGCTGGTGCTAAAATCGCAAAACACGGAAATCGTTCAGTCTCTTCAAAAAGCGGAAGTGCCGACGTGCTAGAGTGTCTTGGGATTCACATTCAATCCACTCCAGAAGAAACAAGAAGGCAAATACAAGAAAAAAACATGGGCTTTTTATTTGCACCACTGTACCATTCATCTATGAAACAAGTAGCAGCAGTCCGCAAACAGCTTGGCTTCAGGACGGTATTTAATCTATTAGGACCGCTTTGTCACCCGATGCAAGCCAAAAAGCAAATCATCGGTGTGTATGCAAAGGAAAAGGCAAAATTAATGGCGGAAGCCCTTGCTCCATTAGAGCCAGAGCATGTCCTGTTTGTATGCGGGGAAGACGGGCTGGATGAATTAACGATTACAGCCAATTCATATGTGATTGAACTCAAAAAAGGTGCCATGACAGAATATACGCTAAACCCAGAAGACTTTGGACTGGAAAAAGGATACTTATCAGATATTCAGGTCCAATCACCGGAAGAGAGCGCGAAATTGATTCAGAATATATTGAATCATCAAACAGAAGGGGCGCCGCTTCATATTACAGCTCTGAATGCAGGCGCGGCTTTATATATCGCAGGCAAGTCAGAAAGCCTCATGGCAGGAACATTAAAAGCATTAGAAACGATAAAAAACGGAGCAGCCAAAGAACAATTGGCTCGTTTAAAACAAAAAACGAAAGAGGAAGAGATCTATGCTTAATCAAATTATTGCACGCAAAAAAGAACATATCCAAACGTTGCAGTTACCTCATGATGGACACTATGAAAGACGATCATTTAAAGAAGCACTCATGAACCCTCACCGCTCGATTGGGCTGATTGCTGAGGTGAAAAAGGCTTCTCCTTCCAAAGGAATCATTCAGCCGAATTTTGATCCTCTGCAAACAGCAAAAGCATACGAAAAATCGAATGCTGATTGCTTATCAGTCTTAACAGATGAACCATATTTTCAAGGGAAGAACGAGTATCTTTCATTAATTAAAGAACACGTCGCACGTCCAATTTTAAGAAAAGACTTTATCATCGATTCAATACAAATAGAAGAGTCAAGACGTATCGGTGCAGATGCCATTTTATTAATTGGAGAAGTACTTGAACCGCAACAGCTGTATGAATTCTATGCTGAAGCGAAGGAAAAAGGACTAGATATTCTTGTTGAAGTTCATGCAGCAGATACACTGGAACATATCTTAAACCTATTCACCCCCGAAATCATTGGCGTGAATAACCGAAATTTAAAGACATTTAAAACAACAGTTGAGCAAACAAAAGAGATTGCACCACTTGTTCCAAAGGATGTCTTACTAGTAAGTGAAAGCGGTATTCAGACATTTGATGATCTAACCTTTGTCAAAAAACATGGAGCGAGTGCTGTCCTTGTAGGTGAATCATTAATGAGAGAACCCTCACAAGAAAAAGCCGTTCAGACGTTATTTGGAGAATGACCACGATGAAGCCTTTTTTAAAATATTGCGGGGCGGTCTCACTAGAAGATGTAGAATGCATTGCGCAATCTCAAGCAGATGCGATTGGATTTATTTTTGCTCCAAGTAAAAGACAAGTCGATCCAGATCAAGTGAAACAATGGCTCAACGAGTCGCAGTGCAGGAAAAAGATTACGGGTGTATTTGTAAATGAAAAAATCCAAAAAGTGTGTGACATCACAAAGCATATTCCTTTAGATATCGTGCAGCTGCATGGAGATGAAACAAAAGAGGATGCAAAAGAAATAAAACAACAAACAGGAGCGGTAGTGTGGAAAGTCTTTCATCACGATCGCAATATAAAAGAAACACTTGATCAAATGACGGCATTTGCGCCGTTTGTCGATGGTTTTCTCATTGATGCGAAAGTAAAAGGGATGAGAGGCGGTTCTGGCACAGCTTTTACATGGGAAGCGGTACCTGTATACAATCAGCAAGCGAAACGACTGGAGAAGACATGCATCATTGCAGGCGGAATAACACCAGAAACACTGCCAGAACTTCTTGCCTATGGCCCAAAAGCGATCGATCTTTCAAGCGGCATAGAAGAAAACGGGAAGAAAAGCAGCGCTAAGATCAAAGCGCTCGAAGAAAGGATGTTAAACGATGTACGCATATCCAAATGAGCTTGGCAGATATGGAGAATTCGGAGGGAAATTTGTTCCCGAGACGCTCATGCAGCCACTTAAAGAAATCGAACAAGCATTTAACGAATTAAAAGAAGACCCAGCTTTTAAGCAAGAATATCTTTCTCTATTGCAAAACTATTCAGGCAGACCGACTGCGCTGACATATGCTGATCAATTATCTGCATACCTCGGCGGCGCAAAAATCTATTTAAAAAGAGAAGATTTAAACCATACAGGTGCTCATAAGATCAACAATGCACTTGGTCAGGCACTGCTTGCAAAAAAAATGGGGAAATCAAACATCATCGCAGAAACAGGCGCTGGACAGCACGGAGTAGCAGCTGCAACGGTGGCCGCCAAGTTTGGATTATCGTGCACGGTATTTATGGGAAAAGAGGATGTGGAGAGACAATCTCTCAATGTATTCCGAATGAAGCTCCTTGGCGCTGAAGTCATACCTGTCACAAGCGGAAACGGCACATTAAAAGATGCAACGAACGAAGCGATCCGTTATTGGGTCCAGCACTGTAGTGATCATTTCTATATGATCGGTTCAGTTGTAGGACCTCATCCATATCCCCAAATCGTCAGTGAGTTCCAGCGGATGATTGGTGATGAAGCAAAAGAGCAGATGCTTAAAAAAGAAGGCAGGCTCCCTCATAAAGTCATTGCTTGTGTCGGCGGCGGAAGTAATGCTATTGGAATGTACCGAGCGTTTTTGGATGATGAGATTGATTTGATTGGTGTAGAAGCGGCTGGAAAAGGAATCGATACGCCGCTTCATGCAGCAACCATTACGAAGGGGACAAAAGGGGTCATTCATGGGTCTTTGACCTATTTAATCCAAGACGAATTTGGCCAGATTATTGAGCCCTATTCCATTTCAGCTGGTCTAGATTATCCCGGGATCGGACCAGAGCACGCATATTTACATGCGAGCGGACGCGTTCAATATGTGAGTGCTACAGATCAAGAAGCACTGGATGCACTAAAGCTGCTGACAGAAAAGGAAGGAATCCTGCCAGCGATTGAATCAGCACACGCTTTAGCCAAGGCGTTTGAGATGAGCAGGACAATGAGTGAAGATGAAATCATCCTTGTCTGCCTGTCAGGAAGAGGAGATAAGGATGTGCATACATTAATGAATGTGCTTGAAAGTGAGGGCAAAACCAAATGATCACATTTCGATTAGAGCAAGACGAGAAATTATTCATCCCATTTATTACAGCAGGGGATCCGTCAGAAGAAATCACGATCGATTTAGCTTTGTCCCTTCAAGCAGCCGGTGCACATGCGATTGAGCTAGGTGTTCCTTATTCCGATCCGCTAGCAGACGGTCCTGTCATTCAAAGAGCCTCCAAAAGAGCTCTAAATCATGGCATGAATATCGTAAAAGCGATAGAATTAGCAGGGAAGATGAAAAAAAACGGTGTAAAAATTCCTGTAATTCTATTTACGTATTATAATCCTGTGTTACAATTAGACACAGAATACTTTTTCGCTTTACTGCGCAAAAATCATATTTCGGGACTCTTAACACCCGACTTGCCTTTTGAAGAAAGCAGTGAGCTGCAAAAGAACTGTCAAACATATGACATTTCATATATTTCGCTCGTTGCACCAACCAGTAAGGAACGATTAGTAAATATAGTAGAGCAGGCAGAAGGTTTTGTGTATTGTGTTTCATCTCTTGGTGTAACAGGTGTCAGACAAACCTTTGACGAATCGATTACTGATTTTATTCAACAAGTGAAACAGCTGAGTCACATACCGGTTGCGGTCGGTTTTGGTATCTCAACAAGAGAGCAGGTAGACGCAATGAATAAACTGAGTGACGGCGTCGTTGTAGGCAGTGCACTTGTAAAAAAAATTGAAGAACTTCAGGATCAATTGTTAGCAAGTGATACTCGTCAAGACGCTTTAAGAGAGTTTGAAACCTATGCAAAAACATTTAGTCCCCTCTATTCATTCAAATGAGGTGAAACTTTTGCAAATCAAAGATCAATTAAAACAACTAAAACCGTATCAACCTGGGAAACCAATTGAAGAGGTCAAAAAAGAATATCAATTAGACAAAATTGTGAAATTGGCTTCAAATGAAAACCCTTTTGGATGTTCCGCTCATGCAAGAGAGGCGATACAAGCTGAGCTTGAACATTTAGCGATCTATCCAGATGGATACAGCGCAAGTTTAAGAACAGAGCTCGCTGAGTTTCTTCAAGTAAATGAAAAACAATTAATATTCGGGAATGGCTCAGATGAACTTGTGCAAATTATTGCTAGGGCATTCCTTGACCAACATACAAATACCGTCATCCCAGCTCCGTCTTTTCCGCAATATCGTCACAATGCGATCATTGAGCGGGCAGAGATTCGAGAGGTGCAGCTTTTAGACGGAGGAGCTCACGATCTGAAGGGCATGCTGGATGCGATTGATGAGAACACGAAGGTCGTCTGGGTATGCAACCCGAATAACCCGACGGGAAATCATTTGTCAGAATCTGAGCTTGTGGCGTTTTTAGATCAAGTACCAGCTCATGTGCTTGTAGTACTAGATGAAGCATATGTCGAATACGTTCGTGCGGAAGACTTTCCGAACAGCTTATCTTTATTACACAACTATCAAAATGTTATCGTACTCCGTACGTTTTCTAAAGCGTATGGACTGGCCGCGCTTCGAGTAGGCTATGGCATTGCATCAGAAGAGTTGATTACTGCGATTGAACCAGCGAGAGAGCCGTTTAATACGAGTCGTATCGCTCAGGCAGCAGCTCGTGCAGCGATAAAAGATCAGGACTTCATTCAATCATGCAGACAAAAAAATGAAGCAGGTCTCAAGCAATATCAAGAATTTGCTGACCGTTTTGGACTATTTATTTATCCGTCTCAAACAAACTTCGTGCTGATTGATTTTAAAAGAGATGCAGATGAATTATTCAATGCATTATTGAAAAAAGGCTACATTGTTCGTTCTGGTAAAGCACTTGGTTTTCCAACGTCTTTACGTATTACGGTCGGAACAATGGAGCAAAATGCAGAAATTCTAAGTACACTTGCTGATTTAATGCAAGGCATTCGTGCGTAGCATAACCATAAAGTCATATCCTTTTACAGGATATGGCTTTCATTGTACCAACCTCATACATATAAGCTGTTGAAATGGCTTTTTTAATTTTCGCGAAAAAACAGGTGATGAACATGAATGATGCAAATGAAACAATATTAATCGCTGGACTTGGTTTAATTGGAGGTTCCATCGCACTGTCGATTAAAAAAGAGTATCCTCATAAAAAAATTGTTGGATACGATGTGTCCAAAGAACAAATGGTTGCAGCAACAAAGCTGGGTATCATTGATTTAGCAGCTGATTCATTTGCGGCAGGTTTGGCTGAATCTGCGACTATTATTTTGGCAACACCAGTTCAGCAAACAGTCAAGATGCTTCGTGATATTGCAAACTCTGGAATTGAGAGAGAGCTCACAATTACCGATGTTGGCAGCACAAAGCAAAAGGTCGTCGATTTTGCTGAAAAAACGCTTCCTAAGCACTATCAATTTATTGGTGGACATCCAATGGCAGGCTCTCACAAGTCAGGTGTTATAGCAGCGAAAGACTTTTTATTTGAAAATGCGTTCTACATTTTAACGCCGGCAAAGGAAACAAACCGCGAGGCTGTTGATCGTTTGAAGGGCTTGTTAAAGGGGACAAATGCTCATTTTATTGAGATGACCCCAGAAGAACATGATGGTGTAACAAGTGTGATTAGTCATTTCCCTCATATTGTTGCAGCCAGCCTTGTGCATCAAGCACATCATTTTGAAGAACAATTCCCACTTGTCAAACGGTTTGCTGCTGGAGGCTTTCGTGACATTACACGTATTGCTTCAAGTAATCCTGCAATGTGGCGAGATATCCTTCTGCACAACAAAAACAAGATTTTAGACCGGTTCCATGAATGGAAAAAAGAGATCGATCGCATTGAGGCCTTTGTACAGCAAGAAGACGCTGAAGGCTTGTTCTCTTATTTTCAAGAGGCAAAGGAATATCGTGATGGACTTCCTCTGAGGAAAAAAGGTGCCATTCCTGCTTTTTATGACCTTTATGTGGATGTTCCAGATCACCCTGGGGTCATTTCGGAGATTACAGGACATTTAGCAAATGAGAGCATCAGTATTACGAATATCCGTATTATTGAAACGCGGGAAGACATTAATGGGATTTTGCGCATTAGTTTTCAAACGGAAGACGACCGTAAACGTGCAGAGATCTGTATAAAAAATAGAGCGAATTACGATACATTTTATGCTGACTGAGGTGACAAAGATGAAAATTCATAAACATGCTCCTATGAATGGAGTCATTCATATTCCAGGTGATAAATCCATTTCTCATCGATCAGTGATGTTTGGAGCAATTGCTGATGGGACGACAGTGGTGAAAAACTTTCTCCCTGGAGCCGACTGTTTAAGTACGATTGATTGTTTTAGAAAAATGGGCGTTGAAATTGAACAAAAAGGGACAGATGTTGTGATCCATGGGAAGGGACTGAAAGAGCTCAAGGAGCCGTCTGACGTCCTCGATGTCGGGAATTCTGGTACAACCATTCGATTAATGATGGGAATATTAGCTGGTTGTGAGTTTCACAGTACACTGATCGGTGATGAGAGTATTGCTAAAAGACCAATGCAGCGAGTAACAGGTCCACTTAAACAACTAGGAGCGAAAATAGATGGCAGAGCAAACGGCGAGTATACGCCGCTTTCTATTCGTGGCGGCCATTTAAAAGGTGTCTCATATGAGTCTCCGGTGGCAAGCGCCCAAATTAAGTCCGCTGTCCTTTTAGCAGGTCTTCAAGCAGAAGGAACAACAACATTAACTGAACCGCATAAATCAAGAGATCATACAGAAAGAATGCTCTCTATGTTTGGTGTGAAACT
Organism: Bacillus sp. FSL R7-0672; assembly: GCF_038601465.1. NCBI lineage: Bacteria > Bacillati > Bacillota > Bacilli > Caryophanales > Bacillaceae > Bacillus > Bacillus sp. FSL R7-0672. The sequence goes on along the minus strand of NZ_CP152010.1, from coordinate 2,058,565 downwards.
AGACGAAGATGAACAAAGTGTTTCTATTGAAGGTGGTCAAACATTAAAAGCAACAGATATATTTGTTCCTGGAGACATCTCCTCAGCTGCATTTTTCCTTGTTGCTGGATCTATTGTTCCTAACAGCCGAATTGTCTTAAAAAATGTCGGGCTAAACAAAACAAGAACGGGTATTATTGATGTTCTGAAACTAATGGGTGCGAATCTTGAGATCAATGAAGTAGATGCAAAAGGCGGAGAGCCATATGGCGATTTAACGATCTCTACCTCTTCATTAAAAGGCATCGAAATTTCTGGTGATATGATTTCAAGACTTATCGACGAGATTCCAATTATAGCGCTTCTAGCGACACAAGCAGAGGGAACAACGATCATTAAAGATGCTGCTGAGTTAAAAGTAAAAGAGACCAATCGAATTGATACAGTCGTGTCAGAACTTAAAAAACTAGGTGCTGATATTGAAGCAACAGATGATGGTATGAAGATTCATGGTAAAACCACACTTCAAGGCGGCGCTGTCGTGTCAAGCTACGGAGATCACCGAATCGGTATGATGCTTGGGATTGCCGCATGTATCACAAAGCAAGCTGTTGAGATTGAAGATACAGATGCTGTACGCGTCTCATACCCGAATTTCTTTGAACACATTGAATACTTAACCAAAACAGTCTGAGGATGTCCTCAGGCTTTTTCTTTCCTTTTGCATATTTGTAAGGAATATAGCATAGCTTGTCTCAAGATGAAACCTGGAAAAAAATCATTTTATCTGATCAAAAAATGAATTTCAGGTGTTTTCAGTTTACAAAACTTCCGTTTCGTAAAGGATGAAATGAAAACCAGTCTTTAAAACACAAAAATGGGTTCATTTTAAAAGTGCAACATATTTGCTGGATGAGTACCTGTCGATTATGATATGAAGTAACAATAGTTTAGGTTTTTGGAAAACAGAAAGGAACGGTTTGATTTGAATAGTTCATTACAAGAAGCCATAAAATTAGTTGAGGCGGGTGAGACTGAAAAAGGACTTCAAACACTTGCTCAGGCTGAAAAGCATTTGCATGATGAAGAAAAGGCGCAGGCAGCTCAGTTATATTATGATTGGGGAGATATCGATAAAGCGAGAAATCTCATCAGTGATTTACATGATTTATATCCAGAGGAAACAGGGTTAACATGTTTTTATGCAGAACTGCTGATTGACTCTGATGAAGAAGAAAAGGCGATTTCGGTATTAGAGACGATTCCTGAAGATGATGATGCCTATCCAGAAAGCCTACTGTTAATGGCAGATTTGTATCAAATGCAAGGACTATTTGAAGTCAGTGAACAAAAGCTCTTAAAAGCAAAAGAGATGCTTCCGAATGAAGCCATTATTGATTTTGCGTTAGGTGAATTGTATTTTTCTCAAGGTCTTTCAAAGAAAGCGGCCGACTATTTCTACAAGGTCGCAGATCAACAACATGAGGTTGGCGGCGTCAATGTTTATCAGAGGCTCGCTGAATCACTCAGCACAGCTGGAGAATTTGAAGATGCGCTTGAATGGTACGAAAAGGCAGTGAAAGGTCAAACAGATCCGAATACACTTTTTGGCTACGGATTTACAGCGATGAGGGCTGGTCGAACGAAAACAGCCATTCAGCAGCTTTCAGAACTAAAAGATATTGATCCATCTTATTCGTCTCTATATATGCCTTTAGCGAAAAGTTATGAGGAAGAAGGACTATATCACGAGGCTTTAGAGGTAGTAAAAGAGGGTATTAAAATTGATGAGTATAACAAAGAATTATATTTATATGGTGCAAAGATTGACTTGAAAAATGGGGATTCAGAAGATGCGAAAAAGCTACTTCAAGAAGCACTTGCTCTTGATCCGGGATATATTGAAGCGATTCAAACATTGCTCGCGATCTATTTAAATGAAGAGCTTTTTGATGAAATTTTGGATGTCATAAAAGAGGTTAAAAGCTTTGGGGAAGATGATCCAAAATGGAATTGGTATGCTGCATCTGCATCTGTTGGACGAGAAGAATACAAAGAAGCAGCTGAGTACTTCAAGCTGGCTCTGCCTGATTTTGATGAGGAACGTGACTTTTTATATGAATACGCATCGTTCCTTTTAGAAGAAGGCAGACAAAAAGAAGCATTGCCGCTATTACGCAAAGTTCTTCAGAAAGATGGCACGAATGAAGAAATCGAAGAAACGATTTTAAGAATTGAAGACGAAATTTCCTTATAGTTTGCAGGAATGAAGAACTGGTTTGTTGAATAATTCATGTATAGCAATTTAATTTACGATAGAGGAGGGAATAACATGCAGACCCCTGTTTCTGTCAATGAAAAGAAGGAATTCATCCGGTGGTTTTTAAACCATTATCAGTTAAAGCGAAGAGAGTGTGTTTGGATATTAAATTATTTAATGAGTCACGACTCTTTGATGGAAAAGGTTCATTTTGTAGAGCAAGCAGAATTTTGCCCAAGGGGAATCATTATGTCAACACACTGTGTGGATGAAGTTCCCTTTAGATTTTATAAAGAGAATATCATGACGACAGATGCTGAAAAGTCATTCCATGATATTCGTTTGAATAAACAGCAAGATTTGTTTATTCAATTGAATTTCCGTTCTGCTTATCGTTCGCCGGAATATGCAGCTGTGCTTGAAACAAATCCTCATATTCCAAAGGATCTTTATGAGAACGAAAAAGATAAGGATCTTGCGGAGAAAGTGCTTGAACACTCGATCGCAACTTTCCAAAAAGAACGACTTATGAAAGAGATAGATGAAGCACTTGACCGTCATGATCAAGAAACATTTAATAAGTTAGCAAGAGAATTAAGCCTATTGTCATAAACTGAACGAATAAGCCTTGCCCTATCCAGGCAGGGCTTATGTCATGAAAGAGGGGAAATAGATGAAGTTTCAAGCGGAGGATGCAGATCGCTTTTTGCAATCTAGAGATTACATTGATACCGCTATCATTCCATTAGTTGGAATAGATGTGAATCAAATCAAACAAACCGTATCTTTAGGGGAGTTTACCATTCTTGTAACAGAGGAACTTGAAAGACAGCTGAAAGGGCGGGTCTTTCTTTTTCCACCACATACATATGTAGAAGCCAATGACCGAAAACTAGAAGACATCTTCACGATGAAGCAGTCGCTAGAAGATCATTTTCAGCATGTTGTGTTGATCTCATCTGATCACCAATGGAAAGAGCATGCGGCGGTTAGTGAATCACTATTTTTGTTAAAGGCGGTTCCGCTCGAGCATTTAAAGGTAGAATTAAAGCAAAAAATTGTTCAAGACAGTGTAGAACAAATTTTGAACTTTTTGTTACAAAAGTGGAACCCTTCATAAAAACCCTTACATTTGCATTGTACATAGCTTTTTAGGCTGTTGACCTTGTGAATAGATTGATATATTATGAGGGTGTCCTAGTTTTATGAAATTTTTTCTAATTCAGTTATAAAGTAGCTGACGACCTGAGGGGGGGAGAAAAAAATGAGCGAGAAGAGACATGGAGTGTCCAGACGTCAATTTTTGAATTACACGTTGACCGGCGTGGGGGGATTTATGGCCGCTGGAATGCTCATGCCTATGGTTCGCTTTGCGCTTGACCCTGTGCTAAAAGGAACAGAGGATCAGGATATGGTTCAAGTTGTCAGTGTAGATGAACTGACGAAGGAACCGAAGCGCTTTGACTTTAAAATTGATCAAGTAGATGCATGGTATGAGTCAAAGGAATCTAGGTCAGCATGGGTGTACAAAGAAGGGGATGAAATTGTCGCTTTATCGCCTATCTGTAAACATTTAGGATGTACAGTGAACTGGAACAGTGATCCGAAAAATCCAAACAAATTTTTCTGCCCATGCCACTATGGGCTGTACGACAAGGATGGTACAAACGTACCCGGAACTCCGCCACTTGCACCGCTTGACCATTATAAGCAGCAAGTGAAGGACGGATACCTCTATCTTGGAAAAGCTGTGCCGAAAGGGGAAGGGTAACGATGCTTAACAAGATTTATGATTGGGTAGATGAGCGGCTAGACATTACACCAATATGGAGAGATATTGCGGATCATGAGGTGCCAGAGCATGTCAATCCAGCACATCATTTCTCCGCTTTTGTGTACTGTTTTGGCGGTTTAACGTTTTTTGTGACAGTCATTCAAGTCCTTTCGGGCATGTTTTTAACGATGTATTACGTGCCGGATATTAAAAACGCCTGGGAATCTGTCTATTATTTACAAAATGAAGTGGCATTTGGTCAGATTGTCAGAGGGATGCACCACTGGGGTGCGAGTTTAGTTATTGTCATGATGTTTTTACATACGCTAAGGGTCTTTTTCCAAGGGGCGTATAAAAAGCCTAGAGAGCTCAACTGGATTGTTGGTGTGCTCATTTTCTTTGTGATGCTTGGACTTGGTTTTACAGGTTATCTCTTGCCATGGGATATGAAGGCGCTATTTGCAACGAAGGTTGGTCTTCAAATTGCAGAAGCGACGCCTTTCATTGGTAAAGAGATCAAAACGCTGCTTGCAGGTCATCCTGACATTGTAGGGGCACAAACGCTGACGAGATTTTTCGCTATCCATGTCTTTTTCTTGCCAGCGGCATTATTTGGGCTGATGGCTGCCCACTTTATTATGATTCGTAAGCAAGGAATTTCTGGACCGCTATAAAAAATTTGCGTTTGATGAATGTTCAATGAGGAGGGGATGACTTTGCATAGGGGAAAAGGGATGAAGTTTGTCGGAGACTCTAGAATTCCGGCAGAAAGAAAACCTAACATACCTAAAGACTATTCCGAATATCCGGGAAAAACAGAAGCCTTTTGGCCGAACTTTCTTTTAAAGGAATGGCTTGTAGGTGCCGTTTTTTTAATTGGATTTCTTGTCCTAACTGTGGTTCATGCACCTCCGCTTGAGCGGATGGCTGATCCAACAGATACCGGCTATATTCCGCTGCCAGACTGGTATTTCTTATTCTTGTACCAGTTATTAAAATATGAATTTGCTGCAGGTGGCTATACGGTAGTTGGTGCGATGATTATGCCTGGGATTGCGTTTGGTGCACTGTTGCTCGCACCATTTCTTGATTCTGGTCCTGAACGCAGACCGTATAGAAGACCGGTTGCAGTGGGGATGATGATCCTTGCAGTCGGCGCAGCAACATATTTAACGTGGGAGTCTGTTGCTACTCATGATTGGGAAGCAGCGGCAAAGCAAGGTGAAATTAAGAAAGAAGCAGAGATTGATACCTCAGCGGAAGAGTATAAAATTTATCAGGAGCAGACATGTATCTCCTGTCACGGGGATAACATGCAGGGCGGAGCAGCCGGGCCGTCACTTGTTGACAATGGTCTTGCACCTGAGGAGATCGCTAAAATCGCTGTTGAAGGTAAAGGCAACATGCCTAAGGGTATCTTTAAAGGCAGCGATGAAGAACTTGAAAAGCTGTCTAAATATTTATCTGAGGTCAAATCTAAATAATTCAGTTGTTTAAATGCAAGTACAAGGATATACTCAAAAGAGAAAAAGCTGGCGCTGTCAGCTTTTTTCTGATTTTAATAGATCGTGAGTGAAGAGACGTATGAGATGGATTCAATATCTGCTAGCCACACGCTATATGCTTGTGCTAGTCTTGATGATCAATTTCCTTGGCACTGTGTACGGCTACTATTGGTATATTCCACAGCTTGTAGAGACGCCGGCTATCTTTTTAGCTTTTGTTCCAGACAGTCCAACGGCAAGCTTTTTCTTTTTATTTGTTCTACTTGCGTTTTTGATGAAACGAAACGCTCCTTATTTTGAAGCACTTGCCCTCGTGACCTTAATTAAGTATGGGTTATGGGCTGTAGGAATGAATATCTTTGTCCTTTTATCTGTGGATGATTTTCCGTGGGAAGGGTACATGCTGATTGGGTCCCACTTTGCGATGGCGGTTCAAGCCGTATTGTTTGCACCGTATTATCGTTTTAAAATGCGTCATTTGGTGGTAGCTGGCATATGGATTTTACATAACGATGTGATTGATTATGTATTTGGTATGATGCCGCGTTATTCTATGCTGTCTGCCTATACAAACGAGATCGGCTACGTCACGTTTTGGTTAAGCATTGCCGTTCTTCTTGTTTCATATTATCTCGTCCTATCGAAAAAATCGGTCAAGCTCGAACTCCCTTAACAATCTTGGTCTAACCTTGTCCTTTTCTTCATACGCTGTATGGAGAAGGGCTAGGAGGGACTTGCATGAAACGAAAGCCAATCGCGATGATTCTATTATTTTTTCTCGTATTACAGCCATCTGTTGCCAAAGGGGAGGAAACAGCCGCTAGTGTGCTGCAAGAATTAACGGAACTATCAGATTCAATCTTTCAATTAACGAGACAAGCCAAATATGATGAGGCGTTACAGGTCGCATTGTATGTTGAAAAGACATTTAAAGCTGAGAATTGGCGCGGAACGCTGACAAATACGCAGATTCGGCAAATTACAGTTGGCTATCAAGATATCATAAAAGGGCTGCCGCAGGAAGAATTGAATGAGCGCGAAAAGCTTCGTTATGCCTCTCAGTTTAGAATGCTGCTCGATGCGATCCAGTCAGACTCTGAGCCTCTTTGGGGTTCGCTGGAGAAGCCCATTATGGGGTCTTTTCCTACGTTGAAAAAAGAAGTGAAGGATCCGGAGTCAACGACGTTTTATGAAACTTGGAATGAGCTGGTTTCTTTATACGATATGATCTATCCGAGTTTAACCATTGATGTTTCGCCTGAAAAGCTGCAAACGATTAAGCAGCATATGGAAGTGATTGAGCAAGGTGAATTTTTAAAAGCATCAAGTGGGACAAAGCTTGAGCGCCTCACGAAGCTTGAAGAAGATTTATCGAGTGTGTTTGCCCACGTTGATCAAGATGAGGCTGACCCATCGCTTTTATGGGTCATTTTAACAACAGGAAGCATCATTTTATTAACGTTAACGTATGTTGGATTTCGGAAATACCGCGCTGAAAAAGAGAAGAAGCAAAAGCGACAAGTTGATTATCCGAAATCATAAAAAAAGAAGCACCATTTTTGGGCTTCTTTTTTTAATGCGGATTGAGCGGCTTTTTGTGTTCATCTAATGTGAAGCCTTCACCAAGCACATCATGCACGTCACTGACGGATACAAACGCATGAGGATCGACTGAGGTCACGACGCTTTTGAGATGGACAAGTTCATTTTTCGGGACGACGCAATAAAGAACGTTGCGTTCCTGTTTTGTATAGGAACCGACCCCTTTTAAAATGGTCACACCCCGCTCCATTTCCTCTGTGATTTTCTTTTGAATGATGTCATCTTTTTCAGATATGATCATGGCGCCTTTGGCTGCGTAAGCGCCTTCTTGCATGAAGTCAATGACCTTCGCAGCAACAAATACTGCGACGAGTGTATACATGGCTTCTTTGTAATTTAAATAAGTAAGAGAAATCGTAATGACGCAAGCGTCGAAGATGAACATTGTTCGTCCCATAGCCACCTGATAATGCTTGTTGATGAGTCTTGCGATGATGTCCACACCGCCTGTAGTACCGCCGAACTTAAAGATGATCCCGAGGCCTGTTCCGATAAACACACCAGCAAAGAGCGCGGCTAGGGCCAAATCGTGCTGGAGAGGCATATGTATTTGAAAGCGCTGGAAAATGGCAAGAAAGACAGAAAGACTGACGGTCCCTACAATTGTATAAGTAAACATGGTTCTGCCGAGCATTTTCCAGCCGATAAAAAAGATCGGAATGTTTAAGACAAGGTTTGAAATGGATGGGTCAATGTGGAATAGAAAATATAAAAGCAGTGTAATACCTGTAAATCCGCCTTCCGCCAAGTTGTTCTGCATATTAAAATGAACAAGACCGAAAGAAAAAATCGCAGATCCTATTAAAATAAAGACGATATTTTTAAGACGAATTTCTTTTAGCAAGAGACCACTCCTTTTTTTGCTTAGACAGCGATAATATTATATGGTATGGGAGAGAAACAAGCAAACTGAGTTTTAAACATTTGTCAAATATTTATGATTTCGCTAACATGTAAGAGATGGATAGGAGGATGAGCTTCATGACGAATGAAAAAACGCTGCGTCACGTGCAGCAAGAAGTAGATGATTACATAGGACAATTTAAAGAAGGCTATTTCAGCCCGCTTGCCATGATGGCCCGTCTGACAGAAGAATTAGGTGAGCTAGCAAGAGAGGTCAACCATTACTATGGAGAAAAGCCGAAAAAAACAACGGAAACAGAAAAAAGCATGGAAGAAGAAATTGGCGATGTGTTGTTTGTGTTAACATGTCTCGCTAATTCACTAGATATATCACTAGAGGAAGCACATGATCGTGTGATGCATAAATTCAATACAAGAGACAAAGACCGCTGGACGAAAAAAGAAGGGAAGTAGAGACGATGACGAACCAAACCATCAAAGTAGTAATCGCTGGAGCAAGAGGAAGAATGGGGATAGAAGCTGTGAAGCTGGCAGAAGAAACGAGCCATTTTGAGCTTGTGGCAGCCCTTGATCACGCGCACGAAGGAAAAAAATTATCTGATGTGATTCATACGACATCTGAGGCGCCGATTTATACAGATATTGATGTGTGTCTTTCAGAGACAGCACCTGATGTATTAATTGATTTGACGACACCAGAAATCGGGAAAGTACATACAAAAAAGGCGCTTGAACATGGCGTGCGTCCAGTCGTCGGAACCACTGGTTTTTCTGAAGCTGACCTGAAAGAGCTACAGCAATTAACAGAAGAAAAGGGCATAGGCTGTATTATTGCGCCAAACTTTGCTGTCGGTGCGGTCTTAATGATGAAGTTTGCCAAAATGGCAGCGAATTACTTTCCTGACGTTGAAATCATTGAGCTTCATCATGATAAAAAACTAGATGCTCCGAGCGGTACTGGGCTTAAAACAGCTGAAATGATTGCAGAAGTCAGAGAAAGCAAAAAGCAAGGACATCCAGAAGAAAAAGAATTAATCGAAGGTGCACGAGGCGCAGATTATGACGGTATCCGTCTGCACAGCGTAAGACTTCCGGGTATGATCGCACATCAAGAAGTACTGTTTGGGATGGACGGACAGACGCTCACCATTCGTCATGATTCTTATAATCGTGCCTCATTTATGTCAGGTGTAAAGCTTTCAGTTGAACAGGTTATGCACATTGATCAGCTCGTCTATGGTTTAGAAAATATCATCGACTAATAAGGAGTGGATTCCTGATGAACATTGCTTTAATCGCTCACGATAAGAAAAAAAGTGACATGATCCAATTTGCCATTGCGTACCGTGATATATTGGCAAATCATACACTTTACGCAACAGGGACAACAGGTTTGAGAGTGAAAGAAGCGACGGGGCTTCCCATTCATCGTTTCCAGTCAGGGCCGCTTGGAGGAGATCAGCAGATTGGTGCTTTAATTGCTGATAATGCAATGGACCTTGTACTCTTTTTTAGAGACCCGCTTACCGCGCAGCCGCATGAACCAGATGTATCTGCACTCATTCGGCTTTGCGATGTGTATACCATTCCACTTGCCACCAATATGGGGACCGCTGAAATTTTAGTCAGGAATTTAAATAAAGGTACGTTTGATTTTCGAGATGTAGCAAAAAACGGAGGAACAAATGAAACGACTTGATATCCTTGCATTCGGAGCCCATAGCGATGATGTAGAGATCGGTATGGGCGGAACGATTGCAAAATACGTAAAAAAAGGGGCGCGTGTCGGGATTTGCGACTTGACCCAGGCCGAATTATCTTCGAATGGAACGGTAGAGAGCCGTAAAGAGGAAGCAAAAGCGGCTGCCGCCATTTTAGGCGTGTCAACGAGAATCCAGCTCACGCTGCCAGACAGAGGGCTTTATTTAAATGACGAAGCAATGAAGGACATTGCGGGCGTGATTCGTACATACAAACCGAAACTAATTTTTGCTCCGCATCACCAAGATCGGCATCCAGATCATGGTCATGCGGGCTCACTTGTAGAAGAGGCTGCTTTTTCGGCAGGTATACATAAATTTGAAGATTCATACAAGCAGCCAGCGCATAAAATAAGTCAGATGTATTATTACATGATTAACGGCCATCATCGTCCAGATTTTGTGATTGATATTTCTGAGGAAATGCACCAAAAGATTGATAGCTTACATGCGTATCAAAGCCAATTTGTGAAATCGGCGAATTCGGTTGAGACACCTCTTGTGAACGGCTATATTGATTTTGTGAAAATGAGAGAGTCTATGTATGGAAGGGAAGTCAATAAAGCTTATGCAGAAGGGTTTATCACAAAGAAACCACTTTTGATCGATGACGACTTACTTGGGGGGTAATTATGAAAAAACTGAAGGTCGGAATCACTTGTTATCCAAGTGTCGGCGGCTCGGGCATTATTGCGACGGAACTTGGAAAACGTTTAGCTGAAAAAGGGCACGATGTTCATTTCATTACCTCAAGTATTCCGTTTAGGCTCAATAAAGTGTATCCGAATATTTATTTTCATGAGGTGAATGTCAATCAATACGCTGTTTTTCAATATCCGCCTTATGACCTTGCATTAGCAAGTAAATTGGCAGAAGTCGCAAAACGAGAGAAGCTTGATATTATTCACGCGCATTATGCGGTGCCTCACGCCGTCTGTGCGTACTTAGCGAAGCAAATGACGGGACACACAGTGAAAGTCGTTACCACGCTTCACGGGACGGATATTACGGTTTTAGGCTATGATCCATCTTTAAAGGAAGTGATTCGGTTTGCCATCGAATCATCAGACCGGGTAACAGCTGTGTCGCATTCATTAGCTGCACAGACGTATGATCTGATTAAACCGGATAAAAAAATTGATACGATCCATAATTTCGTCGATGAGCGTGTGTATTTGCGTGAAGATCATGAAGTGCTGAAGAAACATTATGGTCTCATGCAGGACGAAAAGGTCATCATCCATGTATCGAACTTCCGAAAGGTAAAGCGGGTGCATGACGTGATTCATGTCTTTAAAAAGATTTCTGACCAGGTGCATGCAAAGCTGCTGCTGATTGGTGATGGTCCTGAAAAGTCTGTCGTATGCGATCTTGTGAAAAAGCTGGAACTAACTGATCGTGTGTTGTTTTTAGGAAAGCAAGAGAAGGTAGAGGAGCTTTATTCAATTAGTGATTTGAAGCTGCTGCTTTCTGAGAAGGAGAGCTTTGGGCTTGTACTTCTTGAAGCAATGGCCTGCGGTGTCCCTTGTATTGCAACAGATGTTGGCGGAATACCAGAGGTCATTGCACATGGAGAGACAGGATTTCTTGTCCCGCTCGGTGATATAGACGGGGCAGCAAAACATGCGGTGTCGTTACTCAAAGACAAAGCGCTTCATGAGCAAGCGTCAGCGGCGGCCCAGTCTAGCGTTCAAGCCCATTTCTCTTCTGAAAAAATAGTGAGTGAATATGAAGAGCTTTACCTAGAATTGATCGAAGGTGATGATGAACATGAATGAACCATTCACACATGCGATCCCTATTTTACATACACTGCACGAACATGGGCATCAGGCTTACTTTGTCGGCGGAGCAGTGAGAGATGTCCTTTTAGGCAGGGAAATCGGAGATATCGATATAGCAACCGATGCAACGCCTGATATGGTCGAGTCTTTGTTTGAAAAAACAGTTGATGTTGGCAAAGAGCATGGCACTGTCATTGTGTTACATGATGGGATCAGTTATGAGGTGACGACGTTTCGAACTGAATCAGAATATGAAGATTTTCGCAGACCGAAAGAAGTGGCGTTTATCACATCCTTGAAGGAAGACCTTTTAAGAAGAGATTTAACGATCAATGCGATGGCCATGGATATAAATGGGGAGATCATTGACCATGTAGGAGGCAAACAGGATATTGAGCGGAAACGAATTCAAACCGTAGGAGATCCTGCGTGCCGCTTTCAGGAAGATGCGCTTCGTATGATGAGAGCGGTCCGTTTTTTAAGCCAGCTTGGCTTTGATCTCGCTACAGAAACGGCTGAAGCAATGGAAAAAGATAAGCACCTCCTTGCCAACATATCCGTTGAACGCAAAAAGATTGAAATGGAAAAGCTTTTAAAAGGCCGTTATTGTGAGCGGGCGATCAAAGTGCTCATTTCTACCAAATTGTATGAAGAATTGCCGGGTCTCAAAAAGGATTGTCTGCAAGAATCCTTTCAGTCATTTCCGTATTATTTACTGGATGGACTGGAAGAAGTATGGGGGGCTGTCATCCATTTGCTTGGCTTAGATGAAGCGGAGGCTGTGCTCTTCTTAAAAGAATGGAAGCTGTCAACAAAGCTTTTGAAAGACGCTGTGGCTATTAGTCAATACGTCGATTGTGACTGGAATGCGGAGAAGATGTTTGAGGCTGGTGAACACGTGCTCTTATCTAGCTTGAAGATCTCACAGCTAATACATGAGCGTCGCATTTTCTTTGACGAGCTGGAGGCAGCGAAGCGTTCTTATGATGCACTGCCGATTAAAACGCTTCAAGACCTCGCTGTTTCAGGAAAAGATTTAATGGCCTTTCGGCAAAAGACATCAGGAAAATGGATCGCAGAAGAGCTTGATTTGGTGAAAAAAGCCGTTCTGCAAAATCATTTAGAAAACCGAAAAGAAGCCATAGAGGAGTGGCTTACAGCATGCGATCAGCAATTAGAAAACGATTAATTGAACTATTTACAGCATCTAGCCAGGATTTTGTCTCGAGTCAGCAAATTTGTGATGAGCTTGGCTGTTCTCGAACGGCTGTCTGGAAGCATATAGAGGACCTCAGAAAAGAGGGGTATGAGGTAGAAGCCGTCAGAAGAAAGGGATATCGCCTGCTACGTAAACCGGACAAAATCAGTGAGGACGAAATTCTGTTTGGTCTAGAAACAGAGAGCTTTGGCAGGCACATTTATTTTCAGAAAGAAGTCGCCTCCACCCAGCTGATTGCCCATGATCTTGTAAATGAAGGTGCGCCCCACGGCACGATCGTGGTCAGTGATCATCAGACAAACGGGAAAGGCCGCCTTCAAAGAACGTGGCATTCACCAAATGGGACAGGCATTTCGATGAGTCTCATTCTACGCCCTGAAATTCCGCTGCACAAAGCGCCGCAGATGACGCTTTTGGCATCTGTAGCCATCGCAGAAGCCATTGCAGAGCAAACAGGACTCAGTCCCTCTATTAAATGGCCAAATGATATTTTGTTAAAAGGGAAAAAAGTTGTTGGCATTTTGACTGAATTAAAAGCAGAGGCGGACCAGGTTCATGCGGTGATTATTGGACCGGGCATAAATGTGAACCAAACGGCAGATGACTTTCCGGATGAACTAAAGGATGTCGCCACGAGCCTGCGAATGGAACTGAATGAAAAAGTGGACCGTGCTGCGCTCATCCAACAGATCATGTCCACATTTGAAAAAAGGTATGCTGATTATATGAAGCATGGATTTGCGCCCATTAAACAATTATGGGAATCGTTTGCGATGACGATCGGTCAGCATATTGTAGCCCGCACCGTCAATGGGCAATACACTGGAAAAGCGCTCGGAATCAATGGAGAAGGTGTTTTATTGCTTGAAACGGAGGAAGGGATCCAAAAAATCTACTCCGCAGACATCGAGATCAAGTCAACTTAAGTGGAACACCCGGCACATTTTTGATATACTTCGTGTGGACAGTATCTGAAAAAGAGCTGTACCTGTTAGAAACAAAAATTTGATAAATTTCTGCCTTGATCCTAAGGGACTTGGACAGAGGGATGATTCGCCGCGCATGAGAGTTCAAAACATGTGATGTGAGGCAAGCCATTTCCTCTCCAGAATGAGGAGGAACAAATGAAGACAAAGCTAGATTTTTTCAAAATGAAAGAACAAAATGAACCGATTGTAATGCTGACAGCATACGACTATCCATCTGCAAAGCAAGCAGAAAAAGCGGAAGTCGACATGATCTTAGTCGGTGATTCACTTGGGATGGTTGTACTTGGACTCGATTCGACAGTACAAGTCACGATCGATGACATGATTCATCACACAAAAGCAGTGAAAAGAGGCGCAAAAGACACATTTATTGTGACGGATATGCCATTTATGTCTTACCATTATTCATTAGCAGAAACATTGAAAAACGCAGCACGCATCATGCAAGAAAGCGGTACGGATGCCTTAAAGCTAGAAGGCGGAGAAGGAGTTTTTGAATCCATTCAAGCTCTCACAAGAGGCGGGATTCCTGTCGTCAGTCATTTAGGCCTCACACCTCAGTCAGTTGGAGTACTTGGCGGGTATAAAGTGCAAGGAAAAGACCACGAAAGTGCGCAGAAATTGATTGAAGACAGCTTGAAATGTGAGGAAGCTGGTGCGATTGCACTTGTGCTTGAATGCGTACCTGGTGAACTGACAAAACGAATTACCGACATGCTGAAAATTCCTGTGATCGGGATTGGTGCAGGGGCTGAGGCAGACGGACAAGTTCTCGTTTACCATGATGTGGTAGGATACGGGGTGTCTAGAACACCTAAGTTTGTGAAACAATACGCGCAAATTGATACTGTATTAGAAGAAGCGCTTATTCAATATACGAAAGAAGTAAAAGCACACACATTTCCAGAAGACAAGCATACATTTCATATCAAAGAAGAAGTCCTTGATGGTTTATATGGGGGTATCAAAAAATGAACGTTGTCACCCATATTCACGAGTTGAAGGAATTGATCAAGCTGCATCAAGAAAAACAGCATTCCATCGGCTTTGTCCCAACGATGGGCTTTCTTCATGAAGGACATCTGACGCTTGCGAAAGAAGCAAGGGATCAAAATGACATTGTGGTAATGAGCATCTTTGTCAATCCTTTGCAGTTTGGACCGAACGAAGACTTTGAATCCTATCCAAGGGATATGGAAAGAGATCAGCGCCTTGCAGAAGAAGCAGGGGTAGATATTTTATTTACACCTGATGTGAAAGAAATGTATCCAAATGAACCATCGATCACGATGACGGTTCAAAAGCGGACTGATGTCTTATGTGGGAAAAAACGCCCAGGACATTTCGACGGTGTTGTGACTGTGCTTACAAAGCTATTTCATCTTGTAGCACCAACAAATGTATACTTTGGTCTAAAGGATGCACAGCAAGTCGCTGTGATCGATGCGATGATCAAGGATTTCTTCTTTGATCTTCATCTTGTCTCAGTGCCGACAGTTAGGGAAGAAGACGGTTTAGCGAAAAGTTCAAGAAATGTGTACTTGTCTGATAAAGAAAGACAAGATGCTCCTGCTTTGTACCGCGCATTAAAAAAAGGACAGTCAGCGGTTGAAAAAGGTGAACGTGACATCAGTCGCATTTATCAGTTGATAGAAGAAGAAATTCTTCAAACGAGCGGGGAAATTGATTATATTGAGATTTACTCCTATCCAGAGCTTGAGCCGCTTCAGCAGTTAGCAGGTCAGGTCATCATTGCGATTGCGGTGAAATTCTCACGGGCAAGACTGATTGATAATGTGATATTCCATGTTCCTGAAAGCGGTGAAAAGCATGTATAGAACCTTTATGACTTCTAAACTTCATAAAGCGACAGTAACAGAAGCAAACTTACATTATGTAGGAAGCATCACCATTGACGAAGATTTACTTGATGCGGCAGGTATGATGGCAAATGAGAAAGTACAGATTGTCAATAATCATAATGGCGCGAGGCTTGAAACATATATTATTCCCGGTGAAAGAAAGAGCGGTGTCATTTGTCTAAATGGCGCAGCAGCAAGATTGGTTCAGCCGGGGGATGAAGTGATTATTATCGCTTATGGGATGCTTTCAGAAGAAGAAGCAAAGACACATACACCAAAAGTGGTCGTGTTAAATAAAGAAAATCAAATTGAACAAATGATTGGGCAAGAGCCTGCGAGAACGATTTTATAACGCATGCTGCAATGAAACAGAACAGTTTAAGAAAAGGAGCTGTTCTGTTTCAGCTATTTTTGCCCAGAGCGTGTTTCACTTCGAGTGGAACGAGGAATTGAGGTGTCCATTTTATGGCCGATCAAAGGTTTGTTGTCGTTGATATTGAAACCACCGGAAATTCACCTAAAAAGGGTGATAAAATCATTCAAATTGCTGCGGTGGTCATTGAAAATGGACAAATTGTCGAACGGTATTCAAAATATGTGAACCCGGGAAAAGCAATCCCTGGATTTATTGAACAGCTGACAGGCATTCAGCAGCATATGGTAGACGATGCAGTGTTTTTTGAGGACATTGCCCAAGAGGTGTATGATCTCATTCAAGGCGCTTATTTTGTTGCGCACAATGTTCATTTTGACTTGAATTTTTTAAATGATGAACTAAAAGCATGCGGGAAAAATGAGCTGGATGTGCTAGCGATTGATACAGTTGAAATTTCTAGAATTCTTTATCCAGAGCTTGAAGGCTATAAGCTCACTGAATTAAGCGAAGAGCTCATGCTTCCACATGACCACCCGCACAGGGCGGATAGTGATGCGGAAGTTACTGCCATGTTATTTTTAACCTTACTACATCAATTAACACATACACCGCCAAATGTGCTAAAGCAGCTGCGTAGATTATCCTCTTATCTCTTAAGTGATATAGGACTTTTAATCCAGCAGCTTGAAACGAGTGATGCTAGACGCGAAGATTCTTTGGTAGAAGTCGGCTCTTTTGCTGTAAAAGATGTGACCAATTCTGAAAAGGATACGACAGATTCAGTAGGGGAAGACGATGAACAACTGTTTGAGGAGATCAAAAAGAAGCTTCCCCAAACAGTGGAAGGTTATGAAGTAAGAGAAGGCCAGCTCAAGATGATGAATAAAGTGAGAGATGTGTTTCATGAAAGAGCTTATGCTTTAATTGAAGCGGCACCAGGTATTGGAAAAACGCTCGCATACCTCATACCCGCTGCATTAGAAGCAAAGAAATCAGGAAAACCTGTCATTATTAGTACATATTCCATTCTTTTGCAGCAGCAAATGCTTCAGCGTGATGTGCCGATTTTAAATCAATTGCTTCCATTTGATCCAGCAGCCTGTGTATTCAAAGGTCGGGCGCATTATATTTGTTTAGATAAGTTTGAGCATGTGCTACATGAGGAAGATGATAACTATGATGTGGTCTTAACGAAGGCGCAAATATTAATGTGGCTCCTTGTGACAGAAACGGGTGATTTATCTGAACTAAATTTACCGTCGGGAGCTGCCAATATAAAAGACCGAATTTCGTGTGTGCACATGCCGTTTACATCGAAAAAGCGCCGCTTTAAAGAATACTGCTTTTATGAGCGTGCGAAAAGAAGGGCCAAAACAGCCGATTTAATTTTAACGAATCATCGCCTGCTCTTATCACAAACGGAAGCATCATCTATCTTTCAGCATGCTGACGTATATGTGATTGACGAGGCTCACCAATTTGAGAAAACAGCCAATGAAACGCTAGGGGATAGTGCGTCGTATATTCAGCTTCATGCGAAATTAACGCAGCTTGGCTCCATGCAGGGCGGTCTGTTAAAGAAGCTCAAAAAGAGATTTCACGGTGCCGGCTTACAGACGGACACCTTTATCGAAATGGATGAGTATCTCAATCAGCTTCAACTGGAAAGTGACGCCTTCTTTAGTACCGTTCATTCTTTTGTCAAAAGGACAAAACCAAAAGCAGACATCAATCGTCTCATTCATAGAGTCCGTCATCAGTCGAAGCATGCGCAGTGGAAACGGATTAAAGAGACGGCAAGTAAGCTTTGTTCCTTGTTAATTGCTTGTGAAAAGCTATATGAACAGCAAAAAAACGAGCTTCTTCAAAAAAGTGATCAGCTGACAGAGCACTTTGCGTTTGAAGCAGAGGAATACGATCAAGTGATGTCGTTTATGCATACATTTTGCAGTACGCTGTACCGATTCATTTTTGAACCGAAAAACGATGAAACGGTTTGGATTGAGATCGATGCAAAGGGTGCCAAAAATGCTGTCTTTATGCATGCACAGCCGCTAGATACTGGAGAGCTTTTAGCGGATCGATTTTTTATGAACAAAAAAAGTGTTGTCCTCACATCAGGGACACTCACAATCAATGGTCGCTTTGATTATTGCTTAGAACGATTTGGTCTGCAGGATTTTTATCCGCATCTTGTACAGATTGAGTCACCGTTTGAACTTGAAAAACAGCTCAAGGTAATCGTACCAGCTGATATGCCGCCGATTACGAATCGTGATGAGCGCGACTATGTAAAGCAATCAGTACGGTACATTAAGATGATGGAAAAGCAACAACAAGCGAAGATATTGGTGTTATTTAATTCACATGAGATGTTAAAAGCAGTATATGATGAACTGAAAACAGAAGGGATGCAAGCCGCCCTTTTTGCTCAAGGTCTGACGGGCGGTAGCCCTGTTAAATTAACGAAGATGTTCAAATTAGCAAAACATGCGATTTTACTTGGTACGGGTAGTTTTTGGGAAGGTGTCGATTTTCCTGGATCAGAGCTGACAACAGTCATTATGGCACGTCTCCCGTTTCGGCCGCCTGATTCACCGCTCATTGAAGCAAAATGTGATGCCGCTAAAAAACAGGGAAAGAACCCGTTTAAAGCCGTTGCTCTCCCAGAAGCTGTGTTAACCTTTAAACAAGGTGCAGGACGCTTGCTGCGCTCTGAAAAAGACATAGGGACATTGCTCATTTTAGACCGCCGAGTGAAAACCGCGTCATATGGAAAGCTATTTTTAGAATCACTCCCTCATGCGCCGGTCCACGAGATGTCAAAAGAATCACTTGAGGCGTATATAGAGAAACTCAACAACGAAAAGCCGCTGTCATAAGCGGCCTTTAGCTGGTGTGGGTTTGGAGTTAATTTATCGTAACGGCTTTTTGTGTTCCGTTGTAAAAATAGTATCGGTTCCCGCGCCGAAAAGTATGACTAACAATATTTACGTACCGAGGAGGAATTAGAAGTGGAAAGTAAAATAGAGGTACTTTCAACTGTTCACATTAAGCATTCAGAGGACCTGTATAAAATTGTTGACTTATTGAACAGAACGCTAAAAAGAGAAGATCTCATGTTTGGATTGGCATTAGATCAAGAAGATCAAAATCAAGCGATATTTACAATATATCGCACATAGGGGAAGCTTGACATGAAAAAAATAGTTTGGATCATTTCATCCGTTGTGGCTCTTGTTTTGCTCATTGGCATCATCAGCTTTACGTGGATTTATCAGATTGCCATGGGGCAAAAAGAACAAGGTCATGAGGCGGCGATTGAACGAGCAAAAAAACAAGCAAACATCGTACAAGTGGAGCAAGTAGAAACCTTTGTCGGAAAAGAAAAACAATTTATTGTTGAAGGGAAAAACAAACAAGACGAAACAACCTATGTTTGGGTACCTGCCAGCAAAAAAGAAAAAGTGATTGAAAAAAAAGCAAAAGAAGGCATTACCTCAAATCAAGCAGTACAAGCCGTTCAAAAGGAGAACACGGTCTCTAAGCTAAAGGACGTTCAATTAGCAAGAGAAGGTGACGTACTCCTTTGGGAAGTGACGTACTTAAATGAAAACAATCAATACAGCTTTAGCTATGTCGACTTCTCGACAGGACACGTGGAAAAAAATGTAACACCATAGTTTCTCCTGTCTTGCGTTGACCATGCTGATTTAGAACGGTTATAATAAAATGTATGAAAAAAGAATCACACCTATCGAAAAGGTGAGTTTCTTTCTGGCTTTGGAGGGAATTATGTTGAAAACAACGATTAATCAAGTGTTCAAACATGTCGATGAAGATGTAACCATCGGCGCATGGATTGCCAATAAACGTTCAAGCGGTAAAATTGCATTCTTGCAGCTGCGTGACGGGACAGGCTTTATTCAAGGAGTCGTAGTAAAAGCAGAAGTGGAAGAGGAAGTCTTTAAGCTTGCGAAATCAGTTACTCAAGAAACATCTGTCTATGTGACAGGACAAGTGACAAAAGACGAGCGTTCACCTCTTGGTTTTGAATTGCAAGTGAAATCCATTGAAGTGATTCACGAAGCAACTGACTACCCGATTACACCAAAAGAGCATGGAACAGAATTCTTAATGGATCACCGTCATTTATGGCTTCGTTCTAAAAAGCAGCATGCCATTATGAAAATTCGTAACGAAATCATTCGTGCTACATATGAGTTCTTCCATCAAGAAGGTTTTGTGAAAGTAGATCCGCCAATTTTAACTGGAAGTGCACCTGAGGGCACAACGGAGCTGTTTGCGACGAAATATTTTGATGAAGATGCGTACCTTTCTCAAAGTGGACAGCTTTACATGGAAGCTGCGGCAATGGCACTCGGAAAAGTATTCTCATTCGGACCAACATTCAGAGCAGAAAAATCTAAAACAAAACGTCATTTAATTGAGTTTTGGATGATCGAGCCTGAGATGGCTTTTGTCGAATTTAATGAAAACCTTGAGTATCAAGAAAATTATGTGACTCATGTGGTTCAAAGTGTACTTGAAAACTGTAAAGTGGAACTGCATACACTAGGCCGTGATACAGCAAAATTAGAAAATATCAAAGCACCATTCCCGCGCATCACTTACGATGAAGCAATTAAATTCTTGCAAAAAAAAGGATTTGACGATATTGAATGGGGAGATGACTTCGGCGCGCCTCACGAAACAGCGATCGCTGAAAGCTACGATAAACCGGTGTTTATCACTCATTATCCAACATCATTAAAACCATTTTACATGCAGCCTGCACCAGATCGTGATGATGTCGTTCTTTGTGCAGACTTGATTGCACCAGAAGGCTACGGAGAGATCATTGGCGGTTCTGAGCGTGTCCATGATCTAGAGCTGCTTGAAGCAAGATTGAAAGAACATGGGCTAGATCAAGAAACATACAAATGGTACACAGAATTAAGACAATATGGTTCTGTACCGCATTCAGGTTTTGGTCTTGGACTTGAACGTACAGTTGCTTGGATTAGTGGAGCGCCGCATGTGCGTGAAACCATTCCTTTCCCAAGATTATTAAACCGTTTATATCCTTAAGACGTGAAAGCCTCCAACATATGGAGGCTTTTTCAAACGTTTTTTGAAGGGGCACGTGAAATAAAACGTGATATACTTAAAGTGAAGAGGTGTATCCGATGAATAGGCAGCAATTTATTAATATGCAGCAAATGGGTTTGACCAGTTTGCCTAATTTGCTGATTGCTCATTATGAGCAGTTAGGACTGAATGAATCACAAATGATGGTGATGCTTAAGATTAAAATGAATGAAGAACAAGGTGTGTTCTTTCAAACATTTGAAGAGCTATCCCATGGCATGACCATTTCAGCTGAAGAGTGTGCGTATATGGTTCAGCATTTAATTCAAAAAGGATTTATTTCGATTCAGCCGTTTGAAGATGGGTCTGGTATTCAGCATGACCGTTACTCAGTTGAGCCTTTATGGGGCGTGCTGTATGACTTTTTAGAGGCAAAACAAGCGAAGGAAGGTCAAAAACTTCACGTACAGGCTGAAAAATCTTTATATGCTTTATTTGAAGATGAATTTGGCAGACCGCTCTCTCCTCTTGAAGGAGAAACACTCTCGATCTGGATGGATCAAGATCATCATGATGCTGAAATGATTCGCCTAGCATTAAGAGAAGCGGTTTTATCAGGAAAATTAAATTTCCGTTATATCGACCGAATTCTGTTTGAGTGGAAAAAGAAAGGGCTGAAAACAGCGGAAGAAGCAAAAGAGCATAGTCAGCATTTCCGTTCTCAGCAAAAAACGCCACCTTCAAAAGAAGAGACGTCAACATATAAGCGACAAGTTCCTTTTTATAATTGGCTGGAACAATAACCAATAAAGGAGAAGTCATGTTATCAAAAAAACAAATCAATGAATGTTTAGATATTATAGGAGATATGTTTCCAGAGGCTGAGTGTGAACTTGTTCATTCGAATCCATTTGAACTTGTGATCGCTGTAGCACTCTCTGCGCAGTGTACAGACGTGCTTGTCAACAAAGTGACCAAAACGTTATTTCAAAAATATCAAACACCAGAAGATTATTTAAGTGTACCGCTTGAAGAATTGCAGCAAGATATTCGTTCGATTGGCCTTTATCGAAATAAAGCCAAAAACATTCAAAAGTTGAGCAAAATGCTGATTGAAGAATATGGCGGCGAAGTACCAAAGGATCGGGACGAGCTTGTGAAGCTTCCTGGGGTGGGCCGGAAAACAGCAAATGTCGTCGTTTCAGTCGCTTTTGGGGTGCCGGCAATTGCAGTGGATACACATGTAGAACGTGTCAGCAAGCGACTGGGAATCTGCCGCTGGAAGGATTCTGTTCTCGAAGTAGAACAAACCTTAATGAAAAAAGTGCCAGAAGAAGATTGGTCTGTGACGCATCACCGCCTGATCTTTTTTGGTAGATATCACTGCAAGGCGCAACGTCCGCAGTGCGAGTCTTGTCCGCTTCTTGATATGTGTAGAGAAGGGCAGAAGAGGCTGAAAAAAGGATTGGTGAAGCTGGCATGAGCGGGGCAGTTGTTTTTTCCTCATATGTCGAAAAACTAAAAGGGAAAAAGGTAGAGATGAAAGGCGGTCGAGTAGACATACTTAGAGATCATCCACTCGCATATGATCTATCATCAGAACCTTTAACAGATGAACTTCCATGGCAGAAAACAGAAGAATTTGTTCCTGTGATGTTCGAACTGTGGAATGAATTAAAAGAAAAAATGCTTCCTCGTTTTCAAACAAGAAAGTCCCGGTGTGAAGAAGATGATATGCTGCAAGGGATTGTCAGTATGATTGCGATGTTTTACTGGATCAAAGGGGAGAGACTGCAAACGCTTGATTGGGAACATATTAAGAAAGAGATATTTCCTGTTGCTCCTATTAATTGGACAGAACGTTTAGAGTTCATTTTGCTAAAACCGACTCAATATCACTGCTTCATTCAACTGGACGAGCTATACACAGAACTAAAAAAGCAGTATGGAAAATATGAAGCACTTAAAAAGATTAGACAAAACCGTTAAAAAAAAGCACTTGCCATATAGGGAACTGACCCCATAAGATGAGACAAATAAAAAACACCTTCAAGTTTGAAAATGGATCGTTGTGATCCGAAATAAAACATGGAGGTGTTTTTTCTATGGGGACAAGAGTGAGTTATCCGGTTGAAGTCAAACAGAAGGCTGTAGAAATGAGATTGGCAGGCGTACCTATGAAAGAGATCATGCAGAAATTGAATATCAAGAATAAGACGCAGGTTCAGACATGGGTGAGGTGGCATAAAGCTGGGGATACACACCGGTTCGAACAGCCTGTTGGAAAACAATATACCTATGGAAAGGGTCCCGAGTACTCTTCCGAATTAGAGAGACTGCAGGCAGAAAATCGCTATTTGAGTCAACAGAATGAAGTTTTAAAAAAGTACAACGAATTGGAAAGGAAGTTGATAAGGAAACGTCAATCAAACTGGTAGAAGAATTGTGCAAAACGATGACGGTACAGGACATCTGTGTCCATTTAGGCATCTTACGTACTTCGTATTATAGATGGAAAAAGGATCTGACTCAGAATCATTCTAAAAGACAACTAGAGAAACAGGTCGGCACGTTGTGCCGAAAGCACAAATATCGATATGGTTATCGAAAAATCACAGCTATACTAAAAAGGAGAATGCGTATTAACCATAAAACTGTTCAACGCATCATGCAGAAAAACCAGTGGCAATGCCGGGTTAAAATGAAAAAGCGTAAGAAGAATGGGCAGCCCTATGCCGTGGCCAGTAATATACTGGATCGGAACTTTCAGTCTGATCGCCCTCTTGAAAAACTAGTAACGGACATCACGTATTTGCCTTATGGACAGAAACAATTGTACCTTTCCAGTATATTGGATTTATATAATGGAGAAGTGATTGCTTTTACGATTGGTGATAAGCAGGACACAGACTTTATCTTAAACACACTTAATCAGCTCCCAGCACTGCCTGAGAATTGCGTGTTACATAGCGATCAAGGTTCTGTGTATACATCTTACGAGTATCAGAAAGCTGTTCATATAAAAGGCATTACCATGAGCATGTCCCGTAAAGGGACGCCCGCTGATAATGCCTCCATCGAATCGTTTCATTCCTCACTAAAGTCTGAAACGTTCTATCTTAACAGGATTGACCGCACTACGACCAGCATCGTAGAACGCACTGTCAAAGAATACATTTATTATTATAACAACATTCGTATTCAAACGAAACTAAACAACCAATCACCGATAAACTATCGGCAATTGGCTGTATAAAGGTGTTTTGATCCCTGTCTCAAAAACGGGGGTCAGTCCCTAGGCAAGTGCTTTTTCATTATTCATTTTCTTTTCGATTAGGAGAAGTTGATTGCGAACTTGAGTTTTGAGAGTTCGTTTTCGCATCATCTTTCTTTTTATCTTTATTGTCAGTTTGTGAGTTGCCGTTCCCATTTGTACTGTCTGAGCCATCATCGGCAGAACCATTATTTCCGTTTTCCGTATTTCCGCCTTGATCCTGATCCTTATCTTTGTCTGGATCTTTTTTATCATCTGGCTTTTGCTCATCAGTGCCTGGGGGTTGATTTTTGTTATCGTCAGTCTGGTCTGTCTGCTCGTCATCAGGCTGCTGCGGTTCTTCTTCTTCTTTGTTCTCATCATCTGCTTTTTCTTCCTCATCTTCATCATCCTTGATGGTGAGGAAGGTAGAAGCTGCTTTACTTGTGACATCCTCTACAGTGGCTGTCACTTGGAATTTATAAGTAGAGCCAGGTTTTACACCAGAGATGACGGCTTCTTTAGCAGAACTGTTTTGAATCTCTTTATAGCCGCCGTTATCAACCGCTTGTTTTACATTAAATGTAGCATCTGCGTCGTCATCATAGCCCCAAGTCAGTGTGATGGATTTTTTCTCTTCATCATACACCGCTTTTAAGTCAGAAGGCTTATCGGCTTCTTTTTTCTCATATGTGTCAGACACTTTTGTCGGAACCGTACCTTTGACAAAGTATTCTGTTGTCTTCTTCTCACTAGGTGTATTTGGTCCGGCTAATTTAGCTGGATCTGATCCTTTTTCAACCGTAGCTTCAACGACACTGTCTGGTTTTTCAAATGAGCCGCTTCCATCATCAATTTGAGAAATTAATCGCTGGAAGACAAGTTTGGCAACACGCTGTTCATAATCTGTGAGCCACATTTTGCCGTCCGCATCTTTGGAGTTACCGATCCCAGTCCAAACGGCTGCTGTATATTGCGGCGTATAACCAACAAACCACGAATCTTTCGCACCGCCAGAAGGAATATTGTATTTATTGATATCATCTTGTGTAAAGTTCGTTGTACCTGTTTTACCAGCTACTTGAACGTTCGGTACTTGTGCAAGTGTACCAGTTCCAGATTGGACAGCAGTTTTCAGCATATCTGTAACCATAAAGGCTGTGTAATCACTCATAGCCGCTTTGGAATCTGGCGTAAGGTCCAGCTTTGTACCGTCATTAAATTCAACAGACTTGACAGCATGCGGTTCGTTATAATATCCATTATTACCGAATGCACTAAAGGCCCCAGCCATTTTTAGAGAGGACACGCCATCGTCAAATCCACCGATTGAGTAAGACTCAGGAATGTCAGACGGTAAGTCCATACCTAAATTATTGGCGAATTGAACGGCATTGTCTGTCCCAGCTTCTTGGAAAGCTTTTAGGGCAGGGATGTTTCGTGATTGTGCCAAAGCACTTCTTATCGACATTTTCCCTAAATGTCTTCTGTCAAAGTTATTAATTGGTGTACCGTTTGAGTACGTATACGGTGCATCATCAATTTGCTGATACGTTGACCATTTTTTGTTTTCAATGACTGGACCGTAATCTAAAATTGGTTTGATTGTTGAACCTGGCTGGCGTTTTGCATCAGTCGCATAGTTAAAGCCGCCGGCTGGTACATCTCGTCCACCGCCAATAGCTCGGATCTCACCATTTTTCGTATCAAGCAAGGTAACACCTGCCTGCATACCTTTCGTAAATCCAACTGAATCCCCATTGATAATATCATCTAGGTGATCCTGTGCTTTTCGATCGAGTGAAGTATAGATTTTTAATCCATCTGTAGATACATCTACTTTGGCTTTTTTCTGTACTTCTTCCATGACTTCTTCAATGTAAGCAGAATACTTACTTGAGTTTTGCTTCTTATATTTATCAGCAGGGATGACAGTTTTGCTGACAGGGGTTGCTTTTGCAACATCATAGTCTTTCTCTGAAATATAGCCTTGTTTTTTCATGAGCCCTAACACGATATTGCGGCGTTTTTCCGCTGCCTCAGGATTTTTCACTGGGTTATAAGCAGAAGGACTCTGCGGCATACCTGCAAGTGTGGCAGCCTGTGCAACCGTTAGTTTATTTAAATCTGTCACGCCGAAAAATTGTTCAGCCGCTTTCCCAACACCGTAAGCATAAGGTGAGAAGAAAATGCGGTTTAAATACATTTCTAAAATTTCATCTTTAGAGTACTTTTGCTCAAGTTGAATCGAGAGCCATACTTCCTGTACTTTACGTTTTAACGTTTTTTGATTGTTAAGTAGAGTGTTTTTCACAACTTGCTGTGTAATTGTACTTCCACCTTCAGCTCCAAAACCGTCCTCGACGTTTGCGACAAGGGCACCGCCAATACGGATTGGGTCAATCCCGTGGTGTTTATAAAAACGTGCATCTTCCGTTGCGATAAATGCTTCTTTTACCACATCGGGTATATCTTTAATCGAGACATACGTTCTTTTTTCCGCACCGACTTCTGCAAACACTTTCTTGTCTATGTCATAAAGCTTTGAAGAATACGGTGTTTTGAGCTTACTATCATCAATTGAAGGAGCGCTCGATGCAAAAACGGCAAAAGTTGTGATTCCGGCTACTACACAAAGAAGACCGATCACGAGTAAAGATAAAAATATTTTTTTAAATAGGCCTGTTTTCTTTTTGCCTTTTTTGTTCTTTTGCTTCTTATTGTTTTCTTGACTTGCTTTACGTCGCTGTTCACGACTTGTAAATTGATCAGACATCACATCTCAACCTTTCGTGTTAAACCTTTTTCGAACGTCATTGCTACTCACTTTCATCCGAAAAATGAAGTGTCTCCACTACTTTAATATAATCAATTCTTGGCGAATATCCAAGTGTCATTAAGTGGCCGGCTTCCATTAATTCGTCTTTACTAATGGATTTCCGGCCGTTTAGCTTCTGCCGCTCCCAGAAGAAAAAGAGATCTGAAGCGGGCAAATAATAAACGGAGCCAAATGCGGATATAATAACGAAACAAATACCGCCTTGCTTTTCAACCTGTTTCATATGCTCAATTTGATGGTCGTGAAAATTTTTGAGCGGAAACGAGGTAGTGCTTTTGGTTTCCTTTGCTTCAAAATCGATATAGCGCCCTTTGTACACTCCATTATAGTCTGTTGTGGATGATTGTTTAAAATAGGCTTCTTTGATCACAGCAGCGCTTCTTTTTGGATAATCCACATTCACAATTTGAACGGGGGTAGGCTTTTTATGAATGACTGCGATCCCGTTGACCAAATAGTACTGGTTGGTTTCATTTAAGTCAGCCTCAAGCGTCATCCCGCGGTTACTATAAGAGGATTCGCCGCTGATTCTTTTTTTTGTCCCAATTGGTTGAATGGGCTGATACGATTTTCCGTTTGGATACCGAATCATCAAGTTTCAGCCTCCTTTTAATGCATTTTGTATTGGAGAGATACCTATGTTGTCACAAGAAGAGCACATCATCACTCAGCATATATTGCGTGAAACGAAAGTGAAAAATAAAGACAACCTGACGAGGACAAATGCTTATAAGCGCTTTTATGACCGTCATCCAGAGATGAAATGGTCGCTGCTTGCTTCCTTTGTCTCGAGAAATGCTGGATGGTCTATGACGGATTTAAAGGGCGAGCTCTTCCATCCAGGTTTAACAGATCAGCAGGGGCACCTTTTTTTCACAGCATATGAAAGAGCGAATTGGCTGATATTTTCGGATGCTTACCCTCAGCTTCTTTTGTATGAATGGTCTAAGCGGTGCGGCAAACCCTTGTTCCATCTGCTTCCGTATTTTTCTGTATCTCGTTTTATGAGCACTGAGTGGGAACGTTTTTGGCTAAAGCGTGACAGAGAGCGCCTTCTTTATGCACTCATCATAAATGAACAATATACTATACAATCTCCTATTATACAAAATCCTCTTCTGAAAAAGAATGTTTTTCACTCGATTCAATATCTGTTTAGCGAGTGGGGACATTTTCAAACCGTTGTTTTTCCAACGGTGGACGGGCATTTGTACGGGTTAACCATACGGAAGTTTTCCCACGTAAAGGAGCGTATTTCATTAGGGAAAAAACTAGCGAAACTATTATTTCGGGCCGATTTATTTTCGGATTTTTATCATTTTTTGCATACTGTTCCGCATACCGGATCACGGTTTGATTTTGAGCCGTTTTTAGGGATCGCTAGAAGGTCAACACCTTTTCTTCGAACTGTTTATCCAGTGATGACACATTCATTAGACGATCAAAGAGAAGATTGGTTTCAAAAGAAATTGAGCCCATCTTTGTTTGATGCAGAGACGTTGCCAAAACAAATTGAGCTGACCAACTGGTATTTTCATAAAAAAAGACAGCTTCGTTTTCTTTTCTCATTAGAGCACTATTTTTTGCATAAATAAAAAGCAGGGGGTACCTGCTTTTTTTACGTGGATGGTCGATTAGGACCGCCGAGCTTTTTATCAAGCTGATCTGTACTGTTTTCTTTCCCTTTTGGCTTTTGCTCTTTTGGTGCTGGCTGCTTTTTCATGAAATCTACCTCCTTTGTCCTTAGAATTTACACAATCGGACGCAATCATACAAAGAAGGACAAGCAGATGTCGAAAAGGAAGAAATAGCGCTCATCTACACTTAGATTGGCGATTTGCTTCTAGTTTTGTCATGTGTGAAGGAGGGTGTGAAAGAAAAGAGAATGTAACGAGAGACGATAAAGGAGGAATCTGATGATGAGCGAATTTGTATCAAAAGAATCCATTTTGCAGTTATTAGAGGAAATCGAGCGAAAAATTGATGCGGTGGAAGAAGAGCTGTCTCTTGCTGTGAACGAAACAACACGTGCAGCCATAGAGGAGCAAGAACAAATGATAGACCGGCTTGAATCAGAAGTAAAGGACTGTGAAGTGAAGATTCACGCAGCTGAGTATCAACTGGCGGCAAGACCGGCATACCACGCAGGGTAGCTTTCTATTTGAGCAATAAGTAAACGTTTGATAGGATGGTTCATAGAGGTGAACACTTTGGATAATCAAACATTACTTGAACATACACAAGAGCTGAGAATATGGATCGAAGAGGCGTATGAGCAGTACCAAAAGGGAAAGGCTGAAGAGGAATACCCCGTATATGATTTTCACACAGAAATTCAGCCGGCCGTTGAGACATTTGATCAGAAAATGGAAGAGTGGCTCACTGCTGCGATCTCGTTTATTCATCTGGCGAAACCTAGATATTTACACGAAGAACAGCTTGAAGCCGTCAAAGAAAATGGGAAAGAGGTTGTCCTGCAATCTTATTTTGGCAAACAGCATGCACCCCGTGTGAAAAATTTAGTTGAGTCAGTGATTTACACCCTGAACCTTTTAATAGAAGAAATCAACAAGCGCAGCTGAAGACATCGCTGCGTTTTTCTTATGGTTGCTTTAGGCACATCTTCTGCTTTTCATCATAATATATGAGTGACAAGACTATGTGTTGAGAGCGAGAGGAGCGAGATATATGATCCCTTATTCAAACCAGCAGCCGTATGAATTCAATCCATTCAATCAAGGGCCATTTCCGTATCCAGAAATGCAGCAGCAGCCTCCGCAGCCTCCAGAATATTTCATGCCGCCACATCAAGGTGGCATGAGCCAGGCATCACCTGCTGTCTATCAGCCGCCTTATGGATACCAAGAAAATGTGCCGCCTTATCAGCCGCCCGAAGCAATCAATCAACCCCAGATGCAGCCACCAGGCATGATGCCCATGCAGCAGCCTATGAACCCTTATCCTTTGCCCAGACCGCAAAAACAGCAATCATCTCAATTTAAAAGTGTGCTATCGCAATTCAAAAAAACGAATGGACAATTCGACTTTAACAAAATGTTTGATACAGCTGGGCAAATGATGAGTACGATGAATCAAGTAGGCTCATTAGCGAAAGGATTTACGAGCATTTTTAAAGCATAGTTAAAACCCAATAGAAGGATCTATTGGGCTCTTTGCTTTGGTGCCGTCACACGAAGCGTTTGATCTTTCCACACGCTTTTCATGTTCGTTTCATCTATTTTTGCCGGCATTAAAATGGTTTTTGTAAAGCTCGAATACGAGGAAGTTGTATCCGTTTTAATTGTTTCCTGCACGGATAAGTGTAAATATTGGGCTTTTACTTCTAGCGCGATATCGCCTTCGACAAAATGGTCTGGAAATTGGATTGCGATATACACAAACTGCTCATCCTCTGTCACATCGGTCGTAATCGATGCAAGTGAATGCGATGTGGTCATGAGCGCCTCCGCACTATTTAATATCTCATGAAACGGGGAGGATGCGAAAAATTGTTCAATCGCTTCATAGAGAATATCTTCATTTGCCAGCAATTCATGTTTCTTTTCGCCTTCATGTTCCATTTGAATCACCTCTCATCTACAGCCTATGCAGAAAGGACTCAGGCGGTTATCAATTGATGAGAGGAAAAAATTATGATTAAATAGTGTTGAATGAAGCAAGGTGTATGAGTGCAGCGTTTCATACACGGAATAGATCTAGAAGCAAAGCTTGAAGGGAGCAATTGACATTGCTGAAAAAATTATTCGGTTTCGGGAAAAACCAAGATGATGTAAAGGAAGAAATCATTTATTCTCCAGCTGATGGAGAGTTAATGGATATGACGGATGTACCAGACCCTGTTTTCTCTCAAAAGATGATGGGAGACGGCGTAGCAGTCAAACCAAATAGTGGCACGATTGTGTCACCAGTAGAGGGTGAAATCATTCAGCTCTTCCATACAAAACATGCAATTGGCATTCGAACACTCTCAGGGCTTGAGCTTCTGATTCATATCGGACTTGAAACAGTGGGATTAAATGGTGAAGGATTTGAAGCGCACATCAAAGAGGGAGATAAAGTGAAGATCGGTGACCCTCTCATTACGTGTGATTTAGAACTGATTGAAGAGAAAGCGGCAAGCACAGTGACACCGATTGTCATTATGAATGGAGACTTGATCGAGCATCTCGATAAAGAACCAAAGGGATCTGTTGAAAAACAGACATCTAAGCTTTTTACCGTTAAATTGAAATAATCAGGACACAAAAAAACTACCCAATCGTTTGAGGGTAGTTTTTTTGGTGACATTAATCTTCCATCGGAACCCAGCCTTGACTTGCTTCCATAACAGACCACAATCCTTCTGGAATCAAATATTGATCTTTTTGGCTTCGTTTAATGACAGTTTCAATCTCGCTTTCTCTGCCTTCTTTAATCTTCTTTGCCCAATCTGGGTCGACGATCAGCTCACGTGCGATAGCGATAAGCGGAATTCCTTGGTTATAGGCACTTAGTGCATCTTCGGCTGTAATGACGCTGCCTACACCGATGAGCGGAAGGGTATCGCCGCAGCGATCTTTTAGCAGCTCCATACGGGTCTTATCCGTATCTGCACCGCGTCTTGCTTTAGAGTCAATCTCCATTAAAGAGATATGCAAATAATCAAGGTTTTTAGTTTTAAGAACATCGACTAAGGTAAACGTCTCTGTCATCGTTAAACCAGGCGTTTCTGGTTCTTCAGGGGATAATCGATATCCAAAGATAAACGGTTTTTTCGCATGCTTTTCGATTGCTTCTTTCACTGCATCCACAACAGCGATAGGGAAAGCTAGACGCTTTTCTTCATTTCCTCCCCACTGATCTGTCCGCTGGTTGCTATGCGGAGAGTAAAATTGCTGTAATAGATAACCGTTTGCACCGTGGATTTCCACGCCGTCAAATCCTGCTTCGACCGCTCGTCTTGCCGCTTCTTTAAAAGAGTCAATGATATGGACAATTTCCTCTTCTTTTAAAGCGCGTGCAATCTGCTTTCCATCTTTAAACACATCACTTGGCGCAACCACATCACCATTTGGAACTAAGTGAGGGAGAGCCTGAGAGCCGCCGTGATGAATTTGAATGATGGCTTTTGTTCCCTTTGCCTGAATCGCAGAAGCTAGTTTTTTCAGGCCGGGTATATCTTCATCTCTTGCGATAGAAGGCTGTCCTTCAAATGCCTTACCATCTGGAGTCACGTTCGCACATGCTGTAATCACCATGCCCATATCACTAGATCTAGCTGTAATGAAATCAATTTCCTCTTTAGAAATAGTGCCATCCTCGTGAGAACCGAAGTGTGTCATTGGCGCAACGACTAACCGGCCATTAATAGACGCACCTCCTGGAAACGTAAATGGTTCAAATAATGGCTCAAAATCTTTTTTCATACGATTTCCTTCTTTCTTGAAATGTTTTCTCATCTGAAGTGTAATTGATATGGTTACATGCAAACAAATAATTTGCTCAAAAAAACATATCGAAAATTGTCGTCTAGTCATGCAAACAAATATTCGGTACACTATGTAAGAGAGGTGATGCGATATGAAAAAGAAAACAATGAACGAACTCATAGAAGAATTAAAAAAAGACGAACAGGTAGAACATTGGCATGAAATTGAAGCGAAGCCTGCACAGACCTCTCCGGTTCCTGAAAGAGTGAACGAAAAGCTGAAAAAGGCGCTTGAGAAACGAGGCGTGAGCGAACTCTACATTCATCAAAAGGAAGCCTTTGAACGTGTGATGGACGCAGAGCATGTGGTAACTGTCACACCAACAGCTTCAGGTAAAACACTTTGCTACAACCTGCCAGTCCTTCAGTCGATCGTAGAAGATCAGACAAGCCGCTCCCTTTATTTATTCCCAACAAAAGCGCTCGCACAAGACCAAAAGAGTGAACTTAACGAGATCATCCACGAGATGGATGTTCCGATTCATAGTGAAACATATGACGGAGATACCTCTCCCGCCATTCGGCAGCGAGTCAGACAAGCAGGACATATTGTCATCACAAACCCAGATATGCTACATTCAGCCATTTTGCCTCATCATACGAAATGGGTCAGCTTGTTTGAGAATTTGAAGTATATTGTCATTGATGAGCTTCATACATATCGAGGCGTATTTGGCAGTCATGTGGCCAATGTCATTCGCAGGTTAAAACGAATTTGTGCATTTTATGGAAGTGATCCGATTTTCATTTGTACGTCCGCAACGATTGCGAATCCAAAAGAGCTTGCGCAGCAGCTAACGGGAAGCAAGATGCATTTGATTGAGCGAAACGGGGCACCAAGCGGTAAAAAGAATTTTGTGTTTTACAATCCACCAGTTGTGAATAAACCACTAAATATTAGACAAAGTGCCGCCACTGTCGTTAATCAACTGGCTAAAACTTTTTTAAAGGAAAAAATCCAAACGATTGTTTTTGCTAGAAGCAGAGTAAGAGTTGAAGTGATTTTAAGTCATATTCAAGAGCTAGTGAAAAAAGAGATCGGCCCAAAATCAATTCGTGGATATCGCGGAGGCTATTTACCAAAAGAGCGGCGTGTGATTGAAAAAGGATTGAGAGAAGGAGACATTCTAGGTGTCGTCAGTACGAACGCACTAGAATTAGGTGTGGATATAGGTCAGCTAAAGGTCTGTATCATGACCGGGTATCCTGGCAGTGTAGCGAGTACATGGCAGCAGGCTGGCCGTGCTGGAAGGCGTCATGAGGAAGCACTTATTATTATGGTGGCAAGCTCCGCACCTCTTGATCAATATATTGTCAGACACCCTGAATATTTCTTTAATAGACCACCTGAAGCTGCCAGAATTAACCCTGAAAACCTCATTATCTTAGTGGATCATTTAAAATGTGCATCCTACGAGCTTCCGTTTCGGGAGGATGAACAGTTTGGCGGTATGGACGTAGAAGAGATTTTGCAATACTTACATGAGGAAGGCGTTCTCCATTTTAGCGGGAATCGGTATTATTGGTCAGATCAATCGTTCCCGGCGCATGGCATCAGCCTTCGATCTGCAAGCCAGGAAAATGTCGTGATTGTGGATCAATCAGATGTGGCAAATGTTCGGATTATTGGAGAGATGGATCGATTCAGTGCGATGACGCTGCTTCATGATGAAGCCATTTATTTACACGAAGGGGTTCAGTATCAAGTGGAAAAGCTAGATTACGAGCATCTGAAGGCTTATGTGAAACAAGTAGATGTAGAATACTATACAGATGCGAATTTAGCCGTCCAACTTAAGGTGCTTGAAATCGATCAGACGACAGAGAAGAAAGCTGTATCTGTTCACTACGGTGATGTGACCGTCAACGCAATGCCGACGATTTTTAAAAAAATCCGACTAAGTACCGGTGAAAATATCGGGTCTGGACCGATTCACTTACCGGAAGAAGAAATTCATACGAGTGCGGCTTGGTTTGAATTACACGAAGCAGAGCGGAGATTTGAAGAGAAGACACTTGAACAGCTGCTGCTAGGCATCGCAAATGTTCTTCAGCACATTGTACCTGCTTTTGTGATGTGTGACCGTTCTGATATTCATGTGGTTTCACAAATTAAAGCGGCACATACCGGAAAACCGACGGTCTTCTTATATGACCATTATCCTGGCGGCATCGGCTTAAGTAAGGAAGTACAAGCTCGTTTCGATGAAATAGCAGGCGCAGCCATTCAGCTCATTGAGCGGTGCCGCTGTGAAAATGGCTGTCCATCCTGCATTGGCATGGAAATGAAAGAAGTCAACGGAAAAAGCAGCATCGTTGAATTGATGTCCGTATTTTAAGGAAAGGAGGGGGACACCTGCTCATGTCTTTAAAAGGGAAATTAAACAGAATGAAAAAGCATCTATCACACAATCAGACACATGAAAACCGGCAGAAAACATCGGAAGGAAAACCTCAGCCTGTAACTTCAGAAAA
Organism: Bacillus sp. FSL R7-0672; assembly: GCF_038601465.1. NCBI lineage: Bacteria > Bacillati > Bacillota > Bacilli > Caryophanales > Bacillaceae > Bacillus > Bacillus sp. FSL R7-0672. The sequence goes on along the minus strand of NZ_CP152010.1, from coordinate 2,023,445 downwards.
TATCCCATTTTTAAAAGAATGGGAAGCATTAGGTGTGTCTCCTTATCATTTTGAGGATTCCTTTTGTCTGATTCGGGAAGTCACCTATTCATTAGATGATCAGCATGGACGCTATTCGTTTGCGGAACTGCCGAAGATCATCGAGGCATGGAACGAAAGCGGCATCCAGCATTCGCTATCGGCTAAAGGGTACGAGCCGCACGAGCTGTTTTTCTTTGATACTGAAACAACAGGATTATCTGGCGGTACAGGAAATATGATTTTCTTGCTTGGACACGCACGTGTCTTTTCAGGCAAAGTGGTGGTGAAACAACACCTGCTCACCAATCCAGGAAATGAAGCGGCTCTTTACAAAAGCTTTCTGGATGAAGTAAATGTAGAATCGTTAGTTACATATAATGGTAAATCGTTCGATTGGCCGCAAGTGAAAACGAGACATACACTTTTACGAGATCAAATCCCTGCACTTCCTGAATTCGGCCATTTTGATCTACTGCACGGATCAAGACGATTGTGGAAGCATAAATATGAACGAATGGCGCTATCCGTTGTGGAAAAAGAAGAGCTGCACGTGCAGCGTGAAAACGACACGCCGGGGTTTTTGGCACCGATGATTTATTTTCATTTTTTAAAGGAACAAAACCCAAAGCTGATTGAAGGAATCTTGACTCATAATGAACTAGATGTCTTATCGTTAATCAGCCTCTACATCCATCTATCCAAAAAAATACTATCTGAGGATGCGGTAAAGGAATACAATGAGAAGTATGCGCTCGCTAGGTGGCATCTTGCTCATCGTGATGTACAGGAAGCAACGAAGCATTTGCAAGAATTAACGGATGCTGATTTTGAGCATGCGAATCAGGCGTCTTATGATCTTTCCTTGCAATATAAACGACAAAACGAGTGGGATGAAGCGGTTCAAATATGGGGGGGATTATTTGAATCAAGCGATCTCCATTTAGCATTAAAAGCGGGTATAGAGCTTGCGAAGTATAAAGAACATCGTGAAAAAGATGCAAGCTCTGCTCTATCCATCACTGAATCTTTGTTATCATTCTCATCGTTAAGTCAGCGAGACATAGAAGAACTTGAAAAGCGAAAAAAACGACTTTTGAGAAAAGTTGGGCAATAAACATTATTGCCCGGGAAAGCGCAAAACATGACAACGTTCGGCTCTCGGCCGAAAATAAAAATTGTTTAGCACTTTTATTGTAGAAAAGTCATGAATCCTGTAAAATAACGTTAGATATTGAATGAGGAGCGTAGAGCATGTATAAGGGTCTTTTCTACTTGTTTTTTCTTGTTGTCATTTTGGTCGCATTTGTGTTTTCAAACTATAAGGATGTTTTCCTTGCAAACTTTTAAAATAGGTTAATGCATTAGTACATGTACACCTCTTAATTCATACATTGTTAATGTAAGAAAATTAAGGAGAGGGGAATGCTACATGTACCATCATCATCATTGCCAACCAAATGTTACACAGCCAATTGTTCATCCGACGAATCATTGCTGTACACACAGTGATTCAACAACAATTGTGCCGCATATCCATCCGCAACATGTGACAAATGTTCACCATCAAAATTTCAAACATGTTCACTACTTCCCGCATACGTTTTCTCAGGTGGACCCAGCAACACATCAACACTTTAACTGCGGTGGACCTTGCTGTAACAGATAAAGTGGAATGGGACTTTTATAAGTCCCTTTTTTTAAAAGCAGGTGGAAAAATGAAAATTATTGCTGTCACAGGGTACAAGCCATTTGAGCTTGGGATATTCAAACAAGACGAGCCTGCACTTCAATACATAAAAGCGGAGCTTCAAAAAAGGCTGACAGCCCTGATTGAAGAAGGCCTGGAATGGGTTCTCATATCAGGCCAGCTTGGGGCAGAAATCTGGACAGCTGAAGTGGTATTTGAGCTTCAAGAAGAGTATCCAGCGTTAAAACTTGCCGTCATTACGCCATTTTATGAACAGGAAGAGCGCTGGAATGAACAAAACAAAGAGTTGTATGAAGGAATTCTTGCACAGGCCGATTTTGTAGAAAGTGTCACGCATAGACCGTATGAAAGTCCGGCACAATTTAAACAAAAGAACCGTTTTTTTATTGAAAAAACAGATGGACTACTCGTCCTTTATGATCCGGAGCATGATGGCTCACCAAAGTACATGATCAAAGAAGCGGAAAACTATACCGATTACCCCATTATGTACATCACAATGGATGATTTGAGAGCGCAAGTTGAGGCGGAAGATCCGTTTTTTGACTAAAAGCAAGAGAAAATTTGACAACGTCACGTATTTCTGAAAAAATATACTATGAATTCACGATATGAGGTGAAAAAGATGCTTGCTGATAAAGTAAAGCTTTCTGCAAAAGAAATTTTAGAAAAAGAATTTAAAACAGGTGTCAGAGGATACAAACAAGAAGAAGTCGATAAATTTTTAGATATGGTCATTAAAGACTATGAGACCTTCAACCAAGAAATCGAAAAGCTTCAACAAGAAAACCTCCACTTGTCTAAACAGCTTGAAGAAGCCGTTGAGCAAGGGAAAAGACAGCCTGCACAGTCTAATACAACAAACTCTGATATTTTAAAAAGACTATCTAACCTTGAGAAACACGTTTTCGGCAGCAAACTTTATGATTGAGCATTGCTGAAAAAAGCTTGTGCCTGATGTCATTGTCGTTTATAATAACGCTTGTTGATTAACGTTCGGGTAATCGCTGCAATGCTTTTAGACATTGCAGAGGAAAGTCCATGCTCGCACGGTGCTGAGATGCCCGTAGTGTTCGTGCCTGGCGAAAAAATAAGCCAGGGCAGCCTGGGAAAGGCTGACGGCAGGAAAAATGCCTACGTCCTTTTAGGATATGGCAAAGTATCCTTGAAAGTGCCACAGTGACGAAGTCTCACTAGAAATGGTGAGAGTGGAACGCGGTAAACCCCTCGAGCGAGAAACCCAAACTTGGTAGGGGAACTTTCTCAAAGGAACCAAACGGAGAGAAGGACAGAGAATTCTGTAGATAGATGATTACCACCTGAGTACGAGGCATTTGCCGTTTGCAGTACAATGGAACAAAACATGGCTTACAGAACGTTATATCCGTTATGATAAACATGATGAAAACAAAGCTCTCCTATTTCAACATATGGAGAGCTTTTATCTTGGAATACATAAAAGGACGAGAAAACAGGTGATAAATTAATGAAAACCTATACACTTATCGCAACGGCTCCAATGGGAATTGAAGCGATTGTTGCAAAAGAAGTAAGAGACCTTGGCTATGACTGCACAGTAGACAACGGAAAAGTGATTTTCGAAGGAGACGCTCTTGCGATTTGCCGTGCGAACCTTTGGCTGCGTACAGCAGACCGCATAAAGGTACAAGTTGCTGAATTTTCGGCAAAAACATTCGATGAGCTGTTTGAACGCACAAAGGCGATTGACTGGGCCGCTTTTTTACCGAAAAACAGCACGTTCCCAGTCATCGGTAAATCTGTGAAATCGCAGCTTGCCAGTGTGCCGGATTGCCAGCGTATCGTCAAAAAGGCGATCGCGCAAAAGCTCATATCCACTTACAACATACAGTCTGAATGGCTTGAAGAAACAGGACCTGAGTATAAAATTGAGGTTGCTCTTTTAAAAGATAAAGCTGTGCTCACGCTTGATACATCTGGTGTAGGTCTTCATAAACGGGGGTACCGCATGGATCAAGGTGGAGCACCTATTAAAGAAACCCTTGCGGCTGCACTCGTGCTATTAACGAACTGGACACCTGACCGTCCGTTTGTTGATCCTTTCTGCGGATCAGGAACAATCGCTATTGAAGCGGCCATGATTGGACAAAACATTGCCCCAGGATTTAACCGGGAATTTGCGTCCGAGTCATGGGAATGGATTGGTGAAGATGTATGGAACAAAGCGCGTCACGAAGTGGAAGAAAAAGCAAACTATGATCAGCCGCTCCACATTATTGCAAGTGATATCGACCACCGGATGATAGACATTGCAAAAATGAATGCAGAAGAAGCGGGACTAAGTGAATTGATTGAGTTTAAACAAATGCAAGTGAAAGACTTTCAAACAAAAGAAGATTACGGTGTGATTGTCGGAAATCCGCCTTATGGAGAACGACTCAGTGATAAACCAGCTGTTGAAAAAATGTATCAAGGAATGGGCGAAGCATTTAAAAGCCTAGACACATGGTCCATTTACATCTTAACGTCACATGAAAAGTTCGAAGAGTGCTTTGGTAGAAAAGCAACGAAAAAGAGAAAACTGTTTAATGGTTTTATTAAAACAGACTATTACCAATATTGGGGAAAACGCCCGCCTAGAAAACAGACAACTGAATTATAAAAAATGTCACACCTACAGAAGGTGTGGCTTTTTTTATCCCAGAAAGGTATAAACCTTCACGGGACGGAATAAACTGAACTTGATTTTAAAAAAAGAGGTGTCTCCATGATACAATATGATCAATTTCAGTTAATCCAAAAAGCACTCGCTTCGACTGCTCAAGAAATTGAAGGGCAAGAAGGTGGACAATCTGCTCAGCTGACAGCAGCCATCGAAGATTTAGCGCTTGCTCAGGCTTACATAGAGCGTTCTGAGCATGCATTTTTAATGAAAGAAACCTATCAACATCGTTTGCGGTCGTAAAAAAGATTGTCATTCCCCAGCAAAAATGTTACTATAGAATGTCTGAATGATTCAAAAGTTGGGGGTTGAAGCAGGTGACAGCATCTCGTTTGCCTTTTTCATTATCAAAAGAACATAATTTTTACGAAGAACTGGGCAACTGGATTGGTGATGTGTTCTATGACATTTTGCCAGAAAAGGGCTTTGATCTTCGAGATGAACAAATATTCATGGCTTTTCAACTAGAAAGAGCCTTTAAAGAAAAAAGTGTGATGTTTGCCGAAGCTGGGGTAGGCACAGGCAAAACCATCGTTTACCTATTATTTGCGGTCACATATGCAAGGTATACAGGGAAACCTGCGATTATTGCATGTGCAGACGAAACGTTAATTGAACAGCTAGTGAAACAAGAGGGTGATATCTATAAAATTGCCAATCACCTTGATATTCAAATAGATGCGAGATTAAGTAAATCACATGATCAATATTTATGCTTAAAGAAATTAGAGAAAACCATGCAGCGTGAAGATGATGAGAAGTGGCTCGATATTTATGAATCGCTTCCTTCGTTTGTTCATGAATCACATGGGATGCAGAACTTTTATCCGTACGGTGATCGAAAAGAGTACCCAGAGCTATCCAATGATGAATGGTCACGCATTGGCTATGACTCGTTTCAGGACTGCTTGACGTGCGATATGCGTCATCGCTGTGGTCTGAATTTATCAAGAGATCATTACCGGAAAGCAGCAGACCTTATCATCTGTTCTCATGATTTTTATATGGAGCATGTGTGGACGAAGGAATCTCGCAAACGCGAGGGCCAGCTTCCGCTGCTTCCAGAACATAGCTCCGTTGTATTTGATGAAGGCCACCTTCTTGAATTTGCCGCACAAAAAGCACTGACATACCGAGTGAAGCAATCAATGCTCGAAACCTTTTTAGAGCGCCTGCTTCAAAACGATATACGCGAAGAGTTTGCCGAGCTCGTTGAAGATGCACTTGCCACAAACGATGAGTTCTTTTATCTCTTAAAAACACATGCCAAAGAAATCAAGGGCTCGCATCGACTTGAAATTGGACGTGTGGATGAGGTGAAGCGTTCTGCAAGTGAATTGTGTGATTTACTTGAAAAAATTGGAGAAGCACTCGTATTTGAATCAGAGATGTATACAATCGATCAATACGAATTGTCTGTTGTGGAAGAGTACATTGAACAAATGGCGTATTCTCTGTCGCTTTATCAAAAAAATGCGATTAGCTGGCTTGAAAAGCAGGAATTAGATACGACATTTGTTGTGATGCCAAAGACTGTCGCAGAGGTGCTTGGTGAAAAGGTATTCTCGCAAAAAAGACCATACATTTTCTCTTCTGCTACATTGTCTGAAAATCAATCCTTTGATTATTTAGCTGAAAGTCTTGGGATTAAAGATTACTTATCAATGAGTGTCGCTTCGCCGTATGATTACGATGAACAAATGAAGATTTATTTCCACGGGATTCAGCAGCTTCAAGAGCAAGAAACAAAAGGACAGCAAGTGATCACTCAGCTGAAAGATAATGGAGGACGCTCTCTCATTTTGTTCCCTTCATTTGATGAACTTCATTTCTTTAGAAAGCATCTTGAGGCATCGAATGAATCACTGCCTTTCCATGTGTACTTTGAGGGAGACGAGGAAATCAGCACGATTGTTCAAAAGTTCCAAGCAGATGAGACATCTGTGTTATGCTCTGTTCACCTTTGGGAAGGGCTGGATATTCCAGGACAATCATTAACAAATGTGATCATCTGGGGACTTCCTTACCCGCCTCATGATCCGGTATTTGAGGCGAAACGGAATGAAGCAAAGGATGCTCGTGCAGAAGTCGACCTTCCGTATATGCTGTTGCGCTTACGACAAGGTATTGGAAGACTGATTCGGACAAGCCAAGATGCAGGAACCATTCATATTTACTTTGACCGCAAGGAAGATACAGAGCTTCAAAGTAAAATTGAATCCGTTCTGCCAGTAAAGGCAATCATCACATCTTAAATAACACCCGAACGAGAAAAAGAGGAGGATACCATCTGTGTATCCTCCCTTTTTCATTGACAAAAGAACATTTCTTGAAGTAGCCTTGAAACGTACATACATATTTTATCGATTGGGGGAACAAACATATGAGTCTTGAAGCAAAAGAGAAAGCGTTTTATCAATTACTAGGAAAAATCGCCCACTATACGGAGGCGCTCCATTTACTTTATTGGGACTCTAGAACACAGGCGCCTAAAAAAAGCGCCGATTTCAGAGCTGAAACGATCGGTCAATTATCAAGTGATATTTTTAATATGAAGACTTCTGATGAAATGAGAGATCTTCTTCACGCATTAAATAAACACCGAGATGAGCTGTCAAAAGATACACAAAAGGCGCTCGAATTATCACAAAAAGAGTATGATGAAAACAGCAAAATTCCGAAAGAAGAATTTAAAGAATACTCCATTTTACAATCAAAAGCAGAGCATGTCTGGGTAGAAGCAAGGGAGAAATCAGACTTTTCACTCTTTGCACCATACTTAAAACAGCTCATTGATTTTAACAAGCGTTTTATTCAATATTGGGGCGTGAAACAAACGCCATATGACGTGCTGCTCAATAACTATGAACCAGATATGACGGTTGAACAGCTCGATCAAAAGTTTGGTGCACTTCGTGATGCCATTGTTCCTCTCGTGAAAAAAATCGAAGCCTCTCCTCATAAACCGGATACTTCATTTTTATCGAAAAGCTTTCCGATCGACAAACAAAAGGAACTGAGTCTTTTCTTCTTAAAAGAATTAGGGTATGACTTTGACGCAGGACGTCTGGATACAACAGTTCATCCGTTTGCTGTGACATTGAGCAGAGGGGACGTTCGTGTGACGACCCGTTATGATGAGCATGATTTTCGGATGGCGATCTTTGGCACGATTCATGAGTGTGGTCATGCCATCTATGAGCAAAACATTGATGAGGCACTGAGTGGAACGTTATTATGTGATGGCACATCAATGGGGATCCATGAATCACAGTCTCTTTTCTTTGAGAACTTTATTGGCAGACATGAAGACTTCTGGAAAACGTATTATCAAAAGCTTCAAGAAGCGTCTCCTGAGCAGTTTAAAGATGTCTCTTTAGAAGACTTTGTGCATGCAGTGAATGAATCGAAGCCGACTTACATTCGAATTGAAGCAGATGAGCTCACATACCCACTTCACATTATCATCCGCTATGAAATTGAAAAAGCGATATTTAATGAAGAGGTGGCGGTCGAAGACCTGCCTGCACTGTGGAATGAAAAATATAAGGCATATCTTGGCATTACGCCTCCTAATGATGCACTCGGCATCTTGCAGGATGTTCACTGGTCTGATGGTAGCTTTGGATATTTCCCTTCATATGCCCTTGGTTATATGTATGCGGCGCAACTAAAGCACCAAATGATCAAAGATTTACCGAATTTTGATGAGCTAATTCAAAATGGGTCTTTTGCACCGATAAAAGAATGGCTCACAACACATGTTCACCAACACGGAAAACGCAAAAAGCCATCTGAAATCATTCAAGATGCGACTGGTGAGGAATTAAATGTACAATATTTAATCGATTATTTAACTGATAAATATACGAAACTGTATTTATCTTAAATAAAAGGCACCCTTTGCTTAGAAGGGTGCTTTTTTGATGCTTGAATATTCTAAAAACGAACGTTTTGATCTGATCTATTATTTAAGTTCGGTATTTTTCTAGAAAAGTGCTTTCCAAGCGTCTGAAATCTTGTTATAATTTGAACACTATAACACTCATATAATCGCGTGATGATGGCACGCAAGTTTCTACCGGACACCGATACCGTCCGACTATGAGTGAGCAAATGAAACAGCTCTTGTTTGAGCTGAAGATCCGTGGATCGTTTTCGCATTGCTTGCTCCTCATGGACAGCAATGCTTTTTTTATGCGAAAAATGAAAATGTTTGCCAATATGCTGGGAGGAAGAATGATGGAATTGTTACGTCAAAAAATTGAGAACGAAGGAATCGTTCTGTCAAATCAAGTGTTAAAGGTTGATGCCTTTTTAAATCATCAAATCGATCCTGTCTTAATGCATGAGATCGGGCAAGAGTTTGCTAGATTATTCAAGCATGATGGCATTACAAAAATTATCACAATCGAATCTTCGGGCATTGCACCTGCTGTGATGGCTGGACTAGCTCTTCAAGTACCCGTTGTTTTTGCTCGAAAACGTCAATCACTAACACTAACAGAAAACCTATTAACAGCGAGTGTGTACTCTTTTACAAAAAAAGTAGAAAGCACGATCGCTGTCTCAAATACGCATCTCGGTGAAAAAGATTGTGTATTAATCATTGATGACTTTTTGGCGAACGGTGAAGCCGCTAAAGGACTTGCGGCAATCGCAAAGCAGGCGAAGGCAAAAGTAGCCGGATTTGGCATTGTCATTGAAAAGTCATTCCAGCCGGGAAGAGATGTACTTGTTCAAATGGGCTACCGCGTCGAATCCCTTGCACGGATTGAATCACTTGAGAAAGGGAAAGTCACGTTTGTACGAGAGGTACAATCATGAGTGCTACTAAAAAAGTCAAAACGCTCTCGCTAGGGATTCAGCATGTGCTGGCGATGTATGCAGGGGCCGTTCTTGTGCCGCTCATTGTGGGAGATGCACTCGGCCTCACGCCTGCACAACTGACTTACTTAATCTCAGCAGATATTTTCATGTGCGGGGCTGCCACGCTTCTTCAAGTTTGGAAAAACCGTTTCTTTGGTATCGGTTTGCCTGTTGTATTAGGCTGTACATTTACTGCGGTTTCTCCTATGATTGCGATTGGCTCTAAATACGGGATTTCGTCTATCTATGGAAGTATTATTGCTTCGGGGTGTATCATCATTCTACTTTCTTTTTTCTTTGGGAAGCTTGTGAAATTTTTCCCGCCTGTCGTGACAGGGTCTGTCGTCACTATTATTGGCATTACCCTTATTCCAGTAGCGATGAACAATATGGCAGGAGGAGAAGGAAGTGCTGATTATGGTTCTTTTGAAAATCTAGGTCTCGCCTTCCTTGTGCTGTTTATCATTGTGCTGCTCTATCGATTCACAAAAGGCTTTATGAAGGCGATCGCCATTTTAATTGGTATTCTCCTTGGGACAGCCGTCGCTGCATTTATGGGGAAAGTGGAAACAGCTGAGGTGGCGAACGCACAAGTTTTCCGCATGATTGAACCATTTTATTTTGGCATGCCTACCTTTGAATTTGCGCCCATTATGACGATGACGTTAGTAGCAATTGTGTCACTAGTTGAATCAACAGGTGTTTATTTCGCACTAGGTGATTTAACAAACCGCTCATTAAAAGAGAAAGACTTAGCGAAAGGCTATCGGGCAGAAGGGATTGCTGTGTTATTAGGTGGTATCTTTAATGCTTTTCCTTACACAGCCTACTCGCAAAACGTTGGGTTGATCCAGTTGACAGGGGTCAAGAAAAATCAAGTCATCGTTGTGACAGGCGCATTGCTCATGTTATTTGGACTTTTTCCTAAAATTGCTGCATTTACGACGATTATTCCAAAGTCAGTTCTTGGCGGCGCAATGGTTGCCATGTTTGGGATGGTCATTGCCTACGGTATTAAAATGCTCTCGCGTGTGGATTTTGCCAAACAGGAAAACCTACTGATTGTTGCTTGCTCAGTTGGGATCGGCTTAGGTGTCACCGTGGTGCCGCAAATGTTTGAGCATCTGCCAGAATCAATCAAATTATTAACAAGTAATGGCATCGTGGCCGGCAGCTTTACCGCTATTTTCCTTCATATTATTTATCACATGATTCCTTTTAAAAAAGAAACCGGGCAGGACCTGATGGAAGAGCCTAAGAAATCTGTTGTGTAAATACTTCTCTTGGAGCTGAAAGCCCGCATCTTTTGGATACGGGCTTGTTGTGATTAGCGCTATTAATGTTGTACCGGCTGCATTGTTTCGGTTATGACTGCAAATGTATAGCCCCTTGCTTTTAGCTGTGTAATCAGGCTATCTAAATAGTTTGTGGTAGAGGGTTGATCATGCATTAAAATAACTTTTGGTTCCCATGGTTTATTTTTCTCAAACATTTGCAGTTGATTCAATACCTCTGGAACATATTGTGAGTTTTTATATCTCCAGTCAAGGCTATCAATCGTCCAATCCCAGTAAATAAAGCCATTTTGGTTTAAACGTACTTTTTGATGATATGTTAAATTTGGAACACTGCCATAGGGTGTTCTCACAAGACGGGTGTAAACGCCTGTAACAGAAGCAAGAATGCGCTGAGCTTCTCTCATTTCATTTGCGGGAGACTCACTGTTCTGATAAAAGCGGTTTATATCATGCGTCATGCCATGAAGCCCTAATTGATGTCCTTCTTGATAAAGTCTTTTCACAGCTGCTTGGTGTGCTTGGATTTGCGGTCCAAGCATGAAGAATGTCGCCTTCACGTGATGTGCTTTTAATACATTTAACAGCTGATTTGATGTAGCAGAAGGACCATCATCAAATGTTAAAAAGACCGTTTTATTCGTTGTCTGTTGGTTTGGATTGGTCTTAAAATGTGTATCCAATGTTCTTGTAGAATGATCTTTTGCTTTCAGACTGATGCTTGTGTCTCGGAAGTCACTGTTGGCAACAATTTTTGCTTGCCCATGTGTCGCCTGCAAATGGGGTTTAGACATATCCCAGATAAAAAAGAGAAACAGTGTAAGAAGCACTAAACCAATTATCTTCGAGAGAAGTATCGTGTTGTAGGGTGTCTGTTTTTTGGACACCTTTTTCATTACAATCACTCCAGTCAATTAAATTTTGTGCCGAATCATGTAGTAGATTCTATCTTTTTTCACTGTTTTTCATGGTGTTCATATTGATTAAGTATACAGGAAAAAAACGCCTTTTTATATATAATAATCAAATAAATTAGCATTTTATGGTTATTGATTTGTATTGATCAGAAAAAAAGGTGATCCATTCATGTTTAAATGAAATAATTCCGAAACGTTGATATTTATACGCTAAGATAGCATCAGATTTAACCATTAATGCGAAGCGAAGGGAGATTCCGTATGAAAGTGTTGTATAATGACGATTTCATTGAAAAAAAAGATGCTCATGTGGATATTGGAGATAGAGGCTATCAATCGCGAAAAACATGGAGAAAAGCTCTTACCCTTACAAAATAAAGAAGAAACAAAAGAGATCAAAGTCAGTACAACTAAATCAGAGATTGGCTACTATGTAAAAGGTGAACGTGAAAAGTCATTTGCTTATTCCTTTCATACAGCTTGTGATTCAAAAGGATTTATTTTTGGATCACTGGTCACAGGTGGAAATGTTCATGATACTCGTATGTTAGATTCACTCGTAAAACAGGTGACAGAGAAAATCGGAAAACTAAATGTAGACACGGTAGATGCTGAATGTCCAGCGTACCCCTTTATAATTATGTGAAAACCCCACTTTTACTTGAAGTAAAGGTGGGGTTTGTCTACGGTCTGCACTTCTCTTTTAGAGGTGTTTTTTTCATAAAAAAAGCAGGTTCGCTTGGCTTGGAACGAACCTGTGAAGGAGGAAAACTACATCATGTTTTCACCTATATTATCCAATATTTATCAATTGTCGTCAAGACAAAAAGTTAGACGGAGGAAAATGTTTTGACTGAATTGTGACGATTTGGCATGTATATCCTTTTTTCGATAGGGGATATTAACCGAAAAAAGAGGTGAAGCCGATGGCGTATATTCTTTCAGTTGGAACGAGTCACCCGAAGCATCACGTGGATCAGAAAACCGCTGCCGAATTTGCAAGGTCTCAATTTAAACGATCGTTTAAAGATATTGACCGCCTGCTGAGAGCTTTTCAAAATGGAGAAATTGAGAGCAGACAATTTGTTCAGCCCATTGAATGGTATCAGACGCACCACTCTTTTGAAGAGAAAAACAATATCTATTTGGAAAAGGCATTGACTCATGCAAAGGAAGCGATCATACATTGTCTTCAAGAGCAGGCGTTTCTAAAAAAATCAGTCCCTTTTGAAGAGATTGATGCATTGTTTTTTATTTCAAGTACCGGCTTATCAACCCCAAGCCTTGATGCAAAGCTCATGAACGTCCTTCCTTTTTCTCCTTATACGAAACGAGTACCGATCTGGGGCTTAGGGTGTGGGGGCGGTGCGGCAGGGCTGTCTCGGGCTTATGAATACATAAGGGCATTTCCAGAAGCAAAGGTACTTGTCGTTGCCTGTGAGCTGTGCAGTTTAACTTTTCAGCCGCAAGATCAATCAAAAAGCAATTTAATTGGCACCTCCTTGTTTGGAGACGGGACGGCAGCGGTTCTTTTAGCTGGAGAAAAAGCTGCTCTTGAATATGCCCATTTAAAAACGGTCCCTAAAGTATTAAGCACGCAATCCGTCACGATGAAAGATTCTGAGGATGTGATGGGCTGGGACTTTACAAGTGACGGCTTTCGGGTTATTTTCTCCCGCGACATTCCGTCTATGATTTCCGGCTGGTTAAAAGAGCAGGTGGATCAATTTTTAGAGGAGCATGGATATTCAACTAAAGACTTGTCCGTTTTTCTAGCCCATCCTGGAGGAAAAAAAGTGATTGATGCCTATGTTGAGAGTCTATCTTTACGAGAGGATCAGCTGTTTTCTTCAAAAGAAGTACTCAAACAACACGGAAATATGTCCTCTGCCACAGTTTTGTATGTCATCAAGCATTTCCTAAAACATCAATCAGCTGAAGCGGGGGAGATGGGCCTTTGCGGTGCGCTTGGTCCGGGCTTTTCCTCAGAGCTGCTGCTTATGAAGTGGGAGGAGGTCTTGTCATGATCATTTGGCTTGTCATCGGTTTCTTCGTTTGTCAGAGGCTCATTGAAATGCTTGTGGCCAAAAGAAATGAAAAGAAAGTAAAAGCAATAGGTGCCATAGAATTTGGTGCTGGTCATTATCCCTATATGGTCGCTATGCATATGGCTTTTTTTCTTTCACTTATAGTTGAGATAAGGCTTTTACATAAAGGGTCATCCCAGTATTTTCTTGTACTGCTCCTTTTCCTGATGGCTACACAGCTCATTCGGTACTGGGCATTGTGCTCCCTTGGGACGTACTGGAATACGAAAATTTTAGTCGTGCCAAACGCAACGATTGTAAAAAAAGGTCCGTATCGCTGGTTGAAACACCCTAACTATGTAGTCGTGGCGATTGAGCTTTTGCTGATCCCGCTATTGTTTGAAGCGTATGTGACTGCCATTTTGTTTACATGTTTAAATGCATGGATGATGACTGTAAGAATTCAAACAGAGGAGAAAGCATTAAATCAGTATTTGCTAAATTAATATTGAAAATCATTATCAATTGTGCTACACTTTCATTAATGATAAGCATTCTCAATCATGAAGAATGGACGGTGATCACATGACAATGATATTCTTACTCGGTACGGTGTGTGTATATAGCCTATTAATTGGCTTCGTATTAAAAGGTGTGTCCAAAAAATCTGCTTCCTGATTTCAGTCAATTGCGACTGATCGGGCAGCAGATTTTTTTTATTTCCTCAGATGAGAAGAAAATTCTCTTTATTTTGTGTAAAATGGTATCACATACATAACTGACTTTTCTAAAAACAAAGGGGTTTATCGTCATGAAAGACTTGTCTATTCGAGATTCGCTCGTTCAAACTACAGGAGCTTTATATCAAAGCTTTCTCAAAAGGGATGATCATGAGCGCGCTGCCAAACTTGCATCGATTATCAAAAAGGAAGCAGAAGAAGAAGTATATATCGCATTTACCGGTCACTATTCTGCTGGAAAGTCATCACTTGTGAATCATCTGCTTCATGATCACATTTTGCCAACGAGCCCAATCCCTACAAGTGCAAACTTGGTCGTCGTGAGGAAAGGCGAAAGTGAAGTGCAGCTTCACACCTCTGATGGCCGTTTTGCAAAAATGAACGGCTCTTATGATAAAGAAGCAGTACAGCGTTTCTGTAAGGATGGAGAACAGATTGAGATGGTGGAAATTAGCGGTGACTATAGAGGTCTTGAAGAAAAGGTGGCACTGATTGATACGCCAGGAATTGATTCAACGGATCATGCCCACTTTATGTCTGCTGCGTCTATTCTTCATCAAGCAGATGCTCTTTTTTATGTCGTTCACTACAACCATGTTCATTCTGAAGAAAACATTCGTTTCATTCGCTCCATTAAAGAAAAAGTGCCAAATCTCTATTTCGTCGTGAATCAAGTGGACCGGCATGATGAGCATGAGACAGCATTTGAAGACTACAAAAATCAAGTGGTTGACATGCTCCTTAAAGAAGGCATTGAAGAAGATCATCTATACTTTACATCTGTAACCGATGAGACGCATCCAAGAAATGAAATGATTCGTTTAATCAAAAAACTGCAAGAATTACAGACGTTGCCGAAAGCCTCACTTCGGGCTTATACGGAGCAGAAAATTGAGCATGTCTTAAAAGAACACATTGACTCGTTAAAAGAAGAGCTGCAAGGTGAAGAGCTTGAGTCACAGCTCCAAGAAAAAAGAAAAGAAGTAAAGGATTTGGAAACGAAAAATCACTTCATTGAAAATGGAGCCAAACAGTTAGAAGAAGAAGTATCTACTGAAGTCGAGAGCATTTTGAAAAATGCCAACCTAACTCCATTTAAAATGAGAGAACTCGCAAGCGACTATATTGAATCAAAAGCACCTGGCTTTAAAGTGGGACTGCTTTTTGCTAAAAATAAAACTGAGCAGGAAAAAGAAAAACGGGCAACTGACTTCTTAACAGATGTCAAAGCGAGAATGAAGGCAGAAGTGGACTGGCATATTGCTGAGCTACTAAAAAAAGAAGTCAAGAAACATCAACTTGGTGAAGAGTTATTAAATCAAGTGATGTCGTTTGAAACACCTGTACAAGAATCACTTCTTGAAAGTGTGATTCATCATGGAGCAACGTTCTCCAATGAATACGTACTGCAATATGCAAAAGATGCTGGCGAAGCCTTAAGAAGACAGGCTAAGCAGCAAGCGATGCCACTGATTGAACAAATGGTGGAGTCGCTGAAAGCCAAGCTTATGGAAGATAAAGCAGAGCAGCAAGTCAAATGGGTTCAGTCTGCAAAAGAGCTCCAAACGCTCGAGCAATGCATCAAAAAAAATGAACAAATGAAGCGAGATATTCAGCATGTATGGGATATTTGGCAAAATGGAACGAATGAACAGATCGAAGAAGATTGGTTTTATGCGAAAAAGAGACAAATGCAGCATGACCAGCTAAAGCAGGATCAAGCGACCATTCATCCTGAAGAGAGCGACCAAGAAAAACCGAACAAGCAGATTGATCAACCTCAAATGCGTCAGTCACAGCATGTCACGACGGCACAGTCGATTGCCCAGTTTGAGCAGCTTTCTCAGATTTTATTGCCATTAGATGCGCTCCAATCTCAAAGAAAGTCCTTTGAAAAACGAACAAAACGGCTGCAAGCGAAAGAATTCACACTCGCTTTATTTGGGGCTTTTAGTTCGGGGAAATCTTCCTTTGCAAATGCCCTCGTCGGGAGAAAGGTGCTGCCATCCTCTCCCACACCAACAACGGCAACCATTAACAAGCTAACGCGGCCGACGGAAGATCACCCTCACGAAAGTGTCAAAGTGGTATTCAAAACAGAACAGGATATATTAGAGGAGCTCAATCAGATTCTAGGATTTCCGATCTCAGAAGAAAAAGGGGAGACGTTTACATCCAAGCTCAAACGAACGCTCAAAAAAAGACAGCTTGAACAAGATCACCGCGTCATTGTAGAACATTTTTTACAAGCACATATCCGTTTCCTTGATCACATTACTAAGCAAACGCCGCTTCATGTCACCCTTCAAGAACTGAGGCCATATGTGGCGGAAGAAGCTGTTTCTTGTGTGGTGAAGGAAGTGACGGTTTATTTGAGTACACCTCTAACAGATAAAGGGCTGACTATTGTTGATACGCCAGGCGCTAGCAGTATGAATAAGCGTCATACAGAGATCGCTTTTCAATATATGAAGGACGCAGATGCGCTTCTTTATTTAACTTACTACCAGCACTCTTTTTCGAAGGCAGATCGGTCATTTTTACGTAAGCTTGGGCTTGTAAAAGATTCATTTAGCATGGATAAAATGTTCTTTATTATCAATGCAGCTGATCTCGCAAAGGATCAAGCAGAGCTAGACACCGTCTTTGACTATGTAAAAAATGAGCTCACAAAAGAAGGCATAAGAAACCCAAACCTTCATCATGTGTCCAGTAAGGAAGAGATCGAAGGAAAGGGAGAGACAGCTTATAATCAATACGCAAAGCTTAGAAAGCAGCTCGACTATTTTATAGAGGAAGAATTAACGAAAGATGCGATCGAGCTGTTGTATTTTGAAGCACGTACGTTATGTAGAACAGTCGACAAACTGCATGCGACGCTGCATCAGTCAGAAGATGAGAAGCAAGAGGAAAAGAAAAAGATAAACGCATCCTATGAAGCAATTCTTGATCAAATGAGTCATATTAAACAATCTAAGCTAGTGACAGAAAGCGTGAAAAAGGACTTACATGAACAGCTCTATCATATTGTGCAGCGCCTATCACTATTTGCGAATGATCTGTTAAAGACAGCCTTTTATCCTGGAATATCTCAAGGGAATTTCGGACAGCAATTGAAAAAAGCACTTGAGAAGGCACTAAAGGATTATGAATTTGAATTTGTACAGGAGTTAAAGGCACTTGATATCCGGATGGAATCGTTTATTCATCAATACTTCCAAGAGGAGTGGGAGAAAGGATTGCAGGCGGCATGTGCAGAAGACCATTACTTTTCTCTCTCTTTGTCGCCGCCAGAAGAGAAAAATGCTGAGCTGAAACAAATTGAAGTCGAAGCTGAACTAACGCCATTCGAACCGCTCTTAAAGAAACAAAAATCAGCGAAAGTTTTCTTTGAACAGAATGGAAAGGCTGCGTTTATTGAAGCGATTCGAGATATTCTTCATCAGTTAACCACGAAATGGGCTGATAAAGAAAAAAAAGAATTACTGAGCAGGTACGACATGATGGTGAAGACGTTTACGGAAAGATATGAAACAGAAGCGCTCGAGCAGCTAAGTGAACAAAAACAAACATTTATCACGAGCCTAACGACAGATGCCAAAGAGCAGGCGGTTATTGAACAAGTTTATGAACAAACAACCGAATGGAAGAACCAGTTGAAAACCATTTGATTCATGGTAGACTAAATAAAAAAGAAAGCAGTTGATAGAAAATGACGAGCGTACACGAAGAGATTTCAGCACACTCACAAAAACAGCATGCTCATATTCAGTCCTTTCTTGAGCTTGAACAGAAAAGAGAACAAGCAATAGAGACGGCTGTCGTCAAGTGTGAGCAAAACGAGCCATTTACAACAGACGAGATCAACGCCATTACGTCGAAGATGAATGAGCTTGCACGAGGCGGTATTGTTCCGCTGCGTAAGCTTGTGACGAATGATATGGTCAGGGAGTATGTCGAGCAGAAACAGAAGTAAAGAGTAACTTTCTCTTTTTTGGTCATCTTAATGAATGTACCGAGAAAGGGGAATGATCATGAAAAAAAAGCAACAGACAAAGCAGCAGGATGAGCGTGACCCTAAACAAAAAGACATGCCGTCCTATGCAGAAGCAGAGTCGAAAAAAATGCAATACGGTCAAAAGTAAACGGGCTGCCTCTTCTTTTCTAAAAGAAGAAGGCGCCTTTTTTATGTCTAGTTTTGCGTTCTGTGATAGAATAGGAGTATTGTTTTGAAAAAGGGAGTTTATAAGAATGAATAAACACGTACTGCTTGTAGATGGAATGGCGCTTTTGTTCAGATCGTTTTATGCAACGGCTGTCCATCGCAATTTTATGATAAATGACCACGGTGTGCCGACAAATGGAGTCAATGGCTATTTGAAGCACTTATTAACAGCTGTACAGACATTTGAGCCAACTCATATTGTGTGCTGCTGGGATATGGGAAGCCAAACCTATCGAAACGAATTGTTTCAAGATTATAAAGCGAATCGAGGAGAGGCGCCTGTCGAGCTCATTCCGCAATTCGATTTAGCAAAAGAGGCTACAGAAGAACTAGGAATTGTGAACATTGGTTTAAAGGGCTTTGAAGCAGACGATTGTATTGGTACACTTGCTGCGCTTTACGAAAAAGAAGCACGCGTGACTGTCCTAACTGGTGACAAAGATTTGCTGCAAATTTTGAATGAACAAGTGACTGTTGCCTTGATGCAAAAAGGAATTGGCAATTATAAGCATTATACAAAAGCCTTATTTGAAGAGGAAATGGGAATCTCGCCAAAGGCACTCATCGATATGAAAGCACTTATGGGAGATGCAAGTGATAATTATCCAGGTGTCAAAGGAATCGGAGAAAAAACTGCTTTAAAATTTATTCAAACATATGAAACGATTGACGGTTTGTTAGAAAATGTCCATGAACTAACGGCTGCACAGCAAAAAAAAATGCAAGCAGGATTAGAAGATTTGAAGCTTTCTCGTCTATTGGCAGAGATTAAATGTGATGTCCCGCTCAGCTGTCCAATGGATGAGACGAAAATGAACATCAATCAAGAACGTGCTGCTGCTATGCTGAGGCACCATCAAATCAAAGGAATCGAACCGATGATGAATCGTTTAAGTACAATAGAGATTAGCTAAAGCCGATCTCTTTAGCGTGTAGACAAACCCTCGCATTCGGTGTCAGGTCTGCGTTTCGGTGCTCACGAATGTTCAATTCGCTCCGCTCCGGTACTCGGCCTTCCTAGACTGCAAAGGTTTTCTATCACGCTGACAGGTTCATCTTTTTGTATTGATTTTCTTCGCTCTATTTTCCAGCTGAGATAGTGGCTGTTTATCTTTTGTTTGCGCATCACCTTGTGGGGTTGTCCCATTTGTGACACGACCTTTATTTTCTTTATCCAATCAGTATCACCTCACACACATTAGCATAACCGAAAAAAAGCGATTCATCCTTTAGATAGGTGAATCGCTTTTCTAGCGAGCTGATCTGCTACTTGATTTTCCTTACTCGGAATCCATTTAATAAAAAATAAATCAAACTGGCTTTGAAGCTCGATCATCTCTTTGATAAAGTGCTGAAAGGCTGGACTTTTAGCAAATCCTGCATTCGCTGCCCGGTCAACTACTTGTGAATCTGTTCGAAATGAAACGGTACGCAATCCTTTTTCTACGCATATTTTCATCCCCTCGATCAGAGCAGAAAATTCTGCTTCGTGATTGCTCATGGGTTCAAGAGGAATGGAAAAGGATTCAGCCTTTCCATCATATTTGATGAAAATGCCGATGCCAGAGGGACCTGGATTCCCTGCACTGGCACCGTCAATGTATATTTCTGCAGGCACATCATTTCACCCTTTCATCAAGCGGAACCATTTTTTTCGCTGCATACGCGTAAGGTGTTGCAATTGCAGCGACGATAAATTTAATGACATATGTCGTGATGAAGATTTCTATCCATACATGAAATGGATACGTGCCAAGAAAGGCAATGGTCGTGAAAATCAATGTATCAAGAAGCTGGCTAATCATCGTACTTCCGGCATTGCGCACCCAGAGTGCGCCATCGGAAGGAAATATCCGGCGAATAAACGAATATACATAAACATCTAGCATTTGACTGATGATATAAGCAGCGAGACTGCCAAGTGCAACCCTTGGCATAAAGCCAAATATGGTTTCCAGCGATGATTGTGAGATATCAGATGGAGCGGGGTGGAAAAGCAAAGCTTCCTGCATGACAACAGTTAGTGTTAAAAGGGTGGCAAAACCAATCCAGACAGCTTTTCTCGCTTCATTTTGTCCATATTTTTCATTCAATACGTCCGTTGCAAAGAACACACTGCCATATAAAATATTTCCAAGTGTTGCCGTTAAGCCGAATAATTCAACGGTTTTGACAACTTGTAAATTTGCGGCAACCGTCGCAAAGCCAATCCAGACAAAAAGGCCCATCTTGCCAAATCCTTTATAAAATAGAAGAACAATGATAAAATTAATGATCGCAAATAAGATCCAAATACCTTCATTAAACAAGTGACATGAACTTCCTTTCTCATTGTAAAATGTAACTTTTTGATTATAGCATAACGTATGTTTACCTTAAAAGCACGGGAAGGCGATGTGATCGATGAAATTAAGAGCACACTACACAATGAAAGTGAAATCAATTGGGTCCGTTGCTTTTTACCAAGAAGATTGGTTGGAGCTAAAAGAGGCCTTGAGGTTAGCAAAACATATCGACAAAAAAGAACCCCAGTCTCTTCTGTCATTTGAAGATGAAAAAGGGGCTATGTGGTCTATAAAAGAACTTGAAAAGCTAAATGAAGAATTAAAGCTTGAACCGGATCAGCTTCAAGTCTATTTTGATGCAAGTTTTCACAAAGAAACAGGTGACTCTGGTCTTGGGGTTGTCATCTACTATAAGCTAGGAAAAGACGCTTATCGATTGAGAAAAAATCAGCCTTTCCAAGGGAGTACCAATAATGAAGCCGAGTATGCGGCTTTATTTGAGGCAGTAAAAGTTTTAAAAGACCTGGGGGCAAGCAGAAATTCTGTCACGATTAGAGGAGATTCACTTGTTGTCATGAATCAGTTAAAAGGAGAGTGGCCTTGTTATGATGATGTACATAACAAATGGCTTGATCAAATTGAAGCGGCTTTAAAAGAGCTGAAGCTGACGCCAACCTATGAAGCCATCGATCGGAAACAAAATGCAGAAGCGGATCAGCTTGCAAGACAGATTCTTGCAGACGTCCCAATCGAAAGTACATTGAAATTAGAAGCAGACGGAGCTGAATAATGTGGATAAAAAAACAGCAGTACAAGAATTGACCGATCTTCAAGACACGTATTGTTCAGATTGTTTGATTAAGAAGCATTTTCGAAAAGAATTTGGCAAAAAATACGCCCATTCCTTTTGTATACAGCAATGCACCGTTGGAGAGAAGATAAAAGAATATGGTCAGACTCTGCTCAAAAAATAAACGGACGCACCGGTTTTCCCTGCTCAAACATTCGCTCTTGAAAAAAAACGGATAGAATGTGTAAAAAAAGAACATATTCCGAAAAATGAGCCGATATAACTATAGAAAGTTTTGGTTGAGTTACTTTTTGACTAAGTGACGGATATTAGAGGAAAAGGGGAAGGCCGGTATGAATAATAAGGAGTTCGAAACGGTATTACATCGAACATTTCAAGAGGTGTACAGCGATCTAGAGCAACTTGTAGATGTAGCAAAGAAGGGAAGACCTTTTCTCGAAAAAGATATCTCTGAAATTGAACAACGACTGAAGCAAAATATTTTAGCAATTGAAATTCAGCTGAAAATCAAATAAGAGAGGCATAAGCCTCTCTTTATTTTGCATCATTGATTTGGTTGATTAGATTTTTGTTACGTTTGCAGCTTGAGGTCCACGATTACCTTCAACGATTTCAAAAGAAACTTCTTGTCCTTCTTCTAAAGACTTGTAACCGTCACCTTCGATAGCTGTGAAGTGAACGAATACATCGTCTCCGCCTTCAACTTCAATGAAGCCGAAACCTTTTTCATTATTGAACCATTTTACTTTACCGTTTTGCATATTGCTTTTTCCTCCTAGTACTGTAGCATACCTTTTGGCATACTAAAAAAAATTTTCATCACCTAACGACTTTGCAGTTGTTAAATGATGGTTCCACTATACACCATCAAAAGTAAAGCGTCAAGCGGGAGAGCCAAATTTTGAGCAGAATGTTTGATTTTTTTTGACAAATAACAATAATAGCTAAACCGTCCCCATTTTCTGAAACTTTATGCACAGTTTGTCCGTATATAAAAAAAATATAGAAAGAGGTGCTATCATGAATCGTTATACACTCGAAGAATTTGTTCAGAATACGCAGCAGGAAGATAAGGGAGAAGGGGTCTTCGAACTTGAAACACCAAGACTTTTAGAAATTAATTTGACTGATACCATTTGGGCAAAAACAGGTTCCATGGTTTCGTACCGAGGCAAAATCAAATTTGAACGTGAGGGCGTGTTTGAACATGGCGTCTCAAAGATGTTCAAAAAAATGCTGTCAGGAGAAGGCACTTCACTCATGAAGGCAACAGGTGATGGAAAATTATATGTGGCAGATCAAGGCAAAAAAATCTCAATTCTTCGTTTGGCTCAAGGCGAATCCATTTTTGTGAATGGGAATGATTTGCTCGCATTTGAGCCTTCAGTCCGCTGGGATATCAAATTGATGAAAAAAGTATCGGGGATGATTGCAGGCGGATTATTTAATGTCAAATTAGAAGGACCAGGCCTTGCTGCGATTACGAGTCATTATGAGCCGCTCACATTGATTGTTCAGCCGGGTGACTCTGTCTATACAGATCCAAATGCGACAGTTGCATGGTCAGGGGATTTAAAAACTGAATTTGTAACAGATGTTTCATTCAAAACCTTTATTGGCAGAGGAAGCGGAGAGTCTATTCAAATGAAATTTAGCGGAAGCGGATTTGTTGTCGTGCAGCCGTTTGAAGAAGTGTACACAACAAATGGAAATCAAGGATAAAGAAAAAAGGTGTCCGTCATTGACGGACACCTTTTTATGATAATGCGCGAGCATACGTTTTGTTATTCGTGATGAGATCTGATTGCTCAACGATATCTTCCAAAATGGTTTGAGAAGAATGCTTTGAGTGAAGATTTTTCATGTTTTGTTTCATGGTTTCTAACTTTTCTTCATCTTGAAGCAAGTTGGTCACAGATTCTAAAATGTCTTCATGTCTGTTGATGACGATGGCTGCACCATAATCTTCAAAGAAATGAGCATTTTCCTTTTCTTGTCCAGGGACAGGCTTGTAAAGAATGACTGGGACGCCGATTGCAGTTGCTTCTGTTAAAGTAATGCCACCTGGTTTTGTGATCATA
This sequence comes from Bacillus sp. FSL R7-0672, assembly GCF_038601465.1. Taxonomy (NCBI): domain Bacteria; kingdom Bacillati; phylum Bacillota; class Bacilli; order Caryophanales; family Bacillaceae; genus Bacillus; species Bacillus sp. FSL R7-0672. Next base: position 1,999,765 of record NZ_CP152010.1, on the reverse strand, counting down.
CAATCTGTTACTCTGAACAATTCATCAATTTGTTCCACATATCCAAGCGCCTTCAATTGATCTGGATGTGCTTGTTCAAGATCGCTTAGTGATTGTTTCAGCGCTGCGTTCTTTCCGCATACAACAACAATTTGTACTTCACTGTCTAGAAGCAACGCTTCACATAATTCCTTGACATTTTTCAGTACACCATGAGCACCGGCCATAATCAGAAGAACTTTTTTGTTTGATGATAATCCATATTTTTTATAAATCTTCGATTTTGGCACGTCTGCTTCAAATTGTGGTCTAATAGGAATGCCTGTCACTTTGACATCGCTTGGATGTGTGCCGATTTCCACTAATTTTTGTTTCACATAATCGGTTGCAACATAGTACCGGTCGATGTTTTCATGTACCCAAATCTTATGAAGACAGAAATCTGTCATGACATTAAATGTCGGGATGACTTTTCCTGTTTTGTTCCGGTATTCAGGAACAACAATCATCGGGAATGTAATAATAATGATATCCGGATTGTGTAATTGAATAAGTTCATCAAGACGCTTATTTCCCATTTTTAAATAAATGTTAAATTTGCGTTTATTGTAAATTTTATCTACACCGTAATAAAACAAGCGATAAAATTGTTTCCCAATGGAAAAGCTCTTCAAGTATAAATATTGAGTCACTTCCGACACAATGGGATTTGATTCTTGATACAAATTAGAAACTACAACATGCTCAAAGCCTTGAGATTTGCACTCATCATACAGTGTTTTAGCCACCTGCATATGTCCATTTCCATAATTTGCGGTCAAGATTAATATTTTTTTATTGGTATTCAAGAATATTCACCTCAAATGTAATCAACAACAACAAAACTTCGTACGAAAACTATTAATCTCATAGGTCTACATATACATAAAGATAACATATAAACAGCGAGAGCATATCATTCGTTACGAAAGAATTAAACTAATTTTAAAAAACAACAAGACTAAATTGATAATGGAAGACAGAGCCATTTGTATTTTAACACATTTTGGCCATTTATCATCAGACTACAGTCTATTTTATTCCCAAACGTATGGTGTTTCCTGATAAACATAATAATTGAGCCAATTCATAAACAGTAAAGTGGCATGGGCTTTCCATCGATTCACTGGGACTAATATGTCACCATCTTCTATAAAATAGTGGACAGGTTTTTGGACTGTATCATCCTTCAACAAATCTCTTTCATATTCCTGCTTCAATGTGTCCGTATCATATTCAGGATGTCCAGTTAAAAATACTTGTTTATCATCATCTGAAACAATTAAACAAACACCCGCTTCTTCAGAGACACTCAATACTTTTAAATTCGGCGTGTTTTTTAATTGTTCTGTATTAATATCTGTATGCCTCGAATGTGGGACATAGTATACTTCATCGAAACCTCTGACTAATCTTTCTTTTTTCTCTTTCACAAGATGCTCAAATACACCAAATTTTTTCTCAGCAAGCTTGATTTTCTCAATACCATAATGGTGATATAGGCCTGCCTGTGCACCCCAGCAAATGTGAAGAGTAGACGTCACATTCGTTTTACTCCAGTCCAAGATGTCCTGCAGCTCTTTCCAATAGGAAACTTCTTCAAAAGCTAAATGCTCAATTGGTGCGCCGGTGATGATCATTCCATCAAATTTCTTATGGCGAATCGATTCAAAGGTCGTATAAAATTCATCTAGATGCTCTCTCGACGTATTCTTCGGTGTATGCGTACTTGGAATCAAAAACGTAAAGTACACTTGCAAAGGAGAATTTCCGAGCATTCTTAGCAGCTGCGTTTCAGTTTGTATTTTTTTTGGCATTAAATTTAAGATCACGATATTCAAAGGACGGATATCTTGCTTGAATGCCCTTGTCTCATCCATGACGAAAATGTTTTCGCTCTCTAGTATTTGTTTTGCCGGCAGATGAACTGGTATGTTAATAGGCAACTCGCCACCCCCTGAATCAAAGCTAATTTCACTTCATTATAGGAACTTTCTGGCGATATTTCAATGTTTCAATTATGTTACAATGAAAAACAGAGCAAAAACAAAGCTGTTTCTCGAAAAAAAGGAGGCCGTTTATTTATGATCACAAAGCATTTATCAGATATTGACATCGCCCAAAAGGCAAAGCTGAGACCTATTCAAGACATCGCAGCAAAGCTGCAAATACATGACGAAGAATTAGAATGCTATGGTTTCACAAAAGCGAAAATATCTTTGACTATTTTTGACCGTTTAAAAGAACAAAAAGAAGGACATGTGATCCTTGTCACATCGATCAATCCAACGCCAGCAGGTGAAGGGAAGTCCACCGTCACAGTCGGGCTCGGTCAAGCCTTTGAAAAAATAGGGAAAAAAGCAATCATTGCAATGCGAGAGCCTTCATTAGGTCCTACAATGGGCATAAAAGGCGGTGCAGCAGGTGGAGGATATTCACAGGTGCTACCAATGGAAGAAATCAATCTTCATTTTACAGGAGATTTTCATGCCATTACTTCTGCACATAATGCCTTATCTGCGTTCATTGATAACCATATCCATCACGGAAATGAACTTGGCATCGACGCGCGCCGCATTGTATGGAAGCGAGTGCTTGATTTAAACGATCGTGCTTTAAGACAGGTCGTTGTCGGACTTGGTGGACAGGTAAATGGGTATCCTAGAGAAGACGGGTTTGACATCACGGTTGCCTCCGAAATGATGGCCATCCTTTGTTTAGCAGAAGACTTAACCGACTTGAAAAAACGTCTTTCTTCTATTGTTGTTGCCTATAATCAAGATGGGGAGCCAGTCACTGTTGGTGCACTTGGATATGAAGGTGTTTTGACGTTACTTTTAAAAGACGCACTCAAACCGAATCTTGTACAAACGATTGAAGGAACTCCGGCCCTCGTTCATGGCGGTCCTTTTGCCAATATTGCGCATGGATGTAATAGTTTAATTGCAACTAAAATGGCGGCGAAATTAGCCGATTATGTCGTAACAGAAGCTGGATTTGGAGCAGATCTTGGAGCGGAAAAGTTCCTGCACATTAAAACAAGAGCTGGTGATTTCAAGCCTGGTGCAGTTGTCATTGTGGCGACTGTCAGAGCATTAAAGATGCATGGCGGAATGAAGAAAGCAGAACTCAAAGAAGAGAATGCACAAGCCGTATTAAAAGGTATACATAATTTAGAAAAGCATATTGAAACTGTGCAAGCCTTCGGTCTTCCGTACATTGTCGCAATAAACAGGTTTATCACTGATACAAAAGAAGAGATTCAAGCGATAGAAGATTGGTGCCTTGCACATGACCATCCAGTCAAAGCTGTGAATGTATGGGAAGAAGGTGGCGAAGGCGGGACAGCACTTGCCGAAGAACTCGCAACACTTATTGAAAAGAAGAAGAACAGCTTTTCCTATTTGTATGAAGAGCATGATTCCATCGAAGAAAAATTATCTAAGGTTGCCAAAGTGGTTTACGGAGCAGACGGGGTCACACTCACTTCAAAAGCAAGAAAGCAGCTGGTAGCCATCGAGGAAAACGGCTGGAGGCATTTACCGGTGTGTATGGCAAAAACGCAATATTCACTTTCGGATGATCCAGCTTTAATTGGGAGACCAAAAGGTTTTACCATTACGATTCGTGAGTTAAAACCATCTGTAGGAGCAGGATTTATTGTTGCTTTAACCGGAAGCATTCTGACAATGCCAGGATTACCTAAAAAACCAGCGGCGCTCGAGATGGATTTATTAGAAGACGGCAGTGTGACAGGACTCTTTTAACCGGAAGCATAAAAAGCGATTTTATAAAAGAAGCATGTTACGATAGGGAAAAGTGAATCCTAGGAGGCTATGAGATGTCAATTTATGATATTCAGGTCAAGACCATTAACGGTCAAGAAAAATCAATGGCAGATTACAAAGGAAAAGTACTCATTATTGTCAACACAGCAAGCAAATGTGGGTTAACTCCTCAATTTAAACAACTGCAGGAGCTATATGATCAATATCATGAAAAGGGCCTTGAAATTTTAGGATTTCCATGTAACCAATTTATGAACCAAGAACCAGAAGGAGAAGAAGCCATTCAAGAATTCTGTTCTTTGAATTATGGGGTGACCTTCCCTATGTTTGCGAAAGTAGATGTCAATGGTGACAACGCGCACCCGCTCTTTAAACATTTAACAAGTCATGCAAAAGGTGTACTTGGCACGAAAACAGTGAAATGGAATTTCACAAAATTTATCGTGGATCAAAACGGAGAAGTCACTGAGCGGTTCTCTCCGAAAACATCACCAAAAGAATTAGAAAGTTCCATCATCGCTCTTTTGGACAAATAAGGTGCTTACCGTCATGCAGAAAAAACAATTGGAGGCAGCAGCCTCCTTTGTTTCAGATCGGCTGAAATATGAACCGACTGGACACGATGCGGCTCATATTGATCGTGTGCGGCAGCTTGCCCGCCAGATTGCAAATCAAGAAGGCGGCTCTCTTTTTGTAATTGAAATGGCAGCGATTGTTCATGATATCATTGATGAAAAACTGTCGAGTGAATGGAAGCTTTCACCACAGCAGCTTGAGCATCAGCTCCTTTTTTGGGAAGTTAATACGCGAGATATTCGTTATATCATGGACATCATTACAACGATGTCTTTTCGTCATCGACATAAGCAGAATAGACCAATAACGTTAGAAGGGGCCATTGTTCAAGACGCAGATCGGCTCGATGCGATAGGAGCAACCGGTATTGCGAGGGTGTTTACTTATGCAGGCGCAAAAGGGGAACCCCACTATTCAAAGGACACGCAGCAGGGCTCCGTGCTAAAACATATGGAAGAAAAACTGCTCAAATTAAAAGACTTAATGAACACTCATGCAGGAACGCAGCTTGCTGAGGATCGGCACGATTTGATGAGCCTATTTATCAAGACATGGAAAGAAGAATGCGGCCTTACAGATGAGTAGGGTCTTTATGTGTGTAAGGAGGATGTATAGATGAAAATAACAGCGATAGAACCGACGCCAAGTCCAAATACGATGAAGGTCATTTTGACAGAAGCACTTGCCGGCGGTAAAAGCAACAACTACAAAAAGGATCAAAAAGACGAAGCGCCAGAGATGATTAAGCGTATTTTGAACATTGAAGGTGTAAAAGGTGTTTATCATGTCGCAGACTTCTTAGCGGTTGAGCGTAATGCAAAGTTTGACTGGCAGGGCATCTTGCAGCAGGTCAGAGAAGCCTTTGGTCAAGAAACAGAAGGCCTTCAGGAAGGATCGCAGTCTGGCGGTGACACATTTGGCGAAGTCAAAGTGTTTGTCCAAATGTTTAATGGGATTCCGATGCAAGTCAAATTAACAGACGGTGAAAGAGAAGAGCGATTCGGCATGCCTGAACGCTTCCAAGCAGCCATTTTAAAGCTCAGAAGCAGTTCAGACAATGTCGTATTTGAACGTGTGTGGAAAGAACATGGCGTTCGTTTTGGCGACTTTGCAGATATCGGTCAGGAAGTGACAGAAGAGCTGCAGGCAGCCTATGATGATGAGCGTTTAGCTCGCTTAACAGAAGCGGTCAAAGAAGGGCAAGAAGCTGTAGATCGACAGGTGAACCGTAAGGCATATGACGTGACAGAAGAAATGCTGCGTGAGGAAGATTGGAAAAAGCGCTTTGCCCATCTAGAGCAAATGCAGCCAGAGCAAAAGGATATACCTGTTTTAATGAAAGCAATGGAGGACCCTAAAACATCGATTCGCAGACAAGCCGTTGTGAATGCTGGAATGATTGAAGATCCTGCTATTCTGCCTATTTTATATAAAGGGCTTAAAGATAAAACAGTGACGGTCCGCAGAACCGCTGGAGACTGCATTTCAGACCTTGGTGACCCGAGCGCTATAGAAGCAATGATCGAATCATTAAAGGACCCAAGTAAACTTGTTCGCTGGCGTGCAGCGATGTTTCTTTACGAAGAAGGTGACGAAACAGCACTTGACGCATTAAAAGAAGCTGAGCAAGACCCAGAATTTGAAGTCAGCCTTCAAGTGAAAATGGCGATTGAGCGCATTGAGCACGGAGAAGAAGCGAAAGGCTCAGTATGGAAGCAAATGACAGAAAGCAGAAAAAATGCATCAGAATGATGAGACTTATGAACAAGCTGCCAATGATAGGCAGCTTGTTTTTCTAAAATCATAGACAGAAAAATTTTTTTAGAAAAATTATTTTGAATATTGTTGAAATATACGAAAAAACTCTATATAGTAGTACCAATATAGAATATTGGAGGTCAGATTTTATGACACGAACCTTGCTGAGCGCTAGATTCAGCAGCCATGTTGGTCATCGGTCATTCATCGGTGGCTAAATAAACAGAAAATTTGTAAAATAAAATCAACTCAAAATCATACAGTCAACAAGACTTGTAGTATAGGAGGCTTTTTAAACAGATGGCAGAACTTCGTAGTAATATGATTAAACAAGGAATTGACAGAGCACCTCACCGAAGCTTACTAAGAGCAGCGGGGGTAAAGGATGAGGACTTCGGCAAGCCATTTATTGCTGTATGTAATTCCTATATTGATATTGTCCCGGGTCATGTCCATCTTCAGGAATTCGGAAAGATTGTGAAAGAAGCCATTCGTGAAGCTGGCGGGGTCCCATTTGAATTTAATACGATTGGGGTCGATGATGGAATTGCAATGGGTCATATCGGGATGAGATATTCACTACCAAGCCGTGAAATCATTGCTGACTCTGTCGAAACCGTTGTATCTGCTCACTGGTTTGATGGAATGGTTTGTATTCCTAACTGCGATAAAATTACACCGGGGATGATGATGGCAGCAATGCGTGTCAATATTCCGACGGTCTTTGTCAGCGGTGGACCGATGGAAGCGGGTAGAACAAGTGATGGCAGAAAGATTTCTCTTTCTTCTGTATTTGAAGGCGTCGGTGCTTACCAGTCAGGTAAAATTAACGAAGAGGAATTAAATGAATTAGAACAGTTTGGCTGTCCGACCTGCGGATCTTGTTCAGGTATGTTTACAGCAAACTCAATGAACTGTTTAGCAGAGGCACTTGGAATTGCTCTTCCTGGAAATGGAACGATTTTGGCGACATCACCAGAGCGAAGAGAATTTGCGAAAAAGTCAGCAAAACAACTAATGGAGCTCATTAAAAAGGATATTAAACCACGTGATATTGTGACTGAAAAAGCAATTGATAACGCATTTGCATTAGATATGGCACTTGGTGGTTCAACGAATACAGTTCTTCACACACTGGCGATCGCAAATGAAGCAGGTGTTGAATATTCACTTGAACGTATCAATGAAGTAGCAGAGCGTGTGCCTCATTTATCAAAACTTGCTCCAGCTTCGGATGTTTATATTGAGGATTTACATGAAGCAGGCGGCGTTACAGCTGCGCTAAATGAATTGTCCAAAAAAGAAGGCGCACTTCATTTAGATACAATGACCGTCACAGCGAAAACACTTGGTGAGAACATTGCAGGTCATGAGGTCAAAGACTATAACGTCATTTATCCAATCGATAAGCCATTTACTGAAAAGGGCGGTTTAGCCGTTTTATTTGGAAACCTTGCGCCTGATGGAGCCATCATTAAAACGGGCGGGGTACAAGATGGAATCACACGTCACGAAGGACCTGCAATCGTATTTGAATCCCAAGAAGAAGCTCTTGAAGGCATCATTAATAGAAAAGTAGAAGCAGGACATGTTGTCATCATTCGCTATGAAGGACCTAAAGGCGGACCTGGTATGCCAGAAATGCTTGCTCCTACTTCACAAATTGTCGGGATGGGACTTGGACCAAAGGTTGCTTTAATTACGGACGGACGTTTTTCCGGCGCTTCTCGTGGCTTGTCTATCGGACACGTCTCTCCTGAAGCAGCTGAGGGCGGCCCGCTTGCCTTTGTTGAAAATGGTGACCATGTCGTCGTCGATATTGAGCAGCGCATTTTAAGCGTAGAGGTTCCAGAGGAAGAATGGGAAAAACGAAAAGCGAACTGGAAAGGCTTTGAGCCAAAAGTGAAAACGGGCTATCTTGCCAGATATTCAAAACTTGTGACCTCAGCCAATACAGGCGGAATCATGAAAATTTAATCTGAAATAGAACATTTGAAAATTGGCTCTCTCTATAGTATCCTTTATTCACAACATAAGGATTTTAGAGGGGGCTTTTTTATGTCAATGGCATATGAAGAATATATGCGCCAGCTCGTTGTGCCAATGCGCCAAGAGTTGACAAGTGCAGGATTTCAAGAACTAACGACGGAAGAAGAAGTAGAACAAACGATGCAAGAAGCTGAAGGAACAACATTTGTTGTTGTTAATTCTGTATGCGGCTGTGCTGCCGGCTTAGCACGCCCAGCAGCGACTCAAGCTGTGATGAAGGCAGAAAAAGCGCCCGACAAAATCGTCACAGTATTTGCTGGGCAGGACCGGGAAGCAACAGCAAAAATGAGAGAATACTTCACTGGTGAAGAGCCATCATCTCCTTCTATGGCCCTTTTAAAAGGAAATGAACTCGTTCATTTTATCCCACGTGACGAAATTGAAGGTCATGAAATGGAAGATATCATGAAAAATGTCTTAACTGCATTTGAAAAACATTGCTAATACACGTGTTGAAATGCCCTGGAACTAGATCAGGGCATTTTTTCTTGATCATGATGGAGGAACGATATGCTCATTACAACAAGCTTTAGAGCAAATGAACAAACGATTGGAACAGCAAAGGCACTTGCAGAGGATTTACATGGTGAGTATGTAGAAAGACGCAAACAATCTGTCAAACAGCTTGCGATAAAACGAGGAGATGTCCTTGTTGTCGGGAAAGAAAGATTTGAATGGTATCAGCCAAATGGTGAAAAGTTCTTCTTTCATCCAAGCTCAGCGATGTTCAGGGTGAAGCGGATCTTGCGCGAAGAAAAGGATCCCTTAATTGAAGCAGCACAGCTAAAGCCGGGCGATTCCTTTTTAGATTGCACACTTGGCTTAGGGTCTGATGCGATAACTGCAAGCTGTGCGATAGGCAGGAATGGAAGGGTCGTCGGTATTGAAAAGAATCCCATTACGGCATTACTTGTGCGAGAAGGACTGAATACATGGGAGACGGGGATAGAGGAAGCTGATGAAGCGATGAAACGGATTTCTGTTATTAGTGGAGACAGTATCGAGCAACTAAAGAAGTATCCTGACTGTTCATTTGATATCGTCTATTTTGATCCGATGTTTGAGGAAACGATTCAAGAATCTACAAGTATAGCGCCGCTGCGTCATGCGGCAGAGCACGACTTTGATCACGAAGCAGCCGTGCAAGAAGCATTAAGGGTGGCAAGAAAAAGAGTGGTGTTAAAAGATCATTGGAAAAGCACACGATTTACAGCGGACTGTTACCAATTTCATGTCATCAAACGAAAAACAGCCCAATTTCATTATGGATATATCGAGAAAGAAAAAGCCCTCTCTAAGGGCTTTTAATCCGTAATCTCCATATAGACAAAATAAAACAGTGTCAGCAAGGAAGCTGTGACGAAAAAGCCTTCAAGCATACCCATTCCTCCCAAATTTTAGTTGCCTGTACTGTCATTGTAAACGTTTTATTATAAAAAAGAAAGTCTCAAATCAGTGACCAAATTGAATGACTGAAAATTCATTATATGCTAGAATAGCAGTATGATAACTTATGGAAGGAATTAGATATCATGAAGATGTGGATGAGAAAAACGCTTGTTGCGCTCTTTACAATTGCAACTTTTGGTTTGGTCTCTCCTCCGTCGGCTTTGATGACAGACAAGCCATCTGAACTTTCTTCACCTGATAAAACGCCTTATACAGCGGTTTATGATACATCAGATGAATTGCGCAGCTGGGAACGATCGCAAGAGGCAAGCAAAGAGCAGGTAGACCCCTTTGAGCAATATAAGGAAGAGGTTCTATCAAGTGCAGAAAATCAATCCTTTCTCAAATTCGGCCGTAAAATCACACCTGTCATTGAAGACGAGTACAGAGAAGAGATTCAACCGAAAATTGAACAAGTGTTAACCGATGTTTTAACAAATTTCAAAGATGACGAAAAATTTCAAGATGTTGTGTTAACTGATCAGCCTTCAAGCGGAAATGGCGAAAAAATCTTTCACATCTACAACCGGAAGACTGGAGAAGATTTGCTCCGTTTTCATGTGAGAAGAGATCAGCCGCCACACAGCGGATATTGGTTTAACTTTCACTACCATACAGCAGAAGATGGATTCCAGACGCATCATGAACTCGGTAATATTTACTGGGACAAAAACACCCCGCCGAGCTGGATGAGCCACTAGAAGGAGATGTCATGCCAATTGAAAAAGTATACAATGAACGAAATGGTGCAGATTACAAAACGAATGTTAAACGAACGCGGAGTGAAAATTGAAGATATTGCACACATTGTGCTAAAGCTTCAAGAAAAATATCATCCAAACCTTCCACTTAGTGTCTGTATTGAAAATGTTGAAAAAGTGTTGAATAAAAGGGAAATTGTCCATGCTGTTTTAACAGGACTTGCCCTTGATCAGCTGGCTGAAAAAAAGCTGTTGCCAGAACCTTTGCAGCACTTAGTTGAAACAGATGAGCCGCTATATGGAATTGATGAGATTATTCCGCTTTCCATTGTCAATGTATATGGATCAATCGGTTTGACCAACTTCGGTTATTTAGATAAAGAGAAATTTGGTATTATCAGGGAATTAGATGAAGGTCGTCCAGGTGAAGTGCATACCTTCCTTGATGATCTTGTCGCCGCGCTTGCCGCAGCAGCAGCTAGCCGTATTGCTCACTCACACCAAGATATTAAGGACGAAGAGCAGGATCGAGTGAATCAAGTATAAAAGAAAAACATGTCTGCTCATGATTATGCAGGCATGTTTTTTTGGTGTTTAAACAAAAGCAGAAATAAGGTAAACTACAACAAGAACATAAATAAAGGATGAAAAAAATGAAACAATACAAAGAGTTATGCCGTCATGTATTACAGCACGGGGATGAAAAAGGTGACAGAACGGGAACAGGCACAATCAGCACGTTCGGTTACCAGATGAGATTTGATTTGCAGGAAGGATTTCCGCTGTTAACAACAAAGAAATTGCACCTGAAATCAATTATTCATGAGTTACTGTGGTTTTTAAAAGGTGATACAAATGTCAAATATCTTCAGGAAAATGGTGTCCGTATTTGGAACGAATGGGCAGATGAAAATGGCGAACTGGGCCGTGTATACGGAGCGCAGTGGCGATCTTGGGCTAGCGGGGACGGTGAGACTGTGGATCAGATCACAAAGCTGATCCACGATATCGAGCATAATCCGAATTCAAGAAGACTGATCGTCAGCGCTTGGAACCCGGCTGAAATTGATCAAATGGCACTGCCACCATGTCATTGTCTGTTTCAATTTTACGTATCAAATGGGAAGCTTTCTTGCCAGCTTTATCAAAGATCGGCAGATATCTTTTTAGGCGTGCCATTTAATATTGCTTCATATGCTCTTCTCACGATGATGATTGCCAAAGTCACAAATCTTGAGCCAGGAGAGTTTGTTCATACGCTAGGAGATGCACATATTTATCAGAATCATCTTCCGCAGGTGAACATGCAGCTAGAGCGCGAGGAACGCACGCTTCCGCAGCTTCGCATCACAAGAGATGTGAAGAGCATCTTTGATTTCACGTTCGATGATTTTGTACTTGAGAACTATGATCCGCATCCGCATATCAAAGGAGAAGTCAGTGTATGATTTCGATGATTGTGGCGACAGGAAAAGACAGAGTCATTGGTCAAGATAATCAAATGCCTTGGCATTTACCAGCTGATTTAGCGTATTTTAAGAAGGTCACAGGCGGTCATACGATTGTCATGGGCAGAAAAACGTTTGAATCAATTGGACGAGCGCTGCCTAACCGTCGAAATATCGTTTTGACAACAAGTTCTTCTTTTGAAGCAGAAGGATGCGAGGTTGTCCATTCCATTGCCGATATTTTGGCAATTGGGGAAAGCGAGACAGAGTTATTTATCATCGGCGGGTCTAAGCTGTATGAAGAAATGATGCCATATGCGGATCGTCTATATATCACGCATATTCACCATGCGTTTGAAGGAGACCGCTACTTTCCTGATTACAATGAAAACGAATGGACGGTTGTATCACGCGAAAAAGGCCATCGTGACGAAAAGAACCCCTACAATTATGAATTTGTCGTATATGACAAAAAAGGATAAATGAGTAGGAGGAGTACGGTTGTTTCGTTATTGGGTTTTAACGCTTTATGTTGTTGTATCCTTTTGTAAAAGTTTGAGGCATTTGCATGCCCATGAATTAACTGATCCACGCATTTCCTATACGAAACGAATGCATCTCATTCATGAGCATGCAAAAAGGTTTGCCCGGGGATGTATTGACCAGTCAGGATCAGTCATGACCATTCATCAGCAAAAGAAGCTGCCAGATGGACCCGTTATTTATATCACACAGGCACTGAATCCAGTCACGACGACATTATTGATTGGTCACCTTGAGAAGCCATTTGCTTTCATGGCAAAGCCGAATCTTTTTCGATATCCGATTTTAAAACAATGGCTGAAGAAGATGGCGGTTATGCATCAGAATCAATCTGATGATGCCTTGTTAGAAGAAGCAAAGGAAAGAATCTTATCGGGGCAGAGTGTATTGCTTTCAGAAGCACATCGTCACATGGCAGAGGCACTTGCTGAAGATTGTGATTGTCCGCTTGTACCGATTGAAACAAGTGGAACGGATCGTCTATTAGCTGGAAAAGTCGTGAAAAGGCTGCGGCCTGTTAACGTTGATATTCATATTAAAGCGCCTGTCATGATGAGCGATTACGCCCAAAAGCGCGCATAAAAAAACCAGCATCCATTTTCGGATGCTGGTTTTTTTCATGCAGCAGGAATGTTCACACAATAGAAGAGAATGCAGAAGAATATCGACGCACTTCCGCCGAGCACAAAGCTGTGCCAAATCGCATGATGATAAGGGATTTTACGCCAAATATAAAAGATGGTTCCGACCGAATACAAAAGACCGCCTAATAGTAAGAGGCCAAATCCTGCGCCCGTTAATTGAATGTAAAGTGGTTTAATGGCAATGATAATCATCCAGCCCATTAATAAATAAACGAGGGTGGACACAATGATAAACCGTTTGACGAAAAAGATTTTAAAGACAATCCCGCCAGCAGCAAGAGCCCATACAATTGCAAGAAGCGTATAGCCGAGTGCGCCTTTTAATGGTCCTAGTAAAAAGGGCGTATAGGTACCAGCAATCAATACATAAATAGCCGAGTGGTCGAGGATTTCAAATACATCTTTTGTTTTTTTGTGCCGAATGCTATGAAGCAAGGTCGAGCTTAAATAAAGCAGCAACATGGACGCGCCAAATATCGAAAAGCTGATGATCTCTGTGACAGTGCCGTATTGAACAGCGAATAACACGAGAAAAACAATGGCTGGTATGGATAAAATAACGCCAATGCCATGTGTAATGGCGTTGGCAATTTCTTCTTTTACAGTAAACAATGGATGTCCTCCTTTTATTGAACCGGTATATAACCATCAAGTGACTTCAGGAATGAAAGACCTTCAAGTGTAATCTTCGTGCCGGCCCTGCCTTTTCCTTTCGTCACGTATGCTTTTTTCTCAAGATCATCTAATCGGCTCCTCACCTGCTGAGGGGTCAGCGGAATGTCGCCTTGTTTGCTTAATTCAGATAAGATGCGTCTGCTGGCTGCTTCACCTTTCTCATTGAGAGATTTAATGGCTTCTAGCAGGAAAACAAACTCTTGTTTTTCCATTAGTGTGAGCTGATGATCTTCCTTTTTTCCTTTTACCTCCGGCGAAAGAGGGGTTAACACAAAAGGCGGCAGGTGGTGTAAAAATACCGTTTGCCCCTCGAGAATGACTGCAGCATAATGAACGATATTTTTGAGTTCCTGTACGTTTCCTTCAAACGGATACTCCTGCAAGGTTTCCCAAACACTTGGATCAATATCAGGCGCCATGCTCAGCTCCTGAAAGAAAGCAGTTGTTAACACAGGAATGTCAGTTTTTCGATCTGCTAATGACGGTAAAGGCAAATGGAAAACATTTAAGCGATAAAACAGCTCAGGTAAAAAGGTAGATGAAACCCTCAATGCCTCTATTGATAAAGACGAAGTGGTAATGATTTTTGTTGCAGGAGAGATTTCCAGAAAACGAATGACCTGATGCTGCATAGGAATACTTAATGCGGCGATTTCGTCTAAATAAAGGATTTGACGGGTCTTTTCCGTGAAGGCTTTCTGCAAGGTATCTTCATCTAAAATGGGGCAATATAGATGTGTCAGTGAAGCGTTTGGAGCCGATGCATGAGCAATTTCATGGGCAAATCGTGTTTTGCCTGTGCCAATGTCTCCTGTGATCAAGACCGGCTGCTCGTGCTTTGTGAATTGCTTTGCCAGGTGAATGGCACGCTTCATTTCTTGATGTTCTCCATATATAGACGTAAACGAATGTGTGGTCATCGGGTGGTTCCTTTCTTTATGGTTCTTATTGGTTCAATTGTAACACCCAATAAAACCAAATGTACAGAAAAACGAAAAAGTTTATGAAATTTATACTTGATCCATGATCTATCGATTTATTTTTTGAATATTCATGTTATAATGACAAATTAAATAAGGTTAAAGAGAAAGGATCTTGTACATGAAACCGTTGCTCAAAGAAAACACGCTAATTCAAGTGAAAGATATTTTAAAGGCCCATCAAAATTTGAAGGATGTAGTGATTCATACACCTCTTCAAAAAAATGAGCGACTTTCTGAACGATATGAATGTAATGTCTACTTAAAAAGAGAGGATCTGCAAGTAGTTCGTTCCTTTAAATTAAGAGGCGCTTTTAATAAAATGAGTCAGCTTCCAAAAAATAAACTAAAAAACGGCATTGTCTGCGCAAGTGCAGGAAATCACGCACAAGGTGTTGCCTATTCTTGTAAATATCTAGGTATCCATGGGAAAATCTTTATGCCTGCTACGACACCAAGACAAAAAGTATCTCAAGTGGAGCTTTTCGGCAAAGAATATGTTGAAATTATCTTAACCGGAGATACGTTTGATGATTCATATCATGAAGCAGTTAAATGCGGAGATGAAGAGAAGCGCGAGTTTATCCATCCGTTTGATGATTTGGATGTGATGGCAGGACAAGGAACGACTGCTGTAGAAATATTAAATGATATCGAAGTGGAGCCTCACTTTTTATTTGCAAGTGTTGGAGGTGGAGGTCTGTTATCTGGAGTTGGTACATATATCAAAAATATCGCCCCAGAAACCGAAATCATTGCCGTCGAACCGCTTGGCGCAGCTTCACTCCATGCTTCCCATGAAAAGGGCAAGGTTGTGACACTTGATTCCATTGATAAGTTTGTAGACGGAGCAGCGGTTCAGCGGATTGGTGAAAAGACGTTTACATCGCTACAGTCTGTTGTCGATAAAATTAGTCTTGTACCTGAAGGAAAAGTATGTACAACCATTTTAGAGCTTTATAATCAATGTGCGATTGTAGCAGAGCCGGCAGGCGCACTTCCGATCGCTGCGCTGGATGCCCATCGCGAGGAGATTAAAGGGAAAAATGTTGTCTGTATTGTCAGTGGAGGAAATAATGATATTGGCAGAATGCAGGAAATCAAAGAACGGTCGATGATCTATGAAGGGCTTCAACATTATTTCATTGTCAATTTTCCGCAAAGAGCAGGTGCGCTTCGAGAATTTTTAGATGAAGTATTAGGGCCAAATGATGATATCTCCCGCTTTGAATATACGAAAAAGAATAACCGAAGCAAAGGACCCGCGCTTGTTGGCATCGAATTGAAAGAAAGAGATGACTATGCGGCGCTCATTGAACGGATGAATAAAAAAGGATTCCATTATGTTGAAGTGAATAAAGATCAAGATTTATTCCACCTATTTATTTAGGCGTAACAGAACATTGGAAAAGAGGATTGATCGTTTGTGCTGCTCAAAACAATATGTTTTAGACGGATGGATGGAGCTCAGATCAAGGTAACAGAAGTTCCTGTACTAAAGGGAGATGAGCCGTATCGTTTCATGCTCACCTTTAGACTTGAAGCTTTCTTGAAAAAAGTCTATGTATCTAAAGGAAAGAGAGCTGTGTACTCTTTCAGAGAGGATGTGAAACGTAACGTCAAGTGGAGCACATATGAGCAGATCTATCAGGAGCCTACACTGAAACACAATGCGTAAAAAGGAATCTTTGTCAAAGGGAGTGAGCGGCTGTTTTAAAATGGCTGCTGCTCAGCTTGGCAAGGATTTTTTTCATGAAAAGAAGAAAATGTGACAATTTCCAAAACGTCATGACAGTTGTTTTCAAGTAAGCACGAAATAAGGTAATATCATAAGTAAAGACTAAGACAGCAAGGATGAGACGATAGTGAAACAAATTAAAATTGTAACAGATTCAACTGTGGACCTTCCGCAAGAAAAAATCAATGATCTTTCCATTCACGTGATTCCGCTCAATATCTCCATTTCTGGGGTTGATTATATTGACCGAGTAAATATACAGCCAGATGAATTTATTGAAAAAATGGAGGCTGCTGAGGAATTGCCGAAAACGTCTCAACCTGCGATCGGTCAATTCGTCGAATTATATGAAAGGCTGACGGCAGATGGAAGCGAAGTCATTAGTATCCATTTAACGGGTGGGATGAGTGGTACGGTTCAAACTGCTGAAAGCGCTTCGAAAATGGTAGACGGAAACATCACGGTGATTGATTCAAACTTTATTTCATATGGATTAGGGTTTCAAGTCACCAAAGCAGCTGAACTTGCACAAAATGGTGCAAGCCGTGAAGACATCATCAAAGAAATGGATAAAATCCGACTTGGAACAAAGCTATTTGTCACAATTGATACATTAGAAAATCTCGTGAAAGGTGGAAGAATTGGAAGAGGGAAGGCGCTGATCGGCTCACTTCTACACATCAAACCAATTGCCAGCTTAACAGACGGGGTATACACGCCAGAAGCGAATGTGCGAAGCTATTCTGCTCTTGTCCGCTATTTAACCAAACAGTATGTACAGGCGGTGAAAGGAAAAACAGTTCAAGCCATTGGGATAGCGCATGCAGATGCATTAGAACTCGCTGAAAAGCTTAAATCAGCGCTGCTTGATCATACACCTGAAGCACCTGTTGACATCGCCTACACAACACCGATTATTTCGTGTCACACTGGAAAAGGCGCAATAGGCTTTACTTTTTATACCGATTGACTTGAAAAAGGGGATGGACGTACCATGCTTAAAAAAAGGGGAGCCTCACTTGGTGCGCTTATTACCATAAGCGTGCTTCTTTTAGTCTCATGTTCAAATGGACAAATCAAAGATGCGTTAAATTATCAAATACAGCCGTTTGAATATGAAAATCAGGATGGACAAAAGGTGTCATTGGATGATTTGAAGGGGAAAGTATGGGTGGCAGATTTTATTTTCACAAGCTGTGAAACGATCTGTCCGCCGATGACTGCACATATGACAGAGCTGCAAAAACGGTTAAAAGAAGAAAAATTGGATGCGCATATCATTTCCTTTAGCGTGGACCCGGAGGTAGATTCACCGAAAAAGCTAAAAGAATTTGCAAAAGCATATCCTTTATCCTTTAAAAATTGGGATTTCCTCACTGGCTATTCACAGTCTGCGATCGAAAAATTCGCAATGAAAAGCTTTAAAACCATTGTGAAGAAACCTGAAGATGAAGACCAAGTGATCCATCAGTCATTGTTTTTCCTAGTTGATCAAGAAGGGAAAGTGATGAAAAATTATGATGGTGTACAAAACACACCATATGATGACATCATCAAGGACATCAAAACGCTGATCCGAAGCTAGCATAAAGATGTTCAAATGAGCAAAAACATGATACACTTTTTTAATCAGAAAAAGGAGGGACATCATCGTTTGAAGGCTCGTTTGATTTTGATTGTGATGTCTCTAGCTTTTGTTCTTTCTGCATGTTCCGCGCAAGAGGCTGGCATAAAGGATAAACTAGAAGACACACAAGACGTAAAAGAACATATTACCATCGCAGCGGTTGGAGATTCTTTAACAGAAGGAATCGGAGATCAACAAAAAAAAGGATATGCAGGCATGACTCGTGACAAGTTAGAAGCGGTGGACGGCGTGCAATCTGTCACATTAAAAAACTATGCCATTAAAGGCAGTAGAACGGTAGATTTATTAAAAAGATTAAAAGAAAAAAAGGTGCAAGACGGCCTGAAAGATGCTGACTATATTTTCTTTACGATCGGCGGCAATGACTTAATGCATGTCGTTCGTCAAAATGTGCTCAATTTGACGTTTGCTCCTTTTCAAAAAGAGCAGGGGCCTTTTGAGGAGCGCTTTAAAACCATTCTTGCTCAACTGAGAGAACATAATGACCATGCGAAGATCATGTATGTAAGCATGTATAACCCCTTTAAATTCAGTCTCACTGAGCTAAGAGATATTGATGAAGTCGTCAAAGACTGGAATGCCGTTGCCAAAAAAGAACTGAAAAAAGACGGCAACGCTGATATGATCAATGTGGCCGATTTATTTGAAGAAGATTCTGATGAAAAATTACTGGCAGATGATGATTTCCACCCAAACCAAAAGGGGTACTCTCTTATGGCAAATCGTTTATTCTCCAAAGTGAAAAAAGAAGGACTGCCGAAGGAATAGGGTGAACGTATGAAAAAGTGGAAAAGCTTATTTTTTATTTTACTTGCAATCAATCTATTGATTGTACTTGCCTGCGGTATTTTGATGTTGCTGCCAGGCGGTCAATCCGCTTCAACTAAAGAATTGAAAAGCGAGTATTCTTTTGATATATCTAGCTCAAAGGAATCACTCACTAGCTTTATCAATGATTACTTGAAAAATCAAGGGTCTAGTGATATGCCAGACTTTCATGTGGCGATCGATCAAGATGTGAAAGTAACAGGCGCCATTAAAGCTTTCTCTTCGACGATTGATGCAAACGTCTCATTTACGCCAACTGTCGAAGATAATGGTGATGTGCTTTTGAAAGTGGATGGCCTTTCAATTGGACAATTGAGCATTCCGATTAGTTTTGTTCTAAGCTACATGGGTCAGTTCTATGAACTGCCAGAATTCGTTCATGTGAAACCGGATCAAAAAACGGTTGAAGTGCGCCTTTCAGAAATGCCACTGACGAATGATATGTATGTGAAAGCAAACAAAATTGATCTACAGAACGATGAAATTGAGTTCTCATATTATCATCCAAAGCAATAGAAAGTGAGTCAGGAGTGAAATCATGAAGCGAGTCTATCAATATTTTAGTTTACTGTCGTTTTTATTTGCTGCGTATTTTGGCATGACAGCTGCCACTGATTTAAGAGCAGAAAATATCGATCAGTTTTACTTAAATATTGCCTATTGTGCATTATTTCTAGGTATCATGATTCTTGCTTTTGATTTTCAAAAGCAAGAAAAAGCTGAAGATGTCTCGTAAAGAGCCTTTCCTTTATGGAAAAGGCTCTTTTTATATTTGCTGAGACAAGACCACCTTCGCCATGAGCTCTGGCTCTCCATTAGCAAATCCATGAAGCAGAATGAGGTATGCGCGATTGGCTTGCAGATGAACTTTTGGGATATCAAGCAGTATACTTTGAGTGCCGGCGGCTTTCAATTCAAAATGATATTTATTCGGGGAGAAATGATGAATGTGAGTGCTGTTTACATAGTGAAGCTCCTTAGCTAACACCCCTTGATCACGTTCATATATATCAATGGAAGGAAGGTCTGGAGAAAGGTGGACAAATGTAAGGGCTGACAGATCCTCATGTTGAATCAGAGGGTCTTGCCGCTCTGTCAGCAACGCAAAACCTGCATGCGCACCTGTGATACATAGGGTATAAATCTCGTCACGTTTAATCATCATACGAGCATGAAGAACTCTTTGTTTTGTAGCTAGCTTGAACACTTCTATCTCATACATTCCCTCATCCCACTCCATATAAGCTGTTAACTGGCTGTAAGGCATTTTTTTCAAAACCTCATTCCGGTTCACATAAACAGCGAGCTCACTAAGATCTGGGGCAGCGTGAAAGAGCCGAACAAAGGCTTTGGATGAAGGGCTGCTTTGAGGGTGCTCGAAGCCCGCAGCGAGTGGACGGTATGGATGGTTATGATAAAAGAGCTGCTGCATGTATCAATCCCTACTTTCTTATGCGATGGTGTTTTTTGTAGCGTATGCATGAAAAAGACGATCTGTATAGGCAAAAGAAGCATAGAAAAAAGCCTGACGTTTTCCGTCAGGCCCGCATGTTAAGAAGGAGAAGAATATTGATGATATTCAGCTAGCTTAATGAACGTTTTTTCATCCTCAATGAGACCACAAACACCGCACTGGACCTTTATTTGAGGACCTTGATAGCTCATGTGAAAAGGAGAAAGCTGCTCTCCATCGTATCTTTCGACAACTTCTCCGGTCGCAGGGTCCAGCTTCACAGGTTCTGAAAGCTGCTCAATCAGATTAAAGCGCGTTCTGTTCGTTTTACAGTTTGGACAAAGATAAGGGCTTGTCATGGTTCATTCCACCTCTTTTTATCCGTAGCATGTCCAATGCGCTAAATTCTATGCTTAATCCTTTTGACTTTTATCCAGCTTTTTAAATAATTTAATCATTGTTTTTAGTTCCTCGTCGTCGAATGACTCAAATCGCTCCATAAAGTATTCTGTTTTCTTTTTCTCAAAATGCTCAGTAATTTCCTTACCCTTATCGGTTAAGTGGATTTTAATGATGCGGCGATCCTCTTTAGAACGGATACGGGTGATCCAGCCTTTTTCTACGAGTGTGTCGGTCACAGCTGTGATATGGCTTGCTGACACCCCTAGAATGGACGCAAATTCCGTTACTTTTTTTGCACCTTGCTCACGAAGCAGATTTAAAATAAGAAATTCATTCCGAGATAATTCGTTTTCGAGCAGGCTGTTAATCTCATAACGGATCTGCTTAAATACGGTTCTCAGTAAAGTATCCATTTCATACATCATTTTTTTTCTTTGTTCCAATCATCAAACCCCCATTATATTGTAAAATACGACAAAATGTTTTCTTATATTTTAGGTATACAAGTCGTATCATTTTCATTATTTTTCATCATGTTATAATATGATGATACCATTTTTTAAATGAAGGGGGCACTAATATGTCTGAAAAACAAGAATTAGCCACATTTGCAGGAGGCTGCTTCTGGTGTATGGTTAAACCTTTTGATGAACAGCCGGGCATTATCAAAGTTGAATCAGGGTATACTGGCGGACATACAGTGAATCCGACCTATGAAGAAGTATGTACAAATACAACGGGACATAGAGAAGCGGTTCAAATCACGTTTGATCCAGACGTTTTCCCGTATGAAAAGCTATTAGAACTGTATTGGCAGCAAATAGACCCAACAGATGATGGCGGGCAATTTGGTGATAGAGGAGAGTCCTACCGCACAGGTATTTATGTTCATCATGACGAGCAGAGAAAGCTTGCAGAGGCATCGAAAGAGAAGCTGAACGAAAGCGGCACTTTCCAAAAGCCAATTGTGACAGAAATTTTAGATGCTGCTCCTTTTTATCCCGCAGAGGAATATCATCAGCATTATTATAAAAAGAACAAAATGCACTACGAACGATATCATGTCGGTTCTGGCAGAGCGGGTTTTATTGAGTCCCATTGGAGTGATAAATCATGACAAACGATAAAGAAAAAAGACTAAAAGAATTAAACCGAATGCAGTACGAAGTTACACAAAATAATGGCACTGAGCCGCCATTCCAAAATGAATTCTGGGATCATAAAGAAGAAGGCATTTATGTAGATATCATTTCAGGCAAGCCGCTTTTTTCTTCTTTAGATAAGTTTGATGCCCATTGCGGCTGGCCGAGTTTTACAAAGCCGCTTGAAGATGAGGAAGTAGCGGAGAAGGTGGATAAGAGCCATGGGATGGTGCGGACAGAGGTGCGCAGCAAGACAGCAGATTCTCATCTAGGGCATGTCTTCCCTGATGGACCAGGACCAAATGGTCTTCGGTATTGTATTAACTCAGCCGCTTTGAAGTTTATCCCAAAAGATGATCTTGAAAAAGAAGGCTATGGGGATTTGAAACATCTATTTAATTGATCTATTGAAAAATCGTCACATGGAAAGCATCTGCTTCCGTGTGACGATTTTTTATTTTTTATGATGAGTGTGATGTAATTGTTCAATGATGCGGAATAGCTTTTCTTTTGTAATGAGAGGCGCTTCATTGGATGTGTAATTAGTTAAGTCGACTTTTTGAAAGTCAGCGTGCAGTTTTGGTCGTGGTAAAATGGCATAAAATTGTTCATGCTCAAATAGTGCATCTGCTTCGTGCGGAAATGTAAGCTCTTCGTGAAGCTTTTCTCCAGGTCTTTTCCCGACAACGAGAACTTCCGGAGATGTGACATTGATTTGAGTAGCATATTCATGAAACGCTTTTAAGAGATCAGCAAGCTGTAATGACTCCATCTTGAGAATGAACGTTTCGCCGCCTTTCATCATGATGGCTGCTTGAAGTGTGAGGGAGACAGCCTCTTCGATGGACATAAAAAAACGTGTCATATGAGGATCAGTTACGGTCAAAGGTTTTTCATTTAACAACTGCTGAAGCATGATGGGAATGACGGAACCTCTTGATCCAAGCACATTGCCAAAACGCACAGAGCAAAACATTGTTTTTTGGTTCGCAATACTTTCGTTTGCTTGGAAAAATAGTTTTTCTGAAATCAATTTTGTTGCACCCATGGCATTTGTCGGAGAAACTGCTTTGTCAGTGGAGATGTTGACAACATGACTGACTTCATGTTCAATTGCGGCTTCAATGATGTGCTGCCCGCCGATAATATTTGTTTGTACGGCTTCAAACGGATTGTCTTCACAAGTGGGTACTTGTTTTAAGGCGGCTGCATGGAAGATGATATCAACGCCTTTGACGAGCTGTCTCACGCGGCTTGCATCTCGTACATCGCCTAAAGCGAAGGCAACTTCTGGGTGATCCCCATACTCATTTTTCATCATGTATTGTTTGCTGTCATCTTTGCTAAAGACGATAATCTTCTTTGGAGAGCATGATGTTAATTTTTTTACAATTTGACGGCCGATCGAACCTGTACCACCTGTGACTAATATCGTTTTGTCACGAAAAAAAGCCTTCAAACTCGTTTCTATTTTTTTGGACATATCTAATCCCCCAACTCTCATTTCTCTACTTTGCATCATATGTGAAAGAGTGGTATCCGTTTGAGGAAAAGAACCACTTTCTATCTAAATTAGGTGAACACATTATAACCATCTGCTTGACGTTTTAATAGAATATGGAGAGATAAGAGAATAAGTAGAAAAATGAGAGACCTGAACACTTCAGTACTGCGATCAGCTCGGAAGATAATGAAGAGAGCTGTGCGCGAGGGGAGAAGGGAATACATGTATAGGGGAAATCGTATTTTAGCCTTGATACCAGCTTTTAGAAGCAGGCGCGATCAGCATGATGAACACATTCGCGTATTGGCGGAGCGGCCGCTCATCTATTGGACCATTCAGCCGTTACTGCAAATGATTGAGTTAGACGAAATCATCGTCTCTACAGAGGATGTCAATACACAAATCATTTCTTCTCACTACGGGGCTCGTGTGATTGAACTGCCAGACAGTCATGTAACAGAACAAACATCATCACTCATAGCGGTGAAACACGCGCTTGCTTATTTAGAGCGTGAGGGGAAGACCTTTGATATTGTTCTATATTTGCATCCATCGTCTCCTTTAAGAGAGCCGGAAGATATTGAGAAATGCTTGCAGCTTCTAGTAGAAGGGAGCTATGATTGCATGGCATCTTTTACAGAGGCGCTAGAAAACCCAAATGAAACATGGACACTGCATGAGAATAATGAAGCCACTTTATATAAGGACAATCATTACTTTTTCATGCCAAAGCATGAGCAGCCATATACGTATGGTCGTTTAAATGGAGCAGTGTATGCTTTTCATGTTCCATATGCAAAAGAATGCATTCATTCCTTTTTAGAGGGATCTGTTGGAGCGTATATCATGGATCCCGAAAAATCACTCGTGGTGAAACAGGAGGAAGACCTTGAGAAAGCGGAGAAAGTCTTATTGGCTCGCCGAGATGCGGAGGGTTATGTATAAGATGAATTTCAACGAGAAAAGCGCCCAGTCATAGGGCGCTTTTTACGATTTCATAAAGTCTGTGTGGAAATGACTCAAATGTATTCCAGGAAACGACTTGTTCGTAATTGTTTCGTGCGATTGCTTTTCTTTTCTCAGCATTTGATCCATAATATTCAACCTGTTCCAGCAAATCGTCCTCATCTTTATAAAAAGCGAAGCTTGAAAAAGCTTGAGGTGGTTGTAGATCCGTCAATTGAAAGCTTCCAGCTGCAGCGATATCAAACGCTCTATTGTTCAGGCTTACATTTTGAATCATGGCTTTGTTTTTGTTATAGGCAAATTGTGCCGGTCTGTGCGGGTTAAGAACAATCGCTGATTGCTGATAGATGTCCGCCATTTGCTGAGGGCTCAGCCAATTGGTCACTAATGTGAGACCTCGATCATGTCTTCGTGACTTATTTAAAAGACGATGCCATTCCTTACCTGCAACGAGAATCCGCCATTTGTTCTGTTGTAAGAGTGTATCGATGGCTTTCATGCGATTGGGATAAGGGTAGCCAATGAGTGTAATGTCATAGCTGCACATCTCTTCAGGCGATTCGTTTTTTTGAAAAATACTTGTATTTGTCGGAATGGGAAAGTAGTGGGCGTGACCTATGCCCAATCGTTTGTAAAGTGGCAAAGCTCCTTCATCAATCGTTAATATGAGCCG
This sequence comes from Bacillus sp. FSL R7-0672, assembly GCF_038601465.1. NCBI lineage: Bacteria > Bacillati > Bacillota > Bacilli > Caryophanales > Bacillaceae > Bacillus > Bacillus sp. FSL R7-0672. Next base: position 1,974,782 of record NZ_CP152010.1, on the reverse strand, counting down.
CGCATCACGTGTGCAAGCAGCCGATACATCTGTATAAAAGGGATCTTCTGTCATCCACAAAACAATCGGGATCTTTTCTTGTTTGAATTGATGAAGCACTTCGCTCGGAACATGATCACCGATCATCATCAAAACAAAATCCGGAGAAAATGTCCGGATTTTGTGCATGTGAGCGGGTAGAGATTCTCGATCAATCTTTACACATGAAAAGGAGGAATCAATGAAGCTCTCTTCTACCCATTGATCAAACATGTGATAGATTCCGCCGTAGCCAGAGCTGATATAAAGAAACTTCATGATGGCCCTCTCACATTAAGATGTGAACGTAACACTTTCAACTTTATCTACATCTAATAAAGTCGTTGCAGAGCCTGTTGGTGTAACTGAGCTTTCTTGTGTAACAAATACAACACCCGTTAAAGCATTGAATGCTACGAATTGAACTGGCCCGATTAAATCTCCTGAGTCAGTGACAATGCTAATGACGGTTCCTGGTGCAAGTCTTGCAAAAATCCATCTTGCTGGCTGAGATACATCGAGTGTTGTAGCAGAATCTGAAGGTGATGCCTCGGCTGCCACTTCACTTAATAAATCATTCAATTTTTCTTCCATTTGTACTCCTCCTTCTTCAAGATTAACTGTTAATGTACGAGTAAGCGGTTTGAAAAACACTTTCAATAGTTCTTTTTTTAATTCGGCACGCTTGTCGCTCATTTTTTTCCCATCCTTTCTTCATCAATTCAAACTCACCCCTATGTATATGCCGTTCATTTTTTTTGGTATAAGCAGAGCGCTGATTCCTTGTTCTTTTTATCATTTAATCACTTCACACATTTTTAAAAATGTTTTCAAATGCTGAGGCTAAATGAAGTGAATCTCATACTCTAGTAAAGATTAAATGCGAAGAGAGAGGGATTATGAATGGAATTTGATCAATTATTAAATGGTTGGAACGAAGAATTACTAGAAACAGAAGGAGTACTTGAAGTCATCTTGATTTTACTTCTTCTTCGTCTTTTAGAAGAAAGTGAGGAAGAGAGTGTGTCAGATATTAAAGAATTACTTCGTCCGTGGCTTGAACTTGGCATTCCAGTGCCACGCGTTCATTTAGTCAATGGAGATGTCCTTCAAAACGTAGTTGTTGTGCAACTCTTTGATACAGTAGCGGTCTTTAAAAACGCGACAAATCAGCTGAGAGTGAATGTACCTTACGTGAACATCGTCAGCTGGGGGGCTTTTTAATCTAACTAAAAAGGATAATGATCATGAAAGTATCGGTGATTTTAACAAGCTACAATAAACCTGATTTCATTGATCGTGTGCTAAAGAGTATGGTGGAACAAACGTATTCGAATTGGGAGCTTCTGATTATGGATGATGGCTCAGAACAAGGCACCATCCAAAAGATCCAGCCCTATTTAGACGATGAGCGCATTCATCTGTATTCACGCACGGTTCATCCTGCAAAACGGCTGTTAACCGTACGGTATGCGACGCTTATTAATGAAGCGCTAACCCGTATAACAGGTGAGCTCATTTGTTATTTAACAGATGATACTGTGTATCATCAAGATCGTTTGCAGAAAATGGTGGATGTTTTTCAGTCGAAGCCTCATATCGATATCGTGTATTCCTCGCAGCGGGTCGTGCATGTTAATAAGCAATTAGTAGAGACGATGAGTTTTGTGCGTGAAGCAGACCAAATATTGGAGCATGCGTCCTTTCAAGTGGACCATTGTTCGGTCATGCACAGAAGTCGTTTGCTTCCGCTCATTCATGAAAAATACGGACAATATTGGGCTGATGAGCCTAAATACTGGCATCATGCAGATTCTGTTTTTTGGATGAGGCTGAATGATTTTGCTGCTTTTTTTCCATTAAGAGATGTACTTGATACAACGTATAAAACGCCTCATTCCTTTCATCATTTGTTTTCGAGTATGCCGTATGATCTCATTGACGGAACGGTGATTGAAAAGGAAGGGGGTTACTACCAAATCGCAGGCGGGAATCTTCATGAAATTGAAAGGTGCTGGGTGAACGAAAAAAACAGGCGCGCCATTCGGGTTCCGTCGTTATGTGCAATGAAATATGAGATGAAAGACATGCTGGTAGTACCTAATTATACAGTTGTCACGGCAGATCATGGGAAAACGTTTTATTATATTGAAGGTCAGAAAAAAAGGCGGTTTGCTTCAAAGCGTGACGTGCAATATTTTCAGTTTCATCCTAAGGATATCTATACGATTTCAAATGAACGGCTTCAGATGTATGAAGAGGGCGGCATGATTCAAGTGTCACCAGTATTTAATCCGCCAAACAGGCGGCTCTTTAAATGGAAACAAGATGTCTATTTACTGATGCATCATACTTTTTGCCGTATTGACCCTGGGGTTGTAAAGCGATTTGCTTTTTATCATCAGCCAATTAATTTATACCCTTCCCAATTTACGTTATTCGAGGAAGGAAAGTCGATCGTGCCACTGTATATGGAATCGCTGCAAGAATTCGATATGTCTCTTTATCAAACATCAGGGCGAAAGCACTCCTCATAAGAGGGGTGCTTTTTTGACGCTATTGACAAAAAAAGCAGGAAGTTACAAGGAAAAAGCGAAACATGAAAGGACAGGAGAACGTGTGATGAAGATGATCAAGCCGCTGAAAATCCGGCAATAGATGCCGGTTTTTCGGCACTGAAAGTGAGGGGGAAAGAATGGGGAAGGTTGTCGAAAGAGCGGACTGGTTTGAATTAATTTTAGAAGCCATTGATGAAGCCATCCATGTTGTAGATGATCAAGGAATGACGATCTTTTACAATCATAATGCCGCTAAGTTTGACTGTTTACAAAAAGAAGAGGTGATTGGCAAGTACATCCTTGATGTGTATCCCTCTTTAACAGAAAAAACAAGTACACTCATGCATGTTTTGAGAACAGGGAAGCCCATTTATCATTCGCTGCAAACCTATTTGAATAAAAACGGCGAAAGAATTGAGACCGTCAACACGACATTGCCTATTATTGAAGACAGCCAGTTAATAGGTGCGGTCGAAGTCGCAAAAGATGTATCGAAGCTGTCAGCCCTTTCAAATCGTTTAGATCAAAAAAAACGAATACACGATGCGGCTGGGGCTGAACAAATGCATGATTTTTCTTCATTTTTAACAAATGATCCACTCTTAAAAGAAATGCTTGAAAAGGCAAAAAAAGCTGCTGCTTATCCGTCATCAGTTGTTGTCTACGGGGAAACAGGGACAGGGAAAGAAGTGCTCGTTCAAGCCATCGTTCATGAATCTGACCGGAAAAACAAAGTGTTCATTCCGCAAAACTGTGCAGCACTCCCAGAATCGCTACTTGAGAGCCTATTATTCGGATCTGTCAAAGGGAGCTATACAGGCGCAATTGATCGCAAGGGGCTCTTTGAATTGGCTGATGGAGGCACGCTTTTTCTTGATGAGCTGCAAGCGATGCCACTCACGCTGCAGACGAAATTATTACGTGTGTTAGAAGATGGCGTGGTGCGCCGCATTGGGGATGCAAAAGCGATTCAAGTAGATGTAAGACTCATTACGGCACTCAATATGGACCCATTTGAAGCGGTGAAAAAGCAAATATTAAGAGAAGACTTATTTTATAGACTGCATGTGTCATCTTTTCATATCCCGCCGCTTCGTGAGAGAAAGCAAGACATCCCGCTGCTTTCCCGCCATTTCATTCAAACCTATCATCAGCAGTTTTCAAAAAACGTCAAACGCCTTTCTGAAGAAACAAAGCAATTGTTTATGGCTCACCACTGGCCAGGAAACGTTCGAGAATTAAAACATACCATTGAGCATGCCGTATTGATGATGCCAAAGGAAGCGGAAGACATCACACCTTCATACCTTCCTGCTCATTTACGTACGCAGAATCTTGAGGAAGAAACACTCGATGCCTCCTTAAAAAGTCAGGTTTCTTCATTTGAACAAACACTTATTCAAGAAGCTTTAAACAAGCATCATGGCAATATTAAAAAAACCGCCGCCGCTTTAAAAATCCCTCGACAAACACTGCAATATAAACTGAAGAAATATGCAGATGCCGAAATATAGGCATCACCATCCATTGAATACCACGGGTAAAGCTCCTTTTATAAAGAATAGGGGCATTTTCCCATGTTGGCACATAACTTGCATAGTATAAGGTGAATGCTGATAGGGGGAATGGATATGAATCAAAAACTATATGAACCGGCGCGTCATTGGAAGGACATTGAGCTTTGGAAAGATGTACCTGAGGAAAAATGGAACGACTGGATTTGGCAGCTGACGCATACCGTGAAAACGCTTGAAGATTTAGAGAAAATCGTAAACTTAACAGAAGAGGAAAGAGAAGGGGTGAAGATCTCCACCAAAACCATTCCACTCAACATTACACCCTACTATGCCTCATTGATGAATCCAGACGATCCAAGATGTCCAGTACGTATGCAATCTGTGCCAATTGCTGAGGAGCTTCATAAAACAAAATATGACTTGGAAGACCCGCTGCATGAAGATGAAGACTCACCTGTCCCGGGGTTAACACATCGGTACCCAGATCGTGTGCTCTTTCTTGTAACAAATCAGTGCTCCATGTACTGTCGCTATTGTACGAGAAGACGTTTTTCCGGCCAGATCGGTATGGGCGTGCCAAAAAAGCAGTTAGATGCTGCCATTGGATATATTAGAGAAACACCTGAGGTGCGGGATGTGTTAATTTCCGGCGGAGATGGGCTCTTAATCAATGATCAAGTGCTTGAATACATTTTGAAAAACTTACGAGACATTCCGCACGTTGAGATCATTCGGATAGGAACCCGCGCGCCGGTTGTCTTTCCGCAGCGCATTACAGATGAGCTGTGCGAGATTTTGAAAAAATATCATCCGGTTTGGCTGAATACCCATTTCAATACAAGCATTGAAATTACAAAAGAAGCAAAAGAAGCGTGCGAACGACTTGTAAATGCCGGCGTTCCTGTTGGTAATCAGGCCGTCATCCTCGCAGGTATTAACGACAGTGTGCCGATTATGAAGAAGCTGATGCACGATCTCGTGATGATACGGGTCAGACCTTATTATATTTATCAGTGTGATTTATCTGAGGGAATTGGCCATTTTAGAACACCAGTATCAAAAGGTCTTGAAATCATTGAAGGCTTAAGAGGGCATACGAGCGGCTATGCCGTGCCAAGCTTTGTTGTGGATGCACCAGGAGGCGGAGGAAAGATCGCCCTGCAGCCCAATTATTTATTATCGCAAAGCCCTGACAAAGTCGTCCTTCGTAACTTTGAAGGTGTCATCACCTCTTACCCTGAACCAGAGCATTACGTCGCAGGTCAGGCAGATGCGTATTTTAATGAAATTTATGAAGAGAAACAAGATCCCGCAATTGGTATTACCGCACTTTTTGAGGATGAAGCGAAATCGTTTACGCCAGAGAATTTAAGCCGGATGAAACGAAGAGAAGCATATGAGACAAATCCTGAGCATGACACACTCAAAAACAAACGTGAAAAACGAGATGAATTAAAAGAGAAAAAATATCAAGCGCAGCTCAAAAAAGATCAAACTGTAAAGGAGGAGAAATAACCTTGCTGACATGTGATTGGTGTGAGGAAAACAAAGCAAACGCAGAGCAGACAACCGTCTATTGGGAACTGATCACTGGCACACAATCCATTGAAATCATCGAAACACCGTCCATTTCCTGCACGCACTGCGGTATGACATATCAAAAGGATGAGACGGTCAAAGAGATAGAGGATCAATTAATTTTAGTGGATCAGACAAAACTTCCAGAAAAAATTTCATACGAAGAATTAATGAGCATGGAGCGGTTATTAAAGCGAAATTACTTTGACTTTTCATCATAAGTTGTACCTCCGCCTATACAAGTCATCAAATTGCTGTATAATATAACAACAAAATAGAGTGTCGCGGAGGGAAAAACAGGTGAAGTCGTTTTACCATTATTTAATGAAGTACAGACATCCAAAACCGAAAGATGAAATCAGCCATTTTGCAAATGCTGCTTATGAGGATCACAGCTTCCCGAAAGCGTCCACTGATTATCATGAGCTGTGTGCCTATTTAGAATTAAACGGCGATTATTTAAGCTCAATGACAACATTTGACGAAGCGTTTGAGCAATATGATGTAGAAGTCAAAAAAAAATAACACACAACCGCTTTTTCCAGATGGGAGAAGCGGTTTTTTGATGAGAAATAAAATGGCGTTTTGCATGGTGTGGTTGCCCATGCAGAATTCCTTGCGCCGGCATACGATACGTTAAGACCAAAAGTCGGGCAAGGGGGAGACAGAATGAAGGCGAAAGCACCAAAATATCAAGTAGGGGATATTGTCGTCGTTGTCATGTACGGCACAGTCGGAACGATTACAAAAGTCCATCAAATTGACCAGCACTATTTGTATGAGGTCAATCATAATGAGGTGCTTTATTTTGAAACATCACTTCAGCTTTACGATGAGTACGACGGGGTGATTGTGGATACAGAAAAGCTGGACATTGAATATGAGTTCCTCATTGGCGATGTTGTATATGTAAAAGATTACGGAAAAGAGCTATTTAAAATTATTGGCCATCGGACTGAAATATGGCGATACCTTGATGACGGCTGGGAAGATGTCATTTACGAACTCACAAGGCTAAAGGACGGAGAGTGGCTGGAAACAGAAGAGGAAGACTTAACGCTTGTCCTGAGGAAATATGAGATGGACCAGTTCGTGCATCAGCTTCTTTTTGTGCATTACGTCGGTGAAACCTCAAAAGAAATGGAAGAAGATATGGTGCAAACGGCTCTATTACAATTAGAAGAGAAACAAGAAAGCGAAGCATCACTAGAATTTCTCGCTGTATCTATAGTGGATGAGCTTCTTGATATTTATAATGACTATAAAATTCTCTACGAATTTTTCGAAGATCCAGAATACAAGGACATGATGGATTTTATATTGGAAAGTTTACACGAGCATTTTGGTTAAAGAAAGACTTGTCCTAACACGAATAAAAAATAAGGCACACAGAAAAAAACAATCACATAAAACCATCCCCTCAAGATACGGCCCATCACCTGATCAAACGTTTCTCCATCTAATATGCTGAACCATTTCATTGCCTCAAACCCCTTTTCTTTTTGTTTATTGCATTTATATGTATGGAATGAGCCATTATGACAAACTGTAATAAAAAACAGGCGTCGTTCATACATCATAAAAAAGGAGGCGGAATGTCATGAAAGAAGCAGATTTGGTGATCGATACAGAGGAAATTGCGGAATTCTTCTACATGGAGCTGGTCAAAAGAGGGTACATACCTGCTGAGCTGGAAACGTTTGAGCTGGCTGACATTACGTTTGAATATATGCTGAAAAAAACAATGATAGTTGAAGAAGAGGCGTGGTAGGCACTATACTTTGAAGAGATTCTGAAGAGAGAGGGAGGAGAATCTTTCGCGTGTACATCCTATTTCTTTTGATTTTATTTGGCGCCATAGCTGCGCTCATGGTATCTGGAGCTGGTCAAGCATTGGACAACCAGATCATCTTATGGTTTGAGAGCATCAGACTCCCTTTTTTAAATGATGTCATGCTGACTTTGACGGACTTTGGCATTAGTGCGCTTCTCGTGCCCATCATGCTCATTTTTAGTGTCGTCCTATTCATGTATAAGCGCTATTACTCTATCATGATGCTTTTTCTATTATATCTCACAGAAAAAACCATCAATCATGAACTAAAGGGGCTGTTTGCTAGAGAACGCCCGGCCTTTGATCATCTTGTCAATGAAACGTATTACAGCTTTCCGAGCGGACATTCGATGAATGCAGCCACAATCTATCCATTTATAGCTTATCTATTCGTTGAACTGATTCCATGGCTGAAAGAAAGACAAAAAATCGTCTACTTGATCACAGGGATCTGTGTTCTTATGATTGGGATCAGCAGAATGTATATCGGCGTTCATTTTTTGACAGATGTTGCAGGCGGTTTTGCGATAGGACTTGCTTTATTTCTCATTTGTAAAAAGATTGACGAAAAATTGTCTGTCATTCGACAAAAATAGAAGAAGGAAATTGACAGATCCCAGCCAATTTTATATAAAAGGGGAGGGATTTGAATGCAATTGACGTTGAGATTTTTTCAAAAGAAACCTTCAGCATTTCACTTAACCATTTATCAGACACCTGAATATGGCGCTGCAAGCGGGCATCAGCCTGTGTACCGGACAAAGATTGGCGGCAGAACACACCTGGATGTTCTGGAAAAAGCATTCTCGACATTTAATGTACATGATACAGTCCCTAGTGATTACAATGCACGGTTTATGACAACAGGCGATATTGTTGTGATTGATGATAAGAAAAAAGGAAAGTGCTATTATCAGCTTTTTCCGGCAGGATGGAAACGCAGTGAGCGACTGTTGACGATGAGTTAAATAGAGAATTTCGATGCCAGCTTGAGCTTCAGCTGGTATTTTCTTTTTTGGGCTCAATCGTTTATACTAAATAGGACAAATCACATAGTAAACGTAAGTGGAGGCTAAAAAAATGAGTGTACATATTGGAGCAGAAAAAGGACAAATTGCAGAAACGGTATTGCTGCCAGGCGATCCGCTTCGTGCGAAATATATTGCAGATACATATTTAGAAGATGTCGAATGCTATAACGAAGTGCGCGGAATGTATGGTTATACTGGGACCTACAAAGGAAAGCGCGTTTCTGTACAAGGGACCGGAATGGGCGTACCTTCTATTTCGATTTATGTGAATGAACTCATTCAAAGCTATGATGTTCAAAACTTAATCCGCGTCGGATCTTGCGGGGCTATCAAAAGGGATGTCAACGTACGTGATGTCATTTTAGCTCAGACATCTTCAACAGATTCACAAATGAATCGTGTGGCGTTTGGACCGATTGATTACGCACCTTGCGCTGATTTTGGACTGCTTAAGAAAGCATACGACACAGCAGAAGCAAAAAATGTCGCTGTACGTGTCGGTAATGTATTTACAGCAGACCAATTTTACAATGAAAAACCACTTGAGCTCATGGCTCAATACGGAATTCTAGCAATTGAAATGGAAACAACCGCTCTATATTCGCTTGCAGCAAAATTTGATCGAAAAGCGTTATCCATTCTGACAGTGAGTGATCATGTTCTCACAGGAGAAGAAACAACGGCTGAAGAGCGTCAAACGACATTTGACGAAATGATCTTAATTGCGCTAGACTCCGTTTTATAATAGTATAAAGGGTGTGCTACGATGTAGCGCATCTTTATTTTTTTAGAAGAGCAAAAGGAAGGTATGTCATGAAGAAAAGCTATAAAATACTCTCAATCGCATCGATTCTTGGTTTGACAGCCGCACTATCGGGCTGCCAGTTGCTGGATCAAAAAAGCGGTACATCTGAATCGAACAAAACAAACGAACAAAAGAGCGCAGCAAATTCATCTACCCAGCAAAACTCAAACAATACAGCAGATTCATCGGATCAAGAGCTGACATTAAAGAGTGAATATTTCAATGACATCAAAGTGGTAAGCGGGCTGAAAACCATTCAAAATCCTGCAAACGTGCTAGCACTTGTCAACAAAGAATACGCATTACCAGGAACCTATAAACCTTCTGACCTCGTTGTACCAAAAGTAGAATTCTCTTTTTCAGAGGATATTGAAAAACGATATATTCGTAAAGAAGCAGCGGAAGCACTTGAGACATTATTCAAAGATGCGAAAAAGAAAAACTTCGAGCTGGCTGCCGTATCTGGCTATCGCTCCTATGACCGTCAAAAGGTCATTTTTGATAGTGAAGTCAAGTTAAAAGGCAAAGACAAAGCGCAAGAAGCAGTAGCTTTACCAGGCGAAAGTGAGCACCAAACAGGCCTTGCGATGGACATTTCCTCAAAAAGTGCCGGTTTTGACATCTCTGAAAAGTTTGGTGAAACACCTGATGGCAAATGGGTGGCTAAAAACGCCTATAAATATGGTTTTATCATTCGTTATCCAAAAGGAAAAGAAGACATTACAAAATATGAATATGAACCGTGGCATCTGCGCTATGTTGGAAAAGAAGCAGCAAAAGCGATGCATGATCACGATTTAACATTTGAAGAGTACATGAACAAAGTGAAGAAAATTTAATCAAAGTAAAAGGCCTCCCAGCTATTCGGGGGGCCTTCTTTATTCTTCTTTTAAAAAAAGAACAATCCTGCTAATGCGAAACCTGTAATGAAACCAAGCCCGATGCCATAAGCGGCACCCCAGCCGTAATACCCTCCGTAATAACCAAAGCCAAAGCCGCCGCGAGAACCGCCGACTGGACGAATATACACTTTGCGGTTTGTCACCCGCTCAATGCGTCCGACATGTACTCTGCCATTACGATCTGTGATTCTAGCGACTTTCCCCATATGCTGCTGACAAAGCTTTTGATAGCGCTCCATATTTTTCCTCCTTATGACAAACTCTATTCACTCTTATCCTATGCGAGAGACCTCATAGAGTTTGGACAAAACATATAGGAGATTCGCTCATTTTATACGGTACATTCAAATAGAATGTGGCTTAGCTGCTTTCGGTGCGCTTGAATCAGATCGTAGTGTGTTTGCATCGTTTCGTAAAGAGAAGGCGGGATATATTCAGATAATTCCATTTCCGTCGGCTCCTCTTGTACCATGTGTTCATCAAATGAGAGAATGCGAACGTCATGAAATCCTGCTGCTTTTAGCTGCTCCTTCCATTCTTCAAGTGAAAAGAGTGCGTGAAACCCATAAAAATCTCGAACGGCGGCAAGCTCCTTCTGTGTAAGGGGAGCTTTTAATACCGCTTCATTTGCAATCATTTGACTTCCAGGGGAAAGCACGCGTTTGATCTCAGCAAGTGCAACAGGAAGGTTGGTGAAGCTCAAAACAGATTCACTGATCAGAAGAGTGAACGCTTCATCTGGAAATGGCAGCTGTTCAATCGATGCTTGCAATGCGCGGATCGGCAGTTCTTCTCGCTCAAATCGCAAATTGGCCTTTTCAATCATCAAAGGGTGTGTATCAATCGCCTCTACCTGATAACCGATATTGCCTAAATATGCCGCCGTTTGTCCTGTCCCGCATCCCGCATCCAGTATGCGCGCATCAGGCATCAATTTTATATGCTCAAGCATCGTTTTTGTTAACTCAATTCCACCAGGATGGGCACTAGATACGCCAAAATAGGCAAGCATTTCTACATAATCACTCATAAAATCCCTTCTTTCCTTATCAAGTTCCTCTTTAAAGATTATGCAATGTAAGGTCAAATGGCTTATCTTTTCAAAGAGAACTTCGATCCTTTGGTTGACGGATGATGCATCGTCCTTGATAATAATGAAAGGAGATAAAGGTGGTGTTTTTTTGAAAAAACAATTTAAGATCGTCATCGCTATTTTGGTGACAGCGGCACTGTCCTCAGCGATTACATTTGTGATCACAAAACAAGGGACTGTCAATGTCTCAGGAGATGAGAAGTTTAGTAAACTCATGGCTGCGTATACGAAAGTAAAAGATGAGTATTACGAAAAAACGGATGATCAAAAACTAGTAGATGGTGCGATTCAAGGAATGATCGCATCACTTGATGATCCATACTCTACATATATGGATCAGGAGGAAGCCGAAGGATTTAACAACACCATTTCTTCATCATTTGAAGGAATTGGTGCACAAGTAGAAGAGAAGGATGGACAAATTTTAATTGTCGCACCGATTAAAGGCTCTCCTGCTGAAAAAGCCGGGTTGAAACCTCATGATCGTATTTTAAAGGTGGATGGAAAAAGCACAAAAGGCATGTCGGTCAATCAAGCAGTCTCTCTCATCAGAGGGAAAAAAGGAACGGATGTCAAGCTGCACCTTAACCGTCAAGGAGTGGGAAATGTTGATGTGACCATCACAAGAGACACCATTCCAGTTGAAACAGTGTATGCAAAACTCACAAAAGACAAAATAGGGGAAATCCAAATTACGTCCTTTGCTGAAACAACGTCAAAAGAGTTAGATAAAGCCATTGATGACCTCGAGAAAAAAGGGGCAAAAGGGTTTGTCATTGACCTGAGAGATAATCCTGGCGGCATTATGACAGAAGCGATTGAAATGAGTAATGACTTTATCGATAAAGGGAAAGTCATCATGCAAGTTGAAGAAAAAGGGAAGAAAGAAGAGTACAAGGCTGAAAAAGAACGTAAAGTTCATCAGCCGGCAGTTGTCCTTGTAAATGGAGGCTCAGCCAGCGCTGCAGAAATCATGGCGGCGGCTCTGCACCAATCTTCAGGTATCAAAATTATTGGTGAAAAGACATTTGGTAAAGGAACTGTTCAAAATGCACAAAGCTATAATGATGGTTCTAGCGTCAAATTAACCATTGCCAAGTGGCTGACACCGGATGGTTCGTGGATTCACAAAAAAGGAATTGAACCACAGGTTAAAGCATCGCTCCCAAGTTATGCAAAGCTGCCATACTTAAGCCCGAAAAAAACGTATCAGTTGAATGACAATGGAGATGAAGTCAAAGCGGCTCAAAAAATGTTTCAAGCGCTTGACTACAAAGCAAAAGCAAATGGTGAGTACGATCAAGCCTTCCAGACGATCGTCAAAAGCTTCCAAACAGACAACGATCTGAAAGCAGACGGAATTCTGACGGGAGATACAACGACAGTACTGATGACAAAGATCCAAAATAAGCTAAAGAACAATGATACTCAAATGAAAAAAGCCATTGAAGTCTTGAAAAAAGAAATGAAATAAAGAAAGAGCAGTCCTCTTAGGGGGACTGCTCTTAGATTGTTGACAAAGTGCTAAAATGATGTTTATTTTAGCACTTTGTCTTCTTTTCACCGTGATAGAAAACCTTTGTAGTCTAGGAAGGGCAGCTACTTTTGCGGAGCGAATTGAACATTCGTGAGCACCAGCGCGCAGACCTGACAACGAATGCGAGGGTTTGTCTACATGCTGAGAGCAGTCCTCCTAGGGGGACTGCTCTTTCTATGTTTACGCGTTGTTTCCAATCGCTTCTGTTTTGTCTTGATCTTTTTCAAATAGATCATTCATGACAGAATTGGATGTGACCTTCTTTTGGAAGAATGGATTTAAGATTAGGATGACCACAACGTTTGCTAGTAAACCAAGAAAACCTTCATAAAGACCGAACGTGACTTGTGAGATATTGGCTGTAAAGGTGACAATGATGCCAACAACTAGCCCCGCAATCGTTGCTTCTCTCGATTGTTTTTTCCAGAACAAGCTGATCGCAATGGCTGGGAAGATTTGAACCATCCCTGAAACACCAATGAGCTGAAGCGTCACAAGTGCTGTTGGGAAGAGCATTCCGAATAGAAGAGCCAGTCCGATCACGATAAACACCATTGAACGAGTGATGATGGTCAATCTTTTAGGTGATACATTCGGATGAATTAAGTCACGATATAAATTATTGGCAAATAAATTCGATGCACCAATGGCCATGATCGAGCATGGAATAAGGGAAGCCAGTGCAATCGTTGAATAAGCAAGACCCTGCATCACGCCGCCATATGATGTTTGAATTAAATGAAGAAGTGCAAATCTTGGATTCGTATCTTCTGGTAAGACCAAAAAGGCAATAAATCCAAGGAAGATGACCAAAATCAATACGATGTTATAAAGAGGCAAAAACATGCTGTTTTTACGGATAGCATCTGCACTTTTTGCTGTAAATACGCCTGTTGCCGCATGTGCCCACATAAACAAAGCAAGGGCAGAAACACCTGAAGCGGTAATGAACCATAAAATGCCTTTAGGACCCCCGTCAGGAATTGTCAGAAGCTGTGGCGCTTCCTTAGCTAACGTATTCATCATCGGAGTCCAGCCGTTAAAATGAATGATTGGCAGTGAAACCACCATAAACAGCATGATGACCCAAACGAGAATATCCTTAATAATGGCTGTATATGTAGGGCCTTTAATCCCGCTGAAAAATGTATAAAGTGCGACTAAAATAAATGAAATAATAACAACTGCATTCACATTAATATAACTAGTTCCAGCGACAGTTAACGTATCTTGAATCCCGCTCAGTTGAAGACAAATATAAGGAATGAGCATAAGTACTCCAATAATTGCAATTAGACTGGATAACAGCTTGCTGTCAAAGCGCTCACGTGCATAATCAGCGAGCGTTGTGAGATTGTGATTTTTCGCCACCGTCCATAGCTTTGGTAAGAAGAAATAAGCAATAAAATACGCTAGAACTGAATAGGGGATAGCGAAAAAAGCGACACTTCCAGCTGTATAGGCTGTACTAGTGAGCCCTAAAAAGGTATAAGCTGTATATAAATCTGCACCAACGAGGAACCAGACGAGCAGCCCGCCAAATTTTCTCCCGCCGACAGACCATTCCTCTACTGACTGTCTGGATGATTTATCATGGCCAGCGGCAAATCCAATGACCACGACGATGAAAATGATACTTGCTGTAATCAATAAAGCTGTCAAATTTCCTTGCATTAGTCAGTTCCTCCATTCGAATGTTGCATCCGGTAAATGATGAATGTACAGACTGGTGTGAGAACAATCCATAGTAAGAGCCAGAAGTGGAAATAAGGCAGGCCTATTACAAATGGATGGATACGATTCGCAAAGGGCAGCAGTGCGAGCTGTCCGATGAATGGAATCGCTATAAGTAGTGCGAGCATCAATTTTTTATTCATGATTTCCTCCTGAATTTTTTGTAATTTCATAATAATAGCAGTTGTCAGATTAGATCACAAGACCATTTTCAGAAAAAACAATCATTTTGAAGAATATCATACTAATATAACGCTTTCATTCTTAAAAAGGAGAAAAAGTGGAGGTGAAAAAGGGGTAAAGCGAAAAGAAAATATGCAGAAATAATATTTAAACCAAATAAAAAAAGCCCCAGTATGAAAGCTGAGGCCTTGCTATTTCTAAAGAAAATCAGATACTTCTTCGATGTCGAAACGATTGCTTTTATGAGCTTCTTTCGCTGCTTTACCAACTGAAATCAGCATGACTGGCTCATAACGTCCGCTTACATTGAATTCTTTGATATAGGCGTCTTTACTGAAACCACCCATTGGACATGTATCATAGCCCATTGCTTTTGCAGCAATCATTAATTGCATAGCAGCTAATGAAGCATTTGAATACGCAGCTTCACGTGCATACTGCTCGCTTTGGTATGCGCCATTGATTTGAGTCATCAATGTTTCTTTGATGTCCTCAGTAATGAACCCTTGTTCTGCCAGCTCACTGTAGATTTTTTCTCCATTTTGATTCGCTTCAAGATCACCTAGTACAGCAATAACAGCTGATGCTTGTGAGATTTGCTTTTGGTTATAAGCGATTGGAAGTAACTTCGCTTTGGATTCAGCACTGTGGAAAACAGTAAAATGCCAATGTTGAAGGTTCCACGCAGATGGTGCTTTTGTTGTGATATCAAGTAGCTCTGTTAGCTCTTCTTTTGTCATTTCATGAGTTGTATCATACTCTTTTACTGAAGCTCTTTGTTTTAAAATGTCAAACGTTTTTTGATCAGTCGCCATATGGATATTTCCTCCCGTTTTTGCATATAGTATGGTACAATAACTAAAAAAGTGAGAAACTTACTTATTGTAACTAGTGATATTTTAAATTGTATACCGTTAGTTTGTCAAACAATCATGAAAAGAAAGGCTGAAATTTATGGAATTTCAATTATGTCCACACATTCAGCAAGCTTTTTTACTGCTAGGCAAAAGGTGGAATGGTCTCATTATTCATGTATTGCTTGATGGTCCAAAGCGATTCAAAGACATGACGGACATTATCCCATCTATCAGTCAAAAAATGCTCGCAGAGCGTTTAAAGGAACTTGAGCAAGAAGGGATTATAAAGCGAACTGTATTGCCTGAAACGCCTGTGAAAGTCATTTATTGTTTAACTGAAAAAGGAAATGCGCTAAATGATGTGTTTCATGAGGTATCTAGGTGGGCAGGGGAATATACAGAATCTCATGAAAAAAAGGAACAAGCCTAGTTTCAGGTTTGCCCAAACGTTTTGACTCCTGATGAATATGCTGATCTTAGGCACATGACAAAGGAGGAGAAATGCATGTACCCTCATACTCCGTATTTCCGAGGCGGCGCCCCTGGCATTCCGCCATATGAATCCAGAGTCCCTTTGTTTTTTGGTTTTGGCGCTCCTTTAGTCGGCGGACTGCTTGGCGGATTTTTAGGAAGTGCGATTTTTAATTATCCCCGTCCCTATTACCCACCACCACCGCCTGTTCCACCACCTTATGGCGGAGGATATCCACCATACTATTAAGAAAAAAGAGTAAGCCTGCTTCTATATCAAAGCAGGCTTTTTATAATGGAATATCGATTTCAGAAATCCCCGGATCATCATGCTTTAAAAACATAATCTCCAAAATACCGTCCTGATACGAAGCCTTCGTTCCTTTTCTTTTGACAGCAGCAGGGAGGACGACTTTCTTCTGCGTGCCTTCCTCAGGAAAATGATCAATAAACAGCAGGTTGGCTGTATGTTTGATTTTTACTTTTTCTGTGCTCGGCCGAGCAAGCTCAATCTTAACGAACACGTGATCAGTGGTTTCGAACACTTCCACTTCGGGTTCTTTTTCTTTTTTGACGTCTGTTTCTCTCGTTTTTTGATGTTGAGAGAGTGGGTCCTGAAAAGGGAACTGAGCAGGATAATTGGATCCGAATACACTTTCCATCACTTGATTGACGTACTGCTCGACGTCTTTAGGGTCTGAATTCTTTAAGGCTTCTTTTGAAAATTGCTTTTGAAAAGGGAATAATCGGTTCCAGTCAAACATGCAAATCATCCTTTCTAAATGCCCTGAATTAGTATATGCCCATTCGCTTGAGTGCGTGCTATAATATACGATAGGTTTAGAAAGGAATGGTTAGATTGAACGAACAACAGCAATCAAAAGGTGTTCTCTACACGGCAGCATCTTTTACATTATGGGGATTATTCCCGTTATATTGGAAACTGATGGAACATATTTCGTCAGGCGAAATTTTAGCGCACAGAATTTTATGGTCATTTGTTTTTATGTGCGGTATTCTTCTGTATTTAAAACAAGTCCGGCCGGCAATGCAGACAGTGAAGGGTCTCATGCTCGATGGTAAGGCACTTTTTTCATTACTATTATCTGCTATTTTAATATCGGTTAACTGGTATGTGTACATTTGGGCAGTCAACCATCATCTTATGCTAGAAGCTAGTTTAGGGTATTATATTAATCCGCTTGTCTCTGTTTTACTAGGGATCATTTTCTTGAAAGAGCGGCTCAATAAATTACAAACCGTTGCGATTCTAATTGCCGCCGCTGGGGTGATTCTTTCTACGATTCAGTACGGTTCATTTCCTGTCGTTGCAATATTACTTGCCTTTAGCTTCGGTTTTTATGGATTGATTAAAAAAAGAATGAGCTTCACGAGTGCCATTGGTTTGACAATTGAAACGCTGCTTCTAGCCCCGGCAGCTCTTGTGTACTTATTGTTCTTCTTAAAAGAACCTGTGGTGACAATGAATCCTAACAGCTTCGGATCGCTTGGTCTCTTATTCTTTGCAGGGGTCTTTACTGCGGTGCCGCTTCTTTTATTCTCTGAAGGGGCAAAAAGAATTCCTCTTTATCAAGTGGGCATTTTGCAATACATTGCACCAACGATTACGCTGTTTTTGGGGTTGTTTGTGTATCACGAGCATTTATCTTCAGCTAAAATCGTGACGTTTCTTTGTATCTGGGTGGCGATTTTATTGTTTACGACCTCTCAATTACGCATGAAAAAAACAGCGAATTCTCATTAAGTCCTACGAGCAGTTTGCTTTTTTTTGAAGGCGGATCATGTCATAATAAGTTGTTACCAAAACTGTAGAGGTGATTACATGTCATCAGCCAATGAGCTTACAGCTGCTTATCAATCTTTATGGAAAAATCGTCAGCTTGATGTCGATGATATGTCTTCTTTACACGAGGCAATATGTGATGATTTAAGCGATGCGCGCACTCATCCGAGGGCGAGAAAATCATTTCATCAAAAATATGTACTCGCTGTAGAGAGAATATTAGAAAGTGGGCTTCGGCATGATCATCAGCTGCAGCTGATCAGCTTACATACAAAAAAGCTGCGCGAATTAATTCAAAATGAAGGAAGGAACCACTCATGAAACCAATTCAAACGGAAGATGTCACAGCATATCTTGAATCGTTTTTAAATCGTCCAGTCTTCGTTCATCTTGAAACGACCACTGGTTCTTATTCAGCTCATGTAAATGAACAAAATATGACGGTCGTTGCCTATATCCGCAATGCGAAAGTCGTCTATTCACAGGCGAAAATAAAAGGACAAGGTCCGTACCGTGTTGGAATGAAAACAGAAGATGGCTGGATTTATGCAGAAGGATTAACCGATTATGAGTTTGATGACCATGGCCGCCTGCTGTTAGCAGGGCACTTGCCAGACGGGAAACTAGCGATCTCATTACAAATTAGTGAAACACCATTTCAGGTGTAGAAGAAAGGGTGACGAGTCATGAATGAACATGTACTAGTGATGCTGCCTCACCCAGATGATGAATCGTTTGGGGTTGCAGGTCTCATTGCACAAAGCAGAAAACGCGGCATCCCAGTCACGTATGCATGCGGGACACTTGGGGAAATGGGCAGAAATATGGGCAGCCCAACATATGCCAATCGCGAAACACTTCCTGAGTTAAGAAAACAGGAATTAATCAATGCCTGCAAAGAAATGGATATCACAGACTTACGTATGCTTGGACTTCGTGATAAAACATTGGAATTTGAAGACGACGAGTATTTAGCTGATGTGATGGAAACCATCATTGATGAAGTCAAACCGACACTGATTGTGACGTTTTATCCTGGACACGGTGTACACCCTGATCATGATGCGACAGGGGAAGCAGTTATTCGCGCTCTTTACCGTAAGAAAAAAGAAGACCGTCCTGTCACATACTGCATGGCCATTACGAAAAATAGAGAAGAAGTGCTGGGTAATGCAGACATTACGATCGACATTACAGATGTAGCAGATATCAAATTAAATGCACTGAGAGCACATAGAACGCAAACAGAAGGCATGCTGAGAGAGCTTGAACAGAAGCTGAAAAACAAAGAACCTGTTGTTCAAAAATGGTTCGATGAAGAAATTTTCTGGACGTATCAATGGAATGACTAAATAAAAAAGCAGCTGACATCGATCAGCTGCTTTTTTTGTGTCGTATTTAGTGATTGGGCGCTTGCTGAAGCAATCGTTTTTCCATCAATCTGAGACGGATAAAGAGGACAATGGCACCTGCGGCAAGTCCGGCAATGAGACCAATCCAATAGCCAAATGCTCCAAATGAAGTATAGGTGCCAATCAGATAGCCGGAAGGAAGACCGATCACCCAGTATGAAACAAATGCGGCAATGAGCGTATAGTTCACATCTTTATAGCCCCGCAGTGCCCCTTGAATGGGTGCAGCAATGGCATCTGACAGCTGGAAAAAGATCGCATAAATCAAAAAGTGCTGTGTCATTTGTAAAACAGCCGATTCAGCTGTGTATAAACCAGCAATCTCTGGTCTAAATAATAAAATGAGTGCTGCCGTACACAAGGAGAATAATACCGCCGTTCCAATTCCGATATAGCTATAGCTTTGCGCGTCTTTATAACGCTTGGCACCGGCTTCAAACCCAACGACAATCGTTAAAGCCATCGAGATACTGAGCGGTAAAATATATAAGATAGAAGCAAAGTTCATTGCAGCCTGGTGACTTGCAATCGTCACAGTATCAAAGTGACCCATTAATAGTGTGACTGCTGCAAAGATACTCGTTTCAAAAAAGATCGCAAACCCGATAGGAAGACCGATTTTCAGTATTTGTCCCATACGGGAGATATTGATTCGAGGCAGTTTTTGAAACAAACGAAATGAGGCAAATGGTTCTGCTTTCATGACAATACAAATACTCATGATGAAAATCGCCCAATATGTCATCGCAGAAGCAAGACCAGCTCCCGCGCCGCCAAGCTTTGGGAAGCCGAAATTCCCAAAAATAAATACATAGTTTAAAACAAAGTTAATAGGAAGTGCTGTTAACGTGATGAACATCGTTACACGTGTTTTCCCTAATGCATCAATAAATGACCTGAGCACCGAATAACCAAACAGCGGGATGATACCAAAAGCAAGAAAACTTAAGAAATGCCGCGCAATATCTTCTACGGATTGCTCAAGTCCAAGTCCCCCTAATACGTAAGGGATGCTAATTGTTCCAATAGCAATCACACAGATACTTAAAAGAAAGGATAAATAAAGCGCCTGAAAGACAGCCTTGGGAACATCCTTTTTATGCCCTGCGCCCATCAGTTGAGCGACAATTGGCGTAACGGCCATTAATATACCAGCAAGCCCTGTATAAACGGGTGTCCAAATACTTGAACCGATCGCAACACCCGCAAGGTCTTCTGCACTCACTTTTCCAGACATCACAGTGTCTAAAAACGTAATAAGCGAAAGACCCGCTTGAGTGATTAAAATCGGAATTAAAATGGTTAAAAATAGTGTCACCTTGGCTCGAATGCTATTTGTTTCTCTCATCATAAGTTCCTCTCTGAACAGAAATAACGAGAGGATTATATCATGCTATGTAAAAAAATCAATTCTCTGTCGGATTATTTTTCTTAGTTGGCTTCGTTTTTTTAAACATTTGGGCATAAATAAAGGAAAGACTGACAACACCTAAAATGCTGCAAGCATATTGAATCACTTTCTGAATGGTCATATTAAGTCACCTCCATAACAATAGAATGCGCATAACTTGTTATTTTATGACAACGAAAAGGAGGAGGGAAAAGGTCCAATGATCAATCGTACGAATGAAGAAGTCCAATTTAAAGTGGGCATGAGAACACACTTGATGAAAATCATGAAGGATGCAAGTGACATTATCGATTCCCTTGATGAGATTGAGCAATGTCTACTTTGTGATCTCGAATCATTACATGATGAGTTTAATGAAATGCATGCAGAGGCTTCCTCGTTTTATTTGCAATCGTATATGGAAGAATTCACACCTGGATTTGCGCAATTTTCGTTAGCCATTGAGAACTTATCAAAACAAAAGCACGGGGCACTGATTGTGATTCAAAGGCGGGATGAGGTCGAGGATTTTATTCAAAAAGGGACAAATCTTCATGCGAAAATTAGTGCTTCATTAATAGAAAGTATTTTCTACCCAGGAAATCCACTTCATGATGGTGCTCTTTTAGTCAAAGAAAATACACTTGTATCTGCGGCAAATGTGCTGCCGCTTACTTCAAAAAAAGTCAGTCCTTCTCTCGGGACAAGACACAGGGCTGCGATCGGACTCTCTGGTATGACCGATGCACTTGTTCTCGTCGTTTCAGAGGAAACGGGAAAAATGTCATTTGCGAAAGAAGGAATCCTTTATCCGCTCACTGTAAAAGAACCTGAAATAAGGAAATAAAAATGAATCGCTGCATTCTTCATTCGGAAGAATGCTTTTTTCATTCAAGGAGAAAAAACAGGCAATTGAGTAAAAAGTCATTTGATACAGAAAAATTTGTCATGTAGAATAGAACTATGAAACTAGCAGCGTGCTTGTTTTGACAAATTTCTAAACGTCAACTTAAAAATTCCTTAAAAAATGTTTATAAATAAAGCAAACTGCCGATAGAAACGATATGGCTTTGTTTTAGCATTTTGAGTTGACTGCTTTAGCCTATTTGTTATTGCCCAACGTCTACATGTCTAGTAATATAATAGAAATAAAGATAAAATAGTGCAAGAGAAGCAGAATCATTAAATGCCAAACTTAAAACTAGTACATAAGTCTTATTGAATGAAATCATGAAAGGCGGAGATTCATCTATGAAGAAAAAAGTAGTAACCGGCCTCACAGTTTCAGCGATCGCTGGCTCAGCTGTGTTTGCTGCACCGGCAGAAGCACAGACGATCAAGGTGAAAAGCGGTGACTCACTTTGGAAGATTGCCGAACAGTACAATACAAGTATTTCGGAGCTTCAATCTCTTAATCAACTAAAAACGACGATGATTTTTGCAGGACAAAGCTTGAAAATTCCTGGCGCAAAAAGCAAAAAATCTAGCTCGTCAACTGGATCAAAAGCAACGAAATCAAATGCTTCAACGACATCAAGCTACACTGTAAAGCTTGGAGATTCTTTATGGCTCATTGCAAAAAATCATAAAATGTCAGTCGCAAGTTTGAAAAGTCTAAACAGCTTAAACAGTGACTTAATTCGTCCTGGACAAAAGCTAAAGGTATCTGGAAGCACGAAGACAAGCGGGGGCCAGTCATCAAACTCCTCTTCAAATTCCAGCACAAACAATAAGACAACGAACTCAAATAGTTCATCATCAAGTACATACAAGGTCAAATTAGGGGATTCTCTCTGGAAAATTGCGAATTCGCTCAATATGTCGATTGGTGAAATCAAAACATTGAATGGGATAAAATCTGATATGATTTATCCAAATCAAGTATTGAAAGTAAAAGGGACGGCTACATCAAAACCAAGTCAGCCGAAAGCACCTGCTAAACCAAGCAACCCGCCTTCAAATGGGAAAGCGACATCTTATACTGTAAAATCAGGCGATTCTTTATGGAAAATTGCGAATCAATTTAAAGTGCAAGTTCAATCCATCCGTACAGCTAACAGCTTAAAAAGTGATGTGCTTAGAATTGGACAAGTTCTCAAAATTAATGGTGCAGCTTCAGGGTCGAATGGTTCTACGTCTAACGGTTCGACAACACCGGTCAATAATAACAAAAATGATGTGCCGATGAATGCAAAAATCACGACGATGATCCAAGAAGGGAAAAAGCTGACAGGCATTCCTTACAGATGGGGCGGCAATACACCATCTGGATTTGACTGCAGCGGCTTTGTTTATTACCTCATTAATAAAGTTTCGTCTGTATCCAGATTAAGCACAGCAGGCTACTGGAGTATGATGAAACCTGTGAGCACACCTCAAGTTGGCGATTTTGTTTATTTCACAACGTACAAAGCGGGTCCATCTCATATGGGGCTATACCTTGGCGGAGGAGATTTCCTTCATGCAAGTGACAGCGGTGTGGGGATCTCGAACTTAAGCAACTCATATTGGAAAAAAGCCTACTTAGGTGCAAAACGTTTCTTCTAAAAAAGCCGATTTTCGGCTTTTTTTGTTTGCCTATTGATCAGGTTGTCCATACTGATATCAAAAGGGGGCAGTCATATGAAAAAGTCAATGTGGTTGATCATGATGTGTCTGGTCTTTGTCGCAACAGCATGTCATGCACCGCCGAAAAAAGAGACGACAGAAGAAACCATTGAAGTTGCAGCGCCTAAACAAGCACCAGTTACCACGTCACTCATCAATGAAAACGGCCAAAAAATAGGAAGTATCGAAGTAAGAGACTCCTCAGAAAACGGACTGGATTTACATGTGAAAGCGAAAAATCTGCCGCCAGGTCCTCATGGCTTCCATATTCACGAAACAGGAAGATGTGAAGCGCCAGATTTTGAAACGGCAGGGGCTCACTTTAATCCAACACACCGGGAGCATGGCTTTGATAACCCAAAAGGCCACCATGCTGGAGATATGCCTAATTTAGAAGTTGGGGCAGATGGACAAATTGATGTTGTCGTGAATGTACCAGATGTGACGTTAAAGGGAGGATCGAACCAATTAATCGATCAAAATGGGCGTAGCTTTATCATTCATGCAGAAGCAGATGATTACTTAAGCAACCCTTCTGGAAACTCAGGGAAACGCATCGCATGCGGAGCGATCACAAAAGAAATGGTAAAATAACAGATGTCTAGCCTTTATGTATTGAGTGCATAAAGGTTTTTTTAGTATACTTGGTGAGGAAAATGATCGAAGAGAGGAATTAATCACACATGTTTAACGAACAATCACTCCCAGAAGAAATTCAAGCAATGATTGAAGCAAAAGCAAAAGGACTAGAAGAAGAATTCCGTCCGCTTATTGGAACAGGCGGCTATGAATCACAGGATACGTCTATCATACAAGATGCGATGATTGCACTAGCACTCGGCAAAAACGTTCTTTTAAAAGGGCCGACCGGTTCAGGTAAAACAAAACTAGCAGAAACTTTATCTGCTTTCTTTCAGCAGCCGATGCACAGTGTGAACTGCTCGGTTGATCTTGATGCAGAAAGCTTGATTGGCTATAAAACCATTCACAATGATGGTCAAGTTGCTTCTATTGAATTTATTGAAGGACCCGTAACGAAAGCAATGAAAAAAGGCCATCTTTTATATATTGATGAAATCAACATGGCAAAGCCAGAAACTCTGCCTATTTTAAACGGTGTACTCGACTACAGAAAAATGATGACAAATCCATTTACAGGAGAGGTCGTTCGAGCAGATGAAGGCTTTGGCGTGATAGCGGCAATCAACGAAGGCTATGTCGGCACAGTGCCTCTAAATGAAGCGTTAAAAAACCGTTTTGTTGTCATTGACGTTCCATATATCGGCGGCGGCATCTTAAAGGATGTACTGCAATCTCAATCTGTATTAAAGGATGAACGTTTAATCGATCAATTCGTGCAGCTCTCATCAGACCTCATTACACAGGCACACAACGGGCAGGTAAGTGAAGAAGCAGCATCCATTCGCGCACTTCTAGACACATGTGATCTTGCGCAATACATCCCGCCGCTTCGTGCAGTTGAACGAGGGATTGTTGAAAAGCTAGAAGATGACCGGGAAAAAGCAGCGGTAAGAAATATTGCCCAAACATTATTCGAGTGAGGTTCTGAGTTTTGAAATTCATCAAATTTAATGACAGCAGAATCGATTCATTTTTATTTATGGAATTAACGGATTTAGCCAAAACGTTAGCAAAAAGTGATGATGTCGAGCTTGAATACGGGGTGCAGTCCTACTATGATCCTTTTGAAAAGAAAATTTTCATCAGTCATTTTTGGGATGACCGTAAACAAGAAGACATGACAACCGGACTGAAAAGTGATGTATTCCTCCGTGCAGTTGGAACCGTTTATAGTGATCTGACTGTCTTTCAGGAAATCATTCGCTATGCTCATACAATGTCCATTCCTGACCTGTGTAAACAATTGTTTATGCTCTTTGAAGATATCCGGATTGAAGAGCAGATTAAACGAGACCGCCCAGGAACAAAAAAGGTATTTAAACGAAGAAGAGAACTGTACCGGCGTCATTTTAAGACGCAATTAACGATTAACCAAGAGCGGAGCATTTTAACGGATGCACTCTATTGTGCAATGTATGTGAAGCTGACAGCGGATTCACCGCTAGAAGAAATTCCGCCTCTTCACGAGCGGATCAACCCAATGATTCCATTTATTGAATCAAGTCTTGAGCGTGTATATGAAGCGCGTTCAACCGGAGATATCGCAGTCATCGTCAAAGAATTAATGGAAGGCTTTGATGAGCTTCTTGATAAAGATATGCTGAATACGTACTTTTTCTTCCCAGAATTGGACTATGAAAAAGCGGCAAAAGAACCGCTGTTTCATGACTTAAAAAGAAAACCTAAATTAAGTGAAGACATCAAAGTCGACCGGGAAAAAGAGGGCGATGAAGACATCCACCAAGAGTATATGGAAGTGTGGCATCGAGAAACAGAAGCGCCGTCAAAAAGCTTCCTTCAATTTGATTTAGAGCACGGCGGGAAAAGTGATCTCGGGAAGGATGCAGCAAGAGAAGGCGATGACGGAGATCAAGCACTTGGCACTGTCCAAGGCTCTGCCAAGCAGACTCACCGAAAAGATTATTCAAAGCTTGAGGCGCTGGAAGAGGCTGAAGGCGAGGAAAGCGGAGCGGATGCTCATGAGAATGGAAAAGAGAACAAATACGCGTTTCCAGTCATGATGTCACCAGATCCTCCCGCGCCAGAACAAATTGTTGTATACAAGCAGCACGCCAAGGAGATTGAGCCTTATCAGAAACGGTTAAAACAGATGATTCAAAAAACGCTCGAACATAAAAAAACATGGCCAAAAACGGATCTTCATGCAGGACGTCTGAGTAAAAAGCTCATTCGTTACTTTACAGAGTCGAATCCGCGTCTTTTCTATAAAAAACAGGCACCTTCTTCGGAGATTGATGCTGTTTTCACTTTATTAGTGGATTGTTCTGCCAGCATGTTTGACAAGATGGATGAGACGAAAAAAGGCATTGTTCTATTTCATGAAGCCTTAAAGTCCGTTCAAGTCCCACATCAAATTGTGGGGTTTTGGGAAGATACAAACGATGCATCAGAAACAAGTCAGCCGAACTATTTCAACACAGTCGTGTCGTTCAAAGATTCTTTATTTGATGCAGGTCCTTCCATTATGTCTCTTGAACCAGAAGAGGATAACCGGGATGGCTATGCAATTCGCCAAATGACAAAAATGATATTAAAACGAAGAGAAGAGCAAAAGTTTCTCATTGTTTTTTCCGACGGAGAGCCAGCTGCATTCAGCTACGAACAAAATGGGATCGTCGATACACATGAAGCAGTTCTTGAGGCGAGGAAAAAAGGCATTGAGGTAATCAATGTGTTTTTATCCAATTCACCGATCGAAGAAGCGCAGATGAAAACCATTCAAGATATGTATGGCAAGTTCAGCATTTTTGTACCAGATGTCGATACATTGCCAGATGTTTTATATCCATTACTGAAGAAATTACTGCATAAAAGCATTGGGGCATAAGGTTTTGCCCCTTTCTTCAAAATATTTTTCGGAATGATTTAAATTTTTTGTTTTTCTGTGAATTTTTTATCTTTAATTGAACAAAGAATGTAGAAAGTAATCCGAAACAGTGGTAGAATATTATTGGAAGCGTTTTATTACATAAATTTGGTCATTGTGTTCTGGAAGTTATATCGAGATAGTGTTCAATCACTTGATGATCAAAGTTGGGGGTAGTGTTCAAAATGTTTCAAAATGATGTGAAACAACCGTTGAGTTGGGAAGAATTTCATGGTCCGAACCTCGGCTATGTGCTCGAGCTCTACGATCAGTATGTCCAGGATCCTACTAGTGTTGATGAAGATCTAAGAGGCATATTTGATGAACTTGGTGCACCACCGAGTGAAATGAAGGAGGAAATTGGGAAAAAAGAAAATAGCGTAGTTACTTCTGAACAAATCCAAAAGATAGCATCAGTCGTTAAACTGGCAGAAGACATCAGAACGTATGGCCATTTAAATGCTTCCGTCAATCCTCTTCGCAAAGAAAAGGAATTACAAGAGCTGTTTCCTTTAAAGGAATACGGTTTAACAGAAGATGACGTCAAGAATATTCCAATCTCTATTATTAGTCCTGACGCACCAAAACACATTTCAAACGGCATAGAAGCCATTAACCATTTGAGAAATACGTATAAGCGTACCATTTCATTTGAGTTTGATCACGTACATGATTTCGAAGAACGGAACTGGCTCTCAAAATCAATCGAGTCTGGTGAACTATTTAAGAAAAAACCAGCCGATAAACTAGTTTCTGTATTCAAGAGATTAACAGAAGTTGAGCAGTTCGAACAATTTCTTCATAAAACATTTGTTGGGCAAAAGCGCTTCTCGATAGAAGGTTTAGACGCACTTGTCCCAGTACTTGATGAAATTATTTCAGAGTCTGTTACACAAGGGACTTCAAATATTAACATTGGAATGGCACACAGAGGCCGTTTAAATGTATTAGCACATGTGTTAGGAAAACCATATGAGATTATTTTCTCAGAATTCCAGCATGCGCCAAATAAAGAGCTTGTTCCATCAGAAGGCTCTATTGGCATCAGCTACGGTTGGACAGGTGATGTAAAGTACCATCTTGGAGCAGATCGTCAAATTAAAGACGAAGATACAAAGAGTGCGAGAGTCACGCTTGCTAATAACCCAAGTCACCTGGAATTCATTGATCCAATCATTGAAGGAAGCACACGTGCTGCTCAGGAATTACGTACTCAAAAGGGCTATCCAGTACAAGACGTTGAAAAGGCATTAGCCATCTTAATTCATGGTGATGCGGCATTTCCTGGAGAAGGAATTGTGGCAGAAACATTAAATTTAAGTCAACTTGTAGGCTATCAAGTTGGTGGAACCATCCATATCATTGCAAACAATATGATCGGGTTCACAACGGAAAGCAATGAATCTCGTTCGACGAAATATGCAAGTGACCTTGCAAAAGGGTTTGAGATTCCAATTGTTCACGTCAATGCAGATGATCCGGAAGCATGTTTAGCGGCTGTTCAATTAGCTGTAGAATACCGCAAACGCTTTAAGAAGGATTTCTTAATTGACTTGATTGGTTACCGCAGATACGGTCATAACGAAATGGATGAGCCTTCTACAACTCAGCCAATGCTATATGATGCAGTCAGAAAGCATAAAACGGTCAAGAATATCTTTGCAGATAAACTTGTCACAGAAGGTCTTCTGACAAAAGAACAACGAGAAGAAATCGAGCAGGCTGTAGCGACAAGAATAGAAGAAGCCTATCAAAAGGTGCCTTCAAAGAAAGAGCATACGATTCAAGAAATTGAACTGCCAGAACCAGTATCAAATGGCTTCCCAGCAGTGGATACATCCGTAGAGTTTGATGTATTACGAAAGCTGAATGAAGAATTGATCAGCTGGCCGGACGATTTCCAAGTATTTGGTAAGCTTAAACGGATCCTTGAAAAACGTGCAAAAGTGTTTACAGATGACCGTAAAGTAGAATGGTCACTTGGGGAAGCACTTGCATTTGCATCTATATTAAAAGACGGTACGCCAATTCGAATGACCGGACAGGATTCAGAGCGCGGTACTTTTGCTCAAAGAAACCTTGTTCTTCACGACAGTCAAACTGGAGATGAATTTATTGCTCTTCATGAGCTGAGTGATGCAAACGCATCATTTACTGTTCATAATAGTCCACTGTCAGAGGGCTCAGTCATCGGGTTTGAATATGGTTATAATGTCTATTCTCCTGAAACGTTAGTCATTTGGGAGGCTCAATTTGGAGACTTCGCAAATGCGGCTCAAGTGTATTTCGATCAATTTATTTCAGCTGGACGCGCAAAATGGGGACAAAAATCAGGTCTAGTGATGCTCTTGCCTCATGGATATGAAGGACAAGGTCCTGAGCATTCAAGTGGAAGAACAGAGCGATTCCTGCAATCAGCTGCTGAGAATAACTGGACAGTGGCGAACTTGACTAGTGCAGCGCAATACTTCCACATTCTTAGAAGACAGGCGAAAATGCTGCTTCGTGAAGAGATTCGTCCGCTTGTCATCATGACACCGAAGAGTTTGCTTCGTAACCCGAACACATTGTCTGAAGTCCAGGAATTAACGGATGGACAGTTCCAACCAGTTCTTGAACAACCAGGCCTTGTGCATGATCACGAAAAAGTATCTCGACTCGTGCTATCTAGCGGGAAGGTATCAATCGATATTAGTGATCGTTTTACTCAAATGGAAGAGCCGAAAGATTGGCTTCACATTGCGAGAGTGGAACAACTATATCCATTCCCAGCCAAAGATATTAAAGCGATTTTATCAAAACTAACAAACTTAGAAGAAATCGTATGGGCGCAAGAAGAGCCACAAAATATGGGGGCTTGGGGATACATTGAGCCATATTTACGTGAAATTGCGCCTGAAAAAGTAAAAGTACGTTACATCGGCCGAAGAAGACGTTCAAGTACGGCTGAGGGTGATCCAACTGTGCATAAAAAAGAACAAGAACGAATTGTATCTGATAGCTTGACTCGCAAAAACTAAGGGGGAAATGAAAAATGGCGGAAATTAAAGTACCTGAATTAGCGGAATCGATCTCGGAAGGAACGATAGCTCAATGGCTAAAGCAGCCGGGCGATTATGTGGAGCAGGGAGAGTACCTGTTAGAACTTGAAACAGATAAAGTCAATGTCGAACTGACAGCAGAAGAATCTGGTGTACTCAAAGAAGTGCTGAAAGGTTCTGGTGACACTGTACAAGTTGGAGAAGTCATCGGAACAATTGCAGCGGGTGAAGCTGGCGGAAGCGAGTCCGCAGCTCCAGCACCTGAGCAAGAGTCTGCACCAGCTCCGAAAGATGAACCGGCAGCTGCTCAAAAAGAAGAAGCAGTGAAAGAAGAGCCGAAATCTGGTAATGGCAGAACTATCGCTTCTCCTGCAGCTAGAAAACTAGCGAGAGAGAAGGGACTAGACTTATCTGAAATTCCAACCGTAGATCCGCTGGGCAGGGTACGAAAGCAGGATGTCGCTTCTTATCAAAAGAATGAAGCACCTGCAAGTGCACCAAAAGCCGCGCCAAAAGCAAATGCTGCGGTGCAAAATGAACAACCAGGAAAGCCAATTGAACGTGAGAGAATGTCGCGCCGCAGACAAACGATTGCAAAACGTTTAGTTGAGGTTCAGCAAACGGCTGCAATGCTGACGACATTTAATGAAGTAGATATGACGGCTGTGATGGACTTAAGAAAACGCCGTAAAGATGCCTTCCTTGAACAAAATGATGTAAAGCTTGGCTTCATGTCTTTCTTCACAAAAGCAGTTGTAGCAGCACTGAAGAAATATCCGCTGCTTAACGCAGAAATTCAAGGTGATGAGCTCGTCTTGAAGAAATTCTATGACATCGGCATCGCTGTTGCTGCTAACGAAGGACTTGTCGTACCGGTTGTCCGTGATGCAGACAGATTGTCGTTTGCAGGGATTGAAAAGGAAATTGGTCATCTTGCGAAAAAAGCACGAGATAATAAATTATCTCTAAATGAGCTGCAAGGTGGATCATTCACGATCACAAACGGCGGAACATTTGGTTCACTGCTTTCGACACCAATTTTAAACAGCCCTCAAGTTGGAATTTTAGGGATGCACAAAATTCAGCTTCGACCTGTGGCAATTGATGAAGAACGTTTTGAGAACCGACCGATGATGTATTTAGCTCTTTCTTACGACCACCGGATTGTCGATGGTAAAGAAGCAGTTGGATTCCTTGTCACGATTAAAAACTTACTTGAAGATCCAGAGCAGCTATTGCTTGAAGGATAATCTTCAATTTGAAAAGCTAGCACCCATTAAGGTGCTAGCTTTTTTTCTTTTCATTTTCAGCATTTCCTCTCTTTGACCAATACGTCGCAAGCCAGGAACCAGATAAATTATGCCACACACTAAAAATGGCACTTGGTACGGCTGCAAGTGGCGAGAAGTGTGCTGTCGCTAGAGCTGCACCAAGTCCAGAGTTTTGCATGCCTACTTCAATCGAGATGGCTCTTCGAGAAGGGATATCCATTTTGCACCACTTTGCAATAAGGTAACCAAATAAAAGACCAAGTCCATTATGTAAGATCACAACGGCCAATATCAGCAGCCCAGATTGAAGAATCTGCTCTTTATTTGCACTAACAACCGCTGCAATGATCACTACAATTCCGGCGACAGATACAAGCGGCAGTGCTTGAACCGCATAGGTCACTTGTTTTTTGAAAAACAATTTAACGATAACGCCTAAGATAATTGGGATCAACACAACTTGTACAATTGACAAAAATAGCGCTTCTGGCGATACAGGTAACCATGATCTTGCAAAGAGTAAAATAAAGACAGGTGTTAAAAATGGAGCAAGAAGGGTCGATAAGGTGGTGACGGCTACAGATAATGCCGTATTTCCTTTCGCCAAAAAGGTCATCACATTGGATGCTGTACCGCCTGGGCAGCAGCCCACAAGAATAACGCCTACTGCAATTTCAGAAGGAAGCTGTAATCCGTAAGCTAATAGAAAGGCGATAAGCGGCATGAGTGTGTATTGCGCTAGAACCCCAATCAGCACATAGAGAGGTTTTCGAAACAGCTCTTTAAAATCTTCAGCAGACAGGGTAAGCCCCATCCCAAACATAATAATACCGAGTAAAAAAGGAATATAAGGTCCAATCTTAGAAAATTCGGCAGGAAAGGCAAATCCAAGACACGCAAATAAAATGACCCAAATCGCAAAGGTTCTTCCTGCAAAGTGACTAATGGTTAATAAAATCTTCATTCATTGCTTCAGCTCTCTTTCCTCACATATCTTTCTTATTTTAAATGAATTTTCTGAAAAAACAACCCGTTCTTTTAGTTTTGATAATAATATTATGTAAACTATAAATACTCCATATAAGCAAATGCCTACATGGAGTAGCGTTTTTAAAAAGGGGCCCATTTCACTTGCTGAGCTTGCTTAAGACGTGCTTCTGGCTCACGCCAGTCAACGACATTCCACCAACGATCTACATATGTCGCTTTTTCATTAAGATATTGCAGATAGTAGGCGTGCTCCCATACGTCAAGAGTTAGAAGAGGGATTACATCCCATTGTGATAAAAATTGATGGCGTTCTGCTTGTAAAATCTCTAATCGCTGAGATCTTGGTGCCCATACGAGAATGGCCCATCCAACACCTTCAACTTGTTTGGCTGCAGCTGAAAATTGGGATTTGAATGCATCATAGCTTTCAAACGACTGTTCAATAAGACGAAGCATTTGCCCAGTGGGCTTTTGTTTCCCTGAAGGACTCATAGAAAACCAAAAAATGCAATGTAAATAGTGTCCCGCACCATTGAAGGCAAGCTCCCGTTCCCAATGCTTGATCATTTTAAAATCATTGGTTCTTCTTGCTCTTTTTAAGGCAAGCTCAGCTTGGTTCAGACCATCAACATATGATTGATGATGCTTCTGGTGATGCAAATACATAATCTCTTTTGAAATAAACGGTTCTAATGCATCATAGCGGTACGGGAGAGGGGGTAATTGATGGCCGCCAACTGCAACATCTCGCATTGCATCTTGTGGGATTATATCCTCTGCAATACTTTCAGCCAATTCGTACCACTCTTCTTCACTGGAATGTTCATCATTCATGATGAACGATAAATGTTCTGCTTTCTGACGGATGTTTTCATCTTGAACTGCACCTTGAATGGAGCTAAGCCAATCTTTAAGCTGCATGCGATATTCTTCCTTATTCATTTTTACGCCTCATTTCTTCTAAAAATGTGGAACAAGCCACCATTGGAAAGACAAATGGATAGCTATGATAGGTGATATAAAATTGCTTTGGAAGACCAATGCCTACTGGATAGTGCAAGGCTTCACTCGAGTGCTGATGTTGAATCAAAAATGAGATGGCTTTTAAAATCACTTTGTCATCTGGCTGCACATATTGTAAAAGTGCCTCAGCAGCCCAAGCCGTTTGAACTACTGTCCCAAATGGAAGCGGGACGTACCTTTTAACCTCTGCACTTTTACACGATTCTCCGAAGCTGCCATCTTCTAATTGAATTGTTTTTAAAAATCGACATGCTTTTTGAACAGCAGGATGCGATGAGGAGATGCCAGCAGCCTTTAGTCCTGTTAACGCAGCCCAAGTACCATAAATATAGCAAACGCCCCATCTGCCGAACCACGATCCGTTTTTCTCTTGATGATCAAGCAGCCATTTCACACAATGATCTTTTTGCCTTTGCATGAGTGGTGACTTGTTGTTCTCTTCAAGAGCGATAAGATGGAGCACACGACCTGTAATATCAGGAGTAGAAGGATCAATGGCCGCATCCTCAGCAGATTCGAGCGGGAGATGACGAAGCAAGAAGTGATTTTGATTTTTTTCAAAAGCTGAAAAGCCGCCATCCCGGTTTTGCATGGAAAGAAGCCAATCAAATCCTCGTTTCCACTGAACGGGAGCGTAAGTTTGAGGAATGGCTTTTAACACAATTTGCGTATCATCACAATCTGGGTTATTTGTGTTCAAATCTGAAAAACCAAAGCCTCCCGGAGCCGCATGCCGGTTATGGATCGCCCAATCTGCTTTCTTCATTTGCTGCCGGTTCAGTAAGTACGTAAAAGACTTTTTGATAACTGGATCATCTTGTGTTCTGCCTGCTCGCTGAGAAGCATAACTGACAAGCGCTGTATCCCAAACAGTGGATGTAGAATTCTCAGCATATTTCCTGCACCCACAGTCAGTGACTAGCTGTTTCATCCCTTTGACTGCTTTTAAAATGAGATGATGGCCCGGAGAGTATCCAAGACTCATGAGTGCATAGACCATAAAAATACTGGCACTTAAATAGCTGTACAGCGTGCCATCTTTTTCAAGGCGGTCAAACATATACCCCTTCGCTGCCTCATACCCGAAAAAGTCGAGCCGGCTGTCGAGTGCAGTATACGACCGCATGTATGCTAGAAAGTGGTGAGTGGAACGTTCTTCTCTTGCCATAAACCAGTCAAAAGGATTTTTAGACATGTTTGCATCAAGATGTGCTAAGTTTGGAAACTGTTCATGAGAGGTATATCGTTTGTTGAGTGCGATCATCATTGGGACAAAATGAATTCTTGCATATGCACTAAGATGATAGAAGTGAAGCGGGAAGTATGTAGGGATGAGTAAAAATGAAAGTGGTGCATAGAAGTATGGCCAAGGGTGCATGCCATTGACAGCAAGCATCCACTTTGTCATAAAATGAACGTTCTTCAAGCCGTCATTTGATCGAATAAAATGTGCTGCTTTTTCCATATGCGGCTCATCTTGTTGATACCTGCCTGACACGAGCATTCCACAATAGCCTTGCACAGTCGCGGTTACATGTCCCGCCTGATCATGATACAAAGAAAAAGAACCATCCTCATTTTGCTTTTCGCGTATAGCTTCTGCCAATTGATGAACGAGTGCCTGATCCGAATCGCCGACAGCCTTTAACAGCATAATCAAAAAAGCATTTGTCATCATTGGCCCTTCAAAGCAGAAGACAAAAGCACCATCTTCTCGTTGTCTGCTCTGCAGTTGCATGTGCAATTCATCAATATATTCGTTTACTTTTGTTTTAAAATCTTGCATATTCGGCCATGCTCCTTTCCTTTATTACTATATTCAGGAGCCTGCCTGTCACATGCAATCACAAAAAAGCCGATGACATAGTCACCGGCTTTATAGGCGTCATTAGTCTTGGAGATTAATCCACACACTTTTGACTTCTGTATAGTTGTTAAGAGCGTATGATCCCATTTCTCTGCCTAAACCTGATTGCTTATATCCTCCAAACGGGGAGGCAGCATCAAAGACGTTATAGCAGTTGACCCAAATCGTGCCTGCTTCAAGACGTGCAGCAATATCATGGGCATGCTTTAAGTTTTCTGTCCAAAGTCCTGCGGCTAATCCATAGTCAGACTGGTTGGCTCTTTCGACCACTTCATCAATGGAATCGTAAGGAATCGCAGATAGGACAGGTCCAAAGATTTCTTCTTTTGCGATGGTCATGTCATCTTCTACATCTTTAAAAACAGTAGGGGAGACAAAATAACCAGCCTCATAAGGGCAATCGCCACCGACAACGGCTGTTGCACCTTCTGATTTACCTTTTTCAATATAGCCTAACACGCGCTCGTGCTGTTCTTTACTTACGAGAGGTCCGATTTGCGTATCTTGATGAAGACCGGCTCCTTGTTTGAGGGATGTCGCATATTCAGCCATTTGATCGACAACCTCATCATATTGACTCCGGTGAACAAAGACCCTCGAACCTGCAGAGCATACCTGACCTTGGTTAAACATGACGCCGTTTAAAGCACCTGGAATGGCTTTCTTTAAATCTGCATCTGGTAAAATAATGTTTGGTGATTTTCCGCCAAGTTCTAATGTGACCCTCTTAATGGATTTGGCTGCTTTCTCCATGATGAGTTTCCCAACACTTGTTGACCCCGTGAAGGCAAGCTTATTCACATCAGGGTGATCGGTTAACGCATTCCCGGCTGTTTCGCCAAATCCAGGTACGATGTTAATCACACCTTCTGGGAAGCCGGCTTTATCCACTAATTCAGCTAAATAAAGCGCAGAGAGGGGTGTTTGTTCTGCTGGTTTTAACACGATGGTGCAGCCTGTCGCAAGTGCAGCACCCATTTTCCACATGGCCATAAGCAGCGGGAAGTTCCAAGGTATGATTTGTCCAACAACGCCAACAGGCTCATGACGGGTATAATTAAAGTATCCTTGGCTGACAGGAATGGTTTGCCCACTTATTTTGGTTGTCCAGCCCGCATAATAGCGCATATGCTCGATTGCGAGAGGGATATCTGCATTTGTTGTTTCATTAATTGGTTTTCCGTTATCTAAAGTTTCAAGCTGAGCGAGCTCTTCTAGGTTTTCTTCCATTAAATCAGCAAGCTTAAACATGAGGCGGGCGCGTTCGGCGGCAGACATGGAGCGCCAAGGACCATGAAAGGCTTTTTTGGCTGCTTTTACTGCCTCATCAATGTCTTTTGCACCTGCTTCATATACATCAATAAGGGTTTCACCTGTGGCTGGGTTAGGAGTTGAAAAGGTTTTGTTATCGTGACTTGTGACAAACTGACCATTAATGTAGAGTTTTTTCGTCCCTTGGAGAAAAGATTCGAGTTTTGAACTAATTTGAAGTGTTGTAGAGCTCATAAATAAACAAACCTCCTTAAAGATATGGATTGTTCTGCGAGTTCTAGGTGAAAAAGCGGACCTGAAGCAAATGATCTAGTATACGCACATGGATGTAAACGTATACATTCATCATATTACACCACATGTACGAAAGCAATCCATAACACTCATTGCATTTCATGAAAAATTGGCTACAATAAATGTATAGATGAAAAAAGGAGTTTTTAAATCATGATCCATCAAAACTGGCAAACGGCTCAAACGTTAAAACAAGTAAAATGTATACATACGAATGCGAAAAAATATATGGTCGACCGTGCACTAACGGTTGGAAGCACATATGAAGTGAAAAATGAAACAGAAGAATTCCTGTTTGTCGTTGATAATACAGGTAAAGTAGGCGGGTATTATAAAGAGTATTTCGAAGACTTTTCTGCTGAATGATTTTGGTGATCATCACTCATACTAAGAAAAACAGTAAAGGGTGATGATGATGAAAAAGAAGCAAACAGATGAGCAGAATCAACAAAATGCTTGGCATGATAACGAAGATGCTGATATGGCAATTACGCTTGAGCAGATTTCCGATGTATATGCCGAGGGAACCATTGAAACACCAAAAGACGAATAGTCCAGATTGTTGACAAAGTGCTAAAATGATTTTTATTTTAGCACTTTGTCTTTTTTTTCAGCGTGACATGAAAACCTTTGCAGCCCTAGGAAGGACGAGTACCGGCGCGGAGCGAATTTGACATTCGTGAGCACCGGCTCGCAGGACTGACAAAGAATGCGAGGGTTTGTCTACACGCTGACAGTGATTTGAAAAAATCACTGTTTTTTTATTGGTCACAATTCAACCATTTTTCTCAAAAAGAACTGAAACTTTTTTCCTGCTTTAACTGTCTAAATAAGTAGAGGAAAGAGCATCGAATCAAAAAGAAAAAGTTAAATGAAATTTAATCTATTCGTAATGGAATAACGACTATTTATAGCGTATTCTATAAGTGAGAACAAAACGTACCCACAGAGCGTGTGGCCGTTTTTTCATAAAGGAATTTGATGGAGGAAGAGGGGGTTTACGTGGGTATTTTTTCTGTCAGTAAACAAAATGATAAGAAATTCGAATCCTTACTAATTGAAGGGGAAAGAATTGAAGCTGTTTACAGACTGCGTCACGACCAAATTTGTTTCACCAATAAACGACTGATCTTTGGCGATAACCGCGTATTTTCTAAGAAGAAAGTCAGGGTCTCCTTGCCGTATCGATCAATTGAAAGTTTTGCCATTCAAGAAGCTGGCGTGTTTGATCAGGACACAGGTATGCTGCTTGTCACAAGCTCAAAAGTATTTGAACTCGATTTTTCAAAAGAGACGGATTTGAGTGATGTGCAAGCCATTTTGACAAAACATCTTTGCTGATCAACCTTGCGATTACATAGATCACATGCACTTTTCTCATTCTACTTTTTTTTATAGATCGCACATTGCCTGAGCCCTTCCCCATATTTGCTGGGAGGGGCTTTTTTTGTTTAGGTGTTTGAATGATAGCAAAAAAGGATAAAGATGAAACAGATACAGAAAGGAGAATGAACAATGAAAGTATTAGTTGCTGGAGCAAATGGACATACAGGCAGGCTCGTCATTCGTTATTTAAAAGAAAAAGGACATGAACCTTTTGCTCTCATTCGAGATGAAAAACAAGCGGATGCGCTAAAAGAACTTGGTGCAGCACCTGTCATCGGTGATCTTGAAAAGGATGTGACAGATGCTGTGAAACAAGCAGATGCTGTCATCTTTGCAGCTGGTTCAGGCTCAAAAACAGGTGCAGATAAGACGATTGCAGTGGATCAAGAAGGTGCAAAACGTCTTGTTGACACAGCGAAAAAAGAAAACATTCAGCATTTTGTGATGCTAAGTTCCTATAATGCCGATGATCCAAACCAGGGAAAAGGGCAAGGAAGTATGGAAATTTATTATGAAGCGAAAAGAAAAGCAGATGAACATTTAAAACAGTCTGGGCTTTCCTACACCATTGTCCGTCCAGGTGCTTTGCTGCATGAGGAAAAGACAGGAAAGATCGAAGCAGCGGAGCATATTCAAGATGATCAAAACATTGAGATTTCAAGAGAGGACGTAGCCGCTGTACTTGTGGAAAGCTTAACAGAATCCAATGTGAAAAATAAATCCTTTGACTTAATTAAAGGGGATAAACCAGTAGAAGAAGCACTTCGCACCCTGTAAGAGAAGAAAGCTGCTGCCAAAAAGGCGGCGGCTTTTTTGATGTTTTCATTTCGTTTGCAGCGGGTAGGTAATAAGAAAGGAGTGATTGACCGTGGGCTTAACGAAAGAACAAAAAGCTGATTTATACGAAAGATTGAATCAATTAAAGGAAGATGTAAAAGGGTCAAAAAAGAAAGAAGAATCTATGCTAAGTGAATCCAGCGAGATTTCAAATGGTGTTGGAAACCATATCGCTGATCATGGGAGCATCTATTTAGACCGCATGACCGAACAAACACTGGACCAAGTTGATGGCCAGCTTGAAGACGAAATTGATGCAGCACTGAAACGAATGGAAGACGGAACATATGGGGTTTGTGAGAAAACAGGGAAAGACATTCCATATGAACGTTTAAAAGCAGTCCCATATACACGTTATTCAATTGATGCGAAGAAAAATGAAGAAACCACTCAAGACCCAAACGAGTTTGACCGTAATTTCTCTGATCAAATGCGTGATTTAACAAATAGACAAACAATGGATCAGATGCATTCAGATACGTATGAACGATTAGAGGAAGAGCAGGATGTTGACATAGACGATGAAAAATAGGGAAATAAGTGTAAGTTACATTTTTTTAGAATAATTTTTTCTTATGTGTACAAGGACAAAACTTTTGTATACACGAGTCTTTTATAGAAAAAAGATCTCTTGAAATTTAATAAACTTTCGTGTAATATAGTTTAAAGGCTGCGATGCGCGTAATGTTAATTAAGTTTTAACCTTTAAGCTGTAATAGGGAGTTTTATATTGAAGCCGGAATGTCATGCCTCTTTAGAGAGGAAGACAGGAACGTTTCTGCAAACACCCACTTTGAGGAGTGGTGGTTTAAAACTTTCTTACTTAGATTACGGCATCCGCAGCTTTTCCTAGGATGATTCAAGCCATTTTCCATTTCGGAAAATGGCTTTTTATTTTGTAAAAAGACGAAATTCAACTGATCGCCTGTAGAGGCAAGAATCTATGTTAAAATGGACAAAACAAATGACAGAGAGGGAATTGAATGTTAGAACAAGCAGAAGCACTCCTGAAACAATATTATGGCTTTGATGCCTTTAGAAAAGGACAGAAACAAGCCATTGAAGCGATTGTAAATAAACAAAAGGATACCGTCTGCATTATGCCGACAGGCGGAGGGAAGTCAGTTTGCTATCAGATCCCTGCACTAATGATGGAAGGTACAACGATCGTGGTATCTCCGCTTATTTCTTTAATGAAGGATCAGGTTGATGCGTTAAATGAGATGGGCATCCGTTCTTCCTTTTTAAACAGCACTCTGTCCGCAGCTGAAATGAATGAAAGGCTGAAAAAATGCGAAAAAGGGGAATATGAACTGCTTTATATCACACCTGAACGCTTACAAAATGAACGTTTTTTTCAGCTGTTAGATCGGTTAACGATTCCTTTAATTGCGATTGATGAGGCGCACTGTATATCCGAGTGGGGACATGATTTTAGGCCAAGTTATCGCTTCATTCAAGAATGCTTGAACAAGCTGTCAAAAAGACCGGTGATTGTCGCATTAACAGCTACAGCGACGAAAAAGGTCCATCAAGATATATGTGAACAGCTTGGTATCAACGAAGAAGAAACCATCTTTACTGGGTTTGCTAGAGAAAATTTGTCCTTTCAAGTGATCAAAGGAGAAAACAGTGAACGTTTCATCACACAATATATGAAGAAAAACAGTCTTGAGTCTGGCATTATTTATACCGCCACTCGTAAAGAAGCGGATAACATTTATCATCGACTAAAAAAACAAAAGATCAAAGCTGGTGTTTATCATGGTGGATTGGATGATCATACGAGAGAAGAGCAGCAAAACCTCTTTTTAAATGATGATATCCAGGTGATGGTCGCCACATCAGCATTTGGCATGGGAATCAATAAGTCGAATGTACGTTTTGTGATCCATCATCAAATTCCAAGGGATATTGAAAGCTACTATCAAGAAGCTGGTCGTGCCGGCAGAGATGGGCTTGAAAGTGAATGCATCTTACTGTTTTCACCTCAAGGTGTAAGAGTGCAGCGCTTTCTCATTGAGCAGTCAATAGAAGATGAGACACGCTACCAGCATGAGCTGCTTAAATTAAGGCAAATGGTGGATTACTGTCATACTGAGCAATGTCTGCAGCAATTTGTGATGGATTATTTTGATCAAACAGCTAGTTCGCCTTGCGGTAAATGCAGCAACTGCCTTGATGAAAGAGAGCGTGAAGAGGTCACAAGAGAAGCACAGATGGTGTTATCTTGTACAGTGAGAATGAATGAGCGATTCGGTAAAATGATGATCGCCCAAGTATTGGCAGGCTCTAAAAATAAAAAAGTGCTAGAGCTAGGTTTCGATCGTCTCCCTACATATTCTTTAATGAAACAACATTCGGCTCAGCAAATCAGTGACTTCATTGAATTTTTAATTACAGAAGAGTATTTGCACATGTCTGAAGGTGCTTACCCAACACTTAAGGTGACCCATAAAGGGAAAAAAGTGTTAGTTGGACAAGAGACAGTGTATAAAAAGCAGGCGATCAAAGCAGAGGCCATTCAAGAAAATGATGCATTATTTGAGCGATTGAGAGCGTTGAGAATGAAGCTAGCTAGAGAGCAAGGCGTCCCGCCATTTGTTGTATTTTCTGATCAAACATTGAAGGAAATGTCAGCTGTAGAGCCTAAAACAGATGATGAATTACTCCAAATTAAGGGGATTGGCGCTCAAAAAAGAGAGAAATATGGAGATGTTTTTCTAGAAGAAATTCGTTTATTTATAGAAAAAGAGAAAAAATAAAGAGTTTGAAGAAGAAAAATAAATTTTTTTCGCTGCATTTGGACGCGTTTTCATCAGGTCATTTTCAATCCTTGTAAAACCTTGATATGACGGGGAATCAAGCCGTTTTGTGGTCTGATTTACCAATGGAGAGAGATGTTTCATGTAAAGGAACTGTAATCTAAAACATATCGTTTTGTTATTGAATTGACATTTACATATGTTACGATAGCACTCGTTAGCCGCCATAAAAAGCTAACAAGGGAGGATTTACTTTATGAAGAAGACTATTATGTCCTTGGTTGCTGTTGCAGCAATCTCAACAACAGCATTTGGAGCGCAGCAAGCTTCTGCAAAGGAAATCACTGTACAGAAAGGTGATACACTTTGGGGAATCTCACAAAAAAATGATGTGTCTCTAAAGGACCTAAAGGGTTGGAACAATTTATCTACTGATATGATCTATGTAGGTGATAAATTGACAATCTCTTCAAAAGAGAAAACTCAGGAGCAGTATAAAGTCCAGAAGGGGGACAGCCTCTGGAAAATCGCTCAAAAATTCAATGTGTCAATTAGCGATATTAAGTCTTGGAATAACTTAAACTCAGATATAATTATGGTTGGTTCAACACTAAGTGTTGCTGGCCAAAGCTCGGCTCCGGTAAGCTCAGAACCTGTTCAAAAACAGGAACCTGTCCAAAAAGAGCAAACAACGAAAAAAGCTGCTCCTAAAAAGGAAACAGCTAAAGCAGAATCATCTTCTGCTAGTCAAAGTGTACAAAAAGAAATGACTGTTACGGCTACGGCTTATACAGCAAATGATGGTGGCATCTCAGGTATCACTGCAACAGGGGTAAACTTAAACAAAAACCCAAATGCAAAAGTCATTGCAGTAGATCCTAATGTCATTCCATTAGGAAGTAAGGTTTATGTTGAAGGCTACGGTGAAGCCATCGCAGCAGATACTGGCGGCGCAATTAAAGGTAACAAAATTGATGTACATGTACCAAGCAAATCCCAAGCGAAAAATTGGGGCGTAAAATCAGTCAAAGTAAAAGTACTTAACTAGTAAACAATTGTTTTTTGGAAGAAAGCATCAGGTGGCGGCCTGATGCTTTTATTGTACCCTTTTTTTGGTCAAAAATACACATATTTTTCTGAAAAATTTGCATTTTCGACAAAAAACCAGCGCATATCTTATGATACACGCTGGTTTTTTGTCGTTAGCTGTCCACCCAATAAATTTCTCCGCTTTGTTCTTTCCAATTGATCTGGACATCAAATTGATGCTTTTCATAAAAATGAATCAAGCGGTCCACGTGATCCCAGTCTCTTTTGACGAGGTCGCCAGTAATCACGGGGATGTTCTGATCTCTTGCGATTTCTTTTAAATGCTTCATGCAGATGGAGCCATACCCATTATCTGGCGGACCTTTAATATCGGCAATATGAATCTTTCCTTCTTCAGGATATTCCGCAATTAAGGAAAAATCAGATTGTCCGCGAAAAGCTTTTTCACAATCGCTGAGCATAATTTTACATGTATCTGCACTTTCAATGGCAGAGACGATCAGCCACTCATCTTCTTTCGCTTGATCGATGCCAATGATTTTTGCTTTTTTCGAAATATCTTTCATATTTTCTTGCATTCGATACATTTGGAACTGCAATTGCTGTAATTCTTGCTCTAACGTCTTCACATCTTTGGCTGTTTCCTGTAAGATTGACAAGTCCATTACTCCTTTCCTATCAGAAATGATAAAAATCACATAAATTCCAATTTTAAAGGAAGTGGATGGATCTTTCAAGCCGTTAGAACGCCTGCAACCTGCAAGTTTGTCTAAAATTCGACGAAGACAGCGAATTCATTGACTTTATAGAGAAATTTAAATAACATACTCTTAGTCGGAACTAATAAAGAGAGGTTTTCAAACATGAACGAACAGAATCAAAAACCGAAAAATTTTACTGGTATTGTGATCATTTTAACAATTGCCATAAACGGATTAATCGCTTTATTATTTTTAATGCCAAAATCAGATAAATTTAGCCATCTGGATATTACATTTTTGCCGTTACTTAATGCCGTGATGAACAGCTTTACGTTTATCTTTTTACTTTCAGCACTCATCATGATTAAACAAAAGAACATTAAAGCGCATCGACGATTTATCTTTGCTGCATTTTCAACGACACTTGTCTTTTTAATTTCGTATGTGACCTATCACTCAATGGCAGCTGATACCCATTTCGGAGGAGAAGGGATCATCCGTCCAATTTACTTCTTTATTTTAATCACACATATCGTCTTATCAGCAGTCATTGTACCGCTTGCCCTGATTACGCTGTTTAGAGGTGCACAGATGC
This sequence comes from Bacillus sp. FSL R7-0672, assembly GCF_038601465.1. Taxonomy (NCBI): domain Bacteria; kingdom Bacillati; phylum Bacillota; class Bacilli; order Caryophanales; family Bacillaceae; genus Bacillus; species Bacillus sp. FSL R7-0672. The sequence continues at coordinate 1,930,830 of NZ_CP152010.1, read as the reverse complement.
AAGTCGAGCGTCACCGTAAAATTGCTCGCTGGACCATGCCGCTATGGCTTTATGTCAGTCTCACTGGCGTCATTGTGTATATGATGATTTCTCCATACTACAGCTAACGTATGTCCAACTGGACATACGTTCTTTTATTTACAAGATGCAGTGCTTTGGATAAAATGGGAATTGGGTATCCGACTTGCACGGTATCTTCCCATCTATAGACTCACATCATTTCTGGCCGTTTGCTCGTTTGGAGAACAACAATTGAACGAAACGGGGGTTATATGATGACTGAACAACTGCAGTATAAACCGGGGCTTGAAGACATTGTGGCAAGCGAAACGTCTATCTCATACTTAGATGTGCAGCAAGAAGAGATTGTAATTCGCGGGTATGACCTCATCAAGTTGGCACAAAAAAAGACCTATTTAGAAACAGCCTATCTGCTTATTTATGGAAGATTGCCAGATGCGATGGAATATCACCAATTTCAGCAAGACATTTCCTCACAAACCAACTTACATCCAACCATTCAAACCATTTTAACAAAGCTGCCAAAAACCACCCATCCGATGGATGCCATGAGAACATGCATATCTGCTCTAAGTGGGTACGATGATGCATTACAAGATCGATCAGAAGCATGCCAGCAAAAGCGTGCTGTTCGATTACTCGGCCAGCTGCCGGCCATTGTCGCTGGAAGCTACCATATTCTCACAAAAGACGCCGCTATTTCTCCAGATCAGACCAAATCCTACACTGAAACCTTTTTAACCATGCTAACAGGACGCACGCCAACCCAAGACGAAATCACCGCTTTTGACCAAACACTCACATTATATAGTGAACATGAGCTTCCTAATTCAACGTTTGCCGCTAGAGTCATCGCATCCACACATTCTGATATGTATGGTGCTTTTACTGGAGCAATTTCTTCATTAAAAGGTGACTTGCACGGAGGAGCGAATGAAGCTGTCATGCATATGCTTCTCGAAGGGAAAACAACGGAAGGCTTCCTTGCGCTGATTGAGCGAAAATTAGCAGCAAAGGAAAAAATGATGGGCTTTGGCCATAGGGTATACATGAGAAAAATGGACCCAAGAGCCGCTCTTTTAAAACGATCATTGAAAACGCTTACGGAATCAAAGGGAGATACAGCGCTTTATGACATGTGTGTAGCAGGAGAGGCATACATGAAAGAGAAGAAAAACCTCTATCCGAATCTTGATTATTACGCCGCACCTATTTATTACGAGCTCGGGATTCCAATTTCACTTTATACACCGATTTTCTTTGCTGCAAGGGCAAGTGGATTAGCTGCTCATGTCATTGAACAGCATTTGCATAATCGCATTTTCAGACCGAGAGTTCGTTATTTAGGGCCAAGAGGATTAAAAGTTTCAGATGATGATGGAAAAATGGGGGAATGAACATGAATAAAACAGCAGTCGCCAATCAAACGGATCAGCTATTAGAAGAAATCGCAGCCTATGCAGTAGACGGGGAAATTACGAGTAAAGAAGCCATTGAAACGGCACGCTATGTGCTCATAGACACACTTGGCTGCGGAATGCTGGCGCTCAATTTTCCTGAATGTACGAAGCATCTTGGACCGATCGTACCTGGAACAGTTGTACCTAATGGAGCAAGAGTTCCAGGTACTTCCTTTGTGCTAGATCCTGTTCAAGCGGCTTTTGATATAGGCTGTATGATTCGCTGGTTAGATTATAATGACACGTGGCTTGCAGAGGAGTGGGGACATCCGTCAGATAACTTAGGCGGAATATTAGCTGTAAGTGATTACATCAGCAGAACACGGCTTGCAAACGGAGAAGAGCCGCTTTCGATGAATGACGTACTGCATGCGATTGTCAAAGCACATGAAATTCAAGGCGTGCTGGCTTTAGAAAATTGTCTGAATCGCAATGGTTTGGATCATGTGCTATTTGTCAAAGTAGCAACAAGTGCTGTTGTATGTGCATTGCTTGGCGGAACAAAGGAAGACGTGCAGCATGTTTTATCGCAAGCGTTTGTTGATAATTCACCGCTTAGAACATACCGTCATGCCCCGAACACAGGATCAAGGAAATCATGGGCAGCGGGTGATGCAACAAGCCGCGGGGTGAGACTCGCAATGATGACACTCAAAGGGGAAATGGGCTATCAAACACCGCTTAGTGCAGAGAAGTGGGGCTTTGAAGGTGTTCTGATGAAAGGGAAATCTCTCACACTTGCTCAGCCGCTAGGATCATACGTCATCGAAAATGTGCTTTTCAAAATTGCTTATCCTGCTGAGTTTCATGCCCAAACGGCTGCAGAGGCTGCTATGATCCTGCATGACGCTGTAAAAGGTCGATTAGATGACATTGACCGAGTAGAGATTACAACACATGAATCAGCGATTCGGATTATCGATAAGAAGGGACCGCTGTATAATCCAGCAGACCGCGATCATTGCTTGCAATATATTACTGCGATTGGATTGATCTATGGTGAGCTCACAGCTGACCATTATGAAGAAGAAACGGCGCAAAATCCGGTCATTGATCGTCTCCGGGATCAAATGGTCATCAAAGAAGATAAACAATATACAGCGGATTATTTAGATCCGAAAAAGAGATCCATTGCAAACAGTGTGCAGATCTTCTTTAAAGACGGGACGATGACAGACCGAATCGAAATTGAATATCCACTTGGTCATCGCAGAAGAAGGCAGGAAGGCATTCCTCTGCTTGAAAAGAAATGGCTCTATCATTTGAAAACGAGATTTCCACAAAAACAAGTGGATCAAATTGTGTCACTCTGTCAAAATCCAAATCAATTAAAAACAACAACCGTACCAGCATTTATGGACCTATTCGTCATATAAGGGGGGAACTAGTGTGTGGATCGTGAATGATGAATCAAGTCAAGCAGAATTAGCCGCAGCCTTTCAAGAACAAATGCACAAATCAGCTTTATTTCAAATCCCAGGCGTTCACGATGGAATGTCTGCGCTCTATGCAAAAAAAATGGGCTTCCAAGGGCTCTATTTATCCGGAGCCGCTTTTTGTGCCAGCAAAGGATTGCCTGATCTCGGCATGATCCATTCAACGGAAATGGCTGAAAAAGCGAAGGAAATCATTCGAGCTTCTCAGCTGCCGCTTTTGGTCGATATGGATACTGGCTATGGCGGTGTATTGAATGCTGCAAGGGCTGCAAAGGAAATGGTAGAAAGTAAGGTGGCAGCTGTTCAAATTGAAGATCAGCAAATGCCAAAAAAATGCGGACATTTAAACGGAAAATCGCTCGTTCCAGTAGAAGAAATGGTCGCAAAAATCAAAGCCATCAAACAAGCGGCACCAACGCTTTTGGTGATTGCGAGAACCGATGCAAGGTCCGTAAATGGGATGGAGGATGTCATCCGCAGGGCCAATCTTTACGTAGAAGCAGGAGCTGACGCTATTTTTCCTGAGGCACTCATCACAGCAGAGGACTTCACGCATGCGTCAAACAATATTAAAGGACCGCTTCTTGCAAATATGACGGAGTTTGGTAAGACGCCTTATTATCATGCAGACGAATTTTCTGTATTTGGCTTTCAAATGGTCATTTACCCTGTGTCATCACTCAGAGTTGCTGCAAAAGCGTATGAGCGTTTATTTACAGAAATCATGGAGAAGGGGACGCAGCAAGGAATGCTAAAGGACATGCAAACGAGACAAGAGCTATATGAAACGATTCATTATGATGAATATGAGGAAATGGATCAGCATTTAGCGAAAACGATCCTGCCGGAAATCGGAAAAGAACAGCGATAAAATGAAAAGCACTTCCATTTAGGAAGTGCTTCAGCATGTAGACAAACCCTCGCATTCGTTGCCAGTCCTGCGCTCCGGTGCTCACGAATGTCAAATTCGCTCCGCTCCGGTACTCGTCCTTCCTAGACTTCAAAGGTTTTCATGTCACGCTGAAAAGAAGACAAAGTGCTAAAATAAACATCATTTTAGCACTTTGTCCAATCTAAGCACTTCCATTTAGGAAGTGCTTTTTTTACGATGATGGTGAGGATGACGAAGCCAATTTCATCTTTTCTTCAACTGTTTTCGTTTTTTCTTTAACTTTTTCAGCATATGTGAAGTCACCGAAGCAATATGGGTAGCGGAAGTTATCTTTGTTGCCTCCGCACGTATAGACTTCTGGGTTTCGTTTCACTTGCTTTTTAGAGTATTGCTTTGCCAATTTCTCGGAATGTTTTCCCCCGTTTTTTGCAACAAAATCAATATAGCCAATTCCCATATTATAGCTTTGGATAATGGTTTCCAAATCAACGCCTTTTTTCTTCCCATGCTTGTACATAGTAGAAAAATGATGGACTCCTTGTCTAATGCTTTTCTGAGGGTCATTGATTTCATTTCGTTTCAAACCAAGAGATTCAGAGGACTGCATTGGATCTCCGCCTCTGCCTTTTGATTCTTGATACATCATACCGAGGATTAACGCGGTATATTGATCTAAATCTTGATCTCTTAACTCTGTTTCTACAAGCGGTTTGAAATCATCCAATCTCGACAAAACAATTGATTCCGTATCAATCGGCAGCTTTTTTAACTCCTTTTGATTAAAGGACATGACAATGGCTACTAATACGAAAACAAACAGAAAAATCGTGAAGCAGCCTGAAATGGCAAAACATCCTGTTTTTTTCTTTTTCAAGGTCAGTTCACCCCTGTTTTGCCCCGCTTTTAAAAGGGAAGTACAGCCTTTTTATTATGCCATATCCTGCACAAGATACCAAGTGAAAACCTTATAATCAATCGTACCCAAATGTAAATTCGGGTCTTGTTTTCAGTCTGTAGCAGAAATAAACAAAACCGATAATCAGCCAAAGCAAACCAATGATTAATGCATTTGTACTGATGCTCGTTAACAGCCATATACAAAAGGCCGTCCCGCACAGAGGAATCACTGCGTATCTCAATGTATTGAGTACACCTCTTTGTTTTTGTCTAATGAAATAGTACGCAAAAACCGATAAGTTCACTAATGTGAATCCAATCAACGCGCCGAAGCTGATAAAGGAATAAATGACTTCAAGTTCGCCAACGACTGCGGTTAAGGAGAAAGCACCAATTAATAAAATGTTAAAAACAGGGGTTTTTAATCTCGGATGAATATATCCGAAGAAACGCTTCGGTAACGACTCATCTCTACCCATTGCATATAATAGCCTTGCTGCACTTGCATGTGACGATAAGGAAGAAGAGATAACAGCGACCATTGTGCCAGCTAAAAAGAACGAGTGGAGAAAGGCGCCGCCCACAAATTCCGCAATTTCAAGTGAGGCCGCATCGGGATGCTTGAACTGCTGAAAATTTGGAAATACTTGCTGCAAAAAATAAGACGTCAAGGTAAACAGTACGCCTCCAATGGCGACGGTTAAAAAGATGGCAAGTGGGATCGTCTTTTTTGGCTTAATGGTTTCCTCAGAAAGGGTCGAAATCGCATCAAATCCTAGAAACGAAAAACATAAAATGGTTGCTCCTGAAAAAATAAGCGCTGGATCTAAGCTCGCCGAATAAAAAGGCCGGGCGGACAATAATTCTCCGCTGCCTGCATTTTGCGTGAGCCCATACATAATAAACCCAACAAAAGTGACGGCGACAATGACCTGAAAGGTCACAAATAGTGCCGTGATGTTGGCTGTAAGCCGGATACCGATTACATTGACAGTCGTTATGGCGATAGCAAGTATGATGATCCAAATGTAATGAGGTACATCAGGAAAGGCTGCGGTTAAATAAGCACTTCCAATCGCAAAATTCACCATAGGCAAAAATAAATAATCCAGTAAAAGTGTCCAGCCTACAAGAAAGCCAACATGAGGATGTATACTTTTTTGCGCGTATGTATAAGCAGATCCTGCTTTTGGAAAAGCCTTCACCATATTCCCATAGCTAAGCGCTGTCAATAGTAATGCAAGTAACGTAAATATATAAGCTGTAGCGACGTGTCCTTTCGTCAGTTGAGCCACAATGCCGTATGAATCAAATACGACAAGTGGATCCATATAAGCAAGCCCGATCACAACAAGTGGAAAGACAGTCAGGCTGCGTTTTAGTCTTGGCTCTTCAGTCAATTTGCCTATCAGCTCCTCTAAAAAAATGAATAAATAATGCTCATTTTAAAAAGAATGCTACCAAGTGTCAATGCTATTTGAGTAAATCTTTTTTCTAAAGTGTGCTCTCTTTGCACGCCGGACGTTTTGGTATATGATGATACATAGAATAAGTCGTGATTTGACGGACAAGAAAGGTGAAGAAAAATGAAGGAAGAACTGAATACAAATCAAGAACAGGAACGGATGGAGCTGGATGAAGAAAGTCTATTTCTTGTCTCCCAAACCTTTAAAGCTTTATCTGATCCGACACGTATTCGAATTCTGCACCTGTTGTCTCAAGGTGAACACTCGGTAAATGATATAGCAGAAACACTGAATCTCATGCAATCAACCGTTTCTCATCAGCTGCGCTTTTTAAAAAACCTTCGTCTCGTGAAATCTAGACGAGCAGGGACTTCGATTTTCTACAGTCCTGAAGACCAGCATGTGATGGAAGTGCTTGAACAGATGATTCACCATGCACAGCACGATTGATAAAAAACCTTCCTACTTTCATATAGGAAGGTTTTTATGCATGATGCACATGAGTTGATCTTTTATTTGCTTTCATCATGTGATAAGAAAAAACAATATAGTAAGCAGCTAGCAGAAAAAAGCTGAGCATGGTCAAGGCATCATCACTCACTATATGCTGATACAATTCAATGACATCGATCTTTGTCATTGAATGTTTTGTCAGTTCAACCAATTTAAAGGCAAATCTAGATAAAAACAAACATAAAATGAAGCTTTCAATCCATTTACTCGTTTTCATATACAGCCGGCCATTTTCTTCTTTCATGCGAATCGTCTGATAGGCATGAACAGCGAGGCTGCTTCCAAAAAGCATACCAATAGCGGCATAGATGATGATACTATGATTTTGCCATCCTTCTGATAGGAGAATAAGGGCAGAAAGTCCAAAGAGATACATTCTCATCAAAAGCCTGATAGGGCGTACAAGCTGATAGCGTCTCATTCGATTCATTCGAATGATCATGCAGATCAATATGATGAGCCCAATCATGAACAACTGCCACACGTTATGTGTCATGATGCAACCTCCTCCTGCACGTGCAGGGATGTAAACGAATGCTGGCTGTTACTTATCTTTACCATTCTTTCTTTTTTTATCAAATCAAAACCTACATTTATGAAAAAGAGGAAAAGTCATGAAAATTGATCGCATTTTGTCTATTGTGATGCTGCTCATTAGCAAGAAGCAAGTTCAAGCGAAAGAGCTCGCTGAACTTCATGAAGTGAGCGTGAGAACCATTTATCGTGATATTGATACCATCAATCAAGCCGGGATTCCTGTTGTGACAACGCAAGGAGCAGGAGGGGGCATTTCACTTGTTGAGGACTATCGTTTAGAGAAAAAATTATTTACTGATGATGACATCGAGGTCATTTTAACAGCCCTCGAAAGCATGACGAGTGCGTACTCCTTTAAAGAAAGCGAACATGTACTGAAAAAAATCAAATCGCTTATTCCCACGCATACGGATGAAAGCGAAAAGCAGCACCATATCTTCATTGATTTAAGCTCCTGGGGAAAAGACAGCCAGGCAGAGAAGAAGCTCCAGCTCATTCATACAGCTGCGGCAGCGCACCAATACATTCAGTTTACTTACCGCAATGCGAAAGGTGAAACACTTCCACGCAAAGTGGAGCCTTATACACTCGTTTTAAAAGGGAGACATTGGTATTTGTATGCGTTCTGTTGTGTGAAAAAAGCTTTTCGTCTGTTCAAGCTGACTAGAATGACGGGTCTTGTCACCATTTCAGGGTATTTTCAACCGAAAAGAATCAAAAACGAAGAAAAGCCTTGGAATGATTCATGGCAAAAACAACCGTCGGTCAGCTCTGTCACGCTCAGGTTAACGGAAGCATCAGTGGGGAAAGTGAAGGAATGGGTAGATGAGAACGAATTGAATGTTTGTTCAGACGGCACTTACCTTGCCACCATTACCGTACCTCTTGATGATTGGTTAAATAGTTTCCTATTCCATTTAGGTCCAGATGTTGACATTCTTTCCCCGAAGCATGTCAAAGAAGCGTTTGACATTCAGTTGAAACAATTTCTCAAACGAATAGAAACTTGACACAATGTTGTCAGGTTTCTTTTTATATGATAGAAAAAAAGGAGATGAGAATGTATGTACGATATCGTGACATTAGAGAAACAATGGATGAAAGGATTGTCTGTTCGAACAACAAACGAAATGGAGCAAACAAAAGAGCGGAAGATTGCTCCACTCTGGCAACAATTTTTTGCGCAGCAGCTTCACGGAGGGCAAGCGCCCGTCATAGGATTATATTCAGATTATGAAAAAGATGAGCATGGCTCTTATTTATTTACTGCTGGGCAATTCGTGGATCAGCAGTTAGAACATATCATAGAGATTCCTGCATCCACCTACGCAAAATTCCGAACGAGAAAGGGACCAATTGAGGAGGTTGTGTTGGAGACATGGCAGCAGATTTGGGCGTGGGATGAGCGACATTACCGCACATATACAGGCGACTTTGAATGGTATGATGAAAGATCTATAGATCCAAAAGAAGCGCAAATTGATATTTATATTGCGGTTGATGAAGAAATGCTCGCTAAAACTAATAGCATTAGTTAATATAAAACTAACAACATTAGTTTTAGGAGGACATATGATGAGATTGACAACTTTTGATCGCCTGCACCAGCTCACATTGATGCCGCGTCTATTTCCGGTAAATTGCTATGTATTTGAGGAAGAGAATGGACTGATATTAATTGATGCTGCTTTAAAAATGGCAGCAAGCTCGATCATTGAATTTGCGCACAAAAAAGACAAGCCAATCGATAAGATTATTCTCACTCATAGTCATATGGATCATATCGGTGCACTAGATGAAGTGAAAAAGGCTTTTCCAGAGGCAGTCGTTTATTTATCAAAACGCGATGCCCTCCTTTTTGAAGGTGATTTTTCCTTGCTTCCTGGTGAACCTCAGCAAAAAATTAAAGGCAGTTTTTCAAAAGACATTCACACAAAACCAGATGTGCTTGTCGAAGAAGGGGACGAGATTGGGTCACTTAAAGTCATCGCAACACCAGGACATACACCTGGAAGCATTTCTTTATACGATGAAAGGTCAGGGGTTGTCATTGCAGGAGATGCACTTGTGACAAAAGGCGGTTTATTCGTAACGGGTGAGTTTCGCTTGACCTTCCCGTTCCCGGCTTTTGCCACTTGGGATGCAGAAACAGCACTCAAAAGTGCCGAAAAATTGCTGGCACTTCCCTTATCTTGTCTTGCAGTAGGACATGGTGATCTTATCATGGAACCTCATGCAAAGCTTCAAGCTGCCATTACAAAAAGGCAACATCAGTTAAAGAAAGGGAGGCAGTAAATCGTGTCTCCAAGAATGGGTATCACGCAAGAAAAAATCATCGATACAGCTGCTGAATTTGTTGATGAAGAGGGCTTTTCTGCATTGACCATTGCTACATTGTCTAAAAAGCTGAACATCAGACCACCTTCTCTTTATAATCATGTATCTGGTCTTCATGAGATTCAGGCGGCTCTCTCAGTCAGAGGGCTGTCAATGCTTTGTGAAAAAGGAATTCAGGAAACGGAAGGGCTAGAAAAAGAAGTCGCCGTTTTAGCCTTTGCAAGACAATATGTTCAATTTGTCCGTGAACATCCAGGTCTTTATGAAGCCGCCTTTTCACAGATGAATGAAAAAGAAGTGAGTGTTGCTGCCGAGCGCCTTACTGAGTTTGTCCAATCCATCATGTCACGATTTGGTGTAAAAGAAGATGAAATGACGCATGTAGTAAGAGGACTCAGAAGCTTACTGCACGGCTTTGGAGACATTTCAAATAAAAAGGGATTTCAACGAAAAGAACAGCTTGAAGATAGTGTGAGTTATGCGGTCCGTCTTTATATCGCAGGCGTACAGCAAAAAGAAGATCTGTCTCATTGACAGGTCTTTTTTATGTAGTGAACCGATATCATGAAGGGGACGGCAATGTGGAGACCAAATTCTTTTGACAGAAAACCAATAAAGATTTGACAGTTTTGTGAAACATGGTATGCTTGTTATGTGAAATAATTCACATAGAGGAGTAGAGGCAGATGAAAAGAAAGCCTGTTTATGTGGAAACAACCATTCATGCACCGATAGAGAAAGTATGGGAATATACGCAAAATCCAAAGCTTCATGAACAATGGGATTTGCGCTTTTCAACCATTTCATTAAATGAACCTCAAAATGAACAGCCCCAATCCTTTTTGTATGAAAAGCATCTTGGGTTTGGTTTAAGTGTCACAGGGACAGGAGCTTATCGAACAAGAATGATGGATGAACGGAATGAGAGGGCATCCTCACTTCATTTCAAATCGTCACACCCATTGTCTTTTATCAAAGAAGGCAGTGGCTACTGGAAGTATATGAAAACAAGCGACCACATTGTGTTTCAAACTCAATTTGATTACAAAACGAAAGAAGGAAAAGGATGGACATGGGCAGACCGGATTCTTTTTCGCCCAATGATCGGGTTTATGACAGCCTTTAGTTTTGGTGCATTAAAGACGTGGCTTGAAAAGGGAACGCATCCTCGGTTATTACTAGAGAGAACACTTGCTCATTACGGGATTTGTTTGCTGTTTGCCATCGTCTGGCTATGCCAAGCGGTCATTCCTTTTTCACATTCGGCTTTTGATCATAGCACGAGTTTTCGATTGTTTTATGCGCTTTTAGGCGTATTATGGCTAATTCCCAAGCTATCAAAGAAATATCTCTACATTTTACAAAGTTTGTTTCTTCTCATTATGCTTTGTATAGGCATCCTATCCCCGCAAACGACGCTTCATGAGCCGCTTGTGATGAGTGCATTTTTCATTTTGTCGATTGCAGGTATGATCAACCTAAAAGATTGTGTAGATGTATTTTCTATCAAACGAAAAAGGGGAGGTAGACATGGTCGTTCATCGTCATCAAGTAAAGGATTACGATAAACTGCATCCAAAACTAAAAGAGAGATACAACTGCGCGTTTACTGCCGAAGGTACTATGGAGGAAATAGGCGGCGGGTCAAGACTCATTCGATTGATCTTCAGAATGGGTCCACTGTTTCGTTGTTTTTTCCCCGAGAGAGGGAAAAACATTCCTTTCCAAATTGTCAACGAGCCCTTTGTGACAAATAAGGGGGAGGAAGGGATGCACTGGTATCGAACGTTTTATTTCCCAAAGAAGGAGCGGCACTTTGATGCTGATATGATCATTGATCAGAAGAGTCATACAGTACTAGACTACTTTGGAAAGCCTAGACTTCTTGTGTCAGAGCTTCATTTTACAGTAACAAAGCATGGTTTCTTGCACATCCAATCCGGCCGGCAGAAGTTTTTGATGTTCGGCAAGGAATGGCCGCTGCCTTCATGGCTTTATGGTGTGTCAGCTGTAACGGAAGGCTACGATGAGCATGCAGGTGAATATACCATTGATGTCCACGTGAAAAATCGACTGTTTGGTACTCTTTTTACATATAAAGGCCGTTTTACAGAAAGGGTGTCTCATGATGAATAAGTGGCATTTGATATCCAGTCTGATCTTCATGTCTTGTTTTATCGCCACCCGTTTCATGACAGGCCGGGTAGCAGAATTTTTTGTTCTCATGGCAATTCTATTTTTTCTTCCCGCTGCCTTACACTTTTTTGAGAAAGAAGGGAAGAAACACAAGCCAGAGAGGCTGATCGGCTTTTTAATGAAAGCCTTTCCACTAGCAGCTCTTTGTGCAACCACTGCTTTTATCTATCATTCTGCTTGGTTTGCATCGGGATGGCTTTTATATACAATGTTATTGGCGTTATTTGGCTTTTGTCGTTTGCTGAAAAGAGGAATCTTTCCGCTTCATGAGCTGATGATTGATGGCGCATGGATGTATCTCGCTTTAGGCGGTCTGTGGTTTTGGCTGTACACAGCAGATATACAGGTGATGACATTTTCGCCGATCATTGTTCTTTTGACCGCTATTCATTTTCATTACTCTGCTTTTTTTATCCCGCTTTTTTATGGATTATTAGGAAGGCAGCAAGCAAAAGAGACAGCTTTATACAAAGCGGCGGGCTGGGTGATTTTGCTGTCGCCTGTGATGATTGCTGTTGGGATTAGCTTTTCCCGTCTATTTGATACGTTCAGCGTCATTCTTTATGTGATGGCCCTCTACATATATGGCATCCTTTGTATGAAAACAAGATTTCGGTCGACTTTGGCAAAAGGACTTGTTGTGTTTTCTAGCTTAGTTTTAATGGGGACGATCGTGTTATCACTTCTTTATTCCGCTGGTATGCTGATGCGTGTGACCTACATCAGCATTGATCAGATGATTTGGTTTCATGGCAGTATCAATGCTTTTTTTGTGATTTTGCCGGGTTTGATTGGCTGGCTGATTGAAGGGCCGAAGGATCAATTAAAGCAGAAGAACTTTCCGATTTCGAAAGTGCATGGCCGGTTTCAAATGATCTCTTTTCAAGAGGAAAGCGTGCATAACCCTGAGAAGCTGGGTTTAGTCGATTCGCTTGATGAATTAAATGGAACGACGTTTTCAGCTGATAGGGTCTCACCTGTGATTCGCAGATTTTATGAAGACCCTATGGCTTTTACATTAAAAGCAGCCGTCAGCTTTCATTGGTGGGTAAGGCCGTTCGTCTTTTTACTTCAGCTACTGTTTAAGAAAATAGGTCAGCTATATTTGGGGTTATCTCGTCATCCATATGAGATGAAGGGACGTCTGACTAGATTTCAACATCCGAAGGAAGAAAGGGAAAATGTTCGGGCTTGGATACGTCACAATGTAAAAGGAGAGCAAGTCTTTTTTGCACTTTATGCTCTTCATTACGATGCAGCTGCGGGTTATATGAATATTGCGCTGCCACTTCCGTATTCTCAGCTGACAGCTATTTTAAAACCTTTTAATGAGAAAGAAGATTTTCTATTAAAAAGCGCATGTCCAAAAGGCAGTACCGGTGACGAAGGATTGTATTTGCATACGCCTTTTATCACCATGAAACTGCCAATGGAAGAAAGCTTTCATATGAAGCCGGAGACGGATCAAAGTCTCACAGCGGTACATCAAATGAAGCTGTTCAGTATTCCTTTTTTAACGATTCATTATCATATTGACAGTGAAAGTCATCATGTTAGTCAATGATGTCACATGGTTCACCGTGCCGAATGATGTTCACAATCGCTTGCCCATCACTCGGATGATGATCTGCATACTGGACTGGCAGCAGTGCAAAAAATACATAGTAGACTGAGAAATAAGCAAATTGATAGAAAAATTGGTGCTCTGGCAGGAAATCATTGGCGATCATTGTATTCAGTATGAGAACACTGAGCAGGTTGCATAATGAACCGCCTAAGTAGACAAGAATGTGCGACAATCGGTTATTTTTCCTCATTTCTTCATAGTGGCAAAATGCATCTAGAAAATAGATTCGTCTAATTTCAACGACGCCTACTTTCAACACTTTTTTCCCTCTGCCAAGCGCAAAGGATACCTTTGCTCCAAACATCCACGCGACCACAATATGGCCAAGCTGATGAAGGATGGCAACAATAGGAAGAATGACAAAAAACGACCAGCAAAACGTCCACATATCCGATAATGTAAACAAGTGTGAACCCTCCCCAATATATTTGGGAGGAAGCAGTAGGATTATTTGCCATTTTACTGAATTCATTTTCAGGATGCAAACATTTAATACATGACAATAAATTTATTATGTAAACTATAAAGGCGATTTTAACGCTGTATAGGCTTTTTGAACCTCCTCTATGACAAAATGAATGTGCTACAATGGATAATCAATAGATGACGTTACCTTTTATGAAGGGGAGAGAGTCAGATGGCAGATATTGAACAGTTTTTGGCGTTAGATATTCGCGTTGGGACGATCATAGAAGCAGAATTTTTTGCAGAGGCAAGAGTGCCTGCGTTGAAGCTCAAGATTGATTTTGGTGAAGAAATTGGTGGTGTAAAGCAATCTAGTGCTCAGCTGACAAAGCGTTATACTGCGGAGAATCTTATCGGCAAACAAATCGTAGCGGTCGTTAATTTCCCGCCAAGAAGAATTGCAGGGTTCAAATCAGAAGTGCTTGTCTTAGGAGGCATGCCGTCAAAAGAAGACGTGGTGTTGTTAGCGACAGATGAACCGGTTGAGAATGGAACAAAAATAGGGTAAGAAAAAAGACATCTTCCTAAGAAGATGTCTTTTGCGTATTGAGGCGGAATAACCACACGCCACATTCGTGTGTGTCTCAAAGAGACATGTTACCCGACTTACACAATTCAGCTCATCGCTTGATTAATATAGCATGGGATGAGCTTGAATGCAACCTTTAAATGAATTCTTTCAGATTTTCTTATCATTTAACAAGACGAATGACAAGAAATCAATTATTTGGATTATTTTTTCAAAATATATTGAAAAGTCAGATCAGATTTTATAAAATGAATTCATCTTAGTTTGTTTGGTCAATAAACTAAGATGAATTTCAAGTATTGATCCCTATATTGAAGGAGATGATTCTGTCATTCGACTGTTTTGCTGCGCATTTGGGCTAAGCTGAAAGGAAGAGATGTTCAGCTACATTTTTATAACAAATTGAAAGCGCTTTATATTTCCTGTATTGATTGCTGCTGCCCTCCATCATCTGTTCGTTAGAAGAGGTTAAGTGAAGAAGGGAGAAAGCTCATGGTTAGTGAGAATTTAAAGAAGATTCGTATGTCTGAAAAAGTGGGATATGCTTCAGGGGATTTCGCATGTAATTTGATTTATGCAACTGTCTCTACGTATCTATTATTTTTCTATACAGATGTGTACGGTTTATCAGCGGCAGCAGCAGGGACGATGTTTTTGGTTGTTCGCGCCATCGATGCGCTTGCAGATCCATTTATTGGTGCAATGGTGGACCGGACGAACAGCCGTTTTGGCAGGTTCAGACCTTATTTGTTATTCGGTGCGTTTCCTTTTGTCGTACTTGCCATTCTTTGCTTTACAACACCTGATTTTTCCGAAATGGGTAAACTCATTTATGCCTACATCACGTATGTTGGTTTATCGCTTACATACACATTCATCAACGTTCCTTATGGTGCTTTAACTTCTGCAATGACAAGAAATAACCAAGAAGTTGTCAGTATTACGTCCGTTCGTATGGTGTTTGCCAATCTAGGCGGTCTAGTTGTGGCTTTTTTTGTACCTTTTCTTGCGACCTTTTTAAGTGATACGACAGGAAATACAGCACTTGGCTGGCAGATGACGATGGCTTTTCTCGGCGTTCTTGGCGGCGCATTACTGATTTTCTGTTTTAAAAGCACGAATGAACGTGTCACGCTTCAAAAGCCAGAGGAAAAGATTAAATTCAGTGATATCTTTGTCCAGTTACGAGTGAATCGCCCGCTTGTTGTATTAAGCATTTTCTTTATTATTATTTTTGGTGTGAACTCAATCAGCAACTCTGTTGGGATCTATTATGTGACGTATAACCTTGGCAGAGAAGATTTAGTGAAATGGTACGGACTCATTGGCAGTCTGCCAGCTTTAATGGTGCTGCCGTTTATTCCGAAGCTGCACAAGCTGTTAGGAAAGAAAAAGCTGCTGAATTATTCTTTATCGCTGAATATCGTAGGTCTTCTTGCTTTACTTGTGATACCGCCGAGTCAAATCACTTTAATACTGATTTTCAGGCTCGTTGCTGCTGCTGGGAGTATTACAGCCGGTGCTTACATGTGGGCACTCATTCCTGAGACTGTTGAATATGGCGAATATAAAACTGGAAAAAGGATGGGCGGACTGATCTACGCAGTCATTGGATTTTTCTTTAAATTTGGAATGGCATTAGGCGGAATTGTTCCGGGGCTTGTACTCGATCGATTTGGCTATGTTGCAAACCAAATACAGACGCCAGAAGCATTGCTTGGCATTTTAATCACGGTAACAGTGATTCCTGTATGCTTACTGATTTTAGCGATGATTGATATTAATTTTTATAACCTAGATGAAGAAGAGCACCAAAAAGTCGTGAGGGAGCTTGAGAATAGGGATCAAGTATATATCGATCATATGGACGATTTTAAAATGTAGGTCGTGAAAGAGGAGGAAGTTGAATGAAAATTACCAATCCAGTACTCAAAGGATTTAACCCAGATCCAAGTATTTGCCGTGTAGGAGAAGATTATTACATGGCGGTCTCTACATTTGAATGGTTTCCAGGTGTGCAAATTTATCATTCGAAGGATCTCGTCCATTGGCGGCTTGCTGCGCGTCCTTTGCAAAAAACGTCGCAGCTGGACATGAAAGGGAATCCTGATTCTGGCGGAGTATGGGCACCGTGCCTAAGCTATGCAGATGGTCAGTTTTGGCTTATTTATTCAGATATCAAAGTAGTGGATGGTCCATTTAAAGATGGTCATAATTATTTGGTTACGGCAAGTGAAGTTGACGGTGATTGGAGTGAACCGGTTAAGCTTAATAGCTCTGGCTTTGATCCCTCTTTATTTCATGATCAAAGCGGGAAGAAATACGTCTTAAATATGCTGTGGGATCATAGGGAAAAGCACCATTCCTTTGCGGGTATTGCTCTGCAGGAATATAGCGTGACGGAAAAGAAACTCATTGGTGAGCGGAAGGTCATTTTTAAAGGCACACCGATTAAATTGACAGAAGCACCGCATCTTTATCACATCGGTGATTACTATTATTTATTAACAGCAGAAGGAGGCACCAGGTACGAGCATGCGGCAACAATTGCCCGTTCCCCGAAGATTGAAGGGCCTTATGAGGTTCATCCTGATAACCCAATTTTAAGTGCTTTTCACACGCCTGAACATCCGCTTCAAAAATGTGGGCATGCTTCCATTGTTCAAACGCATACAAATGAATGGTATCTCGCCCATCTGACTGGCCGCCCTATTCAATCAAGCAAGGAATCTATTTTTCAACAGAGAGGGTGGTGTCCTTTAGGAAGAGAAACAGCGATTCAAAAGCTTGAATGGAAGGATGGCTGGCCGTATGTTGTGGGCGGAAAAGAAGGAACGCTGGAGGTTGAAGCGCCAGCGATCAACGAAAAGGTTTTTGCTCCTACCTACCATACAGTCGATGAGTTTAAAGAATCAACGTTAAATAGACACTTCCAAACATTAAGAATTCCTTTTACTGAACAGATCGGTTCATTAACGGAAAAACCTCAGCATTTAAGGTTATACGGTCAGGAATCTCTAACATCTAAGTTTACTCAAGCTTTCGTTGCAAGGCGCTGGCAAAGCTTTTATTTTGAAGCAGAGACAGCTGTGTTGTTCTTTCCAGAGAATTTTCAGCAAGCCGCTGGTCTTGTGAATTATTACAATACGGAAAATTGGACAGCGCTTCAGGTGACATATGACGAAGAACTTGGCCGCATTCTTGAATTATCTGCCTGTCAAAACCTTTCCTTTTCTCAGCCATTGACACAAAAAATCGTCATTCCAGAGGATGTCACCTATGTGTATTTAAAAGTGACCGTTCAGAAAGAAACATATACCTATTCTTATTCTTTTGATCAAAAAGACTGGAAGGAAATTGATGTGATATTCGAATCTAGCCATCTATCTGATGACTTCATTCGAGGAGGAGGATTTTTTACAGGGGCATTTGTCGGCATGCAGTGCCAGGATACAAGTGGTGAGCGCCTTCCTGCTGATTTCAACTATTTCCGTTATGAGGAAACAGATAAATAAAAAAGACAACACGGTAAGAGCTGTCTTTTTTATCTATGAATCTGTCATGGTGAGAGGGTGGCATCTTGCAGAAAAGCTTCAATGACGAGAGATGTCATCCCTAATACCGGTGCGTTGTGTCCTAATGACGAAGGAAGCAGCTCGACATGTGAACTGAATAGAGTGTCTATCCTTGAGGATACCTCCTCTTGAATCACACGTAGAACCGTTGGCTGCGCTTCAATCACTTTGTTTCGTAAAATAATCGCTTGCGGGTTAAAGGTATGCAGGACGTTAGTGAGGCCGACTCCAAGATAAAAACCAAAGTTGCGCAAGGCATTGAGCGTTTTCATGTCATTTAACATTGCCAGCTGTTCCACATCTTGGTGAGAGATGGGTTGATCATTTGTTTGAAGGGACTGAAACAAGGCTTTCTCAGATGCATACAGCTCCCAGCATCCACGGTTTCCGCAGCTGCAAGTTGGTCCATTAAAGTCGATGGTCATATGTCCCATTTCACCAGAAAATCCGTATGCACCTCTGTATAAATGATGATTGATAATGATCCCGATTCCAATGCCAGTGCCGATGCTGGCATAGATCAAATGATCATAATGTTTAGCGGCACCAAAGATTTTTTCACCATATGCACCAGCATTTGCTTCATTTTCAATGAAAACGGGTACTTGGAATGCGTCTTGGAGCGTTGTTTTTAGGTCAACATTTTTCCATTTAGAATGCGGCGTAAACACGATTTGTTGATCGGCATCCACTAGCCCGGGTATACATAGGCCAATACCTATGAGCCCATATGGGGAAGAGGGGATTTGTGCCATCAACTGCTGGATTAATTCAGTTAATATGCGTATGGTCACATCAGGAGCGCTTGATGGGAGCCTGATCTGCTCTTCTTGAAGGATGGACCCTTCAAGGTCGGTTAAAATGCCATTGACATAATCAACGCCGACATCAATCCCGATGGAGCAGCCAGCACGTTTATTAAACATCAGTAAAACCGGTCTTCTCCCGCCGCTAGACTCACCTTGGCCGATCTCATAGACGAGTTGCTCTTTCATTAATGTACTCACTTGAGAGGAAACAGTCGATTTATTTAACCCAGTGCGTTCAGATAATTTGGCTCTAGAAATTGGCGCATGCTGGAGAATTTCTTTTAATAATAGCTTTTGATTTATTTTTTTCACAAAGTTCTGATCAGCGATATCCATGTTATCCACTCCATTTGTTTCGTCTTTAGATTAAGTGAAGAAAAAAGCTGTTTTTCTTCGCCTGTAATCTGTAAGAAGGATGATTTTAACTTTATTATAACGAAAATATTTCTAAAAAACTAAAAAATGTGGAAAATTCAAAGTGAATTGATCATCAATTGAACATTAGTTTGTTGAATCAACTTACAAAGATATTCATAGGAGGAATAAAAGATGGCCAACTCAAATATGAAAACGTTACACAGCTTAGAAGGGATCGGTAAAATACAATTTGAAGGAAAACAATCAAAAAACCCACTCGCTTTTAAACACTATGATCCAAGCGAAGTGATTGGCGGAAAAACTATGAAAGATCATTTGCGCTTCTCAGTCGCTTATTGGCATACATTGACTGCTGATGGAACAGACATGTTTGGAACTGGTACGATGCAGAGGGCCTGGGACTCCTATAGTGGGATGGATTTAGCAAAAGCTAGATTGGAAATAGCCTTTCAACTGTTTGATCTATTGGATGTTCCGTATTTTTCCTTCCATGACCGTGACATTGCACCGGAGGGAGATACGCTTCAAGAGACGAATCAGCAATTAGACATCATTTTAGAAAGAATGAAAGAATACATGCGGGATAGCGGAGTCAAGCTGCTGTGGAATACGGCCAATATGTTCAAGCATCCTAGGTTTGTACACGGCGCAGCGACATCTTGTCATGCAGATGTCTTTGCTTATGCAGCCGCACAGGTGAAAAAAGGCATCGAAACAGCTAAAGAACTTGGCGCAGAAAATTACGTTTTCTGGGGAGGACGAGAAGGATACGATACTCTGCTGAATACTGATATGAAAAGAGAGCTTGACCACATGGCGTCATTCTTGCATATGGCTGTTGATTATGCAAAGGAGATTGGATACACTGGCCAATTTTTAATTGAGCCTAAGCCAAAGGAGCCAACCACTCATCAATACGATGCAGATGCAGCGACATCTATTGCCTTTTTAAAGCAATACGGACTAGATTCACATTTTAAATTGAATATCGAGGCCAATCATGCGACGCTTGCTGGTCATACGTTTGAGCATGAATTACGCGTCTCAAGAATACATGGATTGCTCGGTTCTGTAGATGCGAACCAAGGGAATACGCTGCTTGGCTGGGACACGGATGAATTTCCAACCGATTTATATGCCACAACTCTTGCCATGTATGAAATTTTGCAAAATGGCGGACTAGGAACTGGCGGTCTCAATTTTGATGCAAAAGTGAGAAGAGCTTCTTTTGAGCTTGAAGATATTTTGTATGCCCATATTGCGGGTATGGATGCATTCGCAAAAGGACTGCGGGTCGCTCATAGACTCATAGAAGATCGTGTGTTTGAAGATGTGATCAAGCACCGGTATCGCAGTTTTTCTGAAGGGATTGGCCGTGACATTTCAGAAGGAAAGGCAAACTTTCATACATTAGAAGAGTATGCGCTCAAACACCCTTTAATCAGAAACGAATCGGGAAGAGAGGAACAGTTGAAAGCCCGGTTAAATCAATACTTGTTAGAAGATTGATTGAAGAAGCGGACCTGTTTTGAAGGAGTGAAGACATGAAGTATGTGATGGGAATTGATCTTGGAACGAGCGGAGTCAAAGCCATATTAGTCGATGAGAATGGAAAGGTGTGCGGCGAGGCCACTAAGCCTTACCGCCTCATTCAACATAAACCTGGATATTGTGAACAGAACCCAGAGGATTGGGTTGAGCAGACAGTGGCTGCGATGAAAGAACTGATGGCAAGACAGCCTGTTCTTTCAAAGAAAGTAGAGGGCATCAGCTTTTCTGGACAGATGCATGGTCTGGTTCTTTTAAATGAATCCCGCGAGGTGCTCCGCCCTGCGATTTTATGGAATGATACACGAACGACTGCACAATGTACACGCATCACAAAAAAGCTGGGGAAACAGCTGCAAAAGATCACGAAAAATCAGGCGTTAGAAGGATTTACACTGCCAAAATTATTATGGGTAAAGGAACATGAACCAGAAATTGATCAACAAATCGACATGTTTTTACTCCCAAAAGATTATGTCAGATTTCGTTTAACAGGTACTGTTCATATCGATTATTCTGATGCGGCTGGCACATTGCTGTTAAATATTGGAGAGCAAGCGTGGAGTAAAGAAATTTGTCAGGCATTTGATATTCCTCCTCATATTTGTCCGCCGCTTATCTCATCAGAGGAAGAGGTTGGTACACTATTTCCGCACATTGCACGTGAGACGGGGATCGAAGAGGGGGCAAAAGTCTTTGCTGGCGGGGCAGACAATGCTTGCGGAGCAATTGGTGCTGGTATTTTATCCTCTGGCCGCACGTTATGCAGCATTGGTACATCTGGCGTCATTCTCTCTTACGAAGAGGATCATGAAAGAGAGCTTAAAGGAAACTTGCATTTGTTCCATCATGCAAAAAAAGACGCTTTCTACACAATGGGTGTCACCCTTTCAGCAGGATATAGCCTTAATTGGGTAAAACATTTACTGGCTCCAGAGGAATCGTTCCAATCACTTTTAGAGGGTGCAGTTGATGTCGCGCCAGGAGCGAATGGATTGCTCTTCACGCCATATTTAGTAGGGGAGAGAACACCTCATGCGGATTCTACCATTCGTGGAAGCTTGATTGGTTTAGACAGCCGACATGAAAGGGCGCATGTCGTCAGGGCTGTGCTAGAAGGGATTACCTTCTCGTTAAATGAATCTATTTCCTTATTCCGGCAAGCAGGAAAACACATAGATTCTATTGTGTCCATTGGGGGCGGTGCAAGAAGCCGGACATGGCTTCAAATGCAAGCAGACATTTTTCAGGCTGAGGTCATCCAGTTAGACAATGAACAAGGGCCTGCTTTAGGTGCAGCTATGCTGGCCGCCGTTGGTTGCGGCTGGTATCCATCGCTTGAGACATGTGCAGATCAGTTTATTCATCAAGCTGCTGTCTATGAACCAGAGCAGCAACATGCAAGTATATATGCTGATCTATTTCATCTGTATCAAAAGATCTATACACAAACAAGAGACATCCATGCCGGGTTAGAACAATACCGTTCCGTCTAGCAGAGAATGGTGACATGAAAGGAGGTGATGAGCTCGCTTCATCTTAGAGAAGGCAGAACAATTTTAATGAAAAAAGGAGAGGGATGGAAAATGAATTTGAAAAGATTGAGGCTATTGTTTGTGATGTGTATTGGATTTGTGCTGACACTGACTGCTGTACCAGCTTATGCGAAAACGATTTATAATAATGAAGTAGGTACACATAGCGGGTATGATTACGAATTATGGAAGGATCATGGAAACACCTCGATGACACTTAATAACGGCGGGGCATTTAGTGCAGGCTGGAACAATATTAATAATGCTTTATTTAGAAAAGGAAAGAAGTTTGATTCCACTAAAACTCATCATCAGCTTGGCAACATCTCTATCAATTACAACGCAAACTTTAACCCAGGTGGGAATTCCTACTTATGTGTCTATGGCTGGACACAATCTCCACTAGCAGAATACTACATTGTTGATTCATGGGGCACCTATCGCCCAACAGGAACGTATAAAGGATCATTTTATGCAGATGGGGGCACGTATGACATTTATGAGTCGACCCGTGTCAATCAGCCTTCCATTATTGGAATTGCGACCTTCAAGCAATATTGGAGTGTACGTCAATCGAAACGTACGAGTGGAACGGTATCTGTCAGTGCACATTTCAAAAAATGGGAAAGCTTAGGGATGCCAATGGGCAAAATGTATGAAACGGCATTTACTGTAGAAGGCTATCAAAGCAACGGAAGTGCGAATGTAACGACCAACCAGTTGTTTATTGGTCAATAGAAAGCATTAAAAAGCCAGCAGCTTTTGCTGGCTTTTCTTCTGTCTATGATCATTTTTCAACTTCCACTCTGCCAGAAAAGAACGTCGCACCGCCGCCCATATCTGCTAGCCGATCAGGTGTTAGTCCGTTGACTAGTTGTTTTTTGCCTTTTTGATCTGCCCATAATCCTTGACTGACCACAACACCAGGTAATACATTGTGACCGACTGACACGACAAGCTCGCATTCTCCTCGGTCATTCAGCACACGCACCATGTCACCATCTTCAATCTCTCTTGCCTTTGCATCAACTTCATTCATGTGAAGCTTAGGAAACTTCTCGAGCTTTTGATGCTTTTCATGAAGTGAGAAGGTCGAGTTAAGGAAATTATGATTCGGTCCCGGTATAAAGGTAAGCGGATATTCGCTTTCCTGATAAAGGGGCACGTAGGTTGGCAGTGCTGGATATCCGTCTTTTTTCATTTGTTCAGAATAAAGCTCAATTTTGCCGCTCGGGGTAGAGAGCTTTAAGTCTTGGAAAGGTCCTCGTTTTGCTTTGATCCATTTCTTTTCTTTTAATGCCTCGTATGAAATGTCCTCATAATGCGGATTTTCTGGATGATGAAGGGCTTGTTCCATGAGTTCCGCATCTGTCTCGCGGAAGGCTTCATCTTCAAAGCCCATCGCATGGGCTAACAAGCGGAACACTTCCGTATTGGATTTGCTTTCTCCATAGCGTTCAATCACTGGCTCTTGAATTTGAATATAATGGTGCCAGTATGATGTATAGAAATCCTCATTTTCAAAAGCGGATGTTGCCGGCAGGACAATGTCTGCATACTTAGCTGTCTCTGTCAGAAATAGATCATGAACGACTGTAAATAAGTCATCTCTCAGCAAACCTTCTCTTACTTTATTTGCTTCAGGCGCGACAACGGCTGGGTTAGACGAGTAAACAAAGAGTGAATCAATGGAAGGCGCTGCATTTGTCAGCACACTGCCCAGCTGATTCATATTAAATGATCTAGGCATGCGTTCTTTTAATAAATCCGGCCGCTGAAGAGCTGTTTCATTATAGCTGAGAAAAGAAGAGTTTGATTTCATCGCACCGCCGCCCTTGTGGAGCCACTGACCAGTTAGGGCAGGGAGGCAGGAAATGGTTCGAATACTCATTCCGCCATTATCATGGTGCTGCAAACCATTGCCAATACGAATAAGAGATGGCGATGTTTCTGCGTACATTCTTGCAAGTGTAAGGATGTCCTCTTTAGAAACCCCCGTGATGCCCTCAACAGTGTCTGGATCGTACTGCTTCACATGCTCACGCAGCTCCTTATGACCGGTTGTATAAGTTTCTAAAAAGGCTTCATCTGTTAGTCCTTCTTTAAAAAGAACATGCATGATGCCAAGGGCAAGGGCACTGTCAGTACCAGGTCGAAGCGGAATGAACCAATCTGCCATCCGTCCAGTTTGGTTCTTGTGTACATCAATCACGACAATCTTTGCTCCTTGCTTTCGCGCTTTTTGTGCAAGGGTGATTTGGTGCATATTGGTCGACACGGCATTGATGCCCCAAAAGATGAATAGTTTCGTATGAATGGTCTCTTCTGGATCTGTCCCAATGCTTGCACCCATTGTATATTTATAGCCAGTCGTTCCTGCTGACTGACAGATGGTCCGGTCTAATTGACTTGAACCAAGACGATAGAAAAAGCGGCGGTCCATGCCTTCTGCATTCAGATTGCCCATATTCCCATAAAAGCTGTAAGGCAGAATACTTTCTGGACCTTTTTCTTCAATCAGTTTTGTCCATTTTTGCCGAATGGTTTCAATGGCTTCTTCCCACGTAATCGGGGCAAATTGTCCATCGCCTTTTCGACCAACACGCTTCAAAGGAGTGGTCAGTCGCTTTTCATCATATAAACGGGCTGTGACATTCCGCACTTTGTTACATATGTTGCCTTGGGTGACGGGGTGGTCTGGATCTCCCTGCACTTTTACGATCTTTCCATTTTCTTTATGTATCAAAAGACCGCACTGATCCGGGCAATCTAACGAACAAACTGATTTGAATATTCCGTCTTTCATTGCTGTATAATCGGGCATGAATTTTTGGCTCCTTTTCTGAAATCCGTTATCACTTTATATGGACTTTATTTTAGCATGTTCGGGGGTGGAAGGTAAGAAAGAGATGATGAATTGAAGAAAATGAAAAAAAGCCCCTCAAAAGGGACTTTTAAAAACGGGTGACCTGTACAGGAAATTCTTTTACCCCAAAAACAAATGTGCTTTGAATAGGTTTTAGCTGATCTGCCGCACAGGTGATGTCTTGAAACGTCTGGAGTAAAACCTCAAGGGCAATGTTGCTCTCAAGGCGGGCAAGCGGTGCACCGAGACAAAAATGAATGCCAAAGCCAAAGCTCATATGTGGGTTTGATTTCCGGTCAAGACGGAACGTATCTGGATCGTCAAATTTCTGTTCATCGCGATTTGCTGAAGCGACCCAACTAATGAGATAGTCTCCTTTTTTAATTTTTAAGCCTGCAATCTCAACATCCTCGGCCGCGATTCGCCCAATGGCTTGAACAGGCGGGTAATAGCGTAACGTTTCCTCGGTCAATTGAGGAATAAGAGAAGGATCTTGCCGTACTGCTTCGGCAATATGCGGCTGCTCTGTTAGCAGTCTTACTGCATTTGTAATCAAATTGGTCGTTGTCTCATTACCAGCAACAAGTAATAGAATACAAAAACCAAGTAGTTCATTCTCGGTTAAATGCTCACCATCGATTTCTGCTTGAATAAGAAGTGAGATCAGGTCATCAGCAGGGGATTCTTTTCGTTTTTGGATCAAGTGAGCAAAATAAGTGGACAGCTCTTCCTCTGCGCGTTTCTGCATATCGACTACTGCTTGAATGGCTTCTTTTGATTCATCCTTTGCACCTGCTACTAGGGCATCAGAATGTTTCTTAATGAACGCTCTATCCTTTACCTCTGCGCCGAGAAGCTCAGCAATAATCATGACAGGCAGGGGAGCTGCTAGATCTTCCGCGATATCAAACGTACGCTGATCTTTGACTTGTTGCAGCAGGTCATGTGTCAGGTCTTTAATGTTATCTTCTAATTGTTTAATCGCTTTTGGCGTGAATGCTTTATTGACGAGTGCTCTCATTTTTGTATGCTTTGGTGGGTCCATCGTTAAAATACTCGTTTTTGTCGTGCTTCTTCCTCGCTGTGATGAGAACACTTTTGGCTGCTTCAGAACAGACTGGATATCCGCATATCGAAAGAGATCCCAGCACTTTCTTGTTTCATCATATCTAATATCACTCTGCGCACGTAGCTCATTGTAAATAGGGAACGGGAAAAGAAGGTCATCGGTCGAACGGATTTCTTTCATTGGAATGACATTGATATAGTTTTCTTTCACTTTCATTATGAACGCTCCTTTTTCACTTAGTTTCCCTTTCACGGTATCACCCGTAAAATATCATTTCAACGGACATGTTTTCTAAAATATGTCAATAGTCTAATCGGAAGATTCAAGCACATTCGTCATATAGGAAAATAGAAATCCATTAGAAATGATAGCGCTTTCTATAAAATAGAATTGAAGTCACCGAAACCAAAAATAAAATGGAGAATTCAGTCGAACGAAAGGGTACTATGATGCAAATGAATATAGTTCTTTAGATCTAAATTGTTGTTTTGCAAAAGCGCAGTCAGTATACATACAGCAAGCGGTTGAACGCGTATTCGGGACTTTTGAAAAGCGCTGGCTCTTTCTTGACACGATTTCTCATCATGTTACGATAACTTACGTGCGAAAAACACGAACAAAAAGCGAACAAGGGAGAGGATCAATATCATTGATCAAAAGAAAGTTGCTTTCATTGGAGCAGGTTCTATGGCGGAAGGAATGATTGCAGGGATTGTACGATCAGGACAAATGCCGCTAGGTCAAATTTACGCAACAAACAGACAAAATCAACTTCGATTGAATGAACTAACGACACGTTACGGAATACAAACAGCCACAATGGATTCTTTTCCTTTTGAAGAAATGGATATGTTGATCCTGGCCATGAAGCCAAAGGATGCTGAAACAGCACTTGAATCGTTAAAACCTCATATTCAGAGAGACCAGCTGATCTTGTCTGTCCTTGCAGGCGTGAAGCAATCGTATATTGAAGATATGCTGCATGAAGGGCAGCCCGTGATGAGGGTCATGCCGAATACGTCAAGTACGATCGGGGCTTCAGCGACCGCTTTATGTGCTGGACGTTATGTGAAAGACGCCCATATCAGCATGAGTCAGGCTCTTTTATCTGAAATGGGCGAAGTGTATACCATTCAGGAAGAGCAAATGGATATTTTTACTGGAATTGCCGGAAGCGGACCAGCCTATTTTTATTTCTTAATGGAAAGAATCGAAGAAGCAGGAGAAGAAGCAGGTTTATCTAAGGAATTGTCTCGCCAAATTGGCGCGCAGACACTTCTCGGTGCTGCGAAAATGCTGCAAGAAACAGAGGAAAACCCTTCTACTCTGAGAGAGAAAATTACGTCACCAAATGGAACAACAGCTGCAGGACTGAATGCATTAGATGATTTTGGCGGAGGAGAAGCAATCAAGCAGGCCGTCAAACATGCTACCAATCGATCAAAAGAGATCAGCAAACAGCAAAAACAAAAAGTATCTATATAAATAGAGCTTAGGTACAGGAGTGATAAGGTGTACGCAGATAAAGAGAGAAAACGAATTGTTGTAAAAATCGGAAGCAGCTCTCTTACTAGCTTTCAAGGAGAGATTAGTTTAAAAAAACTAGAAAACCTCGTTAATCAAATTGTGAAACTCAAAGATGAAGGGCACGAAGTCATTTTGGTTTCATCTGGTGCGGTTGCAGCTGGCTACCGAAAACTAGGATTTATCGATAGACCCAAAACACTGCCGGAAAAACAGGCATCTGCCTCAATCGGGCAAGGCCTTTTAATGGAATCATATTCTACTTTATTTTTATCACACGGTTATATTGCCTCACAGCTTTTAATCACAAGAAGTGATTTTTCAGATGAAACGCGCTATCAAAATGTGCGCAACACGATGAATGTGTTATTAGATCGAGGCATTATTCCGATTATCAATGAAAATGATACAGTGACGATTAACCGCTTGAAGTTCGGAGATAACGATACATTGTCTGCAAAAGTAGCTGGACTCATTGATGCGGATTTCCTTGCCATTTTATCTGATATTGATGGCTTGTATGAAGATAACCCGCATACAAACCCAAATGCGAAGCGAATTCTTGAAGTCACAGACATCACAGAAGACATCGAAGCAGCGGCTGGAGATGCAGGCAGCAGTGTGGGCACAGGCGGAATGAAATCAAAGCTCGATGCGTTTAAAATTTCAATGGCCGCTGGTATCAATGGCTTTTTAGGAAAAGCGGATACGCCTCACATTTTAGACAAAGCCATTAATGGAACAGAGGACGGCACTTATTTTACTGCTGATGAAAATTTAGCACCGCTGAATTACAAGAAGCAGTGGATTGCCTTTCATTCTGGACCAAAAGGCGAGATCGTCATTCGTGAGAAAACACAGGAACTCCTCATGCACCGTGAGAGAAGCCTCGATTCCGATGGCATTGTCAATGTGAAGGGTTCGTTTAAAAAAAGGGATGTCGTCCGTATTTTAGATCAAGATGAAAGAGAAATCGGACTGGGCATTGTGAATTATTCGTCAGATGAACTCATCCAAAAGCGTGACTTCTTGCAGGATGAAGTAGTGCATGTCGTCGATCTTGAAGCATTTGTTTGTCATTTAGATCTATCGATACCAGTTTGCTAACCAAAAGGGAGGAATTCCATGACACTGACAGCTGAAGTTGTCACATCGGTCAAAGAAAAAGCAAAAAAAGCAAAGTACGTTTCAAAAAAACTAGGTTTACTTCATACAGAGGATAAAAACGAGGCACTGCTGAAACTAGCAGAAGCGTTAGAACAAAATAGCACGTTCATCTTGCAAGAGAATCAAAAGGATATAGATGCCGGGAAGGAAAAGGGCTTTTCAGAGGCACTCTTGGATCGTTTAATGTTAAATGAAGAAAGAATTCATGAGTTTGCCGAAAGCTTGCGGCTTGTGACGAGATTAACAGATCCTGTTGGAGAAATATTGGATGAATGGACTCTTGAAAATGGCTTGTATGTGAAAAGCCGAAGAGTACCGCTCGGCGTGATCGGGATGATCTATGAAGCGAGACCGAACGTCACTGTCGATGCAGCAGGGCTTGCCCTCAAGGCAGGCAACGCAGTGATTTTAAAAGGCGGTTCCTCCGCTATTTCTTCCAACAAAGCCATTGTGAGTGTGATTCATGAAGCATTGGATCAAACAAAGATCCCGCGTGATGCGGTGCAATTGATAGAACAAACAGACCGTTCATCGGTTCAAGCGATGCTTCATCTAAAAGAATGGATTGATGTCTTAATTCCGCGAGGCGGAGCTTCTTTAATTAAAACAGTGGTTGAACAATCTACCATTCCCGTCCTTGAAACAGGAACAGGAAACTGTCATGTCTTTATTGATCAAACAGCCAATGTGAAAAAAGCCATTGAGATTGTCATCAATGCAAAAACGAATCGTCCAGCTGTATGTAATGCACTTGAGACGCTAATCATCCATCGCGATTGGCTGAAAGAAAATGCGGCATCGCTGAATGAAGCCCTGCTAGAGCACCATGTCACCGTACATGGCGACGAGGCTGCACTGCCTCATTTTTCAAACGCCATTCCTGCTGTGGAAGTGGACTGGACAGATGAGTATTTAAGTCTTGATCTTGCCGTAAAGGTAGTCGATTCCATCGAGGAAGCGATCCACCATATTGAAAAGTACGGTACAAAACATTCAGAAGCCATCGTGACAGAGGATGAAGAGCAAGCACTCATGTTTTTAAACGAAGTCGATGCGGCGGCGGTTTATCATAACGCATCTACTCGGTTTACAGACGGCGGTGCACTTGGATACGGGGCTGAAATTGGTATCTCCACTCAAAAACTGCACGCCAGAGGTCCAATGGGGCTTCCAGCACTCACAACAACGAAGTTACTTCTGTCTGGAGACGGTCAGATTAGAAGCTAGATGAGATTCAAAAAACACTACCTTTTTTCATGGGGTAGTGTTTTTTTGATGCAGATATTTATTGGCTAGAGCAGGTTTTCTTCATCACTTTCTCAAACTTAAAAAATTCAAATTCCTCAGGTGCAGTATGCTGATTTTCTTGATCAGTTTCATGAGGTGCGTTCGGATCTGGATGTTTCATATGATAAAACTCCACAATTTGAAAGCCGCACTTATTGACATAGAAATGAATGTTGCGTTTTTCAAAATACGGAGTCACAACTTCCCAAACAATCGTTTCTGGATATTGCGCCTCGATGGCTTTCCATGCTGCCTGACCAATGCCTTTTCCGTGTGAGGATGAAGAGATGTATAATAAGTCAACTGAGTTGTGGTGGGTCTCGTGGTTGATTTTAATGACAACGCCGCCTGCTTTTTCGCCATTTAGCATAATATGATAAACAATGTGTTCATTCGAATGAAAAGATTCATCAATCACTTCACCTGGAGGAATCGGTCCATCATGCGCATCGCCAAATGCATCGATCACGCCAGCTGTAAAAGCTTTCTGCAGCTCTTTTTTCATTGAAGGGAAGTCCTCTTTTTTTGCCAGTTCTAATGTCACTTCATGTTGAGTGATGTTGTTCATGTTTTTATCCTTTCCAAGCGTAGTAGTGTTCTGCATGTTATCATAAAGGGTGGAGTAACTCCATAGTCAAGAGAGGAGCCTTAATGATGATGAATGATGTGCAAAAAACATTTTTCACTGGAGAATTTGCCAAGCTATTTGATGTAAAGAAAGATACCTTGTTTTATTACGATAAAATTGATTTATTTAAGCCAGCTGGTGTTCATGAAAATGGGTACCGTTACTATACACTTGAGCAATTTGATCATTTTATAGCGATTCAATCCCTTCGAGCTGTGCAATTTCCGATAAAAGAGTTAAAACAATATTTCACTGAGCCGTCCCGCGAAAGGCTCCAAAGCCTAGCAGCAGAACAAATAGACAAGGTCAAACAAGAGATTGAAAAACTTCAAGATATCCAGTCTTTTCTTATGCGGGTCATGGAGACGACGCATGAACTATCATCTGTGAAAATAGGGGAGGTCTTGTTTCAAGAGCTCCCAGAAGAACCAGTTGTATTAAGTGCACCGAACCCGATTGACATGAATACATCCGTAGAAGAAATATCTCGTATTGTTGGACATTTTCTAAAAGAAATTGGCATAAAAGGGGCTGCGGCAAATGGTGCTGTCTTAAAAAAGGAGCAGTTTCTTCAGCGCCACTATCATCAGTCAGATCAGCTGTTTTGCCGAATGGAAGCGCCGGGAGCAGTTAAAAAACCTGCGGGCCTTTATGCGGTGATGTATGATCAAGGATCATATGAAGAGATTGAATCTGCTTATTCGCGCTTGTTAGATGTAATCGAGAAAGAGGACATGATGCTGGATGGAGATGTCTTTGAGGAGTATTTGCTTCATTCACTCTTGTCTAAAAATGAAGCAGAGTATATAACGAAACTCAGTGTAAAAGTGAAAAAGCGTTTAGATTAACCAAAAAAGGATAGACCGCATGGATGCGTGTCTATCCTTTTTTATATTTAACCGACTTGATTCTCCGTAAATTGGCTCATATATAAGTCTGCATAGAAACCATTTTGTTTTAAGAGTTCTCTGTGCGTTCCTTTTTCAATGATGGTGCCATCTTTCATGACTAGAATAAGGTCGGCATCCTTAATCGTCGACAGTCTGTGTGCAATGACGAAGCTCGTTCTGCCTTTCATCAATTCATTCATCGCTTTTTGAATGTGCATCTCTGTCCGTGTATCCACACTGCTCGTCGCTTCATCTAATATTAAGATTTTTGGATCAGATAAAATCGCACGGGCGATGGTTAACAGCTGGCGCTGACCTTGGGATAGATTGCCGGCATCTTCTGTTAAGAGTGTGTCATATCCGTCTGGAAGCGTGCGGATGAAGTCATCAGCATAAGCATGTTTGGCGGCTTTGATGACATCCTCTTTTGAGACGTTCTGCCTGCCATAGGCAATATTATCATGAATCGTCCCTTCAAAAAGCCACGTATCCTGAAGAACCATTGCAAATAAGTCGCGTACTTGCTGACGGCTGAGATCAGTTGTTTTGACGCCGCCGATACGGATCGAGCCTTGATCTAATTCATAGAAACGCATTAAAAGATTGATGATGGTTGTTTTTCCAGCGCCTGTTGGCCCGACAATCGCAACCGTTTGACCTTCTTTGACATCTAAAGTCAAATCTTTAATAATTGGATGGTCTTTTTCATATCCGAATTGAACTTGTTCAAAGCTCACATCACCTGAAAGTGATTCAAGATCAATTGCTGCATCTTCCTCGGGACTTTCTTCTTTCTCATCCAGGATTTCAAACACCCTTTCAGCAGAAGCAATCGCTGATTGAACCAAGTTGGCGACGCTTGATGCTTGCACGAGCGGTTGAGACATTTGCTGCGTGTATTGGATAAACGCCTGCACATCTCCGACACGAATATTCCCGTTAATCACAAGAATACCGCCGGCTACACTGACTGCTACATAGCCAAGGTTCCCGATAAACGTCATCAATGGCATCATTAAACCGGATATGAACTGCGCTTTCCTCGATGATTCATACAGCTGTTCGTTTAATTGATCAAATGTATCGATCGCTTTCTTTTCGTAGCCATACGCACGAACCGTTTGATGCCCTGTGAACATTTCATTAATATGTCCATTGATCATCCCCAGCTCTTTTTGCTGCGCTTTAAAATGCTTTTGAGAAAATGACGTAATGCCGCGAATCGCAAACAGGCTGAGCGGCAGTGTTAAACAAACAAGCAAGGTCAACAGCGGACTAATCAATAGCATCATGACGACAATCCCAATGACCGTAATGACAGATGTAATCACTTGGGTGAGTGCCTGCTGAAGCGAAGTATTAATATTATCGATATCATTCATTACACGGCTCAGCGTGTCCCCGTGGGTTGTTTTATCAAAATACCGAAGGGGGAGACGTGTGAGCTTGTCATTTGCTTCTTGCCGTAATTCAGCAATGGTCTGTTGGGAGACACCCGCCATGACATATTGCTGTACGAATGAAAAGAGGGCAGCAACGACGTATAGCACGACAAGCAGCAATAAGATTCGTGAAATGACATCAAATTGTACAGCTGTTCCTTGTGTAAAGCTGTCAAACAGGGAAGAGGTGGCATCCCCTAGCAGCTTTGGACTAATGACGTTAAAGACGGTTGAACCGACTGCTGCAATGAAGACAATGATCAATTGAATCTTTCTTGGTTTTAAATAGCCAATCAAACGAAGCAGTGTTTTCTTAAATTCCTTTGGTTTTGCGACAGGTCCTCTAGGGTGGCCGCCTTTATGGCCCATGCCGGAAGACATTTTTTTACTCATCCTCGCTCCACCTCCTGACCTTCCTGTGATGCAACAATCTCTTGATAGACAAGGTTGTCCTTCAGTAATTGTTCATGTGTTCCGATACCTGCGATTTTCCCATCATCTAGTACGATGATTTTATCACTATGCTTCACTGTGCTGATTCTTTGCGCCACAATGATGAGGGCTGCATGCGCTTTTTCAGCTTCTAATGATGCCCGAAGCTTCGCATCTGTTTTGTAATCAAGTGCTGAGAAACTATCGTCAAACAGATAGAATGACGGTTTTCTCACTAGCGCTCTTGCAATAGAAAGACGCTGCTTTTGACCGCCAGATAGATTCGATCCGCCCTGGTCAATTTCCGCATTGATTCCGCCATCTTTTTGCAAAACAAATTCTTCTGCCTGCGCCGTGCGCAGCGCCTGCCAGACGTCTTCATCGCTTGCATTCTGCCTGCCGAAGCGTACATTATCGGCAATGGTTCCACTAAATAAAACCGCTTTTTGAGAAACGTAGCCCATCTGGCCTCTTAGTTTCTCCTGAGGCAGCTTTCTAATGTCTACACCATCTAGTGTAATCCGGCCTTCAGTTGCTTCGTAGAAGCGCGTCATTAGCTGGAGAAGAGTGGTTTTCCCTGAACCTGTACTTCCGATAATAGCTGTCGTTTCGCCAGTTTTGGCTTCAAACGAAATGTTTTGAACTGCCGGCTTTTCAGCATTTGAGTAATAAAATGACACATCCTCAAAGCGAATGGATTGTGCGGGCGCGTGCAGGTCAGTAACCGTTCCTTTATTGTCTTGAATTTTCGGTTCCATGTTTAACACTTCATTCATCCGTTTAGCTGATGCTTGTGCTCTTGGGACCATAATAAAACTCATCGACAGCATAATCAGTGCCATTAAAATCATCATCGCATATTGGATAAAGGCAATAAGATTCCCTACTTCCATCTCTCCGGCATCAATTCGGTTTGCACCTAGCCAGACAATGCCGATATTTGTGAAGTTCATGATGATGAGCATAAATGGAAACAAGTAAGCCATTAAACGGTTGACTCTCAGACCAGTATCCTTGTAGGATGTGTTGGCTTCTTGAAAACGCTCCTTTTCATTATCTACACGGTTAAAAGCACGAATGACCCGGATGCCTGAAAGAGATTCTCGCATAATTAAATTCAGCCGATCTGTTTTTTTCTGAAGCTGACCGAATAAAGGAATGGCTTTTCTCGACACCAAGTAGATAAATCCGCCAAGAAGGGGAAGAGCAGCTAGAAAGATGAGAGACAGGACAGCATCTCGGGATACAGCCAAAATAATTCCGCCCACAAGCATGAGTGGTGCTCTCGTCATCATTTGTAAGATCATGATCGTGACATCTTGGACTTGTTTCACATCATTTGTTGATCTTGTAATAAAGGAAGACGTCCCGATCCTTTGAAATTCTTCTAGTGAAAATTGTTCGACATGCACAAACAGCTGTCTTCTCATATCACGCCCGAAGCCAAGTGCAGTCTTTGATGACAAGTAAGACTTCCAGATCGTGAGTAAGATGGCAAGTAAAGAACAAGCCACCATCCAGCCGCCAACCTTCCATATGTAAGCAATATCTCCTTGGACGATCCCGACATCGACGATATCTGCCGTAAGCGTCGGTAAATACAGCTGGAGCATACTGCTTAAAAAGGTGAGGATCACAATGGACACAACGGATAGCCGATACGGCTTTAAAAACGATAAAATTGATTTCATACGAATACCTTTCTTCCATATAGTGTGTTGTTCTGTAACCCATCATATACAAAGAGGGATTATTTCCACAAATGAAATGTCTTGTTTTAATGAATTATTTATATTGTTCAATTTTAGAAAAGAAATCCTTCACGAACACATAAAAATCATGAGCAGAAGGTGACATTTCTCGTGATTTAGAAGCAATAATTCCAACAGTTCTTCTCACTTGCGGAAAATCGATCGGAATCTTCGCTGTAAAGCGCGGTGTGGTTTCATAAAAGGCACTTTCGGGTAATAAGGTAACGCCCATACCCGCTGATACGAGACCTTTAATAGCGTCTAAATCTTCTCCTTCTGATGAAATGGTTGGCTCATAGCCTGCCTGCTTACAAGCATCAACCGCAATTTGTCTCAGCACATAACCTTCTGGAAATAACACGAAATGATCTTTTCTTAAATCACTTAAATGAATACTCCTTTGTCCGCTAAAGGGGTGACTGACAGGCAGCAAGGCATAAATGCTTTCTGAAAACAAAATATTTCCTTCTATTTGAGGATCGTTTGTCGGTACAGGTCCTAAAAAGGCGAGATCAATATCTCGATTTTTTACAGCTTCAATGAGAAATTTATAGGATCCTTGACGAAGTAAAAAATCGACCTCTGGGTATTCCTGCTTAAAGGCGGAAATAACAGAAGGTAGCACTTGGCTTGCTAGGCTAGTAGGAAAGCCGATATTGACGGTTCCTTTGTGCGGATCTAAATATTCATCAATTTGCTCTTTCGCATAATCAATGGCTTTTAGTGCCGTTCTGACATGATCTAAAAATTGTCTGCCGATCTTCGTTAATTTGATATTTCGTCCTTCTCGTTCGAATAAGGCCACTCCAAGTTCTTCTTCTAAATTCGCAATCTGCCGGCTGATCGCAGATTGGGCAACATGTAAGTTTTCAGCCGCTTCTGACACGTGTTCACGGTCTGCGACTTCTACAAAATAACGCAACTGACGAAGCTCCATTTTTACACTTCACACCCATCTATCTCAAAAAGAGATTGTTTTCATCTAAATTATATATTGTTTATATTAATTTGAAAACTTAAAATAAGTTACAGAGTTTGTGAGATTTTATTACTGTGAAAAAACGGATCTTTTAAACGGGGGAGAGAAACGATGACTTATAATCAACTACCACAACCACAAGGTCTCTACCGTCCTGAATTTGAACATGATGCATGTGGGATCGGACTGTACGCTCATTTAAAAGGGGAAGCGACACACAGCATCGTCAAAAAGGGATTACAAATGCTGTGCCAGCTTGATCACCGCGGTGGGCAAGGCAGTGATCCGTATACAGGTGATGGTGCCGGCTTAATGGTACAACTACCAGACGCTTTCTTTAGAAAAAGCTGCAAAGACTTTGCACTTCCTGAAAAGGGCCGTTACGGGGTAGGAATGGTCTTCTTTTCAAAAGAGGATGACGAGAAAACGCGCCAAGCCATCGAGCAAAAAATCAACGGGTTCATTAAACAAGAAGGTCAAACATTAATTGGCTGGAGA
This sequence comes from Bacillus sp. FSL R7-0672, assembly GCF_038601465.1. Classification (NCBI taxonomy): domain Bacteria; kingdom Bacillati; phylum Bacillota; class Bacilli; order Caryophanales; family Bacillaceae; genus Bacillus; species Bacillus sp. FSL R7-0672. The sequence goes on along the minus strand of NZ_CP152010.1, from coordinate 1,894,076 downwards.
ACAGTTCCTATTGATGCAGGGAAAATTGGTACTGTCGCAGCGAAGAGCTGTCCGGTTGTGAGGCAAGTCTTTATCGGGGCAAATGACAAGATCACAGATCGTTTGTCATTTGAAAGAAAATTATATGTCATTCGTAAACAGGCTGAGAACTGGGGGACAGCAGAGGAAAAACAATTTTACTTTGTCAGCCTGTCGAGTCAAACCATTGTATACAAGGGGCTTTTAACATCAGATCAAGTCGATGCTTTTTATCTTGATCTTCAGGATGAAACATTTGTTTCTGCATTTTCACTTGTTCATTCACGATTTAGTACAAATACATTTCCTACATGGGAAAGAGCCCATCCAAACCGCTATTTGATTCACAACGGTGAAATTAACACATTAAGAGGAAACATCAATTGGATGAGAGCAAGAGAACAACAATTCGTATCTGAAGCTTTCGGAGACGATTTAGACAAGATTTTGCCAGTGCTGAATGCAGACGGAAGTGATTCATCCATTCTAGACAATGCCTTTGAATTCTTTGTGCTTGCAGGCCGTACACCTGCTCATACAGCCATGATGCTGATTCCAGAGCCATGGACTGAAAACACGCACATGTCGAAAGAAAAACGGGCATTTTATGAATACCATAGTTCTCTCATGGAACCGTGGGATGGGCCAACAGCTATTTCCTTTACTGATGGTAAACAAATCGGAGCCATCTTAGACCGAAACGGATTAAGACCGGCAAGATACTATGTCACAAATGATGATCATATCATTTTCTCTTCTGAGGTCGGTGTGATCGACACAAATGAAGAGGATGTGAAGTATAAAGATCGTCTTGAGCCAGGTAAAATGCTCTTAATTGATTTAGAAGAAGGGCGAATTATTTCTGACGAAGAAGTGAAATCGACGATTGCCAATGAACTTCCTTATCAAAAATGGCTTGATGAAGAAATGGTGCACGTCAATCGCTCGGAAGAAAATTCAGAAAATTCTAGTATAATGGATGATTTATTGACGCGCCAGCGTGCCTTCCATTATACGTACGAGGACATTCAAAAGTATTTAATTCCTTTACTAGAAGAAGGCAAGGACCCAATCGGTTCAATGGGAAGCGACACTCCGCTTGCTGTGTTATCAGATCGTGCGCAGTCTCTGTTTTCTTACTTCAAGCAGCTGTTTGCACAAGTGACGAACCCGCCGATTGACGCCATTCGTGAGCAGCTTGTGACATCTACGATGACGTGGTTAGGTGCTGAAGGAGATATTTTACATCCGAATGAATATTCATGCCGACGAATTAAACTGTATACACCCGTCTTAACAAGCGGACAGTTTAACGGTTTGAGAACAATTGTTCATAATGCCTTTAAAAGCAAAACGATTCATACTCTTTTCACCGATGATTTAAAGCGCGGGCTGGATGCGATGTTTGAAGAGGCGGAAAAAGCGATCCGTGAAGGTGTATCTTTATTAATTCTTTCCGATCGTGAAATGACGGAAGAAAAAGTGCCGATTCCACCACTTCTGGCGCTAAGTGCACTGCATCAGCATCTTGTGCGTCAAGGCTTACGGACAAAGGTGAGTCTGATCGTTGAATCTGGAGAAGTCAGAGAGGTTCATCATTTTGCCGCACTGATTGGCTATGGAGCAGATGCAATCCATCCTTACCTTGTCTATGAAACGTACAAACAGTTGATTGCAGAAGAAGCGATCTCTTTCAGCTTTGATGAAGCAGTCACAAAGTTTGGTAAAAGCGTAACCGAAGGTGTCGTCAAAGTCATGTCTAAAGTGGGAATCTCCACTGTGCAAAGCTACAGAGGAGCGCAAATCTTTGAAGCCGTCGGCATTAGTGAAGACGTCATTCAGGCGTATTTCACGGGAACAGCTTCTCAGCTTGGCGGGATTGACCTTGAGACCATTGCACATGAAGCAAAACTTCGTCATGAAGCAGGGTATCAGGCAGCGACTGACCAAACACTCGAATCAGGAAGTGACTTCCAGTGGAGAAAAAATGGTGAGCACCATGCCTTTAATCCAAAAACGATCCATACGCTTCAGTGGGCATGCCGCAATGAAGATTACGATCTATTTAAGCAATATACAAAGGCAGCGGACGAAGAAAGAATCGGCTTCCTTCGAAATTTATTTGCTTTCCAGCCAAAACAAAAACCAGTTCGTTTGGAAGACGTTGAATCTGCTGAATCCATCGTGCGCCGATTCAAGACAGGCGCCATGTCATTTGGATCTTTAAGTAAAGAAGCGCACGAAGCACTTGCCATTGCCATGAACCGAATTGGCGGTAAAAGTAACAGCGGAGAAGGCGGAGAAGATCCTGCTCGCTTTACAGTTGATGAGCGCGGCGATGATCGCAGAAGTGCGATTAAACAAATTGCTTCTGGACGCTTTGGCGTAAAGAGTCATTATTTGGTCAATGCAGATGAACTGCAAATTAAAATGGCACAAGGGGCAAAGCCGGGAGAAGGCGGGCAGCTGCCAGGAAATAAAGTATACCCTTGGGTCGCCGATGTACGCGGATCTACACCAGGCGTCGGATTGATTTCACCACCGCCGCATCATGATATTTATTCCATCGAGGATTTAGCGCAGCTGATCCATGATTTGAAAAACGCGAACCGTGATGCCCGCATCAGTGTCAAGCTTGTGTCTAAAGCAGGTGTTGGTACGATTGCAGCAGGTGTTGCAAAAGGGACGGCGGATGTCATTGTCATCAGTGGATACGACGGCGGTACAGGAGCTTCGCCGAAAACGAGTATTAAACACACAGGACTTCCTTGGGAACTCGGTTTGGCAGAGGCGCATCAAACCCTTGTGTTAAACGGCCTTCGCGAAAGAGTCGTTCTTGAAACGGACGGAAAGTTAATGACTGGCCGCGACGTGGTCATGGCTGCGATTTTAGGAGCAGAAGAATACGGCTTTGCGACAGCTCCACTTGTCGTATTGGGCTGTGTGATGATGAGAGCATGTCATTTAGATACTTGCCCAGTCGGCGTTGCTACACAGAATCCAGAGCTTCGCAAAAAATTCATGGGGAACCCTGACCACATTGTGAATTTCATGATGTTTATTGCTGAGGAAGTAAGAGAAATCTTAGCGGAACTTGGCTTTACATCAATGGATGAATTAATTGGACGCACGGATGTTCTAGGAGTTAGCGAACGAGCAAAAGCTCACTGGAAAGCAGGCCAGCTAGACCTTGAAACACTGCTTTATCAGCCAGAAGGAGCTCGTACATTCAGAACACCGCAAAATCATAAAATTGATGAATCACTGGATATGAATGAAATCCTCCCTTATGTACAGGAAGCGCTGAATCATCAAACGCCGGTTGATCTATCATTGAATATTCGCAATATCAACCGTGTGGCCGGAACCATTACTGGAAGTGAAGTGTCTAAGCGCTACGGGGAAGAAGGCTTGCCAGAGGATACGATCACACTAAGGTTCACTGGTTCCGCAGGACAAAGCTTCGGTGCTTTTGTGCCAAAGGGCATGTCTCTCTATTTAACAGGTGATTCAAATGACTATATCGGCAAAGGACTCTCTGGAGGCAAAATTGCAGTCAAAACATCTGATCACTTTGTACAAAATGGACATGAAAATGTGATTGTCGGAAACGTCGCATTCTACGGAGCGACAAGCGGAAAAGCCTTTATTAACGGGCGTGCAGGTGAGCGCTTTGCCGTTCGTAATTCAGGCGTGCAGGTGGTTGTTGAAGGAATCGGTGATCATGGATGTGAATATATGACTGGCGGACGTGTCGTCATTTTAGGAGACGTCGGGAAAAACTTTGGCGCAGGCATGTCTGGCGGCGTAGCTTATGTCCATACATCCGATGCGAAACAGTTCAAAAGAATGTGCAACATGGAAATGATCATGTTTGAAAAACTCACAGATCACGATGAAGAGCAAGAAGTGAAACAGCTGATTCAAGAGCACCTTCACTATACAAACAGCGAAAAAGCTTCGGCACTTTTAGAAAACTGGGCGCAAGAAAAGGATCAATTCATCAAGGTCATTCCGAGAAATTACAAAATGATGCTTCAAAGCATTGCAGAACAAAAACAAGCGGGCCTTAGTCATGAGGAAGCGGTCATGTATGCCTTTGAAGCAAACACGAAACCGAAAAATCAAGAAACGGCAAACGGGCAAAAAGCAGCCCTCGCTCATTAAGAAAGGGGAGAGGACAATGGGCAAAGCAACAGGTTTTATGGATTATAAAAGAGAAAAGCCAAATGAACGTGACCCTCTCACTCGTCAAAATGACTGGAAAGAATATTCAGCCCCTTATACAGATGACGTATTGAAGAAGCAGGGCGCTAGATGTATGGATTGCGGCACACCATTTTGTCAAATTGGGATGGAGATCAAAGGCGGCGTGTCAGGCTGCCCGATCTACAATTTAATTCCAGAATGGAACGACCTTGTGTATCGCGGGAGATGGAAAGAAGCGCTCGAAAGACTGCAAAAAACAAATAATTTCCCTGAATTTACTGGGAGAGTATGTCCAGCGCCTTGCGAAGGGTCATGTACAGTCGCCATCAATGATCCAGCTGTTTCAATTAAAAATATCGAACGCACGATCATTGATAAAGGCTTTGAAAATGGATGGATCACACCGAGAATTCCTTCAAGCCGTACAGGCAGGAAAATTGCCATTGTCGGCTCAGGACCAGCAGGACTTGCAAGTGCTGATCAATTAAACCAAGCAGGTCACGCCGTCACAGTGTTCGAACGGTCTGATCGCCTTGGCGGACTGCTGACATACGGCATTCCAAACATGAAACTGGACAAAGAAATAGTGGAGCGAAGAGTCAAACTGTTGAGACAAGAAGGCATTGATTTTGTAACGAACACAGAAATCGGCGTGGATGTCACTGCCGATGAACTGAAAGAACAGTTTGATGCGGTCATCCTGTGTACAGGTGCACAAAAGCAGCGTGACCTGTTGATTGAAGGCCGGGAAGCTAAAGGGATTCACCTTGCGATGGATTATTTAACCCTCGCAACAAAAAGCATGCTGGATTCAGGATTTAAAGACAAAAACTTTATTGATGCAAAAGGAAAAGACGTGATTGTCATTGGCGGAGGAGATACAGGTGCGGATTGCGTTGCAACTGCCCTTCGCCAAAAAGCAAAAAGTGTTGTTCAGTTCGGGAAGCATCCGAAGCTTCCGGATACACGTGTAGGGGATAACATGTGGCCTGAACAGCCTTACGTCTTCTCACTCGATTATGCTTATGAAGAAGCACAAGCTAAATTCGGGGAAGATCCGCGTCAATATTCCATTCAAACCACAAAAATTGTGGCAGATAAAAATGGAAAATTAAAAGAGCTTCATACGATTCAAATGGAAAAGGTGAAAAACGAACATGGGAAGTTTGAATTTCATGAGATTCCAGGGACAGAAAAAGTATGGCCGGCTCAGCTAGTCTTTATTGCAATTGGTTTTGAGGGAACTGAACAGCCACTCGTGAAACACTTTGGCGTGGACAGCAAAAACAATCGCATTGACGCAAAGTATGGGGAGTATACAACAAATGTAGAAGGCGTATTTGCAGCGGGAGATGCAAGACGCGGGCAAAGCTTGATTGTCTGGGCAATTAATGAAGGCAGACAAGTGGCGCACGAGGTAGACCGTTATTTAATGGGGAGTTCGGTTCTGCCAAAATAGGTCAAACAAAGGGTGTTTATGATATAGAAAAGCCATGATCCAATAGTGATCATGGCTTTTTATGATTCAGATATGGTTTGATTTACTATCACTTTTTCCCGCTCTAGTGGAGATGCAGCTAAAAGAACGAACTAAAGGCAGCGTGCTGGCTGAAGGAAGGGTGAGCTGATTGGAAAATCTATCTTTCATCAGGTAACGTTCAAGCACTAGATTTACGGGTATGTCAAAACGTGTGACATATTGGTTAGGAAGACGACGTTTTGATTTTACTGCCTTTGTATAACCGGTTTAGATCCTTCCTTTCATGTACATGCTGTAGATAAATGCAGTAAGAAAGGAAGGTAAGCTTGTGCCGTTTTTTAACATTTTGATTGAACTGTTTATCGGGTTTTTCGCCTTATTTTCTATTACAAAATTATTAGGAAAAACACAATTCGCACAAATCACGCCATTTGATTTTATTTCTGCGCTGATTTTAGGGGAAATGGTCGGAAACGCCATTTTTGACCCAGAAGTCAAGATTCAGCATATTTTGTTTGCTGTTGCGGTATGGGGCATTCTCATCTATACAGTTGAATGGTTTTCACAGCGCTTTAAAGGTATTCGAGCCTTTTTAGAAGGAAGACCGACACTTGTCATTGATCAAGGGAAGATTCACTACAATCGCTTGAAGAAAAATATGCTTGATCTCAATCAACTGCAGACACTGATTCGTGCGAAGGGTCATTTTGCCTTGAATGAAATTGAATATGCCATTTTGGAAACAGATGGATCGGTGAGCGTTCTTCCGAAAATGAAATACGCAACAGCCACCGCAGAAGATGTGAACGTGAAGGGAAAAGAAGTCAAATTGCCTAGAACGTTTATTATTGATGGTGAAATTTTAAAAAAAGATTTACAAGAAGCTGGCTTCGATGAAACATGGCTGAGTGAGCAATTAAAAAAGCAGCACATTTCTTCTTATCGAGACGTTCTATTTTGTGAATGGATTGAAAATGAAGGGATTTATGCAATGAAATATGAAAAGTCTAAAAAACATCCATAACATCTATAAGTGGGTGTTTTTTTGTGCGTATCATGAATAGGATCAAAAAGAATGTTTGAATGAAAACGTTCACAAAGAGGAGGAGATGTACGATGAAGTATGGAAAGGTATGGCTTGTAGTCGTCTTGTCTTTATTAATATTGAACTCAGTTTCACTTCAAGCAGCCGGACATCAGAATCAAACAAATCGCGTCCTTGTGGTCGATCAAAAGGGAAATGGCTCGTTTCGAACCGTTCAGTCTGCCATTGATACGATTCCAGTGAACAATCAACAGCGCGTAACGATCTATATTAAAAATGGTGTGTATAAAGAAAAAATCCTGCTTCCGCAAAATAAACCTTACGTGTCCTTTATCGGGGAAGACCAACACAAGACGATTCTGACGTATAATGATACAAATGCAAGTACTGGTAGCACAACAAATAGCTCAAGCACAATGATTCGTGCGAACGACTTTTACGCAGAAAATATCACCTTTCAAAATACGGCCGGCAGACATGCTGGTCAGGCGGTTGCACTATACGTGTTCGGTGACCGGGCTGCGTTCAAACAAATACGGGTCTTAGGCTATCAAGATACGCTTTATGCTACAGGTACAGGCCGGCAATATTATGAAAACTGCTATATCGAAGGCACGGTCGATTTTATTTTTGGATCAGCTACAGCCGTGTTTAAAAGAGCTGAAATAAAAAGTCTTGGAAATGGGTATATTACTGCAGCATCCACAACAGAAGCTCAAAAGTATGGATATGTATTCATCGATTCTACGCTCAAAAAGGGGACGGCTGCTGTTCAATCAGTTTATTTAGGACGTCCGTGGCGGCCTCATTCTGCTGTGACATTCCTCTATACAAAAATGGATGATCATATAAAGGCAGATGGATGGCATAACTGGGATAACCGTGATAACGAAAGAACAGCTAGATATAAAGAATACGGATCGACAGGGGCAGGAAGCAATTCGACAAACCGCGTAAAATGGTCCAGCATTTTAACGAAAAACGAAGCAAGTCAAATCACAGTGCAAGCTGTTCTTAGCGGAACCGATGGCTGGAATCCAGAAAAAAGGTAAAGAGCTTGTCAGTTTTCGTCAAAGAAAGCTGACTTTTCTGTTTAAAAAACCTTTGAGAACAAACGTTCTTTTGTGTATAATGAACATATTCTTCTAAAATTAGCTGCGACAAAAAAGGAGGGATTGGGTGAAGCGTTTTTCACAGATCTTGTTTTTACAAATATGCATCCTGTCGATTTTATTTCTCCCTTTTTCAGCAAAAGATGATCAACTTACAGCTCGTGACGACTCACTGCCGTGGGTGACAGCTTTAGATGAATTTATACGAACAGTACCTGATTTAGAGGGCGCGATCTCCGGCATCAGCGTCCGCGATACTTCTGACTCCTCTCTTCTTTATGAACATCAAGCCGATATTCGTCTTACTCCTGCTTCTAATATGAAACTGCTCACTTCAGCCATCGCTCTTGATATACTAGGAGAAACACACACATTTCCGACAGACATCTGGATAGATGGTTCTATTCAAAAGAAAACGTTACATGGCAACCTGTATCTTCGCGGCACTGGAGATCCGACTTTATTAGAAGAGGATTTTGCAAAACTTGCCAAACAAGTCAAAAAGGCTGGAATACATACAGTTCGCGGGCAGCTTGTGGCAGATGACACTTGGTTTGATGACACGAGATATTCCATTGATCTGCCGTGGAGTGATGAGGATCAATACTACGGCGCACAAATATCTGCTCTCACAGCTTCACCGAATCAAGATTATGATGCAGGAACCGTGATTCTCGAAGTAAAGCCAGGCAAAAAAGCAGGGCAAAAAGCGACCTATGACATGATTCCGAAGACTTCTGTCCCTCAAGTTATCAATCAAGTAAAAACCTTGCCAGAAGGAGGGGAAAAGAAGATTTCTTTTAAGCGCTCTCACGGCACAAACAAGATTACATTGACTGGAACCATTCCACTTAAAGCAAGTTCATCTAGACAATGGGTAGCATTATGGGAGCCGACGACCTATGCTTTAGACTTAATGAAACGAGCGCTAAAAGCTGAAGGGATTCAGGTGAAAGGACCACTCAAAACAAAACACGTTCCTAAAAAGGCTAAGAAAATCGCTTCCCATTCATCTATGCCTTTATCAAAGCTGCTTGTTCCCATGATGAAATTAAGCAACAACACTCATGCGGAAATTCTGCTAAAGGAGCTTGGCAAGCAGGTGAAGAACAAAGGAAGTTTTGAAGATGGGCTGGACGTGATGAATGAACGGCTTCCTGCTTTTGGCATGGATCCATCACTTACTGTGTTAAGAGATGGATCAGGCATATCACCTATTAATCTTGTCTCTGCAAACCAATTCACTTTATTTTTGACAAACATTCAACAGGAAAAATGGTTTAAGACCTATGAACATGCGCTTCCGTTAGCAGGGGCAAGTGACCGAATGGTCGGAGGGACGTTAAGGAACAGATTAAAAGAACCTGCTACACTAGAAAAAGTTCGTGCAAAAACAGGTTCATTAACTACGGTCAGTACACTTTCTGGATATATTGACACAAAGAGCGGAAAGACGGTCGCTTTTTCCATTTTATTAAATCATCTTGTTGATGACGAGAAAGGGAAAGAGATAGAAGACCACATTGTCAGCATTTTAGCTGAGAATCTTTAGATAGAGAAGGAGAACCATCATGACGTTAGATAACAATCAATCTTTAGTAAAAACCATGTCCATTTTTCTCGTCCCGCTTTTGCTTAGCAATATTCTGCAATCAATCGGACAACTTGTATCCATCGTCCTTGTCGGCAGATGGATTGGAGAGGATGCAGTAGCTGCCATTTCTGCATTCTTTCCGCTTTTCTTTTTACTCGTTTCTTTTTCCATCGGAATTGGATCGGGAAGTTCAATCCTTATTGGACAAGCGTATGGAGCAAAAAATGAACAAAGATTAAAAGAAATTATTGGCACAACACTTTCATTCACTTTTTTGATCGGACTTTCTTTAGCAATCATTGGAGGTTTTTTTGCAACAGATATCTTAAATCTCATGGGAACACCTGCGAATATCGTGGAGGAAAGTGCGGCTTATGCCAGAATTCTATTCATCTCAATGCCGATCTTATTTCTTTATTTTGTTTACACGACTTTCCTGCGAGGGACAGGGGATTCAAAAACGCCTTTTTATTTCTTAATGATTAGTACGGCAACGAATATTTTGATGCTGCCCATTTTATTATTTGGCTGGCTGGGGCTGCCGGCATTTGGTTTATACGGCGCTGCGTATGCTTCTGTGATATCAACAATTGTGACATTTATCATTCTACAAATCTACTTATATAAAACAAAACACCCGCTTCGCATCGATGCATCGGTTAGAAAGCATTTTTTAATGAAAGGGGATCTACTAAAAACATTATTAAAGCTCAGCATTCCATCGAGCATTAATATGATCCTTATTTCTTTATCAGAAATTGCTGTTATTTCCTTTGTCAATGATTATGGATCACAGGCGACTGCTGCCTATGGTGTTGTCAATCAAGTTGTGAGCTATGTGCAGATGCCGGCAGTAAGTCTTGGCATCGCGGTCTCTATCTTTGCAGCACAATTCATCGGCGCAGGGAATATCAACCGATTGAAAGATGTGATAAAAATCGGGTTAGGGCTCAATTTTGCCATAGGCGGATTCATTATTATCATTGTTTATCTTTTTGCACCTCAGATTTTATCTATCTTTTTAACAGATTCTAAGACGATCGACATTGCCTATAGTTTAGTCGTCATTACATTATGGAGCTATCTTATTTTTGGAACAGCCCAAATTGTCGCAGCCACGATGAGAGCAAGTGGAACAGTTTTATGGCCAACAATCTTTAGTATTTGCTCGATTTGGCTTGTAGAAGTGCCAGTCGCTTATGTGCTATCGCACTACACAACTCTTGGCATCAAGGGCATCTGGATTGGCTATCCTGCGGCTTTCTTTGTGAACTTACTCCTTCAATACGGCTACTATCAGCTCGTATGGAAGAAAAAACAGATTGTAGCGCTAGTGCAGTCATAATGTAAAAGTGTGAAGCAGCATATACATACGAAGATCTATCACTTTTAAGGAGGTATGATTTTCTATGTATTTGAATCAAAGAAGTGAACTGAACTTGTACAATATCGGTGATTTTTCTTATGCCGGACCAGATTTCCAAGTGCTAACGTGGGGGGAAGGAACGACATTAAACATCGGAAAGTTTTGTTCCATCGCAAACGAAGTCAAAATTTTCCTTGGCGGTGAACACCGTACAGATTGGGTCACAACGTATCCGTTTAATCAAATTTTCAAGGAAGCTGCCCACATTAAAGGACATCCGAAATCGAAGGGAGATGTACACATAGGGCACGACGTATGGATTGGGTATGGCGCGACGATTATGTCAGGAGTATGTATAGGGAACGGAGCAGTGATCGGAGCAAATAGTGTAATCACAAAAGATGTGCCGCCATATGCAATTGCCGCAGGAAACCCTCAGAAGCTAATGAAATATCGTTTTTCTTCTAACACAATTGAAAAACTCCAATCATTGGAATGGTGGAATCTAGAGTTTTCAAGCATACAGTCCATTTTTCAGCTCTTACAATCAAATGATATCGAAACCTGTATAAACGCAATAGAAGAAATAAAAATGAAAGGCTAAAGTAGCTTTTCCAGATTGTTGACAAAGGGCTGAAATGATCTTTATTTTAGCCCTTTGTCTTCTTTTCAATGTAATAGAAAACTAAGAAGGACAAGCACCGAAGCGCAAGACTGACAGCGAATGCGAGAGGTAGTATACGTCCTGAAAAAGCCCGAGATGGGCTTTTTGTATTTATTCCAATCGTATGATGGTTAATGCCGCTCCTACCGATCCTCCGCCAAGTAATACAACTGCTGCGATCAATCCGAATATTTGGAGAGAAAGTTGGTTACCTGCTACAAGTGTTGTGATGAGAGATACGTTGTAGCTAGACGCAGATAAAGCGGGCGTTAAAATAGATCCAGGAATGGCAGAACCGTTGTTAATCACCCTTGTTCCAGCAAGAAGTCCTGCACTTGCATTGACTTGATACGTGATGAAATACCGACCTGAGACAGGTACAGTAAACACCGTATTTCCACCACCTACTGTAAATCCATCTAAACTTTGATTATTGGGTAAAGAAACTGACGTTCCACCTAATACAACTAGTACTGTACTTCCCGATGTATTGGACGCGTACATCGAATTAGCAGTTAAACTGGTACCTGTTGCACCCGTAGGGCCAGTTGCACCAGTGATACCCGTTGCGCCAGTAATACCTGTAGCTCCAGTAATACCCGTTGCGCCAGTGATACCTGTTGCGCCAGTAATACCTGTTGCGCCAGTGATACCCGTCGAACCAGTGATACCCGTTGCACCAGTAATACCTGTAGCTCCAGTGATACCCGTTGCACCAGTAATACCCGTAGCTCCAGTGATACCCGTTGCGCCAGTAATACCCGTTGCACCAGTAATACCCGTTGCACCAGTAATACCCGTCGAACCAGTGATACCTGTAGCTCCAGTGATACCCGTCGAACCAGTAGGACCTGTTGGTCCCGTGCTGCCTGTAGCACCAGTAATACCCGTTGCGCCAGTAATACCAGTTGCACCAGTGATACCGGTTGCGCCAGTGATACCCGTGGTTCCAGTAATACCTGTAGCTCCAGTGACACCCGTTGCTCCAGTAGGTCCGGTTTCTCCAGTAATACCCGTTGCGCCAGTAATACCTGTCGCACCAGTGATACCCGTTGCGCCAGTAATACCTGTCGCACCAGTAATACCCGTTGCACCAGTAATACCTGTGGCTCCAGTAGGTCCGGTTTCTCCAGTAATACCCGTTGCACCAGTAATACCTGTGGCTCCAGTAATACCTGTAGCTCCAGTGATACCGGTTGCGCCAGTGATACCTGTGGCTCCAGTAGGTCCGGTTTCTCCAGTAATACCCGTTGCACCAGTGATACCTGTAGCTCCAGTGACACCCGTGGCTCCAGTAGGTCCGGTTTCTCCAGTAATACCCGTTGCGCCAGTGATACCCGTTGTACCAGTGATACCCGTTGCACCAGTAATACCTGTGGCTCCAGTAATACCTGTCGGTCCAGTAGGTCCGGTTTCTCCAGTGGTACCCGTTGCACCAGTAATACCTGTGGCTCCAGTAATACCTGTCGGTCCAGTAGGTCCGGTTTCTCCAGTGGTACCCGTTGCACCAGTAATACCCGTTGCGCCAGTAATACCCGTTGCACCAGCGATACCTGTAGCTCCAGTGACACCCGTGGCTCCAGTAAGGCCGGTTTCTCCAGTAATACCCGTTGCGCCAGTGACACCCGTGGCTCCAGTAAGGCCGGTTTCTCCAGTAATACCAGTTGCGCCAGTAATACCAGTTGCACCAGTAATACCTGTGGCTCCAGTGATACCCGTTGCGCCAGTAATACCTGTAGCTCCAGTGATACCCGTTGCTCCAGTGATACCCGTTGTACCAGTGATACCAGTTGCACCAGTGATACCCGTTGAACCAGTAGGACCTGTTGGTCCCGTGCTACCTATCGCACCAGTGAGACCCGTTGCACCAGTAGGTCCGGTTTCTCCAGTAATACCAGTTGCGCCAGTAATACCAGTTGCACCAGTAATACCTGTGGCTCCAGTGATACCCGTTGCGCCAGTAATACCCGTTGCACCAGTAGGTCCGGTTGCGCCAGTGGTACCCGTTGCGCCAGTGATACCCGTGGCTCCAGTAGGGCCGGTTTCTCCAGTAATACCCGTTGCACCAGTAGGTCCGGTAATACCAGTTGCACCAGTAGTACCCGTTGCGCCAGTGATACCTGTAGCTCCAGTGATACCCGTTGCGCCAGTGATACCCGTTGTACCAGTGATACCAGTTGCACCAGTGATACCCGTTGCGCCAGTAATACCCGTTGCACCAGTAGGTCCGGTTGCGCCAGTGATACCAGTTGCGCCAGTGATACCCGTTGTACCAGTGATACCCGTCGAACCAGTAGGACCTGTTGGTCCCGTGCTACCTATCGCACCAGTGAGACCCGTTGCACCAGTAGGTCCGGTTTCTCCAGTAATACCAGTTGCGCCAGTAATACCAGTTGCACCAGTAATACCTGTGGCTCCAGTGATACCCGTTGCGCCAGTAATACCCGTTGCACCAGTAGGTCCGGTTGCGCCAGTGGTACCCGTTGCGCCAGTGATACCCGTGGCTCCAGTAGGGCCGGTTTCTCCAGTAATACCCGTTGCACCAGTAGGTCCGGTAATACCAGTTGCACCAGTAGTACCCGTTGCGCCAGTGATACCTGTAGCTCCAGTGATACCCGTTGCGCCAGTGATACCCGTTGTACCAGTGATACCAGTTGCACCAGTGATACCCGTTGCGCCAGTAATACCCGTTGCACCAGTAGGTCCGGTTGCGCCAGTGATACCAGTTGCGCCAGTGATACCCGTTGTACCAGTGATACCCGTCGAACCAGTAGGACCTGTTGGTCCCGTGCTACCTATCGCACCAGTGAGACCCGTTGCACCAGTAGGTCCGGTTTCTCCAGTAATACCAGTTGCGCCAGTAATACCAGTTGCACCAGTAATACCTGTGGCTCCAGTGATACCCGTTGCGCCAGTAATACCCGTTGCACCAGTAGGTCCGGTTGCGCCAGTGGTACCCGTTGCGCCAGTGATACCCGTGGCTCCAGTAGGGCCGGTTTCTCCAGTAATACCCGTTGCACCAGTAGGTCCGGTAATACCAGTTGCACCAGTAGTACCCGTTGCGCCAGTGATACCTGTAGCTCCAGTGATACCCGTTGCGCCAGTGATACCCGTTGTACCAGTGATACCAGTTGCACCAGTGATACCCGTTGCGCCAGTAATACCCGTTGCACCAGTAGGTCCGGTTGCGCCAGTGATACCAGTTGCGCCAGTGATACCCGTTGTACCAGTGATACCCGTCGAACCAGTAGGACCTGTTGGTCCCGTGCTACCTATCGCACCAGTGATACCCGTGGCTCCAGTAGGTCCGGTTTCTCCAGTAATACCCGTTGCACCAGTAGGTCCGGTAATACCAGTTGCACCAGTAGTACCCGTTGCGCCAGTGATACCAGTTGCGCCAGTGATACCGGTTGCGCCAGTAATACCTGTGGCTCCAGTGATACCCGTTGCGCCAGTAATACCAGTTGCACCAGTAATACCCGTTGCACCAGTAGGTCCGGTTGCGCCAGTGATACCCGTGGTTCCAGTAATACCTGTAGCTCCAGTAATACCTGTAGCTCCAGTGAGACCCGTTGCGCCAGTAATACCTGTAGCTCCAGTGATACCCGTGGTTCCAGTAATACCTGTAGCTCCAGTAATACCGGTTGCGCCAGTAATACCTGTAGCTCCAGTGAGACCCGTTGCGCCAGTAATACCAGTTGCACCAGTAGTACCCGTTGCGCCAGTAATACCTGTGGCTCCAGTAATACCTGTCGGTCCAGTAGGTCCGGTTTCTCCAGTGGTACCCGTTGCGCCAGTGATACCAGTTGCGCCAGTGATACCGGTTGCGCCAGTGATACCCGTCGAACCAGTGATACCGGTTGCGCCAGTGATACCTGTAGCTCCAGTGAGACCCGTTGCGCCAGTGATACCAGTTGTACCAGTGATACCCGTTGTACCAGTGATACCAGTTGCACCAGTGATACCCGTCGAACCAGTAGGACCTGTTGGTCCCGTGCTACCTATCGCACCAGTGATACCCGTGGCTCCAGTAGGGCCGGTTTCTCCAGTAATACCAGTTGCACCAGTAGGTCCGGTTGCGCCAGTGATACCCGTGGTTCCAGTAATACCTGTAGCTCCAGTAATACCGGTTGCGCCAGTAATACCTGTGGCTCCAGTAATACCTGTCAGTCCAGTAGGTCCGGTTTCTCCAGTGGTACCCGTTGCGCCAGTGGTACCCGTTGCGCCAGTGACACCCGTGGCTCCAGTAAGGCCGGTTGCGCCAGTAATACCAGTTGCGCCAGTAATACCAGTTGCACCAGTAATACCTGTGGCTCCAGTGATACCCGTTGCGCCAGTAATACCTGTAGCTCCAGTGATACCCGTTGCTCCAGTGATACCCGTTGTACCAGTGATACCAGTTGCACCAGTGAGACCCGTTGAACCAGTAGGACCTGTTGGTCCCGTGCTACCTATCGCACCAGTGAGACCCGTTGCACCAGTAGGTCCGGTTTCTCCAGTAATACCCGTTGCACCAGTAGGTCCGGTTGCGCCAGTGATACCCGTGGTTCCAGTAATACCTGTAGCTCCAGTAATACCGGTTGCGCCAGTAATACCTGTAGCTCCAGTGATACCCGTTGCGCCAGTAATACCAGTTGCACCAGTGAGACCCCTTGCACCAGTAGGTCCGGTTTCTCCAGTGGTACCCGTTGCGCCAGTGATACCCGTTGTACCAGTGATACCCGTCGAACCAGTAGGACCTGTTGGTCCCGTGCTACCTATCGCACCAGTGAGACCCGTTGCACCAGTAGGTCCGGTTTCTCCAGTAATACCAGTTGCGCCAGTAATACCAGTTGCACCAGTAATACCTGTGGCTCCAGTGATACCCGTTGCGCCAGTAATACCCGTTGCACCAGTAGGTCCGGTTGCGCCAGTGGTACCCGTTGCGCCAGTGATACCCGTGGCTCCAGTAGGGCCGGTTTCTCCAGTAATACCCGTTGCACCAGTAGGTCCGGTAATACCAGTTGCACCAGTAGTACCCGTTGCGCCAGTGATACCTGTAGCTCCAGTGATACCCGTTGCGCCAGTGATACCCGTTGTACCAGTGATACCAGTTGCACCAGTGATACCCGTTGCGCCAGTAATACCCGTTGCACCAGTAGGTCCGGTTGCGCCAGTGATACCAGTTGCGCCAGTGATACCCGTTGTACCAGTGATACCCGTCGAACCAGTAGGACCTGTTGGTCCCGTGCTACCTATCGCACCAGTGATACCCGTGGCTCCAGTAGGGCCGGTTTCTCCAGTAATACCCGTTGCACCAGTAGGTCCGGTAATACCAGTTGCACCAGTAGTACCCGTTGCGCCAGTGATACCAGTTGCGCCAGTGATACCGGTTGCGCCAGTAATACCTGTGGCTCCAGTGATACCCGTTGCGCCAGTAATACCAGTTGCACCAGTAATACCCGTTGCACCAGTAGGTCCGGTTGCGCCAGTGATACCCGTGGTTCCAGTAATACCTGTAGCTCCAGTAATACCTGTAGCTCCAGTGAGACCCGTTGCGCCAGTAATACCTGTAGCTCCAGTGATACCCGTGGTTCCAGTAATACCTGTAGCTCCAGTAATACCGGTTGCGCCAGTAATACCTGTAGCTCCAGTGAGACCCGTTGCGCCAGTAATACCAGTTGCACCAGTAGTACCCGTTGCGCCAGTAATACCTGTGGCTCCAGTAATACCTGTCGGTCCAGTAGGTCCGGTTTCTCCAGTGGTACCCGTTGCGCCAGTGATACCAGTTGCGCCAGTGATACCGGTTGCGCCAGTGATACCCGTCGAACCAGTGATACCGGTTGCGCCAGTGATACCTGTAGCTCCAGTGAGACCCGTTGCGCCAGTGATACCAGTTGTACCAGTGATACCCGTTGTACCAGTGATACCAGTTGCACCAGTGATACCCGTCGAACCAGTAGGACCTGTTGGTCCCGTGCTACCTATCGCACCAGTGATACCCGTGGCTCCAGTAGGTCCGGTTGCGCCAGTAATACCTGTAGCTCCAGTAATACCGGTTGCGCCAGTAATACCTGTAGCTCCAGTGATACCCGTTGCGCCAGTAATACCAGTTGCACCAGTAGTACCCGTTGCACCAGTAATACCAGTTGCACCAGTAGTACCCGTTGCACCAGTAATACCTGTAGCTCCAGTGATACCCGTTGCGCCAGTGATGCCCGTCGAACCAGTAGGACCTGTTGGTCCCGTGCTACCTATCGCACCAGTGATACCCGTGGCTCCAGTAGGTCCGGTTTCGCCAGTGATACCCGTGGTTCCAGTAATACCTGTAGCTCCAGTAATACCGGTTGCGCCAGTAATACCTGTAGCTCCAGTGATACCCGTTGCGCCAGTAATACCAGTTGCACCAGTAGTACCCGTTGCGCCAGTAATACCTGTGGCTCCAGTAATACCTGTCGGTCCAGTAGGTCCGGTTTCTCCAGTGGTACCCGTTGCGCCAGTGATACCAGTTGCGCCAGTGATACCGGTTGCGCCAGTGATACCGGTTGCGCCAGTGATACCCGTTGTACCAGTGATACCAGTTGCACCAGTAATACCCGTTGCGCCAGTAATACCAGTTGCACCAGTAATACCCGTTGCGCCAGTAATACCTGTGGCTCCAGTGATACCCGTTGCGCCAGTAATACCAGTTGCACCAGTAGGTCCGGTTTCTCCAGTGGTACCCGTTGCGCCAGTGATACCCGTTGTACCAGTGATACCAGTTGCACCAGTGATACCCGTCGAACCAGTGATACCAGTTGCACCAGTAATACCTGTAGCTCCAGTGACACCCGTGGCTCCAGTAGGTCCGGTTTCTCCAGTGGTACCTGTAGTTCCAGTAGGACCTGTTGGTCCCGTGCTGCCTGTCGCACCAGTGGCACCCGTAGGACCAGATGGGCCTGCTGGACCTCTTCTTCCAATCGTATGCCTTGGGTCATTTTCTTCTTTTGCAATGTGACAAGGGTGATTAACTTGAGGAACGCTTTGTTTTGGGTGTTTTTGTTTAACAAATGGACAGTCTCTTCTTTGATGACGGTCATGACGTGATCTTTTGTAATGAGGCTGTTCATGATATTTACCGCAAAAGGGACATTTGTGATCGAATTGATTGTACAAATTGCCCATCTCCTAAAATTGATATTTCATTCTATGAGCAAATTTTTAAATTGGAAGTAAAACCTAGAAAATCATCATTTCGAAAATCATCGAATCAAATCATTTAAATGTTTGATGATTTTATGTTATGGTGTTGAAAGTATGGAACTAGTATGATTTTTGACAGAAATGGGGACATCATTTATGAGTCAATCAGTTTTACAGCGCACAGCTTATTCCGTTTTAAATTTATCCTCTGTAACAGAAGGAGGCACCATCAAGGAGTCTTTTGAACATAGTATGGATTTAGCAAAAAAGGCGGAGAAGTGGGGTTATCATAGATACTGGCTGGCAGAACACCATAATATGGAAGGTGTTGCGAGTTCTGCAACGTCCGTTTTAATTGGGTATATTGCTGGCGGAACCGAAAAAATTCGAGTAGGATCTGGCGGAATTATGCTGCCAAACCACTCTTCACTTGTCATTGCTGAACAATTTGGGACACTTGAGACATTATATCCGGGGAGAATTGATTTAGGTCTTGGCAGAGCACCAGGGACAGATCAGTTAACGGCAAGGGCGCTTAGACGTAATCTTCATAATGGAGAAGATTTCCCTGAGCAGCTAGAAGAACTTCGGCAATATTTTAAACCAACCGGACAAGTCAAAAAACATGTAAGAGCCGTTCCGGGAGAGGGTCTAAACATCCCGATTTGGCTGCTTGGTTCAAGCGGTTTTAGCGCAAGACTTGCAGGAGAACTTGGATTGCCATTTGCCTTTGCGGCACATTTTTCACCTAAAAATACAATTCCTGCTTTAGAGTTGTATAGACAGTCATTTAGACCTTCTGATGTGTTAAAAGAGCCTTATGCCATGGTAGGAGTGACAGCTTTTGCTGCAGATCAAACAGAGCGAGCTGAATATTTGGCAACTTCTCATTATCAGCGGTTTTTGAGTCTCATTCGAAATACTCCAGGAAAACTCAAAGCGCCTGTCGACAGTATGGACGGCCTTTGGAGTTCATATGAAAAAGCGATGGTGGATGAACAATTAAGTTCGACAATGATCGGGGATAAAGAAAAGGTGAAAAAAGAATTGGAAGCCTTTATTGAAGCCACTCAAGCAGACGAAGTGATGATTAATTCGGATATGTTTGACCATCAAGAAAGAATGCGTTCATATGAAATCATCGGCGAGATCTTCCAAGAAGCACAAGAAAAATAAACATAAAAAAGAACTGCACAAAGCAGTTCTTTTTTTACTTATGCTTTTGTAAAAATACGAAATGGTTGTCCAATTGGCAGTACAGTACGGCCAAAATGAGTATTGAGCACAACTGCTGCTGAACCATAAAATGAAAGTAGGGAAATGATCAATTCTGCAATGCCGGCAATGGTATGAGTCACGTCGTACATCACACCAAATGAGCTTAGGGAAAGACCAAGGAATAAGAAATCAATAAAGACGAAAATCAAAAATAATACTTTATGTGTTTCCATTGCACCAATCGTCATAAACAAGCTGAAAATTAAATACCCGATAAACGCAAAACCTAGTTGTTTTGGATCTGCTGCTCCCGCAAGCGTTTTCCCAAAAACGCCCGCTTGAATGAGCCAAGTCGTTCCAACGCCCATCCAAAAAAGACCGAATGCGCCAAAGGCAGTGGCTCCAAAAATATTGTGGTGCTTTGAATCTTGTATGGACGCGATCAGCTGCGCGATGCCTCCAAGGAAGATAGCCCAAGGTAAAATAAGGGAAGTGCCATCTGTAATTCCTAGTTTTTGTGAGGACGCAACGAGCGTCACCATTGCTAAACCAAACAAACCAAGTGGTGTTGGGTCTGCAATTGATAATCGATAAGCTTGAACATTCTGTTTTTCCATAATGACCTCCTACAATTTGCACTTACAAAAGATACTCGAATTCCACCGAAACGTCAAGCTCTTTTTTAGTAGACACTTGCAACGTCTTCCAAATAAATCTATATTTAATACATATCAAATGTGATAGAAAAAGAGGGATAAAATTGAGTAAAGGCTTAGCTGGAAAAACGATTGCCATTTGTGGAACGAGAAAAACAGAAGAAATGCGTACACTTGTCGAAAAACAAGGGGGACAAGCCGTTATTCGTTCTCTTCAAGGAACCGTATTTTTAGCCAAAGAGGAGTTAAAGCCAGGCATTGAAACCTTTGTGAAAAAAGGCGCCGATTGGGTGATTTTAACAACGGGTATCGGGACTGATACATTAATTGAGAGTGCAGAAGAGCTTCATTTAGGGGAAGCATTTATGCACATTCTATCAAATGCCCAGATTGCTTCAAGAGGATACAAAACCTATGCTGTACTCAAAAAACGCGGAATTCAGCCAGACGTGTCTGATGAAGATGGAACGGTGCGTGACCTAATCTCAAAGCTTGAAGGCAAAGAGTTTCAAGGCAAACGTGTCATGGTGCAGCTGCACGGAGAAAACGCTCCGGCTCTCATGAAGTTTTTACATGACAAAGGGGCAGATGTATTGCAGCTTTTACCTTATCAGCACACACCACCTGAACCAGAAGCTGCAGAAACATTACTTCAAGAAATGAAAGATGGAAAAGTCCACGCCGTCTGTTTTACAACCGCTGTTCAGGTGCACGCCTTTTTCACACTAGCGGCAAAATGGGGAAGAAAAGAAGAACTCCAAGCGCTATTTGAGCATCACGTACTGGCAGTAGCTGTTGGAAAAGTCACAGCTGAAGCTTTAAAAGAAGAGGGAATTGAACGGCTTCTTGCCCCGTCACTTGAGAGAATGGGTGCAATGATTATGGAATTATCCCAATATATGAAAAAACAATCCTTACACTCATAGAAAAAACGCCTTTCACTAGATTAGTGTCAGGCGTTTTTCATTAGATTGTCCTTTTTCGGTTCGTACGAATTTTTTTAAAGACGAAATAGAGAACGATCAGGCCGATCGCAATGGCCATAATAGGGGTTGTATAAGCGTGAGCAACACTTTGAATGTGATCCCATTTTGTCCCGAGCTGCATGCCAAGATAAATAAACAAGATAGACCAAGGGATGGCAGCTAATCCCGTCAAGAGAACAAATTTCAAAAAAGGCATTTTGGCAATACCCGCTGGAATGGAGATGGCATGGCGCACAACAGGAATAAAGCGTGCTGTAAACACTACACCGGTACCATATCGATCAAACCAGCGCTCTGCAGTGGCGATATGATGCTCATGGATGAATAAGTATTTTCCGTACTTTGTTAAAAAGGGTCTTCCGCCATAAAGACCGATCCAGTATATAAAACACTGTGCGAGCGTACCTCCGATGACGCCAGCGATAACAGCTCCAACAAAACCGATTGTTCCTGTCGACACCATATATCCGCCATAAGCAAGAACAATTTCGCTCGGAATGATTTCAATCATCAGACCTAGTGCTACACCTACATAACCAAGGCTTGTCAGCCAAGTTAAAATTTCATTAAACAAGGTTCCCATTCATTTCACTCTGCCTTTAAATACGAATTTTCTTCAAGCATCCTTATAAAAGCCTATGCTTGTTTTGCTTTTCTCATGAGTCTGCATTCCGCTTACCTCTCTGAAGGTCAAACCGAAAAACGCCCATCTAGCAAACTTTATCATACCATATTTGCTCGCACCTAGAC
Source organism: Bacillus sp. FSL R7-0672 (assembly GCF_038601465.1). Lineage (NCBI taxonomy): Bacteria > Bacillati > Bacillota > Bacilli > Caryophanales > Bacillaceae > Bacillus > Bacillus sp. FSL R7-0672. Next base: position 1,871,817 of record NZ_CP152010.1, on the reverse strand, counting down.
GATCTACTTGCTGAACACTTGTTATCATGATATCAGGAAAGAAAATATGAACAGGCGGCTTCCGTTTTTTTCAACAGATCATGATATAATTTGTTAGATGAAACGAACGGGTGGTGCATAAACATGTATTTAACAATCGAAGAAACAGCTGAATACTTAGAAGTATCAGAGGCGTATATTGAGAAATTAATTCAGCAAAAAAAGATCCGCTTTGTATTTGACGGAGAATCATATCTCATTTATCAAGGACAGTTTCAAACGCATATGAAGCAGCTTGAACAATACAAAGAGCTCGTCCAAGAGATTTTAAATGAACCGATTCCTGAAGATCTAGATGTAAAGGACGAAGATTAGATTCAAAGGAAGTGAATGGAGTGGAAAAAGTCGTCTTATGTGAAGCCTGTCAAAAAAACGCAATGGATTTGGTAGAAGATACTGATGAACCGAAACAACCTTATCAATTATGTCAGCCGTGTCACAAGAGACTACTCAACAATTCTTTACGACCGATTGAATGGTATAACTTAGCCGTTCTCCATTCTCCTAAACAATTTTTACTGCATGATGACTTTTATGGAGAGGATGGACAGGCTTTCCAATCAGAGGATGATGTCATCGTCACCAAAGAAGATAAAGCCCCCACATTACAAGACGTGCGGCAAGATTTGGCGTCTTTAATAAACTTCTCAATTACTAGGTGGTTTCTTGAGGATGATGTCATTGATGCGCTGAAACAGCATGATCAGCAAAGGACCTTAGACTCTGTTCAAAGCCAGTTTGATGAGACTCAGCATATCGAAGTGAAATCACGCATGTTAGAAATTGTGGCTGATGTTTTAGGTACATCTGCCGCTGGGTGGGTAAGGGAACTGGTGAATCAGGCTGACGAAGAATTTCTTTATCCACTTTCATGGGCAGCGGCCAGCAGTTTGCCAGAAGATGAAGGTTTACAACATGTAATAGAAAAATTGAAGTCGATCAGTGAAAAAGAATTACCGACAGCTGCTTTTATCTGTCTGTACCGTTTCCACTCTAACAAAGTATTAAATTGGATGGAGGTCACTTGCACTCATTTTCACGTTCATTGGGGAAGGCTGGCAGCCTTAAGCTGTCCAACCTGGGATAGAATGAAAACATGGCTAGACAAAGGAAGACCTTTCAGTTTAATTGCCCTTGAAACAATGACACACTGTGCTAAAGGGAATAGACCGGTCCTTGTGGAACAATGTTCACCTAAGATCCTTCACACAGATAAAAGTGAAGTAGAGAACACTTTAAATGACTATCTTCAAAAAGATGGCGTTCCAAGAGTCAAAACGAACGTGTCTACCATATTGAACAATAAAGAAGATATTTTTGAATAATTTTCAATTCCTTTATTGACTGACACCAGTTTGCACAATTTTCATATGGCATTTAACTTGTACATCCGCATCAGGATAGATTTCCTGCCATTTTTCTGGTGTCATGGATTTGTCTTTTGATCGATACCTTAAGCCTAGCCCAAGCGGATCAATATGTTGCTTTTTAAAGGACTGAACAAGGTCTTGTCCTTGCTGAACGACACGTTTTTCTACTTCTTTTTCGACTTGGTCCAATATATTCGGTTTATCAATTTTCTTGGACTTCATGAATTCTTTTAATTCGCCCTTCAGCTTGATATCAATCGTGATATGAGGCTTTTTTGTTAGGTTATTCGTTGGTTTGACCTGGTAGGACACATGTGATTTGATATTTTCAATGACGACATGGGTCTTTTCTTGATCAGCCAATTGAAACTCGTAGATACCATTTTTATGATTTTCAATCATCGCTTTAAATGTGAACGTGTCTTCTCCAGGGATATGACCGACCATTTTTTCCTGATCAAACAGAGCAACTCCTGTGACTTTAATGGCATTGCTCGTTTTCTTGATGTAAGGCAGGTAAGCATCGACTCCTTTTGCCAGCATCTGATTCATGAAAATATGCTGATTAGTGACAGGTTGATTGCCATTTCGCATATTTTGGGACAACAGATCAGAGAGATACACACCTATATTTAAGTTCGTTTGATTCATTTTTGTATATAATAAGTCTTCAACTTCTCCGCCTACAATCGCAAACACTTGGCGTGAACCAATGATAGGATCACGATAAATGTAATTCATTAAATCGATCATTCCGACTTCCTTTGCTAATTTTTCACTCACTAAAATAACCAGCACTTGACCCATGACGACTGGAAAAGGTGATTTTTCTGATACGAGAAACTGAATATTACTAATGGTATTTGACCTTGCGCTTAATATTTGATAACTTCCTTGTTCCTCACTTTTAAAGACAGGAAAGACAAAGAAGCCCTTCATTTCTCCATCTTCGATTAAATCAAATCCTGCCGCCTGAGAGATATTTAATTCATCTAAAAGGCGAGGCTGTGCACAGCTAGTTAAGAATAGACTAAACAACATGAGACCCGTGAGTATATAACGTTTCATGCTCGTTTTTTCACCCACCTTTTTTTCAGCATCAGTCCAATAACCATACAGACAATCAAGCCATATACAAGAAAGTATCCGCTATATTCCACCCATTGGTTAAAGGTTTCAAAAGAAGTTGCCCCCGTAAAAAATGAAAACATGACCAGAATGAGGATGCTGAGCCCGATGAACGTGACGCGCTGGCTTGTATGAAGCACTTGTTTTGCCATTCGGCTCGCAGCCCATAGTGGAATCGCGATATTCGGAATGATTAAAAGCAGCCAAAGAGACACTTCGATAAATTCAAAGCGCTGGATAAACGGGAGCTTCACAATACTTGTTAACGTTAACGTCGGCCATTTTGTTAATTTAAGCTGAGCACTTGAGTAATACGCAATGGAGACGAGAAAGACGAGTAAATTTAAGCATGTCGTAAATAATGCCCCCATGTGAGCAAATTTTTGAGACGTCTGCGCATGTTTAATAAAGGGATAATAGACAAGCAGTGTGCCAAAACCAAACATGGATAATGAAGCATCTTTGACTCCCATCAACAGCTGCGAAAAAGTATGATCAAACATCGGGAACATGAAACGAATGTGACTATATTTCATGGCATAAAAACAAATAAACGTCATCCAATACGTCAGTACAATACTAAAAAATGCCCATCCAGCAATCGTTCTAAACCCGCCGGTATGAATGTAATACACGAGCAGCAGAAGTACAGACGCAAACAATAGACCAGGAATTTCTTTAAACAGCCATACATGGATCACATCCATATAGTGGACGAGAACGGTCAACGACAAAGAAGCAAAATATAAGATATAGAGAATGTTGAATAATTGCCCAACCCACTTGCCAAATACATATTGCGTGATATCACCAAATTCATCCGAAGGGGCCTTTTTAAACATCATGTACATAAGAAAGATCATGACATTGACACTGAAGCTAGAAATCAGAATGGCGATCCATCCATCATTATTCATAGAACGAACAAGGTTTGTTTGAAAGTTTAAAATGCCGACACCAACTTGATTGGCATTAACGAGAAAAAACACAAAAAAAGGGGAAACTTGAAATTTCTCTTTTACAGAAGAAGAACTCATGCTTTCACTTCCTTATTCATAAAAATCATTTTTCCCCTTACGGCCTTGCTTAGGCTTTTGTCGATGGATGGTTTCATTTTCCGGGCGTAAATTTTCCGGTCTTTTATTCAAAAATCGAAGCTGAGGACGAATCAAGCTGCCTTTTAAATCAGCTAGACGCAATGGGAAAATAGGCTCTAGATACGGACGTCCAATAGACGTTAATTTCATTAAATGGGTGAGAAGGAATGATCCCATCACTGCAATACCTAATGCGCCCCACACCTGTGCCGCAAGTAGAAATGGAAATCGCAGCAGCCGAATGGCACTGCCCATTTTGTATATAGGGGTGACAAATGAGGCAAGAGCAGAAAGGGCAACAATAATGAGTAAAATATTACTTGTTAATCCTGCTGCCACAGCAGCCTGTCCAATGACAATCCCTCCAACAATCCCGAGCGTTTGACCGACTTTAGCTGGAAGCCTTGAACCTGCTTCTCTTAGTAATTCAATCGAAACCTCTAAAAACAGAGCCTCAATGATTGGAGGAAATGGAACAAGATAGCGGGAGGACACAATGGTTTCTAATAAGTCTTTTGGAATTAGCTCATAATGAAACGTTAAAACGGCTACATATAAAGGTGTCGCAAAAATGGAAAATATCACAGCAAATATGCGTAACAGTCTAAAGCAAGAAGCCGCAATCCACGACATATTGTAGTCTTCCATAGTGGAAAAATACTCAAGTAAAATCGTCGGGGCAAGTAAGACATGAGGCGAGCCATCCACTAATATGGCAATTTTCCCTTCTGATAAACCTGAAGAGACGCGGTCGGGTCTTTCTGTATTTAAAAACAACGGAAAGATCGTATTGGACACATCATAAAGCATCTGTGCAAGGTAATTTGCATCTAAAATTTGATCAAAATCAATGTCTTCAATACGCTGGAGAACGGTTTCAATGTTTGCCGGATTAGCAATCTCTTCAATATATAACACCGCTACTTTTGTTTGCGAAAGCGTGCCAACCATCTTTTCTGACACTTTCAGGTTCGGTGTCGGCAGCCGCCGTCTGACCAAATTTAAATTGGTATCCAAAACCTCCACAAATGCTTCCTGTGCACTAATAATGCCAAATTCTATCTCGGGCGGACCTACTTGTCTGCCTTTCTTTTCTTCAATCGGGATCAGAAGCGCTTTACCCCAGTCCGTTTCAAGACGAATGGCCATATTCCCTTGATGAAGCGCTTTTTCCACTTCCTGAAGATCGGTCGTGATGACAGACTGTTCAATGGGAATTCGTTCTTTCAGCTCCTCAAGAGTGGGGGTGAGATGTAATTCTTTCATGCAGGGCAAAATTTGTTCATGGAGTAGATGCCCATTAATTAAAGAACGAAAAAAAGAAATTCGATAAAAAAAACCTTCACTTCGTGACAACTCGTTTGTAAAATCAGAGGAACGTGACAATGCCTCAAATACTGAATTTGGGTCCTTTTGATGTTGGTTGTTTTTCTTCAGCACTTGAACCATCTCCTTCCGCAATTTGCCTCTATTATCCAACCAATTGCCGGAAGATATGCATGAAAAAAAAGCGTTCAGCTTGATGTGCTGGACGCTTCTTTTCCATATTGAACCGCTTCTAATAATAAATCTACGAGATGAACAGCACGCATGCTGTTCGATTGTCCTGAACGTTTGATACCTGCTGCCATTTGCAGCTGGCAGCCTGGATTGGACGTGACAATAGCAGCCGCAGCTGTTTGACTAGCTTCTGTCATTTTATGATCTAAAATTTGCATCGACATTTGTGGCTGCAAGATATTATAAATTCCGGCGGATCCGCAGCAGCGGTCGGCATCCTTCATTTCTTTAAATGATACCCCTTGAATTGCTTTCATGAGCACCCTTGGCGCTTGCTGTACACCCATTCCGTTCCGCAAATGACAGGAATCTTGATAGGTGATGACTTGCTCTGGCAAAGCAAGCGGCGTACGGCCGTGAAATTCCAGCTCCACGAGAATGTCTGATATATCCGTGATTTTCTGTGAGAAGGCTTCACCTCGCTTTTGAAAAGACGGATCATTCTTTAGTAAATGATCATAATCACTTAAAAAGGCACCACATCCGCCCGCATTCATGACAATGGCATCTGCCTCAATCTCCTCAAATGCTTCAATATTCCGCCTTGCTAGCTCTTTCGCTTGCTCTTTTTCTCCACTATGACCATGAAGTGCACCGCAGCACGTCTGAACAGGAGGGACGACAACGTCACAGCCGGCCAGTTGCAAAAGCTGGATGGTCGCTTCGTTTGTGCTGGAAAAAACGGTATCCATTAAACAGCCAGTAAAAAAGGCGACACGTTTTCTTGCTGTGCCAATGGCTTTGTATTCTAACGCACGGCTTTTTTGTTGACGCGGCACCTTTGGAAGAGCCTCTTCCATCAGCTGTAAATGCGGCGGAAGTACCTTTAGCATGCCAGACTTGCGGGCGGCCGTTTGCAGACCAGAGGTTTGATAAAATCGCAGTAGTCCAGCAGCTTGACGCATCCGGCTTTGGGAAGGAAAGAGTCCTTTAAACACAACACGTCTCACAAATTTGACAGGAAGGGATTGTTTTTTGTGCTGCTGAATGATGTCTCTTGCATCCTCAAGTAAACGTCCATATTTGACGCCTGAGGGGCAGACCGGTTCACATGCACGGCAGCCAAGACAAAGGTTCAATGAATGTTCGACATCTTCATCAGGCTCAATCACGCCGTCTCTTACAGCCTTCATTAAAGCAATTCGGCCGCGGGGCGAGTGTGTTTCTTGTTGACCCGATTCAATATAAGTAGGGCAGGAAGGAAGGCAAAAGCCGCAGCGCATGCAATTGAGCAGCTCCTTTTCATCCATTTGCTGTTGAAATGTTTGCTGAATCTTTGTTTGTTTAGAGGAATTCATGAGATCACCACTCGCTTCCTTGCTGCTTTTCCAAACACCTTATCAGGATTCATGATATTTGCCGGATCTAGCGCTTGTTTGATCGCTTTCATTGCAGCGATTCCTTCTTTTTTGACCTTTAGCTCCAAATAGGGGGCTTTCATTAGACCCACACCATGCTCACCCGTAATGGTGCCGCCGAGGGAGACTGCTTTTTCAAAAATGGCCTGAAAGGCTTCTTCAACCCGCTTCATTTCTTCTTCATTTCTTGCATCAGTTGCACAAGTAGGATGCAGATTTCCGTCACCTGCATGACCAAATGTACAGATTTTCACGTCGTACTCTCTCGCAATGTCTTCGATCGCGCGCACCATGTTCGCAATTTCAGATCGGGGAACTGTGGCATCTTCTAAAATCGTCGTAGGGCTTAAACGGGCGAGGGCAGATAAAGCGGCTCGCCTCGCTGTTAAAAGGGCACTTGCTTCTTCTTCAGAGTGTGCGATATTCACTTCTTTTGCACCGTGCTGCTGACAAACCTTTGCAATGCTTTGCATATCACGGGAAACAGCCTCAGGATTGCCGTCCTGTTCAATTAATAGCACCGCTTGAACGTCAGTCGGCAGGCCGATTTTGGCGAAGTCTTCGACGACTTCTAGTGTCGGCTGATCCATAAATTCTAATGTGGCGGGGATGATCCGCTCTGCAATAATCGCCGAAACTGATGCAGCTGCTTCCTCAAGGCTTTCATATAAGCAAAGCATCGTTTGTTTGGTTTCTGGAAGCGGTAAAAGCTTCAGCGTCGCTTCTGTAACAATGCCGAGTGTTCCTTCTGATCCAACGAATAAGCGGGTCATATCATACCCTGCCACGTCCTTTGCGAGCTTACCGCCCGTTTTGATGATGTCACCGTTTGGAAGAACCACTTCAAGTCCAAGTACATAATCTCTCGTCACACCATATTTTAACCCCCGGAGCCCACCTGAATTTTCATTAATATTGCCGCCTAACGTCGAAATTTTCATCGAGCTTGGATCTGGTGGATAGAAAAGGCCTCTTGCCTCTACTTGGTGAATGAGTTCCTGTGTGATCAAACCAGGCTGGACCGTTGCGGTCAGGTTTTCTTCGTCTATTTCGATGAATTGGTTCATTCTTGTAAACAACATCACAAGTCCCCCTTGTGTAGGACAGGTTCCTGCACAAAGGTTCGTTCCGGATCCTCTTGGCACAATTGGCACCTTATATGAGGCGCAGAGCCGAACAATTTGCTGGATCTCCTCAGCCGTCCGCGGGCTTACGATAACATCTGGCATATGCTGAAAATTAGGCGTTGCATCATAAGAGTAGGCAAGCCGATCGGCTTTACTGCCCTGTACATGAGACGCACCGACAATCTTTTTTAATTGACTAAAAAATTCAGAATTTAACATACGCATTCACTCCTACTGATTAGACATACCGTTTCTTTCAGTATAAAAAAAGAATCGCCTCATGCCTATGGACGATTCTACAAAATATTGGGCTTCTCGCCTCGTTTATTTGGATGATGATCTAATAGCATCAAGGCTAAATAAAAGAGCATCGCATCTTGCATGCGTTTCGGATCAAGTGTTGTTAAATCTTGGATACGTTTTAGCCTGTAATGCAGTGTATTGATATGTACGTGCATCGCTTCCGCAGTATATTTCAATGAGCAATCTGACGTCATGAGTACACGCAATGTTTTCACTAGCTCAGGGTAGGGGAGAAGCGGGACAATCGTTCGATCAAGGAACACTTCTTTTGTTTCCTGACTCACTTCTTCTATAAAAAGTTCAAGTGTTAAATCTTCATCAAACACAATCGGTGTATCTGCATTCGCCATTTTTAAGGCACGAAAGGCTTGATGAAATGATTGCTTCATCATCTGTCCAGCTGCAGGTTTTCCCGCACCTATCAAAACCTTTGACTTAGGACGTGCGGTGAGCGCAGCATGGATGTGAAAAAGACGCTGCCGCAAAGTATCACGATCATTTGCCGAAGTTTGCAGCATGAGCAAAAAGCGGGCATGTCCCCAGCGGACGATCATTTCCTGATTGGTGAGATGCAGCATTTCCTTCACTTTTTTATATTGATCCTGCTTCACAAATGATTCATCGTGACAATCAATGAGGACGACCACACGCTGCTTATTGACATCAAGCTGAAGCCGCGCTGCTTTTTCAGTGAGATCGATGGCTGTCTCTGGCAGGTGAAGCCAGTCGAACACAAACGCTTCAAGCTGCCGTTCATCGGTTTCCGTTTCTAGAAAAAATTCATGTTCTTGAATGAGCAATTCGGTCATTTTTCGTAATATTTCGCCAAATGGAGAGACATGGACGGGATTTCCTGTCATCCCAATCACACCAATGACCTCTTGCTTAAAATAAATAGGCAGATTGATGCCAGCTTTGACCCCTTTCATTCGTTGCTCATCATCCTTTGTGAGGATTCGTTTTTGTCCTTCAAAGGATGTCAAATATGCCCCTTCATGAAATTGACCAATGCGCGCTGGATCTGTTGCCGCTATGATGGTGCCGTTTGTTTGTGTAATGATGATTTCCTCAGTCAGCACCTTTTTGACCTCGTCTACGATTTTTTCTGCCAATGTCATTGTGAGCAAAACGTACCCCTCCGAGATGTATCTTTTGACACTATCATACCATCATATGCTGAGTCATATCTTTCTTTTCATGAGTTATGCTAAAATAATACACGCACGTGAAGGAGAAGAAAGGAGACATAGCCATGTCGCTACAAAATCGCTTACAAGATCTATTGAAAGAAGGACAAGCGCTGACAGACTTTGAATATGACGAAGCGGCGCGCTACAATTGGCCTTTAGAGGGTGCAAGAATAAAGGAAGAGGCACGCTTTATCGATGTATATTTAGAGCGTGTAGACAAAGAATCCGAGGACATGATTCAATCAGAGGGCGCCTCATTTCTAAACACACCGCTTACATATGTAAAACAACATCAAAAAGAATTCATTTATATCGAATCAAAGTGGTTTGATGTGGTGAGAGTCGATGGATTAGCCATTGAATGGGACGAAGTATTTCAAACGTATACCGTGTTATTCGGCTTCAAACGTCCTAAAAAAGACACTGGCATTCTAAAGGACATGCTGGCTTCATTAAATGGTGCGCAGCTTCAATTTAATGGGCAAGACGGCTTATTCGATGTGAATTTACAGCTTCTTGAGCTTGAGGACATCTATGAAGATATGCCTTTCATTGAAGTCGTCTTAGCCGTGTACCGCTTTTTATTCCGCTTGATCATGCAGCTTGAAATGAATGAATCAAAAAACGGCTCAAATTCCTGAGCCGTTTTTTTGTGATCCATCTATTTTGATGAAGGCGTGACAAACTGTACATCATGCTCTTTTCCATATTGAAGATAGTCTTCACTTGGCTGTTTATTCGTCACGACGACATCAAGATCTTGCAAATGACAAAATGTGGTCAAAGCGTAATGATTAAATTTACTATCATCCACTAATAAAAACGTTTTGGCACTTTTTTCAACAACCGTCTTTTTAATATCCGTTTCAAGCGGGGACGAATTCGTGACGCCGTGATCAATGGATAAACCAGTTGATGCGATAAAGGCTTTATTGACATTGTAAGCTTTCAAACGCTCTACACTTTGATAGCCAACGAAAGAATTCGTTTTTCTCTCAAGCATCCCGCCGGTGGAAAAGATAGTGAGATTCTCATAAGGCATCGCCTGTGTAATAAAATCTACATTATTGGTCACAACAGTCACCTGTTTCTCCGTCAAATAGGGAAGCATCTCAAGTGTTGTTGTACCAGAATCAACAAAAATCATATCCCCATTCTCCACAAAAGCAGCAGCCGTTTGACCAATCAATTGCTTTTTATTCAGCTGACGGGTCTTTCGCTCCTGATATACTACTAATGTTGAATGATTCACAGCCACTCCGCCATATACTTTTTTGAGCACGCCGGACTCGACCAATGCTTGTACATCTCGGCGTATCGTGTTTTTTGAAACGTCAAAATGCGCCACAAGCTCATCCAGTGAGGCAGATTCCCGGTCAAACACATACTCTTTGATTTGCTGAATCCGTTTTGTTTTGATCATGCTACATATCTCCAATCCAACCGTATGTCCTTTTTCCATTATACCAAATGGCTTTTCTTTTCCCCATCTCGATAAAAGCGTATGATAGAGAAAAGAACGTAACGGAAAGGACTTTCACTTCTATGAATCAATCAAACAACCCATTTTCAAAGCTTGCGAATTTTAGAGAAGTAGGGGGACTTCACACAACAGATGAAATGGTGATCAGGGAGGGGATGATTTATCGATCCGCAGATTTGTCTCGCCTGACAAAACAAGATATCGAGACATTTTCAACCCTTGGCGTTCAAACCGTTTGCGATCTTCGTACAGCCTCAGAACGCAAATCACATCCGCCAAAAATCAAGGAACCTGACAAAATCGTCCATATCCCCATGCATCCTGACAGTAAGATGCCAAGTAAATGGACCATGTTTCGTATGCTGGTAGCAGAAGGGAAATCTTTCACTTTCACACCGATTATGAAAGATTTATATCAAAGCATGCTCACAGAGCGTAAAGAAGAAATTCAGCAGCTGTTCACTCTGCTTTCAGATAAAAGCAATTACCCGCTGATGCTTCACTGCACAAGCGGTAAGGACCGGACAGGCTTTTTATCTGCCCTCATTCAATTAGCAGCAGGTGTACCGGTATCTGCCGTTTTAAGTGAATACATGCGCTCTAACGAAGGGGTGAAAATGCTTGTCAGAAGGCAGCAGCGATTTGTCCGCTTGATGAGTTTATACCGGGTGTCAAAAAAGCAAATTCAGCCGCTTCTCGGTGTGCAGCAAGATTATCTGGAAGATGTGCTAAACGAGATGATGGAGACATACGGGAGTGCACAGCGGTATTTAATCGAGGCTTGCGACATCCCTGAAGATCAGCTCAAGGAAATGAAAAACATCTTGCTGACACCATCTGCTGGCATTCGATCTCAAAAAGCGGAATAAACTGATGATGAGGTGATGCAAAAAATGGTGAAAAAGATCAGTATGACGTGTCTAACAATAATTTTGATGTTTGTATTCTTATTGATTCCTTCTAGCAGTCTAGCTCGTCCAATGCCAAAAGGGAAGCTTGAAAGCACAAGAGAGATGCGCGCGGTATGGATCGCATCGGTTTATAATTTAGATTGGCCTTCAAAGAAAGGACTGCCTGTCAAAGAGCAGAAAGAAGAGTTTATTCATTTGTTAGATGAGATCAAAGCGATGAATATGAATGCCGTGATCATGCAAATTAAACCGACAGCAGATGCCTTTTATCCTTCGGCATACGGTCCGTGGTCCGAATATTTAACCGGCACGCAAGGGAAAGATCCTGGGTATGACCCGCTTGAGTTCATGATCGAAGAAGCTCATAAACGCGGCCTCGAATTTCACGCTTGGTTTAACCCGTATCGTATCACAATGAATCATACAGACCTCAGCCGTTTATCAGCCGATCACCCAGCAAAAAAGCATCCTGATTGGACCATTGCATACGGAAATCAGCTTTATTACAATCCAGGCATTCCTAAAGCTCAGGAGTTCATTGTCGGCGGTATAGAAGAAGTCGTGAAAAACTACGATATTGATGCAGTGCATATGGATGATTATTTTTACCCGAATAAAATAGCCGGTGTGCCGTTCCCAGATCAAGAAACGTATGAAACATATGGAAAAAAGGCATTTACGCATATAGAGGATTGGCGAAGAGATAATGTGAACCAATTGGTCAAGCAAATCAACGACACCGTGAAGAAAGTAAAGCCGTATGTGAAATTTGGTATTAGCCCATTTGGAGTATGGCGCAATATAAAGGATGATCCGACTGGTTCAAACACGACCGCAGGGATGACCAATTACGATGATTTGTATGCTGATACAAGAGAGTGGATTCAGCAGCACGATATCGATTATGTTACCCCGCAAATTTACTGGAGCATCGGTTTTCAGGCAGCCGCCTATGATGTGCTCACGAAATGGTGGTCAAATGAAGTAAAGGGAGAGCCTGTTCACCTGTACATTGGTCAGGCGACGTATAAAATCAATCAAAACAGTGATCCTGCTTGGTCTGATCCTGAAGAATACTTTCGGCAGATCCAGCTGAACAGACAGTCGCCTCTTGTGCAGGGAAGCATGCACTTTAGCCTAAAAGATATCAACCGTAACCCTTTGAATGTCAAAAATCGATTGATAGAAGACGCCTACCGTAAACCGGCTCTCATTCCAGAAATGCCTTGGCTTCATCAGAAAGCGCCAAAAAAACCAATCATTCAATCTATTAAAAAAACAGCAGATGGTACGGCTTTACAGATCAAAAATGATCCGCACTCTACCGCATCCTATTATGCGGTCTATCGCTTGACGACGAAAGGAACATATGAATTGCTTCAAACTGTTAGAAAAGAAACCGGCACGCTGACATCTGTCAAAGATCTTTCAGTTCATCAGAATAAGAGTGATACTTACAAAGTAACGGCTCTCAATCGACTACATCACGAAAGCAAGCCTTCTACAAAAAGAGTGAGATAACGAAAAAGCATGAATGAGGATTTTCTTCGTTCATGCTTTTTTTCTATTATTTTTGTTTTAATTTTCTGAATTCACCCAAGCTTGGCATGAAGCAGCCACTTGATTAATAAATATGATAGAAAAGAGCCAAAGGGGGAAATATGATGGATTTTGAATTAACGAAAGAACAGCAAATGATCCGCCAGATGGTCAAAGAATTCGCCAAGGAAGAAATTGCACCACTCGCTCAAACCATTGATGAACAAGCTGTATTCCCAGCCCAAACTTTTCAAAAAATGGGGGAGCTCGGCTTGATGGGCATTCCTTTTCCAGAGAAATACGGAGGCTCAGGAGGAGATACAATCTCATATGCGCTCGCTGTAGAAGAAATCGGAAAACAGTGTGCCAGTACAGGTCTTAGCTATGCCGCGGCCGTTTCCTTAGGCGCAAGCCCGCTTTATTACTTCGGTACAGAGGAACAAAAAATGGATCACCTTGTCCCGCTGGCATCTGGAACAGCACTCGGTTCCTTCGGATTAACGGAGCCAAATGCAGGATCAGATGCTAAAGGGACGAAAACAAAAGCGGTCAAAGACGGACAAGAATATGTGATTAGCGGGGAGAAATGCTGGATCACAAATGCCAATTTTGCCAGAACCATTATCGTCACAGCGGTCACGGATCATGATGAGCACGGCCAGCCGATCATCTCCGCCTTCATTGTAGAAAAAGGGCAAAAAGGGCTGACCATTACAAATCCATACGACAAAATGGGGGTGCGCGGTTCAGATACAGCTGAAATCATTTTAGACAACGTACGTGTACCAGCGCATCATATATTAGGAGACCCAGCCAAAGGCTTCAAGCAATTTTTATATACATTAGACGGGGGACGCATATCCATTGCTGCCTTATCAGTTGGCATCGCGCAGGCTGCACTTGATGCCTCACTATCCTATGCTAAGGAAAGGAAGCAATTTGGGCAGACTCTTTCTTCCTTTCAAGCCATTCAGTTTAAGCTGGCAGATATGGCAATGCAAATAGAACTCGCTAGACAAATGGTGTGGAAAGCGGCCTGGCTGAAAGATCATGGCAAGCCATTTACAAAAGAAGCTGCCTACGCCAAACTTTTCGCTTCAGAAATGGCGACAAAAGCAAGTCTTGATGCTGTCCAAATTCACGGAGGAACAGGCTATATGAAAGAGTGCGGGGTAGAACGGCTTGTGAGAGATGCCAAGCTCATGGAAATCGGAGAAGGCACCTCTGAAATTCAGCGTTTAGTCATCGCAAGACAATTGTTAGCTTAAACCTGTTATGAAAACGCTTACTAATGATGGAGGAGAAAAATCATGATGTCGATTCATCCGCAAACGATTGGCTCCCTATTAAAAGAGAAAAAGGAGCAGCACCCAGCACATGAAGCCATTGTGTATCCAGAACGTTCATTACGTTATTCATACGAAGCGTTTTTTAGCGAGGTCAAAGAAACAGGAAAAGGTCTTATGGCATTAGGCGTTCAAAAAGGAGATCATATCGCCATCATGGCACCCAATGTACCTGAATGGCTCATGCTGCAATTCGCCTGCGCCTCCATTGGAGCCGTTCTTGTCACCGTGAATACGAACTTTCAATCACAAGAACTCGCTTACTTACTAAAGCACTCTGATAGCAGCATGCTGTTTATCGTTGATGGGTTTAAAGAGACATCATATGTCAGGATGCTTGAAGACCTCATCCCAGAGCTTCAAACAGCTCATCAGGGCGAAATCACTTCAACAGCATTTCCATATTTAAAAAGTGTCGTCTATATTGGCGAGCGCACGCCAAAGGGCATGCGCAGCTGGGACAGTATTCAAGCTGCTGCCAAAAGAACGGAGGATGATGAATGGGAGAAACGAATGGAGGAGCTGACTCCTGATGACGTCATTAATATGCAATATACGTCAGGGACAACCGGCTATCCAAAAGGCGTCATGCTCAGCCATACAAACATCGTCTGCAATGCCAGTCAAATCGCAGATTGCATGAAGCTCACCCGTGAAGACCGCATGTGTATCCCCGTTCCGTTTTTTCATTGCTTTGGGTCTGTTCTTGGCGTACTTGCTTGTCTCACAAAAGGTGGCACGATCATTCCAATTGAATCCTTCCACCCAGAGCGAGTCCTTCAAACAGTGGAAAAAGAGAAGTGCACGGTTCTTCACGGCGTCCCGACAATGTTCATTGCAGAGCTTGATCATCCGAATTTCCACAAGTACAATCTGTCTACATTACGCACCGGCATTATGGCAGGATCTCTCTGCCCATCCCATGTGATGAAAGCCGTCATTGAACAAATGGGTCTGAAGGAGCTCACGATTGCCTACGGCCAGACCGAAAGCTCACCTGTCATTACCCAAACAAGAACGGATGATTCAGTTGAAAGGCGGGTTCAAACAGTCGGCCGGGCGCTTCCTCACATCGAAGTGAAAATCACCGCCCCAGGTACCCCATATGAAGTACCAAGAGGAGAACAAGGCGAGCTGTGCACGAGAGGCTATCACGTGATGAAAGGCTACTATAAAAATGAAGAAGCCACAAATGAAGTCATTGATGAGGACGGGTGGCTTCATACAGGAGATTTAGCGGAGATGGATGAGGATGGCTATGTGAAAATCACAGGACGGCTGAAAGATATGATCATTAGAGGCGGAGAAAATGTTTATCCAAAAGAGATTGAAGACGTTCTTTACACGCATCCAGCCATTCTTGATGCACAGGTCGTCGGTATTCCTGACGAGACTTACGGAGAAGAAGCCGCCGCATTCATTCGGCTCAAACAAGGTCGCGCGGTGACGATTGAGACATTAACCAGCTACTGTCAGTCACAAATGGCACGCTACAAAATTCCGAAATATTTTTTCATCACAGACGAGTATCCGATGACCGCCTCAGGGAAGATTCAAAAATTTCGTCTGAAAAAACAGGCGCTTGATCTAATAAAGGAGTGAGGGCAGCGATGTTCAAAAAAGTATTGATCGCCAATCGAGGCGAAATTGCTCGTCGAATTATTCGGACTTGTAAAAGGCTCGGGATCAACACCGTGGCTGTTTATTCAGAGGCAGATCAGCATGCGCTTCATGTGCAAGAAGCAGACAGCGCCTATCTGATTGGAGGTGCAAAAGTATCTGAAAGCTATTTAAACATGGAAGTGATCATTGAGGTAGCCAAGCAGACAAATACAGACGCCATCCACCCTGGGTATGGCCTTTTATCAGAAAATGCCGCCTTTGCTGAACGGTGCCGCAGCGAAGGAATCGCTTTTATTGGTCCATCTGCACAGGTCATTCAGCGCATGGGGAATAAAATTGAAGCGAGAAAAACGATGGATCATACGGGAATCCCCATTGTACCTGGCGTTTCAGCACCTCTCCATGACGCAGAAGAAGGAGTCAGTAAAGCGCAGTCACTCGGTTATCCGATCATGCTCAAGGCATCCAGCGGAGGCGGAGGTATCGGCATGCAGCTTGTCCGAAATGATGAGGAGCTGCGTAAAGCTTTTGAGGGAAATCAAAAAAGAGCGCAAAGTTTTTTTAACGACGGGACGCTTTATATGGAAAAGGTCATTGAAGACGCGCGGCACATTGAAATCCAGGTCCTCTTTGATTCATTCGGCCACGGGGTTCACTTATTTGAGCGCGACTGTTCACTCCAGAGAAGACACCAGAAAATCATCGAAGAAGCACCAGCTGCCTGTCTCGATGAATCCGTAAGACAAGAGATGGGACGGGTGGCGGTGAAAGCAGCCAAAGCCATTGGCTATGAAAATGCAGGGACAATTGAATGTTTAGTCGATCAAAATCAACAATTTTACTTTCTAGAGATGAACACGAGATTACAAGTAGAGCACCCTGTCACAGAAGAAATTACAGGTATTGATCTTGTCGAAGAGCAACTGAAAATCGCTGCATCAGAGCCGCTTTCCTTCAATCAGGAGGACATTCATCAAATCGGGCATGCCATCGAGGTCAGAATCTATGCGGAGGACCCCGTCACCTTTTATCCGTCACCAGGAACAATCACTCGGCTATCTATACCAGAAGCTCCCTATATACGCCATGAATCAAGTGTGACAAGCGGGAGCGTCATTACCCCATATTACGATCCAATGATTGCGAAGATGGTCGTTTACGGTGATACACGAAAACTTGCAATAGAACGATTAAACGTTGCGTTACAAGCATATGAAATAGAAGGGATCAAAACCAACTTACCGCTTTTGAGGGAAATGGCTGGATCATCTGCTTTCTTACGTGGCAGCATCACAACCGATTTTCTCATGAAAAAAAGGGAGGGGAACCGTTCATGAAAACGGTCACGATACAAATGGCGGGAAACTTATGGAAGCTTCTTGTGAAACAAGGCGATGAAGTGCAAAAAGGGCAGGAGGTCGCTATCTTGGAATCAATGAAAATGGAGATTCCAATAGTGGCAGAAGAGGAAGGTGTCATCAGCAAAGTGTATAAAGCAGAGGGAGAATTTGTCGATGAAGGGGAGGTTCTTTTAGAGCTGACAGAATAGGAGGGAGCGAGATGGCATTACCAAAACGTGTACTTATTAGGGAGGTCGGCCCGCGGGACGGATTGCAAAATGAATCCACTTGGCTTGACACAAGTGAGAAGCAAAGATGGATTGAACTGCTCACAGCAGCCCGGCTCCCTTATATTGAAGTCACCTCATTTGTTCATCCTAAATGGGTCCCAGCCTTAAAAGATGCCAAAGAATTAGCCCAATCCTTACACAAAAAAGGCGACATCACCTATGCAGCACTCATTCCTAACGAAAAAGGCTTAGCTCACTTTTTTGAAGCAAATCTTGACACAGGCGCTATGTTTATCTCTTCGAGTGAAACGCATAACAAAAAGAATATGAATCAATCCATCCACGAAACACTTCCTGTCATCAAACAAATGACAGCTGATTTAAAAGCAGCCGGAAAACACACACGCGCATATATTTCCACCGTGTTTGGCTGCCCTTATGAACATCAAGTGCCAATGGATCAAGTATTGCGGTTAACGGATATACTGCTCTCTTATGGCATTGATGAAATATCACTCGGCGACACCATTGGAGAAGCCCATCCGCTTCAAGTAGAAAGGCGCTTAGACATTTTACTTGAACGTTTTCCTGCTGATAAAATCGCTCTTCATTTTCATGATACGAAAGGGATGGGTCTTGCCAATATTTATACGGCATTAAAAGCGGGAATCACCACATTTGACGCCTCTAGCGGCGGGCTAGGCGGCTGTCCATATGCGCCTGGCTCTAGCGGAAATGTCGCGACAGAAGATGTCGTGCATATGCTTCAAAAACTAGGAATCGAAACCAATATCGATTTTCCAGCATTGATAAAAGCGGCAGAATGGATCGAAACAAAAGTAAATCGAACCCTGCCTAGTCATTGTTTACGTGCTTTTCACTCTCATACTACTTCATAAAGGATGAATGTGACATGACATCATTGGTCAATTTTACGATACAAGATGAACAGATTGGGATCATGACCTTAAACAGACCAGAACAAGCAAATTCCCTATCTGCTGCGATGCTTGAGGAGATCAATCAACTCATTCAAGAAATCAAACATGATGAAAGCATCCGCTGCCTGCTCATGACAGGAGCTGGTTCTAACGTTTTTTGCGCAGGTGCTGATTTAAAAGAGCGACGATTGATGACAGAAGAAGAAGCAAAAGCGGCAGTTCTGTCAATTCAGCAAACCTTTACAGAAATTGAATCCCTTCCTGTACCTGTTATTGCCGTCATGAATGGACACGCACTTGGCGGAGGACTTGAGCTCGCGCTAGCTTGTGATATTCGCATCGCACGAGCCGGAGCAAGACTCGGTCTGCCAGAAACAGGACTAGCTATCATACCAGGGGCAGGAGGGACGCAGCGGCTTCCGCGTGTCGTCGGACTTGGTAAAGCAAAAGAACTGATTTTTACAGGTGCTTCATTACAAGCTGAAGAAGCCATTCAAATTGGACTAATTGAGCACCTCTCTTTAGCAGATTCCCTTATGAATGACGCCATTTCCCTCGCAAAACAAATCGCCAAAAACGGCCCAATTGCTTTAAAAGAAGCGAAACGAGCGATTCAAATGAGTCTTGATCACGATCTGCGTACAGGTTTGATGAAGGAATACGAAGCCTATGTACGGCTCATTGATACAGAAGATCGAATGGAGGGCCTTCAAGCTTTCCAAGAAAAACGAACGCCTCAATACAGAGGCAACTACCAAGAAAGGGGAATGGGCATGATTGAAGAATATGAAGTGAAAAAACAGCGGATTGTCAAAGGAGGAGCCGAACGATACCATCAAAAAAACAAAGAAAAAGGAAAATTGTTCGTCCGTGACCGGCTCCAGTTGCTATTAGATCAGGATTCGTTCATTGAGGATGCGATGTTTGCCGAGTGTAAAGATGAGCATTTACCAGCAGATGGTGTTGTCACAGGGACAGGGCGGATGAATGGGCAAACCGTATGCGTTATGGCAAATGATTCTACTGTCAAAGCTGGATCATGGGGCGTCAAAACGGTAGAAAAAATCATTAGAATCCAAGAAACAGCGGAAAAGCTCAACTGCCCGATGCTGTATTTAGTCGACTCTGCGGGTGCAAGAATCACCGATCAAATTGCAATGTTTCCAGGCAGAAGGGGAGCGGGACGCATTTTTTATAACCAGGTGAAGCTGTCTGGACGTATCCCGCAAGTTTGTTTACTATTTGGTCCTTCTGCGGCAGGAGGTGCTTACATTCCTGCTTTTTGTGACATCGTTGTGATGGTCGAAGGGAATGCCTCGATGTATTTAGGCTCTCCGAGAATGGCCGAAATGGTGATTGGAGAAAAAGTAACACTTGAAGAAATGGGCGGAGCAAACATGCACTGCAGCATATCAGGATGTGGTGATATTTTAGCCAAAACCGAGGAAGAAGCGATTCAAATCGCTCGCGACTATTTAACCTACATGCCTGCCAACTATACAGAGAAACCAAAACCGGCAGCCGCAAAAGCACCTAAAGCATCTGAGATGACCATCCAAGGCCTTATTCCTAAAGGGCAAAATACCCCTTTTGATATGTATCAGCTCATTGATTTACTCATTGATGAAGGATCATTTTTTGAAATTAAAAAACTGTTTGCCGCAGAGCTCATCACAGGCTTTGGCCGAATGAACGGGCAGCCTGTCGGTCTTATTGCTAACCAGCCGAGGGTAAAAGGCGGGGTGCTGTTCCATGACTCAGCTGATAAAGCCGCTAAGTTTATTCAGCTATGTGACGCCTTTCATATCCCGCTCCTTTTCCTTGCGGATATACCGGGATTTATGATCGGAACAAAAGTGGAACAAGCTGGTATTATCAGACACGGGGCGAAAATGATCTCCGCTATGTCAGAGGCAACCGTTCCGAAAATATCAGTCATTGTGCGTAAAGCATACGGTGCAGGTTTATATGCAATGGCAGGACCAGCGTTTGAACCAGACTGCTGTCTCGCTCTTCCATCGGCACAAATTGCTGTCATGGGGCCAGAAGCGGCTGTAAATGCTGTCTATGCAAATAAGATTACTGAATTGCCTGTTGAAGAGAGAGCTGCATTTATCCATGAGAAACGCAAGGAATATCAAGAAGATATGAATATATATGAGCTTGCTTCTGAAATGATTGTCGACGGCGTCATCCCGTTCGACCACTTGCGAGACGAGCTTTGTCATCGCTTCCAAGCCTATTCCTCAAAAGAGATGACATTTACAAGACGAAAACATCCGGTCTATCCGGTCTAAAGGGGGCATCCTCATGATGAACCTGAAACCAGCATGGATACCGGAAGAGCAAATGATCAAACAGACACGTCTTTACAAATGGATGCACTCACTTGGTTTTTCTACTTATGATGCATTCTATAAAGCTAGTATCGAGCGTACCGATTGGTTTTGGAGAGAAGCTGAAAAGGCGGTCGGTATCAAGTGGAAAATGCCGTACGAAGCCGCATTAGGTCAAGATTCATTCATGTGGCCGAACTGGTATAAAGGAGGTCAACTCAACATAACCGAAACGGCCGTGGACAAATGGGCAGAGAACGAAGATGCGCAGCATCAGCCAGCCGTGATTTGGAAAAACGAGATGGGCGAAGAGAGGAAATGGACGTATCTCGATCTTCAGGAAAAGGTGAATCGCCTCGCTGCTGGCTTTTTGAAGAATGGGCTTCAAAAAGGAGATGTGGCAGTCATTTATATGCCGATGCTTCCTGAAACGGTCGCTGTCATGCTAGCCTTTGCGAAAATTGGCGTTATCTTTAGCCCCGTCTTCTCCGGGTATGGAAGCGAGCCTCTTGCGGTACGTATTCGTGCGTCAAGTGCAGCCATTGTCGTCACAGGCTCAGGCATGACGCGCCGCGGGAAGAAGATCAATATGCGGGAATGTGCAGCAGAAGCCATAGGCAAAACCACGACCGTCAAAACCGTCATTGTACACACCTCCTCTGATACTGAATATGAAGGAGATATCAGGCTAAATGATTTGTTAAAAGAAGATCCGATAAGTGAAACGACCTATCTCTCAAATGAAGAGCCTCTCATGATCTTATACACTTCTGGAACGACTGGTACGCCAAAAGGAGCAGTCCATACACACGCAGGATTCCCTGTAAAAGCAGCTTTTGATGCCGGTCTTTGTATGGACGTTGCAAAAGGAGACCGCTTGTTTTGGCTCACAGACATGGGCTGGATGATGGGGCCATTTCTCGTCTTTGGGGGCTTGATCAATGGAGCTGCGATTGTTTTATATGACGGCGCACCCGATTATCCAGATGAACAGCACCTCTGGTCATTCATTCACGAGCAAAAGGTCACCCACTTTGGGCTTTCTCCTACGTTTGTTCGATCTGCGATGCAGCAAAATCTTGCAGGTATAAAGTTGCCGCATGTCAAAGCCATCATTTCTACAGGTGAGCCGTGGAATGAAGCACCATGGCAATGGCTTTTTGACAAAATCGGTCAAAAGCACATTCCTATCCTAAACTATTCAGGAGGAACAGAAGTCTCTGGCGGAATTGTAGGAAGTACGCTGCTTCGCCCAATTAAGCCAGTCCTTTTTAATGCGGCGATTTTAGGAATGGCAGCTGATGTATATAATGAAGCAGGTCAGAGCGTCATAAATGAAGTAGGAGAGCTCGTTGTGAAAAAGCCATGGGTTGGCATGACATGTGGGTTTTGGAAAGATCCTGAGCGTTATGAAGATACGTATTTCAAACGATTTGATGGGGCATGGACACATGGGGATTGGGTGGTGCAATCAGAGGATGGCACGTTTCATATCACTGGCAGATCAGATGATGTCATTAATACAGCAGGAAAACGAGTCGGTCCAGCAGAAATTGAATCCATTCTTGTCGGACACCCAGCTGTACACGAGGCAGCAGTGATTGGGGTAAAGGATGAGGTGAAGGGGGAGGCACTCGTATGCTTCATCGTGACCAGCTCACAGTCTTGTGACGAAACAAAACTGATTCAAGAGCTCAAAACTCATGTTGGTTCAAATGCAGGAAAAGCGCTCACGCCAAAGGAAATTCATCTTATTTCAGCTTTACCGAAAACAAGAAACGGAAAAATCGTCCGGCGTTTATTAAAAGGAGCTTATGAACAGCAGCCTTCACCAGATCTTTCTTCTTTAGACAATCCTCATGTGTACAAAAGCATTTGCGAGTACTTGAAACGGAAACAGAACAGCGTGTAAACAAGAGCCCTCGCATCGGTGTTCAGGTCTGCGTGCCGGTACTCGTTCTTCCTAGGGCTGCAAAGATTTTCTATCACACTGAAAAAAGACAGGAGAGTGTCCTGTCTTTTTCTATTGCACATGAAAATTCGTGCCATCTGTTGTTTCTTTGACAATCCCTGCCCGAACGACAAAATCACCGAAATGTTCTTGGTCTTCTCGTTCTTTTGCATAGCGGGGGAGAAGAGAGCCAAGCTCGTTTAAAATCTCTTCCTCACCAACATTTTCACGGTACAGCTTACTTAATCTGCTGCCATCAAATGCAGCACCAAGATACATGTTGTATTTGCCAGGTGATTTGCCGATAAAGCCAATTTCACCTAGCGCATGACGGGCACATCCATTTGGACAACCAGTCATACGAATCGTGATTTCTTTATCACTCAAGCCGTTTTCTTCAACAATCTCTTCTATTTTATCAATCAAGCGCGGGAGGTAGCGTTCTGCTTCTGCCATCGCTAAGCCGCATGTTGGAAGAGAAACACAAGCCATTGAACTGCGGCGGAGTGCAGAGTGCTGCTGACCATCTGATAAGCCGAACTCCTGAATGAGCTGCTCGATTTGTTTCTTTTTATGAGAAGTGACATTTCCAATGATCAAATTTTGATTCGCTGTTAAGCGGAAGTCACCTGAATGAATCTTTGCGATTTCACGAATACCTGTCATCAGCGGATAATCATCATAATCTATGATGCGTCCGCCTTCTACAAACATCGTATAATGCCATCTGCCATTGATGCCTTTTACCCAACCATAGCGGTCCCCATTATGATCAAAGTGATAACCTCTTGCGTCTAAAAGGGCAAACCCGAGGCGGCGCTCCAGCTCTTCTTTTACATTCTCAAGACCAAGGCGGTCCACTGTATATTTAAAACGGGCATTTTTTCGCACCGAACGGTTTCCATAGTCACGCTGAATGGTAATCACTTGTTTCGCAATCTCTACAACTTGTTCCGGTGTACAAAAGCCAATCACTTTTGCAAGCTGAGGATAGGTCGCTGCATCACCATGAGTCATGCCCATTCCGCCGCCAATTGCGACATTAAAGCCGATCAATTGCTCATTTTCGATGATCGCAATGAAGCCTAAATCCTGCGAAAAGACATCAATATCATTAGCAGGAGGGACCGCCACACCAATTTTGAATTTCCTTGGTAAATAAAGCGGGCCATACATCGGTTCAACTTCCGTATCTGGCGTTGCCGCAACCTTTTCCTCATCAAGCCAAATTTCGTGATACGCCCTTGTTTGCGGGAGCAGGTCATCACTTAATTTTTTCGCCAGCTCGTAGACATCATGGTGCACTTCTGATTGATAGGGGTTTGATGTACACATGACATTCCGGTTCACGTCGCCGCAAGCAGCAATTGTATCAAGCATAGTAGAATGAATGTCTTGTATGGTTTTTTTCATGTTCCATTTTAAAATACCGTGAAGCTGAAAAGTTTCACGAGTAGTCAGCTTTAACGTACCGTTTCCGTATGTGTGAGCAAGCTCATCCATCACAAGCCACTGCTTAGATGTGGCGATTCCGCCAGGCAGGCGTACGCGCAGCATAAATTGATAGGCTGGCTCAAGTTTTTGTTTCTGCCGTTCATTTCTGAGGTCTCGATCATCCTGTAAATAGCTGCCGTGATGCTTCATCAGGCGATTGTCATCATCAGGAATTCCCGCTGAAATCGGATCAAGCATTACTTCTTTTAACGTACCCCGTAAATAATCACTTTTTTCTTTGATTTCTTCTACGTCGCTCGGAGGTCCATCCGGCGCTGTTAATGCTGTCTTCACCATGTAAGTAAAAGCTCCTTTCTTTCAAGCATCAAGTCCATTAATATACGTCGCGCTGATAGCGTTTTTGCTGCTGCAAGTTAGCTAGATAGCTTTCTGCTTTCTCTTTGCTCATCGCTCCTTCTTCTTGGATAATCGATAGAAGGGTATGATGAACATCATGCGCCATATGCTTTTCATCTCCGCAAACATATACATAGGCACCTTGCTCCAGCCATTCGAATAATTCTTTACTTTGCTTCTTCATTTGATGCTGAACATATACTTTTTCCTCTGAATCTCTTGAAAAGGCCACATCCATTTTCGTTAAGACGCCATCTTTTAACCACTTTTGCCATTCGGTTTGATATAAGAAGTCCGTCACAAAGTGCTGATCGCCGAAGAATAACCACGATTTTCCGCTTGCACCGATTTCTTCTCGTTCCTGCATAAACGAACGGAAAGGGGCGATACCTGTACCTGGTCCCACCATAATGATCGGTGCATCAGGGTTTTCAGGAAGCTTAAAGTTTTGATTGTGCTGAATATAAACAGGCAGCGTATCACCTGGTTCTAAGCGCTCTGCGCATAGAATGGAGCAGACACCTTGACGTTCTCTCCCGTGCGCATCATATCTCACAGCACCGATCGTCAAGTGAACTTCTTCTTCATTCGCTTTCAGACTGCTTGCAATCGAATAAAGGCGGGCAGGAATTTTTCTTAAAATCGCAGTAAAGTCTGCGGCTGTTCCTTCAAAAGGACCGAAGTCGCGTGCAGCATCGACTAAATCTCTTCCTGCTAAATACGCTTTTAACTTTTCTTCATTTCCTTCTTCAAAAAGGGCATGGAGTGCTTCATTTTTCGTCAAGTCCGCCAACTTTTGAAGAAGGGGTTTTGTTAATACTGTAATCTCAAAATGTGAGGTAAGTGCTTCTTTTAAAGGAAGAGTGTCACCGTTTTTATGAACAGTTACGGCTTCTTCCACGCTCCATCCACATGTCGTGATCAGTTCATCAACAAGCGCAGGATCATTTGTTGGATAAATTCCAAGGCTGTCACCTGGTTCATAAACAAGTCCTGATCCTTCTAGTGAAAGCTCCAAATGGCGGGTCTCTTTGTTAGAGCCGCGGCCATTTAGATTGATATTTTCAAGAACTTCCGCATAAAAAGGATTCGTTCTTGAGTATTCAGAAGCTGCTGTTTGGCTGTATGCTCCTGCTGAATCTTGCGGGAATGCTGCGGCTTCTCCTTCGCTAAGTGACGATGCCACCCCTTGAAGCCATTCAGAAAACGGCTCATCATAATCAAGGTCACAATCCACTCGATCTGTCAGGCGCGTTCCGCCAAGTTCTTTGAAGCGCTCATCAAATTCTTTTCCAGTCTGACAGAAGAATTCGTAGGAGCTGTCGCCTAGCGAAAGAACAGAAAAGTTTAAATGATCAAGCTTTGGCGCACGTCTACCATGGACATATTCATGGAAAGAAAGGGCATTATCAGGCGGATCTCCCTCGCCATGTGTGCTGACGATCATCAGTAAATTGTGTATTTTTTTCAGATTATTTGGTTTAAAATCTGACATAGAAGAGAGCGTCACTTGAAAACCTTTCTCCTCAAGATGCTGCGCTGTCTTTTTCGCTAATCCTTCAGAATTGCCTGTTTGTGAGCCATAAATGACGGTCACATCTTTACTGACAGGCTGCGCAGGTGCTGCGGCAGAAGGAGAAGGGGCTAGAGTAGCTGTTTCTGATCCGGCTAGAGCTGCTTGTGCTGATAAATAACCGGTAAGCCAAATTTTTTGTTGATCTGTTAAAGTCGGAAGCAGCTGATTGAGCAAGTCTGCCTGCTGCTGACTAAACGGACTGTTTAATACATGAAGTTGCAACGATATCCACCTCACAAGGAATATAAACATAGATTAATTCGATAGGAATTATATATATAGGTTCAATTTGAACTTTACCGAAAGTTTGCCATTAAGTAAAATATATAATATTGATTGTCATGATTAAGATTTCTAATACCTTTACAAGATGAATGAGCTTGAGGGTAAATTATCTTTAAATGTATAAAGTATCTTAAGAAAATGCGCTGTAATATAAGCCGTTTTGATCTAAGAATGTTAGACTTGAAGAAGCATTGAAGGGGCGTATAAAGTTGATGCAATTTAAATTTAAAAAAATAATAAGTGTTCGATTTGTCATCGTGATTTTTTTCATTTTATTAGGAGGGTGCCACTCTACAACAAAGGACAATATAAAGAATCCACACAATCAAAATAAAATAGCAACGCCTTTTTCAAAAAAAGGCATAGTGCTATATAAAGGGGAGACTGGTTTACTTCTTATTAACAATAAAACTCCTATAAAACGCGATTATTCATTAGATACTCCTCTTCTTGTCGATAAATATAAACACGATCTCATCATAATGGATTTAACGAAAGTTGATACTAAAGAGCTGTCACAGGGGCAAACGATTGAGATTTGGTTTGATGAGTTACAAGAATCGTTTCCTCCAAAAGCAACAGTCGAAAAATACAACATCCTTATGGATAAGAATAAATAAGGGAGTAGTAAGCAGTTCTTAAAATTCGAAATGGGTTCTTATTAATTAAATAAAAAGGGGAGAAAAACCCTAGAGTTTTTCTCCCTTCTCAATTTATGCCGTTGGAAGTCCCATCACAGCTTTCACTTCTAAATATTCCTCGATGCCGAAGTCTCCCCATTCTCTTCCGATACCTGATTGCTTAAAACCGCCAAATGGGGCAAAGTAATCTGTTTCGGCATTGTTAATGGTGATTTGGCCAGCGCGAATATGTTCAGCGACATATTTTAATGTTTTTTCATCTTTTCCAACAACATACCCGGCAAGACCATACACTGTATCATTGGCGATCTCAAGGGCATGATCGAGATTCTGATACGTGATGACACTCATGACTGGTCCAAAGATTTCTTCTTGTGCAATGGTCATGTCATTTTTCACATTGGTGAAAATGGTATGCTTGGCGAAATATCCTTTATCGATTCCGTCTGGCTTTCCAGTTCCCCCAGCAAGAAGGGTAGCACCTTCTTCGATTCCTTTTTCAATATAAGATTGCACGGTATCCCATTGTTTTTTAGATACAAGCGGGCCTGTAGCATGATCTTCTCTTGGATCACCAACTGTAAACTTCGGCAGGGCATTCAGCAGCGCTTTTTCAAACTTGTCTTTCATTGATTCTGGAACAAGCACACGCGTAGCTGCAGAACACACTTGCCCTGTATTCATCGCAATATGCTGAATGGCAGTTTCAGCAGCCACATCCACATCTGCATCATCTAAGACGATAAGAGGGGATTTCCCGCCAAGCTCAAGAGCCACTTTCTTCACATTGTCCGCTGCGTTTTCCATAATTTTAGAGCCAACAGCACCTGATCCAGTAAATGAAACAAAGTCAATATCAGGATGTGAGCTAATGCCGTCACCAATCACGTCACCCGTTCCGTTCACTAAGTTGAAGACTCCTTTTGGTACACCAGCTTCATCAATAATTTCTGCAAGAATCATCGCAGCAAAAGGTGTAATTTCCGCTGGCTTTAAGACAACTGGTGAGCCTGCCGCAATAGCACCTGCGATTTTAAGAGATGTTTGATTCGTCGGGAAGTTCCACGGTGTAATCAATCCACTGACACCAATCGCTTCTTTTATAATGGTATGTCCGCCGCGGTCCTCGGTAAATGTATAAGATTTAAGTGCTTCCGCTGCTTTAGAAAAATGTTCAGAGCCCATTTTGTAATGAACTTCTTCTGATACTTTCAGCGGTGCACCGAGCTCTTGTGTCATCACTTCTACAAGTTCATCTTTGCGTTTTTCGTAGCCGCGCACAATGTTTTCCAGCATCTTCACTCGGTCATTTCGAGATGTTTTGGAGAAAGAAGGGAAGGCGGCACGAGCTGCTTTCACTGCCTTATCTAAATCTTCTTTTGTTCCTAAGCTAATGGTGCCAATGACTTCCTCCGTCGCAGGATTGATGACCTCTGTCGTTTCGTTTCCTGTTGATGCAACCCATTCTCCGTTAATAAAATGTTTCTCTTGATTTCTCATTCTGACATGTCTCCTTTTTATATGTGATTCATTCAATATTCTGTTTTCTGCTGATATAAAACTGTACCCACTGTGAAAAATCTAAAACGAACAAACTGCAAAAGAAAAAGTTTCTGATATAATACGCAAAGTGGGACATATGTCCTTTTCAACCGACGGGCATGTATCATTTAATGGAACTAGACTGAAAAAAGAAGGAGCTTTTGAACGAATGAAAGGTGTTATTTTCGCTTTATTAGGAGGCGCTTGTATTACACTGCAAGGCGTAGCCAACGCAAGAATTAGCCAGGATATCGGTACATGGCAGGCAGCCACCATCACGCAGCTGACCGGCTTTATCATCTCGCTCGTCATTTTACTCATCGTACGAGACGGACACTTCAGGGAATATCGAAAGGTGCAGCCACTTTATTTAATAGGCGGCGCATTTGCAGCGATTATTATTTTTAATGAAGTCACCGCGATTCAAATCATCGGTGTGACACTCACTATCGCAGCGTTACTCATTGCACAGCTTGCTTTTACCTTTGCAATTGATGCAAAAGGATGGTTTGGTGTACAGAAGAAGAAAATGAAATGGCCACATTACGCAGGAATTTTATTGATGGTCACAGGTGTGATCATTTTAAAACTATAAAGGAGGGCGTCAGATGGAGGAACTTCAAGATGAATCTCTTTTTGCCTCATATATGAAGGCACATCAATTAGAAAGTGTCTTTCATCAAAAGCTCATATCACACGTGAGTTTGTGGCGCTATGAGCAAGGGGAGCTCATTTGTTCAAAAGGGGATAAGAGGGAGTACCTGTACTTGTTAGTGAAAGGAAAATTAAAGATTTTCACGACAACAAAAGAAGGGAAAACCTTTATTCTTAGCTTTAAACATCCCCTTGAAGCGATTGGAGATATTGAATACGTTCAGCAGACTGACATGGTCAATACAGTCGAAGCGGTCACAGAAGTACATATGTTAAGGGTTTCTCATCAAGCGCTCATGCGCCATGCGAAGGAGGACCCACGCGTGTTAACCTTTCTGCTAAAAGGGATCACAAACAAATTTTATACAAAATCAAACGATTTGAGTTTCCACCTGTTATATCCTGTGGAGGTCAGGCTTGCAAGCTACATATTGTCTGTTGTCACAGATGATGACAGCGCGAGCGCCCTTCGTCTCGTTGATGCAGCAAGCTTAATCGGTACGAGCTACCGTCATATTAACCGAGTCATTCAGCAATTTAGTGAAAAAGGATTGATAGAAAGGCAGAGAGGAAAGATTACGATTTGTGACCGCAAAGGGCTCCTAGAAATAGCAGAGCACAACATTTATGAATAGAAGAAATGAAGGGATTTATATATGATCATAGGAATAGTATTAGCCATCACGGCTGGCGCACTCGTCAGCTTACAAACCATTTTTAACAGTAAGGTCAATGAGCAGACAGGCTCTTGGTCAACGACAACCCTCGTTCTTGGAATGGGCTTTATTGCTTCTCTCCTGATGGGGCTCTTACTAGAGGGGACTGGCATGTTTCGATTAAGACATATGGAAGCCTGGTACTGGATCAGCGGGGCCATTGGGGTAGGAGTGGTCATTTGTCTTGTTCAGAGTATCAAACGTCTTGGACCGACTTATGGCATCTCGATTGTCCTCACGTCACAGCTGGGCTGCGCGCTTTTGTTTGATTCGCTTGGCTGGCTTGGGTTAGAAAAAGTAGAATTCTCTTTGACAAAACTATTAGGTGTTATTGTGATTGTAGCTGGGATTTTGGTGTTTAAATTGACCAAATTGGAGTCGGCAGAAACAGATCAATCGCAAGAAAAAGGGCTGCCACAAGAGTAGCTGCCCTACTTTATATCAATCGCCGCCATAAAACCGTTATCGCGGATAATCCATTTAAAAGGAGCCTTTTCATCAAAGGCTTTTTTTTCTGTCCATAAGCGCTCGCATGAAGGACTGTTCGATCTTTAGCTACGAGATAACTGTAGGCGATTTTTCGTTCAATTGCCTGTGTAAGTGATAACGCAAACGGGGTACTGTCAATGACCAAAATTGACTCTGTGTTTAAAAAACTAGACCTCGCATCTAAGTTATATGTCCCAATAATACTCAAGTAATCATCAATCACCATTGATTTCGCATGAATGGAATACGGGCCTTCATATTCATACAAGTGAACGCCTGTTTTCATCAGTTCCTTTTTTGTGCTTAAATACCCTGCAAAGGCCAACGGATTTGGCGTCGCTGTAAGAGAATTCGTAACAACTGTCGTCTGGATCTCACTAGGTAAGGGAGTGAGTCCGGCTTTCATTGGGCGTGTTGGGATGACATATGGCGTCTGTATGAGCACAGAACGCTTTGCTCGGTGCGCAAGATCGTTCAGCTTTTTCAACACAAGCGGCCGCTTATTAAAGCGTTCCACAGGATTTGTAAAAAAGGCAATCTGTTTCACAGAAATGGTATCTGCTGCCCAGTTAAAGGATGACATCACAAAAGGTTCTTTCGTGCGCATGGCTTCTTGATAGGATCTGAGCAGCTGTTTTCTTAGCTTTAACCCTTTTTTCGCTTTTGCCTTGGAAAACACATCTTTTGTTCTTTTCGTAAAATCATGATTCCATAAATAAACGAAATATTGCTCCATTTCATCTAACACTTTTCCCTTTTTCGCGTTATATAGCAGCACATCACGGTCAAAAGCAAAGTCTTTGGGCGGCTGGTCTGCAAAGTATTTATCACCGATATTTCTTCCGCCCATCACAGCCACTCGGCCATCTGCTAGTAGCAGCTTATCGTGTAGCCGATTATGCCACGTCCATGGCTTGAACAAACGAAAGGGCTCATAAAAACGAATCGACATGTTCGGATGATTTGCTACTGCATAGCGCAAATGCTTCAGCGGCCCGCGCAAACTGTGGCAGATGCCATCTAACAACAGCTGCACTTTCACACCTCGATCAGCTGCTTCAATTAAAGCACCTAGTATCCATTCGGCTGTTTTTCCCTTTTGAATGGAGTAGTAACTGAGGCGGATCATCTTCTTTGCCTCACGAATCATTTGGAGCCTCACCTGACCAGATTCAAACCCGTCGTCAAGAAGCATCACTTGATTTGTCCCCTGATCGTCTCCTGAGATAGAAGAGGCTTTATAAATGCAATGTTCTTTGCATGTTTTTCGAAACGGTAAATAAAACAAGACAAATGCGGTCAAAAATACATAGACGACATAAAGAAGGATGAGATAAAACAAAAGATGAAGCAACATGATCAGCTCCTTTCACACAGACACAACTTTTCCTTAGTGTATGTCAAAAATGAAATTTCACTCATTTTGGCTCTCTAACAAAATATATGACAAAAGAATCATCTTGTTTTTATTAGGCATTTAATTATAGTATGAAATGAGTAAGGGGGAATCGAATTGAATGAACCACTATTTAACATTCCAAGCGAAGTGTATCAAACGCTAAGTGAAACAGAACGTTATTTACTCCATTATATTCACCAACATTTAGAGGATATCTCCACCTTATCCATCGTCACATTGAGTGAAAGAGCGAATGTGTCGACAGCCACAATTGTCAGGCTGATGAAAAAAATTGGCTACAACGGCTATACATCCTTTAAATATCGATTGAAACAAGAAAAGAAAATGACCGATGCAAGCGATCAGCTCAAAAACATTGATGAAGACATCAAACTAGCGATTCGGAAAAACGAAGAAGAGGTTTTAAAAACGATCCAGCTGCAAAGTATTGGGCAAATTGAAGATGCCGTTCAAAAAATACATAATGCGGACAAAATTTATATTTTCGGCAGAGGCTTCTCAGAGATGATTGCCAAAGAAATGACCATCAAATTACAGCTCATCGGAAAAACATGCGAAGTACATGACGATCCGAATATCATTCGGCTGAAATCGAGAGATATCAGTAAAAACGAACTTGCGATCTTTGTTTCATTAAATGGCGAAACAGCAGAGCTCGTTGAAGCGTGTCAAAATCTTAGCATGAGGCAAGTCACGACCATTACCGTCACAACGAGAATAGATTCTACATTAAGCAAAATATCAGATATGACTCTAGTCGGATATAAAGGCGAACAATCTTTCTTCCCAGATTATGAGGTCAGATCGCGTTTGTCTCTTCATGTCATTGCCCGCATTTTACTAGATGCCTACGTGATTCGAATGAAATAATCAATAAAGAAGCCTTCGAGACTTTGATCTAGAAGGCTTTTTGTCATGAAAACCTTTACACAATCTGAAAACATTTTCACTCCTGCGTATGAGATACTTTCTTTAGAGAAAAGAAAGAAGGTGAAACCAATTGATTTATACCTGCACCTTAAATCCTGCTATTGACCTATATATTGCATTAAAAGAAATGAAGGCAAATGCAGTCAACCGCACCGAAGATGAAGATTATCAGCCGAATGGCAAGGGAGTCAATGTCTCCATTATGCTAAAGAAATATGGATTCACCAGCACTGCATTAGGATTTATTGCTGGGTTTTCAGGCTCTTATATTGAACAATCCTTAAAGGACCTTTCCATTCAAACCGATTTTATCTCAGTTGAAGGAATTACACGCATTAATGTTTTTATTAATACAACAGAAGAATACAAGCTCGTGAACCAAGGACCTGCGATTGAAGAAAAAGCACTTCACGCCTTTCGTGAAAAAATAGCGGCCATCCCGCAGGGGGACATCCTGATCATGTCAGGCAGCCTGCCAAAAGGCGTACCAGCCAGCATTTTTTCAGAAGTAGCAGCTATTTGTCATCAGAACAACGTCAAGTTTATTTTAGACACAAGCTCCGCAGCAGTTCTTGAGACGCTTCAATACAAGCCGTATTTATTAAAACCGAATGAAGAAGAAATCGCTGCTTTTTTCGGCAAAACACAGCCTATGTCAGAAAAAGAACTCATTCAATCAGGAGAAAAGCTCATTGAGATGGGTGCAGAGCAAGTGCTTATTTCCCGCGGGGGAGAAGGGGCTTTGTTCATTACGAAAGACGCCGTCTTAAAAGGAAACGCACCGACAGGCATTGTAGTAAATACAGCTTGCTCTGGAGATGCGATGCTCGCAGCCTTTCTTAGTAAACAGCTTGAAGGTCATTCATCTGAAGAGTGCTTACGTTACGGCATTGCAACTGGCGCATCTACTGCATTTTCTAAAGGCTTAAGTGATTTACATGACATTCATTCATTAATTGATCAAGTACACATTGACAAGATATAAGGGGGAATAGACATGAGCCGCAAAAAAATTGTCGCTGCAACTGGCTGTCCAACAGGCATTGCACACACATTTATGGCAGCTGAGGCATTAAAAATAGCTGCTGAGCAACTAGGGGTCGACATCAAAGTCGAAACGCATGGTCAAGTAGGAATTGAAAACGCTTTAACCGATCAAGACATTCTGGAGGCCGATGGGGTCATTGTCGCAGCTGACAAAGATGTAAATACAGATCGTTTTCACGGCAAACCACTGATTGAAGTGCCTGTTGCGAAGGGTATCCGCACGCCAAATGAACTGATCCAAGGCATTATCAATGGAGAAGCTCCCGTTCATCAAGTGAAAGGAAGAGCTACTGGAACAGAAAAAACATCTGCTTCTTCTTCACCAGCTCAACAAAAGTCGGCGAATAAGTGGATACACACCATCTACAAACATTTAATGAACGGTGTATCACACATGCTTCCATTTGTTGTTGGAGGCGGGGTCTTAATTGCTTTATCTTTTCTATTCGGTATTTACTCAGCTGATCCTCAGCATGAAACGTATCATCCGTTTGCAGCCTATTTGAAAAGCATTGGTGGACTCAGCTTTAGCTTAATGGTGCCTATTTTAGCAGCATTTATCGCTGATTCAATCGCCAGACGACCAGGGATGGTTGTCGGATTTATCGGCGGCCTGCTTGCAAACGATGGAGGCGCTGGATTCTTAGGTGGTATTATCGCAGGTTTTGCAGCAGGGTATATCATCGTACTCCTTCAATTCCTGCTTCAAAAATTACCTGCATCACTTGACGGATTAAAATCAATCTTCATCTATCCTGTCATCGGTATTTTCTTAATTGGGGCTGTGATGACACCTCTATTAGTTCCAATCACGGGGCTAAATAATTCATTAATGGATTTTCTCTCAGCTGTTCAATCCACGAATCCGCTGCTCTTAGGTTTAATTGTTGGAGCGATGTGTGGATTTGACATGGGAGGACCTTTTAACAAAGCAGCCTATGTCACAGGAACGGCTTTACTTGCAGAAGGTAACCTTTACTTCATGGCAGGTGTGTCAGCAGCATGTATCACACCACCGCTTATTATTGCGATTGCCACAACGATTTTCCGAAAACATTTCACACCGCAGGAACGAAATGCAGGGGCCATCAACTATATTCTAGGAGCGACACATATAACAGAAGGGGCCATCCCATTTGCGGCAAAGAACCCGATCGTTGTCCTGCCAATTATCATGTTTGGTTCCGCCATCTCTGCTATATTGACGTATCTCTTTGGCGTACAGGTTCCAGCTCCGCATGGCGGGTTCCTTGTCCTTCCAGTCGTCACAGGCGCATTCCAGTGGGTACTATCCATACTGATCGGATCACTTGTAGGTGCCATTCTATACGGACTTTATCGTAAAAAAATAGACAAACCAGCAGTTTAATAGGGAGGAAGAGAAATGATGGAACATATTTATATGAATCTTCATGAAACCGCGTCGTCACAGGCTGGCGTTTTCGCAGCCATTGCTGACATTGCCTAC
This sequence comes from Bacillus sp. FSL R7-0672, assembly GCF_038601465.1. NCBI lineage: Bacteria > Bacillati > Bacillota > Bacilli > Caryophanales > Bacillaceae > Bacillus > Bacillus sp. FSL R7-0672. The sequence continues at coordinate 1,836,326 of NZ_CP152010.1, read as the reverse complement.
AAAGCAGGTATTTGCACATCACCAGAAGATGTTAAAAAAGGCTTAGCTGAAAGAGAAGCACTGAGCACAACTGGATTTCAAGATGGATTTGCTATTCCGCATACACAAACAGACGCCATCACGAAACCAGCACTCGTGATCGTCCGCACGGAAACAGGCATTGAATGGGACGCTTTTGATGGGAAGCCTTGCTTTTTCTTCTTATCCTTACTGATCCCCAAAAATGAAGCAGGGACCACTCATCTAAAGGCCCTTTCTGCCCTTTCACGAGGATTAATGGATGAAGCGAAACGACAAAAGCTACTTGAAACAAGAACAAATGAAGACATGCTGACTGTTTTAGAAACAGATATTTTAACGAGAGAGGATGTTTGATCATGCCTTTACTATCAACAACACCGATGCTTGAGACTGCGAAAAAAGAAAAATACGGAATCGTTGCATTCAATGTACATTCCTTTGACAGTATTTATTGGGTGCTCGAAACGGCCGCAGAATTAAAATCACCTGTCATTTTGCAAACAACGGTTGGAACAGTTCAATCTCTTGGAGCAAAAGCGATTGCAGATACAGTCAAAGCGGCGGCTGATCAATATCAAATCCCAATTGGTCTGCACCTCGATCACTGTACGGACTTTGATGTGATTCTCACCTGTATTCGCGCGGGATATACATCCGTCATGATCGATGCATCGATGCATTCATATGAAGAAAATGTTCGCCGCACAAAAGAAGTTGTGGACCTCGCATTAAAAGTAGGGGTGAACGTTGAAGCAGAATTAGGCAAGGTAGGCGGCGTAGAGGATGATATCGTCGTCGATGAAAAGGATGCTGAAAAAGCTATTCCATCAGAATGCCGTCAATTTGTAGAAGAAACTGGGGTACCAACTTTAGCGCCTGCAATTGGTACCGCACATGGCATTTATAAAGGGGTTCCGGATATTGACTTTGACCGCATTGAACAAATTGCATCACTGGTCAATGTTCCCCTTGTGCTGCACGGCGGTTCCGCTGTACCGGATGAAGACGTCAGACGATGTGTGGCACTTGGTATGGCAAAGGTCAATGTCTCAACTGAATTAAAAAATGCGTACTCTGAAGCCATCCGCGATCATTTTTCAAACGAACCAGAAAGCTTAGATCCACGTATGTATTTACAAAAAGCAAAACAAGCAGCAAAAGATATGGTCACATCGAAAATACGGATCGTTGGCAGTGAGGGCAAAGCCCTTCCTCTATATCAGTGAAACAAAAAAGCAGAGCCGCTTAAGCTCTGCTTTTTCACATTATTCGTTTTCTTTCATTTCATTTGATGTGTGTACCCGTGCATTTCCCATAAACAGGACCGTAATCGCTGCAAGGGCAATAGGAAACAATGCAATCAAAAATACGTACGTAATACTTTGTGACATCGCATCGATGACTTTATTTAAAATATCAGGCGGAATTTGTGAGCGGGCACCTTCTTGGAAAATGGCTTGTGGATCGCCAATTTGAGAAGGGGCGCCTTTCATTCCGCTAAAGGCATCTGCTAAGCGATTCGATAGGACATTGGTTTGAATCGTCCCAAAAATCGTGACACCAAGTGTCATCCCAAGTGATCTCATAAATGAATTGGTCGAGTTTGCACTGCCTCGGTAACGAGGGGCAAGATCATTCATTGAAGCTGACGGCAGAAGGGAGAAACTGAAGCCGACACCAAATCCTGATATCATCATAAAGATTGTAAGCCACAGTCTAGCTGAATCTGGTGACATATTGGCAAGGAGCAGCATCCCCGCGAAAAATGAAATAACAGAGATCGTCATAAGACGTCTGAAAGGCACTTTCGTCTGCATCGTTCCGCCAATCATACTGCCAATGACAGACCCAATCATCATTGGTGTTAAAATGAATCCTGCACTAGTGGCAGATTCACCGTACACCGCCTGAACGAAAATAGGAATGAAGACGGCAAGAATAATAAATGTTCCACCATATAAAAACGCCAAAATTTGAGATGTCGCAAATAAACGATTTTTAAACATCCAAAATGAAATAATCGGTTCCTCCGCTTTACGCTCAACAATAAAGAAGATGGTACCAAACACAAGAAACACGGCAAAAAGTGTGAGGATTTGCACTGAATCCCACGCATAAGATTTACCACCAAGCTCAAGAGCGAACATCAAGCTCACAACCGCCACGACAAGTGTGATAGCACCTGACCAGTCAATTTTCTGCTTGCGATGTTCTAGCGATTCCCGGTAGTATCTGGCAATCAAGACCACACTAACAATACCAATTGGCACGTTAATATAGAAAACCCAATGCCAGCCGATTGAATCTGTGATAATAGCTCCTAATAGTGGTCCTAGTACACTCGATAAACCAAACACTGCACCAAACATACCGGACATTTTTCCGCGTTTTTCAGGCGGGAAGATATCAAAGATGATCGTAAACGCGATTGGAAGAAGGGCACCGCCTCCAAGCCCTTGAATGGCTCGGTAAATAATGAGCTGATCCATCGTTTGTGCGATACCGCACAGCGCAGATCCAATTAAAAAGAAAATAAGTCCAAACAGAAAAAAACGCTTTCGACCATACATATCAGAAAGCTTTCCGTAAATCGGCATTCCAGCCATTACTGCCACCATATAAGAAGCCGTCACCCAAGCAAATTTATCAAAACTGCCCAAATCTGCTACGATGCTTCCCATTGCTGTTGCAACAATGGTATTGTCCATCGCCGCCATAAAAATTCCTAACAGCAAACCGATGACAACTAAGCGAGTGGATGCCTTGCCTTTATCCACATGATTCATTCATTTACCTCCTGCTTACGTTCTCTCCTTATTTTTGCTATGATCAACTTAAATATAAAGGAAGAGAACATTTATCTTGATGATCAAGATAAATTGATTTTAAAGGGAGGAGAACAAGTTGTCAATAAAGAACGACGCAGAAGACAGAGCAGACCTGATCATCCATACAATGAGGCGCCTCGCCACACGAACGGTTTTATTCCACCAAGCGGCCGCACAATCGCTTGGTCTTTTCCCAACAGACCTCAAATCAGCCGATTTATTAAACGAACTCGGGCCGCTCACAGCAGGAGAATTAAGTGAAAAAACAGGTCTTAGCTCAGGTGCGGTCACAGCTCTGATTGACCGCCTTGAAAAAGCAGGCTACGTCAAAAGAGAAAAGGACCCAAAGGACAAACGAAGAGTCATCATCGTTCCATTAACGGCAGGGAAATCACAAGTAAAAGAACTCTTCCAATCCTTATCGGCATCAACAAAACAGCTTACAAACGAATACAAACGAGAAGACTTAGACTTAATCATTCAATTTATTACCGAAGCAGCAGATATTATGGACCAAGAGCTACAATTGCTTAAGTCTAAGTCGTAAGAGAGCACACTGTTGCGGGTGTGCTTTTTCTATGAGCTGTTCAAATAAGGTAGCGAGGATTATAATTGGCTCAATTAGTGGTCTCTTCTTACCATGGAATTGCTCTATAACCTTGTTTACAATGATTTAAAAATCGCGTCTTAATGATTACTGACGATAGCGGAGCTAAAGCGTTCTAATAAAACACGGTTCATTACATATTAAGTACTTTTTTGTATCTTTATTCCTATTTAATGACAAACTTTGTGTTGGTAAAATTGACCTTGTCAATGAATAGGAAGGAGTGAATTCTTCTGGGGAAGATACTTGATGCAAAAGCACTAACAATTGCCATGGATGCAAGGGCAAAACACTACCAGGAACTCCGCGAACAATTGGTAGATTTAAAAAAAGCATTACAAGGTGTTTCTAATCTTGGTGACGACTTCACTGGAAAAGGTGCCGATAACATTAAAAGCTTCTATAAAGAACTGGCTGGAAATGTAGATATGTTTATCAGTTTCATTGATAAGCAAAAAGCCTTTCATGAAGGTGTTTCTGGGACACTAGATGATACAAACTTTGGCGGCGACACCTTTGTAGAAGAACACTTTTTAGACAACGCTGTACATATGGGCATCAAAAATGCCAAAAGCATTGTGAAGGATCAAAAAAAGGCGCTTAAAACGATTTTTCAAGACATCGACGACCTCATTTCTCTAGAAGTATTTGATAGTCAAACCTTTGATGAAAAAATTGCAGATACGGAAGACGAGCGAAAAAAGACAGTGAAAGACCTAAGAGAGCTTGATCAAAATTTAAAAGATGAATATGCTTTGTCAGAAACGGAGCAGCAAGCTACAATGGCATTGTACGCTGAAATGATCAATGCTACAAATGACGGAAAAGCAATTTCTCCGATGAATTTTGACAAGAAAGCGTATCAAAATAGCGAAATCTACAAGGCAAAAAGCGATATTGAGAAGCAAACTTCCGAATATCTCAACATTAAAAAAGAACAACAGAAAGCCCGCGAGATCGCAAAGGAACAAGAAGCACTCGCCAACCGCCCTTGGTATGAAAAAGCACTCGATTATGGCGGAAATATCGTCAATGAATTGACAGGTGTGAACGATGCAAAACGTGCCGCAACAGGTGTTGACCCGATCACAGGTGAAGAGCTCACCGCAGGTCAGCGCGTCGCCGCAGGCGGCATGGCAGCAGCGGGTTATATCCCAATCGTCGGATGGGCAGGACGCATTTTCAAAGGCGGGAAAGCTGTTTATAAAACCACCCAAGCCACATCAGCCGCAGTCAGAGCAGTCGACATTTACAAGACATCGCAAAAGTCTTTTGACGCCTTAAAAACATCTCAAAAAGGCTTATATGGCCTCACCGCCACCAACGGTTTCAGTGAAGCAATTACAGGTAGAGACATGTTTGGGAATAAGGTCTCGAAAGAACAGCAGGAAGCGAGTATGAATGCGGCGCTGGGAATGCTTTTGCCGTTTGGAGCGAAAGGGTTTCATGGGAAGATGGGGGTTAAGGATGCTGAAAAATATAATACCCATACAATGAAACACATTTATCATGGTGAAATTAACAAAAGAGGAAAAGCAGTTGGTTATCACCATGAAAGTATGCAGGGTGGAAAGGTTATTCCAGGAAGTGAAAGTCTACCAGATAAACACGGTATTTATAGAGCTAAAGTTGAAATTGATGGAGTTGAAAAAGTAGCTAAATCAAGTTTCTTTCCTAAGGAATGGAACCGCGTTGATGTGTTAAAAGCTATTGATGAAGCTTACCAAAATAAACAACAGATAGGTCCTAATAAATTTAAAGGTGTAACATCATCAGGAATTAAAATAGAGATGTATCTGAAAAAAGATGGATCAATAGCTACAGCGTATCCATTATATAAAAAATAATATGAAGGTGATTAGCTTATATGAGATATTCATATGAATTTAAGGAAGACAAATTTGGAGATTTAGCAATTATACTACCAGAAGAAATAAGTATTTTCTCAGATTTTATACAAGATATTTCAACAGAAGAAGAAGTGGATGAGTATATAGGATATATTCAAAATGTGATAGATGGAGTATACGAAAACTTTGAAATTACATTGAATGCTACCAGTGTAAATATCAAAAAAGATGAGACAGTAGTTGAACATCATTATAGGATTGAAGAACCCTTTGAAAATAAAATTGAAACGAAGGAGTTCATAGAACTGTTGTTAATTTGGAGAGAGAAAATACCAGAAATATTCAAAGATTAAACATTACTGTCGAGACATGTTTGGAAATAAGGTCTCGAAAGAACAGCAGGAAGCGAGTATGAATGTTGCGCTGGGAATGCTTTTGCCGTTTGGGGCGAAAGGGTTTCATGGGAAGATGGGACTAACTCCAAACATCTCGAAGAGACACGACAAAATAGCTCATAATCACTACTACAGTAGAAAAGACTTTAGAACTCAAATCAACAATTCTACCTTTACAGAACATGGTTTTAAACATTTAAAAGCAAAAACAACTGAACAAGCTAAGCTATTTAGCGAAACAGGACGAAAGCAGGCACAGTATTTGCCTAATATAAAAAATAAAGTTATTGAGAAAGAAGCATTAAAAAAAGGGTTCATTGTAGAAAACGAGAAAGGTGCAGTATATTTTATTTATAATACTGGTCGTCCAGTTGGTTTTGATTTAGGAGTCGAAACGTCTTGGGTTAGAGCGGAACTAACTTCAAGTGGAGTTTTTCATGGTCATCCAATAGCAGGTAATCGATTACAAGAGTATTTAAAAATAGCTAAACCAAGATCATAAGGAGCGTAAGTATTTAAAATGAAAATTGAGAAAGAACTTCCTAAATATAAACTTCAGCCACTTAGAATACCTTCAGGCTGGGAAATTAGTTACAATTCTTTAACAGAGTTAGATCCGGCATTACTCAATAAAGATGAACATGATAAATGGCTAAATTTCACAGAAGATTTATTGCAAATCAAGAATAGTAAGAAAAATATACTGCTAGATGTTGGATGGTATCCGGAAGCTGATCCGGAAGGGGTTTATGGTTTGGATGTAGTAGAAGACTTTAATTGGGAAAATCCAGTCACATCATTTGAAACGAATCAAAAAGGCGAATTAATAGAAAAAGTCGAGTTTCTATTGTGGCAACTGAGTTAACAATAAATAGAATAACCATCACCACTAATGGAATCAAGGTTTCACTTGTCTAATATAATTGGTGATTTTAATTATAATACATTGTAGAGATGATTCAATGAATGAGAGCTACAGTTATTTAGAGGAGTTAGAAGATTTTTTAGGTGGGACATTTCATCAGGATATTCATTCACAAGAAGAAGCGTTAAATGAGTTTATTCATTTAGCTAGCGAAGAATGTCTGCTGTCTACTATAAAGGATTGTCAGGATTTTTGAATAGTACTTTAAATTTACAGGAAAAAGAATGCTTTATCGTTAATAATGTAGAAATCTATTTTCCAGAGATCTCATTAAACCCGCTACAGTGGCTTAATAAAATAATAGAGAAAATGAAAAGAAGAAGTGAAAATGAAGTAATAAAAGGTACTCAAAATTTTTCACACCCTAACCTCATTACAAAGGTTTTCTATTACATAAAAGAAGACCAAAAGGATAAATTTAGCCTTTTTATACAAGTCTCAAAGCACACTCAAGCGGGTGTGCTTTTTCTTATAGCAAAAGAACACCCAAAAAGCTGCACAGCATTTGCTGAAGACATTTGGGCTTCTTTGATGCATGTGAGTTGATTAGACTTATAACCAAAGGGAAGAAGGGAGGAATTCGAACTGCACTTAACCAAAAGGGGCACGACTTTATTATCGATGCTGCTTCACACAACCTCTTATCTATCAATTGAAGATTTACAGAATCGACTGAATGTCTCTACTCGAACCGTCTACTCTGAAATCAAACGAATGAATAGCTGGCTGAAAACTCATGAGCTTAGTGGCGTTCAGCGAAAAGATCAACTTGGCTACTACTTACACACACATGAAAAAGAAGTCATTATTCAAAAAGCTGACACCATTCTTGTCGGTCACGATTATGAACCATGTGTAAAGGAAAGAAGGGCGATCCTGCTCTTATCCATTGCATGCAATGAGAAATATCTAAAAATAGATGATTTTATGAAGCTGACCAAAGTGAGCCGGAATACATTGCTTGAAGATATGAAACAGCTAAAAGAAGCACTTTCAAAGCAGCAGCTCACGCTTCACTATCAGGCAGCCTGTGGCTATTTGATTTCAGGAAAAGAAAGAGCGATTCGATTGGCGCTGAAACCTTATATTCATTCCATTCGCACCATGATAAAAAACGAAAAAACGTTTCCATCTTTTTGGTTAAAGGGGCCTATTTCATATAACAAGTTAAAGCATCTCCTCGAGCAGTCAGAACAAGAGCTTAAGCTCGAGTTTGCAGATGACATGCTGGATCAGCTGTCTTTGGATCTCTTTTTCTACTTTAAGCGGGTGAAGCTAGGACGTGCTGTACACCTTTCAAACGAAGAAAAGCGTACATTGCAGGAAACAGATGAATGCTTGGCGGCTATTCGTTTCATGGCACGAATTCAAAGAGAAACCGGTCTTCAAGTTCATGATGATGAAATCTATTTTCTTAGCACTCTATGGCTCAGCGCAAAGAAACAAAAGCTTCCATCAAGTCAAAAGCCAGAAGAGCATCTCATTCGCACCATTGCCAGACAAATGATTTTTGATTTTCAGCGGTATGCTTGTATCTCCTTTCAAGAGTACGAAGCCTTGGAGCAAAACTTAACCATGCATCTCATCCCAGCCTATTACAGACTCATCTATCACATTGATATCAGCAATGAATTAACAGAATCTATTAAAAAAACACAGCCAGAAGTGTTTGACATCACTCAAAAGGTCGTATGCCATTTAGAAAAGGCGACCTGCTCAAAGATAAGTGATCATGAAATTGCTTACGTGGCGATGCATTTTGGTGGTTGGATGAGAAGAGAAGGAATTTCGCCAATTGTGCGGCGTTCTGTATACATTGTTTGCGGCGAAGGAATTGGCACAAGTCATATGCTAAAAACACAGCTTATCGAATTAATCGGTTACATCGAAGTTCGTGATCTATTATCAAAGCGATCATATGAAGAAATGTCATCCATTGATGTCGACTTTGTTGTGTCAACAACACCTATTTCGTTTAAAGGAAAACCCGTTCATCTCGTTCATCCCATCCTTACTGCCTATGAGAAAAAAACCTTACTTCAATATGGAGAAGGTGCAGAAACCATGTTTGATGAGAAAAATGTGAACGCTTTATTCAACATCATTCAACAGCATACTATCGTACAAAATGAAAAAGCACTGCTTCGTGATCTTAAAGAGCTACTTCATCCCGCATATGTATCCCATCAGAAAGGGTGGAAACCAGTGTTAAACGATTTATTAACAGAAAAAACCATTCATCTCCAACAAACAGCAGAAACGTGGCAAGAGGCCATCACAAAAGCAGCGCAGCCTTTACTCGATCAAAATGCCATTCAGAAAGGTTATGTGGAGGCCATGATTCAGTCCGTTGATCAAAATGGACCTTATATTGTGATTGCACCACAAGTAGCCATTCCACATGCTAGACCAGAGGACGGCGTGAACGAATTAAGCATGTCACTCATGTCATTCGAACGGCCCGTCTTTTTCTCTAAGGATGAAAAAAAACAGGTTCGTCTCATCATCGTGCTAGCAGCCATTGACAGTATGACCCACTTGAAAGCACTCAAACAACTGACCATGCTGTTAAGTGATGAAAAACGGAGGGAACAACTGGTTGAAGCAAATGAATTAGCATCGGTGCAAAAACTAATTGATCAATTTTCACAACGATAAAGGAGGAAAAAGAGAATGAAAAAAATTCTTGTTGTGTGCGGAAACGGATTAGGAAGCAGCTTTATCGTAGAAATGAATGTCAAAAAAGCATTAGAAGAGTTAGGACTTGTAGCTGAAGTGGACCATACCGATCTCAGCACAAGTAAAAATGAACTGGCTGATCTATATATCGGAGCAACAGACATTATCGATCAGCTGGATGACGGCACAAGAAAGGTCGCTGGGTTAAATAACTTGTTAGACCAGAAAGCCATTAAAGACGTCCTTCGTAAACACATTTAAGCCACGAAAAAGGGGGATTCACATCATGATAGAACTGATCATGAACGATATATTGGGCACACCGGCCATTCTCATCGGGTTGTTTGCACTGGCCGGTTTACTTTTGCAGAAAAAATCAGCCGCAGATACCGTGTCAGGCACCTTGAAAACAACGATGGGTTTTTTAATATTAGGAGCGGGCGCCACAGTCGTATCTGATTCACTTGGAGTTTTTCGAAAAATGTTTGAAGCAGCATTTCACATTCAAGGGGTTGTCCCAAATACAGATGCCATGGCGGCCATTGCTCAAAAGGAATTCGGGACACAGACGGCTCTCATAATGATTTTTGGCATGCTGGTCAATTTATTATTGGCAAAATTCACGCCCTTTAAATACGTCTTTTTAACAGGACACCATACCTTGTATATGGCTGCAATGCTCGCAGTCGTTCTCTCGACAGCTGGAATGCAAGGAGCGTTTCTTGTCACCACCGGTTCGATTATATTAGGGACAGCTATGGTCATTGCACCCGCTATTCTTCAGCCATTCACAAAGAAAGTCACTGGAAGCGATGATCTCGCGCTTGGACACTTCAGTACCTTCGGTTATTTTACAGCGGGAATGATCGGAAAATGGATCGGTCGTCCGGAGAGATCAACAGAAACCATTCAAGTGCCTAAATCACTCGGCTTTCTACGAGATACATCTGTGGCCATTTCAATCACGATGGCTTTGCTGTTCTTTGCGATTGCACCATTTGCTGGGATTCCCTTTATAGAACAAATGAGTGGGGGCACGAACTTCGCTGTCTTCATTCTCATTCAGGCTATAACCTTTGCTGCTGGTGTGTACATTATTTTAGCCGGGGTGCGGATGGCAATCGGTGAAATCGTGCCTGCTTTCAAAGGGATTGCCGATCGTTTTGTGAAAGGGGCAAAACCGGCACTTGACGCACCAACCGTTTTTCCATTTGCTCCAAATGCAGTCATTATCGGTTTTTTATGCAGCTTTGCAGGAGGCATCGTATCCATTTTTCTTTTACCTTTGTTTGGTTTAACTGTCATTGTTCCTGGTCTTGTCCCGCACTTTTTTTGCGGCGCTACAGCAGGAGTGTATGGCAATGCAACAGGAGGCGTGAGAGGGGCTGTCGCTGGGGCATTTGCGAATGGGTTGCTTCTTTCTTTTTTACCTGCTTGTTTATTACCTGTGTTAGGAACCCTTGGTTTTGAAGGGACAACTTTTGGAGATACAGACTTTGGTATCATCGGAATCTTGATTGGATTGATCAAGCTTTTATTTCAACTGTAAAAAGGAGGAACCTGGGAATGACAGCCATTTTTTCACCTTCACTGATGTGCATGGATTTAACGCATTTCCGCGAACATATTCATATTCTCAACACAAGAGCAGATCGATATCATGTCGATGTCATGGATGGTCATTACGTGAAAAATATCACCTTATCACCCTTTTTCATAGAACAGCTCCGAAAACTGACAGATAGACCAATTGATGTGCATCTTATGGCAGAATACCCCCAAGAATTTTTAATCGATGCCTGCATTGATGCAGGCGCAAGCATGATCTGCTTACACCCAGAGGTCGTGCAAAGAGACGTTTTTAGAATTATTCGGCATATCCATCAAAGAAACTGCGAGGTCGGCTTTGTCTTAAACCCCGCCACACCAATTGCAGCGTTAGATTCCTATCTACATTTAATAGACCGGGTGACGATCATGACGATTGATCCAGGCTTTGCAGGTCAGCCTTTTATTAAAGAAATGCTTCAGAAAATGAAACAGGTGAAAGATGTAAAAGAGAAGGGAGGCTACTCATTTTCAATTGAAGTAGACGGCTCTTGTAATGAGAGCACGTTCCGGCTGCTTGCTGAGGCTGGAAACGAGATCTATATTATCGGCAACTCAGGTTTATTTGGACTTCACCATCAACTTGATACAGCTTGGGAGACAATGAAGCAATTGTTTTCAAAAGAAACAGACTCAATTGAATCACGTTAGTAAAAGAGGATGAAACCCATCCTCTTTTTTACGCAACTTTACTAAAACCTCACATCTAACCAAAACATACTCAAAAACAAAATAAAAAATCACGAATTCACACTTGAAAGCGCTTTATCAACATGTTATCCTTCAAATATCTTTAGTAAATATTTAGTCAAAAACCAAGAGGAGTTTGCCTATGACCACACTCAAAGATATTGCTCATGATGCAAAAGTGTCCGTTTCTACTGTATCCCGTGTGTTAAATGGCGATCAAACCCTTGCCGTTTCGCACGCAACAAGACAAAACATCCTCGCCATTGCAAAGAAGTTAAACTATACCCCAGTGAGAGCAAGAAAAGCCGATCAAGCAGAGGAAAAAAGCCCATCTGAATCCCCAGTCATCGGTATCGTTGTCGCTCAATCCATTGACGAAGAATTAAATGACCCCTTTTTTTCATCGATTCGAAAAGGAATTGAAAAAGAATATGCCAAACAAGGGCTCTCCACCCTCCATACCTTTCGCCTGAGAAGCATGGATAAAGGGGCGATGCTAAAGGATATTGACGGTTTGATCGTCATTGGACGAATTAGCCCTGATACGGTGGAAAAAATGACAAATCGAATGGAACACATTGTTTTTATCAATCATTATGCGGATGAAGATTTATATGATTGTGTACATGTCGATTTTGTCAGAGCGGCAGATCGAGCGATTCGCCATCTGCAATCGCTTGGCTATACACATCTAGGCTATCTTGGCGGAAAGGAGCGAGAACATTATTTCGAAGGTAATGCTGTGATTGAGGACGAAAGACAAACGACGTTTATGAAAAGAATGCAAGAGGCAGGTGGTCTTCATCTGGATGACATCCATATTGGAGAATACTCCATGCAAGAAGGCTATACGCTCATGCAGAAGGCCATTAAAAAAGGAAACCTGCCACAAGCCTTTTTTATCGGAAGTGATTCAATGGCGATCGGTGCAATGCGCGCGCTCAACGAAGCCGGTCTAAGTGTTCCTTCAGATGTATCTATTGTTGGGTTTAATGACATTGAAGCTGCTTCATTTTCAAGCCCGCCGCTTACAACCGTCAAAGTATATACAGAAGAAATGGGGGAAGTCGGTTTGAAGCTTTTGCTTGAGAGAATAAACGGCAGAAAGCTTCCTCTAAAAGTTGTCATGCCAACAAAACTCATCGAAAGAGGCAGCACATGCCTCATCCATGAAAGGGGGTGAACCGCGTTTTCAGCAAACAAAAAAGAGACAAAAAAGCAGAAAGCAAGCTGCTTCGCATGATGGCCAGATCATGCGAAGAACAAGGCAGCCTACCGGTATGCTCTCTTATCTCTTTGAAAAGAATAGAATTCCAGTATAATGGACTTCTTTTGTTTCCGCAACTGCATGAATTCTACTGATTATCGTCTGAATTTTCAGTGATTAAAAGGAGGAAACCATGAATAAAAAAATCATGCTACTCACTGCGGCCTTTATCTTGACCATTCTTTTGTCTGCTTGTAGCAATAGCGGAACGTCCGAAGCAAACGGAAAGGTCACCCTAACTCTCTTTTCGACGATGAGCAACAGCGGGGAAAGAAAAGCGTTTGAAGAAGTGATTCGTAAGTTTGAAAAAGAGCATCCACATCTTCGAATCGATGCCAACTTCCCAGGCAACAGCTATGAAGATACGATCCGTGTCAAAATGGGGGCAAATGATATGCCAGATCTGTTTGACACACACGGCTGGGCCAAACTGCGCTACAGCGAGTATGTCGCTGATCTAAAAGAAATGGATTGGGTGAAACAGCTTGATCCTTCACTCGATCAAATTTTAAAGGACCAAGATGGAAAAGTATACGCGTATCCGCTGAATCAAGCAAAAGACGGGCTTAGCTTTAATGCCAATCTATTAAAGGACTATGACATTGAGGTTCCTAGAACACTTGATGAATTCAAATCGGCTTTGCTGACAGTTAAGGAAAAGAGCAAAGGAGAGGTTGTGCCGCTCTGGATACCAGGAGGAGACAACTCAAATATCGCCCAAGTCTTTGATGAACTCGCCACACCTTTATTGATCACCAGTCCAAACCATCGATACGGAAAAGACCTTGAAAACGGATCATTTGATTGGTCTCTCTATACACCGCTTGCACAGTTCATGAAGGATCTGAAGGATCAAGACCTATTAAACAAAGATGTGCTGACAGCAAAACTATCTCAAGCACCTGAACTGATGGCACAAAACAAAATAGCTTTCACCTTTGTCGGAGGGTCTTTAGGACCTGAGGCGACAGAACTCAATCCATCGATCAAAGTAGGCACGATGCCTGTTCCTGCCATTCATGAAGGAGATAAGCAAAGCTGGATTGGAGGAGAACGGTTTACGGTCGCTGCATGGAAGGACTCCAAACATCTAAAAGAAGCAAAACAATTCATCGATTTTCTCGCAAAGCCTGAAAATGCGAAAAAAATCGCAGAAGGCACCTCCTCTGAAGCAGCCTTAAAGCAAGTTAAAGCGAAAAACTATTACTCTATGTTTTACGATCAATACGAAGAGGTGAAGGTTGAACCGTATTTCGATCGAAAATACTTACCAAGCGGCATGTGGGCTGTCATGTCAACAACGAGTCAAGAATTATTAGCAGGCTCCATCACACCAGAACAATTATCGAAGAAGATGGAAGAGGAATATAAGCGTCTGAAAAAACAATAGCAGGCTCATGCTGAAACAGGAGTGAATCCAATGAATGACATCACAAAAGCACAGCAGCCAGCCGCATTCACCTCTTTACCAAAGCAGAAAATGAAAAAAAGCCAAAATTCATCCCTTTGGTGGATGTACTTGCCAGCTGTTCTCATTGTCAGTACCTTTATCATTTATCCTTTTTTGAACGGAATTCAGCTATCTTTTACGAATTGGAATGGGTTCTCACAAACTTATGAATGGATTGGGCTTGATCAATATAGGCGTCTGCTTCAGGACCCAACCACATGGCTTGTTGTTAAAAATACGCTTCTATACGGAATCGGTAGCACAATCTTACAAAATATCATCGGACTTGGATATGCTCTTTTATTAAATCAAAGCTTAAAGATGAGAGCGATCACAAGAACAGTCATCTATTTACCTGTCATGATTAGTCCGATTGCGATGGGCTATATTTGGTATTTCGTGTTTGCTTACCAAGGCGGTGCCTTAAACGATGTGGTGACGCTTTTTGGATTTGATCAAATGAATGCGCTTGGCAATCCCCAATTAAACACATGGATCATTGTGCTCGTCAACACCTATCAATTCGTCGGGATTGCGATGATCATTTATTTAGCAGGACTGCAAAGTATTCCTAAGGATTATTATGAAGCGGCACAATTAGACGGTGCATCCAGCCTCCAGCAATTCAGGCGAATCACATTGCCGCTCCTTATACCGTCTATCACCATTAATGTTGTGCTGAATGTCATTGGCGGGCTCAAGCTCTTTGATGTCATTGTGGCGCTCACTGGCGGCGGACCGGGAGATTCCTCACAATCGATGTCGACCTTTATGTATGATCTGTATTTCAAACGTCAGGATGCAGGCTATGCAGCAACTCAAGGGGTCTTCATGGCGGTCATCATCCTTGTCATTAGTGTCGCAGCGTTGATGTATTTCAAACGAAAGGAGACCGAGGTGTGATGGAAAATGCCTTTAAACGTAAGAAGAGATGGTACACCTTCCTCGCCCTTTTGGTGACATTGCTTCATCTCATTCCATTTTATATCTTGGTAACGACATCATTAAAGGGGATAGGAGATTTCAGTTCAAAATGGCTGTTTCCAAAAGCGCTTCATCTTGAAAACTTTCGCACGGCATGGACAGAGGCTCAGCTTGGCCAATCCTTTTTGAATACCGTGATCATTACGTTCAGCTCTGCTGTATGCCTCATCTTTCTTGGCTCTCTTGCAGCCTATCCGCTCGCAAGAAGAAGCACAAAGCTAAATAAAGCAGTTTATGTTTTATTCATCGCCATTATGGTCATTCCACCACTCACAGCCCTTGTCCCGCTCTATAAATTGGTCGTTCAAATTGGGATGATGAACACCTATCAAATCGCTATTTTAAATAATGTCGCTGCTTTTTTGCCGCTAACGATTTTCTTATACGCAGGCTTTATCCGGTCGACCATTCCAAAGGAGCTTGAAGAAGCAGCCCGTATTGATGGAGCGGGGACATTTAGAGTTTTTTTCACCGTCGTTTTTCCGCTTCTGAAACCTATTACCGCTTCTGTTTTAATCATTGCCTGTGTGTATATTTGGAACGACTATCAATTTGCCATCTTCTTTTTGCAAGATAAAGAGATGCATACACTCACAGTCGCCCTATCCCATTTTTTTGGTCAAAATCAACATCAGCTTCAGCTCGTTGGTGCTGCTGCGCTCATTGCAATGCTGCCGATGGTGACGATGTTTTTACTGTTGCAAAAATATTTTATCGCAGGGCTTTCACAAGGCTCTGTCAAAGGGTAGTTCAATATGGATGCGAAAAGGAGAGTCGTCTATGTCTAAAATTACATTTATCGGTGCAGGGAGTACCGTATTTGCTAAAAATATATTAGGAGATTGTTTGTTCGTCCCTGCACTAAGCGGTTTTGAATTCGCTTTATATGATATCGACCATAAGCGGCTGAAAGAATCAGAAACGATGCTCCGCCATTTAAAAGAGAACTACGGTGCACATGTGACCATTACGTCCTATCACAACCGAAAAGAAGCCTTAAAGGATGCAAAATATGTGATCAATGCTATCCAGGTTGGAGGCTACCGGCCAAGCACGGTGATTGATTTTGAGATTCCGAAAAAATATGGGTTAAGACAAACGATTGCGGATACGGTTGGCATCGGCGGGATCTTCCGCTTCCTTCGAACATTTCCTGTGATGCTTGATTTTGCAAAGGAGATGGAAGAGGTTTGCCCAAATGCTTTATTGTTAAATTACACAAATCCAATGGCCACACTGACAGGTGCGATGCTGCGCTATACACCGGTTCAAACGGTGGGTCTTTGTCATAGTGTGCAGGTATGTACAAAGGATCTATTTGAATCACTTGAAATGGATCATGAAGGCATTGAAGAAAAAATTGCTGGCATCAATCACATGGCGTGGTTATTAGAAGTGAAACGGGACGGAAAAGATTTGTACCCTGACATCAAAAGAAGAGCGAAAGAAAAGCAGAAATCACGGCATCATGATATGGTACGTTTTGAGCTGATGGATAAATTCGGCTACTATGTCACAGAATCCTCAGAACATAATGCCGAATATCATCCTTATTTCATTAAATCACGCTATCCAGAACTGATCGGTCAATTTAACATTCCGCTCGATGAATACCCGAGACGCTGCGAGGAACAAATCAACAACTGGAATACCATGAAGCATGACCTTGTGGGCAATACACAGATCACACATACTCGCTCAAAAGAATATGGTTCTCGTATCATTGAAGCGATCGAAACGAACGTTCCCTTTAAATTTGCCGGGAATGTGCTGAATACAGGAGGCCTCATTCACAACCTGCCTGAAAAAGCGTGTGTCGAAGTGCCGTGTGTTGCAGATCGGAGCGGTATCATGCCATGCTATGTCGGAGAGATCCCTGAACAATTGGCTGGACTCAACCGGACCAATATCAGCTCACAGCTCATGACAATCGAAGCAGCAATCAGCGGCAAAAAAGAACACATTTATCAAGCCGTATTACTAGATCCACACACAAGCGCTGAACTATCGATTGATGACATCATCAAATTATGCGATGAACTCATTGAAGCACATGGTGAAATGCTCCCACATTTTGCAGAACCGAATCAATATGCCGCATCAACCAACTTACAGAAATAAACCAGCCTCTACCTGATGCAACGCGCATCAGGTTTTTTTATGCTGCAAAAAGAGGATTGACTGAAAGTGTTTTTAATATTATGATTTTTCTAAAGTTAACCAAAAGTTAATCAAAAATACACCATGAATGAATCACATTCCGGAATTATTTCTCATAAACAAATGGATGGGCGGCAACCTTTCACACGTTAGAGCAAGCTTTTATCACAACGTAAACCAAAGCGACAATAATATTTGACAAAGAGTGTATACAGAAGGGCGCCCGTTAGATGAGACAATGACAACCAAACACATCCTATAAGCATGACACATTTTTTCATAAAAAGGAGAGAGGGAACATGACCAAAACAGATGTACAAATGTTGAAAAATTATATTGGCGGACAATGGATTGAGGCAGAAACTAGTCAAACAGAGGCAGTATATAACCCAGCTACTGGCGAGATCATCGCAGAAGTGCCGCTTTCAACAAAAAAAGATGTCGAACGTGCGGTACAGGCAGCACAAGAAGCATTTACCACTTGGTCGAAAACTCCCGTTCCCCGCCGTGCACGCATTTTATTTAAATATCAGCAGTTACTCGTTGAAAAATGGGATGAGCTGGCTGAACTCGTCACGATTGAAAACGGAAAAAGCATAACAGAAGCAAAAGGAGAAGTGCAGCGCGGGATTGAATGTGTCGAATTTGCCGCTGGTGCACCAACCTTAATGATGGGAAAACAATTACCAGATATCGCATCTGGACTCGAATCTGGCATGTACCGCTATCCAATTGGCGTCATTGGAGGGATTACTCCATTTAACTTTCCGATGATGGTCCCTTGCTGGATGTTCCCACTTGCCATTGCCTGCGGAAATACGTTTGTTTTAAAACCTTCAGAGCGCACGCCGATTCTTGCCGCACGTTTAGCCGAGCTATTTGAAGAAGCAGGTCTTCCAAAAGGTGTTCTCAACATTGTCAATGGGGCTCACGATGTCGTCAACGGTCTGCTTGAACACCAAAAGGTCAAAGCCATTTCATTTGTCGGCTCTCAGCCAGTTGCAGAATACGTCTATAAAAAAGGCACAGAGCATGGCAAACGTGTCCAAGCACTTGCAGGAGCAAAAAATCACTCCATTGTCCTCAAAGATGCAGATTTAGACGCGGCAACGAAACAAATCATTGGTGCTGCCTTTGGATCAGCAGGAGAGCGCTGCATGGCCGCGGCCGTTGTCGCTGTGGAAGAAGAAGTGGCAGATGAG
Organism: Bacillus sp. FSL R7-0672; assembly: GCF_038601465.1. NCBI lineage: Bacteria > Bacillati > Bacillota > Bacilli > Caryophanales > Bacillaceae > Bacillus > Bacillus sp. FSL R7-0672. The sequence continues at coordinate 1,817,660 of NZ_CP152010.1, read as the reverse complement.
CTCATTCAAAAATTAGTTGATGAATCGAACGAGCTCGTCATTGGAAACGGAATAAATGAAGAGGTCTTTCTTGGTCCAGTCATTCGAGAGGAACATAAGGAGCGAACGCTTCAATACATTCAGTCAGGGATTGAAGAAGGCGCAAGTCTCATTCGAGATGGCAGGAAAGATCACGAAACAAACGGAAAAGGGTATTTCGTTGGACCAACGATCTTTGACCATGTTACAAATCAAATGAAAATTTGGCAGGACGAGATTTTCGCCCCAGTCTTATCAATTGTTCGTGTCTCTTCACTAACAGAAGCAATCAACCTGTCCAATCAATCAAAATTTGCGAACGGTGCCTGCCTGTACACAGACAGTGCATCAAGCATTAGAGAATTTCGCGAAAACATCGACGCAGGGATGCTCGGCGTCAATATCGGTGTTCCCGCACCAATGGCATTTTTCCCGTTTTCCGGCTGGAAGGATTCTTTCTACGGGGATTTGCACGCCAATGGAACAGACGGAGTGGAGTTTTACACAAGAAAGAAAATGGTAACCGCTCGTTATATGTGATCAACAGTCATGAATAAGCTAAGAAAGTGCAGTTCCAAAAGGGGAACTGCGTTTTTTTGTTGTCTCCTAGTCAAAAAGTAAGGGTTTACATAGTTGTGTTAGCAGCGATCCCCCAAGAAATCATCCTTTGTATTCATTCTTCATCAGCGTCTATCAACATAATTTGAAATTGGGCGTAAACCCCAAGATTAGGAAGATGAAAACAGGAGGAAAATGACACGATGAGAAAGAGGATGAAGTGCGGTGTAGGTTTTTTGATTCTAGCTTTGGTACTAAGCTGTATACCAGTATATGATGCGAGTGCAGCAAGTACCCCCATTGCAAAACGAGTAGGAAATGCAAATCCGCTCATAGATCATCACCTGGGAGCAGATCCGTTTGCGCTCACCTATAACGGCAGGGTGTACATTTATATGTCGAGTGATGACTATGAATATCACAGTAATGGAACGATTAAGGACAATTCTTTTGCGAATTTGAATAGGGTTTTTGTCATCTCTTCGGAGGATATGGTGAACTGGACAGATCACGGAGCGATTCCAGTAGCTGGCGCAAATGGAGCCAATGGCGGAAAAGGGATTGCCAAATGGGCAGGCGCTTCTTGGGCTCCAGCCGCTGCGGTGAAAAAAATCAATGGGAAGGATAAATTTTTCCTTTATTTTGCTAACAGCGGCGGAGGGATTGGCGTCTTGACAGCGGACAGCCCGATTGGTCCTTGGAAAGATCCTATCGGAAAAGCGCTCGTCACGCCAAATACACCAGGGATGTCCGGTGTTGTATGGCTGTTTGATCCAGCCGTATTTGTAGATGATGACGGGACCGGTTATCTATATGCCGGCGGAGGCGTTCCAGGCGGTTCAAATCCAACGCAGGGACAATGGGCCAACCCTAAAACAGCAAGAGTTCTGAAGCTAGGGCCTGACATGACAAGTGTGGTCGGCAGTGCATCAACCATTGATGCTCCTTTTATGTTCGAAGATTCAGGGATGCATAAGTATAACGGTACCTATTACTATTCCTATTGCATCAATTTTGGTGGCTCCCACCCAGCAGATAAACCACCAGGAGAGATCGGTTATATGACGAGCTCAAGTCCTATGGGTCCCTTTACGTATAAAGGACACTTCTTGAAAAATCCAGGTGCATTTTTCGGTGGCGGCGGTAACAACCATCATGCTGTGTTCAATTTTAAAAACGAGTGGTATGTCGTGTATCACACGCAAACGGTGAGTTCTGCCTTATATGGAGCAGGGAAAGGCTACAGATCTCCACACATTAATAAACTTGTGCATAATGCTGACGGCTCCCTTCGAGAGGTCGCAGCCAATTTTGAAGGCGTTAAACAGCTTTCCAACCTAAATCCTTATCAACGGGTAGAAGCTGAAACATTCGCTTGGAATGGACGCATTTTAACAGAGGCCTCCTCAGCACCTGGTGGGCCAGTTAATAACCAGCACGTCACAAACATTCAAAACGGCGATTGGGTGGCTGTCAGTAATGTCGATTTCGGATCGAGAGGTGCCAGAACCTTAAAAGCCAATGTAGCAGCCGCTTCAGGCGGACAAATTGAAGTACGTCTTGGCAGTCCAGACGGCAGAATTGCCGGAACACTCAATGTCCCTTCCACAGGCGGAAACTGGCGAGAAATAGAAACAGCTGTAAACGGGGCAACGGGAGTACACAACGTATTTTTTGTCTTCAAAGGAAATGGTGCCAATCTATTCCAATTTGATTCCTGGCAGTTTACTCAAAGGTAAACAAAATCTGATGCTACGGCATCGATTAATGGTTGATGGGAGAGTGGGGAAATTTGATGTCCATAATCAAAAAACCAATTTGCACTTTATTGGTCTGCTTCACTATGTTATCTGTCATGTTCATAGGACCCGGCGTAACTGAGGTGTCAGCGGCAAGTGATGCGAATATTAATGTCAACGCGGAAAGACAAGTGATCCGCGGCTTTGGCGGGATGAACCACCCGGCTTGGATTGGTGATTTGACCGGCCCTCAAAGGGAAACCGCCTTTGGCAATGGGCAGAATCAGTTAGGGTTCTCCATTCTACGGATTTATGTAGACGAGAACAGAAATAATTGGCACAGAGAAGTCGCCACCGCTAAAAGAGCGATAGAGCACGGTGCTTTCGTGATTGCTTCGCCTTGGAATCCTCCAAGCCATATGGTAGAGACTTTCAATCGTAATGGTGCGTCTGCAAAGCGGTTGAGATACAATCAATACGCCGCATATGCTCAGCATTTGAATGATTTCGTGACATACATGAAAAATAATGGCGTCAACCTCTATGCCATTTCTGTACAAAACGAGCCTGATTATGCACATGAATGGACATGGTGGACACCTCAGGAAATCCTGCGATTCATGAGAGAAAATGCCGGCTCCATTAATGCACGTGTGATTGCACCAGAATCCTTTCAACACCTTAAAAATATCTCAGATCCTATCTTAAACGATCCACAGGCGCTTAGAAATATGGACATTCTCGGTGCCCATCTGTACGGAACCCAAATCAGCCAGCTTCCGTATCCTCTTTTCAAACAAAAAGGAGGGGGAAAAGAGCTGTGGATGACAGAGGTCTACTACCCGAATAGTGATAACAATTCAGCGGACCGCTGGCCTGAGGCATTAGGGGTATCAGAGCATATTCACCATTCAATGGTGGAAGGGGACTTTCAGGCGTATGTATGGTGGTACATCCGGAGATCATACGGTCCTATGAAAGAAGATGGAATGATTAGCAAGCGCGGATACAACATGGCGCATTTCTCCAAGTTTGTGCGTCCAGGGTACGTCAGAATTGATGCAACGAAAAGCCCTGAACCGAATGTTTTCGTCTCAGCCTATAAAGGAAACAATCAGGTCGTCATTGTCGCGATTAACAAAAACAATACAGGAGTCAATCAACACTTTGTTATGCAAAACGGAACTGCTTCGCAAGCTTCAAGATGGATCACGAGTAGCAACAGTAACCTTCAGCCTGGAACTGACTTAAACATATCAGGAAATCAATTTTGGGCACATCTCCCTGCTCAAAGTGTGACAACATTTGTGATCAAACGCTAAAAAAACACAAAAGCCAATTTTCTCATTAAAAAAGAAAATTGGCTTTTTTCTGTGTAAATAGAAAGTTGATTTTTCACGACGTCTACACTTTGGGTATAATAATAGCAATGACTTCAGGAGAGTGATCATAATGCCAAAGCTTCAAAGCAAAGTATTGATTATAGATGACGAAAAAGAAATCTTGGAATTAATCCATACAGTATTAACAAGGGAAGGCATTGATCGGGTGATAACAGCTTCAACTGCCAGTGATGGGCTTATGCAATTTCATCAAGAACAACCCGATCTCGTCATACTGGATATTATGCTGCCAGACGGTGAAGGCTACGATATTTGCAAACAAATCAGAGACGTCTCACATGTTCCGATTATCTTCTTATCAGCAAAGGGAGAGGAATCAGACAAAATTGTAGGACTTGCCATTGGCGGCGATGATTACATTACAAAACCGTTCAGTCCAAAAGAAGTCGCCTACCGGGTAAAAGCTCAGCTAAGACGGTCATCATACTTGCAGCCTTCTCAAGCTGATCCCGTCATCAAAAAAGGGCCATTTGAGTTAAACGAGCAGCAAGCCGAACTGACAAAAAACGGAGCGGCGATTGAGCTCACTCCGAAAGAACTTATGTTGATGACCTATTTCTTGCAGCATCCGAATCGCGTGATCAGTAAAGAAACGCTTTATCAAACGGTTTGGGGAGAGGATTTCTTCGGTTCTGATAATACAGTGATGGTTCATATACGAAGACTTCGGGAGAAAATAGAAGATTCCCCATCTACACCAGAATTTCTCGTGACGGTTAAAGGGCTTGGCTATAAATTTGTTGTAAAGGATGCGTAAAGATGAAATGGCGATTAACAGGCAGATATATGGTCTCTGTCATTATCGTGACCATTATCACGGTCTTTATTAACTTATTTGGATTCATGATTTGGCTTGTACTACAAGCAAGCAGCCAGCAAAACGAAGAAAATACGCCGGAAACCTTCACAAGAACATTTGAACAATACATCACCTTATCCGATCAAGATATCACTGTGAGCAAAGAAGGACAGCAAGCCTTAAAACAACAAAATGCATGGATTCAATTATTAGATGAAAATGGACAAGACGTTTATCATGCACAAGCACCTAAAGGCATAAAGAGTAAATATACACCTATAGAAATCGTAAATTTACATAAATATAAGGATAAGCAATTGCTATCGACTATTTATGCCGGGGGAAAAAAAGGAAAGGGCAAGGAATACAGCTACTTTATCGGATTTAAGGACCCTTCCATCGGAAAATATTTATTTTCGTTCGATACGAAAGACTTAATATCAAGATTTAATATCGGGACGATGATTTTATTATCAATAGATGCCATCATTGCCTTACTCATTGGGTACTTATTCAGCCGGCAGCTCACAAAACCGCTCGGCCGTGCTATTCATGGCATCCAGCGGCTCGCAAATGGAGATTATACGACGAAGCTGCCAACTAAGGGGATATATAAAGATGTTTTCTATAATGTTAATCACTTATCAGAGCAGCTCGCTTCAAGCCAAAAAGAAAAAGACAAATTAGAGCAAATGCGGGAAGAGTGGATCAGTCATATTTCTCATGATATTAAAACACCATTATCCTCTATTCAAGGCTATGCAGAAATCATGAAAGATCCAAATTATCCTCTTTCAGATCAAGACATCAAACATTATGCCAGCATCATAGAGAATAAATCACTGTACATTAAAGATGTCATGGAGGATCTCAATTTAACAACAAGGCTGAAAAATAACGATGTGATGCTGCATAAAGAGCTGGTGAACATTGTGCCTTTGCTGCGAGAAACGTTAATTGATATCCTCAACGATTCGAGATATGCAGATCAAAGCATTGAGCTGCAAACGAATGTAGACAAGCTTATGCTGAATATTGATACGATCCTCATACGAAGAGCGGTCACCAATCTCATTTTAAATGCCCTTGTTCACAATGATGCTGATGTGAACATCATTGTACAGCTTGAACAAAAAGAACATACCCACATCAAAATTCAAGACAACGGCAAAGGAATTGAAGAGGCAGAGCTAGAAAAAGTGTTTGACCGCTACTATAGAGGGACGAATACAGGAGGGACACATGCAGGCTCTGGTCTTGGAATGGCGATTGCAAAAGATATCATCCAAAAACACGGCGGAGATATTACGATACAAAGTATGATAGGGGAAGGAACAACGATTGATATCCAATTACCCGCTTGAACGGACATACAAAAAACGGTTCTGCTCAATCACAGAACCGTTTTTTTCATCTATTATTCTGAAAACACTTTAATGCCTTTCACAATGTTCCAAATGAAGAAGTAGATCGCGACAAGGAATGTCACAGCATACGTTGCAATTAAGAACGGACCAGCATGACTGATATCGTTCATGCCAAGTAAACCTGAACCGGCAATACCAATTCCGAAAATCAAATAAGGAATAATATGTGTCCATAGTGATTTTTTCGCATGCTCTTTCACTTCGTCCTTTCCTAAGAAATAGACGATAATCGGAAACAGAAACGGTGCAAAAAAGATACTGAAGTAACATAATGAAGACAAAATTTTATTTTCTCTCAAACCTTTTCACCTCTATGATTGATTTAGAAGAGGGGACCATTTGACTCATCCCTCAATTCCTTACAAACCCATTGTACAACCTCAACCTTAACTTGTATTAATCCGAACCTTACAGCAACCTTAAAAATGTTAAACCGTAAAATGATTCTAGTTAATTCATTAATCAAACTGTATGACAGATACCAAAAACCTTTGTTTGTTTGTGAAAATGGACTTGGCGCAAGAGATACATTGACACAAGACAGAAAAATACACGATGATTATCGAATTGATTATTTGAAAAAACATATTGAACAGATGAAAGAAGCAGTCAAAGAAGGTGTCGACTTAATGGGGTATACGCCTTGGGGATGCATCGACTTAATTAGCTGCGGAACTTCTCAAATGAGTAAACGCTATGGTTTGATCTATGTGGATCAAGACGATAGAGGGAATGGTACATTGAATCGTTACAAAAAGGATTCCTTCTACTGGTACAAAAATGTGATTGCAACAAATGGAGAAGATTTATCGTAATCCAGATTGAATGATGAAAAGCATCATTGCGCCCGACTTTATTTGCCGGGTGCGATGGTGTTTTATTTGTTCACCGAAAAGAAACCCAAATCATGTCATAGCAAGCACAAGGAATATCTTCTCTCTACTAATCTGAAAGCAAAAGCTGGCTAATAAATGTTTCACCTTGACCTTGAAGTATAGTTCAACCTTTATAATGTACATATAGTAAGACTAAATAATGACAAAGGAGTAACGATGGAGTTGATGACTAGAGGAGAACTTGCCAAAAAAACAGGAGTAAGTCCTGCCGCAATTCGTTACTATGAAGAGCACAACATATTGCCTGCTCCAAGACGACGTTCAAACGGTTACAGATTCTATACAGAAGACTATGTTGTGAAGATTCAATTGATCAAAGATGCGAAAACACTGGGTTATTCATTAAAGGAAATAGCTGAAATTATGGAAATGCTAAGTCAAGACATAGACCTTGATACCCTAAGAAAAATTGTCCATCTTAAACATGAAGAAATTGAAAGGAAAATTAAAAGCCTTCGTCTCATTCAAGACCTTTTATCTAACTTATTAAAGACCCCTGAAAAAAAAGTACAAGTCTACCTGGAATCATTTCGTGTACCAAATGAGGATGATCAATCATCATATTGAGTGAAAGGAGAGAAAAAAATGAGTGTAGAAATGTATCATGGTGAACGTTCTGAAGAAAGTGTTCAATTTGAAACATTATTCGCTTCGCAAAGTAATAAAGAGAGTTTTTCTAGTATCGAACAAACAAAAAAATTTCTTGAGCAAAAAGGAATTGAAAATACGCAGCCTTATGCCATTGGGGATGATGTGAAGTTAATGAGTGAGGTACAAGAGCAGACATTCGAAGGCATGCAAGTTTTCACATTGAACGAACAAGCATCACAAAACCAAAAAGTCATTCTCTATCTACATGGTGGCGCATGGACAAATCAGCCGTTGAATGTCCATTGGTGGTTCATGGATAAAATGGCGCAATCACTCGATGCGAAAGTGGTCGCTCCTATTTACCCAAAAGTGCCTCATTATAGCTACCAGGATACGTATCCGAAAATACTTAACCTATATAAAGACCTTCTGAAAACTGCCGGAAGTGCCAATCAATTGACGATCATGGGAGATTCAGCTGGTGGAAATATCTCACTTGGTCTGGCGCATCTTTTAAAGAAGGAGGATCTGCCGCAGCCGAAGGATATTATTTTATTATCTGCATGTGTTGACATGAGCTTAAGCAATCCTCTCATGTTTGAATATGCAAAGAAGGACCCGATTCTAGGTTATGAAGGAATGGAAGCCATTGCAAAGATTTGGACAGCTGATCAACATGTAACTGACCCATTGATCAGTCCCATTTACGGTGACTTCAAAGGACTTGCGAAGATTACTCATTTCATTGGAACACATGATATGTTATATCCAGATGCCATAAAGCTCGATGAAAAACTAACAGAACAAGGAATTGACATAAAAACCTTTGTTTATCCCGAAATGCTTCATGTATTTGTTGTCATGCCAATCCCTGAAGCACAAGATGCTCAGGAGAAAATCATTCAGGTGATCAATCGTTAAGAAATGTAGAATGATTTGATTGAAATAGTCGAAAGTTTAGTGAATGGGCTGCTTTTATGAAAGCAGCCTTTTTCAATTCAACATGAAATACATCCACAATGTCCATTCACTACAGATTAAACTTTCCTTAAATTCCAATTTATGTTTACAAGGAGCATCTTTCCCATTAATATAATGATTGTTCGCTTTATCATTGGGATGAAACAAATGGCTGGTTAGTAAAGGAGAGTGGATAATGATGATTTCTTTTCTTCAACCTATGGCTCTGATCTTATTTACATTGCCTTTGTTATTTTTAATATGGGGGATTGTAGGCTATATCATCTTTAAGCGGGTCTACATCGTTCTAATGATCACATTTGCAGCTTCAACCATTTTTATCTTTGCCTATACGGGGTTTGATATGTCGAATATGTATTGGGTCATCGCTATGACCTTTCTATGCATGTGTACCTCTCTCATCACAAAAATCATCCACTATATGATTCGTCGCTATAAAAAAGGATAAGAAGAAGATGATATGTGCAAACATAAGCTGTATTTGTTCCCATTCATTTCAACTCACGCAACAGTTCATCACCTAATGTTTGGTATAATAAATACGAGCAGTGAAGTAGAAGGAGAACACGATGAAAACTTTTGACCTATGACAAGAAGATTTAGAATTAATAGACGAAGCAAAAAAGAAGATTATCAGTCTTTATGAAGATGATAAACACCATGTATGGGCAGCGATCCGCATGAAAACAGGAGAAATAATGTCGGCTGTCCATATAGAAGCCTATATCGGACGGGTAACTGTTTGTGCAGAAGCCATTGCAATTGGCAGCGCTTTATCGAATGGATATAAGGATTTTGATACAAAATTGTTGCAGTGAGACACCCTTATTCAGATGAAGAAGATAGAAGAATTAGGGTAGTAAGCCCTTGCGGCATCTGCCGAGAGCTCATTTCAGACTTCGGACCAGCATGTTTTGTCATCATTGAGATGGATGGGGAGCTGGTCAAGGTGAAAATCGAAGAACTCATCCCGCTCAAATATACTCGAAGCTGATATACCACATAAAGATAAAGTAGGAGGGATGCAGCAAACGTTAAGTGTGATTCTTGCTGCATTCAAGATGACTGAAAAATCGCTCAACAAAAGCAGCCCCATATATTTTCTCCATATGTTTCGTGTTAAAAATATATTGTTCCATATGCTCAAGCTTGCGTAGACTGCGCACCAGTATTTTCCGTTCATCGTCAGAAAGTGCAGGGTCATCGTCTATCATCTTCAAGGCCTTTTTCACACGTGCAGATACCTTTTCAATATAGAGATGGCTTTTGGATGCTGGCGGAATACATGCCGACAGGTCACAGCCTGTAAAACGAACACCGTCAAGGGTACAGTTTTCAAAATCGGCGATCAGCTTTTGTTTGCCATTTCCCTCAAACGTTATATCTATTAGCTTACCACCAAAGGTACAATTGACGATATTTGCTGCCTGTAATACGCGGTCATTGAATCTACATTTAGAGAAAGTGCAATCGATAAACGTAGCATTCTCCAATGTCATTCCTCTCATATCGCAAGAAGAAAATACGCAATTGGTGAAGACAGCTTCGTTTTTGCCAATGCCCACAGAACGCAAGTCTGAACGACTAAAAGTACAATGATCAATCGTACTACCAGCAAAAAATCTTGCATTCGTGAGATCACACGTATCAAATACAAGATGATCCAGGTGACAGCTCCAAAAAATAGGAGAACGAACATTTGAGTTGATGATCGTCGTTTTGCTGATTGTTTCGTTTTCATACCTGGCAATATCAGAAAATGATTCGTTGTCTATTGATATACCAGACTCAAGTCTTCTCATCGCTATCACCCTATCATTTCTTCAGAACTTTTCACCATTATGATGTCCATTCAGCAAGTTCATTTCATTTCTCTTAGCACTTGTCTTTGACTCAAGATTATATCACAAAACGATACTCACCCAGCAAAGAACAGATATCCATTTTCATGATGAAGGGGGCATAAAAGAATGAAAAGGTATGACACATTCCCAGAACCAATCGGTAGCTATATAGCCGGCCGAATCCAGATGGATTTTGAGTATACGGCATCAGATCACTCCAAAAGAGAACTGACCGCATTTATGTACTATCCATCTGATAGCAGTAAAGGAAAGACTCCATCCACATACATGTTTCCTGAAGTCTACGAAATGATTCATGACCAGCCGCTTGTCACTGAGTATTTGAAGGAAATAAACTTCTTCTCTATCGATATCAAAACGCATTGTTACGACGACCTGGCTCTTTCTCAGAAGGAAGAGCGCTATCCAGTGGTATTCTATGTTTGCGGCGGGGGTGGTTCACCAGAATGGGGGACAGCCATCTGTACAGACATTGCAAGCCAAGGGTATGTTGTCGTCAGTATCGGTCATCAGGATAGCACCATGTATAAACGGAAAGATGGGAAACTGTTGAATGTATCAAAGGGTTTTTCGGATGTCATTATGGCGTTTTCTGAAGATCCAGAGATGATGGCGCTGGCTAGTAAGATGAAAATGCGCCCTGACGATGAAACGGCTATTGAGATGTGCCATAACATCCTTACCTTGCCAATCATTAACGAGTTAACAAGATATAGTGAACAACAGGCAGAAGATGTAAGGTACGTAGCTGATTATCTTCACAAACTAGACTCTGGAGAATGGAAGTCCATCTTTCATGACAGACTGCTACTCGACACGGGCATGGGTATCGCCGGGCATTCTTATGGCGGGCCTACAGCGGCTATTGTTTGCCGGGATGACGACCGGTTTGTCTGCGGGGTTGGCTTAGATAGTGGTGCATTCGGACTTCTCGACAGCGACCTCAATAAACCCTTTTTGCTGCTGTTTTCTGAACCGAATTATTATATGAATGCGATCATTGGCGCTAACAACAGCATGGAAACCTATTATTTCTCCGTTGATCGTGCTGCACATTTAGATTACTGTGACATCGTGTTTACCGGCGTAGATGAGGAACTTAGAGGCACAAGGGATGCATTAGAGATGCGTAATCTTGTGACGGACTATACGAAGACCTTTTTTGATCATAACATCCTGCAAAAGGCTGTACTTGTAGAAAGCCTGTCATATGATGGTGTAGACTTAATCAAGAAAACCAAGAAAACCAGCAACAAGTGAGATAGGAGAAGCTGCTGATAGCAGCCTTTTAAAGAGTCAGTTTAAAGGTGAATATCTTATTTAATTCATAAGCAAAAAGAGCAGCAAACAACCGCTCTTTTTTCGTGTATCAATCTTTATGCGTTTTTGATGGACCTTTTGTGATATGAGTCAGCTCAGAGTTTATGTCAAAGATTTTCGCATTGATGTCTGTTATGCCAAAGCTAGTGATTCTTTTAGAATGCATATCGAGATATGTTTCAGCTGCTTCTTTTGTTTCGAATAAATAAATCCCGCCAGCCTCATTTTTCTCAGGGTTCTCCGTCCATATCTTCCATATGAACCCGTCCTCTTCATTAATAGTTCTCGCTAAATCAGAAAACTCTTTTGCCAATTCATCTCCGAAAGGGCCATTCATCTTAAAATCCACTTGTAATACGTAAGCCATCTCCATTCTCCTTATGTTGAAGTTGTGAAATACTGTTCTCCTAGAACTTCTTTCATATGAAACGATTCTTGTGAAAATTCTTTCTCCATAAAAGACCGCACATCCGATTGATCAATATCGTACATCACTTCAATCTCTTTAGAGAATAGAAGTTTTTCTTTTTCGAGTAAGGCAGAAACAGCTGGGAGCTTCTTCGGTTGAAGCTCTACAGTGTTTAAAGCTTGCTTTAATCCATCAACATAGACGTCTAATGGTCGACCACCCGTGATTTTAACTCCTTTATTTTCTTCATTGACGAAGATGATGGTCGGAAACCCTCTTGCACCGAGGTCTCGAACAAGAGCAAAATCTTGATTTAATAAGTCTTGTCCGCTAGGGAGTTCCGCTTCATGTAAAATAACATCTCCGTTCAGTCCAAGGTTGTTGACGATATCAATCAAAACCGTGATTTCAGATATATTTTGATTAAATGCAAATAGTGCTTCTCTTGCACGACGTAAAAACGTATAGGCTTGTTCATCACCGTGATGTTTTTGAATCACTTTGAACACGCGAGAGGACGGGTAGGAGGATTGAACAGGATTGTCAATCATTAAGGACCCATCAATTGGCATGCGAGAATGTTCTCCGACCTCTCTCCAGTGACCCGCAACATCAGCAGGTTTATAAATTCCGTTTGCGGGGTCTATTGGACCGTCATGCCATTTCTCTAGCAGTCCACCCAGCACAGTCTGGAAATGAAAATAATATCCGTATTGCTCTTTAAATCGACGCAGGACAGGTTCAATTGCCCAGCAATGAGAACAAATCGGATCTGTTACATAGTAGAGCGTAATGGATTTTTTAGGCTGGTGAAAGTCAATGACCTGGATATCTTCTTCACCTACACCGCATACACCAGTTTCTAAATCACAAAACATGTCATTGTTTTTCAAGTTATTTCCTCTTTTCTATTTAAGTATCCATGATCATTAATGTCTAATGGTTTTTAAAACTGTAGACCAAGATACGACCTCAAACAACATCGTATCAACCGTTTGCTCATGAAACGCGGCTGGCTTAAAGGTTGTCATATGTTCAAAGTCAGTAAAAAGACTTAGCCCAGGTTGAGTACGAACTGTTGCAACAGCCGGAACAGATAAAATTAAACGTAAGTTATTTGCTGCTGTCACACCTAGAGAAGAACCATAACTGACAATTCCAGCTGCCTTGTTGTTCCATTCAGTATATAAGTAATCAATTGCATCTTTCAGTCCAGCTGTGACCGCTTTGTTGTATTCAGGCGTGACAAAGATAAAACCATCAAGCTCACTCACTTTTTTTGACCATGCATGAGCTTCAGCCGTGATTAACCGGGCGACGTTTTATTATCATTTTGAGGATAAATACGATTTATTAGATAAAACACTCTCAGAAGTATTGTCGATTAATTTAGAAAGTATCAATTTTAATAATAGTAAACTAGATGAAGATACAATGATGAATATATTTAAAGCGCTAGCCAGTTTTCAACAATCTCTGCATAATCGCTGCCAAGTAGAATATGAAACTGAACTTGCTCCAATTGTTCGAGAACAGCTTGAAATTATTTTTTATCAATTGTTAGTGAATCAATATACAAATGTCGAAAAACAAGTGTTAAAGGTCACGGCTGTTTTTTTAAGCTGGGGAATTCACGGAGCTTCTGTTGAGTGGAGAAAGAATAGTTCGCACATATCTTCAGAAGAATTTATCAAATCAGCATTACCGTATATCATGTCAGGAATTGATTTTAAGCATAACAGGTAGACAATTTGACAATGTTTAATCGCTCCACTAATATAAATGCTATAGCATATAAAATTGTTAGAGGGTGTTTACATGAAGTTACATGATTTAATAGGTTATCTCGTTCATCGCACTGATGTGAAAATGACGAATTATTTTACGAATAGGTTAAAGCCGTACGGAGTTACACCAGAACAGTGGAGCATTATTAGTATTCTTAGCCGTGAAAAAGGCTCGACTCAAAAGGAATTGGCAGAAGGCATTGATAAAAATCAAACCACTGTCGTAAGAATGATCCAGTCAATGGAACGAAAAGGGCTTGTCAAAAAAATCTATAATGAACAAGACCGGCGCTCGCATCACCTGTTTTTAACAGAAAAAGGGGACGAGATCAAAAAGGCGATTCTTCCTGTCGTCATGGATGCACATCGAACTGTGACACATCAATTAAGCGATGAAGAGATCCAACAATTAAAATTACTTTTAAACAAATTATTCCATTCAGACTATCCATCTTGATAAATCTGTAAAGTAGGAACAACCTCTATTTTTGTACGATATATGCTATGACATATAAATTTCACCTTTTGGTCAAATAACTTAGAAAGATGTGATCACTATTTTCATTCTTATTCTACAAATTGTATTGGCCGTTTTCTTTTTCCTAACAGGAACGAAAATCATATCTGGAAAAATGGCAGAAGAGTTCAAACGATTTGGTTTACCCGCATTTTTCAATGTTTTAACGGGGGCTCTTGAGCTAATAGGCGCTGCTGGAATGCTAGCCGGCATATGGATGCCAACATTAGCATTATTATCAGGCTTATTGTTAGGAGGCACGATGCTGGCAGCTGCATTTACACTGATCGTATTGGCCAAAGATCCCTTTAAAAAAGCAATCCCTGCACTTGTTTTATTCGCTATCAGTATTGGGGTCAGCTTATACCACATTCTTTAAATTCATATCAAGAAGTCACAATAACCTAAACAAATCTCCATTGTTCCAATGATAGATTTTGTTTAGGTTTTTTTAGCGATTGAATCGTTTTCGAAGAACTAGGCATGAAACTGCGAAAGCGCCTGCTGATACAGCAGCAAACATCAGCCCAGATTGTTCTAGTTTGAATTTGAATAACAAAGGGACAGAAAGAATGAGAGCGGCACCACTAAAGCCCAATCCTAATATCAACATTGCCAATAATTTATTCATAGAAACACCTCTTATACTTAGAGTTAGAACAATGGAAGCCTACTGATCCAAGAATCATTGCTATGATTCGACATCCTTTAACATTCCTAGATGGAGTGTAACATATGATAGCAGGTGATTGGTTTCTTTTCATTAAAACACAATCATGAAACAAACGATTTTAAACGAACACTGTTCTTTACGAACAATGTTCGTTATAATATAAATGAGAGGTAGTTTTAAACGATTTCCATAAAGGAAGAGGAGATGCATACGATGAAGGCATTATCTAAGGACCAAAAGCAAATCGCTATTATTGGAGGGGGACCTGGGGGGCTAACACTCGCCTTAATTCTGCAAAATTACGGTATACAAACAACCATCTATGAACGGGAGATGTATGACATGAGTCTTGAAAGAGGGGGGTCACTGGATATTCACGAAGAAACAGGCCAAAAAGCATTAAAAGAAGCAGGAGTTTATGAGAAATTTCAAAAGAACGCCCGTTATGAAGGAGAAGATTTCCGATTACTTGATAAATCAGGAAGAATTTATTTAGATGAAGAAACGGAATCAGATCAAAAAGGCACTCGTCCAGAAATTGATCGTGGTGTGTTGTGCGAACTGCTGTTAGATCAAATTGATGCTGCAAACATCAAATATGGATATAAACTAGGAAGATGCGTTTCATTAGAAAACGGCATGACGGAGCTTCATTTTGAAAACGGGGTTGTCGAGACAGTTGACCTTTTGATTGGGGCTGATGGTGCATTTTCTCGTGTGCGTCCTCTGTTAACAGATATTGAGATTGAATACTCTGGGCTCACGATGCTGGAATTGAATGTCCTAAGCGTAGAGGGGAACCACCCTGATTTAGCTGAATTTAATAAACGTGGTAAGATGTTTGCTTTAGCAGACCATAAAGGACTGATTGGTCAATTAAACGGAGATGGACGAATCAAAGTGTATGCAAGCCTTATGGTAGACCGCAACTGGATCGAGACTTGTGGTATACCGTTTCATCAAGCGAAAGAAGCAAAAGAACAATTATTAGAGTTATTTAGTGATTGGGATGATCAGCTGAAAAATTATATTCGTTATGCAGAAGATGCCATCATCCCAAGACGGATTTATACGCTTCCTGTCGGTTTTAAATGGAATCGTCATAAAGGAGTAACGCTTATCGGTGATGCAGCTCATGTCATGTCACCATTCGCAGGCGAGGGTGTAAACATGGCGATGTTTGATGCAATGGAGCTTGCACTTGCTATTGTCCGACATCCTCATGATATTGAAAAGGCTATTGAGGAATACGAAGACATGATGTACGAATATTCATCGGAAAAGGCTCATGATTCGGAGAATAGTTTAAAACTGTGTTTTTCAAAAGACGCTGCGGTCAAGCTTGCAGATATAATGAATTCTTTTCAAGAAAACGGTGATTGATGCTCAATTTACTATTTTACTTTGACATGTTATAAAGAGAGTATGAACAATTCAAATCGTCGTATTATAAGTCGCCGGTCTCGGCCGGCTAAAGAGCCCTTAAGCCGTGAGCTCATTGTGAAAACGGCCTATGAGCTTCTTAAGGAGCAAGGAATAGAGGGCATGAGTATGCGTAAGGTGGCTAAAGCATTGGATACGGGACCTGCATCCTTGTATGTCTACGTGAACAATTTTCAAGAACTCAGTGCTTACGTATTGGATTATGGTCTCGGCCAAATGGTTTATCCAGATTCAGCAGATAGCACATGGAAAGAACAGTTATTTGACATATTGCAGACTTATTTCCTACTGCTATTCGAAAAACCTGGTCTCGCTGAAATTTCTCTTTCCACTATTCCACAAGGAACGAACTTTCTTCAGTTGACCGAACATATTCTCGCTGCATTGCATGAAGGCGGGATCAAATCTACATCCGCTGCATGGGGAGTAGACCTATTACTGTTATACGTATCTTCGGTAGCTTACGAAAAGGTCTCTTGGAAGAAACATGACTCTTCGCAGATTTCAGACACAAAAAAAACATTTCATAATGCAGACAAAACGCGTTTTCCTTTCATTCATAGTGTAAAAGAAGAAATGTTTTCAGGTGATCCCGTATCAATGGAACGGTTCCGATGGGGAATTGACGTCATTTTGTATGGAATCCAGAAAGAAATCAATTAGAAAGGAGCACAAGCAAAAAGCAGTCAATGGCTGCTTTTTTTATATGGTTATTTTCACATTTATGATCTTGTGAGCATCATGATATATAAATAAATCTATATATTGTATTTATATATAAAAAATTATATAATCTAGTGGAATAAAAAAATGAGGTGCTTAGGCATGGAACATATTAAAAAGTTATTAGAGAGTTATATTCCTTTAGCAAAATCTACTGCAAAAATGTTTGGACCAAATTGTGAAGTGGTGATTCATGATTTAACGAACCCTCAAGCATCTGTCATGTTTACAGTAAATAACCATGTGACAGGAAGAGAAATCGGTCAATCATTTGATCATCTAGTAAAGACTGTATTACAATCAGAAGATTTTAAAGAAGATTATCTGGCTGGTTATACATTTGTAACTGAAGATAAGCGTACGATTCGTTCTTCGACTTCATTAATACGTGATTCAAAGCAAAAAGTGATCGGTGCTTTCTGTATCAATTTTGATGTTGAAGCCCTAAATCAAATGCAACATTTTATGGATACTTTTCTTTCTACACAAGTGGAAGCTCAAGAGAAAGAAACAACATCAAATGATGATCTTGAAAATGTGGAAGAAATAGTAGATCAATTGATTCAACAGATCATTCAAAACAGTGTTCATCCAGTCATGAAACGTCATGAAAAAATTGAACTAATTAAATTCATGGATGAAAAGGGCATTTTTTTAATGAAAGGATCTGTTGAGAAGGTCGCATCTATGTTAGGCATTTCCAAAGTAACCGTCTATAGCTATTTGGATGAAATCAAAAATAAATCGAGATAAGGAGTGTCAAAATGGAAAGCATACTCGAGGTAGGAAATTTAAAATCAAACGGACACTATGCATTCGCAACCATTCATCAAAACACGGTCTATGTTTCAGGACAATTTGCCATCAATCCCGAAACGAGAGAAAAAGAGTTCGGTCCCATTGAAGAAGAGACATTACAAGCGCTTAAGAATGTAGAGATGATTGTAGAGGCTGCTGGAAGTAAAAAAGAAAAGATTTTGCGCATGACATTATACATTTCGGATATTCATTTATGGGACAAAGTCGATGCTGTTTATACTGAATTTTTCGGTGAACATAAACCAGCACGTACTATTGTACCAACGAATGAATTACATTTTGGTTTCAAAATTGAAATTGATGCCATTGCATATATTTAAGACCTTTTTTTGTCTACTCTATATAAAAAATTATATTTCGTATAAAAAAATATTTGAAGGGGTTGATGATTGATGAATCAATTGATTTGTAACCATTGCGGGAAAAAATATGAGATGACACCAACTCTATGGAAATGTGATTGTGGTGGAGTATTAAATCTAGTGAAAGATACCCCGAAAATAGACGTCGCAGCTTGGGATCACTATCCAAATTCATTATGGCGTTATGTTGAAACCATGCCATTTTCAAAAGCTTCTAAGACTTGGGAAACTGTCACAATGGGGGAGGGTCAATCCCCTTTAATCGTTCTAGATCCTAATGAGCCAAACACTTATGTAAAAGTTGATTATATGATGCCGACATTATCCTTTAAAGACCGAGGAGCCGTAGTTCTAATGACAAAGGCTAAAGAACTCGGGGTATCAAAAGTGATTGCTGATAGTAGTGGGAATGCAGGAACAGCGATTGCAGCTTATGCAGCACGCTGCGAGATTGCCTGTGACATCTATCTAAGCGATGACACTTCACCTAAAAAGGTCGCTCAAATAAAAGCACATGGAGCAACGATTAAAGAAATTCACGGGACGCGAGAGGACATTGCAGCTGCGGCACAAAAGGCAGTAGACAATGAAAGCGTTTTTTATGCAAGTCATGTTTATAACCCTTATTTTTTTGAAGGAACAAAAACATACGCCTATGAAATCTATGAGCAACTAAAAGGAGCACCTGATGCTTTAATCATTCCGGTTGGAAACGGTACTCTCCTCCTCGGTGCATATTATGGCTTTAAAGAGTTATTTGAAAATGGTCTCATTCATAACATACCGAAAATCGTGGCCATACAAGCGAAAAACTGTGCACCCCTTGTGAAAGCTTATCAAAATGAAGAAAAATCAGCATCACCTGTGACGAATAAAGGGACCTTAGCAGAAGGGATCGCCATTGCTGCTCCAGCACGCTCCAAACAAATTTTAGAAGCTGTACTAGATACGAATGGTACGTTTATTGATATTGAAGAAGATGAAATTCTGAATGCACGTTCTAAACTAAGTGAGAAAGGATTTTATGTTGAAGTGACATCTGCAGTCAATTTAGCTGGCTACATGAAATATCAAAAGGAACCAGAAGAAACAATTGTCATACCTCTTTGTGGTGCAGGGATTAAATCAAAATAACCCTCCATTGCTGGATCTTTCGGATTCTGATAGTTACTTAATGCCAGATGTTTGTAAGACCGTTGCTGTTAGGTTACGTCAACTGATCCGATGACAGCTCATTAAATGCACTTTGATTCAAAAACCTTTATGACCGATTTGATTTATTGAAGAGGTAGTAGAGGTTTTTGATATTTATTCATTTCTTTTTATTAGTTTACATAATATATATTCTAGGAAGTTAAAGCATGAATGAATTTTCGATGTCTCAACACTAAGTATACTTATCTTATTGAGACAAAAAAGAAAAAATCAAAATCCAACATTTAATCTTCAGATTTTGATTCATGTAAATGCTTTATGATTTTTCGTTTACCAACTACCTTCAAAAACTACATTGTCACTGCAAGCGCCCAACAATTCCTTTAAAATGGATTGTCTTTTTTGTGGATGACCTGTTTGCTGTCAATTGTCTCGCTTTTTTCCGATCTGTCATCAGCGTTTGATCATTAGATAGAAAAGATTCTCCGTGGATCATCTTTTCTTGTTGACCCTCCCTTCTATTTATATAGATTCATGGTTTGAAGAAATGCCTCTGTGAATTGGGTCGTCGTCTCGTTTCCTCCTAAATCTTTCGTTTTAATGTTCATTTTCATGATCTTATGAAGTGTACGTTCGATAAGAGCTGCCGTCTTTTTTAACCTTTCATCATGATATTTCGCATGTAACCAGTCACAAAGCATCACTGTAGAAAGAATCATGCCAATTGGGTTGGCGATATTCTGCCCAGCGATATCCGGTGCTGATCCATGTGCCGCCTGTGCCATGGCTTGGTCTTCGTTACAATTTAATGAAGGCGCTATTCCTAAACTTCCGACTAGCTCACCTGTTAAATCAGATAAAATATCACCAAACATATTCTCTGTCACAATGACATCAAAATCACTTGCACGCCTCACTAAGTGAGCCGCCATTGCATCGATATGTACATCCTCTACCGCCACTTGCGGATACGCTTTTGCTACCTCTTGGCATGTTCGCAAAAACAAGCCAGACCCTAATTTGATAACATTTGCCTTATGAACAATAGTAACCTTTTGCCTGCGCTTCATCGCACTTTGAAAGGCTGCATGAGCAATACGTGTTATCGCTTTTTTTGTAAATACACCTGTAGATATAGCGACATCTGGTGTAATCATCCACTCTCCTACCCCATGATACATGTTCCGATCTGGATAGAAGCCTTCTGTATTTTCTCGAAAAATAACGAGATCGACGTCTCGTACAAGGCTTTGTACCCCTGGTAACGATTGAGATGGACGAATGTTCGCAAATAGATCAAACGTATGACGGAGCTCTCCGCTTGGATTTCTCCTCTCTTTAAATATGTTCTGGTATGAAGCAGAATCATGAGGCCCTAAAATCCATCCATGGCATTTTTTCAATTCGTCTTTAGTAGATGTCGGCACAGGATCTTGGTGAAGAGAATGGATGGCTTCAAAACCGATTGGACATTCTACAAATTCCACAAATGACTCATGAAACTGTGACAGCGCTGCCTCTAAGATGCACATACTTGCTTGTACAATTTCTGGTCCAATTCCATCACCTTTCAATACACCGATTCGATATGACTGCATAAAATCCGCCTCCTTTGTCTTTATTTTACTTCTCACTAGAAGAATTGTGAAGGCACCATTTCTTGTTACTAAAATTTCAGCATGACCTTTTCTCATGTTATTTACGAATCAGGAAGTCTCATTTATAATCGAGTAGATTTGTTCTGTAATATATATCATTAAATGTGAGGGATTAGATGGAATTAAAATGGTATAAAGCAATCATCATCATTTTCACGATGTCTGGTATTTCCATCTCTACATGGTTTTCACGGACACCAGAAGTTAGAGATTTATTACAAGCGAATACAGGGACAATGGGACTTATTTTACTTGGCTTATCTGTTGGTTCTATTGTTGGACTTGTCCTTTCCAATATATTCGTTCGAAAAAAAGGCGGACGAGTGGCCATTGTGATCAGCGCTTTTTTGATGTTCACTGGATTCACGACTCTCGCTATTGGTTCAACACTCTCTTCTACCCTTGTTGTCACAGCCGGTCTTTTTCTTTTTGGAGCGGGCTCAGGCATGTGCAATGTGGCCATGAACTTAGAAGGGACAGAAATTGAGTACAGCATCAGGAAAACCATCCTGCCTATTTTGCACGCTTCCTTCAGCATTGGCACGTTAATCGGTGCAGGTGCTGGCATTCTCTTTATCCATCTAGGGGTATCTGTGTTGATTCACCTTCTGATCATTGCCATTCTTTTCTTTCTCAGCATTTTGATTTGTACACGGTTTATTCCGCACGGGACAGGAAAGGATCAGCTTGAGAAGCAAACAGATACAACTGATGGTTCTCATGCGGCATGGCTGAACAAACGGACGATATCTCTTGCGATGATCGCCTTATGTCTTGCATTTGTAGAAGGCTCTGCAAATGATTGGATTCCCCTTGCGATGGTAGATGGGTACCAGGTTTCACATTCCATGAGTACCGTCATCTATGCTTTATTTTTGTGCGGGATGATTAGTGGACGACTGATCAGCGGGCGTTTAATTGATCGATTTGGCAGGGTGTTATTACTAAGAGTCGCTATTTTTTCAGCAGCTGCCGGACTCTTGTTAGTCATTTTAAAGATTTCACTCGTAGTGTGTATGATATCCATCTTTTTATGGGGACTTGGCGCTTCTTTAGGCTTCCCGCTAACCATTTCGGCAGCTGGTGATGATAGCCGCTACGCCGTCAAACGCGTTAGCATTGTGACCTTATCTGGTTACACAGCCTCTCTTTCTGGTCCTCCTATTTTAGGACTGCTCGCCAATGAGGTGGGATTGCTTCATGCCTTTATATTTGTTCTATTCGCTATATGTATGGCGGGAATCTTTACAAAAGCTGTAGCAAAACCACATTCATTACATTCTCACTAAAAAGTGTCTGATCCTCGATCATGGCACTTTTTTTAAATTAAAAAATAAAATTGAAACCTTTCATGAAGTGAAACAGTCCTATAGATGTCCTGATGTTTATCGCTTTTTTAAAGAGGGAAAGTAAAAAAATAAGACTTTTCAAATAACAGAAAACGTGGTAAGATCATGAAAATAAAGAGGAAGGGGTGAGATAAATGAAAAAAAATATGCTGCTAAAATTAGCTGTCTTATTCATAGCACTCGCAAGTTTTCATTTGTTCTCAATGCCTCATTCCGTTCAGGTATACCATCATGCAAAGGTGGTTGCCGATCAAGAATCACATGAGATGAAAATCGCTCAGACCATGGGCGATGAAAAGAAACAAAAACATGTGAGCGCAGTATTTGCCGCATTTACAGTACTGCTGATGATTGGCAGTATGACAGCTGGATTTGCACGCATCACTCATATTGATCAATATGACCGGAAAAAGAAGCATTTACTTGCAGTGTTCTATCAATCTTCTTATTTCCGACTATCTCGTGTTTAACCCAACCATCTAAATCAAAACAAAAATTGGGAGGTTTTACACGATGTTATTTTTCTTAAGAGTATTCATTCTAGGTCTATTCTCTGTCACTTCACTTTCTCTTTTCGTCTACCAAGGAATTGAAGTAGTGCACGCCATTACAAACATGTTTGGCAGCCACGAGAGCTAAATGACCCGTATATAAAAGAAACCCCCTGTTTATGCAGGGGGTTTTCGTTTGCTTATTTATTGTCATCTGGTGCAGGTTGAGGTGTGACAAGGACATGCGTTACTTCTCCCTGCTCTTCCTCATCTACAATAAATGATCCATTGCTATAGCGGTCATTCGCCCTTAGAGTAGAGATATCAAGCGGAATCGTTGAACCCTTATCCGTATCAATTTCAAGTGTATCGTGCAGTGATGCAGCAATGACAGCCACAATACGGTGCGGGTTTTTCTTTAATTCTCTTAACATCAGAACTCCGCGTTTGGCTCTAGATGTTTTATCAAATTCAGAGAGGTTCATTCGCTTCACAGCCCCTCTTTGCGTTGTCAGCACGAGGACATTGTTTTTCGGATCAATGATCTGGCCAGAGACTACTTCGTCCCCATCCTTCAAGTTGATGCCTTTGACACCAGCCGCTCTCGGACCAACAACACTTACTTCTTCTTCATCAAACCACAATCCATAACCATTTTTCGTCGCAATAAACAATTCCTGCTGTCCTGATGTCACATGGACATCCACGAGTTCATCGTTCCCTTTTAGGTTCAAGGCGACAAGCGGTTTCGAATAGCGCTGCGCTTTATATTGCAGAAGCTCTGTTTTCTTCACCATTCCGCCTTTTGTAAAGAACAGAAGATACGACGTTTCATCAAATTCTTTAATTGGAATGGCTTTTTGGATCGATTCATCACGATCAATTGAAATGATATTCGTGATATGCTGCCCCATGTCTTTCCAGCGTATGTCTGGCAGTTGATGCACAGGACAATAAATGTAGCTCCCTTTATTCGTAAACAATAGAAGGACATCTGTTGTGTTCATTTCAAACTGATGAATCAGGCGGTCTGTATCCTTCATGCCAAAGTCCTTACCGTTAGAAGCAGCATAGGAGCGCTGGCTTGTCCGTTTGATGTACCCATCCTTCGTCACCGTGACGTAAACATCCTCTGAGGCGATCATCACTTCAAGGTTAATCTTAATTTCTTCGATTTTTTCCTCAATGACAGATCGTCTCTCATCAGCATATGTCTTTTTGAGCTTTTTCAAACTGTTTGTAATCACCTTTAGCAGCTTTTTCTCGTTACCTAAAATGTCTTCAAGTTCTGCTATACGCACATCAAGCTCACTTGCTTCGTCTCTTAATTGCGTAATATCTGTATTCGTTAAACGATATAACTGGAGGGAAACAATCGCTTCTGATTGTGCTTCTGTAAAGTCATATTTATCCATCAAGTTATTTTTCGCATCTCGCTTATCATTAGAAGAGCGGATTGTGGCAATGACTTCATCTAAGATGGATAGCGCCTTAATTAATCCGTCTACAATATGGTGGCGTTCCTTCGCTTTTCGAAGCTCATATGCTGAGCGATTCGTCACCACTTCTTTTTGATGGGCAATATATGCATCAAGTATAGTTGTCAGCGTCATTAAGGTTGGTCTACGATTATGTATCGCTACCATATTAAAGTTATATGGGATTTGCAGATCTGAGTTTTTATATAAGAAATTCAAAACACCATTTGCATCTGCTTCTTTTTTCAGCTCTACTACGATTCGAAGCCCAGTCCGGTCAGTCTCGTCTCGAACCTCTGAAATTCCTTCCACTTTTCTTTCAATTCGGAACTCGTCCATCTTTTTGACAAGGTTGGCTTTATTCACTTCATAAGGAATCTCTGTGATCACAATTTGCTGGCGCCCGCCGCGGATGGTTTCAATCTCCGCTTTTCCGCGAATCATGATCTTTCCTTTGCCTGTTTCATAAGCCTTCTTAATGCCGTCTACCCCTTGAATGATACCGCCTGTTGGGAAATCTGGACCTTTGATGACCGTCATCAAATCCTCAACCGTACAATGCGGCTGTTCGATTCGTTTAATGACACCATCAATCACTTCTCCTAGATGATGCGGCGGGATATCAGTGGCATAACCAGCGGAAATCCCTGTTGATCCATTCACGAGAAGGTTTGGAAACATCGCTGGTAAAACAACGGGCTCCTTACTTGTATCATCAAAGTTTGCGACCAACTCGACCGTTTCCTTGTCTAAGTCCTTTAATAGCTCTGAAGCAATCGCAGAAAGCCTTGCTTCCGTATAACGCATGGCAGCAGGCGGATCACCATCGATACTCCCGTTATTTCCATGCATCTCAATGAGCACATTCCGTACTTTCCAATCCTGACTCATTCTCACCATCGCTTCATAAACAGATGAGTCACCGTGCGGATGATAGTTACCAATCACGTTACCGACTGTTTTCGCGGCTTTACGGAAGTTTTTATCTTGCGTGTTTCCTTCTGCGTACATCGCATATAAAATTCTTCGTTGTACAGGCTTTAGTCCATCTCGCGCATCTGGAAGCGCACGATCTTGGATAATATATTTACTATAGCGACCAAACCGGTCTCCGATTACTTCTTCTAATGGTAAATCATGAAATCGTTCTTGTTGTGCCATGTTTAAACCTCCTCAGCTAGCGACAAGTTTTCATTTTCAAGAATGTTACTTTCCTCATCAAGTCCAAAGGCGACATTCTTTTCAATCCATTTACGTCGTGGTTCTACTTTGTCACCCATTAATGTCGTGACGCGGCGTTCCACACGTGCAGCATCGTCGATTTTGACTCTGACAAGTGTTCTCGATTCTGGATTCATTGTCGTTTCCCATAGCTGGTCGGCGTTCATTTCACCTAAACCTTTATAGCGCTGAATCGTGTACCCTTTTCCAACTTTCTTCAGTACGTCATCCATTTCTTCATCAGACCATGCGTACTCAATAACTTCTTTTTTCCCTGAGCCTTTGCTGACTTTATATAAAGGCGGTAGTGCAATAAACACTTTGCCATGCTCAATCAGCGGCTTCATATAGCGGTAGAAGAACGTGAGCAGAAGCACTTGAATATGGGCTCCATCTGTGTCAGCATCTGTCATGATCACGATTTTGTCATAATTGATGTCTTCTACATTAAAATCGACACCGACGCCTCCACCGATCGCATGAATAATGGTGTTGATTTCTTCATTTTTGAAAATATCAGCAAGCTTCGCTTTTTCTGTGTTGATGACCTTTCCACGAAGCGGCAGCACTGCTTGGAATTTACGGTCACGTCCTTGTTTTGCTGACCCGCCCGCTGAGTCGCCCTCTACTAGGTACAATTCGTTTCTTGCTGGGTTTCTAGATTGAGCAGGTGTTAATTTACCGCTCAGTGTTGCTTCGGACTTTTTCCGTTTCTTGCCGCTCCTTGCTTCTTCACGTGCTCTTCTAGCAGCTTCTCTTGCCTGCTGCGCTTTAATCGCTTTTCTCACAAGAAGAGTCGCTGTTTCACGGTTTTCTTCAAGGAAATAAGCCAGTTTTTCAGAAATAACAGCATCAACAGCTGAGCGAGCCTCACTTGTCCCAAGCTTTCCTTTTGTCTGGCCTTCAAATTGAAGCAGTTCTTCAGGAATTCTGACAGAAATAATAGCAGACAGCCCTTCGCGAATATCAGTACCTTCTAAATTTTTGTCTTTTTCTTTTAAAAGGGCTACTTTGCGCGCATATTCATTAAAGGCTCTTGTCATCGCCGTTTTGGCACCAGACTCATGCGTACCGCCATCTTTTGTTCTAACGTTATTGACGAAAGAAAGAATATTTTCCGAGTAGCCGTCATTGAATTGAAATGCAAAGTCTACTTCGATGGATTGATGCTCTCCTTCAAATGAGACCACTTCACTCAGAACATCTTTTTCTTCATTTAAATAAGCAACGAAGGCTTCAATGCCTGTCTCATAATAAAAGGTTTCTTGTACATCATGTCGTTCATCAATCAGCTCTATTTTTAATCCTTTTAATAAAAAGGCAGATTCTCTTAAACGTTCTGATAACGTATCGAAATTATAGGTTGTAACGCTGAACATGGATCGATCTGGTTTAAAATGAATCAGTGTTCCAGTTTTTTTCGTTTTTCCGACTTTTTCAAGTGACGTCACAGGTTTTCCGCCGTTTTCAAACCGCTGATGATATATATAGCCATCACGTTCAATTGTGACAGTGAGCCATTCTGACAGCGCGTTTACAACAGATGCCCCAACTCCGTGAAGCCCACCACTTGTTTTATATCCGCCTTGACCAAATTTTCCGCCTGCGTGAAGGACCGTTAAAATGATCTCAGGTGTCGGTTTTCCAAGCTTATGCATACCAGTAGGCATCCCGCGTCCTTTATCCTGAACGGAAATGCTGTTATCTTTATGTATTTTGACAACGATATGATCTCCATGGCCAGCGAGTACTTCATCGACAGAGTTGTCTACAATCTCATAGACAAGGTGATGGAGACCGCGTGAATCCGTTGACCCAATATACATTCCTGGACGTTTACGGACCGCTTCAAGTCCCTCTAGCACCTGAATAGAATCATCGTTATAATCTACTTGCTGCTTTTTAACCAAATGCTTAATCCCCTTTCACTAACAAACATAACCGGCAAACCATCAAATGATCTCTCTAGAATTTAATGATGATCATGCTGCTCATTACTGTCCACTTTAATAAGCTGCATCATCACCATGCATGTGTGGTTCAACAAAACATGCTCCTTTGCACGGCTATGAGAATGTTCTACATTCTGCAATGAGAACTAGAAGTCCATTATAAACAAGACTGTTTGATAAGCCAAATGCAATCATATGATGATTTTTACAAAATAGAACAAATGTTCTACCTTTATCTTATCGCTCTTTTTCTTGATATGCAAGATCACCGATATGTCCCTGTCGCCTTATTTTATCGCTTTCTTCTAGAATCGCAAATATATTTCTACAACAAAAAAGCAAAAATCCTTGAAAACCAAGGATTTTTGACGATTTAATGAGTTTTTGTCATTGCATGAGCCACCTTGATACATAAATCCATGATGGCGACCTTGCCATTTTCCTCAATCAGCCTTTTCGCTTCTTCATGATAGATGCCTTGCTGCGCCCAAAAAACAGGTGCGTCTATTTCAAGAAATTCTTCAGCCACCTCGGGCAAAAACTCTGAACGTCTAAATACATTGACGATATCAACATGCTCTTTGATCTCTTTTAGTGAAGCGACTGCTTTCACACCAAGTGCTTCATCGATCGTTGGATTCACCGGAATGATCTCATAACCGGCATCCTGCATCGCTTTAGACACCATATAAGACGTTCGGTGCGGCTGATCTGATAAACCAACAACAGCAATTCGTTTACTGCTTTTTAATATACGGCCAATTTCTTGTTTCGAAGGATGATTCATCCAAACACCCCTTTTCCTCTATTTTAGCGAACTTCTGCTTAAAAACAAAGCCGAATCCATCTGCATTTGATTTTTTCAAAAAAAGATCCCCATGTTTTTCATAAGATCATGTTAAAATGTAAGACAAGAGGGAGAATATAAAGGAGTTATGCAGATGTTAATTGCTTTGATGTTTATTTTGGCTTATCTTCTCGGCAGTATTCCATCCGGTCTCATTGTCGGGAAAGCTGCAAAGGGTATTGATATCCGTGAACATGGCAGCGGAAACCTAGGTGCGACGAATGCATTTCGTACGCTTGGCGTGAAAGCAGGGTCTATTGTTATTTCTGCTGATATTTTAAAGGGGACTCTCGCTTCTGCTTTACCGTTTTTCATGCAACTGGACATTCATCCCTTATTAGCAGGGGTTGCTGCTGTTATCGGTCACAGCTTTCCTATCTTTGCAAAATTTAAAGGGGGAAAAGCAGTCGCTACATCTGGCGGCGTGTTATTATTTTATGCCCCATTCTTATTTATCACGATGATCGCTGCTTTTTTCTTATTTTTATACATTAGTAAATATGTTTCATTATCATCTATGCTGACCGGCATCTATACATTCATTTACAGCATATTCACCAAAGACGTATTCTTAATCATTGTTGTTGCCGTTCTTGCTGGTTTTGTGATCTACAGACACATCGCCAACCTCAAACGAATCCTCAACAAAACTGAACCGAAAATCAAATGGCTCTAGCCGTTTCATAAGTTTCATTCTGTGGTAAAAGTAAAGAAAAGCTGTTTTTTGCATCCTGCATTTTAAAAAACAGCATGACTTCAAAAAAGGGGCGATCACATTGAAATTAACGATTAAAGAAGATGCACTCAATTGGTACAAGGATGAATTAGATTTAGAAAAAGGTGATCAAGTTCGCTTTTTTGTGAGATATGGCGGGTGCAGTAATGTACAAAAAGGCTTTTCTCTCGGCGTCGCAAAAGATGAACCTCAAAATGCCGGCGCAACCGCTGAAATAGAAGGTATTACTTTCTTCGTGGAAGAAAGTGATATTTGGTATTTTGACAACCATGATCTGCATATTGATTATAACGAGTCTGTAAAAGAACCAGAATTTCATTATGAATAAACAAAAAAGATACCTCCTCCCTCGGGTATCTTTTTTGTTTTATCCTTCAATATATAGCCCATATTCCTGAATGTTTCCTAAAGACCGCTCCTTTTGTATAATTCTTTTTTGCGTTTCACCGATCAAGTCAAAGTGAGGAAACCCTGCACGGTCGTGAATCCATTCTTTTTTGAGCCCATGTTTTTCTCCCCACTCAATTAACTGCTTCATATCCTGACAGGCTGCTTTAGTGACGGTATTGGCATGCGGGAAACGGTCATCAAGCCAATAATGGGTTAAAAAAGCCATTTCTCCTTTCTGAACAGCTGATTTCCACGCATTTAAATCGCTTCTTTTAATACCAAACGCCATGAATTAGACCTGCTTTTTCGACTGTTCATATACTTTGTGCCAGGCAGGAAATGCTTTTCTAAATTGAATCGGTCTAAATGTGTCTTTGTCTACACAAATATGCGAGGTTGTCCCTGTAATCGCTGTTTGTCCATCAGGCTTTTGAATTTCGTAGCCATACACCGTTTTGAGTCCATTGTATTCTTCAATCCAAGTATGAACTGTCGCTGTTTCACCGTACAAGAGTGGTTTTTTATATTTCACCTGCAAATCTATAACGGGTGCAAGAGCACCGTCTGCTTCTAGCTGTGCATAGGAAAATCCTAATTCTTTAATCAGTGCAGTTCTGCCGACTTCCATCCAGATTAAATAATTGGCATGATACACAATGCCCATTTGGTCTGTTTCTGCATAACGGACTTCTATTTCTTTTTTAGATACATACACGTTTTCATCGCTCTCCTATCAAAACCTAAGATCTCTGCCATTTTACCACAATCGAAATGGTTATTCTAAAAGGAGGCAATAAAATAAACCAGGGATCCCTGGTTTATTCAGTATAGCCATTTTTTCTTGCTGCTTCTTCGTCCTTAATCTCAGAACGCATGGCATCAATGCTCATTTTTCGATTTTCATTTTTTTGCTTGATCATCTGTTTTTCTTGATCTGTCGAAAGGGCCATCGCTGCTTCAGATTCATCGATATTGTCAAGGGTGTTTTCGATCATATCTTGTAGCTTTTCAACATTATCAGAACGATCATCTGGATTGGATTGATATGACTTTTCATTCATCTTAATACCCTCCTTATTCGCCCTTCGTCTGGATCACATCAGGCTGTTCATTTGATTTATTATGCATCTTTTTACCTTTATTGCGTTTGTATGCTACAGGTTTTGTCCCTAAATGGTCTGGTGTAAACTGCGCTTGTTTATCATGCTCTCTACCCATCATTCATCCCTCCCTCTTCTTTAGGATGAACGAAAAAGGATAATTCATAACTTATTTCTGTCTAAATCGCTCTTCCAACTTTTCTTCAAGCTGGTTTAAAAATTCCTCATTGCTTAATAATTCTTTTTTATTTTCAAGTACAAGCTCTTCAAATGTACGTCGTTTTCTTCTTCTCATTGTACTCACCTCCAGTGTTGTATTTCATTTTCGCCAAAACATTTAGAAAATAAGCAAAAAAGCTGAATCATTATAGATCCAGCTCTTGCTCAATTTCTTTTTTTGTCAGCATTTGATGCTTCACAGACATGATGCGTCCTTTTTCATCTAATATGTATGTCGTGGGGTATGAAAGCACCTGATATCGTGCTTGAATGCCTTTTTGATCCAATAAAATAGGAAAGCTCAGCTTTAATTCATCTGCAAATGCTGCAACATGATCTACACTTTTTTCTGTGGTCGTCAAATTCACCGCAAGTACTTCGACCTGATCATATTCACTTCTAATCGCATCTAGATCTGGCATTTCTGTCCTACATGGCTTACACCATGTCGCCCAAAAATTAACGAGCACCTTTTTCCCTTGGTAATCAGATAACGAGGCCGTTTGACCATCAAGGGTTTTAAGTTCAAAATCAGGGGCTTGATCCCCTTTTTCAAGACCGATTGCGGGCTCTTTTGGTTCAAGTAAATTCCACACAAGTAAACCAATCAATACAAGTAAAACAGCGCTTGCTATTCCTTTTTTCCACATGATGGATCCTCCACTATTTTAAAAAAGAAGAGAAAGCTGTCTAGGCGCCTTCTCTTCTTTGCTGTATGAGTATTAGTTGCTTGCCAATTTTTCACGAAGTACCATTTGAAGGATACCACCATGACGATAGTAGTCAATTTCGACTTCACTGTCAAAGCGAACAACCACTTCAAATGTTTTCTCATTGCCATCTGTATCAATTGCTTTCACAGTGACAAGATCACGTGGACGAACTGTTTCATCAACTTCAACTTCAAATGTTTCTGTTCCTGTTAGTCCATAAGTTTCTGCACTTTCTCCGTCTTTAAACTGTAACGGAAGTACACCCATGAAGACAAGGTTACTTCTGTGGATACGCTCAAAGCTTTCAGCTAGAACGAATTTAATTCCAAGAAGGTTTGTTCCTTTTGCAGCCCAGTCACGTGAAGAACCCATACCGTAGTCTTTACCTGCTAAGATCGCAAGACCTGTTCCATCTTCTTTATAACGCATGCATGCATCATAAATGGATGTTACTTCACCAGTTGGCCAGTACGTTGTATATCCGCCTTCTGTTCCTGGTGCGATTTGGTTCTTAATACGGATGTTTGCAAAAGTACCTCTCATCATGACATGGTGGTTACCACGGCGAGATCCGTATGAGTTAAAGTCTCTAGGCGATACGCCTCTTTCTTGCAAGTATTTACCCGCAGGTGTGTCCTTACCAATCGCTCCAGCAGGAGAAATATGGTCCGTTGTGACAGAATCACCGAACTTCGCCACTACACGCAAGCCTTTAAGCGGTTCAACTTTACCAGGTTCAACTGATAGGTTTTCAAAGAATGGCGGGTTATCAATGTATGTGGAATTTTCATCCCATTTGTACAATGCATCGTCCGTCGTTTTAATTTCATTCCAGCGGTCATTGCTGTCAAATACAGTTTCATACTCTGAACGGAAGAGTTCAGGTGTCACTGTGCTTTTCACGACACTGTTGATTTCGTCCATTGATGGCCAAATGTCATTGAAATAAACGTTCTCACCGTTTTTATCCACACCGATAGGGTCTTTTGTTAAATCAATATTCACCGTACCAGCAAGTGCATACGCCACAACTAATGGTGGAGATGCAAGGTAGTTTCCTTTCACAAGCGGATGGATACGTCCTTCAAAGTTACGGTTACCTGATAAAACAGAAGTGATCAGCAGATCATTTTCAGAGACAGCATCCTCAATTTCTTGCGCAAGCGGTCCTGAGTTACCGATACATGTTGTACAGCCATACCCAACGATGTTAAATCCAAGGTCTCTTAAGTATGGAAGAAGTCCTGAGTTCACGAGGTATCCTGTAACAACCTTAGAACCTGGTGCTAGTGACGTTTTCACGTAGTTTGGCACCTTCATACCAAGCTCACTTGCTTTCTTCGCAACAAGACCTGCTCCAATTAAGACATATGGGTTCGATGTATTCGTACAGCTCGTAATCGCTGCAATCGCAATCGCACCTGTCTTCATCACAGCTTTTTCACCATTTGCTAGATCAAATTCAATTTGTTTATCCAGCTCTGATTTTTCTAATCCAAACCCTTGGTTACCAGCTGGGCTTTCAATGTGCTGATGGAACGTCTCTTTCATATCTGAAAGTGGAATCAAATCTTGTGGACGCTTTGGACCAGATAAGTTTGATTCAATTTTAGAAAGATCAATTTCCACAACATCCGTAAAAATTGGGTCCTCTACATCTGGCGTATAGAATAAGCCATTTGCGCGAGAATATTCTTCAACGATATTAATTTGCTCTTCATCACGTCCAGTAAGGCGAAGGTAAGCAAGAGCTTCCTCATCTACTGGGAAGAATCCGCAAGTAGCCCCGTATTCAGGCGCCATGTTCGCAATCGTTGCACGATCTGCTAACGGCAGCTGTGCAACTCCAGGTCCGAAGAATTCAACGAATTTGTTCACTACGCCTTTTTCACGCAGAACTTGTGTCACTTTTAATGCAAGGTCAGTTGCAGTCGTTCCGTTTGGAAGCTCTCCAACTAATTTAGCACCAATGACTTCTGGTACTGGGAAGTATGAAGGCTGACCGAGCATACCAGCTTCCGCTTCAATACCGCCAACGCCCCATCCAAGTACGCCGATCCCGTTGATCATGGTTGTATGAGAGTCAGTACCAACCAATGTATCTGGGTAAGTGATGATCTCGCCATCTTCTTCAATCGCATGAACAACACTTGCAAGATACTCTAAGTTTACTTGGTGAACAATTCCTGTTGCAGGCGGAACAGCTTGATAGTTATTAAACGCTTTCTTTGCCCAGCTAAGAAAGTTATAACGCTCTGCGTTACGTTCGAATTCTAAATCCATGTTAATGTTTAATGCATCTTCAGTTCCAGCTTTATCAACTTGTACTGAGTGGTCAATGACAAGGTCAACTGGAATTTCAGGGTTGATTTTATCCGGATCCCCGCCTACATCTGCCATTGCTTTTCTTAAAGAAGCAAGGTCAACGACGGCTGGTACACCCGTGAAGTCTTGTAAAATAACACGAGAAGGTTTAAATGGAACATCAATTTCTTTGACCTCGGCAGTTCCCCATTTTGCCAAGTTTTCAACGTGTTCCTTTTTGATCACTCTACCGTCTACTTGGCGAAGCACTGATTCTAAAAGTACCTTAATGGAATAAGGCAGCTTAGAAACATTTCCGATTCCTTGTTTCTCTAGTGCTTCTAACGAATAATAGTGATACGTTTTCCCATTTGTCGAAAACGTTTTTCTAGATTGAAAAGCGTCTTGTTTAGCGACTTGCTGCTGTTTCGACATATCCAAAATCCCCCTTTTGATGATCAAGATCAATTTCAATTCTCAGAAAAATCGTCGTATTTCACCACAATTTTCTCACAATTTCATCTTAAAACAAATTCATACATAAGTAAATAACAATGCTTTTATTAAATTCAATAAGTTTATCTTATCACTAGGAAATGATTACTCTTCATAATCCAAGCAGGGCAGGTTCATACTACAATTGAGGTGATAGAACATGACAAAACGTAAAGCAAATCATGTGATTGACGGCATGAACGCAGCCAAAAGCCAAGGGAATGGTGCAGGCTACATTGAAGATGACCAACTCGTTTTAACAGAAGAACAAAGACAAAACAATAAAAAACGTAAAAAAAACCAATAAGAAAGGAGCAAGCATCATGACGAATAAAAACTCAGGGAAAGACACCCGTCAAAACTCGCCTAAGGAGCATCAAGGCGGACAGCCTGAGCCATTATCAGGCAGTAAAAAAGTGAAAAACCGCAACCATACAAGACAAAAGCACAATTCTCATCACGATATGTAAACATTCTCCTCTCATTCCGTGGCAAAGCGGGATGTTTTAGGTCTTTCACACATTTCAGTTCTCAACATATCATTTATTATGAGATGTGATGGAGGAGTGTTTATGGAGAATGAAAAGCAATCGAATTCCTCTGATTTTCTAGAAATAGATGATTGGCTTAATGTTTTAATGGATGATCCATTTGCCTGGTATGATGAACACCTCCCAATTGACCTTTATGAAACAAGCCGTGATTATATTATTGAGATTGATGTCTCCACCCTGTCGATCGCTGATGTAAAGCTGACCTTCGCTGGACATGAACTCACTCTCGCTTACACAGTACAAAAGCCAAATGATAAAGGCGAACAGCCAATTGAAAAAAGTGTCATGCTCCCTTTTTACTTGAACGACAAAGAGATTGAAACAGAATACGAAAACCGAATCATTTCGATAAGAATTAAAAAAAGTTCCGACCATCCAAGCGGAGCATTTTCCTTTCAAATCCCGCACTTCAAACATTAAGAGCCCACCTTCATTTGGTGGGCTCTCTTCCGTTCGTGTCAAGTCAATACCTTTTGCGAACCACCATGGCCAAATAGTAGAGTCGCTATATGATAAGGTATTCTTTTTCTACTAGATGGTTTGGGTCTTTCTAGTAAATGGGCAGTTATGAATGAAAAAAGGCGTTCATAGAGAAAAGAGACATACATTTTTGTTATTTTCTTCTATCATGTCTTCATGTAAAATAAGATAGAGAGACGAGAGGTATAAGGAGTGAGAACATGTTAAGCGGCTGGTTTTTGTGGTTCATTTTATTTTGGGGCACGGTGATGATCGGATTACTCGCAATCGGTGGCTTTTTTATGTTTCGCAAATTTTTAAAACGATTGCCGAAGGAAGATGGGAAATCAGAGCTTGATTGGCAGGATGAATATATTCAAAAGAGCCTCCACCTATGGCGGGAAGAAGACAAACAGCTTTTAAATGATCTTGTATTACCTGTTCCAGAGCTGTTTAGAGATGTCGCCAAAGAAAAAATTGCAGGAAAAATTGGCGAGCTGGCTTTAAAAGAACAAGCTGCCAGCATTAATTTAGACTTAATCATTCGCGGCTATATTATCGCTACACCAAAGCGTGATCATAAGTTTTTATTGAAGCGCCTTCAAGAAAAAAACATCGATCATACGCCATATGAAGCATTATTAAAATAACCTCCTTATAAAAAGGAGGTTTAATTCATTTGAACCTGTTGCGGATCTAATTGCTTAGATATCTTTCTAAACGACAAATACATAGCAACGCGCCAAGGTACAATCATGCCAAAAGCAAGTATCCAAAACATTCCGCTTAGAGAGCCATAATCAATAGAAGAACTTAGGATCGTCTTCATCCCGATACGAAGAACAAGAAGTCCAATGAGAATAAACACAAATGCTTTTGACCGCTTTAAGTAAATCTCGTTCCCTCTAATTTCAAACTTTGATGTTTTGATTAAAAAGATGGAGAAAAACATCCCCACTGTGATCGCTTCAAGAAATTCAGCTCCAGTTACCTGAAACATTGGAACAAAAAACATCAGTGCACCAGTGCTCATAAAAATAGGAGGTAATATAATTTTTTTTGCGGTTGCCGGTTTCGCAGATGACTTAATGCGAATAAACATGACGGCTACCGCCATACATATTGCAATTATAGAAGAGATTAAGACCGTCATATCAAATCATTCCTTTATTCTTTAAGGTCAGCCTATGTATAATATACTCCAATTGACGAAAAAAAACCATTCGCCGCGACTGTAGAAAACGATTTCAAAAGCCTGTAAATCCGCCAAACAATGATGAGAACATGATGATAATCCATGTGAGAAGATCAAAGAACAGCAATAGCCCTACCACAATCATAATGATCCCGCCAATTTTCATGATAAGCTGCTGACGCTTTCTGATCCACGCCATTTTCGTAATGAAAAAGGAGAGAACAAAAAATGGAACGCCAAATCCAAATACATACGCAATCATATAAGGCACAGCCGACTCTGGATTGTTACTAGCAAGTGCGATAACGGCAGATAAAATAGGTCCTGTACAAGGTGTCCAACCAGCGGCAAAGCCCATTCCAATGAGAATCGATCCAAAAAAACCAGCAGGACGATTTTTGAACTGCATTCTCTTTTCGCCCATGAGGAAAGAAGGCTGAAATACACCAAGAGTCATAAAACCAAAGAAAATAATGAGGATAGCTCCAACCTGGCGAATCGCTTGATGGTAATCATCAAAAAACTTCCCAACAAACGATGTCCCAAAGCCTATCGCAATAAAGATAATAGAGAAACCAATTAAAAAGAATAAGGTATGAAGCAGACTTCTTCTTCTCAGCATCACCTTCTCAGATTTCACTTCATCCATACTAACGCCCGTAATATAAGATAAAAACGCTGGATAAAGCGGCAGACAGCACGGTGAGATAAAAGAAAGAAACCCTGCTCCAAAGGCTAAAAAGTAATTCAAATCTGTCAAAAGAACACCCCCTTCTTACAATATACAATAAGAGATGACAAAATCATTTCATTTTTTTTACATCCTCTCAATAAAGATGGTCTATTCTCTTAAAACCTTATATAATTTAATTTGACATCGAGATAACGAATCCTTTAAATTTGAAAATAAACCTGAAAATGGATATAATAGAATCGATTCTTTTTATCAAGATTTGCATGAAAGGAACATGACTTTGGTAAAAACATCATTATTAACTCAAATCGAAGAAAAAAGAGAAGAGCTGATGAAAGTTGTGATGCACAATGGGATGACATCAACAGTAACCATTGAACATAGCCAGCAGCTAGATCATCTCCTCTTACAATATCAACGACACTTACACTCAAACTCAGCCAACTAATCATATCTCATGATATTTATCATGCTGCACGATTTTTAGAACAGTTGATATGTGTGACCATAAACGAAACAAAAACCTCTGATAACAGGGGTTTTTGTTTTTTAGCAGGAAGCTGAAGCCAAAATAAAAACCACCTTCCCTGCTTCATTTAGGCAAGTACAGTGGTTTTAAAGCGTCTGATGAAGGTGAATTCATAAAGAAAGGACAACGCTTGTCCACTCTTTATAACCATGTTCCATCTATGATCATAATATCGTACGTATTATTTCGCTTGGTTGTTCATGGCTTTCATCATTTGATTGATTTTCTTCTGGGACGGTTTCATGCCCATTTGCATCATCATCATTCGAAGCATTTGTTCATTAATTGGTGGATTCTTTTTCAAGTAGCTCATCATATACTTACGAGCAATAAAGAATCCGAGTGCAACTCCTGCAAGCAGTGCAACAACGCCTACAAGGATGACAACCCATAAATCCATAATTCTTCCTCCTTCATGTTGTCTCGTATAAAGTGTACTAAACAAAAGGCTATTATACAACATTTCACGTTCAATTTTATTTTTTTAAACAAAATTCCTCACTTTTACCGGATTGAGCCACCCGTGCTTCTTTGAACCGAAGTCCATTGCCAGGAAGCAAGGACTAATTTTTCTCAGCACTTCAAAAAACACTGCTTCTGCTTCATAACTGCCGGTAGCAGACATTTGGATATAACGATCTTTTATGATAAATGCAGCCGTTCCTTTTCCATCAGGTAAGGAAGCGCTGTATATCGAGCCAATTTGTGTATAGTGAACGTTCGTTAAGTTGTTCATTAATCGCTGATGCATATGAAAAGCAGGGATTCGTTTCGTCACGTAATCCACTTGTTTCACAAGCATCACCAATTCATCTTCCGTGCGGTTCGTCCAGTGTAACGACTCAAACAAATGAAACAAAATTGATTCTCTGCCAAAATAATGATGCGCAAATTCATCCTCAATCCAATAAATATAATAATGGCGTTCCATGTCTATCCCTTCCTTTCACATTTCGTCAATCTGTATATTGCTTGTATTATACAAAAATGTGAAAGAAAGAATTGTCTATATATGAAGCAAGAAGAAACTAGTTTTGTCAAAAAAACGAGAAAAAAGAAAAAAGTTTGCAGAGCGGATGAAAATGCTCTGCAAACAGATGAAAAAAAGCATGATGCTTGGAGACTGGTTATTTGTTCAGCTTCGCTTTCACGCGGCTGACGACATTGCTGACCGTAAAGCCGTATTTCTCAATAATGGTTTCACCAGGTGCAGAAGCGCCAAATTTATCAATGGCAATTACATCACCATCAAGACCAGTGTAACGCTCCCAGCCAAGTGAAGCCCCCATTTCAATCGCAATACGAGCCCGCACTGCTGTAGGAAGGACTGATTCTTTGTATTCGTCTGACTGCTGATCGAAACGATCCCATGCAGGAAGACTGACAACAGACGCGCGAATCCCTTCTTTCTCAAGTGCTTTTTGCGCTTCAATCGCTAAACCGACTTCAGATCCAGATGCGAGTAGAAGTGCTTCTGGCTGTGCATCAGCAGCTTCAACGACGACGTATCCACCCTTTTCTACTCCCTCATATGCCTTCTCAGGTGCTTGGTCAATCGTTGGAAGGTTTTGACGAGTCAGAACTAGTGCTGTCGGTTTATCCGTTGAAGATACAGCAAGTTTCCACGCTGCAGCTGTTTCGTTTCCATCCGCAGGGCGAATGACAGAAAGGTTCGGCATCGCACGTAATGAAGCAAGCTGTTCAACCGGCTCATGCGTCGGACCATCTTCACCAACAGCGATACTGTCATGAGTAAAGACATAAGTGACTGGAAGTCCCATTAAGGCAGCAAGACGAATCGCTGGTCTTAAGTAATCTGAGAAAACAAAGAACGTTCCGCCGAATACACGAAGGCCGCCGTGAAGCGCCATACCGTTTAATGCGGCACCCATTGCAAATTCTCTGACGCCGAACCAAATGTTCTTGCCGGCATAATGATCTTTACCAAAATCGTCTGTGTTTTTAATCGTTGTTTTGTTTGAACCTGCAAGGTCAGCAGACCCCCCAATGAAGAAAGGTACTTGCTTCGCAATGCCATTTAATACTTCGCCTGAAGAAGCGCGGGAGGCAAGACTTGAACCTGCTTCATAAACAGGAACCTCTTGATCCCAATTCTCAGGAAGCTTTCCTTCAATCGCAAGCTTCAATTGAGCTGCGAGCTCAGGGTATTCTTTTTCATATTGCGCAAATAGTTCATTCCAAGCTGCTTCTTTTTTCTGACCAGCGTCTTTTACAGCTTCTTTGAAATGATCGTACACTTCAGAAGGTACATGGAAATCTTCTTCAAACGTCCAAGAGTAAGCTTCCTTCGTCAGCTTGGCTTCATCGCTGCCAAGTGGTGCACCATGCACACCAGACGTTCCTGCACGGTTTGGCGATCCGAAACCGATTGTTGTTTTCACTTCAATTAGTGTAGGTCTGTCTGTGCTTTGTTTTGCCTTTTCGATAGCAGCCGTCACTTCTTCAATGTTATTGCCGTCTTTCACATAAAGAACTTCCCAGTTCATCGCTTCAAAACGATTCTTCACATTTTCAGAGAATGAACGATCTAGGTCGCCATCTAAAGAAATATCATTTGAATCATAAAGAACAATTAAACGGCCTAAGCCTAAATGACCAGCAAGTGAAGCAGCTTCAGAGGAAATTCCCTCCATTAAGTCTCCATCTCCGCAAATGCTGTATGTATAGTGATCTACAACATTAAAGTTGTCTTTGTTATACGTTTCCGCAAGATGTCTTTCTGCAAGTGCCATACCAACTGCCATGGCAATCCCCTGCCCTAAAGGACCTGTTGTAGCATCTACACCCTCTGTATGTCCAAATTCAGGATGTCCAGGTGTTTTGCTACCCCATTGGCGGAATTGTTTTAGATCATCGATGCTCAGGTTGTATCCGCTTAAATGAAGCATGCTATATAGAAGCATAGAACCATGTCCCGCAGATAATACAAAACGGTCTCTGTTAAACCAATTTGGGTTTTGCGGACTTACGTTTAAGTGATTCGTCCATAAAGCGTATGCCATTGGTGCAGCACCCATCGGCATTCCAGGGTGACCGGAATTCGCTTTTTCAATTGCGTCTATGGAGAGAGTACGTATTGTTGCAATAGATTTCAATTCAATCGTTTCCATATAAATCCCCTTCCGTATCTTGTGTACACCATTATCATAAATCTACTGTCCTTTTTTCACAACTATTTCACGCTGAAAAAGAAGGATTTTGTCACATTTAGTTTATCGATCACTTAAAAAGTTATGCAAATATGAAAAAAGATGAGAATATTCTTCCCATCTTTTCAAAATTCAAGAAATCATAAGCTTAATGAAGGTTTTGATCTCTTTCTCTTTTTAATTTTTCTGGTGTGACATCGTTTCCTTCAGGGTCAACGATTTTCACGGTTTTAAGTGTATTTTTCATAGAAGAACGAAAAGCTTTTAAATACTCTTCTCTTAATTGCTTTTGTTCTGTTTTTTCAGCGTCTGACAAACCGGTCTCTTTCGACTTTTTTGAAAGCTCATTGATTCTTGCAAGCTGTTCTTTAGAAATCATGACAAACTCCTTTAAAGCATT
The DNA here is from genome assembly GCF_038601465.1 of Bacillus sp. FSL R7-0672. Lineage (NCBI taxonomy): Bacteria > Bacillati > Bacillota > Bacilli > Caryophanales > Bacillaceae > Bacillus > Bacillus sp. FSL R7-0672. Next base: position 1,776,221 of record NZ_CP152010.1, on the reverse strand, counting down.
TTCTCTACATACTACTAAATATCAATCATTTTGACAACAAATCAAGCTTTAGGTAGTCAGACCTTTTTCATATTCTTGATACCTTCTATGGACCGTTGCTTTTGAAATGTCAAAACCTAGCGCCTGAAGAGTTGCTGCGATTTCTGCGAAGGTCATGTTATTTTTTCTTAATCGAACAATTTCTGAAATCGGCACTTCAATACGCTCACGGCCAGGCGCATGATCCTGCTGTTTTAAATTCAGTTCGGGCTGATACCCGCGTTCTACGGCTCTTCTCATTCCCCGCTTAATTTTCAGGTTATGAATTTTTCGTTGATACTCTTCAACGACTCCTACGATCTCAATCACCATTTCATCTGCTTCTGAAAGCTCAAGCTCGCCTCTATGAAACGTACTGTACACCTTCACATTCTCTTTAAAAAGACAATGAAGAAGCGCAATTTTTGCTTGTCCTCTTCCGAGACGTGTTTCATCCTGGATAAGAACAGCATCAATTGACTCTTCTTTTAGTGTAGCTAGCATATCAAACACACCATCGCGATCTAGATCATACCCGCTTGCTTTTTCTTTAATGACTTTAACCACATTCATCTTGTGCATAGCAGCTAAAGCTAGCAATTCTTCTTCTTGTCTCTTCAGCGAGGTTTCCTGCTCTTCTTTGACAGTGCTTACTCTCGCATAGATGATTGCATTCATGTCTTCAATCGACCTTTCTACTGTACTGTTGCAAGTTGATATACGACTGGATGCTCTTTTTTGACTGGTATGACAAGGATGTCACCAGGCTGGATTTCTGTTGAATCAAGATCATTGTGCTGAGTGACCCAGTCAATAAACGCATTTTTATCGATTGATTTGCTGTCGTTTACTTGATCAGCTAACCCCCAAAGAGTATCACCTGATTGAACTTCTATTTTAACATATTGATTTGGATCATTATGACTTGTGAATGCAATAAGTGAGAGAAATATGCCAACGATGAATGAGAATACCCCAATAAAAATAATAGATTCTTTTAACCTCATAATGTCATCTCTCCTAATAGAATGTGCGTTCGTTCTTTCTGTCACTTATTATAAATACGAACAAACGTTTCTGTCAAACGTTTTTTTCGAACCTATGTTTGTACTGTTAGGAAAAACATGCTATAATTTCTTTAAAATTGACGTTTTGAGGTGCAAAAGATGACGAAGCTATCAAAAAGACAACTCGATATCCTGACATTCATCAAAGAAGAAGTAAAAAGTAAGGGCTATCCCCCATCCGTTCGTGAAATTGGAGAAGCTGTCGGTCTAGCATCCAGTTCAACAGTTCATGGACATTTAGCTAGACTAGAAACGAAGGGCTTAATTAGAAGAGACCCGACAAAACCTAGAGCGATCGAAGTACTAGATGAAGAGGAAATGAATATTCCAAAGAGTTCTGTAATGAACGTACCAGTCATCGGAAAAGTAACAGCAGGACTGCCTATTACGGCTGTTGAGAATGTTGAAGAATACTTCCCTCTTCCAGAGACTTTTGCAGCACCAGATGAACAAGTATTTATGCTTGAAATTATGGGAGAAAGTATGATTGACGCAGGAATTTTGGACAATGACTATGTCATTGTGCGTCAGCAAAGCACTGCTAACAATGGAGATATTGTCGTCGCCATGACAGAGGAAGATGAAGCGACAGTGAAACGTTTCTATAAAGAAGATACACACTTTAGATTACAGCCAGAAAACCCATCTATGGAACCGATTATTTTACAAAATGTAAGTATACTAGGTAAAGTGATTGGCGTATTTAGAAATATTCACTAAAAAAAGCCGGTATTTCATCAGTTAATGATGAGAACCGGCTTTTTTTTATGAACAAGAATAGGCAAGAATACTCGAGCTTGGGAAGGAACCAAAGGTAAAGTTCGGCCAAATAAAGCCAGTTGTTCTCCCGAAAGGCTGTGAGGATAGGACATACATTAAAAATACTTGACCGTTTCTCATAAACACAATCGTCCACCTTCTATTACATCCCGCGGCAAATTGAACCGATTGCTGACCTCCACCTGTTTGCCCTGAAATAAGTGACTGCATGCTTTGAGGCTGTGATAATGCTTGCTGATATTGCGAAACGATATGCTGTGGTGGGGCTGGCGGGGCTGATCCACTAGATCCCGGCCCAGTGCCTCCTCCTCCGATTGGAAACCCTGGAAATCCTCCACCTTGAGAAGGGAGCGACGGCCAAATTTGCATCTGCCTATCATATGAGTACCCATTCCACATACCTTCATACGGATAATACATATTCAACACCACTTTCTTAGACATTCATCACGATAGTATATGTCATAAATAAAAAAGCGTGTTGAACGTCCAAACAGAAACTTTTCCAAAAAACGTTTTGTTCTTCTTTAGAACGGTTAAATAGTAGATATAAAGAAAAAATAAAAAAATGAAAACTTTTTGCCACCCTCAAACGTTATATATATAGAAAGAAAAGAAATAAAAAACATTTAGATTTAACACTTGTAATATCACTGTAATTATTGTAACATTTGTAACATAAGAAGTTTTCATTTAGAAAAGGAGGCAATCGCCTTGAAAAAATTATTCGTTTTATTAACTGCTATTATGCTTATGATCTCATTACAATCTACAACATTGGCCGCTTCTAAAAAACCAGCCGCTTTGACAAATAAAGAAGCGTTACATATTGCCCTTGATGCACGAGAACACTTTTGGAGTGCGATGTCAGGCTACAAAATTAATGAACATTCTGATTACAAATTAAAATCATTTAGCTATAAAGACATGACTTACAACTATCTTTCTAAAACATTTGATACAAAGAAAAAACTAAACAGCTACCTATCTCAAGTTTTCACAAAAGAAGCCATCAATCAAGGTTTAAAAGACTACCAGTTCATTGTTCATAAAGGCAAAATGGCTGTTCCAGTCGGCGACGGAGACAATATGCTTAATTGGGATAAAGCGACACCTAAACTTGTCTCTAAAAAACAAACAGTCCGCACATATGAATTCACTGTCCCAACACTTGATGGACGCAAAGTACAAAGAACGGTTACGTTCGAAAAAGGACAAAAAGATTGGAAAGTCACAAAAATTGACGCTGTTATCTAAATAAAAAACCAGGCCATTCAATCGGCCTGGTTTTTATATTGAAGTAAATTCAGTCATGCGGTCTAGGGCGTGAGCAAGTGATGATGCCGTGCGAAATTCATTAAAAGGAAGCCCGAGCTGCACAGCGGTTTGGGCAATTTCTGGTCTGATCCCTGAAATGGTCGTCTCTACTCCAATTAACCGAAGTGATGTGACAAGATCAAAGATTTGATGAGCCACCATTGTATCAATAATGACAACGCCCGATAAATCAATACATAAATGCTGTACACCTTTTTGTGAGCACTGTTTCAACGTATTTTCTAAAATAATCTTCGCTCTCGCTGTATCAATATCACCTACTAACGGCAATAACGCAATATGACTTTTTAAAACAATGACAGGTGAGCTCAGCTCGTAAATCATGTCTCTTTGTGCCACGAGCTTCCTCGTTGTATTTTTCACATATTGTTGGATGAACATATGAATTGAAATATTAAACGCCTCTGAAATTAAATCATACCAATAAAAGATGCGGTCAATATCAATTTCATCTTGACGCTGCTTAATAAATTCTTTTAAGTAATGAAGGACTACTCTTTGATTGGACATGTATTCTCTCACAACGTAATCTAATGGTGTGTTTAAGTGCTTCGGGTCACTGGCTAAGTCTTCAGACCACTTTTTAAACTCAGTATGTAAATACGTCTTGTCTTCAATAAGAGCACGTATAAAATGCTGGTAATAATCCTGATTTTGCCGTTTTAGCTCTGATATGATGCTTGAATCTGTTGAACGATAGATTGATTCTGGATCATCATCTTCAATTGAATCATACCAAGTTTCAGTCAGTTTCTCTGCATGTTGCATGAAATAATCGTATAATGCACGGTTCTTATCCATAAGCATATGTCCCTTCACATTTTTCTTCTTGTCTGTCTTTGTACCTTATAGGATCCATTGTACCACTGGATCTTTTGTCCCTGCTAGCTCCAATACGCTCTGATCATCATCAAAAAAGGCACCTACTCACAGGCGCCTCTCTTTTAGTTTTATTTCACAATAAATAAAATTCTTTTCCCATCAGGATACCCGCTCATCTGGTGTCCGGTCCATGAGCCCGCTCCCCTATTATCAGACGGGCTGACATATTGAACACTCGCCCCTTTTCCTCCTTCAAGACAAACTGCCATCGGCCACTCATCTCGGTCGAATCCGGGTTTAGTCGGAATGCCTTTTAATGATTCTTGCCTGCGGGCATCTGCTCCATTTCGGTCTATCGTACACACATCGGAATGCCCTTTTCGAATGGCTTCTTGAATATGACTGCCTGTTTCAGGGTATCGTTCCTTTGGAAATTGAATGACATGATCATATCGATCCGCACCTTTTGCCGCATGTTCCTCCCCAAATCCACCTAACAGCGTGACCATCCATATCACAAAGCATAAGGCGACAGCAGTAATCCAGCCTCTTCTCATCTTCAAAAGTGTGAGACCTCCTCATTTTTCTCAAGCAAAATCTTGACTTAAAGGAAATGTGTCATTTTAATGTATGAGTCGTTCACGAATGACATGTGAAAAAAATGAAGAGGCTGAGAAGTCAATAGATCTTTCAAGCATAGACAGATAGACACTTGTATCCACATAAAAAAGCTTGTCCCCTATGAAGGAAACAAGCTTTATGATCTAGCTTTTATTGCGCTTTTGCATAGTTGATAAATTCAACAAAGGCAGCTGTCGCTTTTGGACCGCCATTAATCGTTCCGTTTGAATACCCTGCGTTATGAACCCCAACGATTTGCTGATTTTGATCTAGCATCGCTGAGCCTGAATTTCCGCTAAATGTATCAATCGTATAGTATGCAAGATTCGTATCTTCTCTTGTCACAGGACCTGACATCTCCCACTGCGACACCTTGCCAGTCGATCTCATTTTATCACCTGGATATCCAGAAATTTTAATCGTTGTTCCAGTTAAGTTTGTCACCTGACGGATGGAACGGTAACCGACTGTATTGCCAATGTTCGTATCTGTTTTGATCACGGCAAAATCATATTGGCTCGCACCTGTATTGATATATCCGCTTGGTACATAGAACTCTGTCATATTTGCTGACCCATTTACCGCAGTGCTATCATTCATCCCTGGATACACCGATCCTTTTGCACTATAACTTCTTGATGCTGTATTGTACACGCAGTGTCCGTTTGTCAAAATTTTGTTAGGGGCAATGAGTGTCCCCGTACAGCTTGAGCCGCCAAATGTAATATAAGCAATTGAATTATATGGTGCTACTCTTGTGTTTGCTACTTTTGTTCTACCATCGTCTCCAATGACGACTTTAGTTTGAAAGTCTTTTAAATATTTTGATAGTGGTTTTACTTTTTCGCCAACAGTTGAAGATAGATCATCCACTTTGTCAAAGGATGAGGGGGATTTCGTATCATTGTGGAAATCACTTGAAGAGATCACCTTTCCATCAGAAGTCACCATATCATAATCAGACGTTAGTACTGAATCCGATGCGGCGTGGGCAAAACTAGGCACACTTAAAGCACCAAAAACGAGTAGAGAAGGGAGTAACATTTTCACCTTTTTCATCATATTCCTCCTTTATGTCCTATATCAAAAATGATACGATTGTTTCATATTGGAGTAAATGAGAGAATATTCTTATTTTTTCAAAATATTTCATTTTTAAATTAGGTGTTTTGTATCTTTCCAACTTTCATTCTATCGATCTCACCTCTCTTGATGAAACAGAAAAAACCGCCTAATTGGCGGTCTTTCCTTTTGTTAGCTCCACACATCTTTTACATATCTATTGTCATTTGCAAGAGTGGTTAGCCAATTTTCAGCTGCTTCCTTCGTGCATTGTTTCTCGTGTTGATAGAGGTCGATCAGTGTAGCCTCTACATCAGGTGCCATGACTTTTCCGTCCCCGCACACGTAAAGATACGCACCTTCATCGAGTAATTTGATTAGCATACCGCCGTCTTCTTTTAACAAATGCTGGACATATATTTTTTGGTCTTTGTGACGAGAATAAGCCCGGTGGATGTGAACGACTCCTTTTTGCGCCGCAAGCTGCATTTCTTCAAAATACAGATCATCTTCATGAGGGTGACGGCAGCCAAAATATAGGTGAGCTTCCCCTAGTGGTTTGCCTTCCTTCTGCCACACTTCTCTTGCTTGAACAAATCCTCTAAATGGAGCGATTCCTGTACCCGGTCCGATCATGATCATCGGTAATTCAGATGAAGGTGGCAGCTGGAATCCTGCCTGCGCTTCATGGAGGAAGCAGGCGACTTCTTCACCTTCCTTCAAACCGCATAAATAGTTTGATGCGACTCCGGCATATTCTCCGCGGCCGCTCCACGCTTTCCCTTTCACAACCGCCACTGTGATACTGACTCTTTTTTCATCGACCTTTGGTGAGCTAGAAATAGAATAATAGCGCGGCTTCAAACCTGGTAAAAGTGCTAAAAAGTGCACAAATGGCAGCTCACATGCTTCATATTGATCTAGTAAGTCAAGCATGGTTACTCGTTTCTTTAAAATAGCTTCTTGATACGCTTCACCAGCCATTTGCTCAAGCTCCACGCGGTGAGGCGGACAAACTGTATATGCGGCGAGCTCTCTTAGCTGCGTACGTGTTGCAGGCTCTTGAAGCTCAACATGTGACGCAAGTAATTCTCTCATTTGAATCGGCTGATCTAAAGGTAAATGATTTGCTTCTTTCTCAGAAGAAAGCTTGATGTGCTGCTTAGGATCTAGATTGAAGCGATTGATCACCCGCTGCACGAGTGCATCACAATTTTTCGGAACAATTCCGATATGATCCCCTTCTTTGTATTTTTTCCCTTCAGGCAATTGCAGTTCAATATGTCTTGTTTGCCGCTCACTTTTCTCAGATTGTAATTCCTCATTTTTCAGTACAACAGCTGAAAAGGCACCATATGTTTTCGCCACAGGACGTTCTACTAGCTCATTTGTATAAGCAACTGATAGTTTTGAGTTTTCCTTACCTTTTTCTTGGAAGGTGAGCTTAAATTCTTTTGCGAGCTGCTTGAAGACCGTTTTCTGGAATGTTTCTTTATCCTCATCCATATCTCCGCCTGCATCACCTTCTCCTAAATCAGCTACACGCTTCGCACCTTTTCTTTCAAGTGCTTCATCAATGAGACGAGGAATACGCTGGTACGTACTCGCCCAATTTCGATCTCCGCATCCAAACACAGCAAATGTCACGTTTGTTAAATCCTGCTCTTTCTCCTGCGTGACCCAATCCACAAATTTTTTCGCATGGTCAGGCGGGTGTCCATTATATGAAGCGGTCACGATGAAGACTGCACCCTTATCTGGTAATTGACGTGTATAGTCATCAAGCGGAGCAGTGGTCACATCAAACCCTTTTGCTTTTCCTTCTTCAGCCAATTCGTTTGCGATTTGCTGCGCCGTGCCAAGATTTGATCCATATAAAACAAGCAGTGGTGTACCATGACTCTTCACTTTAGACTCATCAGTTGTGGTGCTTTTTTTCGTCTCTTCTTTCGGTGGTACCATAAAGAGTTGCTGCTTCCTTGGCCGCACTTTGATTTTAAAATCGTTTGGCTTAATCGTTAAAGATTCTTTTAAATCAAGTTCGTATGATGTGTGATCAATCAATTCCAGGTTGTGCAAGACCATTGCTAGCACCATTGTGGCTTCATGAAGAGCAAATTGCATACCAATACATGCACGCTGTCCATTCCCAAAAGGCTTGTAGGCATGCTGCGGGATCTTTTCAGGGTGTAGAAACCGCTCTGGTTTAAATTCTTCCGCATCCTCTCCCCATACCGCTTGATCACGATGTAACTTAGGTAGCAGCACGGAGACACTTTGGTTCTTTTCAATCGAATATTTCCCTCCGATGACGGTGTCCTCTTTCGCATAAAGAGAGAACGTAGGCGCTGTTGGCCAGAGGCGAAGAGATTCATTTAAAACCATACGAGTGTAATTTAGTTTTTGTACCTGCTTAAATGTTGGCAGTCCGCCTTGCAGCACATCATCTGCTTCTTGGACGGCTTTCTTTAATTTTTCTGGATTCTTTAATAAGAAATAAATCGCAAAGGATAGCAGCCCGCTTGTTGTTTCGTGCCCAGCTATCAAGAAGGTAATGATTTGATAGCGAATATTTTCATCTGACAGGCGCTCTCCTGTTTCAGGGTCCTTTGCATGCAGCATGAGGGACAGTAAATCATTGCCCGTTTTATCTTGTTTTTTCCGTTCTTGAATAATGTCATCTACTAATTGCTTCATAAAATCGACATTTTCTTCAAATTTTTTTCTTCTTTTGATCATTAGCTTATCTGCAACCGGCAACCGGCTCGCCTGATCCATCGCTTCGTTTAAACCATTCAGCATACTTTCGATGAATGGATGCTGATTTTCTTTATAAAAACTGTTAAACCTGAAATCAAAACCACAAAGTCCGATCGTATCTAAAGTAAGCTTTGTCATATCCTCTGCTACTTCAATTTCTTCATCACGGCCTGTTCTTTGCCATTTTTGTACAAGCTGTGTGGCAATATCGAGCATCATCTCATGATAGCCCTTCATGGCCTGCTGACTAAACGCCGGCATCAAGATGTGGTGAGCCTTTCTCCAGTTCGGTTCTTCTGTCCAGCTCGTAAATAACCCATCCCCTGCAAATGCTCTTACTTTATTGAGACTAGTCCCAATGTATTTATCAAAACGGCTCTCATCACATATTTCTTGGACAAGTTCATGATTAGAAACAAAAATACTTGTTGCTTTTGAAAATTCAAACTGAAAGATCGGTCCTAATTCATCTGCTAGCCTCCAAAAGGTTTGAGAAAGCTCCCCCTTTTTGATATGGGGAATATTTTTAAAAGGTCCGTATGTTTTTGGTTTTGGAATGATTGATGTTTGTTGCATGTGCCCACTCCCTTTATATCATTAAGAAGCAACGCTAATGGCGCGCCATAAACATTGCTCAATGTCCTCTAGAAATTCAATCGTTGGCTCTATTTCTTCTGCAAGAATTTGTTTATGCAGCTGTACAAAGGCACCAAATACAATCGATAGAATGGTTCTACCTGAAAGATTTGGATGAATCCCATCCTTTTTCCCTTCTTCAAAGATAAGGAATAGTTCATGTAACAAATGCTGCATTTTCTCTTTGCTCGTCTCGTCTAAGTAATGGGATCGCTTATCAATTTCTAAAAAATATAGCCCGCTTGGATTCTCCTTTGTAAATAAAACCAAGCAATAAAATACATGCTTAAAGTACGCCCGAATACTCGCCTTTGGATCTGGACTGTTTGTGTTCATTTTTTCGATAAATGAAGAAAGGCTGCGCTGGTACAAAATATTGACGAGTGCCTCTTTACTGTCGAAATAACGGTAAATGGTTCCCGCTCCGACGTTTGCTCTTTTTGAAATCATCGGCATCGTGGTCCCATCAAAGCCCCGTTCAATAAATAAGTCCAGCGAAGCCTTCATAATCTGTTCTTGTTTATCAGTCACTGCTGGCACTTCATCCCCTCCTCACCATAGGAATGAACATTCATTCCGCAAACGGTATATTATATTAATATTTTAATTTCTTCTATATACACTTAAACACATTTATTTTTTTCCGTCATCACATTTTCTGAAAATAATAATAATTGAGAAATGATGCCTAGTCAGACAGAAGCCAAAGGACTTATAAATATTGTCAGATATGTGTCAGGCGGGTGACATCAGCACTACATCTTCATTCTTGATCAATCGGAGAGTGAATGTGGTCGTCATATGTATCAATATATAAACTGCCATTACTTGAACGGACTGCGTATACAATGTCCTTTAAGGAGAGCTGCCTTTTCTTAAGCTCTTCATCTATCCACTCCACAGTTAATTGATTTTCTTGAATGTTTTTCAAAATGAGCTTTCCGTCCATGATCACTTCGATAGGCATGTAGCCCTCTGCCTTCATATACAATTGAAGATCCTTCCGAGTGACATTTTCAAACGAAGGATATTTTTTCACTGACATATGTCCATCTGTTTCAATCATGGCAAATTCAACTTCGCTAATATCAAAAATGTCTTTTTCTCTCAGCTGCTGATTTAAATAATCAAGTGTATACCTCATTCCCTTCATATTCTCTTCAAGAATTTTGCCATTTTGTATGACAAGGGTTGGTTTACCGGCCATAAATCCTCTCAATTTTCGGCTCCTTAAAGCTATCAGCGCGAAATCACATAAATGATCATGACAAGCGTGACAAAGGAAATCGTCGTGTGATGAAACGGAAGCGTTGTATTAAACGCGAGACTCGCCGCAATTGAACCTAAGCTAATAGCTGCTATAAAATCAAAAATATTCATTTGCGCTATGGTTTGCTTTCCAAGAAGACGTGCTCCGCCAAATAAAATCGCAAAAGCAAACATCGTCCGTAAAATGACTTCAATATAGTCAGGCATGTAAGGGTCCACCTTTCAATTGCATCAAAAAAAGCCTTTTCTTTAGAAAAGACTCCTTTTTAGACTATGCATTTATTCCATCATTATTCAACTCGGCAGCATCGCTTTGCTCAAATTGTGAGCGCAGCTCAATAATGGAGCTATTTCTGACAGCATTGGCATCTTGCTCAAGAAGCCACGTATAAAATCTAGCTTGCTCCGCTGTTTGTAATGCCTGCATATATTTTTGCGTGGAATGCTTCTCTGCAACGCGCTGTTTGATCGCGCGCATCTGCTTCCAGAATTGATAATAAGGAAGCTTGAGCTTAGTCATAAAGCCGCGATCATCCTCAATGACATATCCCTCTTCTTTGATCGAGTCGTCATGAGAAACGGCCTGATACCATTTATAAAAAGACGTCCAATTATGGAACACAGCCACTTCCTGCTTGCTGGATATTCCAAGCTGTTCGCTTACTCTTTTCACTTCAGTAAATGGTGCCTTTTCATAGCTTAGCTGACGCTTCACTATATCGAGCAAAATGAGTTGATCATGATCATATGTGATAATATGCGGGTCTTTCTCTGGCAAAATGACTTCAAACACAAGAGATGCATTGTGGTCACGTACGTATGATTTGATGTAGTCGACCTGCACGTCTCCGAAGGTCTGATAGAATAACTCTTAGACCCAGGAAGCATGCTGATTTTGCTTCACATGAGATGTATACGATTTGGACGTAAACACCAATTCATCTTCCATTTCGTTATACCCAACCGTCCCTAAATATCCATTTGCTTTATCATAGACGGTGACAGGAAATTGAAGGTGGTTCACTAAATGATGCATTTTTGTCTCCGGACGCTCATCAATGTTAAAAAATTTGTTGTAGCTTCTTGAAACAATCTGCTTTGACACCATATTGACAAACAAACCTCTTGCCTTCACATTCACATCATCCCACTGCCGTTCACTAAACGCTTTTTTCGTAAAATTAAAAGATGAAATGTGGTGCGGAAGCTTTAATTCCTGTACATATTCATGTTGATCTAAGTGAGCTAAAAAGTCATCTAGTGAGATATCTGGTTGAATAGCGGCTGATGGTTTTTTCTCAGAAGCTCTATAGATTGGGTTGTCAATTTCATGAGTCTCAATCCCGTCAGCTGTGATTTTCATCACCCTCAGCTGTCCCCCGAATTCAACCTGGCCTTCTAGATTATAAGACCTTTCCGCTGCTTGAGTAGGCAGCCTGTATAAATTGCGATGCCCGTGAATTTGAATGACATCTAATCCAGCAGTATTTTGAACAAACAAGTGATCAATGTCATCTGAATATTCACCTACACCGTGAATGAGCTGCTGTGTTGAGACATGCAGAAGCTCTTCTGGCAAATGAGCAAGCCCCCCGTGGGTAACAAGAAATGTCTTGTCATGGTACGTAAAATACGTAAGCTGATGAAATGTTCTGACAAACTTCCGTACTTCTTTTAAATCAAAGTCTGCTGCTTCGATTTCAGGTGCAGTATGCCGGTTAAACATATTGCTTCTTACTTTTTCACCATGTGCAAACCGGTATAAATGCTGATCATGATTACCCTCAATCACGATGACATTCCGGCATTCTCTATGTGCGAGCATCCATTCTAATACTTCCTTGTTTTCTATACCTCTATCAAGTAAATCACCTGCAAAGATATAAAGTTCATTTTCTTTAATATCTCCTTGCAAATAGGTGGTCAGAGCGGTATGACAGCCGTGAATATCTCCAAAAACATGAATGGCCTCATATTGATCGAAGGATCGAGGCTGATAGGTCATCACTTGTGGATATTCCTCAGGCTGCAAGACAGTCACCCATGACGGGACCTTTTCTGTTTTTAGCCGCTCATTCATTTGATATAAAACAGACTCCCGCACAACTTTGTGAGCTTCCCGTGAGCGATTTTGCAATAGAGCTGTTTCAAGCGGCACCTGCGTGAAATCGACGACATACACCCTGTAACGATACGATGTGGCCAGCGATTTATATTGAGATATCGATTTGCTTGAAATATGTGTCGCATCAATCACAGTAAAGTCTCCGCGTTCCATACGTGCTGTAAGCAATTCAAATAATAAAGACCAGACTTTGTGGTCATGTTTGCTTGAAATTTCTGGTTTCCCATTGACAGATAACTGCGGAGGCTGGGTCAAAAGACGAATCTGATCCGCTGATAACGTGTAAGGCTCTAAGCCTTGGGCTTTGATCCAAGTTGATTTCCCTACCCCTGGGAGACCTCGTAAAAGGACTAAAGTTCTCATATTGGTTCTCCTTTAATAAGTGATATTTTACCTATTATAGATAAATGATGGATAAATCTCAATCTTTTATCGATTATGGTAATATATAGATAGAAAGGGAGGTTTTACGTATGCCTAATGGGGAGAATATGGCATTTAACATGGGTGATCTTCTATTTCAAGTGTTCTCTCTTCTATTCATTGCTGCTATCGTGACGATCTTTGTCATTGCTTTTCGAATGATCAGAAGAAAACGAATGGAATTGAAGAAGGTTGAGGAAAGATTGAACAAAGTGATTGAAAAAAACGATTTAAAAGAGTAAAAATCCGGAATTTAACCGGATTTTTTTTGTTTCATCACAATTCTTTGACGCTGCTGCATCAAAAAGAAAAAGACGCCTAAAAGGACAAGAAAACCGCCACACATTTGGAGCAGCGTGACTTTTTCTCCAAGCAGCCATACAGCAAGAATCGTGGCTCCAACAGGTTCGCCAAGGATACTCATTGAAATGGTTGTGGCATTGACATAGGTTAAAAGCCAATTATTAATAACATGAGACATGGTGGGGATGATCGCAAGCAATAAAAAGATTCCCCACTCTTTACCTGGATAGCCTGTAAAAGGAGTTTGCTGAATCCAATTGAATAAAATTAAAAAAAGACCGGCAAAACCAAACACACAAAAACTATAAATCCAATGAGATATCTTTCTGACAGCCTGTTGACCTATTAATAAATAACAAACAACCGCTATTATACTTAAAAAGGATAAAATGTCTCCTAGGATGGCTTCCTGGCTATGACCTATGTCTCCCCACCCAATCATAAGTGCACCAACAATTGCGGCACACATCGTCAAAAGTGCAGGCAGCGTCGTTCGTTCACGGAAAATGAGAAAGCCGCCTAATAAGGAGACCATCGGCTGAAGAGCGATGATAATAGTAGAGCTTGCCACAGTCGTCAGCTTTAGTGAGCCAAACCACAACACAAAATGGAGTCCTAAAAAGAAACCTGACATACATAAGAAAAACCAGTCTCTTCGCTGAATCGAGAGAAATTCTTTTTTTCGAGGCAGAATAAACGGCAGCATAAAAACCGCGGCAAAGATCATTCGATACATGCTTAAAATAGCAGCAGGTGCATTTGACCATTTCACAATAATAGCAGAAAACGAAATGGCAATAATTGAAATCACAAGCGGTAGTGCAATTGATTTCTTTTGAGCAGTTGACTTCATGTCCATAAGCAGCTTCCTTTACATCAGCAGTAGATGAGAAGTTCATCTTGTATGTCGTCATCTTACTATGTCCAATCCGCTAGAGGCAAGATGATTTTAAAACTTGTGTGAGCTTTTTTGCATGAAAAAAGGCTTTCATCTCGAAAGCCCTACTCATCATCTATCAATAGATAAACGGCCCGAACTGGACCATGAACACCTACCACTAAATTCATCTCAATATCCGCAGAGTTACTCGGACCTGATATGAAATGAATCGCACCTTTCGCCTGCTCTCCCTCTTCTACCGAGCGATTAAGAGCCGAAACAGCTTGAATCATCCGCGGAACCACCGTGCTTTTTTCGATACACACGATATACATCATCGGTAAAAAATGGAGCGCTCTTCCTTGGCCCTGATGGGATGAAAGGACAACTGTCCCTGATTCTGCTAAAGTGTAATCACTGAATACAACCGAATACGCCGCTTGTTCTGCCAGCCTGATATTTTCTTCCCTTGAAGCCTCAGCATTCCAGCTGGTGACTGCGAATCCTTCGTGCTGCAAGCTGTCAAACATCGGATAAAATCCATATTGTTCAAAACGATGATCGCCCGATGTCATCACAGAACCCTCTCCATACTCTGTCATCAATGATCGTAATACAGAGGGCGCTTCCTGTGGTGTTGTTTCGACCACTCTTGTGTGAATTCGTTGACATTGCTTCTTCAGTTGCTCGACTAGTTCTTCTTTAGACAAAAGTCCGTTTGTTTCCCACTGAACTTGATGCTTCCAAGCTGGACGCTGAATAGATGCAGACGGGGAGGAATCCTTCCCTAATTGCTTACGGATATGAGCTAAAAACGACTCTCGGTGAGAAATGGTTCCCTTCATCACTGCTCCTCCTTCTGTCTCTTTTTAAACCAATCCCTGAATCTTTCTTTACTTGGAGCTGGCAGGTCACGAATATCTGTCCAATTCTTTAAAGGACCTATTCCTTTTGAAATCTGTCCGTTTGAAGCCATACGATTCATCAATACAGGAGCTGCTTTTGTTCCGAATTGATACATCCCGGGAGTCGATGCGCCCATTCCGAACATTTTCATCGCCATCATTTCAGCTTTAGGCGCTCTCCCCTCTTTTTCAACGATGACTTGTCGATGTTTTATTAATAACTCGTGAAGCGGGATCTTTACTGGACAAGCATCTGTGCAGGCCGCGCAAAGACTAGATGCAAAGGGGAGCTCTTGGTAGTCATCATAGCCGCCAAGAAGCGGCGATAAAACAGCACCAATTGGCCCCGGGTAAATCGATCCGTATGAATGTCCGCCCACATGCCGGTAAACTGGGCACACATTGATGCAGGCTGCGCACCGGATACATTGGAGAACAGGCTGAAAGGCAGTACCTAATATATTGGACCGCCCGTTGTCCACAATGACCAAGTGAAATTCTTCTGGTCCATCCACTTCTTCTCCTTTTGGTCCGACGACAGAAATATAACTCGTTAATTTCTGACCGACTGCACTTCTGCACAAAAGACCAACGAGGACATCTAGTTCCTCCATCGTTGGAACAATCCGTTCCATGCCCATAACGGCGATATGTGTCTTCGGTATAGCCGTAACAAGATCGGCATTCCCTTCATTTGTCACAAGGCAAATGGAACCTGTATTGGCGACAGCAAAATTACAACCGGTGACACCAATATCTGCTTCGAGGAACTTTTCACGTAAGATGGCTCTCACAAAACTCGTCATATCTTCAGGTGTCTCTGACATCTCATATCCGAGCTTTTCGTGAAAGACTTCTCGTATTTGTTCTTTCGTCATATGAAGAGCAGGTGCCACAATATGTGAAGGAGGTTCATGATCATTTACTTGCAGAATATACTCACCAAGATCGCTTTCCACCACGTCACAGCCGATCTCTTCAAGCGCTTGATTCATTTCAATTTCTTCTGTGACCATTGATTTTGATTTAACGATCTTTTTGGCCGCCTTTTTCTGTGCCACATGTTGAATATACGCCGATGCTTCTTCCTTTGTTTTTGCAAAAAAGACATGTCCCCCGCGTGCACTAACGCTTTCACTTAGTTGGTATAAGTAGTCATCGAGATGCTTCAGCGTATGCTGCCTGATTTCCTCGCCAAGTTCTCGCCACTTTTCCCAGTTGCCAAGCTCTTCGCTCGCAGATAGCCGCCTTTCATACAGGCGTTCCTGCGCTGAGGAAACAGCCCCTCTCATGACCGTATCTTCTAATCCTTCCCCGATTCGTTCTTTAAAGGCCTTCTCTCCAATTTTCATACTCATGTGCCGTTCCCCCTCTTAAAGTCAGCGGCTATTTAATACCTCTGCGATATGCATCACTTGAATGGGTTTATCAAGACGATTCAGTCTCCCGCCAATATTGAGCAGGCAGCCGCAGTCAGCACCAATGATGTATTCGGCGTCTGTCTCCTCTATGCTTTGGACTTTCTCATCGACCATTTGTTCAGAAATAGGTGTCATTTTTATTGAAAAGGTTCCTCCAAATCCGCAGCAATTTTCTGCGCGCGGCAATGGTGTCATCGTCAAATCTTTGACATTTGACAACAGTGTGAAAGGGGCTTCCTTAATTCGCAGCAGTCTCGTCATATGACAGGATGTGTGATAGGTTACGTTTCCTTTCAGGCTCGCCCCTACATCTGTGACGTGTAATATATCAACAATAAACTCTGTTAATTCATATGTTTTCTCAGCAAGTGCCTCAGCTTTTGCTGACCACACTGGATCTTCTTTTAAAAGTTGAGGATATTCTAAAAACATCGCCTTACAAGAACCTGACGGCGTCACGACATATTCAGCTGATTCAAAGGCTTTGATCATGTTTTTTGCTGCTTTAATGGTTTCTTTTGCATAGCCGCTGTTAAAGGCTGGCTGTCCGCAGCACACTTGTGCCTCTGGAAATTCCACTTCTACACCGAGCCTTTCTAATACTTCCACTGTGGCCTTTCCTACATTTGGCTGGATGGTGTCGATTAAACAGGTAACGAATAAATGGACTTTCATCGGCGAACTTCCTTTCTTTGCTGCAATTTGATTTATCAATTTGGTCATCTGATGACGAAATAACAGGCTTATTTTCATTTTAATCCCAAATTTCTGAAATTTCAACGAAGTGATTTGTCTAAATTTGGACATTATGGCTCGTGTGGATGAATGAAAAAAACGCCCTTTTGATAGGACGTTTTCATATGTTTATTTTGAAATCATTTCACGAATTTTTTCTTTGATAGGTGTGAGGTGGCCTAATTTTT
This sequence comes from Bacillus sp. FSL R7-0672, assembly GCF_038601465.1. NCBI lineage: Bacteria > Bacillati > Bacillota > Bacilli > Caryophanales > Bacillaceae > Bacillus > Bacillus sp. FSL R7-0672. The sequence continues at coordinate 1,758,868 of NZ_CP152010.1, read as the reverse complement.
ATTTATGTTCTCAATTCTTTTTTCGAAAGAGGGGTGACTTTCACGCCATTCAGACTTTCTTCCATAATCTCCATCTTCTTCTTCAATAAGATTGCTTAATTTAATCAAAGTATTGAGATACAGTGTTTTATTCTCAAGATGGGAAATAGCAAAGTTATCAGCTTGAATTTCAAACAACCGGCTGATTTTCTTTGGCAGCCATTCCGTTATGAAAACCATGAGAATTATTCCTATTGGGAAAATAAGAACATATTGCCACCATCCGTTAGCAAGCATAACCTGTCTAGCATAATACATACTGATGCCCATAAATAATGTTACGATCAAAGTTAGAAACATGGTATAATGCGCATGTTTTAACTTCGCATGCCCCATTTCATGGTATAAGATGGCACGAATTTCATCTTTTTCAAACTTATCTAACAACCCTTCTGTCACATACACATCGACTCTTCTTTTAAATGGAAGTTTAAAAGAATATATCCAGGCATTCACATCCTGTTGAGAGTCTTTTTTCACCCAAATATTTACCTTTTGGTTTGTCTTATTCTCAATATCCTTGCGAATATTCATGAATGCTTCCGTATTTAAAAGTTCATATTTGTTTATTATTTTTTGAATGATTGAGTAACCAAAAATAAATAATATGATTAGGGCGAAGTACCAGCCACAAAATAGAAAAAGGTTATCCATGATCTTCGCTTGAAATGACAAAGGAAGTAATAAATATGATCCGAAATATAGCAAAGATAATGTGGCAGCACCAAACAAAACAACTTGCTCCCTAACATTCATTAAGAACGAATTTCCTGACGCGCCTTCATTTTCTTCTAAATCTTCAGGCGTATCTTTTGTAGTATACTCAAATGAATAAGCTGTCAATAAAATTGACAGGAAACTAGGTACAAGTATAGAGAGAATAATGCTTAATACATAAGAGCCTGTTATTGATAGCACATATCCCATTAAGAAATAATAATTTAATCCCAAGGGAAGAAAAATGGCTAAAACAAAGGGGATAAATAATGTGAATAGGTTTTTCATAGATTCATGAAGATTAAAAAATAAAAATAACATAGCTGGAAAAAGAATCCCCATTAAGGTAATTAATATAATATATGTGGTATTATGCTTAAAACCTGTTTTGACCTTGGTAGTTTCTGTTAAATTCGTTAGATTATATTTAGAAAAAAAAGGATTTTGCGATACCTGTTCCATCTTGATTTTATCATCATGAATAGATACAAAACCTCTTCTTAGAAAAACTGTTGCCTTATCTTTCATTAATTTGTCAGTTTCAATTGTGCTAATTCCATCCCTAGATGGAATCTCCGTGAAATGTATTTGATTTCCCCCCAATTGAAAGGCTGCTTCTGAACGATCTTTGGAGTGACCATCTTGATAGGTTAATAAAAAGCCACCCTGATAAAGAGAATGAGAGATTAATACTTTTGGATTGTTATCTTTATTCGAATCAAGTAGAACAAATGGAGAAACAACTGCTGAACGGATACCAACTTCAATCAAAATGACTATTATTGTAATAATGCTTGCAATAAAATAAGAAAGTGAGGCTTTTCGTAACATTTCATCACCTGCTTATGTAGGTTTAAAAAGGTTGCATATGTTAAGAAAGAGTGATAGCCATTATATACGTCCATTTTCCATAAGAACTTATTGAAAATCTAACCCTTATTATTAGCTTCCCTATGCTAGGGTACACTTTCTCAATTAAACAGGAAGAATAAACAAATAATAAGCCTAAATTCCATTTTAGTCCCCAACTTCCTGAAATTTCAATGAAGTGCTCGTGTAGATTGAATGAAAAAACGCCCTTTTGATAGGACGTTTGAGAAAATTTATTTTGAAATCATTTCACGAATTTTTTCTTTGATAGGTGTTAAGGGGCGGCCTAATAAGGTTTTGAAATCATCGCTTTCAATGGCTAAGGCATCATCGCGAATTCCGCTTTGAATGGCTTTGACAAATGGCACAGCTTCTTTTGGTACACCATTAGAAGCTAAAAATTCCCCAAATGTGTCGACATCAATTTGCTCCACTTTGATCTCTTTTCCGCTCACTTCACTGACAATGCGAGCAAGTTCAGTATGCGTCCGAAGAGGTCCTGACAGTTCATATTTCTCCTTGTCATGTTTAGAAAGTGTTAACGCATTTGCGGCCGCTTCTGCGTAGTCATTTCTTGTTGCCCAGCCAACCTTGCCATCACCAATTGGACTTAAATATGGTGCGCCGCTAACGGCTGCTAGTATCGTATCTTTTTCATTTTCTACATACCAATTGTTTCTTAGAAACACATGAGGAATGCCAGAGGCCACAATGGCTTCTTCAGTTTTTGCGTGGTCATGTGCAAGGACAAGCTGACTCTCTCTTGCATTCACAACGCTAGTATAAGCAATAAAAGATACACCAGCTGCTTTCGCCGCTTGGATGGCAGCCGTATGTTGCTGCACGCGGTCACCATCCGCAGTTGAAATGATCAAAAGGCGGTCAATGCCTTGAAAGGCTGCCTTAAGGGTGTCTGGCTGAGTAAAGTCTCCGTGGCGTACATCCACCCCAGCTTCCTTCAAATGTGCTGCCTTTTGCGGATTTCGAACACTCACCGCAATTTGTTCAGCTGGTACCTTTTTAAGTAAATGCTGGACGATGAGCGATCCAAGCTGTCCTGTTGCGCCTGTTACTAATAACTTCATAATGTTTGACCTCCTCATTTTGTGATTCACGGTGATGTTTTGGTACACCTTTACGTATCCGTTTATTCGTTATAACCATTTCGATTACAACAATTGGTGTAAAAAAAGCCCAAGTTCAGCCTGAGCTTCTTTTATTCTGACTCTGTCAACAATTGCTGGATGGTCACTTGTTTGAGGTGATTTTCAAGCGCCGCTTGAGCTTCTTTTAGTTCACTTCTCAGTCTTGTATCCATCGCTTGACCAATCGGACATGCGATGACTGGCTGATGGAAGTTAAACAATTCTTCATCCTCGCTTACATCGACAGCGCGGTACACATCTAACAGCGTGATGTCCTCTGCCGGTATTTTTAAATAAGCACCGCCTACTCCGCGGCGTATCTCAATGAGACCCGCCCGTTTGAGCATTGCCATCATTTTTCGAACAATGGCTGGATTTGAATTCACACTTTCTGCAATAAAATCCCCTGTACACTCTTTTTGAACACCTGCAATAAATGACAAAATATGAACAGCAATCGGATACCTGCTGCTAATTTGTTTCACAATCTTTCACCACCGTTGTAATCAATATAGTTACAATGAGTGGTTTTGTCAATCAATAAACGGATTTTTCTTTCGATCCCAGTCCTCATATGTCATGATATCGTAGTCTTCTCCTGTATCAAGCTCTAGCGGTGCAATGCATTCAAGCAGATTTCCATCTGGGTCAAGAAAATAGATCGCTGCATGAAATTGCGGCGGGTTATCTAGAACTAAAGGCTGCTTCTCTTCTGAAAAGCCGAACATTGGGTGAATGCCGATGCCTTTTTCAACCAGCCAATCCTTGATTTGTTCGATACTAGACGTTGTAATTTGAAAAGCAACGTGCCGGGTCGAAGGATGGTACGGGAAGTCATTGATATCTACTTTCCACAAGCCAAGCCAGCTCTTACCTTTCTCAATCCATAAAAAAGCAACTCGTTCATTTTCGTGAGCAAGTGTCAATTCCAATTTTTCATAAAACGCAATAGACGCCTTCAAGTCACTCACAGGTAAATGGGCTTCATACAAACCTTTTATCATCATCAAAATCACTCCTTTTCTACCTTCTATTCTGCGGGATTTAATGAAATTACACCTCAGCAAAACGATGTATTTTATCCCCTTCATTGGTTTGAGAAGAATGAGATGTTTGATCCATTGCAGATGGGGGAAGGTGTTCAAATAAAAGAAAGGAGCGTTTTTTATGCCTTGGACGATGAATGATTATCCGGCTTCATTTCAATCGTTAGATCACATCATTCGAAAAAAAGCGCTTGAGATTGCGAACAAAATGATACAGGAAGGCTATGACGAAAGTAGAGCCATCCCAATTGCGATCAGTCAAGCGAAAGAATGGAAAAAGAACGCAACGGAGAAAGAGATCGAGAATTTCTCAGCTCATGGTTCTGTCACGCCATCTAAAGACAGCAGCTCCGCAAGACCAGAGCTCATGGATCATGCGCAGCATGTCGTCAAACATGAAAAAGGCTGGGCGGTTCAAACAGAGAAAGCAAAACGAGTAAGTGAGATCAAAGAAACGAAACAAGAAGCAATTGACCGGGCAAAGGAGATTGCATCTAATAAAGGGACTTCTGTTGTTATCCATAGAAAAGATGGGAACATTCAGGACGTGTTAAAACCGCAATAAGATCGCCCGTAAGCAGTCTCAGCGTGTAGGCAAACCCTCGCATTCGTTGTCAGGTCTGCGCTCCGGTGCTCGTTCTTCCTAGACTTCAAAGGTTTTCTATCACGCTGAAAAGAAGAAAGAGCCCGCTCGAAAGCGGTCTTTTCTTATGCATTCTTTTCTTTTTTAGCTGGTGCTTTTCTTTTTTTAGGTGCTGCCTTTTTCGCTTTGGCTGGTTTTGATCGGTCGATTGAAGCCTGAAGAGCCGCCATTAAATCGGTCACATTGGATGCAGGATCTTTTTTACCTGTCGTTTCTGGCTGAACTGTATGTTCTCCAGATATTTTATCTCCAATTAAATTCATCAGCTGTTCTCTGTATTCATCCTGATAGGCAGCTGGATCAAAAGTTGTGGTTAATTGCTCGATTAAAAGAAGCGCTGTATCTAACTCCTTTTTCACAATGTTTTCCTCTTGGGGGATATTCGGTACATCTGATACCTGTCTAATTTCATCAGGGAAATGAATGGTTTCCATCAGCAAAATATGTTCATAGCACCTAACAATTGCTAATTGCTCCTTTGAGCGAATCATAATCTTTGCCACACCAATTTTCCCCGATTCCTCTAAAGCTTTTCTTAATAATGAATAAGCCTTCGCTCCGCCGGTATCTGGTGATAAAAAGTAACTTCTTTCATAATAGATTGGATCAATCTCTTCTATTTTCACAAAATCAATGATTTCCACGGCTTTTTCTTCATTTTCTTTTCGCAGTTTTTCAAGCTCTTCCTCGTCTAATTCAATGAATTTATTTTTTGCATACTCGTACGCTTTTACAATTTGTTCTGGTGCCACCTCTTCCCCGCAGTTGGCACAAACCTTTTTATAGTTAATGGGCGTGTGACACTCTTTATGCAGCTGTCTTAACTTAATATCTTTGTTCTCTGTAGCGGTAAACAGCTTCACTGGAATATTGACTAGTCCAAAGCTAATGCCGCCTTTCCAAACTGTATGCATCGCGTCGCCTCCGTTCTTTTCTCCTTACTATGCAATGTTTTCGTTAGACTTATGTATGTGAATGAAAATTTCATCCCACTCTAAGAACACATCATATGAGGAAGTGACATGCACAAATGAAACCTATGCGATTAACGGCTGCACATGATGTTCCTACCGGTGCAGACTGGGTGTATGAATTAAAATATGACGGCTTTCGAGTCATTCTGACGTGGGATCAAAACAAAATTCATTTAGAAAGCAGAGCCGGAAAACGATTAAACGAACAGTTTCCTGAGGTGATTGAACAGTGCGAACAATTAAGGGATCAGTTTGCTCTTTTTTTACCTCTGACGTTTGACGGGGAATTGGTCTTTTTACTGGATGAACAGCAAAGCGATTTTGCGAGGGTTCAGCAAAGAGGCAGGCTGAAAAACAAAGAGGCTATAAAGCTGCAGGCTGAGCGGTTTCCATGTCATTTGATCGCATTTGATCTATTAAGATGCAAAGGGCAATCTCTAATTGATTTGCCGTTGATGGAAAGGAAAAAACAGTTACAGCAAGTTTTCAAAGCAGCAAAACTTCCGCCATCTGTTCAGCTTGAGCACCCTTCCCTTCTTCAACTCATTCATACAGACACAAATCCTGAACATATGAAAAAGCTGATGACGACGTATTTAGCAGAAGGACTCGTTGCGAAAAAAAGGACGAGTAAATGGCACGACAATACCCGGTCAAAAGAATGGTTGAAAATCAAAAACTGGCGATATATCTCTGTCATAGTGACTCGTTTTGATAAAGAAAATGGCTACTTCCAAGGCTGTATTTATCAAGGTCATCATCTCACCGAGGTTGTCCAATTCAAGCATGGATTTTCTAAAGAAGAAGAACAAATGCTGCGTACGCTCTTTCAAACAAAAGGCAATCAAACAGGGACATCAGGATATGAAATCCCACCTTCTATCGTCGCGAGCATTGCTTGTATCTCCTTTGATGGATCCGCCTTAAGAGAGCCGCGTTTTTCTTCCTTTTTACTAGATACTGATCCAGCGACGTGTACGTTTCAGCAAATGCTCAAACAGCTATATCCGCTCCCTGCTGTGATTGACATCACTCATCCTGAAAAACCGATTGTGCCAGCTCTTCATCTGAACAAGGCAGATTACATACTTTATTTGAGACAAGCCGCTCCCTATCTCTTGCCCTTTTTACGTGAAAGAAGGCTGACTTTAATTCGGTTCCCTCATGGCGCCGCCGGGGATGAATTCTTTTATCAAAAATCGACACCTGATTATGCGCCAGATTATGTGTTGACCGATCAAGCTGATGATATTTCATACACTGTCTGTAATGACCCTCAGACGCTTCTTTGGCTCGGCAACCAGCTTGCAATGGAATTTCATATTCCCTTTGAAACAAGGGATACGAACCGGCCGGTCGAAATCGTCTTTGATTTAGACCCGCCGTCTGTTAACGAGTTTCATCTAGCGATAGAAGCTGCCAAGCGAATCAAAACGCTTTTAGACGGCCTCTTTCTCACAGCCTTTATTAAAACAAGCGGTGGTAAAGGACTGCAAGTGTATATTCCATTAAAGAAAAATGCCTTCACATACGAAGAAACGAGAACATTTACCGCGTTTATATGCCAATTTTTATGTGAACAAGCCCCTGAGCTATTTACTCTGGAACGTCTTAAGAAAAAACGCGGCAATCGCTTGTATTTAGACTATATTCAGCACGATGCTGGAAAAACAATCATTGCGCCCTATTCACCAAGAGGAAATGAGCTTGGACTTGTAGCGACACCGCTTGAATGGGACGAACTCCATCAAGATGGACTTCATCCTTCTTTGTTTACCATGCCAGCTGTGATAGAGCGTCTAAAGGAAAAAGGCGATCCATTCCGCCGCATGAGGCACCTTGTAAATGATGACACTTTCAGACAAGTTTTGCACCGGCTTGAGGACATTATCCCGGCACATAAGATGGACATACGCGGTCATTAAGCGTTACACTTACTCATTAGAGAGTAAGAAAGGGATGACCATTTTGACCGCACTTTCATTTCGAAATATAGCACTTATTTTCTTGTGCCTTGCAGCAGGTATTGTGGATGTGATTGGCTATTTGAGCTTAGGGCATGTATTTACAGCCAATATGACAGGTAATATTGTGCTGCTTGGCATTGCAGCAGGAAGCTCCTTGCAGCTTACGGCCCTTCATTCCATCACCGCACTGAGTGGATTTGTTTTAGGGGTTTTACTTGCTGTTGTGATAGGCGGAAAGAATGAGAAAACGTTTTGGCCAAAAGCCGTTACACGTATCTTTATCATAGAAGTCCTGATACTGCTTCTATTTGCTCTCATGACCATTTTCCCTTATACACAAGGTGCTTATTTTATGCTGATTATCCTTTTAAGTATGGCCATGGGCCTACAGACAGCGGCCGCCCGCAAATTAAATGTGGCTGGCATTTCCACAACGGTTCTAACGAATACACTCGCCAACCTATTTGAGGATTTGGCTCAGCGCATTTCACATCGGGAAAAAAGAAAAGCTCCCATTCAGCATGTCAGTTTCATGCGAATAGGCTCTATTGTCTTTTACTGCCTAGGTGCTGCTTTAGCGGCATACACTGATGCATACGATCCGTTTATCATCATTTGGCTGCCTATCTCTATCCTGGGAGTCATTGTGATAACTGCTGCATTTAAGCACTTTCATCAATTGAAATAGCCAATCGTTAGATGGCTATTTCAATCACTGTAATGAAACACTAATAACTTCTTACATAAAAACCAGGAGGACGCCCCATAATGAACGTGGAGCCATACGGATATCCAGAAAAAGTCCCGAATCCACCGTATCCAGGGAAACCGCCTAAACCAGAGAACACACCAGGGCTCACATAATACCCGCCAAAGCCGATATGAGGGCCCACTGCTCCTCCACTAAAACCGCCGCCGTGAAAGCCTCCATACACCCGTGGATCCATACAATCACCTACCTTCTAGATACACTTCATCTCATCATATGTATGACAAACGGAGCGGTGTTCACACTTTTTCTTTCAATTCTATGTACAATAGACCAATCTGATAAAATTTGAATGAAAAGTCCTGCAAAAAATTAAATTAAGCAAAGAAAGGTGACCTTTTTAACTTGTTGCTCTGCCCTATGTTTATTTAGAATAATGGGGCAGGTAACAAATTTGCACACCCCCTTTGTTGCGAATTCTTCTTATTAAACGCTCTTGTAGCGTTTAATAAGAAGAGCCTATTTAAACAAAAAACCCTTGCTGACGATCATCAACAAGGGCGAGATATGGATTAGTGATTAACCACCAATGATTTTTTCTGCTACTTCGAATGAACCCGCAACGTTTTGAGTTAGAACAGACGCAGCGATAGCTAAACCTACAACGAATAATACTTTTAATCCTGTTTTCATCTTAAATCAACCCCATTCTTTTCATATGTAAATCCGCTTCTAAACTTTTGTTCAAGTAAAAAACAGACTTCTCAAAAAGTGCTTGCTTTTCACAATATTTTGCCGCAAAATGTGAAAGCTCTTTTACTTCATGATATTCATTCTTCTCTTCTAACTTTCTTAATTTCTCATCAACTTGCTGAAATCTTTGTGGCGCATTCGTTAAGTAAAGATCATGTACGATGCCTATTTTGAGCTGAAACACTTCATGAGAAGCATCTTTTATTTTGGCATATGCAGCCTCTATATATTGGCTTGCACGCTGCTTTTCACCAATCACACAGAGTTCCCGGCTGATCAGATACGTAGAATGGAAAAAGAAATCTGAATCATAATACTCTTGATGGGACAGCGCTTTTTCAAGATGACGTATTGATTCTTTCGGTTTGTTCCAAAATGAATATAAAATAGCCACATTGTGGTGATGTTGAGCAAGCATAAAATCATCCTGCTCGCTTGTCAAAACCTCTTCCGCCAGACGATAATTCTCAAGAGCCTCTTCGTACCGGCCGATCTCTGTTAGATTCGCTGCAACGAGTGAGTATGAAAGTGCCGTTCTTCTTTCATACTGTTTGTGACGTTTATAGACGTGGAGGGCTTTGCGAATATAGCTTAATGAGAGCATAATATGACTAAGACGATAGTAAAGCCAAGCCACCTTAAAATCAAAATCAGCTCGTTCTATCTCACTTGGAATTTTATCTAAGAGCTTTTCAGCACTTTGATACATTTGCAATGCAACCTCGTAATTCCCTTGATGCTGCTCATACACACCCTCATAAAAATCGAAATAATAGGCAAGGCGGTTAGATAAGTCATCCTCTTTTTTCCCGTGAAGACCTTCTATACTTTTCGTTGAAACACTGCCCTTTTGACCTCTTAAATTGTACATGAGAATGTGATGCCTCTTTTCAAGAAGAGAATAGTACATAAGGATGTCCGCATCGTCAATTTCCTCTACTGCTTGTTTCGCTTTAGCAAATAGCCGTTCTGCCTCATCTGCATGATCTTTTTTGATTTCCATGTTCCAGTCATTTAATAGTGATGCCAATTCCGCAACAGGAACTTTGCTCATTCTACACCCCCAATCACCTTCAGCTACATGACATGATTTCACTAAATATGGAACTTCTATTAGCAATTGCTAATTAGTCCATTTGAGATCATTTTAATATGAATCACTTGAATCTTCAATAACCGTTTCCTTTGAAAAAATGAAAAAAGCCCTTTTTGGGGGCTTTTTTCATTATTCTAATCGTATGATGGTAAGTGCCGCTCCAACAGACCCTCCCCCAAGTAACACCACTGTTGCGACTAAACCGAAAATTTGGAGAGAAATTTGGTTACCTGCTGCAAGTGTTGTAATGAGAGATACGTTGTAGGTAGATACTGATAAAGCGGGTGTTAATATAGAACCAGGAATGGCAGATCCGCTGTTAATCAGCCTTGTTCCAGCAAGCAGCGCTGCACTTGTGTTCACTTGATATGTGATGAAATAGCGACCTGAGACAGGCACTGTAAAAATCGTATTTCCACCACTTGCCGTAAAGCCATCTAAACTCTGATTATTAGGCAAAGAAACCGCTGCCCCGCCTAAGACAACAAGCACTGTACTTCCCGACGTATTAGACGCGTACATTGAGTTAGCGGTTACAATTGGGCCGGTTGGGCCGGTTGATCCGGTCAGGCCGGTTACTCCCGTTGGACCTGTTATTCCGGTTGCGCCGGTTACTCCAGTTGAGCCTGATGAACCTGTTACTCCGGTCGGGCCTGTTACACCCGTTGGGCCCGTTGATCCGGTCAGGCCGGTTACGCCCGTTGGACCCGTTGACCCGGTTGCGCCGGTTACTCCAGTTGAGCCCGTTGGACCTGTTGATCCGGTCAGGCCGGTTACACCTGTTGGGCCCGTTGGACCTGTTGATCCGGTCAGGCCGGTTACGCCCGTTGGACCCGTTGACCCGGTTGCGCCGGTTACTCCAGTTGAGCCCGTTGGACCTGTTGATCCGGTCAGGCCGGTTACACCTGTTGGGCCCGTTGACCCGGTTGCGCCGGTTACTCCAGTTGAGCCCGTTGATCCGGTCGGGCCGGTTACGCCCGTTGGACCCGTTGACCCGGTTGCGCCGGTTACTCCAGTTGGGCCTGATGAACCTGTTACTCCGGTCGGGCCTGTTACACCCGTTGGGCCCGTTGATCCGGTCAGGCCGGTTACGCCCGTTGGACCCGTTGACCCTGTTGGACCCGTTAGTCCGGTTGCGCCGGTTACTCCAGTTGGGCCTGATGAACCTGTTACTCCGGTCGGGCCTGTTACACCCGTTGGGCCCGTTGATCCGGTCAGGCCGGTTACGCCCGTTGGACCCGTTGACCCGGTTGCGCCGGTTACTCCAGTTGAGCCCGTTGATCCGGTCGGGCCGGTCGGACCCATTATTCCTCCACACATATTAAGCTGGGCACACATGCCTCTCACTTCTTTCAAACTGTGGAATCTTCAAGACATACACACTAATACTGATAATTGAGAGAAAAAGAAACGACAATACTTCCAGTCGAGGTCCCACCAGTAGCTACAATCCCAATGGAGTTAAGATCACTTAGCGTAATGGATCGACTCTCTCCTGGGGGTACAGTGAAATCTGGAACAGCCGCACCGTTGACCTCTAATGTCACAGTTGGAGCTACAGCCACGATTCCGTTGTTTTCCACCATAATGGTCCCGTTTATGACAAATGGTGTTCCATCCGTCCAGACGATAACTGGATCCGCTGCTGCTGCTAAATCGACTGTGAAGCATACCGCATCATTCACAAAACCTGTTTGCTCATTACTACACCCGCCTAAAATAGCCATTTTAACCCTCCTTTAACCTATTCTTGATAGACTATGATCTAGTGATCTACGAAGATTGTGCGATTACCCCAGACTCAAAGCCTTATTTTTTTCCTTTGTACCATGTTCAATTGAATATCTAAGCGTGCTTGCACCTTTTCAGCGGTTTGATGATTTAAAATCAACATCATATCTTTTACAGTAATCGATCGACTTTCTCCTTTTTGAACACATATATCATGACATGCTTTTTTCGTTTGAATCGTGATAGAAACTGGCACATCTTGATCATCACGATGATGCAAAACCACTGTTGCTGCATTTGGTAATTTTGTTCCATTCCGCCAGATTTCAACCGCACTGGGCGATGTTGAAAAATCAAGAAGGAGGTGGTGAGGCTCTATGTTCTTTAAAATGAACGCATCATAGACTGGCAATTCTGTTTCAATCATTCCGCATAAAAAAGAAAGATCAACAAGGATCTTTGAACTGGATCGATATAAAACTTTCTGACAGCACGTCGATCGCATGCAGCACGGAACAAGAAGCTCTAACACCACACAATTCTGTTCTTCATTGATGGAAATCAAAGAAAAATAGCAAGTCTTAAACACACTTCTTTCAAAGAACACCCATGAGTAGAAAGGTTCCCCATCTTCCATGATGAGCAAAAAAGGAGAACTTATTGAACGTTTGTGAGTAAAGCCTTCATTTTTTGTTTGATTATTGATCTCTTTCAGTTTACTCATCAACAGGTTTGTCACTTTCCATCAGCCCAATTCAATGCTGTATACAAATCCATATGGTCTTTTATCATATGTGTCTTTGACTATTTTGTGCAATTCGCCTAAAGATTAGGGACTGGAAAAGTCACCAGGGAACTAACCGCAAAATGTACTGAACGAAAAGTTACTTAGAAGTTGTCATTTTCCTATTGAATCTTGGGATATTACGCCGGTTTTCTGTCATGCTCCGCCAAAAACGATGCCAGCTATTCCTAAATAAAAAGCCAAATTAATACGCCTATAAAGGAGTTAAAGGTTATTCATAAATTGTGAAAATGATCACCTTATAAAAATAGGTAAATTTAAGGTATTTTTACAAATTTCGACACAAAACACTCTTTCTCTTTGATACTATTGAATCAACCTATTTACAAATAATAGGTAAATTACTATTAAGGAGTTGTTTTGTTTGAAAAAATCAACATTAAAAAAAGCTGTATTATCTATCGCCTTTTCAGCAACCATGTTATTTTCTATGAATACTGCAAGTGCTGCTCCGTTAGAGTGGGTCAGAGATGCTTATCCTGATCAGTGGGACTACGTATTAATTAAACAAAATGGGGTCAGTTACACTCAAGTTTGGACAAGTAGCAACAGTTATTTCCTTGTGAAATGCGAAGTATTATCTAACGGAAAATGCTTTGTTTCAAAATAAAACTTTCACAAAACGACTTCCAATTTCGGGGTCGTTTTTTACTATAAACGGGAGCTTTATATAAAACCTCATTGAGAGCGTAAGATAGGTTTAGGTAAGGCTTTTTTAAACATGTATACAATCTTTCACTCATACTGATTTCATTTTTTATCTTTTAATGGTTAGTTTGAAGATCATCTCTTCCTTTTGATTTTTCTTTACAATACCCCTATTAGCATTTTACTATATATCATATGGTCAATTAACTTCCGCGCCTCAGTAGCTCTAGAAGGGAAGAGCGCCGTAAAACAAATTGTAGCTGGCGGGTCGCAAGGCAAGGGTTTCAGAAGCACCGAAAAGCACACTAGCTGAGACAGGCGAAATTCCTGTTGGTGAAATTCCGTAGGGAAGCGTGTTGCCCCTAGCCTATGCTTACGAAAGGAGTGCGGGTTCGAATCCCGTCTGAGGCTTATGAGGTCGATGAAATTGGAGGATAAAACATCATGCATGTGTTTGAAGAATATGTTGGCAATATCGGTAATCCAGAGCTGAAGCAGCGCACGCAAGACATTTTACAATGGATATTAGACACATTCCCTCAATTAGAGCCAAAAATTGCTTGGAATCAGCCCATGTTCACAGACCATGGCACATTTATTATTGGGTTTAGCGTGGCAAAACATCACATTTCTGTCGCACCAGAAGGTAAAGGAATTGATCACTTTTCAGCTGACATTGTACAAGCGGGTTACGATCATGGAAAAAAGATGTTTCGCATGAAGGAAAGCTTGCCAGTTGATTATCCTCTCCTAAAGAAAATCATCGAATTTAATATCGAAGACAAGGCGGATTGTTCAACGTTTTGGCGAAAATAAAAAGTACCCCGATCTGAGCCATTAACAGATCGGGGCATTTTGCTGCAACATGTTATTTTGTTCTCTTCCTTACAATTTTCTGCTCAAGCCACTCATAACATGACAAAATGGCATTCACGCTCCTTTGGCATATCGGCAAATAGACAACAGCGACCGCTGTTAAACTCGCTATGACAGCACCTGCTAAGACATCAAATGGATAATGGACACCTACCCAAATCCTTGAAAAACCAACAGCGCACGCTATGATCAGCCAATAAACATGGCGTTTGTGAAAAAGCCAAAAGATCAGACATACAGAAAAAATAAAGATGGTATGATCACTCGGAAAAGAGTTATTCACTTCCTTTTGAATCAAAAGATTGACATGACTCATTTCGGCAAAGGGCTGCTGGTTGTAATAAAAAATTCCTGCGATTTTCCCCATTAACTCTGCCAATATGAAAGTAAGTCCGGCAGATACAACCATCCCCCTATTGGTTCTACTTCGATTTTGAAACCATATGAACAGACACGTGAGCGCTGCTAACAGCACAGTATATTCAGCTAGTCCAATGAATATCGGATTCAAATAACCATGATCGATACTGAGCTGATTCACCCACCTAAATAAATCTTCATTATATCCCTGCATCTCATTTCATTCCTTTTCCTCGATTTATGACAAGGATAATTGAAATAAGATGACTCTTCCATCGATTGAACGAACAAACCATGGAACCATATGACATGTTTGTCACTTTGCTGTCACTGACATCATTTACTTACTGCTCTATAGAGAATGACGCTGCTCCCATTCCTTTTTTAGTAAAGCATATTGGTACGTGTTTTCATATTTAGGGGTGCCATCCTCATATGTAGTAAATGAAATAAACTCAAGAAAAAGGCCTTCTCTCCGCATGCCTAATCGCTCACATAATGCCTGCGAACGGACATTATCATCTTCTACATAGGCATAAAGCCGCCTTGCTCCCTTTTCTACAAATAAATAGGACAAAAATGCTTCAGCACTCTCTCGTGCATACCCCTTTCCTTCATATGCTTCATTGAAATTCCAGCCGATTGAATACGTATCAGGCTCCTCTTTTAAATGAAACAACTCACCGATAATCTGCCCACTTTCTTTCAAACAAACCGCTACATATGAATGATCTTTTTTTCTCTTTTGCACTATAGCCAAAGCTTCTTCTAATGAAGAAATTCGATCAGCGAGAAAACAATTTACTCTTGGATTAGACAAGTACTCAAGCATCCCTGTCGCATCTTCATTGCAAAACAGTCTAAGAATTAAACGATTCGTTTCTAATTGATTCATAAATAACTCCTCTTTGCATCATTTCGTATTTTCTAGTCTCTCCATATTTTAGATGACATGAGCAAGCTTTGACAATCAAGTTGTTGTAAACTGTCTTCAATAAATGAAACTCATAAAAAGCATTTTGCTATTAAATCATTTGATTAAAACTGATAAAATAGAACATAAGTTTCTATTTTATTAAAAAGGGGTTACACGATATGATCAAAACAGTGGATGGCAACATTTTAGAGGCAAGTGAAGACATCATCTGTCACCAGGTGAACTGTAAAGGGGTCATGGGTGCTGGATTAGCCAAACAAATCAAAAGCAAATATCCCAATGTGCACAAAGAGTATAAACAATTATGTACAGAACATGGAGATGACTTGTTAAGCTCCGTTCAACTCATCACAACTAATGACGGAAAAACAATTGCCAACTTATTTGCTCAAACTGGATATGGAAGAAAAAGAATGCAAACGGATTACGATGCCTTACGTAGCTGCTTACAAAGCCTAAAAGACACAGTAACCCATTCACATGAAAAGAAAAACCATACTTCCATCGCCATTCCCTACGGGATCGGCTGCGGACTGGCGGGCGGCGATTGGGCGATTGTTGAAGAGATGATGGAAGAAGTACTGGGTGATTGTGAAGTGACGGTTTATCGGTTTAAATAAAGTGAAAAGAAAGATTTAATTAGAAAAGAATATTGTGTTTTTCGATATTTTTGCTTTCGTGAATCGGTTTCTTTGACATGCTAATCAATACACAGTTGATTCCATATGTATTGATTTTTATTTTATTGCTAAGTGTGTCTGTTTTGTTATTGATTAATAGGGGGCATTATTGAATAAGAGCACCATTTCTGCTTGGAATGATGCTCTCAATATGTTCTCTAGTCTTTATTTCTTTAATCTATCAAAACGAATTTTATAACATCTCTAAAAGTTACTCCAATGTAGAAAGGTATTTTTCTAAATGTTTTTTTCCAGAGTTGCTTTTAGGTATAATACCTAGATGATTATATTTCCAAATAGTTTTTCTTTCATGAGGGTTTGTATTCAAAAGGTCATCATAATTAAATTCTATATTAAAATGCCCCGTTTCATCAAATATCATTGTGAAGTTTGTCCAAGGTTTTTGACCATTTTGTTCAAACTCTGTCTTAAGTTCTTGGATACAGTCAACTAATTGATGCCATCTTTCTTTGTATTCAAGTTCACTCACTTCAAAAAGTTCAGTGATCTCATGACTATATATCAGTTTGCTCTCATTTTCTTTAGATGAAAAATAAAAGTAAACAGTTTGAGAACCTTCAACTACCTCCCCATATAAATACACCTTTCCCCATTCAATTGGTATTGTTCCCACTACAACATCAACTATCTCTTTATATAAATGTTCTATTTTTTCTTCATTCATTGTTTTTTACCTCCATACACATTGTCGAACCTTTTGATTTCCCATTCATCATCACCGATTTTATATTTAATATCAAAAGTTTCTGGGCGTAGAGAATCCGCTTTATAGTTAGGGGTAATCTTCACTTTAACTTCATCACCATTTTGAAGAGCATCAGCCCAAGTATTTTCAAGCTTTTTCCACTCCCCTTTGTTTAAATTCCCATTCATCGGCACAAGATTGTCTATATCGCCAGATCCTTTGAAAATAGATGCAATTAAATGACCACCATCGTCATCTAGTAATCTGTCAGGCTTTCCTGAATTGGATTGGGCGTATTGGTTTCTTTTGACCTCTCCGTATTTTAAATCACTTGCTTCGACTTTGACAATCCTTCCGTAGTGGTCGGTTGTGTAGGTGTACCCTTGCTTTGTTGAATAAACGACATTTGGTTTTAATACTTTTTTACGTTTCCATCTTACATAGTGATCTCCGTAACTGACAACAGCCGGTGATGATTTAGGTGCTGGTAATCGTCTGCCTGTCTGAGAGATTCCGTAGCCTGAATTGTTGTCGAGTCGCTTTGCCATGGAGAGGAGTTTATTTTTGAGATTTTCGCCGTCAAAAACGTTATACGGTAGCTTCGGTCCACCAGCCATTTGAAACTTTGGTGAATATGGCAATAGGCTAGGAATGGAGACTCTGTCGATTGATTTTGCTCCTTGTTCAAGCCCTTTCTTCACTGTTGTTTTCGCCGCTGTTGTTCCTGTTTTTGTAATGGCTCCTGCCCCTTTAGAACCAAAGACGATTTGGGCTAGAGAACCAGTCGCATAGGCGAACCAATGTGATCGAGAATACGCATCACCATCTATGACTTCTTTTTGGAATGAGTCTGAAATCGATTTTCCAATCGCTTTCGATGTTTCAATCGGATGAGAAATAGCTGTCACAACTGATTCTACAGCCCCACCAGGGTCAGCGACAAGATCATATATTCCGATCACTGTGTCTTTTGCTACATCGTATATACCAACTGCTGCGCCTTTTACACCATCAATAAAGACACTTGATGCTTCTTCCTGTGCTTTGATTTGGAGCAGCTGGCTGTAATACATTTTTTGATCGTAAGAAAGATTTTCATATCCAATTTCATCTACAATCTCAAAGTATTTCGCTTCTGATATACACGAAGGATCATTGAGCTTTTCTTTCAATTCTTTGATTCTTCGTTTCTCTTTTTCTTCTTTTTTCACTTTTAAATATGCTTTCACCTGTGCATCGATTTTATCATGATTCTTGTACACATCTGTCTCATGAAATGCCTTTGCATCATAATACATGGGCTGAGCGTTCTTACCTTGTCCTGTAGCAGCCATCATTTTTGAATAAAAAGTTTCAAGATGTTTTTCAATCGCTTCTGACTTTGCGTATTCTGTTTTTAGATCATGGTCTATTTTATGTAATGCCTCAATCGCATCTTTTCTTTCTTCGTTCGCATCATCTAAATGCTCATCTACCTCTTTGCTGGAAAACGTCTGCAATTCAATTAGATCACTGACATCGTCAAAAATAGCCGTAAGGGCTTCTTTTTGTTCCTTAACCATATCTTTATTGTTCTGAATGCCTTGCTTCAATTGAGCGTCTAAGAAGTGCTCATCAATAAATGTACTCCCGCCTAATGATTCATCATCCAGCTTTCCTTTCACCCCATCTAAAAAGGCCTTTTGCATATCGATAAAATCAAGATAAGTGTCTGCGTATAGTGCAAGATCATTATAAAAAGCTTTGATATTATCTGCACCTTTTCCAGTAAACTCATCACCTAATCCCGATACACCTTTTAATGCTTTTTTCACAAGTTTCATCTCTTCATGAAGCTTATGATAGGCCTTTGACCTCTGTTCGACAGCTGATAGTAAAGATGGAGCATCTAATATTTTCATATAAAAAAGACTCCTTTTATGGAATATTCTTTTACTAGAATACCATAAGGAGCCTGACACTTTAATCCACTTTATCGTTTATTAACCAATTATCCTCCAGAGCTCCCTCTTGATGCGACGGTTTGGACATCATCATGTTGAGGTTGAATGAAACCATTTGTAAAGAAAAGTGTACCTAATTCTACCACAGCTATTGATTTATTGATTACGTAACAACTCACTACAGCACTTGTTCTAATAATTCAATTGACAAAATCCCCATTTACCTAAAAATTTTATACATTCTTCCGATATATACCTGTGTACATAAAAATAGGATAAACATAATCAAATTATATTTTGTTAACAGCTAGATTGTGTTGATTTATTATTCTTGAAATAATGAAACTGTTGGAAACTAAACGTTAATGTTAGTATAAACATATTTTTGAATCAATAATTGCTACTTATATTATAAAAATGGAGGGACTATGAATGAAATCAATAAATAAAGTAGAAGCTCTTGAAACAATTAATTTTTCAGGTGCTATATCAAGAAAAGAATTAGGCCTTAGTAATAAAGATATTAAAGTGAAAAAGATCTCAGGAATTAATATCAAAAAGTTCAGGAATATGGGAAAAGATTCTACAATTGACCTTGCAAATAGAATTACCTTAGTATCAGGCCATAATGGAACTATGAAATCAACGTTAATTGGTTTATGTGTTCAACCGTTTAATTCAGATGTAAATGATATATTTGGAAGTCCGCTGAAGACCAATTTCAGGGAGATATTTCGCCTTTCTTCTGAATATGATAAAGAACGCTACGAATACGATGTTTTTATAGAAGATACTGAAGGCTTATCTGTTAAGATTCCCGTTTATACAAAACCAAGGAGTAAATCAGATCCAAATATTCGTATAGTAACTGGCGGGAACACTAAAGGTGACGGAAATTTAATTTTTAATACTAATTATCTTAATTTAAATCGTCTCTATTCAATTCACTCATCTGATGCAATTCCGGTGATTTTAAACTTAACTGATCAAGAAAAAAATTTCATTTCTAAATTTTATAATACAGTTTTAATTAAAGACTCTTATAATTCTATCGAGAGTGTGCAAGGAAAAGGAACTGCTAATGCATCCTCAAAAAAAACCTTTGGACCCAAAAATTCACATTATAATTTTGAATCAATATCATCTGGTGAAGATAATTTAGGTAGAATCGCTATTAGTCTGATTTCATTTATGAGAGCTGCAGAAAAAAACAAAAATAAAGATCTTTATAATGGAATTTTTTGCATTGATGAAATTGAGGCCAGCCTTCATCCCGTTGCACAAATAAATTTGTTTAATTTTTTGTATAAATGGTCTGGTAAATACAAAGTTCAAATATTAGTTAACTCCCACTCCCTACCTCTAATTAGACATGCCATACAGTTAGCACAAAGTGGACAGGAGATTACAACTTACTATTTGTCATCATTATATTCTGAGGATGTTCAAGTTAAACGCAACCACCCTTATGAAAGTATTTATAAAGAACTTACTTTTGACTTTGAATCTAAAGTGAAAATTCCCAAAGTGGATGTATTGTGTGAAGATAAACTAGCAATCAATTTCATAAAGCGATTAGTAACATCACAACAAGTATTAAGAAGAGTAAATTTTATTGTACCAGATGAAAATGAAGGTTTACCTTATAACTTGTTAATTAAGTTATGTCGAAATACTAGTGCATTTATGGCAAGTACCATTATTGTTTTTGATGCGGATGTACCTAACACAGCACTTTCAAAAGTTAAGAAAGATGACAATATAATTCAACTTCCAAACAAAACACTCAAACTTCCTATTGAAAAATTATTTGTCAAGTACTTATTAGATACAGAAAAAAATGATACACTTTTCTTTAGTAAGATTAAAAAGCCTAAAGATCATATTATTTCCACCTTAATTGAAGAAAATATTAACCCTAGCATTATATCTGATATTAATAAATTTAGAGATATTGACACAAAAAGATATAAAAAGTGGTTTTCAAATAATCAGGATATTGTTAATAAAGTATTTAATACTTTTGTGAAACAAGTCGAAGGTCGTGAAGAATTCACAACTCTATTCATAAAAAAAATTAATAAAATTTGCGAGATAAATGGATATCCTTCTGTAGAAATAAACTAATTTTAAAGTAGGTGATTTTTTGCCAAGAGCCACATTAACTCCACTAAGATACCCTGGAGGCAAAGATAAAACTTATAACTATGTAAGACACCTCATTCTTGAAAACAAATTAACTAGTTATATCGAGCCTTTCGCAGGAGGAGCCGCAGTAGCAATAAGACTGTTGATAAATGAAGATGTCGAAAGAATATATATTAATGATGTTGATAAAAGTATTTATTGTTTATGGAAAACAATAATTAACCATCCAGATAGCCTTATAGAAAAAATCAAATTAACCCCTTTAACAATGGATGAATGGTACAAACAGAAGAACATTCAAAAAAATAAAGAGACTGCAGATGACTTATCATTAGCTTTTTCTACACTCTTTTTAAATCGAACAAATCGTTCTGGAATAATCAAAGCTGGTGTCATTGGTGGTAAGAATCAGGACGGTAATGACAAAATGGATTGTCGATTCAATAAAAATGATATTATAAATCGAATAGAGTTAATTGCAGCAAAGGCTTCTAGAATAAAAGTCTACAACTATGATGCGATAGAATTTATTGAAAAAGTCGTTAAGAATACTCGTAGATCTCTAACTTTTTTTGATCCGCCTTATTACGATAAAGGACCAGATTTGTATACCAATTTTTATGGTCATGAAGATCATGTTAAATTAGCAAAAGTAATACAAAAGCAGATGAGGAATCGCTATTGGATCTTAACATACGATATTGCTGAGGAAATTAAAAAGCTTTATTCAAGATACAACTATCAAAAATATTATTTAAATTATTCAATCGCTACACCAACAAAAGGACAAGAATTTATGTTTTTTTCTAGCAAAATCAAGCCAGGTAATTTTAGAGCTCACTTACAGACAGTTTAAACTCTCAAACGATTATTTATAAAGATTTCAATTTCATCTACAACAAACGCCAGCTGCCTCTCAGAAATCTTATAAATATTGAATAGTCTGTACATACTCTTTTATACTGAACTCATACATACCTATAAAAAAGACATTATAGTATTGCAACATTCCTGAAGATTGATGGTTAGAATTCTCTATTTCAGCTAAATGCAACTCGAGTATTTCATTAACTTTCAGATGAATTTCCCTACCGCTATCTTTATTATTTATAACCATTATAAAATGTCTCACTTATTTTTAATGAAATTTTATTGTGGTCTCGAAATCCTTAAATTCTTGTGACTTGTCTTTAAATTCAATCCCTAAATCTTCAAGTGCTTTTTCTTTTGATTGGATTAAAGGTTCTGGGTCAATAATTAGATCAGTTATCCCCCAAGCTTTCTGACCAATTAAGGCTCATATATTCATACTTGTTAGTTGTGTCTCCTTCATTTTGAAATATTAAAAACATCCTCAAAAACAAAACCCCCTTGAAATAGGGGACTGACCCCCGTTTTTGAGACAGGGATCAAAACACCTTTATACAGCCAATTGCCGATAGTTTATCGGTGATTGGTTGTTTAGTTTCGTTTGAATACGGATGTTGTTATAATAATAAATGTATTCTTTGACAGTGCGTTCTACGATGCTGGTCGTAGTGCGGTCAATCCTGTTAAGATAGAACGTTTCAGACTTTAGTGAGGAATGAAACGATTCGATGGAGGCATTATCAGCGGGCGTCCCTTTACGGGACATGCTCATGGTAATGCCTTTTATATGAACAGCTTTCTGATACTCGTAAGATGTATACACAGAACCTTGATCGCTATGTAACACGCAATTCTCAGGCAGTGCTGGGAGCTGATTAAGTGTGTTTAAGATAAAGTCTGTGTCCTGCTTATCACCAATCGTAAAAGCAATCACTTCTCCATTATATAAATCCAATATACTGGAAAGGTACAATTGTTTCTGTCCATAAGGCAAATACGTGATGTCCGTTACTAGTTTTTCAAGAGGGCGATCAGACTGAAAGTTCCGATCCAGTATATTACTGGCCACGGCATAGGGCTGCCCATTCTTCTTACGCTTTTTCATTTTAACCCGGCATTGCCACTGGTTTTTCTGCATGATACGTTGAACAGTTTTATGGTTAATACGCATTCTCCTTTTTAGTATGGCTGTGATTTTTCGATAACCATATCGATATTTGTGCTTTCGGCACAACGTGCCGACCTGTTTCTCTAGTTGTCTTTTAGAATGATTCTGAGTCAGATCCTTTTTCCATCTATAATACGAAGTACGTAAGATGCCTAAATGGACACAGATGTCCTGTACCGTCATCGTTTTGCACAATTCTTCTACCAGTTTGATTGACGTTTCCTTATCAACTTCCTTTCCAATTCGTTGTACTTTTTTAAAACTTCATTCTGTTGACTCAAATAGCGATTTTCTGCCTGCAGTCTCTCTAATTCGGAAGAGTACTCGGGACCCTTTCCATAGGTATATTGTTTTCCAACAGGCTGTTCGAACCGGTGTGTATCCCCAGCCTTATGCCACCTCACCCATGTCTGAACCTGCGTCTTATTCTTGATATTCAATTTCTGCATGATCTCTTTCATAGGTACGCCTGCCAATCTCATTTCTACAGCCTTCTGTTTGACTTCAACCGGATAACTCACTCTTGTCCCCATAGAAAAAACACCTCCATGTTTTATTTCGGATCACAACGATCCATTTTCAAACTTGAAGGTGTTTTTTATTTGTCTCATCTTATGGGGTCAGTTCCATAGACTGACATAGCAGAATGAGACACGAATAAAACACCCTTATTAGGCTGACATGCTACCAAATGTTTTTGGTGCGTGGTAGCCTAATTTTTCTTGGATATGCTCTTCATTATAATACTTGATGTAATGGTCGATTCGTTGTCTGACATCTTTTTCTGATATAGAATTGAATTTTGTAAACATAAATTCCTCTGATTTTAAGCTGGAATGGAATGATTCAATCACTGCGTTATCCCAACAGTTACCTCGTCTAGACATACTGCTTGTAAGGTCCCTTGCCCCCAGCTCCTTTTGATATGCATACAAACTATATACACTTCCTTGATCTGAATGCACAAGTACACCTTTAGGCAAATTCCTTTTCTCTAAAGCTATCCTCAATGTGTCCAATATGAGTGATGTTTGTTGGTGATCATCTAGGGTATAGGCAACAACTTCGTTGTTGTATAAATCCATAATGGTCGAAAGGTAGAGCGTTCTCGGTCCATACTGAATATAAGTAATATCTGTTACCCATTTTAAATTCGGGTGTATTGCGGTGAAGTTCCGATTTAATATATTTGGGGCAATGATGACAGATTCCCCTTGTGATTTCCAATTTCTTTTACGCTTCACACGACATTGAAGATGGTATTTTTGCATGATGCGCTGTACAGTATTTCGGTTTCGTTTGATAGCATATTGATGCTGAAGTAGCTTTCGAATCTTCCGGTGGCCGTACCGGAACGACGTTTCGGTACATAAGGAAATAACAGCCTTCTCGACTTATGATTTTTTACGTATTCCTTCGGATACCCAACGATAATAGGTCGATCTAACGACCTGCAAAATACTTAAGATAGACGTTACTGTATATTTCTTCCGTAGTCTCTCGATCAAATCAAGGCTACTCCCTTTTCAACTCCTCTATGATCTCCAAATACTTTTTTAGAATTTCATTCTCCATCTTAAGGTGTTCAATCTGCCTATTCACTTTTTCCTCTTTTGATACATTGTCAGGTCCATACCCGAAGCTATATTGTTTTCCAATTGGCTGATCGAATCGATGTAACTGATTTTCTCGATACCACTTCATCCATGTTTTAATCTGAGACACATTCTTTATATGATATTTATCCATAATTTGTTGATTGGTAAACTGCCCGCTTAATTTATCTTTCACAACTGCCCATTTTATTTCAGCTGAATATTTGTTTTTTTTCATAAAAAATATCCTCCAGTTTAAGTGTATCACTTGAAGGGTGTTTTTTTATGTCCCATTTGACTAGGTTAGTCTAAAACCATTGGCTCCAAGGGGTTTTCTTTATTAATACTGAGACATATATTGATCGCGTTCCCATGGGTGTACTTGGGTGCGGATTATAACCTATATTGTCTTTATATGTCTTAGTGAATCATCAACGTTGATTTATAGAGATTTTCATCTTAAAAAAATAATACAAAATCATAAAATATTTTTAAATTGTGGGTGATTCGTGGGCATTTTGTGGGTGTTTCCTAAAAGAATGAGAATTCATTATAAACCTAGTTTGATAAAAGATAACAAATCCTTTCTATAAAACAGACCTAAAAGGTCTGTTTTAATTTTATTGCGAAGTCTAATTAGAAACACCGGATAAACCTTCATCTTTAATGAAATTACAGTTCTTGATTTCTTCATATATGCTTCAATCAAGCTTCTCTTCATTTATCCTTTTATTGCTTACACTTTGACAGACAAGATTATCCCGTTTTAACTCCTTGCTCCACCACTTAATTAAATAGTGATAGCAATCATTAAGACGCTCGTCAACTTTCGGCCCTTCAATGATTTTGACTTTCATATCAAATCACCTCCTGCAAGAAAAACGAGTTTACCAGTAGATATAAAAAAGACCTGACTGAATATCAGCCAGGTTCATGAAGGGGTCAATCTTATTCTTATTATAACGAAATCCAAATTGTCAATCAAACATTTGTTCCCACTTTCTTTTTCGAAGTCTCTTTTAATTTTGTCTATCTGTTTAGAGAAGTTGTATTTCGGTCAATCATCGTCGTGTTTCGATCGGTTTTTTGAGGAAATACAGTGGTATTTCGATCAGTTGATTCTTGAGAGTAATTTAGAGAACCCAGGCAAGCAGCACCTACCAATAAAGCGGTGCTAATCAATATCTTCATTTTAATATTCATATAAACACTCTCCTTTTTGGATTTCGGTTTGAGCTTCTATGGCAGTTCTATAATAATCTGCTACCCTCTCCGAATCATTCCTTTTCTCATAGAGATTTGCAAGGCTTAAAGCAAACTCTTCAATATAAGGATACAACTTCTTTTCCTCTAAACCTTAAACCTTGAAGAAAACATTTATAGTGTTGATTTTCTGAACATATTTTCTGAATCTCTTCTTTCGCTTCAATGACTTTACCTGGCCGTTTTCTGTGTATCGGAAATCGACCTCAACAGGATCACCAAGCTTACAGACTCTCAAGTATTGTGCATCCAGATATTCAATTCCTGCAGGCTGCAGGCTTCCCTGTACCATCTCGAAGCACTTCGACAAATCCATTACCTGTTTTTTTCTCGGTCTTCTATCACATAACCAAGGACCACTTCGGCTGACTCATCATAGTTCATATATCTGGCGAACTCTTCAAGCCTTGTCCATTCTTTCTCAGCTGCCTTTTTCTTTCCCTCTGTTGCGTTCTCAGCGTTGAAGTCGAAAGTGTATTCAACTCCCAAGCCGAATCCTAGAATATTCGTTTTATATGTATCTATACATTGTTGAAGAATGGTAGAATACTCGGCTATTTGTTTGAGCTCCTTGATATTGTATGGCGGCTCAATAACGCCATCAGCCTCATAATTAAAGCCATCCTCATGAATTTGTTTGGTCGTTTCAGAAACAGTTGATTTAATCACAGTAGCTTTCACTTTATTCATCAGCGTGACCTCCTTTCTCTGTTCGGGCGTGTCCGCTCTTTTGGTTTCTCTTTCAGATCGGTGACCTCATAATCATCTAGCGCATACCAGATGGCCGACAACGTATGGGGATCAATCTTAAACTCGTCTTCTATGATGTTACCGTTCTTGTCTGTCTTGTATGTGAGCGGCTGAAGCTCATAAATCGTGTTTTTACATGAATCGGAACATATGATTTTCTTGAACCGCTTGATCTTCTTTGTGTACTGCAAACGTGATCCCTGGAACTTATGAGCGGCCACCATGTTGTATCCCATCTTCCTGAAGTATGCGATGGTTTTCGGTTCAGCTGCGTCCGCTTTGATAAGCTCTTTTGTTTTTGCAAATTCGATAAGCTCTTGAACAGTTTCATCATCGGTTGTGCCTTTTTGATAATACTCCCAATAGATGTATAGATATTTCTTCTCATGATCGACGGCCAGTCGAATCAAAGCGTTATATGACTCTACGAAACCAAAGTCCATGCCCGCTTTAAGCAAAGGACGATTAATATTTGAGATGGCCAGCATCACATCTTCATGCGGCTGCACCTCGAATTGAGGAAGAACACGAATTCCGTTAATGCCAAAATGACCTTTTCGGGCTATTCGATAAAGGTCTGGATCGTATTCCTTCAGTTCGTCCAGCTGCTTAATGTAACTGACCGGAAGGAATAAGTTGTCTTCCGCTGTAGAATGATGATAGTACGTATCGTTGATAGCAATGGTTCGCTCTTCGTACAATGTCTCGTCATCCATAATAAAGCGGTTGTTCTGATCGTCTTTAAAGAAGTGACGGTATGTCCAGTTATCCTGCCCGACAGGGTTCGTTGATAGAATCATATGCAGCTGCAACGTTGGATGACGCAAACGACCAAGCAGCTCCTTAAATCCCTCGTACTTAACCTCGGAACATTCCTCAATCCATATGATTGAGATGTTGTTGATCGACTTCAATTTGGCTGGCTTGTCCAAGCCTTTGAAGATGATCCGGCTCCCATTATGGAATTTCAGCATGAGCGGTGATGTCCGGCACTGAATGACATGGTCGAGTCCTAGATCATTCACGATCTCTTCAAATAAAGAAAACGTGGAATCTCTGTGCGTGTCATAGACTTCACGAATCACAAGGGCTGTCCTCTTTTCATCCAGTAACTTTAAGATGAGTTTCAGGGCAATGTGATAGCTTTTAGATGACCCGTAACCACCCACCAAGAACTGAAACTTCTGATCCCAGTCAAAAAGAAAGTCCTCAAAGTGTGGATTGACTTCCTTCTCCATCAGTTGCATCAGCCATCACCTTTTTTCTTTGCTCTCTTAATCGTTATCTGTACAGAGTCATCGACAGGTCGAGCGGTGATTCGCTCCAGTTCTGCCTCTCTCGTTCGGTTTGCAAGATCAAGACCACGCAGCCTCAATTCATGCTCTGACATAGTTTTCATAATGTCGTGTTTCTGCCTAATGGCTTTAAGACGCTTGTCTGTTACTCGCGTCAATGCTTCCTCTATTTCTAGGATGCGATCAATAACAGGTAATTGAGTTTCTTCAACTTCAGTGACTACAAGACGTTCATTGATAATCGGAACGTATTTGACAACACCATTCTCACTTGTGGATGGTGCAACGTCTTTTGTCTTCCTAAGTTGTTGAAGTACACGCCGCTGATTATCGGTTAAACCATTCTCATACTTCATGATCCTGTGCATCATGCGCCGCTCTCGAATACTAAGCTCACGTATGGTCAATTCAATTTGATAGAGCGGATCGGTCTCAATCTGCTCAAAGAATTCCTTTTCTGTGTCGTCCATATAATCAAACATGATAGATTCATATTCACCCGTGCGTAAAGAATTTTTATTTCCTTTTGGAGCTGCGCCGCCCCTATTACCTTTAGCATTTTGGTTACCAGTTGGCGCTTTACCACCTTTGTTTCCTTTGGCGTTTTTGTTCCCTTTAGGTGCGCCGGAACGTAAAGAAGCGCTCCTATTTAATTTAGGAGCGCTCCCTTTGAATTTGTCT
Organism: Bacillus sp. FSL R7-0672; assembly: GCF_038601465.1. NCBI lineage: Bacteria > Bacillati > Bacillota > Bacilli > Caryophanales > Bacillaceae > Bacillus > Bacillus sp. FSL R7-0672. The sequence continues at coordinate 1,730,453 of NZ_CP152010.1, read as the reverse complement.
TCCCATTTATCGTTCGCTTTCCATTTACGGACTGTGTTGCTTGTCACACCCAACTCATCTGCAATGTCTTTAAGCAAGCGGGTTCCATCGCTTTCTTTCCAAAGACGAAAAGCCTCATCTCTTCTTAGATCGCGCCGTCTAGCCATTACATATCACCCACCTCCGAGCTGCTGAATTAAGTTTGAGTTTGTTTTATTTATTTCGACTTCCTGTAAACGCAATTGATCCCATTCTATCAATAGCTTTTGTAATCAAGTCAGAATCGACTGCTCTAGCCTGTTCTAATACTTGCTGGAAACGAATCGCTGCAGGAAACATTGCATCTCCTTGCTGTCTTTCAATATTACTTACTAAATTTAAAAGTGACTTTGATTGTGGTTCCTTCAAGTTTAGATTACTTATTTCTTGCCTTAATTTTTCAATTGTATTTTTCGACTCTTGTTTCTCTTGATTCAGCTCTGTAAAACGCTCTAATGTTTCTTTAATTGAGTTAACCATTTCATCTGCACTACCAGCCAATCTATTTAACACTAGTAATTGATTAGTTAAGATTTTATCCCCAACATAATAAGGATAACGAAGTTGATGGTCAATCTCACTCCAACCCTCTTCAAAAATTGTGCGAACTTGTATTTCAGCTAAAGTTAGCTCTTTAGTTAAACGACTTTTTATTAAATAGTGCCAAGAACGGTATCCAGCTGAATGTTTTTTTACATTGAATTTCCCTTCTGCTTCTAATTTAGCTTTCTCATCATCATCTATGTCACCCTGTCTAATATAAATTATGACCTTCTCTTCCAAATCCCAATAATTTCTTATCATGTTATCAAGATTTATAGCCTGATCTTTGTATAAATGAAGAACCCTTAGCCCAATTAAATCAGTTATTTTTGACTTGTAATCATCAATATCAAATGAAAACTCGGAGTTGTTAATGCTTTTTCTAATTAATTTCTCAATAAGATGCTCAGGGTCTTTTATTCTCATTCGTACCGTATGAGCATCAGAATGTGTCCTTAAAATATCCGCTATTGTTTTACCTGTATGTTCAAGTAATTCTCTACAAGAAGTATAATCATTAAAAATTGATTTTAATTCACTCCATACTATACCAGTCTCTTTAAACTCCTCTTCATTGATTAAATATTTTTTGAGAAATCTTTCTTTGTCCATTAACTGATGCATTAGTTCTCCCCCATTAGTATTAATAATTAGATTTTGATATTCTTAAATATACTTCAAGAAACTTCTTGTTTCACCATTTTAATGCATAAAGTAAACAAATAACGGATTAATACACTAATGCTCTTCTTTAATTAGATCATAAAGAAAATATATTCAGTCCATATAAACTATGTTTTATTAATCGTACGAGAGTATTGACACTAGGGGTATATTGGAGGATTTTATGTACGGGAATTGTTTTGATATTCATGATGTATTGTATCGCCTCCAATAAAAAAACACATTATCTCCTAAGGCGTTCAGTACTTATCTAATTTAAAACTTCTATCTGGAATTTCATCTAAACATTCTTGTAGTAATCGTTTGTAACCGTTCAATTCTTCTAGTAAAGCCTTATCACGGTAAGTCAGAATGGCCCATACTATAAAAACCATAACAGCACCAAGACATACAGCAATAAATTGATAGCTTATTTCTTTTATATATACAAAAAGACTTTCACTAAATTTTATTTGATTTCCAATAATGAAAGCCAATATTACAAAAAAAGCTGTAAAAACATGATTTAAAGATTTTTTGTTATCTAACATATCCTCAATCCTACCCAAAAGCATTTTAATGTGTTTCCTATCATGTTTCTTAATTTGGTCTTTAAATTTTTCTTGTTCAGAAAACTTAGCACTATGCATATTTTTCCCAAACTGTTGCAAATATAATCTTGCGTCTGTAGCATCATCAAATGACGTTTTACTGTTAGTTTTGTTGAAAAAAAACTCACCTCCTAGACTTATATCGGAGGTGAGTTGAAAATTTCCAGGTATTCAGTGCATTGGTTTTATTTAACGTAAAATTCAGATGTATAGAACGTACCAACAGTTTCAACGTGGTTTCCGTTTTTGTCGTATCGCTCTAAATCTACTTTGAATCGATACGTACCTTTTCTATTACCTAGTGATTCCTTGATGCCGAATTCATCGTACTGTTTCTCTGCTGGGTTAAGCGGGTTAGGTGAATTCGTCTTGATTGTGACCCATTTCCCTGCAACTTTTCGTTGAGGAATAAGATTTGGTCCACAAATGTAATCATTGTGATTCTGAATCGCAACAACCACAACCTTGTCCTTTCCTAAAGTATGATTCGCTTTTTTTGGATTAGCAGATACACCAAATTTTGATGCCATGTTCATCATCTCCTTTTTTGCTTTTGCGCTCCTATCCCACACCAAAGCACCTGCAGCCATACACCCAAAAGACGACTGTTCCCATCAAATCAGCGTTTCCTCCGGATACGTCCGCCTTGTCGTTGGTACGTTTCACGTCTCGTTCCCATGATTTCTTCCCAATATCGCTTTGTTATCGGATCAGCATTGCTCTTCTTCTTTCGATTAGAACCAGGAGCAATGCGCTTTAATTGCTTCGTTGTTTCTACGGATAAAGAATCTCTGATCTTCATGTTCATACTCTCCTTGCCGAATAAGCACCACCTTACGCTATTCGCTTAAATAGATTTTGCAATGATGACTACACTCCGAGAGGATGCCAAGTACAGTCAATCATCAAGTGAAAACTGTCCTCGATACGGCTGCCGCAGACCAGCTGCTATCCAGGCTCAGAATGTTCCTCTCGTATGGCCACATTTCTCAACACCTTTGTTCCGTATCCAGATACGCCATTGATAAAGGAAAGACGCGTCTCCCAATAAAAAAAGCGGACACCAATCAAGGCACGTAAAGTGCTCAATGATCAGCGTCCGCAGGTTCTTCCTTCTGGACAAAATATTCACGTTCATTTTGCTTGTCTCTATCTTACGATGATCCACTTAAGAAAAAAGGTCCCCTTTTTGTCGGCTTTTTCTCTGCAATACAAATAAAAAAGTGCCCATAAACATAGACACTTTGGTTCAATTATTCCCAAAACGCATCGCCTTCAGAATCAATATACTTCTAGAAAAGCTTAAAGACTGCATAACAGTCTTCAAACAGATAAAGATGTCTTCTTCTATATCATTTTATTTATTGTAACGTATCACACAAAAACGCTATGCTTTAATTAAACCATTTTCTTTTAGAAATCGTTCGAATAATGCATCACCTTTATCCTCAATATCTTCATCATCAATATTATACTCTCCAACCAACAAACCAAAATCATCATATTTTTCATATTTTTGTTTAAGTTTTATACCATAGTTTTCTTGATCAAAAAACAATAACCATTTCCCTGAATCTAAACTTTTAAAAAACACACCTTCATAATCTAAATCATTTTCATAATAGCCTACATGCAAATGCATTGTATCGTCTAAGTTAAGCAACGTTGATCTCCCCTTTAGAAAATAACATGATGATCTTTTAGATTAGGTGGAACATGATAATGCAGAACAGCAGGTCTTCCATGTTTTATAGGTGCATAATCTAGTCTGAATAGTGGTTTTTTGGTTTTTTTGCTACGTACCTGTATAATGCGCCCTCCTGATCCAGGGCCATCAATAATATAATTTTGAGGCGCCTTTAATGCTTTCTGCACATATGGTCTAGCTACTTTCCATCCTTTTTGCATTCCCTTTTTTCCAACTTGAGAAATTAATAATCTTAAAGCAGCAGCCACCACCGGTATCCACTGACCAGTTACACTGTCTTCTTTCAATTCAGCATTCTGACTCTGTAACGCTAAAGTTTCTTCTAATTCAATAAATACTGGATCATTCAAAAGAAAGTCAAATTCTTTATTAAAGTTTGATACATCTACATTTGAAACATCTATACCGGTATCCTCGTATACTTGTTCAATCAATTGATCACTAACCACAAATTCACTATCCTGTGAAGTTACGCTCTCAGCATATACTGGAGTCACCGCCGAAAAACATAGAATAAAAGACAGTACTACTAAAATAAGCTTATTCTTCATATAAACCCTTCTTTCTCAAAAAAATTTATCTGTATTCATAACTGAATACCCATTTATTTTATCTAAATTTTTGATTTTTTTCCATATTTTTTTAGAGATTGTGGATTTATTATAAGAAGAATATTCTTCAAAAAAGAGAGCAGCAAGACCTGCCATGTAGGCAGCCGCCATTGAAGTACCACTACTATATAAAAAAGAACCATCTTTTGAATAACTTTTTATATACTGCCCCGGAAGTAACACATTTAATCCATTACCTACAGTTGTCCCTTTCCATATATCACCGTTCATATTTAAAGCTCCTACAGCAATAACACCTTCAAATTTAGCAGGGTAGAGTATCTCGCTCTTTTCTTGTAACCCATAGTTCCCAACCGATGATATTACAACAATATTATTTCTTAAAGCTCTATTTATTACAGATTCCAGTTTTTTAGAATATTTTAAAGTGCCAAATGACATTAGAATAATGTCAACCTTTTCTTCAATACTATAATTCACTGCTTCTATTACATTATTAATATCACCGTTTAAATTGTTATCCAAGGCTTTAATTACATATAAATCGATGTTTGGCGCAACACCAATGTCTTTATTAGTTAAAATTCCAGCTAAATGAGTTCCATGACCATGATTATCTTGATATGATCTTTTGGGATCTAAAACGTTTACCCCCTTCTTAACATTGATCTCCTGCTTAAATGAAACACCTGAATCAATTAATGCTACTTTAACACCTTTTCCAGTTAGTTTTTTCTGGTTATGCAGTTTATTAATTTTTAGATATTCATAGGCCCAATTTTCATTCTTAAATTTTTCAGTTTTGGTTTTATTTACTATTAATGTTATAGATGTCACAGTTAGAATTAATACTACTAGAAGGAGTGTAAGTTTCTTCAAAATCATCGCACCTCTTTTAAACATATTATGAGAAACATGATGTATTTTACCATTATTTTTTTTCAAATACAAAACAGCACTCAGATGATTCCAAGTGCTGTCGAAAGTTTAAACGTAGCTTGCTTTTTCAATTTGTAAAATCGATCTTTCTTTAATCCTAGCTCTTCGCATACCTCAAGATCTTTAACCATTCGTGAAGTAAGGTACTTCGAATAATGTCTTGTTCAATTTTATCCAAGCTGTACTCTAATGCTCTTTCTATTTGCCGCACCTTCAGCTCCGAACAAACATTTTGATCTCTTAATCTTGGGAATAAAGTAAAAACACCATTTTCTTTTTGTTCATTTAAATTCTCTTGTTTAACTTTTAATGCTTTATAAAGCTTCAATTCATTTATTAATGTCTGACGGACCTGCTTTTCATTGACCTCAGGAATAAGGCATAATTGGTTGGTTAACAAATTTATACCCTCTCTCTAAAAAATCTTATAAGCAGACTGTTTAATTATATAATTGAATTATTGTTTGTAGTACTATCGTTCGTAGATTCCTCGTTTGTAGAATCTTGATCGACCTCTTCAATCGACATTTTTATATTGCACAAGTCTTCTAACTTGATAATTTTTGTTTCTGTACATAACTTTGGCTTAGGATTATTTCCTAATAAAATTAATTCTTTGTTTATAGCGTGTAGTACATACCAAGATTTTTTATTCAAATCACTTTCAAGAATATTTTGTTCATTAGCTAAATCAATGTCAGAAACGAGTATATACTTTTCTTTTGTCCAATATAAAAACTTTGAAATTTGCTTCATTAATGCTGGTATAGGGAGACATAGAACGGTCATACATCCTATTATAATTGCTAATTTTCCAATTGGATTTTCCACGAATACATTTGTTACAACTGTTCCATTCAACGGAAAATAATAGCACAATAAGCAAACCATGAACAGTATTGCTAATAATACTCTTACCCCAAACCGATTAAGTTTTGAAGAGGATTGACTGTTTATAACATAAATTATAGTGAAAATTGGAGCACCAATTGTGAAAAAAATTGATCCTATCATGGGAGATAAATTTGGATCCCCAGTCCAGGACGGTACACCAAAAGTATAAAGTATAGACAGATTAATCAATACCCACCATAAAGTCTGTCCAAGATATTTAATACTTAATAATAGTATAACCATATCTTTAGTTAACAACTTTTGTTCAAAGATACTTGATGATAATAAATTAATAGGTCTTATTAATTTGAAAATGATTAATAAAACTATTATTGCAGCAGCCAAATTACCTGGTATCCCCATTTTTTCAAGAAATCCAAAATACTCCATAAATACACACCTTTTCAATATTCTTCTTTATTGAATCGGCATTTTTTAGATTTTTTCAAGTAATTAGGGAACTCTATCTGCTAAATATCTATTCTGTGAGAACTTGTATAATTTAAATTTGTGAACTGGCCGTCACGTGTAGTGATTTCCGTTTTTCCGTAAATAGGTGCTTCAGCCAAAAACGCTTCGTTGGAATGGCCATCTAGGATAATGACTTTAACCTCTCCTTTTTCAAAAAGCTGATCAATTGAGATGTTAGAGTCTATATGTTTGTAAGGATTATTCATGCACAAGGCCTCCCATGTTATAATGAATTGTCGAGATTCATTAGAGCTGGAGCCTTGTGCTTCGGTTCTTTTTATTTGCCCTGAAGAGCTTGCAAATCACGTACACACATTTTAAAGAAGTGTTCGTCCCTTAAATCTAAAGACAAATGAATCAAAGCCTTCAGATCATCTTCAGTAAGTGCCTCATCCAAGTTTTCAGCCAAAGACTTTGGACAACCAAGGTATTACCACTAAGGAACCTTACTAAAATGTCATCTTCAGATACTTTAATTACATAACCTGGTTTTTTCCCTTTCCTAGATGCTTTGTTACAGTCTCCTTCTAAGAATTCGTTTGCGTGCCATCTTAGGCAGTCCTGTCTTCCTCTTCTTTTTGATCATTCCCGTCAGAATCGTCTTTCACACTTTGAGGGGAATCTTATCATTTCTACTTCAATCTTTCTGCATCGGTACAGCTTCGCTGGCTTGGACCTCATACTAGAAAAAATAGACACAAATTCAATGAATAAATATGAAGAGTATATCTCCAAGATAATGGAGTGATTTTTTTATCATTTTTTTGTGGGTGAATTGTGGGTGGCGGCTTTTTCATTTTGAAATATTAGAAACACCCACAAAAATAAAAACCCCCTGAAGCCAATGGCTCCAAGGGGTTTTCTTTATTAATACTGAGACATATACTGATCGCGTTCCCATGGGTGTACTTGGGTGCGGAACATATCCCACTCGATTTCTTTTGATTCAATAAAGTGCTCAAATAGGTGATCGCCTAGTGCGTTGACCATGACTTCGTTTGATTTCAGCAGCTCAAGAGCTTCTGCAAGTGTTGCAGGTAGGTCAGCGATGCCGTTTTCAAGGCGCTCTTCTTTGTCCATGACATAGATGTTTCTGTCAATTGGTGCTGGTGCGTCTAGTTTGTTTTTGATTCCGTCAAGACCTGCTGCAAGTAATACGCTTAATGCAAGGTATGGGTTTGCAGATGGGTCTACACTGCGTACTTCTACACGTGTGCTGATGCCGCGTGATGCAGGGATACGGATCAATGGGCTGCGGTTTTGTGCACTCCATGCCACATAGCATGGTGCTTCATAACCAGGCACAAGACGCTTGTAAGAGTTAACTGTTGGGTTTGTGACCGCTGTAAAGCTTGTTGCGTGCTTGACGATACCCGCGATAAAGTGTCTAGCAGTCTCGCTTAATTGTAAATCTGCTTTTTCATCAAAGAATGCGTTTTTGCCATTTTTGAATAATGATAGGTTACAGTGCATACCTGATCCGTTTACACCGAACAATGGTTTTGGCATGAATGTCGCATGAAGACCGTGCTTTCTCGCAATCGTTTTGACAACGAGTTTGAACGTTTGAATGTCATCACAAGAACGGATGGCGCCTGCATATTTGAAGTCAATTTCATGCTGTCCAGGTGCTACTTCGTGGTGAGACGCTTCAATTTCAAAGCCCATTTCTTCAAGCTCAAGCACGATATCACGGCGGCAGTTTTCGCCTAGATCTGTTGGTGCAAGGTCAAAGTATCCACCTTTATCGTTTAATTCAAGCGTTGGCTCGCCTTTTTCATCTAATTTAAATAAGAAGAATTCTGGCTCAGGTCCAAGGTTGAAATCACTAAATCCTAGATCTTCCATTTCCTTTAAGACACGCTTTAAGTTATTACGCGGGTCTCCATCAAATGGCGTCCCGTCCGGCTTGTAAATGTCACAAATAAAGCGTGCAACTTTACCTTTTTCTGCTGTCCAAGGGAAAATAACAAATGTGTTGAGATCTGGGTATAGATACATATCTGATTCTTCAATACGTACGAAGCCTTCAATAGATGAACCGTCAAACATACATTTGTTATCGAGAGCTTTTTCTAACTGGCTCACAGGAATTTCAACATTTTTAATCGTTCCGAGAATGTCTGTAAATTGCAGACGGATGTACTTTACGTTTTCCTCATTTACTAATTTTACGATATCTTCTCTTGTGTATTTTGCCATTTCGTAAAACTCCTCCCCTACAAAAGGTAAAATTGTATAGCAATGCTTTTGCTAATTGGTTAACGGAAGAACCTTGACATATCCCCCTGCCTAAAGGTCGTTCCTTGTTGGAAACGTCCAGCCTGAATGAGTTCCTTCTTCAGTAGCTTCCTGAGTTCATCATCTGTCAAGTTGTGCTTGGCTGTGGTTTTCTCCTCGGTCTTTGCATCAGACGCTGGATGTTCTGCCTCAGCTTTGGCAAAAAGTTTTTTGATTCCTGCCATGTTTACACCTTGTTCGATGAGGTTTTTAATTTCTAGTAATTTATCAACATCATGGAAAGAAAATAATCGGCGATTCCCATCACTTCTTGCTGGAAATACTAAACCATTTTCCTCATAATAGCGAATTTGTCTTGCAGATAATTCTGTTAGCTGCATGACAATCCCAATTGGGAATAAAGGCATTGAGCGGCGAATGTTATCACTCATCTCAACTGTCTCCTCCTCTTTGCTTAAATTTATTATATGTCATGTTATATTATGTGTCAACAGTATGTTAGGAATATTAACATGGATTTTTTTATCGAGCAGGTATGTCGATAAAACCTTGTTCCAATAAGGCATCTACAGCACTGCAAATCGCATTTTTCACATGGGCATACGTGAGTCCGCCTTGAACGTAGGCTGTATAAGGAGGTCTGATCGGTCCATCGGCTGATAACTCGATACTAGCTCCTTGGACGAAGGTGCCCGCTGCCATAATGACATCATCCTCGTATCCCGGCATATAGCTTGCATGCGGTGTGACGTGACTGTTGATCGGAGATGCATATTGAATCGCCTGACAGAATGCAATCATTTTGTTAGGATCGCCAAATTCGACGGATTGAATTAAATCCGTTCTTTTCGCATTCCACGCTGGGTTCGTTTGGAACCCGAGCTTCTCAAGAAAACGAGCCGTGAACACCGCACCCTTTAAGCTTTGTGCCACAACATGCGGTGCTAAGAAAAATCCTTGATACATTTCTTGGAGCGCATACAGCGAGGCACCCGCTTCACTGCCGATGCCCGGAGATGTCATTCGATAAGAGCAAGCTTCGACCCATTTTTCTTTTCCAACGATGTAGCCGCCTGTTTTGGCAAGCCCGCCGCCCGGGTTTTTAATAAGTGAACCCGCCATAAGATCCGCTCCCACATGACATGGCTCTTGTAATTCAGTAAATTCACCATAACAGTTGTCCACAAACACAATGATTTCTTCATTGATCTCTTTTACAAATGAAATCATTTGCTCGATTTCTTCTATTGTAAAGGAAGGTCTTGACGCATAACCTTTCGAACGCTGAATGCCGATCATTTTTGTTTTAGAGGAGATCGACTCTTTTACTTTGTCATAATCGACGGATCCATCTTGCCTTAAATCAATGGCCTTGTAATCAATCTGGAAGTCTTTTAATGAGCCTGTCCCTTTTTTGCCGCGAATCCCTACAATTTCTTCTAGCGTATCGTATGGTTTTCCCGTCATATAGATCAATTCATCACCAGGTCTTAGCACACCAAATAACGCAATGGAAATCGCATGCGTGCCGGAAATGATCTGCGGACGCACAAGGCCGCTTTCTCCCCCGAAGACGTCCGCATAAATTTTTTCTAACGTGTCTCTTCCCATATCATCGTAGCCATATCCAGTTGTTGGATTAAAGTGAGAGTCACTGACTCTATGCTTTCGGTAGCTTTCAAGCACCCGCCACTCATTTTGTTCGCTCTTTTGATCAATTTGCTGATGCATGTGTAAAATGTCTTGTTCTGTTTCTGCTGCTACTTTTTCTAAAATACTGCCGTGTTTTAATGTATGAAACATCTTGATTTAATTCCTTTCTTACAACATATACTTCTTGATTTGACCTAATATGGTCTGCTCCTCACCGCTAAACCCGGTGATGTCATAAAGTTCTGCTTCTTTTTGAAATTCTAGTGATTCCACGAGCGTTTCTGATTTTAATGCGGAAATGAGTTTTCCTTCATACGCAGGAATTTTCACATGATATGGCTTTAAAAAGTTTTGTTTCAGTTCTGCCATAATATCCGCTTTTAACCGCTTCACATCTTCTTCGCGTCTCGCACTGATTAACAGATGACGATGCTTTGAAGATGGGATGAAATCCGGTCTGATTTGATCTTCTTTGTTATAAACCGTCAGCATTGGAATACGATCTGCTTCTAATTCCTCTAAAAGCTCATGAACCGTCCGTTCGTGACCTTCGTAATCCTCATTAGAAGAATCAATGACATGAAGCAAATAATCAGCTTCCTTCACTTCTTCAAGAGTGGAACGAAATGCCGCAATGAGTGTTGTTGGGAGGTCTTGGATAAAACCAACGGTGTCTGAAATCAGCACACTGTAGCCAGATGCTAATGTCATCTTACGTGTCATTGGATCAAGTGTCGCAAACAGCAGATCTTCTTCATGACTATCTGCATCTGTTAATTGGTTAAACAAAGTAGATTTTCCGGCATTCGTATACCCAACAATGGCAATTTGAAACACACCATTTTTCTTCCGGCGTTCCCGGTATCTTGTACGGTGTTCTTTGACTGTAGATAATTGTCCATTAATTTCGTGAATACGGTTTCGAATATGACGTCTATCTGTTTCAAGTTTTGTTTCACCTGGACCTCTTGCGCCAATTCCGCCGCCTTGTCTTGAGAGGCTGATCCCTTGTCCGCTTAGTCTCGGCAAGGCATACTGAAGCTGGGCAAGCTCTATTTGCAGCTTCCCTTCTCTTGTCCGGGCTCTTTTTGCAAAGATGTCTAATATCAATTGTGTCCGATCGATAATTTTCACATCTAAGGCAGTTGCCAAAGCTTTTAGCTGACTTGGAGACAGTTCGTCGTTAAAAATAATGACATCACATTCGAATTCCTCACAAAGCACTTCAAGCTCTTCTACTTTCCCTTTACCGATATATGTTGCGCTGTCTTGTCTATTTCTCTTCTGCGTCATTACGCTGACAGCTTCACCGCCAGCCGTTTTGGTTAAGGAAGCTAATTCTTCCATTGAGTATTGAAAGCGTTCATCCGTGACATGCGGCAATTGACAGCCGACAAGGATCGCTTTTTCTGTCATTTCATGTTCATTCAACGTCAGTTGTTTCCTTTCTGTACTTAAGTTTTCAGTAGTACCATCATACCAAACACATCACACGTATACCACTATTCGGATGGTTTATTTTAGTATCTCTTTATAAAAAGGATACGCCATTTTAAGTAGGCGTATCCTCTTTCATTTGGAGATCGTGACTTTTAATCGTGAGCAAATCTTTTTTATCATAATGATCCACAAGCAGGAGTCTCATCGCTTGGGTTCGAATGGCCTTTTCAATCGTGTTTCGCACAAAACGGCCGTTGCTGAATTTTGCAGGACTCGTGGTGCTTTTAATGTGCATTAAGTAATCTCGCAGCTTCCATTCAGCTTCTTGAGTAAAGATATATTCTCTGTCAGCCATCATCCGTTTGGCAATGTCCATGAGCTGATCGACGGTATAATCAGGAAAGCTGATATTGATTGGAAATCTGGATTGCAGCCCCGGGTTTAATGATAGAAAATGATCCATTTCCTTGGAGTAGCCAGCAAGAATGAGAATGAATTCGTGCTGTTTGTCCTCCATATGTTTTACTAGGGTATCAATCGCTTCTTTCCCAAAATCCTTTTCGCCTCCGCGGGCAAGAGAATAGGCTTCGTCGATGAACAAAATGCCGCCTAGTGATTTTTTAATTAAGTCTCTTGTTTTTTGAGCAGTATGACCGATGTACTCCCCGACTAGATCTCCGCGTTCCGCTTCAATTAAGTGACCCTTTGAGAGGACATTCATTTCAAAGAAAAGCTTCCCGACAAGTCTTGCAACCGTCGTTTTCCCTGTGCCCGGATTCCCTTTGAACATCATATGAAGCGCTTGTTTACCTACCTTTAACCCTTGTTCCTGCCTTTTTTGATTGACAAAGATCCAAGCATAAATCTCTTTTATGTTTCGTTTCATTTCATCCATACCGACAAGGCTGTTCATTTCACGCTCTATTTCCCGTAAGATGCTGTGTTTTGCCTCATTTTTCTGCAAGGCTTCTAGGTATTCTGCCTCTGAATCTGCATCAACCAATACTTGCTTTTGTCCGTTAAGTATAATATTGATTTGGCCGTTGTTTTTATATGTGACAGCTCGCTCCAACGTATTCACCTCTCGCTCTTCTCTCTTTATTCTATTCGGGTGGAGCTGTAATCGTGACAATCGCCCGCTTAAGCCCAAGTTTGCTGTCAAAATGACCCGAGATACCGAATATTGTAGGGATTTCTGCGGTTTCCCAGGAAATGATGTGCTATTTCCATTGTATTCATCCCATTTAGGCGGACAAACCAACAATTTGTTTTTTCTTAGAAAAATGTAGCTTTCTCATCACAAATTGTGCAGAAAAGAGTCTCAATGATTTCCGCATTTTGTACAGGCAATTTTTCTATTTTCTCATAAAATAAAGACGAGGTGATGAATAGATGGTGAAAATTTTTATTGATCCTGGCCATGGAGGAACAGATTCTGGAGCTGCTGTTAATGGACTTTTGGAGAAAAATATAACACTGCAAATCGCGATTTTATTGAGAGATATGTTGATTAGTGATTATGATGACGTTTCCGTCCGCTTAAGTCGTTCAATTGATCAATCCGTTACTTTGGCCCAGCGTACAAATGCGGCAAACAGCTGGGGAGCTGACTATTTCGTGTCTATTCATGTTAATGCGGGCGGGGGCACAGGTTTTGAAAGCTTTGTGTATCCTGGCGTTTCAGCACCAACCACCACGTATCGCAATGCCCTTCATGATGAAATTGTTCGCTCGGTGGATTTTGCCAACCGCGGTAAGAAAACAGCGAACTTCCACGTTCTTCGAGAAACTTCTATGCCCGCTATTTTAACAGAGAATGGTTTCATTGATACGGCAGCTGATGCAAATAAGCTCCGCAACGCGACCTTCCTTCAAGGCATCGCTCGCGCTCATGCCACTGGATTAGAGAAAGCCTTTCAGCTGAAAAAAAAAGCAAGTAATCTTTATAAAGTACAGGCTGGAGCTTTCAAGGTGAAAGCCAATGCAGATGAATTAGCAGCCACGCTGAAATCAAAAGGCTTTGACGCCTTTGTTGTATTAGAGGGAGGTATGTTCCGAGTACAAGCCGGAGCTTTTCGTACAAAGCAAAATGCGGATGACCTCGTCGCAAGATTGAAACAGGCCGGTCACGACGCATTCGTTTTCCAATAACTGAAGCTGTTATAACGAAATAAACCGGCTCAAGTCTGCTGCTGAGCCGGTTTATGATTGATTCCTTTATGCTAAAATGTTCACGACAAATTGAGACCACGTTTCAAGTCGATCGAAGTATTCAGGCTTTTTCAAATCAGATGCTTTCATCCATTTTCCTGATATTTGATCTGTTTCTTTCACTTCTACATGAGCACTTGGAGATAATTCAAGCGCTGATAACAGTCCAATGTGCACACGGCCGACACTGTTGTCATCATCATTAATTAAACCAAGGGTTTTCATCTCAAGTTTGTCTTCTTCTTGAATAGAAAGTTCCTCGTCTAGTTCACGATCCGTATTTTCTTTTAGAATTTCAGCAAAGTTTTTGCCTTCGATGAAATTCATGTGACCACCAAAGCCAAGAGATAACTTATGATGCAATCGAGTCTCTCCCCCGCCTTGAAGCCTTTCATATACATACACTTCGTCCTCACGCTTAATCACGACATAAGGAATCGGCTGCTTGAAGTCAGGATTTTCTTCCGCATCGCCTCTTCGCATCTGCTTGAAGTGCTCTTCGATTTCTTTCATAATTGTGTTGATTGTTTTCTCTTCACTATTCACACCATTAAACGCAAGCGTTTCGTTTTGGAATACGCGTGTGCGCGGTGCAACTAGTATGATTTCATCCATTTTTCCCATGTTCTTTAACCTCCAGTATGTAACGCATTGTATGAAATGGCAAAAAGCCAAAACGAGTGATGCGTTTTGACTTTTACGCCTTACTTATGATTCATCTCCAAAGAAGAAGTCGTCATCTTTTAACGGCTCAACCGTCGCTTTTTTGTAGCCATTCCCTTTCATTGAGAAGAAGTCATGCGACTTTGTTTTTGTATTGAGTCCGTTCAATACAATTGGATTGATCTCTTCTTCTTCAAAGTAAGGGGCAAATCCAAGGTTCATTAACGCTTTATTGGCATTGTAACGAATGAACTTTTTCACATCATGCGATAAATTGACTTGGTCATATATATCTTCCGTGTAATGAAGTTCATTTTCATAAAGCTCGTTCAAGAGGTCAATCGAGAAATCGTACAGCTCTTTTTGCACGTCAGGTGTTTGTTTGTTGTAAATTTCTTGTGCTAATAATCCAACGTACACACCATGAATCGCTTCATCACGCAAAATCAAGTTGATGATTTCACCGCTTTGCATGAGCTTTCCTTGTCCATAAAAATAAAGTGGGTAGTAAAAACCACTGTAAAATAGGAAACTTTCTAAATAAACAGAAGCAACCATTGCTTTAAAGAGGGAAATCGGATCGTCCTTTTGAATCGAACGGTATAAACTGACAATCATATCTGCTTTCTTTTGCAAGAATTTATTCTTTTTGACCCATTCAAACACTTCACTGATCGTTTCAGTTGGTGCGAGTGTCATGAAGATATTTGAGTATGATTTCGCATGTACCGCATTTTCCATCATCGCCATAAAGTTTAATACCGCTTTACGCTGATGGCCTTCTACATGTTCAGCCACTATCGGCATCCCTGTATTTCCTTGTTCTGTATCAAGTAAAGTCAGTCCAGCAAGTACCTTCATGTACGTATCTCGCTCTTTTTCACCTAAATATTTCCATGTCAAGAGATCCCCGTTTAAGGAAATCTCTTCAGGAAGCCAGAACTGCTTCACATTTTGGTTGTAAAACATTTGTGTAAAATCGTCTTCGTGTTTTGACCAGTTGGCTGCATCATAAATTTTTGTCACGTTAAACTCTCCTTTAATCAAACAACACAAGAAAGACAGCCTTCCTGCCCTGTATCCTTCGTTCTTGCATAATAAAGTGTCTTAATGCCTTTATGGTGTGCATACAGATCGATGCGGTTTAAGTCACGCGTTGTCATCGTATCTTTCAGGAATAGTGTAAAGCTGATTCCTTGATCGACGTGCTGCTGAATCGTTGCGATCATATCGACCACTTTAAACATATCCATATCGTACGCTTCTTTATAGAAGAACCAGTTTTGCGCTGAAAGACCTGGCATTGGGTAATACGTTTTGCTGTTGCCGTATGTTCTTTCTTCGATACGTTCCATAATTGGCATAACAGAGGCTGTTGCCGATTGCACATAAGAAATGGAACCTGTTGGTGCAATACATAAGCGGTAGCTATGGTACATGCCATTTTCCGCTACAAAGTCTTTGAGTGCTGCCCAGTCTTCTTTTGTTGGAATGTGCATGCCTTCAAATAATGCTGCTGCTTTTTCTGTTTTTGGTGTGAAATCATTCTCCACGTATTTATTGAAGTACTCGCCCGTTGCGTAGCCAGAGCCTTCATAACGATGGAATGTTTCTCCTTTTTCTTTTGCAAGCTCACTTGAACGTTTAATTGAATAATAGTTTACCATCATAAAGAACGTATTCGCGAAATCTCTTGCTTCTTCACTTTCATAGGCCATTTGGTTTTGAGCCAAATACCCGTGAAGGTTCATCGCGCCAAGTCCGATTGACTTCATCGCTTTGTTCGCTTTTCGAACAGCTGGTGCATTGCGAATGTCTGTTGTTTCAGATACAAGCGTTAGTGAGTCTGTTGCAAGTTTGACCGTTTTTTCGATCGATTTGTTTTTCATGACATTCATGATATTTAATGAACCAAGGTTACAAGAAATATCAAGACCAATTTCATCTTCTTGATCGTAGTCCGCGTAAGAAGAGACCTCTGAAGCTTGAAGCACTTCTGAGCAAAGGTTTGAGAATTTCACTCGTGAAATATGGTTTAATGCATGCTCTCTATTCACATTATCTTGGAACATGATATATGGATAGCCAGATTCTGAGCGAAGAACAGCCAATTTTTCAAGAAGCTTTCTCGGATTGACTTTTTCTTTTTTGACTTTCGGGTTTTCTACAAGCTCATCATACATTTCTTCCATGTCCATCTCATCAAGATGCTGTCCATATTCTTTATAGACTGTGTGCGGATAGAAGGTGTAAGCTGTTTTATCTTCTCTTGCAAGCTCGATAAATTTATCCGGGATGACAACACCGATGGACAATGTTTTCACACGAACATCTTCATCTGCAGAGATTTTTTTTGTATCTAAGAAATCATTAATATCTCTGTGGAAAATATTGAGGTAGGCACTGCCTGATCCTTGTCTTTGTCCCATTTGATCTGCATATCTGAATGCATTATCAAGAAGCTTCATCACACCGACGACACCTTTTGTCGCGTTTTCAACATCTTTGATTGCTTCGCCTTTTGCACGAAGTTTTGACAGGTTCAAGCTGACGCCGCCGCCTAATTTTGAAAGCTGCATGGAAATATCAATCGCTCTTGAAATATCGTTTAATGAGTCATTCACTTCAAGCAAGAAGCAGCTCACAAGCTCACCGCGTCTTTTACGCCCAGCGTTTAAGAATGTTGGTGTACTTGGCTGGTACTCCTGATTGATCATCAATTCTACAAACTCAAGAGCTTTTTCTTTATCTCCGCCCGCAAAGAAAAGCGCTACAATTGAAATGCGGTCTTCATAGCGTTCAAGGATTTTCTTTTTATCATTTGTTTTCAGTGCATAGTCGTTGTAAAACTTAAACGCACTCATGAATGATGGGAATCTAAATTTCTTCGCATATGCAGCTTCGAATACTTCTTTAATATCTGCCATGCTGTATTGTCTTAAAAATTCTTCCTCATAGTAGTCGTTTTCTATTAAGTAATCAATCTTCTCTTCTAAGTTGTGAAAGAAGACTGTGTTTTGATTAATATAATCTACGAAATAACTATGTACAGCTTCTTTGTCCTTATCGAACTGAAACTTTCCTTCTTTTTGAATCATAATCTCGTTATTTAATTGTATCCACTTTGGAACCTGATTTTGTGACAATTCTTTCTACCTCCTGTGTAAACAATTCAACATCCCTTTTTGTTCCGCTTAGTTCAAAGGTGTGCAAAATAGGAACTTGATATTGTTTAGAAATCGTATCGGCGCTTTTGGCAAAATTATCTCCCCACACTTTGTTTCCACTCACCGCTACACCTAGTAAAAGGTGAGCATTTTTCTCTAAAAAGGATTGAGTGGTACTTGGGACTTGTCCAAATCCTGTCGTAAAGGTGACGAGAATAAACGGCGTATCCAAAAACTCTTCTCCAGTCAATTTTCGTTTGTCTGTAAAAGGGGTCTTGTCCAAAAAGCGTTGAACATTTCCTGTTTTTGAATCAAATACGATTTGAATCAATTCCATCACGACCTAGTTTTTAGTATTGTTGATCATTTCGTTATTCACTATATATAGTATACTATGTTTTTTCAAAACACAATATATAGATGTTCGAAACGAAAAAAATCAACCAACCCGGCCGAACATTCATAGCCGAACTCGTACGTTCAAATAAATAGAGCAGAACAGGATCTAAAAATAGACTGCTCTACTCTCTATTCAACTGAAACCGAAATCTATCATAACACGAAAAAAAATCGCTTAGTAGACTAGACTTTTTGTTTTATTTTTTGTAGGCATCGCACTGTAAATCTTCTGACACTTCTGTAATTTCCACTTCAACACCTAATTCTTTTAGCACCGCTTCAAGCGCAGAGACGATTGAAGCTTCTCTGACTAATTCTTTCCCATTTACAGAAACGCTTGTTCCATATTCAAAACAGGAGTCGTCTTCACAAGTTTGTTCCCAATGATTAATTTTAATTTTGTGTGTCATGAACTCATCCTTTTCTGTCTAGATGTCTGATGCATGATTATAGTGTAGCGACTTCACATTCATTTGTAAATTTACGTGCTTACTCTTCCACAGAATCGTCATCATCATAATCTTCGTCCCACTCATCTATGTATTTTGTTTTAATAAGGGTCAGTTCTCCCTCTTTTTCATCAAACCGGTACACATGTACTTCATCATCTTTCACAACTGCAAAGTGATTATTTTTTAGTGCAACAGCTGATTGTAATAGGCCATCTATATGTCCATGATCATCTTGATTAGAATAGTTATGCCAGCTTTCCTGTCTCGATTCAATGTTTGAAATGGCGCATGATCCAAATAAGACAACAATCCCAACTAGTAGAAGGATCACTCTAATCCTTCTTAATTCAAGCTCTGCATTTTCCATATCGCTTCCCTCACCTTTCTTCATATCCAATAAGGGATTATACGCAGAATAGGCAGAAAAGTTTCACGGCATGCAAAATAGCCCCTCTGCACTGACAAAAAACGTAGCGGGTTCCGGCCGGTTTATTCGCAGATGCATGGGGCTATTAGGTCGAACATATCCTATTCTAATTCTAGATTTACATTCTTTTGAGGTGCAAATGTAGAAATGGCGTGTTTATAAATAAGCTGCTGCTTCCCTTCTGTTTCAAGCAGCACCGTGAAATTGTCAAAGCCTTTCACTTGACCGCGAAGCTGAAAGCCATTCAGTAAGAATACTGTGACAAATGTATTGTCTTTACGAATTTGATTCAAAAATTGGTCCTGAATATTAATCGGTTTCATGTTTCGTCCTCCTTGATTCTGATAACTACAGTTTCGCTTTAAGTCCAAGCTTTCCTGCTATATATGCGAAAATTTCCTCTTTTTTGTCTGAAAAGTGGCAAGGCGGTGTCATGTCGAACCAAGTGACATCCATTTTATTACGGAACCACGTGAACTGACGTTTCGCATATCTACGGGAATTTTGCTTTAATTGCAGGATAGCTTCATCAAGTGAGCAGTCACCTTGAAAATACGCATACAGCTCTTTATAACCAATCGCTTGAACCGATTGACAATCCTTCAAGCCAGATTGATAAAGTGCGCTCACTTCCTCAATTAAGCCTTCATCTATCATCATATCAATTCTTTGGTGAATGCGCTCGTACAAAAGCTCTCGATCCATTTTCAGCCCAATGAAGGCTGTATCATAAAGAGGAACTTCTTGATGACCATTTTGCATCTCCGACATTTTCTGACCTGTTGTATGGATCACTTCCAGCGCCCGGATCACGCGGCGGACATTATTCGGATGAATGGTTTTTGCAGCATCAGGGTCTACTGCCTTTAGCTTTTCGTGTAGCTGAAGGGAGCCATGCTGCTGTTCAAACAGCGCCATTTCTTCTCTAAAAGAAGGGTCACTTTTCTCATCGGTAAATGTGTAATCATATAAAACAGATTGGATATACAAACCTGTTCCGCCGACAATCATGGGTGTTTTCCCTCTAGCGGCAATCTCTTTGATTTTCATACGGACCAGCTGCTGAAACTCAGCTGTAGAAAAAGATTCATCTGGCTCTTTCATATCAATTAGGTGGTGCGGGACACCATCCATTTCTTCAGGGGTGATTTTAGCTGTTCCAATGTCCATTCTTTTATAAATCTGCATAGAATCACCGCTGATAATTTCTCCATTAAATGCTTTGGCTATATGAATGCTCAGTTTTGTTTTGCCGACAGCCGTCGGTCCTACTAATACAATCACTGGTTGTTTCGTTTTTTTCATAACATCACTCTCTTTTACAAACTGCCTACAGTATAGCATAACTTCTCTTTCTCTCCTATATAGGGCCTATCACCAGCCGAGTGGTTCATTTCCGACCACTTCATATGTCTTTCCTTTTAATCGGTGCGTATGCGTCGGCCGCTCTTCGTCCGGACTATAGACGACTCCTCCGTACGGAATGGGGACAGAATCGTTATAGGCTGAAAACGTGACTTCCTCAATCTCGTGATAGTGGGTACCATCTAATCTCGGTATCGCAGGCCCTGTGACGCCGTAGTATCTGTGGAAATGCCCTCTCTCAAAAGAGGTGACCCCTCGATAATAATGAGTATGCTGATCGGTATTGCTCCCATTGACAGGCTGAGAAATACCTTCTATTAAGTGATAATGCTCTTCTGTTACATTCGTTCGTGCTTTATAGGCATGAGCATGCGGCGGGCATTTTGCCCAATCAGATGGATACAGGCCCATTTTTAACATTCCTCCTTATAATAGGCGTTCATCCAAACACATATAGGCCAATCGAATACACTGATGTCAGTTACAGTGATTTTATGTGAGAGGAGCCTTTTTTTATGAATTATTTTGATGCACCGCCATTTATGCAAGAAGACATGAGAAGACCTTTTGGATTTGGAAGACCTGGATTTGGATTTGGAGGCCCTGGGTTTGGAAGACCTGGATTTGGGTTTGGGAGACCTGGATTTTTTGGACCTCCATTTTTAGGTGGTTTTGCTGGAGGACTACTTGCAGGATCCCTGCTTGCGCCAGGCTATGGCTATGGCTATCCTTATCCACCACCATATCCGCCATATGGACCATACCCTTATTAATAAATATGACTTTTAAGTGAAAACAACCTTTCATAAAATGAATCGATTGACACATTAGTTTTTCATGGGTTAACATTTACTTTACCGACCGTTCAGTAAAGTAGGTGTTTTTTTATGTCTAAAACCAAAAAAGAGCAAATTTTTGAGGCAGCTGCTCGTACGATTTTAAAAGAAGGATTAAGTCAGCTTACCCTTCAGAAGGTAGCAGAGCATGCACATATGACCAAGGCCGGCCTGCTTTATCATTTTTCAAGCAAGGAAGAGCTCATTCAAAAAATGAATGAGCACGCGATTGTCTGCTTTCGTCAGCAGCTTGAGTCGTATCAGGAAACATACAAAAACGAAAAGGCTCCTTATGTACGTGCATATATTTTGGCGACATTAAATGATCTTGATATGAAAAACACGACCCAGTTATGTACAAGCATGCTGGCCACCATGTCATTTGATGAAGCGTTATTGAACCCTTGGCGTGATTTTTATGCGGAGTTTAAAGAGAAAGCAGCAGAGGAAATAAATGATCCTGCGCTGAGCCAACTGATCCGACTTGCATGTGATGGGATATGGTTTTCAGAGATGTTTCAGCTTGAACCGCTGAACCGAGAGGAAAAAACCCTTTTACTTCATCGGATTTTACACCTTTTAGAGGAGGGAACATGATGATCCTCGGATATCTTTTTCTAGCTGTGGCCATTTTTTCAGAAGCCGTTGGCGCCGTGATGTTAAAATTCTCAAATGGCTTTACTCGCTTTAAGCCTAGCGCTGTCGTTGTTGCTGGATATACACTTGCCTTTTATATGCTGTCATTGACACTGAATATCATTCCGCTTAGCATGTCTTACGCAACATGGTCTGGCGTTGGTACAGTCCTCACGGCTATTTTTGGCGTGCTTTTTTTCAAAGAAACCTTGAACCAAAGAGCAATCATTGGGATGGCGATGCTTGTCTTAGGGATCGTACTTTTAAATATGTCATAAAGGATGTGAGAGATCATGAAAGGAATGCTCTATTTAACAGGGGCTATTTTGACAGAGGTTTTTGGGAGTACGATGCTGAAGCTTTCCCAAGGTTTTTCTCAACTGCTGCCGAGTATTGGGGTCCTGATCGGATTTGGGTGTGCCTTTACCTTCCTCAGTCTGGCACTTAAAACGATTGACCTTTCGTCTGCTTATGCAACATGGTCTGGCGTTGGAACAGCACTCACTGCTCTTATCGGACTCGTGCTGTTTAACGAAACCATTCACATAAAAGGCTTCATCGGACTTGCACTAGTGATATGCGGCGTGATTGTCTTGAACCTGTCAAAAAAACAAAAGAAAGAAAACAAAGAACAAATCGATCAAACCAAATGGACGTCATAAAAAAAGTCATTTTCTCCATTTCATTAAGAGAAAATGACTTTTTGTTTTTACCCGCCGACTTGAATGGTTTCTTCTAAGGAAATGTCCACATTTCCTTGAACAGCTCTTGAGATCATACATGAGCTTTCGGCTTTGTGCGCGAGCTTACGGGCAAGCTCAATATCTTGCGGAGAAGCAGAGGCTTTGAGGATGATGACAGGCCGGTGAATGATTTTTTCATATGTAAACACACCATTTGTCACATCTACGACAGCCTCAGAACTCATTGTGAGATCCTCTTTTTCTAATTGGCTCCGCTCCATCATAGCGGCAAGTGTAATAATATAACACGTAGCCGCTGCACCTAAGAGCATCTCATCTGGATTTGTTCCGATGCCGGGACCGTCCATTTCTTTTGGAATTGAAATCTTCGTTTTTAACTGTTCACATGAGATTGTACCCACATCGTTGCGCAGGCCAGGCCAGCTCGCCTGAAGATGAAAATGATGACGCGCCATATTTGTCTCTCCTTTTGTTATCACTTTTTATAGTGTAACAAGAATTCACGCTGCTTGTCTTAACATGTGCACCATCTTTATGTATATTCCTCATCCAGCACTGTCCGAATCGCCCTGACATACCGGTAGAACGTCTCGTTTTTTGTACTCGACCGCCGCCGAAAGTCAAAACTGTCAAATAAAGCTTCACGCTGACTTCTACTAATCTCTAGCTGTACACTTTGCCCTGTTTTAGTAAGATTATTAATATTATGATTGCTTGTTCCGCTCAGGGTTGCGTGTGCGACAGCCAGTTCAGCAGAAAATCCGTTCCGCTCTAATGAGTTCACTATTTTTTCTGCACGGTCGTAATCTGTTCCGCCAACGAGCGTATGGTCAATGCCTTCCTCACCTTTGTATCCATGCACTGCTAAGATATAATCGTGTGCTTTTGCCTGCGCGACGCCGACTGGCTCATCAAAGTTTGTACTTGTCACATGAAGTTCTGACGCATTCTCTCTTAAACCTTCAAACAAATACGTAGAGAAATCATTATCGAAAAAATGGACGATCTCACTCACGCCGCCTTCAATTCTCCCGCCATGGGGTGACATCACAAGAAGACGGCTTCCAGGCACTGGGTTGGCTGTAATTTGATAGCTGCTTGTTGATTCGTTTTCTTCCAGTTCTTTAAAATTGCTATAAATATCATTTGAACCGCTTTCGTCTTCCCCACCTGATGACAATGGCTCATCAGGTTCCTGTGCTTGCATTGTATAATAAACGCCCCATCCGATCGCAAGCAGGAGAAGCAAAGCAAAAAACTTCTTCATTCCCGTTCTCCTTTAACAGATTTCTAAGCCGTTTCTATGATTTATATTGAATCATCATTTCTTTTCATTTTTTCCACTTTTTCTCTTCAAATTTGATCATAACACTCTAGATCATGAGATTCCTCAAAAATAAGATAATTGCATTTATATACACAGAAACGCCTCTCGTCTTTGAAAACAGAGTTAGAATAGTATGACAGACAAATGAAGTTATGTTTAAAATGACCTAGTTCTATCCAGTCTGTTTTCTTTAATTCGGCTACTTTTTATATGGATTTGATTTTTCCCCTCTGTGACAAGTCACATTTGTATGAGCATTGACCCTGTCTAACCCCTCCTTTTTTTCTGCAAAATCGTTTGTTTCACCGGTTCTCTAAGAAGAACTCTCCCACCTATCATCGGCTGATTCTACATGTTTTCCACCTTTTTCTATTATTTTACAAAATGTAAGCGCTTTTCTTTTTCATCAGAAATGAGTAAGCCGCCAATATGAAGAAAAGAAGGGACAAGAATCCGAACAAAGCAGCTCTCATTCTCATAACGTAAGAGTGTACAAGAATGGATAGCTAGAATGGAGGGCATCACATGTTTGGATTTTCGATGGTACAAATGGTCAGGACACATGCTAGTAAACTGGATCAGCCTTTAAGAGAGGCCGTCCTTCACCTTTATAAACCTTTTAAATGGACGCCATGCTTTCTTCATCGTTTCTTTGAAGGAAGATTAAAGAAGAGAAAGAAACTTCGTGTGATTATTGAATTTAAGGAAGACGCGGTCGAAGCAGGAATTCAAAGCACAAAACAGCTCATGAAAAAAAGTAGAAAAACAAATATCAAACGGCACTTTTCACATATCGACTGCTGCGCTGCAGACCTAACACCGGCTGCTTTAGAGGAGCTGTTAGCAAATGGTGAGCATATTCGTAAAATTTATTTAGACCGGAAAGTTCATGCACTTCTGGATGTTGCCACACAAGCAAGTCACGCGGATGAAGTCATCCGAAACGGTACAGCCTTAACTGGGGAAGGCATTACGGTCGCTGTCATTGACACAGGAATTTATCCACATGAAGATTTAGAAGGAAGGATTCGCGATTTTGTGGACTTAGTCAAGCAAAAAACAAAGCCTTATGATGATAACGGGCATGGCACTCACTGCGCTGGAGATGTAGCTGGAGACGGAGCGGCCTCAGATGGCTTGTACAAAGGACCTGCTCCAAAAGCTCATTTAATTGGCGTAAAAGTGTTAAATAAACAAGGGGCTGGATCGCTTTCTACTATTATAGAAGGGGTTGAATGGTGCATTCAGTTCAATGAAGATCACCCTGATGATCCGATTCATATTATGAGTATGTCACTAGGCGGAGATGCTCAGCGTTATGATGACGAACAGGACGATCCGATGGTGCGTGCTGTCAATGCTGCTTGGGATCAAGGCATTGTAGTATGCGTCGCAGCCGGAAACTCTGGTCCTAACAGCCAAACGATTGCGAGCCCTGCCGTCAGTCAAAAAGTGATTACGGTTGGCGCTTTTGATGACCGGAATACACCAGAATCAAACGATGATATCGTGGCACCATTTTCAAGCAGAGGTCCTACTGTTTACGGTGAGACAAAGCCTGATATCCTTGCACCAGGAGTAAACATCGTCTCTCTCAGATCACCAAGATCCTTTCTAGATAAACTCGACAAATCAAGTAGAGTCGATGATGATTACACGACGTTATCTGGCACATCTATGGCAACACCGATTTGCGCTGGTATTTGTGCTCTTCTATTAGAGCATTCACCAGATTTAACGCCCGATGAGGTCAAAACCCTGTTAAAAGAAAATACAAGCAAGTGGCCTGAGGATGACCCGATGATTTACGGAGCTGGTGCCATTGACGCAGAAAAAGCCATCAAAGAATAAATAAAAAAAGCCCTTTACGTTGATTGGAACTGACCCCATAAGATGAGACAAATAAAAAACACCTTCAAGTTTGAAAATGGATCGTTGTGATCCGAAATAAAACATGGAGGTGTTTTTTCTATGGGGACAAGAGTGAGTTATCCGGTTGAAGTCAAACAGAAGGCTGTAGAAATGAGATTGGCAGGCGTACCTATGAAAGAGATCATGCAGAAATTGAATATCAAGAATAAGACGCAGGTTCAGACATGGGTGAGGTGGCATAAGGCTGGGGATACACACCGGTTCGAACAGCCTGTTGGAAAACAATATACCTATGGAAAGGGTCCCGAGTACTCTTCCGAATTAGAGAGACTGCAGGCAGAAAATCGCTATTTGAGTCAACAGAATGAAGTTTTAAAAAAGTACAACGAATTGGAAAGGAAGTTGATAAGGAAACGTCAATCAAACTGGTAGAAGAATTGTGCAAAACGATGACGGTACAGGACATCTGTGTCCATTTAGGCATCTTACGTACTTCGTATTATAGATGGAAAAAGGATCTGACTCAGAATCATTCTAAAAGACAACTAGAGAAACAGGTCGGCACGTTGTGCCGAAAGCACAAATATCGATATGGTTATCGAAAAATCACAGCTATACTAAAAAGGAGAATGCGTATTAACCATAAAACTGTTCAACGCATCATGCAGAAAAACCAGTGGCAATGCCGGGTTAAAATGAAAAAGCGTAAGAAGAATGGGCAGCCCTATGCCGTGGCCAGTAATATACTGGATCGGAACTTTCAGTCTGATCGCCCTCTTGAAAAACTAGTAACGGACATCACGTATTTGCCTTATGGACAGAAACAATTGTACCTTTCCAGTATATTGGATTTATATAATGGAGAAGTGATTGCTTTTACGATTGGTGATAAGCAGGACACAGACTTTATCTTAAACACACTTAATCAGCTCCCAGCACTGCCTGAGAATTGCGTGTTACATAGCGATCAAGGTTCTGTGTATACATCTTACGAGTATCAGAAAGCTGTTCATATAAAAGGCATTACCATGAGCATGTCCCGTAAAGGGACGCCCGCTGATAATGCCTCCATCGAATCGTTTCATTCCTCACTAAAGTCTGAAACGTTCTATCTTAACAGGATTGACCGCACTACGACCAGCATCGTAGAACGCACTGTCAAAGAATACATTTATTATTATAACAACATCCGTATTCAAACGAAACTAAACAACCAATCACCGATAAACTATCGGCAATTGGCTGTATAAAGGTGTTTTGATCCCTGTCTCAAAAACGGGGGTCAGTCCCATTCGTAAAGGGTGTTGTTTTTGTCTGTTATTACGTGTGAAGTCTTTCATCTACTTGATCAGCTGACATGTTATGCTTCGTTCTCATACATCTCATCTCCTTTTTGAATGTGCGTACGCGCTTCGATCACAATCTCAAAAAAAGTGGAGGATTCCTTGTACATGTCGCGTTCCTTATAATAATTAGCCGCATCAAGTGCTAATTCCTCTAAATCAGCAAACATTTTTTTGCTTCGCAGTCCAAATAGTGTCGATCTTAATTGCTCACAGCTGTCTTTTTCTATATAAAGCGCCTGTAAAAATTGGAATTTCAACTGATAAATTTCATCTTCCAATAAACAAGCCTCGTTCATTCCTTTACGTATAGCCTCACCCGCTCGCTCGATATCTCCGAGTTTAAACCAGGTAAGAGCAAGTGAAAATAATGATTTGATCATCGTGGATGCTTGATCTTTTTGATAAAGGGAAATGGCTTGTTCAAAAAAGACTGTCGCTGTATGGTACGTTCCCATACTATAATGACAAGCTCCTAAGTTATTAAGAGCCATTGCTTTAAAATAAGATGTGCACTTTTTCCGCTCCATCGCTTCACAGACCTTTAACGTTTTTTCTAAGTAAGGAAGCGCTTTTTGGTGCTGACTCACATCAATCCAATTACCTGCCATGACAAAATCACATTGAATGCTTCTTTTTCCATAAAGCTGATGTTTCTTATAAATGTCTCTCGCCTTTTTAGCATAATGCATGGAGAAATAAGTTTGTTTCATATGATAGTATACTTCAGCGATTTTATAGTAAAATTCCGCTTTTTCAATCTCATCTGTCACTAAGATCAGTTGATGTTCCGCATGCTTGTAATAGGAAATGGCCTCGATGTACCGGCGCTGGATAAACGCATACATTCCATGAAAAAAATGAAAGTAATAGCCAAGTAAGCCTGTCATCTCATCTTCTCCATCTTCCATTTCTTTCGGAAAAGACACGGCTTGAAGTGTTTCACTCGCTGCATGGACTGGCGTTAAATGCTGAAGCATCAGTTGATGGCGAAAATCCATTAGAGAATAATATAGAAGTAAATCTTGATCTTCTTCCATCTCATGAATTTCTTCTTCAACAAGGCGCTTCATATCGTTTGCTTGTTCGACTTCAAATTTGCAAATATGCGTGTACCATTGATTGATCTTTACACCTACTTCGGAAGATGGTATTTTATGTGCCATCCACTTCAGCCCCATTCTATCATATCAAACTGATAACTATTATTTTACATAATTTATGATTTCAAGGCAAATTGTAATTTATTGCATAATTTATGTTCATTTCGCATATTTCTATCTTTTTTACCAAGTTTAAATAGAGTACTTTTGCCCATCAAAACGATTTTTCTATGAAGATGGGTCAAATTCTCTTAATACTTCTTTTAAAGCACGGATATAACGTCTGAATGCTTTTTTCTTTCCTTTTCTCGTATCAAAATGGTCGAAAAAGGCCTCTCTCTGTGCCGTACTAATTTCTAGCTGAACGCTTTCACCACTTGCATTTCGATTATTAATGTTTTTAGGGTCTGTTCCTGAAAGCCGTTCGCCTTCTTGCACCATTTCTGCAGAAAATCCTCGATCTTTTAATTCTCGTACAACTGCTCTTTGCATTTTTTCATTTGTACCGCCAACTAGCGTGTGCCTTTTATCACTTTTGTAGCCGTGGATGGACATGGAGAAGGGGTACGTTTTAATCATTTGAACCAATATCGGTTCATCAAACTTGGTGCTTGTAATATGCAAATCACGATTATTCTCTTGTTTCGTTCCTTCAAACAAATACGTAGAGTACCTTTCTTGAAATGCTTCTACAATTTCACTTGTTCCTGGTTCAATTTCCCCTCCATGAGGAGAAAAGACGAGTAAATCACTTCCGCCCTTTTCGTGAAATTCTATTTCATAGCCTTCTTTTTCATGCCTGATAAGCTGTTTAAAGCTTTCATATTGATCCCCATTTTTTCGCTCTTTTTGATACTTTTCTATCTCTTCTTGATGTTGCTTTTGCTCTTTTTTTTCTTGAACAGAATGGCCGCATTTCACCATTAAAAGAGCACATAGGATCAGAAAGATGAATCCACATATCAGTAGCCTTTTCATTTCACCGCTCCTTTTCATTCTCTAAGGTGTCATCTTATCGCATTATTTTACTATCAATGGCTAACAGAATTCAAAGGTTGTCCGGCTCTTTTAAACGAATCAGGAGAACTTACCTGTTTTTTTATGCCTCTCTAGGTATTTCTGACTTCTTTGAATCATTCGCTGCTTGAATAAAAACTGCATCGTATGACCTCATTTTAACTTTAGTTAAAATCACCTACAAAAATAGACATATTCTTCTGATTTCAAACAAAAAAAGCCGTAAACAAAAGGGATACCCTTCTGTTTACAGCCAATTATTGTATATCCATCATTAAACTCTTAGTTCATTCTCTAAAGCTGAAAGGACTTCATCTTGTGAAAGCCCTTGTGCAAGAGAAATTTCACTCACTAACATGCCTCGAGCATCTTCAAGCATCTTCTTTTCACTTGAATTTAATGCTTTCTTCTGATTTCGTCTCATCAGATCTTTGACAACGTCTGCACCATCTTCGATCGCACCTGTTTTTAGCTTTTTCATATTTTCATCATATCTTTGCTTCCAAGTAAGCGTGTCGTCGTTTGTTTCTTCTGCAAAATTGTTCATCACAACTTTCAGCGTTGCTTGATCTGCTACCTGACGTATACCTAGTTGATTGATTCTGCCTCTTGGGATCATCATCTGCATATTCGGCATTTGAATCAGAAAATATTCTTCCGTCTTACCTAAAATCTCTTTTTCTTCCATTCCTTCAATCACACCGGCACCATGCATAGGATAAACAATTTTATCACCTATTTGAAACAAATCCGCCACCTCCGAAAGTATTCACAATTTGATTATACCACATTTCATCGGCGAATAAAAATTTATATTTTATCATGTTATTTTAGCACTAGTCAATTCTTTTCATTTAAATTTTTCAGAAAAGCCTTTTTTACAAAAGATGCGCCACCATCCAGTCCCCTTGTCTTATTCGTGCATATACTAGCATTGAGTCACATTTAGGAGGGATGACAATGTGCAAATGCAAGTGCAAACATTCCCACTCAAACTGTTATAAAAAGCATGACGATCATTGCCATGAGGACCCATGTAAAGAAAAAAAGTTTCATCATAAAAAAGATGATTGGTTTGAGAGCGATTTCTGGGATACTTCTAGAAGCTACGATCCCTATTATTACCCTAAAAGTGTCTGCAGCAGTTGTAAGAAGCGTCGTAGAAGAAGACATGGCTTCTCATATTAGCACCTGACGCTTTCACCTGCTTTTTGTTTTCCCGGCTGAAAAGCCGGTTTTTTTCATATGGATAGGCTCATGAAACGGATCATGCTCATAGGATATGGCAACCTGACATAAAGGATGAGATATCAAATGAACAATATGAATAGCCAAATGAATCATCATCACGAAGGAAATCCGTACCATACGTTTGAGAATGTGTATACAGCCAATCATGAGCATGTGGTCGCGCCAAACATGCATGATCATATGAATATGCCAAACCATTATCATGGTAAAAAAGATAAGTACAGCGGACATTATCCGCATCATCATTCAGCCTATCCGCCTTTTCCAAATCAGCATGACCCCTTTTCGCATGTTCCAATGAAGGATCACCATTATCATGGCCACTATGGTGGATATGGAATGATGCCATATCATCCATACGGATATCAAGATATGCAAATGATGATGCCGAATCAACAAATGCCAGGCTTTGGGTACGGAATGAACCAACCAAATGCGCATTTTCCCCGTTATTACTAAACAAAATGACAAAATAAGGGTATAATATACCATTTAATACCACATAGGGATATGGTAACATTATAGGTAAATAATGGATTAAATCATCTATTATTTACCTATAATCAACAAGGGGGAATGAAGAAATGAAAAAAACATGGACAATGATCATGATGGGGATGCTGACACTGGTCATGGCATTATCGGTACCGATTGCCGCATCCGCTGAAGGAGCCACAGAGGAAGGCAAAGCATCAACAAATGCCAGACCAGCAGAACTTTATGCGAAAATTACAGGTACAAGTAAGCAGGAATGGTCTTTTTCTGACATTGAGTTAACATACCGCCCAAATTCTGTGTTAAGTATCGGTGCCATTGAGTTCACATTACCTGCAGGCTTTCAAGCGACAACAAAAGACATCTTCAACGGAAAAGCATTAAAAGATAGCTACATTTTGAACAGTGGAAAAACTGTTCGCATTCCAGCTAGAATCGATTTATTAGGAATCTCACAATATAAATTACAACTTTCACATAAAGTACTTCCTGCTGCAGGTACATACACGTTCCGCGCAGAAAACCGTGCGCTTAGCATTGGTTCTAAATTTTATGCAGAGGATACCCTTGATATTCAAACACGACCAGTTGTGGTCACACCGCCAGATCCGTGTGGATGCTAAATAAAAAAGCGCTCTAATAAGAGCGCTTCAGCGTGTAGACAAACCCTCGCATTCGGTGTCAGGTCTGCGCTCCGGTACTCGTCTTTCCTAGGGCTGCAAAGGCTTTCTATCACGCTGAAAAGAAGACAAAGGGCTAAAATGATTTTTATTTTAGCCCTTTGTCTTCTTTTATTTGATCACATGACCCGCTTAAACATTTTCTCCATTTCATATGTCGAGTGATGAATGATAATCGGCCGGCCGTGCGGACAAGTGAAAGGATCCTTTGTCTGCCTGAGTTCATCTAATAGTGCTTTGATTTCATCATTTCGCAAATGACGATTTGCTTTGATAGAGCCTTTGCAGCTCATCATGATTGCCGCTTCTTCTCTTAATTTTTTGATATCTACACGTTTCTCATCCAGCACTTGCTCTATAATCTCTTCGATCAGTTCAGCCTCTTCCCCTTTTGGAAACCACTGCGGATGCGACCGAACAATGTAGCTTCCTGAACCGAAAGGCTCTAAGAAGACACCCACTTTCGTTAGTATCTCTTTATGCTCTTCAATAATCAGCATATCATTTTTCGAGTAGTGGAATGTTAATGGAACGAGCATTTCTTGCACTTCCTGTTTGATCTCTCCTACTTTCTCACGATAATACTCATACTTGATTCGCTCCTGGGCCGCATGCTGATCGATAATATAAAGCCCACGTTCATTTTGAGCCAAAATATATGTGCCGTGCATTTGCCCGATGGGATACATGACGGGAACACGTTCGTTTTCTGAAATGGTTTCTGCAGCATCTTCTCTCAGTTCTGACTCTTCATATTCAAGAGAAGCGGCGGATTCCTCTACATGAACACGCTCAGATGGAGCATCTTCATTAAATACGGGTGATGATGCACCTGTCATTTCCTGCGTAGGCGTCCCGTATGTGCTCATCTGATTCGTCTCGTATACAACCGATTCGAAAGGCTCCGGCTGATAGGATGTTTTCGCCTCGTTTGTGTTTCCTTTTTTCGCATCAAAGGTTAAGGATTGCTGCTCATTTTTGATCGCTGGCATTGGTGCTTTCTTTGGCACCGAAGCACTTGGAATGAGCTGTTGCTTTTGAAATACTTCCTTAATTCCTTGTTTGATTAGCTCATGAAGTTCCTGCTCTTTACTAAGTCTCACTTCAAGCTTCGAAGGATGAACGTTCACATCCACTAAAATGGGGTCCATCTTCATCTCAATAAATGTAATCGGGTGGCGGCCAATCGGTAGCAGCGTGTGATACCCTTCATGGACCGCTTTCACGAGAGGAAAATGTTTGACATATCTGCCGTTTACAACAGAAGACATATAATTCCGTGATGCCCTTGTCACTTCTGGCAAGGAGATATATCCTTTCACTTCAAAATCAAGTGATTGCACATGAAGTGGCACCATTTTTTTCGCAACAGCTGTCCCGTAAATGGCCGCAAGCACATGCCGCACATCCCCGTTTCCATTCGTCTGAAGCAGGACTTTTCCTTGGTGACGCAAGCGAATCGATACTTCTGGGTGAGCCAGCGCAATTCGATTGACGACATCTGATATATTGCCAAGCTCCGTATGAACGGTTTTCATGTATTTTAGGCGGGCCGGTGTATTGTAAAATAAGTTGGTAACGACGATCTCGGTACCGCGGCGACTAGAGGTTTTTTTCTCTGAAATGATCTTTCCGCCTTGCAGCACCAGGTGCGTTCCAGCTCCTTCACCAGTACTTGTTTTCATTTCTAGATGAGAGACAGATGCGATACTTGGCAGCGCCTCTCCCCTGAATCCGAGCGTTCTGACACGGAACAGGTCATTCTCATCTTTGATTTTACTCGTTGCATGGCGCTGAAAGGCGAGCTTACAATCTTCAGCATCGATTCCAACACCATTATCAATCATTCTAATAGAGGAAAGACCTGCTTCTTCTACATCGATTTCAATCACTGTACTACTTGCATCGATTGCATTTTCCATAAGCTCTTTTACGACAGAAGCTGGACGCTCGACTACTTCACCTGCAGCAATTTTATTGGATAGGTCATCGGATAACTGAATAATCTTTGCCATTTTGCTCACCTCACCTTACATGATAATTTCTTTTGCAATTCATATAGCTTAGTCATCGCTTCGAGCGGAGTCATATCCATTAGATTGAATGACTTTAATTCCTCGATCACCGCTTGATCTTTCTGTTTTAGAACTGGTTTGGTTTGCGGTTTTTCTTCTACTTCAAAGAAAGAAAGCTGC
Source organism: Bacillus sp. FSL R7-0672 (assembly GCF_038601465.1). Classification (NCBI taxonomy): domain Bacteria; kingdom Bacillati; phylum Bacillota; class Bacilli; order Caryophanales; family Bacillaceae; genus Bacillus; species Bacillus sp. FSL R7-0672. Next base: position 1,696,557 of record NZ_CP152010.1, on the reverse strand, counting down.
TGCTTTTCCTCAGCCTTTTCTGTTTTTGGAGCTGCAGATACGTGCGGGGTCACTTCATGTGATCCGCTCTCAAGCTCCGTCAAAATGGTCTGGGCCCTATCGATGATCGCATCAGGCAATTCAGCAAGCTGCGCTACATGAATACCATAGCTTTTATCAGCTGCACCCTCTTTGATTTGATGTAAGAAAACGACCGTGCCTTCATGCTCTTCAGCACGTACATGAACATTTTTCAGCTCGCTTAATTGAGATTCAAGAACTGTCAGCTCGTGATAATGTGTGGAAAAAAGCGTTTTGGCACCAATATGATCGTGAACAAATTCAATGATCGCCTGTGCAAGAGCCATTCCATCATAGGTGCTTGTCCCGCGTCCAATTTCATCAAATAAAATCAAGCTGTTTTTCGTTGCATGCACCATTGCATTTTTTGCTTCGAGCATCTCTACCATAAAAGTACTCTGACCAGAAATCAAATCATCTGCCGCCCCAATGCGTGTAAAGATTTGGTCAAAGATCGGAAGAGTTGCCTTCGATGCCGGCACAAAGCAGCCAATTTGCGCAAGAATGGAGATAAGCGCCATTTGTCTCATATACGTACTTTTCCCTGACATATTTGGTCCAGTAATGAGTAAGGTTTGCCGGCCATTTCCCATATGGCAGTCATTCGGTACATACTCCTGGTGATCCATCACTTTTTCAACGACTGGGTGACGACCATCTATGACATCCACCTCATCCTCTGAGAATTCAGGACGGATATAACGGCGTTTTTCACTGACAGTCGCAAAGCATTGAAGCGCATCCAGCTCACTCATTTGTTTTGCAAGCAGCTGTAATCTCGGAATATAGACTTTCACTTGTTCTCTGAGAGCTGTAAATAGTTCATATTCCAATTCGTTAATATTTGATTCTGCTTCAAGTATCAGTGCTTCTTTTTCTTTTAATTCAGGTGTGATATACCGCTCTGCATTGGCAAGCGTTTGTTTTCTTTCATAACGGCCTTCCTCCAGCAGATGTGTATTTGCGCGTGTCACTTCGATATAATAACCAAACACTTTATTAAACCCGACTTTTAAGGAGCGAATGCCGGTATATTCCCTTTCCTGCTGTTCAAGACGTGCAATCCAGTCCTTTCCGTTTCGGCTGGCATCACGGTATTCATCTAATTTTGCATTGTAGCCATCTTTAATCAAATTGCCTTCTTTTATCGTCATCGGCGGATTTTCATAAAGTGCATCTTCTAATAAATTAAGCAAGTCGCCACAAGGATCAATCTCATTCGCTCTTGATTTTGCCATTTCCTCTGGCAGTGAGTGCACAAGCTCTTTAATGGCTGGTACTTGTTTTAAGGATTCCTTTAACTGAATGAGATCACGGGCATTTACGTTGCCAAATGCGACACGGCCCGCTAAACGTTCGAGATCATATACTTGCTTTAACCGTTCACGCAGATCCTCTCGTTCAAAGAGATGGTCCATGAGAATTTGCACCATTTCCTGGCGTTCTTTAATGTGCGAAAGCCGAATTAACGGCCGGTCGATCCATTGCTTGAGCAGCCTTCCACCCATCGCTGTTTTTGTTTCATCTAACAGCCATAACAAAGAGCCCTTCTTGCTTTTTGAGCGGATCGTCTCTGTTAATTCAAGATTTCGTTTTGAGTAAAGATCAATTTTCATTGTTTGTTCGAGCTCAAACACTTGAACTTGCTGAAGGTGATCGAGACTTCTTTTTTGCGTTCTTCTTAAATAAGCATATAATGTCAAAAAGGCCGATCTAAGTTGCTCGCTCAGGCGGGACACGAGCCGCTCAGCTTCATCGATCAATTCATCACTATCTTCGTATGAAATGGTCGCTTGGCACCGATCCTTTAAGGTCTTGACTGTTTCCTCATCCAGCTGCTTTGACACCACAATTTCTTTTGCACCGACAGAATAAATTTCAGACACGACTTCATCTAATCGATCAATGAAAGCCGCCATGTTTTCACCAGTAGATAAATCGGAAAGTGCAAGTCCATATCCACTTTCAAATTTTGTCACAGAGGCAATGAAGTTGTTTTCATTTTCACTTAAGCCTTTACCATCCATCACCGTACCTGGTGTAATGAGTTGAACGACTTCTCTTTTGACCACACCTTTTGCCGTTTTAGGATCTTCCACCTGCTCACAAATCGCGACCTTGTAGCCTTTTGAAATCAATTGTTCTATGTATGCAGAAGCAGAATGATAAGGAACACCGCACATTGGTATGGTCCCGCCATCTCTGCTTGTTAGCGTGATTTCTAATTCTTGTGACGCTTCTTTTGCGTCATCAAAAAACATTTCATAAAAATCGCCTAAGCGAAAAAATAAAAAGGCATCTTGATACTCTGCCTTGATTTTTAAATATTGCTGTATCATGGGCGTATAACTTGCCATATTTCTAATCCCTCACTATATTACATTCGAATTCATACCATCTTTCATTATAGCATAAAAAATCACCTTTTTTCTCCTAGATAGGACACAAAAAAACTAGGGGGATATGCGCCCTAGTCATCAATTACTCTTCTGGATCACCCGCTAGGAATTCTGGATGAATATCCTCTAACTCCTCATCCACCTCTTCTTCCCACTCATGATCATCTTTTTCTTTCCAGCTTGAATTGACCTCTACAACAATTTTTGTTTCTCCTACCACTTCAGCAATGAACTCCCGCTCTGCTTGAACGATAATTTTATTGCCGTTTGGAGAAATGGTCACTTCTAAGCAATTCGGCTGCTGCAGCACTTTTGCAATCACTTCGTGCTCATCATCAAGGAAATTTTTATCTTTATATCTCAGTTTGATGATGTCTACATATTTCACCCGTTCTGTGACGACTTCTGTTTTTGTGTTATCAGCGTAAGAATACCATACGTTAATATCAAAGGTTCCTTCAATCTCAACAGTTTTACCGACCTTTTCAGCATCATACTTATGATTAATGATCCAACCACCTAGGATGCTGGTTGGTTTTTGCGATGGAGAAATGGTGTGTGTGCTTTGGGTGAATTTCCTCCCTTTTGCAACCACCGCTTTTGTAATAATTTCTCTGTATTCAGACATTCCGGCATGCCTCCTTGTTCTTGATCGTTTTATCTTATGCTGGGCATTCGTCTAGTGTGTCACGATTTTGAACTTCATGTTCAATTAAATTCATTTCTGTTTCAGTGTATGCATGGTCGCCCATAAACTTGCCTTGAAAATTGGAAAAGTTGGAGAGTGAGAGATTTTGGGGTGACGAAGCAAGAAGTAGAATGGGAAGTGAGATTTTTGTTCTTTCAAAAAATGATGATAGCAAAACAAAAAACCCCGCATCTGCGGGGTTTTCTCATTTAATGGAGCAACTTGGTGATGAGTTTTTGACTTTTGAACCGGTTTCTCCTAATAAGAGGTCACCGCCGGTTGAAAGAATAATTTCATCTGTTACTTGATTAGAAATCGTATGCGCTACGAGCTGAAGCAGGGAATTGACTACCACTTGTGATTCTTTGAATTCTTGAATCACTGGGATTTCATCCAGTTCTTCTTGCAGGGCATCGATTTTTTCTTCCACTTGCTTTAAGGCTTCATGTTTGCCGTAATGCTTTAAATTCACAGCTTGTTTTTGAAGCGCCTTAATTTGATTAATAATCGTTGAAATTTTTGTATTTTCATTGATTTGCGCTTCTGCTTTCTTGAAGAAATCAACTTCTTCTGTTTCAGAAATCATTTTAGCGAGCTCTCTTGCGCGCTCGACAATCTCTTTTTTTGAATAAAGCGTCATTTTAATTCACCTCGATAGCTTCTCCAACCATTTCTCCGTCAAGAGACCAAGTTTTGGCTTGTGTTATTTTCACTTTGACGATGTTGCCAATCGCTTCTTTTGGTGCTTTAAAATTCACAAGCTTGCTTTTACTTGTATATCCGGCTAGGATTTCAGGGTTGTTTTTACTTTCACCCTCTACTAATACTTCGACAGTCTGCCCTTCATATTCCTTCATTTTTTTCGCAGAAATTTCATTCACGAGGGCATTCAGGCGCTGCAGACGTTCTTTTTTCACATGCATTGGCACGTTGTCTTGCATTTTCGCTGCTGGTGTTCCTTCTCTTGGAGAGTAAATGAACGTATAAGCAGCATCAAACTCAACCTCGCGATAGAGGGAAAGTGTTTCTTCAAATTGCTCATCTGTCTCATTTGGGAACCCAACAATAATATCCGTTGTTAATGAAGCATTTGGCATCGCTTCTTTGATTTTGCGTACAAGTTCAAGGTAACGTTCACGGTCATATTTTCTCGCCATAAGCTTCAAGACAGAAGAACTGCCTGATTGAACTGGCAAATGAATATGATCGAGAAGGTTCCCACCCTTAGCAAGCACTTCAATTAAGTGATCGTCAAAGTCACGTGGGTGGCTTGTTGTAAAACGGATACGCGGAATATCGATTTTACGCAGCTCATCCATCAAGTGTCCAAGACCATATTCCATGTCTTCAAAATCTTTTCCATACGCATTCACGTTTTGACCAAGAAGGGTAATTTCCTTATATCCTTCTGCCGCTAAACGTCTAACCTCTTGAATAATTTCGTCAGGGCGGCGGCTTCTTTCTTTACCGCGCGTGTAAGGGACGATACAGTATGTACAGAATTTATCACAACCGTACATAATATTCACCCAGCCCTTAATTTTTCCTTGGCGGGCTCTCGGAAGGTTTTCAATGACATCGCCTTCTTTTGACCAAACCTCAATGACCATTTCTTTTGAAAGATAGCATTCAGATAGCAGCTCTGGCAGGCGGTGAATGTTGTGTGTACCGAAAATCAAATCAACAAATGGATGTTTCTTCAAAATTCGGTTGACGACAGATTCCTCTTGCGACATACATCCGCAAACACCTAAAATTAAATCTGGCTTTTCACGCTTTAATGCTTTTAAATGACCAAGCTCTCCGAACACTTTGTTTTCCGCATTCTCACGAATTGCACAAGTGTTTAATAAGATGACATTTGCATCTTCCGTTGAGTTTGTCGGTTCATAACCAAGCGCCATAAAAATACCAGCCATCACTTCTGTGTCATGCTCATTCATTTGACAGCCATATGTGCGAATATAAAACTTGCGCCCGTTTCCTAACCCTTGAAAACGCTCGTCAATTTGAAATTGATTGTATTCGACTTCTTCTTTACCCCGTTTTTTTGCATCTTTTAAGGAAGGCGGAATGTACACAGCTTCAAAATACTGGCTGTAGTCCTTCTCGGATTTTTTGTCCGATGAACTTACTTGTCCGCTCGCTTTTCTCTGCTCTTCATTCATGAATTTGTACTCCTTTCAAACCAAGCTCCACCCTACAGTATAGACTATTTTGTCGTGAATTGAAAATAAATTCATACGTGCCACCACTTTTCAATCCACACGAATTTTGCATGAATATTGAGTAGGTTTCAGATGTAGATCTTCTTTACCTAAAGGGTTTTGTATTTCTTTGACAATCTTCATATGCTGTGTACCAACACTCTCAACTAAAGTAATCACATATGATTCTTTTTCCTCTTCTGCTACCATTCTTTCTTGTTCAGATAAGAAGAATGGAAAGTCTTGGTGAGTCAATTTAGATCCTTTTACTTCTATGAGCTTCTCTTTTCCATCGGGGAAATAAGATTTGATATCAAATCCATGACCATCTTCCGTCTCAGCCACCCAATTGACAGCTTCCGCTAATTGTTCCCGACCCACTGCTTTTAATTGCTCTACTTCCTTACGATAAACAAATTTCTCTGCTATTCTACCTGTCTCTTCGTTTTGCTTTGCTCTTTCTTCTCTTAATTGTTTATAAACATCTCTATGAATGATTCTTTTTCTTTTAAATTTGTTCTGATCTTCCAATTTTGGAGTAAGGTCCTGATCCAAATATACTTCGTAAACAAAATCATAAAAAAAATCATTTAAAGAATTGATATCTTGTATTAATTGGTGATGGTCAAAATGATCAATATTATACTTTTTAAAGACCAATGAGCTTGCTACATATTTTTTAGGTCTTAATGATTTACCCAAATGAAAATCACCTATATGAAAGCCCTCTAGTCTTTTATGGTGCTTTAATTCCGGCTGTAGCCTCTTCCTCCAAATGGCTGCCTCTTCCTTAATTTCAGATAAAGATAGATTTTCAGTTCCTGTTTCAATTGTTAAATAAAAATCTTCCCCGTTCTCAGCAAATAAAATAACAATAAATATTCCTTTTTGTGTCGTTGTTTTTTGGGAATTAGGATTTGTCGTTAATCTCCTGTCTAAAAGTGCAATCCAAAAACATTCTGCAACTTTTCCATTTCCTGTAGATGCTTTAATATCGATCCTATCCAAATTCCTCATATGACGTTTTTCTAATTCATAATGAATGTTGTTTGGGATTTCTTTATTAAACATGTTGTGAAAAGGGTGATTCTTATCTGTTCTCCCTTTGTTCTTATAATCTAAAAATTGCTCATAAAAATCTTCTTTATTAAATAGCATTTGTCTCACCACTTACCTCAATAGATCTTTTTACATACATTATACATAACAAACGGTAGATTTGATGAAATATGGAAAGAATAGTTCAAAAAAAGAGAGCCCGCGCTCTCTCAATCAAGTATGTTTAGTTTTTTTGCTTCTTCTTCGATGATCGTCAGTGCACGGTCTAGTTCTTCTTTTGTGTGCTCGGCTGTGATGATGGCTCTAATTCTCGCTTTTCCTTTTGCCACAGTTGGGAAGGCGATGCCTTGAGCAAACACGCCTCGTTCTATTAAAGCCTTTGAAAAGCGAAAAGTAAGGGCTTCGTCTCCAATCATGATGGGGATAATCGGTGTCTCTGTCGGTGCAACTTGAAACCCAAGACTGACGACCTTTTCTTTAAAATAGGCGGCGTTTGCCCAAAGTGTATCGATTCGCTCCGGTTCATCTAACAGCACTTCAATCGCTTCTTCACACGCTCTAGTCACAGCTGGCGGATGTGAGGTGCTGAATAAAAACGGTCTTGCTTTATGCTTTAAATAATCAATTAAAACGGCTGAACCCGCTACATAGCCGCCAAGGACTCCGACAGCCTTACTAAGTGTCCCAACCTGAATGTGCACTCTGCCGTCGAGTTTAAAATGGCTGACTGTCCCGCGGCCATTTTTACCAAGCACGCCCGAGGCATGCGCATCGTCTACCATCACAAATGCATCATATGCTTCTGCGAGCCTGACAATCTCAGGAAGTGGCGCAATATCTCCATCCATTGAGAACACACCGTCTGTGACGATGAGACGCACGCGGTAATTCATAGATTTCTTTAAAATTTTCTCAAGCTCTTCCATATTGGAATGACCGTATACTTTTTTATCTGCTTTTGTTAACCGGATGCCGTCAATGATTGAGGCATGATTCAGTTCATCTGAAATCACAATATCATCTTTTGTCAGAATACTTGATAAGACCCCTTGATTGGTCGTAAAGCCTGATTGGAACACAAGGGCTGCCTCGGTCTTTTTAAATGCAGCGAGCTTTTTTTCAAGACGTTCGTGCATCGTCATTGTGCCAGCGATGGTTCGTACAGACCCCGTACCAGCACCGAATTCATCAATGGCCTCTTTTGCCGCTTTCATCAGCCTTGGATGTGAGGTGAGGCCTAAGTAGTTATTTGAGGAGAGCTGTATGACAGATTGTTCATTTAATGTCACAGTGGATGATTGTTTTGAGTCAATCTCTTTCAATGTTTGGTGGGTGCCTTGCTGCTTCATTGTTTCCAGTTCATTTTGTAAATACGTGAATTCTTTCATCATTTCTTCCCCCTTTGGTTTGATGGCAATATCAGTACGACTTTTCCGCACGTACCATTTCTCATGAGTTCAAATCCCTTTTCGAACTGTTCAAATGGCAGCGTATGGGTGATAACTGGCTGGACATCGATGGTATTCGTTCTTAATAGCTCAGATACTTGACGCCACGTCTCAAACATTTTTCTCCCCGTGATTCCTTGCACGGTTAATCCCCTAAAAACAATTTGATTCGTAATGTCAATGGTCACTGGTCGTTCTGGCAAGCTTAGTATATTGACTTTCCCTCCATTTGCACACGCTTCGAGAGCTTGATTAATGGCAACTGGATGTCCTGACATCTCGCATACCACATCTCCCCCTTCCATCCGTGTGAACTGCTTAATCACCTCAACAGGATCATCTTTTCCAATATCCACGATATGGTCTGCCCCCATTTTCTGAGCAAGATTCAGTCTGTATTCGTTTTGATCGACAGCAAACACTTGGACAGCACCGGAAGCTTTCGCGACGGCGATCGCCATTAAACCGATTGGTCCGCAGCCAAAAATCGCCACTGACTTACCTGAAACAGGTGTGTGCAGCACTGTATGAACCGCATTTCCAAGCGGCTCTTGAATAGACGCAAGCTCTACTGGCATTTGAGCTGGATTGTGCCACACATTTTGTTCAGGTACTTTGACATATTCAGCAAAACAGCCGTCAATGTCTACCCCTAAAATTTTCGTTTCATTGCACAAGTGCTGCTGCCCAGTTAAACACATAGAGCACTGATTACATACAACATGTGTCTCTGCCGATACAAAATCCCCTACTTTTGCTCGTGAGACTTGGTTCCCCGTTTTGACAACTTCCCCTGTAAATTCATGTCCAAAAATGTAGGGCGCTTTAACTCTTCTCTTTGCCCAGTCATCCCAATTATAAATATGCACGTCTGTTCCGCATATCGATGTGGCTTTTACCTGAATCAATACTTCATGATCATTGATTTCTGGAATCGGCATCTCCATCAGCACCGCTCCGTAAGCGCTTTCTTTTTTAACAATCGCTTTCATCGTTCCACACATGACGTACAACCCCTTTGTTAAAAAACTTCTCCCAATGAGATTTTAACACGTCTTATTTTCGTCGTAAATACCATTGTCCTCTACAAAAAGACAAATGAGCACTCCACATATTTTTTTGGATATTTTTCTAAAAAAAAAGCAAATCCCCGTAGAAAAGGAGATTTGCTTTTTGCGTCATCGTCTTTTTGAAACGGCAATATATAAGGCAGGTACGATTAATAGTGTCAAAATTGTTGAGAAAAAGACACCCGATACAATGCAGATGGCCAGCGGCTTAAAGAGCGGATCATTACTTAATGCTACAGGCAAAAGGGCGACAAGTGCCGTAAATGCTGTTAGTAAAATTGGCCTGATCCTTGCTCTTCCCGCTTCAATGACAGCTGTCTGTTGATCGAATCCCTGCTTACGCCGCTGCTCAATAAATTCGAACAAGACAACCGCATTTCGGACCACGATACCAGCTAATGAGACAATTCCCATTGTTGCCATAAAGCTGAACGGCGTTTGGGTGACAAACAGTCCGATAACAGCTCCAGATATCGCTAAGTAAACCGTTCCTAGAACTAATAGTGGAAGCATCAATGAATTGAACTGGAAAGCGATGGTCACATAAATGAGAAGCAAGACAACTCCAAATAAGAGACTAATTTCAATAAAGAACTGGGATTGATTTTCATTTTCTCCGCCTTGAGAAATGGCTAAATCCTTTGCTGCATCCGTTTTTCCTACTTGATCGACAACTTCTTTCATGTCGTCTTTAAACGAGTCTGACGTGCCAGGGTACGCCTTCAGCGTAATGGTCGGAATTCCATTTTCATGTGGAATGCTTTCGTACTGCTCTGTTTCTTTTTCTTTTACATATCGGCTAAGTGGCTCAAGTGAAGGCATACCTCCTTCATTTGAATTCACAGGCACTTTTATTTTGTTTAGCTTTAATCCATTTTGATGTGTACCTACATCCTGTTTGACCACTAAGTCGATATCTTTTGTTCCTTGTTTAAAGCTGCCTAATGGCATACCTTCTGTCACAAGACCGAGCTGTCTGCTGACAAACTGAGCGCTGAGACCATCTTCTGCCATTCGGTCACGGTTTAGTTCAAAGGAGATCGTTTTTACTGGCTGATTGACATCGTCAGTGATCAAGCTTGCTCCTTTTTCTTTCATTTCACTTGTGAGCGTTTCTTTGACATCAATGAGCTTTGCAAAAGAGTCACCCGCAATGGTTACTGTCACAGGCGCACCAGTTGGCGGTCCTTGAACAATGGTTTTCATAAAGATATCAGCATCTTTAAATTTCTTACGCAATGGCTCTGTCATACGATCTATTAATTGTTTACTCGTCATCTGATCATTGTCTACTCTCACGACAACCTGACCAGTATGATCACTTGCATTTGAAATACTTTCATTAAACAGGTTCGGTACACCGCCGCCTGCAAAGATCGCCGTTTCTTCAATGCCTTTCTGCTGTTTCATCTCTTGTTCTATTTTCTCTAATGTTTCATTTGTTTTGTCTAATGTTGTTTCACTTGGAAGTGTGACAGTGACAACCACTTCTTTCTTATTCGCTGCAGGGAAAAATTCAAATGGTGTGACGAAAATCAGTAAAAAGGCAAGCGTTGCAACAAGCAAACCACTTAAGCCAATAAGCAGCGGACGCTTCACAATGTTCGTCAGCATACGGTCTGCATAAAAATCAGCTAATTTTTTTAACGGTTTGCCTAGGAATCCTGGCTCTTTTTGAATTTTCTTGTTCTGTCTTTTTCGGTTCACGGTATATTGATAGACTGGCACTAGTGTCAGAGAAATCACCATAGATGCAAGTACAGTCGTTACGAGAACAGACGGTAATGCTCGTATAAATGAACCGTTTGCACCTGATAGGAAAACAAGCGGCAAGAAAGCAAACACAACCGCTAGTGTTGATGTCAAAATAGACCCTGCAACTTCTTTGACCCCTGCAATCGTTCCTTTCAGCGGACTTTCATATTTTTTCATCTGTCTTAATATATTATCGTTGACGACAATGGCATCATCGACAAGTATTCCTAGGGCAATGATAAAGCCGATAATCGAAATCTGATTGAGGTCCACTTGTAAAAATGGCAGCGGAATCGTTCCGATTGTGATTGATAATGGGATGGCAAGTGAAACGATAAACGCACCGCCAATGGTAAGACCAAGTGTGGTGACAACAATAACAGCGATGACAGCAACAATGGCTTCTTTTATCAAATCATTAAAAATGGCATCCACTTCACTTTTTTGTGAATAGTAGTTTACCCACTCGACACCACTTGGAAGCTGCTTCTCTTTCTCAATAACATCACTGACTTTGTCATACATTTTAGGGATATCAAGCCCTGGTTTGATATTGACTGTAAATGAATAGGCGGGCTTTCCGTTATACGACACAATGTCACTTTTCTCTTTTTCTACTTCTTTTAAAATGCCAAGCTGACTGATTGTGACCGGTTCACGGTTCGTTTTGGAGAAAAGCTCAAGCTTTTTCACTTGATCCAAACGGTCGTAGGTATTGATGGACAGCTTGACCTTCTCGCCGCCTGTCCGAATGTCGCCTAGTGGAGATGTATCAAATTCCTGATTGATGGCATTTGTGACATCCGTTACATTTAACCCTTCATCCTCCAGTTTGCTTGAATCTAAGTTTAATACCGCTTGCTTATCATTGAATCCTTTGATGACGACACTGTCTACCCCTTTGATGTCCTCAACCTTTTCCTTCAACGCACGCAGCGATTCCTGACTTTTTGCTAAGTCTGTTGATTGACTTGCCACAACCATATAAGAACCAACCGGCACGTTGCCAAACTCATCCTTTACATCAGGCTCCATCACTCCGTCAGGAAAGGACGACGCAGCACTCGTGGTTTCATTCTTAATTTGACTTGCCACCTTTTGAAAGTCGGCTTGATCATCAATTTCAAGCACAATATTTGAAAAACCAATGGCAGAAACAGAGCTCGTTTTCTCTACACCATTGATATCAGATATGGCTGATTCGAGCTTATTGGTTACATCACTTTCCACCTGTTTTGCATCCGCACCCGGAAACACGGTGGAAATCGTGACGATATTTGCTTGGAATTCTGGCAGTTCTCGCTTAGGAAGCTGCGTAAATAAATAGCCGCCAGCAATGAGAACAATAAAAAATAAAATAAAAACAAGCTTTCCTCTTTTCAAAAAAGCTTCAATCATTATTTCACCTACTTAAATATTTATTTTTGATGAAGTATTTTTAACTTAATCTTAATTTATCATCATGGTGAAAAAATGCAAGCTCTAATATGTCATTTTTATCTATTTCATGAACTGAATATGTTATATAAGAAATGTATAGTGGTAAACAAAAACAACCTGCTTACATGATGTAAGCAGGTTGAAAATAATAAAATTAGAATTATCGTGGCTCAATAATCAATTTGATGGCTGTTCTTTCTTCTCCATCGATAAGAATGTCAGTAAAGGCTGGAATGCATATCAAATCCACTCCGCTTGGTGCAACAAATCCCCTTGCTATGGCTACAGCCTTGACCGCCTGATTCAGCGCTCCAGCGCCGATTGCTTGTATTTCCGCTGCACCGCGTTCACGTAAAACGCCTGCTAATGCTCCTGCTACTGAATTCGGATTTGACTTTGCTGAAACTTTTAAAATTTCCATTTCTGCTCCCCCTTAAATTTACAATGGATAAGTGAGTGTTCATTAGAACAATCTTTGTTAGATGATGCTATTTTTTGAAAATCCATCCCCAAAATGTTTTTCAAAAATAGCAGGCTACCTACCATTTTTACTATATTCACGATAGAGGGCGCATATTCCTTCTTTCTGATTAATATTTTTCTGAAATAAATATGTGAACATTTATTCAAAGAAAATATGGTCATCATTTATCAAAATTCGATCAATTTTGACAGCTTTTTTCGACTGTTCGTCAATTTCTACGATTACTGCACTTAATGTCGTGCGTCCTTCTGCAATCTCAAAACGGACTGGAAGACTTGTTTTGAATCGTTTAATAATCGTCTCCCGATCAACACCTAAAATGCCATCATAAGGTCCTGTCATTCCCACATCTGAAATATACGCAGTTCCTTTTGGCAAAACGCGATTATCTGCTGTTTGAACATGTGTATGCGTTCCAACGACACATGATGCACGGCCGTCTGTATACCAGCCCATCGCTAGCTTTTCACTTGTGGCTTCACCATGAAAATCAATAAAAATAAACGGTGTACGTTTGGATGCTTCCGCAATTAACTCGTCTACTTTTTGAAATGGGCAGTCAAGTGGGGGTAAAAAAGTACGTCCTTGCAGGTTGATGACGGCTAATTCTTTCCCTTGTTTTTTTATAAACGTCAGACCTTTACCAGGTGTGCCTTCTGGGAAGTTCGCCGGACGAACCATGTTGGCTGCGTCATCAATGAAATCAAAAATGTCTCTTTTATCCCAAGTATGGTTGCCCATTGTGAGCACGTCAGCTCCTGCTTGCAGCAGCTCATGATAGATTTTTTCAGTTATCCCTTTCCCATGAGCAGCATTTTCTCCGTTGACAATGGTAAAGTGGGGCTGATATTTCTTCTTTAGCTTTGGTAAGTATTCTTTCAGTGTGTCTCGTCCAGGTGAACCGACAATATCTCCAACAAATAATATTTTCATGCGCTTTGAACCCTTTCTCTTATAAATTGACTTCTTATCAGTGTTGCATATTTACACAAAAAAATAAAGCGGCGCTAAGCGCACCGCTCTATTTTGCATACTCTACTGCGCGAGTTTCTCGAATGACCGTCACTTTGATGTGACCAGGGTAATCGAGCTCGTCCTCAATTCGCTTACGAATATCCCTTGCTAGACGGTGAGCTTCAAGATCATTAATTGAATCTGGCTTCACCATAATACGCACTTCACGTCCAGCCTGTATCGCAAACGATTTTTCAACACCTTCATAAGATTCAGAGATATCTTCTAATTTCTCAAGTCTCCGAATGTAATTTTCAAGCGTCTCACTTCTTGCACCAGGGCGTGCTGCAGATAATGCATCTGCTGCCGCAACAAGAACAGCGATAATAGATGTCGGTTCTTGGTCACCGTGGTGAGAGGCAATACTGTTGATGACAACAGGATGCTCTTTATATTTCGTCGCAAGCTCAACGCCAATTTCTACGTGGCTTCCTTCTACTTCATGATCAATGGCTTTTCCAATGTCATGCAGAAGACCTGCTCGTTTTGCAAGCTTTGCATCTTCTCCAAGCTCTGAAGCCATGAGACCTGCAAGATGTGCAACCTCAATTGAATGCTTCAGGACATTTTGTCCATAACTTGTACGGAATTTTAAGCGACCGAGAATTTTGATGAGATCCGGATGCAGACCGTGAACTCCGACTTCAAATGTCGTTTGCTCACCCATCTCACGGATATAATCATCGACTTCACGGCGTGATTTTTCCACCATTTCTTCAATTCGTGCAGGATGAATGCGGCCATCCTGGACTAGCTTGTCCAGAGCTATCCTCGCTGTTTCACGTCTAATCGGATCAAAGCCCGATAGGATAACAGCTTCAGGTGTATCATCTATGATCAAGTCAATACCTGTTAACGTTTCTAACGTACGGATATTTCGTCCTTCACGTCCGATAATACGACCTTTCATCTCATCATTTGGAAGATTGACTACAGATACCGTCGTTTCAGCTACATGATCAGCTGCACAACGCTGTAACGCAAGTGAAAGAATGTTTTTCGCCTTTTTATCAGCCTCTTCTTTCGCTCGGTTTTCAGATTCTTTCGTCATGACTGCAATGTCGTGGGAAAGCTCATTTTCAACTTGATCCAGAATGATTTGTTTCGCTTCATCTCGAGTTAAACTTGAAATACGTTCCAACTCGGCTTTCTGCAAACGAATCATATCATCCACTTTGCTTTCCATCTCTTCAATATGTTGTTGTCGTTCATTCAGAGAATGATCTCTCTTCTCCAACAGGGACTCCCGTTTATCTAAAGATTCGTCTTTGCGATCAAGATTTTCCTCTTTTTGAAGTAAACGGTTTTCTTGTCTTTGAAGCTCATTACGTCTTTCACGAACTTCTTGCTCCGCCTCTACACGAAAGGAATGAATTTCATCTTTCGCTTCCAAGAGCGCTTCTTTCTTCAATGCTTCCGCATCACGCTTTGCATCCTCAACAATTTGTTCGGCCATGTTTCTTGCGCCGGATATTTTTGCTTCTGCAATGGTTTTACGAACAAAGTAGCCAACAACTAAACAGATTAGGCTCAGCAAAATGGAGATGATCGTAAACATCGTAGGCGACATATTTTCACCTCCTCTTGCTATGAACTTGGTTTTACAAATAAAGTGTCGGCATGTACATTGTTTTGTGTCTCAACATACAGGGCCTTCACAGGGAATGAGATCCTCACTGCCCTTGTCAAGTTTAAATTAGTTATCAATCATGTTAAGAAAAACAAGTGATACATTTCCATTGTAATTGTGTCGGAAATACTTGTCAAGCTAGTCAGACTGAGGCGTAAGTCGTTATTTCAAGCAAAGACAGAACTTTTGACCTGCTAGCTGTCATGTAAATGTAAAAAAAAGACGCTTTTCAGCGTCTTTTAGTCTTTAAATTTCCAATTCCTCTTGACCTTCTTCTTCAGCTGCTTTCACTCCGTTTGTATCCAAACCGTAGTGCTCTCTAATTTGTTCTTGAATCATGAGAAGAATATCTTTGTTTTCTTTAAGGAACTGTTTCGCATTTTCGCGGCCTTGTCCAAGACGTTCCTCTTGATAAGAATACCAAGCACCGCTCTTTTGTACGATATCTAATTCGCTTCCAAGGTCGATGATTTCGCCCTCTTTTGAGATTCCTTCACCGTACATAATGTCTACTTCTGCAATACGGAATGGCGGTGCTACTTTGTTTTTCACCACTTTAATTCTCGTTTTATTCCCCATAATGTCATTGCCCTGCTTCAGCTGTTCAGCACGGCGCACTTCTAAACGAACAGATGAATAGAACTTCAGCGCACGTCCACCTGGCGTTGTTTCAGGGTTACCGAACATGACCCCAACTTTTTCACGAATTTGGTTAATAAAGATGGCAATGGTTTTTGATTTATTAATGGCACCAGATAGTTTACGAAGTGCTTGGGACATCAAGCGTGCTTGTAGGCCAACGTGCGAATCACCCATGTCTCCTTCAATCTCTGCTTTTGGTACAAGAGCAGCTACTGAGTCAATAACAACAATATCAACTGCCCCGCTGCGGACAAGAGCTTCTGCAATTTCAAGTGCTTGTTCTCCTGTATCAGGCTGAGAAAGTAACAGCTCATCAATATTGACACCTAGTTTTTGAGCGTAGACTGGATCGAGCGCATGCTCTGCATCAATAAATGCAGCTTGTCCTCCCTGCTGCTGAACCTCAGCAATGGCATGAAGTGCTACTGTCGTTTTACCAGAACTCTCTGGACCATATACTTCAATAATACGGCCGCGAGGATATCCACCTATTCCTAGTGCAGTATCAAGTGCTAACGAACCACTCGGTACTGTTGAAATACGTGTATCTGTTCGCTCTCCTAGTTTCATAATAGAGCCTTTACCAAACTGTTTTTCTATTTGTTTAAGAGCCATATCTAAGGCTGCTTGACGATCACTCATTCTATTGTTTCCTCCTTTATCAATTCCACTATCTATACTATACCTTGTTTCACGTCATTTGCCAAGAAAAAAACGAACACATATTCGATTTTTTTCTTGGCAGATTTTTAAGAAAAGAGTGATTTCTATTAGAAAAAACACTCTTTTATAAAGGAGTAAACCTAACAAAAAACAAAATTAACTCTCTTTTAATAAATTGAGCAAGTGATGCAGTCCGTATTTCACAGCGCGCTTTCGAATGCCCGACCGGCTTCCTGTAAACATCCATTCAAACACGTCTGTATGGTCTTTCGTAGATAGCCCGATGAACACTTTTCCGACAGGCTGCCCCTCGTGGGTATCAGGGCCTGCTACACCCGTAAAGCTAATACCAATATCACTTCCCGTAAGCTTTCTAGCACCTTCAGCAAGCTCTAAAGCACACTCTTTGCTAACAGCACCATGAGAAGACAATGTTTCCTCACGGCAGCCAAGCACCTGCTGTTTGACTTGGTTTGTATAACAAACGATACTGCCGCTTAAAATCGACGATGCACCTTCAAGGTCTGTCAGCCATTCAGAAAACATTCCGCCTGTCAGGCTCTCAGCCGCTGCCACTGTTTTCCCGTGTTCGTGCAGGGACTTGGAAGCTTCACGGACAAGTGATGTATCACCATACCCGTAGAAGTACTCTCCTACACGCGCTAAAATTTTCACTTCCGTCTCTTTTAACAAACGCTCCGTTTCTTTTTCATCCTCATGCTTAGCCGTGAGCCTAAGTGTCACTTCACCGTCAGATGCGAGAGGTGCAATCGTTGGGTTGGTTTGAGCATCAATTAAATCTTCTAGGTCTGTTTCAAGCTGTGATTCGCCGATTCCGAAAAAGCGAAGAACAACAGACACGATTTTTTCCTTTAAGTCCAGTTTCTCAGATATCAGCGACTTCGCCTCGTTCTCAAACATTGGATGCAGTTCACTTGGTGGTCCAGGAAGTAGCATATAAAACGTATCGTCTTCTTGAATAAACATACCTGGGGCCATCCCAAACCGGTTCACGAGCACATCAGATCCTTCTAGAACGAGTGCCTGCTTCCGGTTATTCGGTGACATGTCTCGTCCAGTCTTTCGAAAGTATTCTTGAATGGATTCAAATGCTTCTTCATTTAGCACGAGCTCTTTTCCAAGTGTACTCGCGATGGTTTCTTTTGTTAAATCATCTTTCGTTGGTCCAAGACCACCTGAGAAGATAATAAAATTCGATCTTTCCTGCGCCACTTGAATGGCCCTTTTTAAACGCTCTGGATTGTCACCAACTGCTGTATGGTAATACACATTCACACCAATTTCAGCTAGCTGTTTGCTTATGAATTGTGCATTCGTATTCGTAATTTGCCCTAGCAAAAGTTCGGAACCGACTGCAATAATTTCTGCTTTTCTCTCTGACTTCAAAGCGTACACGTCCTTTTTAGTTAGCATTCTTTAAAGATTCCCAGTTTTTCACAAAGTAATCCCAGCCTGACACAACAGTGAAGAACACTGCTACCCACATCGCAAGGTCACCAAACGGGAATGATACAAGTTCGAACGGCAGGTTATGCAATAGAAGAGCTGAAATCGCAATGATTTGCGCCCATGTTTTCACTTTTCCAAGCATATTAGCTGCTACCACTTCACCGCCTCCGGCTAGTACAAGTCTTAGACCAGTTACAGCAAATTCACGGCTAATGATCACAATCGCCATCCATGCCGGCGTGAGGTTGTACTGAACAAGTATAATTAAAGCAGCTGAAACAAGCAATTTATCTGCAAGCGGATCTAAAAATTTACCAAAATTCGTCACTAAGTTCAGTTTACGCGCATAGTACCCATCAATCCAGTCCGTTGTCGAAGCAACAATAAACAGGATTGCTCCAACAAGATGCGTCACTTCGATGCTGACGTGACCAAAACGTGCAACGCCCCAATCTAAAGGTGCAAGCATAATAATCATAAAAACAGGGATCAAGGCGATCCTAGAAAGAGTTATTTTATTCGGTAAGTTAAACATGAATTTCAATCCTCCAATAAGCCATTTTTTTATGTATATATAATAGTAGGAACAAAAGAAAAGTCATCTACTTGCTTAAGATGACTTTTCCTTTCCTTTATTCACAATCACAATGTTTTGTGTCATGGTGTTCTTAGGGTCTAATTCGTACTTAAGTGTCTCGTCATTCACCTTAATATCAATTCCAGTCGCATTGCCTAGACGGATATCGACCTGAGAGAGCTCAGACAGGTCTGTTTTAAACGATTCACCATCTTTTAGTTCACCCATTTTCAGCACTTTTCCAGATTCGTCTCTGACGCGCAGCCAAGAAGCTTTTGTAGCAGAAATGGTTAACTCCATCTCATCTGCGCCTGACACTTCATACGTTGTCGTTGAGCCTTCTGTATTCGCTGCCTTCAAAGAGACCGTTTCATCGTCTTTGGATGAATCCTTTGATGAGTCATCTTTTTTAGATGATTTTTCTTGATCATCTGACGAAGCTTTTTCTTTTTTCTTTTGATCCTTTGCAAGAGATGAATCCTCAGATACTTCATACTTAGATTCTGACTGCTGAGGAGCCGTCTGGTTGTTCTTCTGTCCGCTATCATGATTGACCGCCTGCACGATGACATAAATGATCGCGATGACCACTAGGACACCTCCAATAATCAAAATGGTCGGCAGCAGCTCAAGCACCTTCGAGGCAGGCTTAGGCAGCTCTCTTTGCGGCTTAATATTTGATAATTTATCAGATACTTCATCGTTATACGTGCTCGGCACATCTTTACGAAATTCTTCGAACAATTGTTCAGGATTTAGTCCAACGGCTTCGGCATATTGTTTAATAAACGCTCTGACGTAAAATTTACCTGGAATAATATCATAGTTTCCTTGTTCGATTGCTAGCAAGTAGCGCTTTTGGATTTTGGTCACCGTCTGAAGATCCTCCAGCGACATCCCTTTTTCCTCTCTGGCCTCAATGAGCCGTTTTCCCAATTCAGTCAAAACAAACACCTACCATTACCATATTAAAAATCGAAGCCAGAAAAACCAGAATGATCAAACACTTGTGGTTCTTCAGCGTGCTCATATGTAATCTCTTCGTCTGCACTATTACGCAATTCAATGATATAGTCGAAATCATCCATTGTATATTCTGAATTTTGAATAAAGATGTCTGGATGCTCAACTACTTTTGTTGCCGGCAGTCTCATAATTTCTCTTAAAAGCTGCAAGTGCTTCTCAGAACCTCTTCGCGTCGACACAATTCCATCAATAATAAAGACGTTATCTGGGCTGTATTCATCCGCAATCAGCTGGCTTCGGATCGTCTGTTTCAAAAGAGTGGATGATACAAAAAGCCATCTCTTGCTGGCACATACACTTGAAGCCACAATTGATTCTGTTTTTCCGACACGCGGCATCCCGCGAATCCCAATTAATTTATGCCCTTCTTTTTTAAATAGTTCAGCCATAAAATCAACAAGAAGACCAAGCTCGTCCCTTTCAAATCGGAACGTCTTTTTGTCATCTGCATCACGCTGAATATATCTGCCGTGACGAACCGCTAAGCGGTCACGAAGTTTTGGCTGTCTTAATTTCGTTACTTTTATCGTTTCCATTGTATTTAAAATTGATTCAAGGCGCTTAATTTGATCTGTATGGTCACAGCGCAGAAGCATTCCGCGTCTTGATACATCAACACCATTAATTGTCACAATATTAATTGAAAGCATCCCCATTAGAGATGAAATGTCTCCTAAAAGTCCGGGACGGTTTACCTGTATCTCATATTCAAAATACCATTCGAGCTTTGCCAAATGATATTACCCCCTTCATTGTGGCAAATTTTTACCTTCCTATATCATAAAGCATTTTCACATTTTTAGAAAGCACAATGTTGTGAAACAGTTAAAATAAAAAGAGAGGCACAAACGACCCCTCTTTTTGTTTAGTGCGAGCTATTATTTTCAACCAGTTTGACCATCATATTGGCAATTGCGCGCTGCTCATCTTCTGATGCAACGCTCCAAAGGTCAGCAAGTACTCTTTCTTGCTCGTTCTTTGCTTCAACTTCGTTAGCTAAATATCCGCCAATTTCATACGCAAGGTTATTGATGGTATCATCTTTTAAGCCTTTATCCTGCGCATGATTTAAACGGTCACCTAAAAAGTTTTTCCAATGGTCCCAGTTCTCAAGTACTGACATGTCGATTCCTCCATTCGAAAAGATGAATTACAGCCATAGCTTTTGTCATGGAGAGACGAATTATACACGTTTTTTAACAGTACCAGCCGCCATTAACGGATAAAATTTGACCTGTCATATAACTTGACTGCTTTGAGGCGAGAAACCAAATGACATCAGCAATCTCCTCAGGTGATGCAAGCCGGCCAAGCGGGATTTCTTCCTCCAGCATTTCAATATCTTCTTGTGTGAAGCTTTTCATCATGTCTGTATGGACAGCACCTGGTGAAACAGCATTTGCTCTAATTCCACTTGGGGCAAGCTCTTTTGCCAGACCTTTAATAAACGCATTTTGCGCCCCCTTCACCATGCTGTACAGCACTTCACACGATGCACCTGTTTCACCCCATATCGAGCTTATCGCAACGATATGACCTGTTTTTTTTTGAATCATGGCTGGCAATAGGTGCTGGGTGAGCTCATATGGACTTGTCACATGAAGCTGCACCATACTGGCTAATACGTCTTTTTCTGTATCTGTCACTAATCCGATATGACTCTTACCGCTATTTAACACAAGAATATCCGGAGATACGGGCAGACGGCTGACGAGCTCATCTGCACCGCCCATTTTGGCTAAATCTGCTTGAACGACATGCGTCTGAATATGACATGTTTCTTCCAGCTCAGCGGCAAGCTGCACGGCTGTCTGTTCATTTTTGTGATAATGGAGTATCACATGGCAGCCTTCCTGGGCGAGCTTTTTTGCCGCAGCCTGCCCAATCCCGCCACTGGCACCTGTTATCAGCGCCCATCGACTCATCACATGGATTCCTACTTTCTATTTGAAATATCTATTCTTTTCGTTTAAATGGGAACCAGTTCGCTGATCCGAACAATTTCACCATTACAGGTACGAACAATGGTAGCACAACGAGTGCGTACAGCAAAAGTCCTGTGAGAACAAGTGTTGCAATCTGCAGGAGAGACAGCACTCCTGAAGGAAGCATGGCTGCAAATGTTCCTGCCAAAATAACAGCAGCAGACATAATGACAGAGCCCATATTCTTCATTGATTCGGTCATCGCAAACTGAATGTCTTTTGTTTTGTATTCATTGAACCTCTCCATTAAGAAAATCGAATAATCGACTCCGAGCGCCATTAATATGACAAATCCAAAGAAAGGAACCGCCCAGTTAATGCCCGGATATCCGAAGAAATGAGTGAAAATAAATTCTGTCATTCCGATAGCTGTAAAGTAAGTCAAAATAAGTGAACCTACTAAGTACAGCGGCATCACAAGCGAACGGAACAGGATCACCAGGATGAGGAAAATACCGATCATCATGTAAAGAACCGTCTTATTGAAATCTTGGTCTGACAGCTGTTTTAAATCAGCGTTCATACTTGATACACCTGAAACGCCGAATGATGCATCTTTTAAATTCGTTTCAGGAAGTGCCCGCTTGACAGAAGCTTCTACTTGTTTGATCGTCGACAGGGCTTCATTGCCATATGGATTTTTTTCTAAAATGACATCAATCTTTGTCATCTTGCGGTCATCCGACATGTATGAATCAAATACTTGCTTGAATGCTTTGTTTTTCAGCACGTCTTTTGGAATAAACCAGCCGGCCATGTCTTGATCTGGTGCATTTTTCAGTTCGTCTAAGTAGTCACCTGCACCCATTAGTCCGCTTGAAATTTTCTCCAAGCCATCGACGCTTTTGTTCAGCCCGTCTGTCAGCTTGGTCAGGTCATCACCGAAGCCGCCAATCTTTTCTTTCATTTGTTTTTGACCATCAATCACTTGCCCGGCACCATTTGCAAGCTTTGGCATATTATCAGCTATTTGCCCTTGACCTTTAGACGTTTTATCCAATCCAGTTTCAATTGCATCTAAGCCAGCAACGAGTTCATCGATTTGACTCGTCAAAACTTTTTGCTGCTCTCTAGCTTTTGCGATAAAGGCATCTGCTGCTTCAAGCTGTTTTCTAGCTTCTTTCGCTTGTTTGGCATAGCTGTCTGCCTGTTTCGCCCCTTCTTGCAACGTCGTAGAAAGTTCATTATATGAAGCTTTGATGGCTTGATACGATTGATTTTCTTTCACCTGCGGAATTTGTTTTTCAAGTGTACTAAATTGTTTGTTTGCTTGTGTGATTAATGCTTTTACATCCGCTGCGGCAGAGGATGACGTATCCACCTGCGCCAATGCTGCCTTTAATTCTTTGGAAATGTTTTTATACAGCGACACTTGCTGATTCACTTGTGCGACTTGGGCCGTTAATTCTTTTTTCGCACCTTTAATTTTTTCTTTAATCTGTGCAACACCGTTTTTGTTTTGATCGATTCCGCTTTGTAAATCTCTTAACGATTTTTCGACATTTTGAATGCCTGTTTGCACTGATTCTGTACCAGAAATCAATTTGTTAATGCCTTTTCCAGATGATTTGATTTGCGGCGTTTGATCCTCAATGGATTGACTCATTGTCGTCAGTGCATCTTGGATTTTTTTTAAGCCTTCATTACTTTTATCAAGTCCGGTATTCAGTTCTTTGGCTTGTGATTTCACGTATAGATCACTTAGCCCTTTACCGACAGGACGTGTCGCACTTCTCACTTTACTTACGCCATCTGTTTGTTCAATTGCACGGCTGAGTTTTTCAACAGCAATCAGCCCTTTATTGTTGTCTAACAGATCAGCTGATTTCACGACAATCGTTGCCGGTAGAGCTTCTCCTGGCCCAAATTTGTCGGAAATCGTATTGAATGCATTGACTGATTCATATTTATTACCGATTTCATCTAAGCTATTATAAGAAAGCGTTCCTTTATACATGAGAATGGGAGGAAGCGTAATGATTCCTACGATTAGTAAACTGAAAAGTGGTTTTTTAAATGAAAAGCGTCCTGCTGTTTCCCACATTTTTGACTGCGGATGCGCAATATCACCTTTAATCGGCCAAAATAACACTTTTCCTAAAACCGCCATAAAGAACGGAACAATCGTGAGAAGCGCCACAATGAGCACAGCGACACCAACTGCTACTGCAACAGCTGATTTATAGAGCTGAAACTGTGCCAGACCAATACATGTAAAACCGATGAGCACAGCAATTCCGCTGAATAAAACAGTCTTTCCTGCTGTTTTATACGTAATAAGAATCGCCTCAATTTTATCTTTACCGTGTGCGATCTCTTCTTTAAAGCGGCTGAGAAGTAGAATGCAGTAGTCTGTTCCTATTCCAAACATGATCGCGACCATGAAGATTTGGGTAAAGGTCGAGAGCGGGAAGTCGAGATATTTAACTAAATAAGCCACGATGGATTGACTCACCAAGTAAGACAAAGCTACTGCGACTAATGGAACGAAAGGCGCCACAGCTGATCTAAAGACAAGGACAAGAACGATGAGAATAAACCCAATCGTAATGAACTCTGTTTTCTTCAGACCTTCTTGCGAGCTTGTGATCACGTCATCATCAATTAACGGCTGTCCTGTCATTTCATATGTCAGATTTAAGCTCTTCAGCTTTTCATTGACTCTTTCTTTAAAATCGGAAGCTTTGATTTTGTTTGAGTCATATGTAACTGGAACAAGGAGCGTCGTGCGATCTTTAGAGAGCATCTGTTTTTTGATATCTTTATTGGCGTCAAAATAAGAAGTGATGTCCTCGACATGTAGATTTTGGTCCTTTTCTAAAATCTCCATTGCCTTTTTTAAAGATGTTTCTCTTTCTTTGACGATGTTCTTTTCTTGAAAGACAATGACAATTGATTTTTCTGTATCACCGTTTTCAGACATTTTCTTTAATAACTGATTTGCATATGAGGACGGATAGCCGTCTGGTACTGAAATTTGCCCTTTTTCTTTTGTTAATTGCGCCATATTAGGAGCGGTGATGAGTAACACTGCCGCTAATACGATCCATAAAATCGTGATCAGCCATCTACCCTTTATGATTGCTCTCATTAGTACTTTGTGCCTCCTCTTCGATGATTACTTGATAGATCTTTTCATATGTTTGAATAAATGATTCCATTTCTTTTTCTTCCAGCTTTTCAAAATAAGATCGAACGAGATCCTGAAGCTGCTTTTCCATTCGGCTGACCACATCTTTGCCCTCTGGCGTAACGTACAGGTGAACATTTCTTCGATCGGCTTTATCGTGCTCACGGACAATATAGTTTTTTGTAAAAAGACGATTGGTCATGGAGGTTACCGCACTTTTATTCACATTGCATACATTTGCAAGGTCAGTAGACGTACATCCAGGATGTAAATTAATGTATCGAAGCGAGTAATACTGATCAAGCGTCAGCTCTTTATCAAGCTTTTCCGTGATCATACTCGATACCTTTTTTTCCATCATGAGATAGACGTCTGCATATCTCTGAATGAGCTGTGCAATTTTTTTTTGTTCCATACGCTGCTCCTTTTTAGTTTAAGTGTTTAACTATTAAAGAGTTTAACTAATGAACAAAATGATTGTCAATGAAAATCCTCACAAATCACAGGCTTTTATTCATTAGACACAAAAAAGACAAACTCATTTATCTGAGTTTGTCTCTCTTTATTTATTTTGTTTTCGGGACGACTTTGAAAACGGACATCCGTTCTTCGTCAATTTCTTCCTCTAAAATTTGCTGAATGTCGGTTAATTGGATCTGTTCCAGCATGGTCACGACATCAAATAAGCTCATGTCTAAAAATGCATATCGAGTGAATTGATTCGCAATGTATTCAGGAGAGTTCATGGCTTTTAAAAAGCTGCCGATTTTCTTCTTACGCGCGAGCACAATTTTCTCTTCTGAGATCAAGTTCTTTGCTTGAAGAAGGGTTTCTTTTAATACTTTTGCCAGCTGATCAGGATCATTTGTATCTCCGCCAACTGACGTGAAGCCAAAGCCGCCTTCTTCCGTATAATCGTAGCTGAAGGTCTCATCAATTAAGCCTTTTTCATACATTTGTTCATATTGTAAGGAGCTTTTACCAAACAGCGTCTCTAAAATGAGATTCATTCCTAGTTCATGTTTTAGCAACTCATTTCCTTTTTTATGAGGATTCTTAGTTTTCAAACCGAACATACATTTCGAGCCTTGTACGTTCATTGGAAGTTCGTATTCTTTTCGGTACACACCTTCAGGCTCATTGATGTCTTTTCGTTTGATCTCTGGCTGGTCTGTAAATGGCTTTTTAGCCTGATTCGCTCGAACTTGGTCTAATATTTGCTTCGGGTCAACGGGACCGACAACAAATAGAAGCATATTACTCGGGTGATAGAACGTTTCATAGCATTCATACAAATGATCTTTTGTAATCGGAGCAATACTTTCTACAGTTCCAGCTATATCAATTCTCACAGGGTGCTCTTGATATAGATTTTCAATCAGACCGAAGAATAAACGCCAATCCGGATTGTCATCATACATGTTAATCTCTTGACCAATGATGCCCTTTTCTTTTTCGACCGTTTTTTCAGTAAAATAAGGCTCTTGAACAAAATCAATGAGTGTCTCAAGATTTTGTTCGACATTTGAGGTGCTTGAGAATAAGTAAGCTGTTCTCGTAAATGTCGTAAAAGCATTTGCGGATGCTCCTTGTTTACTAAATGTATGAAATACGTCTCCGTCTTCTTTTTCAAACAGTTTATGCTCTAAGAAATGGGCAATTCCGTCAGGCACTCGAATCATGTCTGCTTTGCCAAGCGGCACAAATTCGTTATCGACAGAGCCATATTTGGTTGTAAAAGTCGCATAGGTTTTGTTAAACCCTTGCTTTGGGAGCACATAGACGTCAAGTCCGCTCTCCATTTTTTCGTGATAGACCGTTTCTTGCAGCTGGTCGAATTGAATTGTTTTCACTGTCATGAAGCTCCCTCCGTTCCTTTAAGAAAATAGGTCGTATCCCATTCGATTTTCTGACCCACTTTGATGATATCCTCTTTTGTCACTCGGTCAAGTGCTTCTAAAAAGGAATCAAGTGTTTCCCCTGTTGGCACAACGGCATGCTGATACAGGTATTCCGCTGTCCCATAAGATGTATCGATCGTTTCAAGTAGCTGATTTTTGACGACAGCTTTTGTTTGGTCAATCGCTTCATCTGAAAAATCACCTTTTTGCATCGCTTCAAATTGTTCTTTAATGATGTCTACTGCCTGCTGATAGTTGCCGACTTCAATCCCTGACATGACCATCATCAAGCCTTTAAAGCTCTCAAGTCTAGACACAGCGTAGTACGCAAGACTTGCTTTTTCCCGAACATTGATGAATAGCTTCGAGTGCGAGAAGCCGCCGAATATGCCATTAAACAAATGCAAAGCCGGATAATCGTCATCTGCAATCGTCGTATGCGTGCGAAAGCCGATATTCAGTTTGCCTTGCTTCACGTCTTCTTCGTCGATGACTTCTTTTGCTTCTCTTTGCGTGCTTGTTGATTCAGCGTGTTGTTTAACCGGTTCTCTATCACTTGTTTTGAAGTATTGAGAGACCATTCGGCTGATGTCTTGTTCGTCTACATCTCCCACAACATAAAGATCAAGCTGATTTGTTTGAAGCGCATGCTTATATGCTTCAAACAGCGATTGAGCTGTGATCGTTTCGATATCTTCCATTTCTCCATTGACGTGCAGTGCATACGGTTCACCTTTGCACATTTCCTGCACAAGCCTTAAGTTCGAGTAACGCATTTTATCATCATACACTGCTTGAATTCGCTGTTTTAAAGTGCGTTTTTCTTGATCTACATATAATTGACTAAACGCTCCATTTTCAACATACGGATGGAATAGTAGATCAGATAGTAAGGCAATCCCTTTTTCTAGTAAAGGGGTTTGATCCTTTAAATATTTCTCATTCGCCATTTCCAGGCGGAAGGTAATGATGTGATTCTCCCCTTTTTTCGCCATGTCTGCTGAAACCGTAGCACCATAAAGCTCATCAAAATAAGCACGCAATTCTCCTGTTTTCGGCATTTTCTCTGTTCCTCTTAACAGCACATGCGGGAAAAGTGAACGCATGGTGACGTCATCTTTCGATAGAGGCGCGAGCATTTTAAAAAGGATTGTGACCGTTTTAAATTTTTCTGTTTTGACAATATGAGTATGAAGACCAGGTGTGTCTAGTGTCTTCTCTTGTAAGTACGTCATGAGAAACCTCCTTTGTTCATCCTATTTATTATGTATTAGAACATAGCTGATATATACGTAAAACAGCCATTTAATAGACATTATATCAATCAGAGGAAAGGATAGGAAATAAAAACGCCTCTGCTATAAGCAGAGACGCCGGTCGTTATTTCATTCTAAAAGGCCACCAATTCCATTTACCGAAAATACGAACCATGACCGGGATGAAGAGCGGTAATACAACAAGCGCATATAATAAAAGCCCAATGAGTATGACCGTTGCAATTTCAACAAGTGATAATACACCGGACGGCAGCATAGCGGCAAAGGTCCCCGCTAATATTGCGACTGCTGAAATAATGACGGAACCCATATTTCTCATCGCTGATATCATTGATGCTTGCACATGCTCTCCCTTCCATTCATTAAAGCGATCCATTAGAAAGATCGAATAATCAATACCAAGGGTGACAAGAATGACAAAGCTGAAAAATGGGACAGCCCAGCTGAGACCGTCGTAGCCAAAAAATGTTTTAAAGATCCATTCTGTTAAACCGACGGATGTAAAATACGTTAAAATGAGTGAAAGTGTTAAGTATATCGGCATGACGATTGACCGTAATAATATAATTAAAATGATAAAGATGCCAACTAACATGAAAATGACCGTTCGAATAAAGTCACCGTCAGATGTTTCTTTTAAATCTACATTTAAACTTGAGATACCAGACACACCGTAATTTGCATTCTTTAACCCGCTGACAGGTAAATATTGATCAAGGGTGTCCTCAATTTTCGCAACGCCTTTCATCGCTTCATTGCTGTATGGATTCACATTTAAAATAACTTCAAAGGATGTTAATTTACGATCTGGAGACATATACGTATGAAAGATTTGCTTAAATTCATGGCGTTTCAGCACTTCTTCTGGAATAAACCAGCCTGTTATTTCTTCATCTGGCGCTTTCTGAAGCTGCTTTAAATAGCCGTCCGCCTCTGTGAAGCCGCTTTTGACCTGCTCAAGCCCTTCAATACTTTCATCTAAACCATCTGTTAACAATGTGAGTTTTGATGAAAGCTGACTAAATCCTTTTTTGATTGCTTTTTGGCCGTCTGTCAGCTGGTCTGCGCCATCTTCAATTTTAGGCATTTCTTTAATCAATTGTTTTTGGCCCTCATTTGTTTGTTCAAGACCGTTATAAACTTGATCGAGCCCTTCCATGAGCGCTTGTACTTGACGTTTTACTTCTTTTTGCTTGCTTGATAGGCTTTGAATCACTGAATCTGCTTTCTTGATCTTTTCTTTAAAGACAGAGGCTTCCTCTTCATACAGATTCATTTGGTCCCCTGCTTGATCAAGCATTCCTTTTGTGTTTTTGAATACTTCCTTGATTTCTTTATATTCATCCATATCTTTTACTTCTGGCAGCCGTTTTTCAAGTGCTTCAAACGATACATTTTCATACGAACTTTTTACTTTTTTAATGGTGGTTATCAGCTGCTGATTTGATTTCGCATGACGTTCAAGCGTACTCACCATTCGTTTAAGCTCTTGAATCATCGCTTCACTGCTTCGATATTCTTGCTCTAATTCCTTTTTTGCTTCTTTGATTTTACTTCGAATGGTTCCGACGCCATCTTTACTGCGCCTCACCCCAT
This sequence comes from Bacillus sp. FSL R7-0672, assembly GCF_038601465.1. NCBI lineage: Bacteria > Bacillati > Bacillota > Bacilli > Caryophanales > Bacillaceae > Bacillus > Bacillus sp. FSL R7-0672. The sequence goes on along the minus strand of NZ_CP152010.1, from coordinate 1,667,036 downwards.
CTTCTAAAGAGATCAGGGACACCCTTACTTCTCCAATGCCGCTTTTGATCGCTTTTGTTCCATCAATCAGCTGATCAATGCCTTTAGCGGATTCTTGAATTTTTGGTTTTTGTTTAAGAAGGGCAAGATTTGTTTCGGTCAAACCATCTGAAATTTTCCCAATTCCTTCATGGCCTTTTCCTAGTTCTCCGCCCAGCTCTTTTGCTTGAGAGGTGACGTAAAGCTGACTTAGCCCATCTCCAACAGGCCGAGTGACACTACGGACCGTTTTTACTTCGTCAATGTCATTTAATTTACGGGTCAGTTTTTCAATCATGACAATCTTTTCTTGGTTATCTAACTTATTGTCACTTTCAACAAGTACATTCAGGGGCAGCGCTTCCCCAAAGCCAAATTGCTCTGATATCGTATTAAATGCAGACACTGATTCATACTTTGTCCCAATCTCATTTAAGCTGTTATAAGAAAGAGTCCCGTCGTACATCAGAATAGGAGGCACCGTAATGAGTGCAACTAAACCTAGGCTGATCAGTGGCCTTTTAAATGAAAAACGCCCAGCCCATTCCCACATTTTACTTTGCGGGTGGCGAATGTTTTCTCTTTTAGATGGCCAGAAAAGGGATTTTCCAAAAACAGACATAAAAAAGGGAACGATGGTGACAAGGGCGATCAGCAGGATGCCAACTCCTACAGCAACACTAACAGCCGATTGATACAATTGAAATTTGGCAAACCCAATGCTTGAGAAGCCGACTAACACGGCTAAGCCACTGAAAAGGACCGTTTTCCCTGCACATTTATATGTGATGATAATTGACTCTTTGACATCACGACCTTGACCGATTTCTTCTTTAAAACGGCTTAAAAGCAAAATACAATAATCTGTTCCTATACCGAACATAATCGCTACCATAAAAATCTGAGTAAAATTAGATAGAGGAAATTGCATATATTCTACTAGAAAAGCCACAATACAACGGCTGACAGCATAAGAAATGCCGATCGTAATGAGCGGAACAACAGGTGCCAAAATCGATCTGAAAACAATGATTAAAATAAAGAAAATAAAAATGATCGTTATAAGTTCAGTTTTCTTCAGACCTTGTTGAGAGCTTTGAATGACATCTGAATCCACAAATTTTTGTCCCGTCATTTCATATGAGACATGATAGGGCTTTAAAACTTCCTCAATTTGTTCTTTAATCTTCACAGCTTTTGTTTCGTAGTGGTCGAATTTGAATGGAACAAGAAGTGTACTTTTATCCTTTGATAAAAGTTGTTTTTGAATGTCCGGATCTACATGAAAATACGAAGTAATTCCGTCAATGTGGAGGTCTGGAGCATGTGTCATGAGTGCAGATAAAGCCTTTTTTAATTCCTGCTCTTTCTTAGGGAACAGATGTTGTTCGGAGAATACAATAACACCCGTATCTTTTTTCCCGTTTTGATCTGTGAGCTTATCCAATAAGTGAAGTGCCTCAGCTGTTGGTGTCCCCTCCGGAACCTTTAATTGCCCTTTTTCTCTTGTTAATTCCTCTAAATTGGGCGCAGTAATAAACAGAATCACAGCTGTTATCATCCACACCACTAATACAATCCATCTTGCTTTAATTATTTGCAACATAGCTGCTTCAAGCTCCTTCTAGTTCATCAATCAATTTGCTATATTTGAGCGTGTCTGAAGTGCTGACTGCGTCTCCTTCAACGTGCTAATGGCAGGATGACCTATTCAATTGTCTTTTCGTGTTGAAGAAACACACATTCATCATCACCACGCGAACTCAATTTCTGCCTAAAGAAGGACAGAAAATGAATGTTTTTGAACACCTCCCGCTTGGAATAATTTAAAAGATATTACTATACATTAGTTTAACTATCAAAATTTTACATGTCAATTTATAAAAAAGAAAAAAGATGGCAAAATACCGTCTTTTTTCTAGATTAAACCGTTTTTAATTGTTCACTTTCATCTTCTTCATCTGGCTGGATGAAGAAGATGACCAAAAATAGAGAAATAAGACTGCAAATGGTCGAGAGAATAAAAACGATGGAGTCCCCTTTATCCATGAGATAAGCGTAAATCGGAGGTCCTAAAGCGACACCGATAAAACGCATACTGCTGTAAAACGACGTAATGGTTCCGCACTGCTCTTTTTCAATTCCTTCTGTGATCAGGGCATCAAGTGCAGGCAGGACAATACCGATGCCAACACCACCAATGCTTAAGCAGGTAAACAATACGTAAAAGCTGTGATTCCACCATAAAAACATATAGGAAAGTGATAACAAGGCCATGCCTACGATTAAAAAGATTCTCATTTTCCCTTTTTCTTTTCCAATCGTTTTCCCAGCAACGTATGAGCTGATGGATAGAAAAAGGAGCGGAATGCTAAGCAGGAGCCCTTTTTTGACACCCTTAATTTGATAAGCTGCCTCTAGGTTATCAGATAAGTAAAAAAGCACACCAAAAAGAAGAAACATAATAAAACCGCCAATTGCAAAAATGGCATACAGCCAGCGTCCTTCATGCTTAAATATGGTCTTTGTTGATTTTAAAAATTCTTTAAATGAAGGCGGGTCCTCCTCTTTTTTCGCGGATTCTACCATGAACAGTACCATGAGAAAGCTGATGATTGAGAAGAACGGAATAAACCAAAACGGCACAAACCAAAACCATGAAGCCAAAAGCGCCCCAATAATCGGGCTCAATACCTTTCCAGCTGTGTTAGAGGTTTCAATGGCGCCTAGTCCCGCACTGACTTCTTCATCATCATGAAACAAATCTCCAATAAACGGCATCACGACAGGCGCTGCCCCGGCTGAGCCAACACCTTGAAGGACCCTGCCAAATAGAATCCACATGTACGGTTCTTTCATGATCGTTGAGGCAACTGCTGCCACAGCCCCTCCAAGTCCTGCGATTAACAGACACGGCAGGAGTACCTTTTTTCGCCCGATTCGATCTGATAAATAGCCGGCGATCGGAATACATAAGATCGCGACAACGGAGTATACCGTAATAATGAGGGAGACTTGAAAGGAAGTAATGGAAAGTGTCTTTTCTATCTGTGGCAATACGGGAATGAGCATCGAGTTCCCAAGTGTCATGATTAAAGGCACTGATGATAATGCAATAATATTCTTTTTACTGACTGTTTTCTCGCCCAACATCATTCACCCAATTCTATATACTGTTACGTATTAGTGTGGCAAGTTTTACGGGTATTATGTATGGGCAAACAAAAAGCAACCGCTTATGAAAGCGACTGCTCGTTAAAATCGTTTACGTATCACATGAAAGCTGAATTTATCCGCTCGAAAATAATTTAGCGAGTATAAGACCGGCTGATCATCCTGATCATAGTGTATTTGTTTCAGTAATAATAATGCTGTTTCAGGGTCACATTCTAGTATCGGTGAAACCTGATCGTGGTAGCCGATTGGTTCAATGTCAGCAACTGCATATTTAATCCCGCTGTGTGGTTCTCTTCCAAACAGCTCAAAAAGAGACTCTTCTTCATGGGTAAAAGATGCAGGAAGATGCTTGACCGGAATTTTATCTAAACAGTAAACCACGGGCTGTCCATCGGCCGTTCGAACGCGCTCCATTGAAAAAATCTCATCAGATTCATCACACTGAAAACGAATCACATCATTCTCTGTTGGCTCCCCTTCTTGCGAGGATAAAAAGATGGTACCAGGCGTCATATTGACCTGCTCTATCATTTTCGTGACACTTGCCAGCTGTTCTATGCCTGTTGAAAAGAGTGGTCTTGTGTTGACGAACGTACCCACACCATGCCTTCTAATTAAATATTTCTCTTCTTCTAATATACGAAGGGCTTCACGCAGTGTCGCTCTGCTCACGCCTAAAAGCTTTGAGAGCTCAAATTCAGAAGGTAGTTTCTCTTTTTCGGCATATACGCCTGATTGTATATCTTCTTTAATACGGTCAATCACTTTCAAATATAAATGGCGATTGTCTGTTTTGGTCGACATGTTTTCCCTCCGTCTAATCAATGCAAATGATAAGATGAGAAATCTCTATTCCGAGATAAGTTGAACATAACTATATCATGTTTTTGCAAATAAATAAATAGTCTGACTTCCAGTTAACATAATCATACTATCGTTCACTTTTTTTAGAAAGCTCTCTTCGTTTTATGAAGAGAGCTCGTCATATTGTTCTTTTGAAAGCAGGACTTCTCTCGGTTTACTTCCTTCATAAGGACCGACAACGCCTCGCTCTTCCATTGCGTCAATCAGGCGGGCGGCCCGGGTATAGCCGATACGGAATCTTCTTTGAAGCATAGAGACAGAAGCCGTCTGCATGCCGATGATGAGTTCCACTGCTTCATCATATAAATCGTCATCCACAGCTGTAAGCTGATCCTGTGTTTCTTCAGTTGGAATCATTTCTTCTTGATATTGTGCTTTTTGCTGAGTGATCACATGATCAACGACATGTTCTACTTCTTCATCTGATAAAAAGGCGCCCTGCACACGAACTGGTTTGTTTGCTCCAACTGGTAGAAACAGCATATCCCCTCTGCCGAGCAGTTTTTCTGCGCCCCCCATATCAAGGATCGTCCTTGAATCGGTTTGCGAGGACACGCTAAAGGCAATGCGAGATGGGATGTTGGCTTTAATGACACCTGTAATGACATCGACAGAAGGTCTTTGTGTGGCAATAATTAAATGAATTCCGGCTGCACGAGCCATTTGCGAAAGTCTTGTAATCGAATCTTCCACATCAGAGGAAGCGACCATCATTAAATCTGCAAGCTCGTCTACAATGACAACAATATAAGGAAGTTCTGGCTGTTTCGCCTCTTCTGATTGATTCATTCGTTTAATGTAATCATTGTACCCTTCAATATTTCTTGTCCCCGTATGAGAAAATAATTCATAGCGGCGTTCCATTTCACTGACGACTTTTTTCAGTGCCTGTGAGGCTTTCTTAGGGTCCGTTACAACGGGAGCGAGCAAATGCGGAATGCCATTATACACATTTAGTTCAACCATTTTCGGATCAATCATCATCATTTTCACTTCATGAGGTTTCGCTCTCATCAGAATACTTGTGATAATGCCATTGATACACACACTTTTTCCGCTTCCAGTCGAACCTGCTACAAGTAAATGCGGCATTTTGTTCATTTCAGCCAGAACGGCTTCACCCGAAATATTGCGGCCGAGTCCAATCAGTAGCTTGGCATTTGGACGGTCATTTTGCTTCGATTCTAATACCTCTTTTAAAGAAACCATCGCAATTTCTGCATTCGGAACCTCAATACCGATGGCTGATTTACCAGGAATCGGCGCCTCAATCCGAATATCTTTTGCTGCGAGAGCAAGGGCTAAGTCATCACTTAGATTGACGATTTTACTTACCTTCACGCCGACATCTGGATAGACCTCATATTTGGTAACGGCTGGTCCTAAGTGAACCTGTGTGACTTTTGCTTTGACGCCAAAGCTTTGAAACGTTTTTTCAAGCTTTCTTGCATTTTCGTATATATTTTTCTTGTCTGTTTGCTGCCCTGAGTGCTGCGGCTCTGCCAAAATATCCAGTGACGGCAATTCGTAATCTTTGTTTTCAAGTTCCGTAAACGTCATCGGCGGCGCCTCTTTTGGTTCATCAGCTGAATCTGATGGAACCGGCGTACTTTGCACAGATTCTTGAAGAGGTGAAGTCTCTTTTGCCGTCTGCTCTTTTTGAACGAGCGGTGTGAGAATGTCATCTCTGTCAGCAAAGCTTGAGATAATCGGCTGACTATTGTCAGGCACCGGTGTTTCCTCTTCCATTAAGATCTGATCATCTTCGTCCTCTTCTTGAATACGAGACCGTTTTTTCTTTTCGACCGTTTTCTGAGAGGGCGCGCTCTTTTTCGCCTGCCTGATTCCTTTCATATCTTCAACAAACGCTTTCCACTGCTTCACCATAAATTGCGAGACAGGCAGCGTCACTTTTTTCACCATTTCTTGAAGAGATCGATTTGTAATCAGAACAATTCCAATCAGCATCAGAACGATTGCCATGATTTGAGAGCCTGCTTGTGCAAATAAGAAATAAGAAGCAGCAAATAATACGGCACCGATCATGCCGCCTCCTAAATCAGGCGACCCCGTCTCACCTTTCATGTCCATCAAGAAAAGCTCAAATGTATTTCTAATCACACTTTGAGAGCCTATCGCACCCGCAGATGAAAGGTGCTGAAAAAGCTTCACATGAGACAAAAGCAAGATACTCGCAATGATGCAGTATAGCCCTGCCTTTCTCCTTGTCAACATATCTGGGATTTGTTTTTTCCAGAAGATGGTCACGCCAAAAAGAAATAATCCGATAAGGCAGAGAATGAACCATTCACCTGCAAAAAATCGGAATAAATGTACGAAGGTTTGTCCTACGACGCCTAGCTGTAAAATGGCGATGATCGCTATGGCAATACAGACTAACCCATTTAATTCATATTTCAGTTTTAGCTGTTTATTTTGTTTTTTTCTCGTTTTCCGTTTTCTCTTTTTAGCCATACTCATCACCTTACTACGAAAGAAAATATAACCTACCGAAAGATCAGAAAGAAAGCAGCCTGGTTTTGGCTGCTGCATCTTGTTGTAAGTTTTCCCTTTATTATAGCATAGAATCATTCATATGAGTCGGTTTGATTGGAGCCTAATTGTAACTTCAATCGCTTGCCTGGTGCAAGCTCTTGATTCAGAAAGTCCATTGGGTTGGTGCTCATGACTTGAACGATTTCTGCTTCATCCTCTTTCATTTCAACCATAACTGGCACGCCTTGGATGTTTACCTGCTGAAGTTTCCGGTCTCCTTGTTCCTCCGCGTAAATGGCTTCATATGGCATAGGTGTGTATAAAATCATTGGATCAGCCCCTCGTTTTGAGATGCCCTTTCTCCAATCAGCTCGTTCAACTTTTTAATCGCTTGTCCTACACCGCCTACTTCATTCATAAGTCCGTATTCTGCTGCCTCATGACCAACAACATTTGTTCCAATGTCTCTTGTCAAATTGCCTTTTGAGAACATGAGCTCTTTGAACTTCTCTTCTGTAATATTGGAGTGGCTTGTCACAAAGTTAATGACTCTTTCCTGCATTTTATCTAAGTATTCAAAGGTTTGCGGGACACCAATCACAAGACCAGTTAAACGCACAGGATGAATGGTCATCGTGGCTGTTTCCGCAATATAGGAATAGTCACACGATACAGCAATCGGGACACCAATAGAGTGGCCGCCGCCAAGTACAATCGATACAGTCGGTTTTGATAAAGATGCAAGCATTTCTGCAATCGCTAGTCCCGCTTCTACATCGCCGCCTACTGTATTTAAGATGATCAAAAGCCCTTCAATTTTTGGATTTTGCTCTACTGCTACGATTTGCGGTATGACATGCTCGTATTTGGTTGTTTTATTTTGTGGTGGAAGCTGCATGTGGCCTTCAATTTGTCCAATAATGGTAAGGCAATGGATATTTGTATCTTGCGGCAGCTGTGGTATGGCTGTTTCACCAAGCTGCTGTATTTTGCTCATAATGCTGTCTTTTTCTTCTGGCTTTCGCTCAGGCTGCTGTTCATTTTTTTCGTCCATTTGTCTCCATCCTTTCCTCAAACTCTCCTCCTATTATGAACAAGAAGGCCGTATTCAATCCGCATTCCTCACGCCACATCAAAAAAGCCCAAAGAGCTTATGCACCTTGGGCTTTTTCATCATACTTCCATAATAATTGGAATGATCATCGGCTTACGTTTTGTTTTTTCATATAGGAATTGATTGAGTACGTCGCGCATGGATTGTTTCAATGTTGACCATTCAACAATTGAGTTTTCCGTTTGCTCTTTGACAATCCCTTTGACCATTTCTGTCGCTTTCACAATCAGCTCTTCAGATTCTCTGACATACACAAACCCTCTTGTAATAATTTCAGGTCCAGAAATTAATTGTTTCTTTTGTTTATCAAGTGTAATGACGACAATTAAGATACCATCTTGAGACAATAGGCGTCTATCGCGTAACACAATGTTTCCGATATCACCAACGCCAAGACCATCGATCAAAATATTGCCTTGGTGAACTTTTTCACCAATCTTGACGTTCTGTCCTCTAAACTCCACAACATCCCCTTTATCAATCAAGAAAATGTCACTGCGTTTCATTCCCACTTCTTCAGCAACACGAGAATGTGCTTTTTGCATACGATATTCGCCATTCACCGGAATTAAATACTTCGGCTTTAGTAAGTTCAGCATGAGCTTTAACTCTTCTTGGCAGCCATGTCCAGAAACATGCACACGTTTTTGCGCAAAAATGACTTGTGCGCCGCTTCTTGTAAGGAAATCCACTGTTTTTGAATAGGTGAGTTCTTGTCCAGGAAGAGGTGTAGATGCAATCACAACCGTGTCATCTTTTTCAATATGAAGCTGTTTGTGATTTTGTTTCGCCATTTTTGTTAACGCAGCAAGAGGCTCTCCGTGGCTTCCAGCTGTCAGAACGACCACATCGTTTTTCGCCATTTTCTTCACTTCTTGAACTGGTACAAATAATTCTTCGTCTGCTGTGACATAACCAAGTTTGATCGCCAGCTGTAGAGTCGTCATCATATTCTTTCCTGCTACCGCAAGCTTACGGCCATTTTGATTTGTTGCATTAATGATCTGCTGCACTCGGTTAATGTTAGATGAAGATACAGCCACAATGACACGATTTTCAGCATTGTACATCGCATTTGAGATTTCGTCTTGGACGAGCGCCTCAGAAGGTGTATAACCTGGTTTTTCAGCATTGGCACTGTCTGAAAGAAGTGCTAAAACGCCATTGTTTCCAATTTTCGCAATCTCTCCGATGTCACAGGCTTGGTTAAGCGCTGGGGTTTGATCAAATTTAAAATCACCTGTGCATACGATTGAACCAAGAGAGGTTTTGAAGCTGATCCCAACTGAATCAGGGATGCTGTGATTCGTTCTAAAGAATGATACCTTTGTTGTTTCAAACGTAATGACTGATTTTGCATGTACCTCACGCAAGTCAGCTTTTTGATTGAAGCCATACTGTTTTAATTTTTCTCGAAGTAACGCAAGGGTCAGCTTCGTTCCGTAAACTGGTACAGACAATTTGCTTAAGCAATGGAATACGCCTCCGATTGCTTCATCATGTCCGTGGGTAAGAAAGATTGCTTTCACCCGATCAGCACGTTCTGTTAAATAAGAGATATCAGGAATGACGACGTCAATGCCTAGCATTTCGTTTTCTGGATGCATCAAGCCTGCATCTACCACATATATGTCCGAATCAATTTCAATGACATATAAGTTTTTTCCGATTTCTCCAACGCCTCCCAGTGCAATAATTCTTACGTTCTCTGTATTTTTCTTTTTCAAAATTCTTTTCCTCCTAGTCTCAAGCCCGTCCATCATCGCTTAATGCTATTATAACTGAATCTAATTTTAGAAAACAAGATGAAGTCACATTTTAAGAAAGTGTTTATGTATAAAAAACGGTCATACTCAGGGACATCTGAGAATGACCGCTTACGAAATCTTTTGTTTTGATCAGCTGTTTAAGACGCTGCTTAAATCCAGTCTCTCTTCTTCTGACAAAGGTAAAAGCGGAAGACGAACCGATCCGACATCTAGTCCTTTCAGCTGAAGAGCTGTTTTGACAGGCGTTGGATTTGGCGCTGTGAAAAGCTGTTTCATGATTGGGAGCAGCTTTTGATGGATTAATGCGGCATTGGCCGTTTGACCTGAAGCATAGCTTTTCAGCATTTGCTGCATATCAAGCCCTACGATATGAGACGCCACAGAGACCACTCCTTTTGCACCAACAGATACAGCTGGAAGTGTTAAGCTGTCGTCACCTGAATAGACATCGAAATCTTCTGGTGTCTCTGCTATGATTTTTGTCATGGCATCAAGATCACCGCTTGCTTCTTTGATCGCGACAATGTTAGGTATTTGTGCAAGCTTAATGGTTGTTTCTGGGGCTAATGACGCAACCGTTCTCCCTGGTACATTGTAAAGCATGACAGGAAGAGATGTAGACTCGGCAATGGCTTTAAAGTGTGCATACATGCCTTCCTGTGATGGCTTGTTGTAGTAAGGTACGACAAGCATCACTGCATCAACGCCCGCTTCTTCTGCTTTTTTCGTTAGTTTGATAGACGCATTTGTATTATTACTGCCTGTTCCTGCAATGATTTTACAACGACCATTTGCTAATTTTACCGATTGCTGAAAAAGAGCGACTTTTTCTTCAGTCGATAAAGTTGGCGATTCGCCTGTTGTCCCTGCAACGACTAACGAGTCACTGCCGTTTTTTAACAAGTAATCAATGAGAATTGATAGCTTTTGGAAATCAATGTTGCCCTTTTTATCAAAAGGTGTAATCATAGCTGTTGCGATATTTCCGAAATTCATTTTTTTCACCTCATCATGATTCAATCACATTTATCTTGAAAGTTCAAACACTTCGTGCAGGGCATTGACAGCTGCTCTCATGTTTTCTTCGTTCACTAGCACCCAAATGGTCGTATGGCTGTCAGCCGATTGTAAAATCGGAATGTTTTGCTCGGATAGAGCCGATACAATTTTAGATGTGACACCTGGTACACCCATGATACCTGCGCCAACAGCTGATACTTTCGCACAATTTGTTGTGACAATTGGCGTATAACCAAGATCTTTTAGGATCGAGGTTGCCTTTTCAGTCATTGCACCTGTCACGGTATACACAATCTCACTCGGTGTAATGTTGAAGAAATCGACACTGATTTGTGCATTAGCCATTGCTTTAAAGACCTCTGTTTGGACGCTGTATTGCCCTTCTTTTGCCGGGACTTTGATTTGCGTCACATCATTGACATGTGCAATACCCGTAATGAGGCGGTCGTACACATCATGGCTCATTTTATCTGAGTAGTGTGACGTGACAAGTGTGCCCTCTTCATCAGAGTATGTTGAACGAACCCTCATTGGTACTTTTGCTTGCATCGCAATTTCGACAGCTCTCGGGTGAATGACTTTTGCTCCTTGATATGCAAGGTTGCAAATTTCTGTATATGTCACGACTCTGAGCGGCTTTGCATTTTCAACAATGCGGGGATCTGCCGTCATGACGCCTTCTACATCTGTAAAAATATCAATAAAGTCTGCCTGCAATGCAGCACCTAAAGCGGCTGCGGACGTATCACTGCCGCCTCGTCCAATTGTGGTCACGTCTCCATTTTTCGCGGCTCCTTGGAACCCAGCAACAACGACTACATCATGTTCAGATAGTGCCGCCTCGAGACGTTCGCACTTCATATCAATAATTTTCGCACTCGTATGTTCCTTATCTGTCACAAAACCAGCCTGTGCGCCTGTCATCGCTACAGCTTTTAGCCCGTTTTCATTCAGCATACTTGAAAACACAACAGCTGAAATATTCTCTCCGCAGGAAACGAGCAAGTCTTTTTCTCGATTTGTCATATGCTGCGCGCTGCCGTATAGCAGACCAAGCAGCGTATCTGTCGCATAAGGATCGCCTTTTCGTCCCATTGCAGATACGACGACAACCGACTTATAGCCTTTCTCTTTTGCCGATAAGATATGTGCAAGTGCCCTTTTTCTACCTTGATCATCTTTGACAGATGTACCGCCAAATTTTTGGACAATTATTTTCACTGTTTTCACTCCAAGTTCATTCTGACGTAACAGAAGAGAGCAGGCGAAAGATGCCTAACTCTCTTCTGTTCGTCCTCATCATCCATTGAATGTTAAACTAATTTTAATGCTTTTAAGCTTTCTGCAATTTGAACGGAGTTCCATGCAGCGCCTTTTAGCAGGTTATCAGATACAATCCACATATGGAACCCGTTTGGACGGTCCAAATCTTTCCGAATGCGGCCGACAAATACGTCGTTTTTCCCAACAGCATCTGCAGGCATTGGATAAATTTGCTGAGACGGATCATCTTGCAGTGTAATGCCTGGAGCATCTTTTAGAATGGACTTGACGTCTTCAACTGTTGCGTCGTTTGATTCTAGTTCGACGTAAACAGATTCTGAATGTCCTGTTTCAATTGGAAGTCTCACACATGTTGCCGCTACTTCCAGCTCTGGCATATGCATGATTTTTTTCGTTTCGTTGATCATTTTCATTTCTTCAAATGTGTAGCCATTGTCTTGGAATTTATCAATTTGCGGAATCGCATTAAATGCAATTTGATAAGGCATGACTTCCGGCTTCACATCTTCTTTATTTAAAATGGCTTGTGATTGGTTATATAGCTCGTCAATGGCTTCATGTCCTGCACCTGATACGGCTTGGTAAGTGGACACGATGACTTTTTTCATGCCATACGCCTGACGAAGCGGTTCTAATGCCGCTACCATTTGAATCGTTGAACAGTTAGGGTTTGCAATGATTCCTTTATGGTCATGCAAGTCTTTTTCGTTTACCTCTGGTACGACAAGAGGGATGTTTTCGTCCATACGGAAAGCACTTGTGTTGTCTACAACAATCGCACCTCGTTTGACCGCTTCAGGAGCTAGCACCTTGGAAACATTTCCTCCAGCACTGAATAATGCAATGTTCACTCCTTCAAAGCTTTCAGGTGTTGCTTCCTGTACGGTATACTCTTGACCTCTGAATGTCACTTTTGTTCCAGCAGAACGTTTTGAGGATAGTAGAGTCAGTGTATCCATTTCAAAATCTCTGTCAGCTAGTGTTTTTAACATTTGTTGACCGACAGCTCCAGTCGCTCCAACTACAGCTACATGCAATCCTCTTCCCATCAGTAAAACTCCTTCCGACCCATCCATGATTCTTTTCTTTCGGATGGCCATCCTATGACTTTTTACATTTTATTTTACCATAGAAAAGCAAGGCTTGAAGCATCTTTTTTGAATCTTTCATGATTTTCTAGTGAATCTATTATTCGTTTGGTCCAATTAAAATTGGCTGAATTTGTCTATGCTGAAGTGCCTCTTCTACTGTTTGAGAAAGCAAATCCATGTTCGCGACCATGGAGGTCGGTTTTTTAAATGGATCATCTTGACCAAATGGAATAAAGAAAATATTCTTTGTCGACATCAACCTCATCAGATTTGTACCATTTAAGCCTAGCGCATCATTTGTTGAAATTCCTAAAACGACAGGACGATGATTTCGAATGGTTGCTTTTGCAGCCATTAAAACAGGGCTGTCTGTCATAGCATTTGCGAATTTCGCCATCGAGTTCCCTGTTAATGGAGCAATGACCATACAATCAAGTGGCAGCTTAGGTCCGAGCGGCTCTGCTTTCACGATTGAGTCAATCGCCTTAAAGCCAGTCAGCTTCTCAATCCGCTCAATCCAGTCCGCCCCATCTCCGAATCTTGTATTCGTGTTCTGGACCGTATATGACACCACTGGACGCACTTCTGCTCCTTCTTTTACAAGTGCTTCGATTTGCGGATAAACAGCTTCGTACGTACAGTGGGAACCAGTTAAGCCAAAACCGATTCTTTTCCCTTTTAATGTTGTCATGATTCCATCCCCCTTTTTTCCTCTGCAAGTTCACATAAGAGCCCAGAAAGCACTTTTGCAATGATTTGCCCTGCTGTCTTTGGTGCGACAATCCCCGGGAGTCCTGGTGCAAGAAGCGCCTTCACTCCATGTTTTTGTGCAAAGTCAAAGTCTGTTCCTCCTGGGCGGGAGGCGATATCTAAAATGAGTGTCTTTGGTGTCATGCTGACGATGACAGATGAATCTAATACAAGGCTTGGAATGGTATTGATGATGATATCTATATCTGTTACTTCTTCTTTTAACCGATCCATTGAAAATGGATCGAGTCCCATTTCAAATGCCCGCGCTAAATGCGCTGTATCTGCTGCCCCTACTTTTACATCCGCACCGAGTGCCCGAAATGTGCGGGCAATGGTGAGTCCTGTTCTTCCGAGTCCGAGAACAGCGACACGTGATCCATGAATCGTATAATCCGTTTGCTGAATGGCCATCATGATAATCCCTTCAACTGTTGGAATAGAGTTATATATGGCAATATCATCTCGCTCAAACAGCTTCACAAGTTTTCGGTTCACCTGCTTTGCCAGATTGTCTAAGTACGTATTAGAAATACCTGAGTACAAGGTACAATGGGCAGGGGTTCTTTCTAAATATGTTGCTTCTAGTAACACCTGCTCATTTGAGAAAACTGTCGCGACAACCCCTTCATCCGTTGCGCCTGATACTGGCAGGATCATACTGTCTACCTGTTCGAATGGAAGTTCTGACATTTTTAGCTTTTCAGCCCCAATAAATCCGTGATCCAGCTGATCAAATCCAACCAAAAACACTTTGGCATGCTGCTGTGACAGCTTGCGAATAATTTCAAGCTGCCTTGCATCTCCCCCGATCACCGCAACCGTTAAACCGCTCAACATACTGACCGTTCACCTTCTTTATTTAAAAAAGTCTGTAATATTTTCTGAATCTCCCTTTTAGCATATGAGGAGAGGATTCAGCCTGTGAACGAATCGAAGAGAGAAAAGAAAAAGAGCACCCATTTATGATGGATGCTCTTTTTCCCCGGGCGGCTGAAGTCCTTCAGGCACATCGAGAATGATCATATCTGATCCTATTTTTTGAATGTGATTCCACGGGACGCGGATGTCATTTCCTTGCTTTCGAAAGCCAAACCACTTCACCAAAGGTATGATGAGTGCTGTGATTTGACCGTCCTGTTCATTGATTTCAAGGTCGGTTTGTCCAAGCACGCCAAGCCGCTCCGCTCTTTTGATATCGACGATCTCTTTTCCTGACAGCTCACTTAGCCTCAAAATCGCATCACTTCCCTTCCGTATCATATATGCAGCCACAAGAAGAAATAGACCGTCACGCTTTTTCAAGTTATGAATGATGCCAATTTGAATACCAAGCTGGTTTCAGTTGATGAAAGTGATCATGGTCTGCCAGCATTTTCTCCACTCGGTTCACCATACCTTTTACATGTTCAGTGTCATAAGAAAGCGTCCAAACAATAGAAGAAAAGCAGCTCATTGCTGTATAGATAGAAAAAAGAAGCCAAAAATCGTCTGTGGCCTGCTTACTTACATAGTAATCCAGTTGCCCTGCTGAAAACGGAATACTATTTTCTCGGCTAAATAAGGACAGTTTATAAAAATCATGAACCGGGTCACCCCAGTCAGATTGATCAAAATCAATGATGCCGGCATACTCACCTTCTTGTATGATAATATTCCCCAAATGAAAATCATCGTGCTGGAATTGATTAGGTCTCGCCTTTACCGCATCAGCATGTGATTTGATAAAATCTAATACGAATTGCTCTTTCGTAAAGGTCACTCCACTTGATTGATAGGCATGTACATACCGCTCATATTTCGCCATGACTCTCTCATCCCATGGCACGACATGAGAAGGTGCGGGACATGTATGCATGAAATTCAGCTCTCTGCCTGCCCGTCTTCCGATTTCATACTGCTCTTCATTTGTAAGCAGATGGATGGATGCTCTAGCGTTCTCTCCTTCAATAAAAGAGAAAATACGATAGGTACACTTAAGTTCAGGATTCATTCCAACCTCCATGACTTCAGAACATAGAAGCCCTCGATTTTTAAACTTTTGCTGAACTGACGCTTTTCTTTTAAAATTAGCATACGTTTTGAGATTTGATAATTTGAGCACCAGCTTTTCACTTGAGGATGTTGTGACGAGATAAGTACGGTTTCCAGAAAAGCCAGATGTCATCGGCTGAAAGGAGATGGCTTGTGTCAGAAGCGGAGAGAGGAGTTTCAGTTTTTCAAGTTCCATGTAAGCAGTACCCCTTTCTACTTGATATACAATAAACGGCAGACCTCTTAAGAAGCCTGCCGTGTTGTTTACATTATGATGGCTGATCACCCGTAGGACTAATAAGCGAGAGTGCATAATCCTCTGTAAAGATTCGTTTTGATAAGTTATTCACACCGTCTAATGTGACTTTGTTGATTTCGTCAATAATTTCATCAAGTGTACGATGTTTGCCAAGGAGCAGTTCGTTTTTACCGTTTCGGCTCATTTTGCTGTTTGTGCTTTCAAGACTGAGCATCAGGTTTCCTTTCATTTGCTCCTTAGAGTTTTCAAGCTCTTTTTGCGTGATTCCCTCACGCTTTAAGACGTCTAGCGTTTGTAAGATGGTTTCAGAGAGCAGGTTTAACTGCTTCGCTCCTGTCCCGCCATAAATTGTCAGCATGCCGTTATCTGCAAATGAACTGTGATAGCTGAAAACAGAATAGGCGAGTCCTTTGTCCTCTCTTACATCCTGGAACAAGCGGCTGCTCATGCTTCCGCCAAGAACATTATTTAAGACGATTAAGTCATAGATGCCTTTGTCTCCAGCTGGGAGGCCATTAAACCCCATGCATAGATGCGCTTGCTCTGTTTCCTTTTTGCGTGTGAGCTTGTCATAGTGAAATTGCGGCGCTTCTACAGGCTGTTTTTTTCCTTTCGTTTCATACGAACCGAACAACTTTTCAACTTCACTAATGAATGTGTCATCCACATTCCCTGCAACAGAGATGACGACGCGATCCGGCGTGTAGAATTCATCCATATAAGCTCTAAGAGAGTCACCGTTAAAGGTAGAAAGTGTTTCTTCTGTTCCTAAAATCGGGAACCCTAAAGAATGATCACCATAAATCGCTTTGCTCAACAGATCGTGAACGATATCATCAGGTGTATCCTCATACATTTTGATTTCTTCATATACTACATTTTTTTCTTTTTTCAGCTCTTGTTCATCAAAAGCGGAGTGGAAGAACATGTCGCTTAATACATCGAGGGCGTAGCCAGCATGTGAATCAAGCACCTTTGCATAGTAGCAAGTGTATTCTTTTGACGTAAAGGCATTCACTTGACCACCAATGCGGTCAAAGGATTCTGCGATATCACGTGCAGATCTCGTCTTTGTCCCTTTAAAGAACATATGCTCTAGAAAGTGTGAGATCCCATTAATTTCTGGTGTCTCATGTCTAGAACCCGTTCCAATCCAGACGCCAATTGCGACAGATCTGACAGTGGGATTGTTTTCAAGTACAATTCTTACTCCGTTTTGGCATGTATACGTTTTGACCAAGTTTTGCTCCTCCTATTCAACAAACAGATCGGATCACGGATGTCTTTTTTCACTTAGGAGGTCAGAAACCGTTCCTAATTCATATCCTCTTTCCTTGATTTGAGTGATAAGTGCGTCAAGACTTTTCGCCGTCGAATCTGTTGGATGCATTAATATCATCGCCCCATTGTGAATTTTCCCAAGCACCCGTTTTTGTAGTATGTTTGGTGACGGTTTTTGCCAGTCAATGGTGTCTACCGTCCACATAATGGTTTCCATTCCTTCTTCTGCGGCAAGCTTCACTGTTTCTTCTTTAAAGCTACCGCTTGGAGGGGCGAACCACTTCGGTTTTTTTCCAAGGGATTCTTCAATTTGACGATTTGTTTTGGTAATCTGCTCTAATGCTCGTTCTCTTGTCAGTGTGCGCATATCCGGGTGATTGTATGAATGGTTTCCAATTTCATGACCATCTGCCACGATTTTTTTAGCAAGATCCGTGCTTTTTTTCACCCATTTGCCTTCTAAGAAAAAGGTCGCCTTGACTTGATGCTTTTCCAGTGTCTTTAACATCTTGATTAAATGCTCGTCACCCCAAGCCACGTTGATGAGGAAAGCATTCATTTTTTTATCTGGATGTCCCTTGTAAATGGGTTCAGCACCAAGTTCATGTAAATGAATAGAAGGTTTTGTTTCATTGAAAACAAGCAGCTTTTCATCAAATGACCCTTGTTTTTTCATTTTTTCGTAAGAGGCATCGATATTGACCGTCTGTCCATTTAGACCAGGCATCTTTTTCCACACTTTATCAATCTTAGCATTTTGCGCCTTCACTTCATAGTCAGAAGACTTCGATTCAATCTCTTGATATAAAATATCTTTTGAAACAGATGCAACCTCAGCATGCTCTTTCATTGATTCAATATATGTAACAGCAGCCGGCTGCTTCATCGTTTGATATGACACGAGCAGTAAAAATACAAACACAATGAATGGTAACGTTTTTTTCAATGGTTGTCCCTCCCCTTTACCACAAATTATGATGGGGAGAAACAAGCTAGAACTATTGTTAGCGCAAGAAAAGAAAGAAGCCTGGTACGGATACCTGGCTTCTAACATATTTCATTAAGACTGTTTTTCTTCTTTTTCCTTTTCTTCACGTAAAACAGCTTTGCGAGAAAGGTTCACACGGCCTTGTTTATCGATTTCAGTGACTTTGACAAGTAATTCATCGCCAATCTTCACGACATCTTCTACTTTGCCTACACGATCAAGCGCAAGCTCAGAAATATGAACAAGTCCATCTTTGCCGCTGAAGATTTCAAGGAAAGCACCGAATTTTTCAATGCGTTTTACTTTACCTAAGTAAAGTTGTCCTACTTCAACTTCTCTCACAAGATCTTCAATGATTTTCTTCGCTTTTTGGTTCATGTCTTCTTCTGTAGAAGAGATAAAGATTGTACCATCTTGTTCAATATCGATTTTCACACCGGTATCTTCGATGATTTTATTGATTTGTTTACCGCTTGGTCCAATGACATCGCGAATTTTATCAGGATTGATTTTCATCGTTAAGATTTTTGGTGCATAACGAGACAATTCACCTCTAGAAGCAGGAATCGTTGACAGCATGCTATCTAAGATTTCCATTCTTCCTTTTTTCGCTTGTTGGAGAGCTTCTTCCAAGATGTCTTTTGATAGACCATCGATTTTGATATCCATTTGAAGTGCTGTTACACCTTTTGATGTACCTGCAACTTTAAAGTCCATATCGCCAAGTGCATCTTCCATTCCTTGAATGTCTGTCAGCACTGTGTAGTATTCACCGGATTTCACAAGTCCCATTGCAATCCCTGCAACTGGTGCTTTAATTGGAACACCCGCATCCATCATCGCAAGTGTGCTTGCGCAAATACTTGCTTGTGAAGTAGATCCGTTTGATTCTAGTACCTCAGACACAAGGCGAACCGTATAAGGGAAATCTTTTTCAGATGGAATCACTGGTTCTAATGCCCGTTCACCTAGCGCTCCATGTCCGATTTCACGGCGGCCTGGGCCACGCATTGGACCTGTCTCACCAACACTGAATTGAGGGAAGTTGTAATGGTGCATGAAGCGTTTTGATTCTTCAACGCCTAGACCGTCAAGAATTTGCACATCGCCAAGTGCACCTAATGTACAAATACTGAGCGCCTGTGTTTGTCCTCTTGTAAATAGACCTGAACCATGCGTTCTTGGCAGAAGTCCTACTTCTGAAGAAAGTGGACGGATTTGATCTACACCACGTCCATCTGGACGTACTTTCTCTTCAGTGATCAGACGACGAACTTCATTTTTGACAAGCTTGTTTAATACGTCTTTCGCTTGTTTAATTGTCGCTTCGTCGCGATCTTCTTCTTCAAATTTCTCAACCACAGCTTTTTTCACAGCACTGATTGCATTTTCACGTGCATGCTTCTCATGTACTTGAATCGCTTTCAGCAGGTCTGTTTCAGCAAGTGCTTTTACTTCGTCTGCTAACGTTTGATCTACTTCATATAAAGGAATATCGATCTTTGCTTTACCAACTGCTTTGACAATTTCCTCTTGGAATTCGATTAAACGTTTGATCTCTTGGTGACCATACATGATAGCTTCAAGCATTGTTTCTTCTGGTACTTCATCAGCACCAGCTTCGACCATGTTGATCGCATCTTTTGTTCCAGCGACTACAAGGTTGATGTCACTTTGTTCAAGCTGTTCTACATTTGGATTGATGATAAACTTTCCATCAACTCGTCCTACTGTAACGCCGGCGATTGGTCCCTCAAATGGAATGTCAGACACACATAATGCTAAAGATGAGCCAAACATTGCAGCCATTTCAGATGAACAATCTTGATCCACACTCATGACGATACTAATAACTTGTACTTCGTTTCTAAATCCATCTGCAAATAATGGACGGATTGGTCTATCAATTAAGCGGCTCGCAAGGATCGCTTTTTCACTTGGACGGCCTTCTCTTTTAATGAAGCCACCAGGAATTTTACCTACTGCGTATAATCTTTCTTCGTAGTTCACAGTGAGCGGGAAGAAATCAAGTGGTTTTGGTTCTTTAGAAGCTGTTGCTGAGCTAAGCACAGCTGTATCTCCGTAGCGTACGAGGACCGCTCCGTTTGCTTGCTTTGCAAGCTGGCCAGTTTCAACTGTCAGTTGACGTCCAGCCCAGTCTATGGTGAAGACATGTTTCTCTTGTCCCATTCTGAGAAAAACTCCTCTCTTATCTTGAAATTTTAGTTAATTCTTATTATGAACAAAATGATTTTCACATATCAATGTGAAAGGTGTATGTAGAAGGGTTTTTGCCATTCTTTCAACATTTTAACCATAAAATATTAGTGATTATACGATAAAAAAGCGGGAATCCTCCCGCTTTTTACGATTATCGACGTAAGCCTAGTTTGTTAATTAACTCACGGTAACGAGTTACGTCTTTATTACGTAGATACGTAAGAAGATTACGACGTCTACCTACCATTTTCAAAAGACCGCGACGTGAGTGGTGATCTTTCTTATGAGTACGTAAATGCTCGTTCAAGTTGTTAATTGATTCTGTTAGGACAGCGATCTGAACTTCTGGAGATCCAGTATCAGATTCGTGTGTTTTGAACTCATTAATTAATTGAGTTTTACGCTCTTGAGTAATAGCCATCCTGTTTCACCTCCAAATCATGTTAGCCCCATCTACCTCGCAACCGTCGGTGAAGTCGGCCTGCCAAGTAAGTGGTTTTAAAGCTACAGGAATAATCATACTAAAAATATGCTGAATTTGCAAATGGTAGAGCTGTTTTTCTATGATTTTTTTGTTTAATTTCGCTGATGTTGAAAAAACTGAATCGCTTCTTCTTTATCTTGTCTGATTTGAGCCGTTAACTCCTGGATTCCGTTAAATTTTTGCTCACTGCGAATGCGCTTGAACCACTGTAATTTAATCGGTTCACCATATATTTCTTCGTTAAAATCAAAGAGGTTTACTTCAATGGCAGGCTGATCAGGGCGTTTTTCATAAAAGGTTGGTTTATAGCCAACATTACAAACACCGTCATACACTTTGCCTTTCACTTCTGCTCTTACTGCATAAACCCCTGTTGGCGGAATGATATATTCAGCAGATAAACCGACATTCGCAGTCGGAAAGCCGATCGTCCGTCCTCGTTTATCACCATGAATGACAATACCGCGCAGCTGATAAGGTTTTCCTAAAAGCTCACTCACATATTCAACATCCCCATTTTTCAATGCAGAGCGTATGAGTGTTGAGCTGACTTTTCGGTCTTGATTGGACAACTTAGGAACGATGGTGGCTGTAATACGCCCTTTTCCGTACTCATCGAAGGTTTCCATTGTGCCTGCACCAAAACGGCCAAACGTAAAATCAAAACCAGCTACTGCGTGCTTTACATTCAGCTCATCTAAATATTGATCGACAAACTCTTGAGGAGATAACGCTGCAAAGCTTTCGCTGAACTGCACAATGTATAAATAGTCAGCGCCCAGCTGTTCGATGAAATCAATTTTATCCTCAAGCGGTGTAATTAAGTCCTTGGGTTCACGTGCTTTTTGCAAAACATGTGATGGGTGCGGATGAAAGGTCATGACCGCTAAAGCCAATCCTTCTTTTCTCGCAATGCTTTTTGCTGCGCCAATCACTTTTTGATGTCCGAGGTGAACACCGTCAAAATACCCTAAAGCCATAACAGACGGGTCTTGATCCTTTTGATTCAATGTATGTGGGTGTGAAATATGTATAGTCTTCACGAGATGGTCACCTTTTCTTTAAGATTGCTTGTCCTGAGATAAGATCTTCGCCGGCTTCATCAGATTCTGTTTGGTCGGGTGCTTCATATATATCGCCATACACCGGCCTGAAGGAGCAAAGACAGCGACACGATCTTCCTCTGCGAAATGAGAGAATTCATCAGGCATTGGCAGGACTGCACCGTTTTCCACTTTACTTGCTAATGTATCATTTATCTCCCATTTCGGCAAATGATTGAGCGCACGCTCGATCGGGACAAGGTGCTCATCTACTGTGCCTTCTTCGCTTATATCTCGCAGCTCATCAAGGGTGATGCACTCATCTAGTGTAAAATCACCTGACCCTGTGCGTATGAGGTGTGACATGTGAGCTGGAAATCCTAGTTTCTTTCCAATATCAACCGCTAAGGTTCTAACATACGTTCCTTTTGAACATAAAACGGTGAATCTAAAAGATACTTTTCCGTTTTCAAATACAGCAGGTGTTGTCCGCTCGATACGGTGAATTGTAATCTCGCGGCTCGGCCGCTCAATTTCAATGCCTTCTCTCGCATATTCATAGAGCTTTTTCCCGCCAATTTTCACAGCAGAAAACATTGGAGGAACTTGTTCAATGGTTCCTTCAAACTGTTTCAGCGCATCATCAATTTCTTCTTCTGAAATCTGTTTTTGTACCTTTTTTTCTTCAACCACTTCACCAGTTTGGTCTTCTGTCGTCGTAGAAAAGCCAATCGTGATTTCTGCATCATACGTTTTCGATTTATCTGTTAAATACTCAACGATTTTCGTCGCTCTTCCAATACAAATGGGCAGAACACCTGATACTTCTGGGTCGAGGGTACCTGTATGTCCGACTTTTTTTGTATGCAAGATCTTTCTCACTTTGAACACACAGTCGTGAGAGGTCATTCCTCTTTCTTTATGTAATAAAAGAACACCATTTATCATCTGCGTTCTCTCCTTTCATAAACGATGAAAAAGGACAGACGATCATCGCCTATCCTTATTTCAACGTCTTATTCGTGATCTTTTGTGTTTAGTTCAGCAATCAGGCTTTCAATTCGGTTTCCGTAATCCACGGATTCATCGAATTCAAAGTGTAGTTCTGGTGTTTTGCGAAGTCTAATTCGATTGCCAATTTCAGAGCGGATATACCCTTTAGCCTTTGCTAGGCCTTTTAAGGTTTCCTCTCTTTTCTTCTCGTCGCCAAGAACAGAAATGTAGACTTTGGCAATTTGCAAATCACCGGTCACTTCGACATCGGTTACAGTCAAAAAGCCGATTCTTGGATCTTTCAGCTTTCTGCCAAGGATGTCGCCCAATTCTTTTTTCATTTGCTCACCCACACGGGTCGCTCTCATACTCATGATCTTATCACCTCTAATTAAAACCACTCAGTTTTCGTGATCGTTCGTTCAATTTCAGGAAAAGAATCAATAAAGTTTAATACACGCTGAAGTTCCTTTTCCACTTGAACCCGAGATGAAGAAATCACGGCGATTCCAATTGATGTACGCTGCCATGTATCCTGATAATCCATTTCAGCCATGGTCACATTGAATTTATGGCGCGTTCTTGTCAATATACGCTGAAGAACCGCACGTTTTTCCTTCAGTGAGGATGCATCATAGATGATACACTCACATTCGGTATAACCGATCATTTTCTTTCGATTTCTTGCATAACGAATGATTCCAGAACATCGCCTTCACGGATATCATTGTATTTCTTAATGGTAATACCACATTCATAGCCTTGTGAAACTTCTTTCACGTCATCTTTGAATCGTTTTAATACGTCGACTTCGCCTTCAAAAATGACGACGCCATCACGGATTAAGCGGATACCACTATCTCTTGTGATGGTTCCTTCAGTGACATAGCCACCAGCAATTGTACCGATTTTAGATACTTTGAACGTTTGACGAACTTCAACTTGACCAATGACTTTTTCTTCATATTCAGGGTCAAGCATCCCTTTCATCGCAGCTTCAATTTCATCGATGACTTTATAGATAATGCGGTGCAAGCGGATATCTACGTTTTCTGTTTCAGCTGTGCTCTTCGCATTTCCATCAGGACGTACGTTAAATCCGATCACGATCGCATTAGAAGCACTTGCTAAAATGATATCAGATTCTGTAATCGCTCCAACACCCGTATGGATAATTTTCACTTTTACGCCTTCTACTTCAATTTTTTGAAGAGCTGCCGTCAGCGCTTCAGCAGAACCTTGTACGTCTGCTTTCACGATCAGGTTGATATCTTTCACTTCGCCTTGTTTGATTTGCTCAAATAGGTCATCTAAAGATAATTTTGCTTTGTCTGAACGCTTTTCATCAAGCTGTTTTGAAGCACGCGCCTCACCCACTTGACGAGCTGTTTTTTCGTCTTTGAATACGAGGAACTGATCGCCCGCATTTGGTACATCATTTAAACCAGTGATTTCAACAGGTGTAGATGGTCCCGCTGTTTTCACGCGGCGTCCAATGTCATTGACCATTGCTCGTACACGGCCAAATGTATTTCCAACAACGATTGGGTCACCTACTTGAAGTGTACCAGTTTGAACAAGAAGGGTTGCAACAGACCCTTTTCCTTTATCAAGCTCAGCCTCAATGACAGTTCCTTTAGCCGCACGATTTGGGTTGGCTTTCAGTTCTGCTACTTCGCTGACAAGAAGGATCATCTCGATCAATTCATCGATGCCTTCACCTGTTTTTGCAGATAGTGGAACGAAGATCGTTTCGCCGCCCCAAGCTTCTGGTACAAGGCCATGTTCAGTTAATTCCTGCATCACACGGTCAGGGTTAGCTGTTGGTTTGTCAATTTTATTGACAGCGACAACGATTGGTACCTCTGCCGCTTTCGCATGGTTAATGGCTTCAATCGTTTGCGGCATCACGCCATCATCTGCTGCAACAACTAGGATTGTTGTATCAGTTACCTCGGCACCACGTGCACGCATCGTTGTAAATGCTGCGTGTCCAGGGGTATCAAGGAACGTGATTTTCTTGCCGTTTTCTTCAATTTGGTATGCACCGATATGCTGCGTGATTCCACCAGCTTCGCCTTCAACGACTTTCGTTTTACGAATGCTGTCAAGAAGCGTTGTTTTCCCATGGTCAACGTGTCCCATGATCGTAACAACTGGAGGGCGTACTTGCATATCTTCTTCTTTATCTGCAACTTCATACTTTTCAAGTTCAGTTTCTTCTAAAATGATAACTTCCTCTACTGGAACGCCATATTCAGAAGCGATTAATTCAACTGTATCTTTATCAAGCTCTTGGTTAATAGTTGCCATAACACCAAGCATCATCAGCTTCTTAATGATTTCAGCTGATTCTTTTCCAAGCTCTTCGGCAAGCTGGCCAACTGTCATTGAATTTGTAAATTCAATTTTTTCAGGAAGCTCTTTTTTAGGCTTCACAGGTCTAGCTTGCTGATGCTGTGACTTGTTGCCACCGCGTTTGTTTTTGTTTTTGTTTTGGTTGTTGTTTTTTTTGTTTTTATTAAATTGATTATTCTGCACGTCATTCTTCTTTCTATCATTGATTTTGTTAGATGATTGGTTTTTTTGTTCTGCGGGTTTCTCGTTAGCTGTCTCTTTTGCTTTGGCTTTTTTATATTTAGCGTCTAGCTTTTTCACAGTGTCGTCTTCAAGCGTCGCCATGTGGTTGTTCACTTCCACGTTCATATCCTTAAGCGCTGCTATAATATCTTTACTTGAAACATCTATGGCTTTTGCATATTCATATACTCTCACTTTAGCCATTCGTTCACCCCCAAATAAATTAATCGAGCAAGCTTATAAGCTTCTTAGCGAAGCCTTGGTCAGTGACAGCGACAACTACGCGAGCTTCTTTCCCAATAGAACGTCCGAGAACGGAACGGTCTTCAATTTTTCTAACCGGAACATTATAAAATTTGCATTTGTCAGATACCTTTTTCTCTGTGTTCGGTGAGGCATCTGCTGCAAGAAGAACCAGCTTAGCACGCGCATGTCTAACTTCTTTGATCACAAGATCTTCTCCTGACACGACTTTACGAGCTCGATTTGCTAGACCAAGCAAAGGATACCACTTAGAATCAGTCATTTGGTTTTTTCACCTTTTCAGCTAGTTCTAGTAATTCTTCAAATATGTGTTCGTCAATCTGTGTCTGAAATTGCTGTTGTAAACTGCGTTTGTTCTTTGCCGCAAGAATGGTTTCTTTATCGAGAGAAAGGTAAGCTCCGCGTCCGTTCTTTTTTCCGGTTGCGTCAACAGACACTTCACCTTCTTTAGAACGAACAACACGGATCAGTTCTTTCTTTGGTTTCATTTCTCCCGTCACGACACATTTTCTAAGCGGGATTTTTTTTCGGCTATTCACCTTTTACATCACCTCTTATTCGTCAGATTCCTCAGCTACTGGTTCAGCCTCTAAGAAAAGAGATTCAGAGTCTTCAGTTCTTGGGAAAATACCGAGTTCCCTTGCATCTGTTTCGCTTTTAATGTCAATTTTCCAGCTAGTCAGCTTTGCTGCAAGACGCGCATTTTGACCTCTTTTACCAATGGCTAACGACAGCTGATAATCAGGGACAATGACTGTTGTCGCCTTATCTTCTTCATTCACAATAACATCAAGTACTTTTGATGGACTTAATGCATTGGCAACAAATTCAACCGGGTCATTAGACCAATGGACAATGTCAATTTTTTCGCCTTTTAGCTCGTTGACAATTGCTTGTACACGCTGGCCTTTTGGACCAACACAAGAACCAACTGGGTCAACATCAGGATCATCAGTACGAACAGAGATTTTAGAACGGTCCCCAGCTTCTCTAGCAACCGATTTAAGCTCTACAGTACCATCATAAATTTCTGGCACTTCAATTTCAAATAAACGCTTTAATAGACCTGGATGTGTTCTAGACACATAAATTTGTGGTCCTTTTGTTGTTTTTTCAACTTTTGTAATAAACACCTTAATGCGGTCATGTGGTTTGTAGTCCTCATTTGGCATTTGTTCGTTGACCGGAAGAAGGGCTTCGATTTTGCCAAGTGACACGTAAATGAATTTACTGTCAATTCGCTGAACGATTCCCGTCATAATGTCTTCCTCGCGATCGATAAACTCAGTGTAGATCACACCTCGCTCTGCTTCTCTCACTCGCTGCGTCACCACTTGTTTCGCAGTCTGAGCTGCAATGCGTCCGAAATCTTTTGGCGTGACTTCAATTTCAACGACGTCACCTACCATGTAATTCGGGTTCATATTGGCTGCATCATCTACAGAGATTTCAAGGCGAGAATCATACACTTCATCTACCACATCTTTTCTTGCAAATACGCGAATTGTTCCCGTTTCGCGGTTTAAATCAACACGAACATTTTGCGCTTGATTAAAGTTACGCTTATATGCAGAAATGAGTGCAGCTTCTATCGCTTCAATAATAATTTCTTTACTAATACCCTTCTCTTTCTCGAGAACAGTCAGGGCATCTAACAACTCACTACTCATTTTTATGGTTCCCCCTTATATCAATGAAAAGGTTAATTGAACGAAACTGCTAATCTTGCGTTAGCTATTTTTTCATATGGAATATTGATCTCTTTCTTTCTTGTCTTGATCTTCACTGTCACTGTTGCAATCTCACCATCAAAGCTTGTAAGCTCACCTTCAAACGCTTTTTCACCATCAATTGGTTCATATGTTTTCATGAAAACATTTTTTCCAAGTGCTTTTTCAAAATCAGCTTTTTTCTTTAATGGGCGCTCCGCTCCAGGAGAGGACACTTCAAGAAAGTAGTTTTGGCTAATCGGATCTGCCTCATCAAGCTTTTCGCTCAAGGCTTCGCTCACTTTGGCACATTCTTCGATATCGACGCCTTTATCAGAGTCAATAAACACGCGAAGGAACCAGTTTTGACCCTCTTTGACAAATTCAACATCAACGAGTTCAAGCTGTAAGCCATCTAAAATTGGCTGTACCATTTCGCTTACGACATCCACTACTTTTTTGCTCATTCTCTTCCTCCTTGTGCTTTCGATAAACGCTCTTATCAATCATTCTGCATAAAAACCCTGCTTTATGTGAGCAGGGGGAGCAGAAAACGGATGAATAATGTCGAGACAAAAATTGCCTGTTCAATACAAAAGAGCGGGTTTCCCCACTCTTGTCTCGGTAATCGTTAGCATTTCCATAAAAACTATACCATATCCAAATTTTTTATGCAAATGAAGTTCCTTATTCAGCAGGCATTCGCCATCAGTTCTTTTCGTTCATTCTTTTCGCATGTTCACTGATAAGTGCTGCCTCCCTGCTCCCTTTTATGATGCGGAAACCGTCATAATCGGGATAGAGCGAATCATCGTCCTGAATGCTTGTTAAAATCCAAAATTGACTGCCAGCCCCTCCGAGCCGCTCAACCGCTGACAGCCAGCTTTGGTATACGTCAGGACGTGCTGATTGATTTTGATAGCCAAACTCTTCTAACACAACTGGTTTTCCGATTGTCTTCCCGCGGGTGATATGGTCTTCGATCCATTTCACTCCCCAAGCAGCAGACTTGTTCCAGTGATCTGGGTACAGATGATAGGTTCCATAATCGATATTAGAGAGAGCTGTCAAACGGTCCCAATCGACGCCTTCTCCGCCTCTGTAAAACCAATCTTCATGGGCTGGTATGCGAAAAAACCCTTCATCTCCTACTGCAACAAGATGGTGATGATCCAGCGATTTGATCCATGTACTCATTTCATCTGCCCATTTGACTAGTATATTACCCGTTGGATCTGACTGCACACGCGGCTCATTGGCCAATTCCCAAGTCATAATAGCTGGATCGTCCTTATATTGAACACCTGTGTACGTATTCGTTCTTTCTAAAACATAACGCACATAATTTTTGTAAGCATGTTGAATACGAGGATCTGTATAAAAGGCATCATGTGATCCTGCATTGAACCACTTTACGTATTGATTCATCCCGCCAAAGTCATCCCAATTGTTCACTAGCGGGATGACAAGCTTTATTCCTTCCTGTCCCGCTTTATAAATCGCATAATCTAGTTTTTGAAAACCCGATTCTTCATAGATCCCTGGACTAGATTGTAAAACGGAGTTTTCTTGAGGGGCCCCGTCGTGAAATCCCCAAATACGTAAGACCTTTAAATTCATTGCTTTCATATCATCGAACACTGCATCTACCATCTTTTTAGATTTGTAATGGAAATAGTAATTATTTGTACCAGCAAAGTAAAATGGTTGATTGTTCAGCGTAAATTGTGTACCAGATGTCTGCACATATGCGGCGGCTTTAATCGTAAGTGAAAACCAGCCGGCCCATATAGCGACCACAAGTATGAAGCAGGACGCTCTTTGAGTCCACTTTTTCATTTACATTCTCCTCACAATCTATCCTTCTTCAGGTACAATCACATCGAGCCGAAGCGGTGTTTGTTCTTTTGAATCAAGTTCAATTGTCTGTTGTTTCAACAGTTTACTTTCTTTACCGATTCGAATTTCATATGTCCCGTGAAATGCTCGACAAGTCACATTGCCATTAGCATCTGTTTTTTCAACTCTTTGTGTCGTCCACTCATTTAGAAGCTTTTCGTAACGTCTGCCTGCTTCATTTAAAGTCCAATCGTAATTTACGATGGCCGCATGCTCACCTCTCCAATGGGCACCTGCCCAAAATCCCCACATTAGCACTCCTTTTACGGCTGGATGACTAAATGCGACGCGATATAAAGCCTCTAGGTTATCCGCTCTTCTATTAGCGTCAGGGTGAACAGAGTCGTACTCTGTAACCCATATAGGAAGACCAAGCTCAGCAAGCACATCGAGCCTCTCTTTTACAATGACTGGATCGACCCGTTCTTCAAAATGTCCTTGAACACCAATCGCCTCAATAGGTGCGCCTAACTGACGCAGTTCATTGATATGTGCTTTATAAGCCTGGTGCTCACCATATGAGATCACATTATAATCATTCACAAACAATCGTGCTTGAGGGTCAATTTTTTTCGTTTCTTCATACATCCACTTCCAAATACTTTTCCCGAATCGGTCTTTAAAAAATGAACCATGCATCATTTCATTGTTTACATCCCAATGGCGGAATCTCCCTTTAAAATGATTGCCTGCATGCTCAAGCCGGTTTTTCATGGCTTCATACACTTCGTGATTCGGTAGTGACCTCAGCCAGCTTGGATTGGCATCCTCTACCTCCCAAAATAAAGCGTGCCCCCTTACTGGAAGTTGATGTTTATCTGCAAAATTCAGCATCGCATCTGCTTTTTCGTAGGTGATTCTCCCTCTTTCCGGCTCATTCGCATACCATTTTGCCTCATTTTCAAAAACAGCCCAATTAAAATGCTTCACAAAAAAATCGGCATATTGTTGATTAAATAACACTTGGTCATTCATCGCTGAACCAAATGCGAATTCATGCCTGATTTGCTTCAACTCAACCTCTATTCCTGCTATTGGCTTTTTATCGTGATTTGTGACGTTTATTTCAAGATCTCTTTGTCTATGCTCTGAGATTCGATCATTCGCCTCTTTTTTCCACATCAGATTGTTCTGCTCATTTTCGCCCTTGTTTATTGATTGATGAAGAAAGCTTCTTTCTTTGACCATGTAAACACACCCTTATTTTCACTGGATTTATATTTCTTAAACAAACTGCCGGCTCAAAGAAACCGGCAGCTTAAATTTCACCTGTTAGTTGATCAGACGATGATATTCTGCGTAGGCAGTGGCCATATCCACTTGTGACCAAAAACGATGATAAGTGAAAACCGGTGCCCCATTTTCCCATTTGCCTGTTGCTTCATTAAATGAAGACTGATATTTACTCTCGAGTGAAGACCATGCTGGATCTTGTTTAATGTTCGGACGAAGATCAGCAAAACTCGTATAGACCCCATTACCTCCTCGCTGCGGATCAGAAGGAATAGTGCTTGATCCAGGAATCTGATTCCCTTGACCAAATGTCCCGTTCCAACCATTTGGGAAATACACTTCTTTTTTAAAGAAGCGGTCATAGTCCTCTCTGTCTTCCTCTGTCACAATGCCCACGCCATCATTGTAATTCCACGCAACCTCAAGGAGCTGTGCGGCGGCATCTTTCGCTCTGACACCAAGCGCTGTATAATCCCCTGTTTCAAGCTTAGTAGCAGCAGCAAAGAATGTTAAAGCCTTGACGAGGCTCCCTAGTACGCCCGTATCCTGAGTTGGATCTTTTGTGACAGCTGTTAAGTTTGGATTTCCTGTTGCAGACTGGAATCCACTCCAAGTGTCAGGCTGTCCGCTCCATGCAATATTTCCAGGAAGCCAAAACTCGCCAGGTGCACTCGTTGTGGCAACAGTAGCATTTGTTCCTCCTAGAATTCTTTGTCCTTGGTCATCTAAGAAATAACCCTCTTCATCCGACACAGGACGGCTGCCGATAAAAATGTAATCTAATGCATAGTCGACCCATTTTGTGATGCAAGATTTGGCCATTTGGACATTTTCAGATGTTTTGTCTCCGTCTTTCACAAAAATATAATAAAGCTCTGCTACGCGCTCCATCGGCCATGCCTGCATCCCGAACCAGTTATTAGAAGGCGGATCAAGATATACAGGTGCATCCTCATATGCCATATCATAAAAAGTACTTGTTCCCGCCGGATATGCACTATAGTCGCCATTCCAGCTATTGGTTGCGCCTCCTGCAATCGCTCCCTCTTTTGATTGAAGCCATACATAAAATTCAAGCTGCCTTTTTAATGTTTTTTCCCAATCGCTTGCACCGGTAGCGGAAGATGGCTTTAAACCACCATTGTCTGAGGACAAAGCATAAGCGGCGACAGGGTTTTGATACCCTTGGTGGCAGTGGCTCGCTCCGATACGCCATGACCAGTTTGCATAGTCGCCAAGTCCTCCACCCCAAGAGGTATACCACGCCATTAAGTAATGACAGGCACCCTTTCCGTTTCCAGGGTACGGATTCCCTTGCTTGCCGCTTCCAATCGTTTGAAAATACTTATCGTACATACCGTAACGGAGAAAATCACCCATTTTTTTCGCTTTATCAAGATAGGTTGAATTATTGTAGCCGAGTTCCTTTGCCCAATACATCGCTTGTATTGCACGCGCATCAGCATCCGTCGCATTGGTATAGCGCCACTGAGCAGCTGGTACTTGGTTTTCTTTTGTGAACAAGCTCATAAAGCCTTCATTTGGCTTCCCAAAAGATTTATCATCTTGTGATGGATGTGGGATCGCCTCCCATACAGATTCCTGCGGCCCGCGCTGGAACGTATTCACATATGCAGCTGTATGTGATGGATTGAGCAAGTTCCCATATTTATACCAGTTATCGACATCAAGCAGCCAGTGCATTAAATACGTTTCATTCGTTCCATAGGTTGATTTCAATTCACCATCAATCGGATCTTGACCAGCAGCACGAGCTCCGCTCAGCTGACTAGGATATTGATCTGGATATGGTTTTTCCGCTGCGTATGTGGCTGGGCTAGAAGGATTGTAGGCGCTCATATGCGGCTGCTCATCATTTCCATCTTCATTTACTGGGATGATGTACTTCTCCATATTGTCCCAGGCTGCCTCTAATTTGCTCCAATCCCCTGTGTAATGTCCGTACAACACCTCTAGCCACAGCCAATAGCTATACGCTTCTGACGTTGTCATATGCCCATAATCAGGCGCTTCGCAAATAAGCGTCTCAATTGAATGATACGGAATTCCTTCTGATGAAAAATATCCATTCCCATCACTTTTAATTTGATGATAAAGCGTTAAAAACCGTTCTTTGTTTGACAAATCCTTCACCCTTTCAAAAAATCTTGATTTTTATTTGTCTGGAAGTGTACCAAATACTAAAGCACCATCATCAAAAACAGGAATTCTCGTTGTTTTTTGCATATTGGATGTTAAGCCTTGAAAGGAATAATCATTTGAGGCATCCCATATATTCGACCCATTTGGTGCAGATAATCGAAATTGTATTTCCTTCTTATGCTCTGATTCTCCTCCAGGAAAAATCGCTACGCCTGTAAAATCAATTTCTGCATAATACACGTGAGCTGATGCGTCATATACCTTGAGCGGAGATAAGGAAGCGCCTTCATTGTAGGCGGCTGTCACTTGAATATCTTTTTCTGTGAATCCCTTTGCAAAGACCTCACTCAGATTGACGTAATATCTAAAGGAGAGCGTTTGACTACGTCTAGCCGGCCATCCGGACCGATTGTATAGAACCGCCTTTACTTGAGTAGATTTTACATCGTTATTCATCACTGCTGCCTCTACAAAAAACTCATCCTCTGGTTGTTCTTTAGGCGGGAAATTGGGCAGTTTTGATTGCCCTTTTCCAAACAGATGCACCATTTTGGCTATATTTCCTGTAAAAGCGGCATTATAGTCCGTCGCCACCTCGTTTGATACATAATCAGAGATGTCATCATCATATTGATCCTGTGCATTAGGTCCGCCAACGAGCGCCCCATAAAGAGTGTGACGATGATTCGAAGGGTTTGTCAGTTGATTAGACCATGAACCGTGTGCAGTTCGGTGGTGTGGATGCTTCGGCGGGTTCTGGCCAAACCCAACGACATAGCTTCTATTAAGCGGATTATCACCAAGCATATAGTGAGTTTGCTTGATCGCGAACGTTTGGTATCGATTCTTTTTTTCTTTATCTGACACCCAATCAGCGTAAACAAAGGCTAAAAATGCTGCATTTGCTGTATAACGCAGTGAGCCCCATTGATCTAGCCATGCCAAACCGCCAGGCGTATAAGTGATTCTTTCGACTTTTCCATTTTGAACAAAACCCGTCGTCCAGTAATCGAGATTACGCTCTGTCGATTCTATAAATCGATTCTCTTTCGTGATTCTGGCGAGTAAGATTTGCGAAGCAAAAAAAGTATTGTCCCACGACATGGTAAACGTATAATCCCAATCCTTCGGCCATTCCTCTACTGCTTTTAATGCTTGATTTAAATAGGTTTCTTCATTTGTTGCCAAGTACAGCCAGATTCCGCCCCAAATGAGTTCATCAATATAGCCGCTCCATGAGTTGTAAAACGGCTGAGCGTTTGTGACACACTCTGTATACTCGCCGCGATACCTGTCAGCAAATGCATAAAGCTGTTTCGCGTGCGTCAGAAGCTTTGCTGCATAAGGGGCATCTGTCTCTTTAAAAATGATAGAACCCGCTGCTAAAGCTGCCGCAGTTTGGGCGGCCACTTCTGTTCCAGGGCAATTTTCATCAATTTTAAAAGCTGGCCGGCTCATCGGCATCACTTCTGCCGGTCCCCACCAAGCATGATCAGCATTCCCATCACCTACCTGCGCCCAAAACTCGTTCGGACCTGTATGTGCTTTCAAAAAATAATCTGTTGCCCACCTGATTTGATCTAAGATGTCATCAAGCAGTTCTGCCTCTTCATAGGCTTCTCGGTATTCATATACTGTCCATGCAAGCACAGCTGCTGAGTAGGCCATCGGAAGTCCAAATTTCACATGATCACCTGCGTCATACCAGCCGCCAGTTAAGTCATGCCCTACATCCTTCCCATCCTCTAGTCCAGAATCTCCCCGCCAGTTGAGACGGTTGCTTTTAGGTAGCTTTCCAGACCGCTGCGCTTCATAAAACAACAAGGATTTTTGAAGAACCTCTACATAGTTATAAGATGCCATTTCTGTATGACTCACCCCTTCTATTTAGTCAAACATGAATAGACAAGCCACCTCCTTTTATTCAGAACGTGATTTGAACAGCTTTGAAAAGAATCAAATGTGTTTCAAAAATAAGCATAGTAAACAGCAATCAGCTTTGCGCTCATCGAAGTTTTTTTCTCTTGATTCTTTCTGTGACTGTACCCAGAATGATCATATGTCGCATGAGAACATTTCAGACGGCGAAATTCTCTTTTTTGCTCTATTTGGGTAGAAAGAATGACATACAATCTCTTCTTTTAAAACATCACGCTAAATCAAGGTATATGAATGAATTAGAAAATGATTCCATTTGGTGGAAATTCTTTATTAGTTAACATAATAATATTATTGTATAAATAAAAAAAGAAACGCCCCTTTAAGGGCGCTCTTCATTAATCGCATTAAAACAAAGAAAGCTGGTTTTGATCGGGAAGTGCTTCTAAGCAGCCTTGACGATCTAAATATTCTAGGATCGTTTTCGACACTTTTCCGCGTTTTTGTAAATCTTCTTTTGAAAGGAATTCCCCGTCTTGTCGTGCGCGAACAATATTTAACGCAACGTTCGTTCCGAGTCCAGGGATTGAGTTGAATGGCGGAATCAATCCGTCACCATCAATGATAAACTCTGATGCACTTGATCGGTAAAGGTCCACTTTTTTGAAATGGTAGCCTCTTTCACACATTTCAAGTGCAAGCTCTAGTACAGTTAATAGGTTCTTTTCTTTCGGTGATGCATCTAAACCTTTTGAGTTAATATCGTCCATGACCGCTCGAATCGCATTTGATCCTTTTGTCATTGTTTCAATATCAAAGTCATCTGCACGAACGGTAAAGTAAGCCGCATAGTATAAAAGTGCATGATGCACCTTAAAGTAGGCAATCCGTACAGCCATTAATACGTAAGCAGCTGCGTGGGCCTTAGGGAACATGTATTTGATCTTTTTACAAGAATCAATATACCAGTTCGGTACATTATTATTCTTCATTTCTTCTTCCCATTCAGGGGGAAGTCCTTTTCCTTTACGAACAGACTCCATGATTTTAAAGGCAAGTGACGGTTCTAAGCCCTGATAGATGAGATAGACCATAATATCGTCACGGCACCCAATCACTTCACTTAGTTCACACGTTTTATTGTGAATGAGCTCTTGCGCGTTCCCGAGCCATACATCCGTCCCGTGTGATAATCCAGAGATCTGAACGAGCTCTGAGAAGGTTGTTGGTTTTGTATCCTCAAGCATTTGCCGAACAAACCTTGTCCCAAACTCTGGAATACCGAGTGTACCTGTTTTACAGCCAATTTGCTCCTCTGTTACACCAAGAGGCTCTGTTCCTTGGAAAATTTTCATCACTTCTGGATCATCTGTTGGAATCGTTTTTGGATCAATTCCGCTTAAATCCTGAAGCATACGAATAACCGTAGGATCATCGTGCCCTAGTATATCAAGTTTAAGCAAGTTGTCATGGATTGAGTGGAAATCAAAATGCGTCGTTTTCCAATCAGAACCTGTCGCATCTGCTGGAAATTGAATTGGTGAGAAATCGTAAATGTCCATATAATCCGGCACTACAATAATACCGCCTGGATGCTGGCCTGTTGTCCGTTTTACCCCTGTACAGCCTTGTACAAGCCGGTCGATTTCTGCGCCCCTCATATGAAGATTATGATCTCCAGCGTAGCCTTTCACGTAACCATATGCTGTTTTTTCTGCAACAGTACCAATCGTACCTGCTCGGTATACGTACTCTTCACCGAACAGCTCTTTCGTATAGTTATGGGCAATCGGCTGATATTCACCTGAGAAGTTCAAATCGATATCAGGGACTTTGTCTCCTTTAAAACCTAAGAACGTTTCAAACGGAATATCATGCCCGTCTTTTTTGTACGGCGTGCCACATTCCGGGCAGTCTTTGTCAGGAAGGTCAAAGCCTGAACCAACAGATCCGTCGTTAAAGAACTCGGAATGCTTACAGCTTGGACATACATAATGCGGCGCAAGCGGGTTCACTTCGGTAATCTCTGTTAAAGTTGCAACAAGAGATGAGCCGACAGATCCCCTTGAACCAACAAGATATCCGTCATCAAGTGATTTTTTTACAAGCTTATGAGAGATTAAATAAATAACGGCGAATCCATGGCCGATAATACTTTTTAATTCTTTCTCAATACGGTCTTCTACGATTTTCGGCAAATCATCTCCGTAGATGCTACGCGCCATTTGATAGCTCATTTCCCGTATTTCTTCATCTGCACCTTCAATTTTTGGTGTGTATAGGTCATCTTTGATTGGTTTAATGCTTTCGACCATCTCAGACACTTTTTTCGTATTCGTCACGACGATCTCTTTCGCTTTTTCCTCTCCTAGAAAGGAGAATGCTTCAAGCATTTCATCTGTCGTTCTAAAATGAACTTTTGGCAGTTCATGACGGTTCAGCGGATTTGCTCCACCTTGTGATGAAATTAAGATTTTACGATAAATTTTGTCTTCTGGATGAAGATAATGTACATTTCCAGTTGCTACGACTGGTTTATTCAGCTTTTCGCCAAGCTTCACAATGTTTGTGATGATTTCTTTTAACGCCCGTTCATCTCGAACAAGCTCCAGCTGCAGCAGATGCTGATACACTTCTGGCGGATGAACTTCTAAATAGTCGTAAAATGCTGCAATGTCTTCCACCTCATCAGGTGATTTTTGCATCATTCCTTCAAACACTTCACCCTTATCACAGGCAGACCCGATAATTAAACCTTCTCGATATTTCTCAAGCTGTGAGCGCGGAATGCGCGGCACTCGGTAGAAATAATGAATATGAGAAAGAGAAACAAGCTTGAATAAATTTTTCAGCCCAGTCTCATTTTGTGCGATCAGAATGGCATGGTAAGGACGTGAGCGCTGGTAAGCATTAGACTGACCCATGTTTTCATTCAATTGATCGTGATAGGCAATATCCTTTTCAGCGGCATCTTTTAGCATTTTCAGCATGAGGTAGCCCGTCGCCTCTGCATCGTAAATGGCCCGGTGATGCTGCGTCAGTTCTATATCGAATTTTTTACAAAGTGTGTTCAGCCGGTGATTCTTAAATTCAGGGTAAAGGAATCGGCCAAGTTCCAGTGTATCAATCACAGGGTTTGACGCTTTATCTGTTTTTAACAGGCGCTTGTACGCTGTATTTAAAAAGCCCATATCAAAGCTTGCATTGTGCGCAACAAGGATATCTTGTCCAATCCATTCTTTGAAATCCCGTACGACATCGACGACATCTGGAGCATCTCTGACCATATCATCCGTGATACCTGTTAATTCGATCGTTGTCGCTGATAATGGGTGATGAGGATTTGCAAATGCCTCAAAACGGTCAATGATTTCTCCGCCCTTTATTTTCACTGCTGCCAGCTCAATGATCGTGTCATACACAGCTGAAAGTCCAGTTGTCTCGACGTCAAATACGACATACGTTGCATCCTCTAACAAACGGTGCTCTGGGTTATAGGCAATAGGTACTCCGTCGTCAACCAAGTTGATTTCCACACCATACATCATTTTGATGTCATGCTTTTTACTTGCTGCATACGCATCTGGGAAGGATTGTACAACCGCATGATCCGTCAGGGCAATTGCTTCATGTCCCCATTTTTTTGCTTGTTCTACCAACTTGCCGATGCCAGTAACAGCATCCATTTGACTCATTGGGGAATGCAAATGAAGCTCGACACGCTTTTCACCCTCAGGTGCCGTATCTTCTTTCAGCTGAGGTTTTATTTCGTTTACATCATTGGCAATCATGACAAGGTCTCTAACAAACGTATCGTTTTGAATGCTTCCTCTTGCTTTGACCCACATGCCTTTTTTTAATGATTTCATCAGCTGGGCATCTTCTTTTTCTCTTGCAAACATTTTGATTAAAATACTGTTTGTATAATCTGTAATTTTAAAAATACAAAGCGTTCTGCCGCTTTTCAGCTCACGCGTTTCTGCATCGAATACGTAGCCCTGGACGGTGATTCTTCTTTCCTCATCCATAATACTATCAAGCGTACGAATTTCTTCATTGTCTTTAATTTGATAGCCAATCATGAGAGGGCCAGACGGACCTTCCTCCTGCTCCTCACTTTCCTTCTTCTCCATCTCAGTGAGAGCTTGCATCGCTCTTTCTTGATCTTCAGCAAGCTTTTGTTCTCTGAACTTCTGAATCTCTTGATCTGATATAAAAATTTCTGTATCAAATTGAAGTTCTGGAAAGCCTACTTGTTTAAAAGCAGCCTGGAGCATTGGACTGTACTTCTTCTTGATGGCCAAAGCCTCTGTTTCGCTTTTCGTTTTGATGATGATTTTATGTCCAGACAGCGATGGTTTTTGCTGCTGAAGCAAGCTGATGATTGGAGGAGAAATTCCTTGAAGCTCTTCCACACAATGTGACCAATACGATTGAACGAGCTCTTCAGAGATGCTTGGATCATTGACTTCAATCGTACAAGTAACTTGTGCAATATGAGAAAATGCATTTGTCAGCCTGCTGAGAAACATCGCATATACCTTGTAAGGCAGAAGCGCCTTAAATTTAAAAAGAAAATGCCACGTTTTCGTCGCCTTATGCACCGTCAATTTGACGATTTCTCCTTCTTCAAAGTAACGACTGAGGTCATCATCTGTCATTTGAATCTGATTGAGTAATATATGAAATTGCCGCCGTGTGATCGGTAATTGTTCATCCAAGACAGGACCCTCCTTTTGTCAATCAGAAAGGTACCTCTTTTCTACAGGAGGTACCTTCATTTTTTTGTTCGTTTTTTATGCTTGGCGTATAAATGAAATCAGCTCATCAACAGATACTTCGTGTGATTCCCCTGATTTTCTAAACTTCACTTCAACAATGCCTTCTTCTGAACGTTTTCCGCAGCTAATGCGAATTGGCAGCCCAATTAAATCACTGTCTGCAAATTTCACTCCGGCACGCTCCTGGCGGTCATCGAAAAGTACGTCAAAGCCCTCATCTTCTAAGCGCTCGTATAACGTTTCAGCTAGCTCTTTTTGAGCATCGTTTTTCATATTTAATGCAAGGAGGTGAAGGTCATATGGCGCAACAGCTTCCGGCCAAATGATTCCTTTCTCATCGTGATGCTGTTCAACAATCGCTGAAAGCGTTCTAGAGATACCGATACCATAGCAACCCATAATCATTGGCTGCGCTCGACCATTCTCATCAAGGTACGTCGCATCCATTGACTCAGAATAACGAGTGCCTAGTTTAAAGACTTGTCCTACTTCAATCCCCTTGGCAAACTGGATTGTGCCTTCTCCATCTGGAGAAACGTCTCCTTCTTGAATCAAACGAAGATCTGTGAATTCTTTCACTGACACATCACGCGCAGGATTGACATTGACATAGTGATGATCCGCCTCGTTTGCACCTGCGACAGCATTTGTCATGCCTTTAACCGCAAGGTCTGCATAAATATCGACTTCTGCTTCCAGCTTCACTGGGCCAACAAATCCGGGCTCTGTTCCAATGACTTCCAGTACTTCTTCGCGAGTAGCAAGCTCTACAAGCTGTGCTCCTACCAAGTTTTTCACTTTCACATCATTTACTTCATGGTCGCCTCTCGTCAGGATGAGAACATACGCATCATCTGCTTTAAACAAAACAGACTTGATACAAAGAGAAGGATCAACTTCTAAAAATCCAGCGATGTCTTGAATCGTTTTCACTTGCGGTGTATGGACTTTTTCAAGTTCTTTGAAGTCCGCAGGGTTTGCTTCTTCCCCTTGATATACAGCTTCAGCCATTTCAATGTTCGCAGCATAGGAAGATGTGTCAGAGTATGCGATTGTATCTTCTCCTACTTCTGACAGTGCCATAAACTCATGTGTATCTTTTCCTCCCATTGCACCAGAATCTGCAATGACTGGTCTAAAATTAAGACCTACTTTTGAGAATACATTGGAGTAAGCTGTAAACATCTTATTGTAAGTGTCATCAAGGCTTTCTGGTGA
This sequence comes from Bacillus sp. FSL R7-0672, assembly GCF_038601465.1. Classification (NCBI taxonomy): domain Bacteria; kingdom Bacillati; phylum Bacillota; class Bacilli; order Caryophanales; family Bacillaceae; genus Bacillus; species Bacillus sp. FSL R7-0672. The sequence continues at coordinate 1,626,426 of NZ_CP152010.1, read as the reverse complement.
AGAGTGGAATGAGTACGCATCTTTCATAATAAATTCACGTCCGCGCAGCAGCCCAAAACGCGGTCTCTGTTCGTCGCGGAATTTTGATTGAATTTGATAAAGAGTTAAAGGAAGTTTCTTATACGATTTCACTTCGCTGCGTACGAGTGATGTAATCACTTCTTCGTGCGTTGGGCCAAGTGCAAACTCACGGCCATGACGATCTTTCATACGCATCAATTCTGGACCGTATGTATACCATCTTCCTGACTCTTGCCACATTTCTGCCTGCTGCAGCACTGGCATTAACAGCTCAGCTGCTCCCGCCTTTTCCATCTCTTTGCGAACGATGGATTGAATATGCTGGATGACTTTATGAGCAAGCGGAAGATAATGATAGATTCCGCTTGTATTTTGTCTAATGAACCCAGCTCTTACTAATAGCTGGTGACTTTTTGCTTCAGCATCTGCCGGCACCTCTCGAAGAGTTGGAATAAAAGTCAGGGATTGTCTCATGTCGTTACACCTCATTTATGAAATAGGACTTCTCACAAAAACTCTTGTTTCCCGTAATGAGAAACAAGAGACATTGGTTTTTATAAAAATAATCGCTGGATGTCATTCCACGTAACCACTAGCATTAACAGCATGAGGAATGCAACACCGATAAAGACAACAAGTGCTTCTTTCTCACGATTAATTGGTTTACCGCGAATGGCTTCAACAAACAAGAATAGTAAACGTCCTCCGTCTAGTGCAGGAATCGGCAATAAATTCACGATGCCTAAGTTAATACTAAGGAACGCCGCAAACTGCATTAATGTTAACACACCTTGCTTAGCTACTTCTCCTGTCATGTCATAAATCCCAACAGGACCTGCTAACATATCTAATGAAAATTGCCCTGTGACAATTTTTTGCAAGTTCGTTAAAATCAAACCTGCTGTTGAAATCACAGTCGTTCCTGAGGATGAAATAACCTTCAGAAATCCATTTTCCGTTGGCGGATAAGATCCGAAACGGCCAATGTTTTTTCCGTCTGCTTTCACAGCTTCTGGTACAACCTGCACAGTGCTTTCTTTACCGTCTCGGTCAATGACGACATTCATTTTTTTCTCAGGGTTCTTTTGAACGGTTTGAACGACGTCTGTCCAAGAATTCATTTTATCCCCGTTAATGGACACGATGTGGTCTCCCTGCATGAGTCCAGCTTCTGCCGCTCGGCCGTCTTTCGTCAGCTTGCCGAGTACAGGATCATCAACGGTGACCCCTTGAATAAATCCTAGAGCAACTAAAATCACATACGCCAAAATAAAGTTCATAATCGGTCCAGCTGCGATCGCTTTAATACGCTGCCATACCGTTTTTGATCCAAATTGACGATTGTACGGTGCGATTTGAATCTCTTCACCATCTGCAATATAAAAGCTTGTTTGACTCACATTGTAGCCAGTCAAAATATCTTCATTTCCAGCTTCATATCCTGAGATTCTCATGGCATGATCTAAATCAATCTGCTCAACTTCGATGACAAGTGCATCAGGATATTTTTCTTTATCATTTAAGATGATTTTTTCTACTTCATTTTGCTCATTGAATAAGAGCCCCACTGTATGACCTGGTTTAATTTCAATGACTTCAGGGTCCTCTCCTGCCATTTTAACAAATCCGCCAATAGGGAGAAGTCTAATGGTATAAACGGTTTCCTTTCGTTTAAAGGAGAAAATCTTCGGTCCAAAACCAATTGCGAACTCACGGCATAAAATCCCCGCTCGCTGCGCCATAATTAAATGGCCAAGCTCGTGGAAAAAAACGAGCGTTCCAAAAATAATAATAAACGCAATCACTGTATTCACGAACATACCACCTTATGTGAGGATTGATTGAACAAAGTCTCGTGTATCTTTGTCCACTTCATGGATATCTTGCAAACTAGGCGTTGAAATCACATGATGTCTGTTTAGTGCCTTTTCAATCAATTCTTCAATTTGCAGGAACGTTACTTTGCCTTTCAGAAATGCATCGACTGCCATTTCATTTGCTGCATTGAGCACAGTAGGCATTGTCCCCCCTATTTTACCTGATTCATAAGCAAAATGTAAGCAGCGATACCTGTCAAAATCCGCTTTTTGGAAATTCAATTGTCCAATCTCCCAAAGGTTCAATGATTTCGCTTCTGGTAATGACGCCCTGTCAGGGTATGTGAGTGCATATTGAATGGGCACTCTCATGTCAGGTGTCCCTAACTGAGCCATGACGCTTTTGTCGTGAAATTCCACCATCGAATGGATAATGCTCTCCTTATGTAACAGCACATCAATTTGGTCATAAGGTATATCAAACAACCAATGCGCTTCAATCACCTCGAGCCCTTTATTCATCATCGTCGCTGAATCAATGGTAATTTTCGCTCCCATTGACCAGTTTGGGTGGTTCAGCGCTTCTTCAACCGTAACACCTTCAAGTTCAGTTCGTTTTTTATCTCGGAAACTACCACCTGAGGCTGTCACGATTAAGCGTTCAATGTTTTTAGCTTGTTCACCTTGCAGGCATTGAAAAATAGCGGAATGCTCACTATCGACAGGAAGTAAAGGTACATCATATCTTTTCGCGTACTCTTTTACTATATGACCAGCTGTCACAAGTGTTTCCTTATTTGCGAGTGCAATCGTCTTTTTTTGTTCAATGGCCTTTAATGTTGGAACAAGCCCGACACTTCCGACAAGGGCATTGACCACAACGTCCACTGCTTCATAGGTCGCGGCTTCGATGTTGGCTTCATCACCAGCAGCTATCTTGACATCGTATTCAAATGAATGACCTTTTAGCGTGTGATAGGCCTCTTCACTTAAGCATCCGACAAATTCAGGCTGAAACTGTTCAATGATTAGTATGGCTTTGTCTACATTTCGGCCAAAAGTCATGGCTTTCAGCTTAAATTTGTCTGGGTGCTGCCTCATCACATCTAATGTTTGTTCTCCAATTGATCCTGTTGCGCCTAATAGCGAAATATATCTCAAATTGCCACTCCTTCTCTCGTTCAATAAGTTTCTATGAGGTTAGCTGGCAAACGTGTCCAGCAGTAAATATAAAAACGGTAGAACGAATAAAAAGCTGTCAAATCTGTCCAAAATCCCGCCATGTCCTGGGAGAATTGCCCCTGAATCCTTCACGTGGTAATGACGCTTTAAAGCAGATTCCACAAGGTCGCCAAGCTGGCCAAAGATACTGAGCAAAAGCGTAATAAACATAACAAGCAGATATGATGGCAAAAAATCTGTAACCGCTTGAAACACAAATGACAACACGACAGCTGTGACAATCCCTCCGATAAATCCTTCTACTGTTTTGTTTGGGCTGATCTCTGGCCAGAGCTTTCGTTTCCCCATCGATTTCCCAATAAAATAGGCACCTGAGTCAGTGGACCAAATAATCACTGCTGCGAAGAAGATCCCAGTCATACCATATAAGCCTCTAATTTGGATAAAATAATAGAAACTGACGCCAATATATAATGTCGCCAATATCACAAAAGCAACCTCATCAAATGTGAAAGAGTTTTTGCTCAACACTGTATAAGTTAAAAGGATTAAGACTGCAAATAAAGCAATTTGCAATTTTGATTCGTCTGCGTTCGGGAAGAAGCTGTTCTCTCCGCCCATTAAAAGCCAAAGCAATATTAAGCTGACAATACCAGGAAAGCTGAAAATCGATATCTTTTTCATTCTTAGAAGCTCAAAGAGAGCGACACTTCCCATTAAGTAAATCAGCAGGGTAAATGGCATCTGTCCATATATAACTGCAAGTAAAAAGACTGCAGCTGCCAAAACACCCGTCAAAATTCTTTGTTTCATCTGCACCACCCTCTAAATTCCACCGAACCTCCGGCCACGGCGCTGGTATTCTCCGATAGCGCCTATAAGATGCTCATCAGAAAAGTCAGGCCAAAGCACATCCGTAAAGACAAACTCGCTGTACGCAATTTGCCAAAGCATAAAGTTGCTTAATCTAATTTCTCCACTTGTGCGAATAAGCAAATCCGGATCTTGAAGAGATTCTGTCATTAAATAAGCTGAAAACATCTCTTCTGTGATGTCTTCTGCTTGAAGCTTACCTTCTTTGACTTTTTCAGAAATTTGTCTGCATGCGGAGACGATTTCTGTGCGCCCTCCATAGTTGAGCGCAAAATTCAAAACGAGTCCGTCGTTATTCGCCGTACTCTTTACTGCGTTCTCTACCGCTCTTTTCGTATGCTGCGGGAGGCCGTCTGGATCACCTGTTAAGCGCACACGGACATTTTCCTCGATGAGCTCGGGCAGGTAGATGTTCAAAAATTCTTCAGGAAGTTTCATTAAAAAGTCTACTTCTAGTTTTGGACGTTTCCAATTTTCCGTAGAGAAAGCATACAAAGTCAGCACTTTGACATTCAGCTCATTTGCAAGCTTTGTCATGCGCTTGACGACTTTCATTCCTTCATGATGTCCTGCTACCCGCGGAAGAGCACGTTTTTTCGCCCATCTTCCGTTCCCATCCATGATAATGGCGATATGTGCAGGAATTTCTCCATTTAATATGTCTTCTTTTGTCAGACTTTCTAAGTTGGAAGCTGCAGTTTGCTGATTCTTCCAATTTTTGAGTATATTGAGCATGAGATTCCTCCATCACCCAAAAAGGTTGCGTTTCCGCTAATAATATAGTCACCAACAGTATTAACAAAAAAACCCCCTGTAAACATGAAGAGGGTCTTTTCACTATTATCTATTGTACATAGTTTTTTCTTAAACTTCCATGATTTCTTTTTCTTTATCTTTCGTCACATCATCAATTTTAGCGACATATTCATCTGTCAATTTTTGAACATCCTCTGTTGATGATCTTAATTCATCCTCAGTGATCTCACCATTTTTCTCGAGCTTTTTCAACTCATCGTTTGCATCACGACGAACATTACGAACAGCTACTTTTGCTTCTTCTGAATATTTTCTTACCACTTTCACAAGCTCTTTACGTCTTTCTTCTGTTAGTGCAGGAATCGCAATACGGATCACATTTCCGTCACTTGTTGGCGTGATGCCAAGATCAGACTTTTGGATCGATTTTTCGATATCACCGATAGCTGTTTTATCATAAGGTGTGATAATCAGCATACGTGCTTCTGGCACTGTGATTGACGCGATTTGGTTAAGTGGTGTTTGTGCACCGTAATAATCAACCGTCACTTTATCAAGCAATGAAGCATTTGCTCTGCCCGCACGAACAGTTGCAAGTTCACGTCCGTATGCTTGAACGGCTTTTTCCATTTTTTCTTTCGTTTGGTTCAATACTTCTTTTGACACGTTATTTCCCCCTCACTATCGTTCCAATTGATTCGCCATTTACGGCACGTTTAATATTTCCTTCTTCCATAATAGAGAATACGATTAATGGAATGTCATTGTCCATACATAATGAGGACGCAGTAGAATCCATTACTGCAAGCCCTTCTTTTAGCACATCAAGATATGAAAGCTTGTCATATTTTACTGCATCCGCATCTGTACGAGGATCAGCACTGTAGACACCGTCTACATTATTTTTCGCCATTAAAATGACATCTGCTTCAATTTCTGCTGCACGAAGTGCTGCCGTTGTATCTGTAGAGAAATAAGGGTTACCAGTACCTGCAGCAAAAATCACGACACGTTTCTTCTCAAGATGACGGATCGCTTTTCTTCTTATGTATGGTTCTGCAACCTGTCTCATTTCGATAGAGGTTTGTACCCTAGACTGAATGCCAAGCGTTTCTAGGCTGTCCTGTAGCGCGAGTGAATTCATCACTGTTGCCAGCATGCCCATGTAGTCTGCTGTTGCACGGTCCATTCCTAAGTCACTACCTGTCTTACCGCGCCAAAGGTTTCCTCCGCCTACAACAACTGCAACCTCAACATCTAGCTCTGCAATTTCTTTTACTTGCTTTGCAATTGAATGAATGACAGTTGGGTTAATTCCATTTCCAGCATCACCTGCTAGTGCTTCGCCACTTAGCTTCAGTACAATGCGATTATATTTCGGTTTGCTCATGATAACCTCCAAGTGTATACTATACCGTCTCTTATTATGCGTAAGAAACTGCCTTTTGTAAATCAATATCCTCTAAAAAATAGGGAACACAGTGCTTGTGCTCCCTAAAAAAGCCCCAGAGAGCTTTTCAAACATTATTTTTTCACTTGGCTCATCACTTCATCAGCAAAGTTGTCTTGACGCTTCTCGATGCCTTCGCCCACTTCATAGCGAACATAAGTTTGAATGCTTGCGTTTTTCGCAGCTACTACTTGTTTCACTTTTTCATCTGGGTTTTTAACGAAAGCTTGGTCAAGTAAACAAATTTCTTCGAAGAATTTGTTTAGACGGCCTTCTACCATTTTAGCAACGATGTTTTCAGGTTTTCCTTCTTGAAGCGCTTGCTGCGTTAATACTTCGCGCTCACGGTTTGCTTCTTCTTCTGACACTTGGTCACGAGAAATGTATTTAGGGTTTACAGCAGCAACGTGCATTGCGATGTCTCTTGCAAGCTCTTCGTCAGTTGTTCCGTTAAGAACAGCTAACACACCGATGCGTCCGCCCATGTGTAAGTAAGAACCGAATGCTGCGTTATCTTCTTTCGTGATAACAGAGAAACGACGTAGAGTGATTTTCTCTCCGATTTTCGCAATTGCAGATGTAATATGCTCTTCAACTGTTGAACCGTTTTCCATTTTAGAAGCATGAGCTTCTTCAATTGTTGCAGGTTTAGCAGCAAGCAAATGATCAGCAAGTTCGTTAAGAAGTGATTGGAATCCTTCGTTTTTCGCAACGAAATCAGTCTCAGAGTTCACTTCTAGGATCACGCCTGTGTTGCCGTCAGTTTTGATAAGAGTTAATCCTTCTGCAGCAATACGGTCTGCTTTTTTCGCAGCTTTTGCAATTCCTTTTTCTCTTAGAAGATCGATTGCTTTATCGATGTCACCATCAGTTTCTGTTAACGCTTTTTTACAGTCCATCATACCTGCACCAGTTTTTTGACGCAGTTCTTTCACTAATTGAGCAGTAATAGCCATTTTACATTTCCTCCTTCTATGTTAAAACACGGATTACTAGGTGAAAAAAAGGTGATAAAAGGCATTTCCCTCTTATCACCTTTTGAATAGGTTACGCAGTTGTTGTTTCAGTTTCTGTCGTTTCTTCTACAACAGCTTCTTCTTCGCCTTGTTTAGACTCAAGAATCGCATCTGCCATTTTAGCAGTTAGAAGTTTTACAGCACGGATTGCATCATCGTTTGCAGGGATCACAACATCAATTTCGTCTGGATCACAGTTTGTGTCAACGATACCGATGATTGGGATATTCAATTTACGAGCTTCTGCAACTGCAATACGCTCTTTACGAGGGTCGATAATGAAAAGTGCATCCGGAAGACCTTTCATGTCTTTGATTCCGCCTAGGAATTTTTCAAGACGTTCTAATTCTTTTTTCAGTTGAACGACTTCTTTCTTAGGAAGAACATCGAATGTACCGTTTTCTTGCATTTTTTCAATATCTTTTAAACGTTTGATACGTTTTTGGATTGTTTCAAAGTTTGTTAAAGTTCCACCAAGCCAGCGTTGGTTCACATAGAACATACCAGAACGGATTGCTTCTTCTTTCACTGAATCTTGTGCTTGCTTTTTCGTACCAACGAAAAGGATTTTTCCTCCGTCAGCAGCAAGGTTTTTCGTGAAGTTGTAAGCTTCTTCTACTTTTTTCACCGTTTTTTGAAGATCGATGATGTAGATACCGTTACGCTCTGTAAAGATGTAACGCTTCATTTTTGGGTTCCAACGGCGTGTTTGGTGACCGAAGTGTACACCAGCTTCTAGCAATTGTTTCATAGAAATAACTGACATGTTGTTGCCTCCTAATATAATGGTTTTTTTTCCTCCGCTCAAGTCATGTTCACATAAAACTGCGCCACGGCAGCACCTTCATACGAATCATTAAGCGTGTGTATTTAACACCAAGAAATAATATAACACATGATGGACTGACAATCAAGAATCCTTTACAGCTTTCCGCTAAATTTTAATAAAAGCTCGATTTCTGTCTTTCCAGTTTTCAGTTCTTTCGCTATTTCTTCTAGCGAATGCCCTTGGTCATATAAGGTCTTCACCTGATCCTCGAATGTTTCTTCTATTTCATTTTCAGAAGGCACAGAAGCTTCTGATTCAAGATGTGGAACGGGTTCGTTTACCTTCTCTTCCTGCACTTCAACTTCGCTCAGGAGAGCCGACAAGTGCTCTGGTACTGGCTCTTCACTTTCTACCGATTGCTGGGATTCAATTGGTGTTTGTGGCTGCTTTGGTGTCTGAAAATCCGATTTCAGCTCTACAGCAGAAAAATCAGGGGAAGCGGCTGCCACTTTTGATAGTTTGTCATTCTCTTCTTTGACTTCCATCAAAAATGCAGTCAGGGTATTTTCCGTTTCTTCTAGAAGTTCTCGCTGCTTTTGTTCAGTTGCCTTCAGCGAATTCATTCTCGTATATAAAATGATCACAAAATAAATAAGTGCAGCATGAAGCATGAAGCTAATCAGCCATAACATATTTTTTCACTCACTAACTCTTTAAGATTGAATGGCTTTATCAAGCAGATGCTTAAGCTTGAACAATGCCTTTGAATGAATTTGCGAAATGCGTGAGGTCGATAAATTGAGCACGTGACCGATTTCCGTTAACGTCAGTTCCTCTTTATAGAATAGACTGATCACGAGCTTTTCTTTTTCAGATAGCTCGGTCATTTTTTCAGCAAGCTGTTCTATTAATTCATCTTTCAGCATCTTCTCCTCAGGTGTCACAGTTTTCTCGTCGCGAATCATGACTTGGACGTTTTCACCGTCTTCTTGATCATGCAGCTTCTCGTCGATTGAAAGCAGATTTGCAAAGAAACCTTCATTCATTGTTGTGACAACATCCTGTTCACTCATGCCAAGTTCCTCTGCCACTTCTGTCGGCGTCACATTTCGTAAATAGCGTTGTTCAAGCTTTTCAATAGCCGCTTCTACTTTTTTTGTTTTTTCTCTTGATGTACGAGGCAGCCAGTCCTCTTTACGAAGACCGTCGATGATGGCCCCGCGGATTCTGAAGGATGCATATGTATCAAACTTCAGATCTCTTCCGGGGTCGAATTTTTCAAGGGCATCATATAAACCGAGCATCCCTAGACTGATCAAGTCTTCTTTATGCACTGACTTCGGGAGACCGATGGAAATTCTTCCAACATGATATGTGACGAGCGGCATATAGCGGCGCATAAGATCATCTCCAGCAGCTGGGTCCTTCCACTCTTTCCATCTAGCCCATAGCGCCTGATCTTCGTAATTTAAGGATTGCATCTTTCTCCCCCTATACTTCCTTAGTTATATCTTCATAATGCCTTGCTTCACAGTGCGGATCTCAAGCTCTGTCGTAAGCGGGTCAAATTCAATCGTACGGCCATTGTTCCCGCCCGTATCCTCACTAATGATCGGGATGCGATAAAGAGACAGATGTTCTTTAACAGCTGATACGTTTCTAGGTCCAATTCTCATTAGATCATTGGTTGTCTTAAACTTAAACATTTCTGCGCCACCAGCAAGTTTTGCCTTTAGCGCATGTTTGCGCGCTCCTTCTTTAAGGAGCAGATCAATTGTATGCTTGACACCTGTATCTGCATATTTAGCCAAGTTCTCCACTGCCCCTTTTGCAAGGGATGAGTCTGGAAGCATGACATGGACAAGACCTGCCAGTTTTTTTTCTTGATCAAACAGAACAAGCCCTACACAAGAACCAAGTCCGGATGTCCGAATGCGGTCCGGTGTTTTCACAAGCTGAACATCCGCAATACCAACCTTTACAACTGCCGGAATCTGAACGTTCATTACAGGTTACCTAATGCTTTGAATAGTTTTTCAAACGATTCAAAGTCTGGTAATAGAAACATATTTCCTTTCAGCTCTTGCTTATTTTGATCATCAAAAATTGATGTATCAATCACAATTGCCTGATCACCTAGAGGGCTAAATTGCATTAATCCTTCGCTAATGACTGCCCCGAACATATCGAGCGTAACATCTGGAACACTTGGGTAAAGCTGCAATTTTGTTAAATCGGCAAGGGCTGATAAATAAGAGCCTGCTAAAATATTTCCCAGCTCGTGTAGTGCTGACGTCCCCATCACATGCTCGTGAATGGTATCAATATCAAATGCTGGATCTCGTACAAGCTCTCTTACAAATTGCTCGGCTTGCTCAAAGGGCATAATGAAAAAGATAGAGCCAGATAAATCTCCTTCCATTCGCAGGAAAATACTTGCAACTGGGAGGTCTGCACCGCCAAAGAAATCCATTAATTCTTCAAAAGAGAGAACCTTGACAAACGGAACAGCCATATCTATTTTGCGATCCAATAGGCTGGCAAGAGCAGACGCGGCGTGGCCTGCTCCAATATTCCCGACCTCTCTTAACACATCCAGCTGTTCATCTTTTATTTCATTGAAAATGCTCATTTCACATCCTCCTTAATGAACAGGTGCATCTTGAACGCTCTTATCGAGGACAGCACCAGGATGAATGATATTAAATAGACGCTGATCATGCTTAATGATACCTGTCACCCATGATTGTCCTTCTTTTTCAGCTGATTCAGGAGAAGATTCTACTTCTTCCTGATGGACTGTAATGACATCATTTGCTTCATCAACAACCCAGCCGACTTCAATGTCACCAACCTGTACAATAATCATTCTAGTTTCATCTGTAATCTCGTTGTCAGTAGATCCAAGTCTCACTCTAAGATCGATGACAGGCGTCACGACACCGCGCAGATTAATAACACCGCATATATAAGGGGCAACGCCAGGGATTCTTGTCGGCTGCTGCCATTTTTCAATGGACTTTACTTCTGATACTGAAATGGCGTATTCTTTTTTGTTTACGATAAACACAATCATCTTTTCGCCAGTTTTGATATCTGTACTCATTTCAGACCGCTCCTCTATTGTTTTTTACTTGATCAGTGCATTACAGTCAACGATGAGTGCAACCTGACCGTCGCCTAGGATTGTTGCGCCTGAGATCGCAAACACGTTTGGCAGGTAATCTCCTAGTGATTTCAATACAACCTCTTGCTGACCAATGAATGAATCGACCACAAATGCTGTCAGCTTGTCTCCTTTACGAACAACGATGATGTGCAGTTCTTCCTCTAATTCATTCGCATTTGGTACGTGGAATTGTTTCTTCAGGTACACAACCGGTACGATAAATCCGCGGAAATCAATCACTTCACGATCATGCGTTTGAAGGATGTCGCTTTTCTTAATAACAGCCGTTTCAATAATAGAAGAAATCGGAATCGCAAATGTTTCCTCTTCCAGCTTCACAAGAAGAACGGAAATAATTGACAATGTAAGCGGGAGCTGGATAGAGAACAATGAGCCCTGTCCTTCTGTTGAGTTGATGCTCACAGATCCGCCTAGTGATTCCAGCTTGTTTTTCACGACGTCAAGACCTACACCGCGGCCTGAGATATCAGATATCTCATCAGCTGTAGAGAATCCTGCTGCAAAGATCAATGAATCAATTTGATGATCTTCGATGGTTTCCGCTTCTCTTTCGGTAATAACCCCGCGCTCTAGTGCTTTTTCAAGCACCTTTTTACGGTTAATCCCGCCGCCGTCATCTTCTACTTCAATGAAGACGTGATTTCCACTATGATAAGCCTTTAATAGAACGGTTCCTTTTTCTGGCTTGCCTTTTTTCACACGTTCTTCTGGCGATTCAATCCCGTGATCTAGACTGTTTCTGAGTAAGTGTAAGAGCGGATCTCCAATCTCGTCGATCACTGTTCGATCAAGCTCAGTATCAGCGCCTTCAATGATCAGTTCAATTTTCTTATTGAGCTCTTTTGTCAATTGACGGATCATACGAGGGAATCGGTTAAACACAGTTTCTACAGGTACCATTCTCATGTTCAGGATGATCGATTGCAGATCGCCTGAAATACGTGTCATTCTTTCGACCGTATCAGTGAGTTCGTTATTTTCAAGCTCTTTTGCAATCTGTTCTAAACGTCCTCTATCAATAACCAGTTCTTCAAATAGATTCATAAGAGAATCTAGACGATCGATGTTCACACGAATCGTTTTCGTGCCACCGGCAGCTGCACCGTTATTGCCATTTGCTTTTGGCGCATCGTTTGCTGGTGCTTTCGCAGCAGGCACGGAGACTTCATCTTTTTTCTGTTCAGGTTTTGCTTCTTGTTTTTCAGCTGGAGTCGCTTCTTCAAATGCAGAAACTTCTGAGATCTCAACTTGTTCAACTTCTGAGATCGTCATCACGATTTTTTTCACTACGTCCATCGGTTGTTTAGATAAATAAGAAATACTGAATTCAGATTCGAAATCTTCTGATTCTAAAAGTTCTGCATTTGGAACTGTTTTGACGACCTCGCCTGCTTCGTTCAGTCTTTCAAAGATCATATAGACACGAACGGCTTTTAATAAGCATGCGTCACTTAATGTTACATTGAGTTCATAACATTTAAAGCCTTGTTCCCTCGCTTCATCAAGCACTGTTCGTTCAAATTCGTTATAGTCTAAGTCGTTAGCAGCAGCCGCTGATACAGCCGCTGTTTCAACACTAGGAGCTGCCTCAGCATGGCTTCCTGTCACATCTAGCTTTTTACTAATCTCTGTGACATCGCGTTTCCCATCTCCGCCTTCTGCAATTGATTGAACCATTGCTTCAAGGTGATCAAGTGCTTCAAACATCGTGTCCATTGACTCAGGTGTGACAATCATTTGTTCATTTCGAATGGCATCAAACATGTTTTCTAAATGATGTGTTAGCTGAGCCATATCAGCGTAGCCCATCGTTGCACTCATGCCTTTCAATGTATGAGCTGCTCTGAATATATCATTCACTAGCTGCAAGTCGGTTGGGTTCTTTTCTAAATCAAGAAGTTTTTCATTACAAGTTTGTAAGTGTTCTCTGCTTTCATCTAAAAAGATATCTAAGTATTGGTTTACATCCAACGTGTTCACGCCCTCTCTTTTTTCATGGAGCTTATAATTGCATGTGCGATGTCATCCACATGCCTTGTTTCATGTGCAAGGCCTGCTTTAATGACTGATTTAGGCATTCCGAAAACAACACATGATTCTTCTTTTTCTGCAATGACTTTTGTATGACCGCTTGCGACCATTTTTTTGACACCTTCTGTGCCGTCACTACCCATGCCTGTCATAATGACAGCAATTTTCTCGTAACCCTTTATATGACTGATGGATTCAAATAAATAGTTAACAGAAGGTTTGTGCCGGCTTTCCGTGTCCTCTGGAGATAGCCTGATGACTAAGGATGCCCCTTGTTCATGAAGTGACATATTCATTCCACCAGGCGCTATGTAGGCTACTCCATTTTTAGCGATGTCTCCATCTTGTGCTTCTTTAATCGAAATTTGAGATAAATGGTCTAACCTAGTAGCAAGTGATGCCGTAAATCCTGCCGGCATATGCTGCACAATCAAAATAGGTGCTTCTATGTCCTTGGGCAGCTTCGTGACAACTCGTTGAAGTGCCCTTGGCCCTCCCGTTGATGTTCCGATTGAAATAATCTTTCGGAGTGAGCCGCTTTTCACTGCTTGCGTGCGAGGTGCAGCCACTGGAATTGGCGGCTTCATCACCGGCGGCTTTGGAGAAACCTGTACTTCAGTGCGTTTCCTTGACAGCCCTGCCGCAAGCACCCGCTCTACAATTTGGCCTCTTACTTTGTGTAAATCGAGCGAAATACTTCCTGAAGGCTTTGTCACAAAGTCAAAAGCACCAAGTTCTAAGCAATGGATGGTTAAATCTTTCCCTTGCTTTGTCTGGCTTGACACCATAATCACGGCAAGGTCGTGTTCAGCCAGAATTTGTTTTAATGCTTCTGTTCCATTTAAAACAGGCATTTCCACATCTAATGTGACGACATCTGGATTCAGTTCCTTGATCCGTTTTAAGGCATCTTCCCCATTTCGCGCCGTTCCGACGACTTCTATTTCTTGCTCGGCACTTAGGAAATCACTAATGAGCTTTCGCATAAAGGCCGAGTCATCTACTACAAGCACTCTAATCATGAGTCCACCTTCCTCCTTTTAAAAAAAGAGGACAACTTATCTATAAACGTATGCTGCTCTCTCTGTGCCTCTCTTATCTGCTGTTGATAAAGTGTTTCTGCCAGCATCTTGATCGTTTTACTCAGCCGTGAATGAGGCTGCTTCATATAAAATGGAATTTGTTCAGCCACCGCTTTTGGAACCGCAGGATCATCCGGCACAGCACCAGCAAATACTAGTTTTCTGTGTAGAAATGATGTGACTACTCCTGCTAATTTCCGGTAGGTTTCTGACCCTTCTGACGGGGTTTTACACCGGTTGACAATGATTTGCACAGATTGTTCGAACTGATGAATCGCTAAGTGTTTAATTGCGCTGTAGGCATCCATGATCGATGTTGGTTCCGGCGTTGTCACAACCACAACTTCTCCTGCTGATAAAACAAAAGGTAGTTGATCTTTAGACAAGCCAGCCCCCATATCAAAGAAGATACAATCAAAGTCGTGCATCATTCTTTCCATTTCCACTAGAAAAAACGACCATTGATCTTTATCTAAAGAAAACAGCTGTTCAAGTCCGCTTCCGCCAGAAATGTAATAAAGGTTGTTCGTTCCTTGAGTCATAGCTGCTTGGAAGGATTCCTTCCTGACAAGAACATCTAATATAGAGCTAGTCGATGTTTTCCCTAGTAAAATATCAATATTCCCCATACCAAAATCAAGGTCGATGACTAACACTCGCTTCCCTGCATTTGCGATAGACAGCGCCATATTCAGCGTCAAATTCGATTTTCCAACCCCGCCTTTACCGCTGATGACAGCAATGGTTTTTGCCTGTCCGCTTATACCAAGAGGAGTTGGTGTGATCGTTTGATTCTGCTGAACGAGCTTTCTTAAACCTTCTGCTTGGTCGGGCTTCATCATTGTAAGACCATCCTTGTTAATTCAAGAGGAGAGCCCTCAAGAATATCCTCAGGAACATTTTGACCATTTGTTAAAAAGCCAAGTCCAATTTGAGAGTCTGCAATGATTTGAAAGATGGTTCCCATCGTGTCTGTTTCATCTACTTTTGTAAAAATGAATTGATGAATTGGAACATGTTCAAAGCGTTTGACCATGGCGTTCATGTCCTGATACTTCGAGGTCGCACTCATCACTAGGAAACTTTGAATGCTTTCATCAAATGGAATGATGTCTGTCAGTTCTTTGATATACGCTTCTTCTTTAAAGTTACGACCCGCTGTGTCTACGAAAATATGATCATACTCTTTAAAAGTCTCTTGAGCTTTTACAAAATCCTCTCTCGAATAACAAACCTCAAGCGGTGCATTGAGCAGTTCCGCATATGTTTTCAGTTGTTCGATCGCTGCAATTCGGTACGTATCTGTTGTAATAAAAGCGATTTTCTTTTGCTTCTGAATGGCCGTTTTGGCAGCGAGCTTTGCAATCGTTGTTGTTTTACCAGCTCCAGTTGAACCAAACAGCACAATGTATTTTGAACGAATCATCGGCTCATCAGAGGTGTGAGCCGGCAGCATATCTGCCAGCAGTTGTTCAAGTTCTTTTTGAATTTGATCTTCCTTGACAGCACCCTTTGTTAAAAGACCTTTGAGGCATTCGTCTCGAATGGCATCATCAAGACCTTGATCCTTCAGCTTTTGATCGATTACCATGAGAGGATCAGGCAGAATACCAGCATGCCGCTCATTCCTCGCATATTCTAAAGGCTGAGCTTGAGAAGGTACTGGTTTCACTGCCTCAGGAGCAAAAGACGGCTCTTCAGGCCGGTGTTGAATTTGCTCCTTTTTCGGAAATACTGGAAGAGGAGGCGCAGGGTGTCCACCTTTACCCGCTCTTTCTTCAAAATCTTGATCCAGCACTGCAATCACTTCAACCATTTGCTGTTTCTTTAAACCGAATAGCTTTCGTTTCACAACAGTTTTGGAATTTAAAATGACGGCATCCTTCCCAAGTTGCTGCCTAATTTGAATCGTCGCCTCTTGCATTGAATTCGCTATGATTTTTTTCATTTTCATTAGATATCCACCACTCCGATGCTCTGTACTTCCACATTTGCTTCTAGTTCGTTATAAGATAGTACCGGTAAGTCCGGGAAATATCTTTCTAACAGCTGCTTGACGTACATTCTTATAGGAGGTGAGCACAATAGAACCGGCGTTTCCTGACGGAGCGAAAGCTGCTCAATTTCTCTAGCCACTGATTGAATCACACTTTCAGAGGATTCTGGATCTAACGATAAGTAGTTGCCATGCTCTGTCTGCTGTACACTGTCAGCAATCACCTTTTCCACTCGGCCTGAGCATGTCACGACTTTGAGCGATTCATTTTCTCTCGCATATTGTGCGGTAATCTGTCTTGCCAGCGCCTGTCTGACATACTCTGTTAACAAATCTGTATCTGTCGTTAATTTTCCGTAGTCTGCAAGTGTCTCAAAAATGGTGACAAGATTTCGAATAGAAACCTTTTCTTTCAGCAGTTTTGCCAACACTTTTTGAATATCACCAACTGCTAGTGGATTTGGCGTCACCTCATCCACTAAGACAGGATAACTTTCTTTCAGATGATCGATTAATTGCTTCGTTTCTTGGCGTCCGAGCAGTTCGTGTGTGTTTTGTCTAATTTTCTCTGTGATGTGAGTAGACACAACCGATGCAGGATCTACAACCGTATAGCCAAGCATCTCAGCCTGATCTTTTTCTGCTTCTGAGATCCATTTAGCCGGAAGACCAAAGGATGGCTCGATTGTTTCAATCCCTTCAATCGGATCATCATCCGGCGTAGGAGACATCGCTAAGTAGTGATCAAGCAGTAGCTCCCCTTTTGCCACTTCGTTCCCTTTTATTTTAAGCCGATACTCATTTGGGTTAAGTGCAATGTTGTCTCGAATTCGAACAACTGGAATCACAAGACCTAATTCGAGGGCAAGCTGCCTTCGGATCATTACAATTCGATCTAACAGGTCACCGCCTTGATTTGCATCGGCTAGCGGAATCAAGCCGTAGCCAAATTCAAATTCAATGGCATCCATTTGCAAAAGGTGAATGACGCTTTCTGGACTTTTCATCTCTTCTACCTCTGCCTGTTCCTCTAGCACCTCTTCGATTTCTTCTTGATCCTGTTTGTTTTTCGACATCAAGTATGCGCCGAGAGCAAGTAAACCTGCGATCGGTCCAGTCAACAGTACGCCGATTGGAGTAAACAACCCAAGAAGGAAGATCGTGCCTGCTGTGACGTAAAGCATAGCAGGGAATGCAAACAGCTGTTCAGTGATATCTGACCCAAGGTTCCCATTAGAAGCAGCCCTTGTGACGACAATTCCTGTCGCTGTTGAAATGAGAAGTGCAGGAATTTGTGAAACAATTCCGTCTCCTACCGTTAATAGTGTAAAGTGGGAAGCTGATTCTTGAATCGACATTCCTTGCTGAAGCATCCCAATAATAATCCCAAAAATAATATTAATAATGACAATGATAATACCTGCGATGGCATCCCCTTTGACGAACTTACTTGCACCATCCATCGCACCATAAAAGTCTGCTTCTCTCGCTACTTTTTCACGGCGATTTCTTGCTTCACTTTCTGTCAGCATTCCTGCATTTAAATCAGCGTCAATACTCATTTGTTTACCTGGCATCGCATCGAGGGTAAATCTTGCCGCAACCTCAGATACACGCTCAGCCCCTTTGGTGATCACTATAAATTGAATGATGATCAGGATAAGGAAGACAACCAGACCAACGAGTATATTTCCACCAACAACAAATGAACCAAACGTTTCTACAACTTTTCCAGCGTCTCCAGTTGATAGGATAGATCGTGTTGTAGAGATGTTAAGCCCTAAGCGAAACAGCGTTAAGAGCAAAAGCAATGATGGAAATATTGAAAATTGCAGTGGTTCTTGCATGTTCATTGTGGTGAGAAGCACGATAAGCGCAAGAGAAATATTAATAATGATTAAAATACTTAATAGCATTGGCGGAAACGGTATGACCAGCATCGCCACAATTAAAATAACACTGAATAAAACAGATAAATCTCTTGCTGCCATGCCTGTTCTCTCCTTTTAAAACCAAAAATTCATAAAATCTTTTGTTTCGTTTTATATACGTAAGCTAAAATTTCTGCGATCGCCTTAAAGTATTCCTCTGGGACCGCTTGGTCGATGTCGACCTGATCATATAGTGCACGAGCGAGCGGCCGATTTTCTACGGTCATGATATCGTGCTCTTTCGCAATCGTTCTAATTTTCAAAGCCAAAATATCTGTTCCCTTTGCCACAACAAAGGGCGCATCCATCTTTTCTTCGTCATATTTCAAAGCAATTGCGTAGTGGGTTGGGTTTGTAATGATGACGTCGGCTTTTGGGACTTCCTGCATCATCCGTCTCATGGCCATTTCCCGCTGACGCTGTTTAATCTTTGATTTTATGAGCGGGTCACCCTCTGATTTTTTATACTCATCTTTGATGTCTTGTTTGGACATCCGTAAGTTTTTTTCATAATCAAATTTCTGATACATATAATCAAGCCCTGCTAAGATCATGAGAGCACCTGCTGCATACAG
Organism: Bacillus sp. FSL R7-0672; assembly: GCF_038601465.1. NCBI lineage: Bacteria > Bacillati > Bacillota > Bacilli > Caryophanales > Bacillaceae > Bacillus > Bacillus sp. FSL R7-0672. The sequence continues at coordinate 1,607,737 of NZ_CP152010.1, read as the reverse complement.
ACCCATAATCAAGGTCATATTTGCGACGAAATGAAGGGTTTCCTCTGCTGTTAATAAAGGAAGCCTCAGGATTTCGTCAAAGTGCATCCAAAGTGCAATAAATGTCGCAAAACCAATTAAACCAATTTTCAAAATGGATTTTAATAGCTCTACGAGGGCTCGAATACTGTATATCCGTTTAAACCCTTTAATAGGATCTAGCTTTTCTAATTTCGGTTTGATGATTTCTGTTGAAAAGAGAAAGCCAACTTGTAAATAGTTACTGATGACGCCTGCCAGCATACCAACACCAAGGATTGGCATGAGAAGGAGCCCTGTTTCCTGAAGCAATTCCACGAATAGTTGATGAATATTAGATGTGCTAACTTTCATTAGCATGGTTGTTGAATAAAAACGTTCAATGAGCGCAATAATACGCTCTTTCATAAAAGGCCCAATAAAAAAGAATGATAAAAAGATTAATAGAAATGAGATGGCTGTATTGACGTCGGTACTTTTGGCAACCTGACCTTTTTTACGTGAATCTTGTCTCTTTTTCGGCGTTGCTTTTTCTGTTTTTTCACCTGCGAAAAATTGCAAGTCTAGTCTAAGTCTTGTCATCATGACGAACCACCGACCAATGCTAAGAAATTCCTCATGGTGAGTACAATCGTATCAAATGTATTTTGGACAACCCCGAAGATGACGCCCATACAGATGATGATCATAACAAAACTCACACCCATTTTAATAGGAAGTCCGACAACAAAAACGTTCATCTGCGGAACTGTTCGTGCCACAATGCCCAGTGCCAAATCGACCAAAAACAAGCTAGCAACGACCGGTGCTGAGATTTGAAAGGCAATGATGAACATTTGGTTGAAGCTCTTTGCAATAAAATAAGCAAAGGATTCACTGCCGAAATTCAGTGCGTACTGATCAATTGCAATATATTGAAAGCTGTAAAAGATTCCATCAAGCAGCAGGTGGTGTGCATTGGTTGCTAGCATCAATAGCAATGTGACCGTATAAAAAAACTGCCCCATCAGCGGCGTTTGCGCGCCTGTTTGCGGATCAATCACATTGGCAATCGCAAAGCCCATTTGAAAATCAATAAATGAGCCGGCAATTTGAACAGCGGACACCATGATATATGCAATCAAACCAAGCAGAAGTCCGACCATTGCTTCTTTCACCGCAAGCATCATATAAAGACCGTCTATGTCGAGTGCTGGCGGTTCCTTAATCGTGCTAAAACTAATCACGGCTAAAAACAGCGAGAATCCAACTCTGTGTACAGCTGGGATCGTTCTATGCGCTAAAAGCGGTACTGTCACAAAAAAAGCGGTGATCCGAATAAAAACTAATAGAAATGCAGGGAATAATTCTATAATTGACATCACTCGTTAACCTGCAAATCGATCTAAATTCGAGAACAGCTCTGTCGTAAAGGACACAATGGTTGACAGCATCCATGGACCAAACACAACAAGCCCGATAAGAACTGCAACAATTTTAGGAATGAACGCAAGCGTCTGTTCTTGAATTTGGGTTGTCGCCTGAAACACACTGACAATCAGTCCCACAATAAGAGCGAGCGCTAGAAGCGGCCCACTGACAAGCAATACCACATACACTGATCTTTCAGCCATCGTAATGACAAATTCTGAACTCATGTTTTAAGCACCTACTCTAAAAGCTTTGCAGCAAAGATTTAACAATCAAATACCATCCATCGACTAAAACAAATAACAATATTTTAAAAGGGAGCGATATCATAACCGGCGGAAGCATCATCATCCCCATTGACATCAGGACACTTGCGACCACCATGTCAATAATTAAAAATGGAATAAAGATCATGAAACCAATTTGAAATGCCGTCTTTAATTCTGAAATCGCAAAAGCGGGTACCATCGCCGTTAACGGAATATCTTTTATCGATTCAGGTGTATCCATTTTTGCGTAACTAAGAAATAAAGCCAAATCCTTCTGTCTCGTATGTTTACTCATAAACTCTTTAATGGGCACTTCGGCTTTTTCATATGCCTGATTGAGCGTAATGTCATCATTTAAAAGCGGCGTTAGTGCCTCTTTATTAATCTCTGAGAACGTGGGTGCCATGATAAAAAATGTGAGAAACAAAGCAAGCCCTACAAGCACTTGGTTTGGCGGCATTGAGTTGGTTGCAAGTGACGTTCTAACGAATGAAAGTACAATCACAATTCGTGTGAAACACGTCATTAAAATGAGAATGCCTGGTGCAACCGAAAATACGGTTAAAAGTAAAAGAAGACGGACAGACGTGCTAATATTCCCTGCACCGCTGGAATTAAATAAATCGATAAACTCATTCATTTTGTTTCGGGCCTTTCTTTCTGACTTCTGATTGGGTCTTTTTCAATTCGGCTAGCTGCGCCTTCAAATTGGCTGAAAAAGAAGAAGTGGTTGGCTGATTTTGTTTCTTTATCTGAGATGTGAATTTTTGAACGATTTTTGGTAAATCTGTTTTGCTTTCCATCGCTTCTTCATATTGTTTCACGATCGCTTCACATTCTTGTTCATCATCAATTTCTTTTAGCAGCTGGATTGAGTCCGCTACTCCGACAACTAATACTCGTTTGCCCACTTTGATAAGCTGGACTGAACGGTTTTGGCCAACCGTCGTTCCGCCAATATTTTCAACATAGCGAAATGGTTTAAGTAAACGGTTTTGCTTACCAACAAATCTCACCAATCCATATATAAGCAGGATGACAAAAAGTAAGGCACCAATCATTTTGACAAAATCCATAATGGAGACAGAAGAAGAGGGAACTTCTTCTGCCGGATTCGTTTGATTGTCAGTGGTTGTCTTTTCTGTATCCTTTTTGCTGCCCTTCTCTTCTTTGATCCAGTCATTCACTGTGCCATTTTCAGGATCTTTCGTTTCAGCAAACAGTGAGGCAGGCTGTATCGTCAAGAAAAGCATAAAACTGATCATTGCTATACATATCAAACGTTTTTTCAACAAGTCTTACACCCTTTTTTAGCCTAACGTTTTATTAATTGCTTCAAGTACACGGTCTGCCTGGAACGGCTTCACGATAAAGTCTTTTGCACCTGCTTGGATCGCGTCAATAACCATTGACTGCTGCCCCATTGCAGAACACATGATGATTTTTGCAGAAGCGTCAATTTGTTTAATTTCTTTTAGTGCTGTGATCCCGTCCATTTCTGGCATTGTGATATCCATTGTGACAAGATCAGGAGATGTTTCTTTAAATTTTTCAACAGCTTGAGCGCCGTTTTCTGCTTCTCCTACTACATCAAATCCGTTTTTCACAAGAATATCCTTTATCATCATTCTCATGAATGCTGCATCATCTACGATTAATACCTTAGTAGCCATTTACTTATTCTCTCCCTATATGTTTGTTTATTTTAAATTAGAAAGTCTTTCTGACTGACTTAAAATATCAGTCACACGAACACCAAAGTTCTCATCAATGACAACGACTTCCCCTTTGGCGACGATTCGTTTGTTAACTAGAATGTCTACTGGCTCACCAGCAAGTTTGTCCAGTTCAATGATACTTCCTGCTGAAAGTTCAAGGACTTCTTTGACACTGCGCTGAGTTCTTCCAAGTTCCACCGTAATAGAAAGCGGAATATCCATCAGCATATCAAGATTTCCAAGGTGGTTTGTTGTATGCTGAGGCTCACTGAACGCTTCAAATTCAACAGGCGCTACATTTACAGGTGCTGCCGGCTTTGGCTTCGCCTGTCTTTTCGGCGGAGCAGCTTGCTGCGCTGGTGCAGACTGCGTTTGAGGTGCTGCCGGCTGAGGTTCAGGTGTGCTCACTTGCGTGTCTTGAACCGTCTCTTCCTCTTGCGCTGGGTCTGTTAATTCTGCGATTAAATCTTTCGCAAATGTAATAGGATAAAGCTGCATAATATTTGAATCAATGAGTTCACCTATTTTTAATCTGAAGGACACTTTGACAAGCATTTCTGCAGCTGGAATCCGGTCTGTTCCTTCTCCTTCTTTCACATCAAGTAATTCGACGCGAGGCGGAGAAATATCAATCTTTTTATTAAAGACCGTCGACATGGATGTCGCAGCAGAACCCATCATTTGGTTCATCGCTTCTTGAACTGCACTTAAGTGAATCTCACTTAAAGAAGGGTCAGCATTTGTCCCGTCTCCACCCATCATTAAGTCCGCAATGACTGCTGCATCTGTTTGCTGGACGACAAGCAGGTTACTTGCGCTGAAGCCTTCCGTATAATTCACTTCAATCGCGACATACGGATGAGGAAATTCCTCATTCAGCATACTTTTTTGAATCACTGTAACAGTTGGAGTGGTAATCTCCACTTTTTGATTTAATAGGGTTGAAAGTGCTGTAGCAGAGCTGCCGAATGAAATATTTCCGATTTCTCCAATGGCATCTTGCTCCATTGCAGAAAGGATTGTTTCAGGCTCTATATCGTCATTGCTACCTCCTTTAAGGAGCGCATCGATTTCGTCTTGTGATAATTTACTTCCGTTATTCTCCATCTTCTTCACCTCTTATGTCGTGATCTAGAATTTGAATCGCCTGTTTCCGATTCACGCGGCCGGCCTGTCCCAAGAATTTCGGTTTATTTCCGACCATAACAGTAAGAGGCGCATTTACTGGTTTGTCCAAGGCAATACAATCACCAATTTCCAAATTCAAAAACTCTTCCACCGTCATTTCCGATTCCCCTAGCTCTGCGACTACCGGTATCTTTGCCGTCATAATCCGTTTTTCAATGGCCTTTGTTTCTTGTTGTTTTGGTTCATTTCGTTCAGACTGCATCCAGTAGTGTACAGACAACTTTGGAATAATAGGCTCTAATACAACATGAGGAATACATAGGTTAATTACCCCGCTTACCTCACCAATTTGTGTATTAAGAGAAATGACGACAACTGTTTCGTTTGGTGAGACCATTTGAACAAACTGGGGATTTACCTCGAAATCTGCCATTTCAGGCTCGATGTCGGTTATGGACTGCCACGCTTCTCTGTAATTTTCCAAAGCTCCCTCAAACATGTTTGAGATAATCTTTGTTTCGATTTCTGTAAGTGATTCTGTCTTATTATGACTAATGCCTATCCCGCCCATCAGCCTGTCCATCATGGCATAGCCGATTGTTGGGTTCACTTCAAGCATGATTCTTCCTTCAAGCGGGCTGACATAAAATAAGTTTAATAATGTCATATTAGGAATCGAACGAATAAATTCTTCGTATGGTACTTGGTCAACCGAGCTGACAGTAATTTGAATATATGATCTTAGTTGAGCTGAAAAGTGTGTGGTGAGCAGTCTAGCGAAGTTATCATGAATCCTTGTTAAACTTCGAATCTGGTCTTTCGAAAAGCGCAGTGCACGTTTAAAATCATACACCTTTACTTTTTTCGTCGTTTCTTCTTTTTTCAGCTCTTCTGCATCCATTTCGCCTGTAGATATGGCGGATAATAATGCATCGATCTCATTCTGGGAAAGCACTTCTCCTGACATTTCTTCACCTCCATCGTGTCAATTAATCGCCTCTATTGCAGATTAAAGGAGGTTATATATACTTCTTTCACCTTGCCATCTTGCAAATAGTTATTCACTTTGTTTTTAACTAGTGTTTTAAAATGTTCTCTGCCTTTTTTGCCATCAAGTTCATCTGCATTCGTGTCTGATAAAATGTCGATTACAGCGTCTTTCACTTGAAAACTTCTTTTCTCAAGCTCTTCTTTTGCTTTTTCAGAGTCCGTTTCAATATTCAATACAAGTTTGACGGCATTTCCTTCAGACTTTAAATTAGTAATAATTTCAGGAATTTCAACAGAAGCTTTTACGACTTCATCTGCTGTTGGCTCTTTTTCAGCTTTTGCTTCGTCTGAGCCATTCACCAGAAAAATGATGCCTGCTCCTATTCCGCCGATGGCAATAATCATGATTAGCATTACTACGACTAATTTCTTCTTCATTCAAATTCCTCTATTCCTTGATTCAATGAAATAACTTGGATTTTTCTGTAGAAAGAAATGATTTTCTCTTGAAGCTGATCTTCATTTTCTTTCACAACGAATTTCTTTCCATTGGCTAATGTAATGGTCGTGTCTGGAAAGCTTTCGATTTGCTCGATATGGAGAGCGTTCAGCATAAATCCTTTGCCATTCAATCTTGTCACTTCAATCATATTAAGCAGAGAAGCGATCATCCGCTCCCCCTACCTCCTATCGTTTCAGATTCACAAGCTCTTGCAGGATTTCATCAGATGTTGTGATCGTCTTTGCATTCGATTGGAATCCGCGCTGCGCGATAATCATTTCGGTAAACTCGTCTGTTAAATCAACATTTGACATTTCTAGTTTACCCGTTTGGATGACGCCCGTTCCTTGTTCACCAGGTACGATAGGGTTACTTGGTGCACCTGAGCTTAACGTTTGACGGTAAAGGTTGTCACCAACTTTGTCTAACCCACCTGCGTTACGGAAAGATACCAGTGATACTTGACCAACGGTTCTTGATACATTGTTTTCAACAACCGAAATCGTTCCATCTGGACCAACATTTACACTTGAAATGCCCTTTGGAATCGTTATTTTTTGTCCATTCATTCCAAGAAGGTAGTTTCCATCAGGCGTTACTAGATCCCCTTCAGAATCAGGTTTGAAGTTCCCTGCTCTCATATATAGGGTCTCTCCTTGCTGTTGTATCTGGAAAAATCCATCTCCATTGATATAGAAGTCCCATGGATCATCTGTATTTTGAGAAGCCCCCGATGACATGACTTTATCAATAGAAGATAAAGATGATCCTAAACCAACTTGTTTCGAGTTGATTGAACCAGAGTTGTTCGTCGGTCCACCAGAACTTGCAAGGGTTTGACTGACCATATCTTTAAAAGTGATACGGCTTTTTTTGTATCCGTGTGTATTGACGTTGGCTACGTTATTGGCTACAACATCTAATTTTGTTTGGAAGTTTTTCATTCCACTAATTCCTGAGTAAAGTGAGCGTAACATTTATTTTCCTCCTCGAATTACTTCGTTTTTTCTCCAACTGCTGTAACATCCCAAGGGCTGATTTTCGTTCCATCTTCTAAATACAAGAAGTATTCATTGTTTATGTTTTTAACAGACTTCACAGTGCCTGATATCTCTTTATCATCCAGTTTGCCCGATACTTCTTTACCAATCCAACCTACATACGTCGTAAACGGATCTTGGTGTGCAACAAAAGTAGACATGAGCTGATTCAGCTTGGTGATAGAATCGTTCATATTGGTTTGCTGTTCTAAAGATGAAAATGTTGCAAGCTGTGTGACAAACTCACGGTCATCTAGTGGGTTTGTCGGATCTTGGTTTTGAAGCTGTGTCAGCAATATTTTCAAGAATTGATCTTTGCCGAGCGTATCTGTTTTCTTTTCTGCTTTTGAAGAAATGTCTGTTTGTGCGACTGTTCTATTCGTAGCATCAACTGTTGCCATTAGATTTCCTCCTCTTCTTCATCTGACCCAACAAGAGCATCCAGTACATCTTGGAATTCTGCTTCCTGTTCATCAGGCTTTTGGAAATTCTGCCCTTTTGACTGTTGCTGCTTGTTTTCTTCGTTAAATTGTCCAAATAACGGCTGCTCATTTGATTGAAGCGGTATATGGAAACGGTCCACTTGAACCGACATATTCGGAAGCGCCTGCTTGAGCTGCGGAAGGTGATGCTCTAGCAGTTCTTTTGCTGCCTGTGTCGAAGCTGTAATTTTACTCGCATACATACCATTTTGCTTCGTCAGCTGAATCGTGATAAATCCGAGATTTTCTGGATTTAATCGAACTGTAAAGCGTCCGCTTGAGTTGCCAAATGGCGTGAATTTCATTTGCTTCCACGTATTTAGAATTTGCTGATCAACCGTTCCCGGCTTTTCATCAGTTGTTTGTGTCTGTTGAACAGGAGCTGCTGATTGCAGTTGAAAAAACTGCTTATGACTTGGCAACAGCGTATGAGTGATCGTTTTTTCAGAAGCAGGTGCAGCAGTGCTTTGTCCTTTGACAACTTCCTTTTTGATGAGCCATTCAAGAGAGGCAGCCCCTTTTGCAGGAGTAGCAAGAGTAGATTCTTGTCTTGGAGAGACCAATTCTTTTAACTCTCCTAAAGCAATCTTCAACTCTTTGTCTGACCCTTTTGCATTTGCCATCATATGGTCGATTAACTGATTAAAGTGTTTCAGCTCACTTTGAGACATCGAATTCAGCTTTGGTGCTGAACCCTGCGAGAAAAACTGCTCTTTTACTTGCTGAATCAGTTTCTCATCTACTCCATTTTTTGAAAGAAAGTGAATGAAGTCTTGACCCTTTGCTTCAATATCTTGCACTAGCTTTGCATCAAAGCTGAGCGGCTGTTGATTGAGTAGTTGATATATGAAAAAGTGGACTTGTATGAGCTGCTCACTATGTTCAGTAGCTGGCTTATCCGCTTGATCACCGTAAATGTATGATTCCATTTTTTGAAATAGCTCTTCTAGTGACTTGAGATCAGACGAATCAAGCGTTTGACCTTGAAGTGTTTGAAGCGCGCTAAGAAGGTCTCCGTTGATGCCTTCTTCAGGCGATTGCATCCATTTTTCAATGATTTGCATCGCATCATTGATGGAAAGAGTGGCACCCGCTGTCTCAGCATCTACAAGGCCGCTTTGTGCACCTGCCCCGCTAAGTAATTGTTTAAACAACCCGCTTGCAGATGCCGCGCCGCTCCCCTTTGGTCCCGAGAGACCTTGAGACGATTGCTGTAAGGCTCCAATATCCAATAGCTTCACTTATTGTCCACCCCCATTTTCACTTTCTTTTTTAGCAAGCTCTTTCGTAAACGTAGCTGCCTTCTGAGGTGTTAGTTTTGCTAATATGTCTGTTAGTTTATTTTTGCTCAGCTCTTCGAGGATCTTCAATGCCTCTTTATCACTTAATTCTGATAAAATTTTGGCGGATTTCCCTGCGTCCATGCTTTCATAGATACTGGCAATCTTCCCTTTCGGTTTCTGGTTAGAGGCTGCTGCCCCATCAGAAGTTGTCCCTGACGCATTATTACCTGATGTATCGCTCGATGAGCTGCTATTTGATGAACTGTCATCCGCTGACTTCTCATTCGCATCATTTTCAGATGTTTTTTCAAGTGAACTGATTTTTTGATTCAGTCTTTTAATCTCTTCATCACTTGTTTTTAAGTCTTTTTGTGCAATTTCAAGTTCATTCTTTTGCTCTTTAATGGTCTTTTTCAGTTCCTTCAATTCTGCATCGCTTTGATCATTATGTGAAGATGACGTTTTTGAGGTGTCATCTGAACCAACCAAACTGCTAACGCCCGGAATGTTCTGGAGCGGTTTCTTTAGATCAAAACCTGCCATAGAAAGGATTGTGCCAGCCACTAATACAAGCACAATCAATGGGATGATGACAATAAACAAGATCCATTGAAATTTACCGCCGCTTGATTCTTTCGTTTTTTCCTTCTTAGGCATTCATCTCGACTCCTAATGTCCTTGAAACATGAATTGGCTGATAGAGATATCATCCATTTCTTTCATTTCAATGGCCTTATGTTCAAGGGAAAACTTTTCGTACTGCTTTTCTTTCATTTTTTCAAACTTTTTAAACTCGATGTTTTTTTCAGTTAAATCAGATTGTTTTTCATTCATTTGATGGCGCTTCATGATCACAAGCTGCTGATAATGCTGAATCGTGTTATCTAAATTGGTCACAAATTGCTGATAATGACGCATTTCTTGAACACTCATACCACTTCTCAGCTTTTCTTCTTTGCTTTTTTCCATTAATTCTTTTTTACTCATATTTTCATAGAGTTTTTCAGCTACTTGCTCAAATGCCGAAACGGATTGTTGGTACGCTGCGAGTGACTTGTCTTTTTCACTTTCTTTCAGTTCTAAGAGCTTTTGAAATTTGTATTGATATCTCACTGTTTTCGTCAATCCTCTCTATTCATCAAACCGAGCAATACATTCACACTGTCTTCAATAGATACAGCCTCTTCTACATCCTGCTTCAAAAATGAAATCAGATGAGGATAAGCCTGCATGGCATCATCAATGTCTTTCGAGGAGCCTTTTTTATATGCTCCAATGTTAATGAGGTCTTCAGCGTTTTGATAAGTGGATAAAAGCTGGCGGAACCGGTTAGCCGCCTCCTTGTGATCATGACTTGCGATATTGCTCATAACACGGCTGATACTTTTCAGAATATTGACAGCAGGAAATTGTCCTTTGTTGGCTAAAGCACGATCAAGTACAATGTGGCCATCTAATATCCCCCTGACTGTATCAGCGATTGGCTCATTCATATCGTCACCATCAACAAGCACTGTGTAAAACGCTGTGATGGAACCAAGCTGATTCGTTCCAGTTCGTTCAAGTAATTTTGGCAGTATAGCGAACACTGAAGGTGTATAACCTTTAGTCGTTGGCGGTTCGCCAGTTGCAAGACCTATTTCCCTTTGCGCCATAGCGACCCGTGTAACAGAGTCCATCATGAACATGACATTTTTTCCTCTGTCTCTAAAATATTCCGCAATAGCTGTTGCTGTATAAGCAGCCTTCATTCTCGTCAGTGCAGGCTGATCAGAAGTTGCGACGACAACAATCGATCGCTTTAGTCCTTCTGCACCTAAGTCCTTTTCAATAAACTCACGAACTTCACGGCCACGCTCTCCAACAAGGGCAATGACATTGAGGTCTGCTTCTGTCTGCTTTGCAATCATCCCCATTAAGGTACTTTTTCCAACACCACTTCCGGCAAAAATACCGATCCTCTGACCAGTGCCGACTGTAAGCAGACTGTCGATCACTCTGACACCAACGCCCATTTTTTCACGAATAGGCGGCCTGTCCATCGGGTTTGGAGGTGACTGATCTGTCGAAACAGGTGCAAGTCCCTTTGGCAGCATACTGCCGTCCAGCGGTTCACCGAAGGCATCAACAACTTCGCCAATTAACCCAGTCCCAACTTTGACCTTCAGCGACTCACCTGTCGCTTCAACTAGACTTCCTGGTGAAATATTGGATGCTTCTACATAAGGCATGAGCAGAATATTTTCATCTCTAAACCCTACGACCTCTGCTTTTATTGGATCGTGCTTACGCCCCTTTTTATGAATGAGACACACGTCTCCGATAGAACTTTCCGGCCCCTTAGATTCAATCATCAGTCCAACAACTCGATTGACTTTACCAAATCGTTTATAAGGATCTGCGGTTTCAATCGTTTCTTTTAACACATCGATGTTCATTTGTGATCACCTGAATCAATGACTTCTAGTAGCTTTTCTTTCAACTGATTCATTTGTGTATCAACACTCGCTTCCACTTTTCCAAAGCTTGTTTCTACGTAACAAGTCCCTTTTGGCGCTTTTTCATCCGAGTAAATGGCAAGGTGTGTATCCTTTTGAAGGATTCTGATTAATTCGTCTTTATACTCCATCACATGATCGTAATGTTCAGGGTCAACATAGATGGAAATATCGTCATATTCTTTCACTTCAGAAATGACCTGCTTCACGAGAGCCAAAAATTGATCTTTCGTGTCCTCAGCCGAGTACCAAACACGTTTGGCGAGTTCAAAAGCCAGTTCCACAATTTTTTCTGCGGAGCTTTCAATTTTTTCTTCGTAATCCTGCTTGGCAAGACTGACAATGTCATTTGCTTGATCAAGAATTGATCGGTACTGACTCATCGCATCTGCTTCACCCTTTTGGAAGCCATCTTGGTAACCTGCTTGTTTCGCTTCTTCAATGAGCTGCATTCTTTCTTCTTCAAAATCAGCGCGGCGCTGATTGATTTCAGCCATTGTTTTTTCAAGCTCACTATTTGCTTGTTCTACTATACGGCTTGCTTGATCTTCAGCATCACTTAGTACAAGCTGCGACACTTCTGTTTCATTGACAAGCTCTTCTTCATGATGTTCTTTTTTGAACTCCACTTGCTGCAAAGGAATTGTTTGCCGGCCTTGCTCAGGAATAACAGATGTTTCATGTTTGATAATCCTAGACAATGATATCGTCTCCTCCGCCTCGAGCTATGACGATTTCTCCAGCTTCCTCGAGTCGTCTTACGATGCTGACAATACGGGTTTGTGCTTCCTCGACATCTCTAAGCCGGACAGGTCCCATAAACTCCATTTCTTCTTTGAACGTCTCGACCATTCTCTGTGACATGTTGCGGAAGACAATTTCTTTGACCTCTTCGCTTGCCACTTTGAGTGCGAGCAACAAGTCATCATTTTCAACATCTCTGATCACGCGCTGAATCGCTCTACTGTCAAGAGTGACAATATCTTCAAAGACAAACATACGTTTCTTAATTTCATCAGCAAGCTCAGGATCTTGAATTTCAAGAGTGTCTAAAATTGTCTTCTCAGTCGCACGGTCTACACCATTTAGTACTTCTACAACCGCTTCGACTCCGCCCGTTTGCGTATAGTCTTGCGTAAAGGTTGAAGAAAGTTTTTGTTCAAGAATGCGTTCCACTTCATTGATGATCTCTGGAGATGTGCGATCCATTAAAGCAATACGTCTCGCAACCTCTGTTTGTACTTCCTCACCTAATTCAGATAAAATCTGCCCTGCTTGAACTGGATCTAAGTAGGAAAGGATGAGCGCAATGGTTTGTGGATGCTCATGCTGGATAAAGTTTAAGATTTGTTCTGGGTCAGCCTTTCGAGCAAAATCAAACGGTTTCACTTGAAGTGAGGATGTTAATCGGTTTAAGATACTATCCGCTTTGTCCTCACCAAGCGCTTTTTCAAGCACTTGTCTTGCGTACATAAGACCGCCTTGTGATATGTAGTCCTGCGCGATGGCGATGCTGTGAAATTCTTCAATGATTTCATCTTTTTTAGCAGTATCTACACTTCGTACATTGGAAATTTCCAGTGTTAATTTTTCTATTTCGTCTTCAGACAGATGTTTGTATACAGATGCTGACACCTCTAGCCCTAAGGAAATCATTAGGATTGCTGCTTTTTGTCTGCCTGTTAGTCGATTTGAATCTTTTCTCGACATGTGTATTCCTCCTAATCCTCGGACAGCCAGCTGCGTAGCAATTTAGCAAAGTCTTCTGGTTTATCTTTTGCCATTTTTTCAAGCTGATTTTTCCTCACCATTTCTTCTGTTTCTGGTTCAGTGTCGATATCAGGAACATGGATTGGTGTATGTTCATCAAACTCAAACTCTTCTTCCTCTTCTTTTCTGCGTTTACGCACAAGAAGAATAATAAGAGCGATAATTGCAAGTAGTAGCACACCGCCTACAATATAAACCCAAATTGGAATATTGTTTGATGGGTTTTCTGCTGCAGTTTGCTGTTTACCGTCTAATTTTGATACAGATAAAACAATTTTGTTATCTAAGTCCGCTTGAGTGAGCACTTGACCATTTGTGTATTCTTTATCAATTGACGTGCTAATGATCGTTGAAAGAATCTTTTTAATATCATCTTGCCTTTCAGCTGTTAAAGAGTTCACATCGTTTGCAGTTGGTGGTTCGACCAATGCTTGAATGCCAACATCTCTAATTTTATAAGGGCTCTCTTTGATATCTTTATGAATGCGGTTGACTTCATAGTTGATACGATCTTCGCTCTTTTCGTAATCTCCGCTACCATTCGCTCCATCGGCGCCTTGATAGTTTGTGACATCATCGTCGCCTGTTCCAGCGGTTCCACCAGCTGCTGCACCATTTCCTGAATAAGTTTCAGCAATCTTTTCAGCACTGACAGCGATGCCTTGCATGTTTTCTTTATCAACTGGTTCTACAAGATCTTCTTTTCTTTTCTCTTCAGTAAAATCAATGTCTGTTGTGACCGATACAGCCACTTTTTCTTGACCCATCATTGTTCCGAGCAGCTGTTGAATTTTTCTTTGAAGGTTCTTTTCAATTTCTTCTTTTTTCTGCTGCTGTGCATCCATTCCACTTGCATAGGAATCGGAACTGCTGTTTAAGTCGTAGTAGTTGGAATCTTGGTCCATAATGACAATGTTTTCTGTCTTTAAATTCGGCACACTTTTTGAAATAAGATGATAAAGGCCTTTTACTTGCTGCGGCGAGAGCGTGTAGCCACGTTCAACTTGCAGCACAATGGATGCTGATGCATTACTTTGCTCTTCTCCAACAAAAACGGAATCTTTTGGCAGGTTAATCATAACTTTTGAATCTTTAATCCCATCAATCGTATTGATTAGATTGGATAGTTCTGTCTGAGTTGCGTCTACTTTCAGAACATCAAATTCATTATCTGTTAAACCGAAGCCGGAATTGTTCGCAAAGAAGGAGTAATCAATATTCCCTGTCTTAGGGAGACCCTCAGATGCGAGCGTTACTTTTAAAGTGTCGGCCTGCTTTTCTGGAACGAGAATCGTTGTTCCATTATTCGCAAGTTCCGATTTAACGTTTTTGCCATCCAGTTCCTGTTTGATTTGCCCAGCTTCTGCCTCAGACAAATCTCTAAACAATGGAACCATTTTTTCAGAAGAAGCAAAGATGCTAACAACCGTAATAATGATTGCTAGGGCAGCAACGCCGCCAATCATAAGTATTTTTTGTAATTTTGATCGATTTCGCCAAAACTCAACTGTCTTTGTTCTTAATTGCATTAAAGTACGATTCATCTTAACCCCCGGTCATTCCATTCAGTCTTTTTTTGTCCGTCAGCACCTCCTACATCTGCATTCTCATAATCTCTTGGTATGCTTCGACTGCTTTATTTCGAAACTCCGTTGCAGCTGTGAGTGTCACACTCGCTTTTTGCGAGGCAATCATGACTTCATCGAGATTGACATTTTTTCCTTGTGCAAGTGCATTTGTATACTGGTCTGATTTCAGCTGTGATTGATTTAATGCCTCAATGGAATTCTTCAGCACATCAGAGAAATTCGTTTGACTTTTAGGTGCAGCCGCATGAACGGACGATGCATTTGTCAATTCACTTGCTTGCTGAGCAGCTTGAAGCTGGAAAGGAGATATTGCGTTAACCAATTCTTTTCACCTTACTTTCCTATTTCTAAAGCTTTCATCAACATGCTTTTATTCGCATTTAGCGCGGTCACGTTTGCTTCATATGACCTTGAGCTGCTGATGAGGTCAACCATTTCCTTTAATGGATCAACATTAGGTGTTTGAACATATCCATTTTCATTGGCATCGGGATTTGTAGGATCATATTGAAGGTTGAATGGAGTTTCGTCTTCTGTAATCTTCGTTGCTTTCACGCCGTTTCCTAATTTACCGCTCGAATTCATGCTTGAGTTTAATATAGATGAAAACGATTCACCTGACGGCTGTAATGTGACGAGCTTACGTCTATAAGGCTCCCAGTTGCCATCAACCTGTTTCGCTCTTGTTGTATCCATGTTTGCAAGGTTAGAGGATACAACGTCCATTCTGAGCCTCTGTGCTGTTAATGCAGAGGCCGAAGCGTTAACGCCTGAAAAAATTGACATCACTTACCTCCTGTCAAAACTGTTTTAAGAGAATTGAATTTTCCACTCATTCTTTCAACCAACGCATTATACTGAATTTGGTTTTTAGCGAGTTCACTCATCTCTTGATCAATATCGACATTATTTCCGTTTTCTTGATATGAAGTACGGTTGCTCGAAACAACTGAATAATTAGACCCTGTTTTAGAAAAATCAATGTGACCTTGGTATGTTTTTTTAGCATCTAACTTGATCGACGCATCGTTTAGCATATCATGAAATGCGACGTTTTTCGACTTGTAGTTCGGTGTGTCTATATTCGCGATATTATTGCTTATGACTTTTTGCTTAACATTCGCTCTGCCCAAGGCATTCTCAAGGTTGCTTATCGTTCCAGAAAATATATCCAAAACCATATACCTCCAATCATATGTATTTCATTCCATTTAATCATGTCGAGATTTGTAAAACCATATGTTCATTGTAAGAAATAATAGGATTAAAGTCTATGATGTATATGTAAAAAAAACTCGTAATATATATCTATTTTACGAATAGGTATAAAGACCTAGATTCAAAGAACTAAGAATTGTAAGGGTTTTCTTGGAAAAAAGAGTGTCATTTTTCGGACAAATCCTCTTTTTTTATAAAAAAAACCCCTTTTCAGCTTGTATTTCTGCTGAAAAGGGGTTTTGATTAATGAGATTTTAAATTTTCAAGTTCAATTAAAAATTTGTTGTTTAACACTTTGATATACGTTCCCTTCATTCCAAGAGAACGAGATTCGATGACGCCTGCACTTTCTAACTTACGTAAGGCGTTCACGATCACTGAACGAGTGATTCCTACACGGTCAGCAATTTTACTTGCCACTAGAAGCCCTTCGTTGCCATCAAGTTCTTCAAAGATGTGCTCAATGGCTTCAAGCTCACTATATGAAAGAGAACTAATCGCCATTTGGACAACAGCTTTACTTCTTGCTTCTTCTTCGATTTCCTCTGATTTCTCACGAAGGATCTCCATTCCAACAACTGTTGCACCGTATTCAGCAAGAATTAAATCATCATCTTTGAATGTATCTTGCAAACGAGACAGGATTAACGTTCCTAAACGATCTCCTCCTCCGATAATTGGAACAATGGTTGTCAAACCTGATTCAAATAAATCACGGTTCTCAATCGGGAAAGCTGTATACTCACTGTTAATGTCAAGATTTGAAGATGTTTCAGGGATGTTAAATAGACTCTTTGTATATTCTTCAGGGAACTGACGGTCTTCAAGCATTTTCTTCATACGCGGATTTTCAATCTGCTGGTTGATCGAGTAGCCTAGAAGCTTCCCTCTTCTGCTTAATACGAAAATGTTTGAATCAATGACATCTCTCAAAGTTTCTGCCATTTCCTTAAAATTAACCGGTTTCCCCGCTGCATCTTGCAGCATTGAGTTAATAATCCTTGTTTTTTGTAGTAACGCCATATTAATGATCCTCCTAGATTACTTTATTCATTTGTTAAAGTATAAATTGACTTAAGTCTTTGTTATTTGCAATCTTTCCTAGCTTCTCTTCTACATACTGAGGGGTAATGGTCACTGTCCCTAGTGTAATATCAGGCGCCTCAAATGAAAGCTCTTCAAGCAGCTTTTCAAGTATAGTATGAAGCCTTCTTGCACCGATGTTATCTGTCTCCTGATTGACATGATAAGCCACTTCGGCAATCTTATGAATAGCATCGTCAGAAAATTCAAGAGATATACCTTCTGTTTCAAGTAAAGCTTTATATTGCTTTAATAATGCGTTATCTGGTTCCGTTAAGATTTTCACAAAGTCTTCGATACTTAATTTATCTAATTCTACACGAATTGGGAAGCGCCCTTGAAGCTCTGGAATCAAATCTGATGGTTTTGCCATATGAAATGCACCTGCTGCTACAAAAAGCACATGGTCTGTTTTCACTGCCCCATATTTCGTCATCACAGTTGAACCTTCTACAATCGGTAAAATATCACGTTGAACCCCTTCACGAGAAACATCTGCAGATGATGCACCACCGCTTTTGGCAATTTTGTCGATTTCGTCGATAAAAATAATCCCTTGCTGCTCTGCTTTATAGACAGCTTCTTGACTGACTTCATCCATGTCAATCAGTTTTGAAGCTTCCTCAGCTGTTAACGCCTTTCTTGCTTCTCTGACGGTCAGCTTTCTGCGTTTTTTCTTTTTAGGCATGAGATTGCCGAGCGCATCCTGCATGTTCATGCCCATTTGCTCCATACCCGAGCCCTGAAGCATATCAAACATGGATGGCTGCTGCTCTTCTACTTCGATCGTGACGTAATGATCTTCAAGTTCGCCCATAGCCAACTGATGAGCGATTCGCTTTCTTGTCGATTCAAGTTCAACTTCTTCACTTGATTGATCTCGATCACGGTCATCTTCATCAGAACCACCAAACAGCATCTCAAAAGGATTTTTCACTGACTGGCTTTTTTTCTTGCCAGGAACAAGCAAATGAACAAGACGTTTATTTGCTTGTTTTTCTGCTTCTTCTTGAACGTTTTTCATCTTTTCTTCTTTGACAATTCTGATCGCTGTCTCAACTAGATCTCTGACCATCGATTCTACATCACGGCCAACGTAACCAACTTCAGTAAACTTCGTCGCTTCCACTTTAATAAAAGGCGCACCAGAAATTTTTGCAATTCTGCGGGCAATCTCTGTTTTCCCCACGCCTGTTGGGCCGATCATTAAAATGTTTTTCGGAACGACTTCATCCTTTAGCTTATCATGTAAAAGGCTTCTTCTGTAACGGTTTCTTAAAGCCACCGCCACTGCTTTTTTCGCATCAAGCTGACCAATAATGTATTGATCAAGCTTTTCAACTATCTCTCTTGGGGTGAACGGCTTTTTCTCCATACGTCTCATGTCCTTTCTATTCAAGCTCTTCTAAAGTGATTTGATCGTTCGTGTAGACACAGATTTCTCCAGCGGTTTCAAGAGCTGCCTTTGCAATATCTCTTGCTGTGAGATGATCACCTGCATGTGTTTTGAGTGCTCTCCCGGCGCTAAGCGCATAATTGCCGCCTGAGCCGATGGCCAAAATACCGTCATCTGGTTCGATGACCTCTCCTGTCCCAGAGACAAGCAGGATGCTGTCTTTGTTCATAACGATCAGCATAGCCTCAAGCTGCCTGAGCATCTTGTCACTACGCCATTCTTTTGCTAGTTCTACGGCTGCTCGCTTTAAGTTACCACCATATTCTTCAAGCTTCGTTTCAAACTTTTCAAAGAGTGTAAATGCATCTGCTACTGAACCTGCAAAACCTGCAAGCACCTTGCCTCCGAAAAGACGGCGCACTTTTTTTGCCGTGTGTTTCATCACGACAGCCTGCCCGAAAGTGACTTGACCGTCTCCAGCCATCGCACTTTTTCCTTTATGTTGAACGGCAAAGATGGTTGTTGCATGAAATGATGACATGAAAAAACCTCCTTTTAGGATCGTTTAAAAGCCCTTGGGTGATGAGACATGTACGTTTTCCTTAAAGAATCTTTTGATACATGCGTGTACACCTGAGTTGATGATAAATTCGAATGACCAAGAAGTTCTTGAACACTTCTCAAATCTGCCCCCTCATTTAAGAGGTGTGTGGCAAAGGTGTGCCTTAACATGTGAGGATGGATATGTAATGTGCCTGACGCCTTTTTCATTAGTTCAGTGAGAATGAATCGAACGCCTCTGTCTGTAAGAGGCGCCCCGCGCTGATTCAAAAATACATATGCATCAGCACGATCATTCCCCTTCGCTTTCAGCTTTAGCCTTCCATCCTCTAAATAAGTGATGAGCGCTTCATGAGCATATGAACCAAAAGGAACATACCGCTGCTTGTTGCCTTTCCCATGAACAAGCACTGTATCCATCGATAAATCAAGATCAGATTCTTTTAATGAACATAACTCACTGACCCTCATACCTGTTGCATAAAGAAGTTCTAAAATGGCTTGGTTTCTTTGCCCAAGCGGTGTGCTGACATCAGAAACTGTAAAAAGCTCTTTCAGTTCCTCTTCATACAAAAATGAAGGAATTCGCTTATCCTGCTTTGGTAAGCTAACGAGTAAAAAAGGATTTTCTTTCACAAGCTGTTCTCTTAATAGAAATTTATAAAAGCTGCGAAGCGCAGAGACTTTCTTACTAATCGTTCTTCTTGTCAGGCCTTTTTCATAAGCTTCTGTTAAATAAATTCTCGTATCTTGATAGGATACCTCTTCAAAACCGTCTATTCCTTGAACGTTCATAAATCTGACAAACTCTTCAATCGCTTCTGTATATCCTGAGATGGTTAAAGCAGAATAGTTTTTTTCAATTTGCAGATATTCAATGAATAAGTGGACAAGACGCTGTTTATTCATCATTTTTACACCTCTTTAAGGCTTTTAAATGGTATCACATATCTTGCTTTCCGTGCAATGATTTACTACAGAGATTTCGAAATAGTTTGAATAGTTTCGATTGCGCGCTTAGCGTACTCCGCATAACGCTCTTGTTTGTTTTTAATGCGAACACCAAGATCTTTCAACAAACCAAAATTCGCATTCATTGGCTGGAAGCTTTTCTTGTTTGTCGATGTGATGTAATAAGCCATGCTGCCGATCGCTGTTTCCTCCGGAAGTGTCACAAGCTCTTCTCCTTTGACAAAACGAGCGGCATTAATTCCAGCCACTAGTCCGGAAGCTGCAGACTCGACATAGCCTTCAACGCCTGTCATTTGTCCGGCAAAGAATAGATCTTCTCTATTTTTAAACTGATACGTTGGTTTTAAAAGACTTGGTGAGTTAATGAATGTATTGCGGTGCATCACGCCATAACGAACAATCTCTGCTTCTTCAAGACCTGGAATCAAGCGGAATACTTCCTTTTGGTCGCCCCACTTCAGATGTGTCTGGAAGCCGACGATGTTATATAAAGTACCTGCTGCATCATCTTGTCTTAATTGAACAACAGCATAAGGTCTTTTTCCTGTTTTCGGATCTTCAAGTCCTACTGGCTTCATCGGACCAAACAACATCGTTTTCTTTCCTCTTTTCGCCATGACTTCAATTGGCATACAGCCCTCAAAGAAGATTTCTTTTTCGAACTCTTTTAATGGCACAGTTTCAGCAGAAATAAGCGCGTCGTAAAAACGATCGAATTCTTCTTCTGTCATTGGACAGTTTAAATAAGCAGCTTCTCCTTTGTCATAACGTGATTTCAAGTACACCTTATCCATATCAATGCTATCTTTCTCTAGGATAGGTGCCGCTGCATCGTAGAAGTACAGATATTCTTCACCAGTTAACGATTTTAATTCTTTTGAAAGTGCTTCAGATGTAAGCGGGCCTGTCGCAATAATTGTTGGACCTTCTGGAATGCTTTGCACTTCTTCTTGAAAAACTGTCACATTCGGATGATTTTTTACGCGATCAGTAACGTTTGCTGCAAATTCATGACGATCTACTGCAAGCGCTCCGCCAGCAGGAACTGAGCTTTCATCTGCAGCTGCGATAATCGCTGAATCTAAATGACGCATTTCTTCCTTTAATACACCGACCGCATTTGTCAAAGCGTTGGCACGCAGTGAATTGCTGCATACAAGCTCTGCAAATTTATCTGTGTGGTGAGCTGGCGTTTGTTTGACAGGTCTCATTTCATACAAGTTGACTTTAATTCCGCGTTTAGCAATTTGCCATGCCGCTTCACTTCCAGCTAAACCTGCTCCGATCACATTTACAAATTGACTCATTGTACAACTCTCCTATTTCGTAAGTTCTGTTTGATGACATAAAAAAGCAGGTGAACAAGGTTGCTCACCGCTATTTTTGTTGTTCCTCTTTATAATCACAGTTCACACATTGAACTTGCATGCCTTTTTTCAGCTTTTTCTCTACAAGCATATTTTCGCATTTTGGACACTTTCTTTCAATCGGTTTGTCCCAAGAGACGAATTCACACTCTGGAAAACGATCACAGCCATAAAAAATGCGGCGCTTCTTAGATTTTCGTTCAACAATGTTTCCTTCATGACATGTCGGGCATTTCACACCAATATCTTTGACAATTGGTTTTGTGTTACGGCAGTCAGGAAAGTTAGAGCAAGCCATGAACTTACCGTATCGACCCATTTTGTACACCATCGGATGTCCACACTCTTCACAGTCAACTCCGGCGTATTCAGGCTCAATCTCAACTTCTTGCATTTCTGCTTCCGCTTTTTCGACCCGTTTTGCAAAGTCTTGATAGAAGCTGTCGATAATGCGAACCCATTCGATCGTACCTTCTTCAACGCTATCAAGTTCTTTTTCCATTTTCGCTGTGAATTCCACGTTAATGATCTCAGGGAAGAATTCAATGATTAAGTTGAGAACAATTCCCCCAAGCTCTGTTGGGATAAACCGTTTATTATCAAGTGCGACATAGCCGCGCTTTTGAATCGTATCTAATGTTGGTGCATACGTAGACGGACGGCCTATACCTAGCTCTTCAAGCGTTTTGACAAGTCTTGCCTCAGTGTAGCGCGGAGGCGGCTGCGTGAAGTGCTGTTCAGGTTCGATATCTTTTGAAAGAACCGTATCACCTTCTTTAAGATCAGGCAGCATTTTGTCCTTTTCTTCTAGCTGGTCGTCTTTCCCTTCTACATATACTTTCATGAATCCAGGGAATTTCACTTTGCTTCCGTTAGCACGGAATGTAAGCCCGTTATTATCAAGGTCCACACTCATTGTATCAAGAACAGCCGAAGCCATTTGGCTTGCGACGAATCGTTCCCAAATCAATTTATACAGACGAAGCTGATCTCGGCTTAAGACATGTTTGACATCTGCTGGTTTTCTTAGCGTAGAAGTCGGCCTGATGGCTTCGTGAGCATCTTGTGCATTTTCATTCTTTTTAGCAGTTCGTTTTGTTGTATTTAAGAAATTCTTACCATACGTCTGATCAATGAAAGCAGATACTTCTTCAATCGCCGTATTGGAAATACGTGTTGAGTCTGTTCTCATGTATGTAATGAGTCCGACTGTACCTTCTTTACCAAGATCAATTCCTTCATATAATTGCTGTGCAATCATCATCGTCTTTTTCGCACGGAAGTTTAATTTTCTCGCAGCCTCCTGCTGTAAAGTAGATGTTGTAAACGGAACAGCTGGGTTGCGTTTACGCTCTTTTTTCGTCACTTTCTCTACAGAGAATTTGCTCCCTTTTAGTTTCGAAAGGATTTCTTTTACATCTTCTTTTGTTTTCAGTGGATGCTTTTTGCCATTGACGCCAAAGAAGCTCGCTTCGAAGCTTTCTTTTCCTTTTAGGAATGTACCGTCAATTGTCCAGTATTCTTCTGGTTTAAATTCATTAATTTCATTCTCGCGATCAATGATCAGGCGGAGTGCAACTGATTGAACACGACCGGCACTTAAGCCTTTTTTCACTTTCTTCCATAAAATCGGACTGATTTTATACCCAACGAGACGATCTAAGATCCGTCTTGCCTGCTGTGCATCAACTAAATCCATATTGATCATACGTGGATGCTTAAAGGAATCTTTAATAGCATCTTTTGTAATCTCGTTAAAGACAACGCGGCAGTCAGAAGAGAGGTCAAGGTCAAGGCTATGCGCTAAATGCCAAGCAATCGCTTCTCCCTCTCTATCAGGGTCAGCTGCGAGATAGACTTTCTTTGCTTTTTTCGCAGCTGTTTTTAATTCTTTTAATACGGGGCCTTTCCCGCGAATCGTAATATACCTCGGTTCGAAGTCATGCTCAGTGTCAACACCAAGCTGACTTTTCGGTAAATCTCTTATGTGCCCCATTGAAGCCTTTACTTTATACTTTTTACCTAAATAACGCTCAATCGTTTTCGCCTTGGCTGGCGACTCAACGATGACTAAATAATCAGCCATACTCAAAATCCCCCTTAAGAGGTGTTCTCTCTTTATACATTTCACAATTCATATTTATGTTAATTGCACCTATTTAACAGGCAATCATGAAAAATTCTTTATGATGAACATCATTATAAACACGAAAAACAAAGTGTAAACTTAAATCCTCACTATTATTAAATATTCCTATGTCTTTTGTCAAACGATATTTTTATAAGAGTTCAGTATATTGAACGCTGCGGAAGGAGAATTCCTCTAAAATATCCTTCGTTGAATGAACAAGCTTTGCTCCCTGCTGTATAAGTCTGGCTGGACCTGTGGAATTAGGATCAAAGATTGATCCTGCAACCGCAAATACCTCTTTGCCTTGCTCAAGTGCTTGATACGCGGTAATGAGTGAACCGCTCTTTTCTTTGCACTGAATCACGATGGTCCCACTTGTCAGCGCACTAATTAAACGATTCCTCAAAGGGAAATGCCACTTTTCTGGTTTGACATAAGGCGGATGCTCGGATAAAAGCAAATGATGCTCGCCCATGTATTCAGCCATTTGCACATGTTCCTTTGGGTATAAATGCTGAAATCCGCCTGCTATAATACCGATCGTTTTCCCTTTATTCCTAATGCACTCTTTATGTGCAAGTCCATCAATGCCTTTTGCTAAGCCACTGACAATCATCCAATCTTCCTTAACAAGTTCACCAACAATTTTCTTCACACATGCTTCTCCATAAGACGATGGAACACGCGTGCCTACTACACCTAAACTTTTTTCTTCATTTAAATATGACACGTTTCCTTTTAGGAATAACACAGGGGGAGGATCATAAATATGTTTTAGTGTGCTGGGATATAAGGGTGATGTGATGGGAATCATGTGAATGTTTTGCTTTAAATAGGCTTGAACGATGTGTTGAAAAATGGGGAATTCCTTTTCTTCGGCTTGTTTTAAGCGGGTAAAGTCGATTGTTTGTAATGATCGATCCTGTTTGAAATGATGTGTTTCTTCATTTATATATAGCTTAGGATCGACTTTCCACCATTTTGTTAACAAAGAGGGTGAGATGAGGCCTTTTAAGCGGTGAAAAATCATTCTTTCGGACACGTTGTACATACCATTCCTCCTGTTTAAGATAGAAAGAAGAAGACTTGTCAAAGAACAAGTCTTCTTGTGTCATTAATGCGTTTTACAAGCTTCGAAGAGATTCTTCTCTTTTAACACTTTAATTAAGGTTTCTCCCATGACAGATGGAGTCTCTGCCACTTCAATTCCACATTCACGCATTGTTTTTACTTTTTCATCAGCTGTCCCTTTACCACCGGAAATAATTGCACCAGCATGTCCCATGCGTTTTCCTGGAGGCGCCGTTTTACCGCCAATAAAGCCAACAACTGGTTTGGTCATATTTGCTTTTACCCATTCAGCTGCTTCTTCTTCAGCCGTACCGCCGATTTCTCCGATCATAATGACAGCATGCGTATCAGGGTCTTCATTGAAGGCTTTTAATACATCAATAAAGTTCGTCCCATTTACAGGGTCTCCGCCGATTCCTACAGCTGTCGATTGACCAACGCCAGCTTCTGAAAGCTGATGTACCGCTTCATATGTAAGCGTTCCGGAACGAGAAACAACCCCCACATGACCTTTTTTATGAATGTAGCCTGGCATAATCCCAATCTTACATTCTTCAGGTGTAATGACACCTGGGCAGTTAGGGCCAACAAGTCTTGTCTTTTTCCCTTCCATATACCGTTTTACTTTGACCATGTCAAGTACTGGAATATGTTCTGTAATACAAATGACTAGATCGACTTCTGCATCAACAGCCTCTAAAATGGCATCTGCTGCAAATGGTGCTGGTACATAGATAACAGAAGCATTTGCTCCAGTTGTTTGAACAGCTTCAGATACTGTATTAAATACAGGAACTCCTTCTACTTCAGTTCCACCTTTTCCAGGTGTGACACCGCCAACAATATTTGTTCCGTACTCAATCATTTGTTTTGTATGGAACAATGCGGTTGAACCGGTAATCCCCTGAACAATTACTCTCGTATTTTTATTAATAAATACACTCATTTAGGTTCCCTGCCTTTCTGCTCTACTTGACTAAAGATACAATCTTTTCTGCCCCGTCAGCCATAGACTCAGCAGAAGTGATATTTAAGCCTGAATCGCTCAGGATTTTCTTCCCTAATTCAACGTTTGTTCCTTCAAGACGTACAACGAGTGGTAATGTTAAGCCGACTTGTTTTGTCGCTTCAACGACACCTTCTGCAATGACATCACATTTCATGATGCCGCCAAAAATGTTCACGAAAATCCCTTTTACATTTTGATCAGATAAGATGATTTTAAATGCTTCCGTTACTTTTTCAGCTGTTGCACCGCCGCCAACATCCAGGAAGTTTGCAGGGTCCCCGCCGTAATGCTTGATGATATCCATTGTAGACATCGCAAGACCTGCACCATTGACCATACAGCCAATATTTCCATCTAGAGAAATGTAGCTTAGATCATATTTAGATGCTTCAATTTCTTTTGGATCCTCTTCATCAAGGTCACGGTATTCTAATATATCTTTTTGTCTATATAAGGCATTGCTATCAAAGTTTAATTTTGCATCAAGTGCCATGACTTTTCCATCGCCTGTTACAACAAGTGGATTAATCTCAGCAATTGAACAATCTTTTTCAATAAACGCATTGTAAAGACTTGTCATAAACTTAACAGCTTGGCCAACTAATTTTGTTGGAATATTAATTTTAAACGCTACTTCTCTCGCCTGATAGCCTTGCAATCCAATCGCTGGGTCGATGACCACTTTGACGATTTTTTCTGGCGTTTTTTCTGCTACTTCTTCAATTTCAGTACCGCCTTCTTCAGAAGCCATCAATACAATTCTTGATGTCGCTCTGTCCAAAACAAGCCCAACGTAGTACTCTTTTTGAATATCGCAGCCTTCTTCAATAAGTAAGCGTTTTATTTCGCGCCCCTCAGGCCCAGTTTGATGTGTGACAAGTGTTTTGCCGAGCAATTCCTCTGCAAAACCTTTCACTTCATCTTTTGTTTTTGCAATTTTTACCCCGCCTGCTTTGCCACGGCCGCCTGCATGAATCTGTGCTTTTACGACATATACAGAGCTTTCTAGCTCTTCTGATGCTTTCACTGCTTCATCAGGTGTAAATGCTACTTTACCATTTGGAACTGAAACCCCATATTTTCTTAGGATTTCTTTTCCTTGGTACTCATGGATATTCATTTCCCATCCTCCCAACATATGTAGAAACAAAAAATATAAAATAGACTGCGCTTTCATTTTAAAGAATAAAAAAGAGAATGTCTAGGGTTCTATGTAAAATCGTAAAATCCTTCTAAACATTCAAACTTTTATTTTATTAAAAATATAAATTTTTCATCCAAATCACTTATTTTACCTTATTTTTTCATTTTTTGATCTAACCTATAGATAAACGAAAATATTTCTGCTACAGTATCGTATAACGCTTCAGGGATCTCCTCATCCAGTGTTAAGTGGCGCATGAGTTCGACTAAATTACGGTCTTCTTGGATAGGAACTCCCGACTTTTTTGCTTCTTCAATAATATGGTCTGCCACATAGCCGCTACCTATTGCGACGACTTTTGGCGCTTTTTGTTTTTCTTCATCATAATGTAGAGCGACCGCCCTTCTAAGCGGTTTTGAATCCTTCATACTCGTAAGTCCAGCCCTTTCTCGCTGATTTTATGAAAGTGTTCATCTAGAAAGTGAGACGGATCTACTGGCTCTTGTCTCTTCTTTGCTGTAATTCCCGTAAGGCTGTATCCTAAGGCATTTAAATTCTCCCGAACTGCTGGAATCATTGGATTAATGGTTCCTTGAAGTTCATGACCGGTTTCAACTGTAATTGACATGACCTTTTGCTGAATCGTACAGTCGATTAATGTTTCTTCGAGGTTTTCCATGTTTAAGTAAAACATAAGACGACACTGAGAAATATCAATAGAGCCATCTTTTTTCTTATGTCCTTTTAGAATAAAGGTTAAATCTTGAACACTATGTTTTGAAAAGAGCGGATAAGAGACCATCATTTGGCTGATGGTTTGATTCTCCTGCTGCACAAATAACTGCCCGTTCAATCTATGAAACAATTGATCGACTTCTTTTTTTACAGGCTCTGGTAAATCAGACTGTCTCACATCATTTAAGACGAGCTTTAATTGGTGAAGTTCCTGACTTTTTACATCCTGGCTGCCTTTTTCGAGTAGTTTCAGCATACCGATTTCATCACGTACACCGATTGCCTTTTTCATCGTCATGAGTAAATCGAGCACATCGGTTTTATTGCTTAATGCGGGTTCCGTCTGCTGTACCACCTGAGCCAATGCTTTCGCCTCTGTTTTTGACAGGAACGGAAATTCTTTTTGGAGCACAGATGCTCTTGCATCCGGCTGAGATCCTGCCTGCTGAAGCCCTTGTAGCAATGACGTGAGCTGTTTTAAGCTAGGCTCTTGCTGCCCATCTGCACCTTGTTTTATCAAACTTGTAAGTATCCGCTCAATTTGATGAAGCGGGATTTGCAGCTCTTTTGGGCTTGTTGATTGCTGCACGTTAGATTGAAGAACTTGTGTCGTCTGACGCTCTTGAGCGATTGGAGTTTGGCTATTCTCTTTTGGTTGAGACAGATTGGACTGAGGCGTTACAGGTAGATTTCCTCCTTGCTTCGCCGCCCCTTCTCTCGCTGCTAGAAGGACCGATAAGAGCTTTTCTGCATGGACAGACGTCTCAACATCTATGACTGATCGAACGGCTTGTGTAAGCGCCTGTGTGGCGTCTGAGTGCTTCGGGAGCTGTGTTAAGCGTTCTAGCAGCGCTGTCATATCCTGATGAAGAGCAGAGGATGATTTCACAGCTAAAATTGATTGAAGCACTCCTTCCTGGATCGGCAAGTCTTTCTTTAAAGCAAATAGAAGTGCCTGGAGACCTTTTTTCACATCAGCTCCTTGAAGCTGTTCGATCCACTTCACTGCCGTTTTTAACTCTGTTTCGTTGATAACGGATTTTTCTTTTAAAAAAGCTGTGGCTGTTAGAATGTTTTCAAGTCCATTTTTCAGAGAGAGACCTTCTAATAGTTTGGCAGCTGCATCCTTTAATGTCTTAGGATCTTGATCAAATTGCTGGACTGGCCTTAGTTTATTGAGGCTGTCTCCACCCTCTTGTTCAAATTGGAACCAATAAAATGCGTCTGCTTTAAGCTGAGCCGCTAGCTGTGCTTTTATTTTTGTTGAGCCTATTTGAACAAGGGCTGTATCATCTCCAAGCATTTTCAGTACTTTACCGAGAATCAGCCGATGCACATTTTCCTTTCCTTCGGTGTTTAATGGAATAGATTCTGCCGCACTTAACCGGCTATTCAGTGCTGTATGTATGTCCTCAACTCTTGTCATCACAGGCAGCCTCCTTAGGTCAAAAATTTATGATATAACGGATTTAACTGGTGCAAACGATAATCGATGGATTGGGGCAGCTCCATGTGTTTGAATGGCAGCCAAATGCTCTTTTGTTCCGTACCCTTTATGTTTTTCAAATTGATACTCAGGGTACTTACGCCCGTATTCTTCCATCATCTGATCTCTTGTCACCTTTGCAATACATGCACCTGCTGCGATGGATGCACTTTTTGCATCTCCTTTGATGATATTCTCCTGGTGAATAGGAAGTGGGAGCGTCATGGCATCTATGAGTAGATAATCAGGTGTATGAGTTAACTGCTCCACCGCTCTCACCATCGCCAGTCTTGATGCCTCGTAAATATTGATTTCATCAATCGTAGCCGCATCAACAATGCCGATACCGATATCAAGTGCTTCTTTTTGGATCAGGTCATAATATGCCAATCTTTTTTTCTCAGATAATTGCTTTGAGTCGTTTAAACCGAGCATGACTGTATCTTCCTTTAATATGACAGCTGCTGCTACAACGGGACCTGCCAGCGGTCCTCTTCCTGCTTCATCTATTCCAGCAATACATGTGTATCCCTGCGCCTTAGCATTGTTTTCAAATTGCAGCATCTCATTCCATGCTACATGAAGTTGCTGCTGCTTTTCTCTCTCTTTGTGCCACTTCTCTATCAGTTTTTGGACACTTTTTCTCTTATCATCTTTTACAAGCTCATGAATGTATGACTCGTCTTGCGAATGCTTTTCTATCAGTTCTTTTATTTGTTTCACTGTGTACATCAGCTTTTCGTCAGCCTCCTTCTTTATATCGGCAGTTTTCCGCAAAAAATAAAGACCCGCATGAGCTGCGTGTCTTTTAGCTTTCAGGCTTCTCAAAAGTGAGGGGACCAAATTTTTCTGTTCGAATATCCCGAATAATGATTTCGGTGGTTTTGTCGTAATTAATAAATCCACCGCTCATGAGACAGCCGCGCTTTGTACCTATTGCATCAAACAGCTCAGCCGTATCTTCAGGGATCTCCGTTAGGTCATAGCGTTTTTTTAATCGCTCTGGATAGTTTTCTTCTAGAAAGCGAAGTCCATATACAGCGACATCCTGTAAGTTGATGATAGAATCTTTGATCGCTCCAGTTACCGCTAGCCTGAGTCCTACTTTCTCATCTTCAAACTTCGGCCAGAGGATTCCAGGTGTATCGAGCAGTTCCAATTCTTTCCCTACCTTCACCCATTGCTGTGAGGTGGTAATACCAGGACGGTCTCCTGTTTTGGCAATGTTCTTTTTCGCTAAACGATTGATTAAGGTCGATTTTCCGACGTTGGGAATCCCGATAATCAGCGCCCGGATTGCACGTGGTTTAACACCTTTTGCTTTCATGCGGTCGAATTTTTCTTTTAAGATTTCTTTTGAAGTTGTGATGATCTGATTTAACCCTTGTCCATCGACAGAGTTAATAGCAAGTGACCGAACGCCTTGCTGCTCAAAGTGCGTCTGCCACTCTTTTGTCACACGAGGATCCGCTTTATCTGCTTTGTTTAATAGCATGATTTTGGGTTTGTTCTGAAGGATTTCTTCGATCATTGGGTTTCTAGAGGACATCGGAATTCTAGCATCAGTTAATTCAAATACGATGTCGATGAGCTTTAATTTTTCTGTGACTTCACGTCTTGCTTTTGCCATATGGCCTGGAAACCATTGAATCGTCATATGTGCACCTTCTCTTCTATCGATTATCTCTATACATCGTACAAAAAAAGAGCCTGTTACAGGTAACAAGCTCTTTCCTTTGATATCATTATCGTCTGATTTCTTTGATACGAGCCGCTTTACCGCGAAGTTCACGTAGGTAGTAAAGTTTCGCACGACGTACCTTACCGTGACGTACAACTTCGATGTTAGCGATTTTTGGTGTGTGTACAGGGAATGTACGCTCAACGCCTACACCGTAAGAAATCTTACGAACTGTGAAAGTTTCGCTGATTCCACCACCACGACGCTTAATTACAACACCTTCAAAGATCTGGATACGCTCACGAGTACCCTCGACAACTTTAACGTGTACACGTAAAGTGTCACCAGGACGGAACGCAGGAAGATCAGTGCGTAATTGTTCTTTTGTGATTTCTTCAATCAAATGTTGCATCGTTTTCAACTCCTTCCAACAGATGCTCATGTCCTCTTTCTTCATTGCAGCGGAACATCGTTTTCAAACTTGAATCGGCAAGCCGTCCAAGTCACAAGTAGTATCATACCATACCTCTATGCAGTGTGCAATACAATCTAGTCATTATGAAGCTGCCAAAGCCATCTTTTTTCTTCTTCTGTTAACGTTTTGCAAGAATCGATCAAATCTGGCCGTCTTGTATAAGTTCGCTTCAAGGATTCTTTGCGCCGCCACTCTTCAATTTTGGCATGATTTCCAGAGAGGAGCACATCCGGCACTTTTAGTCCTTTATAATCGGCTGGCCTTGTATAATGAGGATGCTCTAGCAAACCTGTACTAAATGAATCTTCAATGTGAGACGCTTCTTTTCCAAGCACATGAGGCAAAAGCCTGACCACACTGTCTGCAATCATCATCGCTGGCAGCTCTCCGCCTGTGAGAACGAAATCTCCGATTGAGATTTCATCTGTGACAAGATGCTCCCTGATGCGCTCATCGTAGCCTTCATAATGGCCGCAAATGAACATAAGGTGTTCTTCTTTTGCAAGTTCCTCTGCCTTCTTTTGTGTATATCTTTCTCCTTGAGGACAGACAAGAATGATTCGGGGCTTCTTGCTTGCTTTCTTCGTCAAATCTTCTACCGCATCGAATACGGGCTGTGCTTTCAGTACCATACCAGCACCGCCGCCATACGGATAGTCATCTACTGTTTTATGCTTATGATCCGAATACTCTCTAAAATTGACAACATTGAATGAGACAGCTTCTTTCTCCTGTGCCTTTTTTAAGATCGATGAGTGGAGCACACCTTCGAACATTTCAGGAAAAAGTGTTAAGATGTCGATTTTCATTCGTCAATGAGTCCTTCCATCACTTCAATGTGTATGGTTTTGGATGCGATATCGATCTTTTTGACGACAGATGGGATATAAGGAATCAGGGCATCTTTTTTGCCTTTTCTTCCGACCACCCAGACATCATTTGCCCCTGGTGTTAAAATCTCTTTGATTTGGCCGACAAGCTGATCCTCTTCATCGTAAACTTCACAGCCAATGATTTGGTGGAAATAAAACTCTCCTTCATCTAAAGAGCCGAGATGTTCTTTTTCTACTTTTAAGATTGATTCTTTCAATAGCTCTGCTTCATTTAATGAGCTAATTTCTTCAAATGTGAGCAAATCAAACTGTTTGTGCTGCCGGTGTGATGCGACAGTGACTTTTAGCGGCTCCCCTTGACCTTGCTTAAAAATATAGAGGACGCTTCCTTTTTTGTAACGTTCTTCTGGGAAATCTGTCTTTGACACGACGCGTACTTCTCCGCGCACTCCGTGTGTATTGACAATCTTTCCAACATTCAACCATTCTTGTTCCATGTTCTCAATCACCCCTGACGTATTTCCACAATGGTGCCGTCTTTCACGACGATGACATTGTCTTGCATCTTGTCATCCCATTTATCACCTATGTTCACTTCAACCAGCGCATCCACTTCTGTCTCTTTCATTTCACTTCCAAGCGGTAAAATATGCAGCTGCTCTACTTGAAAGTCAATTTGCTGGATTTTCTCCTGCCGTTTATCGATGGCTTTTTGAAATTGAGGGATGGCTTCTTGCTGATGTGGTTCTTTTTCATGTTTTTTCAGTTGAAAATATAGTTGATTGCATTCACGTTCTAGTCTTTCTTTTTTCTCCAAAAAAGTCGTTAACAGTTTGTCCTTACTGCTTTCAGTTAATACTTGCATGACGGTGACATGTTGAATGATCTGCATCTTCCTTTTTGTCCCCCTATCCGAAGGCATTTGTCCTCTACATTATAACGAAAAATAGATTTAAACGTGTAAAAAAAGGGGAGGTCCTAAGCCCTCTCCCTTTTTAGTCAGCAATCTCAAGTTGAACTTTCTTAGAAGACTCTGCACTTGCTGCAAACATGACTGTTCGTATCGCTTTTGCTGTACGTCCCTGCTTTCCGATCACCTTTCCGGTATCTTCAGCATTGACAGACAGTGTGTAAATCACTTGCTCATCTTTTTTTAATGAAGATACGTGAATATCTTCAGGGAAATCAACAAGTGGCTCGACGATGGATACAATCAATTCTTCCAAGGACAGCTCATTCATTATTTGCTGTTTTTCGCATTATGAAATTTTTCAAGAATTCCTTGGCTTGAGAAAAGGTTGCGAACTGTATCAGATGGTTTCGCACCATTTTGAAGCCATTTAAGAGCTAATTCTTCGTTGATTTTCACCTCAGCTGGTGATAACACTGGATTGTATGTTCCAACTGTTTCGATGAAACGACCGTCACGTGGTGAACGAGAATCTGCTACTACAATACGATAGAAAGGAGATCTTTTTGATCCCATACGTTTTAAACGAATTTTTACTGCCATTTTACTAGCACCTCCGAAAATATTTCAACAAGATAGTATATTAACAATGATAAAAGGGTTTGTAAAGTGTTTTTTCTTAACAACGGTTTTATCATGTATAACCAATTACATAAATGGTAATTTAAAGCCTTTTTTCTTTCCTTTGGACATGTTGGTCATTTGCTTCATCATCTTTTTCATTTCGTCAAATTGCTTTAAAAGGCGATTGACTTCCTGTACAGATGTTCCGCTTCCTTTTGCAATCCGTTTTCTTCGGCTTGCATTGATGACCTCTGGCTGTTCTTTTTCCTCGGTCGTCATTGATTTTATGATCGCTTCGATGTGATTGAGCTGCTTTTCGTCTACTTGGACGTTTTTGAGCCCTTTCATTTTACCGGCTCCCGGCATCATTTGGATCAATTCATCAAGTGGACCCATGTTACGAACTTGGCCAAGCTGCTCGAGGAAATCATCGAGTGTAAAGCTCATGGTCCGCATTTTTTGTTCAAGCTCTTTCGCTTTATCTTGGTCCACGTTTGCCTGTGCTTTTTCAATCAGTGTAAGCACATCTCCCATGCCAAGAATTCTTGAAGCCATCCGTTCTGGGTGGAATGATTCAATCGCGTCAAGCTTTTCACCTAGCGCGGCGAATTTAATCGGCGTATTGGTGACAGCTCGAATGGAAAGTGCTGCACCGCCTCGTGTATCCCCGTCTAGTTTCGTTAGAACGACACCTGTTAAACCAAGCTGTTCATTAAAGCTTTTCGCTACATTGACAGCATCTTGACCTGTCATAGAGTCAACAACAAGGAAAATTTCTTCTGGACTCGCTACTTCTTTTACTTTCTGAAGTTCATCCATCAATTCTTCATCAATATGAAGGCGTCCTGCTGTATCTAAAATGACATAATCATGGTGTTCTTCTTTCGCTTTTTCAATTGCCTGTTTGGCAATCTCGACAGGACTGACTTGATCACCTAATGAAAACACAGGCATATCAAGCTGTTTCCCTAGCGTTTGAAGCTGCTGGATCGCTGCTGGTCTGTAAATATCTGCAGCCACCATCATCGGCTGGCGATTATGTTTTTTGCGAAGTAAATTGGCAAGCTTCCCAGTTGTGGTGGTTTTACCTGCACCTTGAAGACCAACCATCATAATGACGGTCGGAGATTTTTTCGCTACAGCGATTTTACTCTCTTCCCCGCCCATTAATTCAGTGAGTTCTTCTTTTACAACTTTAATGACCTGTTGTCCAGGGGTAAGGCTTTTCATGACCTCTTGTCCAACTGCCCGCTCACTTACTTTTTTCACAAAGTCTTTGACTACTTTAAAATTGACGTCAGCTTCAAGAAGGGCAAGGCGTACCTCGCGCATCATTTCTTTTACATCTTGTTCTGACACTTTTCCTTTGCCGCGGATTTTTGAAATCGTCTGCTGCAGTCGGTCGGCTAATCCTTCAAATGCCATACTGTGCCGCCTCCTAATCTAATTTCTCAAGCGATTCAATTAAAGCTTCTGCTTCTTCCATCTGAGCGGAATCTGCTACGAGCTCTCTCATTTTTTTGAGAAGTTCTTTACGATCTTTAAATTTCTTAAACAAGAGCAGCTTTTCTTCATATTGTTCAAGCATCGCTTCAGTCCGTTTAATATTATCATAAACAGCCTGTCTTGATACTTCATATTCATCCGCAATTTCACCGAGGGAAAAATCGTCTAGGTAGTAAAGCGACATGTAGCTCTTTTGCTTTGCGGTTAACAACGATTGATAGAAGTCAAACAAGTAGTTCATTCTCGTTGTTTTTTCAAGCGTCATGGGCTCTCTCCCCTTTGTTAAGTTCATTCCCTTTACATCAACTAAGTTTACACGGTTCTCTACTGTGTGTCAAGTTTTTATCTTGTCACTGCATGAAGCGGCGTATAAATAAAAATGCCAGCAGTTTTTGCCGGCATTTTTGTTAGTCCTCTTGATCAATCACGTCTGAGAATAATCCATACACATACGATTCTGCATCGAATTCTTGCAGATCGTCTACCTTTTCACCTAAACCGACGAGCTTCACGGGGATGTTTAGCTCATTTCGAATTGCAAGGACAATCCCGCCTTTTGCAGTCCCGTCCAGCTTTGTTAAAGCAATTCCTGTCACATTCGTCGCTTTAGAAAATTCCTTCGCTTGTGCCATCGCATTTTGACCCGTTGTTGCATCAAGAGCGAGTAGCACTTCATGCGGTGCATCTGGAACCTCACGTTCAATGACTCTCTTGACCTTCTCTAGCTCTTTCATCAAGTTGACTTTGTTTTGCAGTCTTCCTGCTGTATCACAGATAAGGACATCCGCATTTTTCGCTTTTGCTGATTGAACGGCATCATAGATCACCGCTGCTGGATCAGAGCCAGCCGTCTGTTTAACAACAGGGACACCTGAACGCTCTCCCCATACTTCAAGCTGCTCAATCGCACCGGCACGGAACGTATCACCTGCTGCCAAAATGACGGATTTCCCTTCATTTTTCAGCTTATTTGCAAGTTTGCCGATCGTCGTTGTTTTCCCAACGCCATTGACACCCACAAATAAAATGATATTTAATCGCCCGTCTTCAATATTCAGCGCAGAGATTTGTTCCTCTCCGCTATTATAGATTTCAACCAGTTTTTCAGAGATGACTGATTGTACTTCACTTGGGTCTTGAATGTTTCTTAGTTTCACTTCTTTTTTCAGCTCATCAATCAGTTCCATCACCGTTGTGAAACCGACATCCGCGCCGATTAAAACCTCTTCTAACTCTTCAAAAAAGTCTTCATCGACTTTACGGTAGCGAGAAATTAGTTCGTTTACTCTTCCTTGAAAGGAGTTTCTCGTTTTTTCAAGACCATCTTTAAACTTTTCTGATACTGAATCGGTTTGCTGCGTAAATTTTTCTTTTAATTTCTTAAAAAAGCTCATTTGGTTCAAAAACCTCCTTTAATTACTGGACAAGCTCTTTCGTTTCTTCTAGTTTGACAGATACAAGTTTTGAAACGCCTGACTCCTGCATCGTAACACCGTAGAGGACATCTGCTTCTTCCATTGTTCCTTTGCGGTGCGTAATGACTATGAATTGTGTTTCCTCGCTGTATTTTTTTAAATATTGTGCAAAGCGGAAAACATTGGCTTCATCAAGCGCCGCTTCTACCTCATCTAACACGCAGAATGGAACAGGTCTGACTTTTAAAATAGAGAATAGTAAAGCGATCGCTGTTAATGCTCTCTCTCCGCCTGAAAGCAAGCTTAAGTTTTGCAGCTTTTTCCCTGGCGGCTGCGCGACAATATCAACGCCAGAGTTTAGTAAATCGGTTGGATCTGTCAGCTTAAGATCTGCTTTCCCGCCGCCAAATAATGCTTGGAAAACTGATTCAAAATGCCCGCGAATTTGCGAGAATGTTTCAGAGAAGCGCTTTGTCATCTCTTGATCCATTTCTTCGATCACTTGAAATAATGTATTTTTCGCTTCTGTCAGATCGTTTCGCTGCTCTGTTAAGAAGAGATAGCGTTCATTTACTCGTTCATACTCATCAATGCTGCCTAAGTTCACTGTTCCTAGCTCTTCAATGGCTAATTTGATCAGCTTCACTCTTTTTCTTGCTTCATCTGGCGATAACGTTAGATGATACATCTCTTTTGCCCCTTCAAACGAAAGAGCATACTCTTCGTTCAAATAAGCGATGAGGTTGTCGAGCTCAACTTCCATACGGCCAAGCTTAATTTCTTCATCTTTTAAGCTTGTGTTGAGCTGCTTGTAAAGGCGTTTTTGTTCTTTCAGTTCACGTTCAGCAAATTCTAACGTTTCAGAAAGAGCAAGACGCTGTTTACGCCGCTCTGAAATGAGTGTAGTAGTTTTGTTTTTGTTTTCCAGTTTCTCTTTCGCCGCTTCTTCCAGCTGTTCTGCCCCGCTTGAGCTAGACGTCATTTCACTTGTTAAGAGTGACAGATCTTCTTTTGTTTCCGTCAGCGTTTGTTCAGCCTCTTCTAATTCGGCCATTAAGCTCGAAAGTTTTTCTTGTTCATTTGCTAAGGACTGCTCTTTTTTGGCAAGTGAGATTTTCAGTTCAGTTAATTCGGCAGAAATGGTTTCTTTCGTTGAGCTTTGGGTCTGCTTACGCTTTGTTAATGTATTGATCTCTTGATCTAGGGTGGTCAATTTCTCCCCTATAGAAACTTCAAGAGCTGCCTGCTTTTTGTCCTTATCCGTAAGTTCAGTAGAACGCAGCTGCAATTCGTCTTTTTCTTGATCATAGAGTTCAAGGTGAGCATTAATATTTTTTTCAGCTACTTGCAGTTCGTATAGCTTCCCTTTGAGCTCTTGCTGCTGTTCTCGAAGCGTTTCTCCCCGCTGACGCAGTTCGTTTAATTGGCTTTCGTTTGTTGCAATCAATTGTTTTGTTTCTTTTGTTTCCTTTTCAAGGATCGTTGTTTTTTCTTCCATTTCAACGAGCTGCTTTGTTAATGTTTCGATTTCTCGGTTTCTTGAAAGAAGGGAGTTGTTCTTTTTCTTTACACCGCCACCGGTCATTGAACCGCCGGGGTTCACAACATCTCCATCAAGGGTCACGATGCGATAGCGATGACCAAGCATTTTTGCCAGTTCATTGGCGCCTTTTAAGTCTTTAACGATCAGAACCGTTCCAAGCAAGTTCTGAATCACCTTTTGATACTTTTCGTCAAAGGAAACAAGGTGACTCGCTACACCGATAAATGCAGCGTGTTGCTCGGCTGTTTGGACGTCTCTATGCTGAATGGTTCTTTCTTTGATCACATTCATTGGCAGGAAGGTCGCACGTCCAAAGGAATGCTGCTTTAAGTATGCAATTGCTTGTCGCGCTGCGGCTTCGTTTTCTGTGACGACGTGCTGCGTTGCTGCACCTAACGCGATTTCAATCGCTGTCTCATGCTGCTGATCTGTTTGAATTAGCTCTGCAATGGCACCGTGAATACCACCTAACCGCTCTTTTGCCTTTAAGACCTCTTTTACTCCTTGGAAAAAGCCTGAGAAGTCTTCCTGCATGGATTCTAGCATCTCTTTTTTTGATTTTGCCTGCTGAACATATTGATAGGCTTGGTAAAGAGCCGTTTCTTTTTTCTCGTATTGACGTTTCATTTGCTCAAGCTTTTGTTCCGCTTCTCTAAAACGCTTGACTTGAGCTAGAATGTCTTCTTCTAGGGCTGAAAGCTGCTGCTCAGCCTCTGTTTTTTTCTCTTTGACAGACACACGTTCTTCAATGTGTTTTTGGTTGTTTTGCGTGAGCCGATCCAGCTGCATAGCCGCTTGGCGCTGCTGTTCTTCTAACAATTTTCGTTCATTGCGGATAGAAGCCTGTTCATTGAGCAGATCAAAATAATCGCTTTTTAGCTGTTCAATTTGACCTTCTACATCTTCACTATGAAGCGACAGTTGATGCTGCTTTGTTTTCACTTCATCTTTTAGCTGCTGCACTTCTTTTTGAAGGCTGTCCCGCGTAATTTTTTGCTGCTGAATCTTCTCGGTTAGCTGCGCCTGCTTTTCAGTTAAGCGAATGAGCGTTTCTTCTAGCTGTCCTTGGTTTGCGGCAGCATTTTTCTTCCGTTCTTTTAGTACTTCTTTTTTACCTTCAAGCTTTTCTAACTCCTCACTTGTGAAAAGAAGAACTTCTTGCAGGTCATTGATTGATTCGTCAAGTGCTTGAATGCGGTCTCTTGATTCTTCAATTTTGGCTTCTTTTGCTTGAATATCTGTGGATTGCTTCATTTCATCTTGTTTGAAGCGCTCGACAGCTTCACCAAGTGTTGTCCATTTTTCATGAAGTGCTTCGATGTCATGGACAGTTAAGGCGATTTCGACATTTTCAAGCTCTTCTTTTTTTTGCAAATAGTCCTTTGCAATAGATGCCTGCATTCTTAATGGTTCTACTTGATCTTCTAGTTCATGCAGAATATCTTCTACTCGGTTTAAGTTGTCCTGCGTTTCAAACAGTTTATTCTCGGCTTTTTTCTTTCTTGTTTTATATTTCAAAACACCAGCCGCTTCTTCAAAAATGCTTCTTCTCTCTTCTGCCTTACTAGATAGAATTTCTTCTACCTTCCCTTGGCTGATGATCGAAAAAGCTTCCTTTCCAAGACCTGAATCCATGAAAAGATCAATAATATCTTTTAAGCGGACAGATTGATTGTTTATGAGAAATTCACTTTCTCCTGAACGATAGACTCTTCTTGTCACACTGACTTCGTGAAAATCGATCGGTAAAAAGTGATCTTCGTTATCTAATGTTAAAGTCACTTCTGCTAGATTGACTCTTTTTCTTGAGTCGCTTCCTGCAAAAATGATGTCTTCCATTTTTCCTCCGCGGAGGCTTTTCGCTGATTGTTCTCCAAGTACCCAGCGGATAGCATCGGTAATATTACTTTTGCCGCTTCCGTTTGGTCCAACAACAGCGGTGACCCCTTTGACAAAGTCCACGGTCACTCGCTGTGCAAAAGATTTGAATCCTATCACGTCTAAACGTTTGAGGAACATGAGAGTGATCCTCCTTATGTATTTAAAGTACTATTATCTTACCATATGAAGTGAAAAAAGATGATGGAAAACAGAGTGAAATCCCCCTGAATGACGAGGGGGATTTTATTGGTTCATATGATGTTTCTGCAATTTAGCAAGTGCTTCCTGTGCAGCATGCTGTTCTGCTTCTTTTTTACTGCGGCCATTTCCAATTCCAAGCACTTCTCCTCGAAGGGAGACATTTGCTTCAAATTCCCGGTTGTGTGCTGGTCCTTTTTCATGCAGGATGTGGTATTCGAGTACACCTTTTCCATCGCGCTGAACGAATTCTTGCAGCTGGCTTTTAAAGTCCATGACATGCGAGAACGCTCCATCATTAATTTTTGGATAAACATAGGCTTCTAGGAATCGCTCCACTGGCTCAAGCCCTTGATCTAAATAAAGTGCTCCGATAAACGCCTCGAATACGTCCGCTAAAAGTGCTGGGCGTTTTCTCCCGCCTGTCATTTCTTCGCCTTTTCCTAAAAGAACAAGTTCTCCGAAGGACAGCTCATGTGCTAGAGACACAAGTGACGGTTCACATACGATCGCTGCTCTTAGTTTTGTTAAATCTCCCTCGCTCATCGCAGGATATTTCGCAAATAAAAATTGAGAGATGGTCAATTCTAAAACAGCATCTCCTAGAAATTCAAGTCTTTCATTATCCTCGTATGGCTTTTTCCGGTGTTCATTCACATAAGAGGAATGCGTAAACGCTTGATATAGAAGTTTTTCATTTTGAAAGTGTACAGAAATGCGCTGCTGGAATTCTCTAAATTGCTCTAGTTTTTTGCTCTGTTTCTGTTTGTCTTTATAGTGTTTTGGCATAGCAACCTCCAGGTAGGCTTAATCGCCTTTAAGGATACTGATTATATGGAGTCTCTCTTTCTACATGCAAGGAAACATTGCTCCTTAGCATCTGAAAAAGGCTGACTATTGATCAGCTGAATATGTTGAAACTAACATAAATTTTGAAAGTCCCGTCATGAAAACAGACGGGACTTTGTTACGCTTATTGCTGGCTATTTATGTAGTTCACAGCGTCACCGACTGTTGCAATTTTTTCAGCATCTTCGTCAGAAATTTCCATATCGAACTCATCTTCAAGTTCCATAACTAGCTCAACTACATCAAGGGAATCAGCGCCTAAATCTTCTTTAAATGAAGCTTCCATTTTCACGTCAGCCTCATCAACGCCAAGGCGGTCTACAATAATTTTTGATACACGCTCTAATACGTCTGCCATTGCCTTTCACCTCCCCTCAAAGTATTATAGTTGATTCGTTTTTAAAAAACTAGAGAAAACCTAATGAAATTTTGATATTTCTTAGGACATGACCATTCCGCCATCTACTTGGATGGTTTGGCCTGTAATATAACCTGCTCCTTCTGAAGCTAAAAAGACAACAACGTTGCTAATATCTTCAGGTGCACCAAAGCGTGCAAGCGGGATTTGTTTGAGCATTTCAGTCTGTACATTCTCATCAAGCTTGTCTGTCATATCTGTTGAAATAAAGCCTGGTGCTACTGCATTGACTGTAATATGACGGGTTGCCAGCTCTTTTGCTGTTGTTTTCGTTAATCCGATGACACCAGCTTTTGCTGCAACATAGTTTGCTTGTCCAGGATTTCCACATACGCCAACTACCGAAGCCAAGTTGATGATTCTTCCGCTGCGCTGTTTCATCATTTGACGTGTCACGGCTTTTGTACAGTTAAAGACACCTTTTAAGTTTATGTTAATGACGTCATCCCATTCATTTTCTTTCATTCTCATGAGCAGGTTATCCTTTGTGATCCCTGCATTATTGACAAGGATGTCAATTGAACCAAATGTGTCAATCGCTTGTTTCATGAGTGCTTGTACTTCTTCAGCATTTGAAACATCAGCTTTAACGGCAAATGCCTGCTGGCCAAGTGCTTTGATTTCGTCTACGACTTCATTTGCTTTTGCTTCGTTTCCAGAATAGTTGACGACAACATTCGCACCATTCTTTGCTAAATCGATCGCGATGGAACGGCCAATCCCGCGTGATGCACCTGTTACAACGGCTGTTTTATTTGTAAGCATCAAGAATCCTCCTTCAATGTTTCAATGGCTGCTTCAATTGTTTCCTGATCTGAAACTGAAATGGTTGTCAGGCGGCGATTGACCTTTTTCACAAGACCTGAAAGCACTTTGCCCGGGCCAATTTCAATAAACGTTGTCACGCCCAAATCAATCAGACGTTCCACGCTTTCTTCAAATCGAACAGGAGAATACAATTGTTCAATGAGCTTTGTCTCAATAGCATCACGAGATGTAACGATGTCTGCTGTCACATTTGAGATCACTGGAGTTTTGGCATCTGTAATGTTTAGCTTTGACAGAACACCTGTGAATTTTTCAGCGGCTGGTTTCATTAAGGCAGAATGGAAAGGTCCACTCACTTCAAGGGCAATCGCACGTTTTGCGCCTTTTTCTTTCGCTTTCTCTGAAGCGAGTTCGACACCTTTTGCTGTACCAGAGATCACGATTTGACCAGGACAGTTTAAGTTAGCGAGTTCTACAAGATGACCGCTCTCTGTCACTTCTTTTGTCACTTCTAAAAGCGCAGCTTGATCTAAGCCAAGGATCGCTGCCATAGCGCCTTCTCCTGCTGGAACAGCCTCATTCATTAATTCGCCGCGCTTTCTTACGGCATACACAGCATCTTGAAACGAAAGTGCGCCTGCTGCAACGAGGGCCGTATATTCAC
This sequence comes from Bacillus sp. FSL R7-0672, assembly GCF_038601465.1. Taxonomy (NCBI): domain Bacteria; kingdom Bacillati; phylum Bacillota; class Bacilli; order Caryophanales; family Bacillaceae; genus Bacillus; species Bacillus sp. FSL R7-0672. The sequence continues at coordinate 1,565,102 of NZ_CP152010.1, read as the reverse complement.
CAAGGCTATGTCCTGCTGCGTAATCTGCTTTGATTCCGCTCTCTTCAAATTTCTTTAAGATGGCGATACTTGTCGTTAAAAGAGCTGGCTGCGCGTTATAAGTGAGCGTCAGTTCTTCTGCATCTCCTTCAAAAATCATTGAAGATAAGTCAAAACCGAGGGTCTTGTCTGCTTCTTCAAATACAGCTTTAGATACTGCTTCTTGGTCAAATAAATCTTTTCCCATGCCAATTTTTTGAGAGCCTTGGCCAGGGAATAAAAATGCAATTTTAGTCATGCTGCTATACCTCCATTAAGACTCGTTCGTGGTTTCTTTTTGGACTTCTTGATGAATGATGGCTGAAACATCTTTTTCTACAATATCACGTGCCTGACGAATGGCATGAAAAATGGCGTTTTCATCAGAGGAACCGTGCGCTTTAATGACAGGTGCCTTTAAACCAAATAAAGCGGCACCACCATATTCGGAGTAATCCATTTTAGATTTCATCTGCATCAATTTCGGCTTCATCATGCCAGCCGCTATTTTTGCTGTAAAGCTGGATGTTAATGTTTCTTTCAGCATTTTAAATACAGAAAGAGCTGTGCCTTCAATCGTTTTCAGGGCGATATTTCCTGTGAAACCATCTGTGACAACTACATCAGCTACACCTTCTAGTAAATCACGAGACTCCACATTTCCTACGAAATTCAAGTCTGATGCTTTTAACAATTCAAAGGTTTTTTTCGTGAGATCGTTTCCTTTTTTATCTTCTGTTCCTACATTTAACAATCCTACACGCGGATTGCTCTTTGGAAAAACACGCTCTGCGTAGATTGAACCCATCATGGCATATTGCATTAGGTGTTCTGGTTTGGCATCAACGTTTGCGCCGACATCTAGTAATAAAAACCCGCTGCCATCAAGTGTTGGCAGTGTTGGAGCAAGTGCCGGTCTATCGATGCCATCAATTCTTCCTACGATAAACAGTCCTGCTGTCATGAGTGCGCCAGTGTTTCCTGCTGAAATACAAGCATCTGCTCGTCCTTCGGATACTTCTTGCGCCATTTTCACCATAGATGAATCCTTTTTACGCCTGACTGCACGCACTGGTTCATCTGTTGGTTCAATGACTTCTTTTGCATCTAAAATCGTGATGCGCTCGTTATTTGTTATGTATGGTTTGATTTTATTTTCATCGCCGACAAGTGTAATCTCGATATCTGAAAATGCCGTTAAGCTTTTTTGCACACCGTCAATAATGGCTTTAGGGGCATGGTCTCCCCCCATTGCATCGACTGCAATTCTCATATTACGTGCCACCTTTTACTTTTGTTTTGAGCGATACATGACGAAGTCACCTGAGAAGACAACTTCCTCACCGACATAGCTGTTTACTTCAACTACAGTTCTGCCTTTTTCTTTATCATGCGAGGCTACTTTGGCTTTTGAGACAACTCGTTCGCCTTGTTTAACCTGCCTTGTAAATTTAATATTCGCTTTTGCTGTTAAAGCCAGTTCATCGTCAATGACCGCTACTGCAAGCGAATTTGCCTGGGCGAAGAGATGATGTCCCCTGGCAATTTGGTTTCGGCTAAATACATGCTCTTTTCTCACTTCTAAAATGGAAATGGCTTGGTCATCAAGCTCTACATCAATCATTTCTCCAATCACTTCATCCAGCGGAAGTGACTTCACTTCATCCTCTAATGTCTTTTCGGCCACATGCTTAATTCTTTCGCGTAATTCAGGAATTGACAGTTCCAAACGATCAAGACGAACCGTTTGAATGCTTACACCGAATTTACTTGCCAATTCTTCATCAGTAATGAACGGAGTCGAGCTGATCGTTTGCTGGAGAAGCTTTTGACGTTCTTTTTTATTTAGTTTCATATGCAGACACCATCCGTACATTTATGACTAGGTACTAATAGTAGTATATAATCTCATAGATGATAAATCAATCCTTGTTTCAAAAAGACAAGAAAATTCCTCCAGCGCTTGATCAGCTTAATTTATCTCCGCCCAGCACCCCGCTGTCTACAAGTGTTTGCCGAAGTTCTTTGTATTCGGGATCTGTCCAAAATGCATCTGATTGCACAAGTTCTGCCGCATCTTTTCTAGCGGTTTCCAGTGCTCTGTAGTCATGAACCATATCTGCTACTTTAAATTCAGGCATTCCGCTTTGTTTTTTACCGAAGAAATCACCGGGTCCTCTTAGCTCTAAGTCTTTTTCAGACAGCTCAAAGCCGTCGGTTGTTTCGGACATAATCCTCATCCGCTCTTTCCCGGTTTCCGATTTTGGATCCGCCATTAAAACACAAAATGATTGATGCTCTCCGCGTCCAACCCGGCCTCTGAGCTGATGAAGCTGAGACAGTCCGAAGCGGTCTGCATCGTAAATGACCATGATGGTGGCATTCGGCACGTTGACGCCCACTTCAACGACTGTGGTTGAAACGAGAATTTGTACTTCATTTGCTGTAAAGTCTCTCATCACCTGATCTTTTTCATCGCTTGCTAGTTTCCCGTGCATTAAGCCGATCGACCACTTACCGCGGTATGCCTCTGTCAGCATGCTGTGGACATCAATCGCATTTTGTACATCCAGCTTGTCAGATTCTTCTATAAGTGGACAAATAATATATGCCTGTCTTCCTTTTTTTAGCTCTTTATCCACAAATGCAAGAATCCTCTCAAGCATGTCATGCTTGACCCAATACGTTTCGATCTGTTTTCTGCCGGCTGGTAATTCATCAATGACGGAAACGTCCATTTCTCCAAAAACAGTGATCGCAAGTGTGCGCGGAATAGGTGTGGCAGTCATGAATAAGACATCTGGGTCCTGCCCTTTACTTCTTAGTTTTTTCCTTTGTTCGACGCCAAACCGGTGCTGCTCATCTGTGATAACAAGACCGAGCTGCTGAAATTCGACTTCATCTTGGATGAGCGCATGCGTTCCGACTAATATATCAATCTCGCCCTCTTTTAGACGTTCCAGCAATTCTCTGCGGCGCTTTCCTTTTACAGAGCTTGTTAGTAGAGCGATATTTAGTCCCCATTTTTCAAACAGCTGATAAAGGGAATCTGCATGCTGCTCTGCCAAAATCTCTGTTGGGACCATCAATGCACCTTGATAGCCTGATAAATGAGCGGCATATAGTGCAATAGCTGCAACAGCTGTTTTCCCTGAACCTACATCCCCTTGAAGCAGACGGTTCATCCGGTACGGGGACGCCATATCAGACATAATTTCATCTAGCACTCTTGATTGTGCCTTCGTCAGCGGAAATGGCAGGCTGTGAACAAACTCAAAAACAGCGTCTTTAGAAAACGGGTGCTGGATGCCCGATGTTTTTTCTCGCTCTTTCTTTCTGATGGTCTGCATCTTCAGCTGGAAAATAAGAAATTCCTCGTACACAAAGCGTCGTCTTGCTTGCTTGAGCGAGTCTCTTGTTTCTGGCAGGTGAATGGTTTTTAATGCTTCCTGATAGGACATGAGTTTATAGGTAGAGACAAGCTGCTTTGGCAGTGGATCTTCAGCTTTATCTACATAAAGTGTCAAGGCTTGTTTTACAAAACGCCTCATCATCTTCACGGTTACATTTTCTTTTACTGAATAAACAGGCTCTATACTGCCATCTTGCTCGTGCGTCCCTTTTTTAAATTCCTGCACCATGATGGATTGACGGTTTTTATCCCATTTCCCAGTGACGGATACCGTATCACCTAACACAAGGCTTCGTTTTAAATAAGGGCGATTGAAGCAAATCGCTGTGATGAGAAAACGCCCGACAAGCAGCCTGAATGTCAGCCTGCTTCGTTTTTTTCCATAATAGGTGAGGACGGGCTCACTGTGCACTTTTCCTTCAACTGTGACACGTTCGTCATGCTTTACTTCTTCTAAATTACGAAGCTCATAGTCGTCATATCGATAAGGAAAGTAGCCAAGTAAATCGGCTACTGTGTGAATTCCAAGTTCATTGAGTGTTTTTTCGGTTTCTTCTCCAATCCCCTTGAGGACAGAGACGTTATCTTGCAGTTTCTGTATCACGAGATGAGGTCACACCTCCGAAAATCTTCTTTTCAAGCTCTCTTGCTGTCGGTGTTGCAGCAAGTCCGCCTTGTGCTGTTTCGCGAAGTGCCGTTGGCATGGTTTGACCGATTTTATACATCGCATCAATGACTTCATCACATGGGATACGGCTTGTGATGCCGGCAAGTGCCATATCTGCTGCGATCATCGCATTTGATGCACCCATTGCGTTTCGTTTTACGCACGGTACCTCGACAAGTCCAGCTACTGGGTCACAAACAAGTCCAAGCATATTTTTCAGTGTAATCGCCATTGCTTCAGCCGATTGCTGAGGTGTACCGCCTGCCATTTCGACAATGGCTGCTGCCGCCATCCCCGAGGCTGAACCTACCTCAGCCTGACAGCCGCCTGCTGCACCAGAGATGCTCGCATTATTGGCCACAACAAAACCAAATGCACCAGAAGTGAATAGGAATCTGACCATTTGTTCCTTTGTTGGCTTTAATGTTTGTTTTACTGCAAATAATGTACCTGGCACAACACCTGCTGAGCCTGCTGTAGGCGTTGCACAGATCGTCCCCATTGCGGCATTGACTTCATTTGTTGCCACTGCCTTACTAACAGCATCTAATATCGTATGACCAGACAGTGTTTTGCCTGATGCGATATACGCTTGAAGTTTGACCGCATCTCCGCCTGTTAAACCGGATAATGATTTCACACCTTTCAGCCCGTTTTCTACGGCCTGCTCCATCACTTCTAGGTTGCGGTACATCTGGGAAAAAATATCTTCACGCGACTTCCCTGTCACTTCCATTTCTTGCGTAATCATGATTTCTGAAATGGAGGTATTGCGTTCTTCTGTTAGCTGCACGAGTTCTTTGACGTTTTTAAACATCATTTATAACCTCCTTGTTGTTACTCTGCAATTTGTGTGACTTGAATAATGTTTGGCAGCGTTTCAAGCTCTGATAAGGCAGCTGGGTCAATATTTTGATCCACTTCGATGGTCATCAGAGCCTCTTGCCCGACATCTTTACGCGCCACTTCCATATGACCGATGTTGATGGCAAATTTCGCTAACACGTTGGCAACTGCCGCAATCGTGCCGTAGCGATCGTTATGAACCACAAGAATGGCAGGATGATTTCCTGAAAGTCTGAGCTCAAAGCCATTCAGTTCAGTAATTTCAATTTTACCACCGCCGATGGAAATCCCGATTAATTCAAGGCTTCCGTTCGCATCTGATATCTCTACTTTTGCTGTATTCGGATGCGCTGGTACCGCATCTTCTTCTTTAAATTCAATGTCGATCCCTTTGCTTTTTGCAATATCGATCGCTGTTTTGATGCGTTCATCAAATGTATCAAAGTCAAGAACGCCGCCGATCATGGCGACATCTGTACCATGTCCTTTATACGTATCTTTAAAAGAGCCATAAAATGAAACGACTATTCGCTTCGGTTCTCTTCCAAATAAGCTGCGAGCCACTCTTCCTATTCGAGCCGCACCCGCTGTGTGCGAACTTGATGGACCAATCATGACGGGTCCAATAATATCAAACACACTTCTAAATTTCATAGGTCTTCCCCTCTCATAACCACTCACATATTGGTTTGGTTCTTTCTTTAGACTAATGGATTCAATCGTTTCCCGCAACTCATTTCACCGTTGAATCGTTAGTAAAAAATTGCAAAAGAAGAAGAAGGGCTTTATTTGCCCTTCTTTCGTTATTCCACAGCCAAAATATATGAATAAAGCGGCTGCTTTCCATCGTGGACTTCAACTTCTATATCTTCAAATGTTTCTTCAATAAAGGCTTCTAACTGATCCATCTCTTCAGATGATGCATCTTCTCCTTTAATGATCGTAACAATCTCATCATCTTCTGTCACCATGTTGGTCAAAAGTTCTTTTGCTGCATCTAATTGATTTTTCGCAGTTAAGGTGATTTTTCCGTTAAAGAGACCCATATAATCTCCTTTGGCAATGTCGATTCCATCAATTTGGGTATCTCTCACCGCAAAGGTAATTTGGCCGCTTTTCACGTGGTCAATCGCTTCTAGCATCGCCGCTTCGTTGTCTTCATTTGAAGCTGCTTCATTGAGAGAAAGAAGTGCCGACATTCCTTGAGGAACGGTCTTCGTTGGAATGACAACAACCTCACGACTTGAGACAGTTGCCGCCTGTTTCGCTGCCATGACAATATTAGAATTATTAGGTAAGATAAAGACGGTTTCGGCATGTACGCTTTCAATTGCTGTGACAATGTCTTCTGTGCTCGGGTTCATTGTCTGTCCGCCTTCAATGACGACGGAAGCTCCGATACTTTTAAACAAGTCAGCAATTCCTTCTCCCATTGCGACACTGACGACTCCAAAGCGCTGTTTTTCAGCAGCAGGTGCCTTTGGTGCAGCGGGCGCATGTTCTTTTTCTTCGTTCACAATCGAGCTATGCTGCTCTCTCATGTTTTCAATTTTCATATTGATCAGGCTGCCGTAGCGCTGTGCATAGGATAAGACATCTCCAGGCTGCTCTGCATGAATATGAACTTTCGCCAGCGTTTCATCAGATACCACAAGTAGTGAATCTCCGAATTCGCTTAAGTCTTCTCTGAAGGCATTCTCATCAAAGGACTGTTTGTCTTCTTCAAATTTCACCATAAATTCAGTACAATAACCAAATTCAATATCTTCAGTGTTCATATGGCTTTGTGCACTTTTATGATGCTCTGCACTGACAAGTTCTTTTAACGTTGGCAAAGAGGCCGCTTTCAGATGGAGATCCTCTCCTCTTAATGAAGCAAGGAAACCTTCATATACGCAGAGAAGTCCCTTACCTCCACTATCGACAACGCCTACTTCTTTTAAAACAGGAAGTAGATCTGGCGTTCGATCAAGTGATGCTCTCGCTTCCTCAATCGTTAACTCAAGAACGCGGTCAATGTCATTTTCGGTTGCTGAAACAGCAACCGCTTTCTTTGCTGCATCCTTTGCGACCGTTAAGATGGTCCCTTCAATCGGTTTCATCACGGCTTTATAGGCTGTATCAACACCGGCCTGCAAGGCAAGGGCAAATTCTTTGGCGTCAATCGTCTCTTTTTGTTCTATATTTTTACTGAAACCTCTAAAGAGCTGTGATAGGATTACGCCTGAGTTTCCTCTTGCGCCCATCAATAGCCCTTTTGACAAGGCCACGCCGACCTTCCCAATATGATCGGTATTTGTTTCTTCAACTGCTTTTGCCCCTGAAGTCATTGACAAATTCATATTTGTCCCCGTGTCTCCGTCTGGCACTGGAAAAACATTTAACGCATCCACAATTTGTGCGTTTTGAGAAAGATGGTGAGCACCTGCAAGAATCATTTTTGCAAATGAGCGGCCATCAAGATTTCTAATAGACAATATATTTCCTCCTTACTACGGGTTCGTAACTCTTACTCCTTGTACATAAATGTTGACCGAATCAACAGAAAGTCCAACTGTGTGAGAAATCGTATATTTGACTTTCGTTTGAACATTATGTGCGACTTCTGATATTTTTGTACCGTAGCTGACGATGATGTACATATCAATATGAATGCGGTCTTCTTTTTGACGCACAAGAACACCCCGGCTGAAGTTCTCTTTACGGAGAATATCCGTCAAGCCGTCCTTGATTTGATTTTTGGACGCCATCCCAACAATACCATAGCAATCGATCGCAGCGCCTCCTGCCACCATTGCAATGACTTCATTTGATATATCAATTTGTCCGTATTTCGTTCTAAGTTCAATGGACACATTGGTTCCCCCTTTTTGAGAAATTGCCCTGAGTTATCACTATTTTACTATAAGACCCTTCTTTTTAAAAGAAATCATTCAATCCGACCCAATCCTACTTATACTATAGCCTTGATTTTTTATCAAGATGTCAAGGTATTTTTCTTGAAAGAGGAGTAAACAATCCTTGCAAACCCCTTGAAGCTGTGGTAAATTATTAAAGTATCTTGAGGCATCTCTAAGTACGTATATGAAGAATATGATGATGTTTTCGCAGTTAGGAGGGAAACAAATGGCACGTAAATGCGTTATCACAGGCAGAAAAACAAAAGCTGGGAACAATCGTTCTCACGCAATGAACTCTACAAAACGTACATGGGGCGCGAACCTTCAAAAAGTTCGTATTCTAGTGGACGGTAAGCCTAAAAGAGTATATGTATCAGCTCGAGCTTTGAAATCTGGTAAAGTTGAGCGTGTATAAGCAAGAGTAAACGCCTGCTACAATTCATTGTAGCAGGCGTTTTTATGTGGAAATAAAGGAGATTACTCATTAATCTTTCTTAAATGAACCAAGCATCGCACGGACAATGCCGCCAAGAAATCTAGGCAGTTTGATTGTATAAAATTTCATTTTGTCCCCCTCCTAAAAGTACCGCTTGCAGCACAATTGAGCTTAATCAGCCATCCACATTGATAGGTTGGTCAATCTTTGCTTCTTACCATTATTAATATGCCTTCATGAAAAGAAAAAGTACCATTTGAGTGGATGAGTTCGTTACTAATACATAGTGTGGAACCAGGCTCAATATGACAATTTTTCAGAGGATATTTGAAACCTTTTAATGTCAGCTTTTCAACCGGTGTTCCAAAGGGTAGAAACGACACATATTGTTTATCCTGATCTTCTTTTATTTCGTATGTACCAGGTTCAAACATTTGAATGATATTTTGTTTGTCTACAAGGGTGATATTCTGCTTGTGCTGAATCCCTTTGTAAAGAAGATGGATATTTCCTAGAAAATGATCCGCCCTTCCTCCTGTAATACCATAGATGTAAATATGTGCTGGGTGCTGACTCAGTGCCCAGTTCAGTGCAAGCTCTAAATCGGTTTCATCCTTTTCAGCTTGAAATACATTCAGGGCAGGCAATTTCTCTTTCAGCTCCTGAAGCTCTTCTTCTGTCACACTGTCAAAATCACCAAAAGATTTGGCTGGGATGATGCCTTGCTCTAGTAAGAAGAGGGTTCCACGGTCTACGCCAATCCAGAGAATATCCTCCTGTGATGCTTCACGTTCAAGTGGCGGGATGTATTCAAAAGGACCGCCAGCTACGATATGTATGTGCATGATATACGCTCCTCTCCATGTAAAAAGAACCAAAGATCACAATGACTTTGGTTCCTTCCTTTATGCTTCTCGAATTGCCTGGATCGCTGCTGCGCGGTTGTCTTTACCGTATACCGCAGAGCCCGCTACTAGTAAATTAGCGCCTGCTTCTTTGCAGCTCTTTGCAGTCTCTACATTGACACCGCCGTCTATTTCTATCAGTAAATCGGTTAAGCCCTTTTGTTCACTCAGTGCTTTTACTTCTTTTACCTTCGTGAGGACAGATGGAATAAATGCCTGTCCCCCGAAACCAGGGTTGACTGTCATAAATAACACAAGGTCCACATCTTCTAATACATGCTCAATGTGAGAAACAGGTGTGTGCGGATTCAAGACGACCCCTGCTTTTACACCTTGTTCTTTTATATGTTGTATTGTTCGGTGTAAGTGCGGACAAGCTTCCACATGAACAGAGATAATATCAGCGCCTGCTTTTGCGAATGCAGGAATATACCGATCTGGCTGCTCAATCATTAAGTGAACATCAAGCGGAAGACGCGTATGCGGTCTAATCGCTTCGACGACATTTGGCCCAAATGTCATATTCGGAACAAAATGACCGTCCATGACATCGATATGAATGTAATCTGCACCGCCTTGTTCCACTTCACGGATATCTTTCTCCAAATTGGCAAAATCTGCTGATAAAATGGAAGGGGCAATATAAACCATGATTTAGTACCTCGGCTTTCTGTCTTTGATTTCAGTTAAAAACTCTAAATAATGCTGATAGCGATACTCTTTGATTTGATCATGCTCGACCGCATCTTTTATCGCACAGCCAGGCTCTTTCACGTGCAGGCAGCCTCGAAATTTACAATCTGCACTTCGGTCTCTAATCTCTAAAAAGTATAGACCTAGATCTTCTGCTTCGATGCCAGTAAATTCGAGCGAGCTAAAGCCCGGAGTATCTGCAATGAGCCCGTCTGCTGTTCGAATGAGTTCGACATGTCTTGTCGTATGCTTTCCTCGTCCGAGATGGGATGAGATATCATCTGTTTTCAGCGCCAATTCAGGACTCATCGCATTTAAAAGGGAGGATTTGCCTACACCAGACTGACCGGCAAATACCGTGATTTTATTGTGGAAATGCGGGGTCAGCTTCTCAATGCCATCTCCTTCAATCGTAGAGGTTAAATGAACATCATAGCCCATTTGCCGATAGTCGTCTGCATATGCCTTGATGGTTTCACGCTCTTCGTCTGTTTTCAATAAGTCCATTTTTGTGATGCAGATAATCGGCTCAATATGATTCGCTTCAACAAGCACTAAAAATCTGTCTAAGAGTGATGTGCTAAAGGTTGGTTCTGCTGCTGAGAAAACAAGTACCGCTTGATCAACGTTACTAATTGGTGGACGAACAAGTTCGTTTGTCCGTTCTTTTACTTCTAATAAGTAGCCTTCTTTATCATTGTCTGCTTGATACACGACGTAATCGCCAACAAGAGGTGTAATTTTGTTTTTTCGAAAGATGCCTCTCGCTCTGCACTGAACTACTTTTCCACTCTCTTGCGACTCATCCAGCACATAGTAGAATCCGCTTAATGCTTTTATAATTTTGCCCTCAGGCATAAAGTCCCTCCTTTATTCATCATCAGGGTATTCGATCGTTTTCGAGCTGACGACTTTATCATCCACCGTCACTTGATAATATCCTTTTTGACCTGGTTCAATCTTAAATTTAATGGTCCGTTCAGTCGGCGCAGTGATTTTAAAGCTTTCGTATGAATCAGAGATGCTATGCTCCGCATCATCAATGGAAATTTGGACATTCATCTCCTGCCCTTCCGCTTCTGGTTCATAAGGGATCGCAATCTTTTCAGTCACCGTTTTGGCTGGTTTTTCCTTCGGTCCAAGAGAGAATGTAATCTTGACCGTGTCACCTGGTTTAACAGCCGTCCCTGCTCCCGGTTCCTGCTTCATGACCTCGCCTTTTGGCACATCGTCAGAATGCGCTTCTTTTTCATCGAGCTTTAAACCGTTATCCTCTAAATAATTCGATGCCGCTTGCTTACTATACGTCGTTAAATCACGTAATGTAATATCGGCAGGACCTATGCTGACAGTCAACGTGACCTCTTCATCTGCTGCTACAAGCTCAGTATTCGCTGAAGGACTCTGTTCCATGACAATCCCAGACTCGGTGTCATTATCATTCACTTCCTCCACAACGACCTGTTTAAACCCTTTTTTCTCTAATATTTCTTTTGCTTTATCGACCTTTTCGCCTGTAACATCAGGTAATTCGGTCTTTTCCTTGCCAGTACTTTCGTAAAGCTGAATCTCTGTTCCTTCTTTGACCTTTGTGCCGATTTTCGGGTCTGTTTTGACGACGAGACCTTTTTCAATTTTCTCATCAGCGATCTCTATTGACTCCGAAGCGACGGTGAACCCAGCTTTCTTCAAGGTATCTTCTGCTTTTTCAACCGTCATGCCAGATACGTCTGTGACTTCCACATCTTTTGGAAAAAGCAGCCCTGGAAACACAGTGATGGCTAAAATTGTCGCAGCAGTCAATATAAATAAGATGGATGCCACAATCCATGGCCATTTTTTTCGTTTCTTTTTCGGCTTTTGTTTCTTTTTTTTCTTCGGTTTTTGAGCCGAGTGGACGGCTGTTTTTTCATTGTCTTGATCAATTTGATGATCTTGAATGATTGGGATCGCTTTCGTTGCTTCATGGTCTTCTTCAATAACAAAGCGTTTTTCTTTTAGTCTGGCTGGATCGAAAGCGGTTTTTAAGTCTTTTTGCATTTCAGATGCATCTTCATATCGATAAAATGGATCTTTGGCCATCGCCTTTAAAATGATGTTTTCCACGCTTTGTGGAACAGAAGGATTCCATCTTCTCACAGATGGTGGCTCTGATTGCAAATGCTTCAGTGCAACACTGACAGCCGATTCCCCTTCAAATGGCATGCGTCCTGAGATGAGTTCATAGAGCACAATCCCAAGCGAATAGATGTCTGACTTTTTCGTTGCAAGTCCCCCGCGTGCTTGTTCTGGAGACAAGTAGTGCACGGAGCCTAGGACAGAATTTGTATGGGTAATGGTCGCTGAGCTGAGTGCCATGGCAATCCCAAAATCAGTGACTTTGATGTTCCCCATATTGTCTATTAATATATTGTGAGGCTTAATGTCACGGTGAACGAGCTGTTTCGCATGGGCTTCTTCCATCGCCGCAACGACTTGCTCCATGATGCGAACGGCTTCTTTCGGATGAAGCGGGCCATTGGCGTGTATGTATTCCTTCAGCGTCATTCCCTCGACATATTCCATGACAATATAATAAATGTCATCTTCTTCCCCGACATCGTAGATGCTGACAATATTCGAATGATCTAAGCTTGCAGCTGACTGCGCTTCCCTCCGGAAACGTCTAATAAAATCATCATCGCTCGCAAAGTCAAACCGCAAAATTTTAATCGCTACTTCGCGATCTAAAATCATATCCTCCGCCAAATAGACGTTTGCCATTCCGCCTCCGCCTATGACGCGAAGAATCTGATAACGGCCGCTGATCCTTTTTCCGATCAACACTTGCTGTCACCCTCCTCTGGCTGGGAGGAGATTTCTAACAATACTGCTGTAATGTTATCTTCACCGCCGTTGTCATTCGCTGTTTGTATTAACTCTGTTACTTTTTCCTCTGGTGCGGTCGTTTGCGTTAATATATGAGTCAAATTCTCTTCTTCTACTTTATTCGATAGACCATCTGAGCAAAGCAGGATTTGATCTCCTGGGTCCACTTCAAAAGTGCGTGCATCAATTTGAACACGTTTATCTGTTCCTAATGCTTTCGTGAGCACATTTTTTCTTGGATGATATTCTGCATCCGCTTTTGAAATTTCACCCGTTTTCACAAGCTCATTCACGAGTGAATGATCATCTGTTAATTGGGTCAGCGCTCCTTCTCTTAGCAGGTAGCAGCGGCTGTCTCCAATATGCGCAATTGTGACCGTTTGCAAATGAACGAGCGCGCATACAATGGTCGTCCCCATTCCTTGGCACTCCTCATTGTTTTGCGCATGTTCATAAACTTGGTCATTAATGTCACTGATTTTTGAGATTAACCAGCTTTCTTGATCGGCTGGCTTTTCTGGAATTGAAGATGTTTCTTCCCAGTATTCTTTTAAAGAAGAGACTGCCATCTTGCTGGCGACATCACCAGCAAGATGACCTCCCATGCCGTCTGCTACAACAGCGAGAAGTGAATCTTCTTTTGCTGCAAAAATACCTGCATCATCTTCATTATGCTGACGGACTTTTCCTGTATCGGTAAGAAAGGCTGCCCTTATCAACATTCGTCACCTCGTCTCTTCCTGACGCTCCTTCGCTCTTAGCTGACCGCAAGCAGCATCAATGTCATGGCCTTGCTCTCGTCTAATCGTTACGTTTACGCCTCGTTCTTTCAGCGTTTTTTCAAATAGGAAGATTTGTTCTCTAGGTGTTCTCACATAATCTCTCTCTGGTACATAGTTCACCGGAATGAGATTCACGTGGCACTTAATTCCTTTTAATAGGTCTGCAAGTTCTTCAGCATGGTGAACTTGATCATTTACTCCGCCAAACAGACCGTATTCAAAGCTGACACGTCTACCCGTCTTTTGAATGTAGTATTCGATGGCTTCCATTAATTTTGGCAGCTTATATGCCTTATTGATCGGCATTAGGCGGCTTCTGATCTCTGTGTTCGGTGCGTGCAATGACACAGCAAAGTTGATTTGCATTTGCTCATCAGCGAATTGATAGATCTTTGGAATGATTCCGCTTGTCGAAACCGTAATATGGCGTGCACCAATATTTAAGCCATGATCATGGTTGATGATTTTAAGGAAAGCAAGCATTTCTTCAAAGTTATCAAACGGTTCGCCAATTCCCATGATGACAACAGAGCTGACTCTCTCGTCTGTTTCGTCAAGTGCCTGCTGTACTTTCAATACTTGTGCAACGATTTCTCCGGCTTCAAGGTTTCGTTTTAAACCGCCAAGTGTAGATGCACAGAATGTACAACCAATTCTACAGCCAACCTGTGTTGTCACGCAGACAGAGTTTCCATATTCATGACGCATAAGCACTGTTTCAATTGTATAACCATCATGCAGTTCAAATAAAAACTTGATCGTTCCGTCTTGAGACGTTTGTTTGATCACGGTTTTTAATGTTGTGATTGTAAATTGATCTTTTAATTTTTCTCTTAAATCTTTGGAGAGGTTAGACATTTCATCAAAGGATGTCACACGTTTCTCATAAAGCCACTCAAAAATTTGCGCTGCGCGGAAAGGTTTTTCGTCTTGTTCTTTTAACCATTCTTTCATTTCGTGAAGCTCAAATGAATAGATCGACGGCATATCTGTTTTCAGTTCTTTTCTTACTTTTTGTTCTGTCATTTTTTATCCCTTCTTTCTCATGCTGCAAATAAAGAAACCATCTGTTCCGAAATAATGAGGAAGAATTTGCACACTTCCGTTTTGAACAAACGGAGCAACCTGCTCAGGCAGCCGTTCATTAAGAGATAGATCGGGTTCGAAGTCTTGGTGTTCTTGTAAAAACGCATGGATCACTTGTTGATTTTCTGTTGGGTCCATTGTACATGTACTATATACAAGGGTTCCGCCAGGCTTTAAAAGCGGAGCTGTTTCTTTTAAGATTGCCTGCTGAATTGCAGCAAGCCTTGCTGAGTCTTCTTTAGACTTTGTATATTTCATATCTGGTTTTCGTCTAATGACGCCAAATCCAGAACACGGCGCATCAATCAGAATCCGGTCAAATGAAGCTTCGCTGTAATCGCCCTTTGCTTTCCTTGCATCAAGCGCTTTTGCCTCAATTTGAGTAAGGTTCAGACGTTTTGCTGCTTGTTTGATGAGTTTCACTTTATGTTCGTGCAAATCTAGTGAAACAATTTGTCCTTCGTCGTTCATACGCTCTGCGATATGTGTTGATTTTCCGCCTGGAGCCGCACAGGCGTCAAGCACAGCTTCTCCCGGCTGAGGGTCTAGTGCTCTTGCGACAAGCATTGAGCTTTCATCTTGAATGGTCACATAGCCTTCTTGAAAAGAAGGGGTTGAAACGATGGACCCTTTCATCAGCTTAAGTGCATCTTCTGATAAGTCGCCAAGCTCCGTTTCAATTCCGACATCCAGCAGTTCTTGCTGCAGTGCTGCGCGGCCGGTTTTCATTCGATTGACACGAAGGGTTTGCTTTGGCGGTACTAAATGAATGCGGCACATGCTTTCTGCCGCTTCAAATCCGTACGACTGAACCCATTCCTGCACGAGCCATAATGGGTGGCTTGTCTCAATCGAAAGCCGCTTGACTGGATCTTTGATGTCATCAAAAGCCGGAACGCCTTCTCTTTGCACGGATCGAAGAACGCCGTTCACAAGTGAAGATATACCCTTGTGCCCTCTCTTTTTCGTTAGCTCAACTGCTTCATGGATGGCTGCACGATCTGGAATCTTTTCAAGGTACACCATTTGATAAAGGGACATCCGCAAAAGTTGCATGACCCACGGAGCCACCTTTTGCGGTTTTTTCACAAATGGTACCAGCATATAATCTAATGCCAGCTTGTTTTGCAGTGTACCGTACACAAGCTCTGTTAAGAGCGGTTTGTCCTGATCTGCCAAGTCTTTGTCTTTCATGACTGACTGTAAAAGTAAATTACTGTAAGCTTGGTTTTGTTCGAGTTTGATTAAAGCGTCCAGCGCTACTTCTCTCACATTACTTTTCTTCATTCATTAACCCTAATTTCTGTCCCATTTCGATATTTGCGCCTCTTAGGAAGTCTTCGCCGCTCATCTTTTTCTTACCAGCTGGCTGTACACCTGTTAATAAAAGGCCTTGTTTATTCCCAGTTCCAATGACTGGACCTTCTTTTTGAAGCTCAATCACTTTCCCAGGTTCTTCTTGCGCTTCGAGTGGAACTTTTTTCGCTTCCCATACTTTTAGATGAGCCCCGTTCCATTCAGTATAGGCAACTGGCCACGGATTTAAGCCGCGAACTTGGTTGTAAAGCTCTTCACCAGTTTTTGCCCAATCTATTCTTTCTTGCTCCCGCTTAATATTAGGTGCGTACGTTGCCGCTTCTTCATTTTGCGGAATTGGCGAAATAGATCCGCTCAGAACATTTGGCACAGTATCTTTCAATAGTGCAGCGCCTGCAACACTTAATTTGTCATGCAATGTTCCGACATTGTCTAATTCGTCAATTTCTACTTCTACTTTACTGATCATGTCCCCTGCATCAAGTCGTTCCACCATGTACATGATCGTGACGCCTGTTTTCTTTTTGCCTTGAAGGATCGCATAATGGATCGGCGCGCCCCCTCTTAGTTCTGGCAGCAGTGAGGCATGTACATTGATACAGCCAAACTGAGGTTCATCTAGTAATCGTTTTGGCAAAATTTGTCCAAATGCCGCCGTGACAATTAAATCCGGCTTTAAGGCAAGCACTTTATCAATTTCTTCATCAAGGCGCACCTTTTCAGGCTGCAAGACCGGAATGCCGTGCTTTAAGGCTTCCACTTTCACAGGAGGCGGCGTGAGTACTCGTTTTCTGCCTTTCGGGCGATCTGGCTGCGTGACGACCCCGACAACTTCGTATCCTTCTGTTATGAGTGTTTGCAGCACAGGTACTGAGAAATCAGGGGTTCCCATAAATACAATACGTGCCATTTTCTTCACCCTTCCATTTCCGCAAGTTCTTTTTCTGTATAGGTTTGAATGATTTTGGACGTAAATAATATCCCGTCTAAATGATCAATTTCGTGCAATAAGGCTCTTGCTAAAAATCCTTCTGCTTCTATTGTAAATGGTTTGCCTTTCTTATCAAAGGCTTTTACCTTCACATAGCTCGGTCTTTCTACTGTGCCGTATAAAGATGGAAAGCTCAGGCAGCCTTCAATATCTGTTTGATATCCTTTTATTTCAAGAACCTCAGGATTCACTAAATCAATTCTGCCAGGTTCTTCTCCGATATCGACAACAGCAATTCTTTGTGAAATGCCAATTTGTGGTGCTGCTAGTCCGACTCCATCTAGCTCAAGCATTGTATCATACATATCATCAAGCAGTTTTTTGAGCTTTTTATCGAACGTATCGACAGGCTCTGCCTTTTGTTCAAGTACTTCTGCCGGATGCATGACTATTGGTTTTACTGCCACTTAAAGCCCTCCGTTTTACATCATCATATATGGATTCATATCTATTGAAATCATCAATTGTTTTTGTTCCATTTCCTTTTGATAATGATCTTGTATTTTCCGTAGTAAACTTGCCAGTTCATTTTCCCTTTTGTATTTTATCACGCATTGATATCGATATCTATCTTTGATCTTAGCGATTGGTGATGCAGCCGGACCAAGAATTCTTGTATTCGGTGCACAGTTCATTTTGAGGAACTGAACAATTTGATCCGTGACATGTGCTGCCTTCGTCACTTCCTCATGTGATACTGTCACCATCGCCAAAAAGTAATACGGCGGATAGGACTGGTGGCGGCGATGCAGCATCTCCTGTTCATAAAAGGCTTCGTAGTCATGCTGCTTCGTTAATTCAATACTATAGTGAGAAGGCGTATACGATTGAATGATTACAGAGCCCTCTTTTTCATGTCGTCCTGCCCTGCCGCTGACCTGCGTGAGAAGCTGAAATGTTTTTTCACTTGAACGGAAATCAGGGATATGAAGAGACGTATCCGCACTTAGAACACCAACAAGTGTGACATCTGGGAAATCTAGCCCTTTTGCAATCATCTGCGTCCCAAGCAAAATATCTGCTTCTTTATTGCCAAAAGATGTGAGGAGCTTTTCGTGAGCACCTTTACGAGACGTTGTATCCACATCCATTCGGATGACTCTTGCCTCTGGCAGTACTTTTGTCAGCTCTTCTTCTACACGCTGCGTACCCGTACCAAAATAGCGAATATGCTCACTATGGCATTCTGGACATTCAGCTGGCACCGGTGCCTCGTGACCGCAATAATGGCATTTCAGCCGTTTTTGATAGCGGTGATAGGTGAGAGAAATTTCGCAATGAGGACATTGCTCCACATATCCGCAATCACGGCACATCACAAAGGATGAATAGCCCCTTTTATTCAGAAATAAGACGGCTTGTTCTTTTCTTTCAAGCACTTCCTTTAATCTGAGCATTAATTCTTCTGAAAACATGGACCTGTTGCCATTTCTCAATTCTTCTCTCATATCAATTAACGAAACGTGCGGCAGCTGCTGCTGGTTGACTCGGTTTTTGAGCGTCAACAATGTAAACACGCCTTTTTTGGCACGCGCATAGGTTTCAAGTGAAGGAGTTGCACTACCTAAAACAACTGGGCAACGATGCCTTCTGGCTCGTTCAATGGCGACGTCCTTGGCATGATAACGAGGCATTTCCTCTTGTTTATAAGAAGATTCATGCTCTTCATCTATGATAATCATGCCTAGATTTTCAAATGGTGCGAAAACAGCCGATCTCGCGCCCACGACAAGTTTGACTTCCTTGCGGTGGATTTTCCGCCATTCATCATATTTTTCCCCTGTCGATAAGCCGCTATGAAGTACAGCCACATTTGAACCGAATCGTTCTTTAAACCTCTGAACCATTTGAGGGGTTAACGAGATTTCTGGAACGAGGACGATCGCTTCTTTTCCTTTTTGTAGGGCATGATCAATCGTCTGCAAGTAAATCTCCGTTTTACCGCTTCCTGTCACCCCGTGCAGCAGAAAGGTTTCATGCCGGTCACCGCTGACTGCTTGATGAATATGTTTTGCCGCTTCTGCTTGTTCTGGCATAAGGTCAAGTGAAGCAGAAGGTGTAAATGCCCGGTCACGATAAGGATCCCGGTAGACCTCTTCATAGCTTTCTGTTAGCAGCCCCTCTTGAATAAAGGTTTTAAGCGTTTGAGAACTCGCGCCTGTTTGCTGCTGCAAGTCTTTCGCTAAAAAGGTCGTCTCACTCGCTTGAAGCAAAAAGGAGAGCAGAGCCTTTTGTTTCACCGCATTTTTCTTCAGCTGCTGCTGTTTTTCTTCAAGCTTATCTTTTGATGCAGCTAGTTGGAGCGTGCGCACTTTTTTCTTTCCAGATTTTTGCGAGACGTGATACCTTACCTCTAAATGACCTTTTTGGACATGCTTTTGAATCTGTTTTAGTTGTTCGGCTGGGATGTCAGCGTAAAGAATGCTGTCTCGCTGACCGAAAAGCTCTTTCAATGACTGCGGAAGTTCTTCATCTGACAGCACTTGAATTTCTTTTTCATACTTCGCCTTCATGGCTGCAGGCAGCATCGATTGAAGTGCCGTAATGTGATAGGACAATGTTTTTTCCGTCAGCCAGTGGGAAAGCTCCAATAGCTCATCTGTCAGAACAGGTGATAAATCAAATAAATCGACAATGTCCTTTATGCTTCCTGTTTTTACATCTGTTTCTTCTTTGACTTTTGTCACAAACCCTTGAATCTTCCTCGGGCCAAAGGGGACGACCACCCTCATTCCCGCTTTGACGAGATCTTTGAATCGATCTGGTACACGGTAATCGAATGGCCGGTCAATGGCTTTCGTTGTGACATCTACGATGACTTCAGCAATCATGCGCGATCACGCTCTTTTGGCAACAGCTGTTTTGCCTCCTTTAAGATTTCAAAAGCGAGGTCTTTTTTGCTCATCATCGGCAGTTCTGTTGTTGTACCATCTGCTTTGATGATTGCTGCTACATTTGTGTCTGTGCCAAAACCTGCACCTTCTTTTGTGACATTGTTGGCTACAATCATATCTAAATGCTTGGATTCGATTTTCTTTTTCGCATAATATTCTACATCCTGCGTTTCAGCTGCAAAACCGACAAGAACTTGATGCTCTTTTCTTTTCCCCAGCTCTTTTAAAATATCTTTTGTCCGGGTGAATTCAATTTCTAAGCCGCCGTCCTGTTTTTTCATTTTATGAGGATATGAGGTCACAGGGGTATAGTCGGCGACTGCTGCTGATTTAATGACAAGGTCCGCTTCCTCGTACACAGCTAATGCGGCTTGATACATGTCCTCTGCCGATTCAACGTGTACCACATGTACATGATCAGGTGCCGTTAAAGAAACAGGTCCTGAAATAAGCGTGACATCAGCTCCCATCTGCTGCGCAGCCTCTGCAATTGCATAGCCCATTTTTCCTGACGATCGATTTGTAAAGAAACGCACAGGATCGATGACTTCTCGTGTAGGACCTGCTGTCACCACGACTTTTTTACCTGAAAGTGGTAAATTTTTTGGCTCTTCAAAAAATGCACGGATGTGCTCAACTATTTTTTCAGGCTCCTCTAATCGCCCTTTTCCAATATAGCCACAGGCTAAATAACCTTCACTCGGTTCAATAAACCGGTAGCCGTCCTCATATAATGTGCGAATGTTCCGCTTTACAGCCGGGTGATCATACATATGCACATTCATAGCTGGTGCGATCCATACAGGAGCAGTTGAAGCAAGTAAGGTCGTCGTGAGCATATCATCTGCAAGCCCTGCCGCCATTTTGCCAATCGTATGTGCTGTTGCAGGGGCAACAAGAATGAGGTCGGCCCAGTCAGCTACGTCAATATGCGCAATGACTTTTGGATTGTTTTCTTTAAATGTATCCACATACACCTCATGTCGAGACAGTGCTTGGAAGGTAAGCGGAGACACAAACTCACGGGCAGATTCTGTCATAATCACTCTTACATTTGCGCCCGCCTGTACGAGTTTACTAGTAAGTGCAGCTGCTTTATATACGGCGATTCCTCCGCTGACGCCGAGCAAAATATTTTTTGACTGTAACATTCGTTTGTCCCCCTTAACGGCCTTTTTCACAAATTCGTCTACAATTCAAAAAAGTCAAAACCAATCATAGTTTTGACTTTTTTGAACGTATCGTATCTGCATAGCAGAAGCGATGTGTTATTCTTGATCCTCTTTTTCAAATGTCAAAAGACCGGCATCAATTTCTTCAAGTGCTTTGCCTACAAATTTGTAAGACTTTGTATTTTCAATTTGCTGATCTTGATGGATCTGCATTTCACGTGCACGGCGTGCAGACACTGTCACAAGTGTGTATTTTGAATCAAGTTTGTTCATCAATGAGTCAATTGAAGGATCTAACATAGTTTATTCTACCCCCAGCATTTTTTTATATCTTGGTGCGACTCTGTCTCTGCGCAGGTGTTCTGCAAGGACGATCGCTTTGATTCTTTCACAAGCAAGCTCGACATCATCGTTTTCCACGACATAGTCGTAAGCATCCATCATTTCAATCTCTTCTTTTGCAGCAGCCATTCGATTTCGAATGAGCTCCTCAGACTCTGTACCACGTGTAATGATGCGGTTCTGAAGTTCTGAAAGACTAGGCGGTGCAAGGAAAATAAAAAGACCTTCTGGGAATGCTTCTCTTACTTGAAGTGCACCTTGCACTTCGATTTCAAGGAAAACATCTTTTCCTTCGCTTAATGTCTGTTCTACATAGTCAACAGGCGTGCCGTAGTAATTCCCGACATACTCTGCCCATTCTAACAGCTTTTTGTTTTCAATCATATGTTCAAATTCTTCCCTGGATTTAAAGAAATAATCGACACCATTTCTTTCACCTTCACGCGGTTTACGTGTTGTCACAGAAATTGAGTATTCAAATTTCGTATCTTTCTGGGAGAAAATGGCTTGTCTGACCGTTCCTTTTCCAACTCCCGAAGGTCCAGAGAGAACGATTAATAGTCCTCTTTCTTTCATAATGGCGTATTACCCCTGCCCTTCATCTATGATTTCTTCTTTTACAGAAAGTCTTTGCGCGACAGTCTCAGGCTGAACGGCAGATAAGATGACATGGTCACTGTCCATAATGACAACAGCACGGGTTCTTCTTCCGTATGTAGCATCTATGAGCATGCCTCGATCTCTTGCGTCTTGTATCATTCGTTTAATCGGTGCTGATTCCGGACTGACGATCGAAATCATCCGATTCGCTGAAATGATGTTTCCAAATCCGATATTGATCAACTTTATGGTCATCTTCTAACGTCCCCCTGTATTATAAACGTCTCTAGTCTCGCCGAAAGAGACGTACTGTAAACAGCATACACAATGACTATTCTATATTTTGCACTTGTTCTTTTATTTTTTCAATAGCACTTTTCATTTCAACCACCAGCTTTGTTAAGTGATGATGGTTCGCTTTTGAGCCAATGGTGTTCACTTCACGGTTGAGCTCCTGTACAAGAAAATCAAGTTTTCTGCCAGCAGCACCGCCTTGCATCAAGATTTGCTGGAATTGCTGAAAGTGACTTTTCAATCTCGTAATCTCTTCTGTAATGTCACAGCGGTCAGCAAAGATCGCAGCCTCTGTTGTCAATCTGCTTTCGTCAAGCGCCTCTCCGATCCATTCTTGCAATCTCTGATTGAGCCTGTCTTTATACTGACTCACAACCTCTGGTGCAAAGACTTTGATTTCTTCTGTATAGGCCTCTAATTCAGAAAGCCTCAACTCACAGTCTTTTTGAAGTGATGTTCCCTCCTGCTCTCTCATGAAGCAAAGCTCCTTGACAGCCGTTTCACAAGCTTCCATCAGCAATTGCTCTAATTGCTCATTTCGGCTGGACGATTCTTCTACTTGAACGGCATGCTCTAGCCCCAGTAAGTCATGTGCATGCTGAATGCCTGAAATGTGATAGCGTTTCTCGAGATCTTTTGCGGCTTTCATGTATTCATCAAGCAGCGGCCAGTCGATCTGCAAGGACCGGCTTGCTAGTTTACCGCCTTCAATCGTAACAAACAACTCAATTCTACCACGCTGCACGTGACGAAGAATGATTTTTTTTAATGTGTCTTCGAAATATAAAAGCGGCCTCGGCAAACGGGCATGAACCTCTTTAAAACGGTGATTGACCGATTTTAACTCAACTGACACTGTCAGTTCTCCATCCGTTTTACTCGCTTGACCGAATCCCGTCATACTGCGTATCATGTCAAAACACCCAATTCTTTCATATTAATAAATGAAAAAGGTAATAGCAGACACTATTACCTCAAAATTATACCATAACGAATTATTTTTTTCTTGTCAAAAGTGATCCTGCCAGTAAAAAAGTTGGCAGTGCAGACATACCGATGATCAGCAGCCAATCAATTGGTGCAATCGCCACCGTTTTGAAAATCGGCTGAAGCGGCGGATAATAAATGACCACAAACATCAGTAAAAGTGATGACAAAACCGCACCGATTAAGTAGAGATTCCCGAATGGATTGCGTTCAAAGATAGATCGTTCACTTCGGCAGTCAAATACATGAATGAGCTGCGCCAACACAAGCGTACTAAATGCAACAGTCTGTGCATATGGCAGGTTGTTTGGATCACGGTGATACACAAACATAAATGCTAAAAGGGTCGCAAGTCCAATGAGGAACCCTCTAGATACAACCTTCCAGCCGAGCCCTCTAGCAAAAATCCCCTCTTTCATATTCCTCGGCTTCCTTTTCATGACATCGCCTTCTGGCTTATCCATACCAAGCGCCATCGCCGGAAGACCATCTGTGACAAGGTTGACCCATAAAATTTGAATAGGAACGAGAGGAAGCGGAAGCGCTAGAAGCATCGCAAACAGCATAACCAAAATTTCTCCCACATTTGATGCGAGCAAATAGCGAACAAATTTACGAATGTTTTCATAAATATTTCGGCCTTCTTTAATGGCCGATTTAATGGTCGCAAAGTTGTCATCAAGTAAAATAAGAGAGGACGCTTCCTTGGCTACGTCTGTTCCAGTGATGCCCATGGAGATACCGATATCTGCTTGCTTAATTGCAGGCGCATCATTGACCCCGTCACCTGTCATCGCTACAATATGTCCATTTTTTTGATAAGCCTTCACAATTCTCAGCTTATGCTCCGGTGATACCCGTGCAAAGACGTATACATTTTCAGCCGTTTGCTCAAGCTCTTTGTCACTCAGCTGATCCAGCGCTTTTCCGTCGAGCACCTTTCCTTGCTTTGGTAAAAGGCTCAAGTCTTTTGCGATCGCTTTGGCTGTTTCCACGTGATCCCCTGTAATCATGACTGTTTTTATGCCCGCATCCCTACACTCTTTAATCGCTCGTCTCACTTCAGGACGAGGCGGGTCGATCATGCCCTCTAGTCCGATAAATGTTAAATCAGTTTCAGCCTGCTGGACAGTGGTGATTTTCTCTGTCAGACCAACTTTTTTATACGCAATGGCAATCGTTCTCAGCGCTTGTCTTGCTAATCCTTGAATCGCAGCCTCTGTTTCTTGCCTGTGAGTGGTTGAAAATGAAGCTGTGCGTCCGCCGTGCATGATATGGCTTGAACGGTTCATCAAGACATCCGGCGCACCTTTTGCAATGACGTACCGCTCTTTTTGATTCGTTTCGACGACGACTGACATCATCTTTCTTTCTGAATCAAAAGGAAACTCTTCTACTACGTGAAATCCTGCTTCAATGAATTGCTCTGTAAAACCCGCTTTACGTGCTGCGGTGAGAAGTGCCCCCTCTGTCGGATCACCATCAAGCCTCATTTCGCCATCTTTTTCAACGATGGTCGATGTATTACAAAGCGCCCCGTATAATAACACCTTTTGCAGGCTTGGATGTTTGTCTACATGGACAAGTTCTCCGTTCAAGGTGAAATCACCAGATGGCTCATAGCCCGTACCAGAAATATTCCACGTTTTGCCCTCTGCCCATACATGGGTCACAGTCATTTTATTTTGCGTCATGGTTCCTGTTTTGTCTGAGCAAATAATCGACGCACAGCCAAGAGTCTCCACCGCCGGGAGCTTTCTGACAATCGATTTTTGTTTGATCATCCGCTGTACTCCTAAGGAAAGTGCGACGGTGACAATCGCCGGCAGCCCTTCAGGAATGGCAGCAACCGCAAGAGATACTCCCGCCAGGAACATATGATACAAATCATGTCCTTGCACAATGCCAAGAACCACAACGAGCACAGTTAAAAATAAAGCAGCCACAATGAGGATTTTCCCCAGCTGTTCGAGACGTCTTTGCAGCGGTGTTTCCATATTCCCTGCTGCATCCAGCATGCCGGCAATTTGTCCCATCGCTGTATTCATTCCTGTACCAATGACAACGCCCACGCCGCTTCCTCTAGTGACAAGCGTCCCCATAAAGGTCATGTTCGTCAAATCTCCAAGCGAGACATGATTACTAGAAAGCGGACTTGCGTGTTTGACTGCTGGAATGGATTCGCCAGTGAGAGCAGACTCCTCGATTTCCAGGCTCTTTGTTTCTAGTAATCTAATATCTGCCCCAATCCGGTCTCCACTTGAAAATTTCACAATATCCCCTGGCACGAGATGTTTGGACGGGATCTTGATCCATTCATTATTTCTCCTTGCATACACATGCGGGGTTGATAATTCCTTTAGCGCTTGAAGGGATTTTTCCGCCCGGCGTTCTTGATAAAATCCGAGCACTCCATTAATTAGAACAATCGCTACAATGGCGACTGCATCAATGTATTCGCCTAGAAAAGCAGAAATGATCGTTGCTGCAAGCAAGATTAACACCATAAAGTCTTTAAATTGCGCTAAAAAAATGATCAGAGCCGACGCCTTTTTCCCTTCTTGCAATTCATTTGGCCCGTGTTTTTCAAGCCGTTTTTGTACATCTTTTTCTGACAGTCCGTCACCTATCGATGTATTCATTGTTTTTAATAAATCGGTTTGGTTCAGTTCATGCCAATTCATTTGACCTCGTCCACTCCTCTTTTGTTCTCTCTCATATGCAGTGTTCTATAAGCCAGTTTATTCAGACTCGTCCTAAATCATGCTATAATAATAAGACTGCCTAAAGAACGAGAAATGGAAGGTTCTTTCAGTAGATTTGTGTGAAAGAAGAGGGTGTATCCAACATGTCATTTGACGGCATTTTTACATATGGTATGACAAATGAATTGCAAGAGACATTAACTGGTGGAAGAATTTCAAAAATTCATCAGCCATATAAGCACGAGTTGATTTTTCATATCCGGGCAAACGGAAAAAATCATAAGCTCCTTTTATCCGCTCATCCGAGCTACGCTAGAGTGCAGCTCACAGAGCAGCAATATGACAATCCAAGCGAACCTCCAATGTTTTGTATGCTCCTTAGAAAACATCTTGAGGGCGGATTCATTGAGCGTTTTGAACAAATTGGATTTGACCGTGTGATCGTACTTCATGTACGAAGTCGCAATGAAATTGGCGACGAACAGACTCGAAAGCTCTACATTGAAATCATGGGAAGGCATAGTAATTTGATTCTTGTCGAAGATGACACGCAGCAGATCATCGATGGCTTGAAGCATCTTTCTCCATCTGTGAACAGCTATCGAACAGTGCTTCCTGGTCACGAATACCTTCTGCCGCCTGCGCAGCAAAAATTAAATCCGTTTGCAGTAACGAAGGACGATATTTTAAAGCATTTACGCTTTCAAGAAGGAATGATCGCAAAGCAAATTGTCGAAACATTCTCTGGGGTTTCTCCGCTGTTTGCAAAGGAAGCTGTACACAGGGCCGGTCTTGCCAATAAGGAAACTATTCCAAATACGCTACTCGACATGTTCCAGCTGATTCGCATGCATTCCTTTACCCCGCAGCTCACAAGAAAAGACGGGAAAGAATATTTCTATTTATTAGAACTGCAGCATGTCGATGGTGAAATAAAGACATTCGACTCTCTCAGCCAGCTGCTTGACCGCTTTTATTTCGGCAAAGCTGAAAGAGACAGAGTGAAACAACAAGCGTCTGACCTTGAACGGTTTGTCGTAAATGAAAAAAAGAAAAATGAAAACAAACTCAAAAAACTGAACAGAACCCTTGAAGAATCTCAAAATGCCCATAAATACCAGCTCTATGGCGAATTGCTAACAGCCAATTTATATGCCATCAAAAAAGGGGATAAAGAAGCGACTGTCATCAATTATTACGATGAAGATGGCGGAGAAATCACAATACCGCTCAAAACAAACAAAACCCCTTCTGAAAATGCGCAAGCATATTTCATAAAATATCAAAAGGCAAAAAATGCAGTAGAAGCGGTCAATGAGCAAATTGAGCGGACGCATGAAGAGATTGCTTATTTTGATGAGTTGATTCAGCAGCTCTCCTCTGCCTCACCGAAGGATTTAGAGGAAATGAGAGAAGAGCTTGTTGAAGGGAAATATTTACGCGCCAAACAAAAGCGTAACGCCAAAAAGAAAAAAACGGCGGCCATTCAGCTTGAAGCGTATGAATCGTCTCAAGGGATTCCGATATTAGTCGGAAAAAACAACAAACAAAACGAGTATTTAACCATAAAGGCGGCTGCCCGTGACGACATTTGGCTACACACGAAGGATATTCCTGGATCACATGTCGTCATCCGGCATCAAACGCCTGATGAACAGACGCTACTTGAAGCGGCTCAAATCGCTGCCTACTTCTCGAAGGCAAAAGAGTCGAGCTCCGTTCCTGTCGATTACACGAAAATCCGGCATGTGAAAAAACCAAAGGGAGCCAAGCCCGGATTTGTGACGTATGATCAACAGCAAACATTATTTGTCACGCCTGACGAAGATGTGGTGCTAAAGCTGCGAAAATAATAAAAGCCGATAAAATCTTTTCAAGAGATTTTATCGGCTTTTTCTTTGTTGTTTTTTTCTTTCGATATAGAGAGCATCAAGTGTATCTACATCCTCTTGTTCAAGCAATGTCTCAATTTCCGCAGCCAGCTGTTTTGTCCGGGCTGGGCTCGCACCGCTTGTAGAGACTGAAATCGTCACTTTCCCTGCTTTGACCACCTTTGGCACGATCACATTGCCAAGCTCTGATTGACTCACACAATTCACAAGCTGGTGAGGTCGTGCTGTTTGTGCAATCCATTCATTTACAGCCGGATCGTTTGTAGCAGCGACAATGAAAAACACATCCTCTACATCTTCAGCTTCCACTTTCTTTTCTTTCCAATTGAGGTTGTATGTATCAATGAGACGTGCCATCTCTTTAGAAATGTCAGGACTCACGATGGTGATGTGGCAAGGCTCTATGCATAGCGCCTCTGCCCTTCTTGCGGCTATTTTTCCACCGCCAGCGATGAGCACTTGTTGATTGGTTAAATCAAGATGGACTGGAAGCATGGCTTTCTCCTTGGAAATGAAACACATCGTCTTTGTTTAAAATGGTTTCTTGCACGCGTTCAATATAAGCTGCTTTTACATGCGGATGAAAGCCAATATACCGGCATACCCGGACATCTTTCAGCCTCTCTCTCGCCTGAGCCGCTTCATTTTCAATCTCTTTCATTAAAATACCCGTAAACAACAGATAAGGAACGAGATAGACAGGCGTATCATCATCTGCTGTTAATTGCGCAAGAACATCTCGGTAATTTGGCTCACATGCTGTAATAAAACATGGCAAGACCTCAGCAAGAGGCAGCAGGCGCCGGACATCGTCCGCAATGCCAAACACATCTCGCTTCACATCTGGATCAGAGCTTCCGCGGCCAATTAAAAGAATCCGTGCTTTCCCGCTTTGATATCCTGCTTCTTCAATTCTTGCAGCAACTGCTTTTGTCACTTCTTGATTGACCCCAATTGGTTTCCCGTATGTGACCTTCACTTGCGGGTATCGTTTTTGAACTTTCTCAATCTCAACTGGAATATCCGATTTAGCATGCATAGCAGTTAAAAGGAGGAGCGGGACAATTGCAATGTGTGTAGCTCCTTTTTTCACACAGGCTTCAAAACCTTCCTCTATAGAAGGGGCTGTCAGTTCTAAAAAACAAATTTCTTGTATTTCGGCTTCTACTAACGGCATACAGCTTTTCATAAAAGAAATGGCTTTATCTTGTGCTTCTTTTACCCTGCTTCCATGCCCAACGTAAAGTACAGCTTGTTTCATGCGGCTCCTCCCTCTCACTTGTTTTGTTCAGACGAAAAGACACGATCAATGTACGTGTCTTGTCTTTATCAATCTCATTTCTCAATAAGGGCAGGTTCAAACCAGTTCAGCTTTTGGTGAAAATGAACGACATCTCCAACAACTATTAAGCTTGGATGCTCGATGCCTTCTTTTTCAACGGTTTCAGACAGTGTCGCCACAGTGCAGCAAGTCGTCTTTTGCCTTGTCGTGGTTCCCCAGTGTATAAAGGCTGCTGGCGTTTCAGGATCACGTCCATTTTTTAAAAGAAGCTGCTGCACTCTTTCTACGTTTTTGACGCCCATGTAAATCACAAGGGTATCAATCCCCGTAGCCAGTGCCTCCCACTTTTCTTCAAAATGCTCATCTTTTTGATAGTGACCCGTGACAAACGCAACATTCGAGCTGAATTCACGGTGCGTCACAGGAATGCCTGCATAAGCAGCTGCTGCAATACCAGAGGTAATCCCCGGGACAACTTCATATGGAATTCCGTGCTCAGCTAAGCATTCGATTTCTTCACCGCCGCGGCCAAATACGAAGGGGTCGCCGCCTTTCAGACGGACGACAACATTCCCTTCCTTTGCATGGGTCACAAGGGCTTCATTGATGGCTTCCTGTCTCATCGTATGATGATTCGGGAGCTTGCCGCAATAGATTAATTCCGCCTCGAGTTTGGCGTGGGCGAGTATATCTTGATTGACAAGGCGATCATATAAAATGACATCTGCCTGCTGTATTGCCTTATGGGCTTTTAATGTAATTAAGTCTGGATCCCCAGGTCCAGCCCCCACAATGTATACTTTCCCCATCGTGCTTTTCTCCCCCTGCCATCAGGCGATTATTTCGCTCTTCCCTTTACATAATCAACAAGACGCTGTTTGGACTCTTCACGCGATAATTCACCTGTATCTAGAACGAGCTCAGGTGCAGCTGGCTCTTCATACGGTGAATCAATTCCGGTGAAAAATGGAATTTCACCATTTCTAGCTTTTTTATATAAACCCTTTGGGTCACGCTCTTCGCATACGTTCAGATCACATTTCACAAACACTTCGTGAAATTCTCCCGCTTCAACTAACTGTCTGACAATGCGGCGGTCTTCTTGAAATGGTGAAATAAAAGCCGTGATGACAATCGTTCCTTGCTCAACAAATAATTTCGCCACTTCTCCGATACGTCGGATGTTCTCTTTTCTGTCATCATCTGAAAACCCTAAATCTTTATTCAGTCCATGCCGCACATTATCGCCATCAAGAACAGTGACTTGATAACCTTGTTCAAACAGCTCTCTAGCCGCTGCATTTGCGATTGTTGATTTACCTGATCCACTTAGACCTGTGAGCCAAATAATGCCGCTTTTATGATTGTTTTTTTGTTGATATTCTTTTTTTGTAATAGATGAATCATGCCACACGATATGTTCGTTGCTCATGTCATACCCTCCCATTAAGATACCGTCGTTTTTAATCCTTCGATTAATGTTTCAATGACTTCTTTTCGGCTGAACGTGCTTGGCGGTAATTCTCCGTTTCTCAGCATCGTTCGAACCTTTGTACCTGAAAGAATGACATGCTCGCTTTTATCGTGAGGACATGTTTTTGGTGTTGCCATTGCTTCACATGTATTACAGTAGAAGCTATGTTCAAATTTTAACGGGGTAATGCCAATTTCTTCGCTTGTAAATTGTTCAAATAACTCCTGCGCCTCGTATGTGCCGTAATAATCACCAACACCTGCATGATCTCTTCCCACAATAAAGTGAGTAC
Source organism: Bacillus sp. FSL R7-0672 (assembly GCF_038601465.1). Classification (NCBI taxonomy): domain Bacteria; kingdom Bacillati; phylum Bacillota; class Bacilli; order Caryophanales; family Bacillaceae; genus Bacillus; species Bacillus sp. FSL R7-0672. The sequence continues at coordinate 1,534,247 of NZ_CP152010.1, read as the reverse complement.
AGCCGTAATTTTTACGAACAAGCGCGTGAAAGATTGCTTCCTTTGGTCCAGCATAACGCATTGCCGCAGGAAAAACACCTAAAAAGACGCGATCCTTTGGGTAATAACCGTTCAATAACACTTGATAGCTTTTCATTCTCACGTCTGCCGGAATATCGTCTGATTTTGTTTCACCGACAAGTGGATTTAAAAATAAACCATCGACGGTTTCAAGTGCTGTCTTTTGAATATATTCATGGGCACGGTGAACAGGGTTTCTCGTTTGGAAACCAACAATCGTTTTCCAGCCGTTCTCTTTAAAATGACGTCTTGTTTCTTCCGGCTCATACGTAAATTGAGGGAATGGTTTTTCGCTGCGTTTTATCAGTGTAATTTTACCACCAATGTACGTGTCACCGCGTTCAAATAATTTTTTCACACCTGGATGATTGCGGTCATCAGTTTTATACACATTCACCGCTTCTTTTTCCTTATCTGGTGTGTATTGATCCTCTACTTCAATCACGCCATATACAGTTCCGTTATACGATAGACGCACAATATCGCCTCGATGGATTTCCGTTGCCTTTTCCTTTGTCACTGGCAGTGTAATTGGAAGAGACCAAACGACACCACTTGCTAGCCGCATACTGCTCACAACCGCTTCATAATCAGCTTTTGTTAAAAACCCTTCAATTGGACTATACCCGCCAATTGCTATGAGTTCAAGGTCTGCAAAAGAGATAGCATCTAGTTCAATTTCCTTCGCAGCCATGCTGAGGTCATACTCTTCATTTACTCGATTAATTAATACGCCACCATGTGGTGTTAAACTCATTTGTTCATCTTCCTCTCAATGTTCTTATTTATTAGATGTAAATAGTCGGATTTGTCGTTAAATCCCGCCGCCCTGTTCATGAATCGAGCTGCTTTCATTTTTGACTGCCTTCATCAGACTTAGCGCACCAAGTGAGGCAAGCAGTACACTCATCATGATAAAGATAGAGTAATAGTCTCCTTTTAAGAAAAGACTCACCAGCAAATACGATAGACTGAGTGATAAAAAGGGTGATACAACCCACACTTTCAGCATTTTTTTCACCACATGTTTATGAAAAATATTAGGTCCGCCTTTTGCCATGCCAAGCCCAATGATAGACGAGGAGGTGATTTGGGTAAGTGGGACTGGTAGCCCAAAAATAGAGCTGACGATGACAAGTCCAGCACCGGTACTCGAAAGCAATATCCCTTCGCCCGTTTGATAGCGGGTAATTTTCTTTCCGTTTGTTTCCAGTACTCTTCTACCAAGCAAGAGGGCTCCAATAGCGACAAAGATTCCGCCGTAAAGCGTTCCTTGCCCAACTGACAAAACGCCCGCGGCAACAAGTGGACCGACTGCATTTGCCACATTGTTCATGCCTGCTGAAAATGCTTCTAAAAATCCACTAAGGATTAAAACAATGGATAAAATAATTGTTCCTTTTTTAGACAACTTACGTTTAGGGAACATTCTGATGATTTTGACTACAACAAAGGTAAAAAGAAAGGCGACAAGCGGAATGATGACCCAAAATGCCACAATGACTAAAATGGATTTCACATACAATACTTTATATGCGACCGCGACACCAACTACAGCTCCTACTGTCACCTCACTCGTTGACAAAGGAATGGCCATCAGATTCGCTATAAAGAGTGATAATGCAGCAGAACCAATAATAATACAAACAATTTCAAGTGTAATGACGGATTCAGGCATAATCCCAGAGCTAATCGTTTTGACAACCTCACCACCGCCAATAACTGAACCTGCTAAAATCCCAACTGCGCATACACTGAGTGCATAGATCGGCTTTCGAATCGCACCTGATCCGTACGCGATTCCCATCGAAGCTGCTGCACCACTCGCGCCAATGTTTAGAGCGAAAAATAAACTAAATAAAATTGCGGCAATTTCCATACACTATGCTCCCTTACTCATGTAATCCGCACTCAGTCTTAGCTGTGCCTGACCATCTGCCAGACCGCAGATCTTCGGCAGTAAATGCTGGCTGTGTACACGGGGCACACCCGATACTTGGATATCCCTGATCATGCAGCGGATTATAAGTAAGTTCCTCTCTAGATGCATATCTCCATATGTCCTTCCACGTCCAGTGGATAAGCGGACATACTTTCACTGATTTGAATTTTTCATCCTTATTTAAAAAGTTCGTCCCTGCTCGCTTAGGTGACTGCTCTCTCCTTAAGCCAGAAAGCCATGCCGGATAGCCAGATAGCGCTTCTTGCAAAGGAATGACCTTACGCATATGGCAGCAGCTTTGAGGATCTGTTTTCCATAGCTGATCACCATGCTGCTCGTTTTGCTCCTCAACCGTCAGCTCAGGGGTTTTCAGCACAATATCTAAACCCGGGTATCTTTCCTTTACCGCATCAATTGTGTCGTACGTTTCCTTAAAATGCAGACCTGTATCTAAAAAGACAATTCTTGCATCCTTTTTTACTTTCGCAATCAGATCAATGAGGACGATGCCTTCAATACCAAAACTGCATGCATAAACGAGCTGATCACCATAATGACCGTATGCCCATTTCAGCACAGATAAGGCCCCTTTATACAAATCATCTTCTTGAAATGTAATGGACGGCTCTTGCCAATTTTCATAAGTTAACATTGTTTCTCCCCTTCCGGAGTATCACTACTCTCCGCACTACGTCAACTGAATTTTTTTCTGTCTTCTGCCACTTGAATCACTTGACCGTCCTGAACAATCAGTGTAACTAAACTGAATTTATATCCCCAATCAGTTTATGCATAGGCTTCAATTAAGTCTTCATCCTGCTTTTGCTTCACTTCCCCCTCACCGTTAAAATAAAAAAACTTCCTTTCAGTCCGAAAGAAAGATGAGGAAGCTCACGATTTCCTTATCTTTCAAAATAGAATCATTTTGTAGGAAGTAGCACCTTGCAAATCGCAGGTTGCCGGGCTTCATCGGGCCAGTCCCTCCACCTCTCTGGATAAGTGTTTTAATTTGTCTTAAATATTAACACAATTCAAACAAAAGTCAACCCGACTTTATTGATAGGATTAGTTTTTATTTAAATTTGAGTCTATTTTACTATTTTTAACCAAATAAAAAAGCTGTGCGGGGAGGCGCAGCTTTTTAGACGGTTTCTTCCATCCAAGATTCAGAGGAAGGATCTTGTCTCCAGCGTTTCAATTTATTCATAGCAGAAGGCTCAATCGCTTTCAGCTCAAGTGCCACGTCTGTGAGGGTATCATAGTCTGTTAGGGTGACATATGGAATGTTTTTCTCTTGGAATGCTGCCGCAGCTTTTGGCAGACCGTATGTGAAGATCGCGGCAACGCCTAGTACGTCACAGCCCGCTTCTTGAAGAGCAGCGACCACTTCAAGCACACTGCCTCCTGTTGAAATCAGGTCTTCTACGACGACCACCTTTTGGCCTTTAGATACGGCGCCTTCAATTTGATTTCCTTTTCCATGTGCTTTTGGCTTACTTCTGACATAACACATTGGGACGTTCAGACGGTCTGCCGCTAATGCCGCATGCGGGATGCCTGCTGTTGCAGTACCAGCAATCACCTCTGCTCCCTCAAAATGAGTGAGAATCAGCTCTTTAAGACCTTCAGCAATGTCATGTCTGACTTCTGGATAGGACAAGGTGAGACGGTTGTCACAATAGATCGGTGATTTGATACCGCTTGCCCATGTAAACGGTTCGTCTGGTTTCAATGAGACCGCTTTGATTTGTAATAGGTGTTTAGCGATTTTTGTTTTCATCTGGCAGTCACTCCCACTCTTTCAAAATTTGATGATAGGCTTCCAATGGTTCTTCAGCTTTTGTGATTGACCTTCCGACAACAATTTGTGAAACACCTTGCTCTTTTGCATAAGCAGGGGTTGCCACACGCTTTTGATCATCGGTTTGATCATTTAGTAAACGAATCCCTGGCGTAACAGTGAGGAAGTCAGGTGAGATGTGCTCATGAAGGGCTTTGGATTCATGAACAGAGCAAACAACACCGTCTAGTCCACTTTCATATGCCAATTGACCGTACCGGATAACAGTCTCTTGCAGCGGACGGTCTATGAGTAATTCACTTCTCATCATGTCTTCAGATGTACTCGTCAGCTGAGTCACTGCAATAATGCACGGACGTTTTTGTCCAGCAGGCGTTCCGCTTTCAAGCCCTTCTAACGCAGCTTGCATCATCTGTTTCCCGCCAGCAGCATGGACATTGACTAGATCAACGCCAAGTGCGGCAAGCCGGTTCATTGCTTTTTGCACCGTTGTTGGAATGTCATGTAATTTGAGGTCGAGGAAAATGCGACAGTTTTTTTCTTTAAGTGCGTCAAGGATGGCAGGTCCTTCTTGGTAAAACAGCTCCATGCCGACCTTCACAAATAATGGTGTCCCTTCAAAGGGTTCTAAAAAGGCAAGCGCCTCCTGCCCTGATGGAAAATCAAGCGCGATGATGGGCGAGTGCTTCATGTTTCCAGCTCCTTCCTGTACATTCCTCTACAGATGAATACCCGTAGGCTGCTAATACATTCGGCAGTTCTTCAATGATTTCTGGGCAAATAAATGGGTTTACAAAATTGGCTGTGCCAACAGCTACTGCACTCGCACCTGCTAGTAAAAATTCAAGTACATCTTCAGCATTTTGCACTCCGCCCATTCCGATAATCGGGATAGAAACCGCTTGACTGACCTCATGTACCATGCGCACAGCGACAGGTTTGACAGCAGGGCCTGATAATCCGCCTGTTTTATTGGCAAGAATCGGTTTCCCCGTTTTTAAATCTAAACGCATACCGATTAACGTGTTAATCATCGTGAGTCCATCCGCTCCAGCAGATTCAATCGCTTGAGCAATCTCCACAATATTGGCTACGTTAGGAGACAGTTTGACATAGACAGGAACGGAGGACACGTCCTTCACCGCTTTTGTCAATGCTGCTGCCATTTGAGGATCTGTACCAAAAGCAATTCCGCCTGTTTTGACATTCGGACACGAGATATTCAGTTCAAGGGCATGGACATTTTTTGCTTGGCTGATCTGCTTCGCTACTTCAACATAATCATCGACCTGTGAGCCAGCGACGTTTGCAATAATAGGCGTATCAAACTGCTCAAGCCAAGGCAATTCATTTTCCAGCACGCCTTTTAGGCCAGGATTTTGAAGACCGATGGCATTGAGCATCCCGGCACCTGTCTCTGCTACCCTTGGTGTCGGGTTGCCAAATCTCGGTTCTAAGGTTGTGGCTTTGATCATGATACCGCCAAGCACGGATAAGTCGTATAATGAAGCAAATTCTCTCCCGAATCCAAAGCAGCCTGATGCAGGGATAATCGGATTCTTTAAAGATAAGCCTGGTAACTCAACGTTTAGCATGACAACGCCACCTCCTCTGCTTTAAATACAGGTCCATCCAAACAGACTTTGACGTAAGCTTTTTCGTGCTGGTCTGTATGACAGACACATGCAAAGCAAGCACCAATTCCGCAGCCCATTCGTTCTTCCATTGAAATGTAGACAGGCTTATCAGGGTAAGAGTCTTTTAGTGCTTTTAACATAGGGGTCGGCCCGCAGGAAAGCATGACATCAAAGCTCAAATCATTCTCTTCAATGACACTTGTCACGAAGCCCTTTGCGCCATATGTTCCATCAACTGTCGCGATAAATGTATCTCCGAGTGCTTGGAATTTCTCCTCGTAAAATACATCCTTTTTCGATTGAAAGCCAAGGACATGCTTGACGATGACGCCTTTTTTCGTTAAACGCTTGGACAGCTCATATAAAGGCGGTACTCCAATTCCACCACCGACTAGTAACGCTGTCTGACCTGGCTGAACAACTGATGGATCATACCCGTTGCCAAGCGGCCCTAATACATCGATGGATTCCCCATCGCGCCTTTGGGAAAGGAGTTTTGTGCCCTCTCCCTCTGCACGGTAGATGATGGTTGCTTCTTGTTTCTCGGCATGAATATTGGCAATACTGATCGGTCTTCTCAGCAGCGGTGTCATGGACTCGCTGACCTTGATATGAAGAAATTGTCCAGCCGTTTGAAAGGAGTCCACAAGGTCACCTTTTAATGTCATTTCGTAAATATGATCAGCGATCTCTCGATTTGAGACGACCGTCAAGTATGCTTTTTTCATATCGTTACTGTCACCTCAGCATTCGTTTTCACTTCTGGCATTTCGTCCGCTCTAAATGTCATGCTTTCTAGTACTCTTAAAATCGCTTCTGCTGTATCTAGCGACGTTAAGCAAGCTACGCCATTTTCAACAGCTTCCCGTCTGATTCTAAAGCCGTCTCTTGCCGGCTGTTTTCCTTTTGTCAGAGTGTTGATAACAAATTGTGCTTCCCCGTTTCGAATGACATCGAGAAGATTTTTGCCTTCTTCTCCTATTTTGCCAACAACACTTGATGGGATGGAAGCTTGTTTTAAGTACTTCGCCGTTCCTTCTGTCGCTAAAATATGGTAGCCGATTGAATGGAATCTTCTCGCAATCTCAAGTCCTTCTTCTTTATCCTTATCAGCCACTGTCAGAAGAACTGTCCCGTCTTTAGGAATTTGAATGCCTGATGCAATTAATCCTTTGTAAAGAGCTTTTTCGATTGTGACATCTTTCCCCATGACTTCACCTGTTGATTTCATTTCAGGTCCGAGTGTAATATCGACTCTTCTTAGTTTTGCAAAAGAGAAGACTGGAACTTTGACGTACACCCCTTCTTGCTCTGTGTGAAGTCCTTCTTCGTAGCCATAGTTTTTCAGTTTTTCTCCTAAAATGACTTTTGTCGCAAGGTTTGCCATCGGGATGCCCGTGATTTTACTTAAGAAAGGAACTGTCCGGCTTGAACGCGGGTTCACTTCAAGTACGAACACTTCACCTTTTGAGAGAACAAATTGAATGTTTAGCAGCCCAATAATATTGAGTCCTTTTGCGAGCTTGATCGTGTATTCTGCGATCTTCTCTTTGATCTCTTCAGACAATGTTTGCGGCGGGTAAACCGCAATCGAGTCACCAGAGTGAACCCCAGCTCTTTCAATATGTTCCATAATGCCTGGGATCACGACAGTTTCGCCATCAGACACGGCATCTACTTCGATTTCTTTTCCTGTCAAATACTTGTCAATTAGCACTGGGTGCTGCGGATTGACTTTCACTGCATTCTCCATGTAGTGAAGAAGCTCAGCTTCTTGATAAACAATTTCCATTGCGCGACCGCCTAATACATAGGAAGGACGGACAAGGACTGGGTAGCCGATCTGATTGGCAATCGCTACAGCTTCTGGCACAGACGTAGCTGTTTTCCCTTTAGGCTGCGGCACGCCGAGTGCTTCTAATGTTTGTTCAAACTTGTCCCTGTTTTCGGCTCGGTCTAGGTCTTCAAGAGAAGTGCCGAGAATCTTCACCCCTCTATTTGATAATTCATCTGCTAGGTTGATTGCTGTTTGTCCGCCGAACTGGACAACGACTCCTTCAGGCTGCTCAAGATCGATAATGTGCATTACATCTTCTACAGTAAGTGGTTCAAAGTAGAGCTTGTCTGAAATACTAAAGTCTGTTGAGACCGTTTCAGGGTTGTTGTTAATAATGATTGCTTCATAGCCTGCTTGTTTGATTGCCCACACAGAATGAACGGTCGCATAATCAAATTCTACTCCTTGACCGATTCTGATAGGACCTGAGCCTAATACGATGACACTTTTCTTGTCTGTACGTTCTGATTCATTTTCATCTTCATACGTGCTGTAGAAATATGGCGTCTCGGATTCAAATTCAGCCGCACAAGTATCTACCATTTTGTAAACAGGTACGATGCCTGCTTCTTGTCTTAGCGTGTAGACGTCCGCTTCATTCATATTCCACTCGCGGCTAATATAGATGTCTGAGAAGCCTTTTTCTTTCGCTTCTTTTAATACGTCTGTATTGCCTTTGTTTTCTTTTAATGTCTTTTCAAAAGCGATGATGCCTTCCAGTTTATGAAGGAAGAAGTAATCAATTTTTGAGAATTCATGTATTTGTTCAACCGTATAGCTTCTTCTAAGCGCCTCGGCGATATAGAATAATCGTTCGTCTCCCGCCTTGATAATCCGCTTTTCAAGCACTTCGTTTGTGATATCTGCTTCATCTTTTAATTCAATGTGATGCACATCAGCTTCAAGTGAACGGACAGCTTTTAGAAGAGACTCTTCTAATGTACGGCCGATCGCCATCACTTCACCCGTTGCTTTCATTTGCGTACCAAGACGTCTGTTGGCAGATTCGAATTTATCAAACGGCCAGCGCGGGATTTTAGACACAATATAGTCGAGTGCCGGTTCGAAGGCGGCATAGGTTTTACCTGTGACTGGGTTCATCATTTCATCAAGCGTTAAGCCGACAGCAATTTTCGCTGCAAGTTTGGCAATTGGATAACCTGTTGCTTTCGACGCAAGTGCAGAAGAACGACTCACGCGCGGGTTTACTTCGATGATATAGTATTGAAAGCTGTCTGGGTCAATCGCCAACTGTACGTTACATCCACCTTCAATCCCAAGTGCTCGGATTAGCTTGAGCGACACATTGCGAAGCAGCTGATATTCACGGTCACTTAACGTTTGGCTTGGCGCCACAACGATACTGTCACCTGTGTGGATACCGACTGGATCAAAGTTTTCCATGTTACAAACAACGATCGCAGTATCACCGCTATCACGCATGACTTCATATTCAATTTCTTTAAAGCCTGCAATACTTTTTTCAAGTAAACATTGTGTGACTGGGCTTAGCTTCAAACCATTTTCGACGATTTCCTTCAGCTCTTGCTCGTTTGTACAAATTCCGCCGCCTGTTCCGCCTAATGTATAAGCTGGTCTCACAATGACAGGGAAACCGATTTGATTCGTAAACGCCATCGCTTCTTCTAGGTTATGGATGATTGCACTTTCTGGTACAGGCTCATTTAGTTCATTCATCAGATTACGGAATAGATCTCTGTCTTCTGCTTTTTGGATTGCTGACAGCTTTGTACCGAGTACTTCAACGCCGCATTCAGCTAATACACCAAGGTCTGATAATTCAACAGCAAGGTTAAGTCCAGTTTGTCCGCCAAGTGTTGGCAAGATCGCATCAGGACGTTCTTTTCGAATGATTCGTGTTAAGAATTCTGGTGTCAGTGGTTCGATGTATACCTTATCGGCCATTTCTGTATCTGTCATGATGGTCGCTGGATTGGAATTCACAAGAACGACTTCATAGCCTTCTTCTTTTAGTGCTAAGCAAGCCTGTGTGCCTGCATAGTCAAACTCCGCTGCCTGACCGATGATGATTGGACCTGATCCGATAACTAAAATCTTTTTGATATCTACGCGTTTTGGCATACTTCTTCCCCTTCTTTCTCAGTTGTATGAATCATGTCCATAAACTGGTCGAATAAGTAGTTCGCATCTTCTGGACCTGGTGATGCTTCTGGGTGGTACTGGACAGTGAATGCTGGTGCTTCTTTATGTTTTAACCCTTCAATCGTATTGTCGTTTAGTGCGATATGTGTGACTTCAAGCACGTCCTCGTTAATCGCACTGACTGTGTAGCCGTGGTTTTGAGCTGTCAATGTCACCTTGCCAGTTGCTAGTTCCTTGACTGGGTGGTTCGAGCCTCTGTGACCGAATTTCATTTTTTCAGTACTTGCACCGCACGCAAGAGCGAATAATTGATGTCCAAGGCAAATGCCAAAGAGTGGAACTTTCCCAATCAAGTGCTGAATCATCTCGACTGCTTCTGGTACATCAGCAGGATCCCCGGGGCCGTTTGAAAGCATGATTCCATCAGGCTTTAACTGCAATACTTCATCTGCCGTGATATTGTACGGCACCACGATGACATCACAGTCACGTTTATTGAGTTCGCGCAAAATGCCGTGCTTCATGCCGAAATCGACAAGGACAATTCTTTTTCCTCTTCCTGGGCTTGGATACGCATTTTTCACAGATACTTGACTTACTTGATCAGTTGGCAGCTGCATTGTTTGAAGGCGGCGGACCACATATTCCACTTGTTCATCCGGTCCTGCAAATGCCCCTCTTAAAGTACCTGCACTTCGAATCATTCTCGTCAGCTTCCGTGTATCGATTCCGCTAAGGCCTGGAATGTTTTTCATTTTCAAATACTCATCAAGCGAGTATGAAGAGCGCCAGTTTGAGGGCTTTTCACAAAGCTCCTTCACAATCAGCCCTTTTACAAACGGTGTGATCGATTCAAAATCATCACGGTTGATGCCATAGTTGCCGATAAGCGGGTAAGTGAGTGTGACAATTTGTCCGCAGTATGATGGATCAGACAAAATTTCTTGATAGCCCGTCATCCCTGTATTAAAGACGACTTCTCCGACTGACGATTCTAAGCTGCCGAAGCCTGTTCCTTCGAATACTGTTCCGTTTTCTAGCACTAAGCGTCTCTTCATTTTACTAGTCTCCCCTCTTCATACACGACTTTCCCAGATGCAAGTGTCATGACCGGCCATCCTGATACAGTCAATTTGTCAAACGGTGTATTTTGTCCTTTAGATAAGAAGCTTTTTTTATCGATTGCCATTTCTTTGTTTAAATCAATGAGTGTAATATCAGCTGTTTGTCCTTCTTCCAGCTTTCCATAAGGAAGGGAGAAAGCTTCTGCTGGCTTGATCGTCATATAATCAACGAGTTCTTTTAATGTCCATTCGCCCGTTTTGACAAATCGTGTGTACAGAAGCGGGAACGCTGTTTCAAGTCCGACTATTCCAAAAGGTGCGCGCTGCATCGTTTCGTTCTTTTCTTCTTCTGTATGCGGTGCATGGTCTGTTGCGATGAAATCAATCGTTCCATCTAACAGTCCCTCAATTAGTGCCTCGCGATCCTCTTTTCCTCTGAGCGGCGGGTTCATTTTATAATTTGTGTCAAGTCCTGGGATGTCTGCATCACATAAGAGCAGGTGATGCGGTGACACCTCTGCCGTCACACGGATGCCTGCTTTTTTTGCATCGCGAACGACTCGCACAGATTCTTTCGTACTGATATGACATACATGATAATGACAGTTCGCTGCTTCTGCTAAAAGAACATCTCTTGCAATATGCACCGATTCACAAATGGACGGTATTCCGTTTAATTCATTTGCTTTTGAAAATTCTCCTTCATGAACGCATCCTCCGTAAATGAGCGAGTTATCTTCACAGTGTGCCACAATCGCTTGATCAAGACTTGCTGCCTTTTTCATCGCTTCGTACATCATGCCTGCTGTTTGGATGCCAACCCCGTCATCTGTGAAAGCGAAGGCGCCTGCTTCTTTTAGTGCTGCAAAGTCTGTCATCTCTTCCCCAATTTGCCTAGTTGTGATGGAGGCGTATGGCAGTACTCTGACAGAAGAGGTCTCTTCGATCCGATTCATGAGCCATTCCATTTGCTCTTTTGTATCTGGAACTGGGCGTGTATTCGGCATCGCTGCAATCGTTGTATAGCCGCCTCTTGCTGCTGCTTTAGAGCCTGTTTCAATCGTTTCCTTTTTCTCTCCACCTGGCTCTCTTAAATGTACATGCAGATCAATTAAGCCTGGTGAAACAAATAGCCCTTTAGCATCAATGACCTCTTCTCCATCTTCTCTTTCTAAGTGACCAATCGCTTGAATCACTTCTCCTTCTACCCTAATATCCTGCTTCACTTTTTCACCTGTGCTTGTTAAGATAAAACCGTTTTTAATGAGATACGACATAGACAGAATCTCTCCCTTTTTGATGTAGTCTGCTATTTTGAAAAGCTCTTTTTAATACCGCCATTCGGACATAAACGCCATTTTCCATTTGCTTGAAAATTCGTGACTGCTCTGATTCCACTAAAGAATCATCTATCTCCACACCTCTGTTTACTGGTGCTGGATGCATGATAATGGCTCGTTCTTTCATGTTGTTTGCCCTGTTTACTGTTAATCCATAAGTCGATAAGTAATCTTCATTGCCCATTTTTTCAGCGTGCCGTTCATGCTGGATTCTAAGCAGCATCACCACATCAGATTGTCTAATGGCTTCGTCTACTTGGACATACGTTCCGTGAGGGTTTTGCTCATCTTGGAAGGAAGCAGGCCCTGAGAAAAGGACTGTCGCTCCGAGCCTTGAGAGTACTTCAGCATTCGACCTTGCCACCCTGCTGTGCTTGATGTCTCCATGAATCGAAATCGTTAAGCCCTCAAAGCCGCCAAACTCTTCATAGATGGTCATTAGGTCAAGCAGTGATTGGGTCGGGTGCTGCCCGCAGCCATCTCCAGCATTGATGATGGGAATCCCAACCTTCCCGATTAGCTCGTTGTAATATTCATCAGTGCTGTCTCTGATCACACAAGCTTTCACACCGATGGATTCAAGCGTTTTTACCGTATCGTATAGGGTTTCGCCTTTTTGAACGGAGGTGCTTGCCGCATCTAAGCTCAGTACATTCATCCCCAGTTTCTTTTCGGCGACTTCGAAGCTAAATCGTGTTCTTGTGCTTGGTTCAAAGAAGAGGTTTGCTACAAATTCTCCCGCTAAGCCAGGCTCTTGCTTCCCCTTTTTGAGAGCCGTTGCTTCTTCAATCAGCTGTAAAATCTCTTCTGTAGACAAGCTGCTCATAGTCGATAGATCATTCATTTTTTCTTCCCCCTCTAGTTTTTCATCACTTTCAGGTTCAAAAAAACCCTAAGCCTCGGCAGCTTAGGGTTCTCCAAAAGAAGCAGCGGCACGTTCGTGCATTCTGCTCATTTTAGAACCCTTGTCAGCCTCACTGGACTTCTTTTAAAAGGTTTTCTGTATTCGATTCATTTGACTCGTCATCATCCGCTTTTTGCTGCGGCAGGATCAGGTTTAACAGGACACCCGTGATGGCAGCAAGTGCCATTCCAGATAGTGTGAGGTTGATTTGTTTCACCTCAATGAATGCCCCGCCAATTCCGATGACTAAGATGACTGATGCGATAATGAGATTACGCTTTTCTTCAAAATTCACTTTATGATCAATCAGGATTCTCAGACCGCTTGAGGCAATGATCCCAAAGAGCAGGAATGAAACGCCTCCCATGACCGCGGACGGCACTGTACTGATTAATGCTGAAATTTTTCCGACAAAGCCGAAGCAGATTGCAAATACTGCTGCTCCGCCGATGACGAAGATACTGAACACTCTTGTGATGGCAAGGACGCCGATATTCTCTCCATACGTTGTTGTCGGCGGTCCGCCAATGAGTGAAGCGAAAATTGTCGCCGCACTGTCTCCTAAAATGGAGCGGTGAAGACCAGGTTTTTTAATGAAATCTTGCCCTACAACTTTACTTAACACCACTTGGTGGCCGATGTGCTCAGACATTGTCACAAAGGCAACCGGCACCATTACGGTGAGAATGCTTAAAGTCACAGCTGGTGTGTAGTCCACAAATGGTACAACGAAGTCTGGTACAGCAAACCATTTTGCATCAATGACCGGCTGGAAGTTCACAATTCCTTGTGATAAGGCAAAGAGATAGCCGCTGATAATGCCGATTAATACTGGGATCAAGCTAAGGAATCCTCTTAGGAAAATCATGCTGATAATCGTGACAGCCAGTGTGAAGCCGGCGACCATTAAGTGCTTCAGGCTGTAAACAAGCTCGGTTGCATTCGGATCAACATACATCGCCATGTTGACAGCTGTTCCAGCGAGTCCGAGTCCGATGACCATAATGACCGGTCCTACGACGACAGGCGGTAGAAGCTTCATCAGCCAGCCTGTGCCGAGCCATTTAATAAATAGTGCAATGAGTGCATAAGCGACACCCGCCATGAAGGCACCGACCATTGCGGCTCCAGGGCCGCCTGTGGCTTTCACATTCAGTATGGGGGCGATAAAGGCAAAGGACGATCCAAGATACGCCGGAATTTGGCCTCTTGTGATGATTAAGTAAACAATGGTTCCAACACCACTTGAGATGAGCGCGACTGCTGGACTCATATCAATAATCTTTGGTACAAGTATGGTCGCTCCAAACATGGCAAACAAATGCTGAAGGCTAAGTGATAGCCATGTGAACGGTTTTGGGATATCTCGAATGCCTAAATTGGCTTTTTGCTGACTCATGATTTTTCCTCCTAGATGTGTCCTTCTTCATTAAAAAAGCCTCTTTGCGAGTATGCGCAAAGAGGCCTAGAAAAACCGTACACGTCATGTTTGCCGTGCTCGGTATCTCTGTTATTGCCCTCTTTGCAAACTCTCTGGAATGCATTTAAAAAGGTTATTTTTCATATATAGCGACAAGGTCGTTTTGATCTACTTCATTCAGCTGAACCATAACTGTCTCTGCTTTTGATGTCGGAATGTTCTTCCCGATATAATCCGCTCGAATCGGCAGCTCCCGGTGTCCCCGGTCGACGAGAACAGCAAGCTGAATGGAAGATGGTCTTCCTACATCCACAAGGGCATCCATGGCCGCTCTGACGGTTCTGCCTGTAAACAGGACATCGTCAACGACGATCAGTGTTTTGTCATTAATGTCAGCTGGGATGTCTGCACCCTTTACAAGCGGGTCTTGGTTGTCTGTCTTTTTTGTCAGGTCATCACGGTATAGCGTAATATCAAGTTCACCCACTATGACTGGATTTCCTTCAATTTGCTCGATGCGCTCTGCAAGGCGCTTTGCAAGATGAATGCCTCTTGTCTTGATCCCCGCAAGGATGACATCTTTCATCCCTTTGTTGCGCTCAATCATTTCATGTGCAATTCGGGTAAGCGCTCGTCTGATCGCTTGTTCATCAAGAATGACTGCTTTTTGTTCCATCTTTTACACCTCTTTTTGACAAATAAAAAGCCCCTTCTGCAAAGGGCAGAGAGGGGCGTTCATTTGTGCATACACGTGCACAAATTGATCCGTTATCCTTCTCAGCCTCTCTGGACTGTTTTAAAGAATCTTCATTTCTTCGTTTATTATTTCAAAAAAAGAACGGCCTGTCAATCGTTATTTCTTAATGAATCGATAAAAGCTTGCATATCAGCAGGAATCGGTGCTGTGAACTCGATATATTCTCCTGTTCTAGGATGATCAAATCCTAAAACACCTGCATGCAGCAGCTGACCATTGAAATCGACTGTCTTTCTCGGTCCATATTTCGGATCTCCTGCAAGCGGATAACCGATATATTTCATATGAACACGAATCTGGTGTGTTCTTCCTGTTTCAAGTCGGCACTCCACCACCGTGAAGTCCTCAAAGCGTTCAATCACATCAAAGTGAGTGACGGCTTGTTTTGCACTTTCTTTTGTCACCGTCATGCTTTGGCGGTCTTTTTTGTCTCTGCCAATTGGGGCATCAATTGTGCCTGTATCATGCTGGATAATGCCATGGACAACGGCCGTATATTTTCTTGTGACGGTCTTAGCCACAAGCTGATTGACGAGTGATTCATGCGCCATATCGTTTTTTGCGACCATTAACAGTCCAGACGTGTCTTTATCAATTCGGTGGACAATTCCAGGACGCATCACACCATTAATGCCTGATAAGTCCGTGCAATGTGCCATCAGGCCATTCACAAGTGTTCCGGAGACGTGACCTGGCGCTGGATGAACAACCATTCCTCGAGGTTTATTCACCACTAGCACATCTGCATCCTCATAATAAATATCAAGATCCATTGGTTCTGCTTCTACATCTAGTACTTCTGGGTCTGGAATCTCGACTTTAATCTGATCTCCAGGTTGTACTTTGTAATTGGCTTTCACTTGTTTCCCGTTTACTTCGATCAGCCCATCCTTTACCCACTGCTGGACCTGGGTTCTTGACCATTCTGGTTCTGTCGTGCTTAGAAATTTATCAAGCCGTTCACTCGTTTGTTCTTCTGAAACGGCAATATTTACTTGATTCATGTAGTTGACTCCTTCGTTTTCTTTCCATCTAAAAGCATTTGAATAAAGAGCAGAATAACCCCTACACATAGAGAAGAATCTGCAATATTAAAGATTGGGTAGTGATAATTCCCAAAGACGAAATGAGCAAAATCTACCACTTCCTGACGGAAAACGCGGTCGATAAAATTCCCAATCGCTCCGCCAAGCATTAAGGCCAGCGCAACTCCAAGCAGCTTGTCCTTTTGTCCATGCTTTTGCAAATAATAAACAATTCCCGCAATAACAACGAGTGTGATCACATAGAAAAACCACATTTGTCCTTGGAGAATTCCCCACGCGGCGCCTGAATTTCGGTGTGACGTGATATAAAAGAAGCCATCAATCACTGGATAAGAATCTCCGAGCATCATATTTTTGACAATGAGCCATTTTGTTAATTGATCTAAACAAATCATCACGAATGCGATTATGTAATAGAACACACACGTTCCTCCACTTTCATACTTTGATCTTTAAGCATTTTATCAAGAAAACAGGGAGGAGTAAAGAAACTTTAGTTGACAGACAAAAACCTCCCTACATGTGGAAGGCTTCAAAATGAGAATCATCTGATTCATGAGGATAAGGAGTGAATGCTTTTTTCTCGTATTGCTTATGATATAAAAAGTCGTCAGCCGTGCGGGCGGTAGGAAGAATAATCATTTGTTCAAGCGGAATGACATGACCTGTCGCCTCACATATACCATAGGTTCCTTGTTCAATTTTTGCAATAGCGAGAGACACATCTTGCAGCTCTTCTTTGATGTGATAAAGAAGCGTGGTCGTTTGGACCTCGTTCATTGAGACATGCTCAGCGGGTGAACGAAATGATGCGTATTCAAACAGTTTAGCTTGCAGCTCTTCTTTCATTTGAAGGAGTTCCGTGTAAATCGTCTCTAGATCGCCATTCATGTCGCTATTTCAACTCCTGCCCTGTCGTGATAATCATATTGTTACCCCGCCTGATCACTTTAAAGCCATAAGATTTTTCCTTTCGTTCTAAACGCTGTCATTTTCTCAGAATAGAAAACGCCCCGCTTATGGCGGGGCGCTAGTTGGTCATATCACACTGTTAATTCTGGTAATATTTTTCCACGATTTCAGCATTTTTAAGTGACAATGTTGGATATTTCGGATTTGCACCAACATCTTTTGAAATAACGCGAGAACGTTCGCACAATTCTCCTTCTGCTTTTTGAACCACAATACGTCCTGATGTGTATTCAGGTGCTGATGCATCTGCATTCTGCTTATCTTCTACCGCTAGTTCAGAGATGATAAAGAGCTGCTTCACATCTTCTTTAATGGATGCAAGAAGGTCTTTCACTTCATCTGTCGCGTAAAGTGTCACACTTGCTTCAAGAGAACGTCCGATGACTTTTTCGTTACGCGCAATTTCGAGCGCTTTTAGCACATCGTCACGCACTTCCATGAAGCGGTCGAACTTCGCTTCTGTCGCTTCTGCTTGAGAAACAGCCACACCTTCTGGCATATCTGTTAACTGAACACTTGGCTCTTCAACAAAGCTTAAGTGGCTCCATAATTCATCTGCTGTATGCGGAAGAATTGGTGCAGTCAGCTTCACTAACGCCATTAATGTTTCGTAGAAGACGGTCTGCATGCTGCGGCGGTCTGGATGATCTGCATGCTCAATGTACACGACATCCTTTGCAAAATCGAGATAGAATGAGCTTAGCTCAATCGTACAGAAATTGTGAATTGCATGATACACGACCGCAAATTCGTAATCATCATAAGCCTTTTTCACTTTATCAATCAGTTTGTTTAATTTGATCAAAATATATTGATCCACTTCGCGAAGCTCTTCTACAGGTACTGCATTGACTGCTGGGTCAAAGTCAAATAGGTTACCGTGCAGGAAGCGGAACGTGTTACGGATTTTACGATAGACCTCTGCTACTTGTTTTAAGATATCATCAGACACCGGGTGATCGGCTTGATAGTTAACAGAAGATACCCAAAGTCTAAGAATTTCAGCACCTAGTTGTTTAGCTACTTTGTCAGGTTCAATGGTATTTCCTAAGGATTTACTCATTTTACGTCCTTCTTTATCCAAAGTCATTCCATGGCTAACCACTCCTTTATAAGGTGCTTTTCCTGTGATAGCTACAGAAGTAGATAAAGATGAGTTGAACCATCCACGATACTGGTCAGAACCTTCAAGGTAAAGGTCTGCCGGACGAACAAGGTCATTTCTTTCTTCTAAAACAGCTTGGTGAGAAGAACCAGAATCAAACCATACATCCATGATGTCCTGCTCTTTTGTGAATTCTCCGTTCGGGCTGCCTGGATGTGTAAAGCCTTCTGGCAATAGTTCTTTCGCTTCTTTTTCAAACCAAATATTCGAGCCATGTTCTCTAAATAATTGAGAGACATGCTGAATGGTTTCATCTGTGATGATTGGCTCACCATTTTCGGCATAAAAGACCGGAATTGGAACGCCCCATACACGCTGTCTTGAAATGCACCAGTCACCTCTGTCACGCACCATATTGAATAGGCGTGTCTCGCCCCATGCTGGCACCCATTTCGTTTCTTTAATATTGTCTAGTAGCGCTTCTCTAAAGTCTTTAATCGATGCAAACCACTGAGCGGTTGCACGATAAATCGTTGGTTTTTTCGTTCTCCAGTCATGCGGGTAAGAGTGCGTGATAAAGTCGAGCTTTTTCAGCGCGCCTTTTGCTTCAAGCTGTTCTGTGATGGCTTTATTGGCATCTTCGTAGAATAGTCCTTCAAAACCAGGCGCTTCTTCTGTCATGACACCTTTTTCGTCTACTGGACATAGTACGTCAAGACCGTACTTCATGCTGACAACAAAGTCATCTTCCCCGTGACCTGGTGCTGTATGAACACAGCCTGTACCTGCATCCGTTGTCACGTGGTCACCAAGCATCACAAGTGAATCTCTACCATAGATCGGATGCTCTGCAACGACGTTATCTAATTCTTTTCCTTTTAATGTTTTCACGACTTCATACTCTTCAAAGCCAAGCGTTTTTGCCACTTGTTCAACAAGCTCAGATGCGACAACATATCGCTCAGCACCTACTTGAAGAACGCTGTACTCTAGGTTTGGATGAACACAAATGCCAAGGTTTGCAGGAAGTGTCCAAGGTGTTGTTGTCCAGATGATGAATTGTTCGTCATTTTCAAGTACGCCTTTTCCATCTTTCACTTTAAATGAAACGTAAATGGATGGTGAACGTTTGTCTTTATATTCAATTTCCGCTTCAGCAAGAGCTGACTCACTCGAAGGAGACCAGTTAACAGGTTTTAGTCCTTTGTAAATATAGCCTCTCTTCGCCATTTCACCGAAGACAAGAATTTGTTGCGCTTCATACTCAGGCTTTAACGTGACATATGGATTATCCCAGTCTGCTCTGACGCCTAATCGCTTAAATTGATTGCGCTGACCTTCGATTTGCTTCCAAGCATACTCCTCGCATAGTTTGCGGAATTCAGCTGTCGACATTTCTTTACGTTTGACTTTTTTATTTTTAGTGAGCGCTGTTTCAATTGGTAAGCCGTGTGTATCCCAGCCCGGTACGTACGGTGCATGGAAGCCATTCATTGATTTAAAACGGACAATAAAATCTTTTAGGATTTTATTGAGTGCGTGCCCCATATGAATGTCACCATTCGCATATGGAGGTCCATCATGCAAAATAAAGGTCGGGCGTCCTTTTGTACGCTCTAAAACCATTTGATAGATGTCTTTTTCTGCCCACTCCTCTTGGATTTCAGGCTCTTTGTTCGGCAAGTTCCCTCTCATTGGGAATTCTGTTTTCGGCATTAATAAGGTGTCTTTGTAGTTCATACCCATTCCTCCATATGCAAATTCTGATTAAAAAACAATAAAAAAAGCCCTCTCATCCCATAAGGGACGAGAAGGCTTGTCTCGCGGTACCACCCTTTTAGACAAGCGCTATGACACAGCCGCTTATCCACTCTAAAATCGTAACGTGATCAGACGCCTTTTCTTACTGGTCATTTCAGAAAAGGAACTAAAGGGGTGATCTCATTGCAGCGTCTCGTAATGTCAGGCTTCCACCATCCCTGATTCGCTTTATTACGCATATGACAACTGCGAGTGTCCCTTTCAAACGTTTATCTCTTGTTAATTTATGATGGTATTATATGCAACTTGCACACATCATGTCAAGATGATGCGCTTATTCTTTTTCGTCAAAGACAGCGTCAACTTCATATTCCAGTAAATGATCCCAATCGTCATTTTTTAGAAGATCAAGCTGAGCTTCGATGAGCATTTGGAATCGAGTTCTAAAGACTTTCGACTGCTTCTTCAGCTCTTCGATTTCCATCGCAATCTTTCGTGATTTAGATAGCGCTTCGTTGATAATACGATCTGCATTTTTCTCCGCTTCACGAATAATCAATTTCGCTTCTTTATCAGAATGACGTTTGACGTCTTCTGCTGCTTCCTGCGCCACAAGAATTGATTTGTTTAATGTTTCTTCAATTATTGCAAAATGACCTAGTCTTTCGTCAAGCTCGTTTACTTTTTCTTCGAGTTCATTCTTTTTGCGAAGCACGATTTCGTAATCTTTACGTACTTGGCTTAAAAACTCGTTTACTTCATCTTCGTCATATCCGCGAAAGCTTTTTGTGAACGTTTTATTATGAATATCATTAGGTGTTAATGGCAACCTCGCCACCTCCAGATTCAAGTTCGTTATATCAGAAGCTCAAATGTTACTTTAAATTTATCTTTTTTGGTCTTCCCATCAATCGTTTTGAGGCTAAAGCGGCCAAACCCCCTGACAGAGAGCTGATCGCCTTCGCCAATTGTAAAGGAAGGGTCCTCAGTGACTTTCCAGTTAACTTTGACAAGCCCATTTTTGACCAAAAGCTGTGCCTTTTGCCGAGACTGACGGCTGATTGCAGCACATACCGCATCAAGCCGCAGTGAAGAAATTGTATCTTCTTTGATGTCAGTCTTGCTGATAACCGGCTTTAAATCTGCTTGCGTGATTTCCTCTAATGAAACGGAGGCTCTGCCGACATGCGTCAGCTGCGCTCGAACAAAATCGGCGACATCACTCGTACAAATAAACTGCACATCTTCCTCTGAAAATAACAAATCTCCAAACTTTTGACGCTTCAAGCCTGTCCCAATCAGTGAACCAAGGAGCTTCGGGTGTTCTAACGAAATAAATTTTTTCGCATAGTTCACCTGAAAATAAGACAGCTCAGTATCCTGAGTAGCCGGTTCTAAATATTCAGGATAAATGAGCGCTCTTTTACGCTCCGCTCCTTCATACCCGCCAAAAAACATGATTCCAAGCTCATCAGCATGCTGGATGACGGACTCGGTAATAAACTGCTCACGCGGATCAAGAAAGTCTGTTAATTTCAAACGATACTGGTCGAGTGCGATTTTTTTCCAGCCTAACACTTGGTCGACAAATGGCTGTTCGTCTTTTCTAAAATGTTGATAAATATCGCTCATTTTGTTCCCCTCTTATGTAAAAGAGCCTGGCAGCGCCAAGCCCGGCAGCCTGTCTACATGAAGCGTGCAATCATATTGTAAAGACCAGTTAGTCCATATGTTGATGCAAAACGAATCACAAGCAATGCCACAATTGGCGAGATGTCAATCATGCCAATTGGCGGAATAATTTTACGAAATGGTTCTAAATACGGTTCGCAAATATTTGTCAAAAAACGCCCAATTGCTGTTTCTCTTGCAGATGGCACCCATGACATAAAGATGTAAATAATAATCGCGAATGAGTAAATCGTTAATACCGTTCCTAAAATATTAAAAATGAAATTTAGAATCACTATGATTTACCACCTCTGAGGTTCTTCCTCTGTCAAAAGTTCTGATATTGTGCCAGATACATCCACATTATCAGGTGTGCAGAGGAATATATTCGAGCCAATGCGCTGGATGTCTCCACCGATTGCATAAACAGTTCCGCTTAAGAAGTCGATGATTCGCTTTGCTTGATCGTGCTGAATGCGCTGCAAATTTACGACGACTGCACGTCTGTTTTTAATATGGTCTGCAATCTCCTGCGCTTCTGCATAAACACGCGGCTCACTTAACACCACTTTAGAGGATTTCTGCACGCTTTGCAAGCTGACGACATTTTGTTTTCCTGTCTGCGGACGCTCTTGAAATGCCGCTTTGTCCTTCGTTCCTTTTTCTTCCTGGACTGGTTCTCTTTCTTCATCAATATATTCGTACTCATACTCTTCATCGTCGAGAGTGAAAAAGCTTTTAAACTTATTTTTTATGCTCATGTCACGCACCTCCTGTTTCATTTCCAACAAGTGAAGAGCCAATCCGAACGAATGTCGCACCTTCTTCAATTGCGATTTCAAAATCATTTGACATGCCCATCGATAAATGCTGACAAGGTGCATTTACTTGGTTAAGATGTTTTACTTCTTCTTGAAGGTTTTTTAATGTTTTAAAGCAGTTTCGTATCACAGTGTGATCGTCTGTAAATGGAGCCATCGTCATCAGTCCAGCAATTTCAATCTTTTTGAAATCGGCGAGCTGCTTCACAAATGGAATCACGTCTTCACTTTGTAAGCCATGTTTTGACTCCTCCAGCGATGTGTTCACCTGTACAAAACAGCGAACCGTGTGATCCACTCTTTTTTCAATTTCATTCGCAAGAGAGATCCTGTCGAGCGAATGTAAGTAGTCAATGCTCTGAATGACAGATTTTACTTTTCGTGTTTGTAAACTGCCGATGAAGTGCCAGCTAATGCTTTCATCGGTTATGGCCGCTTGTTTTTCAAGTAACCCTTGGTCACGATTTTCTCCAAAATGCAAAATTCCTGCTTCTTTGGCTTCTTGTGCTCGCTCAATCGAGACATATTTTGTGACAGCGACGACTGATATATCGTCTGGGTTCCGGCCGGCTCTTTTACATGCTTCGTTTATTTGTTCATTTATTTGTCTGAGATTCTCTCGTACATTCAATTGCTCTTATGCCTCCTTAAACCCGACAAAAGACATCATACGTCCTGTTTTTCCTTGATCACGCCGGTGTGAGAAGAATAGCTGATCATTGCAGCTTGTGCACATCGAACTGACATGTATGTTTTCTTCTTTCATCCCTGCATGAAGCAATACGTTTTTGTTTAATGTTTTTAAGTCTAATTTATATTGTCCTTGTGATATCTCGGAATACACATCCTCTGTCAAAAAGGGAAGCTGTTTCACTTGATTCAAGACCACATCATCAACTATGTAGCAGCAGCTGCCAATGGATGGTCCAATGACGACTTGTATTTGATCGGTCTTAGCACCTTCTTGATTGACCCATAGATCTATCATTTTTGCACCAATTTGCTTGACGGTTCCTTTCCACCCGGCATGGGCTGTTCCGATGAGTCCATGTTGCGGAGCTAGAAAATAAAGCGGAACACAATCGGCGAAACAAAGAGCGAGCATGATGTTCGGTTCAGACGTATATAAGCCGTCTGTTCCAGGCAGTGCCTCATGATAATGAAGACTTCCTTTTCCTCTTTGCTCCTTGGTGACTTTCTTGATACGGTCCTCGTGTGTTTGGTCTGCAAACACCCAATCAGAGAGCGGCACAGCAGTAGCATCTGCTATGACTTGACGATTCAGTTGGACACTAGAAGCATCATCTCCTACATGGAGTCCAGTGTTCAATGATTGATATGGAGAAAGGCTGAAGCCGCCATTTTTTGTCGTAAATCCGGCCAATACCTCTTTACCAGAACATGTCATGTTCGTCCAATCATGAATCATCATTGCATAAGGTGATTTCTGCTGAAAGGGGTCATAATTGTGTGTCAAAGCTGCCCTCCCACCTTTCATTCATCTCTCTTTATATCGCTCCTATTTTACCACAAGACATGCGTAGACAGTTAGTGGGATTCATTAAATATTACACTCAAATGTGCCCTTTCTACAGGTTTTTTTGCAAATTGATATGAAAACGTAATCTTTTTACCCGAAAAAGACATTGTTTGCTGAGAATGGAGAGCTTATGTTAAGGATCATTAAATGATTCATTGAGGAGTTATACGAATTTTAAGAAGACAATCGGACAAGTATCACATCTTCGCCAATTTTTACTATATTTCGCCACGGGACAATCATTTCCTCTTCTTTTCCGAAAAATCCCATCATTTTACCTGTGCCGCCGATAATGATTGCTTGTATTTTACCACTCGTAACATTGATATCAATGTCCCCAATGGTGCCTAGTTTTTTTCCGCTAGACACATCGACAACATCCTTGATTTGGAATTCAGAAATACTGATCATCTGTCCTTCCCCGCCTTTCGTTTTCTACTATAATATGTATGATGGAAAAGCAGGGACGCAGACCAATAGTTTCTTTTATCTACAATTTACTTAAGTGAGGACGGCCATTTCTCCACATCACATCTACCGGACATTCAAAGAAGGAAGAAAGCAAGTCGCTTGTCATCATCTCTTTTGTTTCTCCTTGATCAAAAACAGTCCCATCTTTTAATAATAAGGTATGCTGAAAAACAGGCAAAATCTCTTCTGCATGATGGGTCGTGTAAAGCAAAGTAGGCGCATCAGGCTTTGAAGCAATGAATGAGATGGTCTCCAGCACCTGTTCTCTTGCTAAAAAATCAAGACCTGTCACAGGCTCATCTAAAATCAGGAGCTTGGGATCATTCATTAAAGCCCTCGCAATCAGGACTTTCTGCTTTTCTCCTTGTGAGAGTGTTTCATATGTCCGGTTTGCATATTTGAACGAACCAAATGCTTTTAATAGATCAATGGCTTTCTCTCTTATCTCATCTGTCGGGGTTTCATAAAGCCCGATGGAGGCAAATGCCCCGCTGAGAACAATTTCAAATGCATTGTCGTCTCTGTGCAGTTTCTTTTCAAGTCCCGCAGAAATGAGGCCAATTTTCTTCCTGAGCTTTTCGCCAAGAGCCTCTTTGCCAAAGATATGTCCCAGCACGGTCATCTCACCTGATGAAGGGAAATAATATGAGCAGAGCATATTTAATAAAGCGGTTTTCCCCGCACCATTTAAACCGTAAAGCACCCAGTGCTCCTCTTTGTTCACATGCCAGTCAACAGACTGAAGCAGCCATTTTCCATTTCGTTTTAATGAAACATTCTTCAATTCAAGTGACACCATCATTTCCCCCTGAGTAAAAATTCTGAATAAACAAACAATGAATGTTTACAGCATATCGCAATTGCTCTTTCTGGTAAACCTCACATAAAAAAAGCTGCTCCTTTTACGGAACAGCTTTTCTTCATAGCTACGAAATTTCAATTCGTACGCCTTCTTTTATATCAGGAAACGTGTGCGGGGATGCAAAGACAGCTCCCGGTAATACATCATCAAACGGCTCTTGGAAGTAGATTGAAATATGGCCGAGTTCTTTAAAGTTGTCATTTGCTTTATTGCCAAGGGCTGTGATCGTGTACGTTTGATCGCCCACTTGAATGGTACCGCCCAGTTTCAACGGCTCTTCTTCTAAATGTTCGAACTCATGTATGACGGACATATCTCTTAATTCCTGCGGCGCTGCGGGTCCAAATAAAACAATCAGCTTATCTTCTTTAAATTGCGGGACTAAGATCCCGATTTCTTTTACAACAGATTGTGTGACCATGTATCTCGATTCCTCCTTTAATACGTTTAATACATACCGAAGCTGGCAGCGTATGCGATCACAACAGATAGAACCCCTGTAATGAGACGGCTATACAAAACAGCTGGTACTCCATATTGTACCGTTTCCGGCTTCGCTTCACCAAGTGATAGCCCAACTGGAATGAAATCACACCCTACTTGACCGTTGATGGCAAATAATGCAGGAAGTGCAAATTGAGGCGGAATATTTCCTAGTGCAATTTGACTACCAATCAGAACACCGATCACTTGTGCAATGACTGCACCAGGTCCTAAGACAGGTGATAGGAATGGCAATGTACAGACCACAACGAGCAGTAAGAGTCCCCAAATAGATCCTGCCAGTGGTGATAGAAAATGGGCAATCAAGTCACCAATTTTTGTATAATTGATAATTCCAATTAACATACTGACAAATGCCATGAATGGAATAATGTTTTTCAAAAGCATATCAACGGAATCACGACCAGCCTGATAGAACGTACCGGTGACTTTCCCAATTCCTCTTGAGAACCTCATCAGGAAATTACCTTTTTCCTGACGCTCGAGATTTTCCTCTTTCAGTTTTGAATAGGTTTCTTTGAAATTCTCCTTGTCAATCGGCTCACTGTTTTCCTGACCTTCTACTTTTGCCTCACCACCCGATGCTTCCGCAAAGGAAATATCTTTTTCTGTAACGCCTGATACGAAGATATCCTCTGTAATATGTTTTGCAAGCGGTCCAGAAGGAGAGGATGCCAAAACGTCTACAGTTGGAATGCGCTTCATTGGATAAAGTCCGATTCGCGCGGTTCCTCCGCAATCAATGACAACACACATCATTTCATCTTCTGGTATCGAGTTTTTAAAGCCATCACATGCTTCTGTCCCTGTCATTTCTGCAATTTTACGTGCAACTGGGTGAATGCCTCCCCCTGTAATGGAAACAACCTTTCTTTTTTTACCGGTTGGTTCAAGCTCCAAGCCTTGTCCCCATCCGCCAGCACCTTTTGCAACAAATACTTTGTGGTTTGTCATGTCTAACCCTCCCCTATTGTGAATTCGCTTTCATTTTTCCTGCTAAGTACTTTGTAATCCATTCAGTAATAATACCGCGAAGTAAAATGACGACGATCCCGACTAAGAAGTACCGAACAGCAAGCTCTGACATTGAGTATCCTGCCTCTTTAATACCGTTCGCAATCCCTAAGTAGACAAACAGTTCTCCTGCGTTGGCATACGGAAACAGTGATGTCACCGGATGAACAAATGAAACAGCTGAATCATAGAATGCTGGTTTTTGTTTTTCGGGTAAGAAGCGGCCAAACGTATAAGCCATTGGGTTTGTCAAAATAAGAACGGATAAGATCGGCATTAACGTGTAGCGCAAAATGGTATATTTCGCAGCAAACTGAATCGCTCTATTCACTCGCTCTTCTCCAATAAACTTCATGACAGCATAAGTGAAAGTAAGTAACACAACAAGCGTTGGAACGATACCTGTAACAAGACCCATGAATTGCTTTCCGCCGGCTTCAAACATTCCGATAAAGTGCTCTCCAAACCATTGAATCCATTCCATGTTTCATCTCCCCTTTCTTTAGTTCACATTTGTTATATTTTTTTTCGAAATCGAGACAAGTGCCTGTTCAGCCGCCATGGAAAGTGCGTGCATGACAGCTGGCCCCTTTTTGCGTTTTTTCAACGTCTGCTTCATCATATGGTGTTCGTCTAACACAGCCCCTACATGCTTTCCTTCATATGAAGGGACTTCTTTAAATTTAGATAAGATCGACACACCGCCAAGCACATGGCATTTTTGAATGATATACGATTCATCTACAATGATGAGCGCAATGGCTCCAGGGCCAACTTTGCGCCGCTCCATTCCTGAAAATAAGTGGTAGCCTTGCTTCCCTCTGTAATCATCAATAAGTGAATCCATGCTCTTGCGGTAGTACTTGATTTGAATAAAAGATAACCCGTACTGCACAATGAGAATGATACAAAGTACGATCGCTAATTTTTCCACAGCTTCACGTCCTTATGATTGAAATAAATGATCTTGTAATGAACGCAGCTTCCAGACCGTTGTGTTTGAATCAAGCTCTACATCATCATGAGTCAGGAATTGTCCTAGTTTGATGTCTTTTTTCGCTACGACTTTTCCGCTGATTAAACCAATTGGAATGTGACCGTTCGTTTTCATGTCTTGATGTGTTTCAAGAACACCTCTTACGGAGTATCCGCCAATCCCGTCAAGTGATTCTCCAGCTTTAATATCTCTTTTTGCCACAGCGACTGTTTCTGATACTGGTACACCAATTGGGTGGATGGATGAATCATGCTGTAAAACTGCTTTTGCGATGGTAACAGGTGTTTCAAGACTCGCTAAGTGGAAAGGACGGTAAAGTGTGTAGTGTGGGCCTTTTCCAACTTTTAAGTAGCGCAGCTCTTCATCTACTGGCTCAAGGTCACTCTTCACGATGACAAATACACCTGGTGCAAGTCCATTTACATATTCAACGACTCCGAAGTTATCGAGCACGCCGCCTTGCTGTTTTTGATTCAATTTATCTGCTACATTTTCTAAATTGGCTTCGACTCCGTGCATACCGACTTTATCTGGCAGAAGCCCTGTCGCGTTACTTAATAAGTTCATTTCCGCCATTGTTTTTGTTCCGTCCTGGAATGCAGCCAGCATATGTGCACTCATATGTTTACTATCTGCTTCTGCTTTACACGTATCTGGATTTGCTTCTGGGAAGAATGGGTTGTTCTTTCCTTTCCCTGCAACGAGTACCTCAAGACCCATTGTTTTCGCAAATTCATATAATTCTAGTGTTGCTGCTGGTTCGTCTCCAGCTGATCCTGAGTAAACAAGTCCTGCATTTGTGAATAACTTATGCATGACCAACCCGATGGTAATATCAACTTCTACATTTAAAAGAACGAGATGTTTTTTCGAATTAAGCGCTTCCAAAGAAATGTTTGCTCCGACTTCTGGGACACCTGTTGCATCTACGACAACTTCTACGGAATCTGATTGAATCACTTCTCTGTAATCATTTGTGACAACCATTTGATTTGGCTTTGCATGCTGCTTGTAAAAATTCGCTGCCTTCTCTGCTGCACTAAGGTGAATATCACAAACACCAGCAACAATCATGCCTGGAATTTTAGAAATTTGCGAAATGAGTCCAAAGCCCATTTGGCCTGCTCCAATAATCCCTACTTTGATTGGATCTCCACTGCGTTCTCGAGCTAACAATTGTTGATAGATAGACATTTAAATCATCCTTTCAGGTTTTCTTGCTTCTCAATAGATTGCTAGAAATATAATCTGAAACTTTTAACAAATGTTATAAAAATTAACAAAAATCTGTTTCTTGTAACATTTGTTATTTTGTTTATCATTTGTTATGAACTTAGTTTATATGATGTGTCAACTTTGTGTCAAGCTAAAATCGATAAAATTTTCAATCTTTTTGAGTCTAAAGACTCAAAAAAACTACCTAATGATATTAGGTAGTTACTTTAATAAGGCATCTCCAGTTCGTTCATCGGTAATTAATACATGAATTAATCCACCTGCTAATGCCGCCCGAATTGCTTCAATTTTCTCTTCGCCACCAGCGACACCTATGACAAGCGGAATTTCTTTTAGCTTTTGGGGGCTTATGCCCATCACCCGGTCGTTCCATGGGTGGGGATATACTTCCCCTTGATGATCAATAAAGTTATAGCAAATGTCACCTGCTACATCCTTTGCTTGAAGGATGTCCTCTTCGCCGCTTGTCATATAGGATTTCACCATCGTTGAATGCTGCGGAACACCACCAATTCCGACAACCGCGATATTTGATGATTCTCCTAGTTCAATCACTTTTTTGATCGACGGCTGCCGGATCAGTACATCTTTCGCTTCTTTCGTATCAAGCATGACGGGTACATGTAAAAACTCACATTTAGATTTGAGTGCCTCTGTGCATCTCGCAATAATATAGTTGGCGTGGATATCGACATCTTCATTTCCCACACCTCCGACAAGCGGAACAAATGTCACGGATGGATAATGCTGAACAGACGTAAGCGCTTTCGCCATTTCATGCAGCGTTGTCCCTGAGGAAAACCCAATAACTTGTCCATCCTTCATCACTTTTAATAAAAAGCTTGCCGCCGCGGCACCGATTCGGCTTTTGGTTGTGTCTTTGCTGAGTGTTTCCACACAGACGACTTCTCGCAGCCCATATTTGCGTTCTATTTTTCTTTCTAACGATCCATACTGTTGGTTGACTTCATCATGAATAATGATTTCCACGATTCCTGCTTCACGTGCTTTTGCCAAATATTTCGATATGAGCGAACGACTAACCCCAACCGCTTCTGCGATGTTAGATTGAGTGGCGCCTTCTTCATAATACATATGCGCAACTTTAATGAGCAGCCTTCTTTCATCATGGAATGTCATAATAACCCTTCTTTCCGCTTAAGTGTTCCCTAACAAATGCTATCTAAAATAACATTTGTTAAAAACAGATTAAATGAAAAAAATAACAGAGTCAATACTAGAGGCGTGTTCTCTCACAAGAATGAAAAAAGCCGCACATGAAGCGGCGGCTTTAAAAGATGTTTTTATTCATTTGTTTAATGGCTGCTTTTTCAAGCCTAGAGACTTGTGCTTGAGAAATCCCGATCTCTTCGGCAACTTCCATTTGCGTTTTGCCCTGGAAGAAGCGTTTGCGAAGAATCATTTTTTCCCTGTCATTCAACCTACGCATGCCTTCTTTTAAGGCCAATTCTTCCACCCATTGTGTGTCTTTGTTCCGTTCATCACTAATTTGATCCATCACATAAATCGGATCTCCTCCGTCATTATAGATCGGTTCAAACAAAGATACAGGATCTTGAATCGCATCTAGGGCAAAGACAATTTCCTCATGAGGCACTTCCAGCACTTTGGCAATGTCTTCTGCTGTTGGCTCCTTGCTTGTCTCACTAATCAGCCTCTCACGGACCTGAAGTGCCTTATAGGCAATATCTCTTAGCGAGCGAGACACCCGAATCGGGTTGTTATCACGCAAGTATCGACGGATTTCTCCTATGATCATAGGAACCGCATAAGTTGAAAATCTGACATTGTGGCTTAAATCAAAATTATCAATTGATTTCATTAATCCGATACAGCCTACTTGGAAGAGATCGTCGACATATTCGCCTCTGTTGTTAAAACGCTGAATCACACTTAAAACCAACCGTAAATTGCCATTGACTAGCTTTTCTCTTGCTGTATCGTCACCCTCATCTTGCAGCTGTCTGAACAATTTTCTCATCTCGTCGTTTTTCAGAACAGGCAACTTGGAGGTGTCGACTCCGCAGATTTCCACTTTATTTCTGGACACTTTTTTCCCTCCCTACAGGAGCTGTTGTACAAAGTTCAGTATCTCCTTGGGATGGAAAAATATGCACGAGCGATGACGAGAATTATGAGAAAAAAGGTTGTTTCCTTTGACAGTGCAGGAACAGAGCTTTTTTTAAAAAAATTTTTAGACCATTTTATTAAATTCTTTTTGTAATCGTTTAATAATTCTTTTTTCAAGCCTCGAAATATAAGACTGTGAAATCCCAAGCATGTCAGCGACATCTTTTTGGGTTTTTTCCTCACCGCCAACTAAGCCAAATCTTAGTTCCATGATCTGCTTTTCGCGGTCATTTAATTGCTCGAGCGCTTTTTTCAGCAATTTTTTATCTACATTTGCTTCGATATCCCGCGTGATAATATCATCATCTGTTCCAAGTACGTCTGATAAAAGCAGTTCATTTCCGTCCCAATCAATGTTGAGCGGCTCATCAAACGAAACTTCTGACCGGATTTTATTATTTCGACGCAAGTACATCAAAATCTCATTTTCAATACATCTCGAAGCATATGTTGCAAGCTTGATCTTTTTTTCTGGGTTAAATGTATTGACTGCTTTGATCAGACCAATGGTTCCGATACTGATTAAATCCTCAATATTAATACCTGTGTTTTCAAATTTTCTTGCGATGTAAACGACTAAACGCAAATTTCTTTCGATTAGAATCGCTCTTGCGGTTTGATCACCCTTTGGTAATTTGACAAGCAGCTCCTGCTCTTCATCCTTTGATAATGGAGGCGGCAGCGCTTCACTTCCACCAATATAATAAATTTCATCACTCTTTAGACCTAGCTTCATGAGGAGTTTATACCAGTAGTAAGTGAGTTTAAATTTTAATTTTTTCATCTTCTTCTCCCTTCTAAATGTCAAGTTGACCTCGTAAGATAAAAGACATCACCAAAAAACTACGACACCCCCTGAATGATTTTCCCGTCTAACATATCTGGATGAATGATGGATTGAAATTCCTGATCTGCCGATAAACCGCTCAGACTCAACCCTACAAAACACTTAGCTGGCTGAATCATGTGTTTCTTTGAATAAATGAAGACTGTATCTGGTTTTAGGCATAGTAGAAAGCCGTGATCATGACCGACCGCTCGATATGGAACAAGTCTTAATCGATCAAGAAGAGGAAATTGATCATCGATCTTTTGCATGACTTCAACAGGATGAGACTGTTTCATGAGCTCTATAAATGGCTCTCCGCAAATGGCCGTTAGCTGGTCGGCCTGGACGATCATGACAGGTGTTTTTGTCATAGGATCATACAGCTGGTTACCAGAATCGACGAGTCCCTTTAAACGGATGGTCTCTCCATGAATGTGTATTTCCACAAGCACTTGTTCATCAACCTGTCTTTTTTTCGTACCCACCTCGCCTAATCTTTTCTTTGAAAACAGCCAAATCGCAGGAAACCCAGTTAAAACAAAAAGCCAGCTAATCGGATCACCAAAGCCATCATTTTGTGAAATCAGCAGGCCATCTTGAATGACTGTATTGGTTTGCAAAAATGAATGAACCCCGATCATACCTCCTCCCATCAAAAATGTTACAAAGTAAAAAGCAAACAGATTTTGAAAAAAGGAACGAAATCTTTGAAAACCAAAGGTTGCAAGAACGATGAAAACAGAAAAAAGTAGTTTGCCTAAAGGGTGTGACACAACCATTGCAAATGGTGTAAAGAGCAAGAGAACAATGCTCGATCCAATGAGAGCTCCTAACATATATCGCCTTTTTTTTACTTGTCGTTTGAGAATAAATGCAGTGAGTAAGAGAAGCAATAGATCAAAACAAAAGTTTAACAGCCAAATCACATCTAAATAAATGACCACCTTCTGCTCCTTTCATCTGAAACAAAGAATCAAAAGCAGTACTTGCACTTGTTTGTACCAGTATAAAACAGTCATGAGATGGAAGTCTGTCAATTCTTGTTGGGGATGATAGAGAACTTTTGGTGGATTGTTATTGTTTTTGTCGAGGAATGAGAGAGAGTATTCTTCTGGACAAGCCTTCAAACAATTGTTGAAAGAAAAAAGACACGCTCCTAGAAGTCGTGTCTTTTGTTTAAGTTACTTTTCATTGATGTTTAATGTGCCTGAAGCTTTTTGTCTTGTGACATTTCCATAATCATCTCGCACAATCACCTCAATGACCGCACCTTTTGCTTTGGCGGTAGAAGTAGCAGTCCAGTAACCTTCATACGTTCCACTCGATACTTCGCGAAGCGGCAGCTCTGTAGTATTTTGAAGCTTTGATCTCGCGTTTGTCAGCGGCATGTGAATGACAAATGTTGCGTCTAGCTTTTCTCTGCTGTGAAATGAAATTTTAACAGACTCCCCTGATGCCAGATAGACATTCTCTGCTGGAGTCAGCTTAGAAATCTCAGGTGCCTCGTATTGGACATCGATATTGATTTTTTTAGTCGTTTTGTTTCCTGCTGCATCTTTCGCTGTGACTTTGATCGTATTTTTCCCGTTCTCAAGCAGTATTCTTGCGGAATATTTTTCACCTTTTATGGTTGCCTTTTTTCTATTTACAGTGACTTGATCAAGATGATCATCTGTGACCTTTCCTTCTACAGTGAGCGATTCTTTATTCGTCTTTTCCCCTTTTTTCGGTGTATCGATGGTGAGCACCGGAGCTGTTTGATCAATGATCACCTTTACTGGTTTGGATCGTTTTGTTGCACCTTTATCCGTAACAGTTGCAGCCGTGAATACATGCTCTCCACTTGAAACTGTAAGCTTTTCTTTGAAGGCGCCTGACTGATCTGTTTTCACTTTGGCAATCTCTTCATCGTTTTGATAGATCGCTACATCGAGCCCAGGAGAGGCTTTTCCTTCGATCTCCAGTTCATCTTTGCTCGTAATAACTCCTGTCTTTGGAGATGTAATCTCTGGCACATCTGCTTCATAGTCAACAAGCGCACGAATCATATAATTTCCCTCTTCTTTTGGAGAAGGAGAAAATGCACCGCTTGTCAGCTGCCAGCTTCTTTCAGCATTTGGTCCATCTTCATCTGTTGCAAGCCCTGGAGATTCCGTATTTTTTTTCGTTTGAATATAGACAAGATAGAAATCTCCATCCACCGTAATGGCTTGATCTTCTAAATCTACTTTTGTCCATTCCCCATTACGCAGCGCTTTCGCTTTTAGAGGTCCTGCCATTTTCTTCCCTGGAGCTCCGTTCTTCCCAGAAGCGTCATACACTTCAACTGCAAATTCATTCCCTCCAGGAGCTGGCCACTCTGATGACCAGAAACGGAAAAGCCCTCCTGTGAGTTGCGCTTGTTTCTTCCCCTTTTCTAATGAAAATTTCACAGCCCAGCCATTGCCAGGATCATAGAAGGCTCTCGCATTTTCAGCTGTTCCATCATCATAGCCAATTTCCCCAGCAAAGCCGATGAATGGCTCTAGCTGAATGGCTTTTTCCACCGGCTTTTCTGTCACATCTGCTGTAAAAGAATATCCTTTAAACCCTTTGGCAAATACTTTGACGGTATAGACACCGCTCAATGCCTTTAGAGAAAATTCGCCAGATTCATTTGTTTTCACCGGCTTAATTTTCGCATCTTCTACAAGATAAACCGTGGCATCCTTTATTTTTTCACCCGTTGTTTCGTTGGCAATTGTGCCAGATATCGTTCGTTTCTTTAGTGGCTGTAAGGCGAAATTCGCCTCTGCCGTTTCATTTGAAGAAATATGGACGGTTTGTGTGCGTGATTCAAATCCGTAAGCTTCCGCTTTTACTGTGAATTCTCCTGCACTGTGAGGAAGCTGATATCTCCCTGTCGCTTCATCTGTGTACGTTGACTTGCCGCTTTCAAGAACACTAATTTCCGCTTTCATAGGAAGAGCTTTAATGGACGAAGCAGCTAGATTTTTTTCCTTTTTCATTTCTTTTATGTTCGCAGGCTTCTTAAGTGGGTGTACAGCCTTATCTTTTTGAGGCAAGACTTGATCTGTTATTTTCATATCATCTAAATGAACATCTTCGTTTGTCACCTGTCCTTCAATCATGCCAATTCCATCTGTTAATGCCGTAATCGCCTCTCTTGCATCAACTAAACCTGCCCCATAGCCATTGTTTGGGGATTCCGGGAATTGCTGATCAGTTAACGGCTTCGCTGTATTAATCAGAATTTGTTCAATTTCTTCAACAGAAAGATCTGACTGTACTTGGCGAAGAAGAGCCACAACAGCTGAAACATGCGGACCAGCCATCGACGTCCCATTCCAGCCATCCTCATACCCTTTCCCAGGAATGGATGAACGAATGTTTACCCCTGGGGCCGCAATGTCTGGTTTCATGACACCATATGGAGACGGACCTTGCAGCGAGAAAGACCCCAATTTGTTATCTTGATCCGTAGCACCCGTTGCAAAGACCTCTTGATAGTTCGCAGGATTCGCAATGGATCCTTCACCACCAGGGTTGAATAAATCGGTATTGCCAGCTGAAAACTCTGGAAAGATGTCCGCTGCTCTCCAAGCATTGACGACATCTTTATACCAATCATCAAGGCCAGGCCCACCTCCCCAAGAATTATTGACGACATCTGGTGCCTGTTCTGGATGTGGGTTGCCGGCCTCATCTTTTGGTGCTAAAATCCACTCACCTGCGTCAAGCAGATCAGCATCTGTACCACCATCTTCTGAGAAAGCTTTCACCGCAATCCATTTTGCGCCCGGTGCGACTCCGATTTGATTCTTTCCATCTGGCTCAGAGCCAACCATCGTTCCCGTTACATGTGTACCATGCTCTAAATCATCATATGGCGCTTCAGATCCTGTCGTAGCATCGTACCAATTGAATTCATGAGTTGGTTTATTCGGATGTGCTGGATCAAATCCGCGGTATTTTTCCTTTAAAGCAGGATGATCCCATTCCACTCCTGTATCAATACTTGACACAACTGTACCAGTACCGTCATAACCTAAAGCCCACGCTTCTGGAGCATGAACTTGAGAAATGTTCCACTCGACTCCATCTACTGCTTTCATTTGTTTTTTCTGCTTCGTCTTCAAATCAACCGGCCGGTGAATTTGACGGGTTTCATTTGGCAGCACTTGATCTACTTCTGGGAAGGCAGCCACCTTTTCCATGACTTCTTTCGTTCCCGTCACCGCTAAACCATTCACAATATAGTACGAATGAATCTCCTTCACTTGCTTTTTCTTTTGTTCCTTTTGTAAATACGTAAGGAGCGCTTCCTGCGTCTCCTCAGACGTTGCTCTTAATTCGGATACGACAGCTGATCTTTTTGTGTATTGCGTTTTAGCCGCTGTTAATTTCTGTTTTTTGGCTTCGGACACCGCTTCCTTCGCCACTTTTTGCGTATTTGTTTGCTCTTTCATTTTGATTAAAAAAGTCACCTGATCATCCTGTTGAAACTGCTTCATTAATCTAGATGAGATCTTTGCTTTTGTTGTCTTAGAGGAGACAGCTTCCTCCTGATATGAGGTAGAAGTCGATGTTGCTTGAACCGTCCCAAAGCTTGTCATCGTTAAAGTACCAATCACCAAAAGACTCATCAAACGATAGCCGGCGGTCTTGCGAAACTTCAATTTCAATCAAATCCCTCCTCCTCAAGTGGCCAAACAGAGTATAGGTCTCACTCCTTTCCTTCTGTTGTTCATGACAAGATTCATGGTGTTCTATTTAATGTAGTCAAATAAAGTTCATCATTTTGTCGTTTTTTGTAGGAGGGAGTAAAAATGATTCTTTTTTCTTAAACACCATAAGTCAAATTACATATGGAAATTGAAAGACCTCTCACGTATTTAAGACTTTTTGATTAGAAACCCTTATAAGTTGAGACATAAAAAAACCCCTTCCATTGGAAGGGGTTAAGCTATACTCGATTAGCGTTTATTGCGGTTGCGTAAGAACGTTGGAATGTCTAGCGTATCATCACTTGATTGTGTATTTTGTCTTGGCTGAGATGATGGCTGTTGATGTTCCTCGCGTTTTACTTCACGTTTTTGAGGAATGGATTGATTTTGCTTTAATCCTTGTCCTAATGGGTTTCTTTGTGATTTTGTCACTTCTGGTTCTTGCTCAATGAATCCAGTAGCGATCACAGTCACCACAATTTCATCCTTCAAGTTATCATTGATGACAGACCCGAAAATCATGTTTACATCTTCGTCAGAAGCAGAAGCCACAATATCCGCCGCTTCTTGCACTTCATAAAGACTTAGGTTCGTACCACCCGTAATGTTCATGATGACGCCTTGAGCACCATCAATCGCTGTTTCTAGAAGTGGCGAGGAAATGGCTTTCTTCGCGGCTTCCGCAGCACGATTTTCACCTGTTGCGACGCCAATACCCATTAGAGCCGAACCTTTATTGGACATGATGGTTTTCACGTCAGCAAAGTCAAGGTTAATCAGACCTGGTGTTGCAATTAAATCGGAAATCCCTTGAACACCTTGTCTAAGCACGTTATCTGCCGCGCGGAATGCTTCCAGCATTGGCGTGTTTTTATCAACAATTTCAAGCAAGCGATCGTTTGGAATCACAATTAATGTGTCAACTGCTTCTTTCATAGAAGCAATTCCTTCTACTGCTTGAAGCTGACGCTTTCTTCCTTCAAATGTGAAAGGACGAGTCACAACTCCAACTGTCAATGCACCAGAATCTTTTGCGATTTTTGCAATGACAGGTGCAGCACCCGTACCAGTTCCACCGCCCATACCAGCTGTAACGAAGACCATGTCTGCGCCTTTTAATACTTCTTCAATCTGCTCTTTGCTTTCCTCAGCAGCTTTTTTACCGACTTCAGGATTCGCACCTGCTCCAAGCCCTCTTGTCAGCTTAGCACCGATTTGCATTTTAGTTTCTGCTTTTGATAGATTTAACGCTTGTGCATCAGTATTGACTGCAATAAAATCGACACCTTGTACGTCATTTTCAATCATTCGGTTGACAGCGTTATTCCCGCCGCCACCTACTCCGATTACTTTAATTGATGCTAGGCCGTCTATATTTGTTTCAAACTCCAACATGCTGAATCCTCCTAATCCGTCGAAAATCTAATTCTATTCCCAGAACATATTAAATAGTTTTTTCATTTTGCCCGGTTTTTTATTTGTCTCTTGTTGTGCTTTTTGTTTTACTTTCGGTCTTGGCTGCGCTTCTTTCACTTGTGGTGCAGAAGAAACCGGCTCCATGGATGCGCCTACTTCATGAAACGCCTCATCTGGCATTTGGAATCCAACCTGTCTGCCCTGAATCTTTGCATTGCGATAAGCAAAGTGGATCAGACCCACTCCTGTCATATATTGAGGCTCTCTCACCCCGATATAATTCGGACTTGCAATCCTAACATTGTTTTGCAAGACCGTTTGTGCAAGAGAAAGGATACCTGGAATAGCTGCTTGTCCACCTGTTAGAACGAATCCACCAGGCAAATCATGCACATCCATATTTCTTAATTCCTCCGCCACAAAGAGCAAGATTTCTTCCAGCCGCGCTTCAATAATGTTGGCTGCATCAAGCTGTGTATACGTTTGTTTTTGATCGGTACCGATTACAGAAACTTCAAATGTCTCCTCCGTCGATGCCTCATCATAAAACGCATGACCAAATTGTTTTTTGATTCGTTCAGCTTCTTCAGTGGAAGTTCTAAGTCCTATAGACAAATCTTTTGTTATGTTCTCTCCGCCCAAAGGGATACTGTGAGTAGAATAGAGATGCCCGTTTTCAAATACGGAAATCGTTGTAGATCCGCCGCCAATATCGACAAGAGCTACCCCAAGATTTTTTTCATCTTTCGATAATGCTGCCGAGCCCGATGCGAGTGGCTGCAAGCATATATCCATTATTTCAATTCCAGCTCTTTCTACACATCGGAGCCAGTTATGTAGAATCGTTTTAGAACCTGTAATTAACGATCCTTCCACTTCTAGCCGAACACCAAGCATTTTTTTCGGATCTGTGATTTCATCTCTTCCGTCGACGATAAATTGTCTCGGAATTACGTCTACGACGAGATGTTCTTGAGGAATAGATACTACTTGTGCAGCATCTAAGACACGTCTCACATCTTCAGCATGTATTTCTTTGTTTTCACTAGATACTGCGACTACGCCGCTCGTATTCTGAATATGAATATGGTTTCCGTTAATTCCGACAATCGCCTTTTGTAAAGGAAAACCTACCATTCTCTCAGCCTGTTCAAATGCTTGTCTAATAGAATGAACTGTCTCATCTATATCAACAATCGATCCTTTTTTTAACCCCTCTGAAGGGACATTTCCAACACCTATAATGTTAAGCGAATCATCCGCCATTTCTCCGACGATGACTTTTATATTGGATGTACCGATGTCAAGGCTGACGTAAATTTCATTGTTGTTCATTCTATGGCACCTCCTCACATTTCAATACTTTCTATTCTATTATTTGCTGAACAACAATACAATGAATGTGTTTTTACAAGTGTGTAACAAAACTTAAAAAATCAACATTTTTTATTAGGATTACTAAAAATATTCGTTACATCATATGTATATCCTTTTTTATGACTCACTTTTTTTCTTTTTTTCTCTAGAAATTGTCCATTTTGTTAGGAGAATTCTTCTAATCACTGCTATATTTTGAAACAATCTAACGCCGAATGCAAACATTCCGACTAAGTACAAGTCTACACCAAGATGGACGCCCAGAAAAGCTAAACTTATTGCCAGTATAATATTAAAGAAGAAGCCTGATACAAACACTAGTTCATCGTATGCCCCTTGCAGATGTGCCCGGATTCCACCAATCAATGTATCAAGTGCAGCAAGTACAGCGAGGGAAAGATAATTAGAATACTCATTCGGTATCGTAAAATTAGTTAAGAAACCGATCGCAACTCCTATGATTAAGCCAAGTACAGGAAGCCACATTAAGATTTTTCCTCCTTTACATCGTCAAGAGGCTTCAATTCGTTTACTTGAATTGCACCGTCATATGCTTTTAAGTGGATTTTTTTCTTCGGCTGGCTCATACTCAAGCTGAAGTTTTCCTGAGCAAACAAATCACTAATATCTGATACATTTAAACGGCTGTATAATTTGTCGGCCTGCTCACTAATCATTTTAATGGTGACTTCATCACTATCTAAGCTGTAGCCATCCATTTTTGTCGTGCCATTAATATCTCGAATCACACTTGTATTAATGACACGGCGATCATTGATGGAAATATGTTTTGCCCCAAACATATTGGCTTCATTAATTAACTTTTTCAGAAGATCAGGTGGGATATTTTTCACTTCTTCTCCAGTAAGGTCCTTGGAAAAAAGCTGAGATATTTCAATTTCAATCCCCTCCCCTTCCACTTCTGTAAAACCAGCCTTTTCTTTTAAATCCTTTAACGTTTTTGTTAATTGTGCTTCTTTTGATCGATCTCCTTGATGACCATATTTTTTTAGCATCTCGTCGTATTTATCAATTTCTTTGAGCAAATCCAATTCCTTACTTTTAGATGCAGATAAATCCTCTCTCAGTTCCCACACATCACGAGTATCACGAACTTTGGGCTTTTGTAAGGAATTGAATTGGATGGAAACCATGATGCCAAATATGATCATTAAAGCTGTTAAACTAAGTAAAGGCTTCTTTTTCCTCAACACCACTCACCTTTTCACTTTTAATCTTTGTTTCTTAAAAGAGGGTTCATACGAATATCCGTTTTCTCGATCGTCATTGAAATGTGATCACTTGTCAGCTGATCGACCACTCCCCCTGCAATATTTAAAGCAGGTATTAACACAGCAGGATCACCAATAGCAGATATGACAAATGGTGCTGGATGCTGAACACCATCTACTGTGACAACTGGACCGTTACAATGTATGTATGATTGGTGTGTGATTCTTTGCCCATTAATAGATACAGCAGAAGCCCCTGATATAAATAGTTCGTTTATCACATGAAAAATGTGGCTCTCATGCACAATGTAATTATTAACATTTTGTCCACTCGGGATATAAGATGCATCTTCAAGAGACACTTTTACCCCTTTTCCTTTTACACCGATCTCTCCTGTAAACATTCTATATTTCTCAACATCTTCCAGCACATTAAAATACTGCTCTTTTTCATTTTTCAAATTGGACTCTGTTGCTTGTACCTTTGATTGAAGACTATATAATTCTTTTTCGAGTTTCTGATTTGCCTTTTCTTGCGTTGTGAGCTGACTTTTCAGAGAGTATTCTTTTTTCCATTGCTCTGTTCGAATGACATCTGCCTGATGCTGCTTTGTATATTGGTATGAAAAAGAAATCAGAAAACCAAGAACAAGCATGACAATCGAGAATATAACTGTTTTGCCTCTCAACGCTCATCTTCCTTTTTCTTAGATTTAAACGCTTCGAAATACGTAGCGACTTCCATATGGATTGTGCCTTTTTCAGATGATGAAAGTTCTTTTACAATGGCTGGATAGGTTTTCATTTTATCACCGAACGTTTTAATTGATGCAATCACAGTGTTTCCGTCATTCATATAAAATTTAACTAGCCAATTGTTTGAATTTGTTGGCACATAATATACTTCTGAGATGAGTTCCTGAATAGAGGCTGGCAGTTGATTTAAAGATTTAACAGTTTGCTTCAGCTTCTCCTTATTGTCCCAATCGACAAAAATAGGTCCTGCATGACTCGGTGTCACTTCTTCTGGTAAAGCGGTCCCATTTTCAAGAAGCTCATAATATAGATTTCCCTTTTGAAGATACGCAATATTTGCATATTCTTTGACAGCAATACTCACTTTATTTGGGAAATGCTTTTTGATACTGACACTTTTAATCAGTTTATTTTGTTTAATATGATCTGCTGTTAAATCTTTATTTAAATTCCAAAACTCTGTTTCGCCTTCTTTAATTTGTGAAAGTTTAACAAGCTGTTTTGTTGAGACATACTCATTACCTGTGATGGTTAAAGAAGAAATTTTGCTGATAGGTGTCTGCAAATAAATAATAATTAAAACCATGATAAAAAACAGTAGTATAAAAGAGATCAGTCTCCGATTCGCTTTTTGCTTCCTTTGTTCTTTAATTTTAGGAATTCGCTCTTCTATATTGACGATCTTTTCATTTTCATGATCAGGCCGCATATATACTCTTCACCTCATTCAAAGCTGCTTGTCCACATCTTTGGGTCATCATTTTGATGAGAAAACAAACGGCATTCTTTCATGCCGTTTGTTTTCCTCTGATGTCATCATTCATAAAAACTACCTGTTAATTTTCTTCACCGATAATTTCTACTTCTGTATGCATCTCTACGTTGTAGTCTTCTTTAATTTTCTTTTGGATGAACTGAATTAAGTCCAACACGTCTTGAGCATTGGCTCCACCAGCGTTGACAATAAAGTTGCCGTGCATATCAGAAATTCTAGCTCCGCCGATTTGGTATCCTTTTAAATTCGCTTTTTCTACAAGCTGTCCTGCATATTCAGGCAGCGGATTTCGAAAAATACTGCCAGCACATGGCCGATTATAAGGCTGGGTTTCTTTACGATAATCTTTATTTTGCTGCATCTTCTTTGTGATTTTCTCGCGGTCATCCTGCTTGAGCTTAAACACAGCTTCTAGAACAATGCCAGGTCGTTCCTTTTGTAGGACTGACGTTCGATAGCTAAAATTCATTTGTTCATTTGTGAGCCACTCGATGCTTCCATCTTCAAATAAGATTCTGGCTTTCACAAGAATCTTACTGATATCAGATCCATGTGCACCTGCGTTCATATAAACAGCGCCGCCAATAGATCCCGGAATACCAGCTGCGAATTCCAGTCCTGAAAGACCCTGTTTACTAAGTGATGTCGCGAGCCTTACGACAGAGTAGCCGCCGCCGACTGTAATTTCTTCATCATTTACAGTTAGGTGATCCAGTCCAGCACCTAGCTTTAGGACAACTCCTCGAATTCCTTTATCAAGGACAAGTAAATTCGATCCTCTTCCAATGACCGTCCAATTTGTATGGTGTTTTTTCACATGATCCATGATCGTTTTCACTGCATCGATATCTTTTGGGATGATCAAAAGATCTGCTGGTCCGCCTATTTTCATTGTTGTATGATTCGCAAGCGGCTCATTTTCAAGTACTTTACCAACTTGCGCTTCTAATAATTCATTCTTCAAGTTCTCCATATTACCCTCCGCCTTACCTAATATCATTCCATCATGTAGTCGTTATTTCTTT
The DNA here is from genome assembly GCF_038601465.1 of Bacillus sp. FSL R7-0672. NCBI lineage: Bacteria > Bacillati > Bacillota > Bacilli > Caryophanales > Bacillaceae > Bacillus > Bacillus sp. FSL R7-0672. Next base: position 1,491,073 of record NZ_CP152010.1, on the reverse strand, counting down.
TAACACATTATATAAACGTGTAGCCGCATCTGGTACTCCGAGTTCTTTCGTTAAACGGCTCATTTGGTTGAGTTTTTCTTCATTACCAGCAATTTCATCAATGGCATGTAGCAAACGATCCCCTGAAAGCTCTGATTCTCTTAAAACAATCGCAGCATCATGTTTTTCAAGTGATCTTGCATTGATTTCCTGATGATTTGCCGTCACGTATGGGCTCGGAATAAAAATGGTTGGGATTCCAAGAGCCGTTACTTCAGCAATTGTTGTAGCTCCTGCTCTTGCAACAATCACATCGATCGATTTCAGGTACTCTGGCATTTGATGCAAGAAAGGTTTTGTGATCATGTTAGGTGCTGCACCTTTTTCCTTTAGTTCATTCAACACTTTTTCATAATGAACCTCACCTGTGATATATAAAAGCTGGTAGTTTTTAGCCTTTAAATCATCTTGCATTTCGATCACTGCTCTATTGATAGGAGCAGCACCTCGACTCCCGCCGAAAATAAGAACCGTTTTTTTCTTTTCATCGAGCCCGAATTCTTTAAGAGATTTCCCCTCTTTTATAGAGACGACTTCAGAGGCTCTAGGGTTTCCCGTAAATACAACCTTTTCAGAAGGAAAATGTGCCTTTGCTTCATCAAAGCATATGGCTACCCTATTAACATATCTCGCTAGGAACTTATTTGTAATACCAGGCAGGCTGTTTTGTTCGTGTATAATAGTCGGGATCTTCAGCTTAGAAGCCGCATAAACCACAGGACCACACACATAACCGCCTGTTCCAATAACCGCATCAGGCTTGAATTCTTTTAAGTAAGATTTGCTTTTTTGAACGCCTTTCAAAAATCTCATCACCGTTTTGACGTTATCAAAGGAAAGCTTTCGTTTAAAACCTGAAATTTCTATCGCCTTGAAAGGGATATTTTCTCTTTCTACAATTTTCTTTTCAAGTCCATTTTCAGTACCGATATATAAAAATTCCACATCAGGATGCAGTCTCTTCACTTCTTTAATAAAGGCTAAGGCCGGATAAATATGTCCGCCTGTTCCGCCCCCACTGATTACTATACGCATTATACCATTTCCCCTCATTTTTTTTCTGCTCTGAACAAAGTATAAACCCTGTTTTAAACAACAGGGCTCCGTTAAAACCTGTAAAGAAGAGTCAAAATACACGTTTTCGAAACAAAAACTGTCATTTTCACTCTTCAAATCATTTTTTTATACTTTTGCAAAATAAACGTCAACATGGTTTCATTAGCTTCAGCACGCTAATATCTTGCGTACCTGCTGACATTCAGAAGTACGCCAATCGCCATCAGCATTAATGTCAATGATGAGCCGCCATAACTAAGGAATGGGAGCGTGATACCTGTCACAGGAATAAGTCCAGTGACAACTGCGATGTTAATCATTACTTGAATGGCAACCATTGAAATAATACCAACTGCTAGGAAACTCCCATATAAGTCTGGGGCTCCAAGTGCTATTCGTATGCCTCTCCATAATAGTACACTAAAGAGGAGTAAAATGAGTGATCCCCCTATAAAGCCAAGCTCTTCAGACAATATCGCAAAGATGAAGTCCGTTTGGGGCTCAGGTAAATAGAAGAATTTTTGTCTACTTTGACCAAGTCCCATTCCGAACAGACCACCTGGACCAACAGCGTATAAGGACTGAATAATTTGAAACCCACTGCCTAGTGGATCTTCCCAAGGGTTTAAATAAGATGTAATTCGTTTTATTCGGTAGGGTGCTGATAAGACAAGTGCAGCAAACCCGCTGAGCCCTATAAGACCGAGAAATATAAAGTGAGCAATTCTCGCACCTGAAACAAATATCATAATAATACAGGTTCCAACCATCACCGTTCCTGTTCCCAGATCCGGCTGAAGCATGATGATGGCAAATGCAGAAAATACAATGCCTAAAGCTGGGGCAAAACCTTTGCGAAAGGATGTGATATTTTTTTGTTTTTCAGATAAGAATTTTGCAAGAAACGCAATCATCGCAAGCTTCATAAATTCAGAGGGCTGAATACTAAACGCACCGACACCGATCCAGCTTCTTGATCCATTTCTCTCCATACCAATGCCAGGAATAAGTACAAGCAGCAAAAGGAGAAAACAAACAGCAATCAATATCTTTGACCAAGTCCGCCACGTCCAATAATCGACTCGCATAATGAAAAACATTGCGATAACTCCGATTCCGGCAAACAAAAGCTGTCTTTTTGCAAAATAAAACGAATCATCAAATTTATACGATGCCCACACAGCACTAGCGCTGTACACCATAATTAAACCAATCGTCAATAAAAGTAACGTAATGACAACAAGCAAAAAATCCGGAGAAGTTTTCTTATTCGTCAAGAGACCGACACCCCAAGCATAATTTCATTTGGGCTGTCAGTCATATGAGAGACAAGCCCTTATTTAAGCATATGCACGGCGTTTACAAACATGTCTCCACGTTCTTCAAATGTTTTATGTTGATCCCAGCTTGCACAAGCCGGAGATAATAAAATCACGTCTTCTTCTTCAGATATGTTAAACGCCGCATGTACTGCTTGTTCAACATTATCGACATGTTTTACGTGATGTATTCCAAGCTCTTCACCAAGCTTCACAAACTTGGGTGCAGTCTCACCAAATGTGATAATTCCTTTTACATGTTTCATAAAAGGTTTCAACTCATCAAATTCATTGCCTCGATCAAGTCCACCTGCTAATAAAATAGTTGGTTGTTCGAAGGCTGACAATGCTTTACTTGTTGCCAAAATATTGGTTGCTTTACTATCGTTATAAAATTTCCGACTCTGAATTGTATCTACAAATTGCAGACGATGCTTCACTCCACCAAATGTCGTGAGAACGTGAACGATTGCTTCATTTGAGCAGCCTGCATTTTTTACAACACAAATAGCTGCCAGAATGTTTTCCTGGTTATGCTCACCAGGAAGGACAACATCCTTTACATCAATGATATGTTCATTCATGTAGTAAATTGCACCATTTTGAATAAACGCACCATGTTCTACTGGCTCTTTCACTGAGAAAAACACTTTTTTTGCTTTTAAACCTTCTGCTAGTTTTACAACGGAAGGATCATCTAGGTTAATTACAGCAATGTCATCTTCATGTTGATGTGCGAATACTTTCTGCTTTGCTTTTTCATATTCTTCACGAGTATGGTGATAGTCTAAATGTGCATCAAAAATATTTAATATTAAGCTGATTTTAGGTCTAAATTCAACTGTTCCCATTAACTGAAAAGAAGACAGTTCCGTTACGATCCACTCATCGCCAGCTGCATTTGCAGCGACTTCACTGGCAACTGTTCCAATATTACCCGCCACTAATGTTTTTTGGCTGTCTTTTTTCAGCATTTCATAAATCAATGTCGTGGTAGTGGTTTTTCCATTCGATCCAGTAATCCCAATAAAAGGAGATGAGGTTAAATGATACGCTAATTCTATTTCCGTCCAAACTGGAATTTGGCGGCGAAGCGCTTCTTGAACCATCACATTTTCATATGGAATTCCTGGATTTTTAATTAAAATTGTAATGTCTTTATCTTCGAATATACGAAGAGGATGACTGCCACAAATGACATCAATCCCCTTTTCAGAAAGTAGCTGAGCAGGTTTATTTTCTTCAAACGGTTTTTGATCATTTACCGTCACATTTACTCCATGTTCATGAAGAATTGAAGCTGCCGCATATCCGCTTTTAGCAAGACCTAATACTAGTACATGTTCGTTTTTTAACATTTGCATCTTATTCAATTATAACCACACCTCGATGTAAATTCCTAAAACAGCAAGTAATAAACCAGCTGTCCAGAAGGTGACAACTACTCTCCACTCTGACCAGCCAACTAACTCATAGTGGTGGTGAAGCGGACTCATCTTAAAGATTCTTTTGCCGGTTGTTTTAAAGGAGATGACTTGAAGAATAACGGATAACGTCTCAACAACAAATACTCCACCAATAATGACAAGTAAAATTTCAAGCTTCGTTAAAATCGCAATTGCTACAATGGCTCCGCCTAATGCTAGAGAACCTGTATCCCCCATAAATACTTTTGCAGGATGTGCGTTAAACACAAGGAAGCCAAGGACGGCTCCTGCAACAGCTACTGAAAAGATCGCTACATCATACTGGGATTGATTCCAAGCCAGTATAGCAAATGCTCCGAAAGCAATAGCAGCGGTTCCAGATAAGAGACCATCCAGTCCATCCGTTAAGTTCACAGCATTAGAACCTCCGACAAGCATGAAAACAACAAGGATAAAGTAAGCCCATCCTAAATCAAAGCTGACGTCTGTTCCTGGAATGCGAATCGTTGTTGCAAACTGATAATAATGGAAAACTGCATAAAAGATCACAGCGATCACAATTTGACCGATTAATTTCTGTTTCGATGTTAATCCAAGATTTCGTTTCATCGCTACTTTAATATAATCATCTAAAAACCCTAATAGGCCGTAACCAAGTGTGACAAATAACAGTAAAAACATTTCTGGACTAATCTCAGAAAATTTGTTGATCATCACAATTGTTGTAATAGTGATAGAAAAGATAATCATGATGCCGCCCATTGTCGGCGTCCCAGATTTCTTTTGGTGGGACTGCGGGCCCTCTTCTCTAATACTTTGACCAAATTTTAGTCTTCTTAAAAACGGTATAAAAATCGGGGATAAAAGAACACTGATTAAAAATCCCATTATGATTGTAAACAATATCACCTGTTCAAGCATCGTTCTTTACTCCTTCCGAATTTCCAAAGCCGTTTTCCATCAGAAAATTGCATTCATTATTATGGTATTCATTCGCGTTCTTCGTATGTTGTTTTTGTACAAAATGCTTCATTTCATTACACTCTTTTCATCATTTTAAGATTTGTTTAGATCTAAAATAGCGTCAATAGCAACCTTTGCATCATCAAAGTCATAGACTTGATCACCAATAATTTGATAGGTCTCATGGCCTTTACCCGCTATTAAGACTGTATCGCCTTTTTTCGCATTGGCAATGGCAAAGAAGATCGCTTGTTTTCGATTCACAAAGCTATGATAATATGCGTCTGGCACCCCGTGTTCCATATCTTTTAAAATGGCTGAAGGATCTTCGCTTCTTGGGTTGTCTGATGTAAATACAGGTTCATCTGCATATTTCACAGCGATTTGAGCCATTTGAGGACGCTTTGTTTTATCACGGTCGCCGCCGCAGCCAATTACACAGAAAATTTTGCCCTCTGTTAATTCTCTACATGTTGTGAGGACATTTTCTAAACTATCAGGTGTATGTGCGTAATCGACGATGACAGGGAAATCTTGATCGCAGTTTACAAGTTCAAATCTGCCCTTGACTCCTTCCAGCTCTTCAATCGCACTCACGATCGTCTCAAATGTTAAACCAGATACGATCCCAACTGATACAGCTGCGAGGATATTATACACATTGAACTTTCCGACGAGAGCAACCGTCACTTTCTTGGTGCCGATTGGAGTGACCAAATCAAATTGAGTTCCCTTTGGCATGATTTGAATATTTTTTGCCATGACATCTGCTTTTCGCTCTAGGGCATACGTCATGATTTCAGCAGCTGTGACTTTTTCAAAATAACTCGAAGCCTCATCATCTGCATTTAAAATCGCATGCTTCGGTTTATTATGATGAAAGGCACTTCCGAGCTGAGAAAACAGTAAGCTTTTCGCATGTTTATATTCTTCCATTGTGTTGTGGTAGTCAAGATGGTCCTGCGAAAGATTTGTGAAAACAGCAATATCATAGTCACATCCATGCACCCTGCCAAGATGGAGGGCATGCGATGATACTTCCATGATGGCTGTGTCTACATCTTGATCAAGCATCTGTTTAAACGTTTTTTGAAGTGTGACACTTTCAGGTGTGGTGTTTTTCACGTCGAGAATGTCATCATTCACCTTCATATACATCGTACCGATTAAGCCTGTTTTCTTCTCGGCTTTTCTCATCATTTGTTCGATCATGTGTGTTGTTGAGGTTTTTCCGTTTGTGCCTGTGATCCCGATGAGATTCAGCTTATGAGTGGGCTGTTCATAAAACGCATCAGCTATTCTTGCAAGTGCTCTTTGAGAGTGTTTCACAATAATGACTGGTACCTCTGTTATGTTAAGAGGGTGTTCTGCTACAATGGCTGCAGCCCCGCTTTTCACCGCTTTTTCAGCATAATCGTGTCCATCTACTGTATAGCCTTTTATACAGACAAAAAGGCTTCCCTCTTTCACCTTTCTTGAATCCATCTCAATGGAAGTGATATCAGGATTTTCGTTTATCAATTCGTTGTTTTCACTTTTAAAGTATGTAAGCAGTTCTTGTAATTTCATTTTCATATCAAACCTCTCAAATTCGTTCACGTGCATGTCTTGTGAAAAAAACACACAGTCTATATTTTATCGTAAAAAAAAGGATACATCCAGCGTATTCCTTAAGTTTCTGTTGGAAAAAACACACTTTGGACTCTTTTTTTCAAACTGTCCTTCTCTTTCAACAAAAAGAGGCAGCCAAATGAGTGCGGCTACCCTCTGTTCATTCTTTATTATTCATCGTTTAAGTATAATCTGATCGTGGAGCCTTCTTTGACCTTTGTCCCAGCAGCAGGTGATTGCTTCACTACTTTACTGCCAGTTCCTGAGGCATCGATCTTTAGGTTGATCAAGAGGGATTCAAGATCTGAAACAGATCCTCCTACAAGATTCGGTACTTCAATGGTTTTTGTGTCCAGCCACTGATACTTCTTTTCAATTTGTCCTTTTCTTTTTTTCACACCCATCTCAGGCAGGCTATCCCGCATAATATGACCAACAATTGGTGCGGCAACGGTACCACCAAATTGAATGGTGCCTTTTGGGTTATCCACAGCTACATAGACTACGATACTTGGGTCATCTGCAGGCGCAAATCCGATAAACGACACAATGTGGTTATTCTCCATATACTTTCCGTCCTTTACCTTCTGTGCTGTTCCTGTTTTTCCGCCGACCCGATACCCTTCAACAAATGCATTTCGGCCAGTTCCTTGAGCGACTACACTTTCAAGTGCATACCTGATTTCTTTAGATGTCTCTGCTGAAATCACTTTCTTTTTGGCAATCGGTGATTGCTTTTTCACGACCTCTTTTGTGATTGGATCTATCCATTCTTTTGCAATATAAGGTGTGTAAAGTGTCCCACCATTTACTGCAGCTGCTACTGCAGCTACTTGCTGAATTGGCGTAACAGATACACCTTGACCAAAGGCCGTGGTCGCCTGCTCTACAGGACCTACACGATCAAGCGGGAACAAAATTCCCCGCCCTTCTCCTTGAAGGTCAATTCCGGTTTTTTGGCCAAATCCGAAATTTTTGATATAAGAAAATAATTTTTCTTTACCAAGACGATCTCCTAGCTCTACAAAGCCGGGGTTACAGGAATTTTGAACTACTTCCAAGAATGACTGTGATCCGTGCCCGCCTTTTTTCCAGCACCTGAGTCTTGCACCATCAACTGTCACAGATCCGCTGTCAAAAAATGAATCGCGTTTTAAATTCACTTTCTTCTCTTCTAATGCTGCTGCAAGTGTAATAATTTTAAATGTCGAACCCGGCTCATATGTGCTCCACACCGGAAGATTTCGGTTAAACACTTTTGAGTCAACTGATTGATAGTCAGCTGGATCAAAATCTGGTCTACTTGACATCCCTAGCACTTCACCATTTTTCGGATTCATCGCAATCGCGATCATACCATCTGGATTATACTTTGCCTGCGCGTTGTCTAATTCCCGTTCTATGATGGTTTGTACTTTTGCATCGACTGTTAATTTCATATCAAGACCATCTTTAGGCGGAGTATAATCGTCTGCTTCATCTGGCATTTTCTGCCCTTTTGCATCGGAATAAAACTTCACAGACCCTTTTTCGCCTTTTAGGTCATCGTCATAGTAGGCTTCAAGTCCAAGTAAGCCTTGATTATCGATTCCAGCAAAGCCCAGTACATGTGAAAGAAAGCTGCCAAACGGATAATGTCTGATGCTGTCTTCTGCTACATACACGCCTTCTAAATCAAGCTCTCTTACTTCTTTTGCTTTTTCATGAGATACCTTTCTGCCCTCAGGAGAAATTCGTTCAATTGATGTTTTCTTCGTGACGTGCTTGTACGCTTTCTCTTCAGACATATTCAGCACAGCTGCCAATTTCTTGCTTGTTTCGGCAGGGTCTTTAATTTGCCGAGGGACGACCAAAATAGATGGAGCACTTTTGTTCGTCGCAAGCTCTACCCCATTCCGGTCCAAAATATCTCCTCGTTCCGGTTCGAATGGAAGGTTTCGGCTCCACGAATCTTTTGCTAAGCTTGTCAGCTTCTCACCCATAATAAACTGCACATATCCTAATCTAGTATCTATGATGAAAAAAATGATCACCCCAAACAGTAGCACGAAAAGCAATCGTTTTCTCACGGTTACACTCGACACTCGCACGCCCGGTTCACTCCTTACATATGGCTTGTTTTCATCATATGCAGGCCCGTCCTTTTGTAGAACGCACCGTGATATTCTGCTGGAGCAAAAGAAAAAACCTAGCAAGTGATTTGCTAGGTTTACAGTTAATTTGGGCTTTTAAATGTCACAGTGACGACTTTGTCTGAAATCTCCGCTCCACTTTTGACACTTTGTTTCACAGCATATCCTTGTCCATTTGTTTCTATATGCACACCGGCAATCGAAGCATATTGAAGGACTTCTCTTCTGGACCAGCCTGTCATATCAGGCATCTTAATGGTTTTCCCTGCTGTTTTCAAGAACACTTTCTGGCTTTCAGAGAATTCAGAGCCCGCACTCGGCCACTGGCGTTTAATGGACAGACCGTCGCCGATGACAACAGGTGTTAAGTGTTTATTTTTGACTTCTGTTTCTGCCTGCTTCACTTCTAAATCCAGGAATGAAGGCATCGTTTCTTGTTTCACTTTTTGTTCGCCTGATTTTTTATCGTCTGTTTTTGTTGGTGCAATATTTAAATATAGCAAACTATTTTTCATGACAGGGTTAAAAATTTGAGAAACCGGAGCAGACCCTGTTTCTGTATCAGACAGCTGCGGCTGCTGAACAGCCACATAAACAAGTAGCTTCGGATCATCTTTTGGCGCCATTCCCATAAATGAAAAGACGTAATCGTTTCTTCCTTGGAGGTAACCGCCGGCACCGCCAATTTGTCCCGTTCCTGTTTTTCCAGCAACGTCGAAGCCTTTGATTTGATAAGGCTGACCTGTTCCGATTTTCGAGGAAACAACCTCACCTAAAATATCACGAACTTGCTTCGCTGTATCAGATGAAATCGGTTTTCCTGCTGCTGTTGGTTCGTGCTGCAAAATCGTTTTGTTTGTGTTCGGGTCTGTAATATGGTCAATGACATATGGCTTCATCATTGTTCCGCCGTTTGCTATCGCAGTGGCTGCTTCGATTTGTTGAATCGGTGTGATGGCTGATGCTTGACCATAAGCTGTCGATGCTTTGTCATATTCATATCTAAAATTGATTTTACTAGACGCTTCGTTCGGCAAGTCAACCCCCGTTTTGTCATAGAAATGGAATTTCTGCAAATATTGTTCGTATCGTGTGAAGCCTAGTTTTTCTTTTGCCAGCTTTGCAAAGGCCACATTTGACGAGCGAAGAACTCCTTGATGAAAGTCAATTTTCCCCCAGCCATTTCCGTTGTTGTGGTCTCGCACAAGGCCGCCACCTACTTTATAAGTACCAGATTGATATTTTTCACTGCTTTGGTAGACCCCTTCTTGGATCGCCGCAGCGAGGGTAAAGATCTTCATCGTTGAACCTGGTTCAAACGCATATGAAATCACATCATTGTTATAATTCGTAATGTCTAGTTCATTTAAATTAAAGCTTGGTCGCTGCCCCATCGCGAGAACCTTCCCAGTTTTCGGATCAACGACTGTGGCAATGATTTTCTTCGGCTTATACTTTTTGGCAACCTGCGTCATACTTTCTTCAAGAAACGCTTGAATTTTCTGATCGATGGTCAGCGTGACATTTTTCCCGTCTTTCGGGGCGACAATGTCTTCTTTACTATTCGGCAATGCCCATCCGCTTCTGTCACTGTTATATGTCACATAGCCGTCTTTTTCTTTTAAAAATTTGTTCAGTGCCTTCTCAAGTCCCATTGCACCTGACATGTCCTTTGTCGCCTCATTTAATCTGGCATAACCGATTAGGTTAGAAGCAAACATGCCGTTTGGATAATATCGCTTCGTGTCTTTTTCAAAAGCAACACCTGGAAGCTTTAGCTTTTCAATTTTTTCCTTCGTTGAAAAACTAATATCCTTCCCCGCTTTACCAAACTCCACTTGGAATGCATCTTTTGTATTGAGACGCTTTAAAATTTCGCTTTCACTCATATCGATGACTTTCGAGAGCTCTTTTGCTGTCTTTTCTTTATCGACGACATGCATTGGATGCTTAGGGTCCACTGTCATTTTCTTGCTCATGACCGCAATGAGCTTATACACAGATGTATCCTCAGCAATCACATTCCCATTCCGGTCTAAAATAGATCCTCTTTTGGCTTCAAGTGTTTTCTTCGATTGATATTGTTCATTTGCCTTGGCAGCTAATACTTGTCCATCAACTGTTCCTGTAATTTGAATATAGATAAAACGTGCTAGGATGATAAAGAAAAACAGGGCGAAGCAAATACTTGCAATTGCCGCGCCTCTGTTCATCATTTTATTCTTTTTAGGCATCGCCATGTTAATCGACCTTCTTAACATCTTTCGAAATAGTTAAGCCTGCTTTTTTCGCAGCATCAATGATTCTTTCTGGTTCACTCAGCAAATCTTTTTCCTTTTGTAGCTCAGTGATCTTCTTCGATTCTAAAGATACTTGCTGTTCTAGCTTCTGCACTTCGATATTGGCGTGATAGACAGCAAAGGCTTTAGAAATGATGAGAATCGAGCTGCACATAAGAGCCATGACAAACATGACAAGTAAGATTTTTTCACCAAGTGTGATAGAACCTCTTCTTTTAATGACAACCGATTGGCCTTGCTGCTCTGTTTGATGTTGCTTCACTTCTCTTTGATAAGCCAAATTACTCATAAGAAACCTCCTTTTTATCATCATCTATGGTGTCGTTTTACTTTTTTTCTGCAATTCGGAGCTTCGCTGAACGGGCACGGTTGTTATGTTCCAGCTCTTGTTCTGATGCAACGATCGGTTTTCTCGTGATCAGCTTCAGCTTTGGTTCAAGTCCTTCTGGAATCACTGGTAGTCCGTGCGGAAGTTCTGGAAGAGAAGACATTTCTCTAAATGTACTTTTACAAATCCGGTCTTCAAGTGAATGGAATGTAATGACAGAAATTCTCCCCTTCGGATTGAGTAACTCTATTGCTTGTTCTAGTGCTTCTTCAAATACTTTCAATTCATCATTTACGGCAATTCGGATCGCTTGAAACACTCTTTTCGCTGGATGTCCGCCAGTTCGTCTTGCAGGTGCCGGAATTCCTTCTTTGATAATGTCGACAAGCTCACCCGTTGTTTCAATTGGCGCTTTTTTTCTTGCTTCTTCAATTTTGCGTGCGATTTGCTTGCTGAACTTTTCTTCCCCATATTTGTAGAAAATCCGAACTAGATCTTCAAATGGCCATTCATTCACCACTTTTTTTGCCGACAATGCGGCTGATTGATCCATTCGCATGTCAAGAGGTGCATCATGGTGATAACTAAAGCCTCTCTCTGGTGTGTCGAGCTGAGGAGATGATACCCCAAGGTCAAAAATCACACCGTCTACGCTTGTAATACCTTGTTCATTCAGACGTTCTTTTAAATATCGGAAGTTGCTTTTTATGAAAAGAATGTTCGCTTTAGAATCCGCGAGCTTCTCTCGTGCATGATCCAGTGCAGCATCGTCTTGGTCAAATCCAATCAATGTTCCTTTTTCTGATAATTGAGATAGTAAATATGAGCTATGACCTGCTCCGCCTAGCGTGCAGTCCACATATGTACCGTCTTCTTTTACGTTTAAACCGTCAACTGTTTCTTTTAATAATACTGTCTCATGTTGAAACATGATGTTATGGTCCCACCTTTTTCAAATAGAAATGAATGTGTAGAAAGCTTGCTGCACAAGGGATTATTATATATCAAATCCAATCATGTTTTCAGCAATTTCAGCAAAAGAATCTTCTTGCTCTTCTGTATATTGTTCCCAGATCGACTTACTCCACAACTCAATTCGATTTGAAACGCCGATGACCACACATTCTTTTTCGAGTTTTGCATATTGGAGTAGGTTTGATGCGATGTTAATACGCCCCTGCTTGTCCAGATCGCATTCGACTGCGCCAGAGAAGAAGAACCGGGTAAACGCACGTGCATCTTTTTTCGTTAGCGGTAGTGCTTTGAGTTTCTCTTCGATTAGTTTCCACTCACTCATAGGGTAGCCAAATAAACATTGATCAAGCCCTCTCGTCAGCACAAACTGTTCTCCGAGACCGTCTCTAAATTTAGCAGGGATGATCATGCGCCCTTTTGTATCAATCGTATGTTGGTATTCACCCATGAACATGATAATCAGAGCCCCACTTTCTCACCCTTACTCTCCACTATCCACCACTTCTCTCCACAAAACTTATTCTACACTGTTTCTACATAAAAAAAAACCCTGAACTAGTCAGGGTTCATTAAAACTTTATTTCAAAGTTTGACAATTTGTTGCTTGTTTTGAAATGAAAATGGCATATTTTTGAATGTTTTGAAGAATTCTGGACCATATTTGTTTAAAAAGTACATGATATTCCAAATTCTTTCCTGCGGGGCATCTAGTGGTTTTAAACTATTTTCAATCCGTTCAAAGTCCCGAAGAATGTATCCTTCCTTCTCCTCCACACGCTGCGCCACCTTTTGATACACAAATTGAAGCTGGTCTTCAATAAATTTGGCATTTTTATCTAGCAGCTGCTCGAAGTTTGGTTCAATCTCCAGTGCTTCTTGTCTCATCACACCATGAGCATTTGCTAATTCTCGTTTGGCGTGTTGAACCGCTTGAACAAAGCTGTCTGGAAGACTTTGCTGAAAGTGCGCTTCTTTCTTTTCTTTTACTCCATTTGTCAGCACTTCTTCTACCGACAGTTCTCTAACTGGCAGTTTCTTGTCGATGTGCCTTTCAAGAATGGTCACATGCAGTCTCGGCAGAACAGGCGCCATCTTTAATTTAAAATGCTCAAAGATTCCTTTCAGCTCTCCCCAATAGTTAACCTCACCGTGTCCTGCCATAAAGGCAAGTGCCGGGAGAAGGGTTTCCTGCATCAAGGGACGCGTCACCACATTGTTGCTAAACCGTTCTGGGTGCTCCTCGACTTCCTGCAAAAGCTCTTCCTTCGTCCACGTAAGCCCCACTTCTGATATAGAAAACCGGCCGTTCTCTTTTTCAATCAAGAAACGTTCCTCATCATATTCGTAAAACAGATTCGCCTGATTGTCACCAGCTTCAATAATTGGCTGATATCCTGCTCGTTTCATAGCAGCCTGCGATTCATTTAAGCGAGCAGTAACCGCATCATTTGTCTCGACAATGTGCTTGAATAACGAACGCTCAAGCGGTTTGACACCTAAGTCACCTGAATTAAATAAAAGCAGTCCATCTTCTTCAAAGAGGTCACATACAATCCATTCAAAGAAATCAGTAAACGTTTGTGATTTGCGTAAACATCGAAGAAGCTGTTCAAGCAAGTCATTGGTGTAAGCAGATTCTTCATACGTTGAAAACACATCACGGAGCCATTTCTCAGTTTTTTCTTGATCAAGCGGGATTCTTTTCGCAGCCGCTTTTTTGACGTTATGTAATGACAGCTTTTGTTTCACTGGCCCCTTTTCGCCAGATGTGTACACAAAATTAATTTCATCTACGTCATGATCCTCACCGGCTACCCAAAAGACCGGAATCACTGGGACGCCAAGCTCTGTTTCTTTTTCTTTTGCAAACTGAATGATGGATATGATTTTATGTATGGTATAAAGCGGTCCTGTTAATAGACCAGCCTGCTGTCCTCCGACCACCATGACACTCCGTTCATCACGGATCTTTTCAATGTTCTGGCGCATCGCTTTCGATTCAAACTTTGCATGGTACGCGCTCATATAATCCGCTAAAGCCTCGCGCGGGAAGCTCATTTCCATGAGATCGTCGTATCTCTTTTTCCATGTGTGTTCAGAATGTATATCATAATCAAAAAAAGTCGTCATCTCTTTTTTTTCTTCTATATAATCACGTATGAATAAATTCTGACTTCGGATGGAAAGTTCAGTCAATTGCATGTTTAGAACTTCCTTTCTTCAATAAATAGTTAGTTTCCCGAAAAAAGTATAGCATGTAAATGAGCTCACTCAAAAGATTTTGTTTGCTTTTTTTCCAATACTTCCAAGCTTCGATCAAAGAAAGTGAGATGTGGCGCCGCAACGCCGTGAGCTTGAGCCTTTTTTAAAAGATAGCCAAGGATGGCTTTTCTTTCGGTTTCGCGGCCTTTCACTATATCTTGAAGCATAGACGACTGATTCTCAGCTGTTTTCTCACAAACAGAGACTACATAAGACCAGAGCCGCTCTTTTTCAGGTAAGCCCAAGATGGAAACTGCTTCTTCAAATGCACACTTCATCATGTATTCATATGAGGGGTTTGCGATCAATTCCCCGTTTCTCACATGCAACAAAGCCGTGAGCGGATTAATACAGACATTGACAAGCAGTTTTTCCTCCAGCACCTTTTTCCATTCATCCGTATAGATCATCTGAAAATGAGATGATGTCTCATTCAATGCTTTTTTTATATCAACTGCTTCTTCATGCTGAAATGCCCCCCACTTGATGACACCGATACCTGTATGGTTCACTGCATGATCTGATATCTTCATAGCTCCGTGCTCTACCACACCTATGTATAATGAATGTCCCGTTTCCCAATTCTCCAAATCTAATAAGTGAGCCATTCCGTTCTGTAAGAATAAGATACGATGAGGAGGTAATGTCGATAGTTCACCAAGCACATCTTGC
Organism: Bacillus sp. FSL R7-0672; assembly: GCF_038601465.1. Taxonomy (NCBI): domain Bacteria; kingdom Bacillati; phylum Bacillota; class Bacilli; order Caryophanales; family Bacillaceae; genus Bacillus; species Bacillus sp. FSL R7-0672. Next base: position 1,475,989 of record NZ_CP152010.1, on the reverse strand, counting down.
AAATGATGATATTTCACTGTCACGATGAGCAAATCAAATTCTCCTGTTATTCCTGTCTGTGCATGAACAGCCGCCTGGCGTGTTTCTCCTTTTACTGTTCGCTCTATGCCTACTGCTCGAATCTCTTCTGCCTGTTCGTTTCTTCTTGTAAAGACTGTGACGTCATGATGCTGCGTTAAATAACTAGCACAGAGCAGACCAATCGCACCGCCGCCAATGATTCCAATGTTCAACTGCCGCACATCCCTTTTTCGTTTACTTCATGATATCAACTATTTTAACAGGTTCATGTCGTGATGCAAAAAGCAGATGACGCGCTATGATTGAATTTTTTTAATTTAAAAACTATAATAATAAGTGTAAAAACTTTTTGAGGCGGATGGGATGAAAACGCCTTCAATGACATCACTGTCGACATTATGTGTGTAAGGGGGAAGATCATATGGCACAAGTAAAACGACTTCTAATTAATTACAAAACTTTAGAGGAATTTAAACAATTTAAGGAATACGGCATACAAGAGCTATCCATGCTCGAAGACCTTGAAAGCAATATGATTGAAAATGACAGCAACTCTCCATTTTATGGGATTTATTTTGGAGATAAACTAGTGGCACGTATGAGCCTTTATCAAGTGGACGGCTCAACGACAACGTATTTTAACCACAACCATGATTATTTAGAGCTGTGGAAGCTGGAAGTGCTTCCTGGGTATCAGCGCAAAGGGTACGGCGAAGCACTTGTTGAATTCGCTAAATCGTTCGGATTGCCAATTCGGACCAATCCACGCGTCAAATCTGCCGGTTTTTGGGATAAAATGGGCTTTGAAGCAGTCAAATATGATATGGAGCGCGATAAGGGTGAAAATCCACTCATCTGGGAGCCCGCACATATTCAAAAAAATACAGGTGAGTCCGCTTAAAGGCTGATCACAAAACGCCCCTCCTTTCTCTTGAGGGGCGTCTCTTTATTTAGCATATTCTTTTAAGCTAATATTCTGTTTGACTCTTTCAACAATACTTATGAGTGCCCGGTAATCTTCTTCTGTCATTTTTAATTGCCGCTTTAAGTGTTCATTTTCTTCTGTAAGTGACTTCAATTGATGCTGTGCATCTGCCAGTTCTTCGCGTAAATGAGCAGGTCCATCAGGTTCTTTTTCAAGCTGCTCTAAAAACTGAATCACTTCTCGAAGGGTCAATTCAGCCTGATTTGAAGAAGTCTTCTCTTCTATGGTTAACGCATGCTGTGGTAAACCAGAGGAATGAATACCTATTTTTTTACGCAATTCTTTCCGCTGTTTTTTTGCCAGCTCTATGCCTGCCTGATATTGTTTTCTAACGTATGAGTTCCACCTGAAACCACATGCTGCCGCTGTTCTTGACAATGCTTTCCCGACCTCCTCAAATGCGGAAAGCTGCGTCCCTCCATCTCGAATGTGCCTTAAGACGACTTCTGCTAAAAGTAAATCTTCATCTTGTGTCCATGCGTCCTGCCTTGTAATTGTCAATTGATCATCCCCCCTGAATCTGAATACCACATCATATGCGCCTACTAGAGTAGATAGACTATTTGCAGGGGAGAAACCTAAAAAATAGACAAATAAAAAAACGCAAGGGAAGATTCCCTCACGTTTTTTTATCAAGCATTAGTTGCTTTTTACGTCTTTGCCTTTGTATGTTCCGCAAGATTTGCAGACACGATGAGAAATTTTCATTTCACCGCATTCTGGGCAAGCTACCATACCAGGTACTTGTAGTTTGAAATGCGTACGACGCAATCTTTTTTTCATTTTAGAAGTTCTTCTAAAAGGTACAGCCATTATTCCCACCTCCTTAAAGAGTTAAGATTCATTATTTTCTTCTAAGAGCTTCTTCAAGCCTTCCAGACGCGGATCAATTCGGTTTTGATGTGCATCTTCCGAAATGACCGCCCAGTCATTCCCTTCTTGTGGTGCAGCACCTTTTACGTCCGTTTGGTCGCAAAAGATTTGCATCGGCACTTCAAGAAGAATTTCTTCCTTGACTAAAGGCGTTAAGTCGATGATGTCGTCTTCTACAATAGAAACGTCTTCATCTTCTATGTCGTCTGTCTTATGAAGTACAAATAGTTCTTTCGTTGAAATCGCAAATGGATAATTTACATCAACAAGCGTTCTTGAACAAGGCAATGTCATTTCACCTGTGATGGTTAAATCAAATGCGACTTGCTTTGATTCGATCACTCCAGTCCCTTTCACCTCTACCGGTGAAATGCGACGTATATCTGAATGAAGGCTAGTAAGTTCATTTAAGTCAACCGTCTCATGAAAATCGAAGCTGTTTTTAGCTTTTTGATGTAACTGATAAACTGTCCATTTCAATTGTATCACCTCTAAGAGCAACAAACATGATTATAGCTTTCATCATGTTATTTGTCAATATTTTTTCTTTACAGTCCTTTGTGATGTCAGAGCGTTGTTTGACATCAGTTCTCGGAATGCCTACACTGAAAAAAATGGGCTTCATTTTTCCCTTATGCTACTGTAGCATAGACCATTTAACCATAGCAAGAAAGGCGGAACATCTATTGAAAGCAACAGGAGTCGTTGTCGAGTATAATCCATTTCATTATGGACATGCCTATCATGTTCGTCAGGCGAAAACACATACCTCCTCAGATGTTGCCATTGCCGTCATGAGCGGTTCCTTCCTCCAGCGCGGTGAGCCTGCCATCGTCTCAAAATGGGCGCGGACAAAAATGGCACTGCAAAACGGTGTAGACATTGTGTGTGAGCTTCCATACATATACGCAGTGCAAAAGGCAGAAACCTTTGCAAACGGTGCTGTGGCGATTCTAGATGCTTTAAAATGCCACTCCCTTTTTTTCGGCAGCGAGGATGGTGACATCAAAGCATTTGAGCGAACGGCTCGTGCTTGGCATGAGAAAAAAGAAGAAATTGACCTTTTCACAAAAGTAAAAGTAAAAGAGGGCCTTAGTTATCCAGCTGCTGCTGCTGCTGCGTTTCAAGAGGTGATTGATCCTAAGCACTTACTGGATCTGTCTCTGCCCAATAACATTTTAGGTTTCCATTATGTCAAAGCCATCTTGGAGAGATCCCCTCACATACAGCCCTTTACCTCTCAAAGGATTTCATCTGGTTATCATGATGAAGAACTACCTGAAAATCAGAAAATCGCAAGCGCAACAAGCATACGAAAAGCGTTAAAAGATCATGGTACATTTGAAACAGTCGCCCCTTATCTCCCAGAAGCTACGCTCAAGCAATTACATGACTATCATTCTTCATATGGTCTTCTACATACACAAGAAGCCTACTTTAGCTTCTTAAAACACGTCTTTCACACAATGGATACGGCAGAACTAGAAGGCATCTATGAAATCGAAGAAGGCATCGAACACCGCATGCAAAAGGCGATTACACATGCGTCCTCCTACGAGGAATATCTATCACTTGTGAAAACAAAACGCTATACGTGGACAAGGTTGCAACGGATGAACACACATCTCTTAATGAGGGTGAAAAAGAGTGCCATGCATGAGCTGCTGAAAGAGAAAAAAGCGCCTTATATTCGTTTACTTGGTATGTCAAAGAAAGGGCAGCAATACTTATCTCTTGTGAAAAAAGAATTGGACGTGCCGCTCGTTAGTAAACTGTCTGCCTTTTCACATCCCGCACTTGATCTTGATATTCGCGCATCCCGCGTCTTCAGCCTGCCCGTTAGTGAGCCGATGCAAACGAACTTAACGGAAGCGGAATTTAAAACCTCACCGATCCGATATGATGAAGAGACTGGTCTCTTCCAGTCTTAGCAAAAAGAGCAGCCTTGCGTAAGGCTGCTCTTTTTGTTTAAGATGCTTTCTCTTTTAATTTGTTTAAATAGTTCAGCGCATCTTGCATTGTATCTACAGGCACAATTTTCATATTACTTTTAATATCTTTCGCTGTTTTGACAGCATTTCGATAGTCTGAATTTGGATCACCTTTATCATTCGGTGCAAAGAATATATCTTTTCCGGCTTTATCTGCCGCCACGACCTTTTGATCGATTCCGCCAATTGGACCGACCGTTCCATCGGCGTCAATTGTTCCCGTTCCTGCAATCGCATAGCCATGTGTTTCGTCTTCTTTTGTCAGCTGGTTATAAATTTCAAGTGACATCATAAGACCCGCTGACGGTCCGCCGATATTTTCAATATCCACCTTAATAGAAGGTGAGACTTTCACATTTCGGTCTGTAAATAATGATACGCCAATTCCAACTCGATTCGGCTCTTCTTTAAATGGTTTTAACGTCACTTTCTCCGTCATGTCTTTGCCATTTCGTTCAAGGACAAAACGGACAGATGTACCTGCTTTTTTGCTGCTGATATACGAAACCATTTTATCAGCAGAATCATAGGTCTTACCATCAACGCTTTTGATTCGGTCGCCCACTTCAATTTTGCCGTAAGCAGGCATTCCTTTCATCACGTAGCTTGCATATACGCCGTTAAACGTATAATCTACTTTTTTACCTGCTTTTGTATATGCTGCAATCATGGCATTTTCTTGAGAGCTTTTCATCAGCTGAAGCTGCCTTTTCATATAATCCTGATCCGACTCCCCGTCTGCTTTCATATTTTCTTCTGGGACGATTTCGTCATATTTATTCATTTTCGCAAGCAAATACGTATACGGATTGGCTGGACCTACTTTAATTGTCATAAGAGAGAAGCTGCCCTTCTCGCCATATCCGCCGTCTACTTGAATGTGGGGAGCAATCTCGGTTGCATCACCCGGCTTTGTCACGTAATATGGCAGTTTGACAAAGGTTAAGCCACATAATACAAAGATAACGACAAAAAAGCTGAGCCAGCGAATATTTAATTTTTTCATTCGATTAACACTCCCATTTATCAATGACATCTTTCAGTTTACCTGTTAGTTGATCTGCGGCAAGCTCACCTGCTTCAATCATCTCCTGCACCTGCGCGAACGCACTCGAGCTAAATGTTTCAAGCTTCGGCCGGATCATGACATCAGCGTGAACGGTTTGATGACGGACCAATTCATTTTGAAGGATGTCCAAACTTTGCATAATCACATCCGATAATCTCGTCGCCTTTTCTGTTTTTTTCACCCTTGATACATCAGAGGCGATAATGAGGTCTGCGCCCATATCTTTTAAAACAGACACAGGAATGCGGTCCACAACCGCTCCATCCACTAGCTGTCTGCCACCCATTTCATGAGGAACAAACACGCCTGGAATGCTGATGCTTGCTCTGACTGCTTGTGAGACAGACCCTTTTTTAAACACGACCTTTTCCCCTGTCTCGAGGTCACAGGCAACCACTGCAAGGGGCATTCTTAATTCTTCGAATTTTTTCCCATATGTAAACGTGTGAATCAGCTGCAAAATTCGATTTCCTTTTAAAAGACCGATTTTTGGCAGTGTATAGTCAGCATAATACTTTCTTCTGAAGACAAGTGCAAGTTTTTTCATTTTTTCTACGTCTTGTCCTGCTGCATAAAAACTCCCAACAAGTGCGCCAATACTGCTGCCAGCGATCATATCTACCTGAATACCTTGTTTCTCAAGACTAGATAAAACTCCGATATGTGCCATTCCCCTCGCACCCCCAGAGCCTAACGCAAGCCCGATGACTGGTCGCCTCATGAAAATCCACCCTCCTCTTTTCTATGCATATATACGAATCTATTGGTCTAAACATGCCCCTTCTGCTCGTATAGTAATAGAAGACAGGCTCGGCTAGTTTCTTTCTTTTTTGATCACGAGCTCGCCAATAGATCATAACGGCAAGGGGCGAAATCTCCATGAAAAAATGGAACACTCTGTTCATCGCTGCTTTTTTTATCTTTTTAACAGCCACTGTGATTACACATCCACAAGCCTCTTTGCAAGCGTCTAAAAATGGACTTGCAATGTGGTGGGAGGTTGTATTTCCATCATTGCTTCCTTTTTTTATTTTGTCCGAGCTATTAATTAGTTTCGGGATTGTCAGATTTGTCGGGGTATTATTAGAACCATTTATGCGCCCTATCTTTCGAGTACCTGGTGTAGGCGGATTTGTCCTAGCAATGGGAATGGCATCAGGCTTTCCTTCTGGTGCGAAATTAACCACAAGACTCAGGCAGGAAGGACAACTGACACAAATCGAAGCAGAGCGCCTCGTTTCTTTTACAAATTCATCGAATCCATTGTTTATTTTCGGTGCGGTGGCTGTTGGTTTTTTTCATCATCCAGCTTTAGGAATTGTTTTGGCCTGCGCACATTATTTAGGGAATCTCGCTGTTGGGGTGACGATGCGGGGATATAAAGCACGGCATGATGCACATCTGAGGAGCCGTAAGCGATTTTTATTCCCACCGTTTCAAGAGGCATTCAGCGCTCTTCATACAGCAAGACTCGCAGAGAAAAGACCGCTCGGCCAAATTTTAAGTGATGCGGTCATGTCATCAGTCCAAACACTCTTTATGATTGGCGGCTTTATTATCTTATTTTCTGTGTTTAGCAAAATGCTGTCAGTTGTTCATGTGACGGACCTCTTATCCATAGGGATCGGATATATGCTGCAAACGATGCATCTTCCGCCAGAATTAGATCTTGCAATGATTGCTGGTTTATTTGAAATCACATTAGGAAGTCAGCTGACAGGGTCACAGGAAGTCACCCTTCTTGCTAAAACGATTGTCGTCAGCTTTATATTAGGATTCAGCGGGTTTTCTGTTCAAGCTCAGGTCGCTGGCATTTTGGCGGCAACAGATATACGCTTTAAACCGTTTTTCTTCGCTCGTTTGCTTCACGGGATTTATGCAGCTGTTTTTGCCTTCTTATTGTTCAAGCCTCTTTATGTCTCTCGATCTGACATGGCTCTCCCAGCAGGTGCCTTTGAAGCAAGCCAGCAGGTCGTCATGTACAGCAGTGTGCTTTGGAATCAGCTTGTGACAGCTGGCCCTTTGATCACGCTATGCAGCTTGATCTTGTATACGGCGCTATACTATCAGAAATTAAAAAAAGGATGAGTACACGGTGCACTCATCCTTTAAATTTTTCTATCAGCGCTTCTTCTACCTCTTTTGGCACAAGGTCTTTGACTGAACCATCATATTTCGCTACTTCTTTGACTATGCTGGAGCTTAAGAAGGAATACTGATTGTTGGTCATCATGAAGAACGTTTCAATGTCATCGTTTAACACTTTATTCATTGATGTGCCTTGCATTTCATATTCAAAGTCTGTCACAGCTCTTAATCCGCGTAAAATGACTTTGGCTTCTTTTTGTTTCGCATAATCAACAAGCAGACCGTGAAAGGATTCAACTTTGATATTTGGCAGATCCTTCGTCGCTTGGCGAATGAGCTCACACCGTTCTTCAACGGTAAATAACGGTTTCTTGGATGAGTTATTTAGTACACATACATACACTTCATCAAAGATCTTTGCACCTCTTTTGATGATATCCAAATGGCCCAATGTGACTGGATCGAAGCTACCCGGACAAACGGCTATGTTCCCCATGCTTTAATTTCCCCGCTTTCTATAGATCGTAATACCAGTCAACCCATACAGTTCCTGTCTTGATATGTAAAGCTGTCCAGCTTCCTCTGGCAGTATAACGTCCTTATCATGCTCACACACGATCACGCCGTCATCTGTTAATAAGGCATGCTCGTCAATCATGTCAAGAAGTGCTTTCAGCTGTTGATCTTTGTAAGGCGGATCAAGAAAGATCGCTTGAAAGGATTCCTCTCGTTTCACAACGGCTGCGAGTGCACGCTTTGCCTCGTTTCGAAACACTTCACTTTGATCAATCAGCTCCAATTGATTGAGATTTCCTTTTATCGTTTGAATCGCCTTCATATCTCGATCAACGAATATGCAATGATCGAATCCTCTAGAAAGCGCTTCAATCCCTAAACCACCGCTTCCCGCAAATAAATCAAGGGCCCATCCGCCATCAAAATACGGGCCAATCATATTAAATATCGATTCTTTTACTTTATCTGTCGTCGGTCTTGTTGATTGACCTGGTACCGCTTTAAGTGTGCGGCCTTTTCTCGTTCCAGAGATGACTCTCATTTTCCCACCACTTTTTCTGCTTGCTTCTATTGGTTATTGTGTATGACAAAAAATCCAACATTATCTTACCACAACACTCCGCAGGGGACAATGCGCGGACTTTCATTCATTTTCTATGTATAGATCAAGGAAAGCGGGGTCATACTACTTATAACAGCATCTGATGTGGTGCTGTTGCCAACCGCGGAGAAGACTTACGTTTCCCCATAAGTTCTTCCTCCGGTTTCTCCTCTCCCTTTGCCTTCTCCTTAATGAATCATTAAGAATAGAAGGACCCCGCGGGTGATGCCGCGGGGGTTTTTTTGTGTCTTTAAAAGCCCACTTTATAATCATACTCTTTTGCTTTGTCCAATTTGGATTCGTACTCTAATTTAATAAAAGGTTTATATGAAGGCTCAACACGCTTCACAAATGGCAATGAGCTGAGCTTAGCCATATGGCGCTCGAGATCATTCATATCACAATAGATCACTGCATATTTCATTTTCCTTGAAATATAGTGAACATTTCCAAATTTTCTTAGCGCCTTTGACTGCTTTAACGAATGCAGCCAAACGACCATCCCTTGACGTTTGGTTTCCATCTTTTCACCTGCCGCTTTTTCAATTCTTTTAAGTCATTATGTAAAAGACGAGACATTCAAGTCTCGTCAAGATACTTTACAGCCACAGCTGCCACCAGATCCACAGCCACCGCCGCATGATGATAGACCATCAAAATATGGGTTCCCTGTTGGAACTTTGATATATGCTGATACAGCTTGACCGATTTCAATACTAATCTCATCTAAGATGGATTGAATCGCTGTTTCTGCTTTTTTGAAATCAACCACTGTATCGTGAAGATCTATCTTTCTTTTGACCTCACGCATTTCCTTTGAGATCGTTCTATAGTCCGGATGGTATTTGCCGAACCGCTGCACATCCTCATATTGCTCTTTTACTTTTGTAAAATGGGCAATAATTTGTTGGGCTTCTTCGTCTTGCTGGAGACGCTTAAAGCAGTTGCGGTAATGTTCAGCCTCCTCCGACTGAAGAATCATGGCAGCCAATTGATTCGCTTCCTCTTGGAGCTCCACAGATTCGATTGTCGCATACATAAATGATGCACCTCCAATTCATAGTTTACCACGAAACCTATGGATCAGAAAATGCTTTTACGTCACAAATACATCCCATGTCTCTCTTTTCTGCCTATATTCTGGATGACGAGAATTGAGCACAACGGTCATTTTATGCTTTCCTTTTGAGAGATGCTTGACCACAAATGCAGCAGTATATTCATTGCCTGCACGTTTTCCGTCTACATACACTGTAAAATATCCCGCCTTCTCATCCTTTTTTAGTCGCGTAGGCTCAAGATGAAAATCTTGCAGTGTACTTTCTATATAAACAGAAGACCCCTGCACTTTGTATTTTAAAAAGCCTTGCTGCTTCATTTCACTTTGGGCTTGCTGCATCACGGGTACAGCTGGATCTTGCTTCATGACTTGCTTCTCTTCATGTTGACTTTGACACCCGGTGACAAGAAAAAGCAATGCGCATATTGACAGCATCCATTTCATCATCTGATTCTCCTTTCATCTACTTTTATAGGATGCTCAGGAAATGGACATCTTAATCAACTCAAAAAAGCCTCATCCGGCTCCATTTTGATTGCGCATTGCTTGGAACATTTGAATCATCATTTCAGCCATTTGGACACTGTTACTCAACTGACTCACACGATGAGGAATGGTTTTTTCGTAAAAATTCATTTTATCTAATTCAAAGGACGATAGCTTATCAGGATGTCGAGTCAGCTGTCTGTACCAGAGAGGACGCTGTCTGATGAATTTGATTCGATCCTCTTCGGCCATGACAAACTCCTGTACTTCTTTCCGCACCAAAAGCATCCCCTTTCACTTAATCTTTCCTGAAGGAGAATGGGTGCTGACTGCCTCCAGATGAACCTTTCTTTGAGCCATTTGATGAAAATTGTCCGAGTAAGCTTTGTAAAGAGGAAATAGACTGGCTCATTTTGTTGATTTGTTCATTCATTTGATCAGCGTCCATTTTTTTCACAGCAGAAACCATTTTAGACATAAAATCGGCTTTTCCCGCTTCACTTGGCTTAGAGGCTTTTTCTTCTTTCACGTCTTCAGACTGCGTTTGCCGGTAAGGAGACCACATCTCATCTTCTTCACCAAACATGACCCAATTTTCGTATACACTTTGCCAGCTTTTTTCTTGCGTTTGCACTTCTTGAATTAACTTCGGATGGCGTCTGACGAATTGTTTAAATTCATCAATGGATGTTTGTTTTTGCTTGTTTGTCATATCCTCACCCCCCATACAAATGCCTACTATACTATATACATCAGCAGTTATTTTGGTGAGCCTCTTTTTCAATCAAAAAAACAGCTGTGATGGTGCAGCTGCTTTCGTTTAAGATGTTTTTTTGATGAAGTTTTGGGTGTAGTATTTTTCTTTCACACCGACGCCAAGGTGTGTGTAATCTTTATTTAATAACGCCTTTCTATGACCTTCACTATTGAGCCAGCCTTCTATCGCTGCAGGTCCATCTACATAATTATAGGCAATGTTTTCACCTGCGAGCTGAAATGCCACCTCGCCTCTTTCTAATCGGTCTTTCAGCGTACCGTATTTTTTAGATTCATGGGAGAAATAATGATTCTCTTTCATGTCCTCACTATGCATGAATGCCACTTCAGAGGTTTCATCATCCCACTTTAAGATCGGCAGTTTGTACTTATGACGAATAATATTGGTCATATCAAAAATTTGTTTTTGACTGGAAGCTTCGATCTCTTTCCATTTTTCACCCGATATTGCCTCTGGTTCTATCAATTGACCACGATAGACGACTTCGTATGGCTTTTGTTTCACAAATGTATCTGCGTTAAACGCCCTGATACTTGAAAGGGTGCTTTCAAACTTATCCATGTAAAGCTGAACATATACATCATCGTCCACTTTCACGGTGGGTCTTGTATTCATATCATCTTCTGAGAATTCAAAGCGGTATGAATTTTGTTCATCCTCTACATGAATGTAAGGTGCAATTTGTGTTTTTTTAAATACCTCACTTGTGGCTTGACCGATTTTAAACGGTTCAACATTGAGCCCGTCTCCTGTTGCAAACAACGTCACCACTTTACTATCCTTTACCCCTACTTGAATATAGTGCTTCTTCGATTGATTGTATATCCACCAGTCATAATCATATGCGGAAGGATCAATGCGATCTGGTTCTCCCAGCTGTTTAAGCACTTCGTTTGAAGATTTCCCCATAAAGGACATGAGCCCCTTTTTCGGGATGTTGATCGGCTTATCGCTAGATGTTTCTTCATTAGACACCTTCGGTTCATTGCTGTTTTCTTTTTCTGGTGAAGATCCATATTGAATAAACAGAACGTACGTTCCAGATATAATCAGGAGGATGAGGAGTGTTTTGAGCACAGTTTTCAAATAAACACCTCCGTTAAATTGGCAAGGTACAAAAAGTACCTTCTACTGTCATTTAAACAAAACTCGCTCTATTTATCAACGACAATACAGCCTATTTAACACGAATTTAAAATATGCCCCTCTTAATGAAGAAATCCTTGCCCATGATCTTGATCCTGCTGAGAGATTTCTGTCAGTGCATCCCCTGCGCGATCATTCGATAAATCTTCGACGGATAAATCTCCAAGAGCGACAATCCCTGTTAATGCACCGTTCTTCACAACAGGAATGCGGCGAAGCTGGTGCTCTGACATCAGCCGGACAATTTCTTCAAGCGTTGCATCTTCTTCTGCTGTCAGTACTTCCTTTGTCATCAGCGAGCCTACTTCCTGTGAGTTTGGCTTTTTTTCTGCAATGCCTCTGAGTACAAGGTCACGGTCTGTCACGATACCAACGAGTTGATCTCCGTTAACCACGGGAATGGCTCCAATGTCTGCGTCTCTCATTTTGACTGCCGCTTCATACGTATTGTCATCTTGCTGACATGTCACTACTTTTTTTGTCATAATATCTTTGATTTTTTTCGTTTTCACGTTGATTCCTCCATCTGTTATTTTCTTTATTACTGTAACCAGGTTATAAAAGAACATACCTTTCACAGTTGAAAGTTTAACGCTTTCATACTATGATTGTCAGTAAAGGGAATTTTTATAAGGAGGGGTTTTGGGTGAAGTTTGAAGGTACGGGGATTGAAAAGGTAGCAACTGACTTAAATAAATTAGATTTCATCATGGAAAGTGAAGGATTTGTACGAGCCGATCAATGGGATTATGAGCGTGTGACGTACGACAGAAAGTATAACATGGTAGAGGGAACCTTTTATTTACGCATTTCCGGCTACGCCACCGAAGGAGATGTTGGTTCAAAAAGAGCACACATACAGCTTCTCACACCTTTACTCGGAAAACATTATTATCCGCACGGTGTTGAATACGGTGAAGGCGAAGATTTCCCTAAGTCTCTCATCCAATCAAGCAAAAAAACGCTTGAACAGCTGAAAGAAAAACTAGAAGCAATGACTGCAGAAGCATAAACGAAAGCACAGCCTTATGGCTGTGCTTTTTTCATTCATATTTAGGAATCAGGGCATCTGGTACGGCATCTTTCGCTCTTTCTTTTCTTGCCCAGTCAAAGAAGACAACAGCAAGAATCGAGCCGTACACAATCTCCTGAATAATTTTCATCAAAATCGCGCCTAGCTGCTGGTCTTCTAGCAGCGGCAAGGTATGGAACATTTCAGGACCTGTGAGCGCAAGACCTGCCAGCGTATCACTTGGTACGCATAGATGCAGCGCCTGTATCCAAGCACCAGCATCAGAATAGGTTGCATAGATCGGTGCCTCACTAAACATGATAAGTGCACACGCAGGAGTCATTAATATCCCGTCTGCCATGATATAACCAAGCTTTAAAATGCCTGTAATCTGAGGCTGACTTTGGACTTTATGAACGAGCGGCCACCACATGAAAAAGGCAGCGATAAAAATGACCACTGTCATCAGCGCATGATAAAACGGATCTGTTTTCACAAAGTCAAACACAAGCGGAATATGGTACATCGAAAACAAGCCGTTAAACCCAAGCAATGCAATTAAAGGCTTGGAAAACAAACGAAACATCTGCTGAATGCCTGGTGTTTGTATGATCCGCTCCCAAATGGCCGCAGGTAATCCTGTAATAAGGAGAGGCGGAATGACTAAATAGAGCACCGCCATTTGCGCCATATGTGCACTAAACATAATATGCCCCATTAAATCAATTGGGCTTCCTTTTACGGCGTATAACAGAACAAGCCCCGTCAGAAACAACGTTTTCTCTTTTACCGTCGCACGATGCTTCCCCTTTGTCACAAGAAGCAGATAAAGAGCAGTTGCTATGACAATACTAGTCAAATAGTAAGGGCTCCATAATGCCCGAAATCCGAATATTTCTAAGTTCTCCATTGCTGCGCCTCCTTCAAGGGCAAAGCGGGCTTACCACCAAATAATGGTCAAAAAGGCTAATACGGTAATAAACGCGACAAACACACCTGAGTAAAGAAACAATGCGGGTGTTTCATGCCCTTTTTGGTTCATGTGCATAAAATAATAAAGCTGAAAAGCCACCTGAATAACGGCAAGCAGTAAAATAAATGGTACTGCGAACCAGTTTCCTACGTCTTCAGAAGCGATTGTTAAAAAGGCAACAAAGGTTAATCCAATCATCAAGCCGAAAGAAATGAGCTGATGCTTCATTTCTTCGGCATTTTTCTTTTTACGGTATACAAGATCGACTTTAGACTGATTTGTGCTTTTATTTCCCATTCTTATCCCACCATTCCCATTAAATATACAACGGTAAAGATGAAGACCCACACAACATCAATGAAGTGCCAATACAGACTTGCCACATAATATTTCGGCGCATTGTATAAATCGAGTCCACGTCTCATATTTCGAATCATAAGAGCGGTAATCCAGCAAAGTCCGAAGGCGACGTGAGCCCCGTGAGTTCCTACAAGTGTATAGAAGGAGGAACCAAGAGCTGAGCTGGTAATGGTAAAATCATACGCATGCACATAATGATAGAACTCATAAATCTCAACCCCTAGAAATGATGCACCTAATAGCACAGTCACGCCAAGCCAAAGCTGCATCTTTTTAAAGGCAAAGTTTTTCATATGATACATTGCATACACACTCGTTAAACTGCTCGTCAAAAGAAGCATCGTGGCAATAAAGACAAGTGTGAGATCAAACATATCCGTTGTTTTTGCTCCGCCTGCATTAGAGTTTTTCAGCGCCAAATACGTGGCAAATAGCGATGCAAACAGAACGGTTTCTCCCCCAAGAAACAACCAGAACCCGACGAACTTATTCTTTCCTTCTAACGTGGCTTTCTCAGGAGAAGCCGGAAAAGTTTCTGCTGTCATTTTTTGTGGTTCCATTATGCTTTCACCCCTTTATCATCGTCATCGGTCAAATCTTCTTTGTGAATATGGTACCCATGATCGTCTTTAAGAGAGCGAACCAGCATGGTCGCAAATGTAATGCCAAGACCAATGAGAATCACTGGAAGCCCCCAGCTATGCTCTTGACGATACATGAAGCCAAACGCTGACACAAATAGACCGAATGAGATAATGACAGGTAAGATGGAATTATTCGGCATGTGAATATCATCGAGCGGTTCAGATGCTGTCATTCCTTTTTTACCATCCATTTTTTCAATCCATAATGGATCTAGTCCTCTGACAAGTGGAAGCTGTTTAAAGTTATATTCTGGCGGAGGTGAAGACACTGCCCATTCAAGCGTTCTTCCGTCTCCCCAAGGATCTCCCGATACACGCTCTCCTTTTGCTGTCGTCCAGATGACGTTAATCAGCAGAATGATAACAGCTACAAACATAAACAGCGCCCCAATCGTACTGACCAAGTTCCCAAGGTCTAACCCCTGACCTGGCAGGAATGTAAAGACTCGGCGCGGCATGCCCCAAAGACCTAGGAAATGCTGAATAAAGAAAGTTAAATGGAAACCGATGAAAAATAGCACAAAGCTAATTTTCCCAAGCTTCTCATTCAGTATTTTTCCAAACATCTTCGGCCACCAGTAATGCACACCAGCTAAAATACCGAATACAACCCCGCCGATAATGACGTAGTGGAAATGCGCCACAACAAAGTACGTATCATGGAACTGATAATCTGCTGCAGCTGCTGCAAGCATGACGCCGGTTACCCCGCCAAGTAAAAACGACGGTATAAAGGCAACGGAATACAGCATCGGCGTTGTAAACTTCACATTACCGCCCCATATGGTGAGAAGCCAGTTAAATACTTTAATTCCTGTTGGCACCGCGATTGCCATTGTGGCTACAGCAAAGATCGCATTGGCAATTGGACCAAGTCCTGTTGTGAACATGTGATGCGCCCACACCATGAATCCAAGGAAACCAATCAATACAGTCGCAAACACCATGGACGAATAGCCAAACAACCTTTTTCTTGCAAACACTGGAATGATTTCAGAAAATATTCCGAATGCTGGCAGGATTAAGATATAAACTTCTGGGTGTCCGAAAATCCAGAACAAATGCTCCCAGATGATTGTATTACCGCCGAGCTCTGGATTGAAAAAGCTCGTATCAAACATTCTATCAAGCATCAGCATCGCAAGCCCTGCTGTAAGTGGCGGGAATGCGAATAAAATCAGTGCTGAAGCGACAAATGTCGTCCAAGTAAAGAGCGGCATTCTCATATACGTCATCCCAGGCGTTCTCATATTAATAATCGTTGCAAGAAAGTTGATTCCGGCAATTAGTGTACCAATACCCGCTATCTGCAAACCTAAAATATAGAAATCCATGCCATGACCTTCTGAATTCAGCGTGAGCGAAGCGTATGCAGTCCAGCCTGCATCCGGTGCCCCGCCCATAAACCATCCTAGATTCAAGAAAATTCCTCCGAAAAAGAACAGCCAAAAACCAAGTGAATTCACAAACGGAAATGCTACGTCACGTGCACCAATTTGAATAGGTACAACCGCATTCATTAATGCAAATAAAAGCGGCATTGCTGCAAGGAAAATCATCGTTGTTCCATGCATCGTCATGACTTCATTGTAAAACCCTGCACTTACAAAATCATTTTCAGGGATGGCTAGCTGAATACGGATTATCATCGCTTCCAGGCCGCCAATTAAAAAGAAAAATCCCCCTGCCACTAAATATAGTACGGCAATTTTTTTGTGGTCAACCGTCGTCAAGTAATCCCATAAGACAGCGCCAAACCCCCGCTTTTTAGCTATAGTACTCACCATGAAATCCCCCTCTTATCTCCCATTTGCCCCTTTTCATATAGATGTCTATTTTAACTTTACACAGACTGTGTCTGACAGATGGCTATTTCTTGGTTGTAGAGACATATTCGGGAGCTTTTAACAAAAACTTCACATCAATTACATACCCTCTTACACATGCTTATTAGAAATTACTCGATTTTAAGTCCTTTTAAATACTCATAAAGTGCATCTGCTTCTGAGTCATTTAATTTAGGGTACGTCCCTGTCATTTTATTCCCTGGTTTAAAGCTCTCTGGATCTTTCAGCCATGCTTTTACGTTTTCTTTGTTCATGTCTTTAATTCCAGCTACTTTCGTTCGCTCTCCGAAGGTTGCAAGGTTTGGTGCTGTCCTTGCCGCTTCCGGCCGTTCATCCCCAGGCTCAACTGCGTGACAGCTCAAGCAGTTTTTCTCTTTAAATAATTTTTCACCTTCAAGGGCGAGATCTTTTGTGGATGTAGGCTTCTTGTAATCAGCCATTTTTTTCGTCCATCCTAAAAACTCATCTTGAGAAAGCGTTTTAACTTTAAAGTCCATTAAAGCATGTGAGGGACCGCAAAGCTCCGCACATTTCCCGTAGAAATATTCTCCTGCATCTTTCGTTCGTTTTGAATCAAAGGTTAAATAAAACTTGTTTTCATTGTCTGTGTTTGTATCAATTTTACCGCCAGCCGATGGAACCCAAAAAGAGTGTTTCACATCAGATGCTTTCAACTTAAAGTAAACCTTTTGATCTGTCGGTACAATCAATTCCTGACTTGTGACAATCCCATAATCAGGGTATTCGAATTCCCACCAATATAAACTGGCTCTTACATTGACAACAAGTGTCTTTTCAGGATCTCGTTTTTTCTTATCCATAGCGCTTGTATCCCCAAGCTCAAGCGTGTATGCCACGACAGGCACAACGAGAATAATGAGGAGAAGAATCGGAATCGCTGTCCACGTAATTTCTAGGTTACGGTTCCCTTCCACCTGCTTTGGAATCGTATCTTCTCCCACTTTAGAACGTTTGAATTTAATGATGACGTAAAAGAAAATGATCGATACAACAATGACGACAAGAACCATAATGAGTGTACTCAGTACCGTTAGGAAAAATTGTTTATCTGCTACTTCCCCAACTGGTTTGAGTGTTGATAAGTATGGTTCACCACAGCCCGCCAAAACGAGCGTCAATAAGAGAAACAGTGAATAAACACGCCATTTTCTTATCATAATTTGTCCCAACCCCTTTTGCTTGATCTCCTTTGCCTTTCGCTTTTTACCTCTTATTTATAAAATCACTTTTCACCCATCCATAACCCCCGCCTCTTATAAAAGCACTTACATTTCCTCTTTTCATAAAAAAATGATGTTTTTACTCAAAATACCATCTATGTATAAACAGAAAGCCGCCTAAATAGAACTGAATATCAGGCGGCTTTCATAGTTGTTAGAAAATGTTGTGTTATAAGATATAGCCTTGTTTTGATGTGATCAAAGTGTATTTTACTCTAGAATAGTGTAATAATAATCATCGCGACGAAAAAGATGGTTAAGTAGTTTAATGAATAAACGAACATGAGCGTTGACCACTTCATGACGTCTTTCATTTTAAAGCCCATAAGGCCAATGACGAGCCATCCAATATTCAGCAATGTGCCAAGTGCGACAATCGGCCATCCTAATCCACCTAAGAAAAATGGAAGAGGGAGAAGACATGCTGTCCAAATGATGATTTGGCGCTTCGTGACTTCAAAGCCATAAACGACTGGCAGCATTGGAATACCTGCCTTACGGTAATCTTCCGTTTTCTTAATCGCAAGTGACAGGAAGTGCGGGATTTGCCAAATGAACATAATCATAAACAAAACCCAAGCCGTTGTATCGATTGTACCTGTGACAGCTGTCCAACCGATTAATGGCGGCACCGCACCAGATACACTTCCAATAACGGTATTAATGGTGTAATGACGTTTAGACCACATGGTGTATAGAACCGCATAAGTAAAGACTCCGATAAATCCAATCACTGCTGATGTTATGGTTGTCATCAGAAGCATGATGAGTCCAAGTACAACAAGCAAAATACCAAATGCATACGCTTGCCCCGGCTGAATTTTACCTGTGACGGTCGGTCTTGTTTTTGTTCTTTCCATAACTATATCAATATCACGGTCAAACGCATTATTAATGGCGCATGAACCGGCAATAATAAGAGAAGAACCAATCATTGTTAACAGCACAATATCAAGATTCCCAAGGAAACTCATATCTGTAAAATAAAAAGCAAGCCACATTCCAGTAAATGTTGTAATGAAGTTGGAATTGACGATGCCCATTTTAATAAGTGCAAGAAAATCTTTCAAAGCTGTGGTTTCTTCTATTTGTCCATGAATAGCTGCTTCCGCGGCTGTTTTGGAATTTGCCAATGTGTATAACCTCCCTTGCCCAAACCTTCAAACTAACAATAAAACGTAAAATCGTTACAACTCTATCATACAAGATAAAGAGCTGTAAAAAAACATCCTATTAAATAATAAACGACAAACTTGAAGTTATTTGTGAACGTTTCGTGAATTTATTAGGATATACGTGTGTTCAGAAGGCGGTGCAATATGAATTATTCTCTCCTCTATTTCTATCAGACTGTGAAAGAAAGATCAAGCACTCTAAATCTGTAAACTTTGTGAACTAACATATCATTTTTTTGTGAACTTTGGTGATTATGAATTGCAACAGAACACGCATTTGGCTTAAACTTGAGAGCATGTGAGGTTTTTCATTTAGATCAGAAGTTTTTTAGAGAAGGTGAAATAATTTGATGAAATTTGCTTTAAGGTTATTGAGCGTGATCACAACGTTTGTGATGCTGATCGTTTTGATTGGTGGTGCGCTTGTGACGAAAACCGGCTCGGGTCTTGGCTGCGGCAGGCAGTGGCCCCTTTGTCACGGTCGTTTCTTCCCTGAAATGAACCCTGCTTCCATCATCGAATGGAGTCACCGCATGTCAACAGGGGTTTCAACCATTCTTGTCTTGGCACTGGCGGTCTTATGCTGGAAAAAGATTAGTCCAGTATTCCGTGAAACCAAATTCTTGGTCATCATGTCGATTATATTCTTACTTCTACAAGCGCTATTAGGGGCACTCGCCGTTGTGTTTGGTTCTAACGCACTTGTGATGGCACTGCACTTCGGTATTTCACTGATTTCTTTTGCTTCAATCTTACTGCTTGCCCTTCTTGTGTTTGAGGCAACCAGATCTGAAACAAAGCTTGTGAAGCCGCTCCATATCGGAAAAAGAATGCAGTTCCATATTTATGGCTTGATCACATATACGTATATTGTGGTGTATACGGGTGCTTATGTGAGACATACAAAATCAAGCCTTGCTTGCTCTGTCTTCCCGTTTTGTTCAAAAGACGGTGCACTTCCAGCATACTTTAATCAGTGGGTGCAAATGTCTCACCGAGCAGCAGCACTTCTTTTATTCGTCTGGATATTTGTTGCGATGTTCCATGCCATGAAACATTATAAAGAACAGAAGCAGTTGTATTATGGATGGATCATTTCAGCCATTCTCATTACACTTCAAGCGATTTCAGGTGTGATGTCTGTGTATTCTCAGCTCGCACTAGGTTATGCGCTGGCTCATTCATTCTTTATTTCCTGTTTGTTTGGAGTACTCTGTTACTTCTGCTTACTCATTGCCCGGTTTAAATATGAAAGCAAAGAACCATTCAAATAAGAATTTGTATCCCCCTTCCATACGGAATGGGGGATTTGTTTTATTGTTGTTTTGCTTCTTCAAATAGCGAAATGGCTTTTTTGCGTCTTTCCTGGTGGTCAACTGCCGGCAGCGGATATGTATCACCTAGCACACATCCCGATTTCAATTGCTCATCAATCGGCATTTTACTTGGTTCATGAATCCATTTTTCATCGACATGCTCCAGCTCTGGTACATATTTTCTAATAAATTCCCCGCTCGGATCAAATCGCTTTGACTGAGTGGTCGGGTTGAAAATACGGAAGTACGGCACCGCATCTGTTCCGACCGAGGCTGCCCACTGAAATCCTCCGATATTTGACGCCTCATCATAATCGACAAGTTTTTTTGAAAAATACGATTCGCCTTTTCTCCAATCAATCAAATAATCCTTTGTTAAAAATGAGGCTGTAACCATTCGCAAGCGGTTATGCATCCAGCCCTCCTCATTTAACTGTCTCATCCCTGCATCAACGAGCGGAAAGCCTGTTTCTCCTTTACACCAAGCTTCAAACAGCGTCTCATCTTCATTCCATTTCATTCCTTGAAACGCCGAATTGATTTCTTTTTCTTTCATCTCAGGATAATGCGCATAAATCATATGATAAAAATCGCGCCATGCCAGCTCTTTGATAAAAGTCTCTCTGCCCTCGTCTTCATAGAGTGCTTCTTCATATATCGCATGGAAGATCATTCGAATCGAAATAGTGCCTGTTTTTAAAAAACGCGACAGCTTGCTCGTTCCAAAAACAGACGGAATATCCCGTTTCTCATGGTAACGCGTTAGTCTTTTTTGGATAAAGTGATGAAGCGTGTTCATCGCTTTGTCTGAGCCGATTTGATCAAACTTCCTTGAGCAGCCCTTTATCAATTCTCGCAGTTTGTCATTTCCTTTTTGCGAAAGTGACTCATCACAAAGCGTATTCTCGCTGCTGAAAAATGATTTGTCAACTTTTATCACAGGCTGCTTCTCTTGCTTCCGCCATGATTGATAGTATGGGGTAAACACTTGATAATGTGACCCATCTGCTTTTAAAATATCCCGCGCCCCGTGAAGGTGTGTATCTTGCCATGTTGACACATGAATGCCCTTCTTTTCTAAAAAATCGGTTACTTGCTTGTCACGCCTTTGGCCCATACCCACTTCATCTTCATTAAAAAAGACGGCTTTGATGTCATACACATCCATGACCTGCTGAAAGGCGCGTAGGACATCATCATGGAGAAGGTGAACATACACTTGAGATTCTCTCGCTTCCTTGATGAAATGCGTCAAGTTTTGAAAGAAATGTTCGTTGTTGATATCCATTTCCATTTCAGTAAAAAATGGATCTAGATGATAAAGAGCCAATAATTTGTACTCATGTTTTTTTGCATATGTGATCGCTTTTGATAAGGCGATATGATCATCCAATCGCATATCTCGGCGAAACCAAATCACGACAATTTCCAACTTTCTTCACCTCAATCTATAGTGTAATCACTCTCACAGGCTGCTGCACATTTTAATGCGCTCAAAAAAGACACATCACGATGGATGTGTCTCACTTATTATTCAGGCCTTAAAACAATCAGCAGATCTCCGGTTTGAATCGGTTCTCCATTTGTCACATGTATTTCATCAACGACCGCAGTGAATGGGGCTTGTACAGTCGTCTCCATTTTCATGGCTTCATTGATCATCAAATGCTCACCTTGCGAGATTTTCTGTCCTTTTTCCACGAGCACTTTGATGACAGTGCCTGGCATTGATGCGGCAATGTGATTTGGATTTGAACGGTCCGCCTTCATTTTTTCTTGAACGGATGATTTGATGCTCTCATCCTTAATCACGACTTCACGCGGCTGTCCATTTAGCTCAAAGTAAAGAACTCTTGTGGCATCTGGATTCGGTTCTCCAATTGACACGAGTTTTACAATGAGGGTTTTTCCTTTTTCAATTTCTACCTCTATCTCTTCACCAAGCCTCATCCCGTAGAAGAACGTTGGTGTGTCAAGAACAGAGATGTCTCCGTAGCTTTCTGCTGTTTGGACAAATTCAGAAAAGACTTTCGGATATAAGGCATACGCAATCGCGTCTTGCTCTGTCAGCGTCAGGTCATGAGATTCTTTGAACTGCTGCTGAATAGCTTCAAAGTCAACTGGCTTCAGCTTTTCACCAGGTCTGACAGTGAGCGGTTCTTCTCCTTTTAAAATCAGCTTTTGCAATTTTTCAGGGAAACCGCCATGCGGCTGGCCTAAATAGCCTTTAAATAGTTCCACAACAGAATCCGGGAAGTCTAAAGTTGCTCCTTTTTCATAGACATCTTCCTCTGTTAAATCATTTTGCACCATATAAAGTGCCATGTCTCCGACTACTTTAGAGGATGGTGTCACCTTCACAATATCACCAAACATGTCATTCACACGTCTGTACATTTCTTTTACTTCGTTCCAGCGGTCGCCAAGTCCGACACCTTTCGCCTGCTGCTGCAAGTTACTATACTGACCGCCAGGCATTTCATGCTCATAAATTTCTGTATGCGGCGAATTCATGCCGCTTTCGAACTCATGATAGTATTTTCTGACAGAATCCCAGTATTGAGAAAGGTGTTCGACAGATTGGACGTTCATGTCTGGCTTTCTTTCATGTCCATCTAAAGCATAGTACAGTGAGCTTGCGCTTGGCTGCGATGTAAGTCCTGCCATAGAGCTGACGGCAACATCGACAATATCAACACCTGCATCAATTGCCCTTGCATAGATGAACAGTCCATTTCCACTCGTATCATGTGTATGAAGATGGATTGGGATGGTCAGTTCATCTTTTAAAGCAGATACAAGCTCGTAAGCTGCCTGCGGCTTTAATAATCCCGCCATATCTTTAATACCTAAAATATGTGCACCGGCAGATTCAAGCTCTTTCGCAAGAGATACATAATACTTAAGATCATATTTCGGACGAGATGGATCAAGAATATCCCCCGTATAACAAATAGCTGCCTCAGCCACTTTGCCTGATTCACGAACAGAATCTATGGCAAGCGTCATGCCTTTGACCCAGTTTAAGCTATCAAAAATACGGAACACGTCAATGCCTGCCTCAGCCGATTCCTTTACAAATGCTTTAATTACATTATCTGCATAGTTTGTATATCCGACAGCGTTTGATGATCTTAAAAGCATTTGGAACAAGGTGTTCGGAACTTCTTGACGAAGCTCTTTCAGCCTTTCCCAAGGATCTTCTTTTAAGAAACGATACGCAACATCAAATGTAGCACCGCCCCACATTTCCATACTGAATAGCTCTGGCCATAACCCTGCTGTTGGCTGGGCAATTTTCTTTAAATCGCGAGTTCTGAAGCGGGTCGCAAGCAGAGACTGATGCGCGTCCCTAAAGGTTGTATCTGTTAAAAGGACGCTCTTTTGTTCTTTCACCCAATTGGCAAGGCCCTCAGGTCCATGCGCATCTAACAATTGTTTAGTCCCAGATGGCATCTCTTGCTTGAGAGGAAGCTTCGGTACAATAGGCTTGTCAAAATGAGGCTTCTTTTTCTCTGCAATACCAGGGAACCCATTAATGGTCACGTTACCAATATAAGTCAGCATCTTCGTTCCACGGTCTTTTTGTTTTGGGAAATTAAATAGATCTGGGGTTGAATCGATAAACGACGTATCGTATTCCCCTTTTAGAAACTTCTCATGCTTTGCCACGTTTTCAAGAAACGGAATGTTTGTTTTAATTCCGCGAATCCTGAATTCCTGTAAATTACGGACCATTTTTGCAGCAGCCTGATCAAATGTGAGCGCCCATGTGGACAGCTTGACCAATAATGAATCGTAATAAGATGTAATGACCGCACCTTGGAAGCTGTTCCCAGCATCTAAGCGTACACCAAATCCCCCACCTGAACGGTAGGCCATAATTTTTCCTGTGTCCGGCATAAAGTTATTTAAAGGATCCTCTGTCGTGACCCTTGATTGAATGGCAAATCCATGTGTGAAGATATCTTCTTGCTTTGGTATTCCGACTTCATTGCTATGGAGATCATGGCCCTTTGCGACAAGAATTTGGGTTTGTACGATATCGACACCTGTGATCATTTCTGTGATCGTGTGTTCCACCTGTACCCTAGGATTGACTTCAATAAAATAAAACTCACCATTTGCGACTAGGAATTCTACAGTCCCAGCGTTAATATACGACACATTTCGAGCCAGCTTAACAGCCGCTTCGCAGATGTCCTCACGTAATTGATCTGTAAGAGATACACTTGGCGCAACTTCAATGACCTTTTGATGACGCCTTTGGACAGAGCAGTCACGCTCATATAAATGAATGATATTGCCGTGATTATCACCAATCACCTGCACTTCTATATGTTTCGGATTTTCAATCAGTTTCTCAACATATACTTCGTCATTTCCAAAAGCAGCTTTCGCCTCTGACTTTGCACGGTCATAGCCTTCATTTAGCTCCTCTTTTGATCTGACAATCCGCATACCCCGGCCGCCGCCGCCTAGTGAAGCTTTAATAATAAAAGGGTAACCGTATTCTTCACCGAATTTTTCGACTTCTTTGACCGAATCAACTGGTCCGTCACTTCCTGGAATGACTGGAATTCCAGCTTTTTTCGCTTCTTCTCTTGCCTTTACTTTATCTCCAAACATATCTAAATGCTGAGAAGTTGGACCGATAAATTGAATGCCTTCCTCTTCGCATCGTCTTGCAAAATGAATATTTTCAGATAAAAATCCGTAACCTGGATGGATCGCATCCACATCATTTCGTTTTGCAATTTCGATGATCCCCTCGATATCAAGGTAGGCATCAATCGGTTTTTTTCCTTCTCCAACTAGATATGCTTCATCTGCTTTATAGCGATGATAAGAGCCCGAGTCTTCTTTGGAATAAATGGCTACTGTACGTAAATTGAGCTCCGTACAGGCCCTGAAGACTCTGATAGCAATTTCCCCTCTGTTTGCAACTAGAACCTTTTGAATTGTTCTCTGTGACATTTCTCACTCCTCCATATCCCTTAAAATTTTATATGTACTCTATAATAAAGGAAGAAATGAAAACTGTACACTTTTGTTTTCTAAAGATTCAAAGTTTTCTGCAATCCTTTTTTTTGAACTGATGGCTTGCTCATTGATTTTTTCTTTTTGTAACGCTCTTTATATTCAGTAAACATGCTGATATTCAGCAATATTCCCATACAACCGCTCAGTAAAATGATGGACGATCCCCCGTAGCTAATAAACGGAAGAGTGACCCCAGTAATCGGAATCAGACCTGAAACACCGCCTAAATTAATGCATGTTTGGATCGCAATCATGGAGGAAATTCCTATTGCAAGCAAACTTCCAAATGGATCTTCACACTTTCTTGCAATATAAAAACCTTTCACGACGATGAAGCCAAGGAGAGCGAGTACAAAAAATACTCCGAAAAAGCCAAGCTCTTCTGAAATGATGGCCATGATAAAATCTGTGTGCGGCTCTGGAAGATACCCGTACTTTTGAACGCTTTCTCCTAGACCCAGTCCAAAAAAGCCGCCTGATCCAATGGCGTAATAGGAATTAATCAATTGATGTCCAGTATCCCCTGCATCTTTAAAGGGATCTTGGAAACTCTCAAAACGCCCAAGGCGATTTTGCGTGAATATTTTATCCCAGAACAGAATAATAAATGGGGTTACGATGACCATCACGGCACTAAATAACGCCAACAACTTAGCAAGTGTTTTCCCGCTAAACCCTGAGCATAAAATCATGGCAAGAGCAATCATGCCAATGATAAAGGCTGTCCCATAGTCTGGCTGCAAAATGATAAATCCGCATAAGATCGAAACAATCACGATTGGAGGTGTGACTCCTCGTAAAATATGATCAATATAATGCTGCTTTTTTGCATACACAGCAGCAAGATAGATAATAACGACAATCTTCACAAATTCCGCAGGCTGAAGACTGAATGGACCTACTTTAATCCAGCTTCTTGCGTTCCCTGCAATATGACCGCCAAAGTACACATAGATGAGGGAAAAAACGGATAGCAGCAGCATACCGATTTGAAATTTCTTATTTGAAAACAGCTGATATGGAACTAATGCTGTAAAGAGCAAGATGACCGCTCCAACGATCATAAATAAAAGCTGTTTCTTAAAAAAATTATCTGGCGCGGCATCGTATCTAATCACAGATGTAATCATACTTGAGCTATACACCATGACCAAACCGAATGCGCTAATTAAAATAATGGCGAACAATAATGAGTAGTCATACGATTTTAGCATTCTCTTTAACATATAATCCTCTTCCTAACGTCTGTTTCTACTGCTTGATATCCTCTTAGCTGTTTTTATTCTACTACATTTTCTCTGTTTGATCTCGTTTTACCTCTTTTATATTGTTCGTCATTCATGAAAGAATCAAGTCCGTTTGACATGAAACAATGAAAAGAAAATAGAGGACAAAAAAACTCAAACTTATGTTAGGGAAGTTTGAGTTTTCAATCATTATTTTTTTGTGAACGCATCATGAAGTGCGGAAAGCTCTCTCTCAAGTTTATCGAGAAGTTTCTTACCTTCATGTTGATCAACTAATCCAAGCCGGACAGCAAAATCAATTTCTCTCGATAATCCGAACATTTGAGTATCTAAAACCTCTTCATAAAGAGGACATTGCGGCATCGTTAAGTTGTCCATTTGCACTTGGATCAATTTTAAAATTTTATCTGCATCCAATTTTAATAAAGACAGTGCTTTTTGCCGATGATCGACTAAAATTTCTGACGCCAAAAGTATCCCTCCGTTCCCCAGGCGAGTACCTAATTCTTCTATTTATCATAAAGCGAAACGCCCAAAATTGCAAGCAGATTTGTACAGTTCGCTTTGTAAAAATAAAAAGAAGCCCTGCTTCATTAAAAGATACTCATCTCGTATTTTTCACTCATCAGCTCAAGCAGCTTAATCCCAGCAATACTATTCCCTTTTTCATCCAGAGCCGGACCGAAGATACCGATTCCAAAATCATATGGTGCAGCTCCCATAATCCCTCCTGAGACACCGCTTTTTGCAGGAATTCCGATGTTAATGGCAAATTCTCCGCTCGCATTGTACATGCCGCACGTCACCATAAAGGTTTTACAAATTCTAGCGACATCTTTTGAAAGAATTTGCTTCCCCGTTTCTGGATGTCTGCCGTCTAATGAAAAAACACAAGCAATTTTCGCCAAATCCAAGCTGTTCATCATGATGGCACATTGTTTCGTATAGACGTCCATGACTTCCTCTACGTTCCCTCTAATAATATGATATTGCTTCATATAATAGCACATCGCCCGGTTAATCATGGATGTCTCAAATTCGGAGGCTGCTGTTTCCTTGCAGTATGTAATGCTTTTGTCATTTGCAAGCTCTCTAATGAAGCTAAGCAACCGGCCCAGCTGATCTTGCGGAGTCGCTCCTCTGATTAAACTCGTGACTGCGAGCGCCCCTGCATTAATCATTGGATTCAGCGGTTTATTCGGACTCGCTGTTTCCAGTTTGATCATTGAATTAAACGGGTCACCTGTTGGTTCTTGTCCAACAAATTGAAAGACTTTTTTTGGCCCTTCTTCTGAGAGCACAAGCGCCAGTGCTAATACTTTTGAAATGCTTTGAAGGGTAAATCGTTTATCTACATCTCCAGCTGAGTGGCACGTATTGCTCACATGATACACAGCCACAGATAAATCCGTCTGATCCGCTTTGCCGAGAGCGGGAATATAGGATGCTACTTGACCATCTTTGGCCACTTTTTTTGCTTCTTCTACAAATCGCTGAAGCTCTTCATTGTCGCGACATGCCATGCCTCATACACTCCCTATCGTTCATGTACGATTAGTGTGTACAAGGTGCAGCATGTTTATGAAAGTGACAAAGCGGGAGAAAACTTCTATAATTTATGTTGGAAAGGGGTTGTCTTGAACATGAGCATCATTCAAATCAAGGGGAACGTACAGTACAAGATCACCATTGATCCAAGTGTATGGATTTTTGATGACCGTAAATTTTTAATGGATTCATTCTTTGAAAAAAATGCAGCAAGTGAAGAGAAGCAGCTAGATCAGGAGCTTGACCAAGAGCGGGTTATAAGAGAAGGTCAAACTCTTCCACCCACGTTAAAAACAGAGAAGAAGTACGAAAAGGAAAGACTCGTCACAGGCAGCTTCGGGATGAAGCTTGGCGATATGCTAAAAAATGCTGAGCCGCTTGAACATGCGGATACATGCGAATTTGTCACAGAAACAGGTACAATTGCTGTGCCGCTTTCTCAGGCAATGGAAAGCATTGCTCATTTCAGCCAACATGGTAAGCCAATCACAGAAGAAGGACCAATCCACGTCTATTTCGCGAATCAGTCCAACCTCACTCAGCCGATAAAAGGTGTCAAAGAGCTCATCATTACATAAGAACAGAGGGTCTGGACTATAGCAAATCAGCGGCAAGCTGTGCAAGTCCAGACCTTTCTCCTTTGACAAGCTTGACATGTCCAGATATTTGCTGCCCTTTGAACCGTTCAATCACATACGTAAGCCCATTATTTAAGCTGTCTAAATAAGGGTGATCAATTTGCTCTGGATCTCCCATCAGCACAATTTTACTTCCCTCTCCGACTCGCGTTAATAATGTTTTCACCTCGTGCTTAGTTAAATTTTGCGCCTCATCAATGATAATAAATTGATCAGGTATACTTCTGCCCCGAATATACGTCAATGCTTCGACTTGAATAGATCCAATTCCAGCCAAAATCGCATCAAGCTCACCCGGCTTTTTTGTATTAAATAAAAACTCTAGGTTGTCATAGATCGGCTGCATCCATGGTCTGAGCTTTTCTTCCTTTTCTCCAGGCAAATATCCTATATCTTTCCCAACAGGCACGATGGAGCGCGCCACGATCAACTTTTTAAACATACCGAGGTCCTCTGTCTGCATTAATCCGGCAGCAAGTGCAAGCAATGTTTTACCAGTCCCCGCTTTTCCAATCAGTGTCACGAGCGGAATGTCACGGCGCAAAAGCAGCTCGAGTGCCATCGTCTGCTGGACATTCTTTGGACGGATTCCCCAAATATGCTCTTGATCATAAACGAGACGTTTTACATGCTCTGCCTTTTGATCAAGCATTCCTAAAGCAGAACCACCTTCATTTCCCTTCATGATGACAAATTGATGAGGGTTGAATGGTGCGCTTGTGACCTCTTTTATTGGTAATTGATTTTGCTTATAAAATGTATTCAATTGCTCAGTCGGAATGTAGAGCTCATGATAGCCATTATCGATGTCCTCATTTTGCAAAACACGGTCACTTAAGAAGTCTTCTGCTTGAAGCCCTATAGCATCCGCCTTTACCCGCACTAACACATCCTTGCTGACCAAAATAACAGGCCTGCCATGAGGCTTTGTTTCTTCCTCTAAGCTTAAATTTTTCGCGACTGCCAAAATTCGATTATCGTTCGTTTTTTCAATAAAAATTTCTTGAAGCTCATGAAAAGAGCGGTGATTCAGTTCAATGCGCAACGTCCCATTTGACTCTAGTGTAATTTTTTCATGCAGTTTCCCTTTCGATCTTAAACCGTCGATTAGGCGTGAGACGCGCCGGGCATTTTGTCCAACCTCGTCCATATATCTCTTTTTTGAGTCTACTTCTTCTAACACAACGGCTGGTATGACGACCTCGTTGTCTTCAAATGAAAAGATTGAATTCGGATCCTGTAATAACACATTTGTGTCTAATACATAAATTTTACTCAGGTCCTTCGCCTCCTGATCGGGGTTTCATTCATCCTTGTCTTTCCCAAAACGATTGTTAAAATATATGTTTTCATGAATAAAGTTAGAAGGTTAATTCAACAATAAAATAAATCATGCAGTTTGTGAAGGAGGGAATACAGATGCGACTATTTTTGACATTATTCATGATTCAAGCCATCATTCTGTTGGGCGCTTGCCAGCAGCAGGAAAAGAGAGAGGCACTAGACAAGCAAGATGGTCGCCAGCACGTAGTACGGGTGTCAGACTCAACGAAGAAAAAGACCAATCAAGACCGGTCATCCTCAGATGTTGCGCAGCATCTTGTCAAAGTGACAGAGCACGTAGCAGATGTCAATGATGCAACGGCGATCGTCATCGGCCGCTATGCTGTTGTTGGTATTGATGTAAAAGATGATTTAGATAGAAGCAAAGTAGAAACCATTAAATATTCTGTTGCAAAAGCACTGAAAAATGATCCGGAAGGTGCGAATGCTGTTGTGGTCGCTGATCCGGATACAGTCAGCCGGTTAAAAGAAATGGGCAAAGAAATACAAGCAGGCCGTCCTGTCAGTGGGATTATGGATGAACTAGCCGCCATCGTCGGCCGCGTGATGCCAGAGATGCCGAGAAATGAAATTGATCGCCACGAAACAGATCCGACAAATGAGCCGAATGATCAGCTCAAACAAAATGATCAAAAGCAGTTAGACGAACATCAAAACGATCAATCAAACCATCATATGAATCAGAAGAAATAAAGAGAACGGCTTATATCTCCTGTGATATAAGCCGTTTTCTACGCTGATTTTAAGTAGCTGGAAAACATGCTATAATAAATGCAATAAGTGAGGTGAAAAGGATGAGAGTGAAGTGCTCAATATGTGAGAAGCTTGAAACCATTGATGATGATACACTCATTGCTAAGCGGTTAAGAAATCGACCGATTCATACATATATGTGCGATGACTGTCAGGAACGTATTAAAGTAAAGACAGAAGCACGCATCAAGACTGGCAGATTCTCTCTTTATCAAGATCCTGCGACGAAAGAGAAAAAGAAGAAAAAAGGAAAAAAAGAACAAAAGACATAAAAAAAGACCTGACACAAGTTCAGGTCTTTTTTTACGTATTCACTGTTCCTTCTTTTTTCGCACGATGCAGCCTGATTTTATAAATAATCAAAATGACAGCTGCCACGACTAGACCTTCCGCTACTGGCAGGAAGATTCCTAGAAATGTGAGAAACGTGCAGCCAAAAATCAAAAACAAGTAAATCACGAGTGCTTTTAAAATCGGTAAACGTCTAGCAAAGCCGAGCTTAAAAACAATAATCGCTAAAACAAGGATGGTGCCATATAGGAGCCACATCCCTGTTTGCGGATTTTCATCGACACGAAACAGCATCGCGAAAAAGGATAGATTTTCACTTACTTCCTGATCATTCAAAAAGATTCCCTCCCCTTATCTTTCAGGGTTCTATCTCTTTAATTCTTCATGGAATTAAGATAATCCTGCTAGCTTTTTCTTCTTCGCTGATTTCTCACGTTCGTTTTTATCTAAAATTTTCTTTCTTAAACGAATTGATTCAGGTGTAACCTCACAGTATTCGTCTTCATTCAAGTACTCAAGAGATTCCTCGAGCGACATAATACGTGGTTTTTTCATGCTCACCGTTTGATCTTTCGTCGCTGAACGTACGTTTGTTTGTTGTTTCATACGGCTTACGTTGACAACAAGATCGTTCTCACGGTTATGCTCACCAACAATCATTCCTTGGTATACTTCAACACCCGGCTCAACGAAGATCACACCGCGCTCTTCAACGCCTTGGATTCCGTAAGCAGTCGCTTTACCTGTTTCCATTGAAACAAGTACTCCTTGACGGCGTCCGCCGACTTGACCAGATTGCATTGGCTGGTAGCTGTCAAACGTATGGTTCAAAATACCAAAACCACGAGTTAATGAAAGAAATTCAGTTGTATATCCGATTAAACCACGTGAAGGCACTGTAAAGATCAGGCGAACTTGACCATTCCCATTATTGATCATGTCAATCATTTCACCTTTTCGTGCGCCCATTGATTCCATGATAGAGCCAGTGTGCTCTTCTGGTACATCAATTTGAACGCGTTCAACAGGCTCACATCGAACACCGTCAACTTCTTTTACAATAACTTCTGGCTTCGATACTTGTAATTCAAATCCTTCACGTCTCATATTCTCAATAAGAATGGATAAGTGAAGCTCTCCGCGTCCAGATACAACCCACGCATCAGGTGAATCAGTTGGATCAACACGAAGACTAACGTCTGTTTGAAGCTGCTGCTCTAAGCGCTCTTCAATTTTACGTGATGTTACGTATTTTCCTTCACGGCCTGCAAATGGGCTGTTGTTCACAACAAACGTCATTTGAAGTGTTGGCTCATCAATACGAAGGATTGGCAAAGCCTCTTGGTGTTCAACAGGACAAACCGTTTCACCTACGTTGATGTCTTCCATTCCAGAAACAGCAACAAGATCTCCTGCTTTCGCTTCGTTGATTTCCACTCGTTTTAACCCTTGGAAACCAAAAATCTTTGTCACACGGAATTGTTTCACACTGCCGTCAACTTTCATTAAGGCTACTTGCTGTCCTACTTGCATTGTTCCTCTGAATACACGGCCGATCCCAATTCTCCCAACATAATCATTGTAATCAAGTAGTGCCACTTGGAATTGAAGCGGCTCTTCATGGTTATCAACTGGGCAAGGGATATGGTTAACAATGGCTTCAAACAAAGATTCCATGTTTTCATCTTGCTTGCTCGCATCGTTACTTGCTGTACCATTGATTGCTGATGCATAGACAACTGGGAATTCAAGCTGTTCTTCTGTTGCATCCAATTCAATGAACAAGTCAATTACTTCATCGACTACTTCAGCCGGGCGAGCAAAGTCACGGTCAATTTTGTTGACAACAACGATTGGTGTTAAGTTTTGCTCAAGTGCTTTTTTCAGCACAAAGCGTGTTTGAGGCATACAGCCTTCATAAGCATCCACAACGAGAAGTACACCATCTACCATTTTCATGATACGCTCAACCTCACCACCGAAATCGGCGTGTCCTGGTGTATCTAAAATATTAATGCGTGTATCTTTATAATGGATCGCAGTATTTTTAGCTAAAATCGTAATACCGCGCTCTCGCTCTAAATCATTTGAATCCATGGCTCTCTCAGCGATATTTTCATTCGCACGGAAAGTACCAGCTTGATGGAGCAATTGGTCAACAAGCGTCGTTTTACCATGGTCAACGTGGGCAATAATTGCGATGTTGCGAAGATCTTTTCGAAGTTTCACATTTTCATCTCCTAAAATAATTAGATAACTTTCATATTATATCACAATCCCCTTTAAATGCCGATCGTTTTTCTGTAAACTTATATTAACTCTAAAAAAAGGGATGGAGAAAAATGAAACAAATCAAATGGCTTCTATTATTATGTGCATTACTTGCGGTTGTCAGTATGGCGTTTATTGGGGTAACTCTTGCAGAAAAAAACGTGCTGGGTATTTGTCTAAGTATTGTGTTTGCCATGATTTTCATGGGTACAGGATTTACATTAAAAAGAAAATTAAACGTGCAATCATAAAATTTCTAAAAAGCCTTTTACATTCTACATGTAGAAGGCTTTTTATTTCGAGTAAAAACAAGACCAACCACCTATGAAAACCCGAGTAATCAGACTGAAAATAGCATGTAGACTTGGCAAATATAAGCAATCTGAACCTCTTCATTTTTCGACAAGAACTTTTATAGTTCTCCAAAATCAAACACAAAGTTACAATTTTCCTATTCTTCCACAAACTTTCTCATGGTATGCTGTTCTTGCAACAAAATTTAACAGAAAAGGGAGAGAAAAGAAGCATGAAGAAGATTTTGAGCAAATCGCTCAGCTCTGTTGTATTTTTCGCTTTAGCTATTATTCTTACTTTCACAACAGTAGCTCCTGGGCAAGCAAGCGCTGCAACTTTCAAAGGGATTCCTTTCGAGCAGCAGCAAGTCATTAAAGAATTATTGGAGAAAAACGAGCGTGTCATCAACATTCTCATCAACTCATTTGTTGAGGAAGACAACAACTACACATTTGATGTGAAAAAAGCTGTTGAGCTCGGACTAACTGAAGAAGAAGCGGCGACTGCTGAGAAATTCTTAGATCGCGCAGCTGTTCTGACAATCGTTTTCAGTGAAAGCATCACTAAAAACGAAAAAGGAAAATTGGTTTTTGATGCAGCGAAAGCTGTTGAACTTGGTCTTACAAAAGAAGAAGCAGCTAAATTTGAAAAGCTGTTGAAATCAGTGATCAGAATTGCTGATCTTGCTGGTGATGCACTTGTTTTAGACAAAAAAGGTAATGTTGTCATTGATTCAAAAATCGCAAAAGGTATTGGATTCAGCTCTACTGAATTACTTGTTTTCAACCAAATGCTGAAGAAAATTCCTCAAGAGCAATTAAAATCGGTCTATGATGCAATTCAAATTGCTAAAGAAAAATTAAGCTAAGCTCGAAAACCCCCATCTGGATCGCCCAGATGGGGGTTTTTTTATTTCAGCCAATAAAGAATGATCATCTGGCTTTTTCATATCGATAGCCAGTTGTGCTTCATTAAAAAGTTTCATCAAATAAACCAAATCACTTCATTCTCATGAAGTGATTTGGTTTATTTTTTATTTCCACTGCCTTTTATGTAATCGTTCAAGATTTTTTTACAAACGGATCGATTTCCGGCGACGATACTGTTTTTGTCTAAAAACGTTAGGCGTTCTCCGTGTATATTTGAGTAGACTGCCCCTACTTCATCAAGAAGCACACAGCCTGCTGCATAATCCCACGGTGCAAGCCTTAACGTGACGTATGCGTCACTTCTGCCGCTTGCGATATAAGCGAGCTCCAAGGCAGCTGATCCAATCGTTCTCGTCCCTCTCACATCACGCACAAGACGGGCGAACGGTTTAGCATCAAAATAAGGGCTTTCAATCGCCCATGTCGGGTTAATGCCAACGATGGCTTTTTCAATCGCTACATCTTTTAATGGAGGAAGTAGGGTATCATTCATATAAGCCCCTTCTCCTTTGATCGCATGGTAAAGCTCGTCATGAATGACGTCATAAATGAGACCGATTTTCCCAATGCCATTTTCAAATATCCCGATTGAAATGGCAAAGTTGCGTTTTTGATGGACAAAGTTCATTGTGCCATCGATTGGATCAATGATCCACACGATCCCATCCAGTGAGGTCACCTCTTCCCCTTGTCCCTCTTCACCTAAAATATGATGATCTGAAAATGTCGATTGTATCTTTTCAATGAAAAAACGTTCTGTTTCTTTATCGATATTTGTGACAAGATCATTTGGATTTGATTTTGTTTCAATTGATAGACCTTCCTGCATGGATGCTTTAATACGGCTTCCTGCTTCTTTTACCCAAAGCTTTGCAAGACGGTCAATTTCCACCCAGTTTGTCATCAGACTGTAAACCTCTTTTCTATGTAATACCTATTTGTAATAGCATACTGATATTATGTGCGTAAAAGCAAGAAAAAAGCAGCTTCATACAAAAACGAACCGATGAATTGGTTCGTTTTTACCTCACCTTGTTTTACCCTTTAAGCTGCTCCCATTCTTTTCTTAGGCGCTCAAGCTTTCGTTTGCTGCGTTCGATTTGGATGTCATCTTTTTGCTCGATGGCTTCATGAAGCGTAGAAAGCTCATAGTCCACCTCTAATCTCCACACAGCGATGCGATTCTTATTCTCCTGTCTATACCCCTGCTTCACGATTTGCTTCATTTGGTCAACGCCCCTTCCAGAGAATGATTCATTCCTTGTCAGTTTTCATTGATAAAAAATTCAATCGATAAGAGAATTGGTTCTTGCTTATATCGTATGAAGCGATCGCATAACCGCAACGACATTCTGAAAATTGTGTTTTTACCTATTTGTTATGTACCACAAAATCGTTGTTTTTAAACGCTGCCCTTCTTCCTCTACAATCTTTGATCCGACGGTGCATCTTTTTTTGAGCTTAACCCAAGCTATGATAAAATATGATCAGTGAAAGAATACAGGAGGCATAATATGAGTGAAATGCGTTTTAGAGATGAAGATTTTGAGACATTTACAGTTGACGGTTTAGATGAACGAATGGTCGTATTAAAAGAAAGAGTCCGTCCAAAGCTTGAGGCGCTTGGTGAACACTTTGCACCACTTCTTTCTTCTATTACAGGAGACGAAATGTTTGTACACGTCGCAAAGCATGCTAGAAGATCAGTCAATCCGCCAAATGATACGTGGGTTGCTTTTGCAAACAGCAAGCGTGGGTATAAAAAACTCCCTCATTTTCAAATTGGGCTTTGGAAAACACATGTCTTTGTATGGTTTGCTCTTATTTATGAATCTCCTGTGAAAGGCGAATATGGTCAGCTATTTGAAAAAGAACTAGACACCATTCAGAAGAAAATACCGCAAGATTTTGTTTGGTCTAAAGATCATATGAAACCAGATGTCATGCGTCACAGCGAGCTCGATGCAGAACAGTTGAAAACGCTGTTTGAACGTGTCCAAACGGTGAAAAAAGCCGAGCTCCTTTGCGGCATTCAGTTGCCTAGAGAAGAAGTCGTTCAAATGAATAATGAAGAATTTTTATCAAAAATCGAAGATGCCTTCCGCACGTTGACTTATCTATACCGCTTTACACAAAAACAATCTGTATAAAAAAAACGAGCCCATCTAGGCTCGTTTTTTCTTACATACGTATAATGGCGGACTCTTCTGCCTCTCTTGCCGTTTTCACTGTACGATAAGGAGAATACCCGCTTTCCTTTTCAAACGTTGCACAATGCGTCTTTTCTTCTGCTTTTGATGGCACAATCTCTTTAAAGCGTTTATAAGTATCTAATAACTCCTGTTTCGCTATTCCTTTTTCATAGGCTTTTTCAACAGCTTGAAAAAACGAAATAACCGCAATTTTTTCCTCTGTTGTCCAGTCGACGTCCATTGGATATTGATATTCCATTTACTTGTCCCTCACTTTAACACTCATTTCTTATTTGAACTTTTATTATAGCATCTGTTCGATCAGAAACCGATTGATTTTATGCTTTACATTCCGATCAGTTCATAATATAATTCTTTTGTTTTATGCAATGAAATCTGTCGTTATTGGCACAATAATAGCAGGTATTTCGATGAAGGTGGGAAAGCAATTGTCACAACATGATACACCCTTATACACTGGACTAAAAAAACACGCAGCAACCAATCCAGTTCAATTTCACATTCCTGGCCATAAAAAAGGAGCCGGAATGGACCCTGAATTTAGAGCATTCATTGGCGACAATGCACTAAGCATTGATCTCATTAATATAGAACCTCTCGATGATTTACACTCACCTCGAGGAATGATAAAAGAAGCACAAGATTTAGCTGCTGAAGCCTTCGGTGCTGACCATACGTTTTTCTGTATTCAAGGAACAAGCGGCGCCATCATGACAATGGTGATGACCGTATGCGGACCTGGGGATAAAATCATCGTTCCGCGTAACGTCCATAAATCGATTATGTCCGCGATTGTATTTTCTGGCGCAGTTCCTGTTTTTATTCACCCAGAAATAGACAAAGAGCTTGGCATCTCTCACGGCATTACACCAGAATCAGCGAAAAAGGCTCTCACGGAGCACCCAGATGCAAAAGGTCTGCTTGTGATTAATCCGACGTATTTTGGCGTTTCAGCAGACTTAAAATCGATTGTAGACATTGCCCATTCATTTCATGTGCCTGTCCTTGTCGATGAAGCACACGGCGTGCATATTCATTTTCACGATAAGCTCCCGCTATCTGCCATGCAGGCAGGTGCCGACATGGCAGCAACAAGTGTCCACAAACTCGGCGGTTCCCTGACCCAAAGCTCTATTTTAAATATGAAGGAAGGGCTTATCTCAAAAGATCGCGTGCAATCGATTTTGAGCATGCTGACAACAACGTCTACTTCTTATTTGCTCTTGGCGTCACTTGATGTCGCTCGAAAGCGATTAGCTACTGAAGGAAAGGCACTAGCAGATGAAGCCATCCGTTTAGCTGAATCAGCGAGAAACCGTTTGAATCAAATTGATGGCATTACGTGTATTGGCAAGGAAATACTCAGTTCAGCTTCTACGTATGATTATGATCCAACGAAATTAATTATTTCAATTAAAGACCTTGGCCTCAATGGCCATGATGTCGAAAAATGGTTGAGAGAAAGCTACCGGATTGAAGTGGAGCTTTCTGACCTTTACAACATTTTATGTATTGTGACCCCTGGTGATTCTGATGAAACAATCGATACGCTTATAACGGCTATGAAAGACATTGCCACAACCTCTACAAGTGAGAGCGGCACACAACCGGTAACAGAAGTACTGCTGCCTGAGATTCCATCGCTTGCCATGACGCCGCGTGATGCCTTTTACGCCACAACTGAAGTGGTTCCGTTAAAAGAAGCAGCTGGCCGCATCATCGCAGAGTTTGTCATGGTGTACCCGCCAGGCATACCTATTTTTATACCAGGAGAGATTATCACAGAAGAAAATATCTCCTATATCTTTAAAAACATTGAAATTGGTCTCCCTGTCCAAGGACCAGAAGATTCAACGCTAGAAATGATCCGCGTGATTAAAGAACAGAAAGCAATTTTATAAAAAAGAAACATGCAGCCCCAAATGGAGCTGCATGCTTTTTTATTTATTCAGAGGCTTCATCACAGCAATGACAGTGACCACACGTTCCGTATAGTGTTGTCACTTTTTCATTTTCAAATTGATCAATGGTCTCATTGCAATCTTGACAAATAATTGTACCCACGTACATTCCCCTTTTCTTCATTCAATATTTGAAAGCGTTTAATCTATTTCATACTTCTATAATATGATGTCACATTTAAGTTGTCAACGGTTAATTGTATGACACATTTAATTTTTTTTATGAATATATGCTATTTTCTCATCATATTGAGAGAACGTTTCAATTGTATTTTGCTTCATATCAATTCTGTAACAATTGAGTAACAATCGAAAATTGTCAAAAAGGACATGATACACTAGAGTGACTAACAGGTAACCAGCTCCTAAAAATGTTGGGACAACCCCAAAGGATTTTGAGGTGAATAGATTGAATTTTATGAGGACACTTCTCATTATATTCCCCATGCTCTTTGTACTTAGTTCATGCTCATTTGCGTATATCATACCGAATCAGACAGACCAAGTCAGTCATATTCAAAAACCAAGAATTCTCTTTTTTACAGATGCAGAAAATCTCGATAAAGAAAGTCCTTATTATGATGCAGTCCTCGATTTAAAGAATGAATACCCGAAGGAAATGTCAAAGATGATTGTGAAAGAAGATCGTAAAGGCTGGAAAAATGAAGTAGACGAATTACCGGCTATTTTACTTGTAAATAATGAAAAAGTCATTGTGAAGGTTGAAGGAAATGTCAGCAGCAAAGAGGATATTTTATCGCCTTTATGCCACGCTTTAGACCGCGTGAATACAAATTAATGGCTTCACCTTGCACTTATATATCCATATGAAAAAGCCCCTCATTTCATGAGGGGTCTTTCTCATACAGCGCTCAAAAAAACCCTCTCCTTGATGGAGAGGGTTTTAATAAGTTCATTATTTTACGATATGGATTGGGCTTCCAATTGCTACTTCAGCCGTTTCCATTGTAATTTCACCTAAAGTTGGGTGAGCGTGAATTGTCATTGCGATATCTTCAGCAGTCACTCCAGCTTCGATTGCAAGGCTAAGCTCTGAAATCATATCAGAAGCGCCAACACCTGCGATTTGTGCACCAATCACAAGACCATCCTCTTTACGAGTGATCATCTTCATGAAGCCATCAGTTGCGTCAAGAGAAAGTGCACGTCCGTTTGCTGCGAATGGGAATTTCGCTGCAACGATGTCGATTCCTTCTTCTTTTGCTTCTGCTTCAGTGTATCCAACAGTTGCAAGTTCTGGCTCAGAGAATACAACAGCAGGAATACCAAGGTAATCAATTTCAGCTGGCTCTCCAGCGATTGCTTCAGCTGCAATTTTACCTTCGTAAGAAGCTTTGTGTGCAAGTGGTGGTCCATCAACGATGTCACCAATTGCATAGATGTTAGATACGCTTGTACGGCATTGTTTGTCTGTTTTGACAACTCCGCGGTCAGTCAATTCAACACCAACTTGCTCAAGACCAAGCTCATCTGTGTTTGGACGACGACCAACTGTAACAAGTACGTAATCAGCATCAACTGTTTTTTCTTCACCTTTTACTTCGAAAGTAACAGTGACACCATCAGATTTTTCTTCAACGCCTTTTGCAAGAGCGTTTGTATGGATTTCAACGTTTCCTTTTTTCTTCAGGTTACGTTTAACCAATGAGCTCATTTGCTTTTCGAAACCTGGAAGGATTTCGTCTCCACCTTCAAGGATGACAACTTCTGTTCCAAAGTTTGCATAAGCAGTACCAAGCTCAGTACCGATATATCCACCACCGATAACAACTAACTTCTTAGGTACTTCTTTAAGCGCTAAAGCACCAGTTGAGTTGATCACGCGGTCTGTGTATTTAAAAGTAGGCAATTCAATTGGACGAGATCCAGTTGCAAGAATTGCATTTTTGAAAGTGTAAGTCTGTGCTGAATTTTCATCCATTACACGTACAGAGTTGCTGTCTACGAAATAAGCTTCACCTTTAACGATGTCTACTTTATTTCCTTTAAGAAGACCTTGAACTCCACCTGTTAATTTGTTTACAACAGAAGCTTTCCACTCTTGAACTTTTGTGAAATCAACTGTTACGTTTTCAGCTTTGATACCCATGTCTTCAGAATGCTTAGCATTTTCGAAACGATGGCCAGCATTGATTAATGCTTTGGAAGGAATACAACCAACGTTTAGACATACACCGCCAAGAGTTCCTTTTTCAACAATTGTTACTTTTTGTCCAAGCTGTGCAGCACGAATAGCAGCTACATATCCACCAGGACCTGCACCGATGACAAGAGTATCTGTTTCGATTGGGAAATCTCCTACTACCATGACATTACGCCTCCATTAAAATTAATTGTGGATCATTCAATAAACGCTTGATGTGGTTAAGGGCATTTTGCGCAGTAGCTCCGTCGATCATACGGTGGTCAAAGCTTAGGGAAAGAGCTAAGACTGGAGCTGCAACGATTTCGCCATCACGAACAACCGCTTTTTCAGCGATACGGCCAATACCAAGGATCGCTACTTCTGGGTGGTTGATGACTGGAGTAAACCATTGTCCACCAGCAGAACCGATGTTTGTGATTGTGCAAGATGCACCTTTCATTTCAGCTGGAGCCAATTTACCATCACGTGCTTTTGTTGCAAGCTCGTTGATTTCGTTAGACACTTCGAAAATTGCTTTGCGATCTGCATTTTTCACAACTGGAACGAGCAGGCCTTTTTCAGTATCAGCTGCAATTCCGATGTTGTAGTAATGCTTTTGAACAACTTCATCTGTTTTATCATCGATAGAAGTGTTAAGTACTGGGTACTTTTTCAAAGCAGAAGTAAGAGCTTTTACAACGTAAGGCAAGTAAGTTAACTTGATTCCTTGATCAGCTGCAACTTGTTTGAATTGTTTACGATGTGCAACAAGGTTCGTTACATCAACTTCATCCATTAATGTTACGTGAGGAGCTGTATGCTTAGAGTTCACCATTGCTTTCGCGATCGCTTTGCGGATTCCGCTCATTTTCTCGCGAGTTTCTGGGAATTCTCCTTCAAGAACTGGAGCTGCTGCCGCTTTAGGAGCTGCTTCTTCTTTCGCACTTTCAGCTGCTTGAGGTGCTGCTTCTTGAGCTGCAGAACCACCATTAACGAAGCTGTCGATATCTTCTTTTAACACACGACCGTTTTTACCAGAACCTGCAACTTTGTAAATTTCAATGCCTTTTTCACGAGCATATTTACGTACAGATGGCATAGCAATTACGCGTTTGTTTGGATCAGCATCTACTTGCTCTTGTGCGCCTGCACCAGTTGCTGCTGCCGCTTCTTCTTGTGCCACTTCTTTCTTCTCTGGCTCGTTACCAGCTTCAGCAGTACCTTGGACTTGAGCTTCAGTTTTTGCTTCGCCTTCTTCTTCACTGCCTTTAAATTGAAGATTTTCGTAACCAGGTGCATCAAACGTAATGATTGTTTGTCCTACAGTTGCAACTGTTCCCTCTTCAACTTTTAATTCTAATACTTTTCCTTTAACAGGTGAAGGAATTTCTACAACTGCTTTATCGTTTTGTACCTCTGCTAAAACGTCATCTTCATTAATTTCGTCGTTTGGTTTTACAAACCACTTAACGATCTCACCTTCGTGAATACCTTCTCCGATGTCCGGAAGTTTAAATTCAAATGCCACTGTTTTTCGCCTCCTAGATTTTGTTGAATCCTTGTTGTGTAAACATTACACGATCATGTAATTGATAAAGGGGAAGAGAAATAAATTCTTTTCCCCCCTTGTCATTTAATTAAAATTCAAGAACTTTCTTAGCTGTTTCAAGCACGTCTTTATGGTTTGGAAGCCATACAGTTTCAGCTTGAGAGAAAGCAAATACAGTATCAGGTGCAGCTACACGAAGTACTGGAGCTTCTAAGCTAAGGATTGCTCTGTCATTGATTTCAGCTACTACGTTTGCAGCAATACCAGCTTGTTTTTGTGCTTCTTGAACAACGATCGCACGGCCTGTTTTTTCAACAGAAGCGATGATTGTTTCAATATCAAGCGGGCTTACTGTACGAAGGTCGATCACTTCAGCAGAAACGCCTTCTTTTTCAAGTTCTTCAGCAGCTTTAAGTGATTCGTGAACCATTGCACCGTAAGTAATGATTGAAAGATCAGAACCTTCACGTTTCACGTCAGCTTTACCGATTTCAATTGTGTACTCTTCTTCAGGAACTTCCTGACGGAAAGAGCGATAAAGTTTCATATGCTCAAGGAATACAACTGGATCGTTGTCGCGAATTGCAGAAATTAATAGTCCTTTTGCATCGTAAGGTGTTGAAGGAATAACCACCTTGATACCAGGCTGTTGTGCGATAAGACCTTCTAAGCTGTCAGCGTGAAGCTCAGGTGTATGAACTCCCCCGCCGAATGGAGAACGGATTGTCACTGGAGAATGCCAGCGTCCGCCAGAACGGTAACGCATACGAGCCATTTGTCCAGAAACAGAATCTAATACTTCGTAAACGAATCCGAAGAATTGAATTTCCATTACTGGGCGGAATTCTTGTAGTCCAAGGCCAATCGCAAGACCGCCAATACCAGATTCAGCAAGTGGAGTATCGAATACGCGATCCTCACCAAACTCTTTTTGCAATCCTTCAGTCGCACGGAATACGCCGCCGTTTTTACCAACGTCTTCTCCGAAAACGAGAACGTTTTCGTCATTTTTCAGTTCTGTGCGTAACGCATCAGTGATCGCTTGAATCATTGTCATTTGCGCCATGGCTTACTTCGACTCCTTCTGTTTGTAAATTTCAAGCTGTTCAACTAGGTTGAATGGTTTTACTTCATACATGTTTTCAATCAAGTCAGTGACTTTTTGCTTAGGCTGTTCGTCAGCTTCTTTGATTGCTTGTTTGATTTGTTCTTTTGCATCTTCGATGACTTTATTCTCTTCTTCTTCAGACCATAGGCCTTTGTTTTCCAAGAATTTGCGGTAGCGTACCAATGGATCTTTTTGCTCCCACTCGTTTTCATCTTCTTTTGTACGATATCTTGTTGGATCGTCACCAGCCATTGTATGTGGGCCGTAACGGAATGTAAGAGTTTCGATTAATGTTGGACCTTCACCATTTATAGCACGCTCACGAGCTTCAGCAGTCACTGCATATACAGCTAATGCATCCATACCGTCAACTTGTACGCCTACGATACCAGCTGCAGCTGCTTTTTGTGCAATCGTTTGCGCAGCAGATTGCTTTTCAACAGGTGTAGAGATCGCATATCTGTTGTTTTGGACAACAAAAATCGCTGGCGCTTTGTAAGCCCCTGCAAAGTTAATACCTTCGTAGAAATCACCTTGTGAAGCTCCGCCATCACCTGTGTAAGTGATTGCAACAGCTTTTTTACCGCGTTTTTTCAAACCAAGAGCTACACCAGCAGCTTGAATGATTTGTGCACCGATAATG
Organism: Bacillus sp. FSL R7-0672; assembly: GCF_038601465.1. NCBI lineage: Bacteria > Bacillati > Bacillota > Bacilli > Caryophanales > Bacillaceae > Bacillus > Bacillus sp. FSL R7-0672. The sequence goes on along the minus strand of NZ_CP152010.1, from coordinate 1,431,829 downwards.
ATTTGTGGAGAAAGTACATTCACACCTTCAGGCATTTGGTTACCAACAAAATGTCCTCGAGAGAACAAGAATGCTTTTGTTAGTGGCAGGCCATGCCAGATTAATTGTGGTACATCACGATATCCTGGAAGAATGAAATCTTCTTTCTCAAGTGCAAAGTGAGTTGCAAGCTGAGAAGCCTCTTGTCCAGCTGTTGGCGCATAGAAGCCAAGACGTCCTTGACGGTTCAATGAAATTGAACGTTGATCTAATACACGTGTAAACACCATACGGCGCATTAATTCTTTTAATTGGTCATCTGAGAGATCTGGCATTGCCGCTTCGTTTACGACTTCGCCTTTTTCGTTTAAAATTTGAAACGTTTCAAACTGCTTTTTGATGGCATCAAATTGCTTTTTGCTATCAACAATTGCTTTTTTTGTTTTTGCAGCCATTCTAAAGTCACCTCTTCCTTTCTTTTAACAGTCAATTTGTCGTGAATCCATTTATACATACAGATATAGGATAACCCAAAATACACATATGACTCCTGTATTTAATAGCCACTAGGATCGTTGTCGAAACATGAGATGATCGCTCGTTTTTGAGTTCTTCTAACTGTATTAACGATAGTTCACAAATAACTAATACAACTTCTGTTAACAAGGACTAGTTTACAACAAGAAAAATAGTCCGTCAATTGATTTAACGGCTTTATTTAAATAAATGTATTCGCTTTACTTTTTATGGTGAGCTGTATCAATCTGTTTAACAAACACATCGAACTGTACTAGTATAGAGTATACTACTGTACTACAATAGAAAATGTTTGTTTTTGTCGAAAAATAAAAAAAGAGCTGTTTTTTCAGCTCTTTTTGGACTCTTGATCTGCCGCTTTAGACAAAGCCTGTTTATGCTCATTCAATTGCTTTGTATATTGATTGAACTTTTTACCTTCTTTTCTGACTTTGCTATAAGAACGGTTCACCGTCTTCAGCTTGGACTTTAGCTCTTTATATCCTAAGTCCTTTTTCTTTAAAGTTTGATATAAATGCTGATCTTGTTTCAACGCCTTTTGATATTCCTTGTAAAGCTGGTCATACGACGCATATCTTTTCTCAAGCGATTTGACCGTTTCATCTGCTTTTTCTTTTAAATCCGTATCTTGTATACGTCCCGCAGATTTCTTGACCGTTTTCAATTCTTTTTTCGATTCATCCATGCTGTCTTTTTCTGTTTTCAAATGTTCTTCTCGTTTCGCTGCAGATGCTAACGCCTGATCAGAAAGGCTTGTCACTGTTTTAGTGTGATCCTTTGTGGTTTGAATCATTTTTTTATAGAGCTGCTGCTCTTTTTTCTCATAGCTTTGCAGTGTGCCTTGCTCTTTTTCAAAGGATGCTTCTTTTTCGCTCATTTTCGTCATCGCATCTTGCATGTCATGAAATGAACTTTGACCTCCGCATCCCGCCAGCAAAAGGGTACATATCCCCGCTAAAGCAGCACCTGCTTTCATGCTTCTTCTTATTTGTTTCATCACAAGGTTCCCCCTTTACATCTCCACATACCACTATAATTTTTATAGGCGTTTGTGACAAGGAAAGAGGTCATTCTGATGAGCTAAAGAAGATTTTTTTCAAGTGATAGGCGCATGACTATACAAATAGTGCATTCATACATAGTTTATATTACACGCTTCGCCTTCACTTATGAGAGGCCGAGTGTATTTCCAAAGGAGGTCAAAAGTATGTCTAATTATAGTCATGGAAGTATGTATGGTGGATACGGCGGTTACGGGTATGGACACGGTGGTGGATATGGCGGTGGCTGTTGTTACCCAAGTTATGGCGGTGGATACGGATACGGCGGTGGACGGACATTCGCTTTAATCGTTGTCCTTTTCATCCTATTAATCATCGTTGGCGCAGCATTCTTAGGCGGCGGTGGCGGCTGCTGCTAATGGCTGTTTAAGCCTCTGACCGGTCTCATAGGACCGGTCTTCTTTATTTCATTGCATATGTTGTGTATCATTTTATATACTTTACATACAAAGGAAATAGGAGTGAAGATTTGTGATTACCATGGAAGATATCGTACGGGACGGACATCCCGTCTTAAGACAAACAGCTGAAGCGGTCGAGCTCCCGCCGACAGAAGAGGAAAAACAGCAATTAGCTGACATGATTGAATTCGTTAAAAATAGTCAGGATGCTGACATAGCTGAAACGTATGGACTCAGACCCGGCGTTGGACTCGCGGCTCCGCAAATTAATGTCAGTAAGCGAATGATCGCTGTTCACTGTGAGGATGAAGATGGAGAGGAATACAGCTATGCCCTTTTCAACCCGCGCATTGTCAGTCATTCCGTCAAAAGAGCTTATTTAACTACTGGTGAAGGCTGCTTATCTGTTGATGAAGCCATTCCTGGATTTGTCCCTCGATATCAAAAGATCAGGGTGAAGGCCACAACGCTTGAAGGAGAAGACATTGATATTCGCCTAAAAGGGTTTCCGGCCATTGTGTTTCAGCATGAAATCGACCATTTAAACGGCATTATGTTTTATGATCATATTCAAAAGGATCAGCCATTCGCTGAGCCTGACAACTCTGTTGCGATCGGCAGATCATAAAATAAAAAGAAGACCTAATAACCTAAGGGTCTTATTAGATTGTTGACAAAGTGCTAAAATGATGTTTATTTTAGCACTTTGTCTTCTTTTCAGCGTGATAGAAAACCTTTGCAGTCTAGGAAGGGCGAGTACTGGCGCGGAGCGAATTGAACATTCGTGAGCACCAGCGCGCAGACCTGACAACGAATGCGAGTGTTTGTCTACACGCTGAGAAGACCCAATCACCTAAGGGTCTTTTTTTTATTCTTCAATCAAGCCTAAATGAGTCACTGAATGGAATATGCCGTCTTCATCCACCGGCTTTGTCACAAAATCAGCCAAATCTTTTAGTTCATTCACAGCATTTCCCATGGCGACGCCTATACCAGCAAACGAAATCATCTCTCGATCGTTCAGACCGTCTCCAAAGGCAACGGTATCCTTTTGCTCGTAAGGCAGTCTTTCGATAACTCGTTTAATGCCTTCAGCCTTCGATCCGCCTTTTGGCAAGACATCTGTTGACAGCTCGTGCCATCTGACAAGATCAATTTCTTCGCGGAACGCCTCGTATTGGACTTCCTCTTCTGCCTTACAGAATAACAGCATTTGAAAAATCTCATTTTGTTTAAAGTAAGACAAATCATGTTCAGGATGCTCTGTTTTTAAAGTCCCAATCCCCTCATGGATAAACGGATGATTTGGCACAGAAGCCTTCATCGCTTTTTCCCCCATGAAAACAAGCGGATGATCATGACGATCCGCCGTTTCATAAATTTGCTCCATTAGCTCCAGTTTAAGCGGATTGCCGTAAATGACTTCTCCCTCATACATGACATACTGACCGTTATAAGCTATAAAGGAGTCAAGCCCCAATTCCTCTAAAATAGGCTTAATTAAAAAAGGCGAACGCCCAGATGCAATGAAGAGATGATGGCCTTTTTCTTTTAATAAACGAACCGCTCGCTTTGTTGATTCAGGTATTTTTTTATCATGATCATATAAAGTACCGTCGATATCAAAGAAGATGACTTTTTTATTCATATCCCGTCTCCTGTCTCTTGTTATGTATACCCACTCCCTTTTATCATACAGAAAGATTTCTGCTTTCGAAACCACTTCCTATGAAAACGCCCATTTCCCACATATAACCATGTAACATTCAATGGAAACGTCATATAATACAAGTATAAAGAGAGAACGGAATACAAGGTCTAATCTAACTTCAATTCGAAAGGAGGCGACCTGCGATGCTTCGTCGTCTGCGCAAGAAAATTAGAAGACAATGGAAGGACATGCTTCGTAAAAAATCGATCGCTTAAAAGGATCTTCCGCACATTTGCTGAAGGTCCTTTTTTCTCAGAGACTTTTCTTATGCGCGTTTTTTTAATATAATAGAAATAGCGAGTGTAACATACGGTATTTAAGGAGAGATTTGGATGATATATAAGGTATTTTTTCAGGCAAGTACTACTGAGGTACCTGTAAGAGAACACACAGATTCACTATACGTTGAAGCGGTTTCTGAAAGAGACGTACGCGATAAGTTGAAAAAACATAGCTACAACATTGAATTCATTCAGCCTGTAGACGGTGCTTTTTTAGACTATGAACGAGAAAGTGAAAATTTTAAAGTATTGGAGCTATGAGAGGAATGAAATTTGTAAAAAACGATCAGGCGGCAGTTTTTGCGCTCGGCGGTTTAGGCGAGATCGGTAAAAACACGTATGGCGTTCAATTTCAAGATGAAATCATTTTAATTGATGCTGGTATTAAGTTCCCTGAAGATGAGCTTCTTGGAATTGACTACGTCATCCCTGACTATACGTACTTAGTTAAAAACGAAGATAAAATCAAAGGTCTTTTCATCACTCACGGACATGAAGACCACATCGGCGGTATACCTTACCTTCTCAAGCAAGTGAATATTCCAGTTTACGGCGGCAAACTCGCAATCGGCCTACTTCGTAATAAATTGGAAGAGCACGGTCTCTTGAGACAAACAAAACTTCACATTTATGAAGAAGAAGATACCATTAAATTTAGAAAAACAGCTGTGTCTTTCTTTAGAACTACACACAGTATTCCAGATTCTTATGGAATTGTCGTGAAGACACCTCCTGGTAACATCGTACATACAGGTGATTTCAAGTTTGACTTTACGCCTGTTGGCGAACCTGCCAACTTAACAAAAATGGCTGAAATCGGGAAAGAAGGCGTTCTATGTCTTTTATCCGATAGTACAAACAGTGAAATTCCAGAATTTACGATGTCTGAAAGACGCGTAGGCGAAAGCATTGATGACATCTTTAGAAAAGTCGACGGACGTATCATCTTTGCTACGTTTGCTTCAAACATTCACAGACTTCAGCAAGTGATCGAGTCCGCTGTTGCCAACGGCCGAAAAGTTGCGGTGTTTGGACGAAGTATGGAGTCTGCCATTGATATTGGACAAGATCTTGGCTACATTAAATGTCCAAAAAACACGTTCATTGAACATAATGAAATCAACCGTCTACCAGCAAACAAAGTGACTATTCTTTGTACTGGGAGCCAAGGTGAGCCGATGGCTGCTCTTTCTCGTATTGCAAACGGCACTCACCGCCAGATTTCGATTAATCCTGGTGACACTGTTGTCTTCTCATCTTCACCAATTCCGGGTAACAATATTAGCGTAAGCCGTACCATTAACCAGCTTTACCGTGCTGGCGCTGAGGTCATTCATGGCTCACTTAATAATATTCATACATCTGGTCACGGCGGACAAGAAGAACAAAAGCTGATGCTCCGTTTAATTAAACCAAAATTCTTTATGCCGATTCACGGCGAATACCGCATGCAAAAAACGCATATTAAACTTGCGAATGATTGCGGAATTCCTGAGGAAAACTGCTTTATCATGGATAACGGTGAAGTACTTGCACTAAAAGGTGACGAAGCAAGTGTCGCTGGCAAAATTCCATCAGGTAACGTGTATATCGACGGAAGCGGAATTGGCGATATCGGGAATATCGTCTTAAGAGACCGCCGCATTCTTTCAGAAGAAGGTCTTGTCATTGTGGTCGTCAGCATGGACATGAAAGAATTCAAAATCTCTGCTGGTCCTGATCTCATCTCAAGAGGCTTTGTCTACATGAGAGAATCTGGAGATCTCATCAACGACGCACAAGATCTCATTTCAAAGCATCTTGAAAAAGTAATGGAACGCAAGACAACTCAGTGGTCGGAAATTAAGAACGAAATTACGGACACACTTGCACCTTTCCTTTACGAAAAAACAAGACGCCGCCCAATGATCTTACCGATTATTATGGAAGTGTAATCACAAAAAGAGACACGAGCCGACTGGCTGTGTCTCTTTTTTTCATCAAGTATTGAAAAAGCCGCATATATACATCGTACACATGCGGTTTCTCACTTTTTATGATTGAATTGGGAGGTGCTGAAAGTTTCTGACATCAAACAAGCCCTTTGTCGTCATTTTCACATCAGGAATGACTGGAAGTGCCAAGAAGGACAGCGTCAAAAACGGATTAAAGTCTAAGGTAAAACCTGTTTCTTTAAGCGCTTCATGAAGTGTATGAAGGCTTTCATTGACGAGATGTGCCGGCTGATCTGACAATAAACCAGAGATCGGTAATGGCAGCGTATGAAGAGAACGCCCTTCTTTAACAACAGTCAAACCGCCGCCTGCTTCTTTTAACGCCTCAATCGCTTTGATGATATCAGCATCATTTGTGCCAACTGCAATTAAGTTATGTGAATCATGTGCAACCGTTGTTGCAATCGCGCCCTGTTTGATGCCGAAGCCACTGACAATCCCTACGCCCATTTCAGATAAACCTTGATGACGTTCAACAAGCACCATTTTCAATACATCTCTGCCTGTATCACTTGTAAATTGTCCGTTCATTTCTGAAGGAGAGACTCGTTCTAACTTTGTTTCAAGCTGATTCGGAATAATACGGATGACATTCATATGTTGATCGCCCGTGATAGGTAGTGCAATGTCTTCCTCTTGAACATCTACTGCATGAACAGATTGTAATAATGCTGGGCTCGGTGCGCTCTTTTCGACACTCGGCTTGTACTCTCCGTTCTGTGCAACCAATTCACCTGCGATAAATACGCTTGTAATGTCTACATGATGAAAGTCTGAAACGAGCATAAAATCAGCATCATAGCCTGGTGCAATGGCTCCCTTTGTTTTAAGACCAAAACACTCTGCGGCATTTAAGCTTCCCATTTGATAGGCTAAAAATGGATCTAAACCTTCTTTTATGGACATCCGTACTTGCTCATCAATACTTCCCTGTGCCATTAAATCATCCAAATGTTTATCATCTGTACAAAAGAAAAAGCGTCTCGCATTCTTTTCATTGACAGCGGGTAAAACATTTTTCACGTTTTTGGCAACAGATCCTTCTCTCAGCATCACATACATACCCCTTTTCACACGTTCAAGGGCTTCCTGTGCAGTTGTCACCTCATGGTCTGTTTGGACATTGGCCGTCCGGTAGACGTTGATTAATCGATCTGTTAAGCCTGCTAAATGGCCATCAATCAGTTTATTCTCATTTTGAGCATCAAGCAGCTTTTGAAGCATATCTTCTTCTGCCTGCTCCACACCGACATAGTCCATCACCTCAGCAAGACCAAGCACCTCCTTTTCTTGATAAAGAGGCTTTAAATCTTTCGCTTTTAATGTAGCACCTGATCGTTCAAAACTGACTGCCGGTACACAGGATGGCAGCATGAAATAAATATGTAAGGCAGCTTTTCTCGCTTCTTCCAGCATAAAACGGATGCCTGTTATACCTGACACATTGGCGATTTCATGAGGATCTGTTACGACAGTTGTCACACCGCGCGGAACGACAGCTTTGGAAAATTCAGCAGGGGTAACCATAGAAGACTCGATATGAACGTGGCCATCAATAAAACCAGGCACAAGCATTTGACCTGCTGCATCCAGCTCCTGCTCACCCTCGTACTCTCCTATCCCGACTATTTGTCCATTTTCAACAGCGACATCTGCGTCTATCCATTCCTGGTTAAACACATCCATGACTTTCGCATGTTTAATCACGAGGGCTGCTTTTTTTCTCTTTGCTGCTACCTCAATTTGATGTCTGAAAAGCTCCTTATCCAACGACACTGCCTCCTCCAAGTAAACAATATAATGTTTCTTATCGTAAACGAATCTGTTTGTCCAGTCAATGACATTTAGAGAAAATCAACCATATCAAAACACTGATTTTTATTTCTGAATAGTGATAATTGCATGAAAAATAGGATGACTTATTTTTGCGGTTATACATGAACAAAACAACCCTTTTCAGTGTATATTTCCGTCTCAATGTCCACCTACCATGAACACATTCATATAAAAAAAACACCCCGTCATCGGAGTGCTTAATAATCGTTCTGCATTTCTCGTTTTTCAAAGCGTCCTATATCGGCTACTGCCCCAATGACAATGAGGATATCTTCTTTTTGAATCATTTCATCTGCCAGCGGGGAAACAATGACTTCTTTTCCGCGCTTAATGGCCACGATGTTGATGCCGTACCTTGCCCGTATATCAAGATCTAAAAGAGAATGTCCCGCAAGCCTGCTGTTTGCCACAATCTCAATCAGGCTGTACTCATCTGACAGCTCGAGGTAATCAAGCACGTTATTTGAAATGATTTTATGTGCAATCCGTTTGCCCATATCTCGCTCTGGATGAACGATGCGATCCGCTCCAATTTTGTTGAGCACCTTTTCATGGTAGTCATTTTGCGCTTTCACGGTGACCATTTTGACGCCAAGCTCTTTCAACATAATCGTTGTTAAAATACTTGCCTGAATATTTTCACCGATTGCAACGATGACATGATCAAAGTTGCGAATACCAAGATTTTTTAAAACGTTTTCGTCCGTCGAATCACCAATGACCGCATGTGAGGCAATTTTCGCGTACTCGTTTACTCGATCTTCATTCATATCCATCGCCATGACTTCAAGTCCTTCTTCGCTCAGCGCCTTGCAAATACTTCCGCCAAAGCGTCCAAGACCAATGACTGCATATTCCTTTTTCATGTTCAGACTCCTTTTATCTCACTTACCATGCATTTTACTACGGTTTGATTAATGAATCCATATGCGAACGAATTTTTCTGCGGAACGCTTCACTTAAGTAAAGGTCTGCTCCTTTTTCGATTTCACTTCGATAATGGGCTGGCGGAGCGATTTCTTCGCTCTTTTGAAGCACAAGAAAGGTTAAACAGTCCTCATAAATTTGATCACCTATTTTGACATCGACAAAAGCTGGACGATATGTACCTTCATATACTCCCTCTCGTTTATACAAATAACGAATGGCATCAAAAGGAACTTCATATAATACACCCTCTGTTTCGCCGCCGTCTTCTACCATATCAGCTCTTGATCCATCTGGCCTCACCAATGTAAATCTCGTAGTAAAACCATTTAGTACACCACCGCCGATGATTTGTCTGAAGTGATGATCGACTTCTGCTAGCTTAAACCTAGCATCATCCATACAGGAGCCATAGGCAAAATAATAGAAGGATGATGGCTTCTGTTGCCACAGTTTATAAGCTTTCCAGCACCCTCTCTTTATTTCTTTCAGCGCTGATGCCTTCTGCTCTGGCAAAGTGTATGTCACGGCTGCTATCTGACCTTGATCCGTCATGACATTGATTTCCTGCTTGTCATACCCTTCCTCTAGTACGTCTATCTTATTCAACGTGTCAGCGGTTACCTCGTACAATTCCCCGTATACAGTGCCTTTTTCTGCGGGAACACACGCTGGATATCCTTGACCTGTATCATAAATCCTTCCATTCATCCAAGCAGATTTAGCTATTAGTCTGCTTTCTTTCATGTACGCTTCGTGGTGCTCTTCATGCTGCAATAGCGTCCCATATACAAATAAAGCTTTCACCGTCATGACTTCACGTCCTCTCAACTTGCTGCTGTCTGCTTTTTTGACACACAGGCAAATAAATATGAAAAGCTGTGCCTTTTCCAAGCTCACTGGATACGTCCATTGTTCCGTGATGATCTTTTAAAATCGTCGCACAGATGGTCAGACCAAGCCCTGTCCCTTCTTTTTTCGTTGAAAAGAAAGGATCATATATTTTTTGAATATCCTTTTCAGACATCCCTTTTCCTTCATCTTGAATGGTAATCTTCCATTCATTCAATACTTTTTCTGTAGATATGTATATGCTACCACCTTCAGGCATTGCCTCAATCGCATTTTTGATTAAATTAATGAACAGCTGCTTCATTTGGTTAGCGTCTGCTAGGATTGCGCCGGCATCCTGCCTTTTAAATGGCTGCTTGAGATCAATATTTGAAAGAACGGCATTTGTTTTTAATAAAGTAATCACTTGTTCTAGAAGCTCATGAAGCTGAACTTCTTGAAAATGGACCGATTGAGGCTTAGCCAATACAAGTAGCTCACTTAAAACAAAATCAATCCGTTTAATTTCAGAGAAGATAATGTCAAAATAATCGGTTCTTTCAGGATATTGTGTCTTCATCAGCTGTAAAAAACCATTTACTGATGTCAGTGGATTTCTGACTTCATGGGCGATTCCAGCGGCTATTTGTCCAGCGACGGCCAGCTTTTGCGCCTGCATTTGCAATTGCTGATTGGATCTTTCAAGCTCAAGCTTTGCCTGCTTTTGTTTCGTAATATCTGCTACTGTTCCAATTCCTCCGGTAAACTGGTGATGCTCATCAAAATAGAGCTTGTAATGAACGTCTCCCCATACCTTCTTTCCCTCTTTATGTAGAAGCTGCAGTTCTACCCGCCCCGCATCCTTATGCTCCTTGATCACAGATAACAAATGCTGCACCACGCGTTCCTCTTGATCAAAGTACTGATTGTACATGGTGCCTAGACATTCATCAATGTCATATCCTGTCATTTGTGTCCATGCTTGATTCAAAAAAATAATTTCACCTTTTTCGTTTGTTTCAAAGACGATTTCTTGCAAGTTATCTGTGATTCGATTCAGCCGCTCTGTCAGTTCGTGTGCTTCTTTCTCTCTCGTATTTAAGTCTGACACAAATAGATTTAAGCGGTCTACATAGCCTGAGACAACCCAGATCCCTGTTAGAACAAGGACTGTAAAGGCTAGATCGAGCGGCCAATTAATTTGATAGCCGCCTAGATAATAAAAGAAATCCCAGCTTAATATTAAAATAAATGCAAGAACAGATAACACGATCCGCACTTGATATGTTTTGTTCAAATGATTCCACCTGCCGCCCTGAGATTCTTTGTCAATTGTACCATTTTCCACTTATTTTTTGAGGGAGATGGGGCATTTTTAAGGAACTTTTTTCATAAAAAATAGCCTGTTCTCCGCACAAAGAAAGAGAGCAGGCTATTTTCATTACTGTTGAAGGGCTTCTTGCAGCTCTTTTAGCAGTAGTTCTGCGCCTTCAGCGCTTAAATTAATTTTACCATTTCCATATTCATGATTCTCAGAAGTAATCTCACCAGTCATGAGACAAACACCTTGAGGCTGATATTTTTTCAAGACGATTTTATCTCCATCTATAAAAAATTCCATACTGTCTTTAATAGCAATATCAAGTGCTCTTCTCAATTCGATTGGCATCACAATACGCCCTAGTTCATCTACTTTTCTTACGACTCCGATAGATTTCAATTTCGTTCCCTCTTTCTTTCATTAGCTCAAGATCAATCTGTTTTTCACCAATTGATATATCGTAGACGTAAGAGATTCACGAAAGGTTTCTCCAACTTGAAAATTTTTTTCACAAAAGAAAAAACAAAGGGAAAATTTATTGTGATTGTCAAAATGATACTTGAATTTTACAAGTTCATTTCAAGGTCATCACAAACCCCCACAAATGACCTCAACCCTCTGAACTTTTAAATGTAAAATTGTTTAAAACAGCAAAAATAGAGATTGGGTGAAAACATGTTTCAAAATGCCGAAATTGGAATTGATTTAGGAACAGCTAACATATTGGTTTATAGTAAAAATAAGGGAATTATTTTAAATGAACCGTCCGTCGTGGCAGTCGATACAGAAACAAAAACTGTACTTGCCGTCGGAACAGAAGCAAAAGAAATGATTGGGAAAACTCCTGGGAAAATTGTGGCGATCCGTCCGATGAAAGACGGTGTCATCGCTGATTATGATATGACAACAGATTTACTCAAACAAATCATGAAAAAAGCAGGGAAAAATATCGGGTTTACCTTCAGAAAACCAACGGTCGTCGTATGTACACCTTCTGGTTCAACAGCTGTTGAGCGCCGTGCCATCAGTGATGCTGTGAAAAACTGCGGAGCAAAGCACGTGCATTTAATTGAAGAACCAGTTGCAGCCGCAATCGGCGCTGATCTCCCAGTAGATGAGCCTGTTGCAAACGTCGTAGTCGATATTGGCGGAGGAACAACGGAAGTTGCCATCATTTCGTTTGGCGGCGTTGTCTCTTGTCATTCCATTCGAATTGGTGGAGATCAGCTGGATGAAGATATCATTACATTTGTGCGAAAGAAATATAACCTATTAATCGGCGAGCGGACAGCTGAGCAAGTTAAAATGGAAATTGGTTATGGTCTCATTGAGCATGAGCCAGAGTCATTAGAAGTACGTGGACGTGATCTGGTGACAGGCCTTCCAAAAACGATCACACTTGAATCTCATGAAATTCAAGGTGCCATGCGAGAGTCACTTCTTCATATTTTAGAGGCGATTCGTGCCACATTAGAGGACAGCCCTCCAGAGCTTAGTGGTGACATCGTAGACCGCGGCGTGATCTTAACTGGCGGTGGCGCTTTGTTAAACGGGATTCAAGAATGGCTCTCACAGGAGATTGTTGTTCCAGTTCATATTGCAGCAAATCCACTTGAATCTGTCGCAATCGGAACAGGTCGTTCACTAGAAGTCATTCATAAATTGCAAAAAACATTAAAATAATCTTCTTGTTCTACTTCTTTTTTTATCATTTCGATCATATCGTGAGGAATGGATAAACGTGAAGGAGGAAGAACATGTTGCTTGATTTAGGTAAACGGGTCGTTGTCACAGTCATTTTAACGGGTATTATATTAGGAGGAATGAGCCTGTCGTTTTCACATATGCCCCCTTCTAATGCACAGCCTGTGAAACAACTGAACCGCTAAAAAGCCGCATGAAAGCGGCTTTTTTATTTTGGCTTTTCGCGTGCTCCCCATTTTCCTTTTCGGTCTTAAATCTGATATGATGAACATGACTAAAGGAGGGTTTTTATGAATTCATTTGAAAAACAACTAGATCAATATGCGAAGACCATCGTTGAAGTCGGTGTGAATGTTCAAAAAGAACAAGAAGTCGTCGTATCTGCATCTACTGAATCTGCAGACCTTGTTCGTCTTGTTGCGAAACATGCGTATGAGCGCGGGGCGAAAAACGTACATATCCGCTGGAGTGACGGTGTTCTTGCTCGTTTAAAATATGAACATGCACCGCAAGATGTGTTTGAGCAATTCCCAGAATGGGAAGCACAGATGATGGAAACCATCGCAAAACGCGGCGGCGCTTTTATCACGATCTTGTCAGAAAGCCCTGACCTTCTGCGAGGCATTGATTCGAAAAAAATCGCCGCACAGCAAAAAGCCGCTGGATCCGCCCTTCATACATATCGCCAATACGTTCAATCAGACAAAGTGGCTTGGACGGTTGTAGGCGCTGCATCAAAAGATTGGGCGAAAAAGATTTTCCCTGACCAGACAGATGAAGAAGCTGTCGCTTTATTATGGGATCAAATCTTTAAAGTCGCTCGCGCTGATCAAGCAGATCCTGTGGAGGCTTGGAAAAAGCACGATGAGTCGCTAAATGAAAAGGTCAAAATCCTAAATGAGCGCCACTACCAGAAGCTTCATTATGATGCTCCTGGCACTGATTTAACGATTGAGCTCCCTGAGCAGCACATTTGGGTAGGTGCCGGCAGCGTGAGTGAGCGCGGCGTCTCTTTCATGGCTAACATGCCGACTGAAGAAGTCTTTACTGTACCTAAAAAAGACGGTGTAAATGGGACTGTCTCAAGCACAAAACCGCTCAGCTATGCAGGAAATATCATTGATGAGTTTACTTTAACATTTGAAAATGGCCGAATTGTCGATGTGAAAGCGAAGGAAGGCGAAGACATTTTAACTTCGCTCGTTGAAACAGATGAAGGCTCTCATTATCTAGGTGAAGTTGCTCTTGTACCAGATGATTCACCAATCTCAAACTCGAATATTCTCTATTACAATACCCTTTATGATGAAAACGCATCGAACCACCTTGCCATCGGCAGCGGATATGCGTTCAATATCGAAGGCGGAAAAGAGATGAATCGTGAAGAATTGGATGCAGCTGGTGTAAACAACAGTATCACACACGTCGATTTCATGATTGGTTCAAAGGAAATGAATATTGACGGTATTACAAAAGACGGAAAACGTGAACCGATCTTCCGTAATGGGAATTGGGCGATTTAATCGAAAAAAAAGACATCCACAATTGGATGTCTTTTCTTATTTACGCATAAAGCTCAACGAGTCTCTTTTGAATCTCTTGATCTGATAAGAACTCATCATATGTTGTTTGTTTATCGACGATGCCATTTGGCGTCACTTCGATAATACGGTTTGCCACTGTTTCAACAAACTGATGGTCATGAGATGAGAAGAGCATCGCTCCTTTAAAGCTCATTAAACCGTTATTTAGCGCCGTAATGGATTCTAGGTCTAAGTGGTTCGTCGGCTCATCCAGAAGCAGTACATTCGCTCCTGACAGCATCATTTTCGATAACATACAACGAACCTTTTCTCCTCCTGATAAGACGCTTGCTTTTTTCTTTACTTCTTCCCCAGAGAAAAGCATACGTCCTAAGAATCCGCGTAAGAAGCTTTCGCTTTGATCATTAGGAGAATATTGGCGAAGCCAATCCACTAAATCGACATCGTTTCCTTCAAAGTATTCACTATTGTCTTTCGGGAAAAAGGCTTGAGATGTTGTGACGCCCCATTTATATGTCCCGCTGTCTGGCTCCATCTCACCAGCAAGAATTTTAAATAAAGTAGACACAGCAAGCTCATTACGGCTTAGGAACGCAATTTTATCCTCGCGATTCATGATAAAGCTGACGTTATCAAGTACTTTCACACCGTCAATTGTTTTCGATAGACCTTCTACTTGAAGGACATCATTTCCGATTTCACGCTCTGGCGCAAAATGAACATACGGATATTTACGTGAAGAGGGCTTAATATCGTCTAAAGAGATTTTATCAAGCAATTTCTTTCTTGAGGTCGCTTGCTTCGATTTAGAAGCGTTCGCACTGAACCGGGCAACGAACTCTTGAAGCTGCTTAATTTGCTCTTCTTTTTTCTTATTTGCATCTTGGCTGAGTTTCAGCGCTAGCTGGCTAGACTCATACCAGAAATCATAGTTACCGACATATACTTGAATTTTTCCGAAGTCTAGGTCCGCAATATGTGTACACACTTTGTTTAAGAAGTGACGGTCATGCGAAACGACGATGACGGTATTTTCAAAATGAATAAGGAACTCTTCTAGCCACTGGATGGCTTGTAAGTCCAAGTGGTTCGTTGGCTCATCCAGAAGAAGGACGTCAGGCTTGCCAAATAACGCTTGGGCTAGTAGTACTTTTACCTTTTCAGAACCACCAAGCTCAGACATTTTCTTCGATTGAAGGCTCTCTGGAATGCCAAGACCTTTTAATAAGATCGCTGCTTCACTTTCTGCTTCCCAGCCGTTTAACTCAGCGAACTCACCTTCAAGCTCTGCTGCACGAATCCCGTCTTCATCTGAGAAATCAGGTTTCATATAGATCGCATCTTTCTCCTGCATCACATCATATAAACGCTTGTGACCCATCATGACGACTTTTAATACTTCAAATTCTTCGTATTCAAAGTGGTTCTGTTTTAAAATCGCTAAACGCTCACCAGGGCTCATATGAATATCGCCCGTCTGAGCCTCAATTTCACCTGAAAGAATCTTTAGAAACGTTGATTTACCAGCTCCATTGGCACCAATTAAACCGTAGCAGTTGCCAGGAGTGAATTTAATATTTACTTCTTCAAATAGTTTACGATCAGCAAATCGCAAACTAACATTATTTACTGCAATCATTTATTAATCCTCCATCACTCATTCATCATTATGAAGTATAACATGAATAACGTTTGATAGAAACGTCTCTCACTAAGAACGAAGGCAAATTGTCCAATATGGTATAATAAGTGGGAATGATTTATTGAAGGAGTTCGTGCGATTTGAGATTACTTACACTGATGGAATACTGTTTATTGATTTTCTTTATGGGTATTTATTTATCTGCAACAGGCTTTAATGCGAGGGATTTTGGCCTTTATATTGGGCTTGTGCTTATTTACACACTGGTACACATCTTTTCGAAACGCTTTTTACAAAAGCGAGGGAAAGAAAATCATAAGATCGGATTGTTTCGGTCCGTTTTAGCCATTACTGGGTCTGTCTTCGCTTCTGTGTTGGCTATTGTGCTCATTGTTACAGTGCTCACGCCAAATTAAAAGCGACCCTTCTTTTAAGGGTCGCCCATTCAAGCACTTTTCTCACACACCTGAGAAGGGTGCTTTTATTTTGTTTGCCGAATGTCGCCAAATGGGAAGAAAACAAATTCTGATGTCCCGACAACCCGATCCTTTTCAATGAGTCCAAGTCCATTTCTGCTGTCCATGGAATTGAGTCTGTTGTCCCCCATCACAAAGTAATCGTTTTTCGGTACTTTCACTGGACCAAAATCACCTGTCAAATGCACTTCATACTCTTTCGCATGTGCCTTGTTCTCTTTTAAATAAGTCTCATCTACTTTTTTACCATTAATGTAAAGCGTATCATCCTTCATTTCAATCGTGTCTCCCGGAAGACCGATCAATCGTTTTACATAATGAATTTTCTGGCCATCTTTTCCATTAATAATCACGATGTCACCTCGTTTGACACCACCTAGATAGTTAATGGTTTTGTTGACAAACAGCTTTTCCCCATCATGAAGGGTCGGTTCCATTGACTCTCCTTCCACCACATACGGCTCAAATATAAACGTACGGATGAGCAAGACGAGCGCAAGTGCAATTAAAATGGCTTTGATCCATTCAAACAGTGAACTTTTCTTCTCTGTTTTGGCTTGCTTTGCATCAGATTGAATATCATTTTCGTTTTGTTTGTTTTCTTCGTTCAAAATACTGCTTCCTCCTAAGACTTTCTGCTAAAAGACTTGAAACGTGAATTGAATAACTTTACTTTATCACATGTCATTTAAAAATTCACAAGACAACCATTCAATTAGATATTTTTTCCTAATTTGTTCATAATTAAACAAAAAGAAGCACCGCTGTTCACGATGCTTCTCTTCTACTTTACGCTTCTAGTTTCACTGGTTTTTTCAAAATACCAAGTAAAATCGCTGTTACAACGGCACCGATTAAGATGCTGATGATATAAAGTATCGGATGATTTGTTACCCAGAAAACGAATAGTCCGCCGTGCGGTGCAGGAAGCGTGACTCTAAAGAATTTCGTTAATCCGCCAGCCACAGCTGCTCCAATGACAGCTGAAGGAATCACGCGTAGAGGATCAGCCGCTGCAAACGGGATCGCCCCTTCAGTGATGAAGGCAGCTCCCATGAAGTAGCATGTAATTCCTGCTTCTCGGTCACGTTTTGAGAATTTATTTCTAAAAATTGTTGTAGCAAGTGCAATACCTAATGGTGGTACCATTCCGCCTGCCATAATGGCAGCATGCGGTGCATAGTTTCCAGCAGCAATCATTGCAAGACCAAATGTGTAAGCCGCTTTGTTAATTGGCCCACCCATATCAATCGCCATCATACCTGCCAAAATAATGCCCATTAAGACAAGGTTTCCAGTACCTAAAGTTTCAAGCCAATGAGTTAATCCGTCCATCACCATTTTTACTGGTGTGTTAACAACGTAATGCATAATGATACCTGTGAAGAAAATACCGAACAATGGATAGAGCAGAACCGGTTTAATCCCGTCGAGCGACTGCGGTACGAAAGTGAATACTTTTTTAAGTAACACAACGACATAACCAGCAAGGAAACCGGCAATGAGTCCACCTAAGAATCCTGCACCTGCTGCTGACGCCATAAATCCACCGACCATACCTGGCGCAAAACCTGGACGATCAGCAATACTCATCGCAATAAATCCGGCTAATACAGCCACGATTAAGGCAAGTGCATTATCTCCGCCAATTCCTTTTAAAACAGCTGCAAATGAATTAAATGAAGGGTCATTAGGGTCAGCCGATTTAATACCCCAGAAGAATGAAATTGCAACAAGGATACCGCCCCCGACAACAAATGGAAGCATGTTGCTTACACCGCTCATTAAGTGCTTGTAGAAACCACTTCTCCCTTTGCCAGATGACTCATGTTCGTCTTTTGAAGAACTGCCGCCAGATCCTTTATAGATCGGCGCATCTTGATTGACTGCTTTTTCAATCAATTCCTGCGGACGACGAATTCCTGCTGTCACAGGTACTTCAATGACATGTTTGCCTTTAAAGCGTTCCATTTCAACTTGCTTGTCCGCTGCCACAATGATGGCTGGTGCTTCTTCGATTTCTTTTGCCGTAAGAGCGTGTTTAATACCACCAGAGCCGTTTGTTTCGACTTTAATGTCAACGCCCATTTCTTTCGCTTTTTCTTTCAAAGCATCTGCTGCCATAAATGTATGTGCAATACCTGTTGGGCAAGCTGTTACTGCTAAAATCTTAGCTGGTTTACCTGATGCAGCCGGCTCCTCTTGAACTTCCTCTTCTTCATCGTCCTTGTCATGCGTATTGATGATATCGATGATTTCATCTTCAGTAGCCGCTTCAAGAAGCTGCTTTCTGATTTCTTCACGCATCAGAAGTGTTGATAAACGAGAAAGTGCTTCTAAGTGCGTGTTGTTTGCGCCTTCAGTTGCTGCAATCATAAAGACAAGATGACTCGGCTGCGCGTCCAGTGATTCATAATCTACACCAGCTACCGAGCGGCCAAATGCAATGGCAGGCTCTTTGACACTTGCTGTTTTAGCGTGAGGGATAGCAATTCCTTCACCAATACCAGTAGAGCTCTGTTTTTCACGGTTGATCACTGCTTCTTTGTAGCCCTCTTTATCATTTAACTTGCCAGCTGTATCTAAAACAGTGACTAGTTCTTCAATGACTGCTTCTTTCTGCTGGCTGTCTAATTGAAGCTTAATGGTTTGCTTTGTGAGTAGTTCTGTTATTTTCATGATGACTCCTCCTTTAAATGCGTGT
The DNA here is from genome assembly GCF_038601465.1 of Bacillus sp. FSL R7-0672. Taxonomy (NCBI): domain Bacteria; kingdom Bacillati; phylum Bacillota; class Bacilli; order Caryophanales; family Bacillaceae; genus Bacillus; species Bacillus sp. FSL R7-0672. Next base: position 1,412,880 of record NZ_CP152010.1, on the reverse strand, counting down.
GACTTTTACTTGTGGTAATAGTGTGTCGACAAGCTCTTTTGTCCCAAGCTCCTCAGAAAATGCTGTAGCACTGCCTGATGTGACGCCAAGCTTAAATGATTCTTCAATCGAAAGGCCTTTCGAAACGCCGGCTAAAAATCCTGCAACGACTGAATCCCCTGCACCAACCGAATTAACAAGCGTACCCTTTGGAACATTGGACTGATAAATCCCTTCCTTACTGAATAAGAGAGCGCCATCTCCAGCCATGGATACGATGACATGTTCAGCACCTTGTTCTAACAGCTTCTTCCCATAAGGAATGGCTTCTTCTGCAGTAGAGATGCTCGTCTCAAACATTTCACCTAGTTCATGATGGTTTGGCTTCATTAAGAACGGTTTCAAGCCTGCTGCTTTTTTAAGGGCTTCCCCGGAAATATCAAGAACAACTCTAACGCCTTGCTTTTCGCACACTTCAGCAATACGTTCATATGTGTTATGAGGCAACGAAGAAGGAATGCTGCCAGCTAACACAACGACATCTCCTTCAATCAATGAGGTAAATTGAGACAGAAACGACTCAAATTGCGCTTCAGTAATTAATGGGCCGAGTCCGTTGATTTCGGTTTCTTCACCTGTTTTTAGTTTCACATTAATTCGTGTATCTTCTGACACCTCGTGAAAGGCTGTTTGTAATTGTTCGTTTTGTAAAAAGTCTTGAATATATTTGCCTGTAAATCCGCCTATGAATCCAAGCGCTTTTGATTCAACACCGTGACGTTTTAAAAGCCTTGAGACATTGATCCCTTTTCCGCCTGGATATTTTTTGTCATAGGTTGAACGATTCAAACCGCCGACTGCGAAATCCTCCACGTGTACGATGTAATCAACTGATGGGTTTAAAGTAACTGTATAAATCATGTTTTCACTACCTTTATAACCGTTTTTTCATGGTAATTATCGAATGAATCCTCTTTTGCGTCGTTTGTGATAATGGTGGCTTCCTGTAAACTAGCAAAGGTTGAAAACGATATTTCGCCAAATTTAGAGGCATCTGTTAAGATATAGGTTTTTTTCGCCTGCTTCATGGCCCTTTTTTTCATGAGCGCTTCCTCTGGATCAGGTGTTGTAAACCCTGCCTCGGGATGAATGCCGTTCGTCCCAACAAAGCTTTTGTCAAAACGGTAATTTTCCATCGCCGTCAAAGCTGCGGCTCCCACCATGGCTCCTGTTCGATGTTTCACTGATCCGCCTATCAGGTAAAAAGAAATGCCTTTTCTCATGAGTGCTTCAATGTGCATAACACCGTTTGTCACCACAACAATATCTTGTTCTGGATCGATATATTCAATCATTTGCTGTGTGGTCGTACCAGCGTCTAAATAAATACAATCACCTTGTTTTAAAAGTGAAGCAGCTGCCTCTGCAACCAATGACTTTTCTTGAAGGTTTTTGGCAGATTTCTCAAATACATCTGGTTCAAGACGGATACTTGATATCTTGGCTGCTCCCCCATGAACTCTTTTAAGAAATCCTTTTTCTTCAAGGGCTGATAAATCTCTTCTAATAGTAGATTCAGACGCATCCGTCATAATCGTTAAGTCCTGTATTTTGATGACATCATTTTCTTCTAAACAGTCGATAATGAGTTGATGTCTTTCCGGTGTTAACATGAAAACACCCCCTTTTGAAAACGTATTCATTTTGCGCGCACCTTTATTGTAATCGCTTTTTTCAACATTATCAATACAAAACAATCAAATACATTCAATAACTATCAAAATCTTTCACAATGGTCATCTTACCTTTATATGTACCATTTGTAAACTGAAAAATATGTGACATTAAGATGAAAGTCATGATCTTAGCATTTCTATCATTTTTCATTTCATTCAATAGAACTAAAAAAAGCTTTTATGCGATGTGCATAAAAGCTTTTGATGTTTGATTACAGCGGAATTCACACTGTTTGTATACTTTTGTTCTTCTCGAAATTATTCATATCTAAGAGAATCAATCGGATCTAGTCTTGCTGCTTTATTCGCAGGAATTAACCCAAAAACAATCCCAATAAACATACTAAACAGCACACCTACACAGATGATTTGCCAAGATACTAAGGACGGCCAGCCGGCAATGAGTGATACTAACGAGGCACCGCCTATACCTAGTGCAATCCCCATCAACCCGCCGATCAAGGTTAAGACGACAGACTCAATTAAAAATTGAACGAGTATTTGAGCCCTCGTTGCTCCAATCGCTTTTCGAATACCGATTTCCCTTGTCCTCTCTGTCACAGAAACAAGCATGATATTCATCACGCCGATACCGCCGACAAGTAAAGAAATTCCAGCTATTGAGCCAATGATTGTGGTCATAACAGACGTGATTTGACCAATGCCTTCTGCGATTTCTTCCATGTTGATCATTTCATAAGCATCTTCTGTATGATGATTTTCATTTAATAATGCAGCCGCACTCTTTCCTACTTCCTTCATTTGATCAGCATGTGCGACTTGAATTGACAACTTATCGTATTCATTGATCCCAAATGTGGAGGTGAGCATTGCAAAAGGGACATATATTTCATTCATATCGAATGAGAGCATCCCTTTTTGTTTGGCTAAAACACCGATGACTTCAACCGGCTGTCCGTTCATCCAAATCATTTCGCCCAATGCCTTCTGTCCATTAAATAATTCTTTTTGTAAGCCTTCAGAGATGAGGGCGGCTCTTCTGCCGCTTCTAAAGTCAATATCTCTTAAATTCTGCCCTTCTGCTATTTGTAATGAATGTACATTCGTATACCCTTCATTTATACCGTTAACTGTCGCATCCACTGTTGTATCTTGAAATCTCAGCTGCATTCCTTGCGCAGTCGAAGAGGCAACCTGATTCACCCCATTGATTGTCTTAATACTTTTTATGTCTTCCTCAGTAAATGTGGCATCGAATAAAGCGTTGGGATTTGCATTTAACTCTTCGTCAGACGGCGTATACGTCATATCAACGGTATTGTTTGGACCTGAAATTGACCCTTTTAGCATTTGCTCGCCGCCTTGACCGATAGCCACGACCGCAATGACTGATCCAACACCAATAATAATCCCAAGCATCGTTAAAATAGAACGTAATTTATGAGCTAAAACAGAATTCATCGCTATTTTGATATTTTCAAAGAGTTTCATTCATAGCGTCCCCTTGTGTCAATCTATCTTCAACGAGTCGGCCATCTCTTACAACGACCGTCCGATTTGTATATGCAGCTATTTCTTCTTCATGGGTGACAAGCACAATCGTTGTCCCTTCCTCATTCAGCTTAGTAAACTGTTCCATGATTGAGAAGCTTGTTTTTGAGTCAAGAGCGCCTGTCGGTTCATCTGCTAAGATAAGCTGCGGCTTATTGACAATTGCACGGGCTATTGCCACTCTTTGCTTTTGTCCTCCCGACAACTCACTTGGCATATGTTTCATTCGGTCTGTCAAACCAACCTTTTCAAGTGCCATCTCTGCGCGTTCTTTTCTTTCCTTTTGACTGATACCAGCGTAAATCATCGGAAGCTCAACATTACGCCTCGCATTTAACCTCGGCAGCAGATGAAATTGCTGAAAGACAAATCCAATGAATTGATTTCGAATCACTGCGAGGTCTTGATCCTTTGCTGCTGACAGCTCTCTTCCTTGAAAATGATATTGTCCTGTAGTTGGCCGGTCTAAACAGCCAACGATATTCATTAACGTCGATTTTCCAGAGCCGGACGGGCCCATAATGGACATATACTCGCCTTTTTCGATGACAAGATCGACCTCACTTAATACATCAAATGATTCTTGGGCAACCTCGTAGCTTTTTGTCACGTTTGAAAGCTGAATCATTCAGCATTCACTTCCATTCCGTCATACATGTCATCTGATGGATGAGAAATGATTTGATCCTCTGCTATGACACCTTTTGTCACTTCAAGATCATGACCTGACGTTTCCCCTAGCTCCACTTTTACTTTTTTAAGTACATTCTTTTTGACAACATATACATATTGTCCATCATCCTCTTTTTTTACAGCTGATTCAGGAATCGTTAGGGCTTGACGCTTATCTGTTTCAATTTCCATGATCATTTTAAAACCAGGTTTTGCTTCAGGTTTTTTTCCCTTTATTTCGATTTCAACTGGATATTGCACCGTTTGATCACCTGCAGTTGTTTCAGATGCTGCCTGAGCAGGTACAACCCCCACTTTTTTCACGACCCCTTGCCAGCTCTTTCCGCGAATGACATCAGACGTTATCTTTACTTTTTGTTTCTTTTTCACTTTTATGGCGTCATACTCAGAAATCAATCCTCGCACAATCATTTTTTTCTCATTGCCAATATGAATGATCGGCTGCCTTTCTTCCGGCTTTCCTGCCCCTCCTTCTTGCTCAATGGAAATGACTGTACCGGCAATTTTACTATGTACGATTAAATCTTCTATTTGTGTTTTTACTTTTTCTTGGCTGATCTCTGCTTGTTTTTGTTCTAATTCAGCCGCTTTCAGCTCTAGTTCAAGCTGGTCTCGCTCGGTTTTAGGATTGGCAGCGGAGTCGCCTCCTTGTTTTTTATCTAATTCGCTCAATCTATTTTGTAATTGTTCGCGTTTTAACGTACTGGATTCAACCGCAAGAGCTTGCTGCTCTTCTTCAAGCTCCAGCTCTCTATTTTCATATGTAAGAAGCGGCGTTCCTGGCTTTACCTTTTCTCCTTCTTTCACAGAAATCCCCTTCAAGTGTCCCTTTTCCTCTTCTGCATAAATGAACTGCTCTTCAGAGAATGAAAGTGTCCCTGGCGTCATGACCGTAGTGGTGATTTCTTTTTGCGTAGGTTTTACTGTTTTGATAGCTGCTGACGAAGCAGGCTTTGATTGATTTTTCGCAATGTTAAAGCCAATAAATAGACCGATAACAATAATAAAAATGGATCCGATGATGATTTTCTTTCTCATAAAGACATTCTACCCCCAGCTTACTGATATGGTGATTGCAGTTCCTACATATTGAAAAATGATAGATAAGAGATAAAAGACTCCTATAATGGTCCAAGCGATTCTTGGCGATATATGGCCAACTTTCATCAATAAAAAGCCTGTTAAAACAAGGTTCCAGATCACAAATAGATCAATATTGGCAAGCACAGCATGCCATGGACCAGGCGTTTGAATGAGTGCATTTAATGAGGTGATTGTGATGTTTTTTGGCACATGGAACAGAATGATGGACAGATGAGAAATAATCGTACCAACGATCGTAACTGGTGTAATAAAAAGGACTGCTGAAAATAGCTGCTGAAACGATGCATCACCCTTTGCTAAAAATACGATGAACTTATATATTGCAGCATTAATCACAAGCCCGAGAAGTAGACCAATTAGCGTCACCACATAAACGACCGATACCGGCAAGCTTAAATCTGCCCACATTCCTTCATTCACCAGCTCTGACAAATAAGTGACAATCACTGTTAAAAGAAGTACACAGGATAAAGGCCACCAAACCACCGGATTTTCCCATAATCTTTTCAGGTGCTCTGAAGGTCTTATGCTCACTCCAATGATCGTAGGCTTTTGCATATTTTCTTTCATCAAATGTCACCCTCTCTATGTCATGCAAGTATGCAAACGCACATGCTCTCTCTTATTCTTTCTATTTTATCAAAAGATTGCCAATAAGTGATGGATGATTTGATTTTCTTATTTTCATTGCGGAAAAAAATGATCTATTATTCTATTATCATGAATGACAACCTCCAAATGACACCATGACCAGACAATATTCATATCAAAAAATAGAGGTTTTACTGACCTAAAAACATTTTATCAAAAAAACACATGTCTTTCGGAATAAATATCCTTTTCCTTTGAATTTGGATAGTCTTCGTGAGACACAACAATTTTTTGTTAAAATAATCCTAGTAATTTCAACAAATCCCGGCTTTATAGGACTACGAATGGTTTCTTTTATAGAACAAATGAGCCTTTAGTAACAATACTTTCATATTAAAAAATTAAAAATATAATGATTTTACTTGATCAAAAGTTATTTTTTCATATAATGTAAAATAGAGGTAGGTTAAATGATAGTGGAAATGGAGTCAAGTGAATGTTAAGAGAAAAATTGAAAACGCAATTGATTTTACTTTATGAAAAGGAACAAGAAGCATGGCAATACTTTCGAAAGGAAAGAGAACTGATTTATCATGAGCTCAAATTACTTGATATGAAAGAAAGCAGACCATCTAATGACAAAATATACTACGCTGCCAGATGTGTAGATATTATTAAAGAGAAAAAGGGTAGCATTGTGAGCACAAAAGAATTAAAAGAACAGCTTCAAGCCCAGACAGATTTCAATGTGAGACGAATTAGTGAATTGTATGATCTGATTCAGCAGCTCGATCCTCACATATCTAAAGCACGAAGGGGATGTTTTATTTACGAAGATCACACCCAAATACCTCTACAATCTTTTCACACATAAAAAATTGGTTACAGCCGCTGGCCATAACCAAATCCTCTAATATCTATTATCCACCGCTTACAGGAGGAATGAATGCAACAGTGTCCCCGCTACGCACTTCAGCGTTTCCCCTCGTATATAGTTCGTTGACTGCAACCATCACATTTTGTGCAGCATCAACACCATATACCTCCTGTAATTCTAATTTAATCTCATCAACCGTTGTTTGATCTTTTTGAATGATGATTTGTTGTTTACCGGCCTTCTCAGCAAGGCCGGCGAACAATAATACACTAATCAAGCTGATCACCTTCTTTCTTTGCAAGTTGAAGATCGCTAGGTTTCCCCTCTGGATATGAAACTTTTTCAAGCTGATCACCTATCCAGGCTTCCCCGTCTTCCCAATATTCTTTTTTCCAAATCGGAACGATTTCCTTAATTCGCTCAATGGCATATTCGTTCGCTTCGTATGCAGCCTTCCTATGAGGAGATGAAACGGCTATCGCAACAGCAATATCCGTTATATCAAGTGTCCCGATCCGGTGCACAATGGCTGCTTCAGTATCAGGCCATCGTTTCTTGATTTCTTGTCCAATTTGACTTAGCATACTTTCAGCCATTGGTATGTAAGCTTCATAAGTTAAGCGCAACGTTTTCTTACCGTTTGTCCACTCTCTGACCGTCCCGATAAACGTCGTAATGGCCCCTGCCTTCCGCCTTGTCACATGCTGAATCAATTCATTCACATCAATCGGCACTTTTGTTATTTTAAAAAGTTCACTCAAATAGAGCCACCTCCCTTCAATAAGTTATAACAAAATGTATGCGCATCCTTTTCAAAGGCTGAAAACACTGGAAAAGAGTAATTTTTGGCTAACTGAAACTCTTGAGAAAAATAAATAGCTGCTTGTATATCGGAAAGTGTTGAAAGATCAATGAGCTCCTCTTCATTCTTCACACAAACGATTTTGCGGTATGGTGCCTGTTTATACCCTTCTATCAAGACCGCGTCTAATGGAAGATACTGACACATGTTGAGCAATTGCTTTAACGTGATGTGCTGCATTGAAAAGTGAAATTCACCCTCTCCTTCTACGCCAGTGGCAAATGCACCTGCCCCGACATATCGATCGGTGTCTTTTTCTTTCAAAAGACGATCTGGTTTACCGCCATGTCCATGGTGTTTAAAACAGCCTAGCTTCAGTTCATCAATTACAGCCAGCTGACAGAGCTTTTCAATCAACGACGTCTTTCCGCTGTTTTGATAACCGACCACCTGTAATATGCTTAATGTGTCATCCAGCATGGGGAACCCTCGCCTTCGTGCTGAAACAGCAGAACATGCACCTGATCACCAGCCTTAAAACCTCTTGTTCCACCTGGCAGCACGATGAAACAGTTAGCCTCTGCTATTGAGGTCACGGCACTTGATTTATCGAGACCTGTTGGGGTCACACTGAGCTGACTGCCAGTGAACTCAAGTGCCGCTCTAACAAATCGAGTAAACGGATTGGCTTTTGGGAAATCGTGTGTCAGCTTCGCCTCAGCAAAATCGGGTAACGACTGTGTCTTGAAAGACCATTTATAGATCATCGGTTTCACAAATAATTCAAAGCCAACGAAACAGGCAGCAGGATTTCCAGACAGCCCAAACAGCAGTTGACCATTTGGCATTGCAGCAACCGTCGTCACACTGCCGGGTCTCATGGCCACTTTATTAAATAGCACCTGAGCTCCCAGCTTTTCATAAATTGCAGGAAGAAAGTCAAAATCACCTACAGAAACTCCGCCTGTTGTAATTAAGAAGTCTACCTTGCTTAAGGCTGCTTTGACTGCATGATAGCTTTTGTCAAATTCATCGGACACACCGCCTAAATCAAGCGGCTCTCCCCCAGCCTTAAGGATCTGGGCATAAACCATACTAAGGTTACTGTTTCTAATCTTCCCGTCCACCATCGCATCACTCACTTGAAGAAGCTCTGTACCTGTTGAGATGATGCCGATCACTGGCTTTTTGACAACTGGAACTACCGCATATCCGAATGTCGCCAATAAGGCCGTAACGCCCGGAGTTACTTTGGTTCCTTTTTTGAGCATCACATTCCCTTCAAGTACCTCTTCTCCTTGACGAGAAATATTGTCCCCTTTTTTCAGCGGTCTTTTAAGTGACATGTAGGATTTTCCATCTTTTTCAAAGGTTTTAGTCAGCTCAAGCATGATGACGACATTTGCTCCATTCGGGATTTTTGCTCCTGTCATGATACGAATGGCTTGAAAGGGACCGATGGTTTTTGCTGAGACCACTCCTGCCCCAATATGATCAATGACCTCAAATTCAACCGGATGCTCGCTTGACGCTTCTTTTGTATCTTCTGCCCGAAGTGCAAAACCATCATACGGGGACCGATCAAATGCAGGCACATCATGATCTGCCAAAATATCTTCTGCAATGAACCTTTCAAGGCTATTTCTTAAGGGCACCCATTCTGCTTCTCCATGCTTTTCATATTGATGGACTTTCTGAATGGCTTCTTGTACTGGAATTGGCTGACGTCTTTCCATCACACTTCACTCCTATATCCCTAGCAGTTTTGCTAGTAATGAATTGGCTGCTTTTTCATCATTTGTCCCATGGATTAATGCACGTCCACCTTTGAAAAAGACAATACGATAAGATTCATAGCGGACATGGATTAAGAAGTCATTCACTTCCACCTCACAAATGGATGACAGTCGATCTTTCACATGCTGAAATGATAGATTAGCTAGATCCTTAGATACAACTTGGACTGTATCCCGCCCGCAAAGAATCGTCGTTTTTTTACGCTGCTCGTGTAAATAAGGATAGGTTCTATCTTTGCCGCAAGATGGACAGTCCTTCTGCTTAGTAAGAGACAAATCCATTTTAAACGATGTCGCCTGCCAAAGATCAAATGTGACAAATTTCCGTTCGATTTGATCTTCATGTCCTGTTAAATACTTTAGCGCCTCTGTTTGCTGATAAGCAGAAACCATCTGAACTGCTGGAGAAATAATCCCCGCTGTATCACACGTCAAGCCGCCAACAGGCAGTTCTGTAAAGACACACGATAAACACGGCGTTTTATCCGGTAAAATGGTCATATACAACCCCTGACTGCTCACACAAGCGCCATATATCCACGGCGTCTTCGTTTCCTGCGATAAATCGTTCATAATCATTCTCGTCTCAAAATTATCCGTCGCATCAATGACAATATTTGCGCTTTGAAATAACGGTCTTAACAGCTCCACCCCTGCATCTTCAATCAGGGCGTGTATGGTCACTTCATGATTGATCTCTTGGAGACGTTTTTTTGCCGCAGCTGCTTTTGGCACATGTGCCTTTGCATCATCTTCTGTGTACAGCTGCTGCCGCTGTAAATTTGAAAACTCTACATAATCACGATCAACAATCGTCAACTTGCCGATCCCAGACCGGACAAGCCCTTCCGCAGAGGCCGTTCCAAGTGCACCCGCTCCAACAATTAGAACATGACTGTCAGCAAGCGCACGCTGACCCTTTTCCCCAACCGGAGGGAACAAGATTTGTCTTGAATATCGGTCATTCAATGCTGTTCTCTCCTCACCATTTTTATGTATCATATCATACCGTTTTCAGGTAAATCGCTTCTTTTATTGATATTTCGAAATTCATTTGGTGTTGCGTTCAGTTGCTCCTCTGGGACGATACGCACCTTAAGCCTTTGAAGCAACTCTTTCATGGCTAATTGATTCTCTTTTAAACACGCATCAATGGACGGCAGACAGCGGCGGTGATAAAGCGCAAATAAAGGCTGTAATCTGCCCTGAACAAGCGGGATGATAGCATCTGCATGATCGCTGCAATAGGACGATAATGCTTCGGCGGTCTCCCTCCGTATGAAAGGCATGTCACATGCCGTCATTAAATACCATGCTGCTTCTTGCTTTTGCATCGCCGTATACATGCCGGCAAGCGGCCCGCATCCGCGAACCTGATCATCATCCAACCACACATCTCGTTCACCTCTTTCTTTAAAAAAAGTTAGAAGTGATGGATGGCTGATGATAACTGTCTGTCCTTTCAAAAGCTGCTTTTTCACATGCTCATATAGTGGTTTTCCTTGATACATATAACTTGCCTTTGGCTCTCCAAAACGTCTGGATGCTCCTCCAGCTAAAATGACATTGACTACGTCCATCCGCTCACCCTCCTTTGATATGGTTGTTCTAATCGCACTCATCTCGCATACTTTATTGGTAACATGAATAAGGAGGGTCTATCGATGAAAAGGCGCCATGCTTCTCCCCTATTCCATGACCTATCTCAAGAGAATTTATACTTAAAAGCGGAAACAGCCAAATATCAACAAATGATCGCTGATTTACAGTCCTCATATACGTATGCTAAAAATAAGAAGTTAACTCAAGAATATCACGAGATGAAAAAGGATTACACGCAATTAAAACAACAATTGGATGAAATGACCATTGATCAAGACGATGCAGCCTCAAAAATACAGGATCTTTCCTACAGCAAATCTGAATTATTACATAAAATAGTCCTTCTTCATGAAATGCTCCAAAAAGAAACCTTTCATAGAAGGAAAGAAACGGAAGAAAAACACCGGCTGCATTTAAAAGTAGTCAAATATAAAGAAATCTCTCAACAATTAAATGAACGGATGCAGGATCAAGATAAACGGCTTGCAAAAGAGGAGAAAAAAGGAAATACTTTATCCGCTGTGATTGAGAAACTGCAGCAAACATTAGGTGATAAAAACGCAGAGCTCAATCTATTACAGGAAGGCGTTAAACACCTGCAGGAGCGTTTTTTTGAAACACAAGAGAAATTACTGCAAATCGAAAAAGCAAAGGAAGCGATTTTTTATGAAACACTCACAAGCTATCAAAAGCAGTTAGCAGAAAGTGAGGAATGGATCGCATCTCATTTTGCTGATATTGACCAGTCAGCCCAAGCAAATTCACAGCCATTCTCTCGAGACAGCCTCCTGCAAACAACGGAAGAAATCGAACCCATCTTGAAAAAGCTGAACGAACAAGTTCAAACACTCCAAGCACAAGTCGATGCGGTGCAGCAAAATGGAGAAGTCATGACAGTGAAGATTGAAGGCTTCAAAAAACAGCGTGATCACCTGTCAAAGGAACGAAAAATTGTCTATACAGTTGATCAAAAAAAGTAATGCTCGCAATAAAAAAACTGCTGGCTTTTCGTCAGCAGTTTCTTTTTTATTTATTCGTCTTCTGTTTGAATATCGCCTTCTAAAATATACTGTCCGCGATATGGCTTTTTCACTTCAGGATACATTTTAATTAAGCTTTGCATAAACGTTGTCATATTTGGAATTTCAAGACCGCTCTCTTTTTCAATTTCTTTTTGAAGTTCAGAGCTTTTAATCGCTGCATTATGACGCTTTAACGTTTTAATCGCAGCTTCACGAAGCTTAGCTGCCTTTGAACCAGGGCGAGCTGTGCCTCTTCTGCGTCTTGTAGATCCTTCAGGAATACCTACAGGTGCACCGTTTAGCTGTCCTGTTCCTAAAGTTGATGCAGAATTTGATTGTGATTGTGCAGGCGGCTGGTAGCTTCTCATTTCTTGTGCAGCCAGTTCAGCTAATACAGGCAGTGAATCCGTTTTTCTTTCTGTACGCACTTCTTTTTTTGTATCTGACACTAGACCTGTTCCTTGACGGTCTAATTCTCTTAATTTTGCATAAATCGCATCTCGCTCAATTTGATATTCACGGATGACCTTTACTTCTGCTTCGTTTAATTGTTCCAATCGTAATCGTAACGCTTCCCTCTCATTAAACAATGGATTTCCCCCTCATCATATAAAAAATATTCTATAGTAAATATTAGATTAGAAAACTAATTTTATCAACTATTTTTTTATCATTTTACAGTTTGTTATCAGATAGGTATTTTCAACTAAAATTTTGCCAAAGAGGAACAATCGGCATCCATTTCATTGCCACTAAAGGCTTTTGACAAACCTTAAAATATTGTAAAAAATTTGAATAAACACTTATACTACTTGATTTACATCGTTATTTACCAAACTGAAATTTCTTTTGTGCAAAAACGTTCTGAATAGTAAAAAGTTAAAATCTTTACATTTTCATTTCAAAACAAAAATGTAAATAGGTCGTTATACCTTTTTGTTTCAGGAATATTTTTTTATAAACTCCCTCAATTTCGCTTTTCTTAGAAAGGCGAAGTCCATTCCGTGCAATAGGTCGCCTATTTTTGTCCATGAAAAAACCCCCATTTATGGGGGAAAGCCTATTCTGCAGCCTTTTCAGACTCAGAAAGCACTCGATTGACACGTTTCTCAAGCATTTTCATTCCGCTTCCGCCAGCTTGGAAGTGGCGCAGAGCACCTGTTTTATCAAATACATAATATGCTGGTACATATTCATTTTCAAAGGCTTCTGTTAATTTATGATCACTGTCCACAAAAATTGGCTGCGTGATTTCATGCTCTTTCGCAACTTCCTTGATCTTATCCAGATCTAGGTCATCCTCTGAACGCGGCATATGAACGGCTATCACGTTTAGTTGATCCTTGTATTCATCACGGAATTGATTGACTTGAGGCATTGCCTCTTTACAAAGATGACAGCTGACTGACCAGAAATGAATCAATGTTGGTTTCTCACCAATCAGATCTTCTTTTGTTACTTCTCCATTTAACCATTCTTTTGCACCAGTTAGTTCTGGCATTGGTTGACGTAATTTCATTATGAAGCGCCTCCATCCATTGTATGTGTCGAAACAAAAAGGTCTAACATTAGTTAGACCCTTCTGTTTCTTCAGCTATCAATTAAAGTGTTTTTTGACCAGGCTTCCAGTTCGCTGGGCAAAGTCCACCAGTTTGTAATGCTTGAAGAACACGTAATGTCTCATCTACATCACGACCGATATTGTTGTGGAATACTGTTTGATATTGAAGTTCGCCTTCTGGGTTGATAATGAATAAACCGCGAAGTGCAATTCCTTCTTCTTCAATTAAAACGCCGTATTCTCTAGATACTGTGTGGTTTGTGTCAGCAGCTAGCGGATATTTCAATTCACCTAGACCATTGTCTTTACGGTCTGTGTTGATCCAAGCAAGATGCGTATGGATTGTATCAGTAGATACACCAATGATTTCAGCATCTAAATCTTCGAACTCATCATAACGATCGCTCATTGCTGTAATTTCAGTTGGGCAAACAAATGTGAAATCCATTGGGTAGAAGAAAAGAACTGTCCATTTGTCATTCTTCATGTTTTCTTCTAAACTCACTTTACCAAATTCCTTGTTAGCAAGTACTGCTTCCATTTCAAAACGTGGAGCTTGTTTTCCTACAAAACGCTCTGCCATATGTAAATCCCTCCAAAAATAATATCTTTATACAGACTTCTAAGCTGTATATAAAATGAGAATCAAAAGTTGAAATTCTCATTTAGTTAATAACTTCACAATTACAATTATAATACTTAAGCGGTTTTTAGTCAATATTAATTAATAATAAATTTAATTAACGATTTGTCACAATCTCTTTCTCCACTTAACAAAAGTTTAACATGTCTTGCAGAAGGGAACAAATGATTAGCTTCTCTATTAGAGCATACATAGAAAGGTTTTGAAGATCATGAAAGGATTTGAACAAGTAGATTGGGTTTCCATTATCCTCAATAGCAGTATGATTTTGCTAAAACTAATCGCTATTTTCGCGATTTATTTTATCATTAGAGCCATCGGAAATAAGATGATTAAGCGTGCCTATTCCACATTCTCTGAAAAGCATGATGTCTCTTTATCAAGAGCTCAAACGCTGCAAAGTCTTACGTTAAATATTTTCGCCTACTTATTGATTTTTATTCTAGTGGTCATGATCCTCGACTTATTTCATTATAACCCGACCGCTTTATTAGCTGGGGCAGGCGTTGTGGGGCTTGCAATCGGCTTTGGCGCTCAAGGGCTAGTGAGTGATATTGTGACAGGATTCTTTATCTTATTAGAGAAACAATTCGATGTGGGAGAATATATAACAGTTGCTGGCTTTGATGGGATCGTAGAACAAATTGGACTTAGAACCACGCAGCTTCGAAGCTTTGACGGCACCCTTCATTTTATTCCAAATCGAAGCATATTGAACGTGAGCAATCATTCAAGAGGGACTATGCAGGCACTCGTCGATATCGAGCTATCTCCAGAAGAGAATGTGGATCAAATGATCACAGCTCTTCAAGCTGCGTGTGATGAGGTACGAAAAGACATTCCTCAAATTATCGAAGGCCCTCAAGTTGTCGGCGTGGAGGCGTTCGGATCCTCTTCCCTTGTACTGCGCATCATTGCAAAAACCGAAACAATGGAGCGATGGCGGGTAGAACGAATCTTGCGCAAAAAAATGAAAGAAGTTCTCGATATAGAAAAAGAGCAAAAAGAACCGGGATGATAATCTACCGGTTCTTTTTCTTGTTAGTTTTATTGAACACGCTGTTCTACTTCTTGACAAATTTCATCAGCCGTCATACCTGACGCGGTAATCACAGATGCTTTTGTCGTTGTGTCTGAGATGCCAAGAACATTTGAATCTAGTCCTGTGACAACATAGCAGTCACACTGATCCATTTGCTGTTCATTTTGAATACGTACGACGTCATATCCTTTTTGCTTCAGTAGTTCTTCTACATCGGATAAAGATGGTTCTACACCAATTCTTGTCATAATCAAGAACACCTCCTGTTCATAAGGTGTACAGGAGGCAGCTTGATTATTCATTCCCCTGCTTGCTTTTTGAAATAAGCTGTCATAACGTTTACAGCTGTTTCAATCGCTTTTTCATCAGGCATGAGTTTTGCATGATGCAGGCCATATTCTGAATCGACCCCTAACCAAAACATGAATCCAGGGTATTTTTTCAGCATGTAGCCAAAATCTTCTCCTGTCATGGCTTCTCTGCATTCAACCACATTCGCAAGCCCTTCTCCGGCAACATATGACATGAATTCCTCTGTCAGTTCCTTTGAATTGTCCACTTCGTAATAAGATGAAGGATATCGCACGGTTGCCTTGCATTCGTAGCCAATTTCAATCCCTTTTGCTAGTGCTTCAATTCGCTTTCTCACTTTTTCCATAGATTCTGGTGAAAGTGTACGAATGGTGCCATCAAGCTTCGCATGCTGCGCAATGATATTTTGAGCCGTTCCTCCTGTAATCGTGCCAACCGTAATGACCGCACTATCAAGAGGATCGACATTACGAGAAATAACCGATTGCAGCTGACCTACAAGTGCACTCGCAGCCACAACCATATCATTCGCTAAATGAGGGTAAGCAGCGTGCCCGCCTTTTCCTTCAAGATCAATTACAAGCTCACTCGTATTGGCAAAAAGCAGCCCTGGCTTTGTGGCTATCGTTCCGACAGGATACTCAGGTGCAATATGCAGCGCTGTAATAAAATCTGGCGTCCATTTTTTCAGCACATCACTTGTAAGCATCGGTTCAGCTCCGCCTGGACCTTCTTCTGCCGGCTGGAACATAAATAATAGATCTTCTTTGATTGGCTCATGAACAAAATGATCAATGATACCGAGTGCAATGGTCATATGAAGGTCATGTCCACACGCATGCATCTTCCCTTCATGTACTGATTGAAATGGATACCCTGTGTCCTCAGGAATTGACAGACCGTCCATATCTGCACGATACGCAAATACGCGCTCAGGATTTCTTCCCTTTACTTTGACAAAAAGTCCAGTTCGCCAAGTTTCTATCTCAACTCGATCTTTTGAATAAGCACCAAGATGATTGATGAGGTACGCTTGTGTTTTGAATTCCTTAAAACCAAGCTCAGGGATTTGATGTAAATCTCTTCGAATGGATATCAATTGCTCACGATTTAACAAGTGAACTCGCTTCCTTTCCTCTATACGAATAAGACGTGGATATATCATCCACGTCTATGTCTTCAGCTGCGAATTATTTGAATTAAAGCTGACGCAGTTCTTGTTTAATTTCTGTTTTACCTTTTGTTTTTTCATCAATGTCTTTGATTTTCTTTGCAGGTGTACCTGCTACAACTGTGTAAGGCTCTACATCGTTCACAACGATCGCACCAGCAGCTACGACTGCACCTTTACCAATTGTCACACCTTCTAGAACAACAGCGTTCGCACCAATGACAACTTCATCTTCTACGACAACTGGTTTAGCAGACGGTGGCTCAATGACACCTGCAAGGACAGATCCAGCACCGATATGACAGTTCTTACCTACTGTCGCACGGCCGCCAAGCACCACGTTCATGTCAATCATCGTACCTTCGCCGATCACAGAACCGATATTAATAGAAGCCCCCATCATGATGACTGCATTATCACCGATTTCAACTTGGTCACGAATGATCGCACCTGGCTCAATACGTGCTTTAATGTTCTTTAAATCTAACATCGGGATTGCAGAGTTGCGGCGGTCATTTTCCACGACAACATCTTCAATTTTGTCTTTGTTCGTTTCTAGCGCTTCTTGAATGTCGCTCCACTCACCGAAAACAACTCCAGTGTTTCCTGTGATGAACGTTTTTGCATGTTCACCAAACTCAATACCTTCTAAATCACCTTTAATGTAGACTTTGACAGGTGTTGATTTTGTACTATTTTGAATAAATGAAATAATTTCATTAGCGTCCATTTGTTTCATGTATGTATGTCCTCCTCTTAATTTATACTTCATTACTGTACCAAAGGAGAGTTTTAATGACAAGTGAAAGAGTTGACTCTTCAATGGAAAATAAAACAAGCGGGACCGATTACCCCGCTTCCTGCTGGTGAAGATGAACAAATTGCTTGCCAAAAGAAATCAATTTCTCCTCTTCTTCTCCTTCTGGATTTAGCTCGATCTTGACGGATGGCAGGACAATGTCACCGCCAAGCTCCTTCACTTTTTCTTCGATTAGGTCAACAGCTCCACAAAAATGCTCATAAGATGTATCCCCGGAACCGAATACAGCAAATGCTTTTCCCGTTAAATCAAGCTCTTCCATTTCTTCATATAAATCAATAAAATCATCAGGAAGGTCACCATCTCCCCATGTGTACGCACCTAACATAATGTGCGTGTAATCATTGAGAAGCTCTGCATCAATATCCATCGCTTCATGACGGTCCACGCTAGCTCCTGCTTCTGTTATTCCTTTTTCAATTAAATCTGCCATCGCTTCTGTATTCCCAGACATCGTGGCATACACCAGTAAAACCTTTTCTGTCACTTTTTCTTCCTCCTTATCAATGAATCAATGCCGGCTCCTCATATGGCCTCACAAACTTGCTTTCATATAAACCAGCACAGAAAAAGTTTTCATTTTGATTGGCTACACGAAAACCGTGTCCTTTGATCGTATCAAACCATTTGAGCTCTTTTTGCTCAATATCAAGCTGATACACTTTAGAAAACCCGTGTTCGTCTTGTGAAGTCGTCACATACACAATGCCATTATCCTCTGACACATCCAAGAATGATTCCTCTCTAGCAAAGGCTTGTGATTGAATATCATGCAGCATATTGGTATGTAAATCTAAAATTTGAACAGACCCCTTTTTACCTTTTTTTGACCCCAATGCGCAAACAAGCAGATGCTCCTGACAGAACAGCATAGAAGCTGTCATCCGGTGCTCCTCTCTGTTTAGGAGAAAAACCTGTTCACTCTCCAAGTCATACACCCATATTCCTCCGTGAACCTCATGAATCTGTGTTCCAATATAAAGGTGATCACCCGCAGCACATAAAGAACGAATGACAGGCGGGTGGTTCACATGAGCAAATGGCTTCATAATTTCCCAGGAAATCCCGAAATCATTTGACACATAAATACTATGTTTTCCATGTGCACACACAAACCCATCTTTGCGTCCTGTAATAGACCAAACGACTGCATTTGTTGGAAATGATGATAGCGCCCATGTATGGCCTTCATCTCCTGATCTAATCACTGTGCCATTTTCACCAACACCGAATAAATAAGGTCCAATATAGCTAATGGCATGAATTTTATGCTTGAACTTAAACAGTTGCTGCCACCCGCGCTCCACACTGTAGTGAAAAATACCTTCACGTTTTACAGCGACAAAGTATCCACCGTTTTTAGATGCAGCAACAGCTGTCGCTCCTTTATGAAACATGATTTTCAACTCGTTTCTCAGATAACGCCGCCCACGTTAAGAAACTCGTGGCAAATTCCTGACAGCACGCCACATCCTCATCGGTATCAGGCGCAAGCTCCATTTTCAATGTTTCAGGAAATACAGATGCACCGGTTGATTTGAGCATGTCATGAAATGTATGGACAGCCTCACAAAACTTCGGGTAGCTGTAATCTCCAGATCCGAACACAGCTGCTTTGATGTCACTTAGTTCAAGCGTAGAGACCTCTTCATAAAAGTCCTCAGCTTCATAAGGTAAATCACCATCACCCCATGTATAAGAACCGATGAACACATAATCGTATGAAGAAAGGTCCTCTGCGCTTGTATCATCAAATTCCAACATCTCTGTATCGATCTCTTTTCCTTCTAGTGTTTGCTTTATGATTGCTGCCATATCTTCTGTATTACCAGACATACTCGCAAATGCAATTAGTGCTTTCATCTATCGGTCACCTCATCTAAATGATAATCATTTTCAATTATTATATGTACACTTTAAATGATAATGATTTTCATTGTCAAATGATTTCATAAAAAAGCTTTGACCAAATCAACACTATAACCCAATGAAAAACCCGCTCATTCCAATTGGAAGGCGGGTTTTTCGTATCGAAGAGATCATCGGTTCCTCATTCGTTCGTTTCATCTATTCGAATAAAATATGGACCATAATCCGTTTCGTGCGTCATCACAAATGTCCATTTTTCATTCCAGTCCATCACATACATATCGTTATAATCCATATGATTAGATTGATATGGTAAATCATTGATTAAAAGAGAGCTGGCATTTTCGAAAAGATACGCCTCGTCAACAAATTGATAAAAAACAGTACACTTATCCTTTGATTGTTGAAGAAATGCGTCTATCGCTTCAACCTTTTCAAGGCATGTAACCATTCCAAAACTGCATAAATGCCATAAAAAATCATCTATTGATATCTCATTTTGTTCTTTAATTGAAAGATGACTAGCAAAACGTTCACGCCACCTCGCGCGCAAATGATCTCCCCATTCAGGTTTGTTGATTTTGATTAATTGATTGTTTTTCATAAGATCAAAGTCTCCTCTATGATTCGCTCCATCTATCTGTTGCTTTGATATGCGTGCAATAAGTAAATGATCATTCAACTAAAAAAAGCACCTCCTCTTCCAAGAAGGTGCTTACACGGCATCACTTTCAAGCATTTCTTTGACCACACCAACAAATGCTTGCACCTGTTTTAATTGAAAAGAAGCTTCATAGCCTAGCAGCCATGTGTCACGTCCGATTTGCTCTCCATTCACGTCAACAAGCGGTGTTTTATGAACACTTTTTTCGTGGTCGTATAAGGTGACCGAAGGCAAAATGGCGTAGCCGATGCCGTGGTAGGCCATTTGTTTACACGTCTCAATCTGGTCCACTAGAATCGTCTGCTTTGGAGACACTTTGAATTTTTGATGCCACCAGTGCTGGATTTCCTGATAATACGTGCTGTCGCTTTTAAATTGAATAAACGGGCGTTCTGTTTCGATTAACTCGTCCACGTCTTTGATAACAGAATCGACTAAATATAAATGATCTGTCATCAAATATTCCTTTGTTCCTTTCCAATCAGGGTTTCCGCGAATGATCCCAATGTGCACATGGTCCTCATATAAACTTTTGAGCATTTCACTACTCCAGCCGGTCACAAGTGATACCTTCGCATTTGGGTACTTTTGGACATATCGCTTTAACACTTTCGGCAGCCAGTGCTGTCCAATAATGGATGCAACCGCAAGCTTTAGTGTACCGTGAATTTCCCCTTCAAGTTCATCGATTCGTTCTCTCACTCGATCTTGCTCAACCGTCACCTCTTTTGCAAATTGAATGATCTGTTCACCTGCTGAAGTTACGGTGAGCCCTTTCTGAGAACGAAAAAAGATTTTGATTCCCCACTCTTTTTCGATCGTCTGCAATCTTTGAGATAAAGCAGGCTGAGAGACAAAGAGCCGCTCCGAAGCCTTTCTCATATTCAATTCTTCACTTAGCACAACAAGCATATGTAACTCCTGAAGCTGCATGGGCGTCCCCTTTCTCTCTATAAGTTTTTCTTATTCTATATGGTCATTATATAAATTATAGCTTATGAAGGCAAAAAAAATAAGCTGGGTTTCAGCTCATTTTTTCGCGGCATGAATCACTTCATTTAAGCGCTTTAATACAACACGTCGTGTAAATATTCCTTCAAAGACTTGCTCCTCATTTACGACACAAACAAATCCATTATTCGTTACAGCATGAACGCCTTTTAGCACAGGATCCGTCGTTTTAAGCCTTGGGATATCAGTAAGCATAACCTCTTCTACCTTCAGTTGGTCCAGCTTTTCGAATTCAATTCGTTCTAAACCAAAGATCTTATCCATGATCATATTCGTTCCAATTAACCCATGCAGGTGATAAGAAGGATCTAATACCGGGATGGCTGTATATCCTGTTTTTGTAAGGACCAATAGAGCATGCTCAAGGTTATTTCCAATTTGAACATGTGCCACTTTATCTGCATCAATCATATGCTCGGCTACTGTTGACTCAAGCAATTGAGTTGGTTCTATCTCTATCATGTTTCTTCGACCCCTTTTCTCTCAATCATCAATCATACATTCCCCTTTACCATTAAGCATAAACTAAAACGAAATTTGTCGAAAGATTTTTTCTGCATAAAAAAGATACTCAGCTCCCGAGTATCTAATAGAATGTTAAATCAATATTAATTCTCAAACCTTACTCTGTCATACAATGTGATCAATTGCTTATACGTATTGTCATCGACATTTTTTGTTCCACATTCTATATCATTGATCTCACTGCTTAGTAATTCGACAGCATATTCCTGATTCAGCAATACGTTTAATAATAGCTTTTTCTCTTCTTCATTAAAACGATTTTCGATGACGCTCATCCAACATCAGGCCCCCTGTTTCATATATGCTTTTATATTGATTAGCAGGCTTTTGAATGTCTGCTTCCTCTCTATACAGCTAGAATAAGGAACTAGAATCGAATCGTCAACCGCACGTTTCGACAAGGTTTGGAGAAAAATGACGGAATTTATTTTGTGTATCGATTGGCATAGCAAAATGCTGCGTATGAGTCGGGTTTTATTTTAGCTTCAATTCCCATAGCTGTGATCATTCCGGTCATTTCCTGAATCAGATCTTTTGTACTTCCTTTTTTGCCAATATCCAGATGGGCTTCAAAACGGAGGTCTGCCCCTTCCTCAGCAAACGGAAGAAGCAAATCCATCAGTTCTGTTAAAGGCCCCTCAAGGATGTCTGCACATACCTTTTGGCTAAACGCTGTCTCTAATGAAATTTTTTCTCTAAGGCTTTGCACAGGCCTGCTGATCACTTGTTGCGTGAGGCAACCCCAAGCCCCTTTGCCAATCCGGTGGAGATGAATTGCAGTCATAAATCTTGTGACATTTTGATTGACCTGAGAGTCCGTACCAATTGATAACACATAGGCGGATCTAGGGTCTTTTCGAATAAAGTCTTTCATTCTCATGACGACATCAGAAAACGCTAAATGATCTTCAGAAAGATTGTAGTAAAAAGAATCACTCACAGAAAGGAACTCCTTTTTAATGGTCTCTTATCCGAAATGTGCGCTGATTGATCATCTTCCATTACACTGCCAAAAATGACACATGTATATTGCCGCAAATAAACGAAGGAATCCTTAGAAAAAACATTTCATACGATTCAGCTTAGGATTGTAGAAGCTCAAAAATCTCAATCGAAATCATATCAATGTTGTCAAATGGGAAAGTGTTTGGCTTATCCCCTTGTTGAAAAACAGTCAATTCAAACGTTTGATTCTTTTCGAAATACTTAACACTGCAGATTTTCTCACCGTTCACTTCGAAATAACGCTGTGCCGGTTCGTTTGCAGCTTCTGCTGTCTCTTGAAGACTTTGCAGCCTTGTAATGATACCCATTAATTGTGACATTCTAAAAAAAGACTCCTTTCAAAAAAACAACTCAAGATGAACCCGTATTGATTATACACAAGTCCTACAAAGCATCATACCATAAAGTGTTCTCAGATGATATTTTTCCTCTTGAATTCAAAAAAAGAAAAAGAATCTGTTTTTTTAGTTTGAGTCTTTTTTCTGATCTCATGCACCATGTTTTTATAAACCTGCAGATCTCATCAGCCGTTTGGCAATTTCGTCAAAATCCTCTTTGGAAATGCCTGGGGCAAACTCTTCCGGCAATTCTCTATAATCTGGCACAGGTGCTCCTTGCGGGGTGCCCTCAATCACTGTCAGCGGCTTTCCATCAATCGGATGGCTGCCCTTCCAAATCTTATTGATATCCTTGTAATCCGTATCACTAAATGTGTACAGCTTTGTATGAACATTTTGGTCTTCAAATTTCCTCGCTGAATCAAAGTATTTGTTGTCGAGGTTTGGGATCGGCAGCATCTTTCCTACATCTACTCCTGTGGCTACCTCAAGCGCCTTTGCATATGCCACAACATGCACACCGCCCCTGACGAGTAAATAACCGATCATCTCTCTTGCTGTAGGATGATCTGTCATTTCATATACGCGCATTTTGTGCGTACGTGCTCCGCATTCTAGGAAGAAATTATGAAGGAGATCAAGAATCAGATTCCCACTTGAGAACACATTCTCCCCGGTCCAAGGTTTTGCCATGGAATCAAACGGATAGCCTGTTTGAGCCGTTTGAATAAAATGCTGTGTATTTCGTTTATCGACAGCCGCTTTCATCGGTGTCGTATCTGGATCTCCACCATGAGTGGTCCCTGTAATCATGAGGTTCACAGCTGTGGTCACTAGCTCTACATGACCGAATTCTTCAGCCGTAATGCTGGATACGAGGTCATAAAACGGCTTGAGTTTTCGTTTTCCTCGAAAGTTAAAGGATTGAAACATGTAATTATTTAATGTGGACATTTCACCGAATTTTCCGCCGAGTAATTCTTGCACAGCAGCAGCACCATTTGCATCTGGGTGATCTGGTCTTGGCAAATCAATCAGCAGCCGCTTGTCGCGTTTGATCATGACGTTCCCTCCTACCATCTAACTGTCATCACTTAAGATGTATGGAAGGATTGGGCTGTCCTATGCATGAGGCAAAGATGAAAAGCACAAAAAAAACTTGGCGGGGGTAGCGCCAAGTTTTTTGGATCTTGATCTGATAGAGGGGTTGGGGAACAGAGAGTAGCTTCTCTCTATAACTAAATGATAATGATTATCAGTTTCATTGTCAACCATTTTTTATTTCTTTTTTTCAATCAAAAAAAGCAGCCTAAAAGGCCACTTAGATTGTTAATAAATGGATAATACGATCTTCACACTTTACTTTTAAATTAATCCATCTTGCTCATATAAATAGGCATACGGAAGATCTATAAATAAATACATATCTCCCTCTAACGGGTAAGAAAACGTACGTATCCTCTCACCAGTTTCTAAATCGCTGTATATATCACTGAAAAATCCTTTCCCGCTCATTCTCATTTGGAGAATATTTGCTAGGAAATAAGGACGCCAGCTCCAGTTTTTCTCGATATATTCAGGCTGAAATAGCCATTCTTTTTCTTTTTTAAACACATTTCCAGTGATTTGAAAGCCTTCTTCATTACACATATAAATTCGAAAGCTGCAATCCGTTAATTCTAATGCCAGCTTTTGGATGAGTTCATCATTTGTACTGCATGATTTTTTTAAGGTCGTGACAGCTTGGTGAATTCGCTTATAAAATGTTTCAGAATGTTCGTAGACAGTTTGAAGTTTCTTTTTCTCATGGGCAATAAATTGCTGGAATTCTTCTCTCAGCTGATCTTTTCGTTTATTGCGGTCAATTAATTCCGCCGCCGGCTCGTGAAGATAGAACCCTTGAAAGTATCTGCCACCATTTCTCCAAGCATATTGCAGCTGAAAATTTGCTTCAATGTCTTCATAAATTAAAGCCGCCCCTATTTTTCTCGCAAGCAATGAAATGCTGTACAAGACATATTCATAGGAAGGAGAAGGCGCCGATGCCCTTAATGCGTGTAAATCTATTTTTAATAGATCGGGTGAGAGCAAGGCAATCCGGTCAAGATTGCTGCTTTCTTTTCCGATATTCGAGATGGCGATTTTAATACCATATGTACGAAAATACGTTAACGTATGGTAAAGCTGTTCAATATCGCCGCTAAACGTATGCTCTGTAAATTCGATAACAAATCGATTAAGCTGAATGCCCCTTGCTTCATATCGCTTCAAGAGTTCTAAAAAGCTTTCACCATGATCAAGCATCAGGATATTGGCATCATGATTAATAAAAATGAGCAAATCATCATCTGCTGTTGTGAAAAGATCGAGTGCTTGCGTCAGTACTTTATGATCTACTTCCACTTTATATTCGTCAGGAATAGATGAATCCGTAAAGAAGGAGCCTAGGCTAACTGTTTCAGACTCGAGCTTCATTCTTCCTAAAATCTCATAGCCTATCACTTTTTGCTCTTCCGCACTGAATAACGCTTGATAGTGCGGGAAAACATCTTCAATATTCGTTAAAATATCCAATGGATCGACCATTTTCATCACCTGCTTCTCTCTTTGTGTGATTATAACACATCAAAAGCAGGTCTTACATCGTCATTCAAAATGGGGATTGGTTGAGCCATTGCCCCCCATCCATTGTGATACAATCTCCATTTATATAAGACGCTTGTTCAGATAATAAAAAGCTTGCAAGCTTTGCAATTTCCTCTGGTGTGCCAAGTCTGCCAAGAGGAACACTATCTAATGTTCTTTGCGCTGCCTCTTCCGATTCCCATAGTTTATCCGCACCACCTGTTCTCTCGATTGGACCTGGCGCGATGGCATTAACGCGAATTCGATATTGCTTTCCCCATTCCACTGCAAGCGTTCGAGTGAGAGATAAAACACCTGCCTTTGCTGCCGCTGAATGCGCCACACCTACACCAGCACCCCATGCATAAGTCGCCACCATATTGACCATACTTCCCCTTTTCTTTTGACGAATCCAGTAATTGCCCACTGCATGACTGCAAAAAAATGTTCCATTTAATACAATATCAATGACAGCCTTCCAGCCGTTAGGAGATAGTTTTTCTGCTGGAACCAAAAAGTTTCCTGCAGCATTGTTAATCAGAGCATCCACATCGCCAAATGTATCTACGGCAAAATTGACCATTTGATCAGCATCTTCTGGGTTTCGCACATCCATTTGGAAGTAAGCGATCGAGCCGCCATTTTGTTTTATTTCATTTGCTACCTTTTCTAACGTTTCTTCTGTTCTTCCAGTAATCACGACATTCCAGCCTTCATGTGCCAAATGGACAGCCATTGCCTTCCCCATTCCGCTTGATCCTCCTGTGACAATCACTGTTTGTTTCGTCATTTGTTCTCCCCCTCTTTGGTTTTGAATGACTATTCATTCATTATTTTCTATCATATCATGATTGACCCTAGATGCACCATATGGGAGATTCTTTAAATATGATGCTATACTTAATTTTATTTATAAAGGAGTCTTATATGAAGCAACTTTCTCGGAGACAGTTTTTAAAAGGAGCAGCTGGCGCGAGCATTCTCGGTTTTTTAGCTACAACATGTGGATACGGATATGCCAGATACATCGAACCACGCATGATCGATACCGTGTCAATGACCATTCGGGATGCTCAGCTTCCAGCTTCATTTGACCATTTTAAAATCGCTCAATTTAGTGATGTTCATTTAAGTGATACATTTCCTGCGAAGGAATTAGAATCCGTCGTCCAGCAAATCAACGCTGAGTCTCCAGACCTCATTGTGTTCACAGGTGATCTCGTTGATTTTCAAGCATCGATTGATGAGCATGAAAAAGCGAAAGCCTATTTGACTAAGCTCCATGCCCCGTTTGGTAAGCTCGCGATATGCGGTAATCATGACTACGGGCCATTTGGCATTGATCTTTATGAGAAAACGATGAAAGATTGCGGCTTTACAATATGTAAAAATGATGTGTTTCCATTAGAAAAAGAAGGGGCGCATATTCAGATTGCTACAATGGATGACCTGATGATGAGTGTGCCGGATTATGACCTGATTAAGCGAGAAGTATCATCTGATTTATTTACCTTGCTGCTCGTACATGAGCCTGATGCAGCATTGGAGCTGGATACAACCCCCATTAACTTGCAGCTTTCTGGACATACCCATGGCGGACAGGTGCAGCTTCCTTTCTACGGACCCATTCTCACAGCACCTTTTGGCCATACATATGTGGAAGGTTTATACGGAAGTTATCAGCACCGAATCTATGTCAACCGCGGACTTGGGACAACAAGACTGCCGCTTCGATTTTTAGCAAAACCTGAATTAACCTTTTTCACCCTCTCTTCTCGCATTTAGACAGAAGCCAAACCGCTCCTTTTTGCATATGTATAATCAAAGATCTTTCTCATGACAAATGTTAGGAGAAACCTTCCTTAGCCTGATTCCGTCCATATATATATCAAGTGACGGGCATCATGGCTTCTTTTATTTGAGAAAAAGGAGTGTCCTTTGATGCTGCGATATACGGTAAAACGCGGAGAAACGCTTGCTTCTATAGCGCTTGATTTTCGAAGAACAACAGAAGCTTTAAAGGCTGCAAACCCTTCACTTCAAGGTCAAGAGCCGGTACAAAATGAGGTCATCATCATTCCTGGTCTGCCCGATCCTAATACGATCCCTTACCGCATCTCTGTTTCGATTTCAAGGAAACGTCTCGTCTTGTTTTCTGGATCAGAGCTTATTCGGTCGTATCCGATTGCAACAGGAAGAATTTTAAATATGACACCGACAGGTTCTTATTATATTGTGAACAGACAGCCAAACCCAGGAGGTCCCTTTGGCGCCTATTGGCTGAGCCTCTCGAAAGTTCATTACGGCATCCACGGTACGAATAACCCGTCTTCAATTGGTAAAGCTGTGTCTAGGGGATGCATTCGTATGTATAATCAGAATGTCATCGAACTTGCTTCAATCGTTCCAAATGGAACACCTGTGACCATTAGCCAGTAGGAGAAATTAATTGTATGAATGCTTAAAATTTTATATGATATAAAGTGGGATCTTCAGGGTAAGGAGCGTATTTATGGATATTTTTAAAAACAGAAATTTTGTTCGTCTCTTTTTTGCAGCACTAGCTTCGCAAATGGGGACAACAGTAGGCAATATGGCGTTTGCCTTTTATTTGCTCGATCATTTTAGTCATCAGCCCGCCTATGCCACATTAGCAGAGCTCATGTATTCACTTCCAACGATCTTTGTCTTTTTTATGGTCGGTGTCGTAGCAGATCGTTTTGATCGTAAAAAAGTCGCAGAGAATTGCGATTGGATACGAGCTGGGCTGACGATTGTTTTATTCATTGTTATTTATTTCAATTCACTTCCACTTATTTTCTTGATCTTGTTTATACGAAGTGCCATTACGAAGTTCTTCTATCCAGCTGAAGCCTCTCTCGTTCAGGCGATTTTAAATAAAGATCAATATGCAAAAGCCGCTGGCTTAAATCAAATGCTGTTTAGTTTATTCATGGTATTTGGTGTTGGAATCGGTGCGATTATGTATAAGACAATTGGACTTCACGGTGCCATTACCATTGATTTGATCAGTTTTATTGTGTCAGGCATCCTGATTCGTACATGTAACATTCCAATTGAAGCACGTCAGCCAAATGGACAAGCAGGCTGGAGAGGCATGACCATTAAAACGTCTCTAAAAGATTTTAAAGAAGGCATTCTTTACATTATAAAAAATAAATTGTTGGCTTCTTTAATTTTTGGCTTCTTTGTTTTTGGTCTAGTCAATGGCGCATTTGCTGTACTTCCGATGTTTACAATGAAATATGGCCTTTCACCGGACCATTTTGAACTGCATACATCATTCTTTACAATCGCGATCGGTGCCGGTCTACTTGTTGGCAGCTTAATGGGCTCTGTTCTCGCTAAAAAAGTAAAGATGCAATATCTCATGTCGCTTCCAATTTTGGTTGCAGGCATTCTGATTTTTGTACTTGGTTCCACGCATACACTATGGTTGTTTTATGTCACATCATTTGTCATTGGTACATGCATTGGCCCAGTCAACATTGTCATTGGCGGCTGGCTGCCGAGAATCGTCCATCCTCGTCTGATGGGACGTGTGTCAGGATGGGTTGATCCGCTTACCATGTTTGCTCAATCCTTGACATTAGGTTTGATTGCGGTACTATTTCCAAAACTCATTACAAACGTTTCTTATATTTATTACGGAATGGGCGTTATTATTTTACTCGTTTTCCTTTTTTACTTCTTTACACTGCCAAAGTTCAGCAGAGAAACTGACGACTTAGACGTGCAGCGTGAACTTAAAGGTCAGGGAGCGCAATAAATGAAGCAAAAAGGACTTTCTTCTATAGAAAGTCCTTAGATTGTTGACAAAGTGCTAAAATGATGTTTATTTTAGCACTTTGTCTTCTTTTCAGCGTGATAGAAAACCTTTGCAGTCTAGGAAGGACGAGCACTGGCGCGGAGCGAATTGAACATTCGTGAGCACCAGCGCGCAGACCTGACAACGAATGCGAGGGTTTGTCTACACGCTGAGGACTTTCTTCTATAGAAAGTCCTTTTTGCATGGCTGAAACAGAAACGGCGCTTATTTTTTCTGCTCATCGAAATGATTCGAAGCAAAATGAATGATTCTTTCAACTGCATAAATGCTAATAAATAGGATGAGAAATAGAAGCAAAGGATGAATCGACCGATCATCTATCACGTACACAATGCCTCCAACGACAAATGCGACCAATAAAGGAGTTAACATCTCTTTCAATCTAAACAGTCCTTTCTGTTCTCATTCACTTTGATCTTCTTATCTTATAACATATTTTTTCTTTTTATGAAATAAAAGGAATGTGTATAAAATCGCAATATTTTTAATTAAAAATATTTACATCACTGGAAGTTTTATAGTAGTATAGTCAGGTTGGAGGTGAGGGGTATGCTAAAAAGTTATTATTTTATTCATACAAAAGATGATCAAGGTCAGTATGTTGTACATACAGAGGATTGTGCATTTTTAGGTGATGCTTCAAGCCGTAAATTGATTGGTCTGCACATGAGTGGTGAAAGTGCCATTGATGAAGCTAAACAAATGACGAATGAAACTGATTTTAATGGTTGCTTCTACTGCGCTTATTCAAGTCATAAGAAATAGACCATGTGATTAAACCATATGTTCGGGCATGTTGTCTGGCATATGGTAGATTTTCAAACGCAACATGAATACAAATTGAGAAACTACCCATTTATTTAAAATAGGTAGTTATCACGAAGTAATAGTTCACTTCATATATATTTAACCCAGTCAATTCTTCTTGCAATGAAAATCTCTCTTTGAACACCCTTCCTTCTCATTTATTCGGCTGATATAATGCCATGAATAAAATCATGTATACAATACAAGCTGTCCCAGCCCATTGAAATAAACCAAATGGCTCTTTTAACCAAAAAACAGTCGTGACAACTGCCGCAAGGGGCTCGACACTTCCAATTAAGCTTGACTCTTTCGGTGATAAATATTGCAAACTTTCTATGTAAAACCAAAAAGCGATCATTGTACCAAATATGATAACAAACAATAAATAAACATACGCTTCAACAGGTAAATGTGACAGATTTATCTTCCATGGCGGATGGACTAAGCTAAGGACAGTTCCCCCAATCAGCATCGCCCAGCCGACAACGACTAGAGAATCAAATTCTTTTAACAGATTGATTGGATATAGCGTATAAAACGAAAGCGCTACAGCAGACAGTATTCCCCAAACCACTGCGACAAATGGAACGGTTAATGTTGAAACAGAACCATTCGTCAATAAGAGAAACATGCCCATGAACGCCAATGACACCGTCAGCATATCTCTTTTGGTAAAAGTAGATTGGCGGCGAAGTACTAAATACATGATAATCATAACAGGGGCCGTATACTGCAAAAGCGTCGCCACAGCTGCATTCCCAAGTTGAATGGATGCCATATAAGTATATTGAACAGCTAGCATGCCCATTACTCCAAATATAAGGACTTGCATAGCCGTCCTCTTCTTTTGCCACACACCAATTAGTTGCGCTCGTTCTTTTGTCATGAAATGAACAAATAAAAGCAGTCCACCTGAAATAAGCAGCCTGACAGTCACAAGCCAATTGACATAAATCCCATATTGCTGAAACAATTTTTGTGAAACCGTTCCTCCTACTCCCCAACAGATGGCACCAATCAGCACAAGCAAAATTCCCTTATTTCTATCCATTTCATTCTCCTCAACTCTCAAACAATCATGATAATATAGTTGATAGTAGTTCACTTTGTTACATATTGATATATCAATTGAACATAAAAATAAAAGAATATTGAGGAGAAACATGAACAACCATCATTTTCTTATTGACTACAATTTGAAAGAATTAACGGAGCATTCTACTACGACCTGGTCTATCGCTCTTTATCATACGAAAATTTGTGATCATAGAAGCGGCCACATCCCTCTACACTGGCATGACGAATTTCAATTTGTTTTTATTTTAGAGGGGGAAGCTGAATTTCACATCAATGAAGAGACGATATGTTTGAAGGAAGGAGATGGCGTATTCATCAATAGTGGCTGCCTTCATATGGCAAAAGATGCGAATGGGACAACATGTACATATCTTTGTCTAAACGTTTCCCCACATTTCATCACAGCCAATGAATTATTTACCACTTTCGTTCATCCTTATATGCATGCGAGTCAGACACCTTATATTTTATTGAACCGAAAAGACCACTGGCCAAATCATATCTATCAATGTATTCAAACCATTCAGCGATTAATTGATGAAACTCCAGCATATTATGAGCTTGAACTCAATATTCAACTCATCACCATGTGGAAATGTTTATTACAAAATGGCTTTCAAATAAAATATGATGCACGGCAGCATGATAAAAATGAACGGATGAAACCTATGCTGAATTGGATTCACCAGTATTATCATGAAAAGGTGCACCTTCAAGATATCGCTCGAGCAGGTCAGCTAAGCCGATCTGAATGCTGCAGATACTTCAAAGATATTCTAAAGAAGACACCTCTTCATTATGTGAATGAATATAGAGTTCAACAAAGCCTCATCCTGCTTCAAGAAACAGACTTCAATATAACAGAAATTGCTTACAAAGTCGGCTTCAACAGCACAAGTTATTTTATTAGTATGTTTAAAAGAATAAAAAATACGACACCTTTAGCATATAGAAAATTAAAAGCGCCGCATTCTTTGTAACTGAAACAGATTGAAGAAAAATCATGATGGATAGATACTAGTGTCTTTGCACACCATTCTGTATTTTTATATACAGACACGTTTTAGAACCGTCATGAATGGCTATTGTATATTGTAAATAAGAACAATGGAAATCCTATCGCTTTTTACAATAAGTCTATTTGCAATTTACTAATAAAAACGTATAATTTATACTAAGCACAGGAAGACGAAAGACAAAGGAGAGAAAAAATGGACGATTATGCTCATACTAAAGACATAGAACCTACAGCAGAAAACATCGCAAAAGCCATTTATACTGTTAACCGTCATGCTAAAACCGCACCAAATCCCAAGTTTCTTTATCTTTTGAAAAAACGTGCGCTGCAAAAACTATTGCAAGAAGGTAAAGGAAAAAAAGTGGGCCTACATTTCTCTAACAATCCCAAATATAGTCAACAACAGTCCGACGTGCTGATTGAAATTGGAGATTATTATTTTCACCTGCCACCAACCAAAGAAGACTTCGAATTTTTGCCACACTTAGGAAATTTAAATCAATCATATCGCAATCCGAAAGCGAATATGTCATTAAACCGAGCAAAGCAAATCCTTCAAACGTATGTCGGTTTAAAAGAAAAACCTGCCGCCACAAAACAAAAATCACATTATACGAAACCCGTCTTCAAACGACTAGGGGAAAGTTATTTTTAAACAAAAAACCACTCATGACGAGTGGTTTTTTGTTTAGATAATAAAGTGATCAACCTTTTCAATGAGCTGATGAATTTCTGGTTTACTAATTTGATCATCAGCACCAATTGTTTCCCCTTTATGCCGCAAATCTTCAGTGATTAACGAAGAGAAGATGAGAATCGGTATGGAACTCGTTAAAGGGTTTTCCTTTAGCAGTTTTGTTAATCGGTGACCATCCATTTTTGGCATTTCAATATCCGTAATAATCATATCAATTTCTTCTGTCACAGTAATTCCTTTGCTAACAAGATCCATGACGTGATCATATGCCTGTTTGCCATCTTCAAAGGTCACAATGTTTTTATAGCCTGCTTCAGTTAATTCATTTGATAATAAACGCATGAGAAGCGGAGAATCTTCAACGACATATAGCTTCTTCCCTGTTCTTCTTTCGTCTTTCTCACCGTCAAACATATGGTACGTTTCTACACCAGAAGCCGATTCAATATCATAAATGATTTTTTCATAGTCTGGAAGGAACATCATTTTCCCATCAAGCTTAATAATGCCTGTTAAATGACGTTCCATACCTTGATTGAGTGCAGTTGGCTTTTCAATCTCTTCCCAGCTGACGCGGTGAATTTGTGAAACCGTTCCTGTATGGAACACAAATTTCCGTTGGTTGAATTCAGTCACGATATACTTCTCTTGTTCGGACTGATCTGACTCGACATTAAAAAAGGAAAATAGATTGATGACTGGCAAAATCTCGCCTCGTAAACTAATCATACCTTCTACGTCTTTGTGAGAGTGCGGTACAACAGTCAACTCTACCGGCTGAATGATTTCTCTTACTTTCATCACGTTAATGCCGAATTGATTTGAACCAATTTCAAACTTTACAATTTCCAATTCATTTGTACCAGAATCAAGTAAAATTTCTTGTTTGTTTAAAGCCACGGAAATCCCTCTATTCTTCAATATAAGATTGTACTTTTTATATCGGCAGCATAGGTAAAAAGTTGACGTTTCTTTACGCTTTCTCTCGTACGAATTGATGAATCACAAGTCCTATCGCTGCGAGAATGAGTAAAGACCCTAGCGCAAGACGGCTTGCGAGGTTTCCGTGCTCTGCAAACAGCAGAGTGACTGACCCATAAATGATGGGTCCAATAATGGAAGACACTTTCCCTGAGAATGCAAAGAGACCAAAAAACTGTCCTCTCTTTTCCTTTGGTGTCAGCTCAATAATCAATATTCGTGATGCCCCCCAGCTTGCGCCGAGTGAAATACCGAATAAACTGCCAGCCACCCAGAAGATCCATTCTGTTGTGGCTGTCACAGCCAGAATCAGGGCAACGATCAAAATCACATACACGACTGTAATTGAGCGCTTTGCCCCAATCGCTTTTGTGATATATCCAAATAAAAAGGAGCCAATGATACTTGAAATGGTCGACACAAGATAAAGCAGAATAAATTGTCCTGCAGTAAAGCCAATGATGATTTTGGCATACACAGCCATCATCGCAATCGCTGTCTGTAAGGCATCATTCATAAAAAAGAAAGCAATCATAAAGATAAAAGCCGGCTTGTAATGCTTCATCTCTTTAAACGTGCGAATAATTTCTTTATACCCGCTGAAAAATGACGCCTTTTTCTCTTGCTGCGGAAGTGGATGAGGGTCTTTTACAAAAAAGAGAAATGGCAGGAAAAAGAGAAAGAATAATAGTGCTGTCGGAATAAATGCTTCATGAAATTGGTCATTGCCAACAAGTAAATAAACTGAGAGACCGACGAGTGTCCCTAAATAACCAACGGCAATGCCAAATCCAGAAATTAGTGGTATTTCATCCTTTGTCCCAAGATCAGGCAGGATGGTGTCATAAAACACTAGGCTCGAGTGATAGAAAAATTTTGCAATCACAAACAAGGTGACCACTACTAATAAAGAGACAGGCAGCCCAAACC
The DNA here is from genome assembly GCF_038601465.1 of Bacillus sp. FSL R7-0672. Taxonomy (NCBI): domain Bacteria; kingdom Bacillati; phylum Bacillota; class Bacilli; order Caryophanales; family Bacillaceae; genus Bacillus; species Bacillus sp. FSL R7-0672. The sequence goes on along the minus strand of NZ_CP152010.1, from coordinate 1,378,220 downwards.
ATTCGGCTGAGAAATCAATTCCAGCAAAGATCCCCATCAAAAACGTACAAGCTATACATATTAGAGTAAACACTGTGATGTAGCGCTTCTTTTTTCCTGTACGATCAATCAGGACTCCATATAATGGTGTGAAAATGACGAGGAAAAAACTAGCTAGTGCGTTTGCATAAGATATAAATGTACTAGCGATCTGATCCATTCTCGCACTGTCACCGATCGTTTCCTGCAAGTAGAACGGGAAGAAAATGGTGATCATATTCGATGAAAATATCGTATTTGCAAAGTCATACAATGCCCAGGCCAAAATGGGTGCTGTCAAAAACAACCCGAAGCCTGCCCTTTTTTTCTGCATGGTCTTTTTCCCTGTTTTCAATCGTTTGTCTCCCTTCCCTGCCTAATTTTCCACTATCATTCTATTTTATGTCATACGTCCCTCTTCCATACAAGCAATCTATATAAAAAGCACCTCTTACGATTGAGCAGAGGTGCTTTTTTTCATTATTTCTTCACAACAATGGTACTTGCAATTAAATCGTGAAGTGCTTGTTTTTTCTCTGTGAAAAAGGCAATGATGTAGCCAATATATAAGATTGGAGACAAAAAGCCTTTTGCAAAGAAGCGGCCTGTTGCACGGCCGAATGTCACTTTTTCGCCCGTTACTCTTGTCACTTTAATCCCAAGAGCCATCTTACCAAGCGTTCCTTGCAGTTTTGTTGATTCCATAATGGCGTAATAAAGCCATGTCACCACGATACCGATCAAGATCGCTCCTATATAGAAAAAGATAAGTCCCATAATCACTGCCCATTCTTCATCTGTCATCACGGTTGTTGAATAGTAATAGCTGTCGTCATCCATCATCAAGGCTGCCTCTGGACTTGAGACAAAAAAGAGTGTTGCCAAAATAAACATGATAAAAGAATATGGTACGCCGATGATGATACCATCCAAAAGGTGTGCAAGAAAACGATAGCCTACGCCTGCTAGCTCAGGATGCTTCTTTTCTTGAATGTGTGGTTCTGTTATGTTTGTTTCCATCCTATTTCTCCTTTATTATGTATGTTTTCTATAAATTTCTTATAATCATTCGTTATTATATCTTATGAATATCGCAAGATCAATGTAACTTTACACTTTTACATATATTTCAGATCAGTTCATCCTCAATGATTTATGTGAATAAATACTGAAAATTTGTGAAAATCATGGCATTTCTAGTTCTTTTACCTCCTGATTTTTTAACATTTTGTGATATTTTCGTCTTGTTTCCATTCTGCTGTTGACAATCGTTCTTCACATGGTACAATAGTCAAGGATTTTTTAAAGAAAGGTGTTCATGATGGGAACTGTCGTACTATTAAAGAACAATGAAATGACTGTGATTGAAGATATTTGCGAAGCTGATTTTTTAGACATGAAGCATGATTTGTCAAATGATGACGCAGCTTATATCTCTTGGTATGAAGATTACGATACTGCTTATGGATATTGATTTCATTTCATAGATGAAGCGTAAAAAAAGGCGATACAACCTAAGTTGGTTGATCGCCTTTTTTACGTTTGTGAAGTCCTTTCACTTTCAGGTTCTACATGAATAAAGATTTGTGCATGCGGAAATTCTTGCGAAATCTTCTCTTCAATTCGATCACATAATTGATGAACATCTTCAATCGTTGTCTTGCCATCTACAATCAAATGAAAATCAATATATTCCTCTGCACCGGATCGTCTTGTTCGAAAGTCATGATATTCGATAAATTCTTGACTGAATCCTTGAATGATTGCTTCGATCGATTGTTCTTCCTCGGGCGTTAGCCGGGCGTCTACGAGCGGCGGGAAGGCTTCTTTCATGAGTTTAAATGCTTCACGCATAATAAAGAGAGCAAGTATCATTCCAATGATCGGATCTAAGAAATACCAGTCGGTTAATGCGACGAGCAATAAACTGAATGCGACCCCTAATGACGTATACACATCTGTTAACAGGTGCAATGCATTCGATTTCATGGCGACAGAATGTACTCGCTCTGCCTCTTTGTTCACAACCTTCGATACGATAAAATTGATGAGCGCGCCTATCAGCATCACCACAATTCCAAGCACAGGCAGCTTGACTGGCTCTGGATGCATTAGTTTGTGAACACATTCGTAGATGATCCAAATGCCCGCAACGAAAATCAGCAAGGTCTCAATCGTTCCAGAAATATTTTCGACTTTTCCGTGTCCATAAGGATGTTTAGAATCTGCTGGCTTTCTTGAAATACGAACAGAGATAAATGCAATAAAAGATGCCATTAAATCGAGAAAAGAATGAATGGCTTCTGATAAAACCGCAACAGATCCAGTGAGCAGACCTACAATGACTTTTAAGATGACAACAAATGTGTTACTTATCACGGATAGAAACGCTATTTTTGATGTCTTCGCTGATTGTTCCATTTATCGTCCTCCTTTAGGAGATCGTATGTCTATGAAAGCAATTCCCATGACCCTGATTCTCACGTTCTTTCAGTTTACGCAGTTGTGACGTTTTCTAATCATGTTCACCGCAGCCTGTATTTTCTCGTGAGGTTACGCTATAATAAATGTTGCTCTTTCTTCAATATATCACTCATGCTGTGATGAATAGGAGAATAGACTACAGATAATGATATCCAGTGCCTTTCGCAGGTGACATTTATGCAGTGAATGGTAAAATAGGATAAAAACATAAATTTTTAAGGTGATGAGAAATGGAGCATTTGCTGAATCCAAGAGTAAAGGATATTGAAATTTCAGGCATTCGAACATTTTCAAATCTCGTATCGTCATATGAGGATGTCGTTTCTTTGACGATAGGCCAGCCCGATTTTTATACGCCGCATCATGTCAAAACAGCTGCAAAAGCAGCCATTGACGAGAATTTTACTTCGTACACTCATAATGCTGGTTTCCTAGAGCTAAGACAAGCAATCCAGCACTACATCAAGAAGAAAGTCAACCTTGATTATGATGCAGAGTCAGAAATCATTGTGACGACAGGTGCAAGTCAAGCGATTGATGCTGCGTTTCGAACCATTTTGTCAGAGGGTGATGAAGTGATTTTACCTGGACCTGTCTACCCTGGCTATGAACCGATCATTCGAATGTGTGGCGGGAAGCCCGTACATATCGACACAACGAATGCTGGCTTTAAATTAAATGCCAAGCTGATTGAGGATGCATTAACGGAAAAGACAAAGTGTGTTGTGCTTCCTTATCCTTCAAACCCAACTGGTGTCACGCTTTCAGAAGAAGAATTGAAAGAGATTGCCCAGCTCCTTGAAGGAAAAGACATCTTTATTTTATCCGATGAAATCTATAGCGAGCTGACATTTGACAGGCCGCATCATTCAATCGCTTCTTTCTTAAAGGAACAGACCATTGTGATTAACGGACTGTCTAAGTCTCATAGCATGACCGGTTGGAGAATTGGCTTTTTATTTACTTCAGCTCCCATTGCTAAACATGTATTAAAAGTACATCAATATAACGTGTCTTGTGCCTCGGCTGTCTCACAAAAGGCGGCACTTGAAGCTGTGACAAATGGTGTGGATGATGCACTCATCATGAGAGAGCAATATAAGAAAAGGCTCGATTATGTATATGATCGGCTCATTTCTATGGGGCTTCCGGTCATTAAGCCTTCTGGCGCTTTTTATATTTTTCCATCCATTGAATCGTTTGGGATGAGTTCCTTTGATTTTTGTATGGAGCTGTTAGAAAGTACAAGACTCGCTGTCGTACCAGGGTCTGCTTTCTCTCCACTCGGCGAGGGGTATGTGCGTCTATCCTATGCTTATTCACTTGAAACACTGAAAGAAGGACTTGACCGCCTAGAACAATTCGTTCTTGAAAAACGTTCCATTCATTTAACAGACTGAAACAACGGCTCTCCTGCCGTTGTTTTTATTTTGCAGGAAACATGATGTGAAATGCGGTGCCCTTTTCGGGATGACTATCCACACGGATCGTGCCGTTGTGATTTTCTAAAATATTAAATGTCACCATAAGGCCAAGTCCAGTCCCTTTTTCCTTTGTCGTTAAAAAGGGCTCTCCTATTCGCTTCATGACCGATTCAGGAATACCGACCCCTTCATCACGAATGGTAACGTGGATTCCATCTCTTTCTGCTTTGGCCGTAATGTCAACCTTCCCTCCGTCCGGCATGGATTCTACGGCATTTTTGATTAAATTGATAAACACCTGCTTGAGCTGATTTTGATCCCCGTTCATCAGGAGACCCTCTTCTATCTCACTAGTATTCATTAAAATGCCATTTAAGTTCGCTTGTGTTTCTAATAAAGCCGTGACTTCGCTGATGATTTTTTTCAAATCTAGTGTCTGCATCGATGCCGTTTGCTGCGGTTTTGCCAGCATGAGCAGCTCACTTAAAATAATTTCTATCCGGCTCAGTTCAGAGAAAACAATCTCGAAATATTGATCCCGATCTTTTGTTTGCGGTTTAATGAGCTGTAAAAATCCTTTGATGGCAGTCAATGGGTTTCTGATCTCATGTGCAATGCCCGCAGCCAATTGGCCTGCGATCGATAATTTTTCAGATCGGAGCATGAGCTCTTCTGTCTGCTTGCGTTCGGATATATCTCTTAAAATAATTTGAACGGCTGTTTCTCCAAAAAATGTAGTTGGGATACACACCATTTCTGTATAAATCAGCTTGTGTTTAAACGTATGACAGCTCATCGTGACAATCTCAGAATCTGATGCTCTTTCAATAATACGTGATATGCTTTTTTTCACTTTTTGCTGGTCACATGAATGGATTTGATGGAAAATATCTTTTCCTATTAATTTATCGTAATGCTCGGCTTCAAATAATTTAATGCCTGATTCATTCATAAACACCCATTTGTGATCATGAATAACCGCAATCGTATCAATGGAGTTTTGGATGAGCAGCTGATACCGCTCACGGCTTTTTTGCAGAACGGTTTGAAATTTTTTACGGGATGAGATGTCTACTAATAGCAAAAGCTCTGCCCGCTGATTTTGATAGATCGTTGGTGATGACTTCACTTCGATATGAATGCTGCTTCCATCTTTCCGTTTCCAAATCTGTTCAATCATTCCGACTGGAAGACCTTGCTGCAGCCTTGTAATTCGACTTCTCACAATGTCATGGTACTCCTCAGCAATAAAGTCAAATGCAGTTTTGCCGATCATGTCATCTCTTGTACTTACCCCCATTAATTGAAGCATCACATCATTCGCATAAACAATTTCCCCTAAAATCGTAATACATAACGGATTTGGCAGCATGGCAATCAATTGTTCAGCTTCACTGACATGTTGGAAAGCCGGCAGACTGCCTAACGACTGTTCTGACACTTCTGATGTTGTTTGAAATGCTGCTTTTTGCGGTTCAGCGTCCAGCACCCTCATTTTTAGGATCATTTCTCTACTTAATTCACTGTCTAACTCATCACAAGCAACAAAATCAATACTAGCTTCAATCCATACAGCTGTTAGGTCACTTCTAAGCAGCCTAAAGTGGGAAATCTCTAGCATGTGCTGATTGTAGAAATAACTCTCGACGAGAAATTGATCTTCGGTATGAACAAAGTCTTTCAAAAAACACCCTAGTAAATCCTTTTGTTCATAGAGCAAAAGCTGCTTACAGCTAGAAGAAATGTAGAGAAAGCGGCCATTAGAAGAAAGAACGGCATGTAAATCAATATTCGAATAAAGCTGATTCGAATCTTTCATTTTTTGTTCCATCGTCGTCCGACCCTCCTTTTCATTTTTTAGGGTTGTCCTTAGATTGATGTATAAAAAAGATTCGCTAGAAAACCCGTATTTTCCTTCCGTCATCGAGGGAAACGTCCATATTTTCAGCAAAAAAGAGCACATTCTCTTGCTGTGCTCTCTGCTGTTTACTGCTTTTCGTATTTCTTTTGTAATTCAACGTACTTATCAATAATTTTACTTGGGATGGTTTTAATGACGGAATCTTTGTCTGAGACATAAGGGGTTACGACACTAAAAGCCACCTTCGGATTGGACGATGGATAATATCCCCCAAAGGTTAAATTGTACGTGGCATTTCCCCACCAGCTGCGGTTAGCACCATAGTAAAAGGTTTGGGCCGTCCCTGTTTTTCCTGCGACATCATGCTGACCAAAGCGGCCAGCGGCAGTACCGCCAGTCGATGTGACCATTTTCAGCCCCATTTTGACGCGGTCAATATCTGCTTTTGAATTGTTAATCGTGTTCAGCACCTTCGGCTCATATTTTTTCACGACTGGGCCTACTTCATTCTTCTTCGTTGGAAGGTGAACGCTTTTCACCACTCTTGGCTGAACGCGATTTCCTCCATTGGCGATCGTCGACATGTACTGGGCAACTTGAAGCGGTGTATACGTGTCATACTGGCCAATTGCTTCATCGAGCAAAAGTCCGCCGACCGTCTTCGGATGTGTCTGCATCCCGCTTGATTCCTGCGGCAAATCGATCCCTGTTTTCACACCAAGACCGAATTGCGCATAGTAGTTTCTCATTTTTTGCAAGTGCTCAGGTCTTGCTCGTAACGGACCATTCTTTTGATAGTTAATACCTGCCATTCTCATCGCCACATGAAACATATAGACGTTCGAACTTTTTTGGAGTGCCCGCAGATCGTTGACCCATCCTAGATTGTTGTAAGACTTCTTAGGCTTTCCACTTCCTGCAAAATAGAGCGGTGTATCCATATAGGATTGGTTGTGCGACATACCGTCTTGATAACCAGAGAGGACAGTAGCTCCTTTGACAACAGAGCCCATTTCGTACTGGGTCGTAAATGTTCCGATGGCATAATCAGTGACGTCTCTGCCGTCCATTTTCTTGCCAGACATCGCAAGAACATCCCCAGTGTTAGGGTCCATCATCACGACAAATGCACGGTCCATCATATAGTTTCTCGCACTAGCGGATCTAAGCTCTGATTCGACGATCTTGTCGACTTCCTTTTGCAGCTCCATATCAAATGTCAGTGCAAGATCAAGTCCTCTTCGTCCCTCTGTCCGCTTGATTTCATCGAGCAGCTTCCCGCCAACCTGAGTATATTGAACGGTCGCTTTCTCCGGGTTCAGAAAATCCTCGTATTGATACTCTAAATAGCTCTTCCCTACTCGGTCATTACGTGAGTAGCCTCTTGCCATATAGTAATCTTCACGCTCTTTTATAATCCCTTGCTCTGGTGTGGTCACACCGCCAAGTACATTATAAAGGGTCTTCTCATACGGATATTTTCTTGTCCAATCATTGATGACATTCACACCAGGCAGTTCATCAAGATGCTCTGACACAAGTGAAATCTCTTCATAGGTCAAACTCACAGATGATGTCTGCTTTGACTCTTTTGTTTCATCGAGTAAAGCAACTTTTTCGTCCCCTTTTTTCTCTTCATTTGGGTCCATTGCTTTCACGATTTGAGGCTCAAAGGCATATCCGCCTGTAAATCGACGATAGATCGCTGCAACTGCTTTTTCCTCTGCATCTTTTTCGATCGCCTTAACTTCTTTCTTAGGCACACGCTCTACTTGAAGCGGATAGACATCTTTTGCTTTAAGATTCTTTTGCTCTGCTTTTGAAATGAGCTTATCCGCTTCTTTCGGATGGCTTGCCAGCCAAAAATCTCGAATGTCACGCTCTCTCAAAAAATCAGTATCCATTTTTATATAAGTTGCAAGTTTCCTTGCTACCTTAATCTTATCTTTCGCTTTCACACCGCTTTCTGATGTATAAACGATGGCAGGTACACTTTCATTATCAACGACGACTCTTCCTCTCGCGTCATACATTTTTCCTCTCGGAGAAGGGTATGATGCTGTTTTGACCTCTGTTCGGTTTGCTTGCTTTTTATAATCCTCACCATTGACGATTTGCAGCACACCAAGCTTGATCACAAGCACAGCAAACAAACTAAAGACAGCGAAGAAAAAGAGATTAATCCTCCAGGCGTTCCGGCGCTTGAATTTTTTCTGCTCGGCACCACCTTGATGCTGTTTCTCTCCCACTTATGTAGCTCCTCTCATCCTTTCAATCTTTTACAATTACCACTCATTATTGTAACACTTTTGTAATAGTTGTTACAGCGAAACAAGTGAAAAAAAGCTGTCAATCCCTATTATGCAAAAAAATATACTAACACTTTAAAATATTGGTATGTTTATGTCGTTTTCATTAAATGGAAGAATTCCCTATCCTTTGATATGAGGCGGGTTTTTTTGTGACTTTAACAAAAATGACAAACAGGCATTGTCAATGGAGGATGCTGGTACGTTTATAACAAAAAGTCCATGTTATGATTTTCTGTGAGAAAACAAAACAAAGATTTTAGGAGGAGTTACAATATGAAGAAGAAATCATTCTTTTTTTCAGCGCTAACGGCTGCTGCACTCATCACATTCACTGGGGGACATTCAGCTGATGCGAAGGAGCTTAACCTGAAACAAGTAATACATGTACAGCATCAAACCATTGATCTTCATACATTAGCTACAAAATTACATATCTCTTCAGATGTAAACAAGCTAAGCAAGTCGAATCAAAAAGAGATCGAAGCTCTTTTAAACAAGCTGATTAAAAGCGGTCAACCTGTCACTGGCACAAAAGTGGTGAAAGAAGTAAACAAAGCAAAAAATGAACAAAAACAAGAATCAGTGAAAAAACCTACTGCTTCTAAACCAAGTGCGCCAGCAAAACAAAATACAAACAACAATAACAATACAAAAGCTGATCAAAAAGACACAACGACAGCAAAAGCAGACAGCAGCTTGAATGCCTTTGAAAAAGAAGTCGTTGAGCTTACAAACAAAGAGCGTGCAAAGCAAGGATTAAAAGCACTTTCTGTTGATTCAAAGCTAAGCAAATCTGCTCGCGCAAAATCTCAAGATATGAAAGATAAAAACTATTTCTCTCATACAAGCCCAACTTACGGATCTCCATTTGATCAAATGAAGAAATTCGGTATCACTTACAAAACAGCAGGTGAAAACATTGCCCAAGGTCAAAGATCTCCTCAAGAAGTGGTGACTGCTTGGATGAACAGTGAAGGTCATAGAGCTAATATCTTAAACAAAAACTATACACATATCGGTGTTGGTTATGTGAAATCTGGCAACTACTGGACGCAACAATTTATTGGAAAATAATATCAAAAAAACCTGTCCCTCATTGGGGCAGGTTTTCAATTTGTCTTCTTTTTAGCGTGATTGAAAACCTTCAAAAAATGAGAGGGTTTGTTTACACGCTACAATCTGTCCCACGTAGATGGGACAGATTTTTTATTTCATCCATAATTTATATATACTTTGGGTGCCGCTGTTTTCTTCTCCCTGCTCACTCAGCTTTTCATAAAGTGACTTTGCAAGTGAGAGTCCTGGCATTTCTTCTCCCATCAGCTCTGCTTCTTCAAGTGCAATGCCCATATCTTTAATAAAATGCTTCACGTAGAACCCTGGCTCGAAATCACCTTTCAGCATTCTTGGTGCAAGGTTTGACAAGGACCAGCTTCCTGCCGCGCCCGTTGTGATGCTTTTGAGCACGTGCTCTGGATCAAGTCCTGATTTTTCGGCATAGGCCATAGCCTCTGCGACACCTACCATGCCTGCTGCAATCGCAATTTGGTTACACATTTTGGTATGCTGGCCGCTTCCTGCAGGTCCTTGATATTGAATGTTTTCGCCCATTTTCTCAAATAAGGGCAAACACGCTTCATAGGCTGATTTTTCTCCGCCAATCATGATCGCAAGCGTTGCATTTTTTGCGCCTACGTCTCCGCCAGAAACTGGTGCATCTAATGCAAACAGCCCTTTTTCTTTCGCTTTCACTTCAATTTCTTTTGCCAGCTGAGGCTTCGATGTCGTCATATCTATCAGATAAGTACCAGGCGCAGCATGTGCCACAAGCCCCTCTTCACCTAAATAGATTTCTTCTACATCTGATGGATATCCTACCATTGTGATGACAGCATCTGCATGTTGTGCAATTTCCTTCACTTCCGGCTTCCATGATGCGCCTTTTTGAATGAGTGCATCTGCTTTCGCTTTTGTTCTTGTATAAACGAGAACTTCATAACCTGCATCCATTAAATGTTCTGCCATACTGCGTCCCATTACACCAGTTCCAATAAAACCAACTGTTTTGATTTGTGTCATCACTTGTTCCTCCTTAAAGAGACTTTGTCAATCCACCATCAATGATAAGTGTTTGACCTGTCATATATGTATTGGCTTCAGATAAAAGAAAAGCTGCATATGCTGCAAATTCCTCTGGCTGTCCATAACGGCCAAGCGGAATCGTACGTTCAGCCTGTGCTTTGATTTCTTCAACCGTTTGGTGCTCTACCTGCGCGCGGTGCTTATCTAGCTGTTTGACGCGCTCTGTTTCAATTTTCCCTGGGGCTAACGTATTAATCAAAATACCATCCTTTGCAAGCTCCTGAGCGGCTGTTTTTGTCCAGCCGGCAATAGCCGGTCTAAAAGTATTTGACAGCATTAAGCCTGGGATCGGTTCTTTTACTGACATAGACGCAATGTTTAACACGCGTGCACTGTGTTTTTTCAAATAAGGCAAGGCCTCTTTTAATAATCGAATATAGCTGAGTAAATGAAGCTGAAATGATTCCATCCAGTCTTCATCTGTTAAGGTTTCAAGCGTCCCTGTTTTAGGCCCGCCTGTATTGTTCACAAGAATGTCTACACACTTCTCATCACCAGCTGCCGCTTGAACTAGCGCCTTGATTTGCTGCGCGTCAGACACATCACATACTTGATAAGTCAGCTTTCCTTTTACAAGCGGAGATAATTCTTTCACCGTTTCTTTCAGCGTGTGCTCATGCCTTCCTGAAAGCATCACATCTGCTCCCTCTTTTGCTAGAGCAAAGGCAATCGCTTTTCCGATACCTTGACTGCTTGCAGCGACCAATGCTTTTTTTCCAGATAAATTGACATTCATGTCAACACCTCCTCTGCTTTATTTTATCATACAAAAAGAACCTTGCTCACGTCGCAAGGTTCCTTTCCGCTTCATTACAGCTTAAACCGATCTACTGCCTGACGTAATGCATTGCTTGATTCGTTCAGCATTTCAGTCGAGGTTTTCGTTCTTTCTAAAACTTGGACTTGTTCATCTGTAGACGCATGCACTTCCTCAGCTGAAGCCGCCGATTCTTCTGAAATTGCAGCAATGCTTTGAATAGAGTCACTCATCTTCTGCTGTTCTTCTGTCATTTCATTGATCTGTGTATGAATGCTGTCAATTGTACCGACAAGTGCCTGCATTTCCATTGTGATGCTGCTCAGTGCCTCACCTGTTGCATTAATGGCGTCACCTTGTTCCTCATTCATCTTGCTTGCTGCTGTCATCGCTTCAGCCGCCTTCTTCGATTCATCTTGAATGAGTTTGACGGTTTCACTAATGTGTTTGGTTGATTGCGCAGATTGTTCAGCAAGCTTTCTGACTTCTTCTGCAACAACAGCAAATCCTCGTCCGCTTTCTCCAGCTCTCGCTGCTTCAATGCTTGCATTCAGTGCAAGTAAATTCGTTTGATCCGAGATTTGAGAGATGGCTGTCACCACGTTTTCGATATTTTTCGTTTTATGCTCAAGGTCTAGCAGCATTTGCTCTACCTTTTTCGATTCTTCGCTCGCTTGTGTTGATTTTTGAACGAGCACACCAAGTGCATCAAGCCCTTTATAGCTTGCATTTTCAGATGATTTTGAGTTGGTTTGCATTTGCGTGGCAAGCTCACCCATATGGCGCACTTTCTCATACAGTTGCTCTGATTTCTCATTAATTGTTTCTGCATCTGATGCCTGTTTAGACGCGCCTGTTGCCACCTCTTGAATGGCGGTCGCAATCTGTTCGCTCGACAGCAAGGTTTCATTTGAAATTTGTGTGACTTCATCCGTTGATGTCACTACTTGGTCTGAAGCCCCTTTCACTTTTTCAATTAACTCTCTGATTCCCTCAGTCATTTGGTTAAAGCTCTTTGTGAGGATACCAATCTCATCTTGAGATTTCGTTTCAAGTGAATTGGTTAAATCACCTTCAGATACTTTACGCACATGCTCGATCAGACGCTTGATTGGCGTTGTAATGCTTTTTGCTAATAAGAAACTGAGAATGATCGCAAGAATAATGGCAATCACTGAAATAATGATGCTCGTCTGATTCATTTGTTCTGTGATCCAAAGCAGTTTCTTTTTCTCAAAGCTGACACCTATTGTCCAGTCTGCCTCTTTGATTTTAGAAATGACCGTCAGTTCTTTATTATCATCAATACCGGAATTGTCGATCGCTTTTTTTACAGAAGCAACTTTTGATATGTTTTTTCCTTGCTCAGTTGGATGTGCCAAAATCGTTCCTTTGCCATCAACTAAGAAAGCAGTTCCCATATAAGGAATCTTTTGTTCCTTAATATATGATTGAATGGAAGACAGCTTCAAATCAAGTCCTGCGACGCCAACAACTTTTCCATTTCGCACAATTGCCTTGGTGGCTGAGACAACCATTTCATTCGTTGCTTTATCAATGTACGGATCTGTCCAGATGACTTCATCAGGCTTTTCAGCAGAATTAATAAACCAATCTCTCTTTGTTGGATCATATCCCTCGCCAAAATCAGATTCTGGGAAGGCAAACATTTTGCCGTCACTTGTTCCTATATAGGCAAGTGAGATCAGTTCATCCTGCTCCTGCAAGCCTTTTAGTTCATCGTTTTCAAAGGTTAATGTTTGTTTTGTTTGCTTTTGGGCAAAATCTTTTGTCAGTGTACTTGTTGCCAGTCTGTTTATTGTATCCCCGTAATTATCAAGCTTTTGAGCAATAATATCTCTCATGCTTTCTGCTGTTGCTGCTGTAGTCGTTTTTGCATCCCGTTCAATGAGTGGTGTCAATACTATGTTGGAACCCACTTGAACTGCCACAACGGTTAAAATTAAAATAACTGAGATAAAAACAGCTATTCTCACTTGAAGTTTCTTAAACATCTCATCACCCCTACATCCTACTTTCGTATCTTATTTTGTATATCGGCAAAATTGGTACCGCATTCAATAGTTGCAAGAAAATTTAAATAGAAAAAAACAAGCCAAAAAGGCTTGCTTTAAGTAAAATATTCAATTTTTGCAGACGGAAAGTACTGATCAATATATGATTCTAACGTCTGTCTTAGTTCTTGTTCCTCATCTTTTTGGTAGATATATTTCCCAATTCCATACCTACCCCACTTGTAACGTCTTTTTTCTTCATCTAATTCTAATTTTGATTTCGGATAGTTTTTTTGGATCACACGCTTCGCTGGTTTTGTAAAACGATGCTGGATCATTTCAAAGGTGATATCGTGCCTCACATCTTCAGGAAGAGCTGCATCGAGCTTTTCAAAAAGAACTTTATATCCTTCCTGCCAGCCTTCATGAATGTAGATTGGGGCAATAATAAAGCCAAGAGGATAACCTGCTTTCGCAACCTTGACAGCCGCTTCAACCCGCTGATCTAACGGTGATGTACCGGGTTCGAAATATTTAATGACATAATCCGCATTGATGCTAAAGCGGAATCTTGTCCGGCCATTATGTTTTGCATCAAGTAAATGATCGACATGATGAAATTTTGTCACAAAGCGAAGCTTACCAAGATCAGTCTGGCCGAAGTATTCAATCGCTGTCTTTAGTGTATGTGTCAAATGGTCAATTCCTACAATATCTGACGTACAAGAAGCTTCGAATCTCGTGATATCCGGTGCACGCTCGTTCATGTACTGCTCCGCCTGATCTAATATTTCTTCAACATTCACATATGTTCGAATGTATGGCTTACTTCCCATCGTCGTTTGCAGGTAGCAATAATGGCAATGCCCCATACAGCCTGTTGCAAATGGGATCGCATACTCCGCAGATGGTTTAGACGTATCAAACTTCAACGTTTTCCTCACACCAATGACAAGCGTTGATTTCGCATTACGATACTTTTGCAAGTCATTTTTACCCGGAATATTTCTTACTTGGTTATGTGAAGTCGTTTCTCTTATTTCAATACCCATCCCCTCGAACTTTTCCTTCAGCTCTCGTCCTAACGGGTACTCTAACGCCCGTGGTTCAATGTACACAAGCTGGGGCACAAAAGGTTTGATCATATTTAGCACATCCTTACCTTATAGGTTTTCATACCGTTACTTTAACCGTGCAGGATGGCTTTTATCCTTTCTAAAATCTCCCTTATTCAAATAAATCTTGATAAAGAGCTTCTGCTTCTTCATATGTCGGAAAGACCGCATCATCTGGAGCTAAAGGATGGTACGTTTCAAGTAAAAATAGGGCAAGCTCCTCTTCGTTGTATGGATGTGAAACGATTTCTGCTTCTTTGATTTGTGCTACGTTTGCTGCATGTGGATTTCGATAAATCACATATACTTGATCACCCGGTTTATAGTCTGAGAAAGGCAATCTGGACACCTCCATTTTTCTTATAGAATGCCCTTCTCTCTGACGGATATGACCCAATATGATAAAATTCGACAAAAAAACCAGACAGGGTTACTGTCTGGTTTGAATTCACTTAGTGATGTTGAAACGTTTTCTTCACGAAATCAACCACTTCTTCTGTAGTGCTAAGTGATAAAATATGCTCTTTAAATGATGCAGCTTCTTTCTTAGAAAGCTTGCTTAGCTGAGTTCTTGCTGGAAGAATAGATGTTGCACTCATTGAGAATTCATCTAATCCTAATCCAAGAAGAAGAGGAATTGCGATTTCATCTCCTGCCATCTCTCCGCACATGCCAACCCATTTACCTTCTTTATGCGCTGCTTCAATAACAAGCGTAATCAGACGTAAAATCGCTGGATTGTAAGGCTGGTAAAGATAAGACACTCGTTCGTTCATTCGATCAGCAGCCATTGTGTATTGAATCAAGTCATTCGTTCCAATACTGAAGAAATCCACTTCTTTTGCAAATTGGTCTGCAATGACAGCTGTTGATGGAATTTCTACCATTATACCGATTTCAATGGAATCGGATACGTCTATACCAGCGGCAACCAATGCTTCTTTTTCTTCAAGTAAAATGGCTTTTGCTTCTCTAAATTCTGATAACGTCGCGATCATAGGGAACATGATTTTCAAGTTTCCATATGTACTTGCACGAAGTAAGGCGCGTAGTTGTGTTCTGAAAATCTCCTGTTCTTCGAGGCAAAGGCGGATCGCTCTAAAGCCAAGAAACGGGTTCATTTCTTTTGGAAGCTGCAAGTAAGGGAGTTCTTTATCCCCACCAATATCTAGTGTGCGGACAACCACTGCTTTGCCTTCCATTTTCTCTAAAACAGTTTTATACGCATCGAACTGCTCTTCTTCTGTAGGAAGCTGATCTCTGCCCATGTATAAAAATTCTGTACGGTACAATCCGACTGCTTCGCCGCCATTTTCAAGCACACCTTTTACATCTTCAGGTGTTCCGATATTTGCAGCTAGCTCTACGTGAACGCCGTCTTTTGTGACCGTTGGCTGGTCAACCAGTTTCGCCCATTCCACTTTTTTAGCTAAATAGTCTTCATGCTTTTTTTGATACGCTTTCACTTCATCTTCAGAAGGCTGAATGATGACGTCTCCGCTAATACCATCAACAATGATCAGATCATTGTTTTTCACCGTTTTTGTTGCTTCTTTTGTTCCAACAACAGCTGGAATCTCCATTGATCTTGCCATAATCGCTGAGTGAGAAGTACGACCGCCGATATCTGTCGCAAATCCTTTGACGAATTGTCTGTTCAGCTGAGCAGTATCAGAAGGAGTTAAATCTTCAGCAATGATGACCACTTCTTCAGAAATCATGCTTGGATTCGGAATGTCAACGCCTAGCAAATGTCCAGTTACACGTTTTGTTACGTCGCGAATATCCGCTGCGCGTTCCTTCATGTATTCATTGTCCATTGCTTCGAACATCGTAACAAACATTGTCGCTGTTTCTTTTAAAGCAAATTCAGCATTTACTTTATCAGAGTTGATTTTATCCTTTACTGGGTTTAGCAGCTCTGGATCACTTAACACAAGAAGGTGTGCAGAAAAGATATCTGCTTTGTCTTGGCCAAGCTCTTTTAGCGCATGTTCTTTAATTGCTTCAAGTTCTTGTTTAGAAACATGAATTGCTTCTTCAAAACGCTTCACTTCTGTCTCTGGATCGTTGATGTCTTTTTGGTGAACTGTTAAATCTGGTTCTTCCAGACGATATGCTTTTGCAATCGCAACGCCTGCTGAAGCACCGATTCCTTTCAGTTGTTGCATTACTCGCCTAGGCCTTCACTTTTCATTGTGTCTTTAAGCGCAGCAAGTGCATCATTTTCATCAGAACCAGAAGCAGAGATAGTGATTGTAGCACCTTTCGCAATTCCTAGAGACATTACACCCATAATAGATTTCAGGTTCACTGTTTTACCATTATATTCTAAGTTGATATCAGCATCATATTTACTAGCAGTTTGTACAAGTACTGTTGCAGGACGTGCGTGAATTCCAGAATCTGCAGTTACTTTGAATGTTTGTTGAGCCATTTTTATCAATCTCCTTTTTATACAATTAATACATCCACAATATTATATCATACTGCCGAGCTTGTCATCTAACAAGAACGGCAGTTATGAAAATTATTTTGAAATTTTCATGATGTTTTCTTGACCAGCTTTGATTTCACCGGATTCTTGAAGGTCAATAAATTGTCCTTCACTTAAGTTGGTAAATACAATTGGTGTCATCAAAGATGGTACTTCAGACTTAATTTTATCAATATCAACCTCTAAGAGTTTTTGACCGATTTCTACTTGATCTCCCTCTTGTACAAATGCTTCAAATCCTTCTCCTTTGAGGCTGACCGTATCAATACCGAAGTGGATCAAAATTTCAAGTCCACCATCAGATTGCAGGCCAATTGCGTGTTTCGTTGGGAATACATTTAAGATCTTCCCTTTCACCGGTGAAACCACCGTTCCATCTGTTGGCAAGATGGCGAAACCGTCACCCATCATTTTCCCTGAGAATACTTGATCTGGTACATCTGTAATCGGATGAAGCTCCCCTGTAATTGGTGAAGCAAAGATTTCTTCACCTAGTTCGTTTTGAAGCGGTTTTGCAATGACTTCTTCGACCTGCTGGCTGACTTCTTCTTTTGCAGAAGGGTCTTTCGCTGGACGAGGCGTGCGGCCTGCAATGATGTCCTGCATTTGTGTTTTTAAATTATCAGAGCGAGGACCGAAGATGGCCTGGATGTTGTTCCCTACTTCGAGAACTCCTGAAGCACCAAGCTTTTTCAAGCGGTCCTTGTCCACTTTCTTCTGATCGTTAACAGTGACACGTAAACGCGTAATACAAGCATCAAGGTGTTTAATGTTTTCTTGGTCACCCATTGCTTCAAGAATTTCATAAGGTAAGTCATTACCCTTTTCAGACTTAGCACTATCTGCACCGTCAGCTGCTTCATCCTCACGGCCTGGCGTTTTCAGATTAAATTTGCGAATGGCGAATCTAAATCCGAAGTAATAAATAGCAGCAAGTGCGAGACCAACTGGAATCACAAGCCACCAAGCGGTTCTGTTTGGCAAGATACCGAATAAGAAGAAATCGATTAATCCTCCTGAGAAGGTCATACCGATTTTCACGTTTAGAATATCCATTATCATAAAGGATAATCCAGCAAATACACAGTGGATGGCAAATAACACTGGTGCAACAAACAAGAATGAGAATTCAAGCGGTTCAGTAATCCCTGTTAGGAAAGAAGTCAGGGCTGCTGATCCCATAATTCCTGCGACAAGCTTTTTATTCTTTGGTTTTGCTTCATGGTAAATCGCAAGTGCTGCTGCTGGCAGACCAAACATCATGAACGGATATTTCCCTGTCATGAATGTACCAGCTGTCAGCTGAACACCATCTTTGATTTGAGCCATGAAGATACGCTGATCACCACGGATAATATCTCCTGATAAGCTCTTATAGCTAAAGAACTCATACCAGAATGGCGCGTAGAATATGTGGTGCAGACCAAACGGAATTAATGAGCGTTCAATGACACCGAATACAAAGGCAGCAAGCGGCTCATTCGCTGCGAGCAGTCCTGTTGAGAACGAGTTCAGTGCACCTTGGATTGGCGGCCAAATGACTAGCATCAAAAGCCCTAAAATAAGTGCTGAAATAGATGTAACAATTGGAACAAAACGCTTACCAGCAAAGAAGCCAAGATATTGCGGGAGCTCAATTTTGTAAAATTTATTAAACATATAAGCTGCTAATACCCCGACAATAATCCCGCCAAAAACTCCGGTAGACAAGGTCGGTATGCCGAGCATATTAACATATGCTGGATGGCTTTCCTTAAAGAACTTAGCCAATTTGATTGAATCGGATGGAATGGATCCGTTGGCCATTAATACGGCACTCATCGTTACGTTCATGACAAGATAACCGATAATTGCGGCAATCCCTGCCACACCGTCTCCATTAGCAAGACCGATGGCAACCCCTACAGCAAATAAGAGCGGAAGATTCGAGAAGACAATGTTCCCCGCATTTTCCATGACGCTTGCAACAAGCTGAATTGTATCATTGCTTAAAAATTGAGCCACATCGATCAGCTGCGGATTTTGCATCGCATTCCCAAGTGCTAGTAAAATACCAGCAGCAGGAAGGATCGCAACTGGAAGCATAAGTGCTCGTCCAATTTTTTGCAACACACCAAAAAGTGATTTAAACACTAGTTGAACCTCCTTTTATTTTCGCTTACAACATACATGTGGGACGCTCCCTGACATACATTTCATAGTTAACCGTTTACATTTCACTTTCAAACACAAAAAAAGGCATGGTGATATAAGGTTGCGCAAATAACAGGATCTTATCCTGTATTTACCTTAAGTCACTCATGCCTGATCGAATCAGTTACACGTTTCAAGGAAACTATGAAATTTTATTTGTCAATCTGTACAGATGAAGGGTCAGGTAGACAGCCTCTGCATCTTGTACAGGCTTTTTCAATGCATGTTGTAATATTTTGATCATTTTCCAAGCAGTATTGTAGCATAAAGGATATTCATTTTTCAATAGATGAAGCAATTTTTCTGGCTCCTCTAAAGATTCTTCCCGTTTAATACGCTCAATCGAAAACGTAATATGGCGCAATAAGCGTAAATAATGAATACTTTCTCTGTCTACTTTCATATGAAATGAATCTTCTATGACTTGGACCATTTGCGTGATGAGCTGCGAATGACGGTTCACCTCAGATAATGGCCGATTCGTTAAAGCTGAGTGAATGTGGAGCGCAATAAAGCCAATCTCTCCTTCTGGCAGCTTTGTTTCGACATCAGGACGCTCGTTAATTAGCTCAACGACTTCCTTTGCGACCTCGTATTCTTTCGGATACAACGACTTCGTCTCAAGCATAAAGGGATTGGTGATATCATATCCTTGCTGCACCCGCTTAAAACTAAAGGCAATATGGTCAGTCAGGGCAATATGAATATGCTCATTCAAACGGTGTCCCATTTTTTCTCGTATATGATAAATGACGTCATTGGCAAGCTCGATCATGTTCTCATCAATGTGGTGAAGCAGTTGTTTATATTCTGTTTGTTCCTTTGTATTTTTAAGGACAAACATTTTTTCAAATGTATCTTGATCGAGAACATCACCCGATTTTTTCCCGAAGCCGATTCCTTTCCCAATCAGAACTACTTCGCCCAAAGAAGGGTGTCTTGCAATGATGACATTATTATTTAACGCTTTATCAACGGTGAAGGATTCCATGAACATCCCCACCTCCTTCTTATTCAATCCCTCTTATCGTACAAAACAGATGAAACGTGCGTCAACGATTGTTTTTGAAAACGGTGGTTGATCGCTCGATCAGGCGAAATGGCAGCATTCTTTTCTCTGGCACCTCTCCCTTTATGGCCCGATCGAACAAATCAAACGCTTCCTGACCCATTCGTTTCAGCGGAATATCAATGCTGGAAATCCCCAAAGCCTCACTTAATTGGTTATATTGAAAGCTCAGTATGGCTGGAAATTCTCCTACTTTTATGTCATGACGCTGCGCCTCTAATAAAAAGCCTGCAGAGACATCGTCATTTGTAATGAATAATGCCGTAGGGCGATTTTTCATTTCCTTCCATTCTGCAAACAATCGTTTTCCATCAAGAAGTGATAGCTTCCCTTCGATGATCCACTCTTCATCAATGGCCTGCCCGAGCGATTTCATCATGTCTTGATAAGCCTGAAGGCGCGACTCGCTATTCGCTCCTTCTGTTCTGGCGAGAACAATCGCAATTCGTTGATGGCCGCATGCTGCCAAATGATGCAGACCTTCCTTAAATGCTTGATCATGCGCAATTGACACTGTTGAGCATGTATCATGCGGCGTGGGATGACAAAATATAATCGGCCCAGATTCCTGCCACTTTAGAAGGTGCTCATCACTTAACGCATTTGAACAAAATATTAAACCATCCACACGGCGTTCTTTTAAACTCATTAACGCTTCTTTTTCTTTTAATGGATCATACCCCGTTTGAAATAAAGCAAAATGCATACCGCGCGCCTGTGCTTTTTCTGCAATACCTGTGACAAGTCCGCTGAAATAAGAGTGTTCAATCGTCGGAAGAACGATGCCAAGCATATTTGAATAGCCCTTTGCTAAATGGACAGCTTGAATGTTTCTCGTATATTTAAGCTCTTTCATCGCATGTAGAACACGTTCTCGTTTTTCCTCTTTGACATAAGGATGATCATTCAACACACGTGATACAGTTGTCACAGATACGCCCGCTCTTTTCGCAATCTCCCTTATGTTTGCCATTTTTTCTCCTACTTTCTCTTGCTATGGTAAGCGTTTCATACTTTAAGATGTATGTGAGCTGAACAAATCACTGGATGGAAAGGGGAATTCAAGATGGGTTTCATCATATGGATTATATTATGTATGACTGTTTTGTTTTCTGCTCGTTTTGCACTACATCCTTTAGGAAAAGAACATAAAATCAAACCGTTTGAATCAATTGATGATTTTTTTGTTGATAAGGATCGAAAAGAGTGACAAAAAATCACGATGACACTTCCAAGACATGGACGTTCATCGTGATTTTTTTATTACTTGATGATCGTCAGCTCTTTCGGATAATTGGTTAAAGTGACTGGACCGTCTGCTGTGATCAATACATCATCTTCAATTCTGACGCCGCCGACTCCTGGGACGTAAACCCCCGGTTCGATCGTATACACCATGCCTTCTTGGAGAAGATCATCATTTGCCTGGCTCATCGAAGGAAACTCATGAACAGACACCCCTAGACCATGTCCAAGGCGGTGAGGGAAATAGTCTCCATATCCAGCATCTGTGATCAGCCCGCGTGCTTTTAAGTCCAGGTCTCCAATTCTCACACCCGGCTTACTCATTTCAAGTGCTGCCATTTCTGCGTTTAGAACGGTTTGATAGATGTCCTTTTGCTGATCAGAAGCTTCCTGATAGATGAATGTTCTTGTAATGTCTGAGCAGTACCCATCAACAATGACTCCAAGGTCAAATAACACAAAGTCGCCTTTTTTTAAGGCTGCCTGTCCTGGATTTCCGTGAGGCTCTCCTGATTTTTCGCCAAAGAGAACCATCGTCGAAAAGGACATGCCTTGAATGCCTTTTTTCTTTAGCTCATATTCAATGACAGCGAGCACTTCTGTTTCGGTGACTCCTTCTTTTAAGGCGTTCACTCCAACTTTTACCCCTTCATCTGCCAATTGAGCTGCTTTTTTCAGTGTAGCAATTTCAGATTCATCTTTAATCAGCCTTAGCTGATTGAGCTCTTCTTCTGCCCGGACAAAAGTTTCTGCCCCAGTGGCAGCTTGAAGCTGTTCTGCTCTTTGAAGCGGAATCGACTCTTTTTCAATTGCAAGTCGAGTTGCTCTTATACCGCGTTTTTCTACTGCTGACTGAATGAAATCAAATGGATTTTCATGGTCTTCATAACCAATGATATCGCCTGACCATCCAGCATTTTTCGCCTGTTCGACTTCCATTTTAGGCAAAATAAAAAATGGATCTGCCTCTTGAAACACAAACAGCCCCATTACTCTTTCATGCGGCTCTGTGAAGTATCCAGATAGATAAAACACATTTTCCTTTGTATGTATAAATGCACCTTGAATGTCTTTTTCCTTTAGCCAAGAAGACAAGCTCTTCATTCGGTTCATCGTGATCCTCCTCACACGTTTTACTACTGATCTATTGTATCAGTTTTTGCTTTATTTCGCACAAAAGCGCACTGGCAGAAGCCAAGTGCACTATGATGATTTGCTTAAGATGCACGAAGCAGACGCAATCCATTTAAAATGACCAAAATCGTACTTCCTTCATGCCCGATGACGCCAAAAGGCAAATCAAGCACTTGTAAGAAATTCGCACAAATTAACAAACAAATCACCGTTAATGAGAAAATAATATTTTGCTTAATAACTCGATTCATCTTTCTTGAAAGACGGATCATCTTTGTTAAGTTATTTAAATTGTTTTTCATTAAGATCAAATCTGCTGTTTCTAAGGCTACGTCTGTGCCTCCGCCCATCGCAACCCCGACATCTGCTGTGGCGAGTGCCGGTGCATCATTGATTCCGTCGCCTACCATGATGATCGAGTTCCCTTGTTTTTTTAATTGATTGACCTCATGGACCTTTTCATCTGGCAGACACTCAGCAACAACCGTTTGGATGCCGGCTTCCTGCGCTATGGCTTCAGCCGTTTTTTGCTGATCTCCTGTCAGCATGACGGTTTGAATGCCTAAATCATTCAGCTCTTGAATCATTTTCTTCGCTTCAGGTCTAATTTGATCCTTAAGGCCAAGGCATCCAACGACTTCTTGTTCCTTCTGAACATACACCACTGTATATCCTTTTTCAGAAAGATGCTCTCCTGCCTCTTCAATCTCGCGGTCCATTGAAGCCTTGCCAGCAAAGTCTTTCTTCCCAATCCGCCACGTTTCTCCATTCAATTGTGCCTTTACACCAAAACCAGAGGTTTCTTCAATGGTGACATGAGCTAATCTTTCTATTTGTTGCTCTTGTGCCATATCAGAGATCGCTTTCGCTAATGGATGGTTTGATTGACTTTCAATTTGATAAAGCGCCTGATAAAAGGCCGCTTCCTCTTGTCCTTTAGCGATCACCACCTGCTCCACAGCTGGCTTTCCGCTTGTAATCGTTCCCGTTTTGTCAAAAGCAATCATGCTGCTTGTGCCTAGCTTTTCTAAAAAGACGCTCCCTTTGACGAGCATTCCGTTTCTTGCGCCGTTTGAGATCAGTGACAAAGCAGCTGGCATAATGGATGCAACAAGCGCACAAGGTGATGCAACAACCATAAACACCATGGCCCGGTAGAAGGTTTCACTCATACTCCAGCCTAGTACAAAATGAGGCAGAACCATTAAAATCGCAACGGTGATCAGTACACCTTTTACATACACACCTTCGAATTTTTCAATAAAAGCCTGGCTTGGTGACACACTTTCTTGAGCCGATTCGACAAGTTTAATAATTTTATGGAAAAGTGTTTCTTCATTATGTTTTGTCACTTCTACTGTTAAGGAACCATTTAAGTTCACTGTTCCCGCAAACACATCTTCGCCTTGCCCTTTTTCCTGGGGCACAGACTCGCCCGTAAGCGCAGATTCATCCACACTTGTTCTGCCGCTTAGAATCACACCATCTGCTGCAATACGTTCCCCAGCTTTGATCATGATACGGTCACCTGGTGTTAACGATGAAGCAGCGACTTGAATGGTCGTGCCATCTTCTTCAATTAAAGTCGCTTCATCTGGTGCGATGCTCATTAAAGCTGTTAAATCCTTCTTGCTTTTATTTGAAGTATACGTTTCAAGCGCACCACTAAGTGAGAAAATAAAAATTAAGATCGCGCCCTCTGCCCAATATCCAATGATTGCTGAGCCTATAGCTGCGAAAATCATTAAAAGTTCAACATTCAAGCTTTTAGACGAAATGGTTTCTTCAATTCCTTCCTCCGCCTTTGCAAAACCTCCAATAATAAACGCAAGGATAAATAAAGGAATACTCCACATGCTCTCATCCTTTAACATCCATCCAACCAAAATGAGAATCCCCGAGATACCTGCTGCTATTAATTCTCCGTGCTGTGCCCATTGATGAAGGGACCCTTTCGATTCCTTTTGATTTGTTGTTTGATAAAGTGCTGTATTCTCATTCATGATTGTTTTCTCCTCTCTAATTGATAATGATTTTCACATCATCAATTGTTGCCCGTTTCCTTTTTTCATCTATATTTTCTGCTATTTTAAGCTTTTTATAGGTCTGTTATTCATTATAACAGGTTCTGACCGATTTTCAATTAATAATTATTATAATTTCTTTTTGATAATAATTATCATTATTGATGTAGACCATTTCATCTCTTCTGAGCACAGTTTATTCAGATAAAAAGCAATTGAACACAAAAAAGAACCAAAGGAATGATCCTTGGTTCTTGAAATCATGTTTCGTTCTAAAAATCCGTCCACTCCTTGATTTGTTTTTTCGTCAGTGGACCTACATGATTTTTCACAATTTCCCCTTTTTCATTTATCAAAAAGCTGGTTGGAATGGTGATGATTTGGTATTTCTTCATCATTTCCCCTCGCTCATCTAGTATGACCGGGAATGTAAACTTTCTGTCTTTCACAAATTGGGCAACCGCATGTTTACTTTGTTCTGCCCCTAGTAAATTCACCGTTAAGATATCAACATCACTCTGATTTTCTTTCACGATCTGGTCAAATACGGGCAGCTCCATTTTGCAGGACGGGCACCATGTTGTCCAAAAATGCAAAATGGTCTTTTTTCCTTTCGCCGGAATCATCTGCGTTTCACCAGTTAATGCAGGAGCCTCTATCTTTGGCGCCATAACGGGCTCTTTCGCTTCAGCCTCGCTGCCTATGAGTAATAGAAGCAAGGTCATTATAAGAAGACTGGCGGGTAGATATTTACGATTCATCAGGATCTTCCTTCCCAGTTTTCTTATAGCTTGCCCGCTCGACGAAGAGGACATTCATGCTTTTTTCACTCTAAGAAACATGGAAACGCCGAGCTCCTTACAAATCGTCGCATAATGCAGTGCAGTCAACAGAAGCATGCCCGTATTCATCCCTAATATGACCCCCATCATATTCAAGCTTTCAATTGATCCGAGAAAATACACCATTGAAAACGAGACGACATGCACCCATATATTATGTAGGAACACATCTTTAATGAGCCCCATACCGATTAAGCACGCTTGAAATGGCATCACAAACAGGTGGCATAAAAAGTACGGCCAAAGCAGCTGTAAGTAGACAGCAGCTTGCGGTGAATCAAAAAAGAGCTGCGTGAGCGGATAAGCAAAATAATACATCACCATCACTGTCGGCACCCCGTACCCAAATGTAATGAGAATCGCCTGCCTGACACGTTTTTTCACAAGGTCATATTGACGTAAAGCATAGGCTTCAGATACACTCGGAATCATCACAATCATGATGGAATGAGCGATAAACGCAGGGAAAAAACCGATCGACATCGCGACACCAGCCAGCATGCCGTAATGATCAACAGCAAGTGTGCCAGAGATGCCTGCTGCAATAAGGGCTCCTTTGATTAAAAATGGTTCTATGGCATTTGCGATCGCATGAAAAATCCGCATGCCCGTTGTCGGAATGGAGACAGCTAATAGGCGCTTTCTCACGTCAATTCCTCTTAATTCAACAGACCTGACATTGACAGCATTTTTCGCCATGACGTATTGGGAGTATAAATAAATAAAGACGACGAGATCACTCGCGACAATGACACCGATGGCAATGAGTACCGCTGTTTCAATATCAAACGAATACCAATGGAAGAACAAAAACAAGCAGATGAGCTGGATCGTTTTCTTCAGCATATTGGCAAGAGCGATCCTGCCCATTTGCTGCTTTCCCATAAAATAGCCGCGTGCGATCGAGGTAAACGCAATAATTGGAATAAGAGACAGCACAAGCCCTTTCATGAGCGGATGATACGACTGAAAGACTGGAATGAACGGCAGGACAATCGCAGCGATCCCCGTTGTTGTACATGTGACCACAAGCGTCATTTTAAACGCATGGCGGAGCATACTTTTATGGAGCCGCTCATGCGATTCTGCAATGAATTTAGAAATGGAGACTGGCAGCTCTAAGCTGGCAATCACAAGGACAAGCATAATGATTGGAAGGATACTCATATATAGACCCATTCCATGTTCTCCAAGCTCTCTCGCTAAAATCATATTGACTAAAAACTCGATACACTCCGCAATGAAAGCTGCGACAGATAGCAGAATGACCCCTTTTACAAATCGATTCATGTAGCCTCCCCTTTATCTAAAGCAAATTCTTTTCACATTCTATGAGACAAGTCCTGAAAATATTTTGATAAATGAAGACAAAAAAAGAAGCGATCCATCAAATCGCTTCTTTCTTTATATGGCAAATACGTGACGACCGATACGTTCTACAATTTTGCGAGAACGAATCCAGTTATCTGTTGCCGTTTTGGGATTATAAAAATAAATGGCCTTTGTTGTTCTGTCATGTTCTTTCACTACTTGCTTCACAGCTTTAACAGAATCTTGATCTGCTTTATCATGAATACTTCCATTCGATACTGGCTGGAAAGCATTTCGCTGATAAATAACACCTTTGACACTGTCAGGAAAAGAGCGATGCTCCACCCTGTTTAAGACGACGCTTGCCACAGCTTTTTTACCTGCGTAAGATTCACCTTTCGCTTCAGCATGTACCAATCGTGAGAGCAGCTCCATTTCTTCATTAGAATAGCGTTTGGCGCTTTCCTCATTCGTCGTTTCTGATTTTACTCTTTTCTTTTGCTTCGTTTTTGAAGACTTTTTTTCTGTAGACGTACTTAGCATTTTGACTTTCGGCTGACGCTTCTCCTCTGAAAATGCTGGGATGACTTGATCGTGATCATCTTGATCTATATATGAAAGCTCATGCTTAACAGGTGCTTGTGAAAGTTCGTGACTTAGTGTGCCTTGCTGCTCTTGTATATTGTCCATCTTCATGGCTGCGATTAGCATAAGGATGACAAAAAGAGCGGTATGAATTTTCATCATTCGCCTCATTCCTCCTTTATCAAAATAGGCGGTAAGATACTTGTCCACTCTAACAAGAGCTCCTTTTATTTTCACGCACAAAGATTTGCATGCTTGTCCAAATTCCGTCATTAAATGGCATGTCCTAGTTGAATTGCGTATCAACTGGAATTGTTAGCGCTTAAAAAGGCCCCTTTTCCGCCTATAATCATCCTTATGCTCCTGATTATGGGTTATTACATTTTCTTTTCAGATGTATCAAGCTCGTTTGAAGTGTGACAAAAGAACTAAAATAAAAAAGCTTTCTCTCATTCATGAGAAAAAGCTTTAGCTTCTTGCTTCTGTAAGATATTCAAAAATAACATCTCCACCATGTTTCGCAATCCCGCGAAAATACTTAAAATCATCTTGATTCACCAAGATCGAACGAAACGTTAAAAAATCATCTTTCTGAATGGTCACTTGCTTTTCTGTCCCATTTCGTAACGATTCAAGTATTGTGAGGATTTGTTCTTCCGTCAAATAAACCGCTCCTTTACAGCCATCATCAAATATTAAATATACCATCCGTTAGGAAAGCATACAACGAAAACAAAACAAAAACGTCTTTATCCTTTACATTGGTATGAAAATATTGCAAAATACTTTTTAATAGGGAATGAAATCTGTTTTTAAAGGAGAGGGATCGGTTGAAGATTGCAAAAATTGGAAATGTGATCGAATTTAGAAATGGTTTAACAGGTGTAGTTGAAAAAGTGAATGAAAACTCTGTCATTGTCGATGTCACCATTATGGACAACTATAGAGATTTAGAACTGGATTCACTAACAGTCGTTAATCATAAAAACTATAAAATCATCAAAGACTCCGTACATTAATTTGCAATCCTCAATTCAGACTATCGATACATACGTAAATACGAAGCAAAGCTGCTTTCTGACAGTTTAGCTCTCTTTGACAATCACATATGAAAAAGACTGACACCATATGAAGAAGTGTCAGTCTTTTTGCGTATGAAAGGTCTGCATTTCCGCTTTCGTTTTGTACATGTCCACTTCCTCGGGGGTGATAACGCCTTTATCAATCAAAAGTGCAATCACTCCAAGCAATGTGGAGGCACTCCATTTATATCGTTCTTTGTTTTGATGTTCGAGCATTTGAAGCTCTTCTTTTAGCTCCATCAGCAGCTTCTCTGTCTTTTCTTCTTTGTTTGCCAACTCAAACGCCTCCGTTATTCGTTCATTGCCTCTATTTTATCTCAAAGCAAATAAGATAAGCAAAAAACACAATTTATCTTTACAAACATACGTTCTGTCATGTATAATAAATTTACGAGCTGGTAGCCCCCAGCCGTCCTAGCAAGTTCTATTCCCATTTGTATGAGGAGAGCGACATGACTCTTCTCTTTTTTTATCACTTCAGTCTAATTCATCTCATTCAAACCCATAAAAAAAGACATGTCATTAGGCATGTCTTTTCCTTTATTAGCGATTATCAATCGTTTCAGGATACATATCATGATTCATCATGCGATATGAAGCCATTTCTTCATATTTGGTACCAGGTTTTCCGTAGTTCGTGTACGGGTCAATTGAAATACCGCCTCTTGGTGTAAATTTGCCCCATACTTCAATGTATCTTGGGTCCATCAATTCAATGAGATCATTCATAATAATATTCATACAATCCTCATGGAAATCACCATGGTTACGGAAGCTGAACAAATACAATTTTAATGATTTACTTTCAACCATGATTTCATTTGGGATATA
Organism: Bacillus sp. FSL R7-0672; assembly: GCF_038601465.1. NCBI lineage: Bacteria > Bacillati > Bacillota > Bacilli > Caryophanales > Bacillaceae > Bacillus > Bacillus sp. FSL R7-0672. Next base: position 1,349,279 of record NZ_CP152010.1, on the reverse strand, counting down.
GCTGATATAAACTGTCGCAAAATCCGGCTGACCTGTTTGCGGACAAAGTGACGTAAATTCTGGGCAGTTAAATTTCACAAAATAATCTCTATTTGTATGTTTATTCGGAAATGTTTCAAGCACTTGCGGTGCATAATCAAACAAATAATTGGTTCCTTGATTTCCTAGTAAAGTGACACCTTCTAATTCTTCTGGTTTTCTTGTCGTCATGTCGTCTCTTCCTTTCTATACGCCTCGTTTATTTCCCCACAATAATGTGTGCAGCTGCGGCAGCACTCTTACGCGATTTAAGTCTGGATCTTGCGCTACTTGATCAACAAGCGCTTCATATTTCTTTAATAAATGCGTCAATAAGTACGCATCATCACCTGTCGTCGTGTCATCATTTCCTACCTGCAAATAAAAAGGAAGCTCTGGATATTTCGCATGAACATCCTTTGCATAGGCTAGATCATGATCGTCAAAAATCACGACCTTCAGGCTTGCATGCTGTAATCTATTTTCGTTTTTCAGCTCATCTATAATACGTGTGAGTTTCGTAAAATCTGTTTTCATATTAGAGCTTGGCGGCTTCGGAGAAATGGTTAAATCATCAATTTTCAAAAACCAGTCCTGATACATCGTCCCTTGTGTTTCAAGCGCTGTATCAATTCCTTCTTCGTGAAGCAAATCAATAAGTGATTCCATTTGTTTTAAAAGCGCAGGGTTTCCCCCTGAAATGGTGACATGGGAAAAAGCCTGTCCACCTATTCTTTTTAATTCTTTGACAATGTCTTCAGCGTGAAGCCACTGAATGTCATGCTTTGCTGAGCCATCCCATGTAAAGGAGGAATCACACCAGCTACATGAGTAGTCACAGCCAGCTGTTCTGACAAACATGGTTTTTTGTCCAATGACCATCCCTTCTCCTTGAATGGTCGGACCAAAAATTTCTAATACAGGAATCGCTTTAGCCATTGTGTTCAACTCGTTTCGGACGGTAAATGCAGTAGCTTGTTGGTGTCTCCCTAACAAAGACCTGAACACATACTGGTTTATTTGCTAAAGTCGATAAATATACTGCGACTTTGTCATGGACTGTCTTTGCCACAACCTCTGTAGTAGGCATCGCGTATGGATCGATTGATGAGAATTCCTCATGATCATTGAGCAGCGTGTGATCATACTGTCCATGAATAAGTTTTTTCAATGTACTAAAATTGACAAGGAAACCCGATTCATCTAGGTCGTCCCCAGCAATGGTTATATTGATGGTGTACGTATGACCATGTACACGGCTGCAAGCACCTGCATCTTCTCTTGGAATGAAATGAGCAGCCGATATATGCATATCTTTGTTCAATTCAAATGAGTATGGATGATTCGCTTGTGGATAGATTTGAGAAAGCATTTATTTTGCCTCCTTCATTTCCATATAAGTGTCATAGCCATTTTTCCGAAGCTTACACGCAGGACATTCCCCGCAGCCATCAGAAATGATGCCATTATAGCAAGTGAGCGTTTCATTTTTCACAAAATCTAATGCACTCAGCTCGTCCGCCAGCTTCCATGTTTCTGCTTTATTGAGCCACATGAGTGGTGTATGGATGACAAATGGTTTTTCCATCGCTAAATTCACTGTGACATTACAAGACTTTACAAACTCGTCACGGCAATCTGGATAGCCGCTAAAGTCTGTTTCACATACACCTGTGATAATATGTCTTGCACCGATTTGATACGCAAGAATAGAAGCGAAGGATAAGAACACTAAGTTTCTTCCTGGTACAAATGTGGAAGGCAGCTCTCCTTCTTTTTCCTCAATGTCAATGTCAACTCTTGTTAAAGCATTTGGTGCCAGCTGATTCAAAAGAGACATATCTAATAGATGATTCTTCACACCTAACTTGTCAGCAATTCTTTTGGCGACATCAATTTCTTCTTGATGACGCTGATTATAATGAAAGGTCACGGTTTCTACCTCTTCGAATTGTTGAAGTGCCCATAACAAACATGTCGTACTATCTTGTCCCCCGCTAAAGACAACAACTGCTTTTTCATTTTTCATTTTCTGTTCTCCTCCTTTTGCAGATCTATACCATCGTACAAAGCTGCATCTGAAAGGCTCATGAAAACCCCTATTTTTCTCAAAAGAAAAGACACCTTTACATGTGTATGAGGTGTCCCAGCCATAAAAAATAAAAAATGCCACATCCAAGGATACGGCAAGTCCTTAGTTTTTTATAGAGGGTTTTGCTAGAACCTCTCCCGTTTACACGGATTTTTGTTCAATTTTCACAGAGGATAGTGTACCACATATTTTTCATACAGGCTATCCCTTCTTCACTTATCAAAAGATGCGGGCACTTTTTTTAGAAAAAGAAAGAGGATAAAAAAGATGCTCACATATCCAAAAATAGGATAAACCGTTGATATCAATGTACCGTAACCAATTTTACTAATCACATAGCAGCACAAGAGAATAAGGGATATCGTCAAGACACTGTTCATTCGTATATACGCCCTCACTTGTCTCTCCAGTCCATATAAATTGCCTATGACGGATGTAAAGACTTCGCCGAAGATCACAAATAAATAAATGAGGTGAATGGAATTTGCTACTTGATACACGACCTGAGCCATTGGAATATCAAACACCTCCAGCATATCTAATGAAGAAAGAGATAAAAAGCATACAAATAAAATAACTGTCAGCATGACGCCCCCAAGCACAGCTCCCTTTTTAATCACCGCTTCAGAGGTCATTTCATTTGCGACGGGCACTAATACCGCTTGAGAAAGTGCCAAATTAAAAGCACCATATGAGATAGCTGATAAAATCCACTCTCCCTCACCCATTTTCAGCGCAAGAACATAACTTTCACTACTGCTAAAAACGAATGAATCAAGAAATACAATCAATGAAAAGAAAATAAGCATTGGGACGACGAGAACATTGACACCAAATAACCCTTTTGATCCTTTCAAAAGCACAATTACGCTCAGAATAATCGTTAAAAAAATGCCATATTCCTTCGATATGCCAAGCTGTTCTTCAAATATAGCACCTGCGCCAGAAATCATCACTGAAGTGACGCCTAATAAAATAAAAAACATGACGACATTAATATACCTGCTTGCAGCTGCGCCAAATAGAAACCGGTTCATATCTTGATAAGACTCCGCTTCAATTCGTTTAGAAATGAGCATCATTTTTGCCCCAAGTCCAGTAAAAATAGCGCCGCTAATCAAGATTCCGAATAATCCAATCCAGCCAAAACGAACAAAAAATTCTACGATTTCTTTTCCTGTCGCAAACCCAGCTCCAACCACTGTTCCTACATATACAAAGGCAAGCTGAAAAGCGGATTCATTTGAACGTTTCATGTGACCCCTCCGCACCCATCACTTTCGATTGTCTTTTTTTATCCTATGAGACAAGTTCCTTGAAAAGAAGGACAAACCATGATTAAATGCAAAAAAGGATTTTCACCTGCCTTTGAGCAAAACAGTTGAAAGTCAAAATAGGTCAGAGTATACTATAGTCAAAGATGGTCAAACAACAGACCATTTTCTTTAAATTCATTGGTCAAATAAAGTCAAACTTTTATCATAAGGAGGTCATGGCAAATGCGTTGTCAACATTGTCAAGTAAATGAAGCAACAATTCGCCTGAATATGCAAGTGAATTCATCCCGGAGCCAAATGGTTTTATGTGAAGACTGCTACACCTCTTTGATGGAGCAATCAAAAATGAAAATGGGACCTCAATTGTTCGGAGGAAGCTCATTCTTCTCTGGGCAAGAGCAAGCAGGACATACGCAAAACGTAGAGCAGCCAAAGCAAAAAGGCTTACTCGATGAACTTGGCCGCAATTTAACAGATGGCGCAAATGCTGGTTTAATTGATCCAGTCATCGGCCGTGATGAAGAAGTCGCAAGAGTCATTGAGATTTTAAATAGAAGAAATAAAAACAATCCTGTCCTCATTGGTGAACCAGGTGTTGGGAAAACAGCGATCGCTGAAGGACTTGCACTGAAAATTGCAAGTGGCGATGTACCAAATAAATTAAAGAACAAACAAATCTATTTATTAGATGTCTCCTCCCTTGTAGCGAATACAGGGATACGTGGTCAATTTGAGGAAAGAATGAAGCAGTTAATTAAAGAACTACAAAGCCGTAAAAATATTATCTTATTTGTAGATGAAATCCATCTTCTTGTAGGCGCAGGCTCTGCTGAAGGGTCAATGGATGCTGGCAACATTTTAAAACCAGCTCTTGCACGAGGCGAGCTCCAGCTAGTAGGTGCGACGACATTAAAAGAATATCGTCAAATTGAAAAAGATGCCGCACTTGAACGACGCTTTCAGCCCGTCATTGTAGATGAGCCAACACAAGCTGAAGCGATCGAGATTTTAAAAGGCATTCAAGATAAGTACGAAAGCTATCATGGCGTCACCTATTCAGCGGAAGCCATTCAAGCGTGTGTTCAATTATCTTCCCGGTATATTCAAGACCGTCATTTGCCGGATAAAGCCATTGATTTAATGGATGAAGCAGGTTCAAAAGCGAACCTCTCCATTGATGCAGCAAGTGAAGATGAACTAACGAATCGTCTGACAGAAATCGCTGCTGAAAAACAAGCTGCTTTAAAAGAAGAACAATATGAAAAAGCGGCGAAGCTTCGAGATGAAGAAGAAGCCATTGAAGCAAGACTTCAAAACAAAACAAATGACAAAGAACATGTCGTCACAGCAGAAGACATTCAAGCCATTGTGGAACAAAAAACAGGCATCCCTGTCGGCAAACTGCAAGCAGACGAACAAACCAAAATGAAAGAAATTGACGTCCGCTTAAAAGCACGAGTGATCGGCCAGGAACATGCGGTTGAAAAGGTAGCGAAAGCTGTGAAAAGAAGCAGAGCCGGCTTAAAATCGAAACATAGACCAACTGGCTCCTTCCTTTTCGTTGGACCAACAGGTGTCGGGAAAACCGAATTGTCGAAAACGCTAGCTGAAGAATTATTTGGTTCAAGAGATGCGATCATCCGTTTAGATATGAGTGAGTACATGGAGAAACACTCAGTATCTAAGCTCATCGGTTCTCCTCCTGGTTACGTTGGACATGATGAAGCAGGCCAGCTGACAGAAAAAGTGCGCAGAAAACCATACAGCATCATTTTGCTGGATGAAATCGAAAAAGCACATCCTGATGTGCAGCATATGTTCCTTCAAATCATGGAAGATGGCCGGTTAACAGACAGCCAAGGCAGAACCGTCAGCTTTAAAGATACAGTCATCATCATGACAAGTAACGCAGGCAGCACAGATAAAACGGTCAAAGTCGGCTTCCAGTCTGATCAGGAAGAAGCGATTGAAGAACAATCACTCATTGATTCACTCAGCGCCTATTTCAAACCAGAATTTTTGAACCGTTTTGACAGCATCATTCAGTTTGACTCATTAGATCGAGATGATTTAGTGAAGATTGTGGATCTTCTGCTCAATGAGCTGTCAGAACAATTAAAAGAGCAGAATTTGACAGTCCATGTGACAAAAGAAGCGAAAGAAAAAATTGCAGAACTTGGATATCATCCTGCATTTGGTGCTCGTCCACTGCGAAGAACCATTCAAGAGCACGTTGAAGATCAAATGACGGAAATATTGCTTGAAGAAGAAAAGTTTTCAGGATTTACTGTAGATGTTGAAGATAACGAAATTGTCGTAAAAAAAGGATAGTTACATCTTAAGAAGGATCTACAGCTCCATCATGTTGCGGTGTCTAAGTTCCATCTGCACGCCGACGCTCCCCCGCCTCTTTTCCTTTAAGATAAAAGAAAAAGAGGTGGATCACATGATGAATTGGAGCTATGATCTTGTCAAAATCATGTATGAAGAAAAATTAAAAGAGCTGCTTTTAAATGAAACTGCTCAAAGAAATTAAAAGAAACTCCCTTTATATCAGAGGGAGTTTCTTTTTTAAGGTAATAGAAAGCGCTTTCGTCAAAAATTCTTCACAGAAACTGCCTTAATTTGATATTCAGACTAAAACCCTTCTAGAAGACACCGATATTAACTATAGAAAAAGATAGTTAAAGGATTTGGTGAGATAATGGACAAAACATCGTTAATAGGTATTATTTTAGCATTTATTGCACTGAGTGTCGGTATGGTTCTGAAAGGTGTAAGTCTAACCGCTCTTATCAACCCAGCGGCTATATTGATCATTGTGGTTGGGACGATTGCAGCTGTTGTCATCGCATTCCCATCTAGTGAAATTAAGAAAACACCAAAATTGTTCGGCAAAATTTTCAAAGACAATAAGCTTCCAACGATTCAAGAAATGATCCCTCTTTTTTCAAACTGGGCACAAATTGCGCGTCGTGAAGGTCTTTTAGCATTGGAAGCTAGCATTGAGGAAGTAGATGACGATTTCCTTAAGAACGGCTTAAGCATGGCGGTTGACGGTCAAAGTGCAGAATTTATTCGCGACGTCTTAACAGAGGAAGTTGACGCCATGTCTGAAAGACATCAGTCAGGCGCATTAATCTTTACACAAGCCGGTACATACGCTCCGACGCTTGGTGTACTTGGCGCAGTTGTCGGACTTATTGCCGCACTTGCAAACATGGGAGATATTGAAGCACTTGGACATGCAATCAGTGCAGCCTTCGTTGCCACACTGCTTGGGATTTTTACCGGGTATGTGTTATGGCATCCATTTGCCAACAAGCTGAAGCGTAAATCAAAGGAAGAAGTAAAACTTCGTCTGATTATGATCGAAGGGATCCTTTCTGTTCTTGAAGGTCAATCTCCAAAGGTGATTGAACAAAAACTTCTTATGTACTTACCAGCGAAAGAACGTGCAAATCTTGTCATTGAAGAAGGAGAAAAACAAAATGGCTAGGAAACGTAAAAAACATGATCACGATGACCATGTAGATGAATCTTGGCTGATCCCTTATGCCGATCTTCTGACGCTTCTTCTCGCTCTCTTCATTGTGCTTTTTGCATCTAGTTCGATTGACAAGGCAAAGTATGAACAGATGGCCAAGTCTTTTAATGTCGTCTTTACGGGCGGAACTGGTGTCATGGATCAGACCAGCATGCAAAGCACTGAAGAAACTGAAAATAGCAACCAGACCAAGAAAGCTGCTGAAGAAGATGAAGAAGCTAAAGCGAAAGCTCGAGATCATGCCGTTCTCTCAAAGGTCAAAAAGCAAGTGGATTCCTTCATTGCCAATAAGAAACTTGGAGCTAAGCTCGAAACAAAGCTCACGGACGAAGGTTTGCTCATTACGATAGAAGACAGTATCTTCTTTGATTCTGGCCGGGCGGTTATTCGCCCTCAAGATGTCCCGTTAGCAAAGGAAATCTCAAAACTACTCGTCATTAACCCCGCTCGTGACATCGTCATTAGCGGACATACTGATAATGTACCGATCAGAAATTCAGAATTTGAATCCAACTGGTATTTAAGTGCCATACGTGCTGTAAACTTTTTGAGTATTATTCTTGAGAACAGCAATTTAAACCAAGAGAACTTTAGTACAAAAGGTTTCGGTGAATTCAAACCAATCGCTTCAAATGATACAGCAGAAGGCAGAAGTAAAAACCGACGCGTAGAAGTACTTATTTTACCGATTGAGAAAAAAGCAAAATAAAAAAGGGAGCCCTCGGCTTCCTTTTTTATTTATTCTTTATGATCATATAAATGTTTTGCACGGAGTCCCACATGTTTAAGCATGTCAATGCAGGCATCCTTCTCTTCTTCGCTCAGGACACTGATCATCTCATGAATTTCTTTCGCATGATCTGGGAAGATATCATCAAGCAAAGCTCGTCCCTGCTCGGTAATATGCGCAAATGTGACCCTGCGGTCTTCTGCACAGGCCTTACGACTGAGGAGTTCTTTCTTCTCCAATTTATCGACCACATACGTGATGCTGCCGCTTGCAAGTAAAATCTTATCACCGATTTGCTGAAGCGGCTGATCCCCTTTATGATACAGCAATTCTAATACTGCAAATTCAGTCGGATTCAGCCCGTGCTTCACAATATGCTTGTTCATGTGATGATTAATCGAGCGATATGCACGTGATAATACAATAAATAATTTCAAAGATTTCTCAACATTATGATTTTCCATTTTTTTATCATCCTTTATGAAATGCAACCCACTAATGTGACATTAATAAACAATAAGTAAAATGTCAACATCTTGATCCATCTTTAGCATGAAAATGAGACCAGAACGAATCACCTAATTTTTTAAAAATCACACAAGTCATCGTAATAAAGATAGGTTCAATGCTATAATAAGTCTATTAGGTAATACGTTGGAGCGATGAATGATGAGTATATTGAAAGGGTTTTGGAAGAAGATCAGGCTGTACCTTATTTTGGTCATGATTCCAACCCTAATCATTAGTTATTTTATCTACGAAAAAGAAACGGAAAAAATCGACTTAAAAAACAAACAAACTGCTACACTTATGTTAAATATTCACAAAAACCAAATGAATTATTTAATTAGTGAAACAGAAGCGAGATTAACTTCTCTTGCCATGGGATTTGACCAGCCTCTCGAGACGAAAAAAGTACAAAACATCCTAGAGAAAATCTATAAACAAGAACCTCGTTTTTCAGGTCTGTATCTCCTAGACAAAAAAGGAAATGTAACAGTAAGCACGACACCGTTAAAGGAAAAAATCAACCTATCATTCAGAGATTACTTTAAGCGCATTCAAGTGACCAAGCAGACGGTGATCACAGATAACTATGTGAGCCGAATTACAAAACAGCGGATTCTTTCCATTTGTGTGCCTGTGCTGGATGAAAACGAAGAAGTCACCAATGTGCTAGTCGCCGCCATTCAAATTGATTATTTAAGAAATATTATGAATGTATTGAACCCTGATCTTCATTTTAAGATGCTGAATCAAAATGGACATGTCGTGTTTACAAGTGGTCCACAGCCAGCATCAGAAAATGGCAGCACCGTGTCTACATATTTAGATGAAAACAGCTGGAAGCTGGAAGTCTATCCGCAGCGCGCTTCTACAGGTGAAGTGCTGTCTGTTATGCTGATCCCTTTATCCAGTGCTTTTATTTTATTAAATATTTTATTCACACTTGTTCAATATATCATTTTAAGGCGTCAAACCCAGCAGGAGCGTCACCAAAATGAAGCGCAAAAGCTTGAATTAATCGGGACCCTCGCAGCAAGTACAGCACATGAAATTCGCAACCCATTAACAGGGATTAGTGGATTTATACAGCTTTTGCAAAAGAAGTATCACTCTGAAGAAGATCAGCTCTATTTCTCTGTCATTGAAGAAGAAATCAAACGAATTAACCAAATCGTCAGTGAGTTTCTTGTATTAGGGAAACCAACGGCAGAAAAATGGCAGAATAACTCTGTAAAAGAAATTGTAAGTGAGATCATGCCGATCGTTTTCTCTGAGGCGAACCTTTATAATGTTGAGGTTGATTTGCAAATTAATACGATTCAAGATGTTGGGGTTTATTGCACAAAAGATCACATTAAACAAGTCGTATTAAATGTAGCGAAGAACTCATTAGAAGCGATGCCAAATGGCGGTCATTTGAAGATTTTGATTGAGGCTGAAAAAGAACATGTCATTATTAAAGTGAAAGATACGGGTGAAGGCATATCAGAAGAAATGTTAAAACATATCTTCCTCCCTTTTATTACGTCGAAGGAAAAAGGGACAGGTCTTGGGCTTGTCGTGTGTAAACGAATCATTTCGATGTATGGCGGAACAATTGATATCGAGAGCGAAGTGAATAAAGGATCAACCGTCGTGATCATGCTTCCTTCTGCTCACTCAGCATAGCTGAAACATTCAGCCGGTTTTGCTTAGGCAAGACCGGTTTTTCATGTCAATAAGAGGGACGGTTTACAGATAGAAGACTCATTTGAGATACAAGATCATGAAAGGAGGGGGCAGATTGTTTCTCATGAAAAAGGAGATGCTGATACTCATTCATCAGGTTGTCCAGTTCTTGACTATATTTAATTGTCGTCTCACCAGTGTAGCCTTCTGCTTGAGCAGCTTCTACCATCTGTTTTCTCTTCTCATCAATTGACATTAGCAATTGTTCTTTCCTTACATAACTATTCATGATCTCAGCTCCCACAATGAATTCGACTGTCTATGCTCAAAATGATCCGACACCAAAATTATACTTTATTTGTAAATTAAATTAAATATGCTAATTTTATTTAATTTTATACAGCCTAAAGACCTCTTACCCAATCATATTTGGGGGTAAACTTCAAATTTGGACAGGACTGACACATGGATTAAACAGAATTTTATCCTATGTAGAAGATCAAAATCAACTATTTTCTTTCTCATTTTATGTCTATTTCCCTAAAAAAAAGCTGATCTTCCGCCTCATGCGGAATGATCAGCTTTTGTCATTAAACCTTTTCTTCCTCGTAAATTGGCACCCAGCCCTCAGTTGTAACAAATATGCGAACGGCAACCACTTTTCGATCCTCTTGCAGTGTAAAGTAGTGACGAATATGTGGCGGAACAGAAATTAAATCGCCTGGATTCAGTCTCACGTCAAAAAAGACGCCATCCTTACCTTGAATGGCAAAGATTCCATGTCCGCTTACAATAAAACGTACTTCATCATCTGTATGGTGATGCTCACGCTGAAAGTTTTGGAGCAGCTCGTCAAGATTTGGTGTCGCATCAGATAATGAAATCACGTCCTGCGCTTTGTATCCTCGTTTTTCAGATATACTCTCAATTTCCTTTTGGAAAACAGTCAAAATCTCTTTCTTTTCCTCATCTGTTAAATCATACTTTTCTGATAATCGGTTTGGCAGCTTTGCAATATCCCAATGTTCATAAATGACCCCTTGGTTTTCTAAATAGGCTGCCACCTCTTGCTCGCTTTCAAGTAATGTGTTCTCTTCATTATGAATCAAAATCGTCGCCATGTGCTTTTCCTCCTTTTTATGTGACAAGCTGCTTTTGATAAAGCGTTAATTTTAAGTGGTAGCTAAACAAAAATTCATACGCCTCTAATACTCGTTTTGCTTCAGAGGCTGTTTTTCCCCAGACTGTGATGCCGTGATTTCGAATGAGCACAGCACCTGATTCCGACTCTTCAGTGAGATGCTTTGCAAATTGTGCTGCAAGATGCGGGATATGGGCTGGATTTTCAATAATCGGTAACGACACTTCTGCATCCTCCTCCCAGTAACCAAGCGCTTTGATGATTTCGTTTCCTTTGAAACGAACCTCGCCCTTATCCCCATACAGTTCAGAGATCACATTATTATCGATTGTATGGACATGGAGACAGCAGCCTGCATTCGTCTGCTCATACACGTAGTTGTGAAGCAGTGTTTCAGCTGATGGTCTAAGCGGTTCATTCAGATCAACAGGCTTACCTGCTGCATTTACTAAAACAAAGTCTTCATCTGTTTCTTTTCGTTTATCTTTGCCGCTTGCCGTCACCAAAAACGTGATTGGATCATCCGACACCTTGATCGATAAATTGCCGCTTGTTCCATAAAACCAGTCTCTTTGTGCCAGTTCACGTTTGACGTCTGCTAGCTCCTGCCAGCGCTTGCTCTTTGCGTCTGCCATTCCTTCACTTCCTTTATTTGATCAAATTGTGCTTTAAGATCAATAAATGTTTCATACTCTAGATGGACAAGCCCGAGCTCTTTACATTCGTTTAGTAAGTAGTCACGCGCAAATGTGAGATCCGCATGCTTTGCCGCCTCCACATCGGTGACTGAATCTCCAATCATGATAATGAAGTCATTCTCATGGGTCAGCTCTCGAATGATTGACGGCTTGCAGCATCCGCAGCCATTTTGACATTGCGAATCGCAGGCATGCGGCCATTCAATCTGAATATGCTCTTCCCCAAATGACGCATGATTGCAATAAATATCGTCTCGATCCACAATGCCCTCGAGTATGGGATAAACAAAGAAGTCCATCCCGCCACTTAGCACATAGAAGGGAATATCAGCCTTTTTCACATGATCAACAAATTGCTTGAATCCTTCTCGAATCTCTGTATCTTCTAAAATAAACGATTGAATGGCTTCTTTTTGATCACTCGTCAGTAATTGAAACATCTGCCCGACGCCTTCTTGAATGGTGATCTCCTTTGTGAGAACATCGTCCTTCAGCTCCGTCCATTCACTTGGTGCAAAGTGTTTCATGATGCGAATGATATTATCATTTTTCGTAATGGTTCCATCAAAATCACAACATACAATTGGTTTTTTCATTTATTCTGCTACCCTTCCCCATAGTTCAAGTGCTGCTTTTAAATCTTGGCAAGAAGCTGCCTTCTCTTGGATCGACTCTCCATGTGTCACCGCATCAATGATCGATCGAAATGCTTTCCCTCCCCCGATGGCTCCATGCGGATGTCCGTGAATTCCTCCACCAGCATTTATCACATGATCGAGTCCAAAATCTTTCATCAAAACTGGTACCATTCCAGGATGAATGCCTGCTGACGGAACAGGGAACGTTTTTTGAACCGAATCCTCTTTTACACAAGCTTCATAGATTCCAAAGGCATCTTTTTTCGGAAGTGCGACCGACCCATACGGTGAGGGAAAAAGACTCAAATCAGCACCAGCATATCGATTTAATTTACCTAAAAGAAGAGAATGGGAGAATCCATATTCGTGCGATGATGTTAAAGCGCCGCTTACTGCGGGATGGGCCATAATAGGCAATCGAATATCTGGATCCTCAGCTAAGCTTTGCATGACATCTAGCCCGTAGGCAAAGACATTGAATAAGAGTGCATCCGCTCCAAGCTCAGCTGCCTTTCTTGCTCGATCCTTTAGTTCAAAGGTTCTGCCTGTTAAATTAACGGCATATAGCGTTCGGTGCCCTGTCTCTTCATATGTTTCTTTTAATATCTTTTTTCCTTCTTTGATTCGTTCTTCAAAAGGGGCTAGTGGGCTCTCAAATAAAATTTCATCGTCTTTGATAAAGTCAACGCCGCCTAATGCTTGTAAACGGAGCTGTTCTTTTAAATCTGCCATATCACGGCCAATGACACCTTTAAAAATACTCATCAACAAAGGTCGATCAAACACGCCTGCTTTTTTTCGTATGCCATCAATTCCAAATACCGGTCCTGGCAGACTTCTTTTAAATCTATCTGAGAATTGAATGTCGACTAGCTTCACTTTTCCATCTAGTGAAAGCTTTCCAAAGATCGTCGTCAAAACGGCCGGTATATCCGCTGAAAAGTTAGCCTCAGGATAAGCAATGGTCACCTCAGATTGATATAGGCCATTTTCGGCTGGAGCAAACTTTTCTGATACCTTTTCCACCCGGCCTTTATGCTTTTGAAGCTGCTCTTTTTTGAGCTGCGGCAAATCCGTCCATGATCCAACTGTTAAACCAAGCGCGATCTGCTCCGCTTTTTGGTTCACTTGTTCATCCTCTCGATGTGTTAATACGTATGTTGCCAGTAATTCACTCACTAGGAATCCCCTTTCGATTGCGTCATGCATATGGTCAATAAAAAAACCTCTTCTAGTGCTTTATCAGCGCCTTAAAGAGGTTGTTTCGTGTCATTCATCCGAATCTTATCTCTCAGCGCTTGCTGCAAGAATTAGCACCGTGCTTCATGGAAGTCGGTTGCCGGGCTTCATTGGGCTAGTCCCTCTGCCTACTCTTGATAAGAATATTCATTTTTCTTAAATATTGTCTGAATTATCGCACCGTTTATTCATGTTGTCAATGGCTTATTTTCAAACAGATTCAAGGCATCGATTCGCCGAGCGGCTTCTTTTAACCTCTCCTCATTTGTTAAAAGTCCTACTCTCACGTATCCTTCACCGTGAGTACCAAACCCATTCCCCGGCGCCACAACCACATGTGCTCTCTCTAATAATACGCCAGCAAAAGATTCAGATGTGTATCCTTCTGGCACCTTTAGCCAAGCAAAAAACGATCCCTTTGGTGCAGTGACCTCCCAGCCAATCTCCTTGCAGGCAGCAATCCACACATTTCGCCGATTCTCATATCGATCATTTTGCACCTGTACGCACGTTTGGTCGCTTAACAAAGCTTCCGCTGCCGCATCTTGAGTGGCTTTGAACAGTGAAACAAACAGGTGATCCTGATAAAGCTCAATCGCTTCAATAACAGACGGATTTCCTGCTGCAAAACCTACTCTCCAGCCTGCCATATTATACGTTTTAGACAATGTGTATATTTCAATTCCTGTCTCTTTCGCTCCATCTGTTTGCAAAAAGCTGATTGGCTTTTCCCCATCAAACCCAATGCCGCCATAGGCAAAATCATGGACAACACAGAGCTTGTGATTTTTTGCGAATGTAACGGTTTCTTCAAAAAATGAACGGCTTGCCGTAGCACCTGTCGGATTGTTGGGATAATTTAAATACATCAACTTTGCTTTTTTCTTAACATCCTCAGGCAACCGGTCATAGTCAGGTAAAAAATCATTTTGTTCAAGAAGCGGCATCGTCACCATCTGAGCTCCAGCAAGCACGGCACCTGACCAATAATCAGGATAACCTGGGTCTGGAACAAGGAGTGTATCACCAGGATTCAGCAGGCATTGCGGCAGCTCAACAAGCCCCGCTTTTCCGCCAAATAAAATCGCAATTTCCGTCATCGGATCAAGCGTGACACCATATTCTCTGTCATAAAAGGCAGCGGCAGCCTTTTTTAATTTCGCTGTTCCGCGGAATGACGAGTATTGATGATTTTCAGGTTTTAATACCGCTTCCTGCATGGCTTTTACAATGTGCGCGGGAGTTGGCTGGTCAGGATTTCCCTGCCCTAAATTAATAATATCTGCGCCTTCCTGCACTTTTTTCTGCACCTTTTGGACAAGAGATGCAAAAAATTGTGTCGGTAATTGTTTCAATACATCTGATTGCTGGAATTCCATTTATCTTCACCTTCTATTCAAGTTACATAGCAATACAAATACTGTAATGGATTGTTTTACGAATTGTAAAGCAATTTTGAAAAAGGATTGACATGTGAAGCGCAGCTCTGATAATATCTTGAATTAAGAAATGCAAACAGACACGAGACAATGACATATTGATTTCTCTTATCGAGAGTTGGGCGAGGGATTTGGCCTTTTGACCCCAACAGCAACCGACCGTTAATACCACTGTGAAGTGGGGCGCAGCAAGTAAGCGCCAAGACAATTTTGTCTTATAGGGCACGGTGCTAATTCCATCAGACGTATGTGCTGAGAGATAAGAGAGGCTTTGAGCATACACACCATCAAGCCTCTTTCTCTCAGGAGAAAGAGGTTTTTTTATATGATTTGGAGGGGAAGCAATTGGTTACACTTACGGCATCATATGAAGAATTAACAGAAAGCTCGGCAGTTGCACTCGCAATTAGACTTGGCTTGATCCAAGAAAGCAGTCATTTGACATGTACGGAAATCGGTGACGGGAATTTAAATTACGTCTTTCATATTTTTGATCATAAACAAGAAAAAGGTTTGATCATCAAGCAGGCACTGCCTTACGCCAAGGTGGTCGGAGAGAGCTGGCCGCTTACATTAGACCGTGCGAGAATCGAAAGTGCTGCCCTGATCAAGCAGTCAGAGTATACACCGCATCTCGTACCAGCAGTCTATTATTCAGATACAACTCTTGCTGTGACGGCAATGGAGGATCTATCACACCTAGAAATCGTCAGAAAAGGGCTAATTGCCGGAAAACAATATCCGCATTTATCCGATCATGTCGGAGAATTTTTAGGAAAAACACTTTTCTACACTTCTGACTTTGCCACAAATCCTAAAATCAAAAAACAATTTGTGAAGCAATTTACGAATCCGGACCTTTGTGACATTACCGAAAAGCTCGTCTTCACAGATCCTTTCTTTGATAGCGGCACAAATGATTTCGAAGAAGAATTAAGAGAAGCTGCCGAAGCGCTTTGGGCAGATCTTGAAGTGCAGGCAAAAGCAGCTGAATTGAAGCGTATTTTCCTGACATCTGCCGAAACACTTGTTCATGGAGATCTTCATACAGGTAGTATTTTTGCAAGTGAGACGGAAACCAAAATCATTGATCCAGAATTCGCATTTTATGGTCCCTTCGGATTCGATATCGGTCACTTTATCGCTAACCTGTTCCTGAATGCTTTGTCCCGTGAGAATGAACATGATCAGCAGCAC
This sequence comes from Bacillus sp. FSL R7-0672, assembly GCF_038601465.1. Lineage (NCBI taxonomy): Bacteria > Bacillati > Bacillota > Bacilli > Caryophanales > Bacillaceae > Bacillus > Bacillus sp. FSL R7-0672. Next base: position 1,333,088 of record NZ_CP152010.1, on the reverse strand, counting down.
CTTTTTGACCATGTCGTCAATGTATGGGCAACCTTCAAAGAAGTGTTCGCAAAAGCTTGGAAAGAAGACAGTATTGAAGCGTTTAGTGTATCTGACAGTTTTTTAGAAACAACCTTTGACCGTATTTTAAAAGAAGCGACAGGCTTTGCGGGCTGTGAGCTTGTCCGCCGAACAATCGGTCTTGCTCATGCCGCTGATCTCGATGCGATTCCATCACCATCTATACGGATTCAGCAGAAAAAAGCAGCACTTACGCTCGGAAAAACATTCATCAAACAATATCATGCAGTGGAAACAGCGTCTGACCTCGTCGCATTATTCCAGCAATCTGTAAAGGAGTGACGGGTTTTGTCTAAAGAATTTGAAGTCCCCCGTTCTGTCGAATGGGAAGAAAACCATATTAACATTTTGAATCAGCAAAAATTACCGGCAGAAACCGTATTTGAACATCTATATACAAAAGAAGACGTGTATAATGCCATTGTCACGTTAAAAGTGCGGGGAGCACCTGCCATTGGCATCACAGCAGCTTTTGGACTGGCGCTCAGTGCCCAAGACATTGAGACAGAAGAGATTGATGTGTTTAAACAAGAAGTCATTCAAATAAAAGAATATTTAAACAGTGCTCGTCCAACTGCTGTGAATCTAGCTTGGGCATTAGAGCGATTGTTGCAGCGCATTGATCGTGCAGCTTCGGTCAATGCAGCCAAAACAGACCTTGTCCATGAGGCCATTCAAATTCAAATTGAAGATGAAGAAACATGCAAACAAATCGGTCAAAATGCACTCCATCTCTTTAAATCGGGTGATCGGATTATGACCATTTGCAATGCAGGCTCCATCGCCACGAGCCGGTACGGAACAGCCCTTGCTCCATTTTATTTAGCCAAAAAGAAAAATCTCGATCTTCACATTTATGCCTGTGAAACACGCCCTGTTCTCCAAGGGGCTAGGCTGACAACATGGGAACTCATGCAAGGCGGCGTAGATGTGACGCTCATTACAGATAACATGGCAGCCCATACGATGAAAGAAAAGCAAATTTCTGCTGTCATTGTTGGAGCTGATCGCATTGCCCGTAATGGAGATGCGGCGAATAAGATTGGCACGTTAAGTCTTGCCATTTTAGCCAAGCATTTTCAAATTCCGTTTTTTATAGCTGCACCGCTTTCTACCTTTGATATCTCAACCAAAGACGGGGCAGATATTCCAATTGAAGAGCGCGACCCGCTGGAAGTAAAGGAATTAAACGGCGTCCAAATTGCACCACCTGATGTTCAGGTATTCAATCCCGCCTTTGATGTCACTCCTCACCATCTCATTTCAGGGATCATTACAGAGAAAGGGATTATTACGTCGAACTATACAGAAGAGATTGATGCTCTGTTCACTGACAGCATCTCACTCTGATCATAAAAAAAGCGCCGTGTACTTATTATTTAAGAGCACCGCGCTTTTTTATTTCATTCGTTTTTGCTAAAATTTCTTTTTTCTGTTCTTCTGTCAAAACCTTCATTTTGACACATAGTGATGTGACGGCATACATTTTATTCTTTTTATCCCAAAACATTCCCTAGCGCCCTCCTTTTTCCCTCAACCAACTTTTTTAGCTTAATAAAAGGATATGTCGCTAGGAAAACATTTGGAACAGGTCAATCGATTTATTTTTGAACAAATGGGATACCTTCTAATTCAAGCAGAACCGCTTTCATATCTGTCTTCGTTCCTGCATAGCCCGTCAGAGAACGGTCTTTTCCAATCACTCTGTGACAGGGAATAAAAATAGGTAATGCATTGCGTCTATTGGCTTGTCCAATCGCCCTCACTGCCTTTGGGTTACCAATCGCTTTTGCAATGTCTGCATAGCTTTTTGATTCACCATATGGAATAGTCGAAAGTGCTTCCCACACTTGCTCTTGAAACGAAGTTCCCTTTTGCTTGAGCGGGAGATCGAATACTTGGCGCTCCCCCTTGAAATATTCATCTAGCTGCTTTTTCGCTTCTTGTAATACTGACGTTTCTTCTTCTTTTAGATTAGATTCTTGCTTTTTTGCTAAAAACGGCTCATCATCAAACATCACTTCGATGATGGCATCGTTTTTTTCTAGTATGTATAATGCCCCAATTGGTGCGTGATAGACGGTATAATACACGTTAATGCTCTCCTTCTTGTTTCTTCTGCCTCAGTGGCAGCGTGAGATGGAAGACAGTTCCTACCCCTTCCTCACTTTCTACCTCAATGGTTCCTTGATGCTCTTCAATAATTTTATAACTAACCATTAAGCCAAGTCCAGTTCCTCTTTCTTTTGTCGTATAAAATGGTTCCCCTAGACGCCTCAGCTTGTCCTCTGCCATTCCGCAGCCTTCATCCCGCAGTGAAATGACAATATGCTCTTCGCCCTTCCGCTGAATGCTCACATAGACATTTCCTTTTCTCGGCATGACTTCAATTGCATTTTTTAAAATGTTAATAAAGACTTGTTTTAATTGGTTTTGTTCACAATAAATGAGCGGAATCTCATCCATCACATTGAGATGCATTTGAACGTTGCCAAGATTCGCCTGTGCGTGCAGCAGATCCATCGTGTCCTTCACAATTTGCACCACATTTTTTTCTTCATATACGATGGCTTGCGGCTTCGCTAAAATCAAAAATTCGGTGATGATCGATTCAATTCTTTTTAGCTCTGAAGTGATGACATTGAAATAGAGTGAATACTCCCCTTCTATATTTCCTTTTAGCAGCTGAATAAAGCCTTTTAATGCTGTCATCGGGTTTCTGATTTCATGCGCAATTCCAGCGGCAAGCTCTCCGACCACATGAAGGGTATCTGATTTTCTCACCCGCTCTTCTAATTCCTTCCGCTCTGTCACATCTCTAAAGATCGCCAAATTCATATTATGAATGATGTTGCGTTTAAAAGAGAATTCCAATATACGCTGATCTGGATGGTTCAGCACAAACGGGACTTCATTGTCCATTTCATCTAATGACATCGCCTGGGCAGGCTGTGCCAAATGTTCAATTTGATAAGGTGCAAGGATATGGAAAAGGTTCATTTCCGTTAAATGATCATCTTTCAATCCGAGCAGCTCGCTTGCGGATGGATTGACTTCAATAATGCGGTATTGGTTATCAAAAAGAACAATGCCATCCATTGATCCATTAAATACTTTACGGAATTTGAGCTCACTTTCGCGCAGCTCCTCCTCCATCCTTTTTCGATCACTCACATTACGTAAAATGGTTAAGTGCTGTCCTTCTAATACCGCATGCTTTGATGTAAACTCGAGCTCTTTAAACTGACCATTTGCCATTCTGAACAAAAGCTCTTCCCTTATTTCATGATTCCGAATATATCGTCTTCTAGTCGGTCTATATCTCTGATCAGATTTCACGAGAAAGTCTGTGAGTTTTTTGCCAATCAGTGAATGCATAGGCAATTCAAAAATGCGACAGGCTGATTCATTGGCTCTCACAATCTCTCCATCATCTGCCCATATGATGATTGCATCCATTGCATTTTCAAAAATTTCTCTAAAGCGTTCCTCACTTTTTAACAGCTTCTCTTCCATTAACCTTTTTTCTGTAATATCCCGCATGATGGACATATAAAAACCGCTCATCACATTTGATGTAATGGTGAGCTCGAATAATTTGTACTGGCCAGATTGAAGGGTAACGGGAAGTTCTCCCTTGGCTTTCCCTGTTTCTTTAAGTGACGTTAAAAGGTGCTGCAAGGCTGGAAGATTTTCATCTTCGACAAATTCATTTAAATAACGATCGGTTAAATCAGTCTTTTGCAGCTCAAAGCTCTGACAAAAAGAATGATTGGCGTCGATCATGCAGCCATCCTGATCAAAAATGACCATTCCGTCAATGGCTCGGTCAAACAAATCTTTGAACAGCTGCTCATTCATGGATCTTTCTCGTTCTAGTATTTTCTTTGAGGAAATATCTCGCATGACGACAATATATTGCTGATTCAAAACGTCATGCTCTGCAACAAATTCAATGTATTTTGTTTCGCCGTTTTCAAGCTGAATGGAAATTTCTCTTCTTAACGTTCCTTTTCGAAAAAATAAATCGAGGGAGCATTCAATTCTGTCTTTCGGGATGCCATATAGGAAATCTAGAACGGATTTATTGAGGAGGTCTTCTTTCGATGTCTGTACAAGCCTGCATGTCGCTTCGTTGGCTTGGATTATATTGAGGTGTTGATCAAATATGAAAATGGCATCTAACGTCTTATTTAACAGCATTTTTTGCTGCATCAACTCTGTTCGCAAATATTCGTTCTCTTTTTCTAATTTTCTGATATCTTCTGCGCCATCGAGCGTTTCAGTCATTTTCTTACACTCCTTTTCCAGCCTCATTCCTCTACAATATTTCTACAATATTTTCATTGTTCCTTCATTCGACTCATAAAAAAAGATAACTTCTTACATGAAGACTGTCTCTTTTGTTTCATTTGGATGACAGGATTGAACCTCGATTCTCTTTTCTTACGCTTCTTTTACAGCCGTTCTACAATTTCACATCAAATAGCGAAATGAGCCAAAATGTATTTTAAAATGGGGCAAATACGGGAACAGTGCACTTAGAGCATTTATGTTTGAAATCAAACAGGAAAGGTGATGTTATGGCATCTTCACGAGATAGTTATTTTGATAATGCGAAGTTTCTTCTTATTTTTCTAGTTGTTTTTGGTCATTTGTTACGATCATTCATTCATGATAATGATTGGATGCTTTATTTATACAAGTTTATTTATACTTTTCATATGCCTGCCTTTATTTTAGTTTCCGGTTTCTTTGCAAAAGGGTTTAGAAAGCCAGGTTTTATGAAAAAAGTTGCTGTTAAGCTGATCATCCCATATTTCATTTTTCAGGTGATCTATTCCGTTTACTATTATCTCTTGCAGGATCAAAGCATGGCCAATTTAAATCCAATTGATCCTCAATGGTCTTTATGGTTTTTAATTAGTTTATTCTTTTGGAATTTGCTGCTCATTCCTTTTTCTAAACTGCCATTTCACTGGGCGATGATCGTCAGTTTGTCGATTGCGTTACTTGTCGGTTACGTGGACAATATTAGCAATACGCTGAGCTTATCACGTACGTTTGTCTTTTTGCCAATGTTTTTAGCAGGCTTCTATTTAAAAAAGCAGCATTTTGAATTCATCCGTACAAGCAAAGGAAAGCTGGCAGCACTTCTTGTATTAATGGCTGTATTCTTGTTTTGCTATTTCTATGAATTTGATTATTCCTTCTTATTTGGATCACAGTCATATGCTTCTCTTGGTGATGAGGGAGTGATTGCGCCAATGAAACGAATGGCATGGTATCTGCTTGCATTCGGCGCTACATTCAGCTTCTTTGCTTTAGTGCCAACACGCCATTTCTTCTTTACAAAATGGGGCACAAGAACGTTATATGTGTATTTATTACATGGCTTTGTAATTAAGCTGCTTAGAACGACTTGGTTTGATGACTGGGCCCTGAATGCAGCAAGTGTGCTCATGTTATTGCTGCTAACCATTCTGTTAACCTTTACCCTGTCTAGCACCTTTGTTAAAACCGTTGCACAGCCAGTAATTGAGCTCAAAATGACCAATCTCATGCGTACAATCACCGGCAGACAAGGCAGTTATAGCAAATAAAAAACGATCCCGCGCGGATCGTTTTTTCTATTTTTCATTCATGTGTCCATTGTGACATTCAGCATCTTTCTTAGGCTTTACAAGCGTATCAATCCATTTGCTGCTGTTGATATCTCCAAGCTCACTGCCAAATTCCTCTTCTAAGATATCTGGGTCCATTGGCTTTTTATGGTTTTTCATGTCCTTGCTTTTTACATGCTTCTTAGTCACGAGATCCTCCCCCTTGTTTCCCTTTATGAGAATTTCGGTTTGCCTGACGATCTCTTGATTGTTCATCAAATTGGGTTTGTCCTTGATCATGTGCCATGCTTTCTGTCGGTGTCATATTATTTGTCAGTGCTTCATTTTTCGCTGCTTTTCTTTTCATCTTAAATCAGTCCTTTTTTAACATATTTAGTTCTTCTCTTAATTGGTCTAGGAGTTCCTTCATTTGTTTGACCGTCACGGGCTTTTCCTCTGGCTTTAACTCATAGCCGATTTGTCCATTGGCTTCTAGGGTGGCTTTTTTGAGACTGCTGATCTCTGTAATGCCTTGCTGCTTTAAGCGCATTTTGAATTCATCCCTTGTGAGCCTCGTTTTCTTCAGCTTGTGATCAAGCATTTCTCCATCCTGCAAAATGACCACAGATTTCCCTGAAACCAATTTTTCAAAGAAATCAGATTGGATAGATAATTTTTCCATGATGACGAGTGCAATGATAAATGTAGCGGCGGCATAAATCGTTTCAAGTAAATTGTGCTCAATAAAGGGTTGGATAATAATCGATCCGATTGAAATCATGATCACTGTTTGTTGAACAGTTAATTGACTAATGGATTTAGGCCCTGCTATTCTCAGCAGCAAGGTACCAACTAGCAGCATGACAATTGCTTTCCATATTACATCCAGCACGTCTCGTTCACCTCTTACCTATAGATTGCGAACATCCCATATAATTTAGCCAGTTAGATAATGGAAATAAAAAAACAGCATTCGCTCGGAATGCTGTTTAGCCGATGATGACACGCTCTTTCGGATAATGATAATTCGCTTCGCTTTCTCTTCGGCCAATTAAATATAAGAAACTTGGAATGCCGATTCGCCCAATAAACATGACGACCATAATGATACATTTACCGAACACCGTAAGGTCCGAGGTGATTCCTAGCGATAGCCCTGTTGTTCCGAATGCAGAGCAAACTTCAAATAAATTTTCTAGAAGTGTATTATGCTCAGATAAGGATAACAGGAACGTAGCGCCAAACACCAAAATAAAGGCCATCATTGTCACCATCAAGGATTTGTTAATATCCGCTTGATGAAGCTCTCTTTTGAAGATTTTAATGGACTTATTTCCCCTAGCAAAATGAAACAGTGCGAGTAAATTAAGAGCAAACGTAGTTGTTCGAATTCCGCCTCCCACAGAGCTCGGGGAAGCCCCGATAAACATAAGCATACATAGAAATAAAAGGGTCGGTTCTGTCAGCTGGGTAATATCTAATGTTGTTAAACCCCCACTTCTTGTTGCGGTCGATTGGAAAAAAGAATAAAACAAGATTTCGTGCCAGCTTTTCCCTAGGAAACTGAACCCGGCTTCAAGTGCATAAATGCCAATCGCTCCAACAACGACAAGACCGCCAAACGTAATCGTTGTGATTTTTGTAAACAATGAGAACGATGCGTGCTTTCGGTCCTGATTAAATAAATAATCCTTTACTTCCACGAGCACAGGAAAGCCAATCGCTCCAAAGATGATTAGCAGCATCGTAATAAATTGGACGAAATAATCATCTTTGTATGGGATGAGCGAGTTCCCTGTAATATCGAAGCCCCCATTGGTGGTCGCACTAATACTTGAGAAGAAGCCATGTAAGAATGCTCCTTGCACATCGTAATATTTAAGAAAATACATGCTTAAAATCAGACCGCCTACAAACTCAATGAGCAAAATTAAATAGAAAACCTGCTTCATTAATTTCACAATTCCTGATAAATTGCTCTGGTTTTGATCTGCCATGATGAGCTTTCTTTCTTTAATCCCGATCCTTTTTCGCGTGACAATCCACACAAAGGTACCGAGCGTCATAATGCCGATACCTCCGATTTGCAGGACAAACGCAAGGATCCACATACCTGCCACACTAAATGTTTGCGAGGTATCAACAACAGTGAGTCCTGTGACACTTACCGCACTCACCGCCGTAAATAAAGCATCAATAAATGTCCATTTCACTCCCTCTTGATGGGCCACTGGCAGGCTGAGAAGAATAAGTGATACGGTTACAGCAAGAAAATAATAAAGAGCAATCAGCTGAAATGCTGACAGCCGGTCAATTAGCTTTTTGATAGGATTCATTGTCATTCCTTCTTTTATCTATCTTTTCGAATACTTTATCATTTTAATGAAAAGAGACATGATTTTAAAGATATTTTATGCTTTATTTTCTTTTTCATCAAAAAGAAAAAGACATCCTGTTGCAGAATGTCTTTTCGTCTTTCTTATTTTGCTTCTAGTCTTCTGATTCTTTCGTTTAAATCAGGGTGTGTTGAGAAAAGAGAAGCTTTTCGTTTACCACTGATTTTAAGGGTAGCAACTGCTGTTTGATCATCATCTTTGATTCTTGACGTATACGCCTCAAGTGAGCGAAGCGCATGAACCATTTTATCTTTACCGGCAAGGTCAGCTCCGCCGCGGTCTGCATGGAATTCACGATGTCTAGAATATGCAAACACGACAAGGCTTCCTAGGACAGAGAAAATGATTTGGAAAACAATCACTGCAATAAAATGAACAATCGGAACAAGCTCTTCACGCGAAACAAAGCGGCTTGCGATCCATGCCGCAATTCTTGAAAGGAAGACAACGAACGTGTTGACAATCCCTTGAAGCAGCGTCATTGTCACCATATCACCGTTCGCAACGTGAGCAACTTCATGAGCGATGACACCTTCAACTGCTGCATCATCCATTTCATGAAGCAATCCAGTTGAAACGGCAACAAGTGATCTTCTCTTAGAAGGACCTGTCGCAAAAGCATTTACTTCAGATGATTGATAAATACCAACCTCAGGCATTTTAGAAAGGCCTGCTGCTCTTGATAACCTGTGCACGCGGTCAACAAGCTGCTGCTCATCATATGTTAATGAATCCTTTTCAGGGTTTAACACACGCACACCCATCATCATTTTTGCCATCCAGCGAGACATCGCTAGTGACATGAACGAGCCAACAAAACCAACAACTGCACTGAATACTAGCAGTGCCACCAAATTAATTCGACCGTCTGCTCCTATATAAGAACCAACACCAGTTGCTGCACTAATAACCGACAGTACAATACCAATCGTAGTGATAACAAGAATGTTCGTTAATATAAACAGAAATATTCTTTTACCCATACATAACCTCCGCTGTCATATTAAGTTCATTTGAACTTATTAATAAAATTATAAAAATAAACGTCTTAAATTGCAAGGAAAAAGGAATCATTCCTTCTGTTTATCATAACGGCTTAAGCCCCGTCACTTCAATATTTACGACTTTGTCACAGCTGAAAAGTGAACAAATTGTGACGCTACGTTCTGGATTTTAGTTTATTTTGCATTTTCATCAAAAAGAGATTATGATGTTGAATTAGATCAATAATCACGTTTTTGACGTACAAATGAGGTGGAACATGGTGACTTTTAAATTAACGAGAATTGACATGACGAGACTTCTATATTCTCTAAAAGGAGAGGGAGATCTGACTCCGCTTCAGCTTTTGAATCTATCTGTAAAGGGCGATAAGGATCATGAATATGATGAGTTAAAAATCCCTTCGTTTTTTGAAAAGCTCGAACGGCGGAAGCAAAAATCAGAGCACGGTCTTTCTACAAATGAAATTGTTGAGCTTGGCAACTTGTGTGAGCTAACGTCTCTTAAATCGACGGCGATTCAAAATTGGATCAAGCGTGATATTAAAGATATGATTGGTCATCCAGAGCTTGGCAAGAAGTACTCCATTGATCAGGTCATTATTTTATTAATAGTCAGGGATTTAAAATCAGTTTTTGACTTTGATGCCATTCGCATGATCTTATCTGCCTTATTTAACACGATCACAGATCGAACAGATGATATTATTAGTCCAATCCGTTTTTATGAAGCATATGCGCACGTCCTAGATTTTATTTATCACCATACACATTTTCCGTTAAAGGAAACAAATTTACGAGAAATGACTGAGGAGCAGACAGACATGCTCCATGAAGAGTTTACAGAATTAACGAAGAATCAATGGAATTTGATTAAAGGCATTATCTGTTCTACCGTCTTCTCTGTGTTCACTTCCCACTTGCAAAGTACAGCGCAAGAAATGATGTTTAATACGCTGCAGGCAGCTAAATAAGGATAAAAGAAAACCGAGGTGATGAGGTCACCTCGGTTTTTTTGTGCAGCAATTGCCAGCATAATTGTACGCCGTTTTCTTCAAAATAAGAAGGCGCAACAAAGATGAGGTGAAAGGAGGAATATGGACATGGCAAATCGAAATCAGCTTCTTGTTCCTGGAGTAGAACAAGCATTAGATCAATTTAAATACGAGATCGCTCAAGAATTTGGCGTGACTCTCGGTTCAGATACAGTCGCACGTGCAAATGGTTCTGTTGGCGGTGAAATTACAAAAAGACTCGTTCAACAGGCTCAATCACAAATGGGCAATCAATCTAAATAAAAACATGGTGAAATACGCCGGAGCTATTCTGGCGTTTTTTTATTGTTCATATGTGTGCTCATACCGGTTCTCACGATACGGGGACGGTGCACCTTTTCCTTGCTTCTTCATATGGTCTTTTTTTCGTTCAGTGAACGGCTGTTTCTGATCCCTGGCGTTTTTTTTTGCGTGCTTTTCAGCACCACCACGTGATGTGCCGTTTGGATTCCTTTTGTCACCAGGTTCCGTTGAGTGATTTTTTTTTTGTTCTTTATCGATCGAGCGATCCTTTTCTACCTTTATTTGATTGTCTTTGTTTTTATCATCAGGTTTTGTTTGGTGAGGCTTTTGAATAGATCCTTGCTCTTCCCTCTCTTGATCCTTCTGCTCTTTGTCTTCAGCTTCAGGAGCCTCTTTATCTGGCTTCATCTCTTCGCTATCGTCTGTCTTGACGTCTTCTTGTTTGTCTTTGTCTGCTTGATCTACATCATCTTTTTTAGGCTCTTCTTCTTTAACAGCGTCACTCTCTGCTGCGTCTTCATCCTTTTGAATGTCTTCTTGTTCTTTATCTTGCATTTCTTGATTTCTGATATATGTGCCTGTTGAAATTCCTGCCTTTTGAGCTTTTTCTCTTGTTTCCAGGTCACTTTCTACAGTCTTTAGCTTGTAATCGCGCTTTTGATATTCACCAGAGATGGTGTTAATTTTACTTTTGACGTTGGTTTTATATGTATGGTCCTGCTTGTTTTCATAAACCGTTGAAATATAAATGCTCTTAGAGTTGTTCACATAACCTTTTTTGTCACAGTCATCTATGATTTCCTGCACGACTTTGGTCATGTCGTTTTTTTCTAAATCCTTCATACTAGCCAGTACTTGTCTCGCATCTTTATTCAGTGGTGTGACACCGATCACTTGATAATTGTGATCAAGCTTCAGTTCAAAGCTTGGATTAATGTCAATCGTCATATATGCATATGCTTTTTGACTTGAGAAAGATGGCATCATAGTAAAAATCACGACAATAATCGCTGCGATTGATAGGATTCCTGCATTTAATGGACGTAAACGAAGCAAGTCAAAAAAACCGGCTTTTTTTCTTTCGAGACGTGATTCATTCGGAAATGTCACTTCTTGACCGATTTCATAATCTTGCTGTTCATATTTTGTCCGCAGAAATTGTCCATCAGGGGTCAGCAGCGTGACATATTTTTTGTTTTTCTCTACTATAATGCCTCTTCTCATGAATTAAGCACCCCTTTAAGGTAATCTTTCAAATACACATAATCACCCGTCATAATGATCGCCATCGCAATGATATATTTTCTATTTCTCTCAATCGTTTTGCGGCTGACTTCCACTAGCTTTTCAAGCTGTTTGACTGGCAATTGTTTTTTCTGAAATAAAATGGTTCTGAGCTCATCGTGTTCAACGAGTGTGTGAGCTACTTTAATGGCATTTTGCCTTGCATCTGCATGCTTTGGTGAATGTTCAAGCAGCTCTTGAAACGTGAGGCCGTATACTTTCAATCGTTCTTTAAAATGTTCAATTTCTTCTCTTCTGTGTTCTTGTTCAATTAAACGTCTATATTCATTTGTAGACAGCTCTGCTTCAATCATGCTTTGAGAGTACTCGCCATTTTCACTTTCTTGCAGGTCCATTTGAACCGTTGGCGCATTTCTTGCTTCTTTTCGAATATAGTCGATCACTTTTCTTTTAATAATTAATTCTGCGAAAGCAAGGAGTGAGTTTCCTTTTTCGGCAGAGTATTTTTCTATCGCTTCGTTAAAGGCAATTAAGCCTATGCTGAATTCATCATCTTTTTCATCTATATATCGTTTACAAACGGATGAAACCGTCTTAGCGACAAATGGTTTGTATTGCTCTATTAATGCATTTTGCAGCTCGATATCACCTTGTTGAATACTGATAGCCGACTGCTCTAATGTTTGCTTTTTCTTTCCTTTTTTAAACAAAAGGCTAAGCAATGGTTTCACCTCAGTTCTCCCTATATTACTCATTTATGATAGCTAATTTATGAGGGAAGCGCAAAGGAAGAAATGAGGAATTCATTTCCTGTTACTCAATTATGACATGTATATCATCATCTACTTTACAATGTTTCGTCTAAAAGCAAAGAAATAAGGGGGTATCTCCCCCTTATTTGTAATATACGTGTTATGAAAATGAAATGATATTTCTTTCAAAAAACCTACTCTTCTAGGCGTCCCTCTTGTTTTTCCTTGTTTTGTTGCCCGCCTTTTCTTGATGGACTTGATAAAAACCAACCAAATGCTGCAATTGCGAGAAGCACTGTCCAGAAAATCACTTTCCATAATGTTGAATGAATAAAATGAGAGGACACGATACCAATGGCTGGATGTGACAGTGTGTAAAGCGTGAGCTTCACACCAACCCATCCGACAATGACAAAGGCTGCTGTTTCTAGGCTCGGTCTTGTTTTGAGCAGTTTCACAAAGACAGTCGCTGCAAATCTCATGATGATCAGACCGATGATACCACCTAAAAGAATGACAATAAATTGACCACCATCAAGTCCACCGATTTGCGGAAGACTTGTTGTCGGCAAAGTTACGGCTAATGCGACCGCCGCCAAGATGGAATCGACAGCAAAAGCGATGTCAGCAAGCTCGACTTTTACGACTGTTGCCCAGAAGCCGCTTTGCTTCATGTTTGTGTCTGATTCCTTTTTCTTAAATACGTGCGATTTTAAAATATGGTGAATGGAAATATAAAGAAGATAAATTGCACCAATGGCTTGAACTTGCCACACATCCACTAAAAACGAAATAAGAAACAGGGAACCAAATCGCATGACAAACGCACCCGCAAGTCCGTAAAACAATGCTTTTTTCCTTTGCTTTTCTGGAAGGTGCTTCACCATCACAGCCATGACCAGCGCATTATCAGCGGCTAAAATCCCTTCTAATCCAATCAGTACGAGAAGAACCCACCCGTACTCTAAAATAATTGCTGCATCCATCATCATTCCTCCTTGTTTTTTATCTATTGTCCCACAACAGACAAAGGCTTATGAATGCAAAAAAGACCTTTGCCTGTATTGGCAAAGGTCTTGCTAGACATGTGATATGTAGAATCATGCCAACAAAGCCGATGGAACTTAAGTCCATGTAATGACGACTTTGTTTCCGGTAAAAACCGGACGCTACTCCCCTTTGGTGGGATATAAGAATATTTAGATTACTTATATTTTAATCAATAGACACTGTATTGTCAACAGGGGACTTTCACCTTGTGTCCAGTGATTAGGCAGTTGGTGTTTCTGCTTTTCTTTTTCTACGTTTCAGCCATATATACATCACGAACAACAACACAATCCCGATCCCAATCGGCAGAAGATATGGATCTAACATTGCGCCAACCTCTTTCCAGTTCTCCCCGAGCACAAATCCAAGATACACATATACAAATGTAATAGGCGTAATCGCTAAAAACGTGTACAGGCAAAAGACCCACACATTCATCTTGGCAATACCGCACGGGATGGAAATAAGCGTTCTGACTCCTGGAATAAACCGGCCGCTAAAAGCGACGAATCCACCATGCTTTTCAAAGAAGGCATCCGATTTATCAAGCGACTCCGGTTTAACAAAAAAGTACTTCCCATATTTATTTAAAAAGGGTCTACCGCCATAACGTCCTAACCAGTACAAGGTCAAAGGACCAGCCACGCCGCCAATAGAGCCGGCTGCCACAACACCAATGAAGGCCATGTCCCCTTCTGAGACCCAGTAACCCGCAAGAGGCAGAACCACTTCAGCAGGAACAAATTCAATACATAATGCAAGGAAGATGCCAAAGTACGACAAGTTCTTAAAGGCATCAGCTAAAGAAATAATAAAATCTTCGATGTTTATCAATCCCTTTCACACATAATCGTTTAACTGATTCTATCTCTTTTAGAATCGCACATATATTAAACGAATAAAACCGAAGAAACGATTCACTTTTCGTCGTTTTTTTACATTAAATTTGATTTTACTATAAAAGACAAGTGAAAAAAACGTTGATTGTGGTATTTAAGTGAAGGAAAAGTGAACACAGAAGCCATTCGATCCGATATATTAGGTATACGTCTGTTTTAAGATACTGGAGGTTTTCTTACATGACCCATTTAACAGGAAGCTACAATGGATGGCTTGTCTTTCTGTCAATCGCAGTCGCCGCTGCCGCCTCCTACTCAGCTCTTCAATTAGCCAGCCGAGTGGCTCAGTCAAGCGGTGTAAAGAAAAAGGTATGGCTGATCGTTGGTGCCATGATCATGGGAATGGGGATATGGTCGATGCATTTTATCGGCATGATGGCATTTCACATGCGTGCTGGCATCACATATGAAACACCCTTGCTCATTTTATCGATTTTGGCATCTTTTGTCGGGTCCTTGATCGCATTCACAATATGCATTCAAGAGCAGCTCTCCACAAGACGGCTGCTCATTAGTTCAATCACCATGGGCTCAGCTATTTGCAGCATGCATTATCTTGGAATGGAATCAATGGCCAATGTCTCAATCAGCTATGATCCAGTCCTCTTTTTTCTTTCTTTTTTCATTGCTGCGATAGCGTCTTTCTTTTCGCTTCATCTCTTTTTTCGGCTCCATCGAACCGGGAAAAAGCAGGAGGATCATCTGTTAAAAATAGCTGGTGCACTCGTGATGGGCGGGGCTGTTTCTGGCATGCATTATACCGGTATGGCTGCTTCTACTATGTTTTTTCATTCAGACGGACAGTCCTATGGGGGTGGTTCTCTTGAATTATCACCATTCAGTCTGTCGATTTTCATCGGCTTAATGACACTGATTGTTCAAACACTGATGATTTTTGGTGCCTATATAGATCACCGAATCATGAAGCAGGCGGATAAGCTAAAGGAAAATGAACAGCGTTTCCAATCGCTCATCAAACATAATATCGATGGCATTATCGTGTTATCGGTCAATCGAAAGGTGCTTTCTGCGAACGACTCAGGTAAACAAATCCTAAAAATGTGCAATTCTTGGATTGGTGATGATGTCAGCCAATACGTCATGCCGACTGACACGTGGGAAGAATTTATTTACGAGTCAAAAAAAGCCATCACACGTGAAGCAGAACTAAAAACAGCAGATCGCTTTTATTATTATCATGTCACTTACATACCTGTTCATGTCAACAATACGCTTGACAGTATTTATCTTGTCTTAAAAGATTTAACGCAGCAGCGGATTGCAGAAAAAGAAATTCATGTCATGGCACATTATGATGCGTTAACTGAGCTTCCTAATCGGCGCCACGCCATCAACCATTTAAGTGATGTTCTCTCCGCTCAAGAAGAGACAGGAACATCGACGGCTGTTCTGTTTCTTGATTTGAATCGTTTTAAAATTATTAATGATGCACTTGGTCATAACATAGGGGACTTACTTCTTAAAGCAGCTGCAAACAGACTAACGCAATGTTTACCAGGCAACGGCTTTATAGCCAGACTAGGCGGGGATGAATTTTTAATGATCTTCCCTGACATGGGGCATGACACACAGAAAATTGAACAGCTTTCTCAAAATATCATTCGGCAATTTGAGCGTCCTTTTTTCATCCAGAATCATCAGCTCATTACTTCTATCAGCATTGGAATCGCTATCTCACCTCAAAATGGCAAAGATGGGATGGAGTTAATGAGGAAAGCCGATATGGCGATGTATTTATCCAAAAAACATAAGCAAAGCCGTTATGAGTTTTTCACCGAATCAATGGAAAGATCAAGTGAAGACAGGTTGAACCGAGAGCTTGAGTTACGGGATGCCATTCAAAGAAAACAGTTTGTGCTCCACTACCAGCCGCAAGTGAGTGCGAAAACAAGACAGATGACTGGCGTAGAAGCTCTTCTAAGAATGAAAGCACCAGATGGTTCGTTAAAATCACCCGAGGCTTTTATTGAACTGGCAGAGGAATCAGGACTGATCATTGATATTGGCAGATGGGTGATTGATACCGCATGCAGGCAGGCTAAAACGTGGTATGACAACGGGCTGAAAATTCCCGTGGCTGTCAATTTATCTGCAAAACAATTCAATTCTGAAGACTTAATTGATTTGATTAAGCTGACACTGAAAAAATACGATATGACACCGTCACTGCTCGAGCTTGAAGTCACAGAAAGTATGACAATGGACAATATCAAGCAATCAAAACAAGTGCTGACCTCACTGAAACATCTGGGCGTTCGCATTAGTATTGATGACTTTGGTACAGGGCATAGCTCCTTAAGCTATTTAAAGGATTTGCCCATTCATCGACTAAAAATCGACAAGTCCTTCATTGAAGATATTTTAAATGATTCGAAATCTGAACAGATTACAGGTGCCATTATCGCGATGGGACATCAACTATCTCTCGAGGTCATAGCAGAAGGTGTTGAAACCTTTGCGCAGGCGCAGCTTTTATCTGCGCAAGGATGTGACGACTTGCAAGGCTTTTATTATGCGAAGCCCCTTCCAGCAAACGATATCGAAAAATTCATTGCCTATCCAGCGCATCAGCTGGACACATAAAAAAGGTGCCAATCATGGCACCTTTTCGTTCTATCTAAATAATAAATGTTGACTGTGAATACCTGCTTTTTTCAATAGACTAATCAATTGTTCTTGTTCTTCTCGCGAGAGGCCAGAGAAGGCACGCGCAATCCGGAGAGAATGAATCGGGTAAATCTTATCAAGATAACTGCGCCCTTTATCCGTTAAATGGGCATAAACCGACCGTTTATCCTTTGGGTCCTGCTCTCTTTCAATGAAACCATTTCGTTCTAATTTGTCAATTACGTACGTCACATTCCCGCTGACAAGCAGGAGTCTTGAGCCGATTTGCTGAAGTTTTTGAGCACCTCTCGTATACAGCAATTCAAGAACCGCAAATTCAGTTGGATTAAATCCATGCTCTTTGCTGTCTCTAATGCTGTGTTCTGAAACGCTTTTAAATGCTCTTGCAAATACCTTGTAAAGTGTCATTGAACGTTCTACTTCTTCTTCATTAAACGATAGTCTCATCACATATCTACCTCTTATAATATTTTTTTAACTTCAAGGCTTTCTTGCGGTGCAGTTGGAGCCTTTCGTAAAAAATAGAAGTACGTTTTTGAAAACCCTTTCAACCACATAAGTGACTCCATTCGTGTTATGTATAAGATTTCGATATAAACTTTTAAAATCCTTCTTATTTTTCACAATCATCTCGAAAAAAAGGTTTTTTAGCAAACCATCAAGATACGACACAGTTTAACATAATCTGTAAGGACTCTATGTTTCTTTACACTGTATTCGTCAAATTTCTACAAAATTCAATATTGCTATAATATTGAGCACAAAAAAAGAACCCTTTATGTGACATACGCACATTTCAAGGGATTTTTACAAATCACGCTCTGTTTTGTTGAAATAGAAGTGATACTCTTTTTTTAAGTCACTAATTGTCATGTTCTTGGCCGCACTAGGGCTGTACACTCCCAATGAACAGAGCTGCTTCGTATAATAATGTCTTTCCTTTGCTAAAGCTTCTGTTAAGATACGCCGCACCGATTATCCCCCCTATCAATTGATCTGGAGCAGGTGCTTATGAAGACCTTTTATACAAATCATTTTGTACAGCTCTTAGAAGAGCATGCGCATTCTGACCTGCAGCCTGCATGAATCGCTCCAGTAATTCATCCCTCTTCATATCTAATGCGATAATTTCTTTTGCCATACAGATGATCCGTGTTTGCTCCATCATATGCTCCTCCTCCTATTTCAACTCATCATCATTATATTCATGCGTAGCAATCACTTCACATATGTTGTCAACTTTCCTTCCATCGTTTTTTCACTTTTATGTTTTTGTGTTATATTTTCTAACAAACGATAGGTTTTTTTCGTTGTCATTTTGTATAATATGAAGAAAAGACTTGCAGGGGTGAGTATATGACGCAGGAAGATGTATCTTATAAAGATAAAAAAGTCATTTCAATCGGGATTGTCAGTGAATTAACAGGGCTATCCGTCAGGCAAATCCGATATTATGAGGAACGCAGACTCATCTACCCCCAGCGCTCAACAAGAGGCACGCGTAAATATTCTTTTTCTGATGTAGAACGATTAATGGACATTGCCAACAAACGAGAAGACGGTGTGCAAACAGCGGAGATTTTGAAAGACATGAAGAAAAAGGAACAGGCCTTAAAAAGCGGACAATATAAGAAAAAAATGCTGGAAGGTCAAATTAACGCACACTTCAGGTACAAAAATCGATAAACAAATAAAGTTTAGCTGACTCTTTTAGGCTTTGTTCGCACTTGATTTTTGGTCATGGCTTAATGAAAAAGAGACAGCTTTTTTTGCTGTCTCCGTTATCAAACCAAAGCCCTTGGAAACCAATTACAGCTTAGAGCTATTTTAGTGAGAGTATAGCTTTAATAGTTCTTGTGTTGGCAAACGATTTGTATTGTTCGTGCCAACAAAATATTCTAATTGCCATTTCTGCGTTTGGATAGCTTGTATGCTAGCAGGTTTATCCCAGCTAGGATAAACCCTCATGGCCATTTTTCCTTTAGTCGTATCTGTTTTAAGAATATGTTGTTTTACAAGAACTTCTTTTGGAAAAACGAATTGACCAAAATCATTTTCACTAGTAAAGGTATTGATCACCAATAAATCCATAGCTTTTTCATATGAAAAAGGTTGGTTTTTATTTTCCTCATCCTTTTCCCAAAAAGCAACAAACTGTCCTATCTTAGTAGGCGTTATTTTTGCCACTCTAAATCTAATCGACTTTGAATTTAGCTGAAACACACCAGCTCCATAATTCGAATTTTGGACTTCTTCTCGGACAGCTTTCAAGGACAGTCGATTGGGTTCATAAAACATTTTATTTACATATGTTAACGCGTTATAAAATTCATTCACTGCTTTATCCCCTTATTTATTACTCATTCCAACGCTCTTTCAACATTATCTTAATTTGAACACAATGCCAAATCCTATTAAGTGAAATAAGCTATATAAGCAAGGACATCAGTTTAAATTTACTTTTTTCAGGCGGCGTGCAACAACATTTCATTCTAAGAAACAACACTATATCAAATAGCGTTTAGGTATATTGTTAAGTGCAGGCGATCTAGCGTTTATCCATTCGTTCAGGAATCGAAACAGTTCGTTCATTGATCACATTCCCCGTGTTTAGAGTCGTTTTTGGTTCAATTAAGAGCAAATGAACTTCTTCTTCAGCAATTGGCTGATGTTCAATTCCTTTTGGAATCACAAGAAACTCTCCTTCATTAAGCGCTATTTCTCTATCCCTAAAACGGATGACTAGATTTCCTTTCCATACAAAGAACATTTCATCCTCGTCATCATGGTGATGCCAAATGAATTCACCCTTAATTTTTACCATTTTCATGTATGAGTCGTTCAACTCTCCGCTTATTTTTGGATTCCAATAATCATTTATTTGCGAAAATTTCTCTTGGATATTAACCTTTGAAATCAATAGATTCCCTCCTCATTTACTTGAAAACGTCTTTTTATCTTTCCTAAGCTAAAACTCCCTACCTCGCAAATTCTCCTCCTCATGATCAGACACCAAGGGACACAATGAGCATCAACCTCTTATATTATTAAGTTTACTTATTCTATTGGATCACGTAAAATCAAAAAATAGTGTATAGTTCATCACAATTTGTGATGCAAAAAGGAGCATTATTTTGGATATTAAATCTTTGGAGATATTTAAAGCAGTAGCTATTGAACAAAGCGTTACAAAAGCTGCTGAGAAATTAAATTATGTGCAGTCCAATGTCACTGCACGAATCCAGCGTCTTGAACAAGAATTAGGTGTTCCTCTTTTCTATCGATATCACAAAAAGATATCCTTAACGCCTGCAGGGCGTGAATTGTTGCCATATGCAAACAAATTACTCTACGATTTTGAAGAAGCGATAGAGGCCGTAAAGCTTTCCTCTACTCCGCGGGGAACTTTGCACATTGGATCTATAGAGTCTACTGCTTCGACAAGATTGCCCAGCATTTTCGCAGCATATCACAAGACATTTTCACAAGTAGAATTGAGCTTGTATATGGCACCTACTGTAGATCAGGTTCATGCTATTCTCAACTACAAGGTAGATGGTGCATTGGTTGATGGGCCTATTCTTCATCCCGACATTATTGAATATCCGGTATTGGAAGAATCTCTTGTTCTCATTACAAGCTACTCCCAGGAGGAATTCCAGGTAGAATCAATTTTGCATGAACCATTGCTTTCGTCATTTGCGCATTGCATCTATTTGGGGCGTTGGCAACGATGGTTAGAGAGCAATGGCTTTGCTCCGATGAAGGTAATGGAATATGGCACTTTAGAGGGCGTGCTTAAATGCGTCGAAAACGGGCTAGGGGTTACCGTATTACCAAAATCTATGGTCGAATCTCGGGTGCAAGGCAAATTTACCTGTCATCCTTTACCGGAACCACATAGAATCGTGCCCACTGTGTTTATAAGGCGCCGCGATTCGTACATGACCAGTGCCCTCTCACGGTTTATGGAATTATTGGGCATAACTCATATGTGATCAGGTCATTTGTGGTAAAAAAGAGGATAGATAGAGCAAAGTTCTTTCAGCTCTTCTATCCTTTTTAAATAAAATCATTTTAACTTTCATTGAGAGGAAGCATCAGTTCCTTCAACGAGCCCTACAAAGTCAATCCGTACACCGCCTTTTTCAGGATCTTCTATGACCCGCATGGCCAGTGCCTTTTTCTCCCCTGTTTTTTCATCTTCGTAATTCGCACGAAAGACGTGAATGCTGGCTTCTTCCAATTGAAAATCTTCATAAGAAAGTGTCTCTATGCCCCATTCTTTTTTCATTTTTAGAATGTCTTTTGGACTTGGGACAGCGCCTTCAACATAGATGTTTTCTATTTTTTGTTTATTTCCTTCGGTAATCGCTTCAATCATATGCTCTGCTGCCACCAGTCTTCTGTCTTTCCCCTCGTCTTCCCTTGAACATGCACCTAGCAATACAATTACAATGCACATTAAAATGAATAAAAACTTCTTCATTTTTCTCTCCCACCTTCTCCTTAAAATGTAAAGGATGGAAGCGCTATATGCAATCTTTATTCAAAAAAGACTGTAAAACGTCACGTTTTACAGTCTTTTTGCTACATCAGTGTATGAAGGAATGCTGTTGCAATTCCAAAATAGATCAGTAAGGATAAAATATCATTCAATGTTGTGATCAGCGGCCCAGATGCAATAGCTGGGTCCACGTTTAATCTGTGTAAAATAATCGGTACGACCGTACCTGCCATAGTCCCAATAATCAGTGTTGCAAGCAGCGAGGAACCGACAACAAAACCTAAAATCATATTGCCCTGCCACACCATTGCGACGACTGTAATAATAATGGAACACACAATCCCAATGTAAATACTCGTTCTCAGCTCTCTAAAAATAAGACGCATGATGGTTTTTTTCGTTAATTCTTCTTTTGAAAGCCCTCTAATGACGACGGCAAGAGACTGTGTCCCTGTATTCCCTGTCATCCCGGCAATCATCGGCATGAAGAACGCTAAAGCAACGACTTGCTGAAGGGTACCTTCAAAATAATTTAAAATACTGCCTGAAATCAGCCCAATGAACAAGAGTAAAATGAGCCACGGAAGACGGCGGTATGCCGCCACAAATGCCGGCGTATCGAACGTGATATCTTTACCAGAGGCAGCAAACTTTTCATAGTCTTCGCCCGCCTCTTGAATCACAACATCAATGATATCATCGACTGTAACAATTCCGACTAGAACATTGTTCTCTTCCACAACAGGAATCGCAAGGAAATCATATCGTTCAATCAGCTTTGCGATTTCCTCCTGATCCTGAAAGGCTCCAACGGCAATGACTCTTGTAAACATGAGATCCTGTACCTTTTCATCCGGTTCACCTAAAATGAGATCCCGGTATGAGAGAACGCCTACAAGCTGTTTTTGATCATTAATCACATATAAATAGTTGATTGATTCCGCAATTTCAGCAAAGCTTTTCAGCTTCACAACTGCATCCTGCACTGTAAAATGCTGAGGAATCCAAACGTAACGGTTGGTCATGATCCGTCCCGCTGTCTCAGCAGGATAATTCATAAGAAGCTGGACGGCTTTTGATTCCTCTGCTTCCATGTTAGATAAAAGCTGATCCTTTAGTTCATCCTCCATCTCATCAAACAAGTTAGCTAGATCATCGTTATCCATTTTGTTTGTGACGAAGGTCGCTTTGTCTTTCCCTACTTTTTCAAGAACAATTTCTTGATATTCCCGCTCCAGCTCACCCATCATTTCTGTCACGTCATCGACTGGTAAAAAGCTGAGGAAGCGGCCGCGGTGTTTCTCTGGAAGTTCTTTAAATAAGTAGGCCATATCATATGGCTGAAGTTCTTCCATGATGTTTTTAAATTCTTTTCGTTTTCCATCTCTTAGTAAAATAATGATGCGTAAAATGAGTTCATCATACGTAATATTTTGTATCATCGCTCTTACCTCCCCAAAGTCAGGAGATACCCGAATCCCTTAGAATGTGCGGGGGTCAGGATCTCCTCTATCTGATGTCTCAATCTGATCTTTTGACATATCCTCTATGTGTCTCGAATCGGGATGATCCATCCCCACACCTCCTTTTCTCATAAAAAAGCACCTTCAACCGAATGAAGGCGCTTTGTAAGCATGACAAATAAACACTTGCTCCTTCAATCGTAGAGCTTTAGCACTGTATGGCATAGGAAAAATCCAGCTGCATTAAAAATCACCTTATGTCGATGATTTCTGTTGACCCATTGGCGTCTTTGGACATTTTTGGGCAGCAGCGTATCTCCATACAGGAGCCTCACCTAACGAAGTCTCATATTGTTGACACACTGAGATTACAGAAAAAGCGCAGTGATGTCAATAAGCAAGATGCCAATTTCCCTTATGTATTCGCTTACTTTTGAAAAAAAGAGCGATAGACAAAGTAGACCATCGCCCTTTCATGTCTTTTATTCCTCTTCTGGCTGATTCATATCCTCTTGGGAGAGGAGATGAAAGGAATCATGCAAAAACAAAGCATATCCTTCTCCGTCAGGATGCGGAACATATTCCGCATGGTCCATTGTTTGCTCTTCTTCTTTTTTCTTCATATTCTCTCGCCTCCTTTCCCGTAGTTTGTCCCAATGAAAAAACCTTACACATGAAAGTGTAAGAAGTGATTAGTACAAAACGGCTGAACTCATAAAGGTGCGGCGAATGTCACCATTGGCAATGCACTGATAACCGTCGCTATAGCTAAAAATGAATGATTGTTTACAAAAAAAAGATCTCTCTGATTAGGGTACAGCCATTGATTGATAACACAATGTATAATACTAAGTATAAAAATTGAATATTGGGGGATATGATAATGAACGAAACTACACTGAACATGCACTTTTCAAATGATTTATTAAAAAAAGTAAGAGAACAATTTTTATATATTGATGAGGATCCTATCCTAAAAAAGGAACGACTTTTTTTTGACAATGCAGGTGGCTCTCTTCGTTTAAAACAGGCAAATCATATATTTTCAATCATTGATGGCATCCCAGATTGTTCTGAAAGAAATCATAAAACTGCAAAACACTTGATTGATATCCATAAAAAGGGGATTGTTGATCTTCAAACCATTTTTAACGTGAAACAAGGAAGCTTCGCCACATATCTGACAGCATCACAGGCTATCTTTCAAACTACGGGTATCATTGCAGAACATATTCAAGGAACAAATATTGTCACAACATCCTTAGAACATCCAGCAGCCTATGACGCAGCTAGTTTTTATGCAAATAAATTAAACAAAGAGCTGAGAGTGGCCAAGTCTAATCCTTTAACAGGTGGAGTGAACGTAGAAGACATCTTGGCATTAATCGATCAAGATACTGTTCTTCTAAGCGTCATCTATGCTTCGAATATCTCTGGTGCTATTTTAGACATTGAACAAATTGTACAAGAGGCAAGAAAAAAGAAACCAAACTTATTTATCATGGTTGATGCCGTTCAACATGCACCTCATGGTTTAATTGATATTGAAAAAACACCTGTGGATGTGATAAATTTTGCCCCATATAAATTTTTTGGTGTTAGAGGCTGCGGGATTGCTTATTTATCGGAAAGAGCTGCTCTTCTCCCTCATCATAAGTTAAAAGGAAAGAAAGAAACTGAATGGGGTCTAGGAACTCCAGCACCTGCTCATTATGCGGCTATTAGCGCAATTGTTGATTATGTGTGCTGGCTTGGAGGTCATTTTACAACAGTGAATGCCAGACGACAGTTATTCGCAGCAGGTATGGAAGCTATCGGAAAACAAGAAAGGTCTTTATTAAAAATAATGCTAGACGGGACACCCAACGTAAAAGGGCTAAGAGAAATCAAAGGAGTTACCGTGCATCTTGATGACCATGATTTATCAAAAAAAGATTTCATCGTAGCCATATCGATAGAAGGAACAAACCATGAGGATGCAGTAAGACAATATGAACAGCACGGTGTGATCGTATATGAAAGGTTGAATACAAGCATTTATTCTAAAAGGATGCTGGATTCCTTTGGAATGAAAGGGGCTATTAGAATATCACCTCTCCATTGTCATACTATTCAAGAGATTGAGACGTTTTTAAGAACAACTGAAATGATAAGCAATCAATATAAAAAGCATTAACATGCTTGCAGATTGTTGACAAAGGGTAAAATGATCTTTATTTTAGCCCTTTGTCTTCTTTTCAGCGTGATAGAAAACCTTTGAAGTCTAGGAAGGACGAGTACTGGAGCGGAGCGAATTTGACATTCGTGAGCACCAGCACGCAGGACTGACACCGAATGCGAGGGTTTGTCTACACGCTGAAAGCATTAACATGCTTGGTGTACAGATACATGGAAGTACGCTATTCAGTTTGATATTCATTTGTACTTGTATACAATCAATTAGGCAAAAATAACGGTCTGAACCATCGGTTCAGACCGCATACAAATTTATCTTAGGATTGCTGGCGTATTAATCATCCCATTCTTGCTTCAGGATTTTGCCTGTTTTAGCGGAAATCTCAAAATCAACTTCCTCGCCGTTTGGTGTGGTGATTTCGACTTCATATAAGTACACACCATTTTCTTTATCTAAATCAGAATCTGTGACTGTTCCTTTTACTTTTGCAAGGGCAATTTGTTCAGCCTGCTTTTTAGTGATTTTCACATTTTGTTTCTTTTCTTTGACTGGATCATTCAACGCTTTTCCTGTTTTGGCATCGACATATACTTTATATTCAAAGCCGCCTTTTTTAATCTCGACCTCGTACACCCATTTTCCTTTTTTACGCTCAAGATCCACATCGTCCACATACCCTTTCACCACTTTTAGGGCTGCTTTTTCTGCTTGTTTCTTTGAGACAAACGAAGATTTCTTTTGCACCACTTGCTCCGCGTGTGCTGTTTGATTTGTATTTTGCGCTTGAAGTGTGAAACCACCTGCGACAAGAGTTCCTGTTAATGCTGTAATTACTAGTACTTTTTTCATCATGTTCATGTCCTCCTCTATTTGATTTCTCCTTTATCTTAAAGAAACAAGATGATAAAGGAAGGAAAGAAACATGAGAAAATCATGAGAAAAGGATTAGTTTTCGTACGTAATTCCTTCTATATCCCCTGTATATGCGTTCACAAGCACCTCTGCCTCTCGCCCATCAGGCAAATCCAGCTCCACCTCAAATACGAGCATACCGCTAAATGTTTCAAGATCGGCATCATCCACTGTCCCTCCGACTTCTTTTACTGCAATTCGGATGGCTTCTTCGACCGTGATTTTTGTCATTTTCTTTTCTTTAGAGGTCGGGTTTTTCTTTTCTGCTTCAAGCACCTTAAACGTTTGCTTATCGACATCGACTTGATATAATTCTTTTTTTGATTGGATCGTAAAGATAAAACGATCGGACTTTTCTTTCTTTTGAATGACCGTACCGCTCACTTTTTTAACAGCCGCTTCTTCTGCCAGAAGCTCAGCATTTTTTTCATTTGGCTTTTGATAGCTTTTTAACTGCTTGATTTCTTTCATTTGACCGCTTGCGGAGGATACAATGATTTGATAGATCCCATTTGAATTTTCCAGGGTCAAGGTATAGTCCTGTTTATGATTGATTAAATCAATATTTGTAATGTTTCCATTGTAGTCTTTTGCGATGATTTTTTTGATCTCTGCTTCACTTAATATTTTTTGATCAATGGTTTGAATCATGAGCATTGCAAAGGCTGCAACGACGAGACATCCTGCAAGCGCAAGCACCATTTTCGTTTTTCTAGACATGCAGCGCCTCCTTCCTATTTCCTATTTTATAAGGAGGAAATGAGAAATTGATGAGAAAAGACCCATTTATTTCGGGAAAAGAATGGTCATGGTTGTCCCTTCGCCGATTCGGCTGTCTACCATCAGCTCAGCTCCATGCTCTTCTGCAATTTGCTTCGCAATTGAAAGACCAAGACCCGTTCCGCCGGTCTCACTGTTTCTTGCTTCATCCACACGGAAAAAGCGGTCAAAGATTTTCGGAAGATTCTCTTCTTTTATGCCAATTCCATGGTCAACGACTGAAATATACGGCTTCTCTCCTCTCCATCCGCAGGTCACATCAACTGGCTCTGTACTATATTTGACCGCATTATCAATCAAGATGGTCAAAAGCTGTTTGATTTTCTCTTCATCCCCCTCAGCGACGAGCGGCTGATCTGTTTGCACATCAGGATCAATGGTTCGATTCGTTGCGACTTCAAGTGTATGGCATATCTGCTTGCATAAATGGCCAAGATCAACTGGCCTCATGTCCAAGTAAAGCGGCTGACCATTTTTCGCAAGTGTTAATAATTGATCTGTCAGCCTTTTCATTTTTTTCGCTTCATCATGAATCGCTTGAGAGGATTCTTCTATAACCTCTGGACGTGTTTGTCCCCAGCGCTTTAGTAAATTGCTGTAGCTCATAATGACGGTAATCGGTGTCTTCAATTCATGAGAGGCATCATGCAAGAATTGCTGCTCTTTCTCATAATGCTTCTCGAGTATTTCTGACATTTCATTAAAGGTTTGTCCCATTTGATACAATTCATCCTTTGAATCCCCTGCTAGTTTGATTCGCTTAAACGCCTTCTCCTTCATACTTGCCTTCATGGTGCTCGTCATTCTACTAATAGGGCGTACGATTTGTTTTGTTAAAATGTGGCCAGCAAAATAGGAAAGCACTATAATTAAAACGCCAGCAGCGATTAAAATCATTCTTAATAACGCCAAATTCTCTTCCGTATTTTCGATTTCTTCATATACTTGAAGCGACACAATCTCTCCATTTGTCCAAATGACCGGAATCGCAGCGAACGCAATCATATGCTTGTTGTATTCTTTTATTTCTGCTGTCTGACCAGTTTCATATGTAAAAGGCAGTGAGCTAAACGTTGATTCCTTTGTGACAGTCAACTTTGACTCACCCTTTTCTGTCACGACACGGATCATACCATTTTGGGGCAGGTACGCTTTCAGCAGCTCCGAGGATGGAAGACCCTCTTCTTCTGATTTTTTTAAGGCAATGGCAATATTTTCAGCGACCTCAGACAGCCGGGACATATCTTTTTGCGTTAAGGTCATCGAAAAAATAAAATAAATGGCTGTATGAAATAGCAGCACCATTAAAAACAAGGACAACGATGTATAAAGCTGAATTTTATTTTTTAATCTCATTCTTTATCCTTTCATCACATAACCCACACCTCTCACTGTGTGAATCAGCTGTTTTTCGAATGGGTAATCGACTTTTTTCCTTAAATAACGAATATAGACATCCACTACGTTTGTGTCACCGAAGTAATCAAAGCCCCAAACGGCTGTTAAAAGCTGATCTCTTGTAAGCACTTGCTGCTGATGCTTCAGCAAGTGGACAAGCAGGTCAAATTCTCTCGGTGTGAGCTCAAGCATTTGCCCGGCCCTTTGTATGTCTCTTGTTTTCTCGTTGACGGTCAAATCTGCTATGCTAAGCTCTGTTTCCTTTTCTTCTTGCGCATGAATATTCAACCTTAGCTGCGCACGAATTCGCGCTAATAATTCTTCTATGTCAAAAGGCTTTGTAATATAATCATTCGCCCCAAGATCGAGGCCGCTTACTTTATCAGGCACACTCCCTCTTGCTGTTATCAAAATAATAGGTGTCGCTGTATTTGTCTTTCGAACCCTTCTCAGCACTTCAAGACCGCTCAATTCTGGAAGCATGACGTCAAGCAGCACCAAATCGAAGCTTTCCTCTTCAAGAGCCTTGAGTCCATCCATTCCTGTCTCTTTGACTGTCACCTCATATCCTTCATATTCAAGCTCTAGTGACAGCACCCTTGCAATTTTCTTTTCATCTTCGACTACGAGTATCTTCCCTTTGTTCATCTCTATCTCTCCTATCTGAAAGGCAAGCTTGTCTTTCCATTATTATATGTTGCCTTTCCCATTTGGAACAGTCACAAACTTCACGTCTTTTTTTACTTAAAAAAGGAACACATATTTAATAAAGCTGTATTCATTTTCATCAATTTTTAAACATAGTCATTCAATCTCACGAAATACAGAGAAATCAAATTGAATAGATGCTCAACAAAAAAAGCCTCTTTCTTGAGGCTTTTTATTTATTTCGTTTTAGGATTATTGTCAAAAAGCTCGTCTACTGTGGTATCCAGAACAGTTGCAATGTCAAAGGCTAATTGTAAAGTAGGATCATATTTATCATTTTCAATGGCATTTATGGTTTGTCTTGAGACCTTACAACGTTTAGCCAGTTCTTCTTGGGATAATTTAAAAGATTTTCTGAGTTCTCTAATATGATTTTGCATTTAATCACCATATTTTTTTCTGTAAATGATTAATGAAAACAAATATATGATTGAGATCAGAGTCAAAAACATGATAGGGGAAACTCCAAAACCTTTATAAGAATTTTTTTCTTGAATCATTAAAAATATGGCCTGTGCGACTTCTAATACCAGTATACCGATTACCACCATAAAAGCATAGGATTGAGCTTTCGAGTAGATAAATTTCTTTCTCTCATCACCTTTTTGAATCATTGGTGCAATAAAGATGAACAGTCCGATCAGTAATAATATAACTGAATACAAAATTTTTACAACATCCATTTATTCGTCCCCTCTCCATCAAAATGTAAAAAACTCTTTACATTTAAAATCATAGCATCATTCCGATAAATGTCAAATACTTTTTACATTTTATTTTATATAACGTTATCATAAAAAAACAATCATTCGCCCCTCGCTTGTGCTCTTCCTTCCCTTCTATTTATCATCTCCTGATTTCATTGTTATGTAGTTTGCCTCTTTTAGTCCTTTTCACCCATTTTCATCTATACAGGTGCAAGCTCACTATGCAGCATTTCCTTCTTTTTCATATGATATCAAGAGTTTTCCTCAAAAGTTGAGTTCTTTCGTCAAGAAGTGAGGAGAACTGCACTTTTGATAATAGATTGATTATTTGAAAAATTATTACAATTGACCCTTTCCGATCAAAAGTTTCTTTTATACAATAACATTACGCAGCCTGAATCTACTTTGAAAACAAAATAAGGAGGGCTTTCTTATGAAAGGTGAAATTCGCTTAATTCCGTATGAAGTAAAAGCCAATGTGATGGAAGCGAAAGAGACGCCGGAAAGTATTCAGGAGATTAAAGCACCCGAACTTTGGTCAAGTGGCTTCAAAGGAAAAGGCATAACCATTGCTGTCCTTGATACAGGCTGTGACACAGAGCATCCCGACTTAAAAGATCAGATTATCGGAGGCAAGAACTTTACCGATGATGACAATGGAGATGCTGAAAATGTAAAAGACTACAACGGGCATGGTACCCATGTAGCAGGAACGATTGCAGCAACAGATCAAAATGGCGGAATTCTAGGGGTTGCCCCTGAAGCCAAGCTGCTGATCGTGAAAGTTCTTGGCGGTGAAAATGGCAGCGGGAAATACGAATGGATCATTAATGGCATCAACTATGCCGCTGAGCAGAAGGTGGATATTATCTCTATGTCTCTCGGTGGTCCAAGCAATGAGTCCGCCTTGCAGGAAGCCATTCAAAATGCTGTGAAAAGCGGTGTACTTGTTGTGTGCGCAGCAGGAAATGAAGGGGACGGGGACGAACGTACAGAAGAATTCTCCTACCCTGCAGCATACAATGAAGTCATTGCCGTCGGCTCTGTCTCCCTTGCAAGAGAATCCTCTGAATTCTCCAACGCCAATAAAGAAATCGACCTCGTCGCTCCAGGAGAAGACATTTTATCCACTCTTCCTAACCATAAATATGGCAGACTCACAGGCACCTCAATGGCTGCCCCTCACGTGAGCGGTGCACTAGCCATTATTAAAAATGCCGAAGAAGAAGCGTTCCAGCGCAAGCTGACAGAGCCTGAGGTCTATGCTCAGCTTGTCAGAAGAACCCTTCCACTGAAGCAATCTAAAGCCCTCGTCGGAAATGGATTTTTATATTTAACTGCGCCTGATGTCCTTTTAGAAAAAACATTGGAAGCAGATCTTTTATCTCTATAGCTTGAATAGAGGTCCTGATAATAGATAGAATTTTCTCAGGATTTTTTTAATTAAAATTATTCAAAATTCACTTTGACGAAATGAAATGGACGTTATATAATCGAACACAATAAATTCATAGTTTGAGAGTCGGTAATTCGATCATACGTCGAATTTTAATTGGGAAGACCGGTGAAAATCCGGCGCGGTCCCGCCACTGTGAGTGAGGAGAGCTTTTCTTATGAATCCACTGTCATAAGGACGGGAAGGATGAAAAGCTTGCAGATTCACCAGCCAGGATACCAGCCGCTCTATCACATCAAACCCCCTACGGTTGATAGGAGATGTCGGAAAAAAGCGTCAGTTCTGCTCACGCCTTATTTCGCACACACATTTTGTCTTTTTAAACCAGACATTTGCCCTCATCAATCTTCACCATGAGTGTAAATGTCTTTTTATATTTAGAGGAGGAATTGGAATTGACAATTGTTAAAACAAGTAATCTAGGTTTCCCGCGAATTGGTTTAAACAGAGAATGGAAAAAAGCACTTGAGTCTTATTGGAAAGGTCAAACTGACCGTGAAACCCTCTTAAGCACACTGGATGAACAATTTTTAACTGCCATTAAAACGCAAATTGATCAACAAATTGATGTTGTTCCTTCTGGAGATTTTACCTTCTACGATCACGTGCTCGATACTGCTGTCATGTTCAATTGGATTCCAGAGCGCTTCCGCAGCTTAAAAGACCCGCTAGATACATACTTCGCGATGGCAAGAGGAACAAAAGATGCTGTCTCAAGTGAAATGACAAAATGGTTTAATACAAACTATCACTACATCGTTCCAGAATACGAAAAAACCACCGAATTCAAACTCACACATAACAAACCGCTTGAAGCTTACGAAAAGGTGAAAAAGGCGTTTGGTGTTGAAACAAAACCTGTCGTACTTGGTCTTTATACATTTGTCTCACTTTCTAAAGGCTATGAACCAAATGAAGTAAAAGAGATTCAGCAGCGTCTCGTCCCGCTTTATACTCAAGTTTTAAAAGAACTTGAAGAAGCCGGCGTCAAATGGGTACAAATTGATGAGCCAGCACTTGTCACAGCTTCATATGAAGACGTGAAATCCGTCAAAGAAATCTATCAAACGATCAAAGAAGCCGTACCTGCCTTAAATATTCTTCTTCAAACATACTTTGATTCAGTAGATGCCTATGAAGAGCTTGTCACATATCCTGTTGAAGCCATCGGTCTTGATTTTGTCCACGATCAAGGACGCAATCTTGATCAAGTGAAAAAGCATGGCTTCCCGAAAGATAAAATTTTATCAGCAGGCGTCATTGATGGAAGAAATATTTGGAGATCAGATCTTGGCGAAAGATTGTCATTCGTTTCTGAGGTCATTGCTGACGCTCAGCCGAAGGAAGTATGGCTGCAGCCATCAAGCAGTTTGCTGCATGTACCAGTTGCAAAACACCCAAGCGAACAGCTTGAAGAAAAACTATTAAACGGACTGTCTTATGCTACTGAAAAGCTGGCTGAATTAACAACATTAAAAGAAGGCTTAACAAAAGGCGCCGCAGCGATTGAAGCAGACATCAATGAAGCCAAGCAAGCACTTCTTACTTTAAAAGAATTTGCAAAAGGAACCAATGCGGATTTGACAGCAGAACGCAACAATCTTTCATCGAAAGACTTTAAACGTCCAGTTGCCTTTGAAGAGCGCCTTCGTATCCAAAACGAATCTCTTGAACTGCCGCTCTTGCCAACAACAACCATTGGCAGCTTCCCGCAGTCTGCTGAAGTGCGAAGTGCTCGTCAAAAATGGCGTAAAAATGAATGGACAGATGCAGAATATGATGAATTTATTAAGAAAGAAACAAAAAGATGGATTGATATTCAGGAGGAAATCGGTCTGGACGTTCTCGTACATGGAGAATTCGAGCGTACAGACATGGTTGAATACTTTGGTGAAAAGCTAGCCGGATTTGCCTTTACGAAATTTGCTTGGGTACAATCCTACGGCTCACGCTGCGTGAAGCCGCCAATCATTTATGGAGATGTCGAGTTTACAGCGCCAATGACCGTGAAAGAGACAGTTTACGCACAAAGCTTAACGGAGAAAAAGGTCAAAGGAATGCTGACAGGTCCTGTCACCATCTTAAACTGGTCTTTCCCAAGAACAGATATCTCCCGAAAAGACATTGCCTTCCAAATCGCTTTCGCATTACGTAAAGAGGTAGAAGCGTTAGAAGAAGCAGGGATTCAAGTCATTCAAGTGGATGAACCTGCACTAAGAGAAGGTCTTCCGCTCAAAGAAAGTGATTGGGCAGACTATTTAAACTGGGCAGCAGAGTCATTCCGTCTATCAACATCATCTGTTCAAAATGAAACGCAAATTCATACACATATGTGCTACAGTAACTTCGAGGATATTGTCGATACGATTGAAGACCTTGATGCCGACGTGATCACTATTGAACATTCACGCAGTCATGGTGGATTCCTCGATTACCTAGAGAAGCACCCGTATTTGAAAGGACTTGGACTTGGTGTATATGACATCCATAGCCCGCGCGTTCCATCTATCGAAGAAATGAGTCAAATCATTGATGATGCACTGAACGTATGCCCGGCAGATCGCTTCTGGGTGAATCCTGACTGTGGTCTAAAAACGAGACAAGAGCCTGAAACCATTGCTGCTTTGAAAAACATGGTGACGGCAGCTGAAGTCGCTCGTAAAAAGCTGGCGCAGCATGCATAATTGATACCCTCTCCCCTGCTATCATGGCGGGGGATTTTTATGCGTAAATTGTCCTGCTTGACCATCTACTAGGAGGTTTCCTTTTCTAGCATGATTCGTTTATACTAGAGAAGTCAGTCGAACAAAGGGAGGAAGACAATGAATCACGAAGATTTTTTACAACGCGCAATTGATCTTGCAGTAGAAGGAGTCAATAGTGGTACTGGCGGCCCTTTTGGAGCAGTCATTGTCAAGGATGGACAGATTATTGCCGAGGGAAGCAACAATGTGACAACAACAAATGATCCAACCGCACATGCTGAAGTCACAGCCATTCGAAAGGCGTGCCAGACGCTGAATACATACCAATTAGAAGATTGTATTTTATATACAAGCTGTGAGCCTTGTCCGATGTGCCTTGGTGCTATTTACTGGGCTAGACCAAAAGCGGTCTATTTTGCTGCTGGACATCAGGATGCAGCAGTTTCTGGTTTTGATGACTCGTTTATTTATGAAGAAATCAATAAAGATTACGAATCAAGAAATATTCCATTTTATCAGCTGACACTTCAAAAAACCCTTGCACCATTTGAAGCATGGGAAACCTACGAACAAAAGAAAGAATATTAAAAAAGACACCTGCTCATCAGCAGGTGTTTCTTTTTTTCAGCGTAATAGAGAACCTTTTTTATTCAGCCACTTCAAGCTCTACTTCGATGTTTCCTCTTGTTGCTTTTGAATATGGACAGAATTCATGCGCAGCCTCGACAAGCTCTTTCGCCTTGTCATGGTCAAGGCCTTTTGCAGATACAATCAGCTTGACACCAAGCTTAAATCCGCCATCACTTTCATC
This sequence comes from Bacillus sp. FSL R7-0672, assembly GCF_038601465.1. Lineage (NCBI taxonomy): Bacteria > Bacillati > Bacillota > Bacilli > Caryophanales > Bacillaceae > Bacillus > Bacillus sp. FSL R7-0672. Next base: position 1,298,512 of record NZ_CP152010.1, on the reverse strand, counting down.
TTTTAAAAGACTGACATGTCCCTCGACTTCTGATTCAATGTTGACCCCTTGCTTTTTCGCTACTTGTTCAAGTGCCCCTCCGAAACATGCTGCATAGCCCGCTGCAAATAATTGCTCTGGATTCGTACCAGTTTCTCCGTCTTTCTTTGCATTAGGCATGACAATGTTATGATCGAGCACACCATCTTCTGAACGAATATGTCCAGCTCTTCCGTGTTGTGCCTTTACTTTTGCTGTGAATAATGGTTTCATCTTCATCTCCTCCTTTATCTATTTATTCCTTTCACGTTCTATCCAATTCTCAAACATTTATCGCACATTAAAGAATTTTTTCGTTTTTGGGCTGTATTTATTTTAAAAAAGAAGAAAATCTTATACAATGATAAGTATGACAAAAAATAGTTGGTGACTGACATGACAAATGAATTCGAGCATATGAAGCTGGAAAATCAGCTTTGTTTCTTGTTATATGCAAGTTCAAGAGAGATGACGAAGCAGTATAAACCGTTATTAGAAGAGTTAGACATTACGTATCCGCAATATTTGGCACTGCTTTTATTGTGGGAGCATGGGACATTAAATGTGAAAACGATGGGAGAGCTTTTATATTTAGACTCCGGTACACTCACACCAATGCTGAAACGGATGGAGCAAAACGGACTCATCATCCGCGAGCGCTCGAAAGAGGATGAACGTTCTGTGCAAATTCGTTTAACGGAATATGGTGAGCAACTAAAAGAGAAGGCTACTGCAATTCCATTTCAGATGCTGTCTGGGACAGGCAGATCGGAAGAAGAGTTAAAAACGCTGCGCGCCTCTTTGCATGAGCTTTTGCAAAAATTAACACAATCAAAAGGCTGAGGGAATATTCCCTCAGCCTTTTATGATATCAATTATTGTGCGACAGCTACTAATTCTACTTCAATATTTCCTTGAGTTGCTTTTGAATATGGGCATACGCCGTGTGCTTTATGAACAAGCTCATCTAATGCTGATTGCTCGATTCCAGTTCCTTTTACTTCTAGCTTAACGCCTAGTTTGAAGCCGCCATCTGAACTGTCTTTTACTAAGCTCACATGTGCTGTTACTTCACTTTCAAAACGGATACGCTCTTGTCTTGCGACCATTTGAAGGGCTGAATCAAAACATGCAGAGTAGCCTGCTGCAAATAATTGCTCTGGATTTGTTGCTTTTTCAATTTTTTTCGCTCTTGGTGTTCCAGGCATTGCTACATCATGCTCAAGCACACCATCAGTTGAAACAACCTTTCCTTCTCTTCCTCCTACAGCTGATACCGTTGCAGTAAATAAAACTTCTGACATATATATAACCCTCTTTCTCTCCAATAATATTTTCTACAATTTAATTGTACACAATTAAAATTCAAGAGTCAACGAATACACACTCTTTTTTTAAGATTTCCTTTCTCCTCTATTTTATGTACACAGTAAAAAAAGCCCTTAATAAGGGCTTTTAGAGGATGTCATGCTGCGCATTTGGTTGTTGTAGCGTATGGTTTCTGTTATCCGGGTCGGCATTTGGTGCTGCTGCCAGCCATAATGCCAGGATGGTGATGCTTGTACAGACGACTGCCCATTTTTTAAAATTCATATAAACAATCCCCTCTCTGAATATAGATTCGAGCATGTTCCGCTTCCCCGTAGAACATGGAAGATTTTTCATAATCTTCCATTTCATTATAATGCTTTGCGGTGTCTAATGCCAGCTCCTCTATATCTGGATATGCATAGGAAGACTCTAAAAAATGAAAAATTCGTTTAATATGCTCCGCATCTTGCTTTAAATACAATGCTTCTAAAAATATCGTCTTTTGAATATGAATATCATCCTGAAGTGCTTCTGCTCGCTTCATACATTCTTCTCTGTAGTGTAAGGCTTCTTCGTGTTTACCTTGTTTGTATAATATCTGAGCGGCTGTATAAAGAGGGTCTATGGATCGACGAAGGTGATCGGATTGATTTTGGTCAAATAACGAGATGGATTCTTTCATTAGTTCCAGTGCGCGGTCAAGATCTCCCATTCGGTAATAACTGTTGCCCATATTAAACAAAGAGGAAGCAATAAAACGCACATTTTGAAAGTCTCTTGATCTCGCAAGCGCTCTCTCGAGATGTGGTAATGCCTTTTCATGTCTTCTCATATCATCATAATTACCTGCCACAATAAATTCGCACTGGATCGTGCGAAGCGCATATAGCTCATGCTGAATATAGACATCTAGCGCCAGTTTGGCATGATGCATCGAGATATGTGTTTGTTTCATGTGATAATATATTTCTGACATTTTAAAATGAAATTCCGCACGTTCAATATCATCTGACACAAAAGAAAGCTTGTGCTCTGCCTTTTGATAAGACGAGATGGCAGCAATATACTGCCTACGGCCAAATTCATACATGCCTCTGAAAAAATGATAGTAGTATTCAAGCATGCCTGTGACATGTGTTTGATGCTCATCTATTTCTTTCGAAAGCTCGGAAAAGTTGGCGCGAAGCTTTCCTTCCTTTAATGGCTTTAAATAATCGAGCATGACCTCATGTCTGAATTCCATTAAAGAAAAATAGAGAAGCAAATTCTGATCTTCTTCCATTGAATCAAGAGAGGTGCGAATTTCCTGCTTTAGTTGTTCTGCTTGTTCTGAATCAAATCTGCGGATTAATTCATACCACTTGTTGATTTTCACTCCAATATCCGAAGAGGGAATGATTTTCGCCATACGTTGCCTTCTCCAATCTTCTCAAAATATAAAACATTACCATATTTTATCATACTTGACCGAAGAAATACAAAAATGAAAGGAAAAAGAGAGCCTATTGTCACGAGACTCTCTTTTGAATTCGTTATTCTCTTATTTGTCCTTGACCGCGAATGACAAACTTTTCAGAGGTTAAGGCAGGCAGACCCATAGGTCCTCTTGCATGCAGTTTTTGTGTGCTAATCCCTATTTCTGCTCCGTAGCCAAATTCAAAGCCATCTGTGAACCGAGTAGAGGCATTATGATAGACAGCGGCAGCGTCAACAGCTGTTAAGAAAAGTGACGCACTTTGATCATTTTCCGTAATGATCGCTTCAGAGTGCTTGGAGCTATACGTTTGTATATGCTGAATCGCTTCTTCTATGCTCTCTACGATTTTAATACTGACAATCGGGGCTAAAAACTCTGTTTCATAGTCCTCTGTGGTCGCTAATGAAGCACTTGGCGCAAGGGCACATACAGCTTTATCGCCCCGTATCTCTACCCCATTTGCATGAAGGGCTTCAAATAACGAAGCGCCATATGTTTTTGCCCATGTTTCATGAATGACAATGCTCTCGATCGCGTTGCAAACAGATGGCCTTTGGGTTTTAGCATTCAGCACAATCTGCTCAGCCATTTCGTTTTTCGCTGTTTCATCAATGTAGATATGACAGTTCCCTGCACCTGTCTCAAGCACTGGCACGGTAGACTCTCTCACGACAAGATCAATTAAATTTTTCCCGCCGCGCGGAATAAGGACATCCAGATATTCATTTAAAGTGAACAGCGTTTTCGCCGTTTCACGGCCTGTATCTTCAATCAATTGCACACTGTCTACTGGAATATCCGTTGTGTGAAGGGCTTCATGGATCACCTTCACAATCGCTTTATTACTATGAATGGCAGAGGAGCTCCCGCGAAGAATAACAGCATTCCCAGTTTTCAAACAAAGGGTGGCAGCATCTACAGTCACGTTTGGTCTTGCTTCATAAATCATTCCAACCGTTCCAAGAGGCACACGTACCTTTTCGATGTACAGACCGTTTTCTTTTTGAATGGTTTCTAATGTTTCACCAATTGGGTCTTTTAGGTGAATGAGTTGAAAGGTCGCGTCTGCGATGGCTTCAATTCTCTCTTCTGTGAGTGTAATCCGGTCAATAACAGAAGGCGTGAACTGCTTTTCCTCTGCAGCCTGCATATCCTTTTTATTCTCCTCGAGTAAATAAGCGGAAGATGCTTTAATTGCAGTTGCGATGGCATGTAAAGCTGCATTTTTTTGCTCCGTCGTTTTTAGCAGCATCTGATCTTTGGCTACACTTGCTTTTATTGCTTTTTCAAGAACTTCATTCATCGTATTCCCTCCTCAGTTTTGTACATGCTGTACCCAGTGATCTCTGTGTATGACTTCAGGCTTCTCATTTGAAAGCTCATCACTTCGCATCCCTTTAATACCGAGAAGCTCATCGGATGCATACAAGGTTTGTCCTTTACCTACTAGTCCGTTCGGCCCTACGACTTCAACGACCTCTCCTTTAGAAAAGTCCCCAGCGACATCAATGACGCCAGCTGGAAGAAGACTTCTGCCATGATGCAAAATCGCCGCTTCCGCTCCTGCATCTATCATAATTTTTCCAGAAACGGGTGAATGGAATTGAATCCATTGACGGCGGTTGTTAACAGCTGATAAGTCCTGTTCTCCGATATACGTTCCGTCTCCTTGACCCGCTAGAATATGAAGCAGCTTATCTTCACCAGTACCTGTGCCAATGAAGACTTTCACGCCTAGTGAAAGTGCCGTTTGTGCAGCAGACAGCTTTGATTTCATCCCGCCTGTTCCCACTTTTGAGCCTGTGCTCTTCGCATATGAAAACAATTCTTCTGAAATGTGTGTTAGAACATCAAAACGCTTCGCCTCAGGATGCTCATTTGGATTTGCATTATAAATCCCATTAATGTCTGTTAAGATGATCAATTGGTCTGCATGAATTAAACCGCTGACAAGAGCTGACAGCATGTCATTATCCCCAAAGGTAAGCTCCTCAATGGAGACAGAATCATTTTCATTAATGATCGGTAAAATTTTTCTTTCTAGCAGCTCCATCATCGTTGCGTAAGCATTTCGATATCTAGTTCGATCTGAAAAGTCATTACGGGTTAAAAGCATTTGCGCAGGTGTCATGTGAAACTGTGAAAATAGTTCTGTATATTTCTGCATTAACAATCCCTGACCAACGGCTGCTGCTGCCTGTTTTCCCTTTAAGGTCACAGGTCTTGATGGATACCCTAAGCTGCCAAACCCTGCTGCCACGGCTCCTGATGAAATTAAAATAATTTCATGCCCAGCCTCTTTCAGCTTTGCTATCGCTTTCACATGATCCTGCATTTTTTGTTCATCAATGGCTCCTTTTTGCTCTGTTAATGAACTGCTGCCAATTTTGATGACGATCCTTTGCTTTTTCATTATTGATTCCCTCCGCTATACCTTTAGGCACAAAAAAATCCCTTTTTCTCCTTATGTAAAGGACGAAAAGGGATTTTCCGTGGTACCACCTTCATTGAATAAGCATACATCTACTTATTCCACTCAACTCCTGTAACGCCAGGCACGCGCTTAGATTTTTCCTCTAAGGCTCAAAGGGTAGGTTCAGCAGCTGTCTGCGGCAAATGTTTCAGCATGTCATTTGCTCTCTTTACGCATCAGTTCCTGCTTACTATTCCTTTTCAACGCTCGTTAATTTTTTTATATTATCACCAATTGCTAAGGAAAAGTCAAGCGGTCAATTAAATACAATCGTTTTATTCTCATGCACAATAATTCGATCTTCTAGATGCCATTTGACGGCACGTGCAAGCACACTCCGCTCAATTGTTCGGCCAATATTTTTTAAAGCTTCCGCATCATCCCGGTGATCTACACGCTCAATATCCTGTTCAATGATCGGTCCTTCGTCTAAATCATTGGTCACATAATGAGAAGTTGCGCCAATTAATTTGACTCCTCGCTCATATGCCCGCTTATATGGATTTGCACCGATAAACGCTGGCAGGAAGGAATGATGAATATTAATGATTTTGTTCGGGTGCTGTTCTATAAATCCAGGCGTTAAAATTTGCATGTATCTAGCAAGCACAATGGCATCAATATCATACTCTTCTAATATTGCGAGCTGCTGTTTTTCCGCTTCTTTGCGAATGTCTTTGTTCGCCTTTACAAAATGGAACGGGATTCCAAGCGCTTCTACTGTATCTTTTGCCGTTTCATGATTGCTGATCACGACCGCAATTTCAGCCATCAAATTGCCGCTTTGCCATTCCCATAGCAGCTCATGTAAACAATGAAGCTCTTTTGACACAAAGATTGCCAGCTTTTTCAGCTCACTTGCACGCGACATGCTCCACGTCATTTGAAAAGATGCTGCAATTGGCTCAAACTGCTGCTTCAGCTGATCCATATTTGCCAAGATGTCTTTCCAATCAAATTCAATTCTTAAAAAGAACCGGCCGCTTTCATGATCTGTTGTGTATTGGCTGGATTCAATGATATTTGCTCCGTGCTCAAATAAAAAGGAAGAGACAGCGGAGACAATTCCAGGCTGATCCGGGCAGCTGACAAGCAATCTTCCTTTTTGCTCATGCTTTTGTCTGTGTAATTCAAGTTTCTCTGTTATCAAAGTTCTCATGTATCATGACCTCATTTACGTTTTCATTCTAATGAAATATTATACTGGACTGGAAAGAGAAAAAGCAATGTAGAGCCCTATTTTTTATTGAATATTCATTCAATTCTGCACCTGGCGTGATATAATGTGAATAGACCTTTTATCATAAAAGGAGTGGTGGAGATGAAAAGTATGACTTTGTTTGGAAAAGTGAGCTTTTGGCTCGGCATCGTTTGTCTGATCACAGGTATTTCCCTTTTTATAGCCGGTGAAAGACTCATTCCTTTTCTCACATTTGGTGTGTGTTTTCTGCTTGTGAGCCAGCTTTACCGCAAAAATGAAAACGATTCCAATCATCATTCGATGTAACAAAAGGCTGGCATCTATCTGCCAGCCTTTTCTTATTCAATGATTTTCAATCCTACTGCCGCAGATAAAATCAGCGCGATGAAGAAAATACGTTTTGCATCTTTCGACTCTCCGTAAAACAGCATACCGACGGTGGCGCCTCCAGCAGCTCCGATTCCTGTCCAAATGGCGTACGCCGTTCCCATCGGAATCGTGTTCATCGCAAGAGACAGCATCAGAAAGGACATCGAAAAGCCAGCCGCAATGAATAAAATCCATTTGACATGCTTGTCTTTTTGGAATTGGTTCATCATGGTCACACAAAACATTTCTAAGATGCCTGCTCCAATAAGTAAAAGCCAGCTCATGATTCAGCCTCTCCCTTCTTTTCACCTGTTGTCAGCTTCAGTCCTAATACACCGCACAAAAGCATGACAATCAAAAGCAGTTTAACAAGCTGAACCGGCTCACCAAGCACCATGCCTATGACGACGGTACCTGCTGTCCCAAGCCCGGTAAAAACGGCATAAAGTGTGCCAACTGGCAGTACACTTGTTGCTTTCATGAGTAAATAAAAGCTCACGATAATACAAACGATGGTTGCGCCCCATTCTATGAGCGAGTGGGCATATTTCAGCCCCATCACCCAGCCGACTTCAAAGATGGCCGCAATAAAGACATTTCCCCATTTCATCTGATCTTCTCCTTTCTGAACGATTCCAACCAACAAAAAAAGCCTGGAAATCGATCGTTTGATCAACTCTCCCGGGCTTTTATCCCTCCGTGTCCATATGGCCTCTTCTAAAGACCCTATGTGTTTTCTCTCGGTCCAGACTGCACCAGCGCACGGAACCCTAGAAAACCAATTCATGATAAACAGATCTGACTTAGAGCAGATTCTGTATTAAAAATCTTATCACACCCCGATATGCCGGTCTACCAGTTTGCTCTCCCTCTTCAAATATACTTGTTCATTTTTCGAAAGAAATGATTTGGGACCGGCGTATACTAAGTGTTAGAAACAGATCAACTGATAAAGAGTATCTGCGGGATATTTGCGTGCTGCTAACCGAAGGGAAATGAACGTATATGACAATCCATTTATTTTTTATTACATTGACGATCAAGCGTAAATACAAGGACATGGAGACCGTTCTTTACGAACAAGAAGTTGAAACATTTTATGAAGAAATGAAACAGAAACAACTAAAGTATATGAGCTAAAACAGAAAAAATATGGAAGAAGGACCAAGTTAGACACGCTCAGACGTTAAAGGAACGATCATATCGCTGGTATAATGAACTCAGATTGATGTGATGAACGTTCAACTTTAGGATGCTGCATTTACAGATCATCCGTTGTATCGGCCCAAATAATGAAACCAAGAGGTGAATCGTATGATGATAACCGACGAACAGAAACATGAATTTTATCAAGCACTGGTTGACAAGAATCCGCAATATGACGGCACATTCTTCGCCGGCATTAAGACGACCGGTATCTTCTGCCATGCCACATGTACCGCTAGAAAACCAAAATATGAGAACTGTGAGTTTTTCTTTACAGCAGAGGAAGCACTGCTAGCAGGATATCGTCCGTGCAAGCGCTGCACTCCATTAACCTATCCAAACAGCATTCCAGAAGAAGTCAAAACACTCGTTTCAGCAGTTGAAACACATCCTGAAAAACGCTGGAAAGAAGAGGACTTTCGTCAATTAGGGATTCACTCTGCAACGGCTCGGCGAAAATTCAAAGAAATCTACGGCATGACCTTTGTTCAATATGCGAGATCACGCCGAATGGGGCTTGCCTTTAAAGAAATTATGAATGGAAAAAAAGTGATTGATCAGCAGGTCGCCTTGGGCTATGATTCTTCGAGTGCCTTCAATGATGCCTTTACGAAAATCATGGGAACCCCCCCTAAAAAGGCACAGACTAAGATTCTCCATGCCAATTTTATTTCCACACCGATCGGACGGATGATCAGCGTGACAGATGCCGCGCATGTGTATTTACTGGAATTTATGGACAGGCGGGGACTAGAAAAGGAAATTGAGAACATGAGAAAAAAGCATCATGCGCGTATTTTAGTTGGGGAAACAAACGTCCATCAGCAATTGGTAAAGGAATTGACCTTATATTTCGAGAAAAAACTGACGCAGTTTACCGTACCGCTTTCCATGCATGGCACCCCTTTTCAAATGAAGGTGTGGGACCTACTTACACGCATTCCTTCAGGCGAAACAAGTTCTTACCGAGATCTTGCTGTGATGCTGGGCGATCCGCATTTGGTCCGAGCGGTAGGGAATGCAAATGGTGCCAATCAATTGGCGATCATCATTCCATGCCACCGCGTCATTCAAACAAGTGGTGAGCTTGGCGGCTACGGCGGAGGGGTTGAACGTAAGAAATATTTACTTCAGCTAGAACAGCGGATATAAAATAAAAACGGCTCTGCTTATTTTGTAAGCGAGCCGTTTTCTTCGTTGCGGGTGATGCTGTATACATCAATGATTTGGTCCCATTTTGAAATGGTTTTTTCTTTTTTCATGCCCATTTTTAAAGCGACCTTTACCGATGCTTCATTGTCTGGGCGGATTAAGCTCACCATTCGTCTGACCTTCATTTCTTGAAAACCATAGGTGAGACAGCCTTTTGCGGCTTCAGCAGCATAGCCATTTCCCCACGCTGCTTTTTTTAGCATGTAGCCGATTTCAAGTTCTGTTTGTCCTTCAATGTTTTGCAGAACAATCCCGCTTTGTCCAAGTGGTTCATTCGTTTCTTTGTCTTCAATGATCCAGAGAGAAGTATGATACATACGGTCATTCTTTTGATTCCATGCAATCCACTCTTTCGTCTGCTGCTCATCCTTCAAAGAAGGATAATACTTCATTACTTCTTCATCTTGGAACAACATGTCATATAAAAATGGCGCATCATGTTCATTCATCGTTCTCAGTCTAAGGCGCTCTGTTTCAAGCACTATGCGTGTTTGAAGTTTCATTTATGGTCTCCCCTCACTTACCGATTAAAAATATCACCGAACAATCCATTTGAATCTGGGGCAAAGTAATGGATTCCCGCACCGGTTAAACTAGCTGCCAACGCCGTCCACATCATTAAACTGACTGTCATCCACACTGCGACTTGCTTTCTTTTCGTTCCGAAGCTCATGCACATAAATGCCGCTAGATGACTGCCGATGATAAAAGGACCAATGAGCGCTAATCCCGGGAGACCATATCGTTCCCAAATTTTTCTGGCTCGTAGTTGCTTTTTTTCTCCTTTTCCATCACTTTTGTCCTCTTTTCTCCTCAACCGCCATGCTTTGAAGCGGTCTACGAAAACAATGAGGAGCAAGACTGTGAGAAAGTTGCCGATGAATCCGATTACAGCCGTTGTCACAGGATGCAGTCCACCTAAGATGGCCAGTGGAACAACACCAACCACTTCAAAAAAAGGCAAAGCAGCCAATACAAAAACAAGTACATATCCCCATAAGATATCCAAACGCAGAACCCCTTTTCATTTTTGTCCTCTTCCCATTGTAATGAAAAATACGCTACCATTTCTACATTTTTTTAGAAAAAGAAAAGCACATCGGATAGGATGTGCTCTCAGATTGTTGACAAAGGGCTAAAATGATCTTTATTTTAGGCCTTTGTCTTCTTTTCAGCGTGATTGATAACCTTTGAAGTCTAGGGAGGACGAGCACCAAAGCAGAGCGAATTTGACATTCGTGAGCACCAGCGCGCAGAACTGACAACGAATGCGAGGGTTTGTCTACACGCTGAAAGCACATCGGATGGGATGTGCTCTGTTTTTTACTTCGTGTTTTCATTTTTCTTGTTCGTCCGGCGTAAGACCATGAGCATAAGCCCTATTACGATCACAACCGATAGTAGACTTTGCATGAGAAGCACGCTTGGTGATGTCCAGCCAATCCATTCGAATATGAGCTGCGGTCCGAAGAAGATGATCGGAATCAATGAAATGAGATTCGCCTTCATGATCGCATTAAAGACAATGATACATAACAGCATAAGTAGGATGACGCCCCATCTTTGACCTGAAGTCAGCACAAGTAATGGTGTGCCGAGCTTTTGATCCAATAGTTTGATTGTGACCATTGAAGTCAGTTGAAAGATTCCTAAGATCCAAAAATAAAGAAATGCCCGGCCGCTTGTCTGAAAGGCAGACGCTCTAAACATCACAATGATCATGATAACATTGGCAACTAAAACGAGCGGATATCCTATTAACGCATACCAAGAATAGGATAAGCTTTGACTGATCGCATCTGATAAAATCATATAGAAGAGTGATCCAATTAAGAAGGCACTGACGAAGGGAACCCAGTCTTTATGGTTTCCTGACAGCTCTTTTGCGAGTTCATCAGCATAGCCCCTCGGATCTCCGCCAAACACAGCCTCCCCTGTTTTGCCATCTTTTTCAGCCTCAACGGCATGTGTCGTTAGCTCATCCATCAGTTCATCAATTTCGTCCTCATTTTTTCCCATTGATATGAGATAAAATTTCAGCTCTAGTAAGATGTGTCTTGTTTCTTTTGATACCATAATCTCACTTCCCTTTTTGTAGTAAACAGTTCACATTTTTTGAAAGCTCACTCCAGCGAGTAATAAACTCTGTGAGCGCTTGTTCTCCAGCTTGTGTGAGCGTATAGTATTTCCTTTTCGGCCCGCTTGCTGATGCTTTTGTGACAGTGGTCACGAGCTGTTCCTTTTGCATACGCAGCAGGATCGGATAGATACTTCCTTCACTAATTTGATCAAACCCATAATAAGCGAGCTTCTTCGTCATTTCATATCCATAAATCTCACCCTCTGAAATAATCGACAGCAGGCAGCCTTCTAAAATTCCTTTTAGCATTTGTGTGGATGTTGTCATCTTTGTTCCTCCGATTTCAGTATCTTGTATCACAAGATAGCATCATCTTACCACACACTATCTTGCCATGCAAGATACCGTCATAGAAAAAAATCACCGCTTAAAGGGTGATTTTTACGCCCATGGTTTATCTGTCCCAAGTGCGTCAGCCAGTGCCTTACTATGCTTTCGGCGGCTTTTTCTTTCTTCAGCTCGCTGTTTTGCGGTTTGATGCAACATGATTTCTTCCTCTGTTTCCGGCATCACCTGCGGGACTCGTTTAGGTTTTCCGTTTTCATCTAACGAGACAAATGTCAGAAATGAAGTGGCTGCAAGTCTGCGCTCTCCAGACATCAAGTTTTCTTTGATGACCTTGACGAACACTTCCATAGAAGACGTACCCACCCATGTGACATAGGACTCTAAACATACCGACTCCTTTTGTCCAATCGGCTCTAAAAAATCAACTGAATCCATTGATGCCGTGACCGTTTCACATCGGCTGTGCCTTGCTGCCGAGATGGAGGCAATGTCATCTATATAACTCATTAATTTCCCGCCAAATAAGGTTTGGTGATTATTCGTATCGAGAGGAAATACCCTGCTGGTTTTGACAACTTTCGATTCCTTGCAGTATTTGAAATTTTCTTCACTCATCATCATAGCTCCTTCTTGCTGTTTTCGTGAATGCGGAACGACTTTTATTAAACACTATTCTTTTAGGTTTGTCTAAACTTTTTGCTTTAGTCTCTTGTGAGAGATTTTCTTTCGGAAATGTTTCAACTATGACTAGAACGAGGAATAATAGAACTATGAACAAACAAGGAGGCCATTTGATGGATTCTATAAGAGCAGAGCAAATACACAAAATGCCGCAATGCATGAGTGAATATGATGATTTACAAGAAGTCCTTTTATGCAGTCCCATCTATATGGAAATCAAACAGATCATCAACGAAACCCAAAAACATTTTGCAAGAGAAAATATTTCTCAAATGAAAGCCATTGCTCAGCATAAGCAATTGATCCAAACCCTAAAAGACCATCAAGTACGCCCCATTATGCTTCCTGCAAATGACCGCTTTCCTGAGCAAGTCTTTACTCGGGATATTGGGTTTACGATTGGACATACACTCTTTGTTTCAAGCATGGCCGCTCCGGTTCGGCAAGGAGAAGAACAATTGTTAAAAGAGTGGGCACAGGGAAATGGCTTGAAAACTGTTACCCTGACAAACGGAACGATTGAAGGCGGCGATGTACTTGTGGATCAAAAACGCGTATTTGTCGGAACGAGCAAAAGAACAAACCCAGCCGCTATTCATGAGCTTAAAAAAGAACTGCCGGATCATGACATCATTCCCATTCATCTTCCTCCTCACATTTTGCATCTCGATTGTGTGATGAATATTCTCTCTCATGATGAAATATTGATTTATCCAGAAGCGTTCAAAAATGAGGATCTTCACCTGCTCAAAATGCATTATCATCTAATTGAAATAAGCGAACAAGAGCAATTCACACTCGGCCCAAACGTTTTATCCATTGGACAGAAAAAAGTGATCAGTTTGCCCATCAATCAAGAAACAAATGCTGCATTAACCGCTCACGGCTACACTGTCATTGAAGTGGATTTTTCAGAAATCATTAAATCTGGCGGCTCTTTTAGATGCTGCACATTGCCGATTCGGCGTTCGTTCACTAAAAAAGCCAGCGTGTAGAACAGCTTGTCTACTTGCTGGCTTTTTATCTGCCTATTTTTATGTCCGATCGTATAAATGACAGGCGACATCATGCCCTTCTTCTACTGCTTGTAATATTGGCTTTTTTTCAGCACACACATCCATCGCTGCAGGACACCTTGTTCGAAATACACAGCCGCTTGGCGGGTTCACTGGACTTGGAATTTCTCCTTTTAAAATGAACCTTTTGCGCTTGTCCTCCACGTCAGGATCTGGAATGGGGATCGCAGACAGCAATGCTTGTGTATAGGGGTGCAGCGGTGTTTGATATAACGTATCACTGCTGGTCAATTCGACGAGATGACCTAAATACATGACACCGATTCGGTCGCTAATATATTTGACCATCGACAAGTCATGCGCAATAAAGAGAAATGTCAGCCCTTCCTCCTTTTGCAGTTTCTTCAGCAAATTCACGACCTGCGCTTGAACAGAGACATCTAGTGCAGAAATTGGTTCATCTGCCACAATAAATTTCGGCGCTAAGGCGAGTGCTCTTGCAATACCGATTCTCTGCCTCTGTCCTCCGCTGAATTCATGAGGATAGCGCGTGGCAAAGTCATAGCTAAGTCCAACAGCTTCCAGTAGTTCTTTCACCCGGGCAACCCTTTTCTTTTGACTCCCATAAAGGTTATGAATCTCCATTGGCTCCAGCATAATATCTTTTACAGACAGCCGCGGATTTAAGGAGGAATACGGATCTTGAAACACCATTTGAATTTGCCGATTAAAATCAAATGATTCTTTTTGAGAAAGGTGATGAAGGCTTTTCCCTTCATATAAGGCTTCCCCATCTGTCGGTTCATAAAGACGCATAAGCACTTTTCCAAGTGTGGATTTCCCGCAGCCGGACTCGCCAACAAGGCCAAATGTTTCGCCTTGTTTCAGCTGAAAGGAGACACCGTCTAGCGCTTTTAGCGTTCTTCCTTTCGATAGATGAAAATGTTTTTTGAGATTGTTTACTTGTAAAAGTGGTTCAACTGCCATGACCTTTGCTCCTCTCGCTTGGCAAATACCGTCTTGCACCTGCCCATTCTTTTTCATATGAAGTGCCAGCAAGGGAAAGAAGTTCAATTTCTCTGCCGGTTTTAGGCGAATGAAGCATCATACCGTCACCTGCGTAGATCCCAACATGGCGGACTGCTCCCTTTCCGTTGTCATTGGCGAAAAACAATAAGTCGCCTTGTTCTAAATGGCTTGATGCGACCGGTGTTCCTTGCACTGCTTGGTCACTTGCGTCCCTCGGCAAAAGATATCCGCACGCTTTATACATGCTGTAAGCAAAGCCCGAACAGTCATAGCCAAAGCTGCTCATGCCGCCCCATAAATACGAAAGACCAATAAATTGTTTTCCCTTGTCTACAACATCTTTGCCGGCCATAGAAAAAATGGATGAAACTGGCTGCACATCTGCTTTATTGATTTCTCTCGTCCCTGCTGGTGTGACAACACGAAAGCAATCACTCGTTTCTTCTACAGCTGCGAGCTCTGTTAAAAAACTAATTTCCATGTCCGCTTGCCCGTTTCGATAGAGCATGGCTTTTTTCTGACAAACGATATGAGATATAGTTGGTGCACTTCCTTCTGTCACTTGCTTTAGTTGGTTCGCAGGTATATAGCCAGGATAGCCTTGTGGGTGTTTCCGGCTGGCCTGCTGCGGAATAACGACTTTCATCCAGCCGTCTGTTTCTTCTAAGCCAATGACTCGTTCACCGAGCAGTACTTGCGACTGGATCAGATTTTCTTCACATAAAGCCAGTTTTTCTTCATATGTTTGCTTGTCAATCCACTCTTTGATTTTGAAGGAGCCATGAAGAACCTTTTGATCGATTTCTCTCGGTGACTGCGGCGCTGTCCATACGTTCGCAACTGCAACCTTTGATTCAAATATCATCATGAGACTCCTTTCACTCCTTGAATGCCTAACCCATGATGCGGCGGGAAAAAGATATCTTTTCCTTTGTACACGATTCCTCCGTCCACCATGTCCTCTTTTAGCATGAGCGGGGCATCAAAATCATAGCGGGTGATATTTGGCTGGCTGGCGGCGAGATGAGCGGCTGCTGTAATGCCAAGTTTTGACTCAATCATGCTGCCAACCATGCACTTTACGCCGTATGCTTCTGCCAAAGCATTGATTTTTAAGGCTTCTTTTATGCCGCCTGATTTCATTAATTTTAAATTGATTAAATCACAGCTTCTCGTTTCAAGCACCTTGATCGCATCATGAAAACTGAAAATGCTTTCGTCTGCCATAATCAGTGTATTTGTTGCCTGCGTCACACGGCGCAGACCTTCGATATCTTCTTTTGGCACTGGTTGCTCGACTAGTTCGATATTCAGTGATTCCATTTTCCGAATGGCTACAACCGCTTCCTTCCACGTCCAGCCCTGGTTCGCATCGAGCCTAATCTGAATATCCGGCCCGATCTTTTCTCGAATTCGCTTGATACGCTGAATATCCGTGTCTATATCATCTTTTCCTACCTTGATCTTTAATGTCTGAAAGCCTTCTGCTGCGTATTGCTTCGCATCTTCCGCCATCTCAAGCGGACGGTTTACACTGACCGTATAATCGGTTTCAAGCTGACTGCGATATCCGCCAAGGTATTGATAAAGCGGAAGCCCTGCCTGCTTCGCTAAACCATCATAAATGGCCATGTCAACCGCTGCCTTTGCGCTTGTGTTGCAAGCGAGCACCCGGTTCATATGAGAAAAAATTTGTTCATATTCTGACAAGGAAGCTCCAAGCAAAATCGGTCTGATCACTTCGCAGATGGCATAGTCGATGCTTTCCAGCGTTTCACCTGTAATCACCGTTGTCGGGACTGCTTCTCCGTAGCTGACGTCACCTTGATCATATGTGATGATAACGATCAGAGATACTGCGTCATACACCGTTCGTAAAGCGGTTTTGAAAGGCTTTTTTAGCGGTACACTCATTCTGCATGTACGAACATCGACGATTTTCATTTGATCGCCTCTTTCGCTGCAACGCCTGGAGAAATATGCAGTTTTTTTCCTGTCGCATCTAATGCAGCCTGCGTGCCCATTGGAATGGCAAAGTTCGGCGAAGAATGACCGATTCGGAAGCCCCCAAGTGTAGGTTTCTTTTGCGGGACAATATAGGTGTCCCATACTTGATTCAATGTGAGAGACTGATCTTTCTTTTTTGGCTCACATTGATGAAAATCTCCAATGATGAATCCAGCCGCATCATCCAATTTTCCAGCAGATTTGAGGTGCTGCATCATTCGATCGATTTTATAGGGCTCTTCGTCAATATCTTCAATGAACAATAGCTTTCCCTTCGTATCGATTTCAAAAGGCGTACCAAGTGTTGTCACGATGAGGGCAAGATTTCCTCCTACAATCTCACCTGAAGCGGTGCCCGGATAGAAAGTATGAAGGGGTGACAAGTGGTGCGCATACGTAAAAGCTTTCGGTGCGAACAGCTGTAAAAAGGTATCTTTCGTATAAGGATGGACCTCCTCAAGTCCCACATCAGAGGAAAGCATTGGCCCATGAAACGTCACAAGACCCGTCTGCTGCTGGATGGCCGTATGTAAAAACGTAATATCACTATAGCCCCAAAAGATTTTTGGATTCCGGCGAATGAGGTCATAGTCAATGGCTTCCGCAAGTCTGCCAGTCCCGTATCCTCCGCAAGCACAAATAACCGCCTTCACTTCTGGATCTTGAAACATACGATGGAGATCATCCACTCTTTCATGATCATGACCTGCTAAACACCCATAACGGCGGCCCAAATACTTCCCTTTTTTCACCTTTAGCCCGAGGCTTTCTAAAAAGGCAATCCCTTTTGCTAATTTCAGCTCATCAGGCGGGCTTGCTGGTGCAATAATCCCCACCGTATCCCCTGTTTGAAGTGCCACTGGCAGCTGGCTCATGCCATATCCCCTCTTTCTCTTTATTTCTTTCAATCTATGGGTTTCTGCTTCATAACATGAACGAATATAAAGGAACAGACGCTTTTATCTAAAAGCGTCTTTTGATCCTAATATCACTCTCCATCTACTTGTGCCCATTTCAAATCGATATACCCAACAGGGTGACGGACAATCCCCTTCACACCTTCTTTTTGTAAATGAACTTGGTTATAAAAATGAATCGGAATGATCGGTGCTTCTTCAATAAGTAGTGCCTCTGCATCATGAAGGATGTTGTTTCTCTTTTGTTCGTCTGCTTCCTGGCTCGCCTTCTTGATCAGTTGGTCATAGGTATCGTTTGACCATCCTGTCCGGTTCATGGCATTCCCTGTTTGAAAGCTCTCTAAGAAATTGATCGGATCTGCATAGTCTGCTAAAAATGAACTTTGTGAGAATTGGAATTTCAGTGCCTTTTGATCTTCTGCAAATACATTGGCTTCCATGTTTGCAAGCTTCACATCTACACCTAGCGCTTCTTTCAGCTGCTGCTGGATGGCTTCAGCTTTTTTCTTGTTCTCAGGCTTTGTACTATATGTCAATGTGACGGCTGGCAGTTTTGAATAGTTCTCTTCTTTCAGCCCTTTTTCTAGTAGCTTCGCAGCTTCACTCTTATCATTCTTCACAAGATCACCGCCAGCTTTTCTGAAATCTTCACCCTTTGAATCAAGAATGCCTGGCGAGACGAAGGCACGTGCTGGCTTCTCTTCATTTTTCGTTACATAATCCACGATATCTTGCGGGTTGATCGCCATTTGAAAAGCTTTGCGGATGTTCTTATTTTGAAAAGGTTCCATGTTCACATTCAGACGATAAAAGAACAATCCAGCCTGGTCTTCAATTTGTACATCTTTATTTTTCAGCAGGTTTTCACTTTGCTCTGCTGGGACAAAGGCAGTATCTAAATCTCCTGATTGATACATTTGATAGTCTGTGTTTCGATCACTGATCATCAGCCACTTCACTTGATCCAGCTTGACTGTTTTTTTGTCCCAATACGTCTCACTTTTTTCCATTGTGAAGCTCTCATCATGCTTCCACTCTGTCAGCTTGAACGGTCCATTTCCGACAAAGGTTTTGGCGTCTTTTGCCCAGTTTGGGTCCTTCTTAGCTACCTGTTCATTGACAGGAAAAAAAGCAGGGTTTGCGGTCATATTTAAGAACGATTTCTGCGGATATGCCAGTGTGACCTTGAGCGTTTTGTCATTTACAGCGCTGACTTTCACGTCTTCTTTCTTTCCTTTTCCGCTGTTAAATGCCTCTCCGCCTTCAATCATGTAGGCTAGGAACGATGCAGATGAGCCTGTTTTCGGATCAAGCAGCCGCTTCCACGCATATTCAAAGTCACTCGCTTTCACTGGATCACCATTTGACCACTTGATGTCATCTCTTAAATGGAACGTGTACGTTTTTCCATCCTCTGAAATCTCCCATTTTTCAGCCATTGCAGGAGATGGTTCCTGCTTTTCATTTAGTCTTGTTAATCCCTCCATTAAGTTATTGAGTCCTTGCCACGATACATTATTAAAACCAATCGGCGGATCAAACGACGTCGGTTCATTTTCGTTATTTAAGGTTAATACTTTCTTTTCACCCTGATTGCTTGATGATCCTTTCCCTGCCTGCTCATTGGCTGTACATCCTGCGAGCAGCATGATCGTGAACAAACATATACTGATGATCCACCCTTTTTTTTTCATCAAAAACTCCCCCTTTGTGTTGAAGATAAAACCGTTTGATTCGCTCGCTTATCTTGGAGCCAGCAATGCACTGTGTGGGTAGGTGACCGCTGCGTTTCGTGCGGCATGATATGATCACATACCTTCATGGCGGACGGGCAGCGATCTGTATACGGACAGCCCTTTGGCGGAGCAAATAAATCAGGTGGGCTTCCTTCAATTGGAATGAGTTCATCTTTCATATCAAGTCTTGGAACGGATTGCAGAAGTCCTTTTGTATAAGGATGCTGCGGACTGTAAAAAATATCTCGCCTCGTTCCGACCTCCACCATTTTCCCTCCGTACATGACCGCCACTCGCTCTGCGACTTGGGCGACGACCCCTAAATCATGTGTGATTAAAATAATGGTGACACCTGTTTTTCTCTGAATCTCTTTAAACAGCTCTAATATTTGTGCCTGTATGGTCACATCCAGCGCTGTCGTTGGTTCATCAGCAATCAGCACTTTGGGCTCGCAAATCAGTGCCATGGCAATCATGAGCCGCTGCCTCATTCCCCCGCTGAACTGATGAGGGTATTGCTTTAGCCTTTCCTTCGGCTGCGGAATGCCGACCAAATCAAGCATTCGGATGGCGGCTTCTTTCACTTCTTTTTTCGTCAGCTTTTGGTGCTCCTTTGCCGCCTCCATGAGCTGATCGCCGATTGTCAAGGTTGGGTTCAGTGCGGTCATTGGATCTTGGAAGATCATCGAAATATCGACACCTCGTATGGCGCGCATTTCTTTTTCAGATAATGACAGCAAATTGCGGTCTTCAAACCAGATTTCTCCCTGATCAACATGAGCACTGTATGCTGGCAGCAGCCTCATAATGCTTTGTGAAGTCACACTTTTCCCGCAGCCTGATTCTCCCACAATGGCAAGGGTTTCTTTTTCATATACATCCACATTCACCCCGCGTACCGCTCGAACTGAGCCGCCATATGTCCGAAAGCTGACGTGCAGATCGATGATTTGTAGAACTTTTTTCAAAGCGCCATCACCTCTTCATCTTCGGATCAAGCGCATCTTGCAAGCCATCACCTAAATTGTTAAAGCAAAACATTGTGAGCGAAATAAAAAACGCAGGGAAAAATAAACGCCACCAATGTCCATTATCTGATAGCACTGTCGGCAGCGCATCATTTGCCATCACGCCCCAGCTTGCAAACGGTGCTTGAATGCCTAAACCAAGAAAGCTTAGGAACGCTTCTGCAAATATCGCGGTCGGCACAGTTAAGGTCATCTGAACGATAATCGGCCCCATCGTATTCGGCAGCAGGTTGCGGCGAATGATACGAAGGCTCTTTGCACCAAAGGTTTTTGAGGCAAGGACATATTCCTGGCTTTTCAGCTGAAGAACTTGACCTCTCACGATTCTTGCCATTCCAATCCATCCGGTGACAGTGAGCGCTACAATAATGGTGACAAGCCCTGGTCCCATCAGAACCATCAATAAAATGACAACAAGTAAATAAGGAAGTCCGTAGAGCACCTCGACGATTCGCATCATGACATGGTCATATCTCCCGCCCTTATAACCGGCAATCCCTCCATAGATCACCCCGATGGCAAAATCAATCAAGGCTGCCATGACGCCTACAAATAACGAAATACGCGCCCCGTACCATGTACGCGTGAACACATCTCGTCCAAGCTCATCCGTTCCGAACCAGTGAGCAGCGGATGGCGGCAGATTTTGCATCGAAAGACGCTGCTCTGTCACGCTATTAGGCGCAAGCAATGGGCCTAATAGTGCCATGATAAAAAGAAAAATCAATACCGATAGACTAAACATCGCAAGCTTATTTTGCTTCAGTCGTCTCCATGTGTCTGCCCAATACGAAAGAGAGGGTCTTTTAATGGCATGGGCCTCTGTGTTCTTTTGCTCTCTCGGAGAAAACCATTCGTCCGGCACTTCATGATGCGGATTCGGTTGATCCTGCTGCAAATGTATACTCATGCCTTTCCTCCTTTCTGATGCAGCTGAATCCTTGGATCAAGCAGGCGATACGCCACATCAACAATGAAAAGAAGTGTGATTAAAATGATGCTGTAAAAAACAGTGGTTCCCATGATGACAGGATAATCACGGTTGTTAATACTCTCGACAAAGTATTTTCCCATGCCAGGAATCGCAAATATTTTTTCAATGACAAAGCTTCCTGTTAAAATGCTTGCGACAAGCGTGCCAAGAATGGTCACAACAGGCAAAAGCGCATTTCGAAGCGCATGTTTGAACACAATTTTAAAGGGAGAAAGTCCTTTTGCTTTAGCAGTGCGAATATAGTCCTGAGACAGCACTTCAATCATGCTCGATCTTGTTAACCGGGCAATAATGGCCATCGGACTAACGGCAAGAGCAATGGTCGGTAGCACCATATGCATCGGACTTGTCCACATCGCTGTAGGAAAGAGCTTCAAATTCACAGCAAGCTGCTGAATTAATAAAGTAGCAAAGATAAAGTTTGGAATGGATATACCGAAAACAGCAATGGTCATGGCGATATAATCAATCAAGCCATTGTGCCGGAGGGCAGCCATGACCCCTAGCAGGATGCCGGAGATGACAGCAATCAATATTGAGATAAGACCAAGTTCTAATGAGACTGGGAAGCCTCTCGCCAATAGATCATTGACACTTTCAGAAGGCTTTTTAATGGAAGGACCAAAATCAAAGGTAACGATGGATTTTAAATAGATGACATATTGAACATACAGTGGTTCGTCTAAGTGATAGTAGCTTTCGAGGTTTCGCTGGACGGTTTCGTTTGTATTTCGTTCTTCATTGAAGGGCGATCCTGGGATGACCTTCATTAAAATAAACGTTAATGTCGTAATCGTTAAGATCGTGGCAATCATCGCAATAAAACGCTTGAGCAAAAAGCTGGTCATCTGCCGTCTCCCCCTCGCTTAACAAAATGTTGTACGTGCGGCAAGCTCTGTCATGACAAGCATCGCTTGGTAGGCTTCTAATATATTCTCTGCTTGATACGTCACCGTTGTTGTCCCTTCAATAATGGCAGTACCAGGCATTAAATTCGCCCATTCAGCTTGTCCATAATTGGCAAACTCAATCTTCAGCAGCGGCTGATCAGGAGGCGTCAGCGGCTTGATGTGATGAATCTGTTTCATTGCGGCTTCCACTTGCTGCAAGATTTGTTGGTTGACTTTGGCAGGAGTGAGACATTTCACAGCAGATCTTGAAATGGTCTCTTTCACTGCCACTGTTTTCACACCAGGCATCAGCTTTTCTGCTTCAAGTGCTGCTTGATCATCTCCGCAAACAAGAATCACTGGCACACCATAGTAGCCTGCAACATACGCATTAAAGCCCATTTCACCAATTGGATGATCATTTATGTAAAAATGTCGGACACCAAAAATCATACTGTGAGACATCACACCTTTCATAGACGCCCTCGCATGATAGCCTAAAAAAACAGCAGCATCATAGGTTTGATCTAACCCTTGAACCATTGAATAAGGCTTGACGTCACCAGATATAAGAGATGCTTCTTCATGCAATTCTTCAATCAACAAATTATTCATTTTAGAATGACTGTCATTGACCAAAATATCCGTTGCGCCATGCTGAAGAAGTGCCTCCACACAGGCATTCACTTCACCCGTCATGATCTTTCTGCCCCGTTCATAATTGTGCTGACGGGCATCGACAAATGTATGATCAGCTAGACCAGTAATCCCCTCCATATCGACAGATACATAGAGCTTCATCCCCATCCCCCTTTAATTAAACTTAAAATTTGTGTATATTTTTCTAAATTTTCTAAAAAATTATATGATTACTTGATTGATTTTTCAATACAATGTCTGAAAATAAGGAAATTAGACTCAGTTAATACAGGTCAATAGACTGAATGAGAAAGGATTTTTTTAACAAATAAAACACCACTAACTGTGTCTTTAGTGGTGTTTGTCCGCTTCGTTAATCTGTGATTTCAGTTGTTCATATTTCTTCATGGTTTGTGTAAATAGATCATCAAACATCTGAGGTGCCTGCTTTTGAATCACCTCGGCGCCTTCTCCTGTAATGCCCCCTTTTGTCGCCACCCTATCGACAGTTTCAGCAAAGGTGAGGCCTCGTTCTACAAGGACTTGACCTGTGCCTAAAAGGGCATACGTTAAAAATTCATACGCTTCCTCTAAGGAAAGCTCACTATTTCTCACAGCGGCTCTCGCCATTTCTTCAAAAAGAGCAGCGATAAAACCAGGAGATGAACTCGTCAAGTTACTCGCCGCATCAAGCCGGTCTTCCTCCACTTCACGTACGATGCTAAAAGCTGAAAGCAGACGATGCAAACGCGCCTTTTCTTCCTTTCCAGCAGTTTCGCCATGCACAACGAGGGATACGCCCGTTCCAACAGCTGACGTGAGCGTTGGGATGTATCTGGATACTGGTTGAGTCGAATGCTTTGATAACTTGTCTAACGTCACAGCCGCGGCTACTGATACAATATGGACCGATTTGGTTGCTGAAGGCAGTTGATCGAGTACATCAAGTACAGCAAGTGGCGGCACGCAGATAAAAAGTACATCACATGACGCAGAAAGTTCGTCTAATGAGCAGATGTTTATTTCTTGATGCTTGTCTTTGAGTTGAAGCAGGCGGTCCGTTTCACTTCTTGTGTGGATCATGATTTGATGGGCATTGAGTACTTCTTTTTCCAGCCATTTTTGCACCATCATATCAGCCATGCTTCCATATCCAATGATTCCAATTGTCTCCACAGTTTAATCTCCTCTATTTTGCTTAGATTCACTACTTATTTTAACAATTTCCCACAATGTTTTCATTTTTATCCCACACTTTTTTCTTACGATCAAGTCAGTATCCACCACAAAAGGTAAAACCCCTTAAACCCATTCATGAAAAAATGATGAAAGAGAGTGATTTGAATGACACATCACAAAAATGAACAACAACCTTCTCAAGAACTTCAAACAACGGAACAGCCACAAAAACAAAAGAAGAAGCCAAACGGATGGTTTAAGCCATTTGTCAGCGGTGTTTTAGGCGGTACGCTGGCGTTAGGTGTGTACGTCCTTTCGCCATATGCCCAGCACGCATCAGACAACACAGCACATAACTCAGCAGCAAAAACAGAAGCTGTATCGACAAATGATACAAGTGCCAATTCCTCAAAAACAACCGCCGTCCAAACATCACATTCATCAAACAGCATCACCAGCATGGTAGAAAATGTATCACCAGCCATTGTCGGCATTACAAACTACCAAGCGCAAAGTCAAACAGACACGAGCTTCGGCGATTTCAATACACCTTTTGATGAGTCACAGCAAAATAAAAGCAGTCAAGAGGAAAAAACAGGTACAGGCTCAGGAGTGATTTTCAAAAAATCCGGAAGTAAAGCCTATGTCTTAACAAACAACCACGTCATTGAAGGGGCAAATAAACTAACAATCTCCTTGCACGATGGCAAAACCGCCAAAGGTAAATTAGTCGGAGCTGACCCGCTGACTGATCTAGCAGTTGTAGAAATTAGCAGCAACCAAGTAACGAAGGTCGCGGCATTAGGCGATTCCTCCTCGCTGCGTGCTGGAGAAACCGTCATCGCGATCGGAAACCCGCTTGGTGAAGATCTATCAAGAACCGTGACCCAAGGAATTGTCAGCGGTGTCGATCGAACAGTCTCGATGAACACATCAGCAGGCGAAAGCAACATTAATGTGATTCAAACAGATGCAGCTATTAACCCAGGAAACAGCGGCGGCCCACTTCTTACGACAAATGGAAAGGTTGTTGGGATCACGAGTATGAAAATTTCTGAAACAGGTGTTGAAGGCATCGGATTCGCTCTTCCAATCAATGATGTCAAACCAATCGCCGATCAGCTTCTCGCAAAAGGAAAGATTGAGCGTCCATATATCGGCATCAGCATGCTGGATCTCGAACAAGTCCCGGACGTGTATCAGAAAGAAACACTCGGTCTCAAAAATAGTCAGCTTGATCAAGGCGTATACGTCAAAGAAATCGCCGCAGGCTCACCTGCCGCCAAAGCCGGCTTAAAGTCAGAGGATGTCATTACCGCCATCAATGGGAAGCAAATCAAAACCGGAAGTGAATTACGTCATGAGCTATACACGAATACAAAGATTGGAGACACCGTGAGCATCACACTCATTCAAAACGGAAAAGAAGAAACGAAGAAGGTGACATTAACACAAACTGAATCTAAGCAGGTAAGTTCCTAATACAAAAAGAAAAAGGGCTAAAATCATCTTGATTTTAGCCCTTTTTCTTCTTTTCAGCGTGATTGAAAACCTTTGAAGTCTAGGAAGGCCAGCTACTTTTGCGGAGCGAATTTGCAATTCGTGAGCACCAGCGCACAGGACTGACAAAGAATGCGAGGGTTTGTCTACACGCTGAGCTGCTTTTATTATGATGACTGAATTGGCGTTAATCTTTGTTCTATTTCTGCTCGTTTGTGCTCTAGAAATGGCGGAAGGGCTAATTGATCGCCAAGCTCATCTACTCCTTCGTCCACTGTAAACCCAGGACCGTCTGTTGAGATTTCAAATAAGATACCATTCGGTTCTCTAAAGTAAAGGGCTTTAAAGTAGAAACGTTCCACAACACCAGAATTCGTGAAGCCTGCTTTTGATATTTTGTCATACCATTTTTCCAGTTCCTCTGCATCTTCCACGCGAAAGGCTACGTGATGCACACTTCCTCTGCCGGAACGCTCAGAAGGCCCTTCCGTTTTTTCGATCACATGAATTTCTGTTCCAGCACCGCCATTTCCTGACTCAAAAATGGTCACGATCTCACCATCATTTGATTGTTCACGCGCTCTTTCGGTGAAGCCAAGGATGTCTGTTAAAACACGAATCGTTTTGTCCGCTTCTGCAACGGTTAATTCCACTGGCCCCAAGCCTCTAATGGCAAACTCTGCCGGAATATCATCATGCACTGGCGGTGAGCCTGCTTCTTGTGCGTTCGGTTCTACTGTTAAAAATAGCTGCTGTCCTTCTGGATCTTGAAAGCGCAAGGCAGGTCTGCCCCCTCTCAAGGAAGCCGTTTCTTGCTGCACGCCTGTCTCTTCAAAACGCTTTTCCCAAAATGAGAGTGCTTCTTCAGAAGAAACGAGAAGGCCTGTGCTTGTGATGGCGTTTGTTCCTTTCAAACGACGGGCGAGCATTGGAATTTCAAAGAATGTGAGCTCCGTTCCCGGTGAAGCGACCTCATCTCCATAAAATAAGTGATACATAGATGGGTCATCCTGATTGACCGTTTTCTTTACAAGTTTTAAGCCAAGAATCTGGCGGTAGAAATCAACATTTTTTTGAGCATTGGCTGTTAATGCAGATACGTGGTGAATTCCATTGATTTTCATTACGTTCACTCCTCTTTCAAAATATCTCGAATTCAAGATAATATCCTTATGAATAAAATAGGTCATTTTTCAAGAAAAGTCAACCATTTGGCTAGATGTTCGGTTTCTAACGATAAAATTAACATTAAATCAAAAATAATCTTTTATTGTTCGTTTTTAACGAAACATTTACCCTGATATCTCCAATAAACGAACACTTTTAAATACAAATACGAAAATCAGAAAATTTTTTTAATTCTTGTTTTCCTAAAATCGTATTACAATGAACAAAATACATGTCACAGTAACGTACGAAAGTGATGCAGGAGGTCGCGAGTAATGAACAAAGAACAACCAGCGTTAAAACAGGACATCGGCTTATTTTTCGCCCTATCTCTTGTCATCGGGACGATTATCGGGTCCGGCGTCTTTATGAAGCCAGGCAACGTCCTTTCCTATTCAGGAAGCTCAAATATCGCATTATTCGCTTGGCTGCTAGGCGGCATTTTAACCCTTGCAGGCGGACTCACTGTTGCTGAAATTGGTACACAAATCCCTCGGACTGGCGGATTGTATGCCTACCTTGAAGAAGTGTATGGTGAGTTTTGGGGCTATTTATGCGGCTGGGTGCAGATTATCATTTACGGACCTGCCATCATCGGTGCACTCGGTCTTTATTTTGGTTCATTGTTAGCCAATTTATTTTCTCTTTCTTCTTTATGGTCGACAACAATCGGCATTATCACTGTTTTATTTTTATGTTTGATTAACATCATGGGAACAAAATACGGCGGTTTTGTACAAGGACTGACCACCATCGGGAAGCTTGTCCCGATTGCCGCTATTATTGTGTTTGGCTTATGGAAAGGAAACGAAAATATTTTTATGGCTGTCAATGATAGCATCGCTCAAATGAACTTCGGTGCAGCGATCTTGGCTACGTTGTTTGCCTATGATGGCTGGATATTGCTTGCAGCACTTGGCGGTGAAATGAAAAACCCAGAGAAACTGCTTCCTCGTGCAATGGCAGGCGGGATTTTAATCGTCACGGCTTGCTATCTCTTTATTAATGTCGCTCTTTTGCACGTGTTACCAGCAGATCAAATTGTACAGCTTGGAGAAAATGCGACAAGTACTGCTGCGACAATGCTCTTTGGACCAATCGGCGGTAAGGTCATTAGTATCGGCATCATCATTAGTATCTTTGGCTGTTTGAACGGAAAGGTTCTTTCATTCCCACGTGTGATTTTCGCGATGGCAGAGCGAAAGCAAATTCCTTTCGCAAACGCGATCTCACGTATTCACCCTACATTTAAAACACCGTGGATTGCTGTATTTGTACAAATTTTGATCGCCATTGTGTTTATGGTCGTCAGCAATCCAGAAAAGCTGTCAGAGGTTTCGATCTTCATGATCTACATCTTTTATGTCATGGCCTTTTTCGCAGTCTTTAAACTGAGAAAACAAAACAAAGGAATGGAGCGTGCTTATAGCGTACCACTTTATCCGCTCACACCAATCGTTGCGATTATCGGTTCTTTATTCGTCTTAATCAGCACCATGATCACCGACTGGAAAAGCTGTCTCATCTCCATGCTGATCGGGATTGCTGGACTGCCTATTTATTATTATATGAAAAAAGCACACAAAAAAGCAGAGCGTTAATCGGAACTGACCCCCGTTTTTGAGACAGGGATCAAAACACCTTTATACAGCCAATTGCCGATAGTTTATCGGTGATTGGTTGTTTAGTTTCGTTTGAATACGAATGTTGTTATAATAATAAATGTATTCTTTGACAGTGCGTTCTACGATGCTGGTCGTAGTGCGGTCAATCCTGTTAAGATAGAACGTTTCAGACTTTAGTGAGGAATGAAACGATTCGATGGAGGCATTATCAGCGGGCGTCCCTTTACGGGACATGCTCATGGTAATGCCTTTTATATGAACAGCTTTCTGATACTCGTAAGATGTATACACAGAACCTTGATCGCTATGTAACACGCAATTCTCAGGCAGTGCTGGGAGCTGATTAAGTGTGTTTAAGATAAAGTCTGTGTCCTGCTTATCACCAATCGTAAAAGCAATCACTTCTCCATTATATAAATCCAATATACTGGAAAGGTACAATTGTTTCTGTCCATAAGGCAAATACGTGATGTCCGTTACTAGTTTTTCAAGAGGGCGATCAGACTGAAAGTTCCGATCCAGTATATTACCGGCCACGGCATAGGGCTGCCCATTCTTCTTACGCTTTTTCATTTTAACCCGGCATTGCCACTGGTTTTTCTGCATGATACGTTGAACAGTTTTATGGTTAATACGCATTCTCCTTTTTAGTATAGCTGTGATTTTTCGATAACCATATCGATATTTGTGCTTTCGGCACAACGTGCCGACCTGTTTCTCTAGTTGTCTTTTAGAATGATTCTGAGTCAGATCCTTTTTCCATCTATAATACGAAGTACGTAAGATGCCTAAATGGACACAGATGTCCTGTACCGTCATCGTTTTGCACAATTCTTCTACCAGTTTGATTGACGTTTCCTTATCAACTTCCTTTCCAATTCGTTGTACTTTTTTAAAACTTCATTCTGTTGACTCAAATAGCGATTTTCTGCCTGCAGTCTCTCTAATTCGGAAGAGTACTCGGGACCCTTTCCATAGGTATATTGTTTTCCAACAGGCTGTTCGAACCGGTGTGTATCCCCAGCCTTATGCCACCTCACCCATGTCTGAACCTGCGTCTTATTCTTGATATTCAATTTCTGCATGATCTCTTTCATAGGTACGCCTGCCAATCTCATTTCTACAGCCTTCTGTTTGACTTCAACCGGATAACTCACTCTTGTCCCCATAGAAAAAACACCTCCATGTTTTATTTCGGATCACAACGATCCATTTTCAAACTTGAAGGTGTTTTTTATTTGTCTCATCTTATGGGGTCAGTTCCATCAGCTCTGCTTTTTTTTATATTGCTTAATCACTTTGTATGATTCGTTTAAATATCTCATGAGCCGGTATGGCTTACTAAGCACGCGGATTGGGAGTCTTGAGATAAATCCATTCAAATTCGCCTTGTATTCCTGCGTCATCCGCTTAGGCTTTGTCGCAATTTTTTCGTATACTTCTTTGTAAAATTCCTTCATGATGTCGACTTTCACACTGATCTTCTGATGACACTCTGTACACTCAACGCTTTTCATCTGATCATTCACATAAACGATGCTGTGGAGGGTCTCTTCTTGGCACCGAGTACAATGTAGGTTTGCTTCCATTTCGGTTTTCTTCAAGATACACAGCTCCTTTCTCGTTTGATGTTGCTCTTTTTATACAATTCGATGGCTGTTAGCCGTTTATTGGACGGAAGCTTCCTTTAATATGGCTGCGGCCGTTAGTTCGTCTGTCACCAGCACTTGAATAAAGCCGCCATTTAAAGCCCCTAAAATACTTTCAGCTTTATGGGTTCCTTCTACAACAGCGATGACCGTTTTGACGCTCTTTAACTGCTCCAGTGATAAACCAATGACCTTTTGATTCAATTCATCTTGGACAGGCTTGCCTTGACCGTCAAAGAAACGAAAGCCAATATCACCAACAGCCCCTGATTGCCTTAAACCAGATAAATCCTCTTCTTTTAAGTAACCAACTGTTTTTAACGTTGAACCTTTATGCGGGTTGCCAATACCGATGAGGGCAATGTCTACATTTTTACCTTCTTCAAGCACAGCTTCTATATCCTGCATTGCCATAAGCCGCTCTTTTAATTCTTCTGTTTCTAAAATCGCCGGGGCATATAAATAGGAACACGTGCCATTCATTTTCTTTGCCAGCTCATATGCCAGCTGATTGGCATGAATGTCGACTGCCTGCCTGCCCATTCCGCCCTCTAATGGAATGACCTTCACATCGTTTCTTCGCTCGAACGGGTATTCCTTTACAAGCGCAGCCAGTGTAGTTCCCCATGAAATACCGATTTTCTCCGCGTCTTTCATGTTTTTAGATAAATAATAGGCGCCTGCTTGACCGACTGCCCGTTTCACCATCTCAGACATTGTCCCGACGCTTGGGACAACGACAGCATCTGTTAATTGAAAAGTTGTTTCTAGCTGCTTTTCCAGTTCCACCGTATGAATACTTTCGTCTTTAATGTACACCTCAACGATTCCCACATCTTTTGCTTTTTGTAAGAGCTTTGAAATGACTGGTCTTGAGACATTGAGCTTTTTTGCAATTTCCTGCTGCGTCCACCCGTCTGTATAATAAAGATGAGCAACTTTGACGAGCTGTCGTCTTTCTTCCCAATTCAGCATGTGACATCATCCTTTTAATATACTATGATTCCCAGTATACCAAACATTCGTTTCTAATTGGCACAATTGTTATGAAAATGACAAAAAGAGCGATTACCTCTCCGCTCTTTTTCCCTCCGTATATTTTGGCTGATACGTTCTCCCGCCGTCTAACAGGATAATTTGTCCGTGTAAATAGCTTCCCTCGTCACTTGTAAGAAATAAAGTGAGTCCTGCGATATCGTCTGGTCTTCCTAATCTCCCGACAGGAATGAGCGATTGCAGCTGCCTTTTCTCCACCTCAGTAGGATAGAGCGTATCAAGCATTTGAGATTCAATCACGCGGGGTGCAATCACATTGATACGCACATGGTGTGCCCCCAATTCCTTTACAAGCGAACGCATCAGGCCAAAAGCACCTGCTTTTGAGGCGTAATACTGAATTCCACCGCCTGAGCCAGTGATAGCAGATCCTGATCCAATCACGACAATGCTTCCTTCTTGCCGCTCACATATATAAGGTGCTGACGCTTTGATGCAATAGTAAAGACCATACAAGTTCACAGCCAGTGTCTTTTTCCAAAGTGAAAAATCGACTTCTAAAAAAGGAAGTGATTTTGTCATCCCTGCTGAATACACAAGATGAGCAATGCCGCCTAGCTCCCTTTCAGCTGCTGAGATCATCTGCTGAACACTTTCCCACGATGAAACGTCAGCTTGAAATGTCAGCAGCTCAGAGTGATGTTTTTTTAAAAGCGAAAGTCCTTGTTCATCTATATCAGACACAGCCACTCTGTGCCCTTCTTTTAAAAAACGCTCGGCAATTTCCTTTCCAATCCCTTGGGCACCGCCAACGATGAGAACTGGTTTTAGATCATTAGCCAGCACTCTCACCCCCATCAAGCATAATCGCTGCACCATCTGTAAATGCGCCATATGATGTACTTAAAAAGACCGTCATATGGGCCACAGACTCCTTGATTTGCTCTGCATCAGGAATCAAATGGAGAGGCGGCGGCAATAAAGCGAGCACCCGAATTCCTTTGTCTTTAAATTCTCGCGCCAGCCCTTTTGTCATGGCATTCAGCATAGAATTTGATGTCGCATGTGAAATTCCGCCATCACCAGTAATACTGCCTGATGACGATATATTAATAATGCAGCCTTTTTTCTGGTCAACCATGTGCCATACGGCAGCTTGACTGGAAAGAAAGACAGTATTCACAGCTGTTTCCACTTCGTCCATCCACTCATTAGGGTGAGCGGTATCAAGCTCCGCTTCAGCTCCTTGCGCTGCTTGATTGACCAAAATATCCAGTTTCCCGCATGTATCGATCACTTGCCTCAGCATACGCGTGGCATCACGTGGCGTTTCTAGCGGGTTCATGATGATACTCGCCTGACCGCCCATTTTTTGAATGTCTTTACAAATGGTTCTAGCCTTTGATTCATCATGAAATGTGTGTAAAAAAACATGTGCACCTGCCTGGGCTAAAGCTAGGCAGATGGCTTCTCCAAATCCATCTGTGCTACCTGTCACAAGTGCCGCTTTCTGATGAAGCTGGACGTGCACATGCATCTCCTCCCTATCCCTTGTTTGGCATTTATTTTCTCAGCTTACTCACGATCTCAAGAGCTGCTTCATAAAAACCTTCTGAGATGGTCGGATGCGGATGAATCATTTTCGCCATCTCTTCTGCTGTTCCTTCTAAATACATAAAGGAAGAAGCTTCTGAAATCATTTCTGTGACATGCGGACCAACCATCGTTGCACCGATCACTTCACCATATGCTGTATCGTACACCAATTTAATAAAGCCTGTTTGAACACCTGCCGCTAACGCTTTACCGCTTGCCGCTAAATCAAATCGTTCTGTTTGTACGCTGAGCCCTTTGGCTTTTGCCTCTTTCTCCGTAAGACCGACACTTGCTACCTCTGGTAATGTATAAATACATCTAGGCATAATATCAGCATTCATTTTTTCAGGCACGCCGCAAATATTGCTGACCGCAACAGCAGCCTCTGCCATCGCCGCATGAGCCAGCTGATAACCGCCGGCGACATCCCCAACTGCGTATACACCTTCAGCACTTGTCTGCATCTGATTATTCACCTTGATAAACGGGCCATCGAGCTGAAGATCAAGCTGGTTAACAGCTGATACATTCGGTTTTCTTCCAACGCAGACAAGTAGTCTTTCAGCTGTAAAGATGTGCGTCTCCCCTTTATCATCTGTTGCATGGACCGCTTTGACTCCTTCGCTTTCCGTCACCTCTGTCACAGTGGTTTTCTTCGCGATATGGATGCCCTTTTTCTTGAGTTCTCTTTCTAGCAGCTTAGATGCTTCTTCATCCTCTTGTGGAATTATGGACGGTGCCGCTTCAATAATGGTGACTTTTGATTGAAGACTTTGGAAGATACAAGCAAGCTCAAGACCAATGACACCTCCGCCAATAATGACGACAGAAGCAGGAATATCTGGGATATCAAAGATTGTATCACTTGTATCAAATGAAATATCTTTAAGCCCCGGTATTGGTGGAATGGCTGGTGTAGATCCAGTAGCAATGATTAATTCTTTCGTTTCAATCGATTCTGATCCATCTTGTTTTTCTATTTCAATCCGATGCTTTGTCACTGCTGTGCCTCTGCCGTTATATACATCAATCTTTCCTTGCTTTAATAAAAAGGCGATTCCACCTCTGAGCTTTTCAATGACGTCATCTTTGCGCTTTCTCATTTTATCGAAGGAAAGAATCATGTCACCTGTTTCGATTCCCCAGCTTTTCGCCTTCTCGATTGATTCAATGACTTCTGCATGTTTCAGCAGGGTCTTTGAAGGGATACAGCCTCGATTTAAACAAGTACCGCCTAGAAAATCCTCCTCAATCAAAGCAACCTTCCGTCCGCGCTCAGCCGCTTGAAGGGCGGCAGTATACCCGCCAGGCCCTCCGCCAATGACTGTCAGATCATACGTTTTCGTCATCCGATTCATCTCCTACATTAGCAATTCAAATGGTTGTTCAAGCACTTTTTTAAGGTCTGTTAAAAAGGCAGCCGCTGGTGCGCCATCTACCACTCGGTGATCAAACGATAAACTGACACCCATCATTGGCCGTACCTGAATTTCTCCATCTACTGCAACAGGTTTATCCTGAATCCGTCCTACACCTAAAATCGCCACTTCTGGCTGATTAATGATCGGGGTAAAGGTATCAATGGCATACATGCCTAAGTTACTAATCGTAAAAGTGGACCCTTTCAACTGGTCTGGAAGTAGTTTTTGATCGCGTGCGTTTCGGCCAATTTCTTTCGCTTCTTTTGTCAGTTGTTTTAATCCTTTTTGATTCGCATGAGAAATGACTGGTACCATCAAGCCGTCTTTCACTGCAACAGCGAGACCAATGTGTACATCTTCATGGAAATGGAGCTCATTTTGTTCAAATGTCATATTGATCTGCGGGTGGCGCGTGAGTACATGGCTGACCGCATGAATGATGATTTCTGTGAACGACAACCTGTAGCCTGTCTCTTTTTCAATCGCCGGAAGTAACTGCTGACGCACTTCTTTCGCTTTCGTCATATCAATTTCACTTGTTAATGTGACGTGCGGTGCTGTAAAGGCACTTTGTGACATGCGATCAGCAATCACTTTTCTCATGCCAGCTAATTTTTGTGTTTTCACAGGCGAAGCCTCTTTTGTTTGCGTTGCTGCTTGTACGTCACTCTTCATGATCTTACCGTGAGCGCCAGATCCAGAAACTGCTGCTAAATCGATTCCTTCACGAGCAGCGACTTTTTCTGCAAGCGGTGAGACGCGCTGGTCTTTCTCGCTAGAATGAACGACTGCCTCGACATCCCGCTTTTGGACTCTGCCTTTTGGCCCTGTGCCAGATACCTCTTGAATCGCCACATGATGATCCTTTGCCGTTTTTCTCGCTGCGGGCGTGGCACGTACTTTTTCATCAGATGTTTTTGGGGCTTCAGTAGAACTGGATGAAGACGAGTCTGGTGAAGACGATTCGCCGCTTTCTGAGGAATCTTCATCTGCCTGTGCTGGCGGCTCGCTTGGCACCTGTTCATTTGCCTCTCCGATATATCCAATAACAGCATTGACTGGAATTTGATCATCAGCTTCGTAGTATTTCTTTAGAAAAATGCCATCATCATAGGCTTCCACCTCGATGTTGATCTTGTCTGTCATAATTTCAAAAAGAGGCTCACCGACTTCAACCGAATCTCCTTCTTCTTTCAACCATTGAAGCAAGGTTCCGATCTCCATCGTACTGCTTAGCTTCGGCATAAATATCTCTTTTGGCATGATCTTCTCCCCTTTATTTAAGAGCGTACAAGCTCTTTTGCTGCTTCAATAATATCTGGCACTTGTGGAATGACCGCTTTTTCAAGCGTTGGGTTATAAGGTATTGGTACCGCAAGTCCGCCAAGACGTTTAATAGGAGCATCTAAGTAGTCAAACGCTTCACTTTCCGCTATCATACTTGCAATCTCTCCGCCATAGCCGCCTCGTTTGACCGCTTCATGAACCACGATACATTTACCTGTTTTCTTCACAGATTCGATAATGGTTTCTTCATCTAATGGGACGAGTGTTCTTGGATCAATGATTTCAACATCGATTCCCTCTGCTTCTAGTTCCTTCGCCGCTTCTAATGCTTTGTGTACCATAATCGCTGTTGCTACAATCGTGACGTCCTTCCCGCTTCTTTTCACATCAGCTTTCCCTAGAGGAATCGAATACGGTTCTTCAGGCACTTCACCGATTGTTTTATATAAAAGCTTATGCTCGTAGAAAATAACAGGGTTGTCATCATCCATTGCTGCTTTTAAAAGTCCTTTGGCATCATAAGCTGTTGAAGGCTGAACCACCTTTAGTCCCGGAATATGAGCCATCCACGCTTCTAAGCTTTGTGAATGCTGCGCTGCGGCACCCGTTCCTGATCCTGCTGGTGTTCTCACAACGAGTGGTACTTTTCCTTTTCCGCCAAACATGTATCGTGTTTTGGCTGCTTGGTTTACAAGCTGATCCATTGCGATTGTAATAAAGTCAGAGAATTGAAGCTCTAAAATCGGACGCATACCTGTCAAAGCCGCTCCGACTGCACCTCCTGCGATGGCAGCCTCAGAGATTGGTGTATTGCGTACGCGCTCTGGACCGAACTCTTCAATCATGCCGCGCGTGACCCCAAAAGCACCACCATATACGCCGATATCCTCACCTAAAATGAATACATCTTGGTTCTCTCTCATTTCCTGACTCATAGCCTCTCGAACGGCTTCTAAATATGAAATCTCTCTCACTGTTGTTTTTGTCACGTGATTCCCCTCCTAATTAGGCGTATACATCCTCTAATAGTGTATCGATTGACGGTTCTTTACTGTTTTTAGCGAATTCTACAGACGCTTCAATTTCCTGCTTCGCTTCTTCCTGTAAGACCGCTGCCTGCTCTTCTGTCAAAACATTTAGTTCAATCAAGAGAGACTTAAAGCGTTTGATTCCGTCTTTTTGTCTCCACTCTGTTTCTTCTTCACGTGTACGGTATTTTTTCGCATCACTCTTAGAGTGACCTTTCCAGCGATACGTTTTCATTTCAATAAGTGATGGACCTTCTCCAGCTCTTGCGCGGCTGACTGCTTCATCTACTGAGTTCATAATCTCGACCATGTCATTTCCATCAATCGATTTCCCTGGTATTCCGTAGCTTTCTGCTCTTGTTGAAATGTCTTCAATGTTGATCATTTCTTTTACAGGACCAGACATACCGTACTGGTTGTTTTCACAAATGAATACAACAGGTAGATCCCAAATGGATGCAAGATTTAGCGCTTCGTGAAAGCTACCTTCATTTGTCGCTCCATCTCCGAAGAAACAAAGAACGACAAAGCCTTCCTGTTTCATTTTAGATGTGAGCGCTGCACCTGTTGCCAATGGGATACCGCCGCCAACGATTCCATTTGCGCCAAGGTTTCCTTTTTCTAAATCAGCGATATGCATCGAGCCGCCTTTTCCTTTGCAATAGCCAGTCTCACGTCCGAATAGTTCTGCCATCATCTTATTGACCTCTGCACCTTTTGCAATACAGTGACCATGTCCACGGTGCGTGCTGATGATCTTATCTTCGTCCTTTAATACGGCAATTGATCCAACAGCTGACGCTTCCTGTCCGACACATAAATGAGTGGTTCCATGGATAAGTCCTTTGGCAAAGAATTGATCGACCTTTTCATCAAAATATCTCACTAACCACATTTGTTTATATAAATCTGCTAATCTCTCATGACTAATCTGTTCAGGCAAAGTGATTTGTTTTTGCATTTCTTCTCTCCCCTTTACATTTGTTCTTATGTGTTACATTTGTAATTATCATACGTTTAAGTGTCATTGAAGTCAAGCATTTCTCTTTCATTTTTAAGCGTTTTCATCTTTTATCAGAAAAAAAGAGAAAGGCAAAGCCCTTTTCTAAAGAACTTCTCTTTCTCTTCCAATCTAGTGCGCCCTCATTCATCTGGATACATCATGATTTTGACACTCTCACCTTCAGGATGCCTTGCGCATTCTATCGCCTGAAGGAGCTGACTTAACGGATAACGATGCGTCACCATCTTTTCTGTGTTGACCACTTTTGCTCTTAGAAGTTCAAGGGCTTCGAGGTAGTGATAAGGATGTGAGGAATAGGCTCCAACTACTTTCACTTCATCATGGAAAAACCGATCAGCCGGAATGGAGACGTCTCCCTTTGGAAAATGAGCAAACACTAAAATCGTTCCGCCTCTCGCTACTGCTTGAAACGCTTCTTTTAAAAGCGCACTACTCCCAACAGAAATAATGACGAGGTCTGCTCCCTTTCCATTTGTTTCTCTCATGACCCGGTCTTCCACCGGCTCAGAGGCAGGATGAAAAGCGACGTCTGCACCTAAATTTCTCGCTTGCAGCAGCCGGTTCTCATTCACATCCGTTATCATCACTTTCCCAGCCAAGTAGTATTTGGCAAGCTGTAGTTGAATGCAGCCAATTTGCCCCGCTCCAAGGATCAGTACAGAATCTCCTGGATGAACAGGTGCTCGTTCAAACCCGTGCAGGCAGCAGGCGACTGGCTCCACCATCGCCCCTTGCTCATATGAGACGTCATTCGGCAGCTTGCCCATTGTGTGCTTGACATGCAATGCAGGTACGCGGATATACTCTGAAAACCCGCCTGGCTCTACATTAGTGGCTGCAAACTGCGGACACATTGTATAAAATCCTTTTTGACAAAAGTCACAGGTGAAGCAAGGTACATGGTGCGCAACATAAACCCTGTCTCCCGTTTTTATATTTGTTACATGCTTTCCAGTTTCAACAACATCTCCAGCGATTTCGTGCCCTAGTACCATTCCTGGAGGTACCGTCTCATGTGTTGCTTTGTAAATATCTGTGCCGCATAAGCCGCAGGCACGCATTCTTAATAGCACTTCATCATCACCAATCGCAGGCCGGTTCCGCTCCTCATACCGAATGTCCTCTGAAGAATAAAAGACAGCTGATTTCATGTAGCTGCATCCTCCTTTGCATCACCTTTCGCAAAACCTTGCAACGTTTGCACAAGCTGCTTGTACTCACTCATCTCACTGGATATCCAGTAACGTCCTCCGAATATGCGAGATGGACCCACCCTGACATAAACTTTTCCGATATGAGGGTATGGCTTGATAAAAAGCTTTCCTTTAATATCAGAGACCGCATATGTGTGCCATCTGCCAAACGCTCCGATTTTGAGTTTATCTTCACTAATAATGACGTTTGTCGGCTGGTTCAGTCCAGTGATGCTAGAAAGCATGAGAATAGGCAGCGTATAAACGCCTAACACAGCTAACGGTTCAGGTCCTGCTGACATTAACGTATAAAGAGACCAAAGGAAAAACAGACAGATGAGTACGGCTGGAAGAAAAATAGACAACACTGCAGACGTTCGGCTATAAGCATGATGCTGCATGAGACGTCCTCCTTTCAGATACATAAAAGGAGCCGGGAAAGCTCCTCCATGGAATGATTGTTTACTTAATATGATCGATGATTTTTTCAATATCATCTTCAATGCCAAATCCGGTTAAAAAGGATAATGTTTGAATCACAGGCGTTCCTTTCGTATCACTCACTGGTGTTGTCGTTACGATTAAATCGGCGCCCTCCGCTTTTTGCGGGACTTCAGATGCCTTGCACTGTTCAACCACGACATCATATCCTTTTTCCTTTAACGTCTCTTCGACCTTTTTGGCAACAACCGTTGATGTTGCAACCGCTGTTCCGCATGAAACCAATATTTTCTTTGCCATAAGAATCCCTCCAGCTCTTTTATTGATCTTTCTGATCTAAGCCCATTTCTTTCGCATACTGCTTTCTAATATCATTTCGCACCCAGTACCATAGAAGCGCATAAGCCAGAGCACAGATGATGGCTGCAATAAAGTACGGGTTGCTCGGATCAAGAAGTCTCACCATGATCCAAGGAATGACGTGGGAACCAAGGTCAATACCTGAAATCATATTGGCTCCTTCTGGGAAGTCAAACCCGACTGCTTTCCCCATTGTTGTCGCAAGCGGTGCGAGATTCGTCGCGATAAAGAAGACAATCATTAATGTAAAAATACTGTTAATAAGACCGCGAATAATGTTTCCACGAGCGGCTGCTACTGCCCATACAACTGTAAATGGTAGAACTGATAAGTCAGCAAACGGCAGCATGCCATTGTAAGGCAGAACGACTGCAAGTAGAATCGTAATCGGCACCATAAGAAGGGCTACCGCCATATTCGCCGGATGACCAATCACAATCGCTGTATCTAAACCAATATAGACATTTTTCCCAGGGAAGCGCTTTTGAATATAAGAACGAGCGCCCTCAGAGATTGGAATAAGACCTTCCATTAATAACGCAACCATTCTTGGCATTAGCACAAGAACTGCTGCCATTTGAATACCAAGTGTCATGACGCCTTTCGCATCATAGCCGCCTAAAAGACCAATAATGATACCAAGTATGAGACCCATCACAAGCGGTTCGCCAAAAATACCAAAACGTTTCTTCAATGTTTCTGGATCAGCATGAATTTTGTTTAAGCCAGGGATCTTGTCAATGATACGGTTGGACGCATACATAAGCGGTGCGAAGTTGACCGTTTCAGCATGAGCCATCGATACGCCTTTCAATCCAAAATGGTGTTCGATTGTAGGTGCCGTCCAATCAGCTAATTTAAGCGTGATAGCAGAGACGATCAAACCAACAGCAAGTGCCAAGAACATATTATGATAAGCGTAGTAAGTCACAGAGGCTGCGAAAATCAAATGCCAGAAGTTCCAAATATCCACATTCAGCGTTTTCGTAAAGTTAACGGACAATAAGATGACATTTAACAAAAGCACAAGAGGAATCATCAAAGGGGCAACGGGTGTACCAAAGGATATAGCAGCTCCAATCGGCCAACCAACATCCAAAATATCGAGCTTTAGCCCAAGGGAATTAACCATGGCTTTTGCTGCTGGCCCAAGGCCGCTCACAAGCAAATTAATAACAAGGTTGACACCGACAAAACCAATTCCGATCGTAATACCGGCTCGGAAGGATTTCTTAAAGCCTTGCCTTAAAATCATACCGAAAAGCGTCATAATAATCGGGAGCATAATAGTTGGTCCAAGGTCTAATATAAAATCGACAGCTTGCTTGATCATACATCCACCTCCTGAATTTTTCGAATAAAGCGCTTACAATCTTTTTGTGAAAGGCTATTGGTTTAATTCTTTCTGAAGCACAGCAACCGCTTCTTCATACGACGTCATATCAGACAACCTCGTCATCACCTCTTCTTTTCTAAAAAGTGTCATGAGCTTCTCTAACATCACAAGCTGCTTACTAGGTTCAGAGATTGCTAGGACGAACACAATTTTGGCTAGCACAGTTTCATCAGGGCTCCCCATCTTGTGAAAGATAACAGGTTCCTTTAAAGTGGCTACACTAATCGCCGGTTTGTTCACATGCTCAGGATCTGTATGTGGAATTGCTACCCCAAAGGTCGCAAGTGGAAGGCCCGTAGGATATGTTTTTTCTCTTTCAAGCACCGCTGGTAAAAAGCTCGACTTAATATATCCTCCCGCTTCTAATCGCTCTGCTAAATATGTGGTCACCTCCTCTCTCGAAGATGCATCGTACTGTAGCTTGATCAGCTGTTCATCTAACTCAAACAAGTTGTTCAAACAACCACTCCTTTCATTTGGTATAAATATGAACACATGTAACAAAAAGAAAGAACATTTTGGAATAGAACCTTTTATAAAGCGCTTACAAATATACGTTCTGAAAAATGTTCAATGTTGTTACCTTTGTAAAGATATTATAATATTCTAAATTATAAGTCAATGTTCCTAGGAAAAATTTTATAAAAAAAGATGCAGTCTTTTCTGCATCTCAGATTGTTGACAAAGGGCTAAAATGATCTTTATTTTAGCCCTTTGTCTTCTTTTCAGTGTGACCTGAAAACCTTTGAAGTCTAGGAAGGACGGCTACTTTTGCGGAGCGAATTTGCAATTCGTGAGCACCAGCACGCAGGACTGACACCGAATGCGAGGGTTTGTCTATACGCTGAGATGCGGTCTTTTCTGCATCTTTCATCAACTCTGCTCTACTTCTTATTAAATGTGACTTCCTCTCTCTAATTACTCTGTACTTGCTCTTTGATGTCAGCAACAAATTTGTCATTAATCATTGAGAAATACATTACAGTCCTGTACTTCATAAATGGCGAAGCGTCTTCCGCTCTTTGATCAGCTGTGTTTCTTTTATTTTAAATAAAAAAAGAAACGCCATCCTTAAGAGGCGCTTCTTTTCCCGGGAAATGTTCTTATTGGGCAGATAGCTTTAAATTGACGCCAACGGCAGTTCCGTTTCTCGAGGAGTCAGCCACTCCAGTAAAGGTTCCTGCTTTTCGATCAATGAGTAGTGCTTGGACATTTCCTATATCAATAGGCGAATTGCCGAAACGATGTCCCATGTCATTAAGCTTTGTTCTCACATCGAGAGGGACACCTACTTCATAACGATAAGAAGTTGGGCTGTTTGTATAAATTCTTGGTTCTTCAACTGCATCCTGAAGCTCCATCTCATATTCAAGCAAATTCAAAATGGTTTGTGAAACAGAAGCAATGATGGTCGTTCCCCCCGGTGAACCTACTGTCATGACAGGCTCATTATCTTTAAAAATGATGGTCGGTGTCATACTGGACAATGGTCGTTTATTCGGCTGAACTTCATTTGCTCCGCCTGGCCTTGCATCAAAATCTGTTAGTTCATTGTTTAAGAAAAAGCCATATTCCGGGACGAGAATCCCTGTACCAAATAACTGTTCAATGGTTGTCGTGAATGACACAACATTTCCCCACTGATCGGCAACAGTAAAATGTGTGGTCTCACCAATGGTTTTATCTTCAGGCTGCGGAACAATAGGGGATGGATTTTTTTCATCCTCATACGCCCATGGATCTCCTTCTTTCGGGTTACGATTCATTTGATCTAATTGAATAAGAGAGGCTCTTTCTGAAATGTAATCATCGTCTAATAGTCCGTTTAGTGGAACATCTACGAATTCGGGGTCGCCGGCATATGCAGCACGGTCAGCATAGGAGAGATGCATTGTTTCAGCAAGTAGTTGATATTTTTCGAATGATTTGGGGTCATATTGAGATAGGTTAAAGTGATCAAGTATTTTGAGCATTTGCAGCATAAACACCCCGCCTGAGCTTGGTGGAGGCATACTTGCAAGCTGGTATCCTTTATAGTCTCCCCAGATAGGCTTGTCAGTCTTGACCTCATAACGACCAATGTCATTAGTTGTCATTGTTCCGCCAAAATCTTGGACTGTATTTGCAAGTGCCTTTGCTACTTTTCCTTCATAAAATGCTTTGCTTCCTTTTTTCGCAATGAGCTTAAATGTTTTTGCAAGACCTGGCTGAACTAGGAGGTCCCCTTCTTTGAGCGGCTGATCATCTGGAAGAAAGATTGGCGCTGCGGCCGTTTTTTTCAATTTTCCTTGATGGTCATCAATGGCTTTTGCCAGAACAGAATCGATTTCAAATCCATCCTCTGCAAGCTGAATGGAAGGCTTAATTAATTCCTTCATCGAGCGGGTTCCCCACTTATCTAATGCCGCCTCAAGACCTTTTACAGTCCCTGGAACACCAACAGCATTACCGTGTGTAGATCGCTCATCGAACGGGATGACTTTTCCCTCATCTGTTAAAAACATGTCTGGTGTTGCGCCTTGTGGTGCTCTTTCTCGACTATTGATGATGGATGTTTCTTTTGTCTTCCCATCATAAACCATCATAAATCCTCCGCCACCAATTCCAGACATCATTGGCTCTGTCACATTCAGTGCGTACTGGATGGCAACAGCAGCGTCAACAGCGTTTCCACCTTTCTTTAATACATCTGCACCCACTTCTGATGCGAGTGGATGGGCAGTAGCCACCATGCCATCCTTCCCAACAGCTACTTTATTCCCATGAGTTTCGTTTGCAGTGACCTGACTGACAGGCAGGAAAAACGAGAAAACCAACAGACATATGGACAAAATAGTTAGAGAAATGCGTTTCATACA
Organism: Bacillus sp. FSL R7-0672; assembly: GCF_038601465.1. Lineage (NCBI taxonomy): Bacteria > Bacillati > Bacillota > Bacilli > Caryophanales > Bacillaceae > Bacillus > Bacillus sp. FSL R7-0672. The sequence continues at coordinate 1,255,160 of NZ_CP152010.1, read as the reverse complement.
CAACACCCCTTCCATATTCTTACTTTGACCATACCGACTTCTTGACCAGAATACAATAGATTATTCTAAAATTTCTAAATTTTTCATTCTATCATCCTATATTCATCAAATATAAAGCGGATTTTCAAAACATATGACATACTTACTAAGTAGGGATAAAGACATGTCCTTTCATGTTTTTGATTTCGCGGTATAATAAACGCATCACGAAGGGGGAAGGATGATGAATCAGAAGAGCACCTTATTTTGGGAAACATATTGGAAAGAAAAATCAGAAAGTGCACCAATTGACGCATCTGTTTCCGCTTGGGCATTTGGAGCAGACCCAGATCATTTACTTGACCTTGTTCTGAAAGGGAAAAAAACAGCGACTTGTTCTGGACATCTTTTTTACGAAAAGGAACAGGAGCCGCTTCCTAAGGCAGGACAATATGCGGTCATTTTGGACAGCCATGACGAACCAAAAGCCATCATAGAAATCACGCATGTAGATGTCATGCCAATGAATGAGGTTCCAGAATCATTTGCCCAAGCAGAAGGTGAAGGCGATCTTTCATATAACTATTGGTACAGAGCCCATCAAGCATTTTTCACAGAAGCACTCAAACCGTACGGATTAGAATTTAAAGAAGACATGCTCCTAGTTTGCGAGCGATTTAAACTAGTTTATTCAGCTACTTAAGCTTTAAGCGGCGCCAAAAATGGACCGCTTTTTTCATTTCTTTTCTCCTTTCTGCAAAAGGTGTGTTGAGAACACATCTTTAGGTCAGAATAAGATCAAATAGAAAAAGTGAAGAAATTTTCGACTACACCTGTTTTTTTTCGACAAAAGAATATATAATTATTTGATGTGTGCATTGTCTCATTTATACAATGGAGGGTTTTTACATGTTAAAAAGGAAAAAAGACAAGTTTTCCGTCTTGTTAACGGAAATTGCTAAAAATTTAGATGAAACTGCTGAGTATTTTGTTAGCTATAAAGTAACAAATCAAACCACTCTGAAAGAATTTTCTGACACATTGAAGGAATATGAGACAAAAGGTGATAATCATGTTCATACGATGATTAAAGAACTGAACAAAGCCTTTATTACGCCGATTGAACGTGAAGACATTCTTCAATTGACGAATAGCCTCGACGATGTTTTAGATGGAATTGAGCATTTTTCAGCAACAATGGAAATTTATTCAATGACAAGCTCTGACGAACATATCGACAAATTCAGCCACTACATCAGAGAATGTGCAAAGGAAATTTTAATTACAATCGATTTACTGGCTGAAAATCGCTTAAAAGATATTCAACCACACGCAATTAAAATCAAAGAGATCGAGCATAATTGTGACAATCTTTATCGTAAATCACTAAAGAACTTGTTTGGAAAAGAAACTGATCCAATCAAGGTCATTCAATACAAAGAAATTTACGAAACACTTGAAGAAATTGCTGATTCCTGTCAAAGTGTTGCCAACAATCTAGAAACAATCATTATGAAGAATGCGTAACGGGGTTAGTTAAACATGGACACATTACTCATCCTTACCATATTTATTGTCATTTGTGCACTTGCTTTTGATTTCATCAACGGATTCCACGATACAGCAAATGCCATTGCCACTTCGGTTTCAACAAAGGCGTTAAAGCCTAGACATGCTATTATTATGGCAGCGTTCATGAACTTCTTAGGAGCAATGACATTTACAGGTGTGGCAAAGTCCATTACAAAAGACATCGCAGATCCTTTCACACTTCAAAACGGTTCTGTCGTCATTTTGGCTGCTTTAATTGCGGCCATTACTTGGAACTTGCTTACTTGGTATTACGGAATTCCGAGTAGTTCTTCGCACGCACTGATCGGATCAATTGCAGGAGCTGTTATTGCCTCTGCTGGTTTTGGCGCTTTAAACTATTCGGGGTTCATTAAAATCATTCAAGCACTGTTGCTTTCACCTATCCTAGCTTTCGTATTGGGATATATCGTGTATACTATTATCAAAATTATATTCAGAAACAACAATCTCGCAAAAACAAATAAACAATTCCGACGTGTTCAAATTTTAACTGCTGCACTGCAATCGTATACCCACGGAACAAACGATGCGCAAAAAGCGATGGGAATTATTACGATGGCTTTAATTGCAGGTAATTTGCATACAACTGACGACATTCCTTTCTGGGTACAATTCTCTTGTGCGCTTGCAATGGGACTAGGTACTTCTATTGGCGGCTGGAAGATTATTAAAACAGTCGGCGGTAAAATTATGAAAATTCGTCCAGTAAACGGAGTATCTGCAGACTTAACGGGTGCAGCTATTATCTTCGGTGCGACATTTATTCACTTACCTGTTAGTACCACTCACGTGATCTCATCTTCTATTCTAGGTGTAGGTTCTGCACACAGAGTAAAAGGAGTAAACTGGGGTACGGCAAAACGCATGCTTGTCACTTGGGTGATCACATTACCGATTTCGGGAACTCTAGGGGCTCTTATATACTTTGTGTTACATGCGATTATCTAATATCAAAGACCTGTCTGACAGGTCTTTTAAATTGTTGACAAAGTGCTAAAATGATTTTTATTTTAGCACTTTGTCTTCTTTTCAGCGTGATAGAAAAACCTTTGAAGTCTAGGAAGGACAGCTACTTTTGCGGAGCGAATTGAACATTCGTGAGCACCAGCGCGCAGGACTGACAACGAATGCGAGGGTTTGTCTACACGCTGAAAGACCTGTCTGACAGGTCTTTTTTTATTTGCCCGCACACTTCAACACCTTTTCCTACAAGCCATTTTTTCATGAAGCAGGGTTTCCAATCATATCCATAGAAATGAATAAGTATCCATCTGTCTATGGGAGAGAAGAACATGCTATTATTTTTTCAATTGACCGTGTGGTTATTGCTAGGTGCTCTTGCTGTATATGTATTTGCCGTATGGCGCTTTGAACAAAAAGTAAAAGAAAAGATGTTTGCCATTCGTAAAACGTGGTATTGGATTTATGTAGCTGGTGCTGTTGTGTACTGGACAAATGACCCTTCTTCAATCTTTACCGATTGGATGCACTACTTGATTATTGCCGTTTTTTTTGCATTAACCGATGCATTCATCTTTCTCAGCTCCTATATTAAAAAACTCGGAAATCACGAACTGGAAACCGACACCCATCAACTCCTAGAACAAAATAACGATCTACTTCATTCTTACCTCAATAAGCTAAAAACGTACCAATACCTATTGAAAAATGAACCGATTCATGTATATTATGGAAGTGTAGAGGCATATATAGAGGGAATTGAACGGCTCATTTATTCTTTTGCCGACAAGATGAATATTCAAGCAGTTCTTTGTCCATACGATACGCAGGAACAAAAAGATGACCTGCTGCGGACACTTGACCAGCGAGCTCTTATTCAGGCGAAGCTTGACAGGCAGGAAGTCTATTACGATGATTTCGGCAAATTGGTGCTCATCCCGTTTTCTTTAGCAGATGATCACTTCGTCATTAAGCTCACCTCTGATGACATTGTCACTGAGTTCGACTATTTATTAATGACGTCACTTACAACAATTTATGACCTAATCTTGCCTGACGAAGAGGAAGGTGATGAAGATGGACCACGCACTTCAAGGGGATAACAACAATCGCAAGAAAAACCCTTTTAAGATTTTAAAGAAAAAGCAACATATCAGTATGGCGGATTACAAGGTAAGCCCCCATACTGAGCGTATTTTTAAAAAGAACGAACAGCTCTTGGGTGAGTATAAAAATAAAAGGGCTTGATTACACTAAAGGACGCGGAACAAAATCCGCGTCCTGCTTCCATTTTCACATAGACTTGCATACAATAATCTATACGCTGCAACGATTGAGGTGCCAATAAATGAAAAAGAAAATCAAACAATTGAGATATGTTCAGTTTGCTGAATATAAGTCGTCGCCTTATATGCGTCGATTAAATGAGCAAAGTGAAGCAGTCATCCAATCATACAAACAGAAACACTCACTTACTTAACAGCTTCAGAAGTTTTTCCTTCGTTTTAGGTCCGTATATCCCATCACTTGTCAGACCATTTACCAGCTGAAAACGCGCTACGGCGTTCGCCGTTTTTTCTCCGTAAACTCCGTCTATTCCTTTATTTGCAGCTGCTTTATCAGGATAAAAATAAACAGCAGCAAGCGCCTGTTGGACGAGGCGTACGTGCTCTCCCTTTGTCAATGGAGAAGTCACCTTTAAAACCCCATCTGGCAGCTCATACAAGCTCTTTGCATCGTTAAGATAAATTTTGAGAACCTGTCCAATTTGAATCTTATTCGGATCGCTAATGTCATTCCACTTCTGTAAATCCTGAACTGTGACCCCATGAGCTTTCGCAATACTCGTTAACGTATCCCCGCTTTTCACGACATACGTGATGACCGTCTCCGGATCTTCTGCCGTTTCAATCCCTTTTTTAAATTCATCCCAAGTAGATAGAAGCTGGCGTGGGCATGCTTTTCCAGACCAGTACTGATGTGTGACCACGTTTGCTAGCGGAATGTGATGTTCTTTTAACAGCTTTTGAATGAGCCATTGTGCATGTTTGACCGCTTGCTGAAAATTTCCATCTTCATTCTCACAAATTTCAATACCGATCGACTTCCGGTTACCCTTCCCATGACCATCCCCTGCATGCCAGCCATTTTCATTTAATGGCAGATGCTGAAAGATTTCATGATCATCCACTGTAAAGTGCCAGCTCACCTCAGTCGTTGGGCTTTTTACATAGGCCGCATGACTTTTCGCATCCGCTCCCTTTGACGTGTTTGCTGTGTTATGCACCGTTACATACTCCGGTGTCATCGCATATCCTGGGCGGTTCCCGTTTCCAACTGGAATAAAATCTTGATAAATTTGTACCATCTACTGCACTCCCTTTTGCTAGATTGAATTGATCTTTCTCATCAATCGGTGGCGTTCGTAAGACAATACTTGTTTGTTTTCATGAGAAGACTATGGTAAAATTTGAATTCAATTCACTCTTTTTATTAGTGAGAAGTGCAAAAATACAGAAAAAAACAGGAATTAATTCCATTTTTCCTTGATTTTATGTTAAAATTGTTAAAAATACGCCGATATAAAAAGTAAGTAATAGCTCATTTAGCTATTTAGTCCTATATGGACTTTTCTTTTACGCCAAAAATAGAACATACGTTTGTATGGAGGTTTTCAAATGACTGGTTTTTTAACCCATTTAGAAGAAGATATTAAGCGTTTATATGATCAATTGCAAATAAGCGGTCCTGCTTATAGAGAGATGCAAAGGATCGCTTCTGAATTTCGTGTATGGGTCCATTACGAAGAGACTGGCAGCATGATGATCCAGCATCAAGGTCTTTACAGTATTATCTTAAACAGATCCCTATCACCTGAAGAACAGTGGCAGGATTTTGCCCACGAGCTTTGTCATGTGCTAAAGCATACAGGCAATCATTTCAAAATGAACAAACTCTTTCGAGAACTGCAGGAGTTTCAGGCAAAACAATTCATGTACCACTTTTGTGTGCCAACCTTTATGCTGCTGAAAATGAAGCTTCCAACCCTTCGGCAGCAAGCCATTTTGCATATTGCTCAAACGTTTCACGTCACTTGGGCTTTTGCTGAAAAACGGGTTGCCTTATTCGAACAGCGAAAAGCAGGTATTCGCTTTCAACAGGAGTTTACGTCTTATTTAATGAAAGCAGAAAGAGTCGCAGAAAAAGAAGCCGTTTATCAAACGTAAATAATCGGACATAAAACGATAGAAGTTTATTCATAAAGGGCTAATACTTGTTTGAGTACATTTGTGTACCGATAAAATTGTTCAGTTTGTGTATCTCGCCGGTATCGACGCCTAAAGTCTTGAAAGAATGCTCTTCTTTGCGCCTGACTAATTTCAAGTTGTACACTTTTTCCTGTCAAACATTTGTTATTGATATTATCAGGATGCGTTCCAGAAAAACGATCAGATTCGGCTAGCAGCAATGCGTGAAAGCCATTTAGCGTTAAACGCTTCACAGTTTCTGCCGCTCTTTCTCTGTCCGTACCCCCCACTAACGTTTGAAGCACCTCTGTTTCTCCGTAACCATGAAGTGCAAACGTATAATGATGGGTATGCACCTCTGAAAGGCAAAGCGGCTCATCAAAGCGTGTGCTTGTAATATGAAGAACATGATTGCCTTTTACTTTAAGGCCTTCAAATAAATACATAGAATAATCACAAGATATTTCATGAACAAGCTCACTCACGCCTGATTCAATTCCTCCGGCATGAGGCGACAAAACCAGAAGCTGGTCACCTTTCCGCTCGTGAAGAATTTGATAATCAATCCCTTTTCTTTCATGAGCGGAAAGCTCTTCATAACTTTGATACGTATCGATAATTTGCCTCATGTCATCTGCTCCATTTCTTTATATGAGCATAAGTCTACTGATCCCTCATTCTTTTGTAAAGAGGTTTCGAATCAAATATACCACTTGAATTCTTCCTTAAATCTTCCTTACATTTACGCCATTCTGTTGAATTTTGAGAAAAAATGACCGATAATTGAAATGGATAGAACTTTTGGACTATATGAATCTTTTTGTATTCTCTCTCATAAATTAGAAATATTGTGATCTACATCTGGAGGAAATCATGTTAAAAAAGAAAACGACCCTCACTCTGATCATCTTACTCCTTAGCTTCGCTGGCATTATTTATTGGAAATGCTTCTCTCTTCAAGGCGTGTCTCACGGAACATTCATCCGCTCGATGTCATCACCTGACGGAATGTATATCATCAACACCTATCAGCATAGCGGAGGAAAGCTAAAGGAAAACGCAGTCAGAGCAGAAATTGAAAACAAACTGACCCACCGCAAGAAAACGATTTACTGGAAATACCCTGATAAAGACCCTCTCATCCAATGGAAAAACGGACAGCTTGTTCAAATTGGACATGAATTTTTAAATGTGGTGAAAGGCGACACGTATGATTATCGCTTTGATCAGAACAAGAGAAAATAACGACATACAAAAAACGAATCCTCTTGGATTCGTTTTTTACGTTGACATGACGGTTTGCATGAATTTCTTCATATCCTTACTAACCGTCGTCAATCGATCGACAATTTCACTAAACTCTGTCACAAGTGAAGCCTGTTCTGATGAAGAACCTTTCATATGGTCCATACTCTCAAGTAATGTATGTATATTGGAGGAAATTCCTTGCAGTGAGCTTTCGATGTTTTCTGTTGCACGTGAAGTTTCACTTGAAAGCTTTTGAACCTCACTTGCTACAACACTAAAACCTGCTCCCTCTTTTCCTGCCCTGGCCGCTTCAATTGACGCATTCAATCCTAGCAAACTCGTTTGTTTCGAGATGCCTTTAATCATTTTTGTAATATCGGTTGTTTGTTTCGAGCTTTCAAGAGTTTGCTGCGTTTGTAAGGTCATCTCCTCACTTGTAGCAGAAAGCTCCTCTGAATGTGCCGCCACCACGTGTACTTTTTCTTGAATACTTTGAATAATGTCATTCAATGATTCCATATATGCTTCAAGCTCTAATTGATTTTTGAGCGGAAAACCTAAAGCGAGTGCACCAATCACTTGCCCATTTCCATCAAAAATGGGCAATCCCATTGCATTTAAAGGTACTCCATATACTGATTCAGGCACAAACATACTCGATGTCTCACCTCTCAGCGCTTTTTTCATATTCAGATCATCTGGTTTAATACGTTCACCAGCTCGAATTTGAAAATCAACATCTTTCGATGGCAAATACAGCAAAAATTTCTCTCGGTCAATGACACCCATCGTCACTTCATTTTTTAAAATCTGCATCATATAAGGTGCTGCTGTCACTATACTCTGTAGTATATCCATTTTCCCTACCCCCTTGTATTATTTATCGGTCGTTCTTCTTAAAATAATAGTTATTTTTTAAAAATAATGATGATGATGAAAGTTATTTCTCATATGTACGAGTAAAAAGAAGGAGATTCCCTATTTATATTCAACAAAACGTAAATTTGCTATAATTTAAGTATCAACATATGATGAAATGGTCATGTAATCATTTTATATATATTCATTGGAGGCGCATGTTGTGAGACAACCTATGACATATGAGCGGGCGATCGTCATTGGCGGTGGTATGACGGGAATATTCGCCGCAAAAGTTTTATCAACGTTTTATCATCAAGTTTTCATGATCGAAAAGGACGAAATGCCAGACTCTCCTAAGAATCGTCTCGGCACTCCTCAAGCTTTTCATCCACATAGAATGCTGCCACTAGGCAAGCAAATAGTGGAACGTCTATTTCCTGGTTATACAAAAGAGTTACTGACAATGGGCGGATTTAATACGTGGCATCAACCCTCTCGATTTATCACATAAGATGGTGAATTAACGCTTACTGATACCGAAGAAACAGCTGTCACAAGACGTGCCATGCTAGAGTGGGTGCTGATGCAAAGAATGTTAAGTGAAAGACGGGTGCAATGTTTAGAAAAACATGAAGCCCTCTCACTTCAGTTGAAAGAGGGAACAAACCAAGTCATCGGACTGATCGTGAAAGATCGGCATGAAAAACCAGGACGCATTTTTGAAATGAAAGCAAACTTAGTGATCGATACATCTGGAAGAATGTCTAAATTACCAAAATGGCTGAAAGACGAAGGACTGTCCTTGCCACAGACAGATGAGCTAAGCGTCTCTCTTGGCTACAGCACAAGATACTACCAGATACCACCTGAGGCGCCAAACCTGCAAGCAATGGTCGTAGTTGGACAACCAAATAAACAAATCCCGACAGGACTGTTTGAACGGGTAGATCATGATTTAGTAGCTGTTCTTCTCTCAGCAGCAGGCGGATCACATTATCCAACAACAGACGCTGATCAATTTGATTCAGAAACTGCTGCACTGACCCATCCCGCAATAGCAGATGCCATCACTCATTTAACGCCCTATACAAAGCCAAAAGGATTTAGAGTCACTTCTTGCGTGAGATATCATTATGAACAAATGCACGATTGGCCGAGTGGATTATTGGTGATGGGCGATGCCTTGTGTACATTAGATCCCATTCATGGGCAAGGAATGACAAAGGTCGCACTCGAAGCACAAACTCTTGAGCGTATGCTCAAACAAGCACAAAAAAAGGAGCAGCTATCTTTTGAAAAGGACACATTACAACAAATGCAGCATGCCAATGAACTCGGCTGGTGGCTTTGTGCGATTGCTGATATGGCGTGGGAAGGCGTCAAATTAAAAGAAGAAACAACCATTCCCCATTTGACGTTCATACAAGGATTTTTAAATCGCTACGTACAATACACCATAGTAACAAAACAGCCTGAACGTCTTGAAGCGTATCACCAAATGCATTCTTTCTTATTAGAACCGAGAGAAATCATCAACTTAGAACAGTTGCATAACATGATTCAAGCCGACACCTCTGGAGAAACGGCCGAATGGTGGAGTCAGTGGGATCAAGAGGACGATGAACGCAATCGAGCTTTTTTCCATGAAGCGGTTCCTGACTTTCGTTTACAGCACTTGCTTTCATTAGATTGAAACAAAAAAAGCCCCTTAGTGGGGCTTTTTCATTAACGTAATAATTGAAGTACGTTTTGCGGCTGTTGGTTTGCTTGAGCTAACATTGCTTGAGATGCTTGAGAAAGAATGTTGTTCTTTGTGAACTCACTCATTTCTTTCGCCATGTCAACGTCACGAATACGAGACTCAGCAGCCGTTAAGTTTTCAGCAGAAGCACCAAGGTTGTTGATTGTGTGCTCTAGGCGGTTTTGGACTGCTCCAAGTTTAGAACGCTGGTCTGAAACTTGTTTGATCGCTCCATCAATGATTGCTAATTGATCGTTAAATCCACCTTCTTCATCTGCTGCAATTTCGGCGAAATCAGTTACTTTAATCGTAGAAACGGTTTTATCCTCAACTCCAAGTTTATCAGCAGACATTGCTTCAATATGAACTGACAATTGCTGCGCACCGTTAGCTCCAATTTGGAAAGTAAGTTTTTTCGCTTCTCCGCCTTCTGGTTCAGCAGCAAAAGTTCCATCAAGAAGTTTCTTTCCGTTGAATTCAGTACGGTCAGAAATACCGTTCTTATCTGTACCGTTCCCAATTTCCTGAACTAGTGCATCAATTTCCTCTTGAATTGCACCAAGGTCTGTTTCATCTTGTGTACCAGTGTTTCCAGCTTGAACGACTAGTTCACGAACACGTTGAAGGATTGAGTGAGTTTCAGTCAATGCACCCTCAGCTGTTTGAATAAGAGAGATACCGTCTTGAGCATTTTTCGTCGCCATTTCTAATCCGCGGATCTGACCACGCATTTTTTCAGAGATGGCTAGACCTGCTGCGTCATCTCCTGCACGGTTGATTTTAAGACCAGAAGAAAGCTTCTCCATGTTCTTTTGTCCTGCTCCATTGTTTGCAGACAAACGGTTCAGTGTGTTAAGTGCTGCGATATTGTGGTTAATTCTCATTTCCTATTACCTCCATGTGTTTGAACCAATTGAACATCCTTGTCCAAAAGTTCTAAATTAGAATTTTTTTGTAAGCCTTACAATCCCTTTATCGAACTTGAATGGAATTTGTTTAACAAAAAAGGATTAAATAAGGTAAAAGTCTCATTCATTATGATCATTTCGCTAGTGTATACCAAATTTAAAGGTCATTTTTCATGATTTACCAGAGGGATTTAAGAATCATAAGACTGGGGAAAAATCGAAGAAAAAAACACCATAAAAAAAAGCCCCATTAAGGGGCCTGTCATTAACGTAGTAATTGAAGTACGTTTTGTGGCTGTTGGTTCGCTTGTGCAAGCATTGCTTGAGACGCTTGAGAAAGAATGTTGTTCTTTGTGAACTCACTCATTTCTTTCGCCATGTCAACGTCACGGATACGAGACTCAGCTGCTGTTAAGTTTTCAGAAGAAGCACCAAGGTTGTTGATTGTGTGCTCTAGACGGTTTTGAACCGCACCTAGTTTAGAACGTTGATCTGACACTTGTTTGATTGCATTATCAACGATATCTAATTGATCATTGAAACCACCTGCAGCACCTGCAGCAATAGTTGCAAAATTAGTTACTTTAAGAGCTGAAACTGTTTTAGTTGCATCAGCTGGGTCTGTTCCAAGTTTATCAGCAGACATTGCTTTGATGTTTACATCTAATTTTTGTGCTTTGTTTGCACCAATTTGGAAAGTTAATGTAGCTGTTTCAAAATCACCATTCAACAATTTTTTACCGTTGAACTCAGTACGATCAGAGATACCATTTTTATCAGTACCGTTACCAATTTCTTGAACTAGGTTATTGATTTCTTCTTGAATTGCACCAAGATCTGTATCGTCTTGTGTACCAGTGTTTCCAGCTTGTACAACTAGTTCACGAACACGTTGAAGGATTGAGTGAGTTTCAGTCAATGCACCTTCAGCTGTTTGGATAAGAGAGATACCGTCTTGTGCGTTTTTAGAAGCCATTTCTAGTCCGCGGATTTGTCCACGCATTTTTTCAGAGATTGCAAGACCTGCTGCATCGTCTCCTGCACGGTTGATTTTAAGACCAGAAGAAAGTTTCTCCATGTTCTTTTGGCTCGCACCGTTGTTTGCAGACAAACGGTTCAATGTGTTAAGTGCTGCGATATTGTGGTTAATTCTCATTTCCTATTACCTCCATGTATGTGGGACCTAACAGACGTCCTTGTCTGAAAAAAGTCCTTTATTCTAGGGCTTATCAACCCTACAATTCTTTTATCGGAATATTTCATAGGAAGTTTAACACTTTTTAATATTTATTTATTAATTTATCAGTCTTAATTCATGATTTAGTTCTATGGAAAAGACGTATTGTGTGCTCCTTTTAAAATATTAGTTCTTCTTATCATATTTTTAATTTAAAATATAAGTACGCACCAAGTGGGTCTCAATTCAGGATCTGCTTTTTTCAAATATCAGTAGACATAAAAAAGCCCCATAAAGGGGCCCTTCATTAACGTAGTAATTGAAGTACGTTTTGTGGCTGTTGGTTCGCTTGTGCAAGCATTGCTTGAGACGCTTGAGAAAGAATGTTGTTCTTTGTGAACTCACTCATTTCTTTCGCCATATCAACGTCACGAATACGAGACTCAGCAGCCGTTAAGTTTTCACCAGAAGCACCAAGGTTGTTGATTGTGTGCTCTAGACGGTTTTGAACTGCACCAAGTTTAGAACGTTGGTTAGATACTTGTTTGATAGCTCCATCAACGATATCTAATTGATCATCGAAAGAAAGTGCGCCAGTAGCAGTCGGATCAGCAAATTGTGTTACATCTATGTCAGCTACTGCGTGGTCTGCTTTAAGAGTTCCGTCAGCTTCTAATGTACCAAGTGCTGTAGAAGACATTGCTTCGATGTTCACATCTAATTTTTGTGCTTTATTTGCACCGATTTGGAAAGTTAATGATTTTGCATTAGCACCAGCTGCGCTGAAAGAACCGTCAAGTAGTTTCTTTCCGTTAAATTCTGTACGGTCAGAGATACCGTTTTTGCCAGAACCGTCACCAATTTCTTGAACTAGGTTAGCGATTTCTTCTTGGATAGCACCAAGGTCTGTTTCATCTTGTGTACCAGTGTTTCCAGCTTGAACGACAAGCTCACGTACACGTTGAAGGATTGAGTGAGTTTCAGTCAATGCACCTTCAGCTGTTTGGATAAGAGAGATACCGTCTTGTGCGTTTTTCGTCGCCATTTCTAATCCGCGGATTTGTCCACGCATTTTTTCAGAAATTGCTAAACCTGCTGCATCGTCTCCTGCACGGTTGATTTTAAGACCAGAAGAAAGTTTCTCCATGTTCTTTTGGCTAGCACCGTTGTTTGCAGATAAACGGTTCAGTGTGTTAAGTGCTGCGATATTGTGATTAATTCTCATTTCCTATTACCTCCATGTATATGGGACCTGACAGACGTCCTTGTCTGAAAAAAGTCCTTAATTCTAGGGCTTTACAACCCTGACAATTCTTTTATCGGATTATTTCATAGGAAGTTTAACATTTTTTAATATTTATTGATCAATTTTACATATCTTTATTCACTATTTAGTTTCACAAAGATTTCTATTATGCTATTCGTTCAAGTGATGAGCACATCGCCTGTATTAAAATGAATAGAAACAAAATAAAAAAGCCCCATAAAGGGGCCTGTTATTAACGAAGTAATTGAAGTACGTTTTGTGGCTGTTGGTTCGCTTGTGCAAGCATTGCTTGAGACGCTTGAGAAAGAATGTTGTTCTTTGTGAACTCACTCATTTCTTTCGCCATATCAACGTCACGGATACGAGACTCAGCAGCTGTTAAGTTTTCAGAAGATGCACCAAGGTTGTTGATTGTGTGTTCTAGACGGTTTTGGACTGCACCTAGTTTAGAACGTTGGTCTGAAACTTGTTTGATCGCACCATCTACGATGTCTAGTTGTTGATCAAATGTAAGTGTTGGTGTAGCAGCAGCGAATTGTGTAACATCAATGTTAGAGACTGCTTGACCCGCTACAAGAGTTCCATTATTAAGAGCCCCTAGTTTATCAGAAGACATTGCTTCGATATTTACATCTAATTTTTGCGCTTTGTTTGCACCGATTTGGAATGTTAAAGTAGCTGTACCATTAGCAAAATCACCATTCAACAATTTTTTACCGTTGAACTCAGTACGATCAGAGATACCATTTTTATCAGTACCATTACCAATTTCTTGAACCAGATTGTTGATCTCTTCCTGGATAGCACCAAGATCTGTTCCGTCTTGTGTCCCAGTGTTCCCAGCTTGAACAACAAGCTCACGTACACGTTGAAGGATCGAGTGAGTTTCAGTCAATGCACCTTCAGCTGTTTGGATAAGAGAGATACCGTCTTGTGCGTTTTTTGAAGCCATTTCTAATCCGCGGATTTGTCCACGCATTTTTTCAGAGATTGCTAGACCTGCTGCGTCATCTCCTGCACGGTTGATTTTAAGACCAGAAGAAAGCTTCTCCATGTTCTTTTGGCTCGCACCGTTGTTTGCAGACAAACGGTTTAATGTGTTAAGTGCTGCGATATTGTGGTTAATTCTCATTTCCTATTACCTCCATGTATGTGGGACCTGACAGACGTCCTTGTCTGAAAAAAGTCCTTCGTTCTAGGGCTTATCAACCCTGACAATTTTATTATCGGACGTGGTAATAGGATGTTTAGCATATTTTTTTTAATATCGCATTTTTCCATGACGTTGATCCTAATTTTAACAATTTCACAAAAACAAAAACTGCTGATCTATCATCAGCAGTTTTGCCATTATATGAATATCATATCAGTATTGCTTGATATCAAACATTAAGATATTTTGGTACACCACATAATCCTTCTTACTTGTAAAAGGCCCTTTATTATGCTCATCATTGATTTCATAGAAGTTCATCCCAATTCCAAAACTTCTCTCTTTATACCAGTTTAGAAAATCGTTAATTTCTTTCATTGAAAGCAAATAATCCTTTTGCAGTCCGTTGATCATGGTAATTGAAAGTATACCTTTTGTTGCTTCTTCATTAGGTTTTGTTCCGTCTTGATCCTTTGGTTCTTCGGTTGATCCATCACCAGGCTTTGTTCCGTCCTGATCCTTTGGTTCTTCGGTTGAACCATCACCAGGCTTTGTTCCGTCCTGATCCTTTGGTTCTTCGGTTGTGCCATCACCAGGCTTTGTTCCATCCTGATCTTTTGGTTCTTCTGTTGTGCCATCGTCAGGTTTTGTCCCATCCTGATCTTTTGGCTTTTCTGCTGTATCATCATCTGGCTTTGCTTCATCTTCAGTTATTTGCAAGTCGCTTAACGGAATAGAAATCACTGATTTATAATCACTTTTTACAGAAAAATTCCCCATATAATATGAGTAGTTACGTCCGCCAATGACATACAATTGGTCATCAACAATTGCTGCGACAGCTGATACTCTACCTTCTGGTAATTCATGTGCTGAATTTTTAAATTGTGCATCTTCCGGGTTGAAGATTTGAACTTTCTTCAGTATTTCACTTGAATAATCACCAGTCACCTGTCCTCCAATAACGAAGAATTTCCCATTATATGTTTCGTAGGCTGGTTCAAATGAATATGAAGTTAAGTCACTATCTTTTAATTTACTCCATTTATCTGTTGAAATATCATACTGGAACAAAGATCTTTCTCTACTATGCCCGATCGAATTTTCTCCACCGGCAACATATATTTTGCCGTCAATTGCAGATATAGCTCTCCCATTTCGAGACGGTAAAGCAGATGAGTTCAAGCTCTTCCATTCACCGGAGTCTGTATTATACTGGTAGACATTATTCTTATAAGAGTTTTTTGAAGATACAATATATATATTTTCTTTTACTGCAACTGCGTACAAAGTTCCCTTGCTATAAGTAGAAAACACAGGGTCTCTAGGTATTTGAATTGGCTCTTCAGCCCACTGATCAAGCTCTGTATCATAAATATCAATCGTGTTATAAGCTGTTTTTTTCTCTTCGTTAATTCCACCTATTAGATATATTTTCTTACCTACTATAGCATATGTACCGCCTGTTCTATTTGTCGGCATGCTCGTTTTTTCTTCCCAAACATCTTTCTTAGGGTCATACATAAATGTTTGATTATTTAACTTATTTTTTTCACTTGCGCCACCAAATAAATAAATCTTTCCATCTACCACTCCTACACCAGCATTAATACGTTCTTCTGGTAAATCAGCTCGTTTTGTCCATCCAGTTGATTTTGTTTCTGCATCTGCTTTAAATGGACTAAGAGTACTTGTTAAAAGAAGTACCATGATAAATAGTAAAAATTTCTTTTTCATTTTTATTCCTCCACATCATTATATTCCCTCCTTTTATCGATCTAATATTTGTAAAGTTTACAATTTAATGGTTTTTCAAATAAACTTTTTATAATAAAATCCTCACACATACATCACCGGCGTTGATATTTTAATAATCTTCCCGCCTCGACGATAAAATCTTGGCACACGGCGGCTTAAAGTGGCGATGACTTCGTAGTTGATTGTATTGAGCATTTCGGCGATTTCATCGACAGAAATTTCTCCGCCCTTTTGACGACCGTATATGACGACTTCCTCGCCTTGCTTTGCTTTCATTTCTCCTAAACTGATCATCGTCATATCCATTGTGACTCGGCCAGCAATCGGCATTCGTTTTCCGCGGAAAAGCATAAATCCCCGATTTGATAAAGCACGTGAGTACCCATCTGCGTAGCCGATCGGTATGGTCGCAATGACTTCATCCGGTTTTGCTACATATGTTGCACCATAACTGACGGTCCTTGGCTCTGTCACCATTTCCTTTACGAACGCAATCCTTGCTTTTAAACTGAGAGCGGGCTCTAGCTGAACAGCGTTTAAACTCTCAATGTATTGCGAGGGATACAGACCATATAGCCCGATGCCCAGCCGAATCATATCGGCGCTAAATTCAGGAAACGCGATAGCAGCCGCTGTATTGTTCATATGTACGGTTGGCAGCTTAATTCCTTGTTTTTTCAAAAAGCGAAGAAATTCAATAAAAATGCTGTGCTGCAGCAGCGTGAAGTCAGGGTCAGGGTCAGGCTCATCTGCAGTGGAGAAATGCGTAAAAATCCCGTCCCATCTAAGGTTTTCACTCTTTTCAAGAGCTTCCACCACTCCTAACAGCTCTTCCTTCGTTCGTACACCTAATCGTCCCATCCCTGTGTCGACATTGACATGAATCCCAAGCCGGCGCTGACTTTCTTCTTCCGCTAAGATCTCATTTGCTTCAACAATCCAGTCTTCACGAAGGCCAGATAGATCAATTCTCCAGGCCGCAGCCCTTTTCACACAGTCGAGCGGGGTAAATCCAAGAACCAAAATCGGTGCTTCAATTTTTGCTCTTCGCAGCACAATGCCTTCCTCCAAGCTAGCTACTGCGAGCTCCGTCGCACCGCTTTCCAGTGCCTGCCGGGCTACCTCCACTGAACCGTGACCATAAGCATTCGCCTTCACGACAGCCATGATCTTACTTTTCCTCGGAATATGCGCTTGAATGGCTTCGATATTTCTTTTAATCGCATCAAGATTAACTTCGATCCAGACTTCCCTGCATAGCTTTTTCATTTATTTTTCCTCCTCATCACATGAGCGTTCTTTCTATCTCCATGCTCGCTTTTGCGTCTAGTCTATCTTTATTCATTTTTGAGAAAAACATTCAACTACAATGACTGGACCTGCTTTGTCTTGTTTCACATAAAAAAAGAAACCACATCAACTGTGATTTCTTCTCTATGAGCGATGATATTCAATTTCATCCGCAGATTTCATCATTTCATCAATATCATGATAAATCTCCTGCAAATTTTCCCGTTCAGTTAAGTATTGAGCATTGCTCTTAGGAACAGGCACATCAAATTGCAGGAAGTTGATTGTCATCGCGTGTAATTCTTGGTCATTCATTGTGAACCTTAATTCAAGCGTCGAGACCTCTTCTTTATCATCACTCTCCGCTACATCATCAATCGGCACACCATCTTCTAACATCTCAACTTGTTTCAAATCTTTCAAGGAAATATCTGTGACTGCAAATCTTTTTTTTCTAGTTGACCCGCCAGGCTGATGTTCAATAAAGCGCATTTTCTTTAACTCATCATCAATCGCAAAGCCCTTATCAACTTGCTCTGAAAATATATAGGTAGATGCTTGAAACCCATCTTCGTGAAAAAACATCATCATTTTGTCCAATAATATGTTGGGATCATTCTGTTCTTTTCGCCTTTGACATCTACCGGCTATGAATAAAATGACCAGTCCTCCGATGATGCTGAGAACCGTCCCCAATCCATTCCCTACATCTACGAAAACAGTAAAACCTAAAATAGCAATCATAAAAGCAATGACAATGCCTATGATGAATATCACACAATGCTCCTCCTATCATGACCCTTCATGAATGGTTTAGCCATAGTATAGCATTTGAAGCAAGATGCTTTAAGAATATAAATCTGATAGGAAGAAAAACAGACCATAAAGGTCTGCTTTCTCATTGAATTTCGTTCGAGTGTTTAAAAGATAGGTAGTAAGAACTCACACACGCCTTCTTCTTCTCTATATCTCTCCATAATAGATGCCTGACGCATGTTCAATTGATTGTTTTGGATCATTTGAGGCAATTGGCTCCAAAACAAATTCACTTTTTCGATTGTATGTGTCACTGTAAACACAGCATACTT
Organism: Bacillus sp. FSL R7-0672; assembly: GCF_038601465.1. Lineage (NCBI taxonomy): Bacteria > Bacillati > Bacillota > Bacilli > Caryophanales > Bacillaceae > Bacillus > Bacillus sp. FSL R7-0672. The sequence goes on along the minus strand of NZ_CP152010.1, from coordinate 1,236,889 downwards.
TCCCCCTTCAAAATGTCCAGTCTGAACCATTTGATCTTTTGAGAAATCTCTATTTGTCATCAACATGAGGTCGTATCTGCATTTTTCTGGTGGAATTTTTCCAGGATCATCTTGAGGAACACCATATATACCAAATTCCTTTAATTCATCATTTAATTGATGTTGATTGATCCATTTTTTAAATCTCTTCATCATCTCTACATTTTCTTTGTTGCCATATGGTCCTATATTCCTCATATACACCATCTTCATATTGCTTACTATTTCAATTTTGTCATTCATGATTTCCCTCCAACTCTTATTGGAAGATTGGCCAATCATTCCTTACATCCAACGGTAACATCCTTTAAAAATATAATACAGCAGGATATTAAAAATAATTGAATTATGTTGGAAAAACATTCACAGGAATTGCGATTTAGATCATAAATTAAGTCATCTCATTTTCTCTTTAAATAAGCATATCCAATTTTTTGAAATAAAAAAGAACGGTCTTTAGCCGCTCACTTGTTTATTGATTTTCCTTTGAAGATTTAGCAAAGAGAAGGGTGACAATCAAATAGATAATTGTTCCGAAAAATAGACCATTTAACAAGCTGATAAACAACATCTTACAAACCAGGCCAACATAATAAGACACTGGCGTCCCCGGAAACATCGCCATATTGAACAGACTAATCATAAAGGTTAAAGCAAAAAATATAATGAAAATCTTTCGAAATACTGTTGATTTTAACATTGTCATTTCACTTCCTCCTCTGTATGTTTTCTATGGGAAAAATACTCTTTATACATAGCGTATATTCCGTTTTATAGTAAAAAGCCCTTTAAGGGCTTTTTACTTAAGCAGTATAACCAATACTTGCAGTATGACCTCTCCTAGCTTCATCATGACTTGCTGTCACTTCAGACGTAAAATAACCAACAACACTTATGACACTAATCATCACGAATACTACTGATAACGTTTTAAATTTCATACTGACAGTCCCCCCGCTTTACTTGAGTTTGGAAATAAAGAATCTTTTCATAGAAATGCATCGCGTTGTCTTTAACTCCCATTTCATTATAATATTTTGCAGCATCTTTTGCTAAATCTTCAAGGTCAGGATACATTGACTTTACTTCTAACAATTCCATTATTTTTTCCAACTGCTCAAAATTATTGTCAATGTATAGGGATCTTAAAAACTTGAATATCAATAATAAAATATGGTCTTTCAGCTTTTCAGATAGTTCTATGCCGTTATTTAAAGCGTATGTACCTAAATCCTGTTCTTTCTTTTTGAAGTAGGCTTTTGACAACATAATGAGCGGATCTAAGATTCTATTTAAATGCTCGTATCCCTGCTCTTTAAATGCTCGAATTGAATCATTAAAGTGAGTAATCGCTTGTGCTAATTCTTTGTTATGAAAATAACTCAACCCTAAATTATAAAGTGCTGATCCTTTTAATCGTTTGGTTGAGTTTTCGGCGGCTTTTTCTAGTGCGTGTTGAAAATGGGGTATCGCTTTTTCGGGGCAACCCATATCGATATAGTTTAATCCAATGACAAAAGAACATTGAATTTCTCTGACGGTGTATGTATCTTTTTCTCGGTAACATTCTATCGCCTGTGCGATATGGTGCATCGACATGTGGGTTTGTTTCATGTGGTAATAGATTTCTGCATCTTGTAATTGAACTCGGCACGTTCAATATCGTCGCTGACAAGAGACAGCTTTTTTTCTGCCCGCTTATAGAAGGTAATCGCATTTAGATATTCATAGTTTTCAAATTCGTACATGCCGTAGAAAAAATTGAAATAATACTCGAGCAATCCTGTTAATTTCTCTTGATCTCTTTTGATTTTCAGTGCGAGTTCCCTAAAGTTCGCCCGCTCTTTCCCATTTTCTAAAGGATTCAAGTAATCAAGCATTAATTTATGTCTGAACTCCATAAGTGAGAAATACAATAATAAATCTTGATCCTCTTCCATAAGATCAAGCATTGATTTGATTTCTTCTTTATATGCCTCGGCGTCCGGTACGTTAAATCGTTGAATATGATAATACCATTCATTGATTTTCAAGCCGACGTGAGAAGAAAGCACTTTCTCCATCAGACCTTACCCTTTCCTCTATTTCCCCTTTAATGACATATATTATCATTTTATGATTCTTCCAGCACCGAAAAGAAACCGCAAAAGAACAAAAAAAGCTTCTTGAAAGAAGCCATGTGAGTGATCATAATTTTGAGAAGGAGGAATAACTGAGCTCAAATCAGTGCCCTCTGTACTCTCTAAAATTCGATGATAACATCAGGTCTAACGAAATATATGTATCTAGTCTATCCTTCACGTCATACTTGTTTTAATCGTTTCCATTTACGAATTTGAGTACGGAAATTTTTAAAAGGGGCGACGGTATTCACATGAATAAATTTATAAACTGGCCAAACAGCCTTTGCTGTAGCTTCATCCGCCCATTTTCGTTGATGAGGTTCAAACAATTCTTCTTCACTCATACGATCCAACATATCACAAATAGTTAAAACATTCTGTTTGAGCTGTGCTCTTAATGCGACTAGTGATTGACAAGCATACTTTTCATTAAAAAGAGAATATAATGCGCCAAGCTGATTCCATTTATATCCTTCTGCTGGCGTATGGACAACCTTTCCTTCAGTTTCGTCTTGCTCCCATTGAAGCAGTAGGGTTGTCCAACCAACTTGATAAGCCAAATTTTCTGCAGGAGTTCGGCTCACATCCTCTATTCGATCATCTTTCATTTCTTCTGAAATCATATCAAATTCTTCATCGTATTGATTGTACGTCTTCATGATTGCTTGCTTTAAAACATCTTTTGACTCATAGCTTGTCATATGATTCACCTCTAGTTCTTTTTGTGCAAATTTTTCTCGGAACATATCTTGCAAAAGTACAAAAAAGTAACTGTAGCTCATGCCTTCTGTTTTACAGTCTCTATGATAATCAAACTCTTAATCGAGCGAAAAAGCAATAGCTCAATAAAGAAAAGCTATAAAAGCGGCTGCGAAAAAAGAAGACACTCTTTACGTTCCATCATAAACAAACACCCAGTATCTCTCCCCAGGCCCCCCTTCTTCTACAACAGCCTTCCAGCCTCTTTTTTGATAAAAAGTCAAAGCGTTGTGATTGTCAGAGACACATATAAGGGTGACTGGAGTTCCCAACACTTTGATAGCATGTTTGAGCAGCAGATCGCCAGCTCCTTGACCAGTCGCTTCTGGATGTACAAACAAGAGGTGAATAAAACGATCTGGTACATAGAGCAAGATGAATCCGAGGATTTTATTGTTTTCCTCAGCTAAGAAAATTTTTTCCTCCCATGTATTCTCATCAAAGTCATATAAATTCATGTCATCTGAGTTCAACCAATGAAAGCTTTGACGACGAGACGCTAAATAAACCTCTCTTAATTGTGGATAGTCTACCGTTTTTGCTCCTCGAATGAGCAATAGAATCCCCTCGTTTTGATTGAAATGTGAAGCTCTGATTTAACTCGACACTTCTTCCTCTTTTCTACCTAGTTTCATTGATAACTGAACACCAATCATTAACGAGACAATGACAAGCATAGCAACAATGGAAGCTTGAAAGTGTCCGCTTAGATCGAAAACTAGGCCAATAAAAAATGGACCAAACCCGCCCATGATATACCCGCCCATCTGCGACATGGCGGACCATGTACCAGCTTCCTCCGGTGTACGCGTCTCAATAATGGGCAGCATAAGTGCTAAAGGAAATAATCCACCTGCCCCAATACCTAGAAAAATGACGGCTGGCAAAATAGGCATTGGAAGTAGAAGGAAAATAAGACCGATCAACTCTGACACACTGCATAAGATCAGAAATAATTTCGGTTTTCCTAAGCGAGTGACAACCCCTGGAACAAGTAATGCCACTGGAATCTGAATCAGTGTAAATATCGTTAGCAGCATAGCGGCATACTGTGGACTATTGCCAAAACTAAGGGCGATGGGTGAAATCCATGCTGTTAACGAGTAAAACATACTGGACATAAAGCCAAAGAACAAGGTGAATTGAATGGCTTTTTTGTTTCGCAGTGGCAGCCTTAGCGGTAAAACTGTATGATCAGCTTGTTGTTTTTTCCGAGCCAGCCCTAGCCATAAGATCAATGCGATGATCCCTAAAACCGCCCAGCAAGACAAGGCGAGCGGAAGATTATGCTCATTGCGAAGATAAATCGGAATGGTGAAGCCGGAAGCAAGTGCTGCCCCAATCGTCATCGAAATAGAATAAACACTCACAATCCCCGGATTTTTCGGGAAATACTTTTTGATAAAACTAGACAACAAAGGACCTGCAAAGCTAATCCCAACTCCTCCTGCAAAAGCAGTGATAAGAAGGACGGCAACCGTTTGACTCGTCCCACGTAGTCCAGTAGCGATCGTGATGAGAAGAATCGAGAAAAAAAGCGTTCTCTCTAAACCAAAACGGCGGCTTAGTTTAGTTGCTACAGGTGCAAACACCCCCATGCACAAGACCGGTAAAGTGGTTAGAAGACTTGCTGTCAGCGCACTAACACCAAGCTCTGATTGGATCATACTCATCATAGAAGCCACGGACGTAATGATTGGTCGCAAGTTTAATGCAGCTAAAAATAAAGCGGCTAAATAAAATATTTTTTTCATCAATGCACTTCTTCCTCTCTCAACTTGTTGAAGTTACTTTGAGTATAAATCTGCCGCGTTCATTGATCAATACAATAATTCGTATTATAATGATAGTAAAAAACTATCATCAATGAGAGGATGACAAATGGATACTCGGCATATTACATATTTCATGGCTGTATTCGATCATTTACATTTCACAAAAGCTGCTGAGCAATTAGGGATATCACAGCCTACATTAAGCCAGCAAATTCGGCTGCTTGAAGCAGAAGTTGGGATGCCGCTCTTTGATCGAATCGGCAAAAAAGTCGTCGCAACCGAAGCGGGTACTCTGCTTTATCAATATGGGATGAAAATGCTTCAAGCTGAAAGAGATGCAAAAAATGCGATGAAAGAACTATTATCTGAAAAACGGGGAAACGTTCGACTTGCAGTTCTCCCTTCCGATCTTGACTTTCAGCTTGTTCCGCTATTTGTAGAATTTAAAACACTTTATCCTGAAACCAATTTGAAAGCATATTCAACGATCTTCGTTCGTGAAGAAGTTCTGTCGCATAAAGTGGATCTCGGCATCGGACTGAGAGGGCCTGCGGATAAGCGTCTCATTCAAATTCCACTTGGAAGTGAGCCCTACGAATTATTTGTTCATTCAGAAAGTGAACTAGCCCAAAAGAATGAAGTGACATTGGAAGAGCTAACGCAGCATGCTTTGGTCATGTATCCGAAGGGGTATCTAGGAAGGGATTTAGTAGATGACGTATATAAAGAACAGGGTGTTGAACTAGACACTGTCATGGACGTTGGGTCCGCAGCTTCATTATTGCAGCTGGTTGAAGCTGGCATCGGTGCAACCATTCAGCCGCGAGGATTGCTACAACAACATTCGACGTGGCCAAATATTGTTTCGATTCCTATTGCTGATCCGGCACCTGTTCGTCACTTGGAATTAACTTATTATGCAGATCGATTTGTCAGCAAAGCGCAGCAGCAGCTATCTGAATGGCTGATAGACTTTTTCAAATCGAAAACAAACTAAAAAGTGAGGTTAAAACATGAGTGCAAACAGCATATTTACAAGGACACACCGGGTTGTTATTCGCCAATTTGATCTGCAAGATATTGAAGCATTTTATCAGTATCGAGCAAACCCCTCTATTGCAATCTATTTAAAGGAAAGGGCTATATTCACGAAGCCTTGAGTTCAATGATCGAATATATTTTCACTACACTGAACAAGCATAAAATCATTGCCTTTACTGATGTGCGAAATGAAAAATCTATTCGAGTGCTGGAACGTTTAGAAATGAGACGCGAAGGACATTTGCTTCAAAATGATATGTCAAAAGGACATTGGGTTGATGAATATCAATATGCGATTCTTCAATCGGAGTGGGCCGCTAAGCGCCATTAAAAGACGCTTTTGATAAACCTTCTATATACATATAGAACTTTTCTATAACGCTCACCATGCTTTCTTTTTTTATAATAGAAAAAAAAGAAATGTGGTGGCGTATATGTCTACAACGATCGGAATTATGGGCGGGATGGGTCCTTTAGCAACGATTGATCTGATGAAAAAAATCATTTCTCATACTCCAGCGATAAAAGATCAGGATCATCTCCATGTGATTGCGGATAATTATCCGCAAATCCCTGACAGAACCAATGCCATATTTGGGAAAGGCAAAGATCCTACAGATGATATGATTTCATCAGCTAAGAGATTAGAACGTGCAGGAGCGGACTTTATTCTCATTGCATGCAATACCGCTCACTTCTTTTTAGAAAACATACGACATTCCACTCATATCCCTATCATGAATATGCCATTAGAAACTGCAAGTTACCTAAACAAACATCACTATACATCTGTGGGCTTACTATGTACTGATGGCACATTAAAAACCGAGCTCTATCAAAGGGCTTGTGCTCATCACAAGATTGACGTCATGACTCCTAGTGAAAATCTTCAGAAGAGCGTTATGAATGGGATATATGCGGTGAAAGCAGGAAAATTAAGTAAAGGCGAAAGTGAATTAGCGGTAGCTGCAGAAATTTTAATCAATCAAGGGGCAGAAGCCATCATTGCCGGCTGTACAGAAATCCCCTTAGTCTTAAGGTCAACTAAAGATGTGAAAGTGATTGACCCTACTGTCATTTTGGCGAAAGAAGCTGTAAAATTAGTGTATGAGCTTGAAAAGCTAAACATTTAAAGAACGTAGTATAAGGGGATAAAATGAATATTGAGAATATAGAAGCGTTTATTTACGTATGCCAGCTAGGCAGTATCAATAAAGCTGCGGAAGCACTGTATTTAACCCAGCCTTCTGTTTCGGCACGTATTCAATCGTTAGAAAAAGAATTAGACCTAAAATTATTTGATAGACAGAGAAATAAACTATCTCTGACGGAAAAAGGTGAACAGTTTTACCCGCATGCCAAAAAGATCCTCCATTCTTATCAAGAAGCAAAGCATAGTCTCAAACAAACGATGATTCCTTATGAATTGACGATTGGATGCGCATCCTCTATTTCCAATAATCTATTGCCTAACATATTGCCCGCCCTAAAAGAAAAATACGAAAACCTGAAAGTGAAAATCGTAACAGGACACTCAAAGGATGTTGTCCAAAAAGTGATTAACAACCAAGTAGACTTTGGCATTGTCAGGACTGAAACACATCCTCAAATTGAATCAATCCCGATTTTCAGTGATCCAATCGGGCTGTTCGTCCCAACTCATCACCCGCTCGCTAGCCTTGACAACATCAATATGAAAGAACTAGAAGAACAGCCTTTTATTTTCTTTGACTATGGGTCATTTGATTGGTTGATGCTCCACCGATTATTTCAAAAGAACAACATCACACCGAACATTTCCATTGAGGTTGATCATATGGAAACCGCAAAAAATTTAGTACTTCAAGGAATGGGACTATCGTTTCTACCTCATCATTGCGTTCGAAATGAGGTAGAACAAGGAACATTAAAACAAATTTCAATCGATCCATCCATCAATTTCAATATCAATATCGAGTTCATTTATAAAAAAGGAAAATCAAAATCCGTTTTCATTGATCAACTCAAACAGTTTTTTCATGAATTAGATTAAAAAAAGCCCTTTTTAGGGGCTTTTTCAGATTGTTGACAAAGGGCTAAAATGTTCTTTATTTTAGCACTTTGTCTTCTTTTCAGCGTGATAGAAAATCTTTGCAGTCTAGGAAGGACGAGTACTGGCGCGGAGCGAATTTGACATTCGTGAGCACCAGCACGCAGGACTGACACCGAATGCGAGGCCGATTGATTAGTTTCGTCACCAAATTTGACATTCGTGAGCACCAGCACGCAGGACTGACACCGAATGCGAGGGTTTGTCTACACGCTGAAAAAGCCCTTTTTAGGGGCTTTTTTTTGGATTCGTTCTGATTGATTAGCTTTCGTTTGCCAACATGTATGCTGCAGTTTCATGCATATCTTTTAATCCTGATCTCTGTGCGTACTCGGCCACAGTGATCGCACTTGTCGTCAGAAGTTCTATTATATGTTCATCCATTCCTGGCCAAGTTCTCCCGCCTGCTTTTTCATACGCATGGATAAGTTTTGTTAATCCTTCTTTCCCAAAGAGAAGTTGATGCGACAAAAAGTCTGCAGATACATCACCAACCCCCACTTCAGACCAATCAATCACACCCGTAACACATTGATTTTCATCAATCAGAATGTGGCCAGGATGTAAATCTCCATGCTTCACCCCCACGAAAGGCGGCCATAAAGAATCTTTTGCTAGCCATGTTTGCCAGCGCTCCCATAAACCGCTGTTAATGGTGTATTGCGATTTGACACGTTCCATTCGCTGTTTCATTGATTCTCTTAATTCATGAGCACTGAGCATCTCCACACCGAGTGTTTTAAAAGGCTGTTGATCTAAGGAATGTACATTCGCTAAAACGCTTCCTAATGATTCATAATAAGCTTGCGGTACATTCGTTTGATCAAAACTCCACACATAAGATTGCTGTTCCACATCAATACTAGCCGCCGGTACACCCTCTAATTGTTTATAAGCAATCAGACTTTCTGTAAAGATAGACCACTTAGGAACCTGAAAGTGAACCTGCCTACTAATGTGATCTAATGTCTTTTTTTTCTTGTAAGGTATGTTTCATTGATTCAGGTCTGCGAGGCATTCTTAATATCCATTGATCACCATGTAAACCTTCAGCATGTGCAACACGGAAATCAACACCTGATTCATTTATTTTGATGGTATTCTCTAAAATCTCTAACCCGTGATGATTGGCTAACTGCTTTAATTCTAGTCTATTCATATCCATTCCTCCAATTGCTCATTTAGTCATGATCAATAGGCATCAAGAATATCATCACAAAAAACCACAAACAGGCTATTTTATGTGGTCAGAGTAAACAAAGCTAGACTTATGCCTTTCTTTGTATGATAAAAACATACAAAAAAGACAGATCTGCCTGTCTTCTAGTGAAATTGCATACTTTCCCGCTGAAGATCATTAAAAATGTGCAGATTCCCCCGTTTACTCCGTTTGATGAAAACAGAGCCTTTGAACATCTGAAATTACTGATTGTTCAAAGTTTGCTGGCGTAATCTTCCTGCATGCATCATCTTTAACCATCCTCCTCTTTGTAATATAAAGTTACTATACTTTATTTAAATATGACTTTCAATAAGATTACAAAAAGAAGGATTTAAAATCATCAGACACCTTATTAAATTACATATAATGTAATAAATGTATTTATTATGTTACGATATGCTTGTTGATTCTTTTGTCTAATAAATTTATTAAACTCAAAAACCCGATGTACAATGAATTTTGAGTGTATGAGAGGCAATTAGAACAAATCAAATGTTGTTAAGTTATTTAAAGGGAGAATTGATATGACTCATTTAGAATTCGCATTCGGCTTGCTTCCAGTCAGTATGATCATCGCTTCTTTTATCGTCACATTGATTGTACAAAAGGTTTATTTCATGCCAGTTGTGAGCTTTATCATTTTGCTCATCCTGACATTTACACTTTTTAATGTCTCCTTCTTAGGCTGGGCAGTTGTTTACACTTTTGGCTCATTCATTGCTTCATATTTAGCATTATTCATCATGAAAATTTTAAATAAAAAGAGGTCTTAAACTACATTTAAAAAGCCCTTTTTTGGGGCTTTTCTTCTTTCACTATCATTTTTTCACTGGATGAATGTCTTCTCCCAAAAAGGCGGTATTAGGCTCTCCACTCTTTTCTAGAAATTCAGCCATTTCTTGCAGCTCTTGATTGATACGGTCATTTCTTGGCATATCTGGGTTTAACAGAAGGATGGAGTGAATCGTTGTCGCTGCTTCATACAAAACATGTTGATCGTTTATCTGTTGGATGCATTGTTTCATAAGATTGAAAAACCATTCGACCTCTTCTGTTTCTTCCATCGGATAATGTGCCATTTTGAAAAGATTGTGCTGACGAAGGTCTTGCCTCTCAAATATGTGTTCAAGCTCTTCTTTACTGATATATAAATCCGAAGCTTCCTCCTCAATCTCTGCTACTTCGACCATCACATCTTCAGCTGTATATAGCTGCGCAATAAAATCATCGAAAGTATCTGCCAGCTTAAAATCTACTTCCAGCTCTAAATCGAAATAGTGAATAGGAGGATGTTCCTTCGTTTCTCGATAATCCATTGCGATCCATGTATCTTCTTCTCCGCTGATGATCACAAGTCCCTCAGGCAAATCCAATTAAGACTATTCATGATGCCATCATCTTTGGCGATTCCTCTTAGATGGTCAAATTGAACATGATCCTCAGCCCATGAGTTCGGCTGTTCAGTTGGAAAAGCATTACGAACTGTAAAACCGCCATTCCATTCTAAAATGAGCTTTTTGTATGTATCAGGTAAACTGACTCCAAGTGTTCCCTCTGCTTCACGAATTTGTTCCTCATTTATCTTTTTTAATGTGAAAGGGCTCTCTTCTTCTTTTTCCCAGAATGATATCAAAGTGGGTGCCTCCTCGTATCTATTGAGATAAGTATAACATTGACCAACGATTCATTTGCTCATTTTATACACTTACTGTGTCACTTTGAAATTGATATAATAAATAGAAAGATCATAGGTCCATTTAACAGTGGGTTCTCTATCATTATGTTAAAAACGATTCTAAGGAGCGACAATTGATGAAAAAGGCGTTTTTTCTTCTATTAGATGATTATGCGGATTGGGAAGGTGCTTATTTAGCCTCTTCATTAAATCAAAAGGAAGGTTGGTCAGTTTATACTATTTCTTTAGAGCAAATTGTTCGTTCAATAGGTGGTTTTAAAACAACTGTCGATTACATCATAGGATCAGAACCTGACCATTTTGATTTGCTCGTGATGATTGGTGGGAACTCCTGGGGTGATGACAGTAAAGAGCTGTTACATTTCGTTAAAAATACATTTCGGCAAAACATTCCGGTAGCAGCGATATGCGGAGCGGTGGATTATTTAGCAAAAAACGGATTGTTGAATCACCATAGCCATACGGGGAATTCTGTTGACCTATGGAGAGATGAAGAACATTATGAACCGGCCTCTGAGTTCATAGAGAAACAGGCGGTAAGAGATAAACAATTGGTCACCGCAAATGGAACTGCCCCGATTGAATTTACTAGTTTAACTTTAGAAATGATAGAATTTGATACTCCTGAAAACATTGAAAAAATAATGTTTATGAATCGTTACGGTTTTTATGAATATTGTCGTAAATATGGAAATCCTTATGCTTAATAAAGGTAGAAGATATCTGTGAAGGTTTTATTATAAGCCTTGCTGTTTTAACATGTTTCCCAAAAAGAAAACAGACCTCCTTAAGGTCTGTTTTCTTTTCATCTATACGTTTTGAGATGCTGTGTTTCGATCGATTTTTTGTGGAATGAAAGTTGTATTTCTAATCGAATCTTCCATTGTTGTATTTCGATTTGATGCTGGTTTTATCGTACTAGATGCTTCATATACACCTGCACCTAGAAAGATTATAGAGCTTATAACAATCATTTTTTTAATACTCATAAAGACACTCTCCTTTTTGAATATTTTGTTGGGCTTGAAATGCCATCTTGTAATATTCTGTTGCTTTCTCAAACTTTCCTCTTTTTTCATGAATAACTGCAAGATTTTTAGTGAATTCTTCTACGAAAACAAACAACTGCTTTTCTTCAAATGTCTGAAGCATAGCTTGAATCTTATCCTCATCATTACTTTCATATGTAGTTCTTATAGAACGTATTAATAGAATTTCGTGCGGATTCTCTTTATGAGAGATCAGCTTCAAAGCTTTATCCACTAATTTGGATGCTTCATCAGTTTCTCCTGTCTTATATAGCGCCCAACAAAGGTTAACATATATGACCGATTTTACATCGTCCATACCATCTTCTGATATTTCAAGGGACTCTTGATAATATTGGATAGCCTTTGCATAATCTTGTTTTTTTTCATAATTGTTTCCTATATTTAAAAGTACCTTGGCAATCAATCTTTTATCCGCTGTTTTTTCAGCGATGGAATAGGCTTTATTGAGATGTATTAATGATTTTTCATACTGCTTAAAATCATCATAATTTCCTGCTATTACAAATAAACATTGAACTTTTCTAATTTTGTATAACTCATACTGATCGTAAATTTCAAGCGCCTTAATTATGTGATGCATGGAAACATGGGTTTGTTTCATAATATAGTAGGCTTCAGCCACCTTGAAGTGAAACTCCGCTTGCTCAATATCATCTACAACCAGTGCGAGCTGTCTTTCAGCGATCTTATAATATTGGATAGCCTGTATGTATTCTTTCTTACTAAATTCATGCATCCCTCTAAAAAAGGCATTATAGTATTGCAGCATACCAGAAAGTTTCTGATTTGAGTTTTCAATTTTATCAACCAAATCAGAAACAGAAGGAGATCGTTTTTCTGATGGTTTGATATAATCAAGCATAAGCTGATGGCGAAAGCACATCAATTGATAATAAATGAGTAAATCCTGATCTTCTTCCATCCGTTCAATTTCTTGTTCGACCTCAGCTTTCAAAATCTCTGCATCAGGTACACTGAATTGCCGAATCATTTTATACCATTCATTTATTTTCACACCTACATGTGAAGAAAGAACTTTCTCCATCCCTTATTCCCCTTCCACTGAACTCCCTTATATTACATTTATTATCACATACAAAAATTTACAAAGCACCGAAAACCAACTAAAAAATAAAAAAGAGCTCCTTCAAAGGAGCAATGTAAAAAATACACGAATAGTAGTGTAACTATACATAGGTTGTCAGATAACCTTTTCTTTAGCTGATACTTAATTTGTTATTCTCTTTGAGCTGTAATAAAACTTTAGCTCTATGCTTGTTACTATGAACTGATGAACTATTTTGGTGGCTGATTTTCTTCTAATAATTTTATAATTTTTTCATTAGATTGTTTTATATTCCTTAAAATCGACACAATGTTTCCTGTAAATCCTATCAATATGATTAACAAAATAATGATAATCCACATAAAATTGCCCCCTATGGTTGAATTAACGTTCTAATTGAAGAATAGCCTCTAAAATTAACTTCCTCAAATTTAGTACTATTATCAAAAGGTGCAGGAAAAGCAATTATTTGAAAATTATTTTCCTTTTTAACTTTTGGCAATTTTATTTTATAAACATTTGTTTTTTCATTCTCTACAGATACATACATCACATGTTTCCCATTAAATTTTTGTTGATTGTTTTCCGAGAAAGCCACTAAAGCATAATTCATTTTTTCTTTACCGTTATTATACAATTGGAGATAGACAGGCATTTGACTTTTGGAAGTATATAAAACCTTATTTGACATTTTTCCTGAAGCCATGAAAATTTCTTCTCCAGTTAATTCATCCGTTTTATATGTGGGGTGAAGTTCACTTCCAAACTTATTAGATGAAGCTTTTTTTGTAATGTAGCGCATAATATAGTTTTCTTGTAAGCCAGTGGCTATTTCTATATCATTGTCTTTTAAATGATACTTTGCCTCAGGAACGATAATAAACGCGATTTCTCCAACATCTTTCGGTAATTTAGCTTTAATTGGTAATGCGATCACCTGATCTTTAGTCATCTCAAATGTGTATGATTTAGATGGCTTATGATTATCTGCAGAGAATTCTATTTGTTTAAAATTTGCTAGTAAGAGTAACGTGTACTTTCTATCTGCATCTATGTAATGTGAGAAGGAAAGAACTTTGTTAATTTGGTTATTTTTAATGAAACCGATATCTAGTGTATCAAGCAATTTCCCCTCAGGTTCATACATACCATATGAAACGGTATCTGTTCCTGGACCAGTAACATCCATCATTTCATCATTATACTCTTTATCACTAGAGACTTTTTCTTGTCTGAGAAATAAAATAAGTGTCACTAGTAACACTATGAAAATTATTATGAATAAAATTGTTCTATGTCTCATCACTAATATTATATTTTAAAAGTCTTTTGGCGACTAACAGTTTTATAACCACTATCTTTATATAATGAGTTTCCTATCGCTTTACCTTTACATCCCCAACCCCCACTTACACCACCGGCAGCATTTGCTCCAGCATAATTAGATTTCTTTGCAGAATCGGTTTTGCTTTTAGAAAGTCCTCCATCTCCTCCATATAGTCGAGATTTCGCTTCAATATAATCAATTTTCCCCTTTGACTTCGCTGTAGTTAACATGCTGTATTTACATTGAAATATCTCACCAATCGCTCCACCAGTTTTTCTTAGTTTCCAATTAGTAACATAGTCAGATTTAGCCGATTTTTTGTTAATTGAATGCGATACAGAATCCCTTGCAGAATCCTCTGCAATCGTTATCCATTCATTTTCATTTTTATCAACATTTGTTGCTGAAACAGTTGCTGGGAATATCGTTCCAGCTAAAAGTATTGAAGAAAGTAATAATGTATTGCTTTTTTTCATAATTTAAACCACCTTTAGTCAATTTTTAGTAAAATATATACTGATAGTACAATATAACGGTATGAAGTTTCAGTGAGTATTAAGTTTTGTATATTTGACAAATAACTGTTTTTCTTTATTTAGAGTCTACCCCACCCTTCTTACTAAAAGGAAAGATTATTCTTAATTCCGTAGTTCCTCACCTATAATATTTGATAAAAAACATATATAACAAACACTCAGAATCGTAACAATCAAGTTTACAGGCATACTCTTTAAGACAGTTTAAACTAGAATTCCCCACACCTCTTACTCACTTCCATTAAATTACCTTATATTACATTTATTATCACATAAAGGGATTTATAAAGCACCGCAAAAAAACCGCAATAAAGAACTTCCGAGAAACATAACTTGATTGCTATTTTGCACACCAATAACCTTTAGCACAAGTACTTGTACATTCATCACAAAACAAAAAGGCAGACTCATTTCAGTCTGCCTTCATCTTCTAGATTTCCATAGGAGCACCTTTTGTCTTCAGGTAATTTGCATTGAATCATTTAACCACTCTTCACAATGTTCAATAAGCCACCTCAAATATTCTACATATTGACCGACGTGATAGCCATCACAAACAGCATGATGTACTTGTAAGGCAACGGGCAAAATGACTTTTCCTTCTTCCATCTTAAATTTGCCTATCGTAAATATTGGCAGTAAATAAGCTTCATCTGTAGATACATTAAGGTTAAAAGAAGTAAAATCAATCCACGGTAGACTTGAAATATTGAACATGTTTTCTGGCATATGAGGTTTCGGAAATAGGTTGCTGCTTTTGCTATATGTTTCAATGTCGGCTACACAGCTTTTATAAAACTGAGCAAAGTTTTCGTCATAAGGCGTCCAAATACTTGAAAATGTCTTTGTTTCTTTATTTAGAATCGTATAACTAGGATGGAGAATCTCCCAGTAACCCAGTTCATCGTTCACTTGATCCATCCGAAACTCAGGAATTTTTTGCACAGCTCTTGCTAACAAATAAATTTGCACAGGATATACTTTTAGCCTTTTTTCTTTTAATATTGCATGCAATGTCGTGATGTCTAGATTGATCACCAAGCTATATGAACATCGGGTTAACGTCATATAATGGTGAAAGTGCTCTTTTCTTGGATAATTTTCGTCTATTTGTTTAAACATTTTTTATCTCCTCCTGAATGTGATTTACTGTATTCAGGAGGAGACTTTATCTGTTTTCACCACCACAATCATCCTTTCAAGAGATTTGTCATGTTTCTGTCTATCACTAATGTAAGTTATAACGTTTTCATTCAAAGGCTACCATAAGCTTAGCCTATGTTAAAGCCTGCAGCAACTCTTCGTAAGTTATCTTGCCCAACGTGAATTTTTCTAGTGCTATATATGTATTCTCCGCTGAGGTATTCATTCTATTATGACATTCATTCACTAACTCATGTTCATTTGGCAATGGTTCATGTATATGTTCTTTTTTTCGAAATGCTTCATAATATCTTATACCAAATATTCTCTGAGACATCGCATTGATGTGAATTCCGTCTGGGTTAGATGCAAGGCCTTTCGCAGTAACATAATAACAATTTTCATTATGATATGCATATTTTTGTAGTTCCTCATTCATCAGTTGATATTCCACACACCCTGCGCCAAATGCTCTCTTTCCCAAGAAATCGCCCAAACCTCCTATCACAAGCGGAATGTTAGGTACAGATAATTCAGTTCTTAGTTCATGAAATAATCTTCGTATTTTTTCATAGTATTCTTTGTATTTCCCATCTTGGCTGTCACTTTCTCCTTGATGCCATAATATCCCGACCAATTCGCTATCTTCCTTTGCAAATTTAGCTTCATTTATTGCATGACGAAATAATGCCCCATCTCGTGACCACTCATCAATGGAACTGCCACCCTCGGCACATGGAATAAGACCAATCTTCTCTCCCTCATGATCCTTGCACCAAGCCTCCGCGAAGGAAGCCGCTAGTCCTACACCAGCTACCGGCCTATCAAAATGAATAGGTTCAGTCATCATTTGCCATCTACCATTTCGCAGCATCATGATTCTTTCATTATAAATCGGAGGCACTTCATGCTTGAAGCCTCGACCCGCCATATTTGATTGTCCAATTAGTAAAAATGACTTCATATCATTTTCCCCTCCACTAAATATTTTATCAAATGTGTATTCGCTTGAACGTTATCATTTTCTTTTTTTATAAATTTCAACAATCTCAAGCCCTATTAGCGCTTACTTTAATTAATTCAAAAAGTGCATTCAGCTATTAACACAATGAAAACACAGCACTCCTATAAAATGGTATTTTAGTCTCTTTTATATTTGTTGAAGAAGATAAGATGGTGTCGCAAGACTATATTTTCCACAGGAGGAATTACATGAAAAAACGGGCGTTGTTTATTATTTTGTTGTCCTTTTCCCTGATTTTGACCTCTGTTCCCCCAAGTTTTGCAACCGAGAAAAACACTTCAAAAGAAAACGACTCTTTTAAAAATCACGAAGAATTCACCGAAGAAATAGACGGATTGAAAACAAATATATAAACCATGGAAAACGATTCACAACATGTTACCACTTTTAAAACTGAACTTGGCACAATCACCTATACATCTAACAGAGAGACAGGTAATATTTCTGTTTCTAGTAACTATCTAAAATCTGACGAAATAGCTGCAATTGAAGAACAGGTAAATAAGATTGCAAACAGCATTGTACTAGAAAATCAAATGAATCCAATGGTCACTAATTCCCTTGAACAATTAGCAAATGTTGATTTTACAACACAGAAACAAAAGGTAAAATGAGTGTGGTCCAAATATGATCATTACCGTATTACAGTAGAAGGTAAGGCAATTGTAGGAGTAGTTGTAGCAGCCATTTTAAACCGTATTCCTTATGTTGGGTGGATTGCTACTGCCGCTGCTCAAATAATGATTCAATTGAAAATGAAAACAGGTTACTTCTCCGCACGTTGGGGAACACGAGCCGACACTGATATTTGTTATTTGTGGAGAAAGAGACACTTGAAAATGTTCTCGGTCAGTAAACGTAAAAATAAAAAACTGGACGAAGTAGGATCGGCAGGAAAGCATTACATGTGCGGAACATAATTAAAACAGCCCCAGTCTAATGCAGACTAGGGCTGTTTTTATTGCTGTTTTTGCTCTTTTAGCTTTTTGAAAATCACAAATTGGTATACTCCAAATAGTACGGTTAGAATCATAATTGCGGTAAATATTTGATCGACTGGAAGCAAGAAATATACGACAATAAAAGATAAAAGCAATACAAAATAACCTATATTGAACGCTTTTTTAAATATCATCACATTACCTCCTTTTTACAATCATATCACGTTTCACCTAACCTTATAACCAAATTTTTCCCAATTAAAACAAAAAAAATTCCCCATCCAACAAAAATGAGCTGGAATCGTTTAACCACATTTTCTGTTTTTGCTCCAAGTAGCCGTCTATTCCATTGTGTCAAAAGCTCGGTCACTTTAACGATGCCAGAGGATAAGTCGAATACCTTAATCGTTTTGATCCTAAAAATGCTGAGAAACAATCTGGTGGATAAAGGTCGGCCCCCATCAAAAGAAACTGAACAAATATTCGTTACTGAAAAAACAAAAAACCCTTGCTAGGCAAGGGTTAGATTGTTGACAAAGTGCTAAAATGATCTTTATTTTAGCACTTTGTCTTCTTTTTTTCAGCGTGATAGAAAACCTTTGCAGTCTAGGAAGGGCGAGTACCGGAGCGGATTTGACATTCGAGAGCACCGGAGCGCAGACCTGACACCGAATGCGAGGGTTTGTCTACACGCTGACCCTTGCTAAGCAAGGGTTTCAACGATGATTCCGACTGGGCTCGAACCAGCGACCTCTACCCTGTCAAGGAGAATGACCTTATCCGAAAAGAACATACGCTCCCTTACAAACACTGATTTAATAAGGTGCTATGATGAGCCTTTCTGATTAAAAAATTTCATTTCTGAACAAAAGTGAAAGGGTTGGTCCCCAATCCGTCCCCATAAAAAAACAGACCCTGCATGGTCTGTTTTAATTTTGCCTATACGTTTTAAGATGTTGTATTCCGATGGATCATAGTCGTGTTTCGATCAGTTGCAATACTGCACACTCATGCAGTTGCAATCACCATAAATTTTTGTTCTTTCTACAGCAAAAATCATTTTACGATACTCATAACTCATTTAATTTTGTGTAACCCTCGATCAACAATATTTATTTCTTTATTGAAAAAACCAGCGTAAAATTAATCTTACGCTGGCAGAACAAAAATTAATCAATCTGGAATTTTACAGACCTTCATTGAAAACTAGAAAGCTTGCCATTCGTTATAGTAATAGCCATTACTACGGTAAACTACCCAATAAATTTTTAAAAACAAACAACACACCCGTAGAATAGCTCAATAAAGAACTTTAGTGATTAATAAAGTAAATTTCTGATGATCCAATCCTTACATGACCAACATTAACTAAAGAACCTAATTTATTTAATAAATCAATCCCCTCCTGCGTTCAAAGTAATTTGTATAAACCCTTCTGACCCTAAATCCCAGTTTCACTTGGTATAATTTAGGGTCAGTTTGTTTCTGTGATCAACTTAGTCTGAACAACGTTAATCTTAGACCATTTATTGAAATTGTCTGCCCGCTTCTATTGAATAGAGTGAACGTCGTTCCTGCAGCGACATTCCCACTAAACCCTATAGCTGATACTTGTTCACCTGTTGAAGTTCCATTGACTGTACCACCAGAAACATTACCGGGATTAACACCAATAGTAATCGGACCAGCTTGCCCAGTAACTGCAGTAACCTGTGCAGATATATAATAATTACCACTTTGTTGTACGGTAAAAGTATTTGGAGCAGTAAAAGTTACATTATCTAAGAACTGGGTACCAACTAATGAAAAAGCAGCATTATCAGCAACGGTTTGAGGAGCAGTACTAACAGTAGATGCAGCGGCTGTTGCAAGCGTTCCTGTGGCTCCGGTTGGTCCGGTTGCTCCTGTGACACCCGTGGCTCCTGTTGGACCTGTTGCTCCTGTTGCTCCTGTTGCGCCTGTTGCTCCTGTGACACCCGTGGCTCCGGTTGGTCCGGTTGCTCCTGTATCTCCTGTTGCTCCTGTTGGACCGGTTGCACCTGTTGCTCCTGTTGCGCCTGTTGCTCCTGTATCTCCTGTGACACCCGTGGCTCCGGTTGGTCCGGTTGCTCCTGTATCTCCTGTTGCTCCTGTTGGACCGGTTGCACCTGTTGCTCCTGTTGCGCCTGTTGCTCCTGTATCTCCTGTGACACCCGTGGCTCCGGTTGGTCCGGTTGCTCCTGTATCTCCTGTTGCTCCTGTTGGACCTGTTGCTCCTGTTGCTCCGGTTGCTCCTGTATCTCCTGTTGCACCTGGATCTCCTGTGGCTCCTGTTGGACCTGTTGCTCCTGTATCTCCTGTTGCTCCTGTTGGACCGGTTGCACCTGTTGCTCCTGTTGCGCCTGTTGCTCCGGTGGCTCCAGTATCTCCGGTCGCTCCCGTGGCTCCGGTTGGTCCGGTTGCTCCTGTATCTCCTGTTGCTCCGGTTGCACCTGTTGCGCCTGTTGCTCCGGTGGCTCCGGTTGGTCCGGTTGCTCCTGTATCTCCTGTTGCTCCGGTTGCTCCTGTTGCTCCTGTTGCTCCTGTATCTCCTGTGACACCCGTGGCTCCGGTTGGTCCGGTTGCTCCTGTATCTCCTGTTGCTCCTGTTGGACCGGTTGCTCCTGTATCTCCTGTGACACCCGTGGCTCCGGTTGGTCCGGTTGCTCCTGTATCTCCTGTTGCTCCTGTGACACCCGTGGCTCCGGTTGGTCCGGTTGCTCCTGTATCTCCTGTTGCTCCTGTGACACCCGTGGCTCCGGTTGGTCCGGTTGCTCCTGTATCTCCTGTTGCTCCTGTGACACCCGTGGCTCCGGTTGGTCCGGTTGCTCCTGTATCTCCTGTTGCTCCTGTTGGACCGGTTGCGCCTGTTGCTCCGGTTGCACCTGTTGCTCCTGTATCTCCTGTTGCTCCGGTTGGTCCGGTTGCTCCTGTATCTCCTGTTGCTCCTGTTGGACCGGTTGCGCCTGTTGCTCCGGTTGCACCTGTTGCTCCTGTATCTCCTGTTGCTCCTGTTGGACCGATTGCTCCTGTATCTCCTGTTGCTCCGGTTGCACCTGTTGCACCTGTTGCACCTGGATCTCCTGTTGCTCCGGTTGCTCCTGTGGCTCCTGTGGCTCCTGTGGCTCCTGTATCTCCTATGGCTCCGGTTGCTCCTGTTGCCCCGGTGGCTCCGGTTGCTCCCGTGACACCCGTGGCTCCTGTATCTCCGGTTGCTCCGGTTGCTCCGGTTGCACCCGCACCCGCTATCAACGTGTAATCTGGTGATGTTCCTGGCGTGCCAGTTGGAGATGGCGTGTTTACAATATACGTACTACCATTATTCGTCACAACTTGACCTACTGGATAACCTGGTGCTGCTCCTGGGTCGAATGGCACAATACCTGTTAGTCCTACTCCCGTGGCTCCTGTTGTGCCGGTTGCTCCGGTTGCTCCCGTGGCTCCCGTGGCTCCTGTATCTCCTATGGCTCCGGTTGCTCCTGTTGGTCCGGTGGCTCCGGTTGCTCCTGTTGCCCCGGTGGCTCCGGTTGCTCCCGTGACACCCGTGGCTCCTGTATCTCCTATGGCTCCGGTTGCTCCTGTTGCCCCGGTGGCTCCGGTTGCTCCCGTGACACCCGTGGCTCCTGTATCTCCTATGGCTCCGGTTGCTCCTGTTGCCCCGGTGGCTCCGGTTGCTCCCGTGACACCCGTGGCTCCCGTGGCTCCTGTGGCTCCTGTATCTCCTATGGCTCCGGTTGCTCCTGTTGCCCCGGTGGCTCCGGTTGCTCCCGTGACACCCGTGGCTCCTGTATCTCCTATGGCTCCGGTTGCTCCTGTTGCCCCGGTGGCTCCGGTTGCTCCCGTGACACCCGTGGCTCCTGTATCTCCTATGGCTCCGGTTGCTCCTGTTGCCCCGGTGGCTCCTGGATCTCCTGTTGCCCCGGTGGCTCCTGGATCTCCTGTTGCCCCGGTGGCTCCGGTTGCTCCCGTGACACCCGTGGCTCCTGTATCTCCTATGGCTCCGGTTGCTCCTGTTGCCCCGGTGGCTCCGGTTGCTCCCGTGACACCCGTGGCTCCTGTATCTCCTATGGCTCCGGTTGCTCCTGTTGCCCCGGTGGCTCCTGGATCTCCTGTTGCCCCGGTGGCTCCTGTATCTCCTATGGCTCCGGTTGCTCCTGTTGCCCCGGTGGCTCCCGTGGCTCCTGTGGCTCCTGTATCTCCTGTTGCCCCGGTGGCTCCCGTGGCTCCTGTGGCTCCTGTATCTCCTATGGCTCCGGTTGCTCCTGTTGCCCCGGTGGCTCCCGTGGCTCCTGTGGCTCCTGTATCTCCTATGGCTCCGGTTGCTCCTGTTGCCCCGGTGGCTCCCGTGGCTCCTGTGGCTCCTGTATCTCCTATGGCTCCGGTTGCTCCTGTTGCCCCGGTGGCTCCCGTGGCTCCTGTGGCTCCTGTGGCTCCTGTATCTCCTATGGCTCCGGTTGCTCCGGTTGCCCCGGTGGCTCCCGTGGCTCCTATGGCTCCTGTATCTCCTGTTGCCCCGGTGGCTCCCGTGGCTCCTGTGGCTCCTGTATCTCCTATGGCTCCGGTTGCTCCTGTTGCCCCGGTGGCTCCCGTGGCTCCTGTGGCTCCTGTATCTCCTATGGCTCCGGTTGCTCCTGTTGCCCCGGTGGCTCCCGTGGCTCCTGTGGCTCCTGTATCTCCTATGGCTCCGGTTGCTCCTGTTGCCCCGGTGGCTCCCGTGGCTCCTGTGGCTCCTGTATCTCCTATGGCTCCGGTTGCTCCTGTTGCCCCGGTGGCTCCGGTTGCTCCCGTGACACCCGTTGCTCCTACTCCTGGTCCAGTTGGACCTGTTGGACCTGCTGGGCCTCTTCTACCTCTACCCCCTGGACGACCTTGGATGACACACACACAAGGATCCTTTCCACAGCAAGGATTTTTCACTGGTTTTCTTGTTTTTCCTTTCTTACAGCTATCACACTCCCAGTCATAATCTTCATACGAACCATACCAACTTCCTCGTTTATTATTATTTCCCAAATGAGATGTACATAATTTCCCACAATGCCTACACCTTTTCATAAAATCACCTCTTTGACATCTTATGCACCTTATCTACATTAGTGAGATTGTTTAGCAAAAATGTATAAACAGTCTAAATTAACAGATGATTTATAACAACATTTTTATTATTGATAAATATGTATAATGTTCTTTTTCTTATATAGTTTTCAAAAAAGCATTAGTAAAGCAATTACAATAAATTATTCCCCTCCACAAGAAAAGAAAAATAAGATAAAGACACAAAAAGAAAAGACCTCCCCATAGGGGGAGATTTTTTCTAGATGGGGTAAAACCATGAGAGATTAAAGACATGCGGCCTGTATACTATATGTAAGTGGAATTGGAAAAGTGATTTTTTATAAATTTGGAGTTATAACCACTAGAATATTTAGGTAAAATATGTAAGAGGAACCTCCTCTAACGCTTGCGGATAGAAAAGGACCTCATTTGATGGTGAGGTCTTTTTTTTAATCGTTCAATTTCAAAGACAGTTGATGGCAAACCCTATGTTAAAGAACCTAAATCAAGAAGTTCTAAACGTTTTGTAAAGATGCCTAACTAGTATGGGAAGGAGATGATCACCAATATTTATTTCATAATGGCTTAATGGTCTAAGATCAAAAATAAACACAAATTAAAAAACATTCGATTACATGATTTAAGACATACAATGGTCGCACTCCTTATTGAGGCTGGTGAGAGCATTAATGCTATTCAAAAAAGAGCCGGGCATGCTAGTGCTAAAACTACCTCAGATATTTATGGTCATGTCACAAACAAATTAGAATTTAACACTGCAGAACACCTTAATCGTTCTGATCCTAAAAATACTCAGAAACAATCTGGTGGATAAAGTACGTCCCCAATCAAAAGAAACAGAACAAATATTCGCTGTCAAAAAAAACAAAAAAACCCTTGCTAAGCAAGGGTTTAAACGATGATTCCGACTGGGCTCGAACCAGCGACCTCTACCCTGTCAAGGTAGCGCTCTCCCAGCTGAGCTACGGAATCGGGTTATGTATCAGTTCTGGGCTTTCTGTTACTGACAGTCTCTATTATATAACCATCATAACCAGTCGTCAATGGTTTTGTTCAAAAAAGGTCAAAAAGCCGGCGGCTGTGCCGGCTTTTTCTCTTCTTTATGATTGGTTTACAAGAACGGGCTTTAGTTGATCGAGTGCTTGTTTGAAGTCGCGTTTGAGGTCTTCTCCGTTTTCTACTCCTACACTTAATCGAAGCAGGCCGTCCGTAATCCCTCTTTTTTCTCTTTCTTCTTTTGGCATAGCAGCATGTGACATTTTGGCTGGGTATGACAGAATGGATTCGACGGCGCCAAGGCTGACGGCGAATACTGGTAATGTGACAGCATCCACTAATTCTTTGACCGCTGCTTGGTTTTCTAATTCAAATGAGAGGACTGCCCCAGCTCCGCTCGCTTGCTTTCGCTGAATGTCTGCCCCAGGATGGTCATTTAAGCCTGGATAGTATACTTTTTTCACCGCAGGATGCTCTTTGAGGAATGAAGCGAGTTCAAATGCCGTTTGGCTTGCTTTTTCTAATCTGACTTGAAGGGTTTTTAACCCTCTTAATACGAGCCAGCAATCCTGCACGCCAAGGACCGCACCGAAGGAGTTTTGCAGCGAATAAAGTTCCTCACCCAGTTTCTCGTCTTTCACTACAGCTAAGCCTGACAGTACATCACTGTGACCGCTCAAAAATTTCGTTGCGCTGTGCAGGACTACGTCAACGCCAAGATCAAGCGGACGCTGAAGAGCGGGTGTTAAAAATGTATTATCTAAAAAAGTCAGACAGTCATGTTCTTTGGCAAGCTGGACGACGCCCCCAATATCCGTAATTCCTAGAGTCGGGTTTGACGGCGTTTCCATGTAAATGACTTTTGTATTCGATTGAATGCCTCTTTTGACTTCATTCAAATCCGTCATGTCCACAAAGGTATGCTCAATGCCAAATCGCGAAAGAACTTGAGTAATCATTCTGAAAGTACCGCCATACACATCTCTTGTGACAAGGACGTGATCTCCTTTTGATAATAGAAGAAAAGCAGTTGAGATGGCTGCCATGCCTGATGCAAAAGCAAGCCCTCTTGTTCCTCCTTCTAGCGCCGCAATCGTATCCTCTAATGCTTGACGTGTAGGAGTTCCCGATCTTGAGTAGTCATATTGACCAAAATCATCGAAGCTGCTTTGATGAAAGGTGGATGCATGCTGAATCGGCACACTGACTGCACCTGTTGAACGGTCTGTTTTGAATGCATTATGAACGAGTTGGGTTTCGAATGTCCAATCATGTGTGGTCATTTGGCATGTACCTCCTCTTTTATTTGTGATAGTGCCTGCTTTAGGTCTGCCTTCAGGTCATCTACGTGCTCAATACCAACGGAGAAACGGAGCAGTTTGTTACACACACCGTTTGCAATGCGAATTTCCTCAGGGATATCCATGTGCGTTTGCGTCGCAGGATACGTAATGAAGCTTTCGATTCCGCCAAGACTTTCAGCAAAACAAATCGTTTTCAGCTGCTTTAAAAATGGATTGACCCAGTCCTCTTCAGCTACACGGAATGACAGCATTCCTCCTTTGCCCGGGTAAAGGACATCTTGAATTTCTGGCTGTTTCTTTAAAAACTCAGCTAGTTCCTTCGCATTTGCCTCGTGCTGGCGCATTCTAAGTGCCAGTGTTTTCATCCCTCTCATTAACAGCCATGAGTCAAATGGAGATAAAACGGCGCCAATTGCGTTTTGATGCTGGAACATGTCTTCAGAGAGCTTCTCTCCTTTTGTCACCACAAGCCCGGCAAGAACGTCATTGTGTCCACCTAAATATTTGGTTGCACTATGGATGACAATGTCCGCTCCAAGCGTAATCGGCTTTTGCAAAACGGGTGTAAAAGGTGTTATCGACAATGACCAAAGCGCCATGTTCTTTTGCAATCTTCGCTATTTTTTGAATATCCGCTTCCTGCATAAGTGGATTTGTCGGCGTTTCAATAAAGACTGCTTTTGTGTTTGGCGTGATTTTAGAGCGTAAACAGTCTTCATCTGAAAAATCATCGTAAAGAAAACGTAAGCCGTACTTTTTCCATTCGTTTTCAAACAAACGATATGTACCGCCATATAGGTCTGATGAGACGATGAGTTCATCACCGCTTTCAAATAGCGCCATAATCGTTTGGATCGCAGCCATTCCCGAACTGAAGGCAAATCCGGCCGTCCCTTCTTCGAGTGAAGCAATCGCATCCTCTACAAGCTGCCTTGTTGGGTTTTTCGTTCGAATGTAATCAAATCCGGTTGATTCCCCTATGCCTCTATGTCTGTATGCTGTTGAAAGATAAACGGGGGGACTGACCGTACCAGTCGCCTCTTCGCTACGGTTTCCAATTTGCGCTAATGTCGTTTCCACATGTTCTGTCATTTGACACCATCCTAAGTAAAAATCTGATTTCAAAACAGAAAACCCCTTCTTCATAAGAAGAAGGGGTTTTAATCGCTTCCTCTTATCTTCCAAGCAAAAAAGCTGCTTGCTGGATTTAGCACCTTGGTACATCACATGAAGTGATGCATACCGGTTGCTGAGGTTTCAAAGGGCCAGTCCCTCCACCTCTCACGATAAGAATGTGTTGTCTGTCTGTTCTAATTCTTAATACTGTAACGCATTAAATCTCATTTTTCAAGAGGAATCTGAACAATTAATTGAAATTTTCTGTATTTTATAACAGATTCGGTGTTAACTGAATTGATTGCATGTTAGCATATAGGAACAACGCTATTTTTCATGTTACAATGAATGGAAACGTTTCACTTTGTGATGAAATCGGTTAGCTGGAGGAATGGATTATGGTGAAGAAAACAGGCATTATTCAAGAAGAAACCTTACATTCAAAAGAACTTGGGGCGGATATGACCCTTTTGATCTATTTGCCAGTCAATTATTCCCCCTTTATACATATCATGTCATCATTGCCCAAGATGGTCATGATTATTTCCGCTTAGGAAAAATAGGCAGACAGGCAGAAGAATTGATGCAAAACAAAGAAATGGAACGCTCCATTATCATTGGTGTCCCTTATGAAAATGTCACGGAAAGACGGAATACGTATCATCCAGATGGCACAAAATTTGAAGCATATAAACGCTTTTTAGCAAATGAACTTGTCCCTTATATTGATACGCACTATCCAACCTATCAAATTGGCTCAGGACGCACGTTTATTGGTGATTCACTAGGTGCTACGATTTCTCTTATGACAGCGATTGATTATCCTTCTTTATTTGGCGGACTCATTTTGCAGTCTCCTTACGTTGATGATTCAGTCTTAGAAGCTGTTAAACAGTCGACAGCCCTTTCTCATTATGCGATTATCCATCAAATTGGACTGGAAGAAACGGCTGTGAAAACGACAGATGGCCAAGTGCTTGATTTTATTCAGCCGAACGACGATTTAAAGGCACTTCTTGAACAGTCAGGTGCGGATTATTTATTTGAGACATTCGAAGGGGATCATAAATGGACGTTTTGGCAGCCGCTCATTGCGCCTTCGTTAAAAAGAATGCTCCCATATTCGTTAATCAACTGAATTTTGTTATAATAAACAATAATAAATACTTTCTTAATCAGGAGGGAATAAGATGAAATACGGAGTTGTTATATTTCCATCAAAAAAATTGCAAGATATTGCGAACTCTTACCGGAAGCGTTATGATCCGAACTATGCACTCATACCGCCTCATTTAACACTTAGAACACCTTTTGAATTAACGGATCTAGAAGCGGCTGAGGTCGTCTCAACGTTAAGAGAGTATGCAAAAAATGTTTCTCCTATTACGTTACGTATTAAAAAATTCAGTTCATTCGCTCCTGTAAACAACGTCATTTATATGAAAGTAGAACCGAACGAGGAAATCATGGCGCTCAATGAAAGATTGTACGCAGATCCACTTGCTGGCACACCTGAATATGCCTTTGTTCCGCATGTGACAGTGGCTCAAAAACTATCAGATGATGAGCATTCAGACGTACTTGGCACATTAAAGCTGAGAAAGATTGACCATGAAGAAACAGTGGATCGCTTCCACCTTTTATATCAATTAGAGAACGGATCTTGGACCGTCTATGAAACATTTATTTTAGGAGAAGAGGGTTAAAGACATTTGAAAACAGTCATCGCAACAGCACAAACACAACGAGAAGATGCATATTACGTTCGAAAAGAAGTATTCGTCAAAGAACAAGAAGTCCCAATAGAGATTGAAATAGATGAACTAGAAGACGAGGCCATTCATTTTGTCATTTATAACGATGAAATGAAGCCTCAAGCAGCCGCTAGATTACGGATCATTGAAGGGCCAAAGGCAAAGCTAGAACGAATTTGTGTGTTAAAAGAGGCGCGCGCTTTCGGCCTTGGCCACAAACTATTAGAAGCGCTGGAAACAGAAGCCATTGCGAATGGAGCGAAGGAAGCGGTTATGCACGCACAAGTCCAAGCTCTTCCTTTCTACGAAAAAAAGGCTACAAAGCCGTATCTGAACCGTTTGAAGAAGCGGGGATCACACATGTCAAAATGACAAAAACACTGTCTGTTTGACCAAAAGAAAAGCCAGAGCATTCAAGATGGAACTGACCCCGTAAGATGAGACAAATAAAAAACACCTTCAAGTTTGAAAATGGATCGTTGTGATCCGAAATAAAACATGGAGGTGTTTTTTCTATGGGGACAAGAGTGAGTTATCCGGTTGAAGTCAAACAGAAGCTGTAGAAATGAGATTGGCAGGCGTACCTATGAAAGAGATCATGCAGAAATTGAATATCAAGAATAAGACGCAGGTTCAGACATAGGTGAGGTGGCATAAGGCTGGGGATACACACCGGTTCGAACAGCCTGTTGGAAAACAATATACCTATGGAAAGGGTCCCGAGTACTCTTCCGAATTAGAGAGACTGCAGGCAGAAAATCGCTTTCTGAGTCAACAGAATGAAGTTTTAAAAAAGTACAACGAATTGGAAAGGAAGTTGATAAGGAAACGTCAATCAAACTGGTAGAAGAATTGTGCAAAACGATGACAGTACAGGACATCTGTGTCCATTTAGGCATCTCACGCACTTCGTACTATAGATGGAAAAAGGATCTGACTCAGAATCATTCTAAAAGACAACTAGAGAAACAAATCGGCACGTTGTGCCGAAAGCACAAATATCGATATGGTTATCGAAAAATCACAGCCATACTAAAAAGGAGAATGCGTATTAACCATAAAACTGTTCAACGTATCATGCAGAAAAACCAGTGGCAATGCCGGGTTAAAATGAAAAAGCGTAAGAAGAATGGGCAGCCCTATGCCGTGGCCGGTAATATACTGGATCGGAACTTTCAGTCTGATCGCCCTCTTGAAAAACTAGTAACGGACATCACGTATTTGCCTTATGGACAGAAACAATTGTACCTTTCCAGTATATTGGATTTATATAATGGAGAAGTGATTGCTTTTACGATTGGTGATAAGCAGGACACAGACTTTATCTTAAACACACTTAATCAGCTCCCAGCACTGCCTGAGAATTGCGTGTTACATAGCGATCAAGGTTCTGTGTATACATCTTACGAGTATCAGAAAGCTGTTCATATAAAAGGCATTACCATGAGCATGTCCCGTAAAGGGACGCCCGCTGATAATGCCTCCATCGAATCGTTTCATTCCTCACTAAAGTCTGAAACGTTCTATCTTAACAGGATTGACCGCACTACGACCAGCATCGTAGAACGCACTGTCAAAGAATACATTTATTATTATAACAACATTCGTATTCAAACGAAACTAAACAACCAATCACCGATAAACTATCGGCAATTGGCTGTATAAAGGTGTTTTGATCCCTGTCTCAAAAACGGGGGTCAGTCCCCATGCCCTGGCTTTTCTTTCTTTATCATCGTTCGTCAATGGAAGAAAGCGCAATCATTTATATATACGTATTAATATGAACGCCTTTGCCTTCCTCCATAAACATATCTCGTACAAAGCGTTCCCGCTTTTTTTGTTGTACTTTCGTTTCCGCTTCTGTCACTAAGTCCTCTTTTTTCTCCAGCTCTCTGTATATCTTGTCATGAAAGGTGCGAGTAACCTTAGTTACTTTCGCGTAGTCTTCTTTATCCTGAGGAGCAGGACGATTGATATATTGAAAATACAGATCCGGCTGAATCGGGGCTATATATCCCATCAAGAACGCCTCCTTTGCTTCTCTTCTACTCTACTATTCCCTAATTAATACTGTTTGAAACACGTCTCATTTGATATGATTAGATGTGTTTCTTTTTAAGATTGATTAACTATTGGAGGACTAGCTTTGAAATGCGCACGACGACATGATCGAACGATCTCATTACATACGTATTCGAGAGAACATTATCAATTCCTCCATGACGAGGGAAAAAAAGGGCACTTATTCTGCCCATATTGCGGACAACCAGTCTTTTTCAGATTAAATATACATGAAGAACCTGCCTTTATTCATAAACATATGTCTCAGCAAGTGCTGTGTGAACAAGCAGAAGAACAAGAAGATCAGAAAAAACACGCAGATCGAGAGGAAAGTGCTTCTTATAAAGAACTTGGGGGCTTCCGTTTTCCAACAGGTAAACAAATCATCTCGCAAACGAATGAATCATATGACTGGCAGGAACCAAGGTCGATTCAATTTAGTGATGCGTTACATTTAGAAGAGAATGAACAAGCACATACCATCGATCTCTTTCCGCATATCACCTTTAGCACACCGCAGCTTCAAGCTGTCACACATAAAGACGGTCCAATGCTGGTGCTGGCTGGCGCTGGCAGCGGGAAAACAAGAGTCCTGACAGCAAGAGCGGCTTATCTCATGTCACATCATCATATTCCTGCTCACCATATCTTACTCGTGACTTTCACCACAAAAGCCAGCAGTGAAATGAAAGAAAGACTGCGCAAGCAATATCAGCTTCACCCATCACAAGCAAGCCAAGTGGTGACAGGCACCTTCCACAGTCTTTTTTATAAAATGCTGCTTCACGATGACGCAAACAAATGGAATGGGCAGCACCTGATTAAGTTTGATTGGCAGAAGGAACAGTACATTCGGAAAGCCATCATGAATGAAGGACTAGATGAAAAAAACTACCCTACCGATCAAGTCCTGCAATCGATCGGCTATTGGAAAAATGCTTTTTTACCAGGTGAGCTTCCTGATTTGAAGGATGAAAAGGAAAAGCACATGTGGACGATCTATCAATCTTATGAACATCAAAAACGAGACAATCAGCAATTTGACTTTGATGACATGGCCATTGCCTGCTTGCACATGCTGACTGAACAGCCTGAACTGCTGGAACGGTATCAAGAACGGTTCAAATATATATTGGTGGATGAATTTCAGGATATAAATCCAGTTCAATATCAATTGATTCAGCTGTTAGCTGGAGAATGTGAGCAGCTATTTTGTGTCGGTGATGATGATCAAGCCATTTATGCCTTTAGGGGCAGTAATCCTGCTTTCATTCTTGAATTCAAACGAGATTATCCTTCGGCTCAGATTGTCCATTTACATGCCAATTATCGGTCGCATCATACAATTGTCGCAAGTGCGGATGCCATTATTAAGAAAAATCAGCATCGTTATGAGAAAACGTTAAAAGCCGTCCGATCGGAGACAATCCCTCCTACGCTCTTTTATCCATATGACGAGGAAGAAGAAGCGACCATGATCGTGGCAGATATTCAGGAGAAAATTAAAAACGGCGCAAAGCCGAATGATATCTGCGTACTCTTTCGCACCAATACGGGAGGCCGCGCGATTTATGAGCGTCTGCATCAATCCGCGATTCCGTATGAGACGGAGGCTGGTGTCAAAGCCTTCTACAGCAGACGAATTGTTCGGGTTCTTCTCGCCTTTCTCTCTTTAAGTCAGGATGCCGATGATGTGGCAGCTATGAAACAGCTGCTTCCGGTTTTCTTTTTAAAGCAGCAGACCTTAAACACAATGAAGGCACTAACCATCACGGAAGATTGTTCAATGGTCGACGCACTCGGAAAACTAACAGATATTCAGCCGTTTCAACAGAAAAAACTGCAATCCATTGTTCCTCTGTTCCGCACGTTACGAAATTTAAAGCCGTCTGATGCTGTGGCGTTTATTGAACAAAAGATGGGACTTGGTGATTACTTAAAAAAACGAGTGAATGATACGAATGTGCTTGAAAAAGGGGCGGATGACGTACGAGATGTAAAAACCGCCGCCAAACGCTTTGAAACGATTGAAGCCTTTCTCGCACATGCCGAACACATGAAATCTGCCGAAAAGGAAAAAACAGACGAACCAGGTGTTCAGCTCATGACGATTCACCGTGCAAAGGGTCTGGAATTCCAAACGGTGTACATCACTTGCGTGGTCGACGGAGCACTGCCTCATGATTTCTCACTTGATGAACTCAGAAACGGTGATGAAGAAGCCTTGGAAGAAGAGCGCCGTTTATTATATGTGGCTATGACAAGAGCTGAACAATCTCTTTATCTATCGGTTCCATCATTTAGACGAGGAAAAACTGCTCATCGCTCGCGCTTTTTGTATCCCCTTCTAAAGAAAAAGCGAGAATTATTCACAGAAAAACAACAGGCCCCCCTTTAAGCGGAGAGCCTGTTGTTTATTTTTTGTTGTTCATCATTTTAGCGATGGTATTGAAATCAAGCTTTTCTTTTCCACTTGTAATCGATTGAACGATTTTGTCTTCCATTTCTTTCGGTACACGTTTATTCGCAAGCTGTGCTACTTTTTTAATGACGCCTCGAACTGTTGCTTCATCTTTAAAGTTGGCATTTTGCAAAGAACCTGCAAGTTTAAAAACGTCGTTCATATTCACACCTGTTTTATTTTCAACGCTTTTAAAGAATTTATTATCCATTCATTTGCCTCCTCTTTGTGGAGTAATCACCTTACTATATGAAAATAGGCGAGATATGTGCCTATCCTAAAGCCTTGTTTGCCCAAAGAGAAAGGAAAGCAAAAGGCTCCCCTATTGCTTCCCTCACCTTCTTACTGTTTAGTTAAAGAAAGAAGCACCAACGATGATTAAAAGGATGAAAAGCACAACGACAAGAACAAATGTTGATCCATATCCGCCGCCATAGCCTCCGCCGTAGCCGCCGCAAGAACCGCCACCGTAACCGTAACAACTCATATATAAGCACCTCCTCTTCTCCCTTACAAAATATGAAAAATACAACAAATGGTTTGGACGATCACATAAAAAAGTGCGGAATTTTTATTTTCGCTGTTTAAAGACGTAATCTGCCTCTCCATGACGTATCATGAATGCTTCTGTTTCTTTCGCAAAAGCATCCATCTTCACGCCAAATGCTTTTAAATGCTCCTCAAGATCCTTCGCTTTATCCGTTAGATCCATTTCAACCTTTTCATGCGCTTGCTCTTTCCCATCATGGGGTTTAGTGAACAAGGAACCGATTAATTGTTCGAATGCATCCATTCTGGTCACCCCTTCTCTCTTACATATGCATCACTCAAAAAAAGGGCAACAAAAAAACCGGATAAATCCGGCTTTTGTTTTCTCTTCTATTGAGGTTTCTTTTTCTTTCCACAGCCGCAGCCTGCTTTTTTAATTTTCTTCGTATAAACAGATTGTTGATTTGACTGCGCTGGATAACCTTGAAGCATGTGTGACGGTGTTTCATTTGGTTTCATCGCAACCCTTCCTTTCCTCTTCCATGATAGTATATGCATTTTTTAAAAGCGTGTCTGATCAGAATGCCTGTTTATTTCACCAGCTTTGAGACGATCGCTTCAATCATGCCTGCTGCTGCGGCAATTGCTAATAGTAAATTAAGCCACATGCTAATGACAGGAAATAATATGTATATCAGAAGTAAAGCAGCAGTGCACCACATGCCAGTACACCAATAACAGCTTAACAGCTCTCCTACCCAAGACCGCAGCCCTTTACCTTTAATGATAATATATGTCTCTATTTCACCTTGTTCATTGACCTCTTCTTGTTCTTCATGAAATAAACGGCGGAAAGGAGCAGTAATGGTATCAAACACTATGAGCCTCGTCAGTCTAAACGATGCGAGGGCAAACACGACAAATGACAAAGCACCGCTCAGAAGCCTCCACCTCCTTCTTTCTTCTTTTTTGCGTCCTTTCTTTATATATGCAAAAAGAATGAGCGCCATGATGAATCGAGCGGAAATAAAATTGGGTTGTACTTTTTCACACTTTCCGATTCCACCTTGAGCCTCTGCTGCATTAAATAATGTATAGATAAGAAAGGAGTGAAAGTATTGTCTATTGAAGAAAGTGCTGATTTATTATACACACAACTGTTAAACGAATTAATCAGCAATTATGATGATTTCATTGAGATCAAAGATTCCGAAAATGTCACAATTCATAAAACAGATGTAACAGCCGCACTCTCCCTTCAAGCGACCGTAACGACAATCATTACTCTTTTAATCCAACTTCTTGTACCAGACGATGAATTGGCTACAGACATCACAGATCAGCTTTTAGCCACACAACAAGTGACAGTCCAAAAGAAAACTGTGATCCAAATCATCAATTGCTATAACGTCACGATTACATTATCAGATGCATCTATTATGAACTCTGTCCAAATTCTCACTCAAACATTGAATGTACTATTAGTTGAAGCCGGCATTCTTTGACCCTTTCTTTTTCTAACATTATGTATGAAAGAGGTGAAATAATCGTGGCTGAAGAGAACGAAAAAAAGGAATTCCAAATCAACACCGATGTTGATCCATTAACGAGCCTTCTTGTAAGTGATATTTTAAACAAAAACAATATCACAGATGATCAGAAAGCAAATATTTCAGATGATCAAAGAAGAATGATTTTGAAATTAGTTGAGGACTTACAAAAGAAAGCAGATGACTTCGTACAGCAGCAGCAGGAGAAAAAAAGGCAGGCTGAGGCAGCAAAACATGTGGAAGAAGCAGAGCCTGAACCGCAAGTACGTCCAAAACGAAATTCACTTCGAGATCGTATTCAGCAGCGCCGTGATGCGCAGCGAAACAACGATTAAATAAAAATGGGTTGCCTGCTAGGGTAAATGCCCGAGACAAAACCATTCATTGCAGCATTTAATAAAGTAAACGGAAGGAGGAATAGAAATGGAATCTAAACCATACTCTTGGGTCGCTCTAGATCGTAACTGTACACACCACGGCGATTACAACAACTACGAAAGAAAAGCAGTTTGTGACGGCCACTTTTTTGATGATGAAGATGTCTTACAAGACTTTGATCAAGTGAGTTTTACAAAGCAGACGTCTGAGGAAGTCATTATCGTCAGAGACTCTTGTGACATTAACGTATCTTCTGTTGACGCACAGGTTGCAGCATCTATCCAAGTAGCTGTTCAAACAGCGATCATCACCATTACAAATATCTCAATCGCAGACGGTGATTTAGCAGACCGCGTCACACAGGATCTTTTACAAGCCGCTACTCACAAACAAACAAACCGCCAAAAACTTGTTATCGAAAATTCAAGAAACGTTACAGTATCGACAATCGATGCGGACATCTCGATCGCAATCCAAACACTTACTCAAACACTTGTTGCGACAATCGTTGCAATCGGTATCCTCTAATGTCCAAAAGCAGAGCGAAAAGCTCTGCTTTTCCTTTTATAAAAATACAACAAATATAAATAGTCATTTACCCACACCAACTAGAGGGCGCATACATATGTTGTTAAGGACTAAAGTCAAATACCTTGTTAAAGGAGCTGAAATCCATGAGCTGCGGAAAACACCATGGCCGACATGATGAAAACTGTGTATGCGATGCGGTTGATAAGATTTTAGCAGAGCAGGAAGCTGTAGAAGATAAATGTCCTACGAGCTGCTACAGTAATTTATTAAGCCCAACCGTTTCTGGAAAAGATACGATTCCGTTTTTACTTTTCGATAAAAAGGGCGGATTGTTTTCTACTTTCGGAAACATTGGAGGATTTGTTGACGATTGCCAATGCTTCGAATCCATTTTCTTCCGGGTTGAAAAATTACACGACTGCTGTGCTACGTTATCTGTATTAAGACCTGTTGATGTACACGGACATACGCTGAGCGTTTGTCACCCTTGTGACCCTGACTTCTTTGGTTTAGAGAAAACGGACTTTTGTATTGAGGTTGATCTAAACTGCTTCTGCGCGATCCAATGTTTAAACCCAGAGCTTGTCGACAGAGTCATGCCATCGAAAGATAAAAAGCATCATCACCACGGCTAAATCAATCGTCCGTTGACCTAACTTGTCATGAGTCAAAGCATCCCCTTCCTTACGAATGACAGCCAATCATGCGGAGCAGTCAGCATAAGAGCTGCCGCTTCCGCATTGATTGTAAGTAGAAGTATCAACCGGCAAAACAAAAAGCTTGTAGATGATGACAGTGCTCAAACACTCAAACAAATTTCCTAGTATAGGAGGGTTGAATATGAGCCGCAAACATTCATGGAATTGTGTAGCAGAGGCAGTTGAAAATATTAACGACTTACAAAATGCCGTCGAAGAAGAATGCCCGACCAGCTGTTACAGCAATCTCCTTTCTTCATCCCATTCATTAGGTGACACTGTCCCGTTTGTTCTCTTTACATCCAAATCAAAACCATTCGTCGCATTCGGAAACGTCGGAGAAGTAGATGCAGGTCCTTGCTTCAGCACTACATTTTTCAGAGTCGAACACATCTCTGACCACTGCGCAACACTCAGCTTGCTTATCGCATTTGACAAAGACCGTCATATTTTAGATTTTACAGACAAAGATTCCGTATGTGATGTGTTCCGATTAGAAAAATCGAAGTATTGCATTGAAGTAGATCTTGACTGCTTCTGCGCAATCGAGTGCTTAAATCCACGACTCATCAACCGTAACTGCTAACAAAAAAAGTCCCTCTATGGGACTTTTTTTATTCGTTAAAAGCCAAGTGGATGAATCGAGGAAATTTCATCTATTGCTAATTCAACTGGATTTCCCCCGCCCGCTGTTCGAATGACCACTGTATCTTCTTTTCGATCCATGATAATCCCTCTATATGTTTTACCATCAGCTTCAATCAGGCAAAGGGCTCTTGGCATATTATGAGGCAGGCTTGTGAGAAAATCGACTTTTTCGTCAATGCTCATCTGACTTAAAGGCTTTTTCACTCGTTTTCTTCTAGGTTCTTCTTTTGTTTCATGAAATACACCTTCTGGCGGCTTCTCCTCTTCTCGCTGAGGTTTTTGTTCTTGTATAAGCTCTGGTTCTTTTATGATGTCTTGTTCTTGGGTAAGCTCTGCTTCTTGCATCATGTCTTGCTCTTGCTGACGCTCAGGCGGCTTTGCTTCTTTTTTCTTCTCGATTTCTTGAGCCACGGGTTCCTCGTGTGTACTTTCTTCGACCTTGTCTTTTTTACTCTTAGAAATTTCTTGTGGTTTTTCTGATTTCTTTCGCTTTCTCACAATATTTTGCATGGCCGGCATTGATTCATCATAGCTCGGCTGAACAATATACATAAGCGGCTTCTGGTTCTCATCACCTTTATTTGACATACTAATCCCTCCCGATTGATTCATTCCTTATATATATGAGCGGACGACTCAAATCAGAAGAAAAATAAAAAACAGCATACCCTTATTCGGTATGCTGCAAATCATTTAGTTGTTTATCGAGCAATGATATGGAAGCCAGAATCAACATGCAGATTCTCACCTGTCATGCCGCGTGATAGATCACTGAATAAGAATAGAGCTGTATCGCCAACTTCTTCAGGAGTCGTTGTACGACGAAGCGGTGCACGCTCTTCAATATCCTTCAGAATGGTATTAAAGCCACTGATGCCTTTTGCAGACAGCGTACGAATTGGACCAGCAGAAATACTATTCACACGAATACCTTCTGCGCCTAAATCAGCTGCTAAGTATTTCACACTTGCTTCAAGTGCTGCTTTCGCTACACCCATTACGTTGTAGTTAGATACTACACGCTCTCCGCCTAGGTATGTAAGCGTGACAATGCTTCCACCTTCTGTCATTAATGGACGTGCTGCTTTTGCTACAGCTGTTAAAGAGTATGCACTAATGTTGTGCGCCAAAAGGAAACCTTCACGGTTCGTGTTTAAGTATTCACCGACAAGCTCTTCTTTGTTTGCAAATGCAATCGCATGCGCAACGCCATGAATGACTTGTACTTTTTCTTTAATTGTAGCGAAACATTTTTCGATTTCTTCGTCACTTGTCACGTCACATGGAAGAATGATTGAATCATCACGCTCAAGTGTGCTTGCAAGTTCTTTTACAGATTCAGCAAGACGATCTCCAACATAAGTAAAAATCAAACGAGCTCCAGCTTCGTGAAGTGAGCGGGCAATTCCCCAAGCGATGCTTCGTTTATTGGCAACACCCATTACCACGATATTACGGCCTTCTAAAGAAAAGTTCATATGTAATAAAGCCTCCTATTTTTTCAAGACATAGTATTAGTACCTGATCATAATATTATCACAGATCATGAGAGAATGACAATTTCCGCAGAAAGAAAGTTTCTTTTTCATCAAAAAACCGTCCTCGCAAATGAAGACGGTTCGATTTTCTTATCGTTTGAGCCGGTTTTGCTGATAAGCAAAATGGTTGGTAGGTCCGTGTCCAGCCCCAATATTCAAAGGGAACTTGATGGCTTCATGGACAAAGGTTTCTGCTGTGTCAAAAGCCTCCCTCATGGAGGATCCTTTCGCAATTTCAGCTGTTAATGCCGCTGCAAACGTGCAGCCTGTACCATGTGTATGGGGAGTATCAATGTGTTCGTTTGTGACTTCTATAAAGCCTTTTCCATCATACAATAGGTCTGTAATCATTCCGCCAGATGGACCGTGACCGCCTTTGATCACGACATGTTTCGTACCAAGCTCATATAAACGCTCCGCTGCTAGATAGCGATCTTCTTTTGTCTGAATGCGCACATCTGTCAGCACTTCTGCCTCAGGAAGATTCGGCGTTACGGCATAGCTGATAGGCAGCAAGTGTGTTTTCAACGCTGAGACCGCATCTTCATTTAATAAAGAAGCGCCTCCTTTTGCGATCATCACTGGATCGACAATGAGCTTCATGTCATATTGAACCGTTTTTTCAGCAACTATCTTGATCATGTCTGCGCTCCACAGCATTCCTGTTTTGACGGCATCTGGCAGTAAATCCTCTGCCACTGCATCAATTTGACTTTCTAACGCCTCGTTTGAAAGCGGATATACTCCGTGAACACCTAGTGTGTTTTGTGCTGTAATCGCTGTGATCGCAGACATTCCGAACACACCGAGCTCCTGAAAGGTTTTTAAATCAGCTTGAATGCCTGCTCCGCCGCCAGAATCAGAACCTGCAATTGTGAATGCTTTTTTGATCGTCATTTCATCACACCTCTCATTAGCCAATCCATTGATGATAAATGGTTCTTGCTTTTGCCATATCATTTGTGCCATGGACAAGAGCTCTGCCGTCTTTAAATAAGACAAGCTTATATTCATCCTTTTGACAGGAAAGCAAATACGGATTTTCAAGAACATCCATCCCTGCTTTCTTTAACTGAAGAGCCACTTCGTGTAACGACGGCGGGGTTTCGGCTGCACTGCGGATTTGGACCGTATTGCGGCCGCATAGTACATCTGCTTTCGCTCTCTTGTCATAGGAGAGAAAAGGATATGTCTTCAGTCCGCAGCTTGGACATTGTTTCTTCTTTAAGGAGCTGGTTGATCGGATGTCAGACCGCTCATTGGTCCATAAATCAAACGATCTTAAAATTGGCGTCACTTGATGACCTGTTAAATACTTCAGGGCATCTGCCACTTGATATGCTGCCACCTGCTGCACAACTGGACTAATGATACCGGCTGTATCACATGTCATGCCTTGTGCAGGTAAATGTTCAAGCAGGCAGTGTAAACACGGTGTTTCATCAGGAATGACAGTAAATTGAATACCATAGCTGGCGACGCAAGCTCCATAAAGGAATGGAATTTGATGTTTGACAGCTGCATCATTAGCGATCATTCTCACCTCGAAATTATCCGCTGCATCGACAATAATTGAAGCGCCGCTGACCAGTTCATCAATATGTTCAGCGGTCACATCGACGACGATTCCTTTGACCTGCACGTCACTATTTATCTGTTTGAGTCTATTTTCAGCCGCCACGGCCTTTGGCAGCCGATCCTGCACATCTTGCTCTGTGTAAAGCTGCTGACGCTGAAGGTTGCTCCACTCAATATAATCTCGATCTAAAATGGTGACAGAACCAACGCCAGCACGAACGAGCATTTCCGCACTAGCTGTTCCAAGCGCTCCCGCACCAATAATGACAGCCTTTGAGTCATTTAACCGCTTTTGCCCCTCTAGTCCAATTGGCTGAAAGAGCTCTTGTCGTGAATAGCGTGTGCTCAAAATGCCGGCATTCCTTCCTGCGGACTGCTTGCTGTCCCATAGTTTTTCAAAGAAATACGTCCCGCCTCGAAGCCTAGCCTTCCTGATTCAATCGCCAGCTTCATGGCTTTTGCCATTTTCACAGGGTCCTTTGCACCTGACACAGCGGTGTTCAGTAATACAGCGTCAGCCCCTAGCTCCATCGCATAAGCCGCATCCTTTGGAGAGCCTACACCAGCATCAATAATCACCGGTACCTTTGCCTGCTCGATAATAAATGAGAGATTCAGAGGGTTTAGTAAGCCTTGCCCTGAACCAATCGGCGAAGCACCTGGCATGATGGCATGGACACCAAGCTCTTCTAATTTTCTTGCCAGTACCACATCATCAGATGTATATGGAAGCACGATAAATCCTTCTTCGAGTAGCATTTCGGATGCTTTTAACGTTTCGACTGGATCTGGCAGAAGAGACCTTGAGCAGCCAATGACTTCTACCTTGATCATGTCACACAGTCCAGAAGCCTTCGCTAAACGAGCAATTCGAACTGCCTCTTCCGCTGTACTAGCACCAGCTGTATTCGGAAGCAGCGTATATTTTGATAAATCAAGCTGCTCCAAAAAGTTTGGCTGAGATGCTTCGAAAATGTTCATTCTTCTCACAGCAAAGGTTAATATTTCTGCTTCTGATACGTTCACGGCTTCTTTTTGAACTTCAAATGATGGGTACTTCCCTGTACCAAGTAATAATCTAGATGTGAATGTTTTCCCGCCAATGTGCAGCATGTTGTCATCCTCCTCCTACAAAGTGAACGATTTCGATCGTGTCATTAGGTTCAATTTTCACTTGTTGAAACGCTTCTTTATCAATAATTTCTTGGTTCTTTTCCACAATCACTACTCGATTTTCAAGCTGATAGTCTGATAGCAGGTCATAGATCGTTCCATTCTCTTGTTCGAAATCAACGATTCTGCCATTCAATTGAATTTTCATACAAACAGTGCCTCCTTTCGGCCAATACGAAATGCGTGAAGCCATTCCGTTTTGACCGGCTCACCTAATATCAGGTCGCGAATGATTTCTCCAGTAATCGGGGCAAGTAAAATGCCATTTCTGTAATGCCCTGCAGCAAAAAGAATACGCTGATCTTCTGGATGTCTACCAATGTAGGGATGCCGGTCGCTTGTCGCCGGACGAAGGCCAGCCCAGCACTGATCAATCGGCATCTCCTTGATCGAAGGCATCAGCTGTGACGCCTTTTGAATGACAGCTTCGATGCCGCCCAGCGTCGGAACAGTTTGCCACTCGTTTGGCTTCATCGTTGCGCCAATGACCAGTTTGCCGCTATCTCGTTGAACGATGTAACAATGATCATGATAAATGGTGTGTTGGAGTGCTGGACCATGATTCCATACAGACACACATTCCCCTTTTACTGGATAAAGAGAATGAGATAATCCAAGCTCTTCAAAAAAACGGCCAGACCATACACCACTTGCTACAGTGAGATCATCACATGTGAATGTTCCCTTCGTTGTTCTAATCGCTAACGCTTCTTTCTCCCGCTTCACTTCGATCACGGGTGTACACTCTTTCACTTCTGCCCCGTACCTGACCGCCGCCTGCCAAAATGCCCGGCATACCGCATAAGGTTCGACATGAACATCCTCTTTAATCAAACCTGCTCCTAAAATGTTCTCTGCTATTTGAGGCATGCATTTTTTTACGCTGTTTGCGTCAAGCCACTCAAATGTAGACAAATGCTGCATCCGGCAAAGTGCTTGTTTCTCCTCTTCTGAAAAGGCTACCTTCATGATACCGCCCGCTGATGTTCGAATATCAATGCCAGATTCATGCTGTAGATCGACTTTTAACTTTTCGTACAATGCCTGGCTTGCTCTGCCTACTTGAAAAAAAATATCCTCATGACCCTCTCCTTCAGCATGTGCACCGAGCATCCCAGCAGCCGCACTTGTTGTTTGCTTCCCTACCTCATTCGCCTCAAGTAAGACGACCTGCTTTCCTGCTTTTGCAAGGTGATAGGCAATGGACATCCCTATGATTCCACCACCAATGATTGCCACATCATAATGCTTCTTCATAAGGATGCTCCTTTACTTGTTTAGAAAATGCTTGTGCCATCTTGCGCGGCTGATGATGAGTAAAAATTCCAGACATGACAGCAATCCCTTTCACATTCGCGTGTCTCAATTCTGGAATGCGGTCAGGTGTCACACCACCGATCGCCACGACTGGAATAGATAGTAGAGATGTCAGTTCTTTCACAAGCTGTACGCCTCTTGCCTGAAGTCCTGGTTTACAAGTGGTGTCATATACGTGCCCAAATATGACATACTCTGCTCCATTTTTCTCAGCTGCTTTCCCTTCTTCTATCGAATGAACAGAGACGCCCGCATGAAGATGAGGGAATTTTTTCCGCAGCTCTTTTGGCGAAAAGCTATGGCCCGGGAGATGTACCCGGTGAATATTGGTGAGCAGCGCAACGTCTACTCTGTCGTTGATGATGAGCTTCTCTTTCGGTACACCTTCTAAAAGGAGACCTTTCACGAGATCAACAAGCTCACTTGCTGTTTTAGACCGTTCCCGGATATGAATAAAATCCACTTCAGGTGCAATGTTTTTTATTTGTTTGATCAGCTCACCCGCAGGAAGCGAATCATTTGTCACTGCGTGGAGTTCCATTTGCACCAACCCCATCTAAACATGCTGTTTGCCACAATTCTTTTTGATACGCCATCTCCCAGAAATGGTATTCATAATAGCTAGAAATCACAAAATTTTCTTTCATATTGGTCCGTACATGTTCTGGTGCTTTTTCGGCTAGTTCATCAAAGCGGTTGACCTGTTCAAAGACGAGTTCCTTAAACCAATCCCCTCCATATGTCAAAATCCATTCTTGATAAATCGGATGGTCAGGTGTGGTTTGTTTCAGCTTTTCACCCACCTCATAATAAAGCCAGTAGCACGGCAATAACGCAGCTAAAATCTCT
Organism: Bacillus sp. FSL R7-0672; assembly: GCF_038601465.1. NCBI lineage: Bacteria > Bacillati > Bacillota > Bacilli > Caryophanales > Bacillaceae > Bacillus > Bacillus sp. FSL R7-0672. The sequence continues at coordinate 1,193,521 of NZ_CP152010.1, read as the reverse complement.
TCGAATCGTCCACTTTTCACAGACCGGTACATATGTGAGGTATACGCGTAAGCAGTGGGAGAAGGCTTAAAGTTTTCGATGGCTTCATCTGAAATCTCTAAAAGCTCTGTAAACTTTCTATGCAGCGACAGCTCCGCTTCATACGTTCCCTGCGCATGATACGCCATTCTGCCCGTCGTATGTAAGTCCTCACTAATCGCCGCTCCATATGCTTGCACCTTTGCAAAATGAGTTAAATAATATGAATCCTGCATCACATAATACGTGAAACGATCGAGTGACAGTGTGCCATCTCCAATCCCTTTCACAAAGGGGTGTGTAAAGCTTCCATTCCACCATGTTGCTGCTGCTTCTTTACATTCAATTGAAAACGTCATGTTCCTCTCCTCCTGTTTTTCCATATAAAAAAGCCACTTTCCGCGTGGAAAGTGGCTTGGAATTTGTCAAAAACATAGTCAAAAACCGCACCACTTCCCTACGCAGGTATGAACCTGTTCAGGTAATGAGGGTCTAAAAGTCGATACTTTTATCTCAGCCCTTTTAAAGGACTCCCCTAGTGGATCAAATATATGATGTTGTACTTCTATCTTAATCAGGAATTGTTCATTGGTCAAGGGTTCATTCTCACTCTAATTGGGCTCTAAGTCCTGCTACATACTCACGAGAGCCCGACACAAGCACACGGTCACCGCTTCTAAGCGTCGTATCTCCATGTGGGACTAAACTGTCTACCCCTCTGAAAATACGGACAAAGACCAAATCGCCGGTAAACGGAAATTCCCTCAGCATGACATTGTGATAGCGATGATTATTCATTTGAATTTGATACAAGGAAGTATCCTCATTTGTTAATAATCGAATCGCATCCGGTGCTTCAATCAAGGCTCTTAGCACCGTTTTAGATGATAGGAAATTAGAAAACGTATCAATGCCCGCTTCCTTCAATGTCAGCTCTGCCTCAGCTTTGCTCACACTCGCAATGACTTGTTTCGCTCCTTCTTCCTTTGCAAATAAAGCAATTTTCTTATTTTTCGTCTCACTGCCTGTTGCGACGACGAGGACATCCTCCTGGCCGACGCCTGCCTTTCGCAGCGTCTCATCGTCGTACTCTTCAATCGATTCGACTTCAAAGATGGAGTCAGCAAGCATCGCTTCTTTATTTTCTTGAAAGACATGCAAAATTCGAATATCATATTCATCCTGATGTAAATCGAGTGTGACAGGTAAGGTCAGCTGATTTGCACCAATAAAGGTCACACGTTTTTTATGGCTCGCAGCTTGCTCTTTTTTAAACAGCGCTTTAAACCAGACAGGCGTTAATATACTCGTGAGTATCGCAACTAAAATCAGCGCGCCGGACATTTTATGATCAATGACTCCGAGCCGCTCCCCGATCGTCGCAGCTGCAATGACGAGTGATAATGTCGATGTTAATAAAAAGCCAGAACCGATCACTTTTTTCATGTCATACCATTTTTTCAAATAAAGAATCGGGATGAGCTTACTAATCAGTAATGCAATAAATAGCAGCGGGATCATGATCATAATGGTTGGGTCCTTGAACAGTGCCCATATATTCAAATCCACGCCGACCATCACAAAGAAGATGGGGATCAAAAACCCGTAGCCAAATGAATCCAGTTGCTGGACAAGCTCTTTATTCGGCGAAAGAAGGGACACAAGTACGCCTGCTAAAAACGCTCCAAGAATATTTTCAGCACCGAGTGATTCAGATAAGGCAACTAAGACTATAATGAGAGTAAAGATCGCCCTTGTCCCAATTTGCACGGTCCCTTTTGACATGGACTGAAAAATTGACTTTGTCTTAAATACGCGGCCAAATAAATAAAGAAGGATGCCCGCAGCAAATAATAAGAGCAGAAGCCACATATTCCCTGTACCATCGCCATAAATGGAAGAAAATACAGCAAGTAAAATCATCGTCACCAAATCAGCAATGACAGCGACAAGCAAGATGATTTGACCGATATTCGTCTGCATCAACTTTTCCTCTTTTAAGGTGGGAACCACTACCCCTAATGAGATCGTCGATATAATGAGCGTCATTAAAAAGGCATTTTGGATAAACCCTGCAAGGACAAACGCATAGGACAGAATAAAAGAAATACTAAATACGCCAAGAAAAACAATAGTGGCTGCTTTAAACGTATTCGGTTCTTTTAGACCATTTGGTAGTTCTCGTGCTTTCTTCTTTGACTCGAAAGAAGAAAAATCTATTTCAAGTCCACTTAAAAACATCAGAAAAATAAAACCGAGCATGGATAACGTATCTAACCATGCATCATGTTCAACAACCAGCTGAAGACCGCTTTTTCCAATGATGAGCCCCATGATGATTTCAGCAACAACGACCGGAATGGTCAGCTTAAATCGGTGCAATAAAAGTGGGGTGAAAAAGGCGACAATAATAACGACAACGAGTGATGAAACAGATGTATGCTCCATTGGCTAAAGCCTCCTAACATTGATGTTTAATCTTCTAAGGTTTACGTTAAAGCATTGATTCTAACAATTGCCTAAACGAAAAGAAAGCCATTCGTTATATGTTCTAAAATTCAAACTTCTTTAGCCCCGATGAATGGATGAGAAAAATCAGGAGGAAATCTTATGGAATTTGATATCATTGGTGATATCCACGGCTGCTACGAAGAGCTGCTTACCCTCATACACAAACTAGGATACGAACTCAAACATGGATTACCCGTCCATCCTGATAAGAGAACGCTAGCCCTTGTCGGTGATTTAACAGATCGAGGACCTCAGTCAGTAGATGTGATGCGATTTGTCATTCATGCCTACTCACACGGCGCGATCCGCTACGTACCTGGCAACCATTGCTTTAAGCTTTATCGTTATTTAAAAGGAAATCCGGTGAAATTACTTCATGGCATCGAAACCACAGTGAACGAAATAAAAAAGCTGCCCCTTCATGAACAAACCAAATTGTCACATGAATTTAAACAGCTATTTGAGAAGGCTCCGCTTTACGATGTACTTATTCCTGATGAACTGATGATTGCTCACGCAGCGATGAAGGAAAAGGACATTGGTAGAAAGCCGAACAAACAGATGCGATCCTATCTATTATTTGGCGCAGTCACAGGAGAGACGTGGCCGGATGGACGACCTGTGCGGAAGGATTGGGCAAAGGAATATCGCGGAAAACCATGGATTGTCTACGGACATACACCAGTGAAAGAACCACGATTTGTTGGCAGAACTGTCAACATTGATACAGGCTGCGTATTTGGCCACCGGCTGTCTGCCCTCAAATATCCTGAGCTTGAAACGGTTTCTGTTCCTTCCTCTATGCCTTATGACGATTCAAGGTTTCAGCATTTCACATCATAAAAAAACCCGGCCCTGCGCTTGCAGGTAGCCGGGTTTCTCTATTTAAAGCAGCAATGATTTCATGTCTTCAGGAAGCGGAGCCGAAAATGTCATTACCTCTCCAGTCATCGGATGAGGAAAGACAAGAGTCTCACTATGCAGTGCCTGCCGGTTCATCCGCTCACTCGTTCCGCCATATAACGTATCTCCGATGAGTGGGTAACCAAGATACTGCATATGAACACGAATTTGATGGGTTCTCCCCGTTTCAAGTGCTAGCGTCACATCTGACATGTTCAACTCAGCGTCCACCGCTCGCACTGTAAAATGCGTCACAGCTTCCTGTCCAGTATCATCGACCATTCGCTCAATGATACTATCTCCTTTTCGGGCAATTTTTGCACGAATGGTTCCATGCTTTTCTTTGATCATGCCATGTGTAAACGCTCTGTATGTTCGTTTGACCGCTCCACTTTTCTGCGCTTTTGATAAAAGGCTGTGGGCAAAACGATGCTTGGCCACAAGCATGACGCCAGATGTATCACGATCAAGACGATTCACTAAATGAACTGTCAGCCGAACAGACTGCTCTGCATAATGGTGCAGCAACCCATTTGCAATACTGTGCTCTGGGTGCTCCCTAGAAGGAATGGACGGGATATATGGCTTTTTATTTAGCACAAGGACATGCTCGTCCTCAAATAAAATATCAAGCGGAATCGAAGCAGGCTTTAGCCCTTCACTCACTTTTTCCTGTGGGAATAAAATGGTGAGCCTGTCTCCGTTATGCAGCTTGTATCTCACAGTCACATGCTCTCCATTAATGAGAAGATCACCGCCATCAAATTTAATATCCGTCAGCATTCTTTTCGAAATGCCAATATCTATTAAATAATCCTTTAAAAGCAACCCTTCTTCTTTGGCTGTCATGGTTTTGTTTAGTGTAAAGTATTCCAGCGAGAACGACCTCTTTCTTATTCTCCTTTTCCGATAAAGGAATCTTGCACCCTTTTCCAAAACGGAAATGGTCTAAATCGGGCAAAGCGGACATTCTCGTCTGCTACCCGGCATTGAATGGATTTGACATCCTTATGAAGCAGCGTCAAATGATCAATGGTTACCTGAAAATCGACATCATTCCTCGGTTTTATGACACAAGTATGGTGGTCTGGTAAAATAAGCGGCGAACCGACCGTTCTAAACACTCTGTTATTGATTGAAGCCATTTCTGCCAGTTGAATGGCTCTAATGGAAGGATGAATAATGGCGCCCCCAAGTGCTTTATTATAGGCTGTACTGCCAGACGGTGTAGACAGACAAAGACCGTCACCTCTGAATGTTTCAAACAGCTGACCCCTAATTTCAACATCTGCCACAAGTGTCCCTTCCATACTTTTAATCGTACATTCATTCATGGCTAAATATTTCTCTTCTCTGCCACCGTCGTTGTATCTGACAATGACTTCTAAGATCGGATATTCCACAATGTGATAAGGGGTTTTCGCAATAGCTAAGACGAGTTTTTCAATTTCACTTGGCACCCAGTCAGCATAAAAACCAAGATGACCTGTATGAACACCGACAAAAGCTGTTTCATTCAGACGGTCGCTATAACGGTGAAACGCATAAAGAAGGGTGCCGTCTCCACCAACCGTAATGACAAGATCTGGTTCCTCTTCATTGAGTTCCATCCCGAAATCCAATAAGTAGGTCTGAATTTTACTTTTGAGTGTGTCAGATACAGAATTCCCTTTCGAAGAAACTGCAAATTTCATGAATTCTTCTCCTTTTCCACCTTGCTGCTATGAGAGGGCAGCATCATATTTGATCAAGCACAGGCTCAGCTATCGTTTTTCTTTTTCCGGGAAAATGCCACTTGTGCTTCTTGAATTTCCCCTCTAATTTCAGACATCTCATCATCAAGAAGAGATGCTGCCTCAGAAGCTCTTTGAAGGCGCAGCTTGACTTTTTCCGGGATATTCCCGCTATATTTATAATTCAAAGAATGCTCAATGGTCGCCCAAAAGTTCATCGCAAGTGTACGTATTTGGATTTCGACGAGGAGCTGCTTCTCTCCGTTGATCGTTTGCATCGGATATAACACAACAAGGTGGTACGAACGGTATCCGCTTTCTTTATGCTCTGCAATATAGTCGCGTTTATCAACAACCACAAAGTCTTTTCGTGACTGGAGCATTTTTTTCACGACTTGTATGTCTTCTACAAACTGGCACATAATGCGAAGCCCAGCAATATCCTGCATCGTTTCGATTTCATGCATTGGGATGTTTTTACGCTTTGCCTTTTCTAATATGCTGGCAACAGGTTTCACTCGGCCTGTAACAAATTCTACTGGTGAATGGTCATCCTCGAATTCATATAGCTTTCGAATGCCTTTTAGTTTCACTTTTAATTCTTCGACTGCTTGTTTATACGGTGCGAGGAATTGATCCCATTGTTTTTTGTCCATGAAACTTCCCCCAATTCCATATACCTAATTATTTCAGAGGAATGTGCTCTTCACTTTCTCTTCCATATCTCCGTAATTGGCATTGTCTTTAATATTGTCGATTAAATAATGTAATTCTTGATGAAGCTGAATGAGTTCTAACGAATGTCCTCCCGCTGTCAAATAGACAGGGATGTCAAGATTCATTGCTTCTTTTAATGGAGCCCATGTATGTTCCCCTAAGATAAGATATGAAAAGGACTGCTCGTTTTCAAGTATGTAAACGAACGCAAAGTGATCAGAATCAACAAGCATTTGTCCTGATGCTTTTGCTTTTTGGATTTGCTCTTCTGACTTGGTCGTCAAAATCAGCCTGTCTTCTTTTAAAGTTGCTTCTGCGATTTCAATTCGGTTTTGCATCATGATCTCCTTTACAACAAAGTACAGCTTTATTTTATCATATCAAGTTCAATATTGATAAACCGAACTTATTGAGAAAATCCTATTTTCTTCTTATAAATGATCCTTTCACGTAATTATCCATTGATTTTGGCACATGTGGAAAGAGAAATAATAGATAAAAACAGTCTTTTACATGATGAACATACTTCATGTACAATAATCATATTTCCTCTAAATGAAAGGTTGATGTCAAAATGGCACAGGAAATTGAAATAGAACTAAAGCAATTGTTAATGAAAGAAGAATTTGAACAGTTGAAACAACATTTTCAATTGAAGGATTCGGATTTTCACACGCAAACCAACCATTACTTTGATACACCTCAATTTGATATAAAATCTCAATTCGCTGCATTAAGAATGAGAGAAAAAAACGGCCAGTGGGTTCTCACGTTAAAGGAACCACACGAAATAGGCTTGCTCGAAACCCACCAAACAATCGCTCCTCCTTCAAGCCTTGACGATTTTCAGCTACCAAAAGGTGAAGTGGCTGATAGGCTAGACCATCTGAACATTCAAAAGGATCAAATTGTGTATTTTGGTTCACTTGAAACGTCAAGAGCTGAAAAAATGATCAAAGAAGGCTTAATTGTTTTGGATCACAGCCGATATTTAACAGTAGAGGACTATGAACTTGAATTTGAAGTGAGCGACCTGGAAATCGGACAAGCCGCATTCTCCGCATTGCTCCAAAAATTCCAAATCCCTGTACGAAACACGAAAAACAAAGTCGTACGTTTTTATGAAGAGAAAATGAAAACACAGAAATAGATGAATTCCTTGAAGGAGGAACATGATGAACGTCAATCAACTTCAATCCTTTATGCAGCTCCAAGCGCTTAAAACATTACAATCAGACCCTGGACAAACGCAAATGCCGGGCGGCCAAGAATCGAATGCTCAAGCTTCCTTTCAGTCGCTGCTGCAAGATTTTTTAGGCGGATCAGAATTATCACGTCTGCCGCTTTCAATTTCTGCATTTATGGGAACGGACCCATCAACGGCTCCGAACACGCAATACGCGCGTACAAACCCATACTTATCTGCTATCGCTGGCGGTGAGCAGCTTCAAGCTCAACCTTCATATGCGAATGACGCTCAATTGAATACAGCGAATGGTATTGGAAATGTCTTAAACAACAGCTACACGCCGCCGCTTCAAAAGGCTGTTTCAAGCGGCTCATCATCAAAAGAAATTAATCAAATTGTGTCACAAATGGCTCAAAAACATGGTGTTCCAGAAAAGCTGATTCATGCGGTCATCAAGCAAGAATCCGGCTATCGTACGAATGCGGTCAGCCATGCAGGCGCGCTTGGCCTTATGCAGCTTATGCCATCTACAGCTAAATCACTTGGCGTGAATAATGCCTTTGATGCGGCCCAGAACATCGAAGGCGGCACGAAGTATATCAAACAAATGCTTCAGAAATATAATGGAAATGTCTCACTCGCCTTAGCTGCTTATAATGCAGGCTCAGGAAATGTTGATAAATACGGCGGCATTCCACCATTTAAAGAAACACAAAATTATGTAAAGAAAATTACAGCACAATATTTCGCTTAAACCGAAGAGAATAACCTCTTCGGTTTTTTGTATGTCGCTTTTCACCCTTTTTTGACTGAATGTGTTATGATATGGTCAATTGATCACGGAACCCGCCTCTCCCCTTATTTCCAATAGACCAAAGCGGTTTGTTTGTGGAATTGAGATGAGGTTGTTAAAATAAGTACAAGAATAGAAACATTAAAATAGAACAAACTGAAAATCACTTTTGAAATAAATGAATTCACAATAGGGCGCTTCATCCTATTAACTACGAGTAAAAGGAGTAGTCAACATGGTACAATCGTTTAACGCACCTTACGAAGCGGTTGGAGAGGAACTTCTATCGCAACTTGTTGATACTTTTTATGAAAATGTAAAGTGTCATCCTTTGCTTCATCCTATTTTCCCGGATGACTTAAAAGAAACAGCAAGAAAACAAAAACAGTTTTTAACGCAATATTTAGGCGGACCCCCGCTTTATACAGAGGAGCATGGCCACCCCATGCTACGGGCGAGACATCTCCCTTTTCCGATTACTGAGGAGCGGGCTGACGCATGGCTTGAATGCATGGAGGATGCAATGGATCAAGTAGGATTAACCGGCGATATTCGTGACTTTTTATTTGAGCGGCTTTCTTTAACGGCTCGTCATATGGTCAACCAAACACCTGAAAAGGATGGACGATCTTGAGCTGCAATACGCACGATCAATATTTCTCACACTGTCACGGACATCCTCAAAAGCCGATTGAAATTTATGTATTCATTGACCCTCTAAGTCCAGACTGCTGGTTATTAGAGCCATCCATTAAAAAATTGAAAATGAAGTACGGCCGTTTTTTCACTTTGCGAACGGTGACAAGCTCTAGTATTAATGCATTGAATCGAAAACGAAAAAAGCATTTACTGACCGAAGCGTGGGGGAAATTTGCGACCAAAACTCAGACAAAAAAAGAACAAATGCTGTCTGAACAAATTGTGACTTCACCTTATCTCGCCTCGCTTGCATTAAAAGCGGCTGAACTTCAAGGCAGAAAATGCGGAATGAAATTTCTACGTCTCATTCAAGAATCACTTTTTTGCCATCAGCAAGATGTTACAAGTGAACATGTACTGCTAGAAAATGCAAAAAGCGCTGGACTAGACATCGAGGAATTCCAGCGCGATATTCATTCTCAAAGTGCTGTCAAAGCACTAAAATGTGATATGAAAATTGCCGCTGAAATGGACGTGTCTGAGCTTCCGACCTTTGCCTTTTTTAATACAGTAAACGGAGATGAAGGATTAAAAATTTCAGGTGCGTACTCTTATGATATATACGAGGAAATCCTTTTTGAAATGATTGGTGAAAAACCAACACCTTCAGAACGGCCTCCAATTGAATGGTTTATTGCTTACTTTCAATTTGCATCTGCCAAAGAGATTGCGGTTGTTTATGACCTGACACTTGAAGAAGTTGAACGAGAAATGAAAAAGCTAGCTTTCGCTAAAAAAGTCGAACGTGTACAAGTGCATCAAGAAATGTTTTGGCGCTATAAAGAAGATGATCATCATTCAGATCTTGATGTCTATCGCTGTGAGAATGAACATGGGTGCTGACCCATGTTTTTTCTTTACCTCAAAAGGGAACATTTGTTCTTTTTTAAACCACGAAGAAACCGCGCCGGGATAAGCGCGGTTTCACTATGTCTTAACGACAACAAAGGGGATGGGAGAAATTTTTCACGGTCAAACAAAGGGGTAATGTTTGTATGTGATTAATTTCACATCTGTAGTATATCAAATTTTGTCGACTTATGACAACAGATATACTATATGTTCATATTTTTGTCACAAAACATAAGAGGGTTGTCACTTTCATATAGTGAAAGTAACGAAAAAATGGAGGGATCTGCATGCGCAGCACAACCATTGGACTTGTTTCCATTGGCTTATGTTTCTTTTTAAACATATTAGGCTTAATGAAAATGCTTCCTCTTTATCTCACATCGCCACTCTTATTTGCTGCAATACTTTTTACACTTTATCGAATGAACCACCGGAAGACCTTTAAGGGATTTAAAGGTTGATGTTAAGGATCGGCCTCTTCATGCGAAGAGGTCTCAGCATGTAGACAAACCCTCGCATTCGTTGTCAGTCCTGCGTGCTGGTGCTCACGGCTCCGCGCCAGTACTCGTCCTTCCTTGACTGCAAAGGTTTTCTATCACGCTGAAAAGAAGACAAAGGGCTAAAATCTGCGGCCTCTTCATGCGAAGAGGTCTTTTTTGTGAAAAAAACTCCTGTCAAAAGATGAGTATGCACTCACACGTCTGACAGAAGTCTTTTCATTACTCACCCGTTGTGGAGATGAGTTCTTCCATTTCTTTTAATTTTTCTTCGAACAATTGACATGCTGCTTCGATTGGTTCTTTGGAAGCCATATCAACACCCGCTTTTTTCAGCACATTGATTGGATAATCAGAGCTGCCTGCTTTAAGGAAGTCTGTGTAGCGCTCCACCGCAGGTTTTCCTTCTTCTAAGATTTGCTTGCTTAATGCCTGTGCAGCACTATAGCCTGTTGCATATTGATAGACATAATAGTTGTAATAGAAGTGAGGGATTCTCGTCCATTCTAATCCGATTTCTTTATCCACAACCATGCCGTCTCCAAAATACTTCTTGTTCAGGTCGTAATAAAGGTTCGTCATGAATTCTGGCGTTAAAGCCTCTCCTTCTTGTGCTTTCACATGAATCAGATGCTCAAACTCAGCAAACATCGTCTGTCTGAATACCGTTCCTCTAAATCCTTCTAGCAAGTGATTTAACACATACAAACGCTGTTTTTTATCATCCAGATGATTCAGCAGGTATTCGCCTAGTAACGCTTCATTTGTCGTGGAAGCTACTTCAGCTACAAAGATGCTATAGTTTCCATACGGATATGGCTGGTGCTTTCTTGTATAGTAGCTATGAACAGAGTGCCCAAATTCATGAGCCAGTGTAAATAAATTATCAATATTATTTTGCCAGTTCATGAGGATATAAGGATTTGTGCCATAGCTTCCAGATGAATACGCACCGCTACGTTTCCCTTTATTCTCATAAACGTCTACCCAGCGATTATTGAGTCCCTCTTTTAACACGGACACATATTCTTCTCCTAATGGCGCTAACCCTTTTAGCATATAATCCTTTGCTTCATCGTAGGTTAGCTTCATGCCAGCATCTTTTACAAGTGGTGTATACAAGTCATAATTGTGCACTTCATCAAGCTTTAACACCTTTTTACGCAATTCAATATAACGGTGTAATAACGGTAAATATTGATGAACTGTATCAATTAGATTGTCATATACTTCTTCTGGAATACTGTTTCGAGATAGTGCTGATTCTCTTGCCGATTTATAATTTCGTACTTTTGCATAAAAATTATCCTTTTTAATCGAACCGCTCAGTGTCGAAGCAAGCGTGTTTTTATACTGATCATACGTTTTATACACAGCTTTAAAGGCATTCTTTCTCACTTCACGGTCATCACTGTTTAAAAATGTGATAAAGTTGCCGTGGGTAATTTTCTTTTCTTCCCCATTTTCATCCTTTACAGAAGGGAACGAAATATCAGCATTGTTAAACATACTAAAAGTAGTAGATGAAGTTGAGAGAGGTTCAGATGCCTCAGCTAATAAGGCCTCTTGCTCCTCACTTAAAATATGTGGACGTTCTTTATTAATTTCTTCAAGAGCATGGGAATACAGTTTTAATTCTTCTTTTTCCAGAATAAACTGCTGCAATTTATCTTCTTGAATCGATAAAATCTCTGGAACAATATAAGCAGAAGTACTAGAGAGTTGTGTAAATAAATTCGATGCTTTATCATTCAGCGCTTGAAATGATGAGTTAGTTGTATCCTCATCGTATTTCATGTGCGCATATGTATAAAGCTTGCCAAGCTTTTCAGAAAGCTGATCCTGAAAGGTTAGGGCTTCATACAGTACATCAGCAGAATGGGCGAGCTTGCCTTTAAATTGAGCGAGCTTAGGAATTTCTTTTTTGACCGCTTCGAATTCCTTGTTCCATGCATCGACGCTTTCAAAAATATCTTCAAGTCGCCATTTGTTTTCTTCTTTTACTTCGCTTCTGTCTGGTAAATGGTTGTTTTTGCTTTGTGAAGTCATATGAATCCCCCTTGCATAAGTTGTGTTGAACCAACCTTTCGGAAAGTGAAAGAAATTGGTGTTGTATTTATCTTCTTTGTTTTGAACTATATTTGTCAAATCATATGCAGAAATAAATACCAAACAGACTAAAAAAATGAGAAAAAAGCGTTTCTTTCTATTCAATCGCAGCACCACCTTTTTCTTATCATGATCAAAGTGGGCATGAAACATGCTAATGAAATAAGAAAGTATCTCGTTTGAACGCTTCATCTACTGTTTGTATTGGCATTTGATTTGACGCTACTTCATAATTACCCTCTTTTGTCATGTGTAAAAACCCTTGTCTAACAAGCGCATGAACATATGCAGTGATGACCTCTTTTATTTCTTCTATTGAAATATCGCCATATCGGAGCTTTACTTCTTTCATCTGGACACACCGCTTGATTTCTTTCATCAGCAGTTGAATCGTTACTGGCCTGTTTCCCTTTTTCCTCATTATCCAATCATACAGACACCCCTGCCAGACGTAAACGGGACTTGTGAAGATATACGCTTCTTTCAGCGGGATAAATAATTCAGTTGGCAGAAAAGGAAAAGCTGTTTGATGATGCTCATAAAAAACGTCTCTCAACCGTTTGCTTTCATTTGATAAAATGCGAGGAGGATGCTGCCTAAATTGCTGTATACATTTTAGCCATTGTTTGTAGACTTGACGCTTGCTTGAGGGCGGCGATAGAATATCCGAAAGTTTGCGGTATGCTGTTGGCGGTCTGACAGTCATGGCAGCACATATTTTCGTTGGTTGAAATACAAGGAGTTGAGCAAGATGGATGAATCGGTTCTGGAGCGGACAATAAAAAATCAGACTTCCTTTCTGTGATTCCCTTAACATTTCCCAATGAATGGAGGAGAAGGAAAAGAGCTGGGCAGATTTTCGCTTTAAACGATTTGCTCCTATAACCCATATAGGGAAGAGCCCTGCTTCGCGGAGTCCTGCTGTCCTTTTACGGAGCTCTTGCCGTGAAATATTTGAGCATTGATATTCGATTGCATAGCTTGTTCCTCCAATAGAGACAGCCACGTCAGGACGCTGATGAATCTTTGACACATACTTTTCAAGCACCGGTTTATGTCCAAGCCGCAGAAGCCAATTCATAATGGCTTCTTTCCCCGCCTGATGATATGCCGTTTCGCCTGAGGCTAGTGGACATGTTGTCAGCTGTTTATGTGCAAAATGATAAACACGTTGTTCACCAAGCTTTAATTGCACTTCTTCCCTGCATTCAGGGCAGTAAAATTTGCACGTCGTCCTGACATGCTCCAACCTGTTTTTAGATAAGTGATGAGTAATTCGAATAAGTTTTCCATTATCCATGATCGCTGTATTCATTCAGTTCGCCCCTTAGTCTTTGTTGACCGTATTATAGCTTTTTCATCTATAAGAGAGCGACTAGGTAAAATGAACTTTTATTGTGTGAAAACAAGATTTTACTGTTGTTTTCCTGAGGAAAATGAAAAAACCCCCTCATAAAAAAGGGGGAAAATACAATCTTTATAGTAATGGCGATAATAATCTTGCTGTTGATTCAAAGAGTCTTACCCTTAACGGTCTCTTTGCAAATTCTTCTGGGACAATCTCGTGCGACTGCTCTAAATCACCTAAGAAGTCGTTCACGAGCTTCTCAGTGCTTTTCGTTTTATAGAGGAAGGCATTCACTTCAAAATTCAAATGAAAGCTTCTCATATCCATGTTGGCCGTTCCTATCGAAGCCAGCTCACTATCCACAATGATAAATTTACTATGCATAAAGCCTTGATCATATTCATACACCTTTGCCCCTGCTTCTAAAAGCTCCGGGAAGTATGAACGGGACGCATGGAAGACGATCCGTTTATCTGGATTCTTCGGTGCAATAATCCGTACGTCTACTCCGCTTAATGCAGCAATTTTCAGTGCAGACAAAATATCATCATCTGGCACAAAATATGGTGAAGCGATCCAAATAGACTTTTTGGCAGAGATAATCATGGAGAAAAAGAGATTTTTAATGACCTCCCACTGTTTATCAGGTCCGCCAGCGATCATTTGTACGCCTTGTGTTGTGCTTTCAAGGTGGCTGAAATCTTTAAAGTAGTCCACACCTGCGCATCTTTCATTCGTCATATAGTACCAATCCTGCATGAAAATCTGCTGCAGGTCACGAACAGCTTCACCCTTAATCATCAAATGGGTGTCACGCCAAAATCCATATTGTCTACTTCTACCCATATATTCGTCTCCAATGTTCAGCCCGCCAACAAATCCAACTTCTCCATCAATCACGACAATTTTTCGGTGATTTCGGAAATTGATTTTATTATTTAACAGAGGCAGCCTCACGGGTAAAAATGGAACGATCTGAACGCCAGCCTTTTCGAGGTCAGCAATATATTGACGAGAGAGCTTTAAACTCCCTACATCGTCATATAAAAAGCGGACAATCACGCCATTTTTCGCTTTATCAATGAGAATATCTTTTAATTCTTGTCCAAGGTCATCGTGGCGGAGAATATAATATTCTAAATGAATGTGATGTGTCGCCTTTTTGATTTCTTCAAAAATATGAGAGAATGTTTCTTCTCCATTCGTCAGGACTTTAGAGGACGTGCGATACGTAATAGGGGTATGTCCAAGTCTGTGGGCCAGCTTAAATAAGAGCTGCTGATGATCACCCATATGCGTCATTTTCTCAATCGCTTCTCTATGAATATGTTCATCTTCCTGGATTAACTGTTCGTCCAGGATGGCTTTCTTTTCAAACAACCGGCGCTTTTTGATATTGCGTCCAAAGAAAATATAGAACAAAAAGCCGAATAACGGAAAGCTGCCAAGCAGGACAAGCCACGTTATCGTTTGAGATGGATTCCGGTTCTCCAAGAATATGACAAACCCGATGAAGATAATCGATAAAGTGAATAGAACACTGACAGAACTTAATACACTTACCGCTAAATCACCGGCAATTAATTGAATGACTAAATAAGCACCTATCGTAATGATAAGAAAAAATAGAACTTTGACTAAATTTCTCATTTCATTTTCTCCTTGCCGATCTCTTTATTTACCTATTCATTCAGATAAAAAAGCCGATTCCTCTATAGAAATCGACTTTTGTTGGTTACGAGAAGTGCTGTTGAATCGTTTCAAGGGCATTACCTTCGATAATCAGCTGACCATATTCTTTCAGTCTGTAAATGCTGACCACTGATTCATGAGCATATTCAAGCAAAATGCTGAGCTTATTCTCCACTTGCTCATCTGACAAATCCTCGTGGAAGTCAACATATAGATAATAACGGTTTTCAAACGAATATAAACTTGTGGTAAAATCCTGCATATTTAATTGAGAAAGTGCAATCAAATCTTCAAAGTCATCCATTTTCAACACAAATTGAAGTTGAAGTTTTTTGTCCTTCTCATTATGGTCTTCTTGATCCTGCTCTTCTTTTTGAAAATCATCAAGCAGTGCGTCTAGACTTTCTTCATCTGTTTGATCTTTTTTATCTTCTGGAATCGGCAATTCGAGCTTTTGTCCATCTTTAGAAAGTTGGGCTTTCGTCACGACAATTTCAAGACCTTTGTCAAGTGCCTGCACTTGAATCCAAAGCGGTCCCTCAACTGCAAATTCTTCTTCTTCGTGCACTTCGTCCATTACTTCCCAAAACAGCTCTTCACTGCGTTCACGATTATACCAAATCTCTTCACGGTCAAATCCGCGGTCTTCAATATCACCGTAGGAAATATAAAATTTCACTGTATGTTCATTAATTCTTTCAATTTCCATTTTGCCAACCTTCCCTTCTATATAAGATGTTGAAGGGACATACAAGCTCCCAATTAATAGTACTTTACTACACTTTACCCGTTCCGTCTACATGTTAACCTTTTAAAGAATTGAGGTATTGCTTTGTACTGTCTATTTTATGATAAAACATGAATAAAAGAAATAAAAACGCATTTTTTGCAGAGAAAACTTACAGAAACATATATTTGAATTGTCTTCATATATTGGTTGTACGAGCTCTATTAGACATGAGGTGAAATGGATGGAAACAGAGTGGATCATATCCTTACTGATGATTATTGGCATCGATCTGATTTTAGGCGGAGATAATGCGTTGATCATTGCGATGGCTAGCCGCAGCTTGTCAAATGACAAACGCAATAAAGCCATATGGATCGGCACACTTTTGGCAGTGCTGATGAGAATAACAATGACAGGTGCCGCAGTTTATTTATTGACCATCCCTTATTTGCAATTTATCGGCGGACTTTTTCTCCTTTATATAGGATACAATTTGTTAATTGAACAAAAGAAAGAATCGATTCGCATTAAAAGCAGCGGCTCCCTTTGGCGTGCGGTTCAGACCATTGTGATTGCCGACCTCTTTATGTCACTTGATAATGTGATTGCAGTTGCAGGAGCGGCAAAAGGCAACATGCTGCTGACCGCTTTTGGCCTTATGATTTCAGTACCGATTATTATTTGGGGAAGTAAGCTGATTCATGCCGCTTTCACCAAATTTCCGTATCTATTATACGGAGGAAGTGCTCTTTTGGCTTTTACTGGCGGTGAAATGATTGTTCATGATGTGAAATTGAATGAATTTATGGCTCAGCATGCGACTCTTGAATTGATGCTTCCGTTTTTAACAGTCGTAATGGTCATTTTAGCCAGCCTGTTTTACGAACAAACGGCTGAAAACAAATAAAAAAAGCTGCCAAATGATCGGCAGCTTTTCGTTTTTTCTATTAGTTAGCAAGTCGCTGAGCTTCTCTTAGTTGGAATGTACGAACCGTTCTTGGAAGGAAACGTCTAATTTCATCTTCATTGTAGCCAACTTGTAGTCTTTTTTCATCCAAGATAATTGGACGTCTTAAAAGACCTGGATGCTCATTGATCAGTTTATACAATTGTTGAAGAGGCATTGTCTCAACATTCACATTTAGCTTTTGAAATACTTTTGAACGTGTTGAGATAATTTCATCTGTACCGTCTTCAGTCATTCGAAGAATTTCTTTAATTTCATCGATTGAAAGAGGCTCTGAAAAGATGTTTCTCTCTTGATACGGAATATTGTGCTCTTCTAACCACGCTCTTGCTTTTCTACATGATGTACAGCTTGGTGATGTGTATAATGTTACCATAAATCTTCACTCCTCAATTTGTAGAATGAATATTGATCTGTATTCTTAAATTAAAATTGTTCTAAATAAGTAATCTTTATAGTGATTATACTATAAAAAAGTAAGTGTGAACAGATATTCTTGCAATTTTTGTGACAAAAACTAGACAATTTCATTCATTTTGTGGTGTTGCTTGATGTCTGAACATTCTCATTTAGTCGAGATGATCGAAAATATTTTTTTGTTTTCTATTTTCAATGACCTTCAACACATCATCAACATCCTCATACGACTGCCCATACCATTCTTCATCTTTATACGTATGGATTCGTTCATAGGTCTTCCTCATAGCCTCCATCATTTCTTCCTCATTATCTGTAAGAGGCGACCAATAAAGGATTTCCATGCGGTTCACTTCATTTGTTGCAAGTGACCTGCGTTTATAACCGATTGATTCGGCATGCTTGAAGTGCTCTCTTTGGTAAAACTTTAGGCGTTTTGCAGTATCTGCATCATCTTCATCTACAGGCTCGACCTCAAGCAAGATCGGTTTCTTTTTTTCCTTCAGCTTATGAATGAGCTTTGATCCGAGGCCTTCACCTCTTGCATCTCTGGAAACAAATAAATAATCAATAAAGATGAAAGAATCAAATTCGGCGTACATCATCACATGATGAGGCCCTTCTTCCTTATGATAAATTTCACTTCTTTCCTTTAATAAAGCTTCCATATGCTCTTTTGACTTCATTTCTTCTATCGGGAAGTATTCACTGAGCTTTTCATACCAATTCATGGATCCGCTCCTTATGATATAGTGAAGAACCACTTCCTTATATATTCCCGATTTCCTGCTATTTAAACGCCTGTACTAGTAAGACGCAGCAAAGTCTCCTCTAGTTTCACTTTTTTTCAAACAACAGAAAAAAGTTTTATATCGAACGATTCATGAGTAATTGAAAACAGACAAACAGGATGAGTGTCATCCC
Organism: Bacillus sp. FSL R7-0672; assembly: GCF_038601465.1. NCBI lineage: Bacteria > Bacillati > Bacillota > Bacilli > Caryophanales > Bacillaceae > Bacillus > Bacillus sp. FSL R7-0672. The sequence continues at coordinate 1,175,422 of NZ_CP152010.1, read as the reverse complement.
AGTTTGGAACATGATGAAATAAAGATACTTCATGCGCCTTGCTTCCTCTTTCTGATTGCTTGTTTTCCGGTGAAGCATATATTCCACGGAAAAAGACAAGATGCCAATGAGCACCATAAATATGAGCATCCACTGCCCTCCATTTGGCTTTCTCAAAAAAGACGTTGAAAAAAGCATGAATACAATGAGAAAGTGAAAGAATGAATAGCGAAACGTCTTCCATATCGACATTTGATTTCCTCCTAGAACCCGCTTGTTGTTAACTAGAAATTACCATCATCTTGTTTTTTTGTAAAATAAAAAAAGAAGCACTGACATAGCAGTGCTTCTTCCTTCTTATGATTGTTTTGCCTGAAGCTCTTTGAATTCTTCCTCTGTGCAGCTCACAAAGTGACCTGGCTTCACTTCACGGAAATCAGTGTTTGTTCCTTTGTGAACGGAAGGATCATACTTGATTCGCTTGCGGTTACGCTCATAATCTGGATCTGGAAGCGGAATCGCAGATAGTAATGATTTTGTATATGGATGAAGCGGGTTTTCGTATAATTCATTCGCTGGTGCCAGCTCTACCAATTTCCCGAAATACATCACGCCAATACGATCGCTGATGTATTTTACCATGGACAGGTCATGGGCAATGAATAAATACGTTAAGCCTTTTTCTTCTTGCAGTTCTTTCATTAAGTTAACGACCTGCGCTTGAATCGACACATCTAATGCAGAGATTGGTTCATCGGCAATGATGAAATCTGGCTCAACTGCTAATGCACGGGCAATTCCGATACGCTGCCTTTGACCACCAGAGAATTCATGCGGATATCTGTTTGCATGCCCTTTGTTCAAGCCAACGGTTTCAAGCAACTGGTACACACGCTCTTTACGCGCTTGCTTTGATTTCGCAAGGCCATGAATGTCAATGCCCTCTGCAATGATATCAAGCACTGTCATTCTAGGGTTCAGTGAGGCATATGGATCTTGGAAGATCATCTGCATTTGACGGTTGAACTCAAGCATTTTTTGTCTTGATTTCTTCCCGTGTACATTTTCCCCTTTATAAAGAACCTCGCCATCTGTCGCATCATAAAGTCTAATGATAGATCGGCCCGTAGTCGATTTACCACATCCAGACTCACCTACAAGACCTAGTGTTTCACCTTTGTAAATATCAAATGAAACGCCGTCAACTGCTTTCACCGTTCCTCTTGCTGTATGGAAATGCTGCTTTAAATTTTTGATTTCTAACAATTTTTCTGCCATGCTATTCACCCTCTTTTACTAATACAGGTTTTTCGTAGCTACCTTCTAGTTCACGCATTCTCGCCTTTACAGCAGCAGGCGGTTCAACTTTAGGTGCATTTGGATGAAGTAGCCATGATTTCACATAATGCGTATCTGATACTTTGAACATTGGCGGTTCTTGTTCAAAGTCAATTTTCATTGCATAATCGCTTCGGAGTGCAAATGCATCTCCTTTCGGCGGGTTTGTCAGATCTGGCGGTGTTCCTGGGATTGCAGTCAGCTTTCCTTCAGCTCCGCCATCTGTGTCTAGGCTTGGCATTGATGCCAATAGTCCCCACGTATACGGATGTTGTGGATTGTAGAAAATTTCATCAACAGTTCCTGTCTCCACAATTTGACCTGCATACATAACAGCTACACGATCAGCGACGTTGGCGACAACACCTAGATCATGCGTAATAAAGATAATTGACGTTTCAACCTTTTGCTGAATTTCTTTCATTAATTCTAAAATTTGCGCCTGAATTGTTACATCTAGAGCTGTTGTCGGCTCATCGGCAATCAATAGCTTTGGATCTGCTGCAAGTGCCATCGCAATAACAACCCTTTGTCTCATCCCGCCACTAAATTCGTGTGGGTATTGTTTGATTCTTTTTTCAGGCATTGCAATTCCAACAAGCTCAAGTAATTCAATGGCTCTTTTTTCAGCCGCTTCTTTTGAAATTTGTTCGTGCTTGAACAGCACTTCTGTAATTTGTTTCCCGACCTTCATCGTTGGGTTCAAGGAAGTCATCGGATCTTGGAAGATCATTGAGATGTCTTTTCCTCGAATGTTTTGCATTTGTTTTTCAGTTTTCTTGACAATATCTTGCCCATCAAACAGGATCTGTCCGCGCTTGAAATAACCCGGCGGCATCGGAATTAATCTCATGATGGCCTGTGATGTCACACTTTTACCAGAGCCAGATTCACCTACAATAGCAAGTGTCTCGCCTTTATTTAAGTGGAAGTTCACACCACGAATGGCTTGAACCTCTCCACCATATGTTTTAAATGAGATTGCAAGGTCTTTCACCTCTAGAATACGTTCACGTTCCATCCTAATCACTCCTTATTTACGCAACTTCGGATCTAAAGCGTCTCTTAGTCCGTCTCCAACCACGTTAAAACCAAACATTGTAATACAGATAAATGCGGCTGGGAACCATAATCTCCACGGGTAGTACGTCATGGCTGGAATTCCGTCAGACGCCATTGTTCCCCAGCTCGCTAATGGCTGAGGTACACCAAGCCCTAGATAGCTTAAGAATGCCTCTGTGAAAATAGCAGAAGGAATGGTTAATGTCATGGTCACAAGAATTGGTCCCATTGAGTTTGGAATCAAGTGTTTAAATAAAAGTCTAGATGTTTTCGCACCTAATGTTTGTGCGGCAAGAACGTACTCTTGACTCTTCAATTGTAAAACCTGTCCCCGAACGATACGTGCCATGTTTATCCAGCCTACGACTGTCATGGCTAGGATAATCGTTAATAAGCCTTTTGGCAGAACAACCATCATTAAAATAACCATTAATAGTGTTGGGATTGCCCATAAAACGTCTGCGATACGCATCATCACTTCGTCCGTACGTCCGCCTTTGAATGCAGCAATACTTCCCCAGATAATACCGATGATCACATCAAGAACAGCTGCTGCAAGACCGATAAAGATCGAAATTCTTGCCCCAACCCATGTACGAACAAACATGTCTCGGCCTAAATCATCCGTACCAAACCAGTGCTCTTTTGAAGGCGGCTGATCTGCATTAAGCAAATCTGTCGTAGAGTAATCATATTTAGAAAACACCGGAACGAAGATCGCCAGCATCACAACAATAAAAATAATTGTAAGTCCTACCATCGCAAGTTTATTTGCACGGAAGCGAAGCATAGCATCCTTCCATAAAGATAGACTAGGTTTAGAAATTTTTTCGGATTCTGCTGCGTCAGCTGTCGCAGGAACAAATAAATCTTTTCTCATCTCTTCCATGTGTTAGACCCCTTTCTTCGCCTTCGTCAGTTTAATTCTAGGATCGATAATACCGTAAAGGACGTCAACGACTAGAATACTGATTAATAGAATAATACTGTAGAAGACTGTGACACCCATGATGACGGTGTAATCACGGTTTGTAATACTTGTGACAAAGTGAGAGCCTAATCCAGGAATACCGAAAATCTTCTCCACGACAAAACTACCTGTTAAAACTGAAGCAGCCATTGGTCCCATGTAAGTAATGACAGGTAACAATGCGTTTCGAATCGCGTGTTTGATCGTCACAGCTGATTTCGTTAATCCTTTCGCTCTAGCCGTTCTAATGTAGTCACTGTTTAGCACTTCAAGCATACTTGACCGTGCAAGTCTAGCGATAAATGCCATAGGCATGAAGGAAAGTGCAATAGAAGGTAGTACGGTGCTGGCCCAAGACTCCCATCCTGCAACTGGGAAAATCGCTATAACGCTTGCCTCAGATGCAAATACATATTGTAGTAGCGCAGCTAAAATGAAACTTGGAACTGAAATTCCAAAGATCGTTAAAATGGCAATCGTATAGTCTTGCCACTTGTTATGATAGAGCGCTGCAAGGACCCCAAACAATACACCAAATGCTAATGCGAGGAGAATTGCCTCAATTCCGAGGGTAAAGGAAACGGGGAATCCAGAACTGATTAAGTCATTTACAGTTTGTCCTTTATATTTAAATGAGGGACCAAAATCTAATTTTGCAACTGAACCTAAGTAGCTTACATATTGAACAAATAAGGGCTTGTCCAACCCGTAGTGCTCGTTTAGGTTTGCTTCAATTTCAGCAGGAAGTTTCTTCTCACCAGAGAATGGACCACCCGGTGCTGCCTGCATGAGAAAGAAAGTTGCAGTTACAATAACAAACAGTGTGATTAAAATATATATTAATCGCTTACCGATATATTTAAGCAACGGAATTGCACCTCCATGATTTTACAACATTTTCTCTAATCAGCAAGAAAGGTATATGGAGAGACATCCTCCATATACCTTAAGATCCTTGCCGTAGATCTCTTACATTATAACTCTTACTTTTCGAAATGTGCCCATTTGTATTGAACATCACCTAGTCCAGATACGACGACACCTTTAAGTTTTGGATCTTGTACCCAAAGCTGAGTGTAGAAGTAAATTGGTGCTATAGGCATATCGTTGATGATGATTTCTTCTGCTTTTTTCAGCATTTCTTCACGCTTCGTTTTATCTGTTTCTTTCGCAGAATCATTCAACAATTGTTTGTACTCTTTGCTTTCCCATCCAGTGTCGTTGTTTCCACCGTCTTTATCTTTGTAAAGCTCAAGGAAGTTCACTGGATCGTTGAAGTCACCTAACCAGCCCATACGTCCGATTTGGTAATCTCCGCTGTGGATTTTGTCGATGTATACGTTCCACTCAGAGTTATCAAGTTCAACTTTCACACCTAAATCTTTTTTCCACATTTCTTGAATTGCTTGTGCAATCTTTTGGTGGCCTTCATCTGTGTTGTAAGAAAGTTTCAATGCTGGAAGATCAGAAACAGACTTATAACCTAATTCTTTCGCACCTTTTTCAAGAAGTTTTTTAGCAGTATCTACATCGTGATCTTTAAAGTAGCCAGTTTTGTTATCCGTGAATCCTTCCATTGTTGGTGGAACGATTGCCATAGCTGGAACTTGTTCACCTTGCGTAATTTTGTCAACGATCGCTTGACGGTTGATTGAGTATGCAAGGGCCTTACGGATGTTAGCATTGTTTAAAGGTTTTACTTCTGTGTTGAATTTGTAGTTATAAATACCAGCGATCGTTTGGATTTTAAGACCGCCTTCTTTTTTCAATGTTTTTAAAGACTCAGTTGGAAGGCTTCCAGTTGGTGAACCAGCCCAGTCAAGCTCGCCTTTTTTGAACATGCTAAGCTCAGTGTTTGTGTCTTTGATCATAGACATGTTAATCTTTTTCAATTTCACAGTATCTTTATCCCAGTATTCATTGTTCTTTTCAAGCGTGATAGAACCGCCATGTTTCCATTGAGAAAGAACAAATGGTCCGTTAGATACGTAGTTTTCACCAGCATTTGTGAACCAGTTTTTATTCTTTTCAGCCACTTTTTTGTTGACTGGCATATACGTATAGAATGCAGTTAGTTCAGTAAAGAATGGTGTTGGGTTCTCTAGCTCAACTACAAGCGTTTTGTCATCTTTTGCTTTAATACCAACATCAGCAACTTTCGCTTTCCCTTTGTTCGCTGCTTCAGCACCTTTAATATAGTAAAGCTGGTAAGCATATTGAGATTCATTTTTAGGATCTAATGCCCATTTCCAAGCATATTCGAAATCTTTAGCTGTGACAGGGTCACCATTAGACCATTTCGCATCACGAAGTGTGAATGTGTATGTTTTACCATCAGCACTTGTTTTGATATCAGAAGCCATTGCATTTTCTGGCTTTCCTTCAGCGTTAATTCTTGTTAATCCTTCAAAAGTCTGACGGATGACACTTCCTGAAGTTGAATCATTTGCCAATCCCGGATGTAGAGAAAAAGGCTCAGTGGAGATATTCACATTTAGTGTTGTTTTAGCCTCTCCAGAACTGCTCGTGCTGTCGCCTGATTTGTTTCCGCTGAAACCACAAGCGCTTAATACAAGTGTGAAAATAAGCATTAAAGTAACTACAGACCAACGCTTTTTCAACTGTATTCCCCCTTATAATATGTTTTAGTTCAAAGGTCTCGATAGAAGATGAGATTCAGATTTAAGAAATAGCGTAAAAAAGTCCCTAAATAGCTTACTTTCTATTTCTTTTGTTTTTTCTGAATTTTCACTATGTAAAGAGCCTAGCACAAACGTGTGAACAAATTAATTATAATGAATAGAATAATTTATTGCAATATCAATTTCATATATTTTTAAAAAACGTAAATGGGGATAAAGAGGGATTTTTATAAACTAAAGTCTCAATCACTTCAACAAATTAAAGCGGAAATTGATTAAAATAATTTAACAAATTCAGCAGGAATAATGTTTTATACATATAATTAATCATCCTTTTTTAAAAAATTCTGACAGATAGTTGGTATTTTATCTAAAATTTTAAGTGTCAAACGACATGCTGAGAAGGTCACATGAGGGCTTCGTGACTTTTTTATGGTCATCCTTTATAATAGATAGACATACTGTTGCGATGAAAAAGAAGAGTACATATATTCACCATTTACAGAGAGTCTGCGGCCGGTGCGAGCAGATAATGGCATGTATGGAATGGGCTTTGGAGCAGCTAACCGAACACTTTTGAAAGTAAGTAGGCTTAGACGGAGCAGTCTCCGATATCAACGTCTTGAGTGATTTCCATGTGAAATAACAAGGGTGGTACCACGGTTCATTCGTCCCTTTTCTGTTGAAAAGTGACGGGTGGGCCTTTTTATATTGAAGAAAAGAGGTTTTAGTATGACAAAGAAGACAATTTTTTCAGGCATTCAGCCGAGCGGTTCTGTGACATTGGGGAACTATATTGGAGCGATGAAGCAATTTGTCGATTTGCAGCATGATTATCACGGCTATTTTTGTGTAGTCGATCAGCATGCGATTACAGTGAATCAGGACCGGCTAGCCCTACGCCAAAATATTAGAAGCTTAGCAGCTCTTTATTTAGCAGTTGGACTTGATCCAGAGAAGGCGACATTGTTTATCCAATCAGAGGTACCTGCTCACGCCCAGGCAGGATGGATGCTGCAATGTGTTGCTTATATTGGGGAATTAGAAAGAATGACCCAATTTAAGGACAAATCCGCTGGTAAGGAAGCGGTTGTTTCAGGCCTATTAACGTATCCCCCATTAATGGCTGGCGATATCTTATTATATGGTACTGATTTAGTCCCTGTCGGAGAAGACCAAAAGCAGCATCTTGAATTGACTAGAACGCTTGCTGAACGTTTTAACCGCAAATACAATGACATCTTCACTGTACCTGAAGTGAAGATTCCAAAAGAAGGCGCTCGGATTATGTCTTTAGCAGATCCAACGAAAAAGATGAGCAAATCCGATCCGAACCAAAAATCCTTCATTACCTTATTAGATGAACCAAAGCAGCTTGAAAAGAAAATCAAAAGTGCTGTGACGGATTCAGAAGGTATCGTTAAGTACGACAAAGAAAACAAGCCTGGGATCGCCAACTTGCTGACGATTTACTCTGTCTTAGGTAACATATCGATTGCAGAACTTGAGCAAAAGTATGAAGGCAAAGGGTATGGCGAGTTTAAGGGAGATCTTGCGAACGTCGTTGTTGATGCTTTAAAACCAATTCAAGATCGATACTATGAACTCATTGAGTCAGACGAGCTTGACCGCATTCTTGACGAAGGTGCTGAAAAAGCAAACCGCGCAGCAAACAAAATGCTGAAAAAAATGGAGAATGCAATGGGTCTAGGTAGAAAGCGCAAATAAAAAAAGCTTGCAGCACATCACGCTGCAAGCTTTTTCTAATTCACCTTTGATTCGTTTTCCATTTCCCAAAGCTTTTCAAAAAACGGCTGTCCCTTAATCATTTTTTCACAAAATGCTAAATGATTCTCTGACCATCCATCAATGGTTTCATTGTAAAGCATATTCCAAATCTCTTCGAATGACATTCGTTTGATTTGATTGTACATGCGCGGATTCCATTCCGTATACCAATACGCAATCTCCGCCCTGTTTTGAAGACCTTTTAATTGATCGAGCGCCATAAACATTAGCTGCTTCAGCTGTCTTTCTTTTCTCGTTAATCCGCTGATGTGCTGCGGAGGCAAAGACAAAATATGATACTCCTTCGCCGACTCAAGACTGTCCTGCGAGAATTCATATTCCTCAGCCTTCACATCCTTCACCATTTCATACACCAATTGCTCCTGCCTTGGAATTAAGCGGCTTTTCCTCACAGGAATGGAATACCCAATCGTATCCACAGCAATGATACGAATGCCGTCCGTGACCACAAAGCAATACTCTAATTTACGCCGTTCATGATTTTTTCGAATATATGATTTCTCAAATACAGACTCTAGCAGCGTCTTCGGCAGCTCTGAAAGATCATTCTCTATGTAATCAAACAAAGGACTCTGCACCTTGAGTAAAGGTACTTGATCTAACAGCTCCACACTGTCCTCCTTACGCCACTCATGAAAATGACACACATTGTAGCCATTTTCTTCCCCTTCAAACCAATTCACCCATACGTCATGAAGAAATAACATAACCAATCCCTCACTTTATAAAAACTGTTGTCCACAGTATGGGCAAGGGATAGAGAAATTATTCCAACTTTATTAAACTTCAAGCGGAGCGAATGCTGGCATGCTTTTCTTGATGACATAAAGAAAAGAAAGGGTGTCGCAGAGTCCCTTTCATCTTTACTTTAACTTTTTAGGATCAAGCGCATCTCTCAGTCCATCTCCTAAGAAATTAAAGCATAAAACGGTCAGCAATATCAGTAAACCTGGGAAGAGCGGATACCACCACGCCTGCACCATAATCGAGAAGTTTTGTGCATCTTGCAGCATGTTGCCCCAGCTCGCTGTTGGCGGCTGTATGCCAAACCCTAGATAGCTCAGCGTTGATTCGGCTAAAATGACGGAACCTACTTTTAGTGTAGCTGACACAATAATAGGACCGATACAGTTCGGTAAAATATGTGAAAAGATGATGACATGGTTTTTCGTTCCAATGGTTCTTGCTGCGAGTACGAATTCTCTTGTTCGTAGTGATAAAAATTCACTGCGGATCAGTCTCGCGGTTGTGGTCCAGCCGGTCAAAGCAAAGATTAAAATCAATTTATCAATGCCCGGTTTGAAAATGGTAACGAGCGTGATCAAGAGAAAAATATCGGGAATCGACAACACGACATCCACAAGTCTCATTAACAAGGAATCAACAAATCCTTTGAAATACCCCGCTACCGCTCCGACCACCGTGCCAATGGTAATCGCACCGACCACCGAGACGAAACCGACTAATAAAGAGACCCTCGCGCCATAAAGCACCCTTGAGAAAATATCTCTGCCAAACTTGTCAGTTCCCATCAAATGCTCAGCACTTGGCGGCTGGAGTCGTTTTAATAAATCTTGCTGCTCTGGTGCGTAAGGGGCAATTACTGGAGCGAAAATGGCTGAAAAGATAATCACCAATAAGATCACGGAGCCGGCAACCGCCAATTTATTTTTGAAAAATTTCTCGCAAAATAAACGCAGCATCGTCTCTGGCTTTGGCGGAAGACCTTCCTTTAATTTGATATCTACAGGAGGTGTTCCCATATTAGGCTGTGCCAATTGTGCTTCAGCTCCCTTCTAATATTCAATACGCGGATCAACGATCGCATAGAGAATATCCGCTATTAAATTTCCAACCACCACGAGCACTGCGGAAATAACAGTCATCGCCATAATGACCGGATAATCTCTCGAAAAGGCAGAATCAATGAACAGCTTTCCAAGCCCTGGCCAAGTGAAAATTTGTTCCACCACGACTGCACCACCAATAAAGGATGGAATCATCAATCCGAAAATCGTAATGACAGGCATAAGACCGTTTCTTAACCCGTGCTTGAAAATGACTTTGTTTTCTCGAAAGCCTTTCGCTCTTGCGGTACGAATGTAATCCTGCCTCATGACATCAAGCATACTCGACCTTGTGTATCGGGTGAGCCCTGCCATATCAGCGGTTGCTAAAACAAAGGCTGGTAAAATGATGTGATGAAGCCGGTCAAATACATTAAAATCGGCATTTAAGGTAGAGACGCCGCCTGTTGGGAACCATCCTAAATTCACAGATAACACCATTATTAGAATGAGTCCAAACCAAAAATTCGGAATAGCCAGTCCGATAAAAGATGTAACCGTAATGCCATAGTCTAGCTTTGTATATGGACGTTTTGCTGAAAGAACACCGAATGGGATGGCGATAATCAGGGCGACTAATGTAGAAAAGATCATGAGGATGAGGGTATTTGGCAGCCGGGCAAAAATCAAATCAGCCACAGGCGTTCCCTTTTTAACAATAGAGGTGCCAAAGTCACCTTGAAGCATATTGCCAAGCCATTTCATATACTGCACATATTCAGGGTCGTTCAAGCCGTACTTATCAATAAAAGCTTCCCGGTCTGCCGCACTAATGGTTGGGTCCATCATAAGTGACATCGGATCGCCTGGTGCTGCTTTCATAATGGCGAAGGACAAAATGGTAATCCCAAATAAGATGGGAATGGAAAGCAGTGTCCTTCTAATGATATATGTAACCATATGCACAACTCCTTTTTCATCGGATCGCCATACTGTGATGAAAAAGGGCTAAAATGGTCTTTATTTTAGCCCTCTGTCTTTTTTGGTGTCTTCACGCTGAAAGGGGAGAACTCCCCTTTTTCACTAGCAGCCTACTGTTCAATCCACCATTTCTCGATTTTGTAATACTCATCTTTCGGGTGGTAAGAGTAGCCTTGGAGATTAGATGGCATCGCGCGATGTGAGTTGGCATAATAAAGGAACGTATATGGCTGATCTTCTGCGATCAATTCATAAATTTTTTCATATGCCTTTGAATATTCTTTTCGATCGCTTAAGTTCTTAGCATCCACTAACAGCTTATCGACCTCCTCATTTTTATACCAGATGTTATTCAAGCCTTTTTCTGACTGGCTTGAGTGGAAGATGCTGAATTGATCAGGGAATGTGGCAAGGCTCCAGCCGAGCAGCAGCGCATCATAATCCCACTTAGGCGGTGTCGTCTGCTCAATGAGTGCACTGAATTCCACAATTTGCGGCTTCGCTTCCACACCAATTTCTTTGAGCTGCTGCTGGACAACGACAGCAATATCTTCACGGACTTTGTTTCCTTGGTTGGTCTTTATGACAAAGGAGAATTTTTTGCCGTCCTTATCAAGATAGCCATCTCCATCTGTATCCTCCCAGCCCTCTTCTTTCAGCATCTTTTTCGCTTTTTCTTGATCAAACTCAAATACTGGAACACTTTCATTCTTCGGATAGTTCCATGACAGCGGACTTTCTGGAATGTTGGCTACTTTGCCGTCTCCATCTAACACTTGATCAACAATCGTTTGACGATCAATGGCATGTGTCAGCGCTTGACGGACCTTTTTACTTTTAAACAGATCATTTTTCTGGTTCCAGCCAATGTATGAATAATTGAGCCCTAGATCAGATTCAATTTTAATGTTGCTGACTTTTTCAGCCGTTTGCAGCTCTGCTCCCGGTACAGCAAAGAAATCAATATCACCTGCTGACAGCTGGGCAATCGCTGCGTTCTGATCAGGAATGGTTTTAATCGTGACGGTATCAAGATATGGACGTCCATCCCAATAATCGTCAAAGGCTTCTAGTTTCACGTAGTCGCCTTCTTTCCACTCGGCAAATTTAAATGGACCTGAACCAATTGGTTTTTTTCGGTTAAATTCATTTTCACCGAGATCCTTTACAGGCACATCACCTAAAATATGCTTAGGCAAAATGCCATAGCTTCCTAGTGTGACATTATAGAAATAAGGATCTTTTTTATTGAGCTTGAATTCGATTGAGTAATCTCCTGTCTTTTTAACAGAATCTAATACTTCAAAGCCTGATCCGCGCTCCCCGTTGTAGTCCTTATTGATCGGAATGCTGTATGTAAACACAACATCATCAGCTGTCAATTCTTCTCCATCATGAAACTTTACGCCTTTTTTAATGGTCACATCAAACTGCTTCCCGTCATCAGATTCTTTAATATCTTCTGCGAGTGATAGCTGAGGGTTCAACTTTCCGTCCGTTTGAAGTAAAAAGCTGTAGATTCTTTCTTCAATATCAGAGCTAGCCACATCTGTTGAATACAACGAGTTAAATAATGTTGGTTCTGCAATGGAACCGATGACAAGATCTCCGCCCTGTACAGGTTTACTGGTGGATTTCTTTTCACTGTCTCCAGAGGTTTTATTTCCACTAGAGCAAGCCGCAAGCATGAGCGTGAAAATCAGCAGTAAACTGATCAAAATGGATTTTCTATTTCTACCTTTCATATACAATTCCCCCTATCCTTTTTTAGAAATGACGACAGATGCCGCTTCATCCCCCCTCTCAAAGATGAAATCATCCAAGCTGATTAAGCGTCGTAGAGGTGGCAGGCAACGAAGTGATTTGGTTTTAATTCTTGAAATGCTGGTATTTTTTCTTTACAGATTTGTTTCGCATGCGGGCATCTTGTGTGAAATACGCACCCTTTTGGCGGATTCGCAGGACTTGGCAGATCGCCTTGAAGCATGATCCGTTCTCTTTTGATCTGACCCTTTTTACGGGTAACAGGTACAGAAGAAAGCAGTGCCTGTGTATATGGATGGAGCGGTTCATCGTACAGGCTGTACTTATCGGCAAGCTCCATCATTTTGCCGAGATACATCACGCCGACTCGATCACTAATGTGCCTGACCACACTTAAGTCGTGAGAGATAAATAGATAGGTCAGGTCAAATTCCTCCTGAAGCTCCTCCATCAAATTAATCACCTGCGCCTGAATGGATACATCCAGTGCTGATACTGGCTCATCTGCGATGATCATTTCGGGATTCATGGCAAGCGCACGAGCGATGCCGATTCGCTGCCTCTGTCCGCCAGAAAATTCGTGGGGATAGCGATTAGCAAAGCTTGGATGAAGGCCCACCTTTGATAAAAGCTGTTCTACTTTTTCATTTCTTTCTTTTAAGGAATATAAGTGGTGTGTTTTGTAGGGTTCTTTGATGATGCTTCGAAGTGTTTTTCTAGGGTTGAGTGATGCAAAGGGATCTTGAAAAACCATTTGGATGTTTTTTCGTGTTGATTGTCTTAGCTTTGATTCTGATACACGGGAGATATCTTGCCCTTTAAAAAGGATTTGACCGTCAGTTGGTTCATATAAACGAATCATGGTCCGGCCTAATGTCGATTTACCGCATCCTGATTCCCCCACTATCCCTAACGTTTCACCTTTATAAATCTTCAAATCTATGCCGTCAACAGCTTTGACTGCACCGACTTTCTTCTGAAAGACGCCTGCTTTAATCGGAAAATGTTTTTTGATTTGTTTCAGTTCAAGAATGGTTTCTTTCTCTATTAGATCTGTTGCATGTGGTTGATTTTGAGCAAGAGTCATGTTTGGTCTGCCTCCTCATATAAGAAGCATCTGACGCTTCTGCCATTTTCAAAAGTCCTCAGCTTAGGCAGTTCACCTAGGCAGCGCTCCTTCACTTGCGGGCATCTAGGAGCAAAGCGGCAGCCGGCTGGAAGCTGATCTGGCGCAGGGACATTCCCTTTTATCGCTGTTAGCGGCTGTATGTCTCCGTCAATGACAGGAATCGATTCAAGCAGCCCTTCTGTGTAAGGATGCAGCGGCTGATCAAATAATTCTTCGACGGTCCCATTTTCAACAACCTGTCCGCAGTACATGACAATGACTCGATCTGCCACTTCAGACACGACACCTAGATCATGAGTAATGAGGAGAATCGATGTACCAAATGTCGTGCATAAATCTTTCATCAATGTGAGCACCTGGGATTGAATGGTCACATCTAGTGCCGTTGTCGGTTCATCTGCAATGAGAAGCTTTGGATCACAGCTTAGCGCAATGGCAATCATCACTCTTTGCCGCATACCGCCGGATAAACGGTGCGGATAATCTTTGATGATTTGTTCCGGTCTGGAAAAACCAACAAACTTCAGCAGATCAATCGCTTTTTTCGTCGCTTCTTTTTTTGAAAGTTTTTTGTGATAGATGAGGATTTCTGTTATTTGTTCCCCGATGGTTAAGACGGGATTGAGTGAGGTCATGGGCTCCTGAAAGATCATCGACACGTCATTACCACGAATGCTGCATAATTCCTTTTCACCATATGTAACGAGATCCTTACCATCTAGCTTGATGGAACCGTCCATAATTTTTCCACCAGTGCCGTTAATCAAGCCCATAATGGATAAGGACGTAATGCTTTTGCCAGATCCAGACTCACCGACTAATGCGACAGTTTCTCCTCTGTTGATGCTGAAATCAACGCCATCTACAGCAGGTATCGCTTCTTTTTTTCGAAAAAAATAGGTTTTTAAGTTCTGCACTTCAAGCAGCGTGGTCATGTATTCGCCCCTTTCACCATCAATCAATCGAACTAAATCTAAAAATTCCGTCTTTTTTGAATAAAAATAATTATCAAAATTTATATTTGTATATTATTACATTGTTATGACGAAATCAAGAAGAATTTAGTAAATTTGTAATATGTCTCTTTTTATGTGAATCATTCACTTTATGAGTCTATCGCCTTTAAAAAAGTTTCGGACGGCTCTGCAATCATAGACTCCTCGCTGATTCTGTGTTCACTGAAATACTTTTTCACAATATAATACCCAGTGGCGTAACCAAGCATTTTGGGGTAGTTCCCTTTTCCATAAAGGAGGTTCTGTATCAGTCTTTCGTCGTCCTGCACTTTTTGATCAAGATGACTGGATACCCATTTCTGATACATACGCTGAAGCTGCGTTTCGTCATAGAGAGTGGTCCATTTGGCTGTATAGCTTTCTCCGTATCTATGATACACAGCATATTCAGCGAGCCCCTCCATCATGATTGTATCAAGGAATGTAAAATCTTTTTCTTCTTTCGTGAGAAAATGCAACCTGCATACATGGTGATATTCATGAGTCAGCAATGTGCCGATACGTTCTTTCGGGGTATTTGGCGACAAAAAGAGAAAGACCTTGTCGTCAAATGCCATGCCGGATTGATAATAAAATTGCTCTCTAATTTCTTTACTGCTCTCATTGACTGGCAAAATAAAGACTGGAATGTCAGGGCCTTTCCACTGCTTTTGGAGCGCCTTGTATTCTTTCATGACGAGCTGGAAGTACCCTTTTTCTTTGAGCTTTTCGATCATGTCTTTGCATGATCGAAAAGACCGAATCATGCCGTGATGTTGCAGGTGGGAGAGAATAGAGGACCATTCTTTTTCCTCCGCCCCTTTAAAATAAGGAACAAAGCGCGACGCAAGCTCCTGAAATGATGAAGATTGATGAATGAGATATTGTGTATTGACTAGACCCATACCGCTAAACACCTCCATTTTCATCATATGCAAAAAAGCGGCGATCTGTTTATAGATCGCCGCTTTCCTAGGAAATATTACGCTTCGTATTTTTTAAAGATAATTGTCGCATTGTGTCCGCCAAAGCCAAGTGAGTTACTTAGAGCCACTTGTACTTCTTTTGAACGTGCTTCATTTGCCACATAATCAAGATCACATTCTTCATCCGGTGTTACAAGGTTAATGGTTGGAGGAATAACACTGTCTTTAATCGCAAGCACAGAGAAAATAGCTTCTACTCCACCTGCTGCACCAAGTAAGTGACCTGTCATCGATTTTGTCGAACTGATCGCAAGCTGATTCGCATGCTCTCCGAACACTTCTTTAATCGCCATTGTTTCAAATTTATCATTGTACGGTGTGCTTGTTCCGTGGGCATTGATATAATCAATTTCTTCCACAGACAAACCAGCATCTCGAATCGCTTCTTTCATTGCGCGTACGCCGCCTTCTCCGTTTGGAGCCGGTGCTGTAATATGATACGCATCTCCAGTTGATCCATATCCAACAATTTCTGCATAAATCGTCGCGCCACGTTTTAATGCATGCTCAAGTTCTTCAAGAACGACAATCCCTGCGCCCTCTCCCATAACAAATCCGTCACGGTTTTTGTCAAATGGACGGCTTGCTGTCTCTGGATCAGGATTTGTCGAAAGAGCTTTGTTCGCACAGAAGCCAGCAAACGACATTTTTGTTAACGGCGCTTCTGTTCCGCCTGTGATCATCGCATCTGCATCTCCGCGCTGAATGACTTTAAATGCATCACCAATTGAGTTTGTACCTGTTGCACATGCTGTTACAGTACAAGAGTTAACCCCTTTTGCGCCAAGTGCAATTGAAATTTGGCCTGTTGCCATATCTGGAATCATCATTGGAACGAAAAACGGGCTTACCCGTCTTGCCCCTTTATTTGAATACACTTCAAACTGCTCTTCAAATGTTTCAAGTCCGCCAATACCAGACCCAACCCATACACCGACACGCGGTGCGATTTCATCTGTGATTTCAAGACGTGAATCTTCTAGCGCCTTTTGAGCAGCAACGACTGCATATTGCGTGAAGCGTGCCATTTTTCGTGCTTCTTTTTTCTCCATGTAATCTTCAATGTTAAAATCTTTTAATTCTGCAGCCACTTTTGCTGTATATTCACTTGAGTCGACACGTGTGATCGGTCCAACTCCTGATACACCTGCTAAAGCATTTTTCCATGTTGATTCTACATCGTTGCCAAGAGGTGTCAAAGCACCTAATCCTGTAACAACTACTCGTTTTTTATCCATTAATTTGTGCACCTCACTCTTTTATCGGCCCCATCGCATAGCGATTGCGCCCCACGTTAATCCGCCACCAAAACCTACCATTACAATCACATCGCCGTCATGAATTTTTCCGGCTTCGATTTCTTCACATAGTGAAATTGGAATGGATGCTGCTGATGTGTTTCCATATTTATGGACTGTCTTCGACATTTTTTCAACTGGCAGCTCTAGGCGTTCGCGGGCTGCTTCCATAATGCGAATGTTTGCTTGATGCGGGATCAAGAAGTCAACGTCTTCTTTTGATAGTCCAGCTTTTTCGATGACGTTTACGCTTGATTCGCCCATTTGTCTTACAGCAAATTTAAATACTTCTCGTCCATTCATGATTGTATGATCTTTTTCATCTAAGTACAAGTGCTTACCGCCTCTTCCATCGGCTCCAAGCTCAAATGAGAGAATTCCTTTCCCTTCGCTGACCTCTCCTAACACAGCAGCACCTGCTCCATCTCCAAACAGAACAGCAGTATTGCGGTCATCCCAGTCGGTAATGCGAGAAAGTTTTTCAACGCCAACGACGAGTACGTGCTTGAACGTACCTGATTCGATAAATTGTTTTCCAGTAACAAGCCCGTACATAAAGCCAGCACACGCAGCGCTAATATCCATTGCACATGCTTTATGTGCACCGAGCTGCTCTTGAATCATACAAGCGACTGTCGGAAATGATTGATCTGGCGTGACTGTCGCCACAAGAATCATATCGATATCTTCTGCAGCTACATTTGCGTCAGCTAATGCTTTTTTTGCAGCAGCAAGCGCCATATGTGATGTATTGACATCATCAGAAGCAATTCTTCTTTCTTCTATACCTGTTCTAGTACGAATCCATTCGTCAGAAGTTTCAACCATTTTTTCTAAATCAAGATTTGTTAACACTTTTTCAGGTATATAGCGGCCAAGGCCAATAATTCCAGCATTCATTGAATAAGACTCCTTTTACTCATACGAGCATGTGATATTGTGATCTTATATTAGTATCTGGTACTAATTTTAACTTATTTTTTTCTCCTTGGCAATACAAACGTCTAACCTTTCCTCTCACTTTTTTCATAGATTATTGATATACCAATAGGAGAAAGGAGCATTTGATATGGCGCAAAAAGATATTTTTTCAGCTATGATGTTTGGACAGCCGCTTGAAAAGGAGAAAAGCAAGACAGAAGCTAAGGAGGAACGCGTGGAGACAACTTCAAGTGAAGACTCCATTGACTACATGCATGTCATGAATCAAATTGGGAACATTATGAACTCCATCGATGAGCTGAAGCCTGTGTTTAAAGATGTTGGCCCTATGATTAGTGCCTTCAAAAAAAAATTATCATAAAAAAAAGCCACTATTCTGTGGCTTTTTCTGATTCTGCATCTGCTTTTCCAAGCTCATATGCCTCTTGCATAACAGATGTAAACAATGATAAAAGCGGCTGAAGAGCTTCGGGCTCAAGCTGAATACCTGCTTTATCTAATTCTTCTTTTGCCTGCGGAAAATACTTCATGGCAATTTGTAAAAACTCCATCGATTTTTCGTGTTGCATCGCCTTATCCTCACTTTTCATTTGGCAGTTTGCCAGTTTTTTTGTAAGACGCAATATCACTTTCAATGTCTTTCAAAAAAGCACGGTCAATGGTGGAACTAAATTTCCCCATTTCGATCACTCCTTCTTTAAAGTCAAAGGAGTACTCACCTTGTGCATTTAGCTTGCCTTCATTAAATTTCTTCGCAATAATACTATACGCTTTATCCACATGCTGGACTGTGCTTGTTAAGACAGTATGGCTGCCGAGGTTAGATTGATCGGTGACATATCCGATCGCTGATAAATTATCGGCTTTGATTTGTTCAATGACAGGGATATTATAACCATCACCTGCTGGATACACAACATCTACGCCCTGTTTTTTCAATTTTTGATAGAGCTCCACGGCTTTGTCCGCATCATCCCAGTTTTCGACAAACTCGGCAAGCACTTGTACATGTTCATCTTGATACTTTGCACCTTTGATAAAGCCGTCTACTTCGCTTTGCCAATCATATGTAGCAAGAATACCAATCTTTTTTGTTTTTGACATATGGGCTGCTGTCATGCCTCCAAAAAAGCCCATCGCTTCACCTTTAAACGTCACATTCGCAACATTATCCGCCTGAGGCTTGTTTCCATTTACCGTGATAAATTGTGTTTTCGGATAATCTTCACTAATGATGTTGAAAATTTCGCTGTATTCATTGCCATGGCCAATAATCAAATTGACTCCTTTTTTGTGAAATTCTTCAATGGCATCAACGATTTTCTCTTTGTCGACCATTCCTTCCTTATAATAAACATCTACACCAAATGTTGATTGAATATTTAATAAGCCTTTATAACCTTTCGTTCCCCACACTTGATCATTAATTGTATCGGGGACGAGTAAACCCACCTTCTCAATCTGTCCTTTTAAAGGTGCCTGTGAGCAGGCAGATAATAGGAGAAGGAACGAAAAGATCATGACAAGCCGCTGATACTTCATGCCATGTTCAACTCCCTTTGCCACATGCAGGCATGAACCTGTATGTTAAATATAGGTTTATTTTATACTGAAAAAAGATAAGATGGAAGATCATTCTTGCTTTTTGTCGAAAAATGTTGAGTTTTGTCTTTTCCATTCTGCCATCATTTCTTCTGCTTGTTTGTCATCTGTTTGTCTTTCTACCTTCAATTCATGTGTTATTTCCTGTCTTTGTTCAGAGCCTGATGCCCACTTGAACAAATCCCTTGCTACATCTTCTACAAAAAATGCCTCATCATGCTTCGTTCTTTCTTTATCAAGTGTCCATGGTCCAAACATGCGAGGAAGAATAATAGCCGGCACTTTCTGATTGGATGATTCGTCTTCGTTTTTTTCGTAAAGTACTCGGTACATGCCATGCGCCGCTTTCAAGCCTTCGTATCTTTTATCTGGTTCTTCTGATTGAATAAAGATCAGATCATACGTGTCTTTTCCATCCTGAAAGTCAATGACACGGAAAAGATCATTTCTGCCAAGCCACATCATTCGTTCTTCTAATAACCTCTTTTTCTCTTCTGTTTGATTATGAGGGCATGTGATATCCACATGAATGCCCTCTTTCATCATATATTCACACAGTGCTAGGCCAAAAAATTCATCTGCCCCTATGATCAGTCCTGTCTCCATGTTCATGTCCCCTTTTTTAGCTTATCAAATAAAAAGAAGAGCCCTTTCCATGAAGGGCTGTTATCATCCTATTCATCACAATTCTCTTTCATGCGATTTATAAAACTTGTGAATGGATTGAAAGATTCTTCTCGGATGATCAAACATATGCAAGGTGAGATCGATCTGACAATGCTCTGGATTCTTCATGTGCTGATCAATAAAAGGCTTTGCATGCAGTTCATATGCATAGGGTGCACCGTTTAGTCTTTGCCATATGTGAATCGGTACATGAGCAGAATGAACAGGGCAAGCTGGGAGCGGATACGTTTCCGCTTCCTTTTCAGAGCAGCCGTAGCTCTTCGCTAATTCTTTGATTAGCTGTTTATAAAAGAATTTGTGTTCCTTTTCTCTTTCTCGTTGTGCATAGAGATGCAGACATGGATTCACCATCGCAATGGATCTTAGCACTTCTGGCATCTCTTCAGCAAGGCTCATAGCAACGAGTGCACCCATCCCCTCTGCCAGCACATGAATTTCCCGGTTTAATATTTCTTGTTTTAATGTGTGATGAACGAGCTGCTTTGTACTAAAAACAGCATCTTCGCATCCCCAGTGATTCCCATGAAGATGACTATTAAACAATGTATATCCTTCATCCTTTAAGGCAGTTAAAAGCTGGTTTCTTCCATAGTGCTGAAGCCAGAATGATGTATTTTCCTGCACAAAGTGATTTCGGTCACCGAGGATAAGAATGCCAAAGCCATTTGGTTTTTGAGGAAGATGAATGACGTTCCACTGGGAACCAAGCTGGAAAAACCGTTCGCTTACACCCATATGGCCAGCCTCCTTTCAGTGATTCTGCTTTCTATGATATGAACAACAACTCTTGTAGGAATAAGGAAATCCCCTAATGACAGAAGAATTCTTTTTATTTTTATAGAAGAAGGTCTAAAAATGGTCACATAAAGGCTAAAACAGTCTTTTCCCCTCACTCGTATCTATGGTATGATAATCAATAGATTGTTACATAAAGGACGGTGGGATTATGCGTTATATTATCACCCTCATTTGGACTTTTCTGCTGACACATATGGCTGGTTACATCGTTGCTTCGATGAATGGCGCTGCTTATGACTTTACTTTGACTTCTATTCTTGCAGTGGTGTTTACGGTTATTTTATTCATCTTTGCTGAAGTAAGTCCAATGAAAGAAACGGAAAGTTCAACAAAACACTCTTAATACGTAAGAGATGAATGTGAGAAAGAGCTAAAATGATCTTGATTTTAGCTCTTTTTCTTTTTGCTTGAAAAGCGGTACGCTAAAACCCCCTGCAGCCACAGGGGGTTTTTTTATTGATTACACCTCGACGGTTTCGGACTTCTGTTTGTCTGCTGTCAAATGGCTTTTCGCAAGCCCTGTAAACAGGAAGATCGCGATACCTGATAAAATTTCAAGGACCCCGCCGCCAGCAATGACAGGTCCCGCTCCAAATCTTTCTGCCAGAACGCCTGATACGACAGCTGCAAACGGGAGGAAAACATTTGATGAAGCATTGATCACCGCGTACACTTGCGGCTGATCATCTTGGTCGACAGACGTTTGAATAATGACCATTTCCGGTACATTGATCGCACTAACGGCTGCACCGAATATAAAGGAAGCTAGTAGAACGACTGGCAGCCATGTACTCATCCCTGTGATAAAGAACGCAGCTCCTTCAATCATACCAGCGACAATAAAGAACAAACCAAATCTCTTAATTTTCACCTTCGCCAAAGCAAAGCCCATCATAAACGCGCCGACTGCAGCAACTCCTCTTAAAATGGAATACACCATGGAATCACTTTGCAGCGCTTCTGCTACGTATACAGCAGATAGTGCCTGCCACGGAGCTGCGGCGACATTCATTAAAATACAATACAACGTCAGCGCAAATAAAATGTGATGATTTTTGACGATGAGAAACCCTCTTTTTAAGTTATACAAATATGTATTCTTTGCTTGTTTTATACCTGCTGCTTTGTCTTCATCGGTTTTCTTTAATTTAACACCGATAATAAACAGGCCGGAGATGATGAATAAGGCAGTGGTGATGAGCAGAGTATCTGCAGGTCCGATTAATTTGACTAAGAGACCAGCGACCATGACTGCTGCAAGTGCAACAATTTCAAAAGAAGATTGCAGGATGGCATTTGCTTTTTGAATCAGATGCTTCGGTACAATCTGCGGTAAAATCGCCACCGAGGCTGGGTTATACGCTGCACCTGTTGCCGATTGAATAACCATTAATGAGATCAATAACCATAATGGCAATAGATGCGAAAAATGCAGTAGCGGAATAATGAGTACAATGGTTGCTCGAACGACGTCTGAAGCGAACATCCATTTAGACAAATGGTGCTTTTTCATAAGAGGTCCTAGTATTGGGGCTAGCAAAGATGAAGGAAGTACGGTTACTGCTAGGAGAAGTCCTGTACCGAGCGCTCCATCCCCTCTCAAAATCAATAGCCAAAGGACGGATGTAAAAGCAAAACTTTCTCCTGTGTTTTTAATGAGTCTTGATATGAATAATGAGGTGAAGCGTTTATTCCAAACACTTTCACTGAGATTCGTCTTTTCCATCACACAAATCCTTTCAACAATATATTACAATTACATATTTTACCTTATTTTCTCTTTTATTCATACTATTTATTTGAAAATTTGAACTTAATTGTTTTTTATTATAAAGAAAAAAGAGGCATGACACATGCCTCTAAAGACTTATTCCAACCGACTCTTAGTCAATTGCTTACGGCTTTCTCTGATAGGTCCAAACACGGTTATGGTTCGAGTTATCCGGAAAGACGTCGCCTGCTTGAAGCTTAATCTTTAAAGGATCTTTCACCATACTGCCGGTTTCACCGATCTCGACATACACACCATTATTTGGTGCTTTATTCCCTGATTTAAACTGATGCTGCTGACCCATTTCCATCCTCCTTTCTCGATGATGTTATTATGTCCCGTGACTTGCCTCTCCAATCCTTTATGCAAAAAGTCCCTGCTCCTACGAGTCAGGGATACTTTTCATTTATTTGGTTTGTTGATACATGAGCTCTTTGATTAATGCTTTTTGAACATGCAGGCGGTTTTCTGCCTGCTGAAATACTTTTGAGTGCGGTCCGTCAATAATGTCTGCTGTCACTTCTTCTCCGCGGTGTGCCGGGAGACAATGAAGGAAAATATAATCTTTTGCTGCATGACGCATTAGTGCGTCATTGACTTGATATTCTTTAAATTCAGCAAGACGTTTCTCTGTTTCTGCTTCCTGCCCCATGCTTGTAAACACATCTGAATAAATGACATCTGCATTTTGGACAGCAGCGACAGGGTCTGTCGTAACGATGACTTCTGCGCCTGATTGTTTTGCAAACTCACGTGCTGTGTCTGTTACTTCTTGAAGTGGTTCATAGCCTTTTGGTGATGCAACTGCAATATCACAGCCTAGCTGCGCACAGCCAACCATCAAGGAGTGAGCTACGTTATTTCCGTCACCGATGTAGGCGACTTTGATTCCTTTTAATGTTCCTTTTGCTTCTTTTATCGTCAATAAATCAGCAAGTGCCTGGCATGGATGGGAGTAGTCAGTCAGTCCATTGATGACAGGAATGGAAGCGTATTGTGCCAGCTCCTCGACCTTCTCATGTTCAAAGGTTCGAATCATAATGCCGTCTACATAGCCAGACAGCACCTGCGCTGTATCACTGATCGTTTCTCCTCTGCCGATTTGCAAATCATTTGAGCTGAGGAAGAGCGCGTGTCCCCCCAGCTGCGTCATTCCCGCTTCAAACGACACGCGGGTTCTAGTTGACGATTTTTCAAAGATCATCGCTAACGTTTTCCCTTTGAATAAATCTTGGTATGGGTTTTGTTTCATTTCTTCCGCTTTTTCAATTAAATAAGCAATGTCATTGATTGAGAAATCTTTTAATGATAAAAAGTCTTTTCCGTATAATGTTGGTTGCACGTCAACTTGACTCATGCCGTCACTTCCTTTTTGTATAATTCTTGGAGCGATACTGGTGATACATCTCCATTTTTTCCTTGCAGGAATGCTTGAACTGTTTCATATTCTGTTAGAACTTGGACGCCGTGTGTGAGTGCTTTTACTCGTTGCTCTTTTGCCTCTTCATCTTCGCCTAAATGGATATGAAGGGATTTATCTTCGTTTTGCAGCCAAGTGTCAAAGCTGTCCGTCCAGACGTCAAAGCCTGCATGTTTTGCTTCATCTACCAATTGTTCACTGCCTTTTATAAAAAGGCTACCTTTCTGATGCCAGATCGACTCAAACACTTTTTTCAAGGCGCTTTCGGCGTTTTTGCCTACACACATTCCTTCTCCTGTCGCTTTCATTTCAGGTGTCAGCTTTAAGTCAATATCTTGAATGGCATGTGATGAGAAGACAGGGAATTTGACCGCTGTTCCCCCTTTGTTTTTCGTTACTGGGTTCAGTTCTTCAAGCTTTGCACCCGCTAATAATTGAGTCGCAAGCGGAATCATGTCAATGCCCATCACCTTGCTGACAACTGGAACGGTCCGGCTCGCCCGCGGATTCACCTCTAGTACAAGCGCTTGATCCCCTTTGATCACAAATTGGATATTCATAATGCCCTTAAACGCTAATTTCTTCGCTATTTGTTCGGACGCAATATCCACCTGCTGTTTGATGTCTTCACTGATAGAGACACTTGGTAAGATGGCAAAGCTGTCACCTGAATGGACGCCCGCTTTCTCAATATGCTCCACGATCGTTGGGATGAAAGTCGTTTTTCCGTCAGAAATCAGATCCACTTCAACTTCTTTTCCAGTGACATACTCATCAATTAAAATTGGATACGGCAAATGATCTGGCTGATCAAGTAGTGACGTCAAATGCGCTTCTGATTGGACAACAATCATTCCCATTCCGCCAATGACATACGATGGGCGAATTAACACAGGGTAACCGATGCTTTTAGCATGCGTGAGCGCTTCTTCTTTTGAATGAGCTGTATTTCCTTTTGCATGAGGTAGGTTCAGTTCATCAAGAAGCTGATAGAACAGATCACGATCTTCCAGCGCATCTAGCGTGTCAAAGGATGTACCTAACAACGTAATGCCCGCTTTTTCTAAACCTTCTGCTACATTGATGGCAGTCTGTCCGCCAAATTGAACGATGACGAAATCAATTTGCTCTGCTTCCACAACGTTTAAGATGTGCTCTAATGTAATGGGCTCAAAATATAAACGATCTGCGATTTCATAATCCGTACTGACCGTCTCTGGATTGTTGTTCATCATAATGGTTTCAAAGCCAAGCTTTTGCAGGGTAAGAACGCCATGCACCGCACTATAGTCAAACTCGACTCCTTGCCCAATTCGAATTGGACCAGAGCCAATGATGAGTGCACGCTGTTTGGTTTTCTCTTGATCCTCTCCATCACTTTTGCCAAAGTATGTGGAATAGAAGTAGTTCGTTTTTGCATCAAATTCCGCTGCACATGTGTCGACAATCTTAAATGAAGCCGTAATGCCATATTCTTGACGAAGCTGTCTAATAGCCTCTTCATTATTGCCTGTTAGAAGAGCAATCGTTTCATCAAGGAAGCCCTTTTCCTTTACCTTTTTCAAGGTGTCTTTTGAGAGTGTTCCCTCATGGTTCTTCAATTCCTGTTCGAGAGTGATCATATTGTTGAACACATGTAAGAAGAATAGATCGATTTTCGTCGCTTGATGGATCGCTTCAACCGTTTCCTGTCTTGAAAGAAGCTCCATGACAGCGAAGAAACGTCGATCGTCTGGTGTTTTGACAAGCTCAAATAGTTGTTCAGTCGATTGGTCTTTCAATTCTGGCAGGTGAAAGCCCTTTGTTTTGATTTCAAGAGAGGCGACCGCTTTTTGGATGGCTGATTCTAAATTACGGTCAATCGCCATGACTTCGCCAGTCGCCTTCATTTTTGTACCTAATTGCCGATCTGCCTGTTTAAATTTATCAAACGGCCAGCGCGGGAATTTCACGACGACATAATCGAGTGCCGGCTCAAAACTAGCATAAGTTGTGCCTGTGAGCGGGTTTTTCAGTTCGTCTAGTGTATAGCCTACCGCAAGCTTTGCTGCCATTTTAGCAATCGGATAGCCCGTTGCTTTTGAGGCAAGAGCAGATGAACGACTAACCCGCGGATTCACCTCAATGACAAAGTATTCTTTACTGAGTGGATCAAGGGCGAATTGGATGTTGCATCCCCCGACTACATCCAGTGCTGAAATGATTTTCAGGCTCGCTGAACGAAGCATTTGATAATCCTGATCCGTTAATGTTTGCGAAGGCGCAACGACAATCGAGTCTCCTGTATGCACGCCAACTGGATCGATATTTTCCATATTACAAACCGTAATACACGTATTTTGACGGTCTCTCATGACCTCATATTCGACTTCTTTAAAACCCGCGATGCTTTTTTCAACTAAACACTGATGAATCGGGCTCGCTAAAAGGGCTCCTTCAATAAGCGGTTTAAACGCTTCTTCTGTTAAAGCAATTCCGCCGCCCTTTCCGCCAAGTGTGTATGCTGGTCTTAGGATGACTGGGAAGCCTACTTCTTTTGCAAATTGAAGGGCATCCTTTGCATTATCCACAATTTCACTATCTGGCACAGGTTCGTTCAACTGCTTCATGAGAGCACGGAATTTCTCTCGATCTTCACCGTTTTCAATTGTTTCAACTGACGTTCCGAGCAGGGTTACCCCGTGCTTTTTCAGCACATCGGCTTTTTCGAGCTCGACAGCAAGGTTTAAAGCGGTCTGTCCGCCAAGGTTGGCTAAAAGACCATCTGGTTTTTCCTTTTCGATGATTCTTGTCACTGAATCAACTGAAAGCGGTTCAAAATAGATTTCATCAGCAAATGATTCGTCTGTCATAATGGTTGCTGGGTTGTTATTCACTAAAATGACTTTGTAGCCCTCTTCTTTTAGGGCCATACATCCTTGTGTTCCTGAGTAATCAAATTCTGCTGCCTGACCAATGATGATTGGACCAGACCCGATGACTAGAATGGTTTGTATGCTTTGATCTTTAGGCATGTGCAACTTCTCTCCTTGCTTGTTTCACTTTCTCAATAAAATCATCGAATATCCATTCACTTTCAGCAGGACCTGGGTGTGCTTCTGGATGAAATTGAACTGACATAATGAGCTTCTCTTTATGAATGAATCCTTCGACAGATCCATCATTAACATGAAGGAATTTCACGTCCACTTCTTTGTCATTCATGCTTTTTTCATTCACCACATAGCTGTGATTCTGACTTGTCATGAAAACACGTTTGGATTCTGTATCTTGTACAGGGTGATTCGCCCCGCGGTGGCCAAATGGAAGCTTATACGTATCCCCGCCAAGTGCAAGAGCGATTAATTGATGACCTAAGCAGATTCCAAGTGTCGGGAAGGTCATCATGATGTCATGAATGGTTTTTAAATATGGCTTCATTGTTTTGGGATCTCCAGGCCCATTTGATAGCAGGACCGCATCTGGCTTAATTTCAAACACCTTTTCCAGCTGTTTGTACGGAATGACGGTTACTTTACAGCCGCGCGCTTCAAGCGAATCTGCTATTGATTTTTTAAAGCCAAAATCAATAAGCGCTACATGTTCCTCGCCGCTGCCTTGTGTGTAGATTTCATCCTCTGTCACCTGTGCGACCACATTGTCTTGTTTCATGGCCGGCGGTGTTTCGTTTTCGTCTGCACTGATCACAGCATTCATCGTCCCATTTGCCCGGATGTTTTGCACGACTGCTCGTGTATCAGTATGAGTCAGAAGCGGAATGTTCCACTTTTGTAAATAATCTTTTAAGCTAACCGCTGCCAGATGGTGAGAGAAATGATCCGCTGCTTCATACACAACGACAGCTTTCACTTGTGGTTTTTTGCTCTCAAAGTCTTCATGATTAATGCCGTAATTTCCGATGAGCGGATATGTGAAAACAATGATTTGTCCCTTATAGGAAGGATCTGTGAGCACCTCTTGGTAACCGGTCATCCCTGTAAAGAAAACCACTTCTCCTGTCATGCCAGCTTCTCCTGTCAGATCTCCTTCAAAAGAGGCTCCATCTTCTAAATTTAAATAACCTTTCATGCTCGTGTCACCCCAAATTGAATAATTAGTAATATAAATGCATTTTTATGCGTTTTGGTGTAAAAAAATTTATGCCGTCACTGTTTCATTTGCTAAAACATGAGTAATCGCTTCTATTGCTTGATCTATTTCTGCTTTTTCTACATTCAGCGGAGGCAATAACCGAATCACATTCGGACCAGCTGGAAGTACCAGCAATCCCTGTTCTCTCAGAGCTGTGATATAATCACCGACTGGCTGATGACATTCAACCCCTGCCATCAATCCTTTTCCGCGTACTTCTTTTACGATATTCAGTTGTTTCAGATCTTGTAGTTTTTCTAGCAGATAAGCGCCTTTTTCTTTGACTTCTGTCAGAAACTCATCTTTGAAAATGACATCGAGTGTTGCATTCACAGCAGCCATGGCAAGCATGTTGCCACCAAAAGTTGTTCCATGTGAACCTGGTGAGAATGCGTCTCCTAAAGCCTTTTTCCCGATGACTGCACCGACTGGGAAGCCATTTCCTAATCCTTTAGCAGAAGAGATAATATCAGGATCAAGTCCCGTCTGTTCGTATGCAAATGCTGTTCCTGTACGTCCAATACCCGTTTGAATCTCATCTACGATCAGAAGTGCTTCATGCTTTTGGCAAAACGCTTGAACAGCTTCTAGAAATTCTGTTGTCGCTGGATTTACGCCACCTTCTCCTTGCACAACCTCAAGCATCACCGCTGCCACATCATCGACTTCACATGCAGCAATAGCGTCTGGGTCATTAAACGGTACATAATGAAAGCCTTCCAGCATAGGGCCAAAGCCCGTTTTGATTTTATCTTGACCTGTAGCAGCCATACCAGCATACGTGCGCCCATGAAAAGAGTGCAAAAATGTCACGATATTTGTTTTCCCTGTTGCTTTACGCGCTAATTTGATTGCACCTTCATTTGCCTCAGCTCCGCTATTACAGAAAAACACGAGATCCCCTGAACTGTTTGCAGCCAGCTTTTCTGCTGCTTTTTCCTGCAGCCCATTTTCAAATAGATTCGATACATGCCAGACGTGATCAAGCTGCTTCTTGATGGCTTGATTGACCTTTGGGTGATTATGACCGAGATTTGTGACCGCAATGCCTTGTATAAAGTCTAAATATTTTTTCCCATTTGTATCGACTGCCCAAGAACCTGCTGCCTCTTTAATTTCAACATTCCACCGTCCATAAGTTTGAAAGAGATGACTCACAGGACCGCCTCCTTTTCCTTCACAATTCTTGTTCCTTTAAAGGTTTCCCCTGTAAAGATACTTCCTTTACCATTGACGATCATGACTTCATCCACATCTCCTGATAAAGCACTCAAAGCGGATTGTACTTTTGGAATCATTCCCCCGGAAATAATGCCTTCATCAATGAGCGTGAGAGCTTCTTGTTCGGTGACGACATCTAATAATTCACCATTTTTTAAAATGCCTTCCACATCTGTAACAAACATGAGCTTATCAGCTTTCATCGCTCCTGCGACAGCTGATGCTGCTAAATCAGCGTTTACGTTTAACGTTTGGCATTCTTCTGTCATAGACAGCGGTGCAATCACAGGAATAAATTGTTTTTCCATTAATGCTTCAACCATCTCTGGATGCACTTCTTTGATTTCACCAACGTACCCGTACACGTCTTGATCAAGAAAATCAGCGACAAGCATCTGACCATCTTTCCCAGACACGCCGACAGATGAGATATCATGCTTTGCGAGCTCTGACACAAAGTATTTATTAACCGTTCCCGAGAGGACCATTTCGGCTACCTCTAATACCGGCTTCGTTGTTTTGCGCTGCCCGTCAACAAATTCTGTTTTCACTTCTAATTTTTGCAGCATGCTAGTGATTTCAGGGCCTCCGCCATGGACGATAGCCAGCTTAAATCCAGCAGCTTGAAGTGAGCGGACATTTTCATAAAAGGTATCTGAAAGTTCTCGAATGACACTGCCTCCACACTTGAATACGATCGTTTTATCCATGTCTATCTCCTTCATTATGTGCGATAGCTCGCGTTAATTTTCACATAATCATAGGTAAGGTCACAGCCCCATGCCGCTGCCTGACCATTTCCCTCATTCATTTGAATCAAAATCGTAATCTCATCCTGCTCTAGATACGCTTTTGCTTCCTCTTCTGAGAATGGCTGCGGTTCATTATGTTTAAACAGACATTGTCCACCTAAATACACTTCTACCTCTTGTGGGGTGACGGACGCTGCGCTATGGCCAATCGCTCCAATGATACGCCCCCAGTTGGCGTCGGTACCGTATACGGCTGTTTTCACTAGACTTGAACCGACGATTTTCTTCGCTATGATGCCAGCTTCTAAATGATTTTTAGTACCAGCAACTTGCGCTTCAATTAATTTCGTTGCACCTTCTCCGTCTCTTGCAATCTCTTTAGCAAGATCCTCACAAGCTAGCTTTAATCCTTCTTTGAACAATGGCCATTCTGGATGCTCTTCATTTAGCACATCATTTTCTGCCATGCCATTTGCCATCACGAGCACCATATCGTTTGTCGATGTTTCTCCGTCGACAGTAATTTGATTAAAAGTCACATCGGTAATATCACGAAGTGCATTTTGCAGAGCTTCTTGTTCGACATTTGCATCCGTTGTCACGAAGCCAAGCATTGTTGCCATGTTCGGATGAATCATGCCAGAGCCCTTCGCTGCACCTGAAATGAGAATCTCTTTGCCGTTTATCGTCAGGGTGTATGTTGTATTTTTAATGACTGTATCTGTCGTTAAAATTGCCTCTTCAAAATGACCATTTCCTGCTTTTGCTCCTTTCAGCTGAGTGATGCCTTTTTTGATTTTATCCATATCCAGACACTCTCCAATGACACCAGTAGAAGAAACAGCAATGTAATCAGGTGCTACCCCTAACATATCTGCGCAGGCTGCCTGCATTTCGTATGCGTCTTTCAAACCTTGCTCACCGGTACATGCATTGGCGATAGCACTATTGACAATGACCCCTTTTAATTGCCCTGTCTTTTTTAAGCTTTTCTGAGTGACTTGTAGAGGCGCAGCTTGAAAGTGACTTTGTGTGTATACAGCTGCACTCGCTGCCGGTACTTCACTGACGATCAGTCCAAGGTCTTTTTTTGAATAACGTAATCCAATATGAATCCCCTTTGCTTCAAAGCCTTTTGGTGATGATACGTCACCGTCTATTTTAACAATGCTTTTTTCATTCAATTCGATCATGTTTGTTGTCTCCCCTGTTCTTAAGGATAGAGAGGTGTCATTGTGAGGCCCGCCTCTTCATCTAAGCCTTTGATGATGTTGAAGTTTTGAACCGCTTGGCCGGCTGCGCCCTTCATGAGATTGTCGATCACAGACACAATCGTGAGTCTGCCTGTACGTTCATCTAAATGAAAGCCAATGTCACAGAAATTACTGCCGTATACTTCCCTTGTTTGCGGATACACCCCGTGATCTCTCACTCTGACAAAATAGGAATCTTCATAAAAGCCTTTCATATGCATCATCAATTCCTCTTTTGTGATATCTGATTTCAGCTGGGTATACATCGTCGCCATAATCCCCCTTGTCATCGGGACAAGGTGCGTTGAAAAGGTGATGTTCGCCGTTTGCGGATTCCATTCTCTTAATATTTGCTCTATTTCAGGTGTATGTTGATGTTCATTTACCTTATAAATTTTGAAGTTGTCGTTTAGCTCTGAAAAATGCGTTCCAAGTGAGGCAGATCGTCCTGCACCGGACACTCCTGTTTTTGCATCTATGATGATCATAGATTCATCGATTAGATTCTGTTTCATCAGCGGTGCTAAGCCGAGAAGAACTGCGGTAGGGAAGCACCCTGGGTTTGCAATGACTTCAGCCTGCTCAATCGTTTCACGATTCAATTCAGGTAACCCATACACAGCTTGTTGAACAGATGATTGATCAGCTGCCCTTCGTTTATACCAAGCTTCATAGGTTGCACCGTCTTGAATGCGCAAATCACCTGATAAATCAATGATAGGCACTCCTTGGTTCATGAGCTTCGGTGTGAGTTCACTTGATACGCCTGCTGGTGTCGCTAAAAACACAGCATCTGTTTTTCGCACAATAGCAGCAGGATCAATGGCTTTTAATGTTTGATCAGTAATCGTTGTTAGATGCGGATAAGATTGACTGTATAATTGCCCATCACCACTCGATGAATACAATATACATTCATCCACGTGTGGATGTTGCTTGAAGATACGAACTAATTCCGCACCACCGTATCCCGTAGCACCTATAATACCTATTTTCAACGTCAATACACCCTCTTGATCTTTGTGAAATTATTTAACATTATAACATGTATAAAAATTAATTCAATTGTATATTTAATATTTATTTTCGTTTTTTTTCATAAAAAAATCCACATATCTTCGTGAGACATGCGGATTTATCTTTCGTATTTCATCATGATGACGATGAGGGCACTGCATAAATATAATATGGAGCTTGCATAAAAAATGAAATACACGGTGAAGAAATCTGCAAACAGGCCGCCAAGCATAATCGCTATCGATGAAAAAAGAGCTGTCCAAAAATGGTAGCGGCCGACCTCTTTCATTCTTTTATTCTCTGTTGTCAGTTCCGTAACGATGAGTTTTTCCCCGTGCTTTTGAAAGCCGCCAAGCGCACCAAGTGCCAGCTGAATCATATACACTTGCTCCACTTCTGTTATATGAGGAAATAGCAATAAAAGAAATGCCATTCCGAACGAATGAATGATTAAAAAGAGACGCCTGTCAGTGGTCTCTGGTAGTTTCCCTAAGAGTAAATGAATAAACGCTCCGCTTAAACCAAACAAGCCATAGGCAAGACCAAACTGTGAATAGCTTGAACCAACATTTTTAATAAAAAGAATGTAAAAAGGGAAAATCAAACTGCTGGCGAAAAACAGCAGGCTTTGTGAGTAGACGAACCATTTCATTGCTTTTGCATTCATTGTGTATTGTACCTTTCATAAAAGTAATTGATAAACCTGCCATCTGGATCTGCTTGCTTTTTCTTTTGGAAGAATACATCGGTTTTAGGATAGGCCCGCTTCATTTGTATCTTCGTTTGATAAGGCATGTACGGTAAGTAATAGCTTCCATGGTGCTGAAGCGTGATATCTGTCATTTGCCGGATGATCCGCTCTGCTTCTGCCTTCTTTTCTTTCTCAAAACCATAATTCACTAAAAGAACAAGTGCAAACATATCTTCTTTCGCATATGAGAGATCCGCTTTTTCATTTTTTTGTACGTAGCGGATCGTGATGTTCATTAAATTCAATTCTTCCTGTTGTAAAAAGTGTCTCATGTCATCGATATACGCACGAAAGCGGTCGACTGGGACGAAATATTCCTGAAGCACATCTGTATCTGACTCATTTTCATATTCTAAAAAAGCAGAATCTGAGCGCATCACATTATTTCTTGTGATCAGCTGATCATTTTGACTTTGGAAATACTTCTTTTGCAAATTCCATAGCAGATCTTTCCCCATATCAAACCTTCTTGAAAGACCGAGCATAAATTTGAGTGGCATAACGAGTTGATCCTCTTTCAGCTCTTGATATGATTCAATCTCTTGTTGTGAAGTGAGGGAATAATTCGTCACATACATCTCTTTCAAAAAGTTTGTTTTCGCTGTTGAGATTCTGGCAAGATGCATGCGTACTTCTTTATTTTGTTTGACATGTTTTTGAAAATAATCACTGTATTCGCGATAATCTAGAGAGGTTGTCTCCATTTTGTATAATTCATCTCTCGTTAACGAAAGCTCAACATCTAAAATGACGCCGAACAAACCATATCCGCCAATCACGGCAGTAAACAAATCATCGCCCGGCTTCACTGTAACGATCTCCCCATCTGCCTTAAGTAGCCTAAAGGAACGAACAGTGTCTATGAGTGAGCCGTAGCGAATGTCACGTCCATGTGCGTTTGCACTGAGAGAACCGCCAATCGTGAAGATATTCTGTGATTGCATGACCTTCACGGCAAGACCATATGGGTTCACATATGTTTGTATATCATCCCATGTAACGCCGCTTTGGACCCGAATCGTTTTCTTTTTTTCATCAAACGCTAAAATTTGGCGGAATTCTGTCATATCGAGCACAATGCCATTTTCATAATACGTGTGGCCGCCCATGCTATGCTGTTTGCCGGCTATTGATATCGGCAAGTTTTTTACTTTCGCTTCTTCTACTACTTCTTTTAAAGTATCTATTTCTTTACCTTGAACGACTTTTTTTATTTTAACAGGCATGAGATGACTGACATCTGTAAACGCCTCAAGATCTTGTTTTTTGTGTGCTTGTTCCTCGCGGATGGTGATTGATGTAAAAAATGCAGCAGCGTATCCCATTAAAAGAACAATCCATAACCATTTTCGTTTCATTATGAGGTACTCCGATCTGTCATATTACACCCATTATATCAATCCATTCTCTTCCTCCACCTTATTTTTTCATAAAAAAACCTGGCATGAGTTCAACTCATACCAGGCATTTTCATTTGTGCTTATTGAATACCGAGCGCAATTTTTGCGTATCTTGACATTTTGTCTCGTGTCCAAGGCGGATTCCATACGATGTGAACTTCTGTTTCTTTCACTTCTGGAAGATCACTTAATGCTTTTTTCACTTCATCCACGATTACTGGTGCAAGAGGACACCCCATTGATGTTAAGGTCATCGTGATATCCGCTTTTCCATTCTCATCAAGATCGACATCATAGACAAGTCCAAGGTTGACGATGTCGACATTCAGCTCAGGGTCAATCACCTGTTCTAGGGCGCCTAAAATATTTTCTTTCAATGCTTCATCCATGATATCCACTCCTTTTCCATTAGTATAACGTACTTTTTCTTTTGACTAAACGTTTGTGCTTTTCAGATGTGTCACAAACCAGTCAACCGTTTCAAACATTGCTTGTCTTGAGACCTTATGGCCAGCCTGTCCATCTGTAATAAAACGAATCAGGTGCGGATCTTCTTTATATTGGGTTGCTGCTAACTCGTCATAAAGAGCTTTTGCATGCCGGTAAGGGACAACTGGATCATTTTCTGCATGCCAGAATAACAGCGGTCTTTTGTTTAATCGATCTGTTTGCAGCGTTAAATCATAAGGACGCAGCACGTCTAATTGCTGATGAACCTCTTCGTCTGTAATTTCTTTCATCAACCCTTTGTTCCGCATGTTCATGATTTGTGCTTGTAGGAATGTCGTATATTTCGGACTGCCCATCAAGCTAACTGCCGCTTTAATCCAATCATGCTTGGCGAGTGCACCAAAGGTCGTGATGCCGCCCATGGAAGTACCTGCAACACCGATCAGATCGGCTTCAATCAAATGTTTTTCTTCAAAGTATGTTTTGAGTATATCGATTTCACGTATTTCGTTCAAGACAATTTCCCAGAACCTTGACGCCAGTTCCTCTAAGCTGAGGTTTTCTGATCTTACACCATGATAAGCACAGTCAGGCAAAATCACTCTCATGCCTTTTTCCGCCAAATGAAAGGCGAAGTGTAAGTTGTGCTCGCGTGCACTTGTAAATCCGTGTATAAAAAATACAAGCGGCAGCGGTTTGTCTTTATTTTCAGCTTTTACGATATGTAAAAATGGAATATCGCGCGCAATTTGCTCATCAATGGTGATCACAGCCTATGAATCCTCCTTTATCATTCCCGTCTTTGTTTATTTTAACATGTAGACAACAAAGATGTGATAAAGATACACTATAGGTAGAGGCGCCGCACGAACTGCCTCCTATCACTTACAGATCAAAGGAGATTTTATGGAGACTAAACCTTACCTAATCGCACTTGACCTGGATGGCACGTTATTAAAAGATGATAAAACCATCTCTACACACACACTTGACGTCATTCAAAAAGTGAAAGACAGCGGGCATCATGTCTGTATTTCAACCGGCCGGCCATTTCGTTCCAGCTCTCCTTATTATCAGCAATTACAGCTTGATTCACCCATTGTGAATTTTAATGGAGCGTTTGTCCATCATCCTCTTGATGAAAAATGGGGCAGATTTCATACGTCACTTGATCTTCAAGTCGTTAAACAGCTTGTAGACATTAGTGAGGAGTATAAAGTGCATAATGTGCTAGCTGAAGTGTTAGACGATTTGTATTTCCATTATCATGATGAGAAGCTCATTGATATATTTAATATGAATGCAAATAAAGTCACTGTTGGAGACCTTCGGGACAACCTTGGAGAGAATGTGACGAGCGTGTTAATTCACGCAAAAGAAGAGGACGTCGGAGCCATTCGAAGCTATTTATCAGATGTTCATGCAGAAGTGATTGATCATAGGCGATGGGCTGCTCCGTGGCACGTGATTGAGATCATTAAAACAGGCATGAACAAGGCCGTTGGACTGCAAAAGATCAGTGATTATTACGGCGTTCCACAGGAGCGGATTGTGGCATTCGGAGATGAAGACAATGATTTAGAAATGCTTGAATTTGCTGGATGCGGTGTGGCTATGGGCAACGGAATCGATGCCGTGAAACGTGTTTCAAATGAAGTCACTGATACAAACGAACAAGATGGGATTGCAAAGTTTCTAACGAATTACTTCTCGCTTTAATTTTTCCATTCATACATAGCAGATGGAAGCGGGCATACTACCTTTAGACAGGTTGTCCTGTCAGCTTGTGTAAAGGGGCGGATTCCGAATGGGTAAAAGAAGCAAATCGAAACGCTTTATACAACAAGGTAAAGATTCAATCAGTCTGCATGACGCACGTTTTCCTTATCGTTCTACGCTTGAAGAAGCGTCTGGCAGAGAAAACATGAAGACTGATGCTTCTGGAGGTTCATTGTGAGAAACGAACTTTTTGATCAAGCCAAATCATTTACTGAAGAAGCCCTTACTTCTTCATTTTCATCTGGATTAGAGCGTCAACAGGCGGTCAAACGAGCCAAAAATGCCGTATCATCTGCATTTGCCAATTCGACAGATGCAGAAAGAAACCAGCTGCATACCTTCCAAGACTTGCTCGATGATCTCTAACATAAAAAAGCTGTCCACACCATTGGACAGCTTTTTCTGTTTCTTATGAAGTTGAAAGCACTTATTTCACTTGGAACGTTTTCTTTTCCGTGATTTGCTTCAGCCCTTCTGCTTTTCCTTTAAATGTGACGACCGCTTCATACGTTCCCGGCTTGACACCATTTGACCACGTATCTTGAAAATCATAGGCTTCGCCTTTCTTCAGCACAAATGATTGGATGGCCTGTGTGAACATACGGTCTTTTGAATAGCGGTATTGTTCATTTCCGTTTTCATCATACACACTGAGTTCGAATTTCTGGCTTGTGTTAAAGGTAAATTCAATATCTCGATCTGATTCATTTTTCAATGACATGTTAAATTGAACCGAAGAACCTTTCTGGACGGGGTCTACTGTGAGTACAACCGTTTTTTCTCCCATTTGACCTGATACCTCCTTGTTTGGTTCATCCTTTTTTTGTTGTCCACAAGCGGTTAAAATCAATACAACGAGGAGAAGCACCAACCCTTTTTTCATTCGCTACCCACCTTTTAATCTCGTCTGAAAAATCCAAGAATATTAGTTGTTTGCACAATATTTGTAAAGGCTTTTGGATCGACTTCTTTAATAATTTGTTCAAGTTCATACAGCTCATACCTTGTAATGACGATCACCATCATTTCTTTTGGCTCATTGGTAAAAGCTCCCTTTGCAGGTACAGTCGTAATACCTCTGACCATTTTTCCATAAATGGCTTCCTTGATTTCATCAGCCTTCTTCGTTACAATCATCGCGGTCAGCTTCTCATGTCTTGTATGGATGGCATCAATGACCCTTGTGGTCACATACAATGTGACAAGGGTATATAATGCTTTCTCCCAACCTTGTAATAATCCTGCTGTAAAAATGATGATACCATTTAAAATGAAGAAATACGTGCCGACTGGTTTATCCTTCCACTTCGCTAAGATCATGGCTATGATGTCGAGTCCGCCTGTCGATGCCCCAAATTTGAGCGTGATCCCAATCCCTACTGCGGATATCACGCCTCCAAACACAGCATTTAGTAAAATATCATGTGAAACACTCGTTTCTGGTAAGATGCCGAGGAAAATGGTCGTCAGAGCCACACTGATGATGCTGTAAAACGTAAAGGAACGGCCCACTTTCATCCAGCCTAAAATGCCGACTGGAATATTTAAAATAAATAATAGAATCCCTGTGGATACATAAAATGGCGCATATTGATCCATTAAGCTGGATAACAGCTGGGCTACCCCTGTAAACCCACTCGCGTATACATCAGCTGGGATTAAAAATAAATTCAGTCCAATCGCATTGAGCAGTGCACCAATGACGACGACAATGAGTTTTTTTGCTTCTCCGATGAACATATTGTCATTCCTCCACTTACCATTCTCTCTATGGTTTTCCCTAAAATTTAGAATTTGAACACGAAAAGTTGATTTCTGTGATATAGTTAGGCTAAAAAGTTGTAAAATATGGCTGATTTTTTTTAGAAAGAAGGGATTTTGATGACTGTTCATATCATAGCAGACAGTGCTGCTGATCTGCCTCTTTCTTATTATGATGAACATAACATGACGGTTATTCCGCTCCGTGTATTGCTTGGCGAGCAGGAATTTGAAGATTTGGTCACCATTGAACCAAAACAAGTATTTGATGCGATGAGACAAGGTGCCAGCCCAAAAACGTCACAAGCTTCACCAAACCGAATCAAAGAAGCCTTTGTTTCTCTCGCACAAACCCATACATCTGCAATCTATGTTGCCTTTTCATCAGAGCTTTCTGGTACATATCAAACCGCTATGATGATGGCAAACGAAGTGAAGGAAGAATACCCTGATTTTGATTTACGAATCATTGATTCTAAATGTGCTTCACTCGGCTATGGGCTTGCTGTCAAACACGCTCAATCACTTGCCATTGACGGAAATACAATACAAGAAATTGAAACGTCTGTAAAGCATTTTTGCGAATCTTTACAACATATTTTTACTGTAGACGATTTATCGTATTTAGCAAGAGGCGGAAGAATTAGTAAAGCGTCCGCATTTGTTGGCGGTTTATTGAGTATTAAGCCCATTTTACACGTCGAGGATGGAAAGCTCATCCCCCTTGAGAAAATCCGCGGACGTAAAAAGCTGTTGAAACGCATTATTGAACTGATGAAAGAACGTGGAACGGATTGGTCAAATCAAACTGTTGGCATTAGTCATGGTGATGATCCTGCACTTGCAGAAGACATGAGACAATTGATTGAAGCCGAATTTCATCCAAAAGAAATTGATATTCAGATTGTCGGCGCAGCTGTTGGGTCCCATTCAGGCCCAGGCACGCTTGCCATCTTCTTTACAGGCAAACCATCATAAAAAGCACCCTTCCCTGACACATCACGGGAAGGGTGCTTTTCTTATGACTTATGAAAGTTTAAAACGGTGGACGGTTTCATTTAACCTTGCCGTCATACTCATCAGTTCTTCTACCTGTTTGTTCATTTGATGGAATGATTGCAGCTGTTCATTGGCCGAGGCAGAAATTTCTTCACTGCCAGCTGCTGTTTCTTCTACAACTGCACTAATATTTTCAATCGAGTTGAGCACTTGTCCGCCAAGCTCTGTTGATTGAACAATTTGGTCATTTAAGACCGCCATTTCTTGTTTAATGTGCTGCGCTTTTGTTTCTATATCTTCAAAGGAGTGTGAGGTTTTGTCCATCGCATCCTGCTGTTGAAGTGAAAGCTTGACTCCTTCTTTGACAGTTTGACTAATGGATTGAATGCCTCTTTCAATATGACTGACCATATCAAAGATTTGTCTTGTAGCGTTAGATGATTCGTCGGCAAGCTTACGAATTTCATCTGCTACAACGGCAAAGCCTTTTCCAGCCTCACCTGCTCTTGCCGCTTCGATCGCCGCATTTAGCGAAAGTAAGTTTGTCTGATCCGCAATGTCAGAAACTGTTTTGGCCATAGCAGAGATTCCGCTAGCATATTGCGTGAATTCTCCTGCCGACTGCTCGATTTGCCTTGTGGCATGTGTATTTTTTTCAATCGCCGTTTTTGTTTCTGTTAACGTGTGCTTTCCACTTTCCACTGCTTCTATCGCATCCTCTGTACTTTGGATGACTGTTTGTGAACGTTCGGAATTTTTACGTCCATGCTGATCCATCTTTTCAATCAAGCTAACGCCATGCTGGAGATCCTCTGAAATGGCTTGTGACCCATTTGCCATTTCGTCTGTCGAGACAGATACTTGATTTGCAGATTCCATCAGCTTTTTGTTTTCATCATCTAACTGGATCGAGAATGTCTCTACTTGATTTGAGACATTACTGATTTCTTTAATCAAACTAATCAGTTGATCTGTCATTTGATTAAAGGATTCATTCAAGCCGCCGATTTCATCCTTACGCTGAATATCCAGTCGCTCGATAGCAAGGTTGCCTTCTGCGATCTGCTTCGCTCGGTAGGAAAGTGATTTAATCGGTGTCACGATGGATCTTGTTAATCCAATATTTAAAAAGACAGCAATGACAATCAGTGTGAGGGCTGCGACGAGTGCACTTGTGATGATCCATTGCACATTATCCGCTGTATTCTCTAGATTTTGTTTATATGCTTCTTCTGCTCTTTTATTCATTGTATGGATGTCGTTTAAAACACCATCAATTCTTGCAGCGACCCGTCTTGTATCCGATGCGTTTTTTTCACCAATGGCATTATTTGCTTCTTTGGTCCACGTGTCATATTTTGCATTTAACCTTGTTAATTCACCTTTATTTATATTTCCTGCATGTTTGTTTAAGGTTTGCAGTTGTTTTTTTGATGTAGAAATACCGGTTTGAACAACCTCTAGCTGTTCATCAGAAAGTGTCATTGAATAATTGGTCATGGTTTGTTCGACGCTTTCAAAGCTTGCCTTTGTTTTTTGAACATTTAATAAGGTTTGAACTTCTGTTTCATTTGATGATTGGATCTTTGTCATACTGACAATGATAAAGGCGATGACGCCAACTGCTAAAAGAAGTGAGACGAGTGAGTTGAGTAAAATTTTGATGCGCAAGCTCATGATGCGTCCCCCTCATCTTTTAGCAATTTCTGCTTCAGTTCATTTACTTTTTTGGTCAATGTTTCAGCATCTTTGAGCACCCGAATTCTTGCCATATCGATTCCGTCATTGCTTAAGTCGTAAATAACATGCCCATTTTTGATTTGATTGCTCTTGACGAGCTGTTCGCTGAATTGATAGACCACTTCATCGACTTTTTTTACCATGGACGAAATCACCGCTTTTTCAGCGGTGTAGTACTGATCACTATCTACACCAATGGCATATTTGCCCTGCGCTTGCGCTTCTTTTAATACACCGACACCTGTATAGCCAGCTGCGGCATATAAAACGTCTGCTTTCTTTTTGATCATGCCTTTGGCTATTTTACTGCCTTTGTCCGCATCACTAAACGTATTAGCATAGGTGGATAAGATCTTGATGTTCGGATTCACTGATTTGGCGCCTTTTTGGAACCCTTTTTCAAAACGATGGATCAACTCCGCATCGACACCGCCAACAAATCCAATGACATCACTTTTCGTTGTCATTGCAGCAAGTGCGCCCGCTAAATAGCTGCCTTGCTCTTCTTTAAACGTCACGGAGGTCACATTTTTCAGCTCAGATACGGCATCGATGAGCAAAAAGTGCTTCTTCGGATATTTCTTTGCGACTTTTTCTAAGTCTTCTTGCATACTAAAGCCTACCCCGATGACGAGATCATTGCCAGCTTTTACAAGCTCGGTCAGTCCTTTTTCATATGTA
This sequence comes from Bacillus sp. FSL R7-0672, assembly GCF_038601465.1. Taxonomy (NCBI): domain Bacteria; kingdom Bacillati; phylum Bacillota; class Bacilli; order Caryophanales; family Bacillaceae; genus Bacillus; species Bacillus sp. FSL R7-0672. The sequence goes on along the minus strand of NZ_CP152010.1, from coordinate 1,133,527 downwards.
TCGGTTTCTGCAATTTCTCTATAATCAAATTCAATACCTAGGTCATCACGTGCTTTTTCTAATCCTTTAAACGATGAATCGTTAAATGATTGATCACCAAGACCATCATCTGTGAGCATAACGCCAATATGCTTCGCATTTGATGCTGGTGGTTTCCCTTGTTGATTGCTGCATGCGGCGAGCACCATAAGCACGGCTACCAACAGAAGCAAAGAAATTTTCACTTTCATCCAAACACACACTCCTTTTATCATCCTTACTCCTTTCTTATCGGATTTGAGAGGCGTTGTTTCAATGATTAAGTGAAGGTTTTTCAGCTTTTTTCATGACTTTTTTCACTGAAAAAACCCATTATTTATAACAAATATAAAAAAAGGGATAAAACCATGATGATTTTATCCCTTTTTTTCATTTCAGTGTGATATGAAAACCCATGAGGTTAGGGTTCTCTTTCACGCTGCTCATTTTTTCTCGTATGTCCAGCCCTCTTTTTGGTAAACTAGGCCGTTTTTCATCAAATGACCTAATGCTCGTTTAAAGGCTGCCTTGCTCATTTGGAATCGTTCGCGGATGTCTTCTGGATCACTTTTGTCTCCATAAGGCATAGCACCATTTCTCGTTCTCATATAGGTTAAGATTTCTTCTGCATCGACAGATAACGCTTCCTGTTTTCTAGGAAGCAGAGAAACGTTCACGGTTCCATCCTCTTTCACTGCAATGACGCGTCCTGTCACGGTCGATCCTAATCTTGGCTCTTCCTTTCGTTCCGTACGGTGGATAAACCCTCGCACGCCTGTATCTGTCAGCATAAAAGAGCCTGTCGCAATTAAGCGATAAATCGTACCAGTGATTTCTTTGTTCATTAAGGTTTCGGGTGCTTCAGTAAACAATTCACTGATCACATCTTCAGTGGCTGGCTTTGCGAACATTCTGCCGTAGCTTGTGACTTTCAGCATACAGTAAAGTTTGTCTCCTTTTTTCGGCCATGCTTCCTCAAAAGGCGGTAGATGTTCTGTTGCAACAAGTGCATCCTTTGACAGCCCAACATCCACAAATGCGCCCATGTCTTCTAGGACGTCTACGACTTCTACCCAGCCATATGTATGCGCATTGATTGTCGGTATTTTCATCGTCGCAGCTAGTCTTTCTTCATGATCTAAGTATAAGTAGACCTCTACTTCATCTTGGTCACCAATATCTTCTGTCATTTCACTGCGGTGCAAGAGGACAGAATCTTCACCATCTGTCAAAAAGTAACCGTATTCCATCTCGTTCTCTATTTGCAAGGTCAGTTGCTCACCTGGTCTCATGTTCTCTTCCTTCCTATCTGCTCATAAAAGAGCGTTCGTTCATCTTTTGATTCACTTTATTCTACTATACTTCTCTTCACATGAACATCTCTAGTTCTGTTAGCTAAAGTGGTCAAACCGAACGCGATTTATACCGCTGCCAGCAGAACTCTTTGACTCGTCTCTTCGATAAAGTTTCTTCTTCTCCACGTTGCATGATAAAATAGACGCAATATCTATCCATGGAGGTCATGTGTTATGGCAAAAGAAAGCTCATTTGACATTGTATCGAAGGTTGAACTGCCAGAGGTGCAAAACGCCGTTCAAGCAGCGCTGAAGGAAATTAAAAACCGTTATGATTTTAAAGGAAGTAAAAGTGATATTTCTCTTGAAAAAGAAGAGCTTGTGCTCATCTCTGATGATGACTTTAAGCTTGAGCAGCTAAAAGATGTACTTGTGTCGAAGCTGATCAAACGAAATGTTCCAACTAAAAACATCGACTACGGAAAAACCGAGCATGCCCTTGGCGGAACCGTACGCCAGCGTGCAAAGCTGATCAGCGGAATTGATCAAGACAACGCCAAAAAGATCAATGCACTCATTAAGCAATCCGGCATCAAAGTGAAGTCACAGTTTCAAGATGACCAAGTGCGTGTAATAGGAAAAAATAAAGATGATTTACAAGAGGTTATTTCTCTTATGCGCAAGGCAGATTTACCGATTGACGTTCAATTTATAAATTTTCGATAAATTTCAAATTTTCCATTGATTATTTCCGATTTTTTCGATACAGTGGATGGAAGTTCAATTTATTGACAAGTTCATATCGCTTTCTTATTAAGAGAGGCAGAGGGACTGGCCCTGTGAAGCCTCAGCAACCGGTGTAGTAGAAATATATTTTCTATGACCAAGGTGCTAAATCCAGCAAGCAACTGCTTGGAAGATAAGAAGAAGAATTACGATACAGCCAAAAAGTCTTCTTCTTATCAGAAGGCTTTTTTTGTTACATAAAAATAAGGAGGAAACCAATGGGCCTATTACAAGACTTACAAAACCGCGTACTGATTGCTGACGGTGCAATGGGAACACTTTTATACTCTTACGGCATTGACCGCTGCTTTGAAGAATTAAATTTATCGAAAGAAGATGAAGTAAGGCGCGTGCACGAAGCATATGTGCAGGCTGGTGCGGACATCATTCAAACAAATACGTATGGCGCAAATTATATTAAACTATCCCGCTACGGCTTAGAGGAAGAAACAAAGCGTATCAATACAAAGGCGGTACAAATCGCAAAAGCAGCCGCAGGCTCTGCTTATGTCCTTGGAACGATCGGCGGCATTCGAACGTTTAACAAAAATGCCTATACGATTGAAGAAATTAAACGAAGCTTTAGGGAACAGCTATACATTCTATTAAATGAGCAGCCCGATGGATTATTGCTAGAAACGTATTATGACATGGAAGAAGCGAAGGCCGTTCTCCAAATTGCACGAAAAGAAACGACTCTCCCGATTGTCATGAACGTCTCCATGCATGAACAAGGTGTGTTGCAGGATGGAACACCGCTCAAGGATGGTTTATCTGAATTGTCCTCTCTTGGCGCAGACGTCGTTGGCATCAACTGCCGGCTGGGCCCTTATCATATGATTCAGGCACTCGAAGGCGTTCCAATTTTAGAAAATTCCCACTTATCAGTCTATCCTAACAGCAGTCTTCCCTCTCTTGAAGAAGGCAGACTCGTCTATGATACAGATAACGATTATTTTCGAAAAAGTGCACTTGAATTTAGAAATCAAGGCGCACGTATTATCGGCGGGTGCTGCGGAACAACGCCTCAGCATATTCACGCAATGGCTGAAGCGGTCAAGGATTTAGCCCCGATCACTGAAAAAGAAGTAAAAGTATTAAAAGAAGAAATCATTTCGATTCAAGATCAGCGGACTGAACCAGGTCTTGATGAGCTCGCTACGAAAAAACGGACGATTATTGTAGAGCTTGATCCGCCGAAGAAGCTGAACTTCGAAAAATTCCTCGTCGCAGCAAATGAATTAAAGAATGCAGGTATTGATGCCTTGACATTGGCTGATAATTCTCTTGCGACTCCGCGCATTAGCAATGTGGCTTGCGGCGCTTTATTGAAACAGCAGCTTGATATGCGTTCACTCGTCCATATCACATGCCGTGATCGTAATTTGATTGGGCTTCAATCCCATTTGATGGGTCTTGACACCCTTGGTTTAACTGATATTTTAGCCATTACAGGCGACCCTTCTAAGATTGGAGATTTCCCAGGGGCAACGTCTGTGTATGATTTAACCTCCTTTGATTTGATTCGGCTGATTAAGCAGTTTAACGAAGGCCTTTCTTTCTCAGGGAAGCCCCTTGGCAAAAAGACCAATTTTTCAGTAGCTGGCGCGTTTAATCCGAATGTTCGTCACATTGATAAAGCGGTCAAACGTCTTGAGAAAAAAATTGAATACGGTGCTGATTATTTTATTTCACAGCCTGTTTATTCTGAGGAACAGCTTGTGAAAATTCATGAGGAGAGCCGTCATTTAGATAAACCGATTTATATTGGCATTATGCCATTAACAAGCAGCCGAAATGCGGAGTTTATTCACCATGAAATTCCAGGCATCAAATTATCTGATTCCATTCGTGACATTATGGCCAAGGCTGGTGAGGATAAAGAGAAGCAGCGAGCAGAAGGCTTAGCGATTGCCCGCTCTTTATTAGATACAGCCTGCGAATTGTTTAACGGCATTTATTTAATTACTCCTTTCCTTCGATCAGACTTAACAGCAGAACTAACCACCTACATTCATCAGAAAGAAAAGGAGTCAAACACCCATGTCAACTATCACTGAACAGCTTAAGAAACGCATCCTCGTCCTTGATGGTGCAATGGGGACCATGATTCAAAATGCCAATCTCACAGCAGAAGACTTTGGCGGAGAAGAGTATGAGGGCTGTAACGAGTATTTGAATGTGACAGCCCCTCACACCATCCGCGCGATTCATAGAGAATACCTTGAGGCAAGCGCTGACCTCATTGAAACAAATACGTTCGGGGCTACAAAGCTCGTCCTTGACGAATACGGGCTTGGCCACCTTGCCTATGAACTCAATATACGGGCTGCCCAGCTGGCAAAGGACGAAGCTGACCGTTTCTCCACGCCGGAGCAGCCCCGATTTGTTGTAGGCGCGATGGGTCCCACTACGAAAACATTATCTGTGACAGGCGGCACAACCTTCGATGAGCTCGTCAGAAACTATGAAGAGCAGGCCCGCGCCTTGATTGATGGCAAATGTGATGCCCTTCTTTTAGAAACAAGTCAAGACATGCTGAATGTAAAAGCTGGTTTCAAAGGCATTCAGGAAGCCTTCCAGCAGACAGGTATTGAGTTGCCTCTTATGGTATCAGGTACGATTGAACCGATGGGCACTACCCTCGCTGGTCAGGATATTGAAGCCTTTTATATCTCTCTTGAGCATATGAAACCAATGAGTGTCGGCCTGAACTGTGCGACGGGTCCTGAATTTATGACAGACCATATCCGCACGCTCTCCTCCATCGCCAAGTCAGCGGTTAGCTGCTATCCAAATGCTGGTCTACCAGATGAAGAAGGTCAATATCATGAATCCCCTGCTTCACTTGCTAAAAAAATTTCCGCCTTTGCCAAGGAAGGCTGGTTAAATATTGTTGGCGGTTGCTGCGGAACAACACCTGCACATATACAGGCATTGTCAGATGAAGTACGAATGATTCAGCCACGTCACATTGTGCATGAATCGTCTCAGCATACCGTATCAGGAATTGAGCCCCTGATATATGAGGAATCAATGCGCCCTCTTTTTGTAGGAGAACGGACCAACGTGATTGGTTCACGCAAATTCAAACGACTCATTGCGGAACAAAAGTTTGAAGAAGCATCAGAAATTGCTCGTGCACAGGTAAAAAACGGCGCTCACGTGATTGATGTGTGTCTCGCTGATCCAGACCGCGAGGAGGCGGCTGACATGGAAGGCTTTTTACAAGAGGCTATGAAAAAAGTCAAAGCCCCTTTTGTCATTGATTCAACGGATAAACTCGTGATCGAAAAGGCGCTCACATATTCCCAAGGGAAAGCCATCATCAATTCCATTAACCTTGAGGATGGCGAAGAACGCTTCGAAGAAATTCTTCCACTTGTGAAGCTGTACGGCGGTGCACTTGTTGTCGGCACGATCGATGAAACAGGGATGGCCGTAACAGCAGAACGAAAGCTGGAGATTGCGGTACGCTCTCATGATCTATTAACGAAGAAATATGGCATTCCCGCAAGTGACATCATTTTTGATCCACTTGTCTTTCCAGTAGGCACTGGAGACGAGCAGTATATTGGCGCTGCCGAAGAAACGATCAAAGGCATCAAGATGATCAAGGAAAACCTGCCTGAGTGCTTGACGATTTTAGGCATCAGCAACGTGTCTTTTGGACTCCCGCCTCTTGGGAGAGAAATCTTGAATGCCGTCTACTTGTATCACTGCGTCCAAGCAGGACTTGACTACGCCATTGTGAATACAGAAAAACTTGAACGCTTCGCTTCTATTCCAAAGGAAGAAATCAAGCTCGCCGAAACGTTGCTCTATGAAACAAATGATCAAACCCTTGCTGAATTCACCCAATTTTACCGCGGCAAAAAGAAAACGGTGAAAAAACCAAAGGTCTCCTTATCACTTGATGAAAGGCTAGCACTCTACGTCGTCGAAGGAACAAAAGAAGGTCTTATCGATGATTTATCCCTTGCTCTAGAGCAATTTGAATCACCACTTCATATCATCAATGGTCCGTTAATGCAGGGAATGGCTGAGGTTGGACGTCTTTTCAATCAAAACGAACTGATTGTGGCGGAAGTACTTCAATCGGCAGAGGTCATGAAGGCATCTGTATCGTATCTCGAGCAATATATGGAAAAGCAGCATGCAAGCGGGAAAGGTAAGATTCTACTTGCCACTGTAAAAGGAGATGTCCATGATATTGGGAAAAACCTTGTCGACATCATTTTGAGCAATAACGGCTTTCACGTGGTCGACCTCGGGATTAAGGTGACACCACAAACATTGATCGAAGCTGTGCAAAAGGAAAAGCCCGATATGATTGGATTATCAGGATTACTTGTGAAGTCAGCCCAGCAAATGGTACTCACCGCTCAGGATTTACAAAAAGCGAATATTTCCGTGCCCATTTTGGTCGGCGGCGCTGCACTTTCTCGTAAATTTACGAAAATGAAGATTTCGCCTCATTATGACGGACCGGTCCTTTACGCAAAAGATGCGATGGACGGCTTATCTTTAGCCAATGAGTTAAAAGCAAATCCTTTTCAGTTTCAAATAAAGCCCGATGAAGAGTCTGTGGCACCTGTCAAAGAGAAAGAAACAAAGCAGCCACAAGCTGTCATTGAATTACTAGAAAAACGTGTGGCACTCCCTGAGGCACCTATTTTCACGCCGGAAAATACGGCACGTCATTATGTAAGGAATATCGACCTGCACCACATTATGCCTTATGTGAATGAACAAATGCTCATCGGCCACCACCTTGGATTAAAAGGAAAGGTCAAAAAGCTGTTGGCCGAACAGCATCCAAAAGCATTGGAATTAAAGCAGCTTGTCACAGATCTTCTAAACGAAGGTAGAGAAAAAAACTGGTTTGCCCCAGCGTTTGTCTATCAATTTTATCCTGCTAGTTCAAACGGAAATGATCTGCATATTTATGATCCCGAAGTGCCTAACCGTATCATTGAAACATTCCAATTTCCAAGACAGGAGAAGCTTCCGTACCGCTCCATTTCTGATTATGTGCGGGGAAGCGGTGAAAAGGAGAAAGATTATATTGCTTTATTTGCCGTTACAGCTGGTGCGCGTATACGTGAAGTCGCGCAGCAATTTAAGCAAGAAGGAGATTATTTAAAAATGCATGCAGTTCAAGCTCTAGCACTTGAGCTTGCAGAAGGATTAGCCGAAAGAACCCACCAAGTGATTCGTGACAAATGGGGCTTCCCTGACCCAGTCGATTTCACAATGGAAAAACGATTCCAAGCGAATTATCAAGGGCAGCGCTATTCCTTTGGTTATCCCGCTTGTCCAAATCTTGAAGACCAAGAAAAGCTGTTCAAGCTGCTTCAGCCTGAAAAAATCGGCATCCATCTAACAGAAGGATTTATGATGGAACCTGAAGCATCTGTTTCAGCGATCGTCGTTTCTCATCCTGAAGCTCGATATTTTAATGTTCATTAATGCAGAACCTCCGAAACTGGAGGTTCTTTTTTGCTGGGAAAATTAGATAAACTTCAATTTTTACACTATATCTTCTTATGGTACGATACACATAGATGAATTCAGCTAAGAAGGAGTTGCGTGTCATGACAAACGTTGTTCAACGAGCATTAACACTCGATGACATACCAGATCTTATCGCATTGTCTCAAGAGGTAGACTGGCCTGATTACAATGCGGAAGAGCTCTCATCTCTTTTAACAAATGGATATTTCACAGGTTTTTCAACAGCGGATGGACAAGTCATCTCATGCGCAGGACTTTTCCAATATGATCGAATGGCGTCAATTGGTGCTGTCATTGTATCTGAGACACATCGCGGCTTAGGTCTTGCAAGGAAAATGATTGACACCCTGCTAGATCAATGTGATCAAAGCGTTCCTGTCGTTTTAACCGCTACTGTCCAAGGGCGGCCAGTTTACGAAAAAATCGGGTTTCACACGGTTGGCTACATTACGACTTACAAAACGCAAAACCCAAACCCAGAAGCGCTTCGTGTGTCAGATGACATCCACCTGTCTCCTGCCGATGAATCGCACCTTCCGTGTATTGAAGCACTAGATGAAAAAGGAGCAGGCACAAATCGATCAAGCTTTTTAAAAAACCGGATGAACCGAGCAGCACGGCGTATCATTGCAAAGAATGAACGTCACGAAACAACTGGCTTTGCGTTTGGTGTTGAAACACCTGCCAATTTAATGATTGGACCGCTTGCTGCAAATGATGAACTTACAGCTCTCTCGCTGATCCGTTCTCTCATTTCGTCTTATTCGGGTCCGATTCGTTTAGATATGCAGGAGGAAACAGCTGAGCGCCTCCATGAATCACTTGTTGAAGCAGGTTTTACGAAAACAAACAAGGCGCATTTTATGATGATTCGTGGAAAAGAAAAGCTGAACGATCCCGCACTTCTTTATTTCCTTGCCTCTCAAGCATTTTCGTAAAATATAAAAAGCTGTAGACACTTAATGTCTACAGCTTTAGATTGTTGACAAAGTGCTAAAATGATGTTTATTTTAGCACTTTGTCTTCTTTTCAGCGTGATAGAAAACCTTTGAAGTCTAGGAAGGGTGAGCACCAGCGCGCAGACCTGACAACGAATGCGAGGGTTTGTCTACAGCTTTTCTATTATTTCTCGCCGACGGACGAAAGAACATGCGCGAGTGCATTTGTGACCTTTCCATGCTCTGATGCATGTGGGCGGTCATCTCCATCTCCATACCCATAATCAATCATTCGATTACGATTTAAGCACAATTTTGTCAGCTTCGGCTGGAATAGATCAAATAGGTCAAAACGGTCCTTCAGCTGTGGGAATTGCTTTTGATACTGCTGAATTTCTTCAGCAAGCAAGCGCCAAAGCGCTGTTTCATCTAACAGTTGATGATTGTCTAACACATTTGATACGTAACGCAGGTTACAAATAAACAATCCTGTAAAGATAAACTGCACTAACCCTTCCGGCGGCTCACTCCGCAGCACTTCTTTCAAATCTTCTCCTAGTGAGGCCAATTCAGGCAGCGGCTGATCACTAATGTTCACATCGTCAACAAAATCTTTGATCGCCAAACGATGAGGCTGATGATCTTTTAACACAAGAATCGTATTTTGTCCGTGCGGTGAAAAGACGGTGCCGTATTGATACATAAAGTGCAATAGCGGCGGCATCACCACATGGAAAAATTTCGCCATCCACTCTTTTGCTGAGAGACCTGATTTTTCAATCAGCTGTTTCACATAGGGCTCACCTTCATGATCCTCATAAGTGAGTGCCGCAAGTGTAACAGGATTCTCTCCTTCATCTAAGTACGAGTAAATGCTTTCTCTAAAAATGACACCGAGCATTTCAAGATATTGATACGGGGCACCAGGCAGTTTGCTATAGTAAGGATGATCGACATTGATACTTGCATTCTCACCAGGTAATATCACGCGGCAGACATCAGATAAAAATGAATCTTGATCCGCGATCCCTTTAATATGCGCTGTAATGCGAGGGGCAATGACTGTCCGTTCTGACGGAAGTCCTCGGTACACAAGTGTATTTAAAATGCTCATTGGCAGTTTAATATGATGCTTGCCTTTATTTGAGATGTTCGTAAAGGTTCTGATCGACTGCTGCGGGATATATTGATCCAGTCCCTCTCCTACATACACAATCCGGCGCAACGCCAAATCTTCTGGGAAATGTTGAATAATCATATGTGTCCACTGCCATTTATGAACAGGCATCAAATAATAATCAGCTGTATTCAATCCTTCATCCTTTAGCACGCGGTGAAATTGACGAATCGTGACTTCATCTAACTCTTTGGCAATTACCTGCTCATAGTTTTCATGATCGACTGCATGGAATGTGGCAAGGTCCCGGTGAACAGCAATCCAAGACAGCTGCACACTTTCTTGCCTTTCAGGTGCATAGGCTAGGTAGTCATCGTAACTGAACCCAATGCGTCCTTTGTTATACACAATCCAAGGATGACCTGTCATTTCTCCTTCAATCCATGCATAATCAGTATCTGTCAGTTCATCCGCACGAAGTGCTTTTTTCGACAGCAAATGTACATCTGCTAACAGGGTGTGATGAAGCTCTTTTATTAGGTGTCCTGTTGTCTCAGAAGACATTGGAATGAGCGGCTGAATGTCTAGTAAAAACACAATTGCACTGACATCCTTTGACCATTTTCCGTCTTGACAGCACTCGATTGATTCAGCGATTGTATCAAAACTATCAAACAAACGAGGTTTTGCAAGATAGCGATATTTCTTATGTTCGTGAATGATTAATTCATACTGAGCAATGCCATCCTTATGATCTAGCTGCACGGGATGAAGCATATCCTCATACATGTATTCAGACAGCATTTTTGCCACCATTCGCTGGTTTGCCTTTTTCCAAGCAGCAGGATTCACCGCTTTTTTCAATTCATCTTGTACACTCATCGCTTCATCCTCCTTAACCTTTGATTTCTTCGAATGTATTGACGTGCTTTTGTGTACCAAATGTCTGGAAGACGTGCTTTTGATAAAGTGGATACACGGTTTGACGAGCAAGTTCATTGATAATCACACTGTTTCGATAAGCGCCAAGACCTAAATCCGGAGCGCCAACGCCATGTGTATGAAGCTCTGCATTTTGGACAAAAATATCATTTTCACCCATTGTATTTGTTTTCAAGCGATATTCACGTTCGACTTGGAACCGTCCTTGATCATCCCATTGAATGTGATGAGAAATTGGGTTGATAAACGGCGGCAGTACGGATTGATAGCCCGTCGCCAGCACGACAATATCTGTCTCGTGGGTAAAGGTATCCTCTTTGACCCATTGCGTGCATGAAAGGGACAAGCCGCAAGCTGTTTCCTCAATCAAGTTGACCTCTGTCATCGCTTGAAGCACTGTGTTCAACTGCTCTCCGCAGGCAGAACGTTCATAAAGCAAATGATAAATATCACGGATCATTGCAGAGCTGATGCCCTTATACAGCAAGTCTTGCTGCTTTAACAACGCATCCTTTTTTGTTTGCGGAAGCTCATAAAAGAAATCAATATAATCTGGAGAGAAATATTCAAGACCAAGGTTTGAATATTCCATTGGGAAAAATCCTTTAGAGCGTGTGAACCAGTGAATATCCTTCGCCTCATCATCTGATAAAATATCATAGAACACTTCTGCCGCACTTTGACCAGAGCCGATCACTGTCACAGATTTCCCTTTGAAACAGCCTTCTTTCTTTCGTTTTAAATAGTCGGCAGAATGAAAAACTTTCTCTCCTAAAGCTGGCTGGAGCGATGCTGGTATCGCCGGCTGTGTACCAATTCCTAAGACGAGATGCTTACTTTCAAACACCTCTACCGTTTGGTCTTTCACATGACGCACATGCACTTCATATCGCTTTTCTCCTGCTTTCTCGATCAATGAGACAGATTCGACGTTCATGCCAAATCGGCAAGAGTCTAACTGGTCTGCGACCCAACGGCAATAATGACTATATTCCTTGCGAGGGATATGAAAATCCTCTAGAAAGTAAAATGAATACAAACGGTTTTGTTCCTGTAAATAGTTGAGAAAGCTATATTTACTTTTCACATCTGCCATACTGACAAGGTCCGCTAAAAAGGGAACCTGCAGTGTCGTCCCCTCAATGAGCATCCCTGGGTGCCAATGAAAGGCTTCACTTCTTTCAAAAAACAAAGCGTCAATTTCATTTACCTCTTCAGATAATGCGGCAAGTCCTAAGTTAAACGGGCCAATGCCAATTCCTATTACATCCACTACATTATTTTGCTTGTTGAACCACGTCATGGTTATACTTCCTTTCGAATCGTTCTCGATCACAAAACATTAAAAGACCTGTTTTATCCGGTAAATTGACTGGTTTTACACGTTCAAAGCCGCATTTTTCAAATACATGAATCATTTTTTCATTGCGAATATCCGGCTCAGCGACGACTTTTTCTGTTCGTTTGTTCTGCTCAAATTGAAATGCTGTCATGGCCAGAAGTAGCGGGGTCGCAAAACCTTTTCCCACATAATCCGGCTCCCCTATTAATAGATGGATTCCTTGATCATGCGAAGAAGGCTGATAGTAAGATTCAATGATGTCACCTTTGACGTTATATGCCTCAAAATAACTCATGGGCGTCCCATCAATTGTGCCTAAATATAGGGTTTGATGCGGATCATGAATCGCCTGATAAAAATGCTTTTCAAAAGCAGGAAACGGAATATTCAAATGCCAAAATGGGTGAACATACTCCTCTTGCATCCACTTGTGGACAAGCCGGACATCTCTTTCATATTCAGCGCGAATAAACTTAATACGATCCCTCATCCAATCAGCGCCTCCTTATGTAAAAAGAGCGGATTCAAGACAGCTGTGTAACGAGACTGTGTTTCCAGAGATCCTGTCAGTTCATCCATATCTTCAAACCGTGTCAGCAAATTCGCTTTTGAAGGCAGTTCTTTTGAGCGCAGAAGGCTGTTTGTCAGCTCAGATGCCCCGTAAGTTTCCTCATGAGCAAGCAATGTGTCTCTCACGAGCGCGAGCAAGTCTTCTTCTTTCGCCAGACCTTCTGTACCAAAACCGTTAATGAGACCAAATAAATGATTAAAGAAGAAATAATAACGCAGTCTCTCAACGGCTACCTCATCTGCACAAATCGTTTCACTTCTCACGCTCAGGTTTTGGACAAGATTTGCGAGTTTATCCTTTTTCGATTCACTATAGTAGTAGCCTTGGTTGTCACGATAATAGAAGGTGTGCGGGTAACCACCCTTCATTTGCACAACAGCGTTTTGCTGATGGGCTTCCAGTGCAAGACCATACGTTTCAAACAGCCAGAGCATCGGTTCTAACGAAATGGTTAAATATTGCTTAAACCAATCTTGGCTTACAGCCTCTGGTGATCGGCCTTCTGCGTCTGCAAGGTCATGGATGATCCCTGCTAATCGCGATTTGCCACCATACGCATGATCCTGACATAATCCAGCAATTAAGCTTGCCCCTTTTTCACGATGTAAAAATGGATTTTGACGAATGACTACTTCAAAGCCAGATTCCGCCTCTTCTCCTTGAATGGATAAATAGGCAGGATCTTCAATGACCCGGAATCCAGAGAATTCGTCGTATAGAGAAACGCCTAATTCTGTTTTTAAAATGCGCGACATCTCTACTCCGCGATCCAGTTCCTTTTGTTTATTGACACGTAAGGAGTTTGTAATTTTCACAGGAACAGAGAATTTGAGCATGTAAGCAGAATCCTTTTGATAGACGGTTCTGAAAGATGAAGTCGCTGTGTATTCAGAACCCATCGGTCCTAAATAAGTGAGTTTCCCTTCCTCTATATAACGGTTCACGAACGCTTTCTCCATGACCACCTTCACTTGAAGCGGGTGAATCGGAATGAGCACATATTCTCCGTTTTCTACTAACGTATTCAGTCTCTCTTTTTCTGCTGGTACCTGGCGCAAGAGCTCCTCTAGCATGAGGCTTGCCGCAGACTGTGTAATTGACGAATCCTGAAGCACAATCGAATGATGCGCTTTAAAGTAATGAAGCTGAAAAGTCCCTTTCAGCTCAGGAGAATAGATCGCTTCCTCCTCCTCTGTCATTCCTTGTCTGCTTTTTGGGGTAGGATGCGTTAAATGACCAAGGAGAAGTGACTGCTCAGCCTCGATATACTCAAAATCGGCTTCAGAAAGAGCGGCTCGATCACTTTCTCGCTCCTTTAAGAACCGTTCAATATTTCGGCAGCTTAAAATGATGCGAAGCATGAATTCATCCTCTGCATCTGTACGGCCATATTCAATGAGAAGCTCCTTTGAACATAAAGCAACAAGTGTCGTGTAATCGACGATTGCGCCCTCTTGTTCACTGCCTTGCGGGCGAAAGCGAATCGGAAAATCAAAGAGATGGCGGCCAACAGATGAAACATATCGGATCGGAATCACAAGCTCTAGGTCTTGCTTTGCTAGTTTTGCGATGAAGACAAGCGAGCCATCTGCTCTCGTCTCTTTTTTTGCAGATCGATCGATTCCTGTTTCGCGTAAAAAACAGTTTAAAAAGCTTTGCATGGTTGCATTTTCAGCCATTTGTTTATATTGACTCAACGTAGTACCCTCCCGGATTGAATATGAGCGATCCCGATATCAACGATGTCAGAAAGGATTTCCTCAATATGTGTGATTGTCGTTCTCGGATTTAACAAAGTGAATTTTAAGCAGGTTTGACCATCCACTACTGTTTTTGCAACGACAGCAGTTCCTGTTTGGAATAATGTGCGATGAATGATTTTATTGACATCATCTGTTTGGTGGTCATCCTTAAATCGGAACACAACTGCATTGATTTCTGGCTCAGGATTGATCATTTCAAGGTCATCATTTTTCTCAATAAGCGCGGCCACATCCTTTGCAAAATGGATCGTATGGTCTATGATATCGCCAAACCCTTCTTCTCCAATAAGACGAAGTGATAGAAGTAATTTCAGCGCGTCAAATCGGCGTGTTGTTTGGACAGATTTATTAACGAGATGTAGAATTCCTTCCAGCTCATCTTCCTTTGGATTGAGATAATCTGCATGATAATCAATCAAACCAAAATGCCTTTTATCCTTTAGCAAAAATGCCCCGCAGGAGATCGGCTGATAAAATTGTTTATGAAAGTCGATCGTGATCGAATCTGCAAGCTCAATACCGTCTAATTTCTTACGATAGGTTTCGCTTAATACAAGTGCTCCGCCGTAGGCAGCATCCGCGTGAATCCACAGACCGTATGGCTTGACGAGGTCATATACCTCTCGAACTGGGTCAATACTGCCAAAATCCGTTGTCCCGCAAGTTGCTACTACCGCAAAAGGCAGCAAGTTCTGCTCCCTCAACTCAGCCAGCTTCTTTTTCAAATCATTGAGGTCCATTCGATGATGCTCATCTGTCTCGACTAGTACGACTGCCTGCTCTCCTAAACCTAACTGGGAGGCAGATTTTTTCACAGTAAAGTGAGCATTCTTCGAGCAAAGGATTCTCATGCGGTGAGATTCACTTGGCAAGCCTTTCTGCTGAACATTCCACTGCCATGTGTTTTCACAAAAGGCATCTCTCGCCAGAAGCAGCCCCATATAGTTAGATTGGGTTCCACCGCTTGTAAAAGTCCCATCTGCTAGGCCGCCATAAGAAAACTTCGCACATAGCCACTTGAGAATTTCTTCCTCAACCAAAGAAGCAATACCGCTTTGATCAAAAGAATCCATTGATTGGTTAAAGGAACTTACCATCACCTCTGCGGCAAGTGCAGGAATGAGCGGTGGACAATGCAGATGTGCCAAGCATTTAGGATGCGATACATCAATCAAATGCGGCAAAAGATGTTCTTTTATATCTTGAAAGACGGATTCAATGCATTCACCAAACGGTTGAAATCGGAATAGTGATTCGACACTAGCCGCTAATTTCCCAGGCAATATTCCACTGTAGGGGCCTGTGTCTTTTTGCCATTGATCCAGTAAGCTGTCGATAGATGTATGAAGAGCCGCTTGGAAGGACTCTCTTCCAAGCTGGCTTTGATTGATAAATAATGAATCCACAGAAGCTTTAGTTGATGGCATCGTACACGGCCTCTTTAAAAATAGCGATGACTTTTTCAAGCTGTTCTTCTGTCATAATGAGTGGTGGCAGAAATCGAATGACACTTCCGAAACGGCCTCCTGTCTCCACAATTAATCCTTTATCAAAGCAATTCTTTTGAATAAGACTGGCCAGCTCTGGATTCGCTGGATAGCTTCCATCCACATCCTGTTTCTCATTTGGATTGACTACTTCAACGCCAATCATTAAACCTCTCCCTCGAACATCACCGAGAGCAGGGACTTGTTTTTGGATGTCTTTTAGATGAGCCTGCATACGATCTCCTAACCGTTCTACATGATCAAGCAGGTTGGTTTCTTTGATAAATTTAAGCGTAGCGGTTCCTGCAGCCATCGCCATTTGATTCCCTCTAAATGTCCCGATGTGTGCACCTGGATTCCATTGATCTAAATCTTGATCATAAATCACAACTGAAAGCGGCAGGCTTCCACCAATGGCTTTTGACAGCACAATAACGTCAGGTACAATTCCTGCATGTTCAAAGGCGAACATCTTACCTGTTCGGCCAATGCCTGATTGAACCTCATCAATAATGAGTGGGATCCCTTTTTCTTTTGTGATTCTTCTCATTTCTTTCATCCATTCAATCGATGCTGGAATGGAGCCTCCCTCGCCCTGCACTGCTTCAAAGATCATACCTGCTGGCGGAAGAATACCACTTTCAGGATCATTTAATACGCGCTCAATATACGAACTTGAGATGCGGTGCGAATCCTTCCCACCAATTCCAAATGGGCAGCGATATTCATATGGGTAAGGCATAAAATGAACATCAGGTATTAACCCTTGCACTCTTTCCTTCGGAGATAAATTCCCGCTTAATGACATCGTGGCATGTGTCGCACCGTGATACGCACCATGGAATGTTAGAATGCTTCGATTCCCTGTCGCTGTTTTGACTAATTTAATTGCTGCTTCTATGGCGTCACCACCAGTTGGCCCACAAAATTGAATTTTGGCTCTTTTTGCAAACTCTTCTGGCAAGTGTGAAAAAATTTCATTCACAAATTCTTCTTTAATTTCTGAGGTTATGTCCAGCGTATGCAACGGTCTTTTTTCATGAAGCATACGTTCAATAGCTTCTATAACAACTGGGTGATTGTGACCAAGTGCAAGTGTTCCTGCGCCTGCCAGGCAGTCATAAAACTCTCTGCCATCCGCATCTGTCACGATCATACCCTCGGCTTTTTGCATGGCTAATGGGAACCGTCTCGGGTAAGACCTTGCATTCGATTCTCTTTGACTTTGCTGCTCTAAAAATTGCTGATTTTTAGAAACGGTTTTGATGGACATAATAAAACACTCCTCCAATTGATAAAGATTATCATTTTCATTTACTAGCCTAGAGGATGTGAGATATGAAAGTCAATTGTATTCAAAAAGATGATTCGAAAAGCATATGAATGCTATATTCTCTTTTTAGCGAGTATTTTCGTGTAATCTTTACAAACCTCTACTGCCATAAAGACATAAAACGGATGAGACGGAATGATGTAGAAAAAAATTACAAATCATTATTCCTAGTTCTTTTGCTCTAATCATGATGAAACTCTCATTTTATATAGGAAACTGGATGAAAATGATGTAGAAAAAGAAAGAAAGAAACGTCATTCTATATTGATATAAATGGTTATAATGGTATAATTTCTCTGAAACAAAAGGGATTGGAGAGGGATCTGATGATTTTAACAAAGCATGATCTTCACCACTACTTAGCTCAGGACAAGAAAGCATTAGCCATTAAGCGCAAACGACCTAAGTGGTTTGGGGATGATATATGGAAATATCAAAGGATTTTACGAAAATATGAATACTATTCTAATAGCGGTGCTGCACTTCGCAAATGGTTTTATCGCTATTTACATAAAAAGAAAGGCATGCAGTTTGGCTTTGATATCCCGATTGGTGTCTTCGGTCCCGGTCTTAGAATCAATCATACGGGGCTCTTAATTGTGAACAAGTATGCAAAAATTGGGGCATTTTGTGATATTCATCAAGGGGTGAATATTGGTCAGAATCATCATAAAAAGGATGTGCCAACCATTGGGAATCATGTATGGATCGGCCCAGGTGCTAAGCTGTTTGGGGATATCCATATTGCAAATCATATTTCCATCGGAGCAAATGCTGTGGTAAACCGTTCTTTTCACGAGGAGAAGATTGTTATTGCAGGTGTGCCTGCGCAAAAGGTAAAAGAAAAAAGCCCTTCTTCATGAAGGACCCACCTGATAAAAAAGAATGATACCGATCAAAACAGAGATGAGCAGCATGAGGTAAAACAAAATCGTTAAAATAAGAATGGTCCAGCCAAGTCCCTTCCTCTCTGTCTTGATCAAATAAATACCGAGAACGATCGTACTAAATAAGACACCTAAAATGGCCCACAGCCATTTGTCTTTATCATGCTTTGGCGCATCAAACCATAAATAAATGGCAACAGCAAGTGAAACGAATAAACCCGTGATTCTCAAGATCAAACTCCCCCTTATGTACACACGTGCTTTCTATTATGCGTTTGAGTATCCGATCATCAGCAATAAGAAGTAAAAGACATAGACTAGAATGAAAATAGAATAGATGATAATGGACACGATCAGAACCGTCCAGCCCAATCCTTTTCTTCCTGTTTTGATCAGGTATATTCCAAATGTAAAGAGCCCGAATAAAAGGCCTAAAATCGCCCACAGCCATTTATTTTTCCCATGTTTAGGCGCATCTACAAATAGGTAAACGGCCACTATAATCGACACAAACCATCCGGTAATCCAGCGCAACTCATTCGCCCCCCTTCTTTTTTAGTTTATTCAATCCCGCTACTTTTTTACTAAAAAGAAAAGGAATTATTCAGTTGAATGTTGCAGAAGGCTTTGCCATTCCTCTCTCAGCATCCCGTAACGCATAGAATCATAATACTCTCCTTGGTAGTAACGGACCTTTCTCAGTCTTCCCTCAAGGGTAAACCCGCATTTCTCTGCGCACCGCATCATTCGTTCATTCCCAGACCAGGTGGTGAGACCGATTCGCGGGATATCAATGTGTGAAAATAACTCATTTATCCATAGATTTAAGGCCTTTGTTCCAACTCCTCCATTCCAAAAACGTGAGTCATAAATAAGAATCCCGCATTCAAGCCAGCGCGTTCGTTCATTCTCCCAATAATAAGAAACGGTGCCTTTCAATTCGCCACCTATGACAATGCCATATAGCTTTGGCGGAATGGCGTCATCCTGTACATATCGTTTCTTAAATGCAGCAAGCGGGATCTCGTGTTCATGAAAATAAGGTGCATTCCACTTTCGATAGGACTGGTCTGATGCTTTAAACTTTAAATGCCACACGACCTCTAGATCAGTTTCGTCTAATGGACGTATGCTCACATGCTCTTTTTTCCCTTTCATCATTTCACGTTCCTTTACTTTGTCGTTCTTTTTGCGAGATGACGGTACTCGATAGGCGTCATGCCTTCGTTTTGCCGAAACAGCTTAGAAAAATAAGTAGGGTCGTCAATGCCTATCTGTTCAGCAATCGCTGCGATTTTATCATTCGTTGAGGCAAGCATGCTTTTGGCTTTTTCGACCTTGAGACGATTGATATATTGGTTTGGCGTCAGTCCATAGACAGTCTGCATACACCTTGTCATGTAATCAGGGTGATAGTGCAGCTTCTCTGCAAGCTCCTCCATTTGCAGTTTCTTCATAAAGTGACGCTCAAGAAAATGAACCACTTCTGAGGCGACATTCTCCTTTGCACTTGGAATGTGAAATGCTTCTTTTTGTAAATGAATGAGCAGTTCTTCAAACTGAAGCTGTTTTTTCATTGGCAGTTCAGATGCATCATCATTTAGTGCCCGCATCTGTGCAAGGTGCTTTTCTAATACATTTCTTCCTTTCACTTTTCCTTTACGGGGCAGGCTAAATTCATATGTTGCCGGTTTTTCAAAGGTGGCTTGATTTTGTTTCATATCAAACCAATGTTCTCTCGGCCGATTCGTGAGCTCATATGGGTCAATTGAGAAATGCAGCCACTCATAGTGCGTTTCTTCTTCGCATGGCAGGTGTCCGCCATGCGACAAGCCAGGTGAGAGAATGATATATTCTCCTTCTTTTACGTGATGAGCCTCTCTGTCTTCTATGATCCATAGCTGCCCTCTTGTGACATAAAGAAGATCAAACACGGTGAAGGTTCTAGAGATATGTCTTTCTCCTTGATAAAATACGCCTTTGCCTGAAACGATATAAACCGGGAACGGCGGTACAGTAAATGTAATAAATCGATTCATATTCATCCCCTTATGAAGTCGGATTTCTCCAATAAGTTTCGGTTTCATCTCTTCTTATTATAGTCGATGCAAGGTACACTATAAATCGGATTTATACGAAAGGAGGCTTATGATGAAACCTCAAGCACTGCCAATTCAAAAGATTCAAGCCAAGGATAAGAAAACCCATCCTTCATTATTTGCATTAACTTGGCCTATTTTTATTGAAATCTCTTTATATATGCTGATGGGAAGCGCGGATACCCTCATGCTCAGCCAATATTCCGATAATAGTGTTGCCGCAGTTGGTGTAAGCAATCAGCTCCTGAATTTATTGATTGTCATGTTCAGCTTCATTACAACTGGAACGACGATTGTGATTGCACAGCTTTTAGGAGCGAGCCGCAGGCAGGAAGCGACTCAAGTCGCCTATGTCTCACTAGGAACCAATTTTTTGATTAGCTTTGTCATTAGTCTTCTCATGTTTGTATTAGCTGTTCCCATTTTACACCTGATGGGCCTATCAAGTGAGCTCATGCCGGATGCGACTGTATTTTTACAAATTGTCGGGCTGCTGTCTTTTATTCAAGCGCTCATTATGACGTATAGTGCTATTTTAAAAAGCTACGGATATACAAGAGATACGATGTATGTCACCATCGGAATGAACTTGTTAAACGTTGCCGGTAACTATTTGGTGATTTTTGGTCCGTTTGGCTTCCCTGTATTAGGTGTCATGGGGGTCGCTTTTTCAACCTCACTCGCTCGATTGATCGGTTTAATGGCCATGATCCTCATTGTACGCCGCCGAATTGGATTACGCTTTTCACTAAAGAAGATGTTTCACATCCAGCGGACATATTTAAAAAAGTTGCTGAAAATCGGCATTCCTTCTGCTGGAGAGCAGCTTTCTTATAACGGCTCTCAAATGATCATTACACTGTTTATTACATTTATGGGGACGCAGGCATTAGCTGCAAAGGTTTATACTCAAAATGTCATGATGTTCATTATGCTATTTGGTGCAGCCATTAGCCAAGGGACACAAATTTTAATCGGGCGCCATATTGGGGCGAAGGAATTCGATGCTGCCTATCACAGATGCATGAAAAGCTTATACTGGGCCATTGGCATCTCCCTTCTTTCTTCTATTGCTTTATCTTTATCATCGACGCATTTGCTTGCTTTCTTTACTAGCAACAGCGAGATCATTCAAACCGCCGCCACCCTCCTCCTTTTGACCATTATTTTGGAACCGGGCCGTTCTTTTAATATGGTCATTATTAATTCCTTGCGGGCTGCTGGCGACGCGAAGTTTCCAGTGTATATGGCGATGATTTCAATGTGGGGTATTGGGCTTCCAATCGCTTACTTGTTAGGCATCCAGCTTGAGATGGGCCTCATTGGGATTTGGATTTCTTTTATCGTGGATGAATGGGTAAGAGGCATCTTTATGTATAGGCGGTGGCGTTCAAGGGTTTGGACGGAATATCGCTTTTCTTCCACATAAAAAGGACTGCGGGTGCAGTCCTTTTTTACGTAATATTTTCTAAAATAAGTGCTTTTTCTTGGTTCGAAATAAATGATCGCTGTGTAAATACGCGGTATTCATTTTCTCTTGTCTTATCTAAAATGGCTTTATAAAAGTGAGCAGCTGCTTTCACTGGTATACGTGAATAAAGCGGGAATTCATGAAGATGGTCAAAAAACTCCTCGTAGTATGCCTCTGCCTCAAAGGCAATGTACTCCCATACGTGCTGAAATGCTTGATTGACAATGCCTTCTTGCAATTCTTGCTCTGTATATCCGAATTGATCCATGACTTGCTTTGGCAAATAAATGCGGTCTCTTTCAGCCTTATCTTCGCCGATGTCACGAAGAATATTGGTCAGCTGCATGGCA
The DNA here is from genome assembly GCF_038601465.1 of Bacillus sp. FSL R7-0672. NCBI lineage: Bacteria > Bacillati > Bacillota > Bacilli > Caryophanales > Bacillaceae > Bacillus > Bacillus sp. FSL R7-0672. The sequence continues at coordinate 1,111,611 of NZ_CP152010.1, read as the reverse complement.
ATCCCTAATGAAATCGCTGCTTCTTTTAGCTGTTCTTTTTTACGCGGTGCAATAATAGGAAGCAGCATAAGTCCAACGGTACTAGCAACATGGTAGGAATAAATGAGCAGTTCATCTAACGTTTCATAGCGGTGCTGCTCTAAATCCATCTCCTGACCTTGGAGCAAGTCACGGAACGGAGCTTCATCCATACGGAACTCTTGAAATGTATGTTCTAGCGCCACCCACATCGGATCATTCCGATCTACCTCACCTTGTAAAAATCGATCAAACGTCTCTCGAAAGGAGGCAAGCTCCTCTTTTGGCGAGGGGGACTCATCTACAATATCATCTGCTTTCCGGCAAAAGGAATACACAGCCCAGACGGCCTGTCGTTTCTTTTTAGGCAGCATGGAAAAGGCACGGTAAAACGTTTTAGAATGGGTTTGAATCGTCTCCTCACATAATTTCAATGCTGTTTGTACATCAACCACTTAGCTTCACTTCCTTTCTGTCATTCAAATCTTTTAACAGCACAGAGGCCATCAGCTTCGCACTTTGCATCACGATCGGCACTCCGCCACCAGGATGGATGGAAGCACCTACTGCATAAAGATTATCAGTCTCAGCTGCCTTCACTTGCGGGCGGAACACACCTGATTGAAATAAGTTAGGCGCAAGTCCAAAGCTGCCACCTTCAAACAATCCTTCTCGCAAGGAATCATTTGGTGTTCTGATTTTTTTCCAGACAATCGACTCTCGCAAGCTTGGAAAGCCTCTTTTCTCAAGACGATCGACCATTTTCTCTACAAAATCTGTCTCCTCTTCCCAGTTGATATGATCTCCTGAGGGAACGGGAATCAGCATATATAAAACACTACAGCCTTCCGGGGCAAGAGATGGATCAATAATCGATGGATTAAATGTATAAAACGACGGGTCTTGAGGGATCGTCTTCGTTTGAAAAACCTCTTTCATATGCTGATCAAAGTGTTCGCCCATAAAGAATTGGTGCACAGGCGCATCATGGTACATTTTGTTTAACCCGAGATACACCATTACACAGCCAGAAGACGGCACGTATTTACGCCGATCTTGTTCGTCTAAACCAAGCTGTTTTAACGCAGCTGGATAATCTCCGTTGATGACAAAAGCATCAGCTGCTATATGGGCTTCACTGACTTTTGCTTTAACCACGCGCTTCCCATCAAACTCTAGCTCCGTGACTTCTGCATTTTTTCTCACATGCACACCCTTTTTCATGAGCTCCCTCTCCAATATATCTACTAAACTCGCATAGCCGCCTTTTAAATAGTAGATTCCATGTGCGTGCTCACTATATGAAACAAGCGAATATATAGCAGATGATTCATATGGATTTCCTCCGACATAGAGGGTTTGAAGTGCATATGCATCTCGCAGGCGTTCGTCTGAGAAATACTTTTTCAGGGCACTTTGAACCGTGCGATACGCCTTTAATTTCATTAAAATTTTCATGTTTGCTTTTGTAAAAAATGTACGTTTTTCATGAAATGATTTCTCTAGAAAGGCTTGTTGTCCTTCTTGAAACCGGTCTGTCATTTCTTCCATAAACCTTAGGAATCCTTGATCTTCCTTTGGAAATACACGTCTGATTTCCTCTAGCTGACGAAGTGCATCGGAGTACTTCGTGTAGGAGGTACCATCTTGAAATTGAATCGTATACAGCGGATCAAGCTGCAAAAGATCAAGAGATGCTTCGTCAATTCCAACCTCATGTAAAATACCTTTTAACATATCTGGAAGTAGGACAATGGTCGGACCTTCATCTACTTTATATCCTTTCTCACGTACAAAAGCAAGTCTTCCGCCAAGTCGCTCATTTTTTTCGACAAGCGTGACATCATGTCCCGCTTTTTTTAAATAAAGTGCTGAGATCATCCCGCCAATACCGCCACCTGCAATCAATATATGTTTTTTCATGAGGCGCTCCCCTTTTCTTGTTGCGGCAATGTTTTGTGCGTATGTTTCTCTTTTGAAAGAATCGCATTTGTCGTGATACGTGCTGATTCTAAAATGGTCGGCAGTCCGCTTCCTGGATGCGTTCCACCTCCTACGAGCCAGCAATGATCCAATTCATCAAATTCATTGTGCGGCCTTAGAACCATCATCTGCGTCAGCTGGTGACCAAGGTTAAATGTGGCTCCTTCGTATACGTAAAGGTCTTCCTCCCATTGCTTCGGTGTGATCATCCGCTCGACTTCTATATGCTGCCTTACATTCTTAAAACCGGTTTTTCGCTCCAGTGTATTCAGTACAAGTTCTCTGAATTCATCTTGATGCGCTTCCCAGTCAATGCCGCTTTGATTGTTAGCAACGGGTGCCAATACATAAAGAGCTGACTTTCCTTTTGGCGCAAGTGAGTCATCTGTGACACTAGCATTTTGAATATAAATAGATGGATCATCTGGCAGCTCATATGTTTTCGTAATGCCTTTGACAAATTGCGCATAATCATCAGAAAAAACGATGGTATGATGCGGCTCCTTATATATGGTATCTAATCCTAAATAAAGCATAAAGGTGGAGCATGAGAATTTTTTCTTTTTTAATTTTTTCTCGCTATATTTCTTTAAAAGTCCTGGCTCTACAAGCTTTGTCATCACATGTGCAAAATCTCCATTTACGACAACCTCATCTGCCTGTATTTCTTCCCCAGATTCTAAGCGAATGCCCTTTACTTTCCTGCCTTCTGTCAGCAGTTTTTCGACGCCGGCTGACAAATGAATCGTTGCTCCAGCTTCAATTGCCACTTTTGCCATCGCTTCTGACAGCTGATTGACCCCGCCCTTCGGATGGAACACACCTGTGTCATGCTCCATAAATGATAGAATGGAGAAAGCACCAGGGCACTCCCACGGTGACATGCCTAAATACTTTGATTGAAATGTAAACGCATATTTCACTGATTCATTTGAGAAATAATCTGACAGCACATCATATAAACTCTTATTCAATGAAAGCTGCGGAAGTGCTTTGAGCACCTTTGGACGCAGATAATGATGAAAACGATCCATTTTACTTTGTAAAATAGGTGTCAGCCGATCCATTTTGCGCTTCGTATCGTTCATAAATCGTATATACCCTTCGCCCTCTCCAGGTGCAAAGGCTTCTAACCGTCTATACATTTCATCACGATCTCGTATCATATCTAGCTGATCGTCTTGGAAAATCAATCTATACATTTCTTTTAATTCAATCACATCAATATAGTCATAAAGATTTTTACCAGCAAAGGTGAACAGCTCCTCTGCAATATGAATCATGCTGAGAAAGGTAGGACCCGTATCAAACGTGAAATCACCAAGTTGAAACTTAGAGTTACGTCCGCCAACAAAGGGCTGTTTTTCGTAAACATGAACATCATGTCCTTTGCTTTGAAGCATCATAGCTGCCGCAAGTCCCCCTGGTCCTGCTCCGATCACAATGATTTTCATTATCCTTTTTCCTCCAAATTAATTCACTTTAAGTTAATTATATAAATTAGAAAGATTAGATCAACTTTCGATGTGCTCTATTCGTCTCATGTTATGTATCAAAAAAAGCCGGCTTCCCTTCAACAAATGTAAGAAAGCCGACCCTTTATTACGCTTCTATATCAATTCGATACGTTTCAAACCAATGATGAATTTGCGCCAGATGAGCGATTAATTGCGGGCCCTTCATGAGCTGGCCATACCAAGGCACTTGAAAGGAAGCTCCTTCCGTTTCAATCAGCTGCTTTAATTGATGTGGATCTAGAAATTCGTGAAGGACAGAATCTTTTTGCGCAAGGCAGTCTGTTAACATCTCTTTCACAGCCTGGGTATAGGCTGGATGATGTGTTTTCGGGTAAGGACTCTTCTTGCGATAAAGCACTTCATTCGGTAAAATTCCCTCTAATGCTTTCCGTAAAACCCCTTTTTCACGATTTCCATGCATTTTCATTTCCCAAGGAATATTCCATACATATTCGACAAGACGATGGTCCGCAAATGGTACACGTACCTCAAGACTCGCCCCCATACTCATTCGGTCTTTTCGATCTAGCAGCGTTGTCATAAACCAGACCATATTTAAGTAAAAAAGTTCTCTCCGGGCTTTATCTACTCCAGTTTCTCCATCTAAAAGAGGCGTTTCAGCCACGGTTTCTTCATATTTGCTTTGTGCATATTCTTTTAGTGACAGCTTCTTTTGCCACGAGTCTTGTAAGAGCTGCGTTCTAGCTTCCGTCGATCTCATCCAAGGAAAACCATTCGTTTCATTTGCCGAATGGAACCAAGGATAACCTCCAAAAATTTCATCCGCACATTCACCTGACAAACCGACAACAAAGTCCTTTTTAATTTCTCGACAGAACCAAAGCAAAGAAGAATCAATATCTGCCATACCCGGTAAGTCTCGGACCTCAACCGCTTCCTTTAAATAAGCAGCCAGCTCCTTTTGTCCAATGATGCAGCTGTGATGATTCGTTTGAAACGCCTTGGTCATGTGGTCAATCCATGGACCGTCCGCATTTGGCTGGAATTGACTTGCTTCAAAGAATTGATCATTCCCTTCGTAGTCAACGGAATACGTATGAAGCGGTGCTTTCCCTATTTTCTCAAAGTGCTTAGCGGCAATGGCGGTAATGGCACTCGAATCGACGCCACCCGATAAAAATGTACAAACAGGCACATCAGAGACGAGCTGCCTTGTGACGGCATCTGTAAAGAGATCCTTGACGTGCTGTGCGGTGTCATCAAGTGAGTCCGTATGCACCTTGCTTTTGACATTCCAGTATCTCCACACACGCAATCCGTCTTTTGAAAAGGTCAAGGCATGAGCAGGTCTCAGCTCTTTTACCCCTTTAAACACTCCTTGCCCTGGTGTTCTAGACGGTCCTAAACCAAAAATCTCCGATAATCCCTCATGATCGACTTTTGCTTTCATATCAGGGTGAGCAAGAAGCGCCTTGATTTCTGAACCAAATAAAAAGGAATGATGACGTTCTGTATAGAAAAATGGCTTGACGCCGAGCCGGTCTCTCCCTGCAAATAATAATTCACGCTCACTATCCCAAATCACAAATGCAAAAATACCATTAAAATGGGTCACACACTCTTCCTTCCATTCTGTGTAGGCGTGAAGAAGTACCTCTGTATCAGAATGCCCTAGAAAACGGTGGCCTCTTTTTAACAATTCTTTTCTTATATCCTCTGTGTTATAAAGCTCTCCATTGTATACAACGGTATAAGCATGGTTTTGATGTGTATATGTCATCGGCTGTTTTCCGCCTTCTACATCTACAACCGCTAACCTTTTATGCCCAAATAGAACGTGCTCACTTTTCCACGTATTTGTATCGTCTGGCCCTCTTTTAGATAATGTATCTGTCATTTGATTGATTACATGGTCCTGTTGGATGAGCTGCTTTTTAAAGTCTGCCCAGCCTGTTATTCCACACATCATCATCAGCTCCCATCCGTTTTTCCTCAAGTGTTCTCATTCAGCCTTTCTTAGTTTATGCATCGTCTCCTTGATAGTTGATTTGTCCTTTTTTCTCGGGCGTATAGGACAAGCATGATTTGGTAAGAAAAGAAAGAGGAAAGGAGTGTCTGCAAATGGAAAAACGAATGAAGCAGCTTGAACGCTGCAGCCGAAGATGGCGCAGCGGGTATTTAATCATTGAAAACGGGCATTGTCTGATTGAAGATGAAGAAGGAGAAATCATGCTACCAGAAAGTCTTCAAAGCACGATGATCTGTTTGAAGGAAAATGACACGTGGACAAAAGGGGAACTGCTCGGGTCCATGATCCTTCATGAAAGTGGACAGCTTGTAGAAGTACAAGGCGGTGAAGTGATTCAATATACGGCATCACTTGCCAAAGGATGGCTTGACCTACTGATGTTCGTACCTGAAAACGTCTTTTATGAAATCATTGCACAGGTAGAGCAGCTTGGTTTTTCCGTCTACGATTGTGTTTTCTCCTCCTTTTATTCTTTTCAACGAGTTTCTTTCTTTCAGTTTTCGACAGATACACAATCACTTGCTCTTCAATGTCACCACGACTCTGCCGCAGGTCAAATTCGTTTTGAATGGACCTCTTCTGACGGTCACCGGTCGGTTTCGCAATTTGAAGGCATATAAAAAGGACACTGCTTCGTATAAGCAATGTCCTTTTTATGTTAAAAGATATGGAAGCCGATCGGCAGACGTAAACCGAGAAGAATGGTCACAATCGCGAGTACGATAAAACCAATCAATACACCAGTCACCGATTTTCCTTTTTTCTTGCGTACAAGAACCATTTCCATGAAGCCGATCACAAGGATACCGAAAATCATTTTACCGATATACTCGCCACCGAAACCTGGAATCTTCATTCCTGTGCGAACATACAGCTCTACGCCTGTTGCAATAATGATCAAGTACAATAGTCTGACAATCATGTGCACAATTTTAGCACCTTTGTCGTTTTTACCTGCTAGAGCAAAGGCCACGAAGAATAAAATAATTCCTAGCACCCATGCTGTAATATGTAAATGCGTTCCCATCTGTTATTTCCCCCTTTATCAGAACAATTACCTTCTCATCGTACCACGAAATAAGTCGAACACAAAGCGACAATCCTGTGTCACCTCACTCTTTATTTGACGCGATTTGATAGCGTCCCAATCGGTTCAATCGTGATGTCGATTCGATCCCCTGAAGCTAAGAATTTAGGCGGTTCAAAGCCTTTGCCAACCCCAGAAGGTGTTCCCGTTGCAATGATGTCACCAGCTTCTAGTGTCATCCCTTTTGAAAGAGTAGACACAATGTTCTCGATGGAGAAAATCATTAATTCTGTACTTGCAGACTGGCGAACCTCTCCGTTAACCTTTGTTTCCACATGGAGCGCGCCGTGATCCTCGATCACAGACTTATGCACAATATAAGGTCCTATCGGGCAGGTTGTATCTAAGCTTTTACCTACAAAAAATTGTTTGTGTTTTTTCTGTAAATCTCTTGCCGTTACGTCATTTAAAATAGTGTAACCAAATAGATAATCATGGACTTCTTCAGGTGCAATATTCTTCCCTGATTTGCCCATCACGATCGCAAGCTCTCCTTCATAATCCAGTTCACTCGTCACATCTTCATGAAGGAGGATATCCGCTTCATGTCCAACGACTGAAGTAGGTGCCTTTGTAAAGATCATCACATCTTTAGGGATATCCGCTGCACTTCCCATCTCCATGACATGATCTTGATAATTCTTTCCAACACACATAATGTTTTTAACTGGCTTTGGAATCGGCGCATGGAGTTTCACGTCTGACAGCGGATATACATAAGAACCCCGATCCTCTTCTTTTTTCTCAGCCCAGTCAAGGAGCTGTTTGACATGCTCAACAAACTTGTCCCCCATATGAATACATTCAGCTAAAGAGTTTGGCAGTGTCTCAAGCTCGAATAATTTGGCTTCTGCCTTTTTAACGTCCATGACCCATTCATCATCAATGACTACCCCGATAAACATCCTGCTATGTATCTCACCTGTAAAAAACTTCATGTCTTCCCCTCACAATCTTCTTTTCGCTAAGTGATGATGTCTCATTTTATTTCTCTATGAAATAAAAAAAACCCTTTTTTATCATACTCTCTTTTAAAAAGGGTTTCAAAAAAGATGATCTGATGTTTAGCGGTAGCGGCGATACTCCCACATGTTCCCTTGATCCCATTTGCGATCAACATTTCCTCTGCTGCGGGAATGATGCTTTTTCTTCCCACATCTTTTGCAAGAGCGGCTACGTCTATGGTGATGAGATTTTTTAGAACGGTGGCTGCGATGAGACTTGCGGCAACTTTTCTTATGATGGGATCTGTGTTTGCTGCGGCATGATTTTTTCGGTTCACTCTTTTTGCTTCTGCAAGATTTCTTGCTTTTGCACGACTTTTTACTTTTGCATGGTTTCTCACTTTTCACGCTTTTCTTTGAACAGCGGCTCTTTTTCGAACGATAGCTCTTACAGCTTTTTTTACTACGATGTGATTTACGGCATCCGCCTCCACCAAAGAACCAATGACGGCGATTTGAATGGCGAGAACGTGCTGGCTTGTGCGATCGTCTCGATTCTGGTTCACGATCTAAGTGATGATCACGTCCTTCACTTCGAAGTGAATCCACTGCATGTTCAATATGTGAATGATCAAATGTGCTCACGAACGATTCCCCTCCCAGTCTATACTTTGACAAAACAAACAGATCAAACTGTTTATCTTCTCTGCTTTATGTTACGAGACTTGGTAGACAAGTGTTCTTGGCGGATGCCCCTTTCTTTTAAAACTCCATGAATACCTAACAAACGGGTACAGGACATTCCTTCATTTTCATATCGTAAAGAAGAGCATAGGAGGAGGATGAACGCATGACCACAGAACCTTTAAAGCAAATGGATATTTGGATTCACCCAAAGGACCTGATTGAATTACGAAAAGACATATGGAACGACGAACCAGTTGAAGGTATTTTGAAAACTGGTCAGATCAAATCGCACATTTATGCTTCATACCGGGGGTCTCACATCAGAAAGCTGAAAAAAAAGTCCTATCAAATTGAATATCGAAAGCCAAAACAAAGACAAGGCGAATCTATCTTTCATTTAAATGCAGAATACAATGACCCTTCGTTTATCCGAAACAGACTGTCCTTTTATTTCTTTGAGCAGATAGGGGTGCTAAGCCCTGCTGCGTCTCATGTGTTTCTCACTATAAACGGAAGAAAAGAAGGCATTTATTTAAAAATAGAATCCGTCGATGAGCACTTTTTTCAGAAAAGACAGCTTTCAGAAGGCGGCATTTATTATGCAGTCGATGACGACGCCAACTTTTCCCTTTTGAGTTCGTTTGATAAAAAGCCAAAAAAACACCTTCTCCTCGGGTACGAGAAAAAAACAGGGACTTCTCAACATGATCAGCAGCTAAGTAAATTTATTTACTTTCTCAACACAGCGAAAGATGACATATTTGCAGAAAAGATTGAGCATTACCTAGATGTGACCCAGTATTTCCGCTGGCTCATTGGTGTCGTGTGCACTCAAAACTTTGACGGCTTTGTCCATAACTACGCTCTTTATGTGAATGAACAAGGCAGATTCCAAGTTCTTCCTTGGGATTATGATGCGACATGGGGCCGTGACATTCATGGAGAAGAAATGGCGTTTGATTATATTCCAGTAAGCGGCTTTAATACGTTAACTGCTAGATTACTAGATATCCCTTCGTTTAAAAGAGCCTATTACACGCTTTTCCAGCACGTACTCGATACACAATTTTTAGAAGAACGTCTTTGTCCAATTATTGAGAAATGGCATGCTTCTATTGAGAACCGAATTGAAGATGATCCTTATACGAGAGATAGAAAAGACATCCTACAATCAGAACGAGAGGTCATCCGGCAGTATATCAACAAAAGACGACGTTATTTACAGGCTGAAATAAGAAAAGAGAGAGATCGCACGTAAGGACGCTTTCGAATTTTGTCACTTTATTACTCATATTGACGAAACAACTTTTTTTATAGAAAAATAGGGTATACTAACCATATCCTTCTATTTGATAAAAAATGTGAGAGTTGGCGTCCGTTATGATCAATTATGAAATTGAACAAAAAAGATTACATTTAATTGAGACCGCAAAAAAATTCGGGATGAATGCCGAAGAAACCATCAGGTGCAGTCAAGAACTTGACACACTCTTAAATAAAGGCATCAAATACACCTCGAATGAATGCTCTAAAAAAGGGTAAACCATACACCTCAATCCTCTCATCAAAAGCTTTCAAAAAGACAATCACACATTAAAAGACCCATCATAAGCTATGGTGAAACGCCCAAAAACAAAGTGCCTTATTTTTATAAAGGATGTGCACCGCTATGCCGGCTATTGTTGGAGCCTTTAAAGTAAATGCCGTCGGAACGAGCGGAGTCGTTCATGTTGGAGACTGCATCACCATTTCTCCAAATAGTCAGGTTAAAACGTTTGCTGGCGCAGGCAGTTTTAACACTGGTGATCAATTGCGCATTAGCAACTATAAAAGTGTGACAAATACGTACGACAGTGATGTCATTGATCAACCGCTTGTTGGTAACTTGTAAGGAGTGAGAATCCGTTGAACTTCTATATTAATCAAGCGATACAAATTAATTATTTACGCGTGGAGTCTGTCAGTAACTCATCTGTTCTGCAAATTGGGAGTGCTGGATCAATCAAGGCGCTTTCCAACCTGTATAACACAGGCAGCTACGTAGAATCAGCACCTGCCGCAGCAGGCTCACAAGGAATTGAAGAATCCCAAGGCGCAAGCACAGCACCTTTTGTACCGCTTCAGTCACCAACAACTTAAATTCATCTGCAATCCCCGGAGGTGTATGTAAATGTATGACTATCAAAGCAACGCTTCACAGGTGCATGGCATCATTCAAAAGCAAACACAACAAATCATGATGCTTGAAAAAAGGCTTAACGAGCTTCAGCAGGAAATGCAAATGATCAAAGATAAACCGACAACGAATATTGAACGGATTGATTATCAATTTGATCAACTGAAAATCGAGCGGCTAGAAGGTACATTGAATATCGGCCTCAATCCATCTGATCCAAACAGTGTTCAAAATTTTGAAGTGGGCCAAACAACAACCCCGGGCATTGGAATGATGCAGCAAGAAATGGCTGATCAATTTTTCAATCAAACACGCCAGCTTGTCGATGCATTCTTAAATGAAGAAGCACCAGAACTTCTTGAAGAACTAGAGCAGCGATATGAAGGCTCTCTTGATGAAAGCAATAAACACCATATCATTGAGGACATTCGCAAGCAAATTGACAGCAGAATCAAATACTATGCAGGACAGCTCCCGCACCGGGAAGATATGACCCCGCTGCAACGTTCAGAGCAAATTGCTGAATATGTGAAGCATGATGTCAAACGGGCAATTGAACACTTCTTAGCCCATATTCCAAATGAAACGAAAGGAGAGGAAAACGGATGAATTTCACAGTCGTCAACCGCAACATCGAGACCGCAAGCATTAAAGTAGTTGGGGTTTCGTCCTCTTCCCTATTTATCATCGGGGACACAGATCACGTACAATTATCCTCCATTTTTGATACACCGCCAGAATCTTTGATCATTGGCCCGTTTGTTCCTCTGGCTCCTCGATAATGATAAAGCGCACATCTCAAGTGAAGTTCACGAAGGTGAATTCTGTCGGGATCTCAAGTGTTGTTCAAATCGGTGATACGCAGGAGCTATGCCCGAAAGTGAAGGTGTTAGCTGTTCAGCGAACCATTAGTTTGTTTTATGGCAATGAAGCAGAAAACTTAGATGCGAAAGAATTTGAAGTGTATTATGAGCCGATTCCATTGATGCTGCCAGAACGATCAGTTAGAACGGCATTTTACCATGAAAAGCCTGTGATTAAAGTTTCTTCGATACATGTAGAAGGGGTATCATCGTCCTCTGTCTATCAAATCGGCTCTACTTGTAGAATGAATGCCGTTGCGCGAGTGAAGCATATTCGAGAGTTATTTAGCAACGACGAAAGTCCGCCAAACTCACAAATGGACCTACCTGCGCATATGATGGTGATATGACTTCGAATAAAGGATGTCGATTATGCCAGCAATTGTCGGACCCATTTACATTAACTCTATTTCTGGAGGCGTCGTAAACGTCGGTGACTCATTCTACTTGTCGCCTAAAAGTTCGTCAAAATCTGCTTTAGGCTCTGGAGCGGGAAATACCGGAGATTTCTTGATATTAAATAATGGCATTAGCGCCACCAACTATGTGGATCCTGACTTAAATGATCAGAATATGGTAGGCAATGCATAAAGCAGCTCCTCTACAGTCATTTCATGAGAGGAGCGCTTTTTATGCTTATTTTTTTCTGCGTTGTCTCGATTTTTTTGTTTTAACCAGCTTGCTTGCCGGCTGTTTTCGAATCCATTTGATGTACGAAGCAAGCTTTTCATCCTGCCTTAGTGCATCAAGTGTGTTCAAGCGCACGGCAAGCTCCTGGTTTGTAAAGAGGGCATGCACTTGTTTATGGCAAGGGATACACAGGAAGGCAGTCGGTAAAAAAGCCCCACCTTCTTCTCTTGGTGTTAAGTGGTGTTCTGTGAGCAGGACATGTTGTCTTCCGCACAGCTCACATAATCCAATGGTTTGCTTTGCCACCCTGTCATCACCTCAACATTTACATTAATTCCATTGAGACCGTTGTCCCTTTCCCGCTTGGATCTGCTGGATGGACAATCAGTTTCTTCGGTAGTCTCATTTTCAATTCTTCCACGTGGCTAATAACACCAACTGCTAAATTGTGAGACTGAAGCTTTTCTAATGCGGTAATGACCGTATCAAGCAAGTCTTGATCGAGCGTACCGAATCCTTCATCAAGGAAAAAGAATTGCAGCGGGAATTCACCTCTCAGCTGAATTTGTGCAGAAAGAGCAAGCGCAAGCGCCAATGATGTCAAGAAGGTTTCCCCGCCGGACAAGCTGGACACGGGACGCCTAACACCGCCATTTGCATCATCACGCATAACAAAGCCGCCTTCTGAGTCGACCTCAATCGCATATCTTTGTCTCGTCAACATACCTAAGCGGGCGGATGCATCACGACTGACACTTTCCAGCTGTTCTTCTGCTAAAAATTCAACAAACGTATTCCCTTTAAAAACAGTTTGCAGTTTATCAAGGCGATCAATTTCTTCCTGCAGTGCTTCCAATCGTTCGTGAATACTTGCAAAGCGCTTATGATTCTCTTCAATCACACGCAGGTGTTCATGTGCGGACCCACTCATTGCTGTCGCTTCTTCCAATGCTTTTTCAGCTGCAGCTTTTCTGTGCTGAATGTCCGTCCACTGCTTTTCATCCAGTGACTCTTCTTTCAGTAATTCAGAAATTCGCTTTAAGTTTGCGGCACATTCCTTTCTTTTATCCTCAAACTCCTCAATTTCCTGTTTGACCGATTGACGTACTGGCTGTTCCATTGAAACAGACTCAATTTCCTGCGGCATATGAAAAGGAGAAGATTCTGCTTCTTTTTCCCATGCTGCTTCTGCTTCTTGTTTTCGCCTGTTCGCCTCTTGAAGCTGACGCTCACTGCTTGAAAAATGACTTTGCGCCTCACTAAACAACTGCTGCGCGTGCTGCAATTGCTTGTACGATTGCTGCTCTTTTTCATTAAGAAGAGAAAGGGTGTGTTCAACCTCTATAAGTTCATCAGAAATAGAGGCAGCTTTTAATGGATATCGGCCTAAATCTATTTCATATTGTTGGATAAGCTGATGCTGACTTTCTAGCTGATGCGCTAGTTTATCAAGTTCTTTCTCGACATTGTATATCACTGTCTGCAGCTGCTCTTTTGCTAGCTGTTTTTCTTCCAAAAACGAAATGCTTTTCTCAATACGTTCTTTATAGCCTTCCGCTTGTTGGTCCTTTTCATCGATTTGCTTTTGCATTTCTTGTACTTGATTCAATATAAGATGCGGGAAGGTCTGTTCAAATTGAGTCGTTTGCTCTGAAAGCTCAGCATCAAACTCTTTGATCAGCACCTCTAATTCTGCGATGCGCTGCTGTTCAAAAGTCAATTGCTCTTTTATCTTGCTCATCTCTGCTGCTTGATCATGCGTTTCATCCATTAAACGAGCTCGTTTATGTTCAACTTCTTGAATATCTTGCTTTATGCCTTTCCATTCTTGCATTAGATCCTGCAAAGACTGCGAATTTTGTACTGTTTCTACTGCTGCAGCGACTTCCGCCCCAGGGGCTTTCTGAGATAAGAAAGCGAATTGCTTCACTAATTGATTGGCATGCGTTTCGAGAAGCTGCTTTGCGGCATACATGTCTCTCCCATAATCCTCTGCCTGCTTGAGCTCTTTGTCCATCCGTTGAATGACTTCATCAACTTGTGCCACGGTTTCTTCATGGTCATTGGATTTCAAAGCCTTTGGATCATGATGAATCGACCCACAAACCGGACATGGCTCACCATCTACTAGCTCTGCCGCTAATTCTTTTCTTAATTCTGCCGCCCTTACCGCATCTCGCTGCTTTAATTTTTCGAGTTTTTGTTGTTGTTCTTTTTGACTCCATTCTGTCAGAGCTCGTTCGAGTTCACATACATAAAAATAGAGGTGTTCAATTGCTTGAAACGATTGGTCTATTTTTTCATGATGGTCGCTTTGCTGCTTTTGAAGCTTTTCATATGCTTCTGAAGTCTGTGAGGCTCGCTTGTTGAGCTCCTCCAGCTTTTGCTTTTCCTTTTGAATACTAAGGTTTATTCTTTTAACATTTTCACTTAAACGTAAAGCATCCTGTACACTTTTGCGTTCTTTCACTGAAACTTGTAACTGCTCCAGCTCCTTCTTCAGCTGTGTTTGTTTCGTTAGTGCACGCTCTAATAGAGATTGGAGATTCTCCGCTTCTTTCTTCTTTTGAAGGAGTTGCTGCGCTTTTTCATTTTTTTGGCGCTCTATGCTCGTCTTTTCCTGAAGAGCTGCCTCTTTTTTACGTTCAATTTCTTTTAGCTGAATCAGCTGTTCTTTCTTTTGGAGAAGGTCTGGCTCTGTCTCTATTTTCTTTTGCCGGGCTTGCTCATACTCCCGCGCCATTTGATCATAGATCGTTCGTTGATGCTGCAGCTGCTTTTCTGCTTCCTGTTTCTCTTTCGATGCTTGAGAAAGCTGTTTTTCAGCCTTTGTCAATGCATCCGCATAAGGCTTTAGCGTCTCTGCCTGCTCTGCGATATGGAGCTTCGTCTTTTTCTCTTCTATTGATGGTGCCAGTAAATTCAGCTTGTTTTGTTCAGTCTCGTAAGCTTCTTGTTCCTTTTGATACTGCCAGATCGCTTGCGCCTTTGTAAAAGCAGTGAACGCTTCGTCCCGCGCTTGTTTTTTCTCATGAAAAATAGCCTTTGTCTGCTCAGCTGCTTCCTTTGCTTTTGCCAGCGCCTCTGGACCAGCTTCTCCTAAACCATTCAGTTCAGCCAGCAGTTCATTTTTTTGCCCATAATGTTTTTGAGCCTTTGCACGCAATCGCTTGACGAGTTGATCCCCATATTTCTCCAAGTTAAACAACCGCTGAAGCATTTGACGTCTGTCTGCCCCTTTGAGTGAGAGAAATTCTGCAAACTTCCCTTGAGGTAAGACAACCGCACGGGTAAAGTCATCAATGGTTAACCCAAGTAGTTCTTCTACTTTACGATTCACCTCACTCGCTTTATCTGCGAGAACTGTCTGCGTATCACCGATTTCAATTAGGCGGCATAATGTCGTTCTGACTTTCATTTCATCCGCTCGTTTGAAAGCACGTTCAACTTTATAAGAAATGTGGTGTTCCTTTTGCAAAGCAAATGTAAAGGAAACCGACAGCTTTTCTTCCGCTTGGTTCAAAATACCATGTGTATTATTTAACGCACGCTCCACTTTGCCATAGAGTGCCAGTGTCATGGCGTCTAATATGGACGACTTTCCACTTCCTGTCGGTCCAAATATGCCAAACACACCCGCATCACATAATGAGCTAAAGTCAATTATTTGTTCTTCTCTGAAGCTATGAAGTCCTTTAATGGTCAGCGTAATCGGCTTCAAGTCGCTTCCTCCTCTTGCATATCATTGGCTAGCTCTAAAAACAGTTTGACTGTTTTTTCATCAGGCAGACCGCCACCTGTCTGGCGCTCATAAAACTTCACGAACCTCTCTTCGATCGAGAGTTTTTCCACTTGCTTTTGCTCTTCTATTTGCTGTAGTTCTTTGAATTTTGGACGAATGTGAACAAATCCACTATGCTGCTTTCGGAGCTGATGAATCTCTTCAATAGAGAGCTGATCTGTTAAATGAATCTCTAGATCAATCCATGCCTGAAGATCCCGTTTTTCATCCAGCCACTCGTACACTTGACTCAGTCCCTCAGTCGCCTTCCATTTCATAAGTGGTTTTCCGCTTGATAAAAACACTTCTTTCCAGCTCGCTTTTTCATTCGGTTTTGCCTCTACAATTGTGACTGATTTGGCATAGCCTGATTCAGAAAAGCTATAAGCAAGAGGTGATCCAGAATACCGGGCAATCGTTTTGGCACGTTTGATCGTTTGCGGGCGGTGCAAATGACCGAGGGCAACATAACAAGCGGCTTCTGGCAGACTTTCAGCCGCAACAGTATATGCGCCGCCTACTTCAATCGGTCTTTCTGAATCTGTTTGACTTCCCCCTGCCACATAAATGTGGCTTGTTGCCATATTGACCGTATCCGGTTGAAATTGATTACTTAAATGTTGAAACGCTTGTTGAATCTTTAAATTGTAATGATCACGAAGCAATTTCTCTTCAAATGTTTCAGCTAGCACCTCATTTAGTCTCGCCTCAGACGGATAAGCGAGTGCTGCAATGGATAAACGTTCATCCGCAGAAGGAACATCGACACGGATGATGTCATTTGTCGGATATCCAATTAAATGAATCCCTTGATCATTTGTTAAAGGTGATGCGGCTGATAAGCGATCCGGATTATCGTGGTTGCCTGAAATGACCACTACCTGGCGTTTTCCTTTATCAGATAAAGCAGATAGACTTTCATAAAAAAGCTGCTCTGCTCTAGCAGGTGGATTCACTGTATCAAAGGCATCACCGGCCATCACAATGACATCAATGTGTTCGTCTTTCACGATTTGATATAGTTCATCTAAAAACTGTGCTTGCTCATCAAGCCGGCTTCGACCTTCAAGGGTTTTCCCTAAATGCCAATCCGCTGTATGCAGAATCCTCATGTGATTCACCTCTCATTCCGATACATTTATAAAGAAATTTCTAAATTCCCATCGAAGAAATAGAGAATTTTCTCCTCTAATGTTCTGTTTGTCAAACGTTCTACAGCTTTTGCATATAACGCTATTTGGGTTTCATAACGCTTTTTCAAGATCGGTTCAGCAGCGTCAACTGTATATCTGCCTTGTACTCTATCAGTTTTATAATCTAGTAAATATAGCTTTCCATCTGTTTCAAATAAACAGTCAATCATCCCTTGAATCAGAACAGGCTCTCCCTCAGTATCAATATGACTGTATACCTCTTTAACAGGTAACACCATACTAAATGACACCTCTCGTTTCACCCAGTCCGCTTTTAGCAGTTTTTGACCAATTGAAGTAGAGAAGAAAGCAGCAATTCCCTCTTGATTTATTGACTGGATCTGCTCATCTGTTAGCAAGTCTCGCTGCTGTAAGGATTCGAGCAAGTGTCCTATACGTGATTCATCATAGGGCTCCTCAGAAGGAAGCGGGATATGCTGCATCACTGTATGCATTGCGGTGCCTTGTTCTGCGGCAGTGAGTGTTTTTTTCTTCATGAAAGCCGGCCGGTCATACAATGTTGCACGAGCTTTTCGAATAGAAGAAGGAACACTGTACTCATCCTGTATTTCTTTCATTCTTTTTATCTCGGAAACAGACTGCTTTGTGCCGACTTGCGAGGCCGCTAGATACGGATATTTCCATGAGAGCCTCTCTGCCACCTGCTCATCAGCATCACCATATCCTTCAACAGGCAGCCCATTGATCAATGCTTGTACAATCTCGTCTTGCTCCTTCTTTTCAAGTGACATATCTTCCTTTAAAAGATCAGAAGCTTGCGTAAATGAGATAGTGAATGTAGACGGATGCGAAAGAACAACATCTCCTGTTTCTTCTAAAACAGATGACATCGCTTGATGACGGATGAGGGCAGGACCAATGAAATCTAAGTATGTTTTCGATTGATACCGTTCAAAATCAGGGAGCAGCCACTCTTCTCCGGTTGCGGCATTTTGCCATTTGCTTAATGCTCTCACCTGATTTTTGACAGAGCCGACCAGAAATAATTTTTCTTTAGCCCTTGTGAGCGCTACATATAGGACCCTTAATTCTTCAGATAATAACTCTTTTCTCATCTTTTTTTTCATCGCCACAAGCGGTAATGTCGCATAACTAATTCTCAGCTCAGGATGGATATACTTGCTTCCAAAGCCCAGTTCTTTATCAAGTAAATAGGACTGGTTTAAGTCCATCATATTAAAGTTCCTGCCGAGCCCTGCGGTAAAGACGACTGGAAATTCTAATCCTTTACTGCTATGGATCGTCATCATGCGCACAACGTCCTCTGTTTCACTGAACGTTTTTGCCGCACCAAGATCATCCCCACGCTCCTGCATTCTTTCAATAAAACGAAGGAATCGAAATAGCCCTCTAAAGGCAGCTTTTTCATATTGCTTGGCCCGGTCATAAAGGGCACGAAGATTCGCCTTCCGCTGCTTACCTCCAGGCATCCCGCCAACATAATCAAGATACTGCGTGTCACGGTAGACTTCCCAAATTAATTCTGCCACCGAATGATTGATAGAAAAATCACGCCACTTGCGCAGTAATTGGAAAAATCGCTCTAGTTTTTTGCATGTAGGGTGATCAGAATGCGTCACACTCATAAATGCCTTTACAGCATCATAATACGTGCCTTTTTTATCACTTGTTCGAATCAGTGCCAATTCATTTTCGTCTAAATAAACAATAGGTGATCTTAAAACAGCAGCAAGCGGGATATCCTGATATGGATTATCGATGACTTTTAACAAAGAAAGAATGACAGACACCTCTGTTGCTTCAAAATAACCAGAGGAAAGATTCGCATATACAGGGATTCCCTGCTTCTTTAATTCCTCCATCATTTGCGGAGCCCAAGGCATAGATCGAAGCAAAATGACAATGTCACGATACTGTAAGTTACGGGTCATTTGCTGCTTTGCATCGTACACTTGAAATGGCTGCTCCACTAATTCTTTTATTTTTTTAGCAATGATTCTCGCTTCAAATTGGACGGTCTCGAGCTCTTCTCGCTCTTCGCCGGGTTCTGTTTCCTGCTGATCTAAGTGGACAAGAAGCATTTCTGTCGTTGTATCTTTGCTTTCTGGATAACTCGCTCCAAGCTTTAATTCAGCTTGTTCATCATATTCAATTTCTCCAACTGTTTCCCCCATCAGCTGCTTGAACAAAAAGTTCGTACTATCTAAAACATCTGAACGGCTGCGGAAGTTTTTATTTAAATCGATCCTCTTCCCTGTTTCTTTGCCGTCTGGTTGAAAGTGTTTATATTTGTTTAAAAAAAGCATGGGCTCAGCCAGTCTAAAACGATAAATAGACTGCTTTACATCACCAACCATAAACAGATTGCCCTCTGCAGAATGTTTCCCCTTAGATACAAGCTTTAAAATCGTTTCTTGTACAAGGTTTGTATCCTGGTATTCATCAACGAGTACTTCTTCAAACTGCTGTTGATAGTACTTGGCAGCTTCTGTTTCGATCAAATGTCCTTCTGCATCCTGCTCCGCTAAAATGCGTAAGCAATAGTGCTCTAAATCCGAAAAGTCGACAATTGACTTTTCCTGCTTCGCTCTTTCGAAACGCTCACCAAATTGGATCACAAGCTCTACAAGTGTCTCCACAACTTGCTTCATTTCAGCTAAGCTTTTTAAATGCTGGGCAGGACTGCGCATGAAATATTCATCTTTTAGTTTTTCTAATTGTTTTTTTGCTTGATTACGTGCATCTGTGGCTTTTTCTATTAAAGCAGGGTCATATTCGTCCCCTTTGCACGTTTTGAGCCTTTTAAAATTGACGTTCGGCAAAAGCTCATAAAGCTTCTCAAAATCATCTTGATGACGGATTAATTCATTAACTTGCTCTAAATCATCTATAAAATTCTCTGCTCTCGGTGCTGGGCCGCTCGGTTCTTTTGATAGCGAAAGAGCTCGTTCAAGCAGCTCCTGGCAGCTCCGGAGAACGAGAGAAAGATCTTCTTTGATATATGGATAAAACGGTAATTCTTCTACTTTTGTTTGAGCATCTACATCATAAAGTGAAAGAAATGCCCGCATCCATTGCTCCGGAGAAGGATGTGATCTCGAAAACTCATAAATTCTCTTCACGAGCCATTGCAAATCTAAGTCGTGACGGTCAGACGTGTAACGATCAACCAATTCAAAGAATGATGGCTTTCCAGCCTTATATTCATCCTCAAACAGTTCGTCTAACACTTCATCTCCTAATAGTTCTCCTTCTGTTTGGTCAGCCAAACGAAAGCCTGGATCAAGATCAATTTCATAGTAAAAGGTGCGCAAAACCTGCAAGCAAAAGGAGTGCAAGGTTGAAATATTGGCTCGATTCATGAGGGACAGCTGCCTTCTCATATGAAGAGACCCAGGGTTTTTGGCTAATTCTTTTTCAAGTGCTTCTGTGATCCGATGCTTCATCTCTGCCGCAGAAGCATTTGTAAAAGTCACAACGAGCAGACGGTCCACATCAACTGGATGTTCAGGCCGGGTCATTTTTCGAATCAGGCGTTCAACCAAAACAGCTGTTTTACCTGACCCAGCCGCCGCCGCAACCAAGATATCTTGTCCTTCTGAAACGATGGCTTCCCACTGGTCATCCGTCCACGTACTGTTATTCGGTTTTGGTATTTGCATACTGATCCCCTTCTTTTTTGATCCGTTCTATCACAACATCATCCTTTTCAGAGGTGAGCACCCTAAAATCATTATCTTCTATTGATTCATCGAATTGGCAAATAGACTTGAATGAACAAAAGCGGCAAGGTGTTTGATCCTTTAATTTATATGGATTAATTGCGACCTCTCCATTTGTAATTCTTTCGCCTGCTTCTTCAAATGTGCGCCGAACGTGTTGTGTGAGTATATGGAAATGATCTTCACTTAAAACTGCCGAATCAGAACGGAAAGACCCATCCTTTTTCAAACCGGCTTGAATGACTTGCGATCTACCTGAATCAAGCGTTTGATCCATTAGCTTTACTGCTTCCACATCTTCAAGCAATAAACCCTTCATTTTAAATTTCTTGAATATTTCCTGCTCAATTTCATCCTCTGCAAGTGGAATCGGTGCTTGAATGAGCGGATCATGAATATGGAAATATAAAATGCCAGCAGGCGTTGCTTCTACGCCGAGCCACTCTTTCGAATACGTAATGGTTAGGTCTAAGTATGTGAGCATTTGCAAGGCAAGACCATAGTATACTTCTGCTAGGTCAAGACCTTTCTCACTGGATTTGTAATCGACGATTCTTAAAAGCAGCCCTTTTGAACCTTCTGCTTTATCTACCCTGTCAATTCTTCCGACAAGCTCCATCGTGCAGCCATTCTTTAATTGAAAAGTAAACGGCGGCAAAGGCCCTTGGCCCCCAAAACCTAACTCAAGCCCTACTGGAGAAAATCCACTCAATTTGGCATGTTCACTTAATATAGAAGAGACTCGAATTAAGATTTTCTGAAGCTTTTCTTTAATATAAGCATGCCGATTAGAGCTTAATAGAATCTCCTTTTGAAGACGCGGAGCAAGCTGTTCGATTGCATATCTTGAGTAGTTTACACAATCTTCCTTCGTTAGGTTTTTCCAATCCTTTTTTTGTTCAACTAGCGTATCTGAAATATGCTTCAAAGCCGAGTGAAACAACTGGCCAATATCGGGTGCTTCCAATTTGTAAAATTGTCGATCCTTTAGTTTTAAACCGTGGGAAGCAAAGTGAGAAAATGCACACGCATTGAATTTCTCCATTCTTGAAACACTGCCCTGAATATGGTCACCGTAAAGTTCTTTTGTGACATTAGGTTTTAATGGCTGCGCTCGATTTGTAAAAAACAAACTTGACATGATGTTTTTTGATACATCCCGATGAGGAGATGTCATTAAGTAGTTATAGACACTCCACCATACACCGCTAATGGGATATTGATTGAGCCATTGCTGCAGCTGTGAGACGGTATACGACAACGAAACATGCTCATTCGCTACAAATTTTAATTGCTCCTCATCTTCTAGCTGTTCTGGATCTAACACATAAAGAGCCTGCTGATGATTTGGCATAAGCTCTTGGCAATACTTGATGAGTGTCGAAGGCAATAGAGAACGTCCTTCTGCATCAGAAGCCGCATAGGATAGATACAAATGTCGGGATGGACTTGATAACGCTTGGTAAATTAAAAATTGCTCATCTAGCAGCCGTTCCTTTCCTGTCTCTGCTAGCTCTGCTCCTGCTCGTTTTAACCATTCTCGGTCATCCTCAGACAATACACTCTCATCAGAGGGGCGTGCGGGAATAACGCCATCATTTACACCAATGATAAACGTACACTTCACTTGATACATTCTGGATAAATCCATACTTCCGATAAATACTTGGTCGAGTGAAGGCGGAATCAAAGCGAATTTTAGAGAAGCTAATCCTGTATCTATCATCTGTTGGAATAAAGGAAATGAGAGCTCTTCGTCACCTAGCATGTCAACAAATTCATCCATTAATTGAATCACCGCATCCCATACTTGCCCGTGCTGCATTGCTTCAGCTAATCGACCTGCTTCTTCAGCCTCAAGCCTCGCTTTTTCAAGCTTATCTGGTACTTGTATCTCTTCTAAAAAGACATAGACAGCCTCTACCATGTCCCTTACCTTTTGCGCTTTTTTGAGCCTTTTTTGCAACTGGTAAAGCGGGGGCGCGATCCATTCTTTGACGTCATTTAGCATTTGTTCCATTTCAATTTCTTGATCTGTTTGTCCGAAATCCTCATCTAATGATTGGAAACGCCTGTAATGAAACCGGGAACCGTTTGTCCAGCGCTCTCCTTTTACACCATAAGCAATACAATAGTTTTCAAGCTGATCTGCATGCTCTCTCGCTTTGTTCTTAGTGATTTCAGCCGGAAATAAGAACTCTGTTTTCACGCAGCGAAATACCGCTTCATACCGCCAATTTCCTTTTATGACATCCAAGCTCGAACGAATCAATTCGATGAGCGGATGATACTGCATCGATTCATTTCCATCAATAAAAAAAGGAATATCGTAATCTCTAAAAACCTCTTTTAACGTATCTTTATAGTCATCTACATGCCGCGCTACAATCGAGATATCTCGCAGTCTGAGTCCTTTTTCTCTCACTAAATCAAGAATATCTCTTGCTACTCCCTCAATTTCAGCTCGTTTATTTGCACTTTTAGACACTGTGAGATGAGGGGTGTTTTCCTGATATGGCTGCACGGGCCGCTGCTCATATTGGTGTTCTAAATAAGCAAGATCTGGTGTATAAAGGTGCCGATGATTTCTTTCAAAAATGTTTTCAGAAATGTCAGCTCCGCACTCTTTAGCAAGCTGATAGAGCTGGAAATACGTTTTACCTGTCATACGAAATAAATCAAGTTCATTTGGCTGCCTATCATGATAGGATCGATCTACTGTGAAAGCCGCAGTTATTTTTGCTGCATGCAGCAAGAGCTGTTCAATGACAAGAAGCTGCTGCGGTGTAAA
Source organism: Bacillus sp. FSL R7-0672 (assembly GCF_038601465.1). Lineage (NCBI taxonomy): Bacteria > Bacillati > Bacillota > Bacilli > Caryophanales > Bacillaceae > Bacillus > Bacillus sp. FSL R7-0672. The sequence goes on along the minus strand of NZ_CP152010.1, from coordinate 1,088,247 downwards.
TTGATAAAAACCATCTATATAGATGTGTGCTCCTTTTATTTCTTCAGCTGAAGGAATTTGCTGGGCAAGAAGAGTCAAATAGTCTTCTGAGTGCACATATTCATCTTGTAAATGCTGCTCCATCTGCTGATAAAGAACATGGAGATCATGCAATTTTTCGGCTGCCCGTCTTTCTTCTGTATACTCTGAATGCATGCTAGACGCTGAAATTTTCTCAATATCCTCCGGCAGCATACAGTATCTTTTGAATTCAGCCATCGTTTTTTCGATTTGCTCCACAAACCCCGGCTTATCACTCGCTTTTTTGAATACTTTAAACTTGTCTTTCTGCTCTTCAATCACTTTTCTTAAAAGCATTTGAATTCCTGTGCTTGTCACAAATTGCCGGTTCGCTCCACCAGTCTGCTGTAAAATAGACCAAGCAAGACGAGTGAAACTAAATACTTTAGCTCTGATCATTCCACCAGCTTCAGACGTTTTCGCAAGCTCATATTCCATTAAAAATGTCATTTGATCCGGGACTAAAAAAATGATTGGCGGACCCAACGGATCAAGCCGAAGCTGTTCTTTGATTTCCTCTAAGATTGCAGTCGTTTTTCCACTCCCCGATCTGCCTGCTAAAAACTGAATCTCCACGTTCCACAACACCTTTCTTATGTACTCATATTCTAGCGAAAATAAAGGTAAATAGCTATTTTCCTATCACGTTCCCATTCTCCTTTCTGAAAAAAACATAGGCACCTTTCCTCACTCTTTTCATATCATAAACCATCATGAACTAAAAGGAGGCTGGCAATATCATGTATTACGGTTACTATGACTACTCGCCTTATGACATGCGCCAAAACACAAGAATCATTTCAGACCTTGAGAAAGCGATCAATGGTGAGTATTCTGCGATCCAATGCTACGAAAAACTTGCCCAAAAGGCAAAAAATCCTGAAGCAAAGAAGATCATTCAAGAAATACGCCAGGATGAAGTCAGACACTATCAACTATTTTCAAAGCTATATTATTCTTTAACAGGTAAAAACCACAAACCAAGCGTAACAGAACCTTGTCCAGACCAATTCAGAGAAGGACTTATGTTTGCCTTTAAAGATGAACAAAAAACGGTCGATTTTTACTTAAGCGTATCAGACTATGTCCGGGATCAAGGAACAAAAGAGCTAATGAAACGTATCGCTCAAGATGAGCAGCAGCACGCTGTATGGTTTTTATATCTTTTAACGCACCATGCATCATAGATAGTCCTATTTTAATAGGAGATCGTATGTTCCGTCAAAAAATGAAATCGATATTTCGTTCATTCAATCTGTCAAAGAAAGCGCTAAATATAGCAAAGCCTCACATCCCTTCCTTATTTTCAAACGAGAAAATGAGAATTCGACCATTAAAAAAACTCCTCTGCCACAAAGAGCAGAAGGAGTTTTTTATCATCTTTTAATGAAATTTTGCTTCATTGCTTTGCTGCTGATGCTTGAGAATCCCATCAATTGATAACAGCTTACTGCCACTAAGAGTTAAATAAAGCGCCATGACGAAAAGCGAAAGTTCAAATTCATAACCACCAACAAATCCTTTAGAAAAACCAACAGTGATAATCGCTACTGCCATAATTGGTACGAATAATGCTGCGAAAATACGTGTTCCTAGACCTAAAATCAAGGCGATACCACCGACTAGCTCAATTGTCTTGACAATGTAGGCCATGAATTCAGGTACACCGATTTGTCCGAAGAATGCTGCTGTGCCTCCCAGCCCTTCTTGATATGCCTGAAGCCCATGTAAAAAGAAAATAATACCTAAAATAACGCGTACAAAAAGTGTTCCTATTTCTTGATTTGTTTTCATATAGTGATTTCCTCCTGTTTTTACACTACATAATGTAATGTTAATAAGTAAAAAAATTAGTAATTAAGGTTGAGCATAATCATTAAGACCACCATCAGAATCGCTGAAGTGACGATTGGAATCATTGGTACATTAAAAGGAATATTGTAAGTTGGATTTAAAATTTTTTGTATTCTTAAATTCAATGCCCGATCCCCAAAGGACACCGCAAACTTTGTTTGTTTTTGAAACTGGGTTCTCTTTTTAATCAGCTTCAAAAGGGCCTGCCCTACTCCAAGCTCAGTACCTGTCTGCTGAATGGCATAGTCATCTGCAATCACTTCACGAAAAACAGAGTAGCTTTGTCTCATATGCTTTAACACTGGAATGTACCAAATGACTTTTGTGAGCATTGAGAACATGAAAGCCTTTAAAGGATCATAGCTGTATTTGTGATGCAATTCGTGATGAACAACAGCGTCAATCTCTTCTTCATCTAGCATGTCCATGAGAGCTGTTGATAAATAAACCTTTGGGTGAAGCATCCCCATTGCAAAAGCAAGCGGTTCATGCCAATGAAACACGATGATGTCATTGGCATATTTCTCAGATAAAGATTCGGTCGACTGGTGATCGACTGCAAGCATCAGATTTTGCTTGAATTGAATGTACTTTTTGATTTGTTTCGTCATATAAAAAATCGCAAAACCCAATGTGTAAAAGACTAAGGCATCCAGAAAGTATTTTAAAGGAGTGAATCCATAGAATTCGAGCACAGACTGGCATACATGGATCAGGTTATATGCTTGATTCCAGCCAAAAAAGCTTGAAAGCACGTAATACCCCATTTGATAAAAAATGGCTAAACCAATCAATATACCGCCTGAAAACAGCAGACTCGACTTCATTTTATTCATTTTGCTGCTCCTCTTTTTTAGACGCTAGCCGTGCTTCTAGTACTTTGAGTAATTCAGGATCAGCACTTTCAATCGCATCCACCATATGATTCACTGCCAGTGGACCGAAATCGTCCATCAATCCTTGTGTAATCCATTTTGTTTGCTCATTTAGAAATTCTTCTTTTGTTAAAATAGGATTATAAATAGATGAACGCCCTTTTGTTTTTTTCTCCACAATTCCTTTTTCGGTTAAGCGGTTCAGCACAGTCATCACGGTGTTGAAATTAATCGGCTTCTCATCTGACAGCTTTTGCTGCACCTCTTTAATCGGCATATCCTCACCTTCATAAAGGATCTCCATAATTCTTCCCTCTAAAGGACCAAAAAAACGATTCAATCCCTTTTCATTATATTTAAAAGAAGGAATTTTCATGTTATCACCTCACACTAAGCATTGTAGTGTAATTGAAAATGATAGTCAACTGATAACATAAATAGGGGAAAATCGTTGTATATTGACTTTGTTTTTGGTAAAAATTATATCTTTCTTTATAAAAATATACTAACCATTTAGCGATAAGATAATCTTATGAAAATAGTGAAAAAATTCGTATTTTATTTATAGAGACTTTTGTATTATAGTGAAGTTAACAACATTTCACTTACTGAACAAACATATAGGAAGAAGGTTTACATGTGATGAAACAAGGAAACAGCCTTCGAACCGATCTCATTCTCATTGCGATAAGCGGTTTAGGTGGATTTCTTTTGTCTTTAACAGGTATGTCTATTGGCTGGATGGTAGGTACATTAATTACAGCAGCTTTTATTGCTATGCGCCGCCCCACCCTGTTTCAGCGTAAAGGAACCAGCACCTTACGTATTCACAGCAGATGGCTGCTCCTTGGTCAATTCATTCTCGGAATCGAACTCGGACAGAAAATGAATATGAAGGTCCTTCACATTTTCGCTGAAAATTGGCTCCCTGTGAGTTTCATGCTCGTCTTTTCTATTCTACTGGCGATGCTCTCAGGCTTTGTCTTATGGAAGCTGAGCAAAACAGATATGCTGACAAGCTTTGTCGGAACTGCCCCCGGCGGTTTATCCGCTATGCCGGGGATTGCCCAAGAGGTGGGAGCCAATACAGCTGTTGTGAGTCTTGTGCAAACGATACGTGTATTAATGGTTGTACTCACTATCCCATTTACAGTGTTTTATTTAAATACAAAAAACCAAGCGGATGCGGCTGTAGTTACGCAAGGGAGCGCTTTTTCTTCGGGTGTTTTCACCCTTTCAAACATCTCTTGGACCGCTGCGCTTATTTTAGGTGCCTGGCTCATGTCACGCCTAGCAGTTCGTCTTCATTTCCCTGCTCCTTGGCTGATCGGCAGCATGCTAGGCGTCGCAGCTCTTCAAGTTGGTGCGGGCGCACTCATAGGTTATGATTTGATTCCTTATTGGCCGGCACAAGCGAACATTGCGTCTCAAGTATTTCTAGGTGCAACCATTGGTTCAAAAATGAATAAAGAGATGTTTGTCGGGCTAAAAAACACTCTCATTGTGGCTGTCGTCAGCTCAGCTGGGCTAATTGCTGCGACTGTCCTCAGCTCTATTGCCATTGCTGAAATCACAGGTATCTCTGTCATTACAGCCATTCTTGCTTTTTCGCCTGGCGGTATTGCAGAGATGGCAACAACTGCAGTCACACTGCACGAGGATTCTACCTTTGTTGTGGCTGTACAAGTCGTCAGAATTATTCTCGTTATTGCAATGCTGCCACCGTTTTTCCGGTTCTTACACCATGTATGGGCAAAAAGGCAGCCTGATTATAAAGCCGCAAAATAAAAAAAGAGACGCTTTGCATGTGCAGAGCGCCTTTTTTTATTCGCTGGTATTCCTTTTGACACCGACAACTTGATCCTTTGAAATGGTGCCAAAATGCCGGCTGTCGAAGCTATGTATTCGGTTATCTCCGACCACAAAGTAATGATTGTTTTTGATTTTATCGTCTCCTGTGATGGCTTTCAGCTGAAAATCCCCTGTCAGGACGTTCCCCATTTTATGTTGTTTCTGCTCTTTTAAATAAGGTTCCTTCTTTTTTTCACCATCGACAAATAACTGATCATCTTCATACTTGATCGTTTCTCCTGGGAGTTCAATGACCCGCTTGATCAAGATTTGATTTTTAGGTCCGTGAAATAACACATAATCAAACCGGCTAATTTTCGTGAGTTTTGGCGAGAACTTATTGATTAATAATTCTGTTCCATCTGTAAAAGTTGGGTCCATACTAACCCCTTCTACTTTGTACGTGACAAACATGAAATTCTTTACTTGGAACAATAAGACGATGCCTGTAATAATCATCAACCATAGCAATGGCTTCTTTTTCATTAAGAGCCTCCTTTGTCCTCACGTTTGCTCATTCGAATGTTCAATCTATTTTCTACTCTCTTTCCAACATACCATAATAACGCAATAACTAGAACCGCAAAAACACTTCTTAACGGATTCTTAACTAAAGCAGAAAGATCATAACCAATAAAACTAATGATAAAGAGCATGACACACTTGCCCGATAAAGTAGCTAATGAGAATTGCCAAAAACTAATTCTTGATAAACCTGCTACAACATTGACGGCAGCAGAGGGCGTGAAAGGAAAGCAAAGTAAAATAAATAATGGACCAAACCCCCGCTTCTCCACCCAAAGCATCAATTTTTTAATGGAAGGATGCCTGCTGATAAAGTTGAGCATTCTCATCTGTCCAAATTTTCTGATCAGTAAAAAGACAAGAATAGACCCTGCACTTGCGCCAATCCAGGTCAATAAAAATCCTTCCCAAAGACCGAATGCATTTGCATTCGCTACAGCAAACGCAACGAGTGGTAAAAACGGAAGAAATGCTTCTATTAAAGGGAGCAATATGGCCACAATCGGTCCAAAGGCCTTGTAGCTCTCAAAAAATGATGTGATATTTTCGTGAGTAAATAGAGAAAGAAATGATGTCAACTTGTTTGACTCCTTCAAGATTTGTCTACTTTTCATTTTACATGGAAAACATAAAAATATACAAATGAATCCCCCCCTTGAGATTATTTGACTCATTCGGTATAATAAACAAGAACATGTGTTCTATCAAGAAAGAAAGCAGGCTTGGACATGACGAGACTATCAAGAATACAGCTTCAGATGATGGAACAGGCCATCTTTCTTCCAATGGTCGTCTCCATCCTCAATCGTGATTTGACTCACTTAAAACAACATCAAACATTCAAACTAAATGAACCATACATTCAGCTTGTGACCTCCGCCTTAAAGGAAGCACAGAAAGCACTTTATGAACTAAAGCAGCATTTACGTAAAGAAAAAATGAAGGTACAGCAAATTGAACACGATGAAGGATTTACAACGTATCTATTTATCATGGATGGCTATGAAGAAACACATAAATACTTTAATCCACGTATACGTCACCGGGTAGAGGAACTACTGACTCGTTATTTTCTTCATCAAGCGAATTGAAGTTGCTTCATTGTCGCGCTTCCCCATTCAAAGCAAAAAGCCTGCCACAGCGGCAGGCTCCTACTTATTTATGATAATTCAAGCTGTTCTCTCAGCTCTGTTCTCACTTCTTCTAATCCAGCGCCATCTAACTCAAAGTAATACACATTCCCAGGCTGATAATCATGGCCCTTTAGCTGAATGGGATCCACTGATTTCAATGAGCTCAATAATGGAAAAAGACCGATAAACTGCTTCATGGACAGATTGGTTGAAACATTATCACCAAGTGTATCAATGATGTTGTCATAGGATGGGATCGAAGAAATAGATTTAGACTTTTCAAAGATGGCTTGAAGTGCTTCCATTTGGCGCTTCCCGCGCATGAGGTCACTATCTGCCTTTCTCGTTCTTACAAAGGCTAATGCTTCTTCGCCATTTAACGTATGTGTTCCTGTTTGCACATGAACTTTCCCTTTTGAATCCTTTTCCATTTGTTTTGCGATACCTTCATCTTCAATCGTTACTTCAATTCCATTTAACTCATCTACAATGTCTTGAAACGCCTTAAAGTTCCCTGAAATCACATAGTCTACCGGAATATTCAACAGGTTTTCGACCGTTTTGACTGACAAATCTGCACTCCCAAACGCATGGGCGTGGGCGATTTTATCATATCCTCTTCCCGGAATATCTACATAAGAATCACGAGGAATACTAAGGAGCTTGATGGTTTTCTCTGTTCGGTTCACAGCCGCCAGTAAGACCGCATCACTTCTTGCTTCGTCTACCGTTTCACCTGGACGGCTGTCAATTCCAAGCAGCAGGACCGAGAAGCTGTCCTTTCCTGGATCAAAAGCTTTCACACGCTTTTGCGAGGTGTCTCCTCTTTCTAATGACACTTGCGCCTTATTCGACGCTTTTGAAATTTTATAGTAGGCATATCCTGTCACGGATATTGCCATCACCATGACAAATGCCATGATAAACAGCACGACTTTCACCCAAGGTCTCAGCCTTCTTTTTGATCTTGTTTTCTCCTTCATCCTTTCCGAACCCTCACTCTATCTTAGTCTATCAATGTAGGTTCCACTATAACATATTTCAATGAAAGTTTCCTGCACGCAACATATTTTTATGAATCCACAATAAAAAAAAAGCCGCTCAGTATGAGCAGCTTTTCTTCCATTATTTTTGGTCAATTCCTTGTTTTACTTCATCAATCATGGCAGTCAATGATTCAAGGCCGCCGCCAGATAAATACCACATGTCAGAGTTCAAATACACCACATGGTTGTTTTTGACCGCTTTGACTGATTTCACATAATCATTCTCAACAAGCTGTTTCGCAGAAGTTTCTTCTCCGATCGCTGCGCCTCGATCAATGACAAATAAGTAATCCGGATTCGTTTTGACCATGTACTCATACGAAATGCTTTGCCCGTGTTTGTCAGATGGCTCAAGCTTTTGATCTGCCGGCGTGATACCAAAAACATCATGAATGAGTCCGTATCTTGACTTAGCACCAAAGGCTGTCATTTTACTGTCGTTGGCCATGATCACTAAACCATTCTGTTTCAACTCTTTTGCCTGTTTCTTTAATGCATCTACTTTTTGATCAATAGCTGCTAGTTCTTTTTTGACTTCGTCTTCCTTATCAAAAATTTCCCCTAACGTCGTGGCATTCTTTTTAAATGATTCCATATAGTTGGCAGTATCTACATCCATCAAAATCGTAGGAGCAATTTCAGAAAATTCATCGAATGCATCTGATTGACGTGACTGAATAATAATCAAATCGGGCTTAATCTCTGCAATTTTTTCGAAGTTCGGCTCTTTTAAACCGCCGACATTCTCATATTTGTCATCCTCATATTTGGATAGATATTTTGGGACCACTTGTTTTGGTAATGCTGTCACATTTACACCTAGCTTGTCTAACGTATCAAGACTTCCCATATCAAACACGACAACTTTTTTCGGGTTTTTCTTGATCTTCACGCCATCTTTATTCAGCATGTCTTTTACCGTGACGGTTTCCTCTTTTGTTCCTTCTGTTTTTCCTTGGTTCCCGCAGGCAGCGAGTACAACAATCGCTGTTAATACAGTCATCATCCAAATCCATTTTTTCATACGTGATCACCTCTTCATTTTTTTAAGAAAAATATAAGCAAATACGCTCACCGTGAATGACTTCAATCGGTATGCGCATGTCATAAATTTGTTCAAGTGCATCTGCTTGAATCACTTCTTCTACTCCGCCTTCTTTGATCACCTGACCATCTTTTAAAGCGACGATATGATCGGAATACACAGATGCAAAGTTAATATCATGGAGAACCACAACAATCGTTTTCTCAAGATCGTTGACGAGCTGCTTAAATAGCTTCATCATCTCAACAGAATGATTCATATCCAAGTTGTTTAAAGGCTCATCTAAGAAAATATAATCCGTATCCTGAGCCAGCACCATCGCAATAAAGGCTCTTTGCCTTTGTCCTCCGCTCAGTTCATCTACATATTGATGCTGGATATCGGCAAGCCTCATGTATTGGAGGGACACATCAATCATTTTCTCATCCTCTTTTGTCAGATGGCCCTGTGAGTAAGGAAAACGACCAAAGCTGACAAGTTCTCGAACGGTCAGGCGCACACTCATGTGATTGGCCTGCTTTAAAATGCTCATCTTTTTTGCTAGTTCCTGTGGTGGGTACGCGCTATATGGCTTGTCTTCTAAATAAGCTGCACCTGAGTCTGGCTGAATCAAGCGGCTCATGATTGATAAAAGTGTGCTTTTCCCCGCTCCATTGGGACCAATGAGAGAGGTCAGCTGTCCTTTTTTCACACTGACAGTTGTTTTGTGAAGCACTGTTTTTCCGTTATATGTCTTACTGACTCCCTTCATCACGACCATGAGCGACTCTCCTTTAAAAGTAAGTAAATAAAATACAACCCGCCTACTAAATCAATCAGGACACTCAGCGGCGTTTGAAAAGTAAATACCTTTTCTACAAGAAACTCCCCGCCTACAAGGGCAATCACACTGATGAAAAAAGAGCCTAGTAGCAAGTATGTATGCCGGTACGTCCGAAAGAGCTCTCGTGCGACATTTACGACGAGTAAGCCGAGGAACGTAATCGGTCCGACAAGTGCTGTTGCGATGGACACAAGAACGGCTATCACGATCAGCATCTTTTTTGTGATGCTGTCATAGCCAATTCCCAGATTCACCGCATGCTCCTTCCCAAGTGACATGACATCTAATTTGGAGCGGAATGTCCAAATATAAAGGCACAGCGCCGCAAATAAAACAGACGCAATGAGTAAGATATCTGTGTTCATGTGATTAAAGCTTGCAAAGGATTTATCTTGTACGACCTGGTATTCATTTGGATCAATCAGCATTTCCATAAAAGAAGAAAGGCTTTTGAACAATGTCCCAAAGACAATACCAACAAGCAGAAGCAAGAAAATGTGTTTATTTTTGCGTTTGAACATCACCGTATATAACAGCACAGAAAATAGAATCATCAGCCCAACGCAAAGGAAAAAATTCAGGTTTTTATTGACGATCATAAAATTGGTCGAGCCAAACAGATAAATAATCGCTGTTTGCAAAAACAAGTATAGTGCGTCTAAACCCAGTATGCTCGGCGTTAAGATTCGATTGTTGGTCAAGGTTTGGAAGACAACAGATGAAAAGGCAATCGCGCCTCCAGTCAATGTCATCGCCAGCACTTTCTTTAATCGACTTGGCACTGTGTACGGCCAGTACCCCATTTGAAAGGTAATGAAAATCACGATCAGCACGGCTGCAATGGCTGCAATCAGGCATAATGTTCGTTTCTTATGCATAGAGTTTCCTCCTTAATAACATGTACAGGAAGATCCCACTTCCGATGATGCCTACCATGAGCCCAACTGAAATTTCATATGGATAAATGATTACCCTTCCGAGCACATCACAAATCAGAACAAAAATGGCTCCTAGTAAGGCTGTATGCGGAAGGCTCTTTTTCAAGTGATCGCCGCGGTAGATCGATACAATATTCGGAATGATTAAGCCTAGGAATGGTAGCATCCCGACAGTTAATATGGTGACAGATGTAATCATCGAAACAATCACCAAACCAACCGCCATCACACGTTTATACGTTAAACCTAAGTTGATGGCAAAGCTCTCACCCATACCCGCCACTGTAAAGCGGTCAGCATATAAATACGCGATGATCAATAGTGGAACACTCACATAGAGAAGTTCATAACGCCCCTGAACAATAAGAGAAAAATCCCCTTGAAGCCATGCGGATACGTTTTGAATCAGATCATATTTATAGGCTATAAACGTAGATATTGAACTGACAATCCCGCCAAACATTAAACCGACTAAAGGTACATAGATCGTATCGTTCACCTTAATATGCCGCAGGATTTTTAAGAAAAGAAGATTCCCAGCTAAAGTAAATAGAAACGCGATTCCCATTTTCATGAGCGGGCTCGCATGTGTAAAAACAAGCATTGCTGCTAAAATACCAAGCTTCGCCCAATCCATCGTTCCTGCAGTGGTTGGTGAAACAAATTTATTCCTCGTCATGCTTTGCATAATAAAGCCGCATAAACTAAGGCTCATGCCAGCAAGCACAATACTCATGAGACGCGGGATGCGACTTGAAACTAACGTATGCACTTGTTCATCTGTTAAATGAAACAGCTGTAAAATGGACAGATCCTGTACACCGACAAACAGTGATACACATGCCAAACATACAAATAATAAACTTAATTGATACAACTTCATACTGGTTTCTCACTTTCTATCAAGCTCTTCCCACTAAAAATGATTATCATTATCAATTAAACGACAATTCATATATTATCACATCTAGTAAAATATTCAAATAGCAGAATGAGAAAGACGGAAACTCATAAAAAAACAGCCTGCGGTAGCGGCTGCTTTTTCACCATTATTGAATACTCACTTGAAATTGTCCCTTCAATTCCTCTTCTGCTTCTTGAAATAACTGCTTTACGCTTTCTGCATACTCGCCAAGAGCGTCCTTGCTTGTGTCAAAATTCACCCATGTTAGCTCTACTGGCAGATTTACTTCTCCTGTCAAACAGTCCCATAGGGCATCAAGATTTTTCCCGTAATAGTCAGGAAGGTGTAAAACTGTTTTTAGTTGGTCATGAAGCTCTTCTTGCGACCTGCACGATGCGCCGTCCAGCTGCACTTTTTTCATGTCATCTTCCCCTCTCATGCCTTTATTTTAAACGAATGGAAGGAAAAAGAGAAAGCAAGACTCCTCACTTTTGTTTCTGTCTGACACTTGAGATCAAAAGGGTGAGACAAGCTGCCAAAACGACCAAGAAAAAGACGGTTAACACCATCTGGGTTCCGTACAGATCAGCGAAAAGCCCGACAAAAACACTTGGAAGTCCCAGACCTAAATAGGCAAACAAATAAAAACCTGCAACGGCTCTAGCTGCCTCCTTTTTTCCCCGCTCGACAATAAGCTGAAGACCACCTAAATAAGTAAATCCATAGCAGGCAGTACCCGCAATCATCGTTCCGGCAAGCACAAGAATGATGGACCCACTATTTGCTCCAAATAGCAAGAGACCGTATCCGCATGGAAGACAGATAAATCCGGCAAGGAGCGCTGCTGTGCTATTCATTTTGCGAACAAAAGGCTGCATCAGGACACCTGCCATATTAATCAAAAACAGTGCCGGACCTACCCATAATTCATATCCATACAATTTAAGCTGTGCTGGCAAAACCGAAATGACGAGGCCGCACACCGACCACGCGACAGCAATCGCTGCATTCGCTGGAATTGTTCCTTTTGGAAATGTTGGCATATTCATCATCCGTTTACCTGAATCTCCTTGTACAGGTGGAACGAAAAAGAAGACACCCACGATCGTTAGGATTAAAAAGCCAAGCACAATCCAATAACTAAGCGGCGCAAGCGACACATGCTTAAAAGAAAGAAGTGCCGTAAAAAGAGCACCGCCCCCAAAGCCAACCGAACTGCATAACGCAATAAAAGTTGGAATCCAGCTTGATTTTTCTGGATATAAAGCAATCAAATAAGCGGTGCATGTACCAACACTCAGGCCAAGCCCCACCCCTTGCAGCAGCCGGGCCAAAAAGAGCATCTGAATGGTAGGATGTACGATCATCAATAAGGTAGCACATAACGAAAAACTAAGTGCGACCAATAAAACCGGTTTGCGTCCAGCCCGGTCAGATATCCCGCCAAGAAAAAGCAAAACTGGAATCAGTCCGAAGACATATGCAGCAAATACAAGGGCTGTAGCTGCTTTTCCGTACCCTGCTTGTTCGGCATACAACGTATAAAGGGGCACCTGCAGGTTCACTGCGGTTGTAATCATAAAAAGACCAAATAAAACAAATATAAATGGAATGATGGATAGGGGTGCGATTTCTTCTTTAGATGCAGGGATCATTTCACTCTCTCCTCTAGTCATAAGCATATGAGAACAGTGTACACACCTTTTGGCTTACTTCCTATATCCAAAAATGACGCTGTTGACCACTCCATATTTCCGTGTCATCATCATGTTATATGTGACAATGAGAGAAGGTGCCCGATGTATATTTATTTAGACCGCTCAAGTACTACCCCGCTCTGGCAGCAAATCGTGACTGGGATCATTCAACAAATTCATTCCAAAAAACTGAATCCTGATGATCAGTTAACACCGACACGCCTATTAGCACAGGAGCTCAATGTATCAAGATCAACTATACAGCTTGCTTATGATGAACTGCTGGCAAGAGGATATGTCAGCACATCTAGAAGAGGCGGTACGAAGGTTATTTCGAGTGACCACTATGCAGCCTCCGCTCCCCATCAAGGTGAGCCTCCTTTTCCTCTTCCAATAAGACCACACTTTCAAGAGGCGGAGAAACAAATGAACCACTGGCTGTCGGCCAATCAATTTCATGAAAAGCTTGATATTGATTTTCGTCATCAGGAACCAGCCATCGATGAACATTTCCAAAACATATGGAAACGCTCGCTCATGAAAGCTTTACAGCGATTAGAGATGAAAGATTGGGGCTATTCCTCCCCGCATGGTTTATGGGAAGTACGTTCAGAAATACGCCAATACTTATCTGTAGAACGCGGTATCGATGTAGAAGAGGATCAAATCGTGTTAACAGGAGGCACGCAGCAAGCCATTGATTTGATTTCACAGGTATTGCTTAAAAAAGGCGATACAGTAGCTGTTGAAGATCCAGGCTTTCCTGGAGCAAGGCTTTCCTTTATGCATCGTGAAATGAACATTTATCCCGCGCCCGTCGATGAAGAAGGAATGATGGTGAATACATTGCCACGGCGAACAAAGCTGATTGCGGTGACGCCCTCCCATCAGCGTCCAACCGGTGTATGTATGAGCGTCAACAGAAGGCAGCAGCTGCTGAAATTTGCCGTCAGCCATCAGTCTTATATACTAGAGGATGATTTTGATGGAGATTATCGTTATCATGGCGGACCGCTTCCTTCATTATTTTCAGAAGCATCAGGCCATGTGATTTATATCTTAAGCTTCTCCAAAGTACTGGCACCCGGCATCCGCCTTGCTGCCATTATCGGCTCCAAAGCGATCATAAAAGAAATCGCTTCCTTGCAATCACTCATTCAAAGACAGCTGCCCATTATGGAACAGATCACACTCGCCTCTTTTTTCAGAGAAGGAGAATTTACGCGTTATGTCAGGCGAATGAGACAGCTATATAAAAAAAGACAGGCTGCCATGATGGATGCCCTTTTGACACAACAATTTGACAAGCACTTTCATATTTATGGAACAGATACCGGTCTTCATGTCTTTTTGGAAGGAGCGCCAGACTTTGACGAAAAAGGCAGTATTGAGGCAGCAAAAGCAGCAGGTATTGGCATTTATCCATTAAGTCCTTATTGTTTTGAGAGCAATCGAAAAGGATTACTGCTAGGCTTTGCTTGTACGGACGAAAACATGATTCAAGATGGTGTGCAGCGCTTAAAGCAAATACTTTATATGTAAAAAAAGCTTGGAAGTCCGCCGCCTTCCAAGCTTTTTTATGTTGATTGCTGAATGCGGCCTACTTCTTCAATAAATGCAGCTGCCCTCTGCAATCCATCTTGGAGATGATGAGTAGCGGAAATAAACAGCTTTTCTTGATCTGGGCGCTTTAATAGCTGCTCCACCTGACCAATTCCTTTTTCAAATGAATGAAGACCTGTCTTTAATTGTTCATCTGCCTTTTGATAAGCGGCTGGAACTTCTTGATGAGCAAGCCCCTTTTGAATCACACGATCAAAGGCTTTCGTCGCCTTTTTCAATTTTTTATTTACTTGGATCTTTCCCTGTCCATCTGAAATAAATTGGTCGGTCATGTTTTCATAAGCTTCATTTAACTCATCCATATAACGCTGAACCCATTGTTCATACGCAGCTGCTTTTGTGTCTTGTTTTGAAGGCGATTGACCTGCTTGCTGACAGGCTGCTAGTAATGTCACTGTCAAGGTGAATAACAGCAGCAATTGCGATTGTTTTTTCATACAGAGCCTCCATTTCTTATTCCCATTCGTTCATATCGGTCAAAATAGGAGGATCCTTTACCACATACGAACACTTTGCAAGAAATGATTTCTTTTATTGTAACAGACGGCTCGTGTCACTTCTGTGATTTATGAGTAATTGCTTGAAAATACGTCTAAGGATCCACATTTCCCTGTCATTTAGTGTACAGTCTACCGATACACTCTATAGACGACTGGATATATGGATTTGGTTTCAACAAATTCATGTGCATGGTGGATGTTGTCGTGTCATCATAATGATGCCCCAACGAAGTCGCCTTGTCCTGTTGATTTATTGAAGTTTACCTTTACAAGCAATGTCAAGCTCTTCGACTACTTCACCATGTTGGATGAGATAGGCTTTTTCATGGAGATTGACAGCGGGACAAATATGATTTGGAATGATTTGCACCTTCTCACCGATCTGGACAGTCTGACGGAAGCCTTCGTGATAAATGATGGCATGCTCATCAAATACACTGGAAACAAATACATCATCAAAGTCTTTTACCTTACCTAGTCCCTTTGTTTTCGTCAACCCTTTTGTACGGGTTTGAGCCGTGAGCCCTTTGGCTCCAACATCTGTAATGACACGAGTATTTGTTGGCTTACTAATCACCGTCGTCAGGACAGCTGCTGCGCAATGTGAAAAAGTGCCGATCACATTGGACTGAGAGGCATCCATGAAGATGTAAGTACCTGGTCTGATTTCGGTCACTCCCTTTGGAATATCAAATTGAAATAAGAACGGCGGTGTTGATCCTATGCTCACTACCTCTAGCAGCATGCCTGATTCTTTTGCAATCTGTGCAAACCGAAGCGTTCGATTCACAGCGTCTTCATATAATGTTTGACAATGCGCTTTACTTTCCGCCTTGTATGTATGACCATCATGAGAAAAAATCCCCTTTAAATGAACGAAGTCACATGTTTTTATCGCCTGCAAGATTTGACGGAAATCATTCTCTTCAATGACACCAGACCTCTCTTCTCCAACCTCTATCTCAATTAAAACCTCCGCTTTTTTCTCTGCTCCACGAAAGACATCTTCAATTTGAAACACATGCTCTACACAATCTATTCCAAATGAAATGTGTATCGACTCTGCCAGCTTTCGAATTCGCTTCAGCTTTGTCTCACCTACAATTTGATTGGCGATAAAGATATCTGTTAGCCCATGCGCTGCCATCACTTCCGCTTCCCCTACTTTCGCTACAGTTAAGCCAGATGCGCCCATCTCCTCCTGCACCTTTGCAAGACTAGGTGTTTTATGTGTTTTCGTATGAGGACGCAGTTTGACTTGCTGACGGTCCGCATATTGCTGCATAGCAGCTAGATTCTCCATCATCACCTGTTTATCAATTAATAGCGCCGGTGTATCTAGTTCATCATAACTCATCATCATATCCCCTTTCACTGCTGCACATTACATAAAAATCTATACATTTCAATTAAATTATATAATTTTTTATATAATTATCAATGTTTTTGATATGCTAAACCCTCGCTTCATAAGGAGTCCAGCGGCTGTGCTGCCGCTGGTTTTAGTTAATATCTGTTCCGAAGCTCCCTTAATATAAAATCATATACAAGGTTGAGCTGTTGTTCCTTTGGATACAGCATAAATTCTTGTTTTTTAGGAAGACCACCATCAAGGCGATCTTGAAATTTCGTTCGGAGATACGCTGTTCTGTGCACCTGACTCTCAAATGACTTATATGAGACATCGAGTTTGACGGTTTGCTCATTTGTAAAAATGACCACCGTGTCTCCGAGGGATGATTCCTGGAAGGTATGAATGTATTTGTGGGAGATCCAACCGCACTGAGGACGGTTGGATGAATAGGTTGGGAAGAAATACAGATGATTGGATGAGTCAATCACAATGGGAGGCTTGTGAGAAATTCCTGTTACTTCATATGTTCCCGCTTTTCTGCCTGCATAGCTTGAGCCGAAGAATCGGCAGCTGCGTTCAATAATTTGCAGGGGCTTTAATTCAACGTAAAAGCTTGTCTCTCTTTCTATGACTTTTGAATATACTCTTTTTCCTTCTTCAACCGGAAGGATCGCCATTGTTGTTTGATTAATGACGTATGAATCTAAAGGTGTTTCACTAATTCCTGACACTTCATTTCCTCCTGTGTTAATTTTTGGTTATTTTAGATACTATTAATCTATCACCAACATATAAGAAACGACAGGATTTTTTCAAAATTTATTAAAAATCATTTTTTTATCGTATTATTTAGTCCATTCGATCTATCGAAAAGCCTTTTTTAAAGATATATCACATTGTGTCGATCGGACAAGAGGTGTCGATTTCGCTCAAAAATAAATTGTCTAAAAATTATAAATTCTTGTTGATTTTTTCTCCGCCAATCCATATACTATAAAAAAGGCATCGGGGGGATTCTTTATGAAAGAGAAAAAAACGTATGCTGAGCTCATGAAGTCCCGCAACACCCAAAAAACCGAAGAAAACGGCGTGACGATTTTAGACATCTATATTCAAATGGTTTTAGATGAGGCGCTTTATAAACAGCGCTTAACCTTCCTTAGAGAAGAGATTGATAAGGCACTGGATCAGCGCGATGAAAAACGATTCAACGACCTGTCAGCTCAATATGCAGAACACTGCTTACATTAATCATGATGATTTTACTTGCGGCAAAGAGGGCAGCAACTCGTCTCTTTACCGCAAGTTTTTTGTTTATCCATTTAAAATGGTTCCGCCATTTACATGCAGGATTTGTCCATTTATATAAGAGGAGTCTTCGCTCGCTAAAAATAAATAACTCGGTGCAAGCTCTACTGGCTCACCAGGACGCTCCATTGGAACATCTCCGCCAAATTCAGAGACTTCCTTTTCCGTAAAGGTCGATGGAATGAGCGGTGTCCAAATGGGGCCTGGGGCTACCCCATTCACTCTAATCCCTTGCTTAATGAGCGATAAAGATAATGATCTCGTAAATGTCACGACTGCCCCTTTTGTAGATGAATAGTCGATCAAGGTTTCATGACCTTTATAGGCTGTGACAGATGCGGTATTAATGATACTGCTTCCTTTCTTTAAATGAGGAAGTACCGCTTTTGTTAAGTAAAACATGGCAAAAATATTCGTTTGAAATGTTCGAAGAAGCTGATGTGAGGTAATCTGTTCAATGCTTTTTTGCGGATGCTGTTCCCCGGCATTGTTCACCAAAATATCAATGGAACCGAAAGCATCCTTCGTTTTTTTGACGACCTCGTTTGAAAACGACTCATCTCCTAAATCACCTGCAATTAAAATGGCGCGGCCTCCCGCCTTTTCAATATAGTCCTTCGTTTCCTCTGCATCGCGGTGTTCACTCAAGTAAACAATGGCGACATTGGCGCCTTCCTTCGCAAATAAGACCGAGACTGCTCTTCCGATCCCGCTGTCTCCACCTGTCACAATAGCTGTTTTCCCTGCTAACTTTTTATCCGGCATCTCTCGATCAAAAACAGGCCTTGGATTCATTTTATATTCAAGACCTGGACGCTCACTTTGATGCTGAGGCGGCAATGTTTTCTTCGGCTGCTTTGTTGACACGTCTGACCACTCCTTCCTTTTATCTTGTTTATTTTTATGTGTTGGCTATTTTTTTATGTATGCCGAACTAGTTTCCTTTCAAATGTATGATTTTCTTCATTGTGGAAAAATTATACACAATAAGTCACTAACTGGAGGCGACAGTATGGAACAAGAACATAAAGGATTGGAACAGGCAAAATCGTTATGGATAGCGGATAGTCAAAAGCATTCTTTTCCTGCAGTAGATGAGGATCTCACAGCAGATGTCATCATTGTTGGCGGTGGTATTACCGGTATCGCTACCGCGTTTGAAATGACAGAACGCGGGCTGGATGTCATCATCATTGATGCTGATCAACTGCTGCAAGGTACGACCGGACATACGACAGCTAAGATTACCTCACAGCACGATGTGTACTACTATGAGCTGATCCAGCAAATTGGTATGCCCAAAGCCCGTTTGTATGTAGAAGCAAATGAGAAAGCAAAAGAGCTGATTCAAGCTCGCGTCAAAAAATACGACATTGATTGTCAGCTAGAAGTCAAAGATGCGTACCTCTATACAAAGGAAGAAAGCGGTGTAAAAAAATTAAAAAAGGAATTAGATGCCTACAAACAGCTTGGGATTGATCGAGAATGGAAAACAGCGCTTCCTTTTGATGCTGACATCAAGGCTGCCCTAGCAATGACGCAGCAGGCACAGTTCCATCCCCTTCATTATCTCAATGCACTCATTGACCAGCTCCTAGAGCGAGGTGTACGTATTTATGAACAGACAACTGCTGTTGACGTGAAAGAAGGAAACCGCCCTGCTGTCGTCACAAAAGACGACCATCACCTGACAGGCCGCTATATCATTTCCTGTTCGCACTTTCCTTTTTATGATGGAAAAGGACTTTATTTCACGCGCATTCACCCAGAGCAATCTTATGTGGTAGCAGCCAAAACAACGAAGCCGCTACCAGATGGAATGTACTTAGGGATCGACCAGCCTGCTCATTCTTTAAGAACGGCAGAATGGCATGGTGAGGAAGTGGTTCTCATCGGAGGAGAAGGTCATAAAACTGGACAAGGCGGGGATGAATCTGCTCACTATGAAGGACTAGAAAGGTTTGGAGACGCTACCCTTGGAATTGAAGAGGTGCTGTATCGCTGGTCTACACACGATATGGTCACAATGGATCAAATCCCTTACATTGGCCGCCTAACCAAACACCATCAAAATATCTTTGTTGCGACCGGTTTTAGAAAATGGGGCATGACGACAAGCCATGTCGCAGCTACTCTTATCGGTAATTTGATTGAAGGAAAATTGAATCCATACGAATCCATTTTTACGCCATCAAGACCTGTTTCTGATTCTTTCGTCAAAGATTTCGTTAAAGAAAACAGCAATGTCGCTGCCAAGCTGATCAGTGGTAAATTAAAACGAACCGATCAAACCATTGATGATTTAAAGCCAGGAGAAGGCGGCATTGTCTCTTATGAACATAAAAAATGTGGCGCCTTTAAATCAGAGGACGGGAACATCTTTCTTGTCGATACAACGTGTACTCACCTAGGCTGTGAAGTCGCTTGGAATAATAGTGACCGCACTTGGGATTGCCCGTGTCACGGTTCACGTTTCTCCATTACTGGAGAGGTAGTAGAAGGCCCAGCAAAGAAACCACTAAAAAGGTCTTATAAAGAACAGTAAAATTTTACTGATTCCCTTTAAAAAATCCAATATTATCCGATAGATAATATAAAGTCTGATAATTTGTGATGATTATAGGGGGACAAAAACATTGTTATTTAAAAAAGAGACGAAAAGAAAAAACACTGCTTTTTTCACACAGCAGAATGATGGGATAAAACGTATCAACTTTTCTGACAATACGGATATCGCGAAACAAATCAAAATGATAGACCTGACGCAGCATGACCTATTGATTCTAAAACAGCTCAATCCAATTGTTCAGGAGGATATTGCACGTATCGTTGATAAATTTTATAAAAATTTAGAAGTCGAGTCTTCCTTGATGCATATCATTCAGGATAATAGTTCTGTCGAGCGTTTGAAAAAAACACTCCGCATTCATATTAGTGAAATGTTTGCAGGTGTGGTTGATGAAGCCTATGTGGCAAAACGAATTAAAATTGCGCAAGTTCATTTACGGATTGGCCTCCAGCCTAAGTGGTATATGGCAGCATTCCAGGACCTTCTGCTATCAATTATGGATTTATTTGCTCAGCATATCCAAGATTTCAAAGAATATCAGACAGCAGTCAAAGCGACGACGAAAATCTTAAATTTAGAGCAGCAGCTTGTCCTTGATACATTCCAAAATGAATATTCTAAAATTCGTGATGAAGCAGAACAGCAGCAGCAGGAGCTCCATACAAAAATCACAGAAACATCAAATTCGCTTGCATCTCTCTTCTCAAACACAACGAATGCAGTGGACAAGCTTGTATCAAAATCTGATGAGATGGCGGACATGTCGCAAGCTGGAACGCAAATTTCAGCACAGGTCGAGGAAAAATCGATTGGCGGAAAAAAAGAATTAGAGATTCAACAAACACAAATGAACCAAATTGATGGCAGCATGACAAAGATTGAAACAGAAATTAAACGTTTAGAAGAAATCGCCAAACAGATTGAACAAATCTTTGGGATTGTCACAGGCATTGCAGAGCAGACGAACTTGTTATCTTTAAATGCTTCCATCGAATCTGCACGAGCAGGCGAACACGGAAAAGGCTTTGCTGTCGTCGCAAACGAGGTTCGTAAATTATCAGAGGACACAAAGAAAACGGTTTCAACCGTATCTGAACTCGTCAACAATACCAATTCACAAATCTCCATTGTGTCTCAGCACATTGGGGACGTGAATTTACTCGTGACAGATAGTAAAGAAAAAATGACTCAAATCAATTCGCTCTTCGATGATATCGTCAGCAGCATGAACTTAAGCAAAAATCAAAATGGAAAAATTGAAATAGACCTTCAAACCTTCCTGAACGAATTGAAGGAAGTCAAACAAACGGTGTCCCAAGTTGCCAGCTCAGTCGAATCCTTAACAAGTCTCACAAATCGCTGATCCAGTCTTTTTTCTTCTGCTTTAGTATAATAGAAGAAAAGATAGAAAAGGCGGGATTTAATTGACAACAATTTGCCTAGTCAGACACGGGGAAACAGATTGGAATGCAGCGAAACGAATTCAAGGACGAACAGATATCCCTTTAAATGATACTGGTAAATGGCAGGCTGAACAAACGGGCCTTTATTTGAAGAATGCCCGTTGGGATGTTGTCATTTCCAGTCCACTCACAAGGGCAAAAGAAACAGCACACTTGATTTTAAAACATGTAGATGCGCCTCTTGTCATCATGGATGATTTCATTGAGCGTGATTATGGCGATGCTGAAGGCATGTCATTTGAGGAGCGCCAAAAGCTTTTTCCAGATAAACAGTATCCAAATATGGAGCCGCTTGAGACAATTCAAGATCGAATGGTAGAAGGCATTGAGAAAGTTAGAGCAGCCTATCCGAATCAACAAGTCCTGATCGTGGCACACGGCGCTGCCATCCATGCTTTACTCACCACCATAGCGGGTGAACATCTTGGTCTTGAGAACACGAGGCTCGTCAATGCTTGCTTAAATTATGTGGAATGGAAAGATGGTAAATGGAAGGTGCTTGATTACAACGTGGTCAGCCATTTAACTCAATCCTCTCCTACTTAAAGAACCTGTTATGTAAACAGGTTCTTTAAGCGTGTAGACAAACCCTCGCATTCGTTGTCAGTCCTGTGCGCTGGTGCTCACGAATTGCAAATTTGCTCCGCGCCAGTGCTCGTCCTTCCTAGACTGCAAAGGTTTTCTATCACGCTGAAAAGAAGACAAAGGGCTAAAATCTGAGAACCTGTTATATAAACAGGTTCTTTTTAAATGACAAAAACAATGATAAAATAGTATTTTTTTATATCGAAATTCGAAATAGATGCTAGACGTTTCTACCTATTTTAAGGCTTTTCGGGTATCGAATATTTCTCCGAAAATGGATCATAAGAAAAAAAGCACACTTCCTTTTTAATAGATAACCGTTGAAATAGTAGAATAAACATATTTTACCATCATTTCCAAGTGACTTAATTCCCCACTTTTCGCTAGGACTTTCACAAAAATTCAGGTCTACTCTTATTTGCCTACTTCCCTTAAACTGAATATACAGAATAGTCAAACGGATCATTCTTATAGACTACGGATGATTATTCTGAAATAAGAAAAAAGGGATGTGGATTGTGCGTGAAAAAGAAAAATGTGATGACAAGTGTTTTATTGGCTGTCCCTCTTTTGTTTTCAGCAGGGTTTGGAGGCTCCATGGCAAATGCCGAGACGGTCTCAAAGTCAGATAGTGAAAAGAGCTATATTGTTGGCTTTAAAGCCTCTGCCACTACAAACAGCTCTAAGAAACAAGCCGTCACTCAAAATGGTGGAAAACTTGAAAAGCAATATCGTCTCATTAATGCCGCACAAGTAAAGATGTCCGAACAAGCCGCAAAAAAACTTGAACATGACCCTAGCATTGCTTACGTAGAAGAAGATCACAAAGCAGAAGCATATGCACAAACCGTCCCTTATGGAATCCCTCAAATCAAAGCTCCAGCTGTACACGCTCAAGGTTATAAAGGTGCTAATGTCAAAGTAGCTGTCCTTGATACGGGCATCCACGCTGCACACCCTGATTTAAATGTTGCAGGCGGTGCCAGCTTCGTCCCTTCAGAACCAAATGCCACCCAAGACTTTCAATCACATGGAACTCACGTAGCCGGAACTATCGCTGCCCTTGATAACACAATTGGTGTTCTTGGGGTCGCTCCAAGTGCTTCCCTATATGCTGTTAAAGTATTAGACCGTTATGGCGACGGACAATATAGCTGGATCATTAGCGGTATTGAATGGGCAGTAGCCAATAATATGGATGTCATCAACATGAGCTTAGGCGGACCGAACGGTTCAACAGCGCTTAAAAATGCCGTTGATACAGCGAATAACCGCGGAGTCGTTGTTGTGGCGGCTGCAGGTAACTCAGGTTCAACTGGCTCTACAAGTACAGTTGGCTATCCAGCAAAATATGATTCTACCATTGCCGTTGCCAATGTAAACAGCAGCAATGTCAGAAATTCGTCTTCCAGCGCAGGTCCTGAATTAGATGTTTCTGCACCTGGTACTTCTATTTTAAGTACAGTACCAAGCAGTGGATACACATCTTATACTGGAACGTCTATGGCGTCTCCTCATGTAGCAGGAGCAGCAGCGCTTATCCTTTCTAAGTACCCGAATCTATCAACTTCTCAGGTTCGCCAGCGCTTAGAAAACACGGCAACACCGCTTGGTAACTCCTTCTATTACGGAAAAGGGTTAATCAACGTTCAAGCGGCTTCTAACTAATAAATAAAATCCGGCTGATGCAGCCGGATTTTTTATTTATTGCTTCCTCGACGTTTCCTCTTTTTCCGCTGCTTTTTCCATTTCCATGATTCTCTCCATCATAGTTGGGTGCCCGTAGCGGAAGACCTTCACTAAAAGTGGTGGATTCACCTGAGACAGCCCTGATTTTGCAAGCTTTTGAAAAGACGTCACCCCTGCCTCTCCGTCTTTTGTCAGGTTTACCGCATACTCATCAGCTGCACGTTCTTGATGTCTTGAAACTGCATTTGTAAAAGGTGATGCTGCAAATGACAGCATCGATACAATAATGAGAAGAAGCGGAAGAGCAGCGATGTCGCGCGGATCCCTCAGCCGAAATAGAACTGCTCTCTTACGATAGAAATAAAAATAGAGACGGTCAATCGCAAAAAATCCCGCAAGTGACAGCACTAGATATCCTGCTAATCCTATATAGACATGCTTCATGACGTAATGTCCCATTTCATGTGCCATGATAAATAAAATTTCGCGATCTTTCAGCTTTTGCAATGTCGTATCCCATAACACAATACGCTTATTTTCACCAATCCCTGTGACATAAGCATTCATCGTGTTCGTTTTCTCAGACATATTGACCTCATATACATGATCTGCTGGGATATGAGCTTTGTCTGCAAGTGTTAAGATCTTGTTCTCAAGAGCTTGATTCTTTAGTGGATAAAAATTGTTATATAACGGATCAATGACGACCGGCTGTATAAAGAAGAGAAATAGCGTGAATGGAACTGTCAAACACCAGGCATACAGCCACCAACGCTTTCTTCTTTTTTGAATAAGCCAAAAGAATACAATGGCACATAGGGCAAGAAGCGGATATTGAATCCAGAAATCTAGAATTTGATCTTTAAACCAGCTTGCCGTACTTTGAGCAGATACTCCGTAGTGCAAAGACAGCTGATAACCAATCCACTTAATGGGAAGTGAAATCAGCATTGTCAAAAGCGACAGCACAAACACATATACAAGTTTACTTAAAAATGTGAAACGAGCTGCTGCCAGGCTCCAGTCTGCTAATTTTCGTGAAAACCCTGAAATGAGCAGAAGAAAAAAGACATACCAATCTAATGGAATTGTCATGAAAAATAGCAAGTTACGTAATCTCGAGAAATTCTCGCTGATGACAAGCTCATGGCTTGTCATAAAGGTATGCGGATCTGCACTTGTTCCTTTTACACTGTCAGGAACTGATGCATCCCCAAATAGAAACAAATAAGAATAAATAAAAAGACCGTACAATATGTATGCTACCGTTGCAAGAGCTACCCATTTACGTACTCGCACAGGTTAGCCTCCTTTCCATCCCTCTCTCTATTCTAATCATCCATTATTTTGTTTAGAACCTGTCTCATGTGGCTCCATCATAGCATGCCCTATCTGAAAAAGCTTTCACGAAAAAAATGATTATGCTACTCGAAAATCGGAGATGCTACATATAAAATAGAGAGTTGGAGGATCGAAATGAAGAAAATCCTTGCAGGAGTTGTAATCTTTGGACTTTTACTTATTACCTTCTTTTATGTATTCAGCCGGACGAGCGAAATCTTTGATGAGAATCGAGCAGAAAAATTGCTCCTTTCATCTGAAAAAGAGTCCATTTCTTATGAAATAGATGATAAGGACACAGCAGAAGATTTAATAGAAGATTTAAACAAAGGTAAACAAACAAGCAATCATCTCAAGAAAAATTTAAAGAAACCAGATTATATTGCCAAGGTGATGTACGGCCGAACAAACGGCACCACCTTTCAGCTTTGGACAAACCGTTCGCAGGTCGTTTTTTTAGTAGATGGGACTTATTATGAGCTGAATCAAAAACAGTCTAATTCTTTTCAGAAACAGTTAAAAGAAGCCATTCAAAAGGGCTGAAATTTTATTTTATCCCTTTGTCTTCTTATCAGCGTGATAGAACCTGTACACACTAAGGGAGTCTCTTCATAAAAGACTCCCTTTTTTTTATTTACTTTCCTCTGCTTGATACTTTTCCTTTAGTGCTCTTCTTAAAATTTTACCTGTTGTGTTCTTTGGAATATCATCTATGAAATGGATCGTTTGGGGCTGCTTATATTTCGCTAAAAAGCGTGAACAATGTGTGATGATGTCTTCTTGATCGATGTGAGCATGTTTCTTAGGGGAAATGTAACAGACGACAGCCTCTCCGGTGTTCGGATCTGGCACACCGATGACAACGGCTTCTGCTACAGCTTCATGTTGATAAAGCACTTCTTCTACTTCTCTTGGATACACATTATAACCGCCAACGAGAATCATATCCTTTTTCCGATCGACAATATAAATGTATCCTTCTTCATCTCTTCTCGCTAAATCACCGGTGTACAGCCACCCGTCTCTTAGTGCAACTTCAGTATCTTCTGGCATTTGATAATAGCCTTTCATAATGTTTGGCCCTTTTGCTATGAGCTCTCCGACTTCATTTGGACCGACTTCTTCTCCCAGTTCATTCACAATCTTATTTTTCACATTCATAATGTCGGTCCCGACTGAACCGGGTTTTCTTTTTCCATCAAGAGGATTGAATGCAGTTACTGGGGAAGCCTCTGATAATCCGTAACCCTCCAGCACCGTGACACCAAATTTTTTCTCAAAACCGTGAAGTAAAGCAACAGGCATTGAGGCACCGCCTGATATACAAATCCTCACAGAGGACATTGCTTTCTCATGCCCTTCCTGGCGGTACAAATAGTTATACATAGTCGGAACACCAACAAATAACGTTGGCTTCTCTTTTTCCATCATACGCAAAAGCTCTGATGGGCTGAAATGCGGCAGAACATAGATGGTCGCGCCATGAATCAATGGTGCATTCATACAAACCGTTAAACAAAATACGTGGAACATCGGCAATGCGGCAATAACCTTGTCCTTTTCATCAATGGATAGGTACTCAGCAACGTCCCTGGCATTTGAATACAGATTAAAATGAGTCAGCATCGCACCCTTTGGTTTTCCTGTCGTGCCAGATGTAAATAAAATAACTGCCGTATCGTCCTGATGAATAGAAGGATGTACGCTTTCTTTCGCATGACCAGACACAAGCTTTCCAAAGAAGACAAGTCGATCAGATACTTCCTTAAAACTTGATCTGCACGCAGATTCATTTTCTGCACAAATAATCACCCGTTCAATAGACGGAAGCTGTTCGTACACCTGCTCGTACACTGGCAGTAGCTGTTCAGGGGCAACAATCCCTTTTACATCACCTGTAATCAGCATATAGCCAATTTCACTAGGCGTGTATGTTGGATTGATTGGTACTACGACAAGCCCTGCCTTTAAGGCACCAAAAAAAGAAATGACAAAATGCGGTGAATTTCCTAAAATAAGCGCGATATGATCCCCAGCTTGAAACCCTTCGCTCACTAAACCATCTGCAAAGCGCTCGATACTTGTCATGAGCTCTCGATAGGTCCACTGATTTCCTTCAAAGATCAGTGCGATATCTTCTCCCTTCGTCATCGCCGTCTGCTCTAGATTTTTGATCAAATCCATTCTCCCACCCCTTACATGTCATCAATGAATGAATAGCCATTCATTTTATGGCCAAACATTCCTCCTTTCTATTATAATAGACAATCGAAAAAATCCACAAGATCAAATGTAAATCGCTTTCATTTCTTTCAATCAAAAAAGCACCGCTATCTCTAGCCGTGCTTGTCCCTCTTAATAAATCAAATCAAGAAAATCCTCTTTTGATACGTTGCCAAAGTAGTGGCGCATGTCCATATCTTCTAATACGTCACTGATCGTTTTGCGATCATATTGCTGCCCAATGAGTCTTTTTTCAATATCAGCAATATCCCCTACACCAAAGAAATCACCAAAGATCTTGCAGTCCTGGATCATCCCTTTTTTCACTTCTAATCGAAGATCAATGGAGCCTGCTGAGAATCTCTTAGAATGCTGTAAATTAAATTTCGGTGAACGGCCGTAGTTCCATTCCCATTTTTGATATCGATCCCCAGAAATCTCGTGAATCTTTTCCCAATCCTTCTCAGTCAACTGATATTGAGGGACATCCCCATTCGTATCGAAAATGTAGCTTAACAGAATTTTTCTAAATTCTTCTGTTGTCATCTTTTGATCCATTAATTCACTAATATTGGCAACCCTGCTTCTAATAGATTTAATGCCTTTAGATTCAATCTTTTCTTTTTTCACATTTAAAGCCGAAACAACATGTTCAATTTCTGAATCAAATAGCAGCGTGCCATGGCTGAAAATGCGCCCTCTTGTAGCGAACTGGGCATTTCCAGAAATTTTCCGACCATCTGCCATGATGTCATTTCTGCCACTTAATTCAGCCTTGACGCCTAGCTTTTCAAGCGCCTGGATGACTGGCTCCGTAAACTTTTTAAAATTATGGAAGCTGTCCCCATCATCTTTTGTGATAAAGCTGAAGTTTAAGTTTCCTTTGTCATGATAAACTGCGCCACCACCGGACAGGCGGCGGACAACTTTGATGCCGTTGTCTTCGACATACTTTGTGTTGATTTCTTCTATTGTATTTTGGTTCTTTCCAATGATAATCGACGGCTGGTTAATATAGAACAGCAAGTACGTTTCTTCTGGGTCTAAATATTTTAAGCAATATTCTTCAATTGCCAAATTAATCATTGGATCATAATGTTGTTCGTTATCGATAAACAGCATCTCTATCTTCCTTCCTTGTTCCATCTAAGCCCTGAATGGGCAAGCTGCATATTGCCAGTATATAACGCCTGTGCTTCATTGACTAGGTCTTTATGACGACCAAAATGGGGCAGGTGGGTGATGATAAGTTCCCCAACATTTGCTTCCATTGCAAGCTTGCCCACCTCTGTACTATTCATATGTCCTGCACTCGATCCGTCCTGTCCAGCGTAAAAATTGCTTTCAGCAATCAGTAGATCTGCATCCTTGCTAAATGGGACAAATGCCTCCTGATAACTTGAGTCTGCTGTATACACCACCACAGCATCCTCTGCCTGAATTCTCATCGCATAGCATTCTGCTGGATGAACCGTTTTCAAAAAATCAATTTGAAATGGACCAATTTGAATACCCTCTTCTGGCTGATAAGCCTTTGCCTTAGTATGTACATCATCCGCAAGCCGCCCAAAAGCTTCTTGATTACCCTTATGTCCATAGACCGGAAGCGGACCGCTGCTTTTTCCTAAATGATATCCCACTAGCTTCGCATATTGGAGTGGTCCGATATCTGCAATATGATCGTGGTGATAATGAGAAAGGAGAACAGCATCAAGTTCTTCTATATCTATGTATTGCTGCAGTTTGGAAAGAACACCGCTTCCGCAGTCTACAAGTAGACGAAAGCCATCTGATTCAAAAAGATACCCTGACGTCGCTTCACCAGCGGCTGGAAACCCTCCGTAGCATCCAATGACAGTTAATCTCATCGTCATTTTCCCCTCCTTTTCTAAAAATCCCCTTCTTACAATATACCCATTTTTCATGAAAAAAGCATTCTTCTTGCCTATTGTTACAAAACAAATTGACAATTATCAATCTGTTATAATACAATAATAGCAACAAAACGTATTGGAGGATGACAAATGCTAGGAAAAATCACAGAGTTTTTTAGAAATTTGCCCTCAAAAAAATGCACAAAATGTGGAAATGATTTAATGGAACAACACGAGTGTTACGGTAATGAATGTGAGGAATGCTCACAAGTAAGTTATCTTAAATAAGGTAAAAAAATGAATTAAAAAGCACTTTTTTCCTCCGTCGTCAGTTGGAGTCAAAAGTGCTTTTTATTTTTTCTGAAAAATAGGTAAAAAGGTAAAACCCTTGTCCTAAAAGGGTTTTTTAGTATTTTCATCTGATGAGTTTTAGTTCTGAAGACACTTTTTATTGACTTGAATCAATAAAGGAGGTTCTAAATGTTCATTTTTTCAAACAATTTTGTATTTTCTTAATATAATTTAATCGTGGACGAACCTCTTTAATTTTAGTTATACTTTATTTCATATATTAAAACTTAATATGATGGGAATATTCCTTTAATGAATATGCTAGGGAGGAAATCTATGAAAAAATTAAAATTTGGATTAGCTACACAAATCCTAATCGGTCTTATTCTCGGTGTCGTTGTTGGGGCAATCTTTTTCGGTAACCCAGGCGTTGAGACTTATTTAAAACCAATTGGAGACTTCTTCTTAAGACTCATTAAGATGATTGTTATACCAATTGTCGTATCTAGCTTAATTTTAGGAGTTGCAGGTGCCGGTGATGGTAAAAAGGTAGGGAAACTTGGTTTTAGAACCATTCTTTATTTTGAAATTATCACAACATTTGCGATTATCCTTGGTCTTGTGCTTGCTAACTTTGTTCAACCTGGTGCAGGCGTTGACTTTGGAAATACGGAAAAACAAGATATTAGCCAGTATGTTGAAACGGAAAAAGAGCAAAGCAGCAAATCAATTGCTGATACGTTCCTTCATATCGTTCCAACGAACTTCTTCCAATCATTGGCGGAAGGTGATTTGCTTGCGATTATTTTCTTCACTGTACTATTTGCTCTTGGCGTTTCTGCCATTGGTGAACGCGGCAAACCAGTGCTCGCCTTCTTTGAAGGTGTATCACACGCCATGTTCCATGTCGTCAACGTCGTGATGAAAGCTGCACCATTTGGTGTCTTCGCACTCATTGGTGTGACTGTATCAAAATTTGGTCTTGAATCGCTTATTTCATTAGGTAAGCTTGTAGGTCTTGTTTATTTTGCGCTCGCTCTCTTCCTTATCGTTGTATTCGGAATTATTGGAAAGATGATTGGCGTCAATATTTTCAGATTTCTTGCTTACATGAAAGACGAAATGCTTCTTGCTTTTAGTACATCCAGCTCTGAAACAGTTTTACCAAGAGTCATGGATAAAATGGAGCGCATTGGATGTCCGAAGGGAATTGTTTCTTTCGTTATCCCAATCGGTTATACGTTTAACCTGGACGGCTCCGTCTTGTATCAAGCGATTGCTGCGCTTTTCCTTGCACAGGTATATGGCATTGACCTCACGATCGTCCAGCAGCTCACACTTGTTCTTGTGCTGATGGTGACATCAAAAGGAATGGCTGCCGTTCCTGGTACGTCCTTTGTTGTATTACTCGCTACATTAGGAACGATTGGTGTACCTGCTGAAGGTCTTGCATTTATTGCAGGTGTGGATCGTATCATGGATATGGCGCGAACAGTTGTTAACTTAACAGGAAATGCACTTGCAGCTGTTGTGATGTCTAAATGGGAAGGGCAATATGACCCTGAAAAAGGACATCGCGTAATGACTGGACAAGATGTACCTGAACCGACACAGCTCTCAAGCTAATGAAAAAGAACCCCATTTATCGGGGTTCTTTTTTTTATGCTGTGATTAAGGATGATTGCACGTAGTGATAAAGAAGATTCGCTGTATGGACAAGGGAATCTTCATGTGTTCGTTCAAAAGCATGCGAGGAATCTATCCCCGGTCCAATCAGTCCATGAATGATATCATGACCTGCTCGAATCGCTGCTGATGCATCAGAGCCGTAATAAGGGTAAATATCTAGACGGTAATCTATGTTGTTCTCTTCTGCCAATGCGGCTAAATGCTTGCGTAATCCATAATGATAAGGACCGCTTGAGTCCTTCACACAAATAGACACGCTATATTCATCTGTTGATTGACCATCGCCGATCGCTCCCATATCAACAGCGAGATATTCCACCGTTTCTTCTGGAATATTGGAGTTTCCACCGTAACCAATCTCTTCATTATTAGAAATTAAGAAGTGCGTCGTATGCGGCAGTGTGATATTTTCCTTTTGAATACGGTGGATGAGTCGCAGCAAAAGCGCTACACTTGCCTTGTCATCAAGGTGTCTTGATTTAATAAAGCCTGATGACGTCACTTCCACTCTAGGATCAAATGAGATAAAGTCCCCTACTTGAATCCCAAGTGCTTTGACATCGTCTGCATTTTTCACCTTTTCATCGAGACGAATCTCCATATTTTCTTGGTTTCGTTTTGCTTTTCCAGCATCCGCATAGACATGAACGGACGTTTGATGCATAAGAATAGTACCTGTGTATGTATGACCTGTTGCTGTTTCAATTTCACAATATTCGCCTTCAATTGAGTTATATTGAAAGCCTCCAATGAGTGCAAGACGAAGCCGTCCATTTGATTTAATTTCCTTTACCATCGCACCGAGCGTATCGACATGTGCTGTCAGCATGCGGTGTTCCTCGTCATCAGTTCCTTTAATAGTGGCAATTAAGCCGCCCTTACGATTTCGTTTTGTCTCAATATTTACATCTTGTAAAAAGCGTTCAACAAAGCCGATCACCTTTTCTGTATTCCCTGACGGACTTGGGATCGATACGAGCTTTTGAATCAGCTGAACGGTTTCGTTTACTTCAGTAGTCATTCGGCATTTCCTCCTTTGTGTGAAAGCAATTCCTTCCATGTATGCCTTTTATAGCATCTCTCCTTAAAATATATCGCTTCGGGTTCAAGATGTCTAATTTCAAATCAAAAATCCTTCCTCTATCAAGAGAAAGGATTCATTGATTAAGCTTCGTCTTGTTTCATTTTTCTTACGTTCCAAGCAAAGTATGCAGTTGTTGCCGCCATCATGATGATCGCAACTGTACCGAGAATCGCTGCTTGGTGCCATAAATAGCTGTCATCACCGCTTGCAATGATCGTTCTAAATCCATTGATTGTATACGTCATTGGAAGCAGACTATGAATGACTTGGAAAAACTTCGGCACAAGCTCAAGCGGGAATGTACCAGCACTTGCTGCGAGCTGAAGAACTAAGATAATGACGGCAATGAAGCGTCCTGGGTTCCCCATTGTTGTGGCTAGCAGCTGAATAATCGCTAAGAATGTCAGACTGACGACGATCGCAAAGAGATAGAAGCGCCAGAGGCTTTCCACCTCAAGACCAAGCCCAAAGATGAGCATCGTACTTGCAATGACTGCTTGAAGGATACCGACAAGCAGAAGTACGCTATATTTGCTGACAAACCATTCAAACGCATTTCTAGGGCGTCCAGCAGGGTCTTTCATTGGGAATACAACGGTGAGCATTAGAGCCCCAACAAAGAGTCCCATGGATAAAATATAAGGCGTGAGCCCTGTTCCATAATTATCAATCTTTTTCGCTGTATCGTTTTCTGTTTTAACAGGGCTTGCAATCATATTGTAATTGTCTTGATTTGCATCAATTTCACCTGTTTCATCAGCAGCGCTTTTCAATTTATTGGACAGCTTACCTGTACCGCTTTTTAAATCTCCCAATCCTTTATCAAGCGATTTTGAGCCTTCGGCAAGCTTAGATGTATTGCTTTGGATATTTGTTGAACCACTTTCCAGCTTATTTAACGCTGCGCTAAGCTGACTTGATCCATTTGCAAGCTTATCCGCTCCGCTTTTCGCCGTATCAAGCTTTCCATTTGCTGTTTGCAGGCCATCTTGTAATTGACCTTGACCTGTTTGAAGCTTCAGTGCACCTTGATACAATTTATTCGTACCAGATGTCATTTGATCGATCGCATTTTGTATCGCAACTGTAGACGTGTACAGCTGTTCTGTTTTCTCTGGCAGCTGTTTGACTTGCTGCAGCTGCGCTTTTGCAGATGCAACTGCTTGTTGAACCTCACTTGCATCAGGCAGTTCCTGCAAGGCTGCTAAGCTTTGTTCGAGTCCAGACAGATCAGGCAGTTCGATTTTAGGCAGACTGTTCAGCTGATCCATTGCCGCCTTTTTCTCTTCATCTGTCATGGAGCTGTTTTGGATAATGCTTTTTACTTTAGTATCTCGATTTGATAATGCTTCTTTTAATGAAGCAAGTTTTGTACTGAACGTTTTTGCGTCTTTTTTCACCTGATCAAGTTTAGGCGCCATCTTTTCAAGATTCGCTAACTCTGGTGACGACAAGACTTTTTCTACTGCTGCAATTTTTTCTGAAAAGGATTGGGCTTTGTTGTTTAACTGCTCAATGCCTGCTGTGAATTGCGGCATTTTAGAAGCGAGTTGCTGATGTCCTTCTTTGCTTGTGTTTAATCCTTCGGTTAATGTATCAATTCCTGAACCAAGCTCTCCAAATTTCTGATCAATGGTTTGATAGCCTGTTAGGAGCTGACCAAGCCCACTGTCTAGAGACTGTATGCCTGTGTTCAGTTCACCCATTTTCCCTGCGAACTGATGAACACCTTCGCTATAGGTTAGCGTACCTTCAGCCAATTTGGCTAAGTTGTCTTTTAACTTCGTACTGCCATCTTTTGCGCTTTTTGTTCCGTCATCAATTTTCTTCGCGCCATCGCTTGCTTGATCTAATCCTTTTGCAATCGTTTTGAAGTTATCAAAGATGACCTCGGCGTAATTTTTTGTGACTTCTTTTGAAACCGAATCTTTTAATTTGATAATGGCATTATTCGCAATTTGTGACGCCGCATAGTTGGCGCCTGGATTCGTATAATATTTCAGATTCGATTTTTTCGGATGTTTTTCTAGCACTGTACTTGCATTTTTCGAGAAATTCTTTGGTATTTCCACCACGAGGTAATAGTCCTCGTTATTTAATCCTTTTATAGCCTTTTCATGACTATCGACAAAGTTCCATTTGAAATTATCGTTTTTCTTTAATTCCTTTACTAAATCATCGCCAACTTGAAGGGTTTTCCCGTCATAATGACTGCCTTCATCCAAGTTGACAACCGCTACAGGCAATTGATCAACTGTACCATAAGGGTCCCAGTACGCTTTTAAAAATACACCACTGTAAATCAGCGGAATAAATAAGACAGCTAAAATCGGGATCAGTAGTTTTTTGCTCGTTACAATGTCCTTCCATTGATTCCGAATTAAATTCATTGCTGTTTTCCTCCCATAGATGAATGACTAAATATAAAATTTGGTCATTTGAACTCAAAAAAAATTATGTTGTTGCAGATAGTCCTTTTAAGACATAAAGCTCCAGCGATTCGGCTACCTCTTCTTTTGTTAAAGGCTCGTATCGCTTTTCCCAATCAAAAATCAGTGCAATATATAGTTTCACCATCACAAATGCAGTCAATTCAGGATCACAAGGCTTAATGTCGCCTTTATCCATCGCTTCTTGTACTTTCATTTTGATATAGCGAATGATCATCTGCTCCATTTTTTCGATCATTTCCTTGACCGCTGACGTGCCAAGCTCTGCATTTTCCTGAAAAATCTTAATTGTGAGCTGGTGGTTTTTTCGAAATTCTAAAATTGCAAAGAGTGCTAAGTGAAGGTTTTCAGAGAAACTATTCTTCTCATCAATTGCCTCATCCGCAATTTTCCTCATCTCTAGTAAAAGGGATGTGAAAATTTCATCAAACAACTCTTCTTTGTTTTTGAAAAATGTATAAATGGTTCCTTTTCCGACGTTGGCAAGCTTTGCCACAAGGTCCATTGTGGTCGCTTTATACCCGAATTGAGTAAATGCCTTCGTCGCACCATCTAAAATCATTTGTCTCCTATCAACACTCATGATCTCACTCCCGAAATGACTATTTGAACGTTTTGGTCATTAAGTACAGAAAGTAATATACCATATCCTTTTCCCCAGATGCAACAACTTTGTTCACATTTATGATTCCCAACTCTTTTTGAATGATTCGATCATGAAAAACTCCCTTTCCATGACAGAAAAGGGAGTCGTTTTTTATGCAAATAGGTACGATAAAGCCTCTGAGATGGCAGCTTTTCCTTGATCAATACAATCAGGGATTCCGACACCTTCAAAAGCGGCACCTGTGATATAAACACCAGGATATGATTGCTTAAACGTTTCTCGCATGTTCGAAATAGCTTTCTGATGACCGACGTGATATTGCGGCATACTTGTCTTCCAGCGAGTCACTGTCGTCAATTCTGGATCTGCTTTAATATCCATGATTTTCTTTAAATCTTCGAGCACGATGCTCACGATTTGACTGTCTGACTGCTCGACAATCGATTCGTCACCAGCTTTTCCGACGTACGCACGCAATAGCGTTTTTCCTTTCGGAGCGGTATGCGGCCATTTTTTGTTTGTCCATGTACAGGCCGTAATAGAGAAATCACTGTTTCTTGAGATGACAAAACCAGTGCCGTCATATTCATTATGAACATCCTCTTCTTTAAAACCGAGTGCTACTGTTGCAACAGAAGTAGAGGTCATGTCATGCAAATACTCTAGCCCTGCTTCTTTAGGAAACATGGAATAAATCGATTGATGCGGAGTCGTGACAATGGCTGAATCGGCAAAAAGCGTTTGACCGCTGTCTAATTGCAAGCCATAGCCCCCATCCGTTTTTTCAATCTGTTTTACTTTTGTCCCTTTATACACCGTTGTCAGCTTGAGCTTACTTTCTACTGCTTCCACAAGCGACTGCAATCCTTGATTGATCGTTTGGAACTGCCCTTGTTTTTTCGCAGTCACTTGCTGCGCTTTCGCATGCTGCTGTGATTTTTTCATCCCAAGAATCAAACTGCGATGCTGCTGTTCTGTTTGATAAAATTGCGGGAAGGTGGACATTAAGCTCAGGCGGTCAATATCCCCTGCATAAATGCCTGATAAAAGCGGCTCGATTAAATTCTCAACGACCTCATCACCCACACGTCTTCTAAAAAATTCACCAAGCGACTGATCTTCGGTCTGCTTGCTTTTTGGCAACACGAAATCCATCGCTGCTCTTGCTTTTCCCGCAACTGAAAAAAGACCAGTTGTAATAAATGGGCTGATTTGAGTTGGAATCCCCATAACAGCACCCTTTGGCATCGGGTGAAGCTTTTCATTGACTAGTACATACGCTTGCCCAGTTTCATTATTGACGAGCTGATCGGTCAGACCGACATCCTTTGCCAGCTGCGGCCCACTGACCTTTCTTTCTAGAAATGAATCAGGTCCACGTTCAATGATGTAGCCGTCTTTATATAATGTTTGTATTTTTCCACCTAGCCTAGGGCTCGCTTCAATAAGTGATATTTGAATCGGAAGACCTTTTTCTTCGACTTCCTTTTCCAAATAGAAGGCGGCGGCTAAACCAGTGATGCCACCGCCAATGATGACAAGGTGTTTTTGATTGTCATGCATAGGATCGCCTTCTTTTATATGATTACTTGCTTTCGTCAAGCTTCTTTAATACGACTGTTGCCAGAGCATCAATAAATGCTGGTTTCGCATTTGGCATTTCTGGACGATAGTAGGCTGCACCAATTTCATCTGTCACGACTTTACATTCATAATCGTTGTCGTATAACACTTCAAGATGATCAGCGACAAAACCAACAGGCACATACACGAATGTTTGATAGCCTTTTTGTTCAAATAAGTCCCGCGTTAAGTCTTGTACGTCTGGTCCTAGCCATGGATCCGGCGTATTGCCTTCACTTTGCCAGCCAATTTCATAGTGTTCAATTCCCGCACCTTCTGCAATCATTTTGGCAGATTGTGCGAGCTGATCAGGATATGGATCTCCTGCTGCAATAATTTTTTCAGGAAGGCTGTGTGCAGACACAATAAGTACCGCGGAATCTCTTTCCTCTTGACTCATTGATGCATACGTATCCTTCACTTGCTTCACCCAATAGTCCACAAACTTTGGCTCATCGTACCAGCTTTCAACAGACGTAATCTGTAGATTGCCGAGCTTGTCTGCCTCATCTTGTGCACGTTTGTTATATGATTTCACACTAAAGGTAGAGAAATGCGGCGCTAAAACGATACTCACAGCTTCTGTCATGCCGTCCTTGTGCATGTCAGCAACTGCATCCTCGATGAAAGGCTCGATATGTTTTAAGCCAATGTACACATGAAATTCAATGTCGTCTTGAATGTCATTCAAGTGCTCACACAAACCATGTGCCTGCTGCTCTGTAATTTTTGATAAAGGAGAAATACCGCCAATTGCCTTGTAGCGATCCTTTAAATCTTGCAGCATTTCCGGCTCAGGCTTTCTGCCTCTACGAATATGTGTATAATAACGCTCAATGTCTTCTTCTTTATATGGGGTGCCATATGCCATGACAAGAAGCCCCATTTTCTTTTTCTCCACAACCAACACTCCTTCAGATCAATTGAAATAGTTTAGATGGATGATTTTTTATGTTTAGCTGAATAGTCGTGAATAAAATCGGTCAGCTTCTTTAACGTATCTGGTGAAACATCTGGAAATACCCCATGACCTAAGTTAAAGATGAAGTGATCTGATTTCACCCCTTGATCTAATATGTCTTTTGCTCTTTCTTCAATGACTTCCCAAGGAGAAAGTAAGATCGTTGGATCAAGATTTCCTTGTAACGTTTTTGTGAGCCCTTCTTTTCGCGCTTCGTCTACACTCATTCGCCAATCAAGTCCAACGACGTCTAGCGGCAGGTCATGCCAATCTTTCAAAAGATGGCTTGCACCAACTCCGTACAT
Organism: Bacillus sp. FSL R7-0672; assembly: GCF_038601465.1. NCBI lineage: Bacteria > Bacillati > Bacillota > Bacilli > Caryophanales > Bacillaceae > Bacillus > Bacillus sp. FSL R7-0672. The sequence continues at coordinate 1,049,957 of NZ_CP152010.1, read as the reverse complement.
GATCATTGGTACATTTTCACTCTTCAACTCTGTGAAAATTCGCTGCATGACAGGTTTAATGAATGTCCGGTAATCCGCTGCATTTAAAGCGCCCACCCATGAGTCGAAGATTTGAAATGCACTGACCCCTGCTTTTACCTGCGCGCGTATGTACGTGATCGTCATATCAGCTAATTTGTTCATGAGCAGCATCCATGTCTCAGGCTCACTGTACATGAGCGCTTTTGTTTTATGATAGTTTTTAGACGGGCCGCCTTCAATCATATAGCTAGCCATCGTAAATGGTGCACCAGCAAAACCGATGAGCGGTACATTCAGCTGCTCCTTCGTTAAAAGCTGAATCGTATCAAGCACATATGGCAGGTCTTCTTCAGGATGAAGTTCCCCAAGACGTTCGATATCTGCTTTTGTCCGAATTGGTGAATCAATGACAGGTCCAATGCCATTTTTAATTTCAACGTCCACTCCAATAGCTGGAAGCGGGGTCATAATATCTTTATATAAAATCGCGGCATCTACACCATATTGTTCTACAGGAAGTCGTGTTACATAAGCACATAGCTCTGGCTGATGCGTAATTTCAAATAGCCCGTACTTTTCTTTAAGGGCACGATATTCAGGCTGTGAGCGTCCTGCCTGCCTCATATACCAAACTGGTACATGGTCTGTTTTTTCCCCTTTGCACGCCTTTAAGAACGTGTCGTTAAAAGCCTTCGTTTTTCCCATTACCTTTCATTCCACCTTTCGCCTTACACTCTCTTTGTATAAGGCTCAAACACTGCTTTTACTATACCGCTTTTTCAAGGCACGGTATACTAAACCGGCTCATTGTTCAAAAAATCGCCGAATATTAACGTCCAAAAGCCTCTGGCTTGACATATGGACTGCCTTCTCCTTCTTCTTGCGTTTGGGTATTATATGGAACCACCTTATACTCCGCATCTGAAAACACATTGGCATACGGCATTGTGTAGCTATTTGTGCCTGTCACTGAGTCAATCAGCGTTTCGCTTCCATTTCTCTTTTCATAGATGCGGTATTCAACGCGTTTATCCTCCTGCTTGTCCCAAGACAGCTCTAATGTAAACAATCCTTTGATTTTAAACACATAGCGGGCTTCAAATCCAGAAAGTCCTTCTAAATGAATTGGCGCTTGAAGTTCTTTAATCCCCTCTGGTTTTTTAAACTTTTCATTCGTTATTTGGGCTGCCGTTAAAATATCCTTAAACAGCTGCACTGGGTATTGACTTCCGCCAGTTAAATAGTGACTGTTATCGGTTTTGTCATACCCCATCCAGATCGCACCCGTTGTACTTGGCGTATAGCCGGCAAACCAAGCATCTTTTGTTGCACCCTTCACACCTGAATATGTGGTCGTGCCTGTTTTACCTGCTAAATCTCCAGCATACGAACCGCTCTGGGCTGTTCCGCCTTTGACGACTTGCTGCAGCATTCTTGTCATATTCCAAGCATTCTGCACGCTGAACACTCGTTCTGGCTTACTGCGATTTTTCTCTACCGTTTCTCCTTCATCATTGGTGATTTTCTGAATGAAGAAAGGCTTTTTATATACGCCTTCGTTGGCAAATGTGTGGAAAGCTCCCGCGATTTGAAGTGGAGAAACCCCTTTTTCTAAACCGCCAAGGGCTATCGCAAGTCCTTGATCCGAAATATCGATTCCCATTTTCTCGAGATATGTTTTCGAAGTATCAATACCAAGCTGGCTTAATGTCCACACCGCTGCTGTATTCTTACTTTTCATGAGGGCCTCCACCATCGTGACCTTGCCTTCATACTGTCCATCGTAATTCTTTGGTGAATAACCGTCATAGCTTTTTTCTTCGTCTTCAAGCAGGGAATAAGGTCGGAATTTTTTCTCCTGCAGCGCAGGTCCATATACCGCGATCGGCTTGAAAACAGATCCAGGCTGTCTAACAGCAGTCACCCTGTTATAGCCCCTCGCTTGATATTCTCGTCCTCCGATTGCTGCTTTTACTCCGCCAGACTCATTATCAATAAAGATGGCACTGCTTTCAGGAGAACCGCTTTTTCCCGGGAAATAACGGTTGTTTTTCATCGCATCGTAGGTGACCTTTTGCAGATTCATATCGATCGGAACTGTAATGGTATAACCACCTTGAAGCAATTGCTCATGTGAAATGGCATACTCTGATTCAGCTTCCTTAATGATGAGATCGACATAGCTATCGACCCAAGGCGTTTCTGATTTCTTTTTCAAATGAATGCCTAGTGTTCTCCCTTTTGCTTCTACTGTTTCTGTTGATGATAAATATCCTTGCTCATTCATTAAGTTAAGAATCGTGTCCCGCCTTTGTTTATTTTTATCAGGGTGTAAAACAGGCGAGTAAGTAGACGGCGCCTTTGGCATCGCAGCGAGTGTAGCCCCTTCGCTGACCGTTAAATCTTTCACATCTTTACTAAAGTAATAATTGGCTGCTGCTTGGATACCGTAGACGCCATGACCGAAGTAAAGCTGATTCAAATACATTTCGAGCAGCTTATCCTTTGAATAATCTCTTTCTAAATTAATGGCAATGATGACTTCTTTTGTTTTTCGCAGAAAGGTTTTGTCATTTGTGAGAAAAATATTTTTTGCGAGCTGCTGAGTAATTGTACTACCGCCCTCTACCTTTCCACCTGCTAATATATCTCGATAAACCGCCCTTGAAATTGACTGCGCATCAATTCCATGATGCTCATAAAACCGCTTGTCCTCAACAGCCACAAAGGCTTTTGCTACTTTATCAGGTACATCCTTTATTGACACAGGGTCCCGATTTTCTGAATACATACTTGTGAGTTCTTTTCCATTCTGATCAATGATTTGGGATGAAGCGTGAAATACAAGCTTCTTTTCATCTATGACATAATGTCCTAAAAATAAAATGGTCAGATAGCCAATAAATGAAAGCACGATTGTACTTCCTGCAATGACTAATGGAATGATTATCTTCTTTTTCTTCAAATTAGGTCACCTCATTCCTTTATACGGATAGTATGGGATGTATGGCTTCATAATATGTTTTATGGATTGACTACCAAAGAATTATATATCATTCTTTTGTTATACTATCAAGCAGGAGGCGGTTTAGATGAATGTCTATATGACTTATGGAACAGCAGATTTCTTGCATAAAATCGCAAAAAAACACGATCAGGAAAATCTGCTTTATATGGTCGGAAAAGAACAAGCAGCTCTTTTCCATGAGACGGAGGGTGAGACTGTTTTTAAAGCCCCTCATGCCTATGATGTGATTTATGCGAAAGGCGAGCTAGTCCATTCTGGCTTCGTCACCTTGAATCATATCCCTGTGAAGCTTGAAAGTAGAGCACTGTTTGAATCTACTTTTCAGAAGAAGACGAACATCTCAGAACATCAGCGGGGCTTCAAGGCTCTTCGAGTGTTAAGACCGAAAAAAGATGAAGAAGTGTATTTGATTATGACACTCTGGGAATCAGAGGACTTATTTGAAGACTTTCAAGAATCAGAAGCTTTCTTTCAGCCAAACGATGATACTGGCTCCATCTTCTCTCGTCCTGCTTATCTCACATCCTATCATGCCGTTACAGACAATTAAGGAAGTGCTGCTTTCAGCACTTCTTTTTTCATGAAAAAAAGCCCAATCGCTGGGCTTTTCAGATTGTTGACAAAGGGCTAAAATGATCTTTATTTTAGCCCTTTGTCTTCTTTTCAGCGTGATAGAAAACCTTTGCAGTCTAGGAAGGACGAGCACCGGAGTGGAGCGAATTGATTATTCGTGAGCACCGGAGCGCAGACCTGACACCGAATGCGAGGGTTTGTCTACACGCTGAAAAGCCCAATCGCTGGGCTCTTCATTTTATCGTCGTGATGTCAGCTCGTACCGATGAATGATCGGCTGAATTACATATAAATTCAATAGGATCCATCCTAATAAGATCGGCCACTTCAACATAGGTGAAGCCCCTTTCAATTGAATGAGCATCACCAATAGCGGAATCAAACAGATCATGAAAAAACTCATTTTTGATACAATGGTTTCTTTGATTTGATGCCGACAGCTTGGACACATCATCATTTTCGTATGTGATAAATGAAACTTTTCAACGTAAGAAAACGTTTTCGAACAATTTGGACAGCTTCCCAATACAATTCCTCCCTTTCCCCGCTTCATAGCAACTTCGACTTTTATGTAAAATGACCTTTTGATGCGCAAACGACATCCTCTTCTGTTGAAAGATTCTAACAATTACCATACAATCAGTAAAAGAGCATGAAGGAGGTTTTCAAATCAATGACAATATCCACTTTACAAAAAAGCATCAATGAACATCTTGATGAACATTATGAGGAAATGGTTGAAATTAGACGCCATCTCCACATGAATCCTGAACTTTCTTTCCAGGAAGTAGAAACAGCCGCTTTCATCGCCAGCTACTATGACAGATTACATATACCAACACGTACACAGGTGGGCGGCCATGGTGTACTCGCCTTTATCGAAGGAGCTTCTTCGGGGCCGACGATTGCCCTCAGGGCTGATTTCGATGCACTTCCTATCCATGATGAAAAGGAAGTGCCTTACAAATCGACAAAGCCCGGTGTGATGCATGCCTGCGGACACGATGGGCACACAGCGACACTACTTGTCTTAGCGAAAATTTTGAATGAGCACCGTGATCAATTAAAAGGGAAAATCGTCCTCATTCATCAGCACGCAGAAGAATATGCGCCAGGCGGTGCAAAACCAATGATCGAAGACGGCTGCTTAGACGGTGTCGATGTCATATTCGGGACGCACCTTTGGTCTCCAGAGCCTTGTGGCACGGTTCTTTATAAAAGCGGGAACTTTATGGCAGCTGCCGACCGCTTCTCTATCCGAGTTCAGGGAAAAGGCGGACACGGTGCCCAACCTCACTTAACGAAAGATGCTGTACTCATCGGTTCACAAATCGTCGCAAACTTGCAGCAAGTCGTTGCCCGTAAAGTCAATCCAGTTGATTCTGCTGTTGTATCTGTTGGGGGTTTTGTGGCAGAGAATGCTTTTAACGTCATTGCAGATTCTGCAGTTTTAACTGGTACTGCACGATCCTTTGAAGAGAGTGCACGACACACCATCGAACGAGAAATTGAACAGGTCGTAAAAGGGGTGTGCGACATGCATGATGCAAGCTACACATATGAATATGTGAGAGGATACCCTGCTGTCAAAAATCATCCAAAGCCAACTGAATTTATTGCTGACATCGCAAAACAAACAGATGGTGTCACAGAAGTAATAGAAGCCGAAACCCAAATGGGCGGAGAAGATTTTGCTTACTACCTTCAGCATGTCCCTGGAACCTTCTTTTACACAGGCGCCATGCCGGAAAACAGCGAAGACACGTATCCTCATCACCACCCGAAGTTTGATATCAACGAAAAAGCAATGCCTATCGCAGCAAAGGTACTCGCCCGTGCTGTCCTTTCCTACGATGAATAAAAAAAGCCGCTGGCAAGGGACTGACCCCCGTTTTTGAGACAGGGATCAAAACACCTTTATACAGCCAATTGCCGATAGTTTATCGGTGATTGGTTGTTTAGTTTCGTTTGAATACGGATGTTGTTATAATAATAAATGTATTCTTTGACAGTGCGTTCTACGATGCTGGTCGTAGTGCGGTCAATCCTGTTAAGATAGAACGTTTCAGACTTTAGTGAGGAATGAAACGATTCGATGGAGGCATTATCAGCGGGCGTCCCTTTACGGGACATGCTCATGGTAATGCCTTTTATATGAACAGCTTTCTGATACTCGTAAGATGTATACACAGAACCTTGATCGCTATGTAACACGCAATTCTCAGGCAGTGCTGGGAGCTGATTAAGTGTGTTTAAGATAAAGTCTGTGTCCTGCTTATCACCAATCGTAAAAGCAATCACTTCTCCATTATATAAATCCAATATACTGGAAAGGTACAATTGTTTCTGTCCATAAGGCAAATACGTGATGTCCGTTACTAGTTTTTCAAGAGGGCGATCAGACTGAAAGTTCCGATCCAGTATATTACTGGCCACGGCATAGGGCTGCCCATTCTTCTTACGCTTTTTCATTTTAACCCGGCATTGCCACTGGTTTTTCTGCATGATGCGTTGAACAGTTTTATGGTTAATACGCATTCTCCTTTTTAGTATAGCTGTGATTTTTCGATAACCATATCGATATTTGTGCTTTCGGCACAACGTGCCGACCTGTTTCTCTAGTTGTCTTTTAGAATGATTCTGAGTCAGATCCTTTTTCCATCTATAATACGAAGTACGTAAGATGCCTAAATGGACACAGATGTCCTGTACCGTCATCGTTTTGCACAATTCTTCTACCAGTTTGATTGACGTTTCCTTATCAACTTCCTTTCCAATTCGTTGTACTTTTTTAAAACTTCATTCTGTTGACTCAAATAGCGATTTTCTGCCTGCAGTCTCTCTAATTCGGAAGAGTACTCGGGACCCTTTCCATAGGTATATTGTTTTCCAACAGGCTGTTCGAACCGGTGTGTATCCCCAGCCTTATGCCACCTCACCCATGTCTGAACCTGCGTCTTATTCTTGATATTCAATTTCTGCATGATCTCTTTCATAGGTACGCCTGCCAATCTCATTTCTACAGCCTTCTGTTTGACTTCAACCGGATAACTCACTCTTGTCCCCATAGAAAAAACACCTCCATGTTTTATTTCGGATCACAACGATCCATTTTCAAACTTGAAGGTGTTTTTTATTTGTCTCATCTTATGGGGTCAGTTCCCAAACAGCGGCTTTTCTATTTCATTTCTTTCAACACCCGTAAGTGAAACACATGACGAGCGACATCTCCGAGCTGTCCTGTCAGGTGATGATTTGCCACACCGCCAACAGCGGCTCCGACAATCGGCATTAATTGAAACAGCTTCACTAGGTCAATGTAATCTCGATACTCCTGCTGAAAGCTGTACCAATCCATTTTCTCACGGCTCGTTTCCCAATCATCAATGATGCTCATCATTTTTTGACGATGTGTACTGCCGGAAAAGGCGAGTTGAAATATACAGAGCAAAAAGAGTCTTTCCTCTTTTTGAGACAAATCAAAGCCATAAATACATGCCAGTTCATAAAGACATTTCATCTTGATGCTAAGCAACAGCGGAAAGTCTGCCATACCGAGCAAAATACCACCTGCACCTGTTCCAATTCCTTCGATCGCAGCTGCCTTTTGATAGTACTTCACTTTCTCCTTTGCCAGTTCATTTCGCTCAATGATGGATAATTGCTCATCAATGACTGAAAATGAAGTGAAGTGAGATCCTGATACGGTGGATTCAACCATTGTTTTGACCGCACTTGTGATGACTTGATGAAACCTGGCAGGGATTCGGCGGTTCACCTGCTGCTGAACTCCTTTTGAAAACCGTTCAACCTTTGAAGGTCTTCTTAAAAATCGTGTTTGAAAAAGAATGGCTTCTTCATATAACTCCCGTTCAGCTGCATTCATCCGGTCCCCTCCTTGATGTCATCATACGCTCGCTGTCAGAAACATATCTCTGCTTATCGCATCTTTTTTAATCGACTGAGTACGTAAGGCTTGAAGAGGACAAGCACAAATGCCAGTGAAATCAGAAGGGCAAGTCCACTTCCCTGCCATCCTCCTGCCGGTAGTACTGAACAGCTTAGCAATATCGATTGGATGATGAGCACGTTACGGACGAGAACAAAAAAGCTCCGATCCTTTTCTTGCTGAGCAACAGGATAAAGTGCCTGTAATGAAAGATGGGCAAAGTGCTTCGTTAACGGCACAAGCTGGACACCTGTGATGAACACGGTGAACAAGACAAGCAGCGCGCCCACCCAGCCTGCTGCACCTGTATACAAAATAATCAGCACAAACACGGCAGTTAGCCTAAACACGAGACCAAAATAGTCATTTGATCGTAAAAATGCCCTCACATACATGTAAGAAAAAGTTTTACGCTGGTCATACGGAACAAACTGCAAAAGCCAGTCCATATAGGCTCTTCTTTTCACCTGTTTCTTTAAATGAGGCACATCTGTAAATAAATTGGCCAAACGATAAAAACGCTGTTTTCGTTTTAATTCGTCAGAAATATGCAATTCCCATTGAAAAGTCTGCTTTTTGACTGCATTCGTTAAGTAAACGAGATAGACACCATAGATGAGATAAAAAACAATTGCGATTGCATATGATGCCTGTAAAACGGTATAGATTAAAATCATATTCAATAGAAAACGAAGGACTGCATCAAGCCATCTCATCTGTTTTCCTTGAAAATACGTCATTCTCCATTGAATCGCTGTATTCAGACCCTTGATCAAAATCATTTGCGCCAATATAAGCACATACATCTTGATGCCGCCTGAAGACACCGCCGAATAAAGCGGGAGTGCGACAATGGATACGGCAATGAGAGGAAACAGCTGAGAAATGAAGCTAAAGTTAAAAGCTTGTTTTAAATAAGGCTCCATCTTCCCTTCCAAAGGAAGCAAAAACACAAGATCTGCTTCTTTGATCAACGTCCGCACGTAAGAGCTTGTCAGCACCAATGAGAAAACAACTGCCATGACCCAGTAGGATGGAAAATGACCTGGAATTTGTTTGAGCCAGTTACTATACCAGCTCGCTCCGCCTGCAAGGAAAAAAATGAGCACAATGACAAGATGATCATTGAACATGTATTTTAAATATTTTCTTGTATCTTGTATGTGTTCCTCTAATCGGGATTTCCAAATGCTTTGCGTCGTTTTACTCATAGCTTTCTTCCTTTGTTAATTCCAAATAAAGATCATCGAGTGTCGCATCTCTCATATTGAACTGTTCTCTCAGCTCTGTCAGTGTTCCTTTCGCTCTAATTTCCCCTTCGTGCAAAATAATAAAGGAATCACAATAGCGTTCTGCTGTCGCCAAGATATGCGTTGACATCAGGACACTAGCGCCGTTTTTCTTTGCAGCATTCATCCGTTCAAGCAGTGCATTAATCGCAAGAGGATCGAGCCCTAAGAACGGTTCATCGATGATATACAGTTCTGGTTCAACAAGAAACGCACACATAATCATGACCTTCTGCTTCATTCCTTTTGAAAAATGAGCAGGGAACCACTTCAAACGTTTCTCCATTCGAAATTCTTTCAGCAATGACGGCAGCCGTTCATCTAATTGTTCTTTTGATAGTCCATAAGCCATCGCTGTCAGCTCTAAATGCTCTTTTAAAGTTAATTCTTCATATAATACAGGTGTTTCTGGAATAAATGTAAATTGCGAGCGATACGCCTCTTGATCATCTTGAAGGGTTCGTCCATTCAACTCAATGACACCTTTATGCGGTTTCATGAGTCCGATGATATGGCGAATGGTTGTGCTTTTCCCCGCCCCGTTTAAACCGATGAGACCGACGATTTGATTTCTTTCTAATTCAAATGAGATATTTTTTAGAACGGGATTCTTCGTATATCCACCCGTTACATCTTTTACAGTGAGAAGGGACATGAATTCGTTCCTTTCTTTCGTTTTTCCTTTATAGTAACAAAAACGAAAGGTAATTTGAAATGTTTACCTATAAACAAGTCATGAATAAAAAATAGGCATCTTGGTCATCATATTGTTTGTAGAAGAAATGAACTTGATGACCAATAAGTAAATGAGGTGTTTGTTAAAGGCAAAGAACCGCATGACAAGTTGGTTTTTCATCTAAAAACCTTAGCTTCTGTTTTGCTTCACTGATTCTTGATTTTTGTGTCCTATACAATATGTATACGACAAACCAAAACGTCAAATGAGGTGTTTACGGCAGAAATAGCAGGCATATGAATTCTTTATTTCAGTAAATAGAGAATTCAAAAGGCATATCGAATGAAAGCATCAGCATTTCTTCTGCAGGAGCAGGATGAGCGACCAAAGGAGTTCGCTTGTCCTGTTTTCTTTTTTGCTCATTTTTATGATACGATGAAGGAAAATGATTGAGGAGTGACATGATGTGAGCGATTGTATTTTTTGCAAGATCATTGATGGAGACATTCCATGTGCAAAAGTATATGAAGACGAGCATGTATTGGCTTTTCTAGATATTAGCCAAGTAACAAAAGGGCATACCCTTGTAATCCCGAAAATACATAAAGAAAACATCTACGAAATGACACCAGAAGTGTCTAATCACTACTTCCAAGCGATTCCGAAAATTGCAAGAGCCATCAAACAGGAATTTGAACCCATTGGATTAAACCTTTTAAACAACAACGGCGAAAAAGCCGGACAATCTGTGTTCCATTACCACATGCATATCATTCCGCGTTACGGCAAAGGCGATGGCTTTGGTGCCGTATGGAAATCACATCAAGATCAATACACGTCAGAGGATTTAAAAGAGATTTCTTCTGCCATTCATACGCGGCTTACCTCATCTTAATAGATGAGGTTTTTCTTATTTCTGCCCCCCTTTTTTATCCCCTCCATCTCTTAATAGTAAGATATTTAGAACGATTCAAATTTTTTGTCCAATTGCTTCAAATTTGTGATAGGATGGTTTTATCTTTTGATCCATTAACGCGAGAAATAGGGAGAGATTGTGATGAAGCGAACGACGAATTTTAATGCTGGTCCGGCGGCACTGCCGCTAGAAGTGCTTGAAAAGGCACAGGAAGAACTTGTTGATTTTAAACAAACTGGAATGTCTGTGATGGAGCTGTCTCATCGCAGCGGTGAATATGAAGAAGTCCACAATAAAGCAAAAGCACTGTTGGTGGAACTGATGGACATTCCTGAAGATTACGAAGTCCTCTTTTTACAGGGCGGAGCTAGCCTTCAATTTGCGATGATTCCTATGAACTTCTTACATGAAGACGAAACGGCTCATTTCATTCAAACAGGCGCTTGGTCAGAAAAAGCATTATCAGAAGCAAAAGGGTTTGGTGAAACATCTGTGTTTGCTTCAAGTGAAGACGACAACTACTCGTATATTCCAGAAGTAGATGCCTCCGGTTTAACAGATGGCGCTTACTTACACATCACATCAAACAATACGATCTTCGGCACTCAGTGGAAAACGTTCCCTGGTACATCATTACCACTCATTGCGGATATGTCTAGTGATATTCTCAGCAAAAAAATCGATGTTTCTCAATTTGATCTCATTTATGCTGGGGCACAAAAAAACTTAGGGCCTTCTGGTATCACGATTGTGATCGCGCGCAAACGTTTATTAGAAAAAGAGAAAAGCAGCACACCGAAAATATTAAAATATTCAACACACGCAAAAGCTGGCTCTCTTTATCACACACCACCGACTTTTGCGATTTATATGCTGTCTCTTGTCCTTGAGCATGTCAAACAGGCTGGCGGCGTAGAAGCAGCGGAAAAACGCAATGAACAAAAAGCAGGCATTCTCTATGACACAATTGATCAAAGCGGCGGTTTTTACAAAGGACACGCACGCACTGACAGCCGGTCGCATATGAATGTCACATTTACCCTTCGTGATGATGCGCTCACTGCTTCCTTTGTAGAGAAAGCAAAGCAGGAACAAATGGTTGGACTTGCCGGCCACCGTTCTGTCGGTGGATGCAGAGCATCTATTTACAATGCGGTATCGATTGAAGACTGCCAAAAGCTTGCGGACTTTATGAAAAAGTTCCAGCAAGAAAATGAGTGAAAAAGCTTTTCTATAGAGAAATAAATTTGTTATAATAACGAGAAATATAAAGTGATGACTCTTGCAATAAATGATGAGCCATATTATTGGAGAGTTCTAAGAGCTTAGCAGAGGAGAGCATAGAAATGAAAACAAAAGAATTAGTCATTATGTCATTGCTTGCAGCAATGGGAGCTGTTTTGCATACGATTTTCCCGCCCATCTTTTTCGGAATGAAACCTGATATGATGCTGGTCATGATGTTTTTAAGCATCATCCTTTTCCCAAAGGTACAGCATGTAGTGGTTATTGCCCTCGTAACAGGCGCCATTTCTGCATTAACAACGGGTTTCCCAGGCGGACAAATTCCAAATATGATTGATAAACCAGTGACAGCCTTTATCTTCTTAGCCCTTTTCTTATCTTGCATGAAGATAAAGAACAAAGTAGTGCTGACCGCTGTATTAACTGCGATTGGAACCATCGTATCCGGCGTGATTTTCCTATCTGCCGCATTACTGATCACTGGACTGCCAGCTGCATTACCGGCACTTCTTGTAGGCGTCGTCCTGCCAGCAGCCGTGATTAATACCATTGCCATGGTATTTGTCTTCCCAATTGCTCAGTCCATTCTTAGACGTGCAAGAATGATAGAAGTTGCTTAACGAATAATCGAACCTCTTCATAATAGATGAAGAGGTTTTTTTCATGCTTTTATAAAAGAAAAAGGGTCAACAGCAAAATGAGGAGCGAAATTCCTGCACCTGCCGCACACACAAGTGCTTTTTGCTTTAATACATGTTTTGGCGGATAAGACCCTGCATACCCCAGCTGTCTTGCATAATGAATAGAACCACCTGTAAAAACGACACCGATACACGTAAAAACGAACAGAAAGACAGACAACCTTCTCCCCTCCCTTTTCTTCAAAAGTATGCTAAAATAAAGCAAGCTATGTATGGAAGTTCAATGAAGCTGATCGTCAGCTCAGAGAGAACATGCGAATGTGTAAAATTTGACTAGAGGTGATTTGAATGGCTAGTGGACGTTCTTTATTAACAGGATTATTTGTAGGCGGTCTCCTCGGAGGTGCGGCAGTGCTCCTGACGACTCCCTCTTCTGGCAGAGATGTGCGCGGAAAGATGAAAGACGGCTATGACAAATTTGAAGATACGCTGACAAGATTAAAAAGAGATGGACAAGCTTTAAAAGAACAAATTGTTGAAACAGCAAAAGAAAGCGCAGAGGTCATTAAAGAAGTCGGAACTGAATTACAAACATCGATTCAGCAATGGCGTGAAGAAATCAAACCTCACCAGCAGGACTTGCAAAAGGAAATTCAGGAAATTGAGGAAAAACTCAAGCAATTGGAGAAAACCTTACAAAACTAATATACTCAAGAAAAAATATTCGTTTACAAAAGTGTGCGGGGTGCGTATCCCGCACTTTTTTTGTTGAAAAAAGGTTATTTTGTCAATGTTTTTCATGAGTTTTAAAAATTCTTGAATTTTCAGCTTTATTAATCTTTATTTTATTGGCATAATAGAATTACAAGAAAAAGAGAAGTAGGTGAAATGGATGAATCATTCGGAACAGCCTTTCGATGTAAAAGAAGCACTTTTATTCAGTCAAAGAATGGCCCAATTGAGCAAAGCTCTTTGGAAATCCATTGAAAAGGACTGGCAGCAGTGGATCAAACCGTATAACCTAAATATCAATGAACATCATATTTTGTGGATTGCGTATCAATTAAAAGGAGCTTCAATATCAGAAATTGCAAAGTTTGGCGTCATGCATGTATCAACGGCGTTTAACTTCTCCAAGAAACTCGAGGAACGAGGATTTTTAAAATTTTCTAAAAAGTTAAACGATAAACGCAATACGTATATTGAGCTAACGCCAAAAGGCGAAGAGACATTCCATAAACTACTCGAAGATTATGACCCGGCACGAACTGGTATTGTCAAAGGCGCACAGCCGCTTCATGACATTTACGGAAAGTTCCCTGAGATTTTAGAAATGATGTGTATTATCCGAAACATCTATGGTGAGGACTTCATGGAGATTTTTGAGAAATCGTTTTCAAACATCGAGAAGGACTTTTTGAATGAGCGAGGAAAAGTCACGAAAAAACCTGAGGAACTTGAAGACTCAGCTGATGCAGCAGAAAAAGCGGCTAATAAAGCAAATCAAATTGTTTAATGATCTTTATAAATTCATTCATCAACGGCTGAAACAGCCCTTGATCATGCAATGCAAATATCGTCTCATGCACATCCAGCTTTTCAATTAACTGTCCTGCAAAAAGCGCAAGCATATCGTCAAACATGACGTAGCCTTGTGCTTTTTGCTTGTCCATTTCCTCTGAAAGCTCAGCACAAATACGCTCAATTTCCTGCGCCTCTTCTTTCGATACCCGCTGCCTAATCAATAATGCATAATATGGATAACGGCTCATATCGGTCGCCGTCAGCAAAAGTTCCATATAATATTCGAGCTGGCTCATTCGTTCCTCAATACTCATGTACGTTCCCTCTTTCTCTTAGTCTTTCTATTCTAGCCGAAATTACTCATTGACGAAAGAGACGAACCTCCCTCTTCTGTCTTTTTTTCTTGAAAAATCCAAAGTTTCCTCTCTTTATTCCATATGAACACAACATTTTATTTTTTTTCATGAAAACCATTGATTTTTATCTTCAGGAAGAGTAAATTATCTTGAGATATTCAATTAGTTTTTTAAGATTGGAAGGATGAAAAATGAATTGTTGGAAGACCATTAATCTTGAAAAGGATTATGGTTATACAAGACTGCTGATTTCAGCCATCAGCCTTGCTATACTTTTTTTCATTACGGCTTTTTTATGTTTTCAACTGACTCATCCTGAAACGAGACTAAGCAGTCACAACGCACCGCTTTTTGCTATGCTTTTACTTGTGACATTGCTTGTCCACCGTGTGGTTCACTTGATCCCAGTGATGAAAAACAAGAAAAAAATGACGCTATTTAAACGAAATTGCTGGCAACGTGTACCAAAGAACATCATGCTTTATTCACTTCTCAGTCCATTTTGTGTGATTTCACCGGTTTACTTTGTGTTAGGTGTGGCGTTTCCAATGTATGCACACTATTTTATCATCATCGCAAGTATTCATGCAGGCTATTGTTTGCCTGACTTTTTATTTGCATGGAAACTGCTCAAAGCACCTAAATCCTGCATCATCGATCAAGCCCAAGACGAGTTTGATATTTTAGTTGACCAAACATCCTCATCATGAGGTTTTTAAAGCCAACTTCTATCTTTTTCATAAAAAATTTGGTAATGTAGTATGGGAATAGCATAGAGAGGGGGGATCTCCGATAGTTTTATTTTACTTCATCGTCTTTGCCGCGTTTATTGTGTATTCAATAAACAGGCTTACTAATACATTATGCCTTGTCAGAGAGATTCCTGAAGAACGGCAAGATAAGGTGTTTCGCTTTATCAATGTATCGATACTGATCTTACTGATCTCATCATTTGTTGAAATTACCATATCTATTTAAGATCAAAGCAAAAGCTGCCAGTTTGAGGGCAGCTTTTTGTGTATATTGATTAATTAGCAAATCCAAGATGCACCGATAATGATCAATAAGATGAATAACACGACGACTAGTGCAAAACCGCCAGCGAAGACTTCTCCTCCCATGTAAAAACACCTCCTGCCAGTTCTTCCTCTGTTCTAAGCTCAGTGTATGCTATAAAATTGAAAACGTTTAGGCACCTGTCATCGTTTGAAAAAAGAACCGCCCGCACGCATGGCAGGACGGCTCCTTTCTGTCACGGCGATTTAATTAGTAAAGATATGCTGCACCAACGATGATCAGCAAAATGAATAGCACGACCAATAAAGCAAACCCATTAGAATATCCTGCTCCCATATAATTCAGCCTCCTTTTTGTGATCACTATATGTGTATGTAGCGCGCAAATTTTTGACTAGACGAATGCCCTTCCATTTGCATTTCTTTTTACAGCGTGTCACAATATGTTATGATACAAGCAATGATAAATAAATTGGAAAGATTAGGAGTGTTTTTTGAATGAAAAAAATGGCTTTAGCAGCTGTAACAGCAGTTAGTGTTTTAACTCTTGGCGCATGCAGTAGTGGTGATAAAGATGTCATCGCAACAACAAAATCAGGAGATGTCACAAAAGAAGAGCTTTATACGACTCTTAAGAAACAAGCAGGTGGAGATGCTTTAAATCTACTTGTTCAACAAAAGGTTCTTGCTGACAAATACAAAGTATCTGATAAAGAAATTGATAAGAAAATGGAAGAATATAAAAAGACACTTGGTGAAGATCGTTTAAAACAACTTCAAGATGAATTCGGAAAAGATTACATCAAAGATCAAGTGAAATATGAGCTGCTGACTCAAAAGGCTGCCAAAGCTAACATCAAAATCACTGATAAAGAAGTAAAAGCGTATTACGATGACCTAAAAGGGAAAATCCGCGCAAGCCACATTTTAGTAGCTGATAAGAAAACAGCTGACGAAGTGGAAAAGAAATTAGATAAAGGTGAAAAATGGGATGCTGTTGTGTCTGAATATTCAACTGATACCGCTTCAGCTGCACAAGGCGGAGATGTAGGCTGGTTCGCAAAAGAAGGTCAAATGGACGAGAACTTCAGTAAAGCTGCATTTAAACTAAAAGTGAATGAAATCAGCAAACCAGTGAAATCACAATTCGGCTACCATATCATTAAAAAGACCGAAGAACGCGGTAAATACGATGACATGAAAGCAGACTTGAAAAAAGAACTACTTAATCAAAAACAAGCAGACACAAATGAAATCCAAACCATCTTAAACAAATTGGTGAAAGATGCAGATGTGAAAGTAAAAGATAAAGAGCTTGAAAACACGTTCAAAGAAAAATCTGAACAACCTGCACAAGATCAACAACCTGCACAAAATCAACAATCTCAACAAAACCAGTAATCGCAAAAACCCCCTCTGCCGTGATTGGGCAGAGGGGGTTTTATATCACCTGATTAAGCAATCGAGTGATCTTCATGTGCCGCCGTATCCTGGGATCTTTTCATTTGCTGCCCCTGACGTCTGCGCTCTCTTTCTTGCTCCATTCGCTCGATAAAAATTTCTCCTTCCTTTTCAATAAAGGATTGATCAATCTCTTGCTCCTCTTTGGCCGTTGTCATTAATTTATACGCACAGAAAATAATGCCAATGATACATGCATACACCCACCATGGAAAAAACAACATTTTTTCATCGCCTCCTTTTTTTCAGAACAGCTCTCTCTTCCCTTGTGTTACATGCTTATGCAAAAAGAAGACAAGTTATGAAAAAAACGCCCGCAGAAGCGGACGTTTTGACATGGTTATTCGTGAAAGGTTGGTTTATAAAATGAACGATTCTCTAGCGCAAAAATACGTTCTGTATATTCTCCTGGCTTCACATGCTCAAGCGCACGATCCATCATATTCATCTTCGCATCTAAATTATCAATATAGTGGAGAATTTCGGCTTCCTTCACCATTGGTGGTTTCGGGCTGCCCCACTCTCCTTTTCCATGATGACTCAGTACTAAGTGCTGTAAAATCAGAATTTCTTCTGAGTCAATACCCAGCTCTTCTGCAGCTTTCGCAATTTCTGTCACCATAATCGAAATATGACCAATTAAATTCCCTTCCACCGTATAGGTGGTTGAGACTGGGCCTGAAAGCTCTTTGACTTTTCCTAAATCATGAAGAATGATGCCTGAATATAAAAGATCTCGATCTAATGATGGATATAAGTCAACAATCGATTTAGCCAAATGCAGCATGGACACTACATGATAAGCAAGACCAGAGACAAATTCGTGATGGTTTTTTGTTGCTGCTGGATAGTCAGCGAATTCCTGTCCATATTTTTTCAGCAAATGCCTTGTGACACGCTGTAAATTAGGGTTTTTCATATCAAAGATATATTGCATAATCGTATCCATCATATCATGTTTTGGAATAGGAGCTGTTTCGAGAAAATCATCAATTCGAATTTGCTCATTTTCAGCAACAGGGCGTATATTCCTAAGTTTCAGCTGATTCCTCCCGCGATAATGATGAATATCGCCTACTACCTTCACAATGGTTTGCGCGGCATAGGTTTGTTCATCATTCTGCTTCGCATCCCATAGTTTCGCCTCAATATCTCCACTTTGATCTTGAAGAATTAACGTTAAAAATGGTTTGCCATTACTCGCAATCCCTTTAGTAGATGATTTAATTAATAAATGCAGGTCAACTTGTTCGCCGACATCATAGGTCATGATCCCTTTAGCCATTCAATAAAAGCTCCTTCCATGTTTCTGCTCATATAAGTATAACATAAGTCATTATTTGTCAATCATTCAACTGCTAAACTCGTAACCTGTCCATCTTCTGCCGCTTGCTTCATATGCTCATGACAGGTGAAATAAAACAGCTGTGTTTCAAAACGTGTGAGCTCGTTCATCATCTCCAGCACTCTGCCTAGACGAACGTGATCGAAATGAACAAAGCTGTCATCCATCATAAACGGAAGCTGACAATCTTGCTGATGAGACAAAGCAAGCGCAAAACGAATCGCCAGATAGATCTGTTCACACGTTGCCTGTGAAAGTTCCTCTGGACGGAATATTCGTCCATCCATTCTTTTCACCATGAGCAAGTCATCTTCAGGTGAAAATAAAATCGCTTCATAACGATCATTTGTTAACGGTTGAATAAAACTAGAGGCTGTTTGAAGCAATGCAGGCAGCCTTGTTTCTTTATGCTCATTCAATTTTTCTCGTATGACGGAGCGGACAAGCTGAATGGCCGCCCATTTTTTTGCGAGGTGCTTCGCATGCTCCTGCTCTGCGGCAAGCTGATGAGTCAAATCAGACACCGTTCCAGAAGCTTCTATTTGCCGGATTTCCACCGCTAGTTCTGCTAAACGCTTTTCCATATTCTCCGCATTCAATTGAACGTCATGAAGGTGCTGCTTTGCTTCTGCACACTCCTCCTCAAGGAGAGGTAGTCCTTTGCGAACAATCCATTCCTCCTCATCAAAACAACCGCTTCTATGAAGCTCTTGATTCAGCTGCTGCAGCTCAGAAAGCCGTTCCCGGTATTCTTTCGATAGATGAGAAAGCACTTGGTAATCTTCTTTGGACTCTGCTTCTACTTGACGAAAAAGCTCGTCAGTTTGTTTTTCGTAATATTGAATTTCATCTTCTAGTGTCGAGAGCTGCTGCATCGCATGTTGAATGGATACATGTAATGTCTGGCGTTCTTTTTCTCTTTTCGCCTCATCTTTCAATATCTCTTGAAAGGCTGAAATATTCTCCTGAATAAATACTTCCTTTTTTTGACAAATACTACTTAATGCTAAAACCTTGCGCTCATAAACCGATTGCTTATCGGAGAGCACGTCTAATTCACGCTGAAGCTCCTCATATGCCGCTGTATTCATTTTTAATTGTTTGAGAATATGGAAGGCCTCGACTAGGAAAGAAAGCTCAGACGACAAGCCAAGCTGCCTCTTCTTTTCCTCTACTTGCTGCTGGACAGGCTCTAGCTCTAGCTCCCAGTCTTCATATTGCCGGATGATTCTTTCGTACAGCAGCTCCTTCTGCCTCATAAGTGTTTCAGTTGAAGCTGCCTGCACTTGAAAGGAATCTAAGGCGTCTTCGCCGCTTCTTTGTTTCATAGGGCTCATTTGACTGAATGAGTAAATGACAAAGAAGAGAAAAACAGAAAATCCCGCAAACAAGAACGTGATCCACCACTCTGTTAAAAAGAATAGAACAAACAGAAACACCACATCAAATGCGATCAAACCTCGGAATAATGACGTCAGGGAATAAACCGGTTTCTTTTTCGATCTTGTCTCCTTCGCATCATCTTCTGCTCCGTGCAGTCTCACTTGCTGTTCCTTTAATCCTTTTAGCGCGGCTTCTGCTTCGTCCAGCTCATGTCTTGCGTGATCAAATCGTTCATCTAACTGCGCCTTTCTGTCCATGAGACGAACGTATTGAGTGACAGACTCCTTTAATTCCCACTCAAATTCAAGCGAATCGTCGATTTGTTCGAGCTTTATCGGGCGCTCCCACTTTAGCTTTGCTACCGCTTCGTCGATTTTTTGTTTCAATGAATCACGGTTTGCTCGACACTCTGCTATACGCTTTTTCACAAGCTCAGCATTAGATGCTTCATCTACGACTCGTTTCATCTCCATTAAGGTATCCTTGTCATAAAGCGGTTGAACTTGTACGAGTGAGGTTTGCAAATGATCTAACTTCTGTTTCAGTGCAGTCAATTGAGCCTTTTTTGGGTGAAGGTGTGATTCTAGTTTATCCAGCTCATGCTCTGTTTCTGCTCTAAAACGTTTGACCCGGTCTGGAAAGCGGGCTAATTCCTTTTTCAACTCCACTTTTTTCTCAATCATGGGATACACTTGAATGGATTCAGTCAGTTTCTGAAGGTGTTCTTCTGCTTGCTTCATTTCATTTTGAAGCTTTTCGATCGTCTCCGTTAATTCAGATTGCTCCCGTTTCTTTTCGGTATAGCTGCCTTCTACCAATCTCGCTTGTTTCAGCTGACCTGTCAGCTCTTTTAAATGACCAAGCTGCTGGTTTAATTCAGGCTTGCGGCCATTTGGTTTAAACAGCTGCTCCTGCTGCTTTAGCAGCCTGCTATCCATCTTGTTGGCTGCATCTGAGCCAAATAAACTTGAGAAAAGTAGAAATTCGCCTATTTGATCCTGATTTAAGGCTTGGACATTTTGCAGTCCGAACACATCAAATGAATAGATTGATTGATATAATCTGCGATCCGTTCCCTTTAAAAGTGTCTGTAGAAAAGCCTCGTCTTTCACTTCACCATTCGGTAAAAACACCTGTGCTTGACCAACGCGGTCGGATGTTCTCTCAATGTGAATAACGCCTAACTCGTCATCTTCGCAAGTGAGGGAACCACCATAAAAAGAACCCTGTTTCGTCTTGTACATCTTGTTTTTTGGAAAACCAAATAACATCGATTCAATAAACGTTTTCAATGTCGTTTTCCCAGATTCATTCAGGCCGTAAACTAGCTGAAAACCGTCATCAGAAAAGTGAAAGGTCCGATTTGAAAATTTCCCAAAATGGGCGATATGGAGTGAACGTATTTTCATTGTGCCTCTCCTTTTCTCATAATTGCTTTAGCTGTTCTTTCAGCAGCCTTTGTGCTTCTTCTTTTATATCCACTTCATCCTCTATTGTGAGAGCTTTTCCTGACTTTCTATAAGTTGGGTGACGCTTGATCGGTGATAGAAGCTCTTCATATGCCTCAAACTGTGAAATTTCAGCAGTGAGTTCCTTTAAAAAAGAATCTTCTGGATAGGCGATTTCCTCATTTGTTCGGCAATCAATCGATATCACCCAAACGAATACATCTTCATCTTCTTCCTGTTCATGAAGAACGGTCATCAGCTCCTCAAGCAACTCAAGCTGCATATGCTCAAAGTAAGGAGGAGCCTCACCCATCAATTCAATTTTCACAAAATGAGGGACGCCATCCTTTTTCAGTTCACTGATTTTGTTATCCACAAGTATCACAAGATCCGTCATATGAACCGTCTCTGTGATGTCTATTGCAAGTGTCTCAAACATCACATCCGCACAGCTCATAAATTCCGCTGTCGCAGAATCCTCGGAGAGTTGAACAACGTAACAGCCTTTCTCTCCTGTTTCTTTTATATGTCTGCCCTGCATGTTACCAGGGTAAATAATCAACGGGTCTTCATGCAGAAGGGCTCTCTTATGTATATGTCCAAGCGCCCAATAATCGAAATCTCGGGAAACGAGCTGCTCAAGCTGAAAAGGTGCGTACGCGTCATGACCTTCTTGTCCAGCTAATGTACCGTGAAGCATTGCAATGTGAAAGGCAGCATCTGTCGTTTTGACGTAATGTGAGGTCATATTTTCATAGACAGCACGCTCTTTGTAGCTAAATCCATAAATACTTGCGACAAGCTGATCTCCTCTATAGTAGGATTGCTCACTTGGGGTACTGGTTGAAAAAACGTGCACATTCTCAGGCCACTCAACCGGTGTCCATTCACCGCCTAAATGATCATGATTACCATAAATAATAAAGACTTCAATCCCTTGAGTTTGCAGTCTTAGAAACTGATTTCTTAAAAACAGCTGTGCTTTCAGGCTGCGGTTGGATTCGTCAAATAAATCTCCACTCAGTAGCACAAAGTCTACTGCTCGACCAATGGCGAAATCAAACATATTCTTCGCACTTTGAAATGTACTTTCTTTGAGCCGCTTAAAGGGTAAGCTAGGGATATTCGACATTCCTGCAAATGGACTGTCTAAATGTAAATCTGCGGCATGAATAAAGGTGAGCTTAGTCAAACGTCTATCTCCTTGTCCGATACTGTCATTGTCCATATTTTATCATGCCATTTTTGCGAATGCACGTTCTATCACTCTCATTCTAAAAAACACATTTTTAAGGGCTAAAAAAGAGGTTTTATCTTATTCCTTGTTTAATTACATAGAAAAGTAGAGGAAAGGAAGATGAGGAATGGCGAAGACATACTTTTTAACTGTATTTGACCCATCGGGTGAGACTTTATTAAATGAAAAAATCACAACGGATAGTGATGAAAAGGCAAAGGAATTAGGTCGCCATCGCTTAATCGAACAGCAATACACGAAGCATTCTCATCGGCTCGTTGATGATGCAGGCAAGCTGCTTTTATTTGAACGTTAAAAAAGCCGGCATTCGCCGGCCTCACATCCGTTTATACATTCTGGAACACAGGTCGTCTTTTTTCTAAAAAGGCCTGAATGCCTTCCTTATGATCATGGCTTTGCCTCAGCCTTGCCTGTGCTGTCCTCTCTTTTTGAAGAACGGCTAGCAGCTCAGGTTCTGACTGCTGGAAATAGATTCGCTTTGTCTCGATAAATGCTTGAAGCGGCATGTTCATAAACGGCTTCACACATACCTTTTGATACGCATCGACTTCCTCTTGAAACACGCCGTCTGCAAGGCCCAGCTTTAGCGCTTCTTCAGCAGGAAGCTTTTGTCCGCTCCAAATCAATTGTTTCGCGGTTTGTTCACTGACTCTTTTTGTAAGGAAAAAGTGCCCTCCGCCATCTGGAATTAAGCCTACTCCATTAAAATTCATGGCGAGCTTTGCATCTTGATGCATAAACAAGTAGTCACAGCTTAAAGCAAAGCTAAAAGCAAGGCCTGCCGCTGACCCGTGGACAAGAGCAATCGTCACTTTTTTCATACCAGCTAGAGAAAGTGTAATCCCCTCGATCAAATCCATCACACGATGGAAATCTTCTTCACTTTCCTGCTTAAGCATCATGCCAATATCTCCGCCTGCTGAAAACCCTTTTCCCGCGCCCTTGATCACAACGACTTTTGCACTACTTTCCTCCGCTGCATCACATGCCTCTTTGAATTCAGCAAACATGTCCACATGAAATGAATTATAAGCCTCAGGCCTTTTGAAAACGATTTCAAAAATATCCCCGTCTAGCTGACAATTGATATATGTCATCACCCATCCCCCTTTTCTTTAAACACATGACTTACTTCCATTTCAACCCGAATAATCCCTTTTCCTCTGCATAAGAAATTTCAGGATCAGTCGATACCAAAATAAGCATAATTATTGAAACGAAAAATATATTTTTATATAGTAAAGGACCCTATGCTGGGGTCCCTTTTTCATCTCTTATTCAAATTGCTGAAAGGCTGTTTCTTGCTTGACTGGCGCTTCTTTGCCCCCACGAATGGTTTGAATCACTTTCTGGTTGCGGTAGATGGATAGTTTTAAATTGGTCGCCGCTGTTCCATGAGAGTGATCTAGGTGCGTGAATGTAAAGAAATGATGCGGACGCTTGTCTTTGAACACAAGCCTGAAGTCTTCTGTCACTTTAAAATGCTCTTCACTTTCCCATTCAATTAAAGGTTCATACGCACTAAACCATGCCGGAATATTCGGTTTGTACCCTGTAGCCAATACGACATGATCTACTGTTATACTCTTTTCTTTCTTTAGCTGCCACTGCTTTAGGTGCAGCTTCAGGGACTGATTCTCCTCCACCTGAATGGCTTCAAGCACGGTCATTGGCTGAATAATCACAGATGGCTCTTCACCTGAAACAGACCGATGATACAATTCCTGATAAATGCGTGAGAGCGTCGATGCATCTATCCCATTTCTTAATCCAGTCAGCCTAGGCAATGTGTTCATTCGTTCTTCATAAGGAAGCGAATGGAAATATTCAACGTACTTTGGTGTAAACAGCTCCTGACCAAGCTCAGCCGTCTCCAGCTCTCTAAATTCACTAGATCGCGTAAACCAAGATAGCTGCTGCCCTTTCTTCTGATACTGAAGCAGGTCTAAGAAGATTTCGGCTGCACTCTGCCCAGAGCCAATGACCGTCACCGCCTCAGCTTCATGAAGTTCTTTCTGCTGCTCTAAATACCGGCTGCTATGGGTCACATATGGCAGTGCAGCATCAGGCACATTGACAGGAATCATCGGTTTGCTCCCTGTTCCGAGCACGACATGCTTTGCCCGATACTCAGAAAGCGATCCATCCTTCAATCGCCGGACTTTCACAAGATAACCACCTTGGCAGTCCGTCACTTCCTCTACCTTCATCCCAAATTGACAGCTATCTAATTCACCTGCGACCCATGACAAATACTCATTGAATTCTCTTCGCGGAATGTCAAACTGTTCAAATGTATAAAACCGGTGAAGTCTATTTGATTCATGTAAATAATTTAAAAATGTATATCTGCTCCTTGGATTCGCCATCGTCACAAGATCAGCTAAAAAGGAGACTTGTAAATCCGTTCCTTTGATCAGCATACCAGGATGCCAAGCAAATTCAGTCTCCTGTTCAAAAAAACAGCATGAAACATCTTCATACTCCTCTAACAAAGCCGCCAAACCTAAATTGGCAGGTCCAATCCCAATTCCGATCACATCAATCATATGTACACCTGCTTTAACTTTTTATCACTTATATACCCTTTTACAAATGAAAAAAACACTGCGTCACCGCAGTGTTTAAACGTGAGGAACAAATAATGACTCAAGAAATTGAATTTTCTCTTCAGTATAGTGTTCATAACGGTCATTATATGATTTTGGATCTTTTGGATTGGCATATTGCGTAATTTTTCCTGAACGTGGATCAATGAACTTACTAGCAGCACCGCATCCAATCCCAATGATTGTCTGCACTTCTTCCATAATAATGATATTATACAAACTTTCCTGTCCATCTAATGAATACCCGACATTTTCAAGGTTCCCTAAGATGTTTTTTTGTCTATATAAATAATAAGGATGATAGTCATGTGCTTTCGTCCAAGCGACCGCTTCATCCATCATACGTGTGATTTCTTCTCGGTCAGCTACTTGATATTTGTCCTTATTGCGTGTCATCTCAGACGCTCTTTTAAAGGAGAGCGTATGCACAGTTAAAGATTCAGGCTTAAGTTCTTCAGTCTGCTGCAAGGAATGCTGGAATTCCTTGAGCCCTTCTCCTGGCAAACCAATAATTAAGTCCATATTAATATTATTCATGCCATACTGTCTTGATAAGTGATACTTTTCAATCGTTTCTTCTACACTATGGTGCCGGCCAATGGCTTTCAGTGTTTCATTCTCATACGATTGTGGATTGATACTAATCCGGTCAATATGATATCGGTTTAGCACCTCTAGCTTATCAGGCGAAATCGTATCAGGACGTCCTGCTTCGACAGTCACTTCCCGTATATGTTTCACATCAGGGAACGAGCGATACATTTCTTCATACAGCAAATCCATTTCTTCCGCAGTGATACTTGTCGGCGTACCTCCGCCAAAATAAACAGTCGTCACTTTGATCCCATGTTCTTTTAGCCAAGCACCAATTTTTTGCATCTCATAATGCAGACCAAACAAAAACGTTCCCACTCTTCCAGCTTGTCCTTTAATCGCATAAGCAGGAAACGTGCAATAAGCGCATTTTGTTGGGCAGAAAGGAATACCAATATAAATACTTACTTCCTGCTGAAGGTCATACAGATCCGGAATCGCTTGAAGCTGACGGTCAACAATCTCCTGCATCAAATCGATTTTTTCATCATGAATCAAATAATCACGCTTTAATGCAGCATGCGCATCTTCCTTTGTCATACCTTCTCTCAGCATCTTATGAAGTAATTTTGTAGGACGTATCCCTGTGAGAATACCCCACTTTTGCGTCATTCCTGTGTGCTCCTGAAGCAGATGTAAATAAACAGACAGCACTGTGTTTTTGATTTGCTTCCAGCGCTCCTTGTCATTCAAGCCCTCTGGGACGTCTCGCGAAAAACGACTAGTGATGTCTGACCCAGCGATATAGCCAGATGCTTCCACCGTTCCATTTTCTTCTTCCCAGCTAAACACCATGGTTAAGCCATCTTCCAATTCATCTGGATCAAACAGCACTTCACTATCTTCTTCAAATAAATTGGCTATATTGACAAGCGGGCGATGAAATCGTTCATCTGACAGCCCTTTAATTAAAATTCGCATCGTATCACCTTTATCTTCAAACTTGTTTCATTTTACAAAATCTATGTAGGAAAAGCAATGACTGGAACAGTTGAAGGCCCTGCCATTTCTTAATTGACAGGGCCTTCGTCTATATTATCGTTTAATATCGAATTGATGTAAAAATCCTTCTCTTTGCTGCATTCTAAAGTATTCTTTGATCATATAAGCGACTCCCTGTTCATCGTGCGAACGTGTCACCCAATCGGCTTTACGCTTAACAGTATGAGGTGCATTTCCCATCGCAACGCCTAAGCCAGCCAATTCGAGCATTGGGATATCATCTGTTCCCTGCCCAATGACCACCGTATCTTCTAAAGTCAAACCTAATGCTGAGGTCAATAGAGAAAGCCCCGCTTCTTTCGATACGCCTTTGCATACAATATTCATTTTCTCATCACTGATCCGAATAAGATCGACAGATGGAAAAGCTTGTTGAATGGTTCGGTGAATTTCAGGCTGAAGCTCTGCGGTTGAATATACTTCAATCACTGGTGTACTGACCGGTTCATCCATCAGCATATCACTTAGCGATTCAACAAATTGCACGGGATAGAAAATTGGATCAGACGGATGAATCAACGTCTTTCCCATCAGCTGTGACTGCGTTTTTTTCCGGTTGCCAATCGAGAATTTTTCATGCAGCAAGCGAACATTACAATCAAAGCTTTCAAGAATTTGTACAAGATTAAACGTTTTTTCTTCCGTTAGTTTCTTCACATGAAGCGGCTCATCGAGTTTATTCGCGATAAATGCACCACTATGCGTCACAAGGGTTGACGTTGGAATCTTCAACGCCTTGGCAATTTTTTGTGCGGAACGAAAATGCCGGTTGGTGACAAGCGTCACGTAAACCCCTTTTTTCTTCACGTATTCCACAGCTTCTTTTGTAGCGGAATGGATTTTTCCATTGGAACGAAGTAACGTTCCATCTATATTGAGTGCAAGTAATTTTTTTGACACTGAGGCATCCCCCTTCTTGATGACTGTACTTACGATGAGGATATGCCCTAGCTTGGTGCTTTAGAACATGCAGTTAAAAGAGCTCTGTGTGTTATGAATCTTTTTTTTATGTATGGTTTGGATGCGTCACAATGAGGTGATGAAGCTCCCCATGATCCCCTTATCTTTCACACACCAAAGCATTGCTTATATCAGATCCCCTTATGCTTTGTGTTTCTCCCAGAAGCGCTTCTCTCTCGTTTGGCTAATCGCCATAAATCCCAAGTGAAACGCACCCAATTGTCCCATGAGAGCGCTCATTTGAAAGCACTTTCAATATAAGTATTATCGCAGAATTTATGAGCTTCGACAACCTTTTTTTGAAAAGTTAGACAGGGAACATGTGAAATAAAAAAAGGGCGAATATCATCGCCCTTTTCATTAATTTTCTTCTGGATTCCCATAAAGCTCTTCAAGAGGCTTCATGATCACTTTATTTAATTCTCCGATGAGAACACTCACACGTTGTTCTGCTTCCATCAACTGAGAGATTTTATCGTGCTGTTGAACAAGGGCTACTGTTTTTTGAGCTTGCTCCACTTCTTCTTGTGTGATCTCTTGACCAGTCATTTGTTTTTGTTGAAGGTTTACTTGAATGTCACGGAAGTTCTCGAACATTCTTTTAGAGGATTCATCCGCGTTTACCTCATCATAAAGATTTTTTAAAGTTGAATATTCTTCGCTATGACGCAGTGCTTTTTCAAGGTCATATGCAACATCATAAACATTTACAGACATGTTATGTCTCCTTTCTATCCGTTATCACCGATATGATCGGCGGACACCACTCCACTATAACAAACTATGGCTTTCGTTTCACATATATACAATGAATTCATCAAAATTTCTCTAGTCTGTCTTAAAATAACGTGACAAAGATTGCTTGGATTGCGCCAATTAATCCGCCTAAAAGACCGCCTAAGAATGTAATCATCTTGAGCTCCTTATTGGAAATACTGACGACAAGCTCTTCCATTTTTTCTAGCGGGAAAAGTTCAATTTGTTCACGAATGATGTCTTCAAATTGCAACTTTGCCAGCAGACCCTCTAAAACATTTGATGCCGCACTGATCCCCTTTTGAATCAGTACTGGTGCAACGTGTGTTTTAAGATCATCCGCTACAGCACTGACATATGACCCAACTGACCTGTCTAATATCAGCTTGGTTGAGAAATGAGAAAGCAATTGGTTTTTCACGCTAAATATAAGTTCCTTCACATTCCATCTTTCATCAAGCTCATGTAGAGAGAACTGCTTCACCTTGTCCCATTCTTG
Source organism: Bacillus sp. FSL R7-0672 (assembly GCF_038601465.1). Lineage (NCBI taxonomy): Bacteria > Bacillati > Bacillota > Bacilli > Caryophanales > Bacillaceae > Bacillus > Bacillus sp. FSL R7-0672. The sequence goes on along the minus strand of NZ_CP152010.1, from coordinate 1,021,408 downwards.
AACAAGCAAATCTGATAAAAACCTTTTTGTCTCTGCGTTTCTTAAAAATTTGATGATTTCAGGATGTACCCGATCAATTAAGCTTGAATTTCCTAGAAACATTTGGACCATACTGCCGAGCATTCCTCTTTCTTTTAAGAAATCATCAATCATATTACCGAGTCTTGATTTTCCTTCCTCACTTTCAAAATAATGAATCCCTCTCTTTAAAATATAATCTGCTGCATCTGGAATTTTTGAAGATATTTTGTTTTCCACATCTTGCGGAAGCAATTCAGATAAAGTTTGCTCATTATAATTTTCAAGTAGTGAATTGAGCTTATGATCAGACCACTCATGGATCCATTCATCTGCTTTGACGTCAGCCTGTGATACGCCGAAGCTTTCAAGCAAAGATAGCACTGTTATCTCCATTTCAGCGCCTTTGTCAATATATCGATGGACTGTATGTAAGATTTCTTGCTTTGCCTCCGATGATTCAAATCGCTTTTGAATACCTTCTGGCGTGAGCAAATGCTCCATCACCATGACACCAACTTGCTTGGCTACTTCGTCTCTTCTTTTCGGAATGAGCCCTGGTGTAAAAGGAAGCTGTTTCCCGAATAAGTAATACGGCTTATAAGGGCGAAAAAGCATTTTAATCGCAAGATGGTTTGTTGCTGCTCCAATGACTGCGCCTATCACAATCATAAAGATAAACGTTGTGAATATATTCAAAGTCGTCATCAACCTTTCAAATAACACCCGATGTTTATTGTTTTAACCTATACGTATTATAGTTGTTGTCAAGTTCCCAAGCAAATGAAGCATGCTGCTAGACATATGATCAATCGATCTGTCGTAATGATAAAGGAGCGCAATCTTTATGTAAAATCATAAAAAAGTGTTTTTCTGCTGGTAAAAAAAGAAGTTGAAAAGAAGGTGTTTTTTAATGACATCAACATTAGGTATTGTGACCCTTTCACCGAAGTATGAAGAGACATTCACACGTGGGCTAGCCAAAGCTGCCCCTGCTTATGGTTTAAAGGTTGTCCGTTTTACACCACTTGATTTAAAGCCGGCTTCAAATTTGATACAAGGTCAAACATATACGAATGGTCATGGATTCGTCGCAGCAGAATTTGAGATTCCTGACTTGATTTACGATCGATGCCTTTACAAGCATGACGCACAATCTAAAAAAGCAAAACCAATCATGGATTGGCTGAAAAAGTATCCGAAAACAGATTTTTTGAATACAGGTATTTCAAATAAAATGATGCTATTCGAGCAGCTCCGCCTTCTCCCTGCTTTACAGCCATATTTACCTGTCTGCTCATTATTAAAAAAGACATCAGACCTTCTCAGCATGTTAAGGAAAGACGGTTATTGTAAAATGCAGCCGCTCTCTCAACACCATGCAGCATCTACTTACTTCATTTTCTTAAAAGACAACACTTTCACTGTTCAGCTAAGTCCCGAGCAAGTCATCACATTTTCGCGTCCATCAGATATAGAGCGTTGGTGTAAAAAATATGTAGGCCGATATTTCCTTCAATTTTTTCAGACGAGTGATGAAAAAGACTTTTTATTCAATGAAATAAGGATTTTCCTGATGAAAGATTCACAAAATCAGTGGAATCGCATAGGAATTCACACAAAATCACCTACAGAAAATAGTCATTTAAGCATTACACAAAAATCAGCAGCCATGATAGGCTTTGATCACTATATAAACACCTTGCTTCCGCACATCAAAGAGCTTCTTTTAGATGATATTGCATCCATTCAAGCATCTCTGCCAGTATATATAGATAAAACCCTTTCCCCTTGCTTTGAATTCGCTGTAGACTTACTTCATACAAGTGAAGGCAGGCTTTTCATATCAAATATAAGATCAAAACCAGGGCGATCCGCTTTTTTAAAAGCTTATCCTGACAAGGAAAATCATTTGATTCGTACCATTCTTGCACATGCCCAATCGATGAAGTCTCAACCGAAGGAGGTATCTTATGAACAAAAATCGCTGCATCATCGCTCCTCATCCCACAAGTGAAAAAACAATTCATCTTCCCGTCCGTTTTAAACAGCAGGAGGCGATCTATTCTCTTGCTTTAGGTTCCCGTTTAATAGATGACTTCACCGTTTCCTATCATCAACATCCGAAGAAAATTTTATTATCAGAAGATCTATATAGAGATTTACGAATTCCTTATCAATCAAAAGCTGATGTGATCGCCATTGATCATACCCTGTTTTTAGGGCCACTGCTTGGTATTTTCACCGCAGGTTTTGAGCAAAGCACGCAGCCACTCGGAACGAGATCAGACTTTTTTATCAAACTGCTGCGCTCTTTCAAACAACATGCCGGTTTTGCCTATCTTTTTGGTACTCATTCTATTGATTGGGATAAAGGAATGGTAGAAGGATTGTTGTACCAACAGCAAACATGGGTTAAAAAACAGATGCCCCTGCCTTCAGTCATTTACGACCGTCTTCCAAGTAGAAAGACTGCTCAGTCAGCATTCATTCAAGAAACAAAACGCAAACTCACTCAAGACTATGATATTCCTTGGTTCAACCCTCATTTTTTTAACAAATGGGATATTCATGAACAACTGTTAACAGATGAAAAAACATGTCCTTTTCTTCCACATTCCATTCAATTGGACCCGGTGGACGCTCTAAATAAAATAGAAACACTCCTCCATCTACATCAGGTCATTTACTTAAAACCGTCAAACGGCAGTCACGGCGACGATATTTATCAATTAAACAAGAAGGCTCATGGAATCATTGTATGCTCAAATCAAGGAAGAGCTGTTCCATATGACTCATTAGAGGATTTCGTGACCAATCTCCGGAAAGATCACGCGGTTCAAGACTTTATGGCTCAACAAGGCATTGCACTTCTTCAAATAGACAATCAACCAATGGATTTCAGAGTCCATACCAATAAAAATAAGTACGGTCATTGGACAGTCACAGCAGCAGCAGCAAAAATTTCTGGCAATCACACCGTCACGACTCACCATTCACATGGTGGCTCCGTGAGAACACTTTATGATGTTTTTCCAGAAAAGAAGAAGCGTTTCAAAATCTTAGAGCAGCTTTCTTATACGGCCATCACGCTTAGTCAGGTAATTGATGAAAAAATGTCCGGTCATATTGGTGAAATCGGTTTTGATTTAGGTATTGATCAGACAGGAGCTATCTGGATGTTTGAAGCCAATTCTCGCCCTGGCCGCGAGGTTTTCCAGCATGTCTCATTGCGAAACTCAGAAAGGCTGATCGGCAAAAGAATCATGGATTACGCATCTTACCTTTCACAAACGACCTCAACAACTACAGACCATACAAACGTCTACTGAATGTTTTTCGTTTTAAAGTGAGGGTGCTATGAAATCTATGCTTTTCCTATGCTCTTTTCATCAGATGAGATACAATAAAATCAAGTTCAAGGTTGTTTCCGTATTGTCGTGTTTATTTATTGTTTCATCAATAAAAGCAAGGAGGCAATAATGATATGATTTCTCATTTTCAATGGAAACCTCTCTTTAAAAAAGCACAATTGCCAGGCTGGAAAATATCCTTTTTTCACAATGGTGCGCACTACGAAGGCATCTACCACAAAACAGGTGATATTGAATGGGGCTCTCAGCTTCCGCCCCATGAAGTCGAACCAACATTAAAAGAAGAAATCCACGAATTAATGCTATTCCATGTCTATGATTAAACTGTTTAAGGAGCTTCGCCATGTTAGAAAAATTAAAGCTTGTTTACGGAGAGCATATCATCAGCTCCCCTACAGATGATCATCAAATTCTTTGGTACCAAACAGACGAAGGCGAATTATTTGGAGTAGACAAATCAAAGCTTACAGCTAGAGAAACACTTCTCCTCAATACTTTCCTTACACCAATTGATCTTTCTCACACAAAGCAGACTGAGGATGAACAAAAATGGTACAGCTATCTTTTTGATAACAAACCACTAACTGTTCAGCACCCCGTCCGTGTATATTATTTTAAAATGTCACATCAAGCAGAACAAAGGCAGCAAATAAAAGAGGCTGTGGTCCACAGCCTCGAACAAACTCATTTCATTTGGACAGGCGCTCATACAGCGATGCTGATTCAAACAAACGCTACATCAGAAAATAGTCAATTAGAGCTACTATATGATTTGTCTCTAGCCATTACAAGTGACTTTTTAACAGACTCAGTCTTTTTACAAGGACAGCTCCATTTGCCAAATGAACATTTACAGAATAAATTGTTAAAAGAACAGCAGCTTGTCTTGGGCCATATGCAGCGAGCTAAGCCTAGGTCAGGGATTTGCACAATTTATCAATGTCTACCCTCACTCTTACGTTATGATGAATCCGCCCTCTCTCATGCTATTTCAGATGCTTTTAAAGAGGCGGTCCTTGATCGGGACGTTTACCGTACCCTCATGACTTATATGCAATGTAACTTAAATGCATCTAAGGCAGCAAAAGCTTTATATGTTCACAGAAACAGCCTTCAATATCGAATTGATAAATTTATTGAGCGAACAGGAATTGATATACGACATTTTCCAGAAGCATCTGCCGTCTATTTTATGATGAATCTTCTCGACCTTTCATAACATTCAGTGACATGAGCACCCTGCCCAAAAATGAAAATGAGATGTTGTGCACGTTGTCCATTTACAGACGCTTCCCCATTTTATACACTTTATTTACAAGTAAAGCGCTTTCAACAAGTAAATGGGGAGGTTATCATCTATGGCTGAAATGATGCTCAATCAAATTTATAAAGTGTATGATAACAAGGTAACAGCAGTAGACAACTTTAATCTACATATAGAAGATAAAGAATTTGTTGTATTTGTTGGTCCATCTGGGTGCGGAAAATCAACAACCCTTCGCATGATTGCAGGACTTGAAGAGATTTCACAAGGGGATTTTCTTTTAGACGGAAAACGGATGAATGATGTAGCACCAAAAGACCGGGATATCGCAATGGTTTTCCAAAACTATGCATTATACCCTCACATGAATGTATACGATAATATGGCTTTTGGATTAAAGTTGCGGAAGTTCCCGAAAACAGAAATTGATGAGCGGGTTCGAAATGCCGCTAAAATATTAGGCCTTGAGCAATATTTAGACAGGAAACCAAAAGCACTGTCTGGAGGTCAAAGACAGCGTGTTGCACTCGGGAGAGCAATTGTGCGTGATGCAAAGGTCTTTCTTTTGGATGAGCCGCTTTCTAATTTAGATGCAAAACTTCGCGTTCAAATGCGTGCTGAAATATCTAAGCTTCATCAGCGTCTGCAAACGACATTTATCTATGTCACACATGATCAGACTGAAGCTATGACAATGGCTACTCGTCTTGTCGTAATGAAAGATGGCTTTATTCAGCAGGTTGGAGCGCCGAAGGATGTATATGAAAATCCAGAGAATGTATTTGTAGGTGGATTCATTGGTTCTCCTGCGATGAATTTTTTTACAGGAAAGCTCTCTGACGGTGCCATTGCAGTTGGAAAAACGCATATACGTGTACCAGAAGGAAAGATGAAGGTATTACGCAGCCAAGGTTATATAGGAAAAGATATCATCCTTGGTATCAGACCAGAAGATTTTCATGATGAACCCGTGTTTATAGAAGCGTCTGAGGGCACAAAGATTGATGCTAACGTAGAAGTTGCTGAATTAATGGGAGCAGAAACGATGCTTTACTCTTCTCTCGATGGTCAGTCTTTTATTGCACGTGTTGATTCTCGTACCGAGGTTCAGGCCGGACAATCTATACCTCTTGCCATCGATATGAACAAAGCCCACTTCTTTGATTCGGATACGGAGCTCCGCATCCGTTCCGCTGAATAAAGAGATATATGCAGTGCCATCACTCATGATTGAGTGATGGCTTTTTTGCATGTTGAACAACATTTACCATGTTCTTTTCTCGTATGTTTTTTTCGAAAATCACCATAATACTTAGTACAAAGCAGTTACTGCATTGGGTTTCGCCAAGTGGCAAATGACTTGATCATTTCGCTGGTGCGATTCCAGCAAACCCAACCAAAAACCAAATCATATACAAAAAGGAGATTCACATCATGGCAAATTCTAATAGTTCAAATCAATTACTAGTTCCAGGAGCAGAGCAAGCAATCGATCAAATGAAATACGAAATCGCTTCTGAATTTGGCGTTAACCTTGGAGCAGAAACTACAGCTCGTGCTAACGGTTCAGTTGGTGGAGAAATCACAAAACGTCTTGTGTCTTACGCGCAACAACACATGGGTGGAACAAAAGCTTAATTTCATATCTGGATATTAGAAGGCACCTCTTAAGGTGTCTTCTTTTTTTATTATTCTCCCTCACCAATCTCCTTTCCAACTCATATCATGGAGTAGAAAGGAGCGGATCTTCATGGACATTATTTCCGGTATGAACTTTGAACTTCTACAATTCGTAGGTATCTCTCTATTATGTGAATATGCTCATAGTATTCGGTCCTTTCACCTTTATAAAAAAAGCATCACATAAAAGTTGTACCATTTTCGGTTCTTTTCACTTATAGTATGTAGTGGAGGGATCGAACAGATGAAAATAGCTCTTTTCGGTGCTCATGGACGTGTAGGACAAGCATTTCTTCGTTTCGTTCAAGTAGATGATCGTTACATAGTTCGTTCATTGATTCGGACAAACCGAGAAGAAATGCTTGCGGGTATGTTTCAAGTCACCGGCAATTCAAGAAATCGAGAAGATGTGCTTGAGACGATCAAAGGAGCAGATATTGTTGTGAGCTGTCTATCGACAGATGGTGATGATACATTATCTGTTTCAATGGAGCATATCGTAGAAGCCATGAAGCAATCAAATACATCAAGAATTATTACAATAGGTACAGCAGGTATTTTAAAGGCAAGGCAGCAGCCGGAACTTTACCGTTTTGAAACAAATGAATCAAGGCGGACCACTTCCCGAGCAGCTAAGGAGCATGCCAAAGCGTTTGAACTCCTTCAATCGACTGATTTAGATTGGACCATTATTTGTCCAACCTATTTACCAGACGGAGAAGTGACACGGTCATATCGCTATGAGAAAGATTTTCTCCCTATAGATGGAAAGAAAATTTCAGTTGAAGATACCGCACACTTTTTATATCAGCAGTTAAATTCGAAGGAATTTGTACATCAACGCGTCGGCATTGCCTACTAATGACGCATAACGAGTAAAGATCGAGGTCAAAAACGATTTCTCGACTTTTTTATGCAAATCAAAAGAGCCTCATTCAATATGAATAGGCTCTTTTTTGTGATTCATCAACTGTTTGCCACAGCACCCTTTTGCAGTTCGTACATTTGCGCATATAGCCCTTCTTGCTGCATGAGTTGATCATGACTACCCCGCTCGACAATTTCCCCTTTTTCTAAAACCAAAATCATATCGGCTTTCTTAATGGTGGATAATCGGTGAGCAATGACAAAAGTTGTTCGTCCTTCTTTGACGACATCAAGTGCTCGCTGAATGATCGCTTCTGTTTCTGTATCAATGTTTGCGGTGGCTTCATCTAAAATTAAGATCGCTGGATCGTACGCTAGTGCACGAGCAAATGAAATTAACTGACGTTCCCCTGAGGAAAGAGTACTTCCCTTTTCAACGACTGGTTCATCAAATCCTTCTGGCAGATGCTTCAATAACTCTACTGCGCCTACTTGTTTTAATGATGCTTCAATCGTTTCTCTTTTAATGTCTTCATTTCCTAAGCTGACATTAGATGCAATCGTTCCGGAAAATAAATACGGGTCTTGAAGCACAATGCCCATTTGTTTCCGCAACGTTTGCCGAGACTGGCGATAAATGCTTTCTCCATCAATGAGAATGTCTCCTTGCTGAATGTCATAAAAACGCAGCAGCAAGTTCATGATCGAGCTTTTCCCAGAACCAGTATGCCCCACAAGTGCAACCGTTTGGCCTTTTTTTGCCTCGAACGTAATGTTCTTTAATACATTATTTCCTTCATTATAAGCAAAGGTGACATCTTGGAACTGAACGTGTCCCTCCATTTTCTTTTGAACAGGTTCTTCCACTGTTGTTCCTGGCTCATCCAATAATCGGAAAACCCTTTCCGATGAAACCCTTGCTAATTCCAATCTCGAGAATTGGTTCACAATACCTGTAATCGGCTGAAATAATCGATTTAAATAATCGACAAACGCATAGAGCACACCAATTGACACAATGCCCGTCGGACTTAAGGACGCACCGCCAAAATACCAAATGAGTGCCACATAGGCTAAATTCCGAAGCAGGTTAACCAAGTTATGCGACAGAAGTGAATTTAAATGCAGCATCTTTCGCTGATATCGAAAGTGATTGTTGTTCAGCTCATCAAATTCCTCTTTCGTCACTTTTTCATGACGAAACGCTTGAATAATGGTCATCCCTTGAATGGCTTCATTTAGCTTGGCATTGATGTCACTAATGATCGAACGAATGCGGTGGTTGTACACTGATGCAAACTTTCTGTAGGTCATCGACCATAGGAAAATAATCGGTACCGCCACTAAACAAATGAGTGCCAGCTTCACATTTAATAAAAACATGGCAATATAAATTCCTATCATGTAAATCGCACTCGTCACGAAATTAGCGAGGACTGTCACATATAAATCACGAATGGTTTCTGTGTCATTGGTAATCCTCGCTACGACCTTTCCAGCAGGTAAATTATCAAAATACCGGATAGGCAGTGTTTGAATATGCTCAAATACATCCACCCTCATTTTTTGAATAATTCGGTTGGCTATTCGCTGTAACAGATAATGCTGCGCATATTGAAAGAAAATCGCAATAACGAGAAGCCCTAGATAAAATAGAACAAGCTGCACCAAACCACTGATTTCCGGCTCATAAAAAGAGAAAATTTCCTCTTTCGATAAACGCTGTACTTGATAGGTCTCGTGCTCGTTTCCATTTTCAATGGTAAGCTGATCTCCCGAGATCTTTCGGTTTCCATCAAAGCGAATCGGCTCATTCACAAAATAGTAACCGAATCCGACTTGCACCACATTGATTTGTTTTCCAGATTCCATACCACTGTCTAATCGATCGCTTCGTATATAGTTATTTCCCTGGTAATAAACGGTTTTGTCTGTTTTTTCATTGACCTCGACATAAGGCTTTTCTACACCTAAAATATGATCATCAATCATTTTCTTCCCAATAAATGGTCCTGTCAGTTCAGCACCTACTGCAATGATGAGAAAGATCAAGGCAACAGACAGTACTTTCTTATAAAGGAGTGCGTAGGCAAGGAGTCTTCTTCCTGTTGTCATGCCTCATCCCCTCCTTCCAGCTGGTTTGTCAGCTGCTGACGTAGAAATTGTTCTTTGTACCATCCATCTTGCTGAATGAGCTCTTCGTGAGTTCCCTTTTGGACGATGCGTCCTTCTTCCATGACAAGTATGAGATCTGCATGCTCAACAGCTGATAGACGATGAGTCGTAATAAACGTCGTTTTCCCATGACGATTTTGCCTTAAATTTTCTAAAATAGCGGTTTCTGTTTTTGCATCTACCGCAGAAAGCGAGTCATCCAGTATTAAAATGTCGGGATCTATTAATAAAGCGCGTGCAATGGAAATTCGCTGCTTTTGTCCACCTGACAGCGCCACACCTTTTTCTCCGACCATGGTTTCGAGACCCTCTGGCAACAGACGTAAATCTTTTTCGAAATAAGCATCTTTGATCGCTTGTGCTAATTCATTTTGTTTTGCGTCTCGATGACCAAAACGCATATTCTCTTCTACACTTTTAGAAAAAAGAATATGATCTTGCGGTACGTATCCGATCCATTGAAATAGCTGATCCAATTCGATTTCTTGGATTGGGACTCCTGATAGCAGGATTTGACCATCACCTGTTGGATACTGGCGCAGAAGCTGTTTTACGATAGTCGTTTTACCGCTTCCTGTTTTGCCTGTAATTCCGATCGTCTGCCCCTTTCGAACTCTAAAGGACACATCAATTAAATTATCTTTAGGGGAAGTTGGATACCTGAATGTCACTTGGTCAAACCGAATATCGCCAGGCTCTTGTAACGTTTTTGGCTGAGAAGCGTCTGTGACATCCGGCTTGTAGCTGAGTGTATGATTCAACCGGTCTAACGACGCATTTCCTCTTTGCATAATATTAATCAACTCGCCGATCGCAAACATTGGCCAGATCATCATCCCAAGATAGACGTTAAAAGCGACAAGCTCACCAATGGTTAAATCGCTTTGGAATACAAGATAGGCTCCGTAGCCAATTCCTATTAAGTAGCTGACACCGACAAGTAATTTCACTGTCGGCTCAAACAATGAATCAATGACCGCCACTCTCATATTTTTTTGAAATACATCATCAGTCATTTGACGAAAGCGTTCGACATCTTGCTTCTCCTGTACAAAAGACCGGATGACCCGGACGCCTGCGACTGATTCAAGGACGCGGTCGTTCATATCACCAAATGCATCTTGAGCAACTGTAAAGCGATCATGAATCTTGCTGCCATAATACGCAATCAAGAGCGCCATTAGCGGCATAGGGATAATCGCCATTAAAGTTAATTTCCAGCTAATCGTCAGCCCCATCGTAAAAAAGATCATCAGCATATAAGCAGTGGAATCCACCAATGTCAGAACGCCAAAACCTGTCGTTAAAGCTACAGCATTCAAATCGTTTGTACCTAATGCCATTAAGTTACCTGTTTTTTTCTTCTCATAAAAGGTAGGTGTCATCTTAAGTAAGTGGCGCATGAGTTTCCCACGCATTACACGCTCCATGACATTTGCGCCGCCAAATAACTGATACATCCAAAAATATGTCAGCGTATAGACGACGACACCTAGCAAGCAAAAAATAGTGACATAAAACATTATACTGGATGTTGTAAATTGACCAGAACGAATGTCATCAACTGCCTGCCCAAGATATCTTGGCGGCAGCATTTCAAGCACATTCACAATGAGCAGGAGTGTAATGGCGATCGTATAACGCCTCCACTCTTGTTTGAAGAACCAGCCTAATTTCGTAAATACTGAAAACATGTGTGTCTCTCCTTTTAAAGCTAGCCGCTTTCTAGATTTTCTTGGCTGTCACCTTGAATTGTTTTTTTGGTTTTTGTCATTTGTCTTGTTTTTGGCATGTTCACATGCTTTCACTCCTCTTCATTTACTTGTTGATCTTCATCCCTTTATTTCGAAATGCGAAATGAATACAACAAAAAAAGAGGCAACCAGCTATCTGGTACGCCTCTTTTCGTCATGTAAAAAGGCGCATGTTGACAAATACGCAACATACGCCTTGATTCATCCGATCAATTGGAACATACGAGTCCCTTTTCAATGACCAATGAAGGTGTAATTGTCACGTGAATCAACCCATTCATACAGTTTGATTTCATTCTTCCAATGATGTTGCACATGACATTTCCTCCTTTTGGCTCTTGAATCTTTTTTTATCTTATAGTGGCTGTCACCATTTTGTCAATAAATATTTTTCAATAAATGAAATTTTCTAACAAAAAGTTCACCGCCTTCATGTGTATCTTTTTCAGATAACGGGTATACCATGAGTGTAAAGACTCCTTTTGAAAGGAATGAGGACATTGTTTCAAGCTGATCGGATGGTCGTTGCGTTTGATGGACATGAAGACAGTAAGAAAGCATTAAAAAAGGCAATCGCTTTAGCCAAAACCTTGAATGCCAAGCTGACCGTTGCCTATGCACATGATGGCAAATCAAGCAGACAGGTGTTTGATGCACCGCGCCCAATGACTGGCGGAGCTTATATCGGCGGCGGCATGGCAGACCTTCAAACACCCCCTGTGTATGTACCTCATGATGAACAGCAAAGTCCTTTGATTTTTGAAGATCATACAGAAGAGGTCGTTGCAGAAGCAAGAATGCTTTTAAATGAGGAGCAGTTTGAAGCTGCCATTGAAATTGTTGAGGGGGAACCAGCGGAAGCGATTATCGAATATGCTGAAGACATTTCAGCAGACCTCATCGTCATGGGAGCCCGTGACCAAAGCAGATTGAAAAAAATGCTCTTTGGCAGTGTAAGTGAAAAGTTATCATCAAAATCAGATATACCTGTGCTTATTGTAAAATAAAAGAATCACAAAAGGCTGTAAACATTCGTTTACAGCCTCTTTTTATTTATGAAGAAATCGATGCTTCACTTTCCTGTTTAATTTTTTGTTGGAAGCCTTCCTGTACACGCTTTGTCAACTCTCCTGGAACGCCTTCACCTACTGGCTGACCATCAATTTCAACAATCGGAATGACCTCAGCCGTCGTCGAGCTGATGAAGATTTCCTGCGCGCGCAGCAGCTCTTCTTTACTTATACGCGTTTCTTCAACGCTACATCCCTCTTCATCACATACTTCAAGAAGCTTTCTACGGGTAATACCGTTTAGAATAAAATTGTTTGCGGGATGTGTGCGAATCACGCCATCAATGATGGCATATACATTCGAGGAAGTACCCTCTGTCACAAAACCGTCTCTAATCAGAATGGCTTCAAACGCACCAGCTTCAGATGCTTTCTGTTTTTCCATGACGTTATATAAAAGATTTAAGCTTTTAATATCACATCTTAACCAGCGAAGGTCCTCAGATAATATAGCCTTTGCACCAGCTGTCTGCTCATGAACAGGCTTTTTCACCTGGAACGTATATGCTGTAATTTGAGGAGTGAGAGAATTGCCATATTGATGTTTACGAGGTGCGACGCCCCGCGTGACTTGAATATACACACCGCCATCTGTTAATTGGTTATGGGCGACGAGCTGTTTTAACTTTTCTTCCATATCTGATACTGCACCTTGAAGATGAATGCCGATTTCTTTTGCACTCTTGAACAGACGCTCTGTATGCTCTTTTAATGTAAACAAATTCCCATTGTATACACGGATGACCTCATAGACGCCGTCACCAAATTGATAGCCTCTGTCTTCAATATCCACATGTGCATCCTTTTTTTCAATGAAATCGTCATTATACAATACTTTCATACGGAATCTCCCCTTCGCTTCGCATTAATGGTTGAATCTGATGCTATCTTAGCGGATAAATGGGTACGTTTCAATGATTATTCAGAATTATTTCACATCATGGTAAATAGTCAACTTTCTATTGTAACAAACATAGACTCATAACCAAAAAGATTCCAATTTTTTAGCATCTTCTATATTCATAGGCTCTTTTTTCCTGTATACTTACTCCATATGAACACGACAAAAAACAATGAAAAAAGACAGAATCTACTACATGATTCGACACAAATTTTTGATTTATTGGAGCGATTGAAATGCAACGGGTTACGAAAAAACAGACACCTTCAAACACGATGCTGCTCTCAAAGGCGATTGGTTTAGTGATTTTGTCACTGATCCTCTTTTTTATTTGGGATATATCTAAAACCAATATGCAGGCAGCAGATCAGCCGGCTAAAATGTCTGCGAGCAGTCAATTCCGAGACACAAGCACAAGTCTGAAAGCAAAAGATGATTCTACGAAAACATTAGATGCACATTTTAAGATCAACCCAAACAAACATGTAACGAATCAAACGATCTTTTTAACCTTCGATGATGGTCCGTCAGCGACATCAAACCAGCTTTTAGATGTGCTTAAGGCACATCAAGTAAAGGCCACATTCTTCATGCTTGGGCCACAGATTAAAGAACATCCGGCAGCTGTGAAAAGACTTCATCAAGAAGGTCATCAGTTAGGGCTTCATGGGATCACACATGATGTGAAACGCTTTTATCAAAAAAGTGATTCTCCCGTTAATGAGATGAAGGAAGATCAGCGCATTTTGGCTTCTGTCACAGGAGAGTATACACACCTTGTGAGAACACCTTATGGCAGCGCTCCAAATTTAACGGATCAGCAAAAAGCACGTTTAAAACAAAAAGGCTTTATCTACTGGGATTGGACAATTGACAGTCTTGACTGGAAATATAAAAGCTCTAAATATGTACCAGAGGTATTGAATCAGCTGCAAATGCTAGAGACAAAACATCCAAAAGAACCAAAAATCATCTTAATGCACGATCAGCCAGCGACAGCAAAATACTTAAACAGTTTGCTCACACAGCTAAAAGCGAAGGGCTATACATTTGAAGTCCTTGATGAAACAATGAAGCCGCTACAACAATAAAGTAAGACCCCGCTCCTTTTTTGGATGCGGGGTCTTTGATGATTTATAAAGCTTTCACGAGATCGCCAATTCGTTCATGAAAGACAAGATCAAACAGTGGATCGTATTCTGTTTCACTCAAATTCATCATCACCTTGAAGATGGAAGGATTTTGAGCGGCATCTTCTGGAATATATCTTGCTGGCGCTACTTCTAGGGAAGTCCCCATGACGAGCAGAAGGTCCGCTCGCTGAAGTGATTTCTCTACTTGATCAAAATGTTTGACCCTGTCTCCAAAAAGGACAACATCTGTTTTCAGCACTTGTCCACATGTCCGTCCGTCTAAGGAAATCTTTAGACATACAGGCGCTTCTTCTTGTAATAAATAAGGCAGTTCATATGTCGCTTGGCATGATGGGCAAGTAGCTGTTTGAATGGAGCCGTGAAGTTCATATACATGCTGGCTTCCTGCTTTTTTATGCAGGCCATCAATATTTTGGGTAAAAATCTCTACAAGTTTTCCTTGTTTCTCAAGGCTGGCTAAAAAGGTATGCCCGCTATTCGGCTCGTACTCCCCGCTCATTTTCATCTGAAACAATTCCTTGAATTTCGGCCAGAATTGATGAGGATTTGATAAAAAGTAGGATCGGCTCATCGCCTCCATGCGAGCGGTGTCTTCAGTCCATAAACCGCCTGTTGACCTAAAATCAGGAATACCTGATTCCGTGCTCATACCCGCACCTGAAAGTACCATTATATGTGAAGCCTGCGTTAATTTCTCTCTTAGCACTGCCACCTTTGTTTGATCCACTCATCCTTCCTCCTTTATTCACTCAGCTGTTTTTCACCTTTTTGTTTCATGTAAATGGTCTGTCCAGGGAAGGCAAATTCTACACCTTCTTCATGGAAGATATCCATAATACGGTAGTTAATGTCCTGTTTGATATTCAGGTTTTCAGCCCAGGCCGTCGTGTTTGTGTAAAAGTTAAAAAATAAATTCAAATAACTGTCTGCCAGTACATCGAGATTCACCATGATTGTCTCCTTGTGCACCCCATCATGTTCATGAAGCATTTGTTTGAGACGTTTGATACAATGATCCAGATTTTCCTTTTGTGTATTGTAGGATACACGTACGGAAAACGTAATTTGGCGTTTATTCATTCTCGTCCAGTTCGTAATTGGTTCCTTTGAAAGCGTAGAATTCGGAACTGTCACGACAGCTTCAGCAGGTGTTCTAAATTTTGTACTTCGAAATGTAATGTCCTCGACAGTCCCAAGAACACTTGGTGTCTCCACAAAGTCGCCCATTGTAAAAGGCTTCTCTGTAATGATGACGACCCCTCCAAAAAAGTTTGCCACCGTATCCTGTGCAGCAAGCGCAAAGGCTAGACCCCCTAGACCAAGACCTGCCACAAGTCCATTTACATCATAATTAAATTCCTGTGCAATGACACTAATACTTAGTGCAATAATAATAAAACGAAGCACCTTCGATAAAAACGGCGCTAAAATATCATCCATTTCTAATTCCAATTTCGAATTTACTTTTTGAAATAAGAAAGAAGAAGCTGCGGTTAAATTACAAAGCCCCCACGTCAGCATCAATATAATGGAGGATCTATATAATTTGACGATGACATCCATATGATGCTCAAAGTATGGTGCCTGTCTTAACGCAAAATATAACCCAAGTGCGACAAAAAACAGTCTGGCTGGCTTTTCGAATGCCACAACAATTTGGTTAATGACCTCCGTTTTAGACCGATTGGTCAGCCTAAAGAGAAGATGAAATAAGTACTTCGTAAATACTTTCCGAAGCAATAAAAAAAGCAATAAAATACAAAGGCTAATACCGATTTGGATCGCAACATCTACTGTAAAATATGTATCCATCCATTTTTGTGTAAACATGTTTGTCTCTCTCCTTTAAAACAATCCTCTCTAGTTTATAATATAACCTTCGTTTATGTCCTCTCATAAATGTCTGACCTCTAAATAAAAAGCCTCGGGACCAGTCCCGAGGCATGATGTTCAATTATGAAATTTTGGCTAGAGACATATCGACGGGCAGCAAACTACTTTTTCTTCTGAGCCTGATCAAGGAGAGTCGCTTTAAACATTTCAGCATCCGTTTCGACCTTAATACGTTCTTCCACTCTAATTCTCCCTTTACCCAATCATCTCGCCTCCTTTTCATCATTATAAAACATCAGAATTTTCAGTCAACATGACGAAAGCACTAATATTTTGGCGAACGCTGACGATTTGGACAAAATTGATCGAAGAAAAAATTGATGTACTTCAGATTTACTCAATCATGGCTTGGGATATTCCTGCAACTTATCACATTTGTATTATCATACTTTCTTAGCAATCCGCTTCACCATTACATACAGCTCTTCTTTCGTCCATATAGTAAAGAAGGAAAAACGGTAAAGCATTTGATATGATAAGACCAGAACTTAAGTCAGGGAGCTGGAGCATGTGTATATTATTGCGCATAGAGGGTCATCAAGCGCTGCCCCAGAAAATACAATTGCTGCATTTGATTTAGCTGTTCAGCAGGGTGCAGATTATATTGAATTAGATGTACAGCTCACATTGGACCAGCACGTCGTCGTGATCCATGATGATACAGTTGACCGAACGACGAACGGGGCCGGCTTAGTCAAAAGCTATACACTTGATCAGTTGAAAAAACTGGACGCAGGAAGCTGGTTTGACCAACAGTACACGAATGAACGAATGCCAACATTACAAGAGATTCTTGAAAGATACAGCCAGCGGATTGGGATATTGATCGAGATCAAACACCCAAAACGGCAGATAGGAATTGAAAAGGCAGTTGCCCGCATCATCAATCGGTTTGCCTATTCTCGTCATATCATGATTCAATCTTTTGATGATCATGCACTGCAAAGAATCAAAGCATTCGCCCCTTCTCTTCGAACAGCTTTGATTATAAAGCCCAATGCATTTAAACTGACGAAAAGAAAGTTAACGGCATACAGTTCGTTTGCAAATTGTCTTAATATGAAAAAAACGATGATCAACAGGTGGTGGATAGACCGCATCCACGCATTCGGGATGGATGTGTTTATATGGACTGTGAAAGATCAAAAAACAGCCGATCGAATCAAAAAATATCCCGTTGATGGTGTGGTGACGGATCACCCGCCATTTTTTCTAAAGGAGAAATGATGTAAATGAAAGCGTATCTTGCCGTATTTATTGGTGGACTGATTGGGACACTTTGCAGATATGAACTAAGCCAATCGATCGTCAGCCAAACATTCCCCTATGCAACGCTAATCGAAAACGTAACAGGCAGTCTGCTTCTTGGTTTTTCAACAGGATATTTTATGTTCCAGAAGGGAAAAAAATATCTTGCCGCTTTGATCGGAACAGGTTTTTGCGGAGGTTTTACGACAATGTCCACTTTTTCTAAAGAAACGATTCTTTTATTACAGACTGGGCAATTCACTTCAAGTGTGATTTACATCCTGCTCTCAGTCATTGCCGGAGTAGCCGCTGCCTTATGTGGTCTAATGCTAGCTCAGCAGCTCTTTCATCAAAATAAGCAGCAGAGAGGAGGCAGATAAATGATCGTTTTATATACAGCTATTGCCGGCGGGATTGGCAGCGCCCTTCGTTTTTTCATTAGCCAATCGATACAGAAAACTAAGTCTCATGCTCGTTTCCCGTACAGTATTATTCTCATCAACTTATTAGGTGCTGCCGGTTTAGGTATACTGACAGGTGCCGTGACTGCCAATCATCCGCTGCTTGTGATCATTGGAACAGGTTTTTTCGGTGGTTTCACAACATTCTCTACGTTTAGTGTAGAGTCTGCGACCATGCTAGAGCAGCGGCAAAACGGAAAACTTGCTGTCTACTTATTGACGACAATCATCGGGTCTTTCTGTCTCTTTGCTGCGTTCTATCAAATAGGACAACACCTTTTTTAAATATTGGTAATCGCAGCTAAGCTAATGAGCAGTTGATCCATAAGCTGGCGCTTCATTAAAAAGAGGGTTTTTTCACTATAGCCGATTTCCATCGCACATTTGGCCATACGCCAATCTCGAAAGTATTTGTAATCGATGAGCTGCTTCTCTATCTCATCCAGCTCTTTTAGTGCTGTTTCAATACAAGCAACGATGAGTTCATACTGATTTTTTTGCTGTTCTAACTTCTTCCGTGTCATGTGATCCAAATGATGCGTACTTCTTTTTTCAAGCTGTCTTTCGATATTTAAAATCGCAGCCTGGTAATTTTTGAAATTCTTCAAATGAAACTCAATTCGTTTCATTGAGGTTTTTTTCTCCGTGATACTTGCTGTTTCATACCAAAGCATGTCCATCCCCCTCTATCGAACGTTTGTTCTTATTATAACCCGAACGAACATTCGTAAAAAGAGACTAAATACCTAAAAAAACCTTGAGCTTATTTTTCGCTCAAGGTCATTTCATTTACTAACAGCGGCTCTTTTATATCAAGCCCTGTGCGTGCATTTCCTTTTTCTGATGATGTGACGCCTTTCTTCAGGTCGATCTTTTTCACATAGCGTCCATCCATCTCCAAGACCTTCATCCGAATATCATCAAGATAAATGGATTGTCCCTCTCGGATATCAATATTCTCATTTAAGATTAACCCGCCTATTGTATCAATTTCTTCATCATGATATGACATTTCAATCAAATCTTGAACTTCATCTAATCTGACTTTGCCATCTAAAACATAATGATGATCGGCTCTTTTTTGAATAACCGGCTGTTCATCTTCATCGAATTCATCTCGAATATCTCCAACAATCTCTTCTAAAATATCTTCTGTGGTGACAAGTCCAGACGTTCCGCCATATTCGTCGGTTAAAATCGCCATATGCATTCGATCTCGCTGCATCTTGACGAGAAGCTCCTGAATAGGAATCGTATCAATGACCTCAATCACTGGATATATATAATCTTGAATCTTCAGTTGATCTTTTTCTCCTTGATACACAAGATCTGCAAAGAGCTGCTTTTTGTTCAGCATGCCGATAACATGGTCTTTATCGCCTGAAAACACGGGAAAGCGTGTATACTTCTCCTGCGTCATGATGGAGAGGATATCATCTAGCGGCATATCTTCTGGAATGGCACAAATTTCTCTCCGCGGGACCATGATCTCTCTGGCAATTCGATTATCAAAGTCGAAAATTTTGTTCATATAATTATATTCTGATGGGTTGATTTCCCCATTTTTTAAGCTCTCAGATAATAAAATCTTTAATTCCTCTTCAGAATGGGAATGTTCTTTTTCAGACCCCATATCGATGCCCATCATTTTGGTTAGAACACGGGCTGACCCGTTTAACACATAAATGAAAGGGAACATCAGGATATAAAATGCATGCAGCGGGCCTGACAGCCAGAGCGTCATTTTTTCCGCCTTTTGAATCGCCAGTGTTTTTGGTGCAAGCTCACCGACGACTACATGCAAAAAGGTAATAATAGAGAACGCAAGTGTTGCTGAGATCAGGCTGATTGCTGAATCAGGAATGTTTGTCAAACCGAAACCTCGAACCAAAAGTTCTTTTACAGCTGGCTTACCAATCCACCCTAAACCAAGGGATGTCACTGTAATACCTAGCTGACAGGCTGACAAATATTCATCCAGCCTTGATGTCACCTTTTTCGCCACGATGGCCTTTTTAGACCCTTCGGCAACAAGCTGATCAATTCTTGAGCTTCTCGCCTTTACTATGGCAAATTCAGATGCAACAAAGAAAGCTGTTAAAGCAATCAAAACACCGACTATACTCAGATTAACAATATCGTCCATTTAACCTTGCTCTTTCTTAGAAGAACAAGGAGTCACCTCCTGATTGATGATGTTATGTTTTGCAAAACGGTTAACTGATTAAATAAGACTATATTGAGGGCCCCACTTAACCACCTCCGGTTCACGTATAAATCCGCTTCTCTACATATATATGAAACGGTCTTCATTTTATCTTACCATAAATAATCTGAAAATTCCTGTATCACTATGTTAAATTTGCCAGGTCAATCTAGACTAAGAAACCCTTCTTTACTCTTCATATCGGCAGGAAATATGAACAATTAACTTGTATTTCAGGCTAGAATTATATTAAACTATTTTCATAAACTATAACGTGACGGTTAGGAGGAGATGTTCAGATGGGGCTGAGAAAAAGTATCGTATTGGTGAACTAGCACAGATTGCACAGGTGACGAAACGTACTGTAGATTATTATACAAATCTAGGGTTGCTTGCGCCTGTTAGATCTTGCTCAAATTATCGTTATTACGATGAACATGCTTTAAAACGATTACAATTAATCGTTCTTTGCAAACAGCAGAGATTGGCTCTTTCTGACATCAAATCCAGATTAGATGAACAATTCCCTTCTCAAAAGGAAGATCCTGATGAACTTGTCCATTTAACCTCTGATATCGATCGGATGAACGAGCATATGGACCGCATTTTGGTACGTTGTAAGCAGCTTCAACCAGAACAACGTGAAAAATTAAAAGAACAGCTTACACCTGAGAAGATGACGGCTGTCCAATCATTTTTACTGCTGTTAAGTTAAAATTTTTACTAAACAGGAGGTGTTACCTTCGTTCTCAAAGTCAGAACGAAGGCCTTAATTGGACATAGTTAATTTACTTATAGTTGCTTTGCTTATAGCTTTAACCGCATTTTTCGTTGCATCAGAGTTTGCGATCATTCGCTTAAGAAGCTCAAGAATTGATCAGTTAATCGCAGAAGGTAATAAAACAGCAGTTGCTGTCAAGCATGTCACGACTCACCTTGATGAGTATCTGTCGGCCTGTCAGCTCGGTATTACCATTACCGCCCTTGGTATTGGTTGGTTAGGGGAAGAAACAATTGCGCACATGCTTGCTCCACTATTTGTAGAGCTGTCCATTCCTCAATCAGCTAGTTCTATTGTCACTTTTATTATTGCGTTTAGTATTATGACGTTTTTACACGTTGTGGTTGGAGAACTTGCACCAAAAACACTCGCCATTCAAAAGGCGGAGCAAGTATCTCTTCTTTTTGCTAGACCGCTCATGATTTTTTACAAAGTGATGTTCCCGTTTATCTGGGTATTAAATGGATCTGCTCGTTTGTTAACAAAAGCGTTCGGTCTTCAGCAAGTTTCTGAGCATGACATGGCGCACTCTGAAGAAGAATTGCGGATTATTTTATCAGAGAGCTATAAAAGCGGCGAAATTAACCAGTCTGAATTCAAATATGTAAATAAAATTTTTGAATTTGATGACCGTCTGGCGAAAGAAATTATGATTCCTCGTACCGAAGTTGTCAGCTTCCCTCATGATATTACCATTGAGGAAATGCTGAAAGTGACCAAGGTAGAGAAATATACACGTTATCCAATTGAAGATGGCGATAAAGATAATATGATTGGTGTTCTGAACATTAAAGAGGTTCTTACTGCTTGCATTAGCGGTGAGTGTTCTACAAGTGATACGATCGAAAAGTTTGTCAATCCAATTATTCATGTGATTGAAACCGTTCCTGTACATGATTTATTGCTCAAAATGCAGCGTGAACGTGTACACATGGCGATTTTATCAGATGAATACGGCGGTACAGCTGGTCTTGTGACTGTAGAAGACATCCTTGAAGAAATCGTCGGTGAAATTCGTGATGAATTCGATATGGATGAAATCAACGAAGTGCGTAAACTTGGAGAAGACCATTACATCTTTGATGGAAAGGTTCTAGTGGACCAAGTCAACCTGCTCTTAGGTACGCAGCTTGATAACGAAGAAGTCGATACGATCGGCGGCTGGTTCCTTACTCAGAAATATGAAGTTGAGAAAAATGACACCATTCGTGAACAAGGCTATGAATTTATCATTAATGAGGTCGATGGACACCATGTGGTATATATCGAAGTCAAAAAGTTAAATGAACAATTAGCAGAAGCCGCTGAAGAAGGCGCTTCTTAAGAAAAAAACGACCCTTGCCAAAGCAAGCGGTCGTTTTTCTTATGCCTTTTCCATTAATTGAGCTTCAAGTTCTTTAATTCTCGTGTTTAATACTTCCGTCATGGCACCTAATCGTTCTTTTGGCGGCAGATGCTCAAATTCTGACTGCTCAATCGGTTCACCAATAATTAAGCGCATTTTCCCCTTTTTGAAAAGACTTTTCGCATTGGACGGTCCTTTGTACGCTGCTGGAACGATTGGCGCTTTACCGAGCTGTGCAATAGTAACCGCACCTCTTTTTAAAGGTACATCCTCTGTTGTACGTGTTCCACTTGGAAAGATCCCGACGATCTTTCCCTCTTTTAATAATTTAATGGGCGTTTTAATACTGCTTGGCCCAGGATTCTCTCGATCAACTGGAAAGGCATGAATCTTTTTTAAAAATCCACCGATCCATTTGTTTGCAAACAATTCTTTTTTCGCCATATAGTGGATCTCAAACGGAAGAATTCCTGCGCCTAATGCAAGAACATCCACAAAACCCTCATGTGTACATGCAATGACAAATCCCCGATCCGTTGGCAGATTCTCTTTTTGATATACTTTGATTCCGCCTCGGAGAGTAAATACTACTTTAATGGTATAGCCTGAAAATTTATACATAGTGCACTTCCTTTGTTTAAAGAATGAAGGATTTGTTTCTATTATAACAAATTTTTTATTACCTGGTACTAAAATTTTCATGAAGCAGCCAAACCATCACATCATTTTTCTTTTTAAATCATCGTTCTTTCTGTATTCAGGTCTATGGTTTTAGGAGAGAATAGAAGAGGAATTGTGTCCAATTTTGTCGTTTTTTAAGGTTTTTTCCTGATTTGTTCAATTGAAAATGCTTTATAAATGGTGCAAATTTCGCTATGATAAGGAGAAATGATTTTGATTCGGCGAAAGAAATGAGTATTGTACGGTATTGAGAAGTTTCGTGCAACTTTATGCCTTTCTTATGCGTGTATAACATAGAGGGGAGAAAAATCAGTGACGATCGATGAAATTTATCAAATGTATATGAACGATGTTTACAGGTTTCTGCTCTCCATGACAAAAGACAAACATTTGGCAGAAGACTTATTGCAGGAAACCTTTATGCGTGCTTATATACATATTCATTCCTACGACCATAGCAAAGTGAAACCTTGGTTATTTCAGGTGGCACGAAATGCTTTTATTGATTATGTCAGGAAACATAAAAAAGAAGTGACCATATCGGATGATCTTATTGGCGGCCTTTTACAAACGTCTGTACAAAGCCCTGCTGAACAGGTTGAAATAAAAGAAGTCCTCAACATGTATTTAGAACAGCTTCCAGATAACTACAAGGAAGCGTTGACATTGTATTATTTAAAAGAACTGAATTACAAGGAAGCATCCAAGGTCATGAATATTACTGAAGCAAATTTTAAAAGTGTTTTATTTCGTGCAAGGCAGCGCCTAAAAGCACTTTACAACAGAGGTGTTAATGATGAATGAAGAGTTTAACAAGCGATGGGAACAATATAATAATGGTGAGATGAACGAGGAAGAAAT
Organism: Bacillus sp. FSL R7-0672; assembly: GCF_038601465.1. Taxonomy (NCBI): domain Bacteria; kingdom Bacillati; phylum Bacillota; class Bacilli; order Caryophanales; family Bacillaceae; genus Bacillus; species Bacillus sp. FSL R7-0672. Next base: position 997,675 of record NZ_CP152010.1, on the reverse strand, counting down.
GATAGCGTTTGAAGAAGAGCTTGAAGAAAACGAAAAACGCTTAAGTCAGGAACTGAACGACTCGGATTGGACCGATTTTTCCATCAGTCCTGAAAAGCAAAAAGCCATCTTGCAATACGGAAAAAGAAAGTCTTATTTACGTATTTCTGTACTTGCTGTCATCTCTACACTTATTATTTTACCGCTTTGTACATTAGGGAGTTATCTATACTACGGCGTTGGCGGAGCAGAGAGTAAAGGGAATCACTTCATGGAAACAGCCGCTGTAACAGTCGCTTTGACGAAACCAAACGTGGCGATTGATATGAAGGATTTAAAAGGCCAAGTCAAGCTTTTTGGAATGAACACCGAATTGAAGCTGCAAAAACAAATTGGCAATAAAACAGAAGCCATTGGCAGTGAACAAATCGAGATGTTTTTCGATAAATTAAAACAGCCAACCATCTCATATTATGGTGACAGCGCACGCGATACGGAGGATTTTTTTACCCATCCTTCTACTCAGGCAGATGCATCAAAAAAACAAACACTCACTACTTTAGACAAGCTTCCTGAAGGAACAGTCAGTGAAGTGTATGTCTCCTATGACAAAGCGTATACACCAATGGACGTTTATTCCTTTGCTAAAAAATATGATATGAAAGTGCTCTGGAATGCGATTAAAACAGAGGATTCATTAAGCGAGAATCAGCGGCCAATTGGCTTTCCTGGAAGAGACTCTGAATTCTTAAAAGAGCTTCAGCACACATCAAAAACAGAGGTAGATCAATTTAAAGATGCCCTTACTTATGTCAATCAGCACCCAACCTGGGCAAAAACAATCTCTGGCAGACCTGAACTGGATCTGTCAAACCGAATACGCTATATCAACCAAAATGGTGTCACGATTTATGGCTCTGTGATCACAGGTCCTTCGAAAGAAATCGAGAAATTTGTGAAGACAAAACGCATTAAAACGGCAAAAGTGAGCGAGGTGGAATTATGGAATTGGTAAGAATTTTTAAAGAGCATAATGTATTTGGCTGGATTTCTGTCGGTACTGCGATATTATCCCTGCTCATGCTGAACCTCGCCATTATCAGTAATGTGACATTTTATTCTTTTCAGATGCTCCCTTTTGCAATGGCCGCAGTTCCATTTGGCATTATTGAACTGTTCATTAAAAAAGGCCGTACGGGCCCTGGGTTTCTCGGTGTCGTACTGAATATCTTTGTCATTGTATGTGTCTATGCCATCGTATCAATCGATATCGATCTTCAATTAGGCTTTTAAGCCGCTCTCAACATGAAAAGCCCGTGTTACTTGACTAATGCCAAGTAGCACGGGCTTTTTTGAATATCGATTTATTTTCTTAAGTCTACAGCGCAAATAAAAAAGACTGCTTCATCAGCAGTCTCAGCGTGTAGACAAACCCTCGCATTCGGTGTCAGTCCTGCGTGCTGGTGCTCACGAATGTCGAATTCGCTCCGCGCCAGTACTCGTCCTTCCTAGACTGCAAAGGTTTTCTATCACGCTGAAAAGAAGACAAAGGGCTAAAATCAAGATCATTTTAGCCCTTTGTCAACAATCTGAGACTGCTTCATCAGCAGTCTCTTAAAATAAATTAGTTTACAAATGTTTTCGCTCCAAGGTAAATCGGCTTCCAGTAGCTTGAATTCATATCACTGATCGTCACACCATCGGAAGCAGCATGAATAAACTTGTTGTTCCCAATGTAGACACCCATGTGAGATGGACCCGATTTATATGTTGTAAAGAACACAAAATCGCCAACCTTTGGAGTTGATACGCTTTTCATTGATCCCCAAAAACCTTCAGTTGTTTGTCTTGAAATCTTTTTTTGTTTGTTAATGATATACCACATAAACCCGCTGCAATCAAAGCCCTTTGGTGTCGTTCCACCCCATCTATATGGTGTGCCATTGTGCGCTTTAGCATCCGCAACAAGCTTAGACGTGTTTAAAGAAGAAGCAGAAACTGTTTTTTCTTTAACAGGTGTTGTTTTCACTTTTTTAGACGTCTTTTTGACCTTTAGCTTTTGCCCAATTTTGATCAGGTTTGTTTTGAGTTTATTTAACGATTTCAGCTCTTTTACAGTCATGCCGTACTTTTTGCCGATTTTAGATAATGTATCACCTTTCACAACTTTATGAGTGGCTGTGGCTGACGCCGCTTTTACTTTTGTTGTTGTTTTTGATGTTTTCGTTATTTTTTTTGCGGCAGTACCATTTACTTTTAACGTTTGTCCAACAAATATCGTGTTAGATTTCAGCTTATTGTCTGATTTAATCTTGCTCACGCTTGTTTTGTATTTTTTCGCTAGAACAGAAAGAGAGTCACCTTTTTGAACTTTTACTGATTGTGCTGAGGCAGCTCCGGCAAATAATGTCGTCCCAAGTAAAACTGCACTTGCAGCTGTGATCAATTGTTTTTTCATTTGTTCCTCCTGTATGTATCTATCGAGATCCGAATTTTTATCTACTTACTATTATAAGGATCAAATACCAGAAGAAATAGTCTTGACTTCCTACGACATTATGCTTATTAATTCGGCAAAATTTATTTTTTTTTAGGGTTCTTTATATTTCATTTTCATTACACAATCATGACAAAATAAACGCATCTTGTCATGGATAAATGATACATTCATTTCTCTTTTTGGCTCATTCTATGTAAAGTGGGCCTTTACAATTTTAAAGGGAACTTTACGATCCTGTAAATGGGAATCCACAATTCTGCTCTACCATTGTAAACGTAAGAGCGATACATAAACATTGAGGAGGCAAAATGAATGAGTGTGTTGAAAAGCTCGAAAACGAAAATCGCTGCAGTGGCGGCAGCATCTGTGCTATCGATTGGCATTTTTTCAGGAATTGAATTTGGACAAGCTGACAAAGCAGAGGCTAAAAAGAAGCCAAAAAATGACGTGCAAAATGTGATCGTGCTGATCGGGGATGGCATGGGAACACCGTATCTTTCAACTTACCGTTCATTTAAGCATAACGGAGACCTTTCAAAGCAAACAGCGTTTGACCCTTACCTCACTGGCATGCACAAAACATACCCTAGCGACTCGAAAAGCAATATCACTGATTCTGCCGCAGCTGGTACAGCTATGGCAACTGGTAAAAAGACTTACAACAATGCGATCAGTGTCAATAAAAACGGTAAAAAATTAAAAACAGTTCTAGAAGAAGCAAAACGGAAGGGAAAATCTACGGGACTTGTCGTGACCTCTGAATTAACAAATGCCACCCCTGCTGCGTATGTGGCTCACGATGTATCGAGAAAAAACACAGCAGCCATCGCTGATGATTTCTTCGATGAAAAAATCGGTAAACAGCATACAGTCGATGTCATGCTTGGCGGAGGTCTCGTCGATTTTGTCCGAAAGGATCGTGATTTAACGAAGGAATTTAAACAAGCCGGATATGATTATGTCACCAATAAAGATGCCTTACAAAAAAACAAAAACCAAAAGGTGTTAGGCATTTTTGCTGATGGCGGTCTTGATAAAGCGATTGATCGTGATAAAAAGACCCCTTCCCTGCAAGACATGACATCTTCAGCCATTAAACAGCTGTCTAAAAACAAAAATGGATTTTTCCTTATGGTAGAAGGCAGTCAAATTGACTGGGCAGGACATGATCATGATATTGTGAGTGCCATGAGTGAAATGAAGGATTTTGAAAAAGCATTTGAAGAAGCGATTCGTTTTGCAAAAAAGGATAAAAATACGTTAGTCATCACCACTGCCGATCATTCAACTGGCGGACTTTCCTTTGGGGCAGACGGCTCAGGCAGCTGGGATTACAAACCGGTAAAAGCAGCGAAAAAGACCCCTGATTTTATCGCAAACAAAATCGTCAGTGGCATGCCTGTTGAATCAGCGCTGAAACAATATATCGATCTTGATTTCACAAAAGAAGAAATGGCCTCCATTCAAAAGGCCGCTGAAACAAAGGATGCTCTTAAAATTGATGATGCGATTGAAGAAGTGATCAACGTGAGATCACATACAGGCTGGACCACATCAGGTCATACGGGCGATGAAGTGCCATTCTTTGCGTATGGCCCAACAAGCCAAAAGCTAAAAGGTCTGATGGAAAACACCGATCAAGCAAAACACATTTTCAAACTGCTGAAAAACCAATAAAACTGGCAAAAAAGATGTCTGCTAAGAGACATCTTAGATTGTTGACAAAGTGCTAAAATGATGTTTATTTTAGCACTTTGTCTTCTTTTCAGCGTGATAGAAAACCTTTGCAGCCCTAGGAAGGGCGGCTACTTTTGCGGAGCGAATTGAACATTCGTGAGCACCAGCGCGCAGACCTGACAACGAATGCGAGGGTTTGTCTACACGCTGAGATGTCTGCTAAGAGACATCTTTTTTTGTTTTTTTATGCGAGATATTTTCTGTGGACTCCTTTTCCATCATACGAAAACATGACTTCTTTTCCTTCAAGAATGGATTCGATATGCACACTTCTTCCCCATAGCTGATGCAAATATGGGAGTACTTTTTCTAAGTATTTCAGATCTAGTTCAATGCCCTCATACCAATGTTTAATATAGAGTTCATTGTTTTTTAAATAGTCGCCATCCATCACGGTCAAATAAGGAAAGCCGCCATTGACCCTCATGCTGACTAGCTGATCACGAACAGCCTTCCATTCTTTATCGATGACTTTATAATCTCTCCCTTGTTTTTGAAACAAGTACAAATCTTCTCTCATCACAAGGTCTTTTGTTAAGTAATTTCGAATGAAGGAAATATCTGATTCAATCTCCCTTACTTCAAACATTTTGCTTCGGCCCGATCCTTCTGTCACCCCTGCTTTTTTTAATTCTTCACATGGGTTGTCATAGCGCTCTTCGATATCTTCAAAAATCTTCAAACCTAAATAGTAAGGATTGATGCCTGTTTTTGATGGCTGTACCACGCCAGCATTTAATTTGGCAAACTCGATCGATTCACTTGAATCTAAATCAAGCTCTCGCATTATCCGCTGATGCCAATACGATGCCCAGCCTTCATTCATAATCTTTGTTTCTAGCTGCGGCCAAAAATAGAGCATTTCCTCCCTCAGCATCGTGAGGACGTCGCGCTGCCACGGCTCTAACTCCCGGGAGTGCGCCTCAATAAAAAGTAAAATATCTTTTTCCGGCTTTGGGGGAAATGGCTTGGCGATTTTCTTTTTCTCACGTATTTTCGGCTCATCCATTCCCCACAAATCATCATACGGCGTCTGACGCTTTGGTTGGTCATCTTCATATTCTTCTTCATCGCCGATATTCCAGCTTAGTTTTGAACGAACAAGAGACGGATCAATATGCTCCTGAAGAGCCAATACGGCGTCTAAAAAGGATTCAACTTCTTTTGTTCCATGAAGATGCTCATATTCCTTGATCCGCTCTGCCGCTGCTGACATGCTTTCTACCATGTCTCGTTTTGTGTTTTGGAAACGGCAATTATTTTTGAAGAAATCACAGTGTGCCAGTACATGAGCCACAATTAATTTATTTTGAACAAGCGTGTTGTTATCAAGTAGAAAGGCGTAGCAAGGATTTGAATTGATGACTAGCTCATAAATTTTGCTTAATCCTAAATCATAATGAAGCTTCATTTTATGAAATTGTTTACCAAAGCTCCAGTGGCTGAATCGTGTTGGCATTCCGTATGCACCGAACGTATAAATAATTTCCGCGGGACAGATTTCATACCTCATCGGATAAAAATCTAGACCAAATCCTTCTGCAATTTCTGTAATTTCATCAATGGCTCTTTGTAAAAGACGTTTTTCTGATACGCTCAAGGAAACCATCCCTCCTCATCGGACTTATCCCTACTATATGAGCGCATCTAAAAAAACATGATGTTCCGCCATTCGTTTAGACGACTTCCATTTCTTTCGTGGATTGCCCGCCGAATGACTCGAAATGTATATTCTGTTCTGGAATTCCCAGCTCTTTTAGTATATAAATCATCTCCTGTGTAAACACCGGGGATCCGCATAGATAAAATTGGCCTTTCCCTTCTCCAACCACTGATTGAAGGAAAGGACGGTCAATGCGGGAAGCTGCCTTTTCAACAAGCTCACCCTTACCCGACTTCGCAAATTGTTCATTACATAAGATGATGCGGCCATGCGGAGCTGATGCTAGAACGCTTTCAAATTCATTTTCAAAAGCGGTGACATCCTCTAATCGATCTGCATGAATCATTGTAAATGGATGGCTGTTTTGCGCTGCTGTTTTCAATAAACCGATCATTGGCGTGACTCCAGAACCAGCACTAATGAAATAAACAGGCTCTTTTGTGGCTTCTTGCAAGCAGAATATTCCCTGCGGCATACTCACTTGAAGAACGTCTCCTTCTTCCATTTCATCATGCAAAAATGTAGACACATGACCATCGCGCTTCACTGTGATGCGGTAATAAGATGGATGATGCTGATCTGATAAGCTGTATTGTCTGCTACACATATAAGCCTCACCTGGCATATCTGCCTGAACCGTCATATATTGACCTGCTTCAAACATTGGCAGCTCTGATTCATCTTCTGGTACTAAGTAAAAGGAGATCAGCGCTGGAGATTCCTGTACCTTTTTCTTTATCACAAACGGCTTCACATCTGCCCATCCACCAGGTTGCTTTACATTCACCTCCATCATTTCTGCTTCAATCGTAATAAAAATATTTGCAATGATGTCATATGCGGCCTTCCAAGCTAAAAGCGTGTCATCTTTTTCCGTTAAACCAAACACTTCTTTCATCGCTTCAATCAGGTGATATCCGACGATTGGATATTGCTCTTTTTTGACCATCACACTGACATGTTTATGGGCAATCTGTTTGACCGCAGGAAGTAATTCTTCTAATCGATCGATGTGTAGTGCAGCTTGATATAGTGTCGCAGCAAGCGCCTCTGGCTGACTTCCGTTCATGAGGTTTGTTTGATTAAATTGATTGAGTAGCTCTGGATGCTGACGAATCATATTTTGATAAAAAACAGTCACAAGTTTGGTTCCCTCGGCTTTTAATAGAGGGGCTGATTGTTTAATAGCATTCATTTGATCTTTAGATAACATCGTCATTCCTTCTCCCTAAAGATGTATTTTAAATACATCTTTATCGTAACGGATGACAGCTTATAAAAGCAATATTTATAATACATGTTTTGAATGTTGACACATTTAACACTTTCTCGAACAGTTTTTGTCTAAAATGTGTTACGATGATACAAAACTCTATAGGGTTTAGAGGTCGTCAAAATGAAACTAACGAATTATACAGATTTCTCATTAAGAGTACTCATTTATTTAGCATCAAGAGAGAACAATGAACTGTCAAATATTCAGCAGATCGCCGATGTTTATGGCATTTCTAAAAATCATCTGACAAAGGTGATTTATCATCTTGGAAAACGCGGCTATGTTGAAACGATCCGTGGAAGAAATGGCGGGATTAGGCTTGGGAAAAGCCCAGAAAGCATTAACATTGGAGAGGTTGTCCGTTATACAGAGGATGATTTAGTCATGGTTGAATGCTTTGATCCAAGGAAAAACAGCTGTATCATCTCCCCGATTTGTTCATTAAAGCATGTACTTCATGAAGCACTTACTGCTTACTTGCGCGTTCTTGACCAATACACATTAAAAGATTTAACACAAAACAAAGATGCTCTTAGAGAGCTCCTCCTTTAGACGAAAGAATTCTATTCTTTCGTCTTTTTCTTTACCTTCTTGTAATAATAATTAATTTAAAATTATTATAAATAGATATTGACTATCATGTTTGATTCAATATAATTAGGGTATATAGATTGCTAGAAACCATTTTTTTGTTTACAGGAGGAGAAAAAGAATGACAAATTCAAATCATAAAAATTTGACAACGAACCAAGGCGTACCTGTTGGCGATAATCAAAACTCAAGAACAGCTGGTCACCGCGGACCTACATTTCTTGATGATTACCATTTGATTGAAAAACTTGCACACTTCGATCGTGAACGTATTCCAGAGCGTGTCGTTCATGCGAGAGGCGCCGGCGCTTATGGTGTGTTTGAAGTTGAAAATAGTATGGAGAAACATACAAAAGCGGCTTTCTTAAGTGAAGAAGGAAAACAGACAGATGTTTTTGTTCGCTTCTCAACCGTTATTCATCCTAAAGGTTCACCTGAAACATTGCGTGATCCGCGCGGCTTTGCTGTCAAATTTTACACAGAAGAAGGCAACTATGATCTAGTTGGTAACAACTTGCCGATCTTCTTTATACGTGATGCATTGAAATTCCCTGATATGGTTCACTCTCTCAAGCCAGATCCTGTAACCAATATCCAAGATCCTGACCGTTATTGGGATTTTATGACCTTAACACCTGAATCCACTCATATGCTCACATGGCTCTTCTCTGATGAAGGAATCCCTGCGAACTATGCTGAAATGCGCGGTTCTGGTGTGCATACATTTAGATGGGTCAACAAATATGGAGAAACAAAATATGTGAAATATCACTGGAGACCTTCAGAAGGTATTCGCAATTTATCTATGGAAGAAGCAGCAGAAATCCAAGCGAATGATTTCCAGCATGCGACAAGAGACTTATATGACCGTATTGAAAATGGCAACTACCCAGCATGGGACTTATATGTCCAGCTGATGCCGCTGAGCGATTATGATGATCTTGATTATGATCCATGTGATCCAACAAAGACATGGAGCGAAGAAGATTACCCGCTTCAAAAAGTAGGACGCATGACTCTGAACCGCAATCCTGAGAACTTCTTTGCTGAAACAGAGCAAGTTGCTTTCACACCAAGTGCACTTGTTCCAGGAATTGAAGCATCTGAAGATAAATTGCTTCAAGGTCGTCTGTTCTCTTATCCAGATACGCAGCGTCATCGTCTTGGTGCCAACTATATGCGCATTCCGGTGAACTGTCCTTATGCACCTGTACACAATAATCAGCAGGATGGCTTTATGACAACGACTCGTCCAAGCGGTCATATTAACTATGAACCAAACCGTTACGATGATCAGCCAAAAGAAAATCCTCACTACAAGGAAAGTGAACAAGTTCTTCACGGTGATCGTATGGTGAGACAAAAAATTGAAAAACCAAACGACTTCAAACAAGCAGGGGAAAAATATCGAAGCTATTCTGAAGAAGAGAAACAAGCATTGATCAAAAATCTAACCGCTGACCTGAAAGACGTAAATGACAAAACAAAATTACTTGCGATCTGCAACTTCTATCGTGCAGATGAAGACTACGGACAACGATTAGCCGATTCACTTGGCGTGGATATCCGCTCATACCTTCAAGGAAGCATGAAATAATTGATCCGGAAATAGCACCTCTAATAAAGAGGTGCTTAGATTGTTGACAAAGTGCTAAAATGATGTTTATTTTAGCACTTTGTCTTCTTTTCAGCGCGATAGAAAACCTTTGAAGTCTAGGAAGGGCAGCTACTTTTGCGGAGCGAATTGAACATTCGTGAGCACCAGCGCGCAGACCTGACAACGAATGCGAGGGTTTGTCTACACGCTGGGCACCTCTAATAAAGAGCTGCTTTTTTATAGACGGAATACGTTAATACTAATCAAATGACCGGTCACCGGGTGAAAATAGATTTCTGCATGCGCAGCAAAAAGCGTTGAGCCTTCCTTCACGGTGACGCGAAAGACATCTTTTGTCTGATCTTCATTTACTTGTGTACGCCCGATATATTGATAATCGTTTAAAGCGGCGCCTTCATATTCCTCTTGCAACGCTGTGTACGCAAGTCTTTCCCAATTTTCAACAGGCTGCATCGCTGCATTTGTTGGAGGATGGATCATGAAACTGCCAAACAAAACCATTCCTGCTGCAAAAGGCACCCACCATTTCGGCTGCATGATATCATTGCTCTCACTTTCATGTATATTTTGTTTATGTTTTGCTGATCGATCCATTTTCATACATGAAGCATTTATTCAGCCTATAATTCCCGGTACACGATTGATGCGGACACCAACTTTTCCCCTGAAAATGTCGATATGTTCCGAGCAAACTAATGAGGACTTCTCAAGGGAAAGGAGAAGGTTTGATGAATGTGGCGGATTATGATAAAGCACTTTATTATACGCATCGCTCGCAATGGGATAATTTACTTATTCTTATGGTACGTACGCAAGATGACTTGCTCTCGAAACGTATTGAGCATTTCTTACACGCGTATCAATTTAACCGGAACGATGCTGATGTTGAAAAATGTTTATATGGGCTCCTGCAGTACATTGACCATGCTTCAGAGGCTGCTGCTTCTGAAGTTTATTCACAACCGGTGTACACATAAAGAAAAAGGCTGATGATCAGCCTTTTTACATACATTTAGCAGTGCGCAGTGATTGGAAGCATAAAGTGGTCTTTTACCCAATCTTGTTTTGTATAAACAAACAGCGCATCCTCGTCATTTGGTGCCTTCACCGCGTGTAAGCCGTCAATTGACGTATCAGGTGTAAAATAGAACAGCACTTTTTCCGTCGTTTCACTCACAATATATGCAACAACTTCCTCTATATTTTGTCGCTCGAGAGAAATGATATCAAATACATGTATGGTTTCATTTTCTTCATTCATCAGAACAATCGTATCCAACGCTTCAATATAGAAAATGGCATCCCGCCAAACGAATGTAAAATAAAACATCAATAAGCTGCCATGATCCTTAGCATCTAATTTCATTGAGCCTGTTTGGCGTTTCTCTGCGAACTGTTCAAGTAATGGCAGGTCATGTTCCAACGTCAGCTGCTTGAAACGCACGTTCTTTTTCATTTGAATAGCGCTTTTGCCGATATTTAAACTAAATTCACTTTCGTCATAACGAGTAAAGCCGAACCTTGGATAAAAATCCAGTACAGTTTCATTGGCAAAAAGAAAGATCAAATCACAATCATGTTCGTACGAATCCATAATATGCTGCAATAACTTTGTCGCTAATCCCTTGTGGCGGTAGGCTTGATCCGTCATCACCGTGCCAATTTGAACAGCTCGATACGTTTGGCCATCAATGATCAGCGACATGAGATAGACGGAAGCGTTTGAGATCACTTTCCCGTGATGGACAAAGGAATAAGGAATATATTTTTCATCCCAATACCCTCTTTTGTACCAGTCACTAAAATCCAAATCAAATGTCTTGATCGCTAACTGATTAAAACTTTCTTTCAATTTTTCATTATGGCGATAATCACTCACTAATTCATATGTCTCCATGCTCATTTCCTCCTTTTATCATTTCACCTTTAGTCAGCCGGTTTATCACCCCCTTCAAAATAAAAAAAGACTTGATGAGCATATACTCATTAAGTCTTTTTTCGTTTTACTCATAGAAATTAGACTGAACATGCTTCTCTTTTCACGCAAAAGGGCACGTCAAATAAACCAACAACCGTGCTCTTTTTATTCAATTCATTGAACTGAATGTGCGCTTAAAAGTTTTAGCATAACGACTAAATTCCCTTCTGTTATAGCAGCTCTTTAGGCTGACTTTTTTGATAATCCACTGCATACAGAGCCGCTTGGGTACGATCTGCCAGCTCTAGTTTTGATAATACATGAGATACGTGCGTTTTGACAGTTTTTTCAGAAATAAACAAGGATGAGGCAATTTCTTTATTGCTTTTCCCCTTTGCAATTTCGAATAAGACATCTCGCTCTCTATTGGTCAGCTCTTTCATTAACTCCCATTTTTGCTCTTTTGGCTCAGTCAAATGCTGCACAAGAAAATTGGTGATATGACCATCTAATTGATAGGTGCCCTTTTGTACGTCAATCATTGTCGTAAGAAGTTTTTCTGGCGCTACATCCTTGAGCTGATAGGCTTTTGCCCCTGCTTGAATGGCGGGAATAACATAATCTTTATCCGCATAGCTTGTCAGGATCACAATGCGGGTATCAGGCATTTCCAGCGTCATTTGTTTCGTTGCCTCAATGCCATTCATTACAGGCATCGATAAATCCATGAGAACGATATCAGGCCGCGTTTGTCTGACAATTTCTAATGCTTCTTCTCCATTAGAAGCCTCACCAACGATTTCGACGTCAGGCTGTGTCTGCAGGAAAAACACAAGCCCTTTTCTCACAATATGATGATCATCTGCAATGACAACTCTCATGACGACCCCTTCCTTTCTTGAGAAAATGGCACCTTCACTTGAATAGTGGTTCCTTTACCGAGCTCAGACTCTATACAAAATGTTCCACCAGCTCTTTTGATACGGTCTGACATCCCTTTCAGACCAAGTGAAGGGAGGCTCATTTGCTCGTCATACTGAAACCCTTTTCCGTGGTCGATGATTTTCATCTCAAACGTGTCTTTTGATTGTTTAAGCTGGACCTTGACTTCCTCTACTTCCGCATGTTTTTGACAATTATTCAGCGCTTCTTGGCATACCCGAAACAACGTTTCATGCTGGGAATGATCCATCTCCATACAGCCTGATAACGATAATGTACAGCGTAATCCTAAAAGCTTTGCATACTCTTGAATCCCTGTTGTGAATCCTTTTTCAAGTCCTCTTGGCCTTAGCTGCCAAATGAGTGACCGCATTTCAACCAGTGCATCTTGTGACAAATGCTGAATAAAATCAATCATTTCCCCAAGATTCTGATCGTTTGTCATTTGACGGGCGGCTTTAGCAGTCAGGCTGACTGAAAATAGCATTTGGTTAACGGAATCATGTAAGTCCTGTGCAAGCCGGTTTCTTTCTTCCAAAAGAGCATGCTGATGTTCGTTTTGCACAAGCTTCATCCGTTGAATGGCGGTACCAATTTGAAGCGCAATGCTTTCAAGCAAGTTCAATTCTTCTTGCGTAAATGTGACTTTTCCTTTTGCCGCCACATTCAATAACCCGAACGTACGCTTACATGCTTTGAGGGGAACCGTCGCATGATGCGTAATTCCTTCAGTATCCCCAAGCTGCTTTTTCATCGCCGTTTCGATGCGTTTACAATTCATAATGTTTGTGGCTGATTGGAGTGAACCTTTTGTGTATCGATTGATGCAATAGCAATCGTTTTGGCACATGAGCTGCTTTTGATGCTTTGCCAGCGCTTCGGGTAAGGAGACCTCTGCCATCAGTTCGTACGAGCCGTCTTTTTCTATAAAATAAATCCATGCGGAATGAAAGCCTGTGACATCCATCAGCATATGGAGCACTTCATGAAGCGTATCTTTCATTTCCGTGCCTTCATTTAGCTTTTCAGCAATTTCTTTTAACGTTTTTAATGTTTCAACCTTCTCTTGATATTCTCCCATACTGTTTACCCCCGGCATTTGCTGCCTTCTCTTTTCATTACGCTCATTATATCATGAGCATTCTGCCGGTTCTTTCGCTAAAAGGATGATTTTTTCTCATCCTTTTGATGGAGAAAAAGCCATCATGTATTCACACAATGGCCTTGTTTGTTTATTTAGCTGTTTCTTCCACAATTTCATAAACGACTTTCATCACTTCTTCTGACAAATGCTTCAGCTTTTCTTCGCTATCTGTTAACGATGTACCTTTGACAGCAATATAAAATTTCACTTTAGGCTCAGTTCCGGAAGGTCTTAAGCAGAACCACGAACCATCCTCAAGGAAATATTTCAGCACGTTTGATGCTGGAAGGTGAATGGTTTCTTCTTTCTTTTCGGCAATCAGATATCTTTGACTTGATTGGTAATCCTCGATGACAGTGATGCGCTGACCCGCGATAGCAGCTGGCGGATTTGTTCTAAAGGTATGAAGGATCGCTGAAATTTGCTCTGCTCCTTCTTTTCCTTTTAAGGTTAACGACTTTAACCCTTCCCGGTAAAATCCAAACTCCTTGAAAATATCAACAAGCGCATCATACAAGGACTTGCCTTGTTTTTTATAGAAAGCAGCGACTTCGACAGCTAACAGCGCTGCTTGCACGGCATCTTTATCTCGGGCAAAGTCACCGATCAAATAGCCATAGCTTTCTTCGTACCCGAATTGAAACGTGTATTCCCCGCTCTCTTCGAATTGCTTGATTTTTTCACCAATAAATTTAAAACCAGTAAGCGTGTCAATCGTATGGGCACCAAATGCTGAAGCAACAGCACGCCCGAGCTCACTTGTGACAATCGTTTTCATCACAACAGGACGAGGCGGCAGCTGACCAAGCTTTTGTTTTTCAGACAATAAATAATGGAGCAATAGGGCTCCTGTTTGGTTGCCTGTTAAGACGGTAAACTCTCCATCATGATCTCTGACCGCAATACCTAACCTATCCGCATCTGGGTCTGTTGCAATGAGGATATCGGCATTCTGCTTTTCGCCAAGCTTGATGGCATACTCAAATGCTGCATGCTCCTCTGGATTTGGCGATGTCACTGTTGAAAATTGCGGATCTGGTCTTTCTTGTTCAGGTACAACGGTTACGTGCTGATAGCCTAAAGCTTGAAGCCCTTTTCGGACAGGCTCGTTGGCCGTACCATGAAGCGGTGTGAAAACGACTTTGACATCGACCTCATCTGCCAGCTCAGGGTGCACACTGATGGTTTTTAATTTTTCAATATAAGCATGATCGATTTCTGCTCCGATCATGTTGATCAGCCCTTGTTGTTTTAACGTTTCTTCTGAATCAACTGAAATCGACAGTTCATTTTCTATTGCATCTACTTCTTGAATGACTTGATCTGCTTGAAGTGGAGGCAGCTGTCCGCCGTCTTCTCCATATACTTTATAGCCATTATATTCTGGTGGATTATGACTTGCTGTTACGACAATCCCAGCAAATGCATTCAGCTCTCGTACAGCAAAGGAGAGCTCTGGTGTTGGACGCAGTTCGTCAAATACGTATGTTTGGATGCCCTGCGCGGCAAGAGTTTTGGCTGCTTCCATCGCAAATTCAGGCGATTTATGGCGTGAATCATATGCAATGGCGACGCCTCTTCTTTTTGCATCCTCTCCATGTTTCGCAATATACGCAGCAAGACCTGCAGATGCTTTACGAACCGTGTACACATTCATTCGGTTCGTGCCAGCACCAATCTCCCCGCGCATTCCTCCAGTGCCGAACTCAAGGTTTTTGTAGAAACAGTCTTCAAGTGCTTGTTGATTATCTTGATGTGCCTCCAGCCATTCCCTTAGCTCAGTATCCAGGTGCTTCTCATTGATCCATCGCTCATAATTCGTCTTCCAACTCATGGTCGTCCTCCCAGCTCTTATCATCAATAAAATAACCTCTACTGCTATTTTATATGGAATCAACCTTTATGTCATGCTATATCATTGAGAGATGAAGAAAATGCTGAACAAATAAAAAAGCCGATGCATGATCGGCTTTTACTTATTGCTGACAAAGGGCTAAAATGATCTTTATTTTAGTTCTTTGGCTTCCTTTCAGCGTAGTCTGAAAACCCTTGAAGTCTAGAAAGGACGAGCACCGGAGCGGAGCGAATTTGACATTCGTGAGCACCGGCGCACAGACCTGACAAAGAATGCGAGGGTTTGTCTACACGCTGAAAAGCCGATACATGATCGGCTTTTCTTTTATTCAGCATCAAGCGGTACAACTGCTTCATGGAATAGTTGATCTAATTCTGTTTGATGCTTCTGTTTTACTGCTTCATCCCAGCCAAAACGCTCTGCCATATAATCAGCAACAGGCTGTGCATATTTTTTTGCCCAGTTGATATTAAATAGTAGGCTTCCTGTTCTTCTTAAGAAGAAATCGACAGGAGTAACAGCTAATTCTTCTTCGATTGCATAGATAAGCTCTGCGAGTACATACGCTGGAATATTTCGTTTGTCTGCTTCACCTTGAAGCTGCTCTACACGCTTGAAGAGACTGCTGACGTTTGAGCCATATTTTTCGGCGAGTTTTTGAGCAATCGGTTCTGTTAAACCAACAGATGCTCCTTCTGCTGTTTTCGCTTGGACAAAGGCAGCCATATTTTTAGATCCGCCTACATGACCGCCTGAAATTGGCATATGCTTTGTTTTACATGGCCCGAAGTCTTTGCCTGTTTCTTCTTTCAGTCCATCACGTACAAGATTCACAATGTGCTCAGCCATTTTGCGGTAGCCTGTTAATTTACCGCCAGCAATGGTGATTAAGCCTGAAGATGATGTCCATACTTCATCCTTACGAGAAATTTCTGAAGGGTCTTTGCCCTCTTCATGAATGAGTGGACGAAGACCAGCCCAGTTAGATTCAACATCTTTTTCTGTAATATTGAGATCAGGGAACATGTATTGAATCGCTTTGATGACATAATCTCGATCTGCTTTTGTCATACGCGGATGTTCCAACTGCTTTTTGTACACTGTATCTGTTGTTCCAACGTACGTTTTTCCTTCTCTTGGAATCGCAAAGACCATCCGTTTATCAGGTGTGTCAAAGTAGATCGCTTGTTTTAATGGGAAGACTGATTGGTCGAATACTAAGTGAATACCTTTTGTATGCTGTAAGTGCTTCCCTTCTTTTGAGTGATCCTTGTCTCTTAGTTGATCGACCCATGGACCTGTCGCATTGACGATTTTCTTCGCATATACATCGTAGGTTTTCTCCGTCATGACATCTTCAATGACAACACCGACAACTTTGCCTTTATCATAAATAAATTCTTTTACTTTCGCATAGTTGACCGCTTCTGCTCCGAATTTCACAGCCTCTTTCATGACTTCGATTGTAAGGCGTGCATCGTCCGTACGGTATTCAACATAGTAGCCACCGCCTTTTAAGCCGTCCTTTTTCACAAGCGGTTCTTTTGCAAGTGTTTCCTTCGCGCTCAGCATGCTTCTGCGTTCGCTATGCTTGACGCCAGCTAAAAAGTCATACACTCTAAGCCCAATGGATGTTGAAAACTTACCGAATGTCCCGCCTTTATGCATCGGCAGAAGCATCCATTCTGGTGTTGTTACATGAGGACCGTTTTCGTATACAATGGCACGCTCTTTACCGACCTCTGCGACCATTTTTACTTCAAATTGTTTTAAATAACGAAGTCCACCGTGCACTAGTTTCGTTGAGCGGCTAGATGTACCTGCTGCGAAATCCTGCATTTCTGCAAGACCGACGCGCATTCCCCGTGAAGCCGCATCAAGTGCTGTACCCGCGCCTGTAATACCCCCACCAATGATAAACACATCATATGGTTTTTTTGTCATTTCCTGCAGCATTTGTTCTCTTTCTAAGCTAGAAAAAGTCATCTCTTGTTCCTCCCATGTTGTACGGTAAAGAAAAAGAGACCGCAAACACCCAAAGCGTATTTCTACACTTCGGTGCCTGCGGTCTCTCCAGTTCTCCAACCGTTCTATTAACTTAATTGAAGTATACCATACTTTTGGTTTATTTGAAAGCTTGAGCTGCTTTTACAGCCTTTTTCCACCCGCTGTATAACGAGTCACGGCTGCCTTCTTCCATCTTAGGATCAAAGCGCTTGTCAAGGTTCCATTGTTTTGCAATGTCTGAACGGTCGTTCCAGAAGCCAACTGCTATTCCCGCAAGATAGGCCGCACCGAGTGCCGTCGTTTCATTAATTTCTGGACGCTCTACAGGCACATCCAGTAAATCACTTTGGAAGCCCATTAAGAAATCATTTTTTACAGCTCCGCCATCCACACGCAATGTTTTTAATGAAATGTTTGAATCCTTTTCCATCGCATCTAACACATCTTTCGTTTGATAAGCAAGTGATTCTAACGTTGCACGGACAAAGTGCTCTTTAGAAGTACCGCGTGTTAACCCGAATACAGCGCCTCTGACATCACTATCCCAGTATGGTGTGCCTAGACCAACGAATGCCGGAACGACGTATACGCCATCTGTTGACTCAACGCGCTCTGCATAAGCTTCGCTGTCTTTCGAGTCTTTAAACATTCTGAGTCCATCACGCAGCCACTGAATCGCTGAGCCAGCAACGAAAATACTTCCTTCTAAAGCATATTCAACTTTGCCGTCAATGCCCCATGCAATCGTCGTTAATAAACCATGATCCGACTTAATGGCTTTTTCCCCTGTATTCATCAACATGAAACATCCTGTACCATATGTGTTCTTCGCCATTCCTTCTTCAAAGCAAGCCTGACCGAATAAAGCAGCCTGCTGATCTCCCGCCGCTCCTGCAATCGGAATATTTCTGCCAAAGAAGTGATAGTCTGTTGTTTCACCATAAATGTGTGAAGATGGTTTCACCTCAGGAAGCATAGAAGCAGGTACGCCAAGGATATCAAGTAATTCTTCATCCCATTTCAGATCGTAAATATTGAACATTAATGTTCTTGATGCATTGGAGTAATCTGTGACGTGTGATTTACCGCCTGTCATCTTCCAAATAAGCCAAGTATCGATTGTGCCAAACAGTAAGTCGCCATTTTCTGCTTTCTCACGGGCACCTTCTACATTGTCTAATATCCATTTTACTTTTGTACCTGAGAAATAAGCATCGATGAGAAGACCTGTTTTATTTCTAAACGTTTCACTGTGTCCTTGCGCTTTTAACTCTTCACAAATGCCAGATGTTTGTCTTGACTGCCAAACAATTGCATTGTAAATAGGTGCGCCTGTATGTTTATCCCAAACAACCGCTGTCTCACGTTGGTTCGTAATTCCGATACCAGCGATTTGGTCTGCTTCAATTCCTGATTCAATTAAAGCAGTTGAAATGACCGATAGAACAGAGCTCCAAATTTCATTTGCATTGTGTTCTACCCAGCCTGGGTTCGGAAAATATTGATTAAATTCCTTCTGAGTTGTATGTGCAATTTTGCCTTCTTGATCAAATAAGATCGCTCTTGTGCTTGTTGTCCCTTGATCTAATGCAAGAATATATTTTTCTTTTGTCATGATGTTTTCCTCCCCTTACATACTTTCATTTACAGCATTTGTTTGGTTTTTCGTAGTGATATAGAGTCCTAACAATACCACAACTAAAATAACGCTTACAATCCAAAAGGCTGGTGTGACGTTCGCTTTAAAGGCTGCATTGTAGAAAACACCGCCAAATGCGCCGCCTAAAATTGGACCAACGACTGGCACCCAAGCATACTTCCAGTTCGATGGGCCTTTCCCTGGAATTGGCAAGATCGCATGTGCGATTCTTGGACCTAAATCACGTGCAGGGTTAATTGCATAACCAGTTGTTCCACCTAAAGAAAGACCAATTGCAACAATTAAGAAACCAACAATCAGCGGATTGACTCCGTCTGCAAATTTATTTGCACCAATCGCTAAGATTCCTAGAACCAATACAAATGTACCGATGACTTCACTAAGCACGTTTGCAAAAGTATGCGGAATCGCAGGACCAGTTGAGAATACGCCTAGCTTTGCACCTGGATCATCTGTTGCTTTCCAGTGCGGTAAGTAATGTAAAAAGACAATAGTAGCCCCTATTAGTGCACCAAGCATTTGACCAACAATATACATTGGAACATCAGCCCAAGGAAAACTTCCTTCTAGCGCAAGCCCAATTGTGAGTGCAGGGTTTAAATGCGCTCCGCTAATTCCACCAGTTGCATATGCTGCAATGGCTACTGCAAATCCCCATCCGAAAGCGATTACAATCCAGCCGGATTGATATGCGAGTGATTTCTTTAAATTAACTGCCGCACACACACCGCCCCCAAAAATAATGAGCAGCATTGTACCTACGACTTCTCCCCAAAATGGTGTCATGAAAAATTCCTCCTCTGGTTCAGTTGCCATCCCCTATGAATGTGTAGAAAAGATAAAGAAAAAGATCCACAACAAACATACTTTACATCAGGGTCATTTGTCACCTAGTAAAGCGTTGTTGTGGATCTCCGTTTCTCCATCACATGATATTAACTTAGTGCAATAGTATCAGAGGATGAAAACGTTGTCAATAAATATTCACATTTTATCTTTTCACTTTTGGAACGCTTTCCAAAGGGTGGTATTTGAGGTCGTCACAGCTGTAGCCCCTGCTTCAAGCGCTCTTTCTACATCTTCTTTTGTACGGATAAATCCGCCTGCAAAAATCGGGATCCCAGTTCGCTCGCGCACTTCTGTAATTAAATCTGGCACGACGCCCGGCAATACTTCAATAAAATCTGGACGATGTTTCCCAACGAACTCCATGCTTTTTTCCATGGCACTCGTATCAAGTAAAAACATTCGCTGAATGGCATATACCTTTTTTTGCTTGGCTTTTACTATGACAGAAGACCTAGTAGAAATTATTCCTGCTGGCTTCATTTCCTGACAAATAAATTCCGTTCCATACTCATCATGTTTAATCCCGTGAATGAGATCGACATGGACAAACATTTTTTTGTGATGAGCATTTGCCTCATTCATGATGCCCTTAAGCCGGCCTAAGTGAACATCAAGTAAAACACCATATGTAAAT
Organism: Bacillus sp. FSL R7-0672; assembly: GCF_038601465.1. Classification (NCBI taxonomy): domain Bacteria; kingdom Bacillati; phylum Bacillota; class Bacilli; order Caryophanales; family Bacillaceae; genus Bacillus; species Bacillus sp. FSL R7-0672. Next base: position 977,302 of record NZ_CP152010.1, on the reverse strand, counting down.
GGGCTTTTTAAAAATTCCTCAAATTGCTTCATATTGCGTACAGCAGGTAAAATGGGTTGATCATGAAAACTCATAAGCCGTCTCCTTCAAAAGTGTATTGGATCAGTCTTCTCCTAACAGTAATTGAAACTCTTCTATTTTTCAATACACCTAGTGTGCCCAATACCGATTTCATCTCACATCATCTTCATAGAACTAGCTCAAAATGATGGAAAGCAAACTTTTATTCCATAAAAAAAGCAGAGAAGTTCTCTGCTATAGCTGTGCCATGCTTTCTTTTAAGGTATTGATGATAAATGAGGCGTCATCATCTGTTATATTAAGCGGCGGTGCAAGCTGGGCAACGTTATTATAGCCCGCCACTGTATCCCCATTTTTCCCGATGATCAGTCCGCGTTTTTTACATTCAGCAATCAATTGACCGACGACATGTGGCTCAGCTGGCTTTTTGGATTGTTGATCCTGAACAAGCTCTATGCCAAACAGCAAGCCTTTTCCTCTGACATCTCCGACAAATGGGTGTTCTTTTAACTCTTGCAAACGTTCAAGCATATCCCGGCCGAGCGCATCGGACCGTTCAACTAATTGCTCGTTTTCCATAATCTCTAGGTTGGCAAGTGCCACCGCACAGGAAGCAGGGTGCCCGCCAAATGTATTCACATGACGCAGCCTGTCATACGTATCTTCTCCTGCATAGGCTTCATAGATTTCTCGTTTCACGCACGTTGCAGAAAGCGGTAAATAGCCGCTTGTGATCCCTTTTGCCATGGTGATAATATCCGGCTTTACTTCCTCATGCATAAAACCAAACCGCTTCCCTGTCCGGCCAAATCCGCAGATGACTTCATCTACAATGAGGAGCGCTCCATGAGCTTCACAGATGTCTTTGACCTTCTTCAAATACCCTTTTGGCGGCATTAGGATACCTCCGCCCGTAATGATCGGCTCCATAATGACCCCTGCTATCGTCTCACTTAGTTCCCACGTCATGGCCTGATCAATGGCCGCAGCACTTGCCAAATTCTCTTGATCCTCAGGATGACGATACACATCAGGCGGTGCGACATGAATAAAGCCCTGACCTAATGGTTCATATTTATATTTACGCTGCGCTTGACCGGTTGCAGCAAGAGCAGCTGCTGTATTGCCGTGATACGACCGGTACCGGGAGATGAACTTTGTCCTAGCACTCTCTCCTTTTTGCGCATGATATTGTTTGGCCATTTTAAATGCAGCTTCATTGGCTTCAGAACCGCTGTTAGAAAAGAAGATGACATAGTCCCCGCCAAGCCACTCATTTAGCTTTTCAGCCAGCTGAATCGCCGACACGTGGCTTTGTGTAAGCGGATAGTAAGGCATTGTCTTTAATTGCTTATACGCCGCTTCTGCAAGCTCTTTCCGGCCATATCCGGCATTTACACACCAAAGGCCTGACATCCCGTCTAAATAACGATTTCCATGAATATCTGTCACCCATGCGCCTTCTGCCTCGTGAATGACCATACTTTCATTTTCCTTGTTTGTTCCTTTCATTTGATGCCAGATCAACTGATCATCTTTTGCCTGAAGATTTTGAGCCTGCTCATGTATTTTCATCTTCCCGCCCCCATGTATCCGTTTTCATCATTAAAGAAGCTTAGACCAATTCAGCAGCACATTGCCTCTCCATTCATTATATGGATGAAACGTGAGGCATATGAAACTACCAATCGTTACTTTCATTATAAAAAAGGGGTCAGGCCGATTACATTAGACAGATCGTCAACTGATTGAGCACGAGCATAAGACATTTTTCTTGATGCCTTGGCAAAATGGAACACACTCCGCTAACGTCGATTTCCTTGCAGGAATTCATAAGCAAGAATCGCAAATTCAAGCGCCTGTCGTTTCGGCGCCTGCATCATATCCTCACCGAGCAAGGCATGCAGTTTATCCAGTCTATGATAAAGGGTTTGCCTGACAATATAAAGCTGGCTTGCGGTTTCTTTTTTAGAACCGTTTGTCTGTAAAAAGATATTCAGCGTTTGATAGAGTCTCCCGTTATTTTGATTATCGTATAAAATCACGGGCTCTAAATACTCTTTCACCATACATTCAAGCAGACCGCTTTCCTTCATCATAGGCATGAGACGGAGCATATGTAGATCTTGGTAAAATGGACTTTCCACCCGCTGAGGCATCACTTTTTTTAAATGTAGCACTTCTTTGGCTGCTTGAAAGCTTTTTCTCATGTGCTGAAACTTTTCACAATATTGCCCGATACCAAAATTGATCTCGTCCCCTCGGGGCTGCTCTCGGTCATACAATTGTTTGATGTCGTTTGCAGCCTTTTCTGCACGCTCTTTCCAGTCCTCTTTCTTTCTCGTGTTTAATAAAATAAACAAGGTTTGTTCTTGATACTCATATGCAATCAGATGGAAACCCGCACGCTGAAAAATGGAGCGGCAAGAGACAAGAAAGTAAAGATTCCCTGCGATTTCTTCAATTTGATGATGCTTTTGAAAGAGCAAGACTACGCAGCCAGTTGGCTTTTTCATCCCTTCTGTTTCTTCAAGGTGCTCTATGATCTCTTGTTCTGTATGCTCTTCTTGAAACCATTTTTGCAGCCATTCAATTTCTTTTGTCTTCTTCAGCTCTTCTGAATAAAGCTCTCTTAATGTTTGCTGGGCTAGAGCATTCGCTCCTTTATCCATCACAAGCAGTTCGAATTCAGAGAGCATGTCCGCTTGATGAATGAGCACAAGATCTGCAAATGTTTGTTTGAGCGCAAGCACTTGTTTTTGTGTCACTTCGTATCCTTTTGGCACGGAAGCAAACTGCAAATAATTCATGACCAGTTCTTCCGTTTGTTTGGAAGAATCACATAAAATAATCGGCTCGCCCTGAACAGGGAGGAGTAAAAGAATCCCCCTTACGTGCTGATACACTTGATCCAAAATATCCATCTGCGGATGCGGGGTCAGTAAAAGCTCATTCAGCTTTGATGATAGTGCTTCTAAATCAGCCATCATTTGATACTGACGCTCGATCATCATCGTATGAAGATGCTGCGTGATGTTGACGAACTTCACTTCTTTTGTAAACAGAATAAGTGGAAAATCTCTTTCTTCTGCATAAGTCAGTAATTCTTCCGGCACTTCGAATCTTAGCGGAACAAATTCAATACACAAGCCGGCCGCCCCTGAATCAATCAGCTGTCGTAAAAACGCTTGAAACACATCCAGTTGATCATGGAAGCCTGCGGCTGTCGTTAATATCAGCTCGCCTCCATTTAATAAATCTTCTACATCAGGCACTTCTAACACATGTATCCATTTGACCTGCCGAAACAATCCTTTTTCCCCTGCTAACACTTTTGCATGCGCAAAATGCTTCGTTTTCAACACGTCACTCACTTGGAAATGAACATCTACATTCATTCATATGTCCCCCTTTGTTTGCCGCCTATCCCCTATCCCAGAGGGTGCATGGATAAAATCCATAATAAAACTGGTAATGTCACGATACTTAAGATTGTACTGAGAAATGTCGTGCTTGAAACAAACTCAGGCTTCGTTCGAAATTGTACAGCCATCAGCGTGGTATTTGCTGCTGTCGGCATGGCTGCCACTAAGATCATAATTTGTTTCACCATATCATCTACCGGTAAAATAAGCGTAAAGCCAAATGCAATAAGTGGGGAGATAAACAGCTTCAGCAATACAGCATAAGAAATATTGCGATAATCCACTTGCTTAAAAGAGATCACAGCAAGCTGCATACCTAAAATAAGCATAATCGTCGGTATGGCAGCATTCCCGACAAGCTGAATACCCGTCATCAGCTCTTTAGGTAATGAAAGATCAATCAGCTGAAATAATAGACCGATGAGTGCCCCGTAAGCAACCGGCATACGCAGCACTTTTTTCAAGACGACCTTTCCATCTCCCGCATCCTCTCCGCCCTTTGCTGCATAATACATGCCGATTGTACTCATGACAAGCTGCTGCAGCACCATCAACACAATCGCAATATCCAAACCTGCGGCTCCGAAGACAAGCAGCACAACAGGCGTGCCATAGTTTCCATTGTTCATAAAAGCTGACGACAGAATCATGGCGCAATACGTTTCATTCGAATACCCATAAATACGAGATAAAATAAAAACACATAAAATAAGTGCAAGACAAAGCCCGACAACAAAAATGGATAAATACACATAGTCCATCGACACTTTGTTTTGATAAAAGGTTTCAAACGCAAGAAATGGTGACATTAAATATAAAGACATTGATGAGAGCGTATGTATGTCAAAACCAATCGCCTTCTGCCCGATATACCCGATCAGGAATATGCCGAACACTGGCAGTAAGACAAGTAAAAACTCCATGCTGCACCTACTTTTCTCTAGTTGAATTCCAGATTCCTTCTGCTCCTCATTATCATACCACTGATAAACAATAAAAAAGAAGCACCCTTATGAAAGGCCGCTTCTTTCCTCATCCATATAAAACACTTCCCACAAATGACCATCAAGATCCTGAAAGCTCCATCCATACATGAATTCATGATCCTGCTTCTCCTTAAACGGTGAACCACCTGCCGCCATTGCCTTCTCGACAAGCTCATCGACCTCTTCTCGTGAATGAACACGCATAGAGATAATCACCTCTGATGCCTTTTTTGCATCCACTAATTGTTTCTCTGAGATGGATTGAAAATGCCTAAGAGATAACAGCATGACGGTGATCGTGTCATCAATGACCAAACAGGCCGCCTGATCATTCGTGAACTGCTGCTCAAAGTCAAAGCCCAGCTGCTCAAAAAAAGCGATAGATTCCTTCACATGATTTACCGGCAAATTGATATACAGATGTTTAGATTGTCGCCCCATGTTCCTCTCCTTTTTGAACACATAATCTCCTTTCAGTATATTCAGCTTTTTCTCCAGCATCCCTTTGGCAATTGAAAAAATCTGATGTCATCAAAAAGTAGCGCCTCAACAATAGGCGCTTCTTTTCATTATTTCTTATATTCAATATGGTACACGTCTCTTCTTCGGTCTTTCAGCTGACGTACGGTCCCATCTTGCCTTTGTCTTCTTAAAATTTCTAAATCGACATCACCTACGACGACCATCTCAATGTTTGGATTACACTCTCCTACAATCCCATCTCTTGCAAATTCAAAGTCTGATGGGGCAAATATAGCCGATTGCGCATATTGAACATCCATATTTTCGGTTTGCGGAAGGTTGCCAACTGTTCCCGAGATGACGGTATAAATCTGGTTTTCAACCGCTCTCGCCTGTGCACAGTAACGTACTCTTAAATAGCCTTGGCGGTCTTCTGTACAGAACGGAGTGAAAATAATTTTCGCTCCTTTGTCAGCTGCGATCCGTGCAAGCTCAGGGAATTCAATATCGTAGCAAATTTGGATCGCAATTTTGCCGCAGTCCGTATCAAATACCCGAACCTGGTCACCAGCTGAAATCCCCCACCATTTTCTTTCATTCGGCGTGATGTGAAGCTTATATTGCTTTTCAATCGTTCCATCACGTCTAAATAAATAGGCGATATTGTAGATTTTCCCTTCCTCCTCTACAAAGTGGGACCCGCCGATGATATTAATGTTATATTTCACAGAAAGGTCTGTGAACAAATTAATGTAGTCCTCGGTATATTCCGTGATTCGCTGCACAGCAAGACTTGGTGACCGCTCTTCTAAATAAGACATGAGCTGCGTCGTGAAAATTTCTGGGAATACCGCAAAGTCAGCTGATGCATCTGATGCGACATCCACATAATACTCGACCTGATTCATAAATTCTTCAAAGGAGTGAATTTGTTTCATCGCATATTGAATCACACAAATTCGAACAGGGAATGCCGATTTAAAATATCTTTTCGATTGCGGGCGATAATCGACATTGTTCCATTCCATTAACGTGGCATATGTGCTGGATGCTTTATCATCCGGCAAGTAATTCGGATTGATCCGCATGAGACTAAATTCATTTAACAGCTGAAAAGATAAAACGGGATCATAGATTTGGTGAATCGTGACCTGCTCTACATACTGGCGAGGCGTCATTTCCTCTTGGTATTTATGATAATTCGGAATGCGTCCGCCAATGATGATGCTTTTTAAATTTAATCTTCTTGCTAAGTCTTTTCTTGCTTCATACAAACGATGTCCAATTTTCATGCGGCGGTACTCAGGACTCACCATGACTTCGATTCCGTACATATTCATCCCATCAGGATTATGGTTTGTGATGTACCCATCATCTGTAATGTCCTGCCACGTGTGGCGATCATCGTATTCATCAAAGTTAATTAATAAACTTGAACAAGAGCCAATGATTTCCCCCTCGAATTCAGCACAAAACTGTCCTTCTGGGAAATGCTCAAGGTGGCTTTCAAGATGCTCCCGTTTCCAAGGATCCATGCCCGGAAAACATACCTCTTGTAAGGAAATGATTCGATCAATATCCTCTTCATGGATATTACGGATCACTATTCTTTTTTCAAACCGCGTTAAGTCTAGTTTTTCTGCCATGATGTATTTGCCCCCTTACTGATCCTCTTTTTCAAGCTGATGGAATAGCTGGAGCAATTCGATTTCAGCCATGGATTCTAATCTGACATCATATTCTTCAAATTGCAGCGTGCTCGTCACTTTGTTTGGGACGATGACACATTTCATACCTGCCCGTTTGGCAGCTACTGATCCATTTACAGAATCCTCAAATGCCACACAATCTTTTGGCTCTACCCCTAAGCAGCGTGCGGTTTGCAAATAGAGCTCTGGATTTGGTTTCACTTCTTCCACATCATCTGACGTGCGGATACATTCAAAATAGTCGAAAAGACCAATCTGCTTCAGGTGATCAGACACCCATTTATAGTCTGAGCTGGAAGCAAGTCCAATCTTGATCCCCAGCTCCTTTGCTGCTTCTAAATAAGCTTCTACACCAGGTCTTGCTGATTCGTCCTTCATTCTTTTTTGAAAACGAGAACGCCGATCTGCTGTGAGTGTCTCATGATCCAGCGTCTTCCCTAGCTGCTTTTCCAAATATTCAAATGGCTTAAAGCCTGCCTGCGTACCAATGACCTTGCCCCATACGGAAAGAGGCAGATCTGACTCATGCTCCGCAAACATTTCTTGTAAAACCTCATATTCATGTGTTTCTGTATCTAAAATTAATCCGTCAAAATCAAATATAATCGCCTTTACCAACGAGGCCACTCCTTTTTTACAAAAGTCTTAAAGATATACTCAATGCTATCATATCGTGAATAAAATTGACTTTCAAAGATGAATGTCTGCTAAAATGATTATGTATAAAAGGAGCCTGCACCGTTTTGTCAGGCTCCTACTCGTGTTCGGTTCATTCTGCAAGAGATCCAAGCGCTCCGATTCGTGGAGAAATAGGCGATGTTGAAAAAGAGCGGGTTTGGTATTACAGATCTTAAAGGTTTCTCCGTTCCCTTAAAAATAGTATGTGCGAGGTCCTTGTAAGTTAACAAGGAAGTTCACACCATCTTTTACGCATTTTGAAGGTGACGGCTGGCAAAATCGTCTAGATCAAACGGAAAAGAAAAGCCGCAGGCATTGACCTGCTCACGGTTTCGTTCGAATAGTTCACGATCTCGTTTGGTGAGATGACGTTTCGGTTTTACAATGATGGTATGTAATAGCTGAAGTCCCGATAAAATACGAAAAGCATCGTCCATCGTCCCGTTATATACGCCATCAATAAAGGTAAGGGAGCGATCTTTTTGACGCATATCCCGTTGCTGTCCATTGACAGCATGAGAAAGAAGATCTTCAACATCCTTTGATATTTCTTCAATTGCCTGCTCTTGCAGGTCTGTAGCAGCTTTCATTAATCTCACGTGACATCTACCTCTCTGTCGTTATTCTCCATTCAGAATAGCACAGAAAAAAAGGCGTTCGCCAAGGTAAGTGTTTCCTATATATACCCATAGAGAGGAAAGGATATCATGATCATAAAAGGACACACGCTCTCACTCAAAGTAGACGAGCAGTATCATCACACTTCACTCAGTCATTTTTTAAAGACAGCCGTCTCTGCATCAAAACCGATTATTCATTTTTGGATGGAGCATCAAAAAGTTCGTTTAAATCAAAAGCCTGCCCATCACGCGGCTAAAGTCAGTCAAGGCGATCAGATCATCATTGATTTATTTGAAACAGAAGAAAGTGATGTAACACCGGAATACGGTGAATTAGAGGTACTCTTTGAGGACGAGCATTTATTAATTGTGCAAAAACCGGCCGGCCGGCCAACTCATCCGAATGAACAAGGACAAACAGGCACACTGGCAAATCTTGTGGCATTCCATTTTCAAGCAAATGGAGAAGAAAAGCGGGTAAGACATATCCACAGGCTAGATCAAGACACGAGCGGTACCGTCATTTTTGCAAAGCATAGGTTAGCCCATGCAGCTCTTGATCAAATGCTTTCTAAAAAAACAATCAAACGCACATACATCGCCATCGCAGAGGGACTTTTCAAAAAAAAGAAAGGCACCATCGATGCAGGGATCGGCCGTGACAAACACCATGCAGTCAGACGAAGAATCTCCCCTAATGGGCAAAAAGCTGTGACTCATTTTCAGGTCATGGACATGAATAAACGTCTGCAACTGACAGCCGTTAAACTTCAATTAGAAACGGGTAGAACGCATCAAATTCGTGTCCACCTGAGCAGTCTCGGGCATCCACTAGCTGGGGATACATTATATGACGGAGTTCGTGATTACATCAACAGGTGTGCTCTTCACGCCAAGCAAGTAGACATGAAACATCCTTTTACAGGTGAGCATCTGATCATCGAAGCACCTCTCCCACCTGATATGGACCAGCTCATGAGTCAAATCATCCATTAACAAAAGAGCCTGCGTATGAAAGCAGGCTCTTTTTCTTTATTCAGACACTCTTTTTGCATAAATAATATACCGCTCTGGCGCATTGCCGACGAAATGAAAAGGATAGCATGTGGTTAAGACCAGCTCTTCCTTTTCATTCTGCAACGTAATGATGGATGTATCATGCTGATCAACAATTTTCGTATGTGTGATTTCATATATAAATTCACCATACGGCACAGTGATTTTCAGCTGATCTCCAATATCCAGTTCGCCTGTCCGCCGAAACACCGTGTCACGATGGCCAGAAAGGACGATTTGTCCATTTTGATCAGGATAATAACTGCCTTTGTAGTGTCCTACTCCCTTTGCTAGGTCATCCGCATCCGTCCCTTCGACAATGGGAAGGTCTGCTTTTAATTTTGGAATCGTCAGGATGCCAGAAGCTTTCCCCACTTCTGGAGCAAACTGCTTCTTGGACATCCCTTGATCGTCCGCCACGACCTTCTTCGCTTCGTCTAATGATTGGGCTGTTTGAAGATGAGTAGAGGCGATTTGCCAAATTCCCCAGCCGAGCAGCACAATCCCGGCTGTCATCACAGTCAGTGCAAGCCACTTTTTCATGTTTAAACTCCTTTGCCTGTTACGTTTCTCTTAGATGATACGCTTTTTTAGCTTGCTGCTTTTTAGCTTGCTGCTTTTTAGCTTGCTGCTTTTTCTTCTTGTTTTGCTTTTTGAATTCGTCCTTCTTTTTGATACACAATGGAAGCTCCCTCAAAGCTTTTCACAAAATCGACAGTGGCTTCTAAGTCTTCTGGGCCTGTTTCAGGGTTTTGCCCAAGCCTGCCTATTGGTGCATATTTACTGCCAGTTGCAGTTGCCATGAAGTTATTCACAGTGAGTGTATACGTTTGATCGAGAGCTACGGCTGAACCATCTGGCAGCTTCAAGTCGACTACTTTATATGTTACAGGATCATAGGAATATGAAAAGCCTGAAATGCTATAATCTGGTCCAAATTGCGGAGAAATTTGTGCTTCTATGATCTCTACTAAGTCTTTTCCCTTGATCTCTAGTTTGACTAAAACGTTGCCAAATGGCTGAATATTAAAGAGATCTCCCCATGTTATCGGCCCTTTTTCAAGGTTTTGCCTAATGCCGCCTCCATTCATCATGGCAAAGTCACTTTTCATTGAATATCTCATACCATCCGCAATCAAATTACCAAGCGGCGTGTCTCCATCATTTGAATAGCCGCCTTCCATTTTGACCCCGGCTTCTCCAACAACCTCACTAATAATCGGCTCCACTTCTTTCCCGTAATGAGCCAAGATGTCTGCTGCTTCCTTGTCCTTTTCTATATCAGATTGATCTACATACTGGATATTCGCACTTTTTTTGACGATATCCTTCGTTTTACGGTCAAGTGTCACATTAACTTCGCCAATCGCCTTCCCGTATTCAAAGGCTTGCACAATTAATTTTCCATTGACCTCTCCATTGACCACTTCGTGATTATGCCCTGCAAAGATGACGTCAATTTCATCATCACCTTCTTTGGCAAGCTTTACACTCTCCCCGGTGATCGTATCGCCATTTTGAGAGGCTGTCATATGAGCTAAAACCGCTATAGCTTTAACTCCTTTTTGTTTTAATTCCTTCGTGGCTTCATTCACAGCTTTGACTTCATCTGTAAACTGAATGTCTTTAATCCCTTCTGGCATGACCATTCCTGCGGCTGACTTGGTCACAACGCCGATAAATGCGACTGGGATTCCTTCGACATCGATGATTTCATAAGCCGGTAAAAGCGGTTTGCCAGTATCCTTGTATTCACAGTTCGCACAAACGAGCGGAAAGTTCTGTCCGTCATACCCTTTTGTGCCTTTAGGATGATCTCCGCCATTTAAGATACGCAATAGCTCGTCTACGCCTTCATCGAATTCATGGTTGCCGACCGTGCCGACATCAAAGCCAATGTTCTCCATGAGTTCAACGGTTGGTTCATCTTGCAGAAGAGAAGATATTGGAGAGCTCCCGCCAATCATATCTCCAGCATGGACCGTGATCGTATTTTTGTGCGCTGCTTGTTTTTGCTTCATATAGGCCGCGACATAATCCATCCGCCCATACATGCCTTTATTGCCATCATCTTTTAGATCCAATTCGTATTCTTGATCAATTTTACCGTGTAAATCATTCAAACTTAAAATCGTTAATGGTACGTCGTCCGCATCCTTTGCCGGCTGATAACCAGCCTGCTCTGCTTCTTCTTTGGAAGCAAAAAAGATCCGTTTATCCACATCGATTTCTTTCCATTTGTCAGGGGACACGTAGGTTTTGACAGATGAATCACCAACATAGCGTGTCAGTCCTTTTTTCTGTTCACGTGCTCTAAATTCAAATGGCTGTTCCAGCAGAGGATCCGCTTCGTTCCATATGCCCAGTCCTTTTTCCTTTGCTTCTTTTACTGCTTTTTGAAACGTATGATAGTCCTTTTCATCTCCAACTGGCCAGATGAAATAAGTAGGGGCATATCCTTTTTTCACAAGCTCTAGATTTGTATTTAACCCTTTTTTGGTTTTCACTTGAGCTAAAAGACGTCCATAGTTATCTTTCGCTTCAGGACCAATCTTTAATGTGACTTGGTCACCGCTTGAAAGTAGTGTTTTTAAATAGTCAGTCGCTTGCTGTCCAAAACGCAATTGGTTTTTGTCTAGTTCACTTTTTGGCTGATGATACGTTTCCGGCGTGTCCATATTCACAAAACGCACCTTTGTTGTACCTAGAACGGGCTTCTTTAGATGAATCGTATCTCCATCCACCACACGGTCAACCGTTGCTTTGTATTCTTTCTTCATCTTTGGCGGCTTTGGCTGACGTTTCAGCAGGTTGATATCATCCTTATGTCTTGGAAGCAACTGCAACGTATCATACCTGCTTAACACCCCTGTAAACTCGTACCATTTTCCTGTCTTTACTTTATCAATTGTATTCGTATCGACCATCACTCTCAGAGTGGTGCTGTGATATTTTTTATCAATGATCACCACATTGTATCCTCCGCCAGCCGGCTGCGTTGGTTTTGTTTCTACATAACCTTTGACCTTCACTAATCTTCCTTCATGCTTACCTGCTTGTTCCGTTTCTAGCTGCTTCACAGACACTCGCTTCGCCTTTGGCAAGGTTTGGTTCACAGCATCTATCTTCAGACTGCCTTGATCTGGCACAATTTCAATCAGTCCTTTATAAGACGTAATTTTACCAGTCACTGTCACCTTCATCCCTGCTTTTAGTTCCGGGAAGTGATTGGGCTGCGCTGAATAAACATTGATTCCAGCTGATTTGTCTTGAATGTATGTGGACAGTTTCCCATTGCCTACAGCTGATTGATCTGCTGTCACAATTCCGCTCACTGTCACAGTCTCTCCTATGAGCTGACGGGCTTTTTTGATGTGCACAATCTTTTTTTGTTTCCACACCATTTCTTTCTTTTCAGATGCATTGACCTCGCTCCTTGCGGACATACCAGGCAATAAGGATTGCAAACTAAAGATCACCAAAACCAAACAACAAATCATTCGAATAGATAGCATTCGTTTCATTAGACTTCTCCCCTTTGCGCTTCATCTCTCATAGTGTACAAAGTAAATATTGATGTTGAATGGATTTCATGTAAAACTTGTCTTTTTAACTCATTGGAAAGGTAATAATTACTCGTGTCCCCTCAAAGTTTTTGCTTTCAAAACGAATGGTGCCGCCATGGCTTTCAATGATTTTAATGGTCATCATTAAACCAAGGCCTGTCCCCTTTTCTTTTGTTGTATAAAATGGTTCACCGAGTTTCCCTATTTCGTCCTCTGGTATTCCCTTTCCTTGGTCTTCAAATATCAACATCATTTGATGATCTTTCATGAGAGAGGTCACCTTGATGACGCCTGTCACACCATCCATCGCTTCTATTCCGTTTTTAAGGATGTTTAGGAAGACTTGTTTCAGTTCATTCGGAATGCCTTGAATGTTAGGGAGCGACGGAGACAGCTTTTTCTGAATGGAAACACCTTTTAAGACCGCCTGGGATTCAACGACCATGATCACTTCTTCGAGCAGAAGATTGACATGTACCGGTTCAAATTTCACCGATTTGCTTCTAGAAAGAACGAGGAATTCATTAATAATTGACTCGAGCCGATTAAACTCTGACATCATCACATCTGCATAATCTTTCTGATACTTTTTACTTTGAATCATCAGCTGTAAAAATCCTTTTAATGAGGTCAGCGGGTTCCGTATCTCATGAGCGATGCCTGCTGCAAGCTGCCCTACTGCTGACAGCATCTCTGATTTCATCAGCATCTTCTCTGACTGCTTTTGATTGGTGATATCCTCTGAAATCCGCATGACGGTTGACTGCATTTTGTCAGGGTCATCGATTCGATGTAAAGAGACTCTCTCCCATCGTTCGCGTCCAGATAAATCTTGAAAGTACAGCTCACCTGTCCAGCTGCCCTCTCTTAAACAAACCTTCCATTGCTTCTCTAAATCATCACATTGACATAGCGAATGATAGACAGAAAAAATATCTTTGCCGATCAGGTCAAATTCATGTTGCTGGACAAACTGACAGAAACGCTGATTCACGCATTGGATGACTCCTTCCTCAGTTGCCACAACAATATGAATATGGCTGTTATCAAGTGCCGTCACCGCTAGATGAAGCGACTGCTTGATTTTCGTTACTTCAGTCATTTTAATCCAAGTCATCACTGCTCCTTCATGTTCTTCATCGAAGATGGGTGTGATGTGAACGGTGAATTGCTCGCCTTCGTTCGTTTCAATTTCACGTTCGATCGCGCGCCTATCCGAGATGACGGATTGGATATCATGATAGAGCGTTTCCTGCGTAAGCTTTTTAGCCATCGACCGAAAGGATTGCTGATGTCTGATTTTCGCAGAAGTAAATAAAGAGGCAGCTGTAGGAGTGTAATAGCGAATATTCATGTCCCTGTCCACAAACAGCGTTGCAAGCTCCGGCTTGACAGAGGGTCTGTACAGTTCTTCTCTTGTCACCCTCAAGTTGTTTATGATATTTATATAATGCTCGTGTTTTTTCTCAAACTCCTCTAATTGCGTGTGTTTTGCTTTTAATTGAGCCCTTGCCTCCTGCTCCTTTTGTTTGACTTCATTGAGTTCATTTTCTAAATCGACAATACGCTGTTGATAGACTGAATTCTGATCTGACATCCCTATGTCCCTGCCGTTCTTTTGATTTTTTCCTCTCTCATTCATTCGAATGAGAATGACGTAAACTCCCTTAAAACGGCGGTCAAAACTTTTCACGGTAAAATCTGCATACTGCTTGCTGCCTTTTTCCGAAATGAGAACATGTTGAAACACAACCTCTGTCTCGTCTGTCCACACCTTTTGAAAGGTTTGACTGAGCATCTCTTTCATATAATCAGGTGTCACATATTCACATGATTGATCTGACACTTCTGTATGGTCTAAAAAAGAATACGCACCCTTTGATACTGCCAGGATTTTATCACTATCATTGATGATCATACATGCATCATAATCCTTGCTTACTTCTTGCATATATTGTTCGGCTCGCGCTTTCAACTCGATATCACGAGCGTCTGGTGTCCAAGGAACATGTGGTTTTGAAACGTTTGAATGGGTGTAAATGTTCCATTTTTCATTGAACAAATGAAACAAACGAGGGATATTGGGTACAGTTTCATTTGGCCCTAATATCAACATCCCTTGATCTTTTAATGCATATTGGAATCGGGACAATACTCGTTTTTGCACTTCAGGCTGGAAGTACATCAGAACATTTCGGCAACTGATAAAATCGAGGTGGATAAAAGGTGAATCGATCAATAAATTGTGAGGTGCAAAAACAATATGTTTTCTAAGCGACTGCTTCACAATAAAAGCGTCACCTTTCCTTTCGAAATATCGCGCCCGCCATTTTTCCGGCATCCTTGCCATAGACTCTACTGAGTAAAGACCTTTACTAGCTGTTTGAATGGCTTTTCGGTTGATATCTGTTGCAAATACTTGAAGTTCAATGGTCACTTGTCTTCTCTTCATTTCTTCTAAAAATAAGATCGTAAAAGAATAGGCTTCCTCTCCTGTCGAACATCCAGCAATCCAAATACGGCATCGAGATTTCCCGTTTTTCACCGCATTTTCAATGATCGACGGAATGATCTGATGTTCACATACATGAAAAGCCTCCATATCCCTAAAAAAAGATGTCATGCCGCTTAGAAGCTGTACGTGCAGTAGGTCAAGCTCATCTGGTTCTCTTTCTAATAAGCAGTCGTACTCTGCTAATAATGAAATCCGTTTTTTTGCAATCCTCATTCGTTTTTGAATGTCAGATAGCAGCCTTTTCTTTTGATAGGTTGAAAAGGCAATGCCTTTATACATTTCAAGACGTTCAATAATTCTCAGTAATACAGGATCTGCCTCATCGATGTGCGGAACGTTAATGATATTGGCGATATATGCCGCAAGGGTGGAAGGGTCTTTGAATGTTTGTTGATACAAGGTGTCAAAACCACTTTCTACCTCGCTGCACGATAAAGCTGTACCGCCCTGCTCAACCAACTGAAGCAAGCCACTTCCCACACAATGACCTTTTTGAAAGAAAATCGCAAAAGCCTCCTCCTTTTGAACGCTGGCGAGAGACTGAAAAAGCAAATCCACAGAGCAAGCCATGCACGGAGGCAGCTGCTCTGATAGGTGCAGCCGCTGATCTTCTGTTAACGTCACAACCGCATGCTGTGGACAAAAATAAATCGTCTTCTTCATGACTTTCTCACCATGTTTAATCGTTTTTGCCCGGTAGCCAATCGGTAAAACAAGTGCTTCCAAATCAGTTATACAATCGCCCGTCACATGATTTTGCACAACAATAAAAGAGGCATTTAGTTCATGTGGAAATGATTGAAAAAAAGCCTCAAGATGATGCTGTTCAAACGGCGAAACACCGATGCCAATCACTGGTGCCTGCACATGTTCGTCTTCTATCAAACGATTAATGATTTTGTCCTGCATCTGGTACCCCCATGTTCATTCGTCTGATACTTTTTTTCGACAAAAAGGAAGAAAACCCTCTAATTGTAAATAATGTTTTTTGCATGAAAGAAGGAAAACATCCTCACATTAAAACTGATTGTATAAACAGAAGGAGGAATCTCAATGCAAAACGATCAGCAGACAAACGTTCAAGGAAATGTCCAGCAGCCTCAATTCAATCATGGCGGGCATGAGTTATTTGATTTACATGAAGTATTAGCAGGGACCATTAATATTTTGGATCAATACATGATCTTTCGCCAATTCATCCAAGATCCCGCATTATCCGACATTTTAGATCGACAATATCAATTTGTATTGTCACAGTATAATGTCACGGTAGATTGTTTTTCTACTGGTCAAAAGCCTAGTGAAGAAACATCTACGTATATGATGAAAGAACAAACACAGGTGACATACGGAATAAAACCATCTCAGCCTAAGAAGCCAAATCAATCGTTGCAGGATGTAAAAGACACGGGAATTACAGGGCATATGCTAGGTCTCGTGAAATCACATGCTGGATTACTTTCAATGACTGCACTAGAGGTAACAAACCCTGTGGTGCGACGTGTGCTTGCAGCGCAAATTCCGAACTTTATTGAAATGGCGTATGAAATTTTCTTATATCAAAATAAACATAGCTATTATCAAGTTCCGCAGCTTACAGCTCAAGATATGCAGGCGATGACGTCTACATTTGCCCCAATGAAGGGCCAAGTTCAAATGCCGCCAAGCAAAGCCAATCAGCAAAAACCGCTTCATTAAACAAAAAACGGCCGACCTATATCCTCAGGTCAGCCGTTTTTTCTTTGATAACTCAGTTTAAATTGCTCTTCAAAATCTGCCAGACGTTGCCCTGTCGCTTGTTCAAAACCTCTATCAAAACGGCCAGTCTTCGCCGTTTCCTTCATAATCTCATGTATGACGTCTCGTCCATAAAGCTGCACGAGCTCATAAATCATATAGTAGCTTTGTAAATAAACATCTGTCTCATACGTCGTGCGAGAATCTTGCCAGTCTTGATCAGAATAAAGAGATTCAAAAGGAATGACATCGAACCGTTCAGACGTGGCATTCAGCACATCATAGGCCGTCCATTCTGCTGTTCCCTCATGGAACCAAAGGGGAAAGATCACCGGAGACACTTCGTAAGAATGAACTTTTTCATAGAAAACAAAGTGAGCATATTCATGAATCAATAACGTGTTGAAAAAGTATAAAGGGAGTGTCTCTTTCTTCAATAATGCTTCCCTCTTATCTGGATATAACCCTATCATTTGATCATGATCGGAGTAAAAACCCGTAATATGCTTGATTCCTGCAAATTGTTCGATTGTCTCTTTATCATCAAAATAAATAATGTCTAAAGGTTTGTCAGTTTCAAATTGAAATACTGACGCTGTCCTCTTCTTTGCCTGATCCATAGCCTCAATTGTCAAATCAACAAAAGCGTCCTCTTCCTCTGCATAGTATATTCTAATATGTTCATAGACTTGCTTATTGAGTCCCTCCGTTAAAATCGTTTTAGGAGAAGACTGCTGCTCTAAATATTGTCCTGTCAGCTGAAACGCAACATAAATCAAGTACGCGGTGAAAGCATAAAAAATGAGACCTGCTGCTATCATTCCGCCTACAAGCTTTTTATGAATCAATGACGGCTTGGCTTTCATTTGCTCCCCACCTGAATTCATCCTGCAGCCTCTTTCTCTTTCTATGAAGAAACAAAGATCAACAAGAGGTGATATATTTTTTACTTTATGCAGTCAGGTGCGCAAGGTGCGGTTCCAAACAAAAAAGCCGCATATGACATACGGCTTTTGTCGTAGCTATTTTGATTCAGGGAAGATACGTCTGACCGTTTCAGTAAATTCATCGAAAAATCCTGAGATGGGCTCTCCGCTTCTAATACGTTTTCCGTACCCTTCCATACGATCGACAAAGTCTGGATTCGCAGATACATACACATTGTCGATTTGCTGATCCGTTGATTTGACTTTATCAGAAATTTTCTTTTTCAAATCTTCTGTCACATTACCACTTTTATCGCCTTCAAGCATAACAGCAACAAATGCATTCTTTCCTGTAACAAGTACGTTCGCTGTTTTTACTTCAGACATGTTGGCTACTAACTCTGACGCTTTATCTGCCACTTTGACCTTCTGAGGTGTTTGAACATCTGGCTGATCCTGCCTCATATTGTCATTCTTATATGTGACATTTTCATACTGTCGTTTCATTGTTCCTCTTCGCTCATCGCCCTGGTTGTTCATACCACATCCAGTGGTGATCAATGCTGGAACGAGTAGTAAAGATAGCATCCATTTCTTATTCATCATTTATTCCCTCCTTTTGCTCTTAGGTTTTTCATCCAGCCGGCTTTTTATGCATACATCCTCTCTTTCAGCGAAATGAATTCATAATTCAGCTTTGTTTGGTCATCCTAAACATGATGAAGAAGAATCATCACGATCAAATGGAGGGATTCGTTTGTTTAAAAAAAGAAAAGGCATGAGCACTGGCGCAATGATCGCAGCATCAACAGCTATCATTGCATTATTTTCCCCGGTTTTACGAAGAAGACTGAAAAGCATGACGCAAATGAATATGTCTTCAATGATGAAGGGAAAAAGTCAACAACACCATGATTCGTCTCGAAACGAGTCACACGCACAGAAAGAAGCAAAGGGAACTGCGGAAATCGGACAAATGATGAAGCAAGCATTCACTGCTGTACAGCCAAACCATACGAATCAGCACCAATCGACATCAAGAAACCATCAGCCAAGAGAGTCTTATGCACAGTCTCTCCATATTGATGAAAGTGTCATGAATGTGATGGATGATGAATCAATCCAGCAAGTGATCAATGACATCGAGCACAAATAAGAAAACAGGAGCCTTTATGAATAGAGGCTCCTGTTTATTCTCCTGAAAAATGTTCTTTCACCATCACAGAGAAGAAAGGTAAAAAGGTAATTTCAACTGTTGTGATAAAATCGCCATGAGCTTCTACTATGATTAAAAGCTCTTTCTCGTATTGCTTGTCTTTTTTTATCTCTACATGCTGCACGGTTTTAAAATCATAGATGCCTAAAAACGATCCATCTTTTTTTCGAACAGCTTTTAACGTAAATTCTTGACTTCCAAGGTACATCTTGACAACGAAACGCTCGTCTTGATTCTCAAATCGAAATGTCAGGCTTTGATATTCAATAGGCATCCCTTTCTCGAACCTTTCATCAGGCTCCGTTTCAAAAAAAGAGAGCCAGTCCGTTTCATCTGGGAAGCGTTTTCCTTGCATATGTTTCGATCCCCTTATAAGTGAAATTTTTATTAATTATCCTTTTTCCCCTTTTCTTTTGCAACAAATTTTAGTAATTTTAAAAAGGTGATTTAATTTTGCTAAGAGACCTCTTTATTAATTTAACAATTCTTGTCACTTTTCATTATTTATTTCTGCTTGTGTTTAAAGAGAATTTTCTTAAGAAAGAAGATACCCTGCTCAGACAACTATGCAAAGGCATTCTTTCTGGGTTACTCGGTGTCCTCTTAATGTTCTTCTCTATCAATTCAGGACCAGCCATCGTCGATTTAAGACATATCCCCCTTATTTTAACTGCCTTTTATGGAGGCATCGCCCAAACCATCATTGCAGCCTGTGTTGTAATCATTGGTCGATTATTAATCGAAGCCAACGTCGCTTCTTTCATCAATATTTTCTCCATGATGATCATCGCAACAGCTTCTTTTTTAATTGCTGAGCGCCATATGAATCAAGTTGTGAAAATGCTTTTGTCCATTACGTTAGGTAATGTGATTGCCACAAGCCTGTTTATCATGATCGTGCATGAGACATCATTTGAACTGCATTTTGCTTATTGGATGTTCTCATATATTGCTGGTTTGTTTAACTTTTACGTCATTGAGCATCAAACAAAAGCATATCAGCTATTGAATTTGTATAAATTCCAAGCTCATTATGACTTTTTAACAGGTGTTTTAAATAAACGGAAGTTCGATGAGGTCTTAAATGATGCTTTTTCGATGAAATTTAAGCAGCCTATCCATCAAATGTCCCTTATTTACTTAGACATCGATTACTTCAAATCCATTAATGACCAATATGGACATCATGAGGGAGATTTGGTTTTAAAAGAAATCGGAAAAAGGCTGATCAAAAACACAAGAAGCTCAGATTATATTGGCAGGATCGGCGGTGAGGAATTTGCCGTCCTTCTACCCAATTGTACAGTTGAAAAAACATGGCAGATTGCAGAACGCTTACGGAGAAAAATAGCAGATCAGCCGATTTATTTACAAAATGGCATGTCCATTCATATTACAATATCACTTGGGTGTGCGTATTACTCCACGAGAAGTCGAGACATCAAACAATTACCGATTATAGCTGATCAGGAGCTCTATAAAGCGAAGCAGTCTGGCCGAAATCAAGTGAGCTTCTCAGGGAGAAAAAGAGGCCAATGAATATAGGCTATTTCCTCAATTTGTTAGCGCTAATTATTTTTAAAAAAGTTTTTGGATAACAGTTGTTTTTTCCCGCAAACACTGGTAAAGTAAAGGTAATTATTTTTGTTCGTATCATCTTTAAGAAGAAAGTTTTGAAAGAGTTTTCGTCTTTGAAGTTTGTGTAAGAGCAAGAATAGTGAATTTAAGCGTTAAGATCGCTTTAGGAGGAAATTTCATGTTAGAAGGTAAAGTAAAATGGTTCAACTCTGAAAAAGGTTTCGGATTCATCGAAGTAGAAGGTCAAGACGATGTATTCGTTCACTTCTCTGCTATCCAAGGCGAAGGCTTCAAAACTTTAGAAGAAGGTCAAGCAGTTTCTTTCGAAATCGTTGAAGGTAACCGTGGACCACAAGCTGCTAACGTTAACAAAGCGTAATTTAAGAGCATCTGCTCTTTAGCACTTTATAGAGTGAAGGAAAACCGCCCGGCTTCTGCCGGCGGTTTTTTTGTGCCATAAAAAAAGAGAACCTGACAAGAGGTTCTCTTCAAATTGTTGACAAAGGGCTAAAATGGTTTTATTTTAGCCCTTTGTCTTCTTTTCAGCGTGATAGAAAACCTTTGAAGTCTAGGAAGAACGAGCACTGGCGCGGAGCGAATTTGACATTTGTGAGCAACAGCGCGCAGGACTGACACCGAATGCAAGGGTTTGTCTACACGCTGAGAGAATCTGACAAGAGGTTCTCTTTTTATTTGTCCTTCTGCTTTAGCTTCTGTAAAGCAGAACGATACATATCATCATTCATTTTAGTTTCTGGCTCTTCTTCTTTGACAGGTGGTTCTGGCTGCTTAAACTTTTGAAGCGCCTGTCTATAGAAATCATCACCAGACACTCGTTCATCCGTTTGAGAAGGCGTTGACGCTTCTTCTTCTACTTCAGGCTCTACAGGTCTCGCCGCAACTTCTGACTCGCTGCGGGGCACGTCAGGCTGATTGGGCACATCTTCATTGATCTCTTTCTTCTCGATCGAAGCGTGTCTGACATTGAATGCTACTAATCCGATAATGACTAGAACAGCAGCTACTAACGCTACAATAATCGTCGCCAAAAGAACCCTCTCCTTATCGCTTAAATGACGCAGTGACTGATGCTACACGTCTTCCTAATGCTTTCCCAAGTTCAATGCCTTCTGTCGAAATCACTTCATCAGAATCAATCGGACATGTCACACCTGCTCCATAGTAAGAGCCGTATAAAGCATTTTCTGGCACATTTCCAGGAAGGCCAACAACAAGCATCCCTTGGTGGAACATTGGTGTAATTAAATTATGCATCGTCATTTCTAAACCGCCGTGCGTTGTAGCAGTTGTACAGAAAACGGCACCGACTTTATCGATCAGTTTTCCTTCTGCCCATAAGTAGCCAAGACGGTCAATCCATGTCTTTAACCCAGAACTAATGGTCCCAAAGTGACCAGGGCAGCCCCAAATGATCGCATCCATTTGATCCAGCTTGCGAATATCCGCATCTTTCACATGATCGACGAATACTTCAGCGTGCTCTGTTTCACCTGCACCCGCTGCAATTGCTTCTGCCAGTGCTTTTGTATGGTCACCTTCACTATCGTATACGACATAAATTTTCATGTACGGTCCCTCCACACTTATCTTGCATCTTGGTTTGCTTCCTTAGGTGCTGGAAGCAGTGTCATTTCTTGTTTTTTATGCTGCTGGTCTTTTCGATTTTTATCCTTACGTACATCACGCAGGAACAAGCTGAGAATGACACCAGCGGCACAGAATAACGTTACCCACATGTAAGCATCATTGATACCCATTACGTTTGAATCAACCTGTGCTTTCGTAAAGAGCTGGGTGGATACATATTTTTGAGCAGCTTCAGCTGTCATGCCCATATGGTGCATCACATTCGACACAGCCGCCTGGAATGAATTCATAAAGAACGGGTCCGCTGTATTTGTTTGATCCGCCATATTGGAATAATGGAATGTTGTCCGATTCGTATAAATCGTTGTGATCAAACTCGTACCGATCGAACCGCTTATTTGTCTTAATGTATTAGACATCGCTGTACCATGGCTGTTTAAGTGCTGTGGTAATTGGTTCATCCCAGCTGTCATCACAGGCATCATAAGGAGTGACATACCGAATGCACGAACTGCATACATGAGCACAATGTGACTATAAGATGTATCAATCGTCAGCCTTGTAAACTCGAATGTAGTGACAACGGTAATGAGCATCCCCACAATCGCAAGCGGACGAGGTCCAAATTTATCAAACAAAATCCCTGAAATCGGGGACATAATCAGCATCGCAAGTGCCCCTGGAAGCATTAATAGCCCGGATTGCAATGCCGTAAACCCAACGAGGTTCTGCAGATAAATCGGAAGTAAGAACATCCCGGTGTATAAGGCAACTGTAATAATAATATTAATGACACTTGATAATGAGAAAATGCTGTATTTAAACACTCGGAAATCAAGCATTGGATTATCAACTTTCAGCTGTTGGAAAATAAAGAGAATGATCGCAATCGCACCAACAATAATCGTCGATAAGACGATCGGATCTGTCCAGCCATCACTTCCGGCTTCACTCACTCCGTATAGGAGCGAAGCAAAACCAACGATGGAAAGAACCGCACCAAGGCTGTCCAGCTTGATCTTTTTAGGCTCTACAATATTTCTAAACATAAAGAAAGCCGCGATAATGACAATTGCTCCAATTGGAACAAGTCCATAAAACATAATACGCCAAGAATAATGTTCAATAATGTAACCAGATAATGTTGGTCCTACCGCTGGAGCAAACATCATCGCAAGACCGAAAATCCCCATTCCTTTCCCTCTGTTTTCAGGTGGGAAAATAAAAAGGATTGTTGTCATCACGAGCGGCTGCAGGATACCGCCGCCGATTGCCTGAATCAAACGACCAATGAGCATGGTCGAAAAGTTCGGCGCAATCCCGCAAATAAAGGTCCCTAGTGTAAACGAGATCATGGCAACTAGGAATAAGCTGCGCTGTCCAAAGCGTGTGATTAAAAACGCAGATAACGGAATCAGCACACCGTTGACAAGCATATAACCTGTTGTAAGCCACTGAATCGTCGTTGCACTCACATTAAATTCAGTCATTAAATGGGGCATGGCTACGTTCAGAAGTGTTTGGTTCAAAATCGCAACGAACAAGCCGGCCATTAAAATGATCAGTAAAGACAAGGAGCCTGCTCCCTGTTTTGTTGCTGCAGGTTGATTTGCCATCTCAGACAACCTCCTTTCATTTTTTGATATCAATCATCATTAAGATGAAATTTTGACAGAAGCATTCATACCAGGAAGTACTTTGTCTGATGGATTTTTAATTGAAATTTTCACTGCTACTTTTTGTGTCACTTTTGTATAGTTACCACTTGAGTTTGTTGCTGGCAGCATGTTGAATGTTGAGTTTGTCGCATAACCAATTTGTTCAACTGTTCCTTCAAATGTTGTATCAGGATCACCATCTACCACGATGTCGACTTTGTCGCCTTTTTCAATGCTTTTAATATCTGTTTCTTTGATATTTGCTGTGATGTAAAGCTTGCTTAAATCAATCGTTTCACCAAGAACTGTACCAGGCTGCACTTGTTGATTGTTTTGTACTTCTTTTTTGACTAATGTGCCATCAGCCACTGATTTAATGTTTGTTTTTGTTTCTCCTTCAACTTTTGCGACTGTGCTGTCTTTTTGCACTTCGTCACCTTCATTGATATCCCAGCCTTTGATTTGTCCAGCTGCTGGTGCTGTGATTTGATACATGTCACCTGTCACTTTCGCCTCGTCAGTTTTGACAAAATTTGTGCTTTCGTAGTAGTAATAAGCACCTCCGGCAATAATGGCAAGAATTACAATAAGGCCAATAATATTCGTTAGCAATAAACGCCCTCTGTTCATGTTTTGTTTCTCCTTTCATGTATAAAAATATAGTGTCATCTGCTTTAGCAAACTTAGAATGCCCATCATCTGACAGAATATGAAGCAAGCTCATAAAACCGTTATATCTCCTTCATCTTCCCCGCATGAATAATGGTGTGCAGCCCATTTATACTTATTGTTCACTCATGAGCAAAGAGAAGAAAAAGAAGAAAAGACGATCGGCATCTTTTTTGAAAAACTTATATTTAACAAGATTAAATATTAATAAATGAAAATTGAAATGTCAAAGAGAAAGTTTTACTTTTTTTCTGGTGATCCCTTCCTTCTCCATACAAAAAACCCTTCAGCCCTTATGCTGAAAGGTTTTTTCAAATGTGCTATTTACGAAAGAACTTCTTCCTGCTGAAAAAATTTTTTTAGGGCAAGAAAAACGTCTGATTTTTGCTTCAAAATATAATGCTTAAATTTCTCATCCTGTATATGCTTATATGCTGACATTAATGTAGAATGCCGGTTGTATTGATTCACTTCACCATAGCAGAATAAGTTGGCTTTTTTCATAATTTCAGAAACAAGCTTCACGCATCGTGCATTGTCTGAGGTCAAATTGTCTCCATCAGAAAAATGAAAAGGATAAATATTATATCGCGACGGCGGATAACGTTCGTCTATGAGCTCTAGCGCTTTTCGATAGACAGAGGAGCAAATGGTTCCTCCGCTCTCCCCCCGCGAAAAGAAATGCTCTTCATCGACAACCTTCGCCTCCGTATGATGAGCAATAAATTCAATTTCAACCGTTTCATACTTTGTCCGTAAGAAACGTGTCATCCAAAAGAAAAAACTTCTCGCCATATATTTTTCCCAAAGTCCCATACTTCCGCTCGTATCCATCATCGCCAAAACGACGGCTTTCGACTCTGGTTTGGTCACTTCATTCCACGTCTTATATTTGATATCCTCTGGGTAGATTGGATAAAAGGAAGGACTGCCTGTCATTGCATTTCGTTTAAATGCTGACAGCATCGTTCGTTTTTTATGAATATTCCCTGTTAACCCGGTTTTGCGAATATCGTTAAACTCAATTTGCTCGACAATGATGTCGTCAAGCTCCTTTTGTTTAAGGTTTGGCAGCTCTAATTCCCGAAACAGCGCTTCCTCAAGATCCATTAATGAGACCTCAGCTTCGTAATAATCCTCTCCAGCCTGATCTCCTGCGCTCTGTCCCTTTCCTTGCCCTTGCTTACTGTCTGATCCATCACGTGCGACAATATCGCCTACCTCGCTGTCTCCATCGCCTTGACCCACATGCTTATTTTTATCGTAGTTGTACCGAATTTTATATTCATCTAACGAACGAATCGGAATTTTGACAACATCTTTTCCGTTAGACATGATAATGCTTTCTTCTGTGACAAGATCCGGCAAATTGTTTTTAATCGCTTCTTTGACCTTTTTCTGATGACGCTGCTGGTCGTCATAGCCTTTTCGATGGAGGGACCAGTCTTCCTGTGATACAATAAACTGACTTTTTTCTTGCCGGGACATCCATCCCCCTCCTCACCTGTTTGCACAATTCTTCTAACCACCGATTCCTTTATCTTATGCTGCTCGTCACCCAAGTTGACGATCATTTCTAAAAAAGACATTACCGGTGCAGGTGCGCCAATAATGCCTCCTTCATTTATTAACGATTAAGAAGACTGCCTACATATTTTAAAAGTTCATTTGCACTTGTTGAATTATAGCCATGTTCATCAATTAATCTAGCCACTACTTCATTCACTTTCTTCAGCTGCTGTTCATCCGGTGTCTTCGTTGACGTCGTGATTTTCACCACATCTTTTAAATCAGCAAACAGCTTCTTCTGAATTGCCTCACGCAATCTCTCATGAGAATTATAATCAAAGCGTTTGCCCTTTCTCGCATAAGCCGAAATACGAATCAGAATTTCTTCTCTAAATGCCTTTTTCGCATTTTCAGAAATTCCGATCTGCTCTTCAATTGAACGCATAAGCTTTTCATCAGGATTCATTTCTTCACCGGTTAACGGATCACGCAGTTTGTTTTTGTTGCAATATGCCTCGACATTATCTAAGTAATTATCCATGAGCGTTTTCGCAGACTCCTCATAGGAATACACAAATGCCTTTTGTACTTCCTTCTTCGCAATATCGTCGTACTCTTTTCGCGCAACAGAAATAAAATTCAAATAGCGCTCCCGGTCCTCGCTTGAGATAGATGGATGCTGATCGAGTCCTTCTTTTAACGAACGAAGGACATCCAGCGCATTGATCGACTCCATATTCTTCCGGATAATAGTGGAGGAAATGCGGTTAATCACATATCGCGGATCAATCCCGCTCATCCCTTCATCATGAAATTCCTTTTTCATCTCATCAATATCAGCAGATTGGAATCCCTCGACACTTTCTCCGTCATAAAGGCGCATTTTTTTCACCAAATCAATATCAGAACGCTTCGGCTCTTTGAGTCTTGTCAAAATGGAGAACATCGCTGCCACCTTCAGCGTATGCGGGGCAATATGCACATCAGAGACATCACTTTCTGAAATCATTTTATGATAAATGCGTTCCTCCTCTGTCACCTTCAAGTTATAAGGAATCGGCATCACAATAATTCTTGAATGCAAGGCCTCGTTCTTTTTATTTGAAATAAACGACCGGTACTCGGTTTCATTCGTATGAGCGACGATCAATTCATCTGCACTAATCAAGGCAAAACGGCCTGCTTTAAAATTTCCTTCCTGCGTTAATGACAGAAGATGCCATAGAAATTTCTCATCACACTTTAACATCTCCTGAAACTCCATCATCCCTCGGTTTGCTTTATTGAGTTCTCCATCAAAGCGGTAGGCCCTTGGATCTGACTCTGATCCAAATTCAGCAATAGTGGAAAAATCGATGCTTCCTGTTAAATCAGCAATGTCCTGAGATTTTGGATCAGACGGACTAAAGGTACCAATACCGGTCCGTTTATCCTCTGAGAAAAAGATCCGTTCAACCCTTACATCCTCAATTCGTCCACCATATTCCTCTTCCAGCCTCATCATATTCAGAGGGGACAAATTCCCCTGCACACGAATGCCATACTCTCTATAGAAATCCTCACGTAGATTTTGCGGAATAAGATGAAGCGGATCTTCATGCATCGGGCAGCCTTTGATCGCATAGACTGCGCCATGATCTGTCAGTGAATATTCTTCTAGTCCTCTTTTCAGCCTAGTAACAAGCGTAGATTTCCCCCCGCTCACTGGTCCCATCAATAACAAAATACGCTTCCTCACATCGAGCCGCTTGGCAGCAGGGTGAAAATATTCCTCCACTAATCTTTCCAATGATTCCTCTAATCCAAAAAGCTCCTGATCAAAAAATTTGTACGTTCTGACCCCATTCTCCTCTTCAATCCCGCTGTCTTTAATCATATGATAAACGCGAGAATGAGCAGATTGAGCGACAAGTGGATTTTCCTTTATAATGTCTAAATATTCGCCGAATGTGCCTTCCCATTTGAGACGCTGCTCTTCTTCTCTGTGCTGTTCGATTTTCTTTAAAATATCCATATGAACCTCCTCTTTCAAGATTGAAGCAAGTAATCAGATACTGTTTTACAATCTATGCGGAGGCGTCCTATTACATGCTTTCGTTCTTCAAAATGACGAATTGGCAAACTGAATTGACAACCATCCGCAAGACCCTTCATAATAAAGAAAAAACAGGAGAAAAATGATCTTCTTCTCCTGCTTTTTAAGGCGAACTTCACATCATATGAAATAGGCAGCGATAGAAACAAAGGGATAAGGGGGAGCTTATATGAGAACGGTCATTATGATGGGCGTCATCATTACGTTTTTAGTATCCATTTTCACAGCTGGCTACGAAGGCAAGCCTGGTAAATGAAGAAAAGGATGTTCCATAAGCGGAACATCCTTTTTCATTTAATTCGTTGTTTTTAGCACCTACATATTTACTGTCCTTTGATTTTTTTCAATATGTCAAAAAATAGACTAAACAAGTCATATTTTGTTCCTTATCTCATATAAAAAAGCCGAGATAGGCGGGACTGACCCCCGTTTTTGAGACAGGGATCAAAACACCTTTATACAGCCAATTGCCGATAGTTTATCGGTGATTGGTTGTTTAGTTTCGTTTGAATACGAATGTTGTTATAATAATAAATGTATTCTTTGACAGTGCGTTCTACGATGCTGGTCGTAGTGCGGTCAATCCTGTTAAGATAGAACGTTTCAGACTTTAGTGAGGAATGAAACGATTCGATGGAGGCATTATCAGCGGGCGTCCCTTTACGGGACATGCTCATGGTAATGCCTTTTATATGAACAGCTTTCTGATACTCGTAAGATGTATACACAGAACCTTGATCGCTATGTAACACGCAATTCTCAGGCAGTGCTGGGAGCTGATTAAGTGTGTTTAAGATAAAGTCTGTGTCCTGCTTATCACCAATCGTAAAAGCAATCACTTCTCCATTATATAAATCCAATATACTGGAAAGGTACAATTGTTTCTGTCCATAAGGCAAATACGTGATGTCCGTTACTAGTTTTTCAAGAGGGCGATCAGACTGAAAGTTCCGATCCAGTATATTACCGGCCACGGCATAGGGCTGCCCATTCTTCTTACGCTTTTTCATTTTAACCCGGCATTGCCACTGGTTTTTCTGCATGATACGTTGAACAGTTTTATGGTTAATACGCATTCTCCTTTTTAGTATGGCTGTGATTTTTCGATAACCATATCGATATTTGTGCTTTCGGCACAACGTGCCGACCTGTTTCTCTAGTTGTCTTTTAGAATGATTCTGAGTCAGATCCTTTTTCCATCTATAATACGAAGTACGTAAGATGCCTAAATGGACACAGATGTCCTGTACCGTCATCGTTTTGCACAATTCTTCTACCAGTTTGATTGACGTTTCCTTATCAACTTCCTTTCCAATTCGTTGTACTTTTTTAAAACTTCATTCTGTTGACTCAAAAAGCGATTTTCTGCCTGCAGTCTCTCTAATTCGGAAGAGTACTCGGGACCCTTTCCATAGGTATATTGTTTTCCAACAGGCTGTTCGAACCGGTGTGTATCCCCAGCTTTATGCCACCTCACCCATGTCTGAACCTGCGTCTTATTCTTGATATTCAATTTCTGCATGATCTCTTTCATAGGTACGCCTGCCAATCTCATTTCTACAGCCTTCTGTTTGACTTCAACCGGATAACTCACTCTTGTCCCCATAGAAAAAACACCTCCATGTTTTATTTCGGATCACAACGATCCATTTTCAAACTTGAAGGTGTTTTTTATTTGTCTCATCTTATGGGGTCAGTTCCAGGCATCCCGGCTTTCATCATGACCTTATATCAGATCTCGATATTGCTGCTGGCGAAGTGCCTCATACACAAGAATTGCTGCCGTATTCGATAGATTCAGAGAACGAACATGTTCTGTCATCGGTAAACGAAGGCAGCGGTCCATATTCCGCTCGATCAAATCTTTCGGCAATCCACTTGTCTCTCTGCCAAAAACGAAGAAGTAATCTTCATCTAACTGAGAGTAATCAAATGTCGTATGCGGCTTTTGACCAAATTTTGTGATATAGAAGAATTGTCCCTTCGGATGTGCCGCAAACAATTCATCAAGTGAATCATGATAGACGACATTGGCATATTTCCAATAATCGAGTCCTGCACGCTTCAGCATTTTATCATCTGTCGAAAAACCAAGCGGACGAATCAGATGAAGGGTTGTATTTGTTGCTGCACATGTACGCGCAATATTTCCAGTATTAGCTGGAATCTCTGGTTGATATAAAACGACATGAAGTCCCAAAAAAGTTCACCTCTAATTTTCTTTTCCGCTCAACATTATACCATTAACTATCCTTCGCGGCATCGTCCAGAATGTGAAAAAACGTATAACGAATAGCAGGAGTATAGGCAGTCGAATCCTCATACGACCAATAACGCATACGGCTGTCATATGTTTGAGCATTCACAAGAGGCATTCCGCCTTTATCATGATCGACGACAATGGTTGTATGATTATACCTGCCATCTCCCTCAAAATCGTAGCAAATGACATCACCAATTTGAAGCTCCTGTGCTTCTTTGAGTTTCTTTGCTCTTAAACCCGCTTTCGAATTCGCTAAATAATTTTTCATCGAATGAGCCACCGTCCAGCTATAGCTCCACGTGTGCGGCCGCACCCACCAGCCAGATCCGCGGTTCGGATACCCTCTCGTTGGCGCATTCCCTGCCTTCAAGCATTGTGAAATAAAATTCGTGCAGTTATCTTCGAAGTTTTTATAGGCGGGATTTCGTTTATTCCAATACGTCTCCGCATATTGTACGGCTGCCCGCCGGTCATAGTGGAAGGCTCTCCCAAACTGTTCTTCGGTCTGAAAGCGCTCATCCACCTGCTCTTCCATTTGACGTTCTTCAATCATCATTCGATCTTTGACAAGCATGTCGTTGTAAAGGAACGCTTCTCTTTTTTCTACCTGCTCCTCTAAATAAAAAGAATCGTCTACATCCTTGCATACATAAGTGAGATGAGCGAGATACTGCACATGCTGAGCCCCGTCATCCTGAATCGAAGAATCTAGGAGTGTTGCTTTGGCTTTCGCTTTGACAATCTCCACCTGTCTTCTAGCAAAAAGCTCTTTTTTCCGTTCGACTGCTTCCACATCAGACATGAGCTGCGGCTGTTTGATTGCACTCCCATTTAATAAATAACCAAGCCTGTCTTCTAATGTTTGCTCTAATAATTGTTTCACACAGACACCACCAAACTTTTTTAAAATCTCTGTTTGGTTCATTCTATGTTCACAGGGACGTTATTTAGTATTTAAAGGTGTCTGTAAAAGCTCAATCCCTTTGACAATTTCCTGTTTCGCTTCCTCATCGCTTTCCCGCTCAAGGGCTTTTTCCAGCTCTGGGAGCAGCTCCTCATCGCCAATTTTCCCTATTGCCCAAGCAGCCGTGCCCCGAATAACAGGTCTTGGATCCTTGTGCATCAATTCAATCAACACGGGTAAGGCAGATGTATCTTTAAAGTGAGCAAGTGCCAAAATCGCGTTTCGCTGAATCGGCTTTTTCCCCCGCCATGAACCTGAAACATGACCGTATTTTTCCTTAAACTCACGATTACTGATCGTAAGAAGCGGCTTTAAGAGTGGCTTCGCAATTTCAGGGTCCGGCTCCATTTCAGGATGAAGGTGAAAGTCCTTCCCTTTATTGATCGGGCAGACAATTTGGCACGTATCACACCCGTACAATCGATTTCCTATTTTCGAACGAAATTCGTCAGGCAAAAATCCTTTTGTTTGCGTTAAAAAGGAAATACACCGTTGAGAATTCAGCTGTCCTGGATTCACAAGTGCACCAGTTGGACACGAATCTACGCATTTATTACACGTTCCGCACTGGTCTTCAATTTTTTCATCCGGTTCAAATGGGACATTTGTGATCATTTCAGCCAAATACACGTAAGACCCAAACTCTGGCGTGATAATCATACAGTTCTTCGCACTAAAACCTATGCCAGCGCGTTCCGCTACTGCACGATCAGATAGTTCCCCTGTGTCCACCATTGATTTTGTCCGTATATCGACATGTTTACTCCGCAAGAATTCTTCGAGCATATCAAGCTTTTTTTTCAGCACAACATGATAATCTGTTCCCCAAGAAGCACGGCAAAAAATCCCTCTTCTTGCATCCTTTGTACTTCGAGGAGCATCTTTCATTTTGGAAGGATACGCGAGCGCTATCGCAACAATTGATTTGGCCTTCGGAAGCAGCAAAGAAGGGTTTGTTCGCTTCTCTATATCAGGCTCTTCAAAGCCTGACAAATACCCTAACGATTCATGTAAGATGAGGCGGTCTTTTAATGAATCAAATGTATCAGCACTTGCAAATCGGATTTTATCGACACCAATTTCTTTCGCATATTGAATCAATTCTTCTTTTAATTCTCCAACATGAATCACCTTGCAAACCTCCTTTCTTTGTTTCTTCTGTTGTTTTCAGTATAATACGAGTGTATCATGACCGATTGGAGTGAGTCACTGTGAAGATACATATGGAAATTTCTCATCCTGACAACCCGTCTATCCATGTTGGACAGATTGAATATTCGCATATTGAAGTTGGCACATCCCCTCAAATGTTAAAAGGCCGGCTCCGCCTGTTTCAAGAATCTTTATTTTTTGAATACGAAGATAAAGTATTAGAAGAAGTACCAGCAATCAAAGAATGGACGGACCTTTTAAAAGACGTTCCTTTCCTGCCAATTCTTGCTGATATCCAAAAGGAACGATTTATTGACTCGACCAATTCCGTACAGGATTTGTCGATCTTTTTCTCTTTAAAATATTTCTTGCCTATCTTAACATTCGATGCTGATCATATAGAAGAGCCGCTTTCACTAGCAAAACATGAGAGTGGTCACATTGAATGGCAGGACAACGCAGGACTTAAAGGATTATTTTCTCAACCAAGTAAAGCACACATTTCTCAAGACACAAAAAACATTTTGCAAATCATCCTGTTTCCGCCATCTATTTCCCGGGAAAAGAGTGAAGCTCTCATCCAATCCTTGACGAAGATGTTTGTACAAATACATGGTGGAGAAAGTAAATATGAACTTATTGAAAAAGCACTGTAGCTTGACAGTGCTTTTTCACATTATACTGACATAATAAAAAACGCAACACTTCGTTTATCTAAGAAACGAAATACTGCGTTATAAACAAAATTATGTATTGGAGCGGGTGATGAGAATCGAACTCACGACATCAGCTTGGAAGGCTGAGGTTTTACCACTAAACTACACCCGCATCAATAAGCAACGTCATCGCGTTGACTTTTATTATGTTACAACTTTCTTAACAATTCGTCAAGAGAATATGAAGATTTTCCGTCAAAAAACTTCATATTCTCCGTATATATTACGATAGTTATTTATCGAGCTGGATATAAAATAAGTAGGCATGTGACTTATTCTTCAGCGCTTGCTTTGGATTCTTCTCAATCTCTTCAAGCATCGGTGAATTTCCGTCTTTCCCCATTGCCGCTGTATACGCAATCAGTGCCTTTCCTCCAGAAGAGACTTTGACAGTTTCAGATTGTGCAGAAAAAACATAGTCACTTACTTTGAACGGAAAGCTTGCTGTCGCTTTTGTCATTCCCTCGTTCTTGTTGTCTGACCACATACTAAATTGTGATTCATATGTATCTTTCTCATGTTTTAATTGTAAGAGCACATTCATCGTTTGGTCTGTGCCATCCTGATGTAAAGTAAAGGTGGCAGATGATGCTTCCTTATTAGCTAATCGGCCATTTTTGTAATGACTCCCGATAAACGTAATACTCTTATCCTTCTTCGTTAATCCTTTTAATGTCAAAGCCACCATTTCATTAGTGGTTGATGCTTCTAGTAAGCTCTTTTCTTTTTTTGTCAGTTTCATTTGTTCGATGGTTACTTGCTTCTTAGTAGCAGGCTCCGTATTTATTGTTGATACCGTCTTCTCGGTTTGCGTGGTTTCTTCAGCCTTCTCACCGCATCCTGCTAATAGAAAAACAGTGAATATAAGAACACTCCATTTTTTTAACATTGAGATCCCCTTTGATGTTTTTTATTTTCTATTATACTAAAATTTGGTTGGACATACAAAAAAAGATTAGGAGAATTCTCCTAATCTTCCGCTTTTTTCTGCTTCATGGCTGATAAGATAGCCACAATGAGAAAACTCGCGGCAAAAATCACAATCATATAAATAAAAAAGTTTGGCTTGATTTGAAAAGTAAATGCGGATGAACCTTCCATCTCAAAAGCGAGACTGTTAAATAATAAAGCATCATTCGTTTTTGATTGAAATAAATGATAGAACAATACACCGATTGTCAGCATCGGAAAGCCTAAAAACCCCAGAAAACCACCAACAATAGCACCTTGTTTCATCGCCTGTACGTTCATGATCGTTGTCCTCCCATTCCCCCAAGCAATAGCTGCTTCATAATGGATTTACCATCCCCCATAAACGGAAGAAGATAGAGTAATTGAATAAAATATGTGATTGAAAAAATAAAGAATCCGGTCGAGATTGGATTTTCTTTTAGACATAATACGGTCACAATGATCCCTGCTGCTCCGATCACACCTGGGACAAGCGGCCCAAGCAGCGTAATCCATACCTGCTTCTTCTGAAACGGATCTAATACTGGTCTTACAAATTTCACAGACATCATATCACTCGCAAAAAAGCCTTGTGGACCATCCCTTCCCGCAAATTTTCGATGCGCATAGCCGTGTGCTGCCTCATGTAATGCGGTCCCCGTAATTAATCCAAAATATATAATTGTAAAATAAATCGCAATGGCTGCAATCGACCGGTCAGGAATGAATAAAAAAGCGATCCCTGCCATGACCATAAAAAGCATCCAGAAAAAGATGATTTTACGCGTCACCATGAGTAATGCTGTCCCAAAAATATGAAAGAACGAGTGACCAGTGCAATCAAATCGTTCCTTCATTTTCACTTGATACTGTTTGAAAAATTGACAGCAGGCTGTCACAATTCGATATGGTGATTGATAATGAATAGACAGTAAGTGGTGCTGATTCAACCCCATCATCAGTTGATAAAAGTCACGAGAAATCACAGACTCATCGACCTGAAACAAATCGGCGAGCTCTGCGGTAATACTCGCTTCTGTCCTTTTGCCATCTACTTTCGTTAACATATGATAGGCACTTTCATTAATCGGGAGTGTGCTTCCATACTGCGTATCCGTGAGATGTCTCTTTTGTAAGGTCACATACGGCGCGAGTGCCGGTACCCGCTCAATCTTTAGCTTATTGTTAAGAAGTTGAATCATGTGAATACCTCCATGAAAAACCTTTGTATATGGCAAAGATGAGCAGACCTTCAAATGCAGCTACAAGCAGCCACTGAAGCGTTTGACTCGACTCCCCTATGACATAGTTTCCAATAAAAACAATCGGAATCATGAGTAAAATAAGTGCTCCAAATGAAAAAATGCCTGTGTAGGGATTGTTCCGATCAAGCGGAAGTAAAATACCTACCACATAAAAGAGCGCAGTGGCATTGCATAAGACAGCGGCCCCAATCAATACGTTCCAAACCTGATCAGGAAGCGTCAACGTTGTCAGCATGAAGATTGCTATTTGCAGTACACCAACAAGCAAAAGCCCGATAAACTTATACAGAGCCACTTCCCACGATCTTAGGCCAAATGTTTTGTACATCCCCAGCATTCGTTTATCATTGCCAAATGAATTGAAGGCGGTTAATCCAGCAAGAGCGCAGAGAACAAAAAACGCTTCTTCTTCAAAGCGGAACCTAAACTGATAACGGACGAATAAGATCACAATGAGGAGTATGAGAAAGTTTAAAATGTTTTCTTCATTTCGCACCTGTGATTTCATTTCCTTTACAATAAGTGACCATTTTTTTGAAGAAGAGAACGGCAGTTTATTTAAAAAGGTTAACGCTTTTTTCTCTGCCATAATCGGCATCATCGCAAGAGAAAGAAATGCGCCGCCCGCCGATAAAAGGATGACTAGGATCAAAATTGCATAGTTTATCCCTTCAGGAGACATTCCTTGAGCCGCTAAGAAAAACGGTGCTGTAAAATACATCAAATGATAATCAAACTGTATATATGATTGCTGAATTTGATTGATATCAAAATGCGTCATTCCATACGCTACAACCAGTGCTAATAAAACAAAGATCGCTGCAAATTTTTGCAACGGTAATTTTAATTTCAGAACGATCAAATAGGTAATATTATAAATGAGTTGCAAAAGCATTAAGACAAAAAGCGATTGCAAAATCACCATCAAAAAGAACGTAAAGATAAAGAAAATACCTATTCCCTGGGCAATAAAATTAGGTAACAGCAGAATACCGATAAAAAATAAAACAAGCCCTGCCACCACTGTCACCATCGGAATAAAGTATCCGAGGCTTTTCTGAAAGGTAGAAAGCGGGAACCAACTGAGCTGCATAGAAAAACGGTCTTGCTCAGGCGTCCTGACTTTGATCAAAATGAATAACAGGCTTGTAAAGATGGATGCATTGATCGCCATTGACACAACGAGTAATCCAAGTGAACGTTCATCGCCATTTAAGAATGCCTTCATAAAGACACCCGTAAAACTGTATCCGATGATGGCGCCCATTGTCACTGCAAACAAAAAGAATAAGATCACAATGATCCGCTTCGTCTGAGTATCAAAGAGCTTATACATCTCCTGCTGCCACATTTTAAGCATCATTCTAGAAATGATTAATGATTTCATCAAAATGTGCACCCCTATCACTTAACATTGAAGCTTTCAGAAACACCTGTTCCAATGTGCTTGATTGATACTTCTCCTTTAAGGCTGAGACCGTTCCTTCATCCATTTTAATTCCCTTAGAAATAATGGCGATTTTATGGCACAGCTCTTCCGCTGAAAGCATATCATGCGTTGAAAGCATGATCGCACCATGGTGCTCGGTATAACGTTTCATCAGTTTCTTTGTGTTTATAACCGCTTCAATATCAAGTCCTCTAAAGGGCTCATCCATGATCACCAATTGACTATCAAGCATAAAGGCGGCAATCAGCTGTGTCTTTTTTTTCATACCATGTGAATAGGTTTCAATCGGTCTTGATAAAGCCGAGTCCATATCAAACAGTTCAATTAGTTGATTTCTTCTGTGAATTGTTTTACATTCATACATAGAAGAAACAAAATCTAAATATTCAGCACCAGTCAATGCTTCAGGGAGTAGCAGATCATCTGGAACATAGGCTACTTGTTTTTTAAAGGATGGTTCGTCATTTGTGACGTCCTGCAAGAGAATCGTTCCTTCTGTATGCTTAATGATACCGAGTATACAGTTAATCATCGTTGTTTTACCGGAACCATTCGGTCCAGCAACAGCAACGATTTGATGAGGGTCGATTTTTAAATGAAAATCTTTGACAGCAGTCACGTTATTTTTATACGTCTTGGTTAATTTCTCGATCGTAAACATATAACCTCCAAGTGTCTGCATATTCTTTAAAAACAGATCAGGCTAAACCGCCCGCCACAGACGGTTTAGCCCTGGTGTCATTTCATAGAAGTAAAAAGATGAATCCTAAGTATAGCTACTTACATTCAATTTGGACTTTTAAGCCACTTTCCCACTGAACGGCTCCTGTAAAGCTACCCTTGCCGTTTGCTAAACACCAAACTGCTGCTCCTAGAACAACTGTTGCTCCCAATCCAAGAAGGACAGCAACAAATACTAAGAACCAAGCTTGGTCCATAATAGCAGGTTCCATAGTGGAATAGTCAACTTGCGGCGCTGCATAAGTCATACTTTTCACCTCCCAGCTTATGATGATCGTATCATAGGCTTCACTCTCCAAACATCAACAGAAGATCCCATTTTCGACCGAACATACTTTCGGACAAAATGTGACTTTTTATTCAATTCTTCACTTTTAAGTGTAGGACCCCTATCTTATTATCTAGTTTTTCGCAATCCATAAGAACCACAAAACCCATATAATGTAAATTAAACCAGCTTTTTTCTTCTTTTTTTGAAATAGTCCTTATTTATCAATCCCTTTATATATTCTTTCTTTTTTGTGAAATAGAAAGAATTCCCCCGATATATCAGATAAAAAAGTCCTAATTATATGTCGTTATCACACCATTTATGAAATATTTACTGATAATTCCGACAAAAGAGTGAGCATATTTTCCTTCTTCTCTTGTCACTTAAAATATGTATATACAAGAAAGCCCCTTGGGAAAAAAGCCCTTTCCTTTCTTGAGTCACATCCAACATATGACTCGCTTCTTTCTATGGAAGAGCAACTTACTGCATAGGCATTCCTATGATTTCACTAGCTGGCAATGATTTATTACTTTCAAAAAAACTGATCCGCACTCTCTAATGAAACAATCCCTCTTTACATCAACATGTCCACACCTTTCCTCATTGAAATAAAAAAAGTCCATCAACTTTATTTATTATTTTTTCAGATTTATCTAAAAAATGATTGACCAGGCACGAAACAACATTTATAGTCTTATTAAATATTTCTTATCAAACTAGTTGGTTTTATTTAGTAAAAGGAGGATACACACATGTCAGAAGAACGTCCATTCCGTTTAGAAACAAAAGCCATTCACGCAGGTCAGGAGCTTGATTCAGCTACCTATTCAAGAGCCGTTCCTATTTACCAAACAAGCTCTTTCGGTTTTAGAGATAGCGAGCATGCGGCGAATTTATTCGGACTGCAGGAACCCGGAAATATTTATTCTCGCATTATGAACCCTACAAATGATGTCTTTGAAAAACGGATCGCTGAGCTTGAGGGCGGCATTGGTGCACTTGCTGTCTCTTCTGGACAAGCAGCGACCACTTATTCTATTTTAAACATTGCAGGAGCTGGTGACGAAATTGTCTCCTCCAGCAGCCTTTATGGAGGCACATACAATTTATTTGCCCATACACTCAAAAAGCTCGGCATTACAGTGAAATTTGTTGATTCGTCCAATTTAGAAGAACTCGAAGCCGCAATTACAGACAAAACGAAGGCAGTATATGCAGAGAGCATTGGGAATCCTAAAGGCGACATTCTACATATTGAAGCCATCTCAGCCATTGCACACAAGCACCATATTCCGCTTATTGTGGACAATACGCTCGCAAGTCCCTATTTATTGAGACCGATCGAATTTGGTGCAGACATTGTCGTCCATTCCGCTACGAAATTCATTGGCGGTCATGGTACATCAATTGGCGGTGTCATTGTCGATAGCGGCAAGTTTCCTTGGGCCGACAGTGATAAGTTCGAAGGGCTGACTGAACCAGATCCAAGTTATCACGGTCTGACGTATACTGAAGCAATTGGAGAAGCGGCTTATATCACAAAAGCACGTGTACAGCTCTTACGGGATTTAGGAGCAGCCTTGTCACCTTTCAACTCATTTTTACTTCTGCAAGGCCTAGAAACTTTGCATCTGCGTCTCGAGAGGCATAGTGAAAATGCATTAAAAACAGCGCAGTTCTTACAAGATCACCCTCTTGTAGATTGGGTAAGCTACCCAGGTCTTGAAAGCCATGAATCTCATGAGCTTGCTCAAACCTATTTGCCAAAAGGACAAGGCGCCATTCTCACATTTGGTATTAAAGGTGGACGAGAAGCTGGTAAAAAGCTCATTGATTCTGTTAAGCTGTTCTCACACCTTGCAAATGTGGGCGATTCTAAATCACTGATTATTCACCCTGCCAGCACAACGCATCAGCAATTAAGTGAAGCAGAACAAAAAGCGACAGGCGTCACACCAGAGCTCATTCGTTTATCTGTTGGAACAGAAGCGATTGAAGACATTATTGCAGATCTTGAACAGGCGATCACAAAAAGCCAGGCTGAATGAAAATAAAAAAAGCACACCTCTGTGTGCTTTTTTTATTTCATTCATTATTAAGTAGTCGAACGTCTTGGAAAGGATAAAACACAAATGATGTCGTTCCTTGAATATCACTCTTTGTAAAAAGACCTAAGCCATTGCGGCTGTCCATTGAGTTTTGACGATTGTCACCCATGACAAAATACTTGCCTTTTGGAACGGTAAGAGGGCCAAAATCAGGTGTCAGCAAGGTCCCATCTGCGGCTGCTTTCTTTTTGTTTGACGCTAAGTAAGGCTCCGCCACTTTTTGACCATTGACATATAGCTGGTCATTTTTCATTTCAATTTTATCACCAGGTAACCCAATTAATCTTTTGACATAATGAGTGCTGCGGTCTTCCCCATCAAGAACAATAATCTGTCCCCGTTTGTAATCGCCGAAATAATCAACCGTTTTATTCACAAAAACCCGCTCTGTATCTTGTAATGTTGGTTGCATAGAAGTCCCTTTTACAATGTACGGTGCGAATAAAAAGTTACGAATGATAAAAACAGCAATGAATGCAATTAAGATTGCTTTGAGCCAGCCCCATACTTCTGATTTCTTTTTTTGTGTTTTTGTATTTGTTGTCATAAGCTCCTCCTGAAATCCCCTAGGACGAAATGAGTTCCGCTAGCTGCACGCCAGCATCACGCTTGTATCACCCTAAATATAAACATATTTTGCCAACAAATCAAGCGATGAGAGAGAAAAAGGCAAGCACCCTTCTGTGCTTGCCCAAAACTCAGTTACTTAGTAGAAGAATCCTCTTCTTTTTCTTTTGATTTACCATAGAAATAATCAGATGGATTCACTGGTTTAAAATCAGACAGCTTATGGAATCGAAGAAGATCCCTATAAAGCACTTTATCTGAAAGGCTTAACTGATTATCGACACGGGCTTTAATCGCCTCTGTCTTTTTATTTTGTTTCACAACTTTACCTGTTTTTGTATCGTAGACAGTGTTATCTACAAGTGTATATTTTGGTGTCACATAGTTTCCGTTACGGAATGCAACAGTTTGATCATGCTTCTTAGAGAATAGATCTGTTCCAAAATTCACATACTCATTTGAATCAATACCTTGTAAGTGAAGAAGCGTAGGCATCACGTCTACTTCACCACCATACGTATGGTTCACGCCGCCCTGTTTGCCAGGAATACGAATCATGAGTGGTACACGCTGGTTTTGTGCATTTTGATAAGGTGTAATTTCTTTCCCTTGAATTTCACTCATTGCACGGTTATGGTTTTCAGAAATACCATTATGATCACCATATAATAAAATGACAGAGTCTTTATACATACCTGATTTTTTCAAGTCTTTAAAGAATTGCTCTAATGACTCATCTAGATATCTTGCTGTTTGGAAGTAGTTATCTACTGTTTTGTCACCAGTTGTTGCCTTAGCAATCGTCGCATCTTTTTCATCTAAATTAAATGGATAGTGATTAGTCAATGTCATTAAGTGTGCATAAAATGGTTTTTTCATTGATTCTAGCATCGGGATTGATTCTTTAAAGAATGGTTTATCCTTCAGACCCATATTCACAAGATTTTCTTCATCCATGTTGTAATGTGAAGCATCGAAGAATTGATCATATCCCATATGCTTATAAATCGTGTCACGGTTCCAGAAAGATTTGTAATCCCCGTGAAGCACTGCGCTCGTATAGCCTGCTTTTTGATCTAGGATGGCAGGGAGTGATTGGTAAGTATTTTCACCTTTTGTCACAAACGCTGCTCCCTCTGGCAAGCCGAACATACTATTATCCATCATTAGCTCAGCATCAGCTGTCTTTCCTTGACCTGTCTGATGGAAGAAGTTATCGAAATACGTAAAGTCCTCTTTACCATGAGCCAGTTTGTTTAAAAACGGTGTCACTTCTTCTCCATTTAGTTTGTAGTCAATTAAGAAAGACTGGAAGCTTTCTAAATGGATTTTAATAATGTTTTTCCCTTTAGCTTTACCGAAATACTCTGCGTTTGGCTTTGCATAGTGAGAAGCTGTATAGTTTACAACATCCGTTAAATCTTCACTGCTCGCATTTGCTACCTGTGTTGCATTTTGTGCTGATTGTACTCCATCATAAATCGTATAATTATAAACACCTAAATATTTGACAACATACTTGTGATCAAATGTTCTTGTTAATAATTCTGGACGGTCCTTTTCAGCTAAATGAAGGTTTACAAAGAACAGTCCTACACCTGTAGCCACAATCAACAGTGCAAATGTCTTTTTCATTTGGAATTTCTTCACTTCTGGTCTCCAAATCACAATCGCAATCAAGATAATAATATCAAGGAAATACAAAAGGTCATGCGGCTTAATACTAGATAACACACCGCCAGTCATGCCTCCTCCAAGATTGCCTGCTTGCTTCATTGTGGAGAAAGTCAAAAAGTCATCAAAGAAACGGTAGTACGCTACATTCGCATATAAAAGTGCGGTCATAATAAAGTCAATGACAATTAAAACAATGGCAGATTTACGACCCTTCAAAAAGAGAGCCAGTCCCAAAAACACAATGGCTGAACTAAATGGATTTAATAAGAGAAGACCCTCTTGAAAAGAACCTTTCACTCCTAAATTAAAGTCCATTTTGTAGGCTGCGTACGATTTCGCCCAAAATAAAAGGACAGCCAATACAAAAAAGCTATATTTGTTCGCAAATTTTTTTTTCATAAAACCTCTTCTTTCTTATTATCGTTCTGATATAAATGAAATCATAAAAAATTTACATTGATTTTGCAAATGTAAATCTTCTTCACCAAGCATTCCGATGCTCTGTTTCCGCCGGATATATGTGCTCCTTTAATATAACGAATGAGAAGCATCATAGGTTTCAAAAAAAAATACGAGTAAATAAAAGGAAAAATATCCATTTACATTTCATTTACACACACTTTGCAATTCAATAGATGAAGAAGGGTTTGTAAATCACTCAGTACTACTTTACTTTTTTCATCTATTCATGTCAAAGTAATTATAAAGAAAAGGAAGAATCACCTAGGCTTTTCGACTCATTTACCCAAATATATACAAAATTCGATACATAACATATTCGTATTTATTGTAACTCAACCTCCAGCCATCCATGTATTTTCTCTCCTTCTGACAATCTAAAAAAGTTTTAAGCAAAAAAAGCTTGATTTCTCCTCCTGATGTACGGTGTGATAAACATATAGATTTTCAACAAATCAGGCTGGAGGACATCACATGAAACATAACAAACAAATGAACGCATTTGAAGAACGATTTTCAGAAGAAATAGACCACATCATTGCTGTCACAGGACCTTCAGGAGTAGGTGCAGGAAAAGCCGGACAAGAATCTCTTTGGACCGCTTCTATTCCACTGATTGCATGGAAAGAAAAAGACCTCATCAAAACCGAAAACATAAGGCTCTGCTGGTTAACAGATGAAGAGGGATTAAGGGAAAAGCAGGCACAATTACATAAAGAATCAATCATGACACTTCAGGTCCGAAAAGGTGAAGGTGAGTTCATGCTTGTATCACTCATCGATACAGATACACAGGATGAAGAGCTGCAAGAGATACTAGAAGAAGCCAAAAAACCTGTCTTTTATCATAATGACCTGCTGGGCACCTTTGAATTAGTGAAAGGACTAGACTTATTTGAAACAACGATCCAGTGGAGTAATCAAGAATGCCTGCTCTACTTCAACCTCGAAGAAGATGAAAAAGTAAACGACTCTCTTCGAACCGCTAGACAACTCATGAAAGAGCAGACTACATGGGAT
Organism: Bacillus sp. FSL R7-0672; assembly: GCF_038601465.1. NCBI lineage: Bacteria > Bacillati > Bacillota > Bacilli > Caryophanales > Bacillaceae > Bacillus > Bacillus sp. FSL R7-0672. The sequence goes on along the minus strand of NZ_CP152010.1, from coordinate 933,661 downwards.
GCTTCTATTAAATCATTTGCAGCAAATCAGTTGTTTGAATTAGCTAAAGACTGGCAGGAGCAAGATGACTCCTCTGAAACACAAGAAGAGCTCACACTGGATCAATTTATGAGCCGCATCTCACTTGAAAGTCTGCATGCTTACCCAGATGGAGAGTTTGAAGTCTACTGTCATGACGGTGATTTATTTTGGGGACATGTCATCATTGTCTCAGGCAATATCAATGGCACGTTTCAAGATGCCCACATTGCAGGCTAAAGATTGGAGGGATAAGTAATGGAGATCAAGGCTTTTCATGAATTAAAACAACTAGGAAAAACACCCGTCGTGGCTAAGATTGGCGGCTTTCTTCCTGATCCAACAGCACACAGCTGGTTTGCCGGTCATTTCTTCATCCACCCCGATCAAGGCTGGCCCGCAGACCAAGATGGCGTCATGATTCCGATCTTACAAATTTCTTTACCTGAAGTGCCAGGAGGAATGAACAGATTCAATGAATGTAAAATGTTTCAAATCTTTCTCAACCAGAAAGCACTTCCGATGGATATCACAAAAAACGGAGAAGGCTGGAAGCTCATTGAATATGTAGATATGGAAGGATTAGAAGTAGTTGAAACTCCTGAAGAAGTGAGAGGACTCAAACCCTTTCAAATCCAATGGAACCAAAATGAGCAAGAAGACTACCTTTGCTGGGAAGAAGCGTGGTCATACGTCGATTTATCAGAAGTAAATGAAAGTGATGAAGCGACAGAACATTTCATTGATCAATACACAAATTATTCATTCACAAAAATCGGTGGGTATGGTGCATATATTCAATCCCCACCCCATCATCAACTAGGCAAATTCATGCTGCAAATCGCCTCAGAAGAAAAACCTCGGTTCATGATTGGTGATAACGGCACGATGTATTTCTATTACGACAAAGACACAAAAGAATGGTCTATGCATTGGGATTGTTTTTAAAGTTTTATTGAATGAAACCTTTCCTCCTTCTAAGCGTAGGAAATAATATGGAAGGAGGAACCAACATGGGATTCATTTTAGATATCTTTTCACTTGCTGTATATATCCCTTTTCTACAGGTAGATGAAGAGGATATCTCTAGAAACGCAGCCCATCTCAAAAAACATAGCTGGTTTCATGAGTTATTAAATGATCCAGCTTACAGACATCTCATCATTTATCATCCAGATGTCCGCCAAGTCATTGGCAGATGTAACACAGATAAACTTCATCAGAAGCGATACAACTTAAAATGCAAACGTAAAGTGCTGAAAGCATTACGTCGTGCCAAGTAAATGGACAAAAGGGCCGCGCTTTCTGTGGCTCTTTTCATCGTTCTCTAAGAAAACATTTGACGCCTGGACAACTCTCCCCGTATATTATGTATAAATCCATCTTTTTCATAGAAAAGGGGGCTTTACATGCGCTTGTTTAAGTACTGGAGAAAAAAGCAGCCTAAACAACAGATCACCTCAGAAATGAAAGAAGAAAGCATCCCAATCAACTTCTCCACACTTCCCTTTGGTACAGACACCTTAGATGATTTTTTGTTCAATTTAGACCTGACCTCGAAGCTCACAGATCCCTATAAAGAAACAGATCCGAACAAATGAACCTATCCTCATCCAATCCTGGATGATTTTTTTATACTCAATGAAAGGTGTGGCCCATGAAAACATATTATATCGTCAGACACTGCCAAGCCAATGGACAATCCGAGGATGCGTCTTTAACGCCACAAGGCATCGCACAATCTCAAGCACTAGCACAGTTTTTTAATGGCATTCACCTCAATCAGATCATCTCAAGTCCCTATAAGCGAGCGATCCAAACCACTGAGCCCCTTGCTCATACAAGACAACTCAGAGTGAAAATTGATCAGCGTCTTTCTGAACGTGTGCTAAGCCTCAAACCAATGGACGATTGGTTTGAGAAACTAAAGCTCAGTTTTACGGACTTACACCTGACTTGTGAAGGCGGAGAATCAAGCCTTGAAGCCATGAACCGCATTGTAGAAGTACTATACGAACAAATAAATTCAGGAAAAGATCGTACCCTATTCGTCACACATGGCAATATTATGAGCCTGCTTCTTAAACACGCCGATCCCACGATTGGATTCAAAGAGTGGGAGAAACTAAGCAATCCAGATGTCTATGTCCTGAAATATTTCAAACCAGATCATATAGAAATAGAGCGAATATGGCATAAATAAACGGCAGAATGAATTCTGCCGTTTCCTCATCTATTGTTGATAATAAAAAGCCTCTACCCACTCATACGGCTTCTTACGCTCCGCACACCATTTCATGAAGCCTCTTGTCTCCGTTTGCTGAAATTTCTTCCAGTCCGATAAAAGCTGATCATAATAGGCTACTTGTTTTTCAACATTGGTACGAATCCTCTTATCTTCGATCAGCATCATGACATCTTCAATGCCTTGAATTCGCTCTTGATCTTTCTCATAGGTGCTTAAATAAAGATCTTCATGTATATGATGAAACGAATACCACAAAGCCGATAAATAGATTTCGCAAATTTGTACAATGACACGCTGTTCCTTGCTACCTCCAAGCCCTAATGCCTTCAATAAATAAGGCAGCCCTTCTCCCTGATGCACAAACAAGCCCTGCCAGCGATACGGTCTCACATCCATAGGATCAACCTTCTCCCACTCTTGAAGAACAGGCTGAATCACCCCAATTATCAATGGATACACAAGCAAATGATGACCATCCTCAAACCGTTCAATCTTCTCAAAGAGCCAATCAACAAATGAACGCCGTGCTGCAAAATCGTTCTCCTTCATCTCTTCAACAAAAAACTGAAGAACCTTTAACGCATCTTTACGCAGACCCTGTTCTTTCTTCACACAGTACTGTCTAAAAAGCGGATAAGCATGTGATCCCTCGTCTTCAATGATGGTCTGTAATATCGTCTTCATTTGCAAGTTAACAACTCCGCCTTTTTACATTCATTTTTAGAAGCCCTTGGCACCCTCAAATCCATTCTTTTCGGTGTTCATGAATGAATTGAATGTCTTTTTGATAATGTTCAAGGTGCCCCTCATGAATCATTTTTTGAAAAGCTATATCACCTTCACTCGCTTTTCGTTTCATGTACTGACATAACCCTTTTAAACGCAGCAGCACCATATCCAAATAACCTTCTGCTATTTTCTCCCCATAAGATTCAAAAAACAGTTTCACTCTATGCTTTATATGGTCTTCATGTTCTGATGAATGGTAGTTCACGATCTCTCCTGTTTCGGTGCGAAAAAACCTACTGAGAGGTACACAAGTATACAGAGTATATGCGATATCCCACAGCCTTGGACCAGGAGCAGCTACATCAAAATCAATGATTCCTACTGGTTTTTCATTATTGAAAATGATATTGTACATAGCAAAATCATTATGGCACACAACCTCTATGTTGTTAGGCGTATTGTCCATTCGTTCCCAATCGTCTGAAATGGGAAAATCACGAACAGCATCATGATACAGTCTAAGCACTCTTGCTATTTCTTTTAAGGCATGGTGAGAGCACATGTATTCTTTTAAGGGATCATGACCGGCTACGCCTTCAATGAAGGACAATATCTCTCTACCTTTTTCATCAACCCCTAAAAACTTTGGAGCATAGGAGAAATTCTTTTTTTCTAAATGCTTTAGCAGCTTTTGGATATTGATATTATCTGACTTTACTTCTCGACGAACCGTATCTCCAAAACGATATACGTTCGAGACATTTCCACCTGTCAATAACTCTTCATGATCATTCTGTTTTTTCATAAATTCTCCCCTCAAATTGGGTCACAATGATGATATCAGCTAAAGATGTGTATTTACCCAAATATTCATTTAGTTACACAAAAAGGTAGTACACACTGTTTTATGGGAATGCGCTACCCCATTTTGTTTCCTTACATGATTAAATGTATCTTATCAAATGTTGCAAATCATCTAAAGATTATTCTGCTAAAAGAAGTACATGCTCATTATTTTTTAATAGGTTTCTATTTTTATCTAAATAACTCATTCAAACCACAAAAAAACGTTTCACCACGAGGGTGAAACGTTAGGTTGACGGTAAAAACCGATCATGAAACTTTTAATAGAATAGATACCGGTGGCCGGGGTCGAACCGGCACTCCGTGAGGAACACGATTTTGAGTCGTGCGCGTCTGCCAATTCCGCCACACCGGCATGATCATTAAAGAGCGCAACTTATGATAAAAACATGGTGCCGAGGGCCGGACTTGAACCGGCACGGTAGTCACCTACCGCAGGATTTTAAGTCCTGTGTGTCTGCCAATTCCACCACCCCGGCAGTCTTTTTCAAAAAGGCGACACCCGGATTTGAACCGGGGATAAAGGTTTTGCAGACCTCTGCCTTACCACTTGGCTATGCCGCCATTATTGGAGCGGAAGACGGGATTCGAACCCGCGACCCCCACCTTGGCAAGGTGGTGTTCTACCACTGAACTACTTCCGCAAATCAACTGGGCTAGCTGGATTCGAACCAACGCATGACGGAGTCAAAGTCCGTTGCCTTACCGCTTGGCTATAGCCCAATAATAAAATGGGGCGATTGATGGGAATCGAACCCACGAGTGCCAGAGCCACAATCTGGTGCGTTAACCACTTCGCCACAACCGCCATAGATGTTATGAATCATATTAAGAAAATTGGCAGGGGCAGTAGGAATCGAACCCACACCGGAGGTTTTGGAGACCTCTGTTCTACCTTTAAACTATGCCCCTATGAAAATAAAAATGGTGGAGGGGGGCGGATTCGAACCGCCGAACCCGGAGGGAGCGGATTTACAGTCCGCCGCGTTTAGCCACTTCGCTACCCCTCCACATTTGAAAAACAGTGCCGGCAAGAGGACTTGAACCCCCAACCTACTGATTACAAGTCAGTTGCTCTACCAATTGAGCTACACCGGCAAATAGTGGTGGCTCGGGACGGAATCGAACCGCCGACACACGGATTTTCAGTCCGTTGCTCTACCAACTGAGCTACCGAGCCAAGTATTCATTTTAAAAATGGCGGTCCGGACGGGACTCGAACCCGCGACCTCCTGCGTGACAGGCAGGCATTCTAACCAACTGAACTACCGGACCATTTTGGTTGTACTCAATGAGCAATCCCCATTGGTACATAAAATAATTTGGTTGCGGGGGCAGGATTTGAACCTGCGACCTTCGGGTTATGAGCCCGACGAGCTACCGAACTGCTCCACCCCGCGATGATATAAAAGATATGGTGGAGGATGACGGGCTCGAACCGCCGACCCTCTGCTTGTAAGGCAGATGCTCTCCCAGCTGAGCTAATCCTCCGAATAAAAAATACTGGTGTATATTCTATAAAATGGTGACCCGTACGGGATTCGAACCCGTGTTACCGCCGTGAAAGGGCGGTGTCTTAACCGCTTGACCAACGGGCCCTTTATTATGTAAATTGTGGCGGAGAGCAAGGGATTCGAACCCTTGAGACGGGGTTACCGCCTACACGATTTCCAATCGTGCTCCTTCGGCCACTCGGACAGCTCTCCAAATTGGCTCCGCAGGTAGGATTCGAACCTACGACCGATCGGTTAACAGCCGATAGCTCTACCACTGAGCTACTGCGGAATGAAGAAAGCCTGGCGATGTCCTACTCTCACAGGGGGAGACCCCCAACTACCATCGGCGCTGAAGAGCTTAACTTCCGTGTTCGGTATGGGAACGGGTGTGACCTCTTCGCCATCATCACCAGACAATTTAGTGACAAAAGATATTATACTATGTATTGAAAATAAATCAAGAGATATTTAAAAAATGTTCTCTCAAAACTAGATAACAATGTTCAAACTTCACATTAGAATATAGGTTAAGTCCTCGATCTATTAGTATCTGTCAGCTCCACGTGTCACCACGCTTCCACCTCAGACCTATCAACCTGATCATCTTTCAGGGATCTTACTTCCTTGCGGAATGGGAAATCTCATCTTGAGGGGGGCTTCATGCTTAGATGCTTTCAGCACTTATCCCGTCCGCACATAGCTACCCAGCGATGCCCTTGGCAGAACAACTGGTACACCAGCGGTGCGTCCATCCCGGTCCTCTCGTACTAAGGACAGCTCCTCTCAAATTTCCTGCGCCCGCGACGGATAGGGACCGAACTGTCTCACGACGTTCTGAACCCAGCTCGCGTACCGCTTTAATGGGCGAACAGCCCAACCCTTGGGACCGACTACAGCCCCAGGATGCGATGAGCCGACATCGAGGTGCCAAACCTCCCCGTCGATGTGGACTCTTGGGGGAGATAAGCCTGTTATCCCCGGGGTAGCTTTTATCCGTTGAGCGATGGCCCTTCCATGCGGAACCACCGGATCACTAAGCCCGACTTTCGTCCCTGCTCGACTTGTAGGTCTCGCAGTCAAGCTCCCTTGTGCCTTTACACTCTGCGAATGATTTCCAACCATTCTGAGGGAACCTTTGGGCGCCTCCGTTACATTTTAGGAGGCGACCGCCCCAGTCAAACTGCCCACCTGACACTGTCTCCCTGCCCGATAAGGGCAGCGGGTTAGAAGGTCAATACAGCCAGGGTAGTATCCCACCGATGCCTCCACCGAAGCTAGCGCTCCGGTTTCCAAGGCTCCTACCTATCCTGTACAAGCTGTACCAACATTCAATATCAGGCTGCAGTAAAGCTCCACGGGGTCTTTCCGTCCTGTCGCGGGTAACCTGCATCTTCACAGGTACTATAATTTCACCGAGTCTCTCGTTGAGACAGTGCCCAGATCGTTGCGCCTTTCGTGCGGGTCGGAACTTACCCGACAAGGAATTTCGCTACCTTAGGACCGTTATAGTTACGGCCGCCGTTTACTGGGGCTTCAATTCGCACCTTCGCTTACGCTAAGCGCTCCTCTTAACCTTCCAGCACCGGGCAGGCGTCAGCCCCTATACTTCGCCTTACGGCTTCGCAGAGACCTGTGTTTTTGCTAAACAGTCGCCTGGGCCTATTCACTGCGGCTTCTCGGGGCTTTAACACCCTAAGAAGCACCCCTTCTCCCGAAGTTACGGGGTCATTTTGCCGAGTTCCTTAACGAGAGTTCTCTCGATCACCTTAGGATTCTCTCCTCGCCTACCTGTGTCGGTTTGCGGTACGGGCACCTCTCACCTCGCTAGAGGCTTTTCTTGGCAGTGTGGAATCAGGAACTTCGCTACTAAATTTCGCTCGCCATCACAGCTCAGCCTTCACGGGAAACGGATTTGCCTATTTCCCAGCCTAACTGCTTGGACGCGGATATCCAATACCGCGCTTACCCTATCCTCCTGCGTCCCCCCATTGCTCAAATGGTGAGGAGGTGGTACAGGAATATCAACCTGTTGTCCATCGCCTACGCCTTTCGGCCTCGGCTTAGGTCCCGACTAACCCTGAGCGGACGAGCCTTCCTCAGGAAACCTTAGGCATTCGGTGGACGGGATTCTCACCCGTCTTTCGCTACTCATACCGGCATTCTCACTTCTAAGCGCTCCACCAGTCCTTCCGGTCTGACTTCACAGCACTTAGAACGCTCTCCTACCACTGTTCGTAAGAACAGTCCGCAGCTTCGGTGATACGTTTAGCCCCGGTACATTTTCGGCGCAGAGTCACTCGACCAGTGAGCTATTACGCACTCTTTAAATGGTGGCTGCTTCTAAGCCAACATCCTGGTTGTCTAAGCAACTCCACATCCTTTTCCACTTAACGTATACTTTGGGACCTTAGCTGGCGGTCTGGGCTGTTTCCCTTTCGACTACGGATCTTATCACTCGCAGTCTGACTCCCAAGGATAAGTCATCGGCATTCGGAGTTTGACTGAATTCGGTAACCCGGTAGGGGCCCCTAGTCCAATCAGTGCTCTACCTCCGAGACTCTTACCTTGAGGCTAGCCCTAAAGCTATTTCGGAGAGAACCAGCTATCTCCAGGTTCGATTGGCATTTCACCCCTACCCACACCTCATCCCCGCACTTTTCAACGTGCGTGGGTTCGGGCCTCCATTCAGTGTTACCTGAACTTCACCCTGGACATGGGTAGATCACCTGGTTTCGGGTCTACGACCACGTACTCATGCGCCCTATTCAGACTCGCTTTCGCTGCGGCTCCGCATCTTCTGCTTAACCTTGCACGGGATCGTAACTCGCCGGTTCATTCTACAAAAGGCACGCCATCACCCTTTAACGGGCTCTGACTACTTGTAGGCACACGGTTTCAGGATCTATTTCACTCCCCTTCCGGGGTGCTTTTCACCTTTCCCTCACGGTACTGGTTCACTATCGGTCACTAGGGAGTATTTAGCCTTGGGAGATGGTCCTCCCGGATTCCGACGGAATTTCACGTGTTCCGCCGTACTCAGGATCCACTCTGGAGAGAACAACATTTCAGTTACAGGGCTGTTACCTTCTTTGGCGGGCCTTTCCAGACCTCTTCGCTTATATCGTTCCTTTGTAACTCCGTATAGAGTGTCCTACAACCCCAAGAGGCAAGCCTCTTGGTTTGGGCTGTTCCCGTTTCGCTCGCCGCTACTCAGGGAATCGCATTTGCTTTCTCTTCCTCCGGGTACTTAGATGTTTCAGTTCCCCGGGTATGCCTTCTCATACTCTATGTATTCAAGTATGGATACTACTCCATTACGAGCAGTGGGTTTCCCCATTCGGAAATCTCCGGATCAAAGCTTGCTTACAGCTCCCCGAAGCATATCGGTGTTCGTCCCGTCCTTCATCGGCTCCTAGTGCCAAGGCATCCACCGTGCGCCCTTTCTAACTTAACCATTTCTTACTTTAGAAAGAATCACTATGTGTGATGAACTTTGCATTGCATTCAATGTGAATGTATTACTTATTGTTATCTAGTTTTCAAAGAACAATCCTGTCTCGCTAGAGACATGTTTTGAAGGAATGATCCTTCAAAACTAAACAAGACGAAAACGCACGCTGCTCCATATATCCTTAGAAAGGAGGTGATCCAGCCGCACCTTCCGATACGGCTACCTTGTTACGACTTCACCCCAATCATCTGCCCCACCTTCGGCGGCTGGCTCCATAAAGGTTACCTCACCGACTTCGGGTGTTGCAAACTCTCGTGGTGTGACGGGCGGTGTGTACAAGGCCCGGGAACGTATTCACCGCGGCATGCTGATCCGCGATTACTAGCGATTCCAGCTTCACGCAGTCGAGTTGCAGACTGCGATCCGAACTGAGAACAGATTTATGGGATTGGCTAAACCTTGCGGTCTCGCAGCCCTTTGTTCTGTCCATTGTAGCACGTGTGTAGCCCAGGTCATAAGGGGCATGATGATTTGACGTCATCCCCACCTTCCTCCGGTTTGTCACCGGCAGTCACCTTAGAGTGCCCAACTAAATGCTGGCAACTAAGATCAAGGGTTGCGCTCGTTGCGGGACTTAACCCAACATCTCACGACACGAGCTGACGACAACCATGCACCACCTGTCACTCTGTCCCCGAAGGGAAAGCCCTATCTCTAGGGTTGTCAGAGGATGTCAAGACCTGGTAAGGTTCTTCGCGTTGCTTCGAATTAAACCACATGCTCCACCGCTTGTGCGGGCCCCCGTCAATTCCTTTGAGTTTCAGTCTTGCGACCGTACTCCCCAGGCGGAGTGCTTAATGCGTTAGCTGCAGCACTAAGGGGCGGAAACCCCCTAACACTTAGCACTCATCGTTTACGGCGTGGACTACCAGGGTATCTAATCCTGTTCGCTCCCCACGCTTTCGCTCCTCAGCGTCAGTTACAGACCAGAGAGTCGCCTTCGCCACTGGTGTTCCTCCACATCTCTACGCATTTCACCGCTACACGTGGAATTCCACTCTCCTCTTCTGCACTCAAGTTTCCCAGTTTCCAATGACCCTCCCCGGTTGAGCCGGGGGCTTTCACATCAGACTTAAGAAACCGCCTGCGAGCCCTTTACGCCCAATAATTCCGGACAACGCTTGCCACCTACGTATTACCGCGGCTGCTGGCACGTAGTTAGCCGTGGCTTTCTGGTTAGGTACCGTCAAGGTGCGAGCAGTTACTCTCGCACTTGTTCTTCCCTAACAACAGAGCTTTACGATCCGAAAACCTTCATCACTCACGCGGCGTTGCTCCGTCAGACTTTCGTCCATTGCGGAAGATTCCCTACTGCTGCCTCCCGTAGGAGTCTGGGCCGTGTCTCAGTCCCAGTGTGGCCGATCACCCTCTCAGGTCGGCTACGCATCGTCGCCTTGGTGAGCCATTACCCCACCAACTAGCTAATGCGCCGCGGGTCCATCTGTAAGTGACAGCCGAAACCGTCTTTCATCCTTGAACCATGCGGTTCAAGGAACTATCCGGTATTAGCTCCGGTTTCCCGGAGTTATCCCAGTCTTACAGGCAGGTTACCCACGTGTTACTCACCCGTCCGCCGCTAACATCCGGGAGCAAGCTCCCGGATGTTCGCTCGACTTGCATGTATTAGGCACGCCGCCAGCGTTCGTCCTGAGCCAGGATCAAACTCTCCGAGGTATGCAGGATGCATATCACACATGCGCTGCTACACGATGTAGCGAACATAGCATGTGATCATTTCCTGCCTCGTCAGCGTTTGACTGACTACCTATGAAATATCATAGGATTTTTTTATAAAAACTCGAATTAACAGGTACGTTTTGTCTTGTTTAGTTTTCAAAGATCATCTTCGTCGTCTCTCAGAGGCGACTTTCTCAATATAACATTTCAACGCTGTGTGCGTCAAGTGTTTTTTAGAATTTCTTTTTGTCAGCTTTTCTTTCAAAGTAACTTGGTTGCTCGTTAGCGACGTATAATAATATACCATCATAATATTCAGGCGTCAATATCTTTTTTCACAAAATATCCTCGATGATAGATTTTTTGCCCCTTTGTCTCAATCGGCTCCACTTGAACAATTCCTTTTTCCACAAAGAAATCAATCATGACGCTAAGGTCAGGCGTGAAATACTTGAGGTCAGGATGCGCGAGAAGCTCGCCAAAAAGCCATATATCTTGCTGTTCCATGACATGACGCAAATGAGCGGCGCCAATTTCTGCTTTTGAATGGATCAAAAAGTCATTTGCTAAAAATAAAAGTTCCAAACGCTTATGAAGGCTTTCGTGGCTTTCAATGAGTTCTGAATAAAGTTTATATACTTCCGGTTCCATATGACGCACCTGATTCCAAACTGTCACTTCTGGGTGGAAACCTTTATCGATCACTTCAATACGTGCCAAATGATGCAGAGCATGCACAATTGAATTATATGCATCAAGGAATTGATTTGACTCAAAAAATGCTTTTCCTTCTATATATCTGCGAATTAGCTTGCCGTATTCTAAGCCGATTTTAAGTTTGCGGTTTGAAAATGGGAATGTACTCAGGTCATCAATTAAGTTGAAAATATATTCATTTCGATCAAATAGGACTTTCCCATTCAAAATCCAATCAATGATTCGGCGGTTCGTGCCAAGAGTAATCCATTCCTTCAACTGCTCATCTGTGACAACATTTAAAGAAGCTGTTTGGTGATCGGATTCATAGTGCTTGATAAATAACGGCTCTTCCGCTTCTTTTACAATGACTAGAAGAGCTGCATCAAAGTTATCCGTCTCAGAAGATACCTTGTGTCTTCTTTCTACTATAATCACAGCCAATGTGTCTGGATGGCTTGCTCTCTCTTGATAAATAGGACGGAGAAGATTTTCCATAGTGATTCCTCCAATACTCGGGTGTAAAGTTCTTCTCTAATGCTATGTATTTCTCCTCATAGAATCAAAATTCCTTCAATTCAAGAAAAAAGATCATTGAATCATTATAAGCAATTTATTCACAAAACTCTATAACTAATTCAAACGGAAAGGTAAAATGTGCTATATTGGAGACAAGGGGGACTAGGGATGGCGAAATACTCCAGTAAGATTAATAAAATCAGAACATTTGCACTTAGTTTGGTTTTTGTTGGCTTTCTGATCATGTATATCGGTGTGTTCTTCAAGGAATCGATTTGGCTGTCGACTTTCTTTATGCTGCTCGGCGTCTTATCGATCGGATTGAGTACAGTGGTTTACTTTTGGATCGGTATGCTTTCTACGAAGGCAGTCCGTGTCGTATGTCCAGGCTGTGAGAAGGAAACAAAAGTGCTTGGGCGGGTGGACATGTGCATGCATTGCAGAGAGCCGCTTACACTCGATCCAGCATTAGAAGGCAAAGAGTTTGATGAATCCTACAATCGAAAAAAGTCATAAAAAAAGCTGACCATTTAACCGGTCAGCTTTTTCATTAATGATTTTCTTTTTTCGCACATTCTTGACAAGTCCCATAGATCTCCAAGCGATGATGACTGACTGTAAAGCCCGTCACATGGGATGCAAGCTGTTCAACTTCATCAAGGCCAGGATAATGAAAGTCCACTATTTTTCCGCAGTTTTCACAAATCGCATGGTAATGGTCAGATGTCGCAAAATCAAATCGGCTTGAGGAATCACCGTACGTTAATTCCTTTACTAATCCAGATTCCCGGAAGACTCGTAAATTGTTGTAAACCGTTGCGACACTCATATTTGGAAATTTCCCTTCAAGTGCTTTATATATATCGTCCGCGGTTGGGTGAGTCATAGAATTTACGAGAAACTCCAAGATGGCATGGCGCTGCGGAGTAATTCGAACACCGGTTTCTTTTAAAGCATCTAAAGCGTCTTTTAGTTCGTGAGCAGCCATTTCATCATGCACCTCTCTTCAAAAATATTCTTATATTATAATCTTTATAAATAGTGTACCCCCAGAGCCGAATCTTTGTCAATTACAATCCTCTTTTTTACCTATTCTTCTTCACAAAAAAGACCGGTGTGTCTGCCGGTCCTATCCTGTGATGATATTAAGCGTGAGCTTTCAGTTCCTCAAGCGCTTCTTCTACGTGGTCTTTTACCTTAACTTTTCTCCACTCTTTCACAAGCGTTCCTTCTTTATTAATAAGAAACGTTGAACGTTCGACGCCCATGTATTCTTTGCCAAAGTTCTTTTTCAGCTTCCATACTCCAAAGGCTTCAGACAATTTCTGTTCATCGTCTACAAGAAGTAAGAACGGTAAATCATGTTTTTCTTTAAACTTCTGATGCTTGTCCTGACTGTCTGGGCTTACGCCGATAATGACAGCATCTAATTCTGCAAAGCTTTGATGGCGATCGCGGAAATCACATGCTTCTGTAGTACAACCTGGTGTCATATCTTTTGGATAGAAATAAAGGACAATATGTTTTCCTTTAAAGTCAGAAAGCTTTACTTTCTCCCCGTTGTCACCGGTTAATTCAATTTCAGGTACTTGCTGGCCTACTTCGATTGTCATAACACAATCCCTCCAACCTATTTTTAAATAGCCTATCCAATTTTGAGAGGATATTCAACTAAGGACGCTTGCATCGGCATGTTAAAATAATGATAGACGACGTGATACGTTGAGATAGGAGGCTATTTATGAAATTCACAGAATCAGAAAAATTACATCAAGAGGCGCTGGAGCATATTGTTGGAGGTGTCAACAGCCCCTCTCGTTCATATAAGGCAGTAGGCGGCGGTTCACCCGTGGCTATGGAAAAAGGAGAAGGCGCTTATTTTTGGGATGTTGATGGAAATCGCTATATCGATTACTTAGCAGCATACGGCCCAATTATTACAGGACATGCCCACCCTCATATTACAAAAGCGATTACAAAAGCGGCTGAAACAGGTGTCCTTTACGGAACGCCAACGAAGCATGAAGTCACTTTTGCTAAAATGCTGAAGGAAGCCATGCCTGCTTTGGACAAAGTTCGCTTTGTCAATTCCGGTACTGAAGCGGTGATGACAACGATTCGTGTCGCACGTGCATATACAGGCAGAACAAAGATCATTAAGTTTGCTGGATGTTATCACGGTCACTCTGATCTTGTACTTGTGGTAGCTGGCTCTGGTCCTTCCACTTTAGGAACCCCTGATTCAGCGGGTGTTCCAAAGAGCATCGCCAATGAAGTGATTACCGTTCCATTTAATGATATTGACAGCTACAAAGAAGCATTGGATCGATGGGGCGATGAAGTCGCAGCTGTCCTTGTCGAGCCAATTGTCGGGAACTTCGGCATCGTGGAGCCTAAGGACGGTTTCCTGCAGCAGGTCAATGACCTCACTCATGAAAAGGGCGCACTTGTGATCTACGATGAAGTGATTACAGCTTTCCGCTTTATGTACGGAGGCGCACAGGACTTGCTTCAAGTAAAACCTGACCTCACTGCATTAGGAAAAATCATTGGCGGCGGACTTCCGATCGGTGCTTATGGCGGTAAAAAAGAAATTATGGAGCAAGTCGCTCCTCTTGGACCAGCCTATCAAGCTGGCACGATGGCAGGAAATCCCGCATCCATTCTTTCTGGTATTGCCTGCTTGGAAGTGTTAAAACAAGATGGTGTTTACGAGCGTCTTGATCAGCTTGGCGCTATGCTAGAAGAAGGCATTTTAGCCCATGCAAAAAAACATCAAGTAGATATTACAGTGAACCGCTTAAAAGGGGCTCTCACGATCTATTTCACAAAAGAAACCATTGTGAACTATGAACAGGCTGAAAATACGGATGGCGAAATGTTCGCCCGCTTCTTTAAATTAATGCTTTCGCAAGGGATTAACCTCGCTCCTTCTAAATATGAAGCTTGGTTCTTAACGATCGCACATACTGAAAAAGATATTTCTGAGACGCTGCAAGCAGTAGATCATGCGTTTGAACAGTTGAAACAATCATAATAGGGTCAAAAACAGGCGTAAAAAAATGCGCCTGTTTTTTTATTTATCAGCTCTTGTTTGTCAAAAGCGTGTGAATCTGTTACATTTCTTCTCAATACCTTCTTTTGATGTTTTCATGAACTTTCAAAAATCACTTGAATATTTCGGAAGACCGCTGTATATTACTTAGTTGTTCATCAAAATATTTATAATAAATGACGAGTGATCATCTATTATCTAAAAGAAAGGAATGCAGGGACAAAACCAATGAAACTTGGAGCCCGTATTTTAAAAACTGGTATTGCCATTGTACTCGCGCTTTACCTGGCAACATGGCTTGGGTTGCCAACGCCCGTCTTCGCGGGAATTGCAGCTGTATTTGCTATCCAGCCATCTATTTATCGATCTTTTTTAACGATTGTTGATCAAGTGCAAGCCAATATTATTGGAGCAGCACTTGCCATTACGTTCGGCCTGCTTTTTGGTACTGGACCAGTCATTATCGGTTTAACCGCCGTCATAGTCATTGCCATTAATTTAAAGCTGAAGATTGAACACACGATTCCAATTGCACTTGTAACCGTCATTGCGATTTTAGAAAGTGCAGGGGATCATTTCCTTTCCTTTGCCTTAATTCGAACAGCTACTGTGGTGTTAGGAGTTCTTTCTTCATTTTTAGTGAATTTAATCTTCCTGCCGCCAAAGTATGAAACAAAGCTTGTTCATCACATTATGGAAAATACGGAGGAGATTTTAAAATGGATCCGTCTGAGCTCCAGACAGTCTACTGATCATTCCATTTTAAAAGATGACATCGATCAAATAAAAGAACGCATGATCAAATTAGATCACATTTACTTGTTATACAAAGAGGAACGAAGCTATTTAAAGAAAACAACCTATGTAAAATCAAGAAAGCTCGTTTTGTTCAGACAGGCCATTATGACATCGAATCGTGCCCTTTACTTGCTGAAAAAGCTTCATAAATTAGAAAATGAAATTCTTTTGATGCCAGAGCATTTCAAGGAAAGCTTAACAGATGAAATTGATTACTTACTGTATTGGCATGAGCGCACCTTGATGAAATTCGTCGGTAAAATGAAACCGCAGGACGATGAATTTCAAAATGAATGCTCTCTTCGCCTTGAAACGTTAACGAAATCATTTATCCAGCATCAGCAAAACCAAGAAAACGACTTGCTCGATTACAATATGCTAAATGTCATGTCCAGCATCATCGAATACCGTGATGAACTAGAGCATTTAGATACATTGATTACAAGCTTCCAGACGTATCACCCAAAAGACAGTGAAATTGAGACAGAAGAAAAAGAAGCATAAACTGAGAAAAGACCAATTCCTAGAATTGGTCTTATTTGATTTTCTTCATTTTAGGATCCAGTGTGTCTCTTAATCCATCTCCCATCAGGTTAAAACCTAAAACTGTCAGCATGATCGCTACACCTGGGAAAATTAATGTCCAAGGGGCTTGAACGAGATAAGGTCTCGCATCGGCGAGCATTTTCCCCCACTCTGGGCTTGGTGCCTGTGCACCTAATCCTAAAAAACCTAAAGCCGCTGCCTCGATAATCGCTGTTCCGATCGCAAGCGTCGCCTGTACGATGACCGGCACCATACTGTTTGGCAGAATGTGACGCAGCACGATGCGGCGGTGTGACATCCCAATCGCCTTTGCTGCTAGCACGTATTCTTCTTGTTTAATACTCAGCACTTTTGAACGAACGAGTCGTCCAAAGGTTGGGACATTAATAATCGCAATGGCAATAAGGGCATTTTGTAAAGAGGGACCTAAGATGGAGACGATCGCAATCGCTAGTAGAATACTAGGAAAAGCGAGTAAAATATCAAACACTCTCGAGATCACAGCATCTAGCACTCTTCCGCCATAGCCTGCAATTAATCCAAGCAGTGTGCCTAAAATGACAGACCCGAGAACCGAGAAAAAACCAACCCATAAGGAAATCCGCGCGCCATGCACAACTCTTGAGAATATATCTCTGCCGAAATCATCTGTACCAAACCAGTGCGCAGCTGATGGCGCACTAAATCGCTCACCGAGAGATTGTTCATTGATTCCAAAAGGAGCAATGAGCGGTGCAAATATCGCTAAGATGAGAAATAAAAAGACAATCACACTGCCAATGACCGCCAGCTTGTGCTGAAAGAACAGCTTCATCGATTCAAGAATCAATGATTGAGAGCGTTCTTCTTTTGGTTGAGGTGGTTCAAGCTCTTTTTGCGCTTCCATGTGATCACTCTCCCTCCCTAATATTTAATCCTTGGATCAATGACCGCATACAAGATGTCCACAATGAAATTGATCAGGACAAATATGAGCGCAACGACGAGAATGCCTGTTTGAATGACTGGGTAATCACGATAGCTGATGGCGTCATATATATACCGCCCAATGCCCGGCCATGCAAAAATGGTCTCTGTTAAAATGGCTCCGCCTAGCAAGAGGCCTGTTTGAAGACCAATAATCGTCAAGATCGGAATAAGCGCATTTTTCAACCCATGCTGATAAATGATGAAAAATGAACGTACCCCTTTTGCTTTTGCTGTTCGAATAAAATCTGAATGAAGCACTTCCAGCATACTTGCCCTTGTTATCCTCGCAATAATCGCAGCAGGGATTGTAGCAAGTGCTGTACTTGGTAAGATCAAATGCTTGATGCTGTCAGTGAATTGATCAAACCGGCCTTGCAAAAGCGTGTCCAGCGTATGAATATAGGTGATTGATTCCACTGGATTTCTTACATTTTCACGTCCCGTTGTCGGTAAAATACCTAATTCAATCGAGAACAGCCACTGCCCCATTAAGCCTAACCAGAAAATCGGCATGGACACTCCAATGAGTGCAACAAACATCGCGACATAATCAAAGAAAGAATGTTTAAACCAAGCACTGATGATTCCAGCATTTACACCCACAACAATCGCCAACACCATGGCAAAAAAGGTCAATTCTAACGTCGCAAATAAGTACGGCTTCATTTCCTGGGCAATAGCCGCTCCTGTTCGTATCGAAGTCCCTAAATCTCCTTTTAAAAGGCCCAGCATGTAATGTCCGTATTGAACATACCAAGGCTGGTTTAAACCGAGCTGGATGGTTAACTGTTCTACCGCTTCTTTCGTTGCCCGCTGTCCTAAGATGACCTGTGCTGGGTTCCCTGGAATAAACCGTATAATTGAAAACACGACCAATGTCATTCCGATCAATACTGGGATGAGCATTCCTGCCCGCTTCATACAATAAGCAAACAAACAGCTTTCACCGCCTTTTCTTTGTTTGAATAAGGGAGATACAAGATCTCCCTTATTTGCTTATTCGAAATACACGTCAGTCAAAGCTTCTGAACCAGTTGGATGCGGCTGGTAGCCTTTTAAATCACTAGATGTTGCAAGCATTGGGATTGAATGCACCAATGGAATCCAAGGTGCTTCATCATGAATGATTTCTTGTGCTCTTTTATATAGCTCATTTCGTTTCTTTTGATCTGTGTCTGTTTGTGCTTCAATGAGGATGTCGTGCATTTTATCGTTTTCGAAGAATGTATAGTTGTTGCCGCCAATGCTGTCTTTGTCCAAAAGTGTGTAGATGAAATTATCAGGATCACCATTGTCCCCTGTCCAGCCTAATAAGAACACATCAGCCTCCCCTTTACTTGCCTTATCTAAATAGGTCGCCCAGTCGTAAGTCACAATTTCTGCTTTGACTCCGACCTTTTCAAAGTTTGATTGAATGACTTCTGCTACCTTCATCCCATCTGGCATATATGGACGCGGTACAGGCATCGCCCAAAGCTTGATGCGAAAGCCGTCAGGAAAGCCCGCTTCTTTTAAAAGTTCCTTCGCTTTTTCAGGATCATACGGATATGGATCAATGTCGTCATTGTAGCCTTCTAAAGCTGGCGGAAGAGGGTTTTTTGCTGGCTCGGCAAGTCCGCCATAAAATGACTTAATAATGGATTCTTTATCGACCGCGTAATTGAGCGCTTGACGAACGAGCTTGTTATCGAGCGGCTTCCTTGTGACGGTCAGTCCGATATAACCTACATTCATTGATGGTCTTTCAATGAGCTGGAGTGCCTTATCAGTTTTAATGCCATCTAAATCTGACGGATTCACGCCATCCATCAAATCGATCTCGCCTGTTTTCAAAGCATTTAAACGAGCCGAGTTTTCTGGGATCGAGCGGAAGATGATTTGATTCAGTTTTGGTTTATCCTTCTGCCAGTAATCTTCGTTCTTTTCTAACACGATACGGTCGTTTTGTTTCCACTCTTTAAATTTGAATGGTCCTGTTCCCACTGGATTCTCACGAAAGGAATCGCCGCTTTTTTCAACAGCCGCAGGACTCGCGATGCCAAACGGTGACATGGCAATATTTTTAAGGAATGTCGCCTGCGGGCGTTTTAGCTGAAATTCAACTTCATGCTCACCTTTAACAATGATGTCTTTAATCACATGTCCTTTATCTTTTTTATAGCCACCAAACATGCCGTAGTAAGGGAATTTTTCTGCATCGCCATTCATCCAACGATCAAAGTTGAATTTCACTGCTTCTGCGTTAAAGTCTGTGCCATCGTGAAATTTCACACCTTCTCTTAAGTAGAATGTGTATGATTTTCCGTCCTTTGCAACATCCCAGTCTGTTGCGAGACCTGGATGGATGGTCGTGTCTTTCTCACCATAATTCAGCAGCTTTTCAAACATATTCTCTGTGACCTTGAAGGTTTCGCCTTCTGTTGTTGTGATTGGATCAAGTGAAGTGGAGTCTCCTCCTCTGCCAAATACGAGGGTATCTTTTGTTGCTTTTTCTTCTGATGACGGTGCGGACGAGCATCCCCCCAAAAACAGTGCAAGCGCCAGCACAAAAATGAAACTACTGAACAACCATGTCTTCTTCATTGTGTTCCTCCTTTTGATATAAGTAACACGCCGCTGCGTGCCCCGGTTCCTCCTCATACAAAGCAGGTACTGCTTTTAAGCATTTCCCCCACCTTTTTGGACACCTTTTGTAGAAAGGACATCCGCCGCTTGGTGTCATGGCAGACTCTTCTGCCGACACATCTTGCGTCTCTAGCACGTGATCCATATGTGGAATGGATTTCAGAAGCAGAGATGTATAAGGATGAAGCGGGCTGTGAAATACGTCTTCGGCAGGTCCCATCTCGACAATGCGGCCAGCATACATGACTGCGATTCGGTCGCTCATATACCTGACAACACCAAGATCGTGAGAAATAAATAGATACGTTAGAGAAAGCGTCTTTTGCAATTCAAGCATCAAATTCAAAATTTGCGCCTGAACGGATACATCTAAAGCTGAAACGGGTTCATCGGCAATGACAAGACTTGGATGGGTAATGAGTGCTCTAGCGATACCAATACGCTGCCTTTGTCCGCCGCTGAATTGGTGCGCATAACGTTCTCCGTAGGATGGGTCAAATCCGACAATATGCAGCATCTCTTTTACCCGCTTCCGTCTTTCTGCTTTCGTTCCATGTTGATGGACAATGAGCGGTTCCTCTAAAATATCTTTGATTTTCATTCGTGGATTTAATGAAGCGTATGGATCTTGAAAAATCATTTGAATGTCTTTTCTTAAAGAACGCATCTCTCTTTCTTTCAAAAGAGTGACCTCTTGCCCTTTCAGTTGAATAGAGCCTGACGTCGGTTCAGTCAATCTCATTAAGCTTTTGCCAAGCGTTGATTTCCCGCAGCCCGATTCACCAACAATGCCAAGCGTTTCCCCCTCCTTCACGTGAAAGGACACTTGATTTAAAGCCAGAGTCGAATGTTTGTGTTTAGAAAAAAAAGCGGCTGTGTCATACCGTTTTGTCAGTTGATTCACTTGCAAGAGTGGGTGACTCAGT
The DNA here is from genome assembly GCF_038601465.1 of Bacillus sp. FSL R7-0672. Lineage (NCBI taxonomy): Bacteria > Bacillati > Bacillota > Bacilli > Caryophanales > Bacillaceae > Bacillus > Bacillus sp. FSL R7-0672. Next base: position 912,984 of record NZ_CP152010.1, on the reverse strand, counting down.
GTCTTCTCCTCCTTCCATTAGAAAGCATGCCACGCGGTGATCCTGTTCAATGGATTGTAAAACTGGATCTTCTTCAAGACATTGCGCCATTTGATAGGGGCAGCGCGCGGCAAATTGACAGCCGGATCGAATGGTCCCAGGCTTCGGTACATGACCTGCAATGGAGATGAGCTTTTCTTTTTTCTCTTTAAACGATGGAACTGAGGCGAAAAGACCTTTTGTGTAGGGGTGCAGAGGTTTTTGAAAAATACGGTCAACGGTTCCTTCTTCTACGATTCGACCGGCATACATTATCATGACTCGCTGGCATATTTGCCGTACGACGCCTAGATCATGGGTAATAAATAAAATAGCGGTGTCCATCTCTTCGTTCAGCTTTTTGAGCAGGCGAAGGATTTGCGCTTGGATGGTCACATCAAGTGCAGTTGTTGGTTCATCTGCGATCATGAGCTTTGGGTGACAAAGCATCGCCATCGCAATCATCACACGCTGGCGCATGCCACCTGATAATTCATGCGGGTATTTTTTAAGCAACGATTCGGCTTGCTTCAATCCAACTGTCTGAAGCAGATCAACCGCCTTCGCTTTTGCTTCTTTTTGACCGATTGCTTGATGTGTGAAAAGGGCTTCCGTCATTTGTTTGCCGATGGTCATTAATGGGTTTAGAGAGGTCATTGGTTCTTGAAAAATCATCGAAATGTCATTTCCTCTTATTTCTCGCCACTGTTTTTCTGAAAGCGACAGCAGGTTTTGCCCTTCGAATTGAATCTCTCCCGTTGTGTCTGTTTGCTGGTTCAGTCCCATTAATGACATAGATGTGATGCTTTTCCCGCAGCCAGATTCGCCAACAATTCCTAAGGTTTCTCCTTTTTGAATCGAGAACGATATGTGATGGACGATGGGTACTTTTTGCTTTTTTTGCTGGAATGCAATGGACAGCTGTTTGACATCTAGCAGCACGTCTTGTTCTTTCACATATTCACCACCCCGTCATACTTTTTAAAATTGTATTGAGACAAGCTGGGAAATATGTCATGTTTTTGACAAGCATAAAAAAGCCTATCCGCTAGAATCGGATAGGCTTCTACTAATTTAATGTTTGAATGGTAAATAGATGGCGATAGTGGCTGTCTCGGTTCATTAATTCTTCATGTGTTCCTTTTTCCACAATCTCGCCTTGTTCCATGACGACAATGAGGTCAGCATGTGTAATTGTTGATAAGCGGTGCGCGACAATAAAGGTTGTGCGGTCCTTTGCTAGCTTTTGCATCGCTTCTTGAATGTAATGTTCACTTTCTAAATCTAGTGCAGACGTTGCTTCATCTAAAATCAACAGCGGTGGATTTTTAAGAAAGACCCTTGCAATGGAAATCCGCTGTTTTTGACCGCCTGACAGCTTCACGCCCCGTTCTCCTACCTTCGTGTCATATCCTTCAGGAAGAGACATAATAAAATCATGGGCATTTGCCGCTTTTGCAGCCGAAACGATTTTTTCAAAAGAGGCTTCTGGGTCTCCAACCGCAATATTTTCTTTAATCGTGTCACTGAATAAGAATGTATCCTGCAGCACCATTCCGACTTGATTTCGAAGGCTTCTTGCTCTGTACTCTTTTATATCGATGCCGTCAATTTCAAGTGATCCGTTTGTCACATCATAAAACCTTGGAATTAAGCTGACGAGAGTCGACTTCCCTCCACCGCTCATTCCTACAAGCGCAACCGTTTGTCCTTTTTCAACTTTCAAGGAGATATTGCGGAGAATCTCTTCCTGCGTGTGTTCATAACGAAACGACACATTTTTAAATTCGACCTCTCCTTTTAAATGATCGGCTTCTTTCGCATTCGGCCGATCTGTTACCTCGTATGGCTCATCAATAAATTCAAAGATACGATCCATTGACGCTACTGACTGAGTTAAAGTCGTGGATGAGTTTATGAGGCGGCGAATCGGGTTATACATCCGGTCAATATAACCGACAAAGGCAATCATGGTCCCGATCGAAAGTGATCCATTAATGACGGTGTAGCCAGCAAATGCAATGATCAATAGCGGTGCAATATCAGTGATGGTATTGACGACGGCAAATGTTTTAGCGTTCCAATTCGTATGGTTGATCGCTTTGTTTAAGAAATTTTTGTTTTCATCATGAAAATTCTCTTGTTCATATTCTTCAATGGCAAAGCTCCGAATGACTGGCATTCCTTGTACTCGCTCGTGTAGATGCCCTTGCACTTCAGCCAGCGCCTGTGACCGCTCTTTTGTCAGCTTGCGAAGCCTGCCGTAAAAATACTTCACTGCAAACGCATATAACGGAAAAATAATGACAGACACGATGGTGAGCTTGATGTCCAGTGTACACATAATGGCGATCACGATCAGCACGGTCATCAAATCTAGCCAAATGTTCATAAGACCTGTGATAACAAACTCTTTTGTCTGCTCCACATCATTGATGACTCTAGAAATGATTTCTCCTGTTCTCGTGTTGGCATAATAACGAAGGCTGAGCTTTTGAATATGCGAAAACAGCTTTTCTCGAATATCAAATAATACTTTACTGCCTGTCCACTGCGCATAGTATTGTCTATAATATTCAACAGGCGGCCTCATCACTAAAAATAATGCGAGCATGATTCCCATAATGATCAGTAGAGATGATGTCTTTTCTTCAGCCGACCCCGTGCCTTGAATGACATCATCAATGACATACTTTAAAAGCAGAGGCAATGTTAAGGGAATCGAGAACTTGATCATCCCGATGACCATTGTCAATGCAATCTGTTTTTTATACGGTGTAACAAAAGCCATGTAGCGTTTAATGACCCCCATGTAAATCTCCTTCCCAATCTATCAGTGCCTCTTATCCGTACGCAATCAAAAACCTGTTAGCCTAAAAAGCCAAACAGGTTTTTTGATGCTCTTGCTTATTTTGTATAATGTAAAAAACGTTCATACCACATATCCACAAATTCAGGAGCAAACGGACCTTTCCGCTGGTGAATCCAATGCAATAATGTATTCAGATGCTCTCTTAAGATACTATCAATTTCCTTTGGATAATTCATCTGCCTCTTATGATCTGCATATTCATCCTCATCCAAAATATTATACGTCATGTCTGGAAAGACTTTGACATCTAAGTCGTAATCAATATACTTAATTGCTTCTTCATCTGTTGCAAAAGGAGAGCTGATGTTGCAGTAATAATATACCCCATCATCTCTAAGCATCCCAATCACATTAAACCATTGTTTTGCATGGAAATAGCAAATAGCCGGTTCTCTCGTCATCCAAGTACGGCCGTCGGATTCAGTCACCATTGTCCGGTCGTTTGCACCAATGATACACAATTCCGTTGCTTTCAGAATGGTGGTTTCATTCCAAATCCTGTGGATCAAGCCATTGTGTTTATAGCTTTGAATTTGGATGCTTTCTCCTTCCTTGGGATAGCCCATATTTTCTCCCCTACTTTCTATAACAAACAAACATAACAGTCCAAAGACCTAATTTCCCAACTAAACATGTCTCTATCATATTATACCGTTACATCATTAAAAAATGAAATGAAAAAGCCATTCAACCCAATTGAACGGCACACTGTTTTACATCACGGTTGAACTCTTTTCCATCTGCTTATATGAATTGATGACCTCTTCTGTCTGTTTTGTAAACAAGGTTTGGATTTTTTGCAGTTCCTTACGTTTTTGTTTGATTTGATCATGAATCCTGGTCCACTCTTCTTTTTTTTCATCTTGCAGCAATTGTTTTTCTGTTTCTAAGCATAGATCGAGTTCTCCCTGTACATTGAGTAGTTGATCCATGAGCTGCATTTGTTCTTTTACAAGCTGATCGAAATCAGACATCCAACTCCTCCCTTTTATTCCCATCCACTTTTTGTCTGTATACCACTTCTTGAAAGATTGCTGAAATCCTTTGACTGTTTATGTAGAGGCTTTACAGGTTTTGTCGGATGGTGGGAGAGGCAAAAAGAAAAGCACTTCATTCGTAGATGAAGTGCTTCAGCGTGCAGACAAACCCTCGCATTCGGTGTCAGGTCTGCGCTTCGGTGCTCACGAATGTCAAATTCGCTCCGCTCCGGTGCTCGTCCTTCCTAGACTTCAAAGGTTTTCATGTCACGCTGAAAAGAAGACAAAGGACTAAAATAAAGATCATTTTAGCCCTTTGTCAACAATCTGAAAGAAAAGCACTCCATTCGTAGATGAAGTGCTTTCTCTGTTTCAGTGATTAGCTGTTTTGTTGTTTGTTTTGCTCAGCTTTTTGGTTGTATTTTTTTACTTGCTGTGCGTCAGTCTCGCTAGCAAATTCAGTACCATATTGACCTTGAGCAGAAGCTTGGTTTTGTTTTTTCACTTGTTGTGCGTTTGTTTTGTTTTGTTGTTTATCCATCATTATCACCTCCACGCACATTAATTTGTGCAGAAGGTGTACTTCCTATTCATGATTTTTTAAACAAGCAAAGAACGTCCGCCATCTACAATGATGGTTTGTCCTCTAATCATGTCTGCTTTGCCTGATACAAGGAATTCGACGCTGTCGACCATGTCTTTAATTTCCACCATTCGGCCAGCTGGTGTATTTTTCTTGGCGTCTTCTAAAAGCTCTTCTCGGTTCGGGAAGTGCTTAAGTGCATCTGTATCGATCGCGCCGCCAGATACGGCATTCACGACGATATTTTTTTGTGACAGCTCCACAGATAGATAACGCGTCAACGCTTCTAATGCTGCTTTTGATACGCCGACTACTGTGTAATTTTCAAGGTAGCGGATGGAGCCTAGTGAGCTAATGCTGACGATATGTCCGCCGCCGTTTTTCTCCATTAATTTAGCCGCTTCTTGTCCGCAGAATAACAAAGCTTTCGCATTGATATTCATTGTCCAGTCCCAATGATTTTCTTCAAGGTCCATGATTGGACGCTGAACACCAGATGCCGCATTGTTCACAAATATGTCTAAACGGCCAAAGGTTTCGTCAATTTGCTGGAACATGTCTTTGATTTTCTCTGGCTGACCTACGTTGGCTTTGACAACCAATGTTTTCACACCCATCGCTTCAATTTCTTCCGCTGTTTCAAGTGCGGCTTTTTTGCTTCTCGCATAGTTAATGACAATGTCATATCCTTTTTCAGCTAGACGAAGGGCTACTTCTTTTCCTACACCTCTACTGCTGCCTGTAATTAATGCACATTTACGTTGACTCATTATGGTTCATCTCCTGATTTGAATAGTTTTCGTCCATTCGCTTCACACTAATAGGAAAGTTCCTATTAGGAGGTTACATTCATGTATGTCGGACGCGATTTAAGCCAGCTTGGCATGATGTCCAAGGATCAATGGAAAGATACTGAGCTTGCTTACTTTCATCATGCTTTCCAACAAATTTTACCTTATTTAAACGAAGAAGGGCAATCTAAGTATCGAGAAATCATTTCTGAAATTGAAAACCGCGGGGGTCTGCACCGAAATGAAGCCGATTATACCCATGGTACAACGGTTAAATATGACTAGGCTGTTCAAGTGCCATCTTCCATATTTTTTGATGTGAGACTGGCAAAGCATATGCCTTAAATTCTTCTGTTGTCACTTTTTTCAGCATCGTGTCATCAGATACAGATGTCACACGTCCAAAGAAAACAGAAATATTCCAGATGAGGTGGGTAAATACATGCTGAATGGTGCCTTCTAAATCACCAAGCTCTGCTTGTACACCTGCCTCCTCTTTTAAGAAATCCATTAGCTGCTCTTTTTCCGTTTTTCTTCCCTTTATGGTTTCCAAATTAGGGAATTCCCATAAATTCGCAAGCAGGCCTGTACTTGGCCGCTTATGAATATAAAGGTTGCCTGCGTCATCAAATAACACCGCTGCTGCCATTGATTTTGCAGTCGGTTTTTTCTTTTTGCTTTTCACTGGGAGCTCATGCTGAACGCCTTCCTCGAGTGCCGAGCAATGCATGTTTACAGGGCAAATGAGACATGCAGGGGATGTTGGGGTGCAAATGAGCGCACCTAGCTCCATCAACCCTTGATTGAATTCTGACGGCTTTTCCCGGGAAATGAGCTGATCCACCGCAAACTCGAAAATATTTCTCGTTTTTGGTTTTGCAATATCATCCCATATGGACAAAATACGGGAAATGACCCTCATAACGTTGCCGTCTACCGCAGGGTACGGCTTGTTATAGGCGATACTCAGTACTGCGCCGCTCGTATACGGACCTACACCTTTGAGCTTTGAAAATTGCTCTTTCGTATCAGGGACAACGCCCTCGTAGGATTCATAGACTTCTTTCACAGCTGCCTGTAAATTACGCACTCTTGAGTAGTAGCCAAGACCTTCCCATGCTTTCATGACTTTTTCTTCATCAGCTAAAGCAAGATCCTTCACCGTCGGGAATTGCTCCATAAACCGGTTGAAGTACGGAATGACCGTATCCACCCTCGTTTGCTGAAGCATCACTTCTGATACCCATACGCGGTATGGATCTTGATTTTCACGCCACGGAAGTGTTCGTTGTTCTTTTTCATACCAATCAATTAAATCATGCTGAAAGCCCGCAATATCTTTGCGGTCCAGCTTTTCTTGAATGTCTTTCATATCTATACTCCTTCTTATTGAACCAAGGGCTAACATTCTGAAAAGAACCTTATTTGTTGTATACTGTTTGTAGATACGTTAACATGTTACATTAAATCAGAACAAAGCAAAAGTGCTTTTGCACATAGTCTTGAAAGAAGGCGTATACTTTGTATGATTGTTCCTAAGCATGACAACTAGGAGGTAATCAATTGGATACTGGTACTCATGTAGTAATGGGCATTTCTCTTGGGGGACTTGCACTTTTAGATCCAGCCGTCAGCGCAGATCCACATATGGCACACGCCGTGATGATCGCGACCATCGCCGGCTCCCAAGCACCAGACATTGATACTGTGCTAAAACTAAAAAATAATGCGGTTTATATAAGAAATCACCGAGGATTTACACATTCCATTCCTGCTGTACTGTTTTGGTCATTGCTAATTCCGGCTGTGATTTTCCCATTTGTGCCGGGGGCGAATTTACTTCACCTTTGGCTATGGACACTATTAGCCGTTGTGCTTCATGTGTTTGTCGATATATTCAATGCATACGGCACGCAGGCCATTCGTCCATTTTCAAAGAAGTGGGTAGCGCTTGGGATTATTAACACGTTTGATCCGTTTATCTTTTTTACCCATCTTGTCGCCATTGTCGTTTGGGCGATTGGCGGGCATCCCGGTTATACGTTCATTACGCTGTATGCTGTGATTTTCTGTTATTATATCGTCAGGGTGATCATGCAGCTTCAGATTAAACATCAGCTGCGTGCACAATTCGATGAAATTGAAGACATTATTATTTCGCCTACAATGAAGTTCAGACAATGGCGCATTGCCGTGAAATGTAAATCCTCTTTCCATGTTGGGCGCAGTATGAATGGAGAGGTTGTCATTTTAGACACCTTTAACCGTGTGCCGGTCCCTGATACAGAGATTATGAAAATTGCCAAGCAAGACGAAAATATTTCAGCCTTCCTCTCCTTCTCCCCTGTCTACCGGTGGGAAGTGGATAAATACAAGGATCATTATGAGGTGCGGTTCATTGATTTGCGCTATCGCAGCAAAGGGCACTATCCTTTTGTCGCAATCTGCCATATCGACATGGACCACCAAATCAAAAATTCCTATACCGGCTGGATTTTCAGTGAAGAAAAACTGCAAAAAAAATTAAGACTCGGCTCTGTGTGAGCGAGTCTTTTTTTGTTGTGTAGGGCTTGGATTTAGGGGGAAGTACATTATTTTGAATTTATGTAATTCGCAGAAACAGTGATCTATGCACTTATGTTGAGTGCGACACCAGGCTTTCCTGTCTTTTCCCACCATTCACCATTTCAATCCACGCACTCATGTAGAGTGCGACAACAATCCAACGTATCAAGCCAAGATCGAGGAGATCATTTCAATCCACACACTCATGTAGAGTGCGACGAAATTGTTGTCTTTGGTATCCAAGGATTTGTAAAATTTCAATCCACGCACTCATGTAGAGTGCGACTGCGATTTCCGCCCTAATTATAACATTTTTTAGGGAATGATCGTCAAAACCCTTAAGTTTCTATATAGAACTTTGTTTTCACTCTTAAAAAATATACATTTTTTCTCATTTTTGTCGAATGAATAGGTGCGAATGTTCCAGAGATTTTATGTTCACCTCTCATTCGCACCGAATTTTTCTAGTCTGAAATCTATTTGAATCTTGATAATCATATTTATTATTTCAGCAACAACTTTGAATTTAATTAAATACATTACTACTGAGAGGCTGAGTTATGTTTTTCGTAATTATTAATCCACGCACTCACATAGAGTGCGACTAGAGATTACAAAGAAATATGGGCTTACAGTCGTATTTCAATTCACGCACTCATGTAGAGTGCGACTAAATTTATTACTCAGTGGGAATTTATAAAGGAATTTCAATCCACATACTCATATAGAGTGCGACATCCAACAATATTATTGCCAACTCTCCAGTCCAAAGACTCAGCAGTGGTTTGAAGACGACAAAATATTTCAATCCACGCATTCATGTAGAGTGCGACCATAGACCATTATTTATCACAGCCGTTAACAAAAATTTCAATCCACGTACTCATATAGAGTGCGACAAGTCAAGGCACTATTAGACATTATGTTTGACTTATTTCAATCCACGCACTCATATAGAGTGCGACAACACAAGGAGGAACGATCATGAAAAAAGGCGGTAATTTCAATCCACGCACTCATATAGAGTGCGACAGCAAGGTTTATCTCTATGGCAATTTAATGATTATTTCAATCCACGCACTCATGTAGAGTGCGACTGCGATTTTCGCCCTAATTATAACATTTTTTAGGGAATGATCGTCAAAACCCACAAGTTTCTATATAGAATTTTGTTTTCACCCTAAAATATACATTTTTTCTCATTTTTGTCGAATGAATAGGTGCGAATGTTTCAGGGATTTTATGTTCACCTCACATTCGCACCGACTTTTTCTTAGTATGAAATCTATTGAAACTTGTTAATCATAATTCTTTATATTTCAGCAACAATTGAATTCAATTAGATTCATGACTACTGAGGCAGGAGGCAGGAGGCAGGAGGCAGGAGGCAGGAGGCAGGAGGCAGAGTTATGTTTTCGCAATTATTAATCCATCCACTCATGTAGAGTGCGACCCTATCTGACACTAATAGTAATGAGCGGTTGTTTATTTCAATCCACGCACTCATGTAGAGTGTGACGCTTTTTATGTAGAAATCGGTTGGATTAACAAAATTTCAATCCACGCACTCATATAGAGTGCGACTGCGATTTCCGCCCTAATTATAACATTTTTTAGGGAATGATCATCAAAACCCTTAAGTTTCTATATAGAAGTTTGTTTTCACCCGTAAAATATATACATTTTTTCTCATTTTTGTCGAATAAAACGGTGCGAATGTTCCAAGGATTTTATGTTCACCTCACATTCGCACCTAGTCTTATGAAATGACGTTGTCCATTTTAAGTCTTCCATAACCCGCATTTGTTTTAGCGCCGATTCCTTCGTGTTCTAAAGCGCCTAGTAAGATGGTTTTGGCGAGTTCGAGCCATTCCGCTTCTTCTGGTAGATTCTTTTTTGTTTTCAATAGAAGTTGAAAGCGGCCGTTGACCACCGTTAAGAAATGAATCGGTGTTGGTGAGTCATCATCTCGAGGGGCTGGAACACTTCCCCCTTTGTTCACCTTATCTAGCTTGACGCTGTTGTAGTCTGAATGATGTGGTGTCATCACATCCACTTTGAATGCTTCTCCTACCGTCTCTGGCATCATGAGCGCATCATGAAATTCGATCATGCCGGCACGTTCGTTTGTTCCAAACAATGTGTTGTAATCACTACCACCTTGTTTTAGTTCTTCAAAGTTTTCACCTAATACAGAATGGGCATAATGAGAGGCTACGCCTTTTAAAGCTGTTCCTGGTAAATAAGGAATGCCGTATATCGGGTGTAATAACAATCCCGTTTCAAGTACACCCTCTCCTCCATGTCCAATGACTAACGGCGATATGGACTTGACTAGGCATGTGGGGTTCGTATCGGTATAATATTGCTCCACAAATCTTTCATACAATAAGCGATTTTCCCCCCACTGTTTTCGATGTAGACTAATCACATTTTCATAAAATGACTGCTTCTTCGCACTGTCCATTATGATGTTCGACAATGTAGAACCATCAATCTCCCATTTGCTTTTGTTTAAGGTTAATGACAGATTCATTGGATGTCCTCCACATTTTCCGCCCCTTGTTCCACCTTTAAAATAGATTCCGCATATCTTTTTAACCAAACAGATGCACTTAAAGCTTGTCTTGATTTGATTAAGTAATTTCGATTAGAAGCTGACCAATCGCCTTGTAAATCTAGTGTTTCTTTTATATCTTGAACGAATTGTTGATAAGCATTTCCTTTTCTTGATTTTGCTTCAAAAAATGTAATGGTGAGCCTTAATCCATTTGTTAAGATCATTGAGGCGAATCTGTGACAGAGTTGTCCATATTGATTTGAGAAATTCTCCTCATTCGTTTTGGCATTCATCACATGTTGATACGCTTTCTCAGCATAATGATGTTGAATGAGTTTCATGATCCCTCCCCTCCTGTCATACGCCAGGATACTCTTCCTTTACCTACGTTTGTGTTTCCACCTAATTGAAGATACATCTGTTTTTCTAGTTGATTTAACAGTTGGTGTCTAACAGATAAATCATTGCTTCCATCGACACGATCACACCACATGAGCCCATAAAATATGGCTTCTGCTGGTACATACTCTTCATACCAGAGAGCTCCTTTACTAACTGTTTGGGTTTCATGATCAATTCTAATACGAGGTGTCACTTCAGAATTCATGGTGACAATGTATTGAAAAACGTCATCACTTACAATCACAAATCGTTCTATCCAAAGAGTTTGTGATTGTTTATCGTCGAATAAAAGTTTGGCCATCTGTTCAGCAAAATCGGTTAGTTGTTGAGATTTTTTCGCTGCCCCTTGGAATTCACCTAGATATAATTCGTCATTCTCTACTAATTTAGAATTCATGGTGACTAGCGTGCTTGATTCTTCTATGAGATCAGGGATATCCAGCGTTACGCCTAATGCTTTTGCATCGCGGGCTAATCTTTTCAATATAAGTGGACTTGCCACATATCCAAATGTACCGTATCTACTCGCCACCGGGAATGAAAATAACCGGCCATCTGTCATGACGACTGCTCCTGCACTTCCATCTTGATCTCCTTGTGTACCAAATACTTTTTGTACGAATGTGTCTTTTCCTTTCGCGCGATAATGTTCACGCTGCACGCCTTTGATACTGCTTCCAGGTATAATCGGCCATTCTGTTACTTTTTCTCGTTGAATGGGCATATCAATCACGCCAACTCCTTCACCCGCTCCAATATGAAGGGGGGATAAACAATGTATCCAAAACCAACGGCTTGCTTCCATCATCTCACTCCTCTTATTCATTCGGCTTCCATGTTCCCCAAAGTGCTAACCCGCAGCCATCTTCACGATCAAACGCTTCTTTGCGCCGATTACGATCAGATACTGATTGAAGCCACATTTTTTCGGCCAGTTCTGCTGGATCTCCTTCTTCTACTGTAAAGAAGTAAACACTACCTGCGGGGACTAAGCGGCGTATTGCTTTTTCACGCCCTTTGTCTTTATTTGCTAAGCTCCATCCAGAGATAGGCTGCCAATGTGGAACAGATGCCCAAACCAATTTGAGTCGTACATTTGTATCAAATAGTGGTTTTGACATGAGCTGTTCATCCAGCCATCCGGGCTGCCATCCTTTACTGAAATAAGCAGGTGTCGCCAATATCATGCGAACATACGGCTTGTTTTTGAGCGATTCTTTAATAGCATCCGGACATGTCCAATCTTGTTGGTATACATGTGGCCGGTCTTCTATATGAGCCAGCCGCCGTTCACCACCTATCGGGTGAATGCCTGAGAAAGGCTTTAATTCCTCTGACTCTTCAGTAGATAACTCTATTCCCGCCTCCAGTTTAAAGTCATCTGGGAATACGAGTGATTCTGTTGAAAATAGATGCTGATCTTTTGCCTTTTTACTGCCAGTCTCCACCTCAATTTGTGTTCGTTCCTGACGCTGTAATGCTGGAATAAATGCCGGTGGTGTTTCCTTTTTGAAAGAATGATTTTCCTTCTGCATGTGTTGGTATTCAGTCAAGGCTTCCTTCACCTGACTCTCATCCACTGCGTCTATCAGCCAGTTCACCATCCACTTTAGTGATACAAAAGCAGGCGGCGATTTCATTTTTTTACGAGCACCAGCTCCAATTGGCGGCCATAATGCCTCACTAAAACGGCCTGTTTTTCCTGTACCAAAAAAGCCCTGTCCTTCCGACATCATTGGCTTTGGTCTCAATTGATTCATCCCATACTCATCATCGAATAACTCAAGGTCATGAGGCATTGGCACATATAAATGATCATGCCAGCGATATAAAGGACCTCGCACAAGAGATTTTGAATAATAAGAAAGTGGCGTCGTGTGTTTGATTGATTGTCGTTTCTTTGCTAGAGCTGTACGAAGTGTTCCTGCGACCACACTTGGCGGAACATCGTTTAGTGAACGCGCCCGTATACCTGGTACACTTTGAAATGGGCGTGCATCACGAATAAGCAGCGGATCAAGCGGTTGAATGTGAAACCATCTTTCAGGCATGTCCACTTACCTCCTCCAGTTGAAGAGCAATGATCATACATTCAGCGATTGTATGTAATTCTTCTAATGTATTCTTCTTCGGTATATACTTCGCAATCAATTGATCGATCCACTCTTTCGTTTCTTGCTCTGTTTTTGCTTCCGTTTTCTTTTTGAATGCAAGACGTCTTATCTCTAGTGGAATGAGTTCATCTAAAATTTCCGGCTGTTTTCTAAAAGAAGACTGTTCGTATGTTTGATACAACTCTCGTAAGCCATATGCAAAGCCAGATGTGAAATAAGACTGCTTTAACCACGTCGTCATCTCTTGGATAGAGGCCACTGGATCTATTTGAAATGAGACTGAGATATTCATTGTGTCTCCTCCGCCTCGCTTTTGGAAATGAATCGCTAATGAATTCCGCTCTTGTTTCGCATATTGTTCAGCCTGATGTGCCATGCTTCTTACTTCTTCAAGAGGCTCAAGCATATGAACGATAGCGATGCCAATTGAAATCGAAGGAGGTATTTCACTATGTTGATGAGCCTTCATCGTTGAAACAAATTCTCTTTGTAATTTCCCAGCTGCTTCTAAGCATTGGTGCACCGGTACATAAGCCATGACATCATCTCCACCGCCATAGATCAATGTACCTTCACATTTGGAAATAATCCCACGAGCCTTTGAAGCAAAAGTTGAGAGCGTTTTAGAAAATGCAATATGGCTTTCTACATGCTGTATATTTCGCAGTTGGCTGCCCATCTTATCTCCATCCGCCATGAGAAAGGCATAGTAAGGTGAAGGTGCTGGTGGTTTGATCGGCTGGCCGTGATGCTTGCTGTATTCACCTTTGAAATATTTTTCAAGCAGCTGTGTGATTTCATTTTTCGCTTCTGTTCGTGTGGTCCCGACAAGTCCTCGTTGTTCAAGAAAATCTTCTATTCTTCTTTCATAAAAAAGCGATGCCTCACTCAAATCAAGAGGAGCTACTGTCAGGTTCGTATTCTCAAGATACGTTTCTACATTTTTCACATATTGTGTGGCTGCTTTCTTCATCTGTTCATTTTGTTCCAACATGTTTTGATAGGGAGCAAAAGCTTTATCGCATACAGATGGAAATGTCTCGCTCGGGTGCTTATGTAAGGACAATCGTTTGATCACTGAAATCGCATCTAATGATTCATGTTCACCAATTCCCCATTTCGCTAGTTGCGCTACTTGCTGTGGTGTTTTTTGCTTTTGAAAAACAGACTCTCGTCCACCGTCAAGTGATGATTTTGGTTCACCGAATAACGCCCCTGGTTCATTTTGTTTAAAATCTCTTAAAGTCTTCCGTGCCGCCATTAAACCTTCGACTTCTTGAAGAGCCAAATGATATGGACTTGCGGACGCATTTGCCGCTTTGTCTTGATTTTGCACCTCAGTCCACACAGCATAAAATTCCAATAAATCATCTACTTGTCGATTCCATGTGCCTATTTGAATATAAGGATCAACTATTTCTCTAACAAAGTCTGCGTATTCCTTCCATTTGTCATAGATTGCTTTTTTCACTTGTCTTGCAATGGATGAAGGCTGTTCGTGTGAAATTCCTCCCAATATTTTGTTTGGTGCGTTGTTTGTTTTTGCAGAGGATTCGTTGAACACAGGGAAAATAAGCGTTCCACCCAGTTCTTGAAATTTCTTCGCACCTGCTTTACTTAATTCAGATAGAAGAAAAGAGCCAAACCATAAATCACGCGTTCGCCTTGCTTGCGCAATAAATTCTTGAACAGGCCCTATCGAAAATAGCATTAATGTTTGTTTTTGTAATTCTTCTGACAAAATGTTCGCACCTCCTTGCTATGTAAAAAAGCTTGAATCGCCGATGAGTGCGTACGGCCACTCTCGTCTTGTAATGGGTTGTTTGAGTAGGTGGCTGTTGGGTAGATACTTTGTTCATCTGTCACATCGGGCAAAGGCTTTCTGTCCCCTAAAAGCGATAAAGCTTCGATCTTTGGTTGCTGCAACACCACCACCATGCCCACTGATTCCTTTTGATTAATAGCCAATGGTTTTAAGATGAGTGGTGAAGCCAAGCGATCCTTTCCTTTAGGTAGGAGCGTTACAGGATCTGGATCTTTCCCACTATCTTTAGGAGCAAATCGGAACTGAATAGGCAAACCAAATTGAGCTCTAGGAAATGCTTGATATTTAAATGGTTTCTCTTTTGGATAAGGGATGTGATGACCTGATTTAGCCTTACCTGTTAACAGACGAATAGTATCTGCTTCCGGCCAGCAACTTCTTCCCCTTTTTTTGTCCGGGTTAGATCTTCTTCGAAATGTTTCATATGTCTGAATGACAGACCGCCAGCTTGAGATCATAGATGATGGAAATGCCTGTACTTTGAATTCTCGACTAAGCGTCGGCCATTCTCGACTTGATGCTGGCAATTGAATGTCATATTCTAAAAGCTTTTGCTCAAACCATTTTTCCAATTGGCTTTTTGTCCTCTTGTTGTATGGTGAAAATTGCTTGCAATATAAACTGCCACACCCACGTCTCGTTCTTGAACCAAGTCCACCGAAGTTGATCCAAGCCCATAATGCTACTTCAACTTCTTTTTTGATTAACTCAAAATCGGTTGTTTTTTTTGATAACCGGATATTTAAAGAAAATTGCGCCTTCATGAGGTATGGTGTTTCATCTTTCATATTTGAAAGAACATACCGTGGAAAAGGATGATTTTTCTTTTTAAAAAATACTTTTGAATTTCTTTTCACTTCGTCTTTTTCATAATGCGTTACCACTTGAATCTGGCTCGCTTGTTCTGTATGACCAAAAATCTCTGCTTCTCGTTTAGATAATTCATTTGCATTCTTGCAAGCAGCTCCTCTAGTTGCACGCCACCAGAAACGAAGATGTCCACGAATCGCACTTTCTCGAATGGGTCTCTCTTGATCAATTGAGTTTGATTGGGGCCCTCCCCCAAACATTGGCGTAACTAAATGAATAGTGAGCGGCTCTTTAAAAAGTCTTTGGTCTTCATGAATGTTTGTGTCGATCGCATGTTTCACATCATGCCAATTCGTTTTGGGTTTACTAGATTCCCTTGTCATGTCGCTCTCCTTTCTTCACTTTGGTATCTGTTTCTGAAACAGCTTGGCATATGCATAGTGAGGGAAAAACATGGGATTGTTAATGAGCATCAGCAATTGATTTAATTGGAAGTTTAGCGTTAACAGCTCATTGTGATCAATACGTAATTCACTGAGTTTGTTCGAAATCACTTTGTCTTTACTATCATCTTCATTATTTTCTTTCTTTTCTTCATCCTCTTGTTCCTTAGATCTTTCTGGATCATAACAATTTAATTCATTAGCCCACCATCCTAGGTGTTCACCTTCATTAGGAGCTCTTAAATGAAATACACTCTTTTGTTTCATAAGTATAAAGTCAAATGCTTTGTCTAATTTTTCAAACATCCCTGAAGATGAGTTTGCTGTTTGCCTTTTTAAATTACTTGCTAAAATTAAAATAGGACGTGTTCGTTTCTGTGTATCATTTTCAACCATGACAACCCCTTGGGCGGCCATCCTAGCTATTCCTTTTGTTTTCGGTACTAATTTTTTTATATTGTCAGACCAAACTTTTAAATTATCAACATCGAAATTTGAACTTTTACATTCTATAGCAACCGCAACCGCCTCAATCGGTATAAACTTCAACGAATTGTGTTGGAACACATATGGCGTATACTGCTCATCAAATACGGCAATATCGACTTCGTTAGAATGATTTCCATCTGAGTCAATAATGATGACACCTTGTGCTAATGAATATTTTTTAGGAATGATTTTCCGAAAAAGCTCCAGCCACATCACTTCTCTAGAATCCCCTGTCAGTCCGCCATGGTTAGAAGCAAAGTCCACTTCTTCTGATATCATGCTGTTTAATCTTTGATAATTCTCTAAGATCAGCTGCTCAACTTTACCGGTTCGCTCCGTTTCACCCAAACCAATTCCTCCTTCATCATTCATTACGAATGGATAAAATTTGAATCTAAATAACTACTTTTCATTTCGACTTATTTTGAGATTTTTTAAGGTTTATTTAGGAAAAAAAAGAAGAAAAAAACATGACTGCAAAAAGTCATGTTTTCACTATACAAATGAACAGTATATTTTGATGGCTTTTGTATCTGAAAGAGGATGTTGTAAGAAGATGGTCTTTTAGGTGGCATACCCGTTTAAGACACAATCATTTAAAATCGCGCACTCAGGTAGAGTGCGACAGCGAGTACAATACATAAACTTATTTACAACGTGAATTTCAATCCACGCACTCAGGTAGAGTGCGACCAGATAAAAACGCTCAAGTAAACCTTGAATTGTGATTTCAATCCACGCACTCATGTAGAGTGCGACATAATGAATTGAGGGCATTTCCTCATATTCTATTATTTCAATCCACGCACTCATATAGAGTGCGACATCTTTATCCTCCGCACTTGCAACTGCCATAATAATTTCAATCCACGCACTCATATAGAGTGCGACTGCGATTTCCGCCCTAATTGTAACATTTTTTAGGGAATGATAGGCAAAATCCTCAAATTTCGATATAGAATTTTGATTTCCCCTTCATAAAATATACATTTTTTCTCATTTTTGTCGAATAAAAAGGTGCGAATGCCTCGGGGATTTTATGTTCACCTCACATTCGCACCAAGTTTTTAATTCATTGACTTTATTAACTAAAATGACTACTCTTCTCCCAATCTTTGAGGAAAAGTAAATTTTAATCAGTATAGTTACTACACTAATTATTTCCGATCAAACATACATGCTTTAACTTTAACTATGTTTTCTCTTACCTAAAATCAAGAATGGCTAAGCACTCATGTAGAGTGCGACCGAAGAACACTACAAAAAATACCCAACACCACAGAATTTCAATCCACGCATTCATATAGAGTGCGACGGTTTCATTGTTAGAAAGATTTTTGAAGGAACAAATTTCAATCCACGCACCCATATAGAGTGCGACCACGATTTCCGCCCTAATTATAACATTTTTAGGAAATTATAGTAAAAATCCACAAATTTTAATATAAGATTTTGTTTTCCCCTTCATAAAATATACATTTTTTCTCATTTTTGTCGAATGAAAAGGTGCGAATGTCCCGGGGATTTTATGTTCACCTCACATCCGCACCAAATTTTTCTTAATCCTATTTAATTAAAAACTATTGCTTAAAGGTAGTTATTTCGTTATTTCATCAACAGCTTTGAATTCATTTAAAAACATGACTAATGTCAACATTTTTTTCAATCTACCTCAATCCATACACTCATGTAAAGTGCGACACATAGAAGCACCTGAGCATGGTCAAACAATCATTATTTAAATTCACGCACTCATTCATATAGAGTGCGATGCTCAAGTGACGACTGAAGAGGAGTGAGCGAAGCATTTCAATTCACACACTCATGTAGAGTGCGACTGTTACTGCAGTATTCCATGTTGGAAAAATGGGTAATTTCAATCCACGCACTCTTGTAGAGTGCGACTGCGATCTCCGCCCAAATTGTAACATTTTTTAGGAAATAATAGTCGAAATCCACAAATTTCAATATAGGATTTTGTTTTCTCCTTCATCAGATATACATTTTTTCTCATTTTTGTCGAATAAAAAGGTGCGAATGTCTCGGGAATTTTATGTTCACCTCACATTCGCACCGAATATTTCTTAATTCTATTTAAATAAAAACTATTGCTCTTGAAAACATACTTATTTCACTGTTTCATCAACAGCTTTGAATTTATTTAAAAATATGGACTACTGAGCCAGTCCGGGGGTTACTTGGTCTATGATGCTGCCCAATCCATGCACTCTTGTAGAGTACGACGACTATGACAGCCTATATGAAAGTAAAGCGTCAATATTTCAATCCACGCACTCTTGTAGAGTACGACAAGGACATTGATTCATATGAGTTTATGGAGCCGGCATTTCAATCCACGCACTCATGTAGAGTGCGACTACATTCGCATATTTGACAGGCACAAGAATAGGAATTTCAATCCACGCACTCATGTAGAGTGCGACTTCTATTCCGTATTCATCACCATGATCCTCAATATTTCAATCCACGCACTCATGTAGAGTGCGACAAAACGCTTTTCCACCTACATCAGTAGATCGGATGATTTCAATCCACGCACTCATGTAGAGTGCGACGGCAACAACGTTGATACTAATAGTAAAGTTGCTAACATTTCAATCCACGCACTCATGTAGAGTGCGACCAGATTGAGAAAAACGGTAAAGCGATTGATCCAATTTCAATCCACGCACTCATGTAGAGTGCGACTGCGATTTCTGCCCTAATTGTAACATTTTTTAGGAAATGATAGGCAAAATCCACAACTTTCAATAAAGAATTTTGTTTTCCCCTTCATAAAATATACATTTTTTCTCATTTTTGTCGAATAAAAAGGTGCGAATGCCACGGGGATTTTATGTTCACCTCACATTCGCACCATCAACTTCTCTTACAACTTCGTCATATATTCCACAATAAACTCCCAAAAGCCAGGTCCCTCTTGGTAAATCAGCCGGTCTACTTTTTCGATGAGTTTGATATAGAGTTCTTGTTCGAGGTCTTCTCTTTCTTGATATGCCGTGTTTTGTAGTTTCTTTTTGATCATGGGTGTGAAGGTTTCAATGAGTTCTTCCATTTGTCCATTGGTCATTTTTTCTTCGTTCACGGACATCTCCCCCTGTTTCTTCTTTTAGTTTGTTGAGCGCTTTTTTGTGGATGTTTGAGATGTTTTGTCTCGTTTCGCCCAGCCGATCGGCTATTTCTTTCATAGTTTGACCTTCAACATAAATATGGGTTAAGACCATCTTTTGTTTGTCTGTGAGTTGCTGGTAGGCCTTGTACATTGTTTTGTCTTGCAGGTGCTCCCCTAAGTCTTGCTGGTTGAAGAGCACAGCTTCATACGTATCTGTTTGAACAGGATCTTTCACTTCTTGCGTATCAGGATGATCGAGTATGAGCGGAAAACGCTGCTGCTTTTTTTTGACTCGTTTATCAAAGTCGACTGAAAAGATGCGGATCATTGTGGAAATATACTTGATGATGCGGATTTTTTGATAAAACTGCTTGAATTCGGAATCTAGTTTTTTCGCATTTTCTTCATTTGGCTCTTCCATGACTTGCCTAAGCAGCTGCTGGTTTTTAGGGTTGCTTAAAAATTGCTGAATGAGCGGGTGATCAACGATTTCATTCCATTTTGCTTTCAATAACAGCCGATAATCCATGTGCATCCTCCCCTTTGTTCTCTCTACTTGCATTAAGTGGACAAAAGTTAAAAAAAGTAAACTTTGTGAAACGGGTCTAATGGTTCATTTTCTCCCCCTTTGATTTCCTATTTCTTCTTTCATACCACTTATAAAGAAGACGAGCATCCGCTGGGAGGTGAGACAAATGGAGACCTTTTTTTCGGAGGAATGGCTGAAACAGCTCGGTCAGGCTGGCTTTCCTGCCATTTTGACGGTTTATTTGCTGACACGCTTTGAACGAAAGTTTGATGAATTAAGCAAGCTCATCCAACGATTAGTCGCTGCTCAAAAAAATGATGAATCAGATTGACATCTGCTTGATTGGTTTCACCTTATGAAAACGAGGGCGAAATGAAAGGCCTTTTGTCACCTCACACCATACGATGTTGAAAGGGGATTTTATCATGAGTGAAAAGCAAAATGGGGTACCACAGCCGATTCGAGGAGAAAAAGGAGCAACGGTCAAAATTCCACGTAATCTCGAGCGAGACAGACAAAACCCAGATATGCTCACGCCACCAGAAACCGATCATGGAACGGTTCCCAACATGAAATATTCTTTTTCTGATACGCACAACCGTTTAGAAAAAGGCGGCTATGCCCGCGAGGTAACGGTGCGTGAACTGCCAATTTCTAAAAGTCTTGCCTCTGTGAACATGCGGCTAAAGCCTGGTGCGATTCGCGAGCTGCACTGGCATAAGGAAGCGGAATGGGCGTACATGATTTATGGGGAAGCCCGAATTACATCGGTTGATGCAGAGGGGCGCAATTTTACAGAGGATGTGACAGAGGGTGATTTGTGGTACTTCCCTTCAGGCTTGCCGCATTCTATTCAAGCACTTGAACCGGGAGCTGAATTCTTGCTTGTGTTTGATGATGGTTCCTTCTCTGAAAATAGTACGTTCCAAGTGACTGATTGGCTTGCCCATACGCCGGAGGAAGTTGTGCTCCAAAACTTTGGAATGACAAAGGAGCAATTTGAGAAACTGCCAGAGAAAGAGAAGTATATTTTCCAAAAAGGAATTCCTGGTTCACTTGAGTGTGACAAGGTGAAAACAGAGCAAGGGGAAGTCCCGAATTCCTTTAAATATGAGCTGTTAAAACAAGAGCCGATTACGTCAAGCGGTGGACAAGTGTGGATTGCGGATTCTACCAATTTCAAAGCTTCTAAAACGATTGCCTCTGCTCTTGTGAAAGTTGATCCAGGTGCCATTCGTGAGCTGCATTGGCATCCAAATACGGATGAATGGCAATATTTCATATCTGGAAAGGCACGAATGACGGTATTTGCTTCTGATGGACATGCGAGAACCTTTAACTATCAGGCGGGAGACGTTGGCTATGTGCCATTTGCGATGGGGCATTATGTAGAAAATACAGGCGACGAACCGCTTTATTTCTTAGAAATCTTCAAGAGCGACCATTATGCAGATATCTCGCTCAATCAGTGGCTTGCGGTCACACCGAAACAGCTTGTTCTTGATCATTTAGATCAAGGCGAAGACTTCTTGAAATTGCTTGACACTGAAAAACACCCTGTCATCGCTGCACCTAAAAAAGAGGATTAATTCAACCTTCCTGCAAAAAGGCTGTCCTTTTTGCAGGTATCTTCATGAAAAGGAGTGTTGTTTACCCATGCAGCAATCTGTTCACGCTTTTTGGCAAGGGCTGAAATGGCTCATGGCGGCGTCGGCTGTCTGTTACATATTTTTGTTGTTTTGTGTGCTGTTCTTTCATTTGACGGGTGCTTTTTATCAATCGATTTTATCGCTGCTACTGTTTATGGGCATCTATGTTGTACTCGGGATCTCTTTTGAACATCTGGAACACGTGCTCATGCGGTTTGTTCGAAAATGCCGGTCCAAAAAACGATCCATCGTTTTCTATGCCATCTTATTTCACCTTTTGTTTATTTGGGGTGCTGTCTATTTATCAGACGAATTGGTTGACGGCATTTTACTGTCTACTTCTGAAGAAATTCTCTTTTCGCTTAGTCTTTGGCTATTTCATTTTTTGTTTGATTATGCGACGTTTCCATTTGATAAGGAAGCTTCGTGAGGCGCTATCGTCTTTCTGTAGAGAGCGCTTGTTTGACCTGCTCCATATGATGAAGATCATGCTTAATTAAACCTTGAAAATAACTTGATAACGTCAGCTCGGTTTGACCGATCAAAAAGGTTGTAGTCCAGCGAGATGCTTCGATTTTCTTCATTTCTTGAAGCAATTCTGTTCTGACAGCAATAAATCGCCCGATCGTCTCGCTTCTCTTTTCGTGTCTTGCCCTTTCGGCTGACTGCCGGTTCATTTCATGCACATCAGGTGCCTTACATAACGCCCGATCTTTCCAAAATTCCTTTAGGCGATCGTGTAAAATAAATTCATCCCACGGAACAAAATGTGCGATGATCTCAGCAATACTCCACTTCCCATCAGCAATGGCGCGGCGCCATTCTTCGTCTGTTACATCCGCTAGTGACAGTACCCATTCAAGGGTGTGTTCGTAGTGTTTTATCACGGTGTCTTTGTTCATGTTTTGTTATCCCCTTCATGTTTTTAAAAGAAGTTGATTAGAAATTGGTTAGTTTCATTCTTGCGAAATCATTTATAACATATTATCATATACTTTAATTACCAAATGAAAAGGGGGAATTGTGATACGCTGTCCTATATGAAAAAGCTTATTTTTTTGCACTAAAATAAACCGACTGGTCTGTTTATAAAAGAGGAGGGGAAATAATGAAATCTCAAAATGTGATCATTATCGGCAGTGGTGTAGCAGGATTGGCTACTTCTTTATTTTTAAAAAAGGCTGGAATGGAAAGTACGATTTATGAAAGCAGGTCAGATGAAGAATTAGAAACAGGAGCAGGTTTTTTACTGTCTCCGAATGGGGTAAAGATTTTGGATGAAATCGGGTGTAAAAATGAAGTGATAGCAAATGCAACAGTGATAAAGAAGATCCAGCAAATAAACAGTGAAAATGAAGTAGAAGCGATCTTTCACAATTATAGTGAAAAATATTATGATGCCCCTTTACTGAACGTCATGAGAGACCAAATCATCAAATCACTTTTAAAAGAAGTTCACCGTCAAGGAATAGAAGTGAAATACAACAAAAAGTTAACCTCGATCAAACAGCAGCCTCATTCCGTTCAGGTTCTTTTTGAAGATGAAACTGAGATAACAGGTGATATTGTAATAGGAGCAGATGGAACTTTTTCGAAAACAAGAGAGGCTGTTGCGTTTAATGCTAAATTAGACTATAGCGGTTTTTGGGGACTTCAAGGAGTATCGTTTGTGAAGGATTTTGTATTGGATGAGGCAACAAGTTATTTTTACAATGACGGAAACTTTCAATTCATTTTTGGAAAAGCGCATCCAACAAATAAAATGAATATTTTATGGCAAGCTTTCTCTCAGTGTCCTGAGAAGTTACCTACAAAACATTTTGAGAAAGCCAATAAAGAAACCATCAGACAGTTATTATATAAACAAATGGAACATTGGAACATTCCTAAACACCTTTCTGACATCATCGATCATACAGACATGTTCTTTCCAAGAAGTATCTATGAAATAAAGGATCTTCCTGTGTGGTCAAAAGGACGAGTTGTTCTTATAGGTGATGCTGTACATACAGCAAATCCTTTTGTTGGTCAAGGAGCATCGTATAGTCTAGAAGATGCCATGGTCATAGCAAAGATGCTAAGAGATCATGATTATCGAGATGCGTTCTATTATTATGAAAAGGATCGAAGAAAGAGGACAGAAGAATTGAATGCGCTATTTCAGCACATGGGTATTCAGAATGATATTGATAAAAAAATGAACGAATACAATATTGAATGGGATGAAGAAACATACGTATGAGATGAAAAATAAAAAACACCACTTATGATGAAAAGTGGTGTTTCTTGTGTTTTCTCCGTGCATATAGGATCGCACCAATCAAACTGACGAGTGAAATCAATGCAAGAATTCTGATATAAGGCGGATAGTAGGTTAGCACAATCTCGTTTTTCCCTTTTTCTATTGGAAAGCCAATAAAAGTGTAGTTGGCTTTTTCAATATCGGTTTTGTGTCCGTTCACCGTGAGCTCCCAGCCTTTTTCATATGGAACAGGCAGAATCATGTAGTCATCACTGCGCTTGTTATCATATGAAATCGAAAAGCGGTTGTTTTTAAGCTTTACTTGCTGGCTGCCATCATCCTGTTTTTCTTTTTCATATGCTTTCTCTAGGACGCGGTAAGGTTCTTGATACAGCTTCAGTTGATTGAGCTCGTATGTCCCTTTTGGTACTCGAATGGAGAGGATCTTTTCCGCTGGGACCCGAATCGTCACTTCATTGACACCTGTTTTGTAGATGGATGTATTGCTTTTTCGTGATGTGACATAGTCGTCAACGGATAACTGAAATCCTTCGTTACGGTCGGTGCGCTTCACATAAAAGCTCACATACACATCCCCCACGCGAGCGATGTCATCTGGCAGTGTGATATTCAGACCGCCCATTTCTCCGTATACATCAAGCACGCCATGTTCGTATACAGCTTGTTCCGTATGAATATTCGTATCTTTGACTCGATCTGCTGCGCGCTCGATTTCAGCGTTTCCTTTTTTGTCTAAAATGACGCCTTGCAGCATCGCATGCTCTTTATCAAGTGCTGAGGCATCCTTTAAGGATTGTTCTGAATAAACGGTGCTCGTTGTTCTTGCAAATGGCAGTGACCGCGTATTTTCATATACCTCATAATGCTCACTTTTCAAGATTGGCTTAAAATAAGCTGGCGGTGAGTAAGACATCGTGTTGTCTCTCATATAATACTTTCCGTAGGTCAGGCTGTATAAATTCGCCCTGTCCCCCATTGTTGCATACCGGCTGACACTTTCCCGTCCCATATCGATTTGCAGGTCATTCCAATAGAAATTGAGCAAATGCTGATTCAATATACTTGAATACACACTCATGCCTTGAAAGCCTTCAAATAATGGGGTATTGTTTCGCACGCCATTCATCCAATCAATCCGGGCGAGCGGATCTTTTGAGCGGCTTTGAATTTGCTGGATCAGCTTCATTTGTTCATGGCCAGCATATGCCTCACTATTCAGATACGTATCTGATACGCTCTTAATATTGCTTCTTTCAGATAAGTATCCCTGCTGATACACGCCTGCTGTCAGTAGGCTAATGGCAATAAGCACAGCTGAAAAGAGACGAAGGTGCTGGCGTTTTTCCGCATGCATCCATAGGAAGAACAAGCTAATCACAAACAATCCTATGCCTGTAAACACAACGACATCCATGTTTCCCTTTGCTCGTTCTGAAAGGACGATAGCGAGAAGGAATACAATCCAAGCACCTAAGACCGCACGCTTTTTCCACTTCCACTCGATTTGTGAGAAATGCTTGATCGTGATGGCAACGACCGCTCCAACTGTAAAGGCAAGAATGTATTCAAACCTGTACTGCGGTGCTGAAAAACCATTAAACACACTCGCCATCTTTGGGCTAAAGTGAAAAACAATGAGCAACATACTGATGGAGGTGAACATGAAAAACCATCTGTTCCGGTAAAGCGGTACGAGAAACAGACAAATCAGAAAAATCACAGGTAATAAATACACCCTGCTCGTAAACAGCAGATGATCATGCAGCTCGAACCAAGGAATGGCCTGTTCATACGGCGGTCTTATATTGTTAAGAAAGCCATAAACAGACGGGATAAAAAAGGCGGCACTGATCCCAAAGGATAACAGCGTAGAGATCGCAAGCGTCCAGAACACTTTCCACCCGCGCTCCTCACTTCGTAGCTTGATCATATATCTGAAGACAAGATATATCGCTAAAAAGATAAAGTGAATATAAGCAAAGTAAAAGTTGTTGATGAGCATCAGGCTGCACGCCAAAATAAACCAAGCCGGCTTACCCGTTTTGAATATCCGTTCAACCCCAAGTACAAGCAGCGGAAGCCACATCATGCTGTCGGTGAAAAATTCCCAAAACGTTTGATGCCGGAAATACACAATAGATAGTCCATAAATTGCGGCACCTGTCAGGGCACCCAGTCTATTTTGAACCATTGAGAGAAGCACACGGTAAGCAATGAATAGAATGAGCGTCAGCTTAATCACGCTCAGCCAAATCACAGCATTTGCCCAGAAATGAATGTCCGTTGATTGTATGAGGTGAAGCGCATTCATCAGCCAGACGACAGCGACTGTCACCATAAAGACCGTCGACGTTGTGAAATAATACCCTAATTGCGTGTATGTACCGCCGCCTAGACCGAATTGATAGGAATAAAAGAAATTCCCTTTGACATATTCGTCGTAAAGCAGCTTTTTAAATGGGAGCATTTGCGAGATGCCATCCCCATCTCCTGTCATGTACCGGCCTTGCGTATATTCATATAAGAAAAAGGAGTGGCCTAATAATGCAAGAATGAGGCACATTCCAATGATTATCCATCTACGTTTCATCATCTAAATCCTTTCCACAAAAGATCCATTGTTCTTTGAAACAAAACAACCCAGCAAGCGATTCGTGCTTGCCGGTTATTTGACTCCACGTTATTTAAATAACTGTGTTAACACTCGGTCTTGTTCCTTTGAGCTTGTCTCTTGTTGCATGACATTTGATTCTTGGATCAAATAATGTGGCCTCTTTTTCGTTTCATAATAAATGCGGCCAATATATTCTCCAATCACACCTAGACTCAAAAGCTGGACACCTCCGAGGAAAAGCACAGCCGATATTAAAGTGAAATAACCAGGTACCATCACGCCCGTTCTGACGATTTGAATAAAGGTGGCCACGATGTAAATCAAAGAGAGGAATAAGATCAGTATGCCAGTATAAAAACAAATACGCAGCGGGCGGTTGTTAAAAGAAATGACGCCATCTATGCCGTAGTTAAACAACTTCTTTAATGACCATTTTGTATCACCATGCTGTCTTTCTACATTTTCATAATAGATGACCTTTTCTTCAAACCCAATCCAGCAAAAAAGCCCTTTTGAAAAACGATTTCCTTCTTTTAGCTGAAGCAATGCATCGATTGCTTGGCGCGAAATCAAACGGAAATCTCCGACGCCATCACGCAAGTCCACTTCGACTACCTTGTTCATCACTTTATAGTACATGGATGATAAGTAAGAGCGAAGCTTGCTGTCTCCTTTACGGTTCCGTTTGGCAATGACTTGATGGTAGCCTTCTTCATATCCTCTGACGAAGTCCTGAATCAAATACGTTGGGTGCTGCAGGTCGGCGTCCATGATGATCGCAGCTACTCCCTTCGCATATTCAAGTCCTGCAAGTATAGCGGCTTCCTTCCCAAAGTTACGTGAGAAGGAAATGTATTTGACCTTTGCACTTTTGCGAGAGAGCTCTCTCATGTATTGAAGTGTATTATCTTTGCTTCCATCATTCACAAAAATGATTTCAAAGTCATAATGAAAATCGCGAAACTCTTCCTCGAGTGCCTCAAAGATTCGTCTGATGTTTTCACCTTCATTGTAAGAAGGAATTATAACAGAGAGCAATTCTCGTTCCATATCGCACCTTCTCTTCACTTTTTTCACATAGTCTGATATGTTCATTATTCCTTTTTTGTCAGGAAACGAAACCCTTTTTTATTATCCATAAATTACATGTCTCTTTAATCGTTCTATTATATCAGAGTTTTATTTCCAGTGATTTTCAGTAAGATGAATTTAATGTAATTTTAAGTTTAACCATTGTAAAAAGCCTGTAATTTCGATCACAGACTGGGTATTGTCTCTTAAAATTGTTTACTCATTTATATATTTTCCTATTTCTTGAAAAAGATGAGGGGCACTTTTTTTAATGAAGCAGCCCTTTATTCTGCCCTTGTAGATGCTCGTTTGCCTTCGATTGTTTATTTTGGAATAAATGCAGCTGCGCACCGTAGCTCTCAATCCACTCTTGGACAATCCGTTCAGTTGTTTCCTGTCCTTTATACTTGTAGCCAGCCTTTGCATAGGTTGTTTCAAAATCACTCCAAAGCAGCTCTACCCATGTACGTGCTTCGTCATATGTCAGCATATTGTTTTTTTCCATGAGTTGTTCTGTTAGTCGCTCAAAGTATTGTTCCATGTCGGTTCCTCCTTCATCTAGCAGAAAGTGCCTTTTTAAAAAAACCTCTTTTTTCATATACTACCCTTACGTCTTCAAAAGACGCAAATGATTTGTATTGTTTGGAGGGAATCGATATGCGTAATAAAGCAAAAGGTTTTCCAAATCAAGTGAATCACAAATTTGAAGGCGAGCCAGGCGCCACAGATGCTTATGCGTCTAAAAGGCCGAATGGTGAGACGAATACACGTCCGCAGGAACGTATGAGGGCATCAGGAAAACGCTAATTTTTCCAAAGGGAGTGCTTGAGATATGAGTTCAAATGGGAAATCGTATATGGAAGACTTTGTTCAATTAAGGACAACCGCTTACCCTCAACCATGGGCGAATGCAAAGCATTCTGCCTCTCAGGTCAACGGAGAAACGCAGCAAACGCAGCACGACATCGTACTTCAGAACAACGTCCGTAAACAACGTTCGAAGTAAAGAAAAGGACTGATCTCTAGGATCAGTCCTTTGTCTTCTTTTCAGCGTGATAGAAAACCTTTGCAGCCCTAGGAAGGACGAGTACTGGAGCGAATTTGACATTCGTGAGCACCAGCACGCAGGACTAGCGCCGAATGCGATGGTTTGCCTACACGCTGGATCAGTCCTTTTTCGTAAGCATTGAAATTGGCAGTGCATCTTCTTTATTTGGAGCTGATACTCTGTGTCCCCACGCAAATACACCATTTAAATATTCCACGTAAAACTCTTCGTCTGTATCTTTGATTTGATAAGTCGTTTTCGTTTGAATCAAGGCTGGATCTAATAAGTAGGCTTTGGCCATATCGATTTTCCGTTCTAAGACGGCATATTCATTCACAATGCCAAGCTGCTCAGCCTTTCGTGCTTTTTCAGAAAGAGAGGCAATCTCCTGCTTCAATTCGTATTCCGTCATCTCACTATAACGTTTGTCCATCTGTCATTCCCCTTTGTCTAAAACGTGATCAATTGTGTCGAGATCAAAGCCTTTTCTGAATAAAAATTGCTTCACCTTCATCTTTTTTTCAAATGACCCGTCATATCCTACCTTGCGTTTTGCCTTCTCCAGCATATAGAGGAGGGCTTCTTCTTCCTTTTCCTCTTCTTGTCCATCATAGGCTTCTTGAAGGGCTTTATCAATGATCCCAAACGCAAATCCCTTTCGCTGCAGCTGCAGCTTGATGCGCTGCTCGATCTCTTTTGCGGAACGATTTTTTTCTTTTCTCACAAGCTTCTGAACCTGCTTCACAGCTTCCTCCAGCTGTAAGTCATCAGGATATTGCGATAGTGCTTGTTCAATGTTGTCATCATCTATTCCTTTGAGCTTTAGCTCTTTTTTCAGGACGGACGGCCCTTTGCTGTTCGTTTTACGGTGGGTGCTTACATAGGCTTCCGCAAATTCAAGATCATTTACATACTTGTAATGCTTTAATTTGTGTATAATTTCACTAATAGCAGGTGCCGGGATTTCTTTTTTCGTCAAATAATCGGTTACTTCTTTCACCGATCTCATTCGGTAGGATAAATAATCGACGGCCTGTTGAAATCCTTTTTTCACAGCATCACCGAATTGAATGTCGATGACATCTGCTTCGTCCAGCTCTTTCCCTTTTTTCAAATCGTGCTGGACGAGCACATCTAGATCAACGCTAAAGGCGTACTTTTCATCAAGAAAGATGTTCACCCGCTCTGTATTGTTTTTCTGAGCGGAGATTTTTGTAATATAGGGCATCCTGTGATCACTCCTTTTTTAAAACAGTCAGGATGTTTCTTCTGATTCAAAATCGTGAAAGATATAAGTATGTATATGAGAGGAGAGATGTCAATTGAATATCGCCATCACCGGAGGAACCGGTTTTATCGGCCAGCACGTCACTAAAGTGCTGGCTGCTGAAGGACATCATCTATATATTTTAACAAGAAATCCAAAGGAATCCGAACAAAATCATTTACACTATGTGCAGTGGCTGACAGAAGGTGCTGCGCCTGAGCATGAATTGCCTGCGATTGATGTCTGGATTAACCTTGCTGGAAAATCCATTTTCACCCGCTGGACAGACAAGGCAAAAGAAGGCATCCTCTCTAGCCGTATTCAATCCACACAAGAAGTGAGACGCATTATAGAAGCGCAGGAATCGAAACCATCTGTGCTCATTCAAGCAAGTGCTGTCGGAATTTATGGCACGTCTCTAACAGGAGATTTTACAGAGGAATCACCTTCTGCGGATACTGATTTCTTAAGTCATACATCAAAGCGTTGGGAAGCTGAGGGGCAAAAAATTGAAGCACTCGGCATTCGTACGGTCTACACACGCTTTGGCGTCGTATTAGGAGAAAAAGGTACACTGCCACTGATGACACTGCCATATAAACTATTTGCCGGCGGAACGATTGGCTCCGGCTCGCAATGGGTTTCATGGGTTCATGTCGAAGACGTGGCACATCTCATGGCTTATGCAATACACAATGACGACATCTCAGGTCCACTCAATGTCACATCACCGAATCCTGTTCAAATGAAGCAGCTCGGACAAACGATTGCGTCTACCCTTCACCGCCCCCACTGGCTAAAGGTCCCGTCCTTTGTCATTCAAACGGCACTTGGCGAAATGTCATTACTTGTTTTAGAAGGACAGCGTGCGCTGCCGAAAAAGGCTTTGCTTTCTTCTTATGACTTTTTGCATCCTGAATTAAAAGAAGCGATTTTACATTCAGAGGAATAATTTTTGTCAAAAACACCCATCCTAATAGAAATGAGATGAGGGGGCGATTTTGATGAAGAAAAAAGAACACCAGCCAACTTCAAAGCTGAAGAAAACCCAGGAAGTCCTGTATCAGCAGGAATTCAAAAAAGCGGAAAGAGCAGCAGAAAAAAGAAACAAATAAGATGGATATTCCACTCCAACAAGCACATAACTAAAGTGATCTTGTAAAGGAGGGAAAGGTTTTGAAAAAAGACCAACACCAAAAAACCAACCACGAGCTTGCAGCACAAGAGTCGGATGGCGAATATGTTGAATTTTCCAAAGAACTTGCAGATCCGAATGACGTAAAAGCAATGGCACGTATGAAAGCAGCCGACCAGCGCGCCAAAAAACAATAAGTCAAAAAGCAGACCTTATTCAGCGGTCTGCTTTTCTTTTATTTGATTTCAGTAAGAAGACTTGATGCTTTCTGACGTGATTTTTCCTCAGGCACCTCTTCTGGATAACCAATATGAAGGATGGCAGCAAACCGCTCGTTTTCCTTTAGACCCATGTCCTGTTGAAAGCCTTTGTCGTATAAGATGCGGCCGCTCTTCCAGACCATACCGATTCCTTGATCCCAAGCAAGCAGCTGGAAGTTTTGAATGAGTGCGCTCACAGCGGCAAAATCATCATTTCTCACGACTGGATTCTCGTCTTCCTTTAACACTACAAGTAAAAGGGCTGGGACTTTTGAAAAGTAATCTCTATATTGATTGATCTTTTCTTCCTTTGCATCTGGATTGTTGCGCTTGAAGAACGCAATGAAGCGATCAATAAATGTCGCTTTCGCTTCATCCGTCACCGCATATAGAAAGCGCCAAGGCTCCGTAATTTTATGATTCGGTGCATAGACCGCATCCTCTAATAACGGCTGAAGCTGCTCAATGGCCACCGGCGTTTCTTTAAATTTTCGAATGGATCGTCTATATCTGACAGCGTCTCGTACCGTTAACGCTTCTGTTTGTTGTTTGATTTCTGGCATATGTGTCATCCTTTCAATCAATCTTAATTGAAATTGATTCTCATTCACATTATAAACATCATTTCGAGCAGTTGCAAATGGTGTTTCCCATCCCGTCTGCTAAAAAGTTGTTTGAGTTTTTCAAGTAATGTTACAATCATATTACGTTTTAAACAAATTTTGATAAAAAAGCCAATATGATGAAATGATTTCAGGTATATTCCCATTTTGTCTGATTCGGTTATTTTGTCAAAAGGCTTTCAACCCATGATTGGAAGGGAGGCTTCTGGATGGAATGAAAATCAATATCGGGCAAATCATTAAGCTCTACCGTTATAAACAAAATATGACCCAATCTGAATTGGCAGAAGGAATTTGCTCTGTCTCTCATTTAAGTAAAATCGAAAATGGCTCAAAGGAGGCCAATCAAGATACGATCAATCTACTGCTTGAACGACTTGGCATCAGTCAAGAAACGCTGTCACAAAAGGCGCGTCATCTGCTGTCACTCTTGGATGAGTTTCAAATGAATATGTATTTCTATGCACTCGATCAAGCTGAACAAAATGCAGAAATGATCATTCAGCACGAGGAACAGTTCTTTTCGCTAGATTTAGGCATTCAGTATCATTTGTCCTTATTTCAATTTTATTTATTATCGGACAAGCAGCCGCTTGCCTTAAAAACACACCGCGTGCTTAAAAAGTTTGAAAAAACCTTTATTGAAACGGAAAAAGAAATATTTGAATATCTAGATGGCATTCATCTCATTAAAAATGGTCAGCTTGAAGAAGGCATAAAGAAACTTGAGAGTTGCTTTTCTTACGCGTCTGTTGAACAAAGTGACCTCTATTATCACTATGCAAAAGCACTTGGAAACATGGGACTTCTTGGCGATGCGCTTGAAGCAACCCATCAAGCCATGGATTTATATAGACAAAAGAACAATTTCAAGCGGATCATTCACTGCACACTCATTCATGGCGTGATCTCACTGGAACTAAAAGCCTTTCAAACAGCGAAGAAATATTTAAAAGAAGTAATTTTGCACACGTCCCTTTATCCTGATGCCTATATTAAAATGACCGCTTATTTTTATTACGGTGTGCTCTTAAAACGTGAAGGCGATTTCTCTTCAGCTGTGCCTTATTTACTAGATTCACTCAATTACTTTAATCAAGAACAGATAGAAGACCGTTACTGTGAAACACTGTATGAAATTGCAACATTATATGCTGAATATGACCGCAAAAAGGCACTTCCCTACATACATGAGCTGTTAAAACAGCCTCGTATTCAGCCAAACTGTTTATATATGATCAAAATCTATAAATTAATGATTGAGGAAAACCCTCTTGATTTGAAAACCTATTTGATCGAAGCAGCCCTTCCTTACTTTAAACAAAATGAGCTGCACAGTGAGTACTTGTTTGCTCTTAGAACCTTGCTTTCCTATGCGGCTTCTGAGCTTGACGAACATGCGTTTATGTCCTACACGAGAACGCTGCTCCATCATCTTGCATCATATGTCCCCTATTACAAAAAAGCATGACCTTCTGCCGATCGAAGGTCATGCTTTTCCTATTCATTAAATGGTCTTCTGTTGATCTGTATCAGGACGGGTGACTTGTTTGACTGAATGAACATACCGTTTTCTCGCAAAGTAATCGTACGCATGCTGACCAAAACCTAACCAAATGCTGAGCACGATGAATGGGATCGTTCCCCATAATGCAGGGATATTGCAAGCAATTTTCAGCCATGTATAGATCCCTGAGTTTTTTTGGTTTTTGGCTAAGGAAATTGACACGATTCGCTTTTCTGCCTTTTCTTCACTTATTTTGTTCAGTTTGAGCAGCTGCGAGTGTCTAAAGGATTCAAAATGAATACGGTTCTTCCAATCGAGAGCTTTCAACAAGTCCATCGCTTTTGCACATGAAGGACTTTGCCCGTCATAAAACACAAGCAGCCTAAGTGATTTGATGGAACGCTGTTCTCTTTTTTTCGATTCAGCGAGCTTCTTTTTTTCTTGATCGAGATAAATGATTTTTTTCATAGATTGATCGCCAGCCCTTTTCCGTCATTTGTTTTTTAGTTCGTTCAAAGGAGATTACAACTAGATTACTATAGTTGCTGGGCCTCTTGTATTGGGAAAAAGCAAACCAACGTGCGTTATATGAGCCTTTAGATAAGGGCAAAATTAAGGTTTTCATGGCACATATGAGGTTTTTCAACTAAAAATGGTTGGGAAAATCGTGATGCGTTGCGGTTTTCTGCGGTTTTTTGTAGAATTCTGCGGTTTTTCTACATCTTTATGCGGTGTTTTGTAGGTGAGACGCAAAAACAAGATAAAAAAAGACTACTTCCCGTTGCGGCGAAGTAGTCTTTTGGTTTATATTTTTTCCAAAACTTCTACTATTTCTTTCTCAATATCTTTCCATAAGTAACGATCTGTCGTATAGTGATGTGCGGCTTCTTTCGCAAATACTTGAAAAGCTTCCTCAAAATCAGGGGCATCCTTGTCGGGTTTTTTCTCATCAACAAATCGCTGTGCTTCTGTTGAACGTGGTCCCCATTTACCTACTTCATTCCCATCCTGATCAATGATCACGATAATCGGAATCGATCTTGCGGTCCCGTTCGTTAAATACTGATCCATCAGATCTAGATGCTCGTCCCGAATGAAATAGCGCGCATCAATGAGTGCTTCACTTGCAATACGCATGAAAATTGGTACATTGACCATCGCATCTCCGCACCAATCCGCTGTGATGACAAGCGCTCTGAGCTTTTTCTTTTGCAGCTTTTGAAGCAGCTCTTTTTCTTTTTGATGAATTGCGTACTGGTTGTACACCGTGAGTAGATTTTCTCGGTTTTTCTCCATGTTGTGTACATATGTACGTTCAGTTAATCCCTTTTTAAACCATTCATTTAATGTCATATTTACATCCCCCTTACTCTTCAACTTTACCACTTTTGCTATTCTTTTGTCTAAAAAAACCTTCACCTAATGAAAGGTAAAGGTTAAGGTTTTTGATCTATGGACGCCGGTTGCGATTTGGGTCCATCCCAATCAGCTTGGTGACAAGCACCATTGTGACAGGTAATGATGTATTCTTTTTATACGCTAAATATTTCCCGCGCCATTCAGGTTTATATTTCTGTTTAAACGACCGTAATCCGCTGAAGCTGTACATAAATCTGACGTTGTTGAAAATAACACTCGCCAAACGCTCCGTGAGGAAAGATTGATGAAATGTTCCTACATTTGATAAAGGCGCCATTCCCATGTTAAAGGATTTGTAGCCTTTTTCTTTCGCCCATTGAAAAAGGTGGATAAACAGCGCATCCATCATCCCGTTCGGTGCATCGTGCATATGACGCATTAGGTCGATGGAAATCTCCCCTTCTTGATACATCGGCATTAGTGATACAAAAGAAATGATCTCCCCTTGTTCATCCTTCAGAATCGCAATCGGTGCTTTTTGAAGATAATCTTCTTGAAAATAGCCGAGCGAAAACCCTTTTTCATTTTTCTTTCCGAGCCAGCTGTCAGAAATCCGTTTTAAAGTTGAGATAAGCTCACCTGAAAAAGGCGGTTCCAGCATTTCAAACGTATAGCCTTCTCGTTCAAACTTATTGGCCACAGCCCGTAAATTTGATTTTTTCTTACCGGAAAGAGAGAACGTTTCTAAATCGACCATGGCTTCTTCTCCAAGCTTAAAGAAATGAAAGCCTAAGTCATGGTAGAGCGCCATCCCTTCCCGTTCTACTTGATAAAAAGCAACGCGATAGCCTGCTTTTTCTGTCTGCTGTAGAAACTCTTCAAGTACAAGTGGATAGGATGATTTACGTCCAGATGGATCTCCAAGCACAATGACGCAGCGGCCAATGCGCCCAAATTGAAGCATCGCCTCTCCATCACTTGAGAAAAATAATTTTTTATCGCCTAAAAAGCCAAGATGACTGAGGGCATTTCCACCCTTTTCCTCTAAAAACGTTTTTAATTTTTCCTCATCTGCTATTTCTCCAATCGGAAATGCTCTTTTATTAAAAATCAATCTGCTAATGAAGAAAAAAAGCGGTACACCGATGAGCGCAATCATGCTTGTCATTGTGATATGCCGTTCATTATGCACCAGGTAATCCCTACTCAAGAAATGTCCAATTTTTGTCCAAATAAAGTTGCCGATGACATTATAGTTAAACAGCACGAGTAAATAACCAGCCGCAGCCGCCACAAACTGATACAAGGAATAAGGGGCCTGCTGCTTCACAAATTGATTTCGAAGAGAGAAAAATACAACCATGATGACTGGCAGAATAAAGATGAGACTCAGGTTAAATCCTTTTAACAAAGTAAACACAAAGCCGCCTGCTAGGGCGATCATCGTCAGCACATAGGATCTTTTCGTTCGTTTATACACTTCAATGGACAAAATCATCAGGATGATGCCGAACATTAAAGAAAGACCATTAAATCCTGATAATAGAAAGCGTGGAATGCTCGTAATCACGCCTAATCGATCGACAGGAAGCACAACAGACGCCATGATGAGCAAGCCGCTTCCGAAAGTTAAAATTGATACTGATCCGTACAATAAACGGATTAATAAAGCACGGTGCAACACAATTAAGACGTTTGTTGTTTCTACGGCAGGTGCCATTCTCGGATTGCCTTCAAGACGTCTAAGCGTCGTTCCCGTTAAATCGTAAGCAGCTAGACAAAGCCCAAGGATAAACGGGAAGATCGAGTACACGAAGCGGTACAAAACGAGCGCCGTCAGCACCATCTCTTTATCAAACCCAATGTACTGCATGCTCAGTAAAAAGATGAGGTCAAACGAACCAAATCCGCCCGGAACCATACTGATTAAACCGCCGATTGACGCAATCGCAAATACGCCTAATACAATCCGTACATCGACATTCATCCCCATAGAGACGACAGCCATGTACATGACGAGACCAGCTGCCAGCCATTCTAAAAACGATGCTCCGATATAAGCGTAAATCGGATGCTTCAGTCCGCTTTCACCGCTCTCAATCGAGCTTTTTCGTACGGATGCCATAATGATGTAAATAGGCACAATACAGGCAAAGATGATCACAAAGGCCCATAACCACGGCTCTTGGCTGATAATACTTTCAACAGGAAGCACCCTCACCAGGATCAGATCGCTGAAAATAGATAAGCCCAAAAGGACCGAGGAAGTCAAAAGGGCAATGCCTTTGAGCAGTTTTTTCGTATCGGTTATGTACTCCTTGTATAGAAGTGTTCTAAGCCCTGCTCCTGATAGACCGCCAAACCCAAGGACACTGTTAAAGGAGTTCGCAATCCAAGAAATGCGAATCGTTTTCCAGCCGCTGATGGGCATATTCAGGCTTTTTCGTAAAATAAAATCATATAAGGACATCGATAATACTGCGACAAGTCCAAGAAAAACAAGAATAAACAAGTCCATTCGATTCAAGCTGTCAATGATATAAAACGTTTTTTTAATGGAAAGGCCGCTCAGTTCCTTCTTGGCGACAAAAATTAAGACAAGGATAATCACGATCGGAAAAAGCATTTTTAAGATCGTCATACCCGTTTTTTTGTTCCACATGTTTTTCCCAACTTTCTAAGTTGCTTCATTTATTTCGACTGACCATTATTATACAACAAATACCACTTAATTCATGCAGTTTAACATTCAAAAGCTCGTCAAACCTTTCAATTAGAAGTAAAAATCAGTAATATAGAGAAAAGAGCCGCTTAAAGGAAGTGAACAAGCGTGGAATACAATATTCATGACACCACTGTATTAAAAGAAGAGATTCTATCTCCAGAGGAAAAAAAGACATGGGTGCTTTATATGAAAGTACTCACAGCTGCAGGTCTTGGAGATGTGTCAGAATGGATGAAGCTCGATATGAGTATGCCTCAAATGAAGGTACTCATGCTGCTCAATAACCATGGCTCTCTTAAAGTATCCGAAATTGCTGAAAAAATGGGGGCTTCTTTGTCCAATATGACAGGCTTGCTTGACCGTTTAGAACAGTCTAACTTTGTCGAGCGAAAGCATTCTGAGCGTGACCGGCGAATCATTGTCGTAGAACTGACAGAGGAAGCGAAAAATATTTTCAGAAGTATTTATCAAAAAGGACACGAAAAAATTAAAAATTCCCTGCAACGGCTCAATGACGAGGAAAAAGAAAAAGTCAATGAAGGGCTGGCTATTTTAGAAAAAGCACTGCGTCCTGAACGCGGCTAAACATGAAAAGGAAAAAAGACGGTCACTTGAGATCCGTCTTTTTTAGTTCTTCTTCTACTTGTTTATCTGAGAGGATGAAGGTTTTTTGAAGAACGACTCTGTCATCCCATAAAAGATAGGCTAAACCGATGATGAGAAAAATGATGCTGATCCACGTTCCGCCAGGCAGCAGTTGTTCAAGTTCCTCAAACGTTCTTTCTGAGCCTAAGCTGTTACTATAACGTATCTCGAAAAGCACATATTTCGCTACATAAAACAATGCCGCCATACAGATAAACATGGCGCCGACAATTCTTCTACCAGACATGTGTCTACTCCTTTAATTCCATTGATTTCTTTTGATTAATTCCGTGATATGGGCAAGATGATGCTTTGAGTGCCAGACATACATACCTGTTGCATCATATAAGGACACCGTTTGTTGATAGGCTGGGTGATAATAAGACGCAGTGAAGTCTTCCTCTGACATCCCTCGAAGTAATGTAACCCACCTGCGATGCAGACTGCTGATTAAGGGCAGCGATAGGCTGATGGGCGCTTTGCTATCTGGAAGCTCGGCGAATCCCGCCTGATCATATGGACGAATGTGCGGTATTTCTTCTGTGAGCGCAAGCTTGAATCGTAAGTATGCATTCAAATGGCTGTCTGCTACGTGATGAATGAGCTGACGGACGGTCCATCCTCCAGGCCGATAGGGTGTATCCAGCTGAGCATCTGTCAATTGATTGGTGACCGTTTCATATTCTTGAGGAATCGCAGCCAACTGATCAATCCATGCCACAAGCTGTTCTTTTGTTTTTTCTTCAGCCGGTTCATATAAGCCAATCGGATATTGTAATGACGTCATACACTCTCCCCTTTCTCAAATCCTTCTAGTACAAATTTGCCAATCATCTTTCCTTGCTCAAGTGTTTGATGTGCCTGCTTCAAATGAGCAGCATTAATCGGACTGAGAACCTTTGTTAATGTATGCGTCAATGTCCCCTGTTCAAATAACTCAGCCGCCTCTGTTAAAAGCTCATGCTGTTTGATCATGTCCGCTGTTTTGTACATAGGGCGTGTGAACATGAACTCCCATACAAATGCAGCACTTTTATTTTTGAGTAATTGAATGTCTAAGTTGTGCTGATTCTCGACAATGGTACAGATCGTGCCTTGCGGTTTTATGGCTTCTGCCATGCCTTTGAAGTGTCCGTCTGTATCATTTAGGCATAAAATGAAATCCACTTCGCCTATTTCTTTTTCCTGAAGCTGCGCAAGAAGCGGCTCATGATGATCAATGATATGATCAGCACCTAATGACAGACACCACTCTTTTGTTTCAGGTCTTGATGCGGTGGCGATCACAGTGACATTTGCTAATTTGGCTAGTTGGATGGCGATAGAACCTACTCCGCCTGCACCGCCGATGATGAGCAGTGTTGCCCCTTCTGCGTTTCGCTTCATATGCATTCGGTCAAATAACGCTTCATATGCCGTAATCGTCGTCAGAGGCATCGCAGCTGCTTCTGCAAAAGAAAGATTTGCAGGCTTTTTTGCCACAATCCGTTCATCCACAAGCTGATACTCACTATTTGAGCCTTGACGCGTGATATCTCCCGCATAGTACACGTGGTCACCCGGCTGAAATAATGTACACGCTTCGCCGACTTCAACAACCGTACCGCTTGCATCGTAGCCAAGAATTTTCAGTTTTTCTTCCTTCTGATCCTTCGGTGATCTCACCTTCGTATCAACTGGATTCACTGACACAGCCTCTACCTTCACCAGTATATCCTTGCCCGTTGCTTTAGGCTTTTCTACTTCCTGATCCATCAAGCTTTGCTCATGCTCGATCGGTAAGTACTCCAATAGTCCAACAGCTTTCACTCGTTCGCACTCCCTTTCTATATGCTTCTTTTCCACATTTTATCATAATTTTCTGATGTTTATGGATAGATCAAACGAGTGATTGCACATTAAGAACTCTTCAAAGCCTTTCTCTCCCTCGCTATATAAGAAGGACGTGCCTTTTGCAATGAAGGAACTTAGGAGAACCAGCTTTTGGATTTAAAGAATAGCTGAACGTAATAAAACTGGATATGCTGAAGTGAAAAGAGCATTAATAGAAAAATAGCTAGTAAAAGAGTTAGGTGATCAGCTGCTCCATGCGTCCATTCCGTGATAAAGAAAACAACAAAGCCGATCATGATCAACTGTTCCAGCCTTTGCATGAGCTGGGTCAAGATATGTCCTCGTTTCGATAGATCCCCAGACTGGCGCTTCCTGATCTTTCTCGATTTATAAAACCAAATGGTACATTCTACTAAGTTATGAGTCATAAAAAGAACGATGAGGGCGATCAATAAAGGTGATGGGGTATAAAGGACTTGTGCAACGAATGGAAACACTAAAAAATAACATGCAATACATGCGTGTCTCACTGATAAGAGAAATAGTTCTTTTTCTATGTATGGTTTCATCTGTTTCACCTCCATAAGTACTACGTCTGATCTACCAAAAAGTTCCTTTTACCTATCAAAAAAGGATGCCCAAAGGCACCCTTCCTGAATCACATTTAAAATGCAGCGCTTAGTACGACAGGTCCTTGCGGCAGCTTGTTATCCTTTTTTGGTTCAAGGGTGACTGCCACGGTATCCCATGATTCACTCGCTTCTTTTTCTGATAACGCATAAGTGACGGTTCCTTCTCCTTTGTTATCTGTTTTAAAGGCACCGGCTGGCACCGGCTGATCGCCTTTAATAAGCCATACTTGATAAACAGCAGATGAATCAATCTGATCCTTTAATCCGTCTGCACTCACCACCAACTCTTTTTTGCCGTTATGCTCAATCACTGAGAAAGCACCCGTTGTTTTTGGTGATGCGGCTGATGCCAGTGATTTTGTCGCTACAACCCTGACAGGTTCTTCCGCCTGTTCTTTTCCATTCGATAAGAAATACACGTTTCCAGCTGCTGAAATGAGAAGCAGTGCGGCCACAAGTGGTAAGAGCCACTGGTTTCGTTTCTTTTGCAGTGGTTTCATCTCGTTTGGTTCACGTGCTGCCTTGAGCTCTTTTCTAGGGCTATACTTTTCTTCGACTGTCTCTTTTTCAAACACCTGGGATAAAATACGGTCTTTCATCCCTGCCGGAGGTGTTTGGTCACCTGCTAGAAATGGAATGTCAGACATGAGCGATGTCAATTCTTCAAGTTCTTCTTTGCAAGCTGAGCAGTGCTTGAGGTGCTCTTCAAATTGTGCTTTTTCTTCTCCTTGTACATGCCCGTTGAAATAATCAATCACTTGATGTTTACACTGAGTCATGCCTCTTCCCCCTTTCCTCCGCGAGACAGTCTCGTCCGTAAGTGCTTCAATGACAATCGAACCCTTCCCTTCACCGTTCCAATGGGGATGCCTAGCTTTTCAGCAATACTTTTTTGTGTCATTCCTTTAAAATAGACATCTTCTATGATGGTTTGCTGTTCTTTTGACAATGTAGATACTGCTTCACGTATGATTTGTTTTTCATCGTTCCATTCAACTTCCTTTGATACATCTTCTTGATGATCGGCTAAATATTCAATATGCTCATCTTCTAGTGTCGTTTCGTTCCGGTGCTTTCTTAGGAGATCAATGGCCGTGTTGCGTGACATCATGAATAACCACGAGGAGAATTTCCCTTTATCCGTATGGTATTCTCCTATGCCGCGCCAGAGCTTGATAAAGACTTCTTGA
Source organism: Bacillus sp. FSL R7-0672 (assembly GCF_038601465.1). Classification (NCBI taxonomy): domain Bacteria; kingdom Bacillati; phylum Bacillota; class Bacilli; order Caryophanales; family Bacillaceae; genus Bacillus; species Bacillus sp. FSL R7-0672. Next base: position 871,052 of record NZ_CP152010.1, on the reverse strand, counting down.
AGCACTTCCTCCGCAAGCTCACGGCTTCCAGTCATTTTATAAATAAACGAATATAACACACGTTCATAGCGATCATACAGCACTTCAAGCGAAGGCTTGTGACGATCAAATTTGATCTTGTGATACAGCTCAGAATCTTTCAGTGTATCCATGGTCATCTCCTTCCTTTTTCATGAGAAAGAGCATGCTGCATTCATCATGAAATCCTTCACGTATTGCTTATCACTCGATTTGCTGAAATAAGCCTACTTTGTACTTTACTCTTTTTTCAAGGAGAAAAAAAGAGCGCCGAAAAAGGAAGTGTGCTCCTCATGAGAATGTACTTACTGTACGAAAAGCAAGGCCATTTGGATCACTTCTATCTGAAAAGTCAAGAATCCATGTGTTTCCATTCTCTGTTCAGTTGATTCTAGCAAACTCTCGTCCCCCTCACAATGCAAATGAAGTAGAACACATTTTTTCAACATGTCATAATAGAAGGTAACGAAATGAATTGGAGTGTCCTTACATAATTTTGACGATCATTCTTTTTTTATTAGCAGGAATAGCAGAAATTGGCGGCGGCTATCTTGTGTGGCTTTGGCTGCGTGAAGCCAAACCGGTCAGCTTCGGAATCGCCGGCAGCCTCATCCTCGTCGCTTATGGGGTCATTCCTACCTTCTAGCAGTTCCCGACTTTCGGACGGGTTTATGCGGCATATGGCGGTGTGTTTGTGGTTCTTGCTGTGTTTTGGAGCTGGTGGGTCGATCGAAAAACGCCTGATTTGTACGATTGGGTAGGCGCTCTTATTTGTTTAATAGGTGTGAGTATGATGCTCTTTGCCCCTAGAACTAGAGAAAAAGATTGCAATACATGTCATGAGAAAAAAGCCGGCGCTCTTTTGCCGGCTTTCACATTTCTCCTAATGAACTTTTTATGCACCGAATTGTGTTTCATAAAGGCGCTTATATAAGCCATTTTGCGTTAGTAATGTTTTGTGATTTCCTTGCTCTGCAATGCCACCTTTTGTCACAACAACAATTCGATCTGCATGTTGAATAGTTGCAAGGCGATGCGCAATGACTAGCGTCGTTCTACCTTCTGAAAGCTCTTCTAGTGATCGTTGGATCGAAGCCTCTGTTTCAGTATCTAGTGATGAGGTTGCTTCATCCAGTATTAAAATAGGGGGATTTTTCAGGAAAATACGTGCAATTGATACACGCTGCTTTTGTCCACCTGACAGCTTGACGCCTCTTTCACCAATCATTGTCTCAAGACCTTCGGGCAGGGATTCGACGAGTTCTTTTAGCTCTGCTTTTGAAACTGCCTGCCATATTTCATCCTCAGTTGCATCAAGCTTTCCATAAAGAATGTTCTCTCGAATGCTCCCATTAAATAAATAGACGTCTTGTTGGACTATTCCAATTTGTTGGCGCAGTGAAGACAGCTTCATCTGTCTACTATCAATGCCGTCTATCGTAATGGTTCCAGATTGCCATTCATAAAACCTTGGTAATAAACTGCATAGCGTGGATTTACCAGCACCGGAAGGACCTACTATGGCAACCGTTTCCCCTTGTTTGATCTCCAGATTAATATGCTCAAGGATCAAACTGTCCTTCTCATAACCAAAGCTGACATCATGAAATGTGATTTCACCTTTTAGCCCATCGACATGAATTGCATCAGGGACGTCCTTTTCGTCTGGGGCTTGATCTAAGAGCGAAACAAATCTCTTAAAGCCTGCGACTCCCTTTGGATACGTCTCAATCACTGAATTAATTTGTTGAATGGGTCCTAAAAAGATTCCAGACAGCAGGACGAATGAAATGAATTCACCATAGGTCATATTCTTTTGCATCACAAACCATGTCCCGCATACAAGGCCAAAGATGGTGACGCCCTTCATAAGCAGATGACTAATCGAAGCGTGTAATGCCATCATTTTGTATGTGGTTAATTTCGTTTGTTTAAACTGTTCATTGTGTTCAATAAAGCGATCAATCTCATGCGTTTCATTCCCAAATGCCTTCACTACTCGAATTCCGCTCACATTATTCTCAACCCTAGCATTGAATCGACCAATGCTTGAAAACATGTGATCAAAGGCAATCGACATTTTCTTCGTAAAATAAACCGAGAGCCATATTAAGAATGGAACAATGAGAAACGTGAGGACGGCAAGCTGCCAATTAATTGATAGCATCAGGGCAAATGCACCTGTAAGAGTCATCATTGCAATAAATAAATCTTCAGGACCGTGGTGAGCGATTTCACCAATATCCATTAAATCGTTTGTCATGCGTGAAACAAGCTTTCCTGTTTTCTTTTGATCAAAGAATCGAAAAGACATTTTTTGTACGTGGGTGAATAGCTGACTTCTCATATCTGTTTCAATATTGATACCTAGCTTATGTCCAAAATATGTCACCACATAATTCATCGCTGAGCTGACGACATAGACTGCCAGTAAAATTCCACTCCAGATGAGAATCATTTCCCAGTTTCTGTTTGGGAGCAGGTCATCTACAACCATACTGATCGCAAGTGGAAATGATAATTCAAGTAGTGCCGCTATGACGGCACAGGAAAAATCTAATATAAACAGCCCCATATATGGCTTATAATAGGAGAAAAATCGTTTTAACAAAAAGCAGCCCCCTTACTTCTGAGATAATTCTGTCAATATCTCAACGTATTTTTCTGCTTGATTGGCGATAGCTATTGGATCAAATGGCCAGAAATACGTAATATCCAAGTCGTGTACTTGATTCTTTTTCACTGCTTTTAAGCTTTTCCATATTGAATTGCTCTTATCGAATGTTCCTCCGTTGGCTTCATCAACAAATATATAGTCACCTGCATACTTTGGTAGCACTTCATATGAAATTTGTTCTAATCCTGACTTTCCATTTAAAATAGTGTCTGCAACCTCTTTTGGCGGCTGAAGCTGCAATTGTTCGTAAAGTGCTTGTCCACCTCGATAGATACCATTCCCATACACATAGACATCATTTCTAAATGCACCCAAGATTGACACTGTTTCGCCTTCTTTGATGACTGTTTTCACTTTCTTTCTAGCAGCTTCCATACGTTGATCAAATTTTTTCAAAAACGCTTTTCCTTCTTCTTCTTTATTCAAGATGCCGGCTAATGTAGTGATCTCTTCTTGTGAATCTTTAAATACACCGAACGGATAAACAATCGTTGGGGCAATCTTTCTGTAGACGTCAAGTACCTTTTCATCGTCTACAGCTGAAATGATGAGGTCTGGTTTTAAGCTTGCCACCTTTTCGGCGGAGCGTTCATCACTAATGTCTGCCACACCATCCACTTTGCCTTTGAGATGTATGTTTTTTAAATCTTGTGTTGTGGCACCAACCGGTTTTACCCCTAGTGCAACAGCACTACCCAAATACCCATCTACGAGAATACGCTTTGGATTTGCTGGAATCTCGACCTTGCCTTTCACTGTGTCAACCGTTTTTGTTTTTTCTTCGGCTTTTTTACTTTCTTCCTTTTGACCGCAGGCTGCTAGTGCGAATAACAACACTAAAGTCATTAAACTAAGAAATATGCCTTGTTTTTTCATACTTTTCTCCTCCATATCATGATGAATCATTGAGAATCATTATCATTTATTTGTCTCTCGTATTCTATCAACCGCTTGTCTATCGGTCTATGGATAATCGTCATAACTTGTTTATGGACAATTGTTAGAAACTCTTATTCTTTTATTAAAAATTGAGAGAATCGTTTCATGATTTCTATCGCTCGTTCCCCTTCACCAAATCTAAATTCTTCTAGTTTTAACAGGTAGAATGTATCATTTTGCACTGCGGGTAAATTACGCAGGACATCACTTTCCATCATACGTTTGTCCATATGTCTGTACCATCCATTTCGAACAGCCACAATAAAAAACATATGATCTGCTGCATAATCTGCTAAACGCTCAAGCGGAATCACAACATGTTTATCCGGTTTCAGCACCTCCTCTTGAATGGCTTCAGGGGGCTTCAACCCCAACGTTTTATATAGGTTGATTGCTCCTCTCGCATGAAAAGACCACATATACACCTTGTCATGTCCCCTTACTTCATATAAAGCAACCGTTTCCTTTTTTTTCAAAAATGGCGTCAAGCGAGCTCTTTCCTTCTGTGCTTGCTTCTCATAACGCTCCACCCATTGCTTTGCTTCTTCGCTCCTTCCGATGAGGCTACCTAAACAAAGTACCTCCTCTACAGGACTCAGGCGACTATATGGAAAAACAAGCACAGGAGCGAATTTCTCCATACGTTTCATCCATTCTATGTTTGTATAGAAATAATCAGGCATTAAAATGAGGTCTAAGTTCATGTCCTTCAAAACGTCGTCAGGTGTATGTTCATGAATGACGAAGACATCACTGAGTTGACCTTGAAGCAGATCTGAATAAAGAGCAATATCTTCTTCCATGCAAATTGGTTTCACTCCGAGCGCAAGCAGAGAGCCTACAAATTGAAAAGCGGCAATTCGTTTTGGTTGGCGACTCAGTCGATACTGACTAGGCGATCTGCCCGTTTTTTGACGAAACTTTCTGCTGAAATAGAGGCTATCAGTATAGCCTACTCTTTGTGCAATCGCCTGAACCTGTTCATCGGTTTTGAACAATAGCTTTTTTGCTTCATCTATTCGAATTTGTGCAATATAATCTGTAACACTCATCCCAACGCTTTTCTTAAAAAAAGTTGAGAAATAGCTTTCATTAAAGCCCATTTTATGTGCTAAGTCCTTACGGGTTAGTTCTTGTTGGTAATGCTCTGCAATGTATTGAAGAATCATTTGAATTGAATAATGATCAGCATGAGTTGTTTTCTCATTTTGTTGCTGAAATATTTGCAGTACTAGCTTTAGTAGCTTCACTTGGCTACTTTCTGAATAAGAGGGATCACTTAAACGTTTAATATGATGAAATAATACCGGTGAGCCCATCACCACTTGCCCGTTATCAGGCAGGGTATCATAATTGATTTTATAAATTAATTCATCATCAGCATCATTTGTGAGCATGTAATGTTCAAATGAAACAGCAAAAATTGTGACTTGCTGATTAGATAAAGAACGGATGACAACAGGGATGTGAGATCGTATAAACAGGCTATCCCCACCGTCAAGCTCGTACTCCATTCCTTCTAGCTGAATGACAACGGTATCATCAGCTGTTAAAACGCTTGGAGATTTTGTCTGCCATCTGTTCGTTTGTTTTGCTTTCAGACACATCTGAATTTTCTTTTTCACATGTAGCATCGTTTCCATTTGTGCGTTCATCTTCAGATACCTCCTTTCAGCCATAAAAAAGGTGATGCCGTTGCGGCACCACCCTTCTTGTTTTGTTTTTTTTAGCGATCCGCACCGGCTGCCAGCAATTCTTTGTTTTTTTCCTTAAAACGTTCATTATGAGAAGATACATACGCCACTTTCTCCGCATCTGGTTCGATATATAATTTCGCACTATTTAGTGCGTTCACACCATCTACAAACGTTCCTGCAATCAAGCGGACCTTGCTTTTATGTGTACATAAATCACCTACTGCATACACACCTGGTAAATTGGTCTCCATCTGCTCATTCACTTCAATGAGCCCCCATTCACCTTGCTTTAATCCCCATTCTGCAAGAACACTTAAATCGCCTTTCATGCCATGGTTGACAATGACTGCGTCTGTTTCAATACGTTCTTTTTCACCTGTTTCTAAATGCTGAACAGTGACAGCTTCGATTTCTTTTCCGTTACCATGTAGGTCAGTTAATTCATGTGGGGTTAAAATACGTGCACTTGAAGCTTTCATATTCGCCACGTTTTTTTCATGACCACCAAACATATCTCTGCGGTGTATAACAGTGACACTTTTCGCAATTGGCACAAGGGCATTTGCCCAATCCACCGCAGAATCGCCGCCCCCAGAGATGACGACTCTTTTTCCAGCGAAGGTTTTGAGCTCCTGAACCGTATAATAAAGGTTTGTTACTTCATAGCGATCTGCATTTTCAACCTCCAGCTTTCTTTGAACTGGAATACCATGCCCCATTGCCAGAATCAAGGTTTTGGTTAAATGACGATCACCATTTTCGGACGAAATCAATATATTTCCATCTTCTAAGCGATGAAAGTCTGTTATTTTTTGATTTAATGCAATGACAGGTTCAAATGTTTTGGCTTGCTGTTCAAGCTGTTTAATCAATTGCTCTCCTCTTGTCGGCACTAATCCGCCTACATCCCAAATGACCTTTTCAGGATACAGTAGGATTTTCCCGCCAAGGCTTTCGTTATACTCCAGTACCTTCGTCTTTAAATCCCGCATCCCACTATAAAAGGCGGTGTACATTCCTGCTGGACCGCCGCCAATAATGGTGACGTCAAACAATTCAAGCTGATCTGTCATTTGAGTCCCTCCAGTTTTTCATCGATTGATCTATTTATAAGTGATATTGATTCTCATTATCATATGTACCTATTGTAGTCTACTCTGGTGAAGGGAATCAATAGCTTTCTGCAAAAAAAGAACAGGACGAGCGCTTTCTCGTCCTGTCATCCATCACACAATCGTTAATCCAAGGTCTTTTAATTCAAGCGAAACAAGTCTTGCAATCGCATCTGCTCCTTCTTTTGTAAAGTGCGTGCGATCCTCTACGCCTGTTGACAGCATAAAGTAAGAAGTCGTTTTCTCTATGCCGGAAATTTGATAAAATTGAAGGCTTGCCGTATTTAAATCAACAAGAAGGACTTCTTCTTCATCAGCTAGTTCTTTCATAGCGGCACAGTAATCAGGGAAATCATTGATATATTCTCCGTCTTTTTCATGAAAGCGGCCGACTGGCGTTAATAAAAGAGGTGTAGCGCCTTTCGCTCTTGCTCCGTGAATATATTGAGACAAATAGCTTTTATACGTCGTGAAAGGGTCTGTATGCCGTTCAGGCTTCTCCGTTGAAGCATCATTGTGCCCCATTTGTGTAAGCAGCCAGTCCCCAGGCTGAATGTCAGCCAATATTTTATCAAGCCGTCCTTCTTCAATGAATGTTTTTGAGCTTCTTCCACCGATTGCGCGGTTGTCGACGCTCACGCCTTGCGCTGTATAGCGATGTAAAAACTCTCCCCATCCTCCTTGAACAGGACGATCCGGGTAAGATGCAACGGTTGAATCACCAGCTAAATAGATGGTTGTCATGTTCATACGCCCCCTTGTTCATATAGCCACTTTTATAAGCGATGCGGACATCCAAGTGGCTGCTGAAAAGATATGAAACAATCAGCATCGCTACTTCATTCATTCTCTTTTTAATGATCAAAACCCTGCTTACCGGTAGATGTGAATACGTTAAATATGCGGCGGAAGTTCTACTTTTGTCTCAACGGCTTGCTTTAATGCCTGAAGCATATAGCCAATTCCTTTATATGGAGCTAGCGGATAAATCGCTGTTTGATGAGGAAGTAATAAAGGATCGATCACCTTTCGATATTTCTTTCCACCTAGTATCACTAGTTCATCATATGCAGTGAGATGTTTTTCATGAAATTGCTCACTTAGTGCTTCTCTTGTCATCTGATCAGCATGCGGTGTACCAAAAGCCACATCATAATTTTCATGAATGATTTCATCTTCTTTTAAGAATCCATGCTTCGCTGATATGATCAGCCAGTCTGAAAAGAACGTTTGGGCATAGCTTTTCGTACGCTGATGCAGTGGACTTAAATAAACGAGGTTCGCCGGCTGGCTCCCTGCTTCTGGATGGACGTCCCAAATTTTCTTCGCCCCACATGGAATGATACATACTCGCTTCACTTGATTTTCTCCTTCCTTCGTCGATACATTCGATACAACATACAACCTAGCGCTGTGCCGAGTGTATTTAAGAGAATATCATCTATATCGCTGCTTCTTGTAATCATACCAGATTGCGAGAATACCCATTGAAGCACTTCAATCATGGTTGACAAGAAAAAGCCAGCAAGAATCGCCTTTTGCCAGCACATGGTTCGGAATGCTTGATAGAGAAAAAAACCAAGTGGCACAAATAACAAAATGTTCCCTGCCAAATTTAAAAAAACAAGATTGGGATAGCCGTGATGATAGGCATGGAGATTTTGATAAATGGACTGCAAAGGCATGAGGTTGACACTCACCTGATCCCTTGGTGCGGAAAAACGATTAGGAAAGACCGTCAAATACAATAAAACATTCGTATAAATAAACAGACAGGCAAGAACGATTTCTGTTCGTAAATAGATAAATCGTTTTTGCTTTTTCGCCTGTCTGTATCTCATATGTAAATAGAGCGGGACGAGCAAGAGAAAATAGGCAATGGAAAACATCGCACTGAATGTCATACGGAGAGCTGCCCCTTTCTCACATGATGCTTGACCATATTTACAGCTTATTCAGGCCTGCCCGCATCTATTCATCACTTATTCTCCTATTCAATAACGAGACACCCATATTGACAAATCGTCAGTTTTCCGCTAAACTGACTGACATTCAGTCATTTAAGGTCGGTGATGATGTGTCGAAACGAGAAAAGATTATGCTTGCTGCCATTGACGCGTTTAAAGAAAAAGGAATCGAAAAGACGACCATTTCGGATATTGTGAAAGTAGCAGGAGTGGCGCAAGGAACATACTATCTATATTTTCCTTCAAAGCTGTCTGTCATGCCTGCTATCGCAGAACATCTGATCTCGCAGATGGTCCCAGCTATTGAAAAGGAATTGACTCAGCATGCGGATGTCCTCGATCAAGCAGATGCGCTTGTTGAATTCATCTTCTCTTTTACAAGACAATACCGTGACGTCCTTGCTCTGACCTACTCAGGCTTAGCTGCCACGGAGCATTTAAAGGAATGGGAAGATATTTATGAGCCGATTTACAAATGGGTCGCTGCTTTTTTAGAAAAAGCTAAGCAGGACAAAAGAGTCCGTGCGAATTTGAACTGTCAATATGCAGCCAAATTCATTATCGGTTTACTTGAATCGTCTGCTGAACAAATGTACTTATTTACAGAAACAGATACAGAAGAGGTTCTGATTCAAAAGCTAGAGGTAAAGCAATTTCTTCTTTACGCACTTGGCATAGAGACACCTTAACTTAGTACAGCACTTGCTGTACGCTCTTTTTTGGTTTTAAAATGACGAATCGTCAGTTTTAAGTTTTAGGAGGAAATACGATGAAAAAAAGCTGGATGTATGTCGCACTCACTTGTTTATTCGAATTACTTTGGGTGTTTGGTTTAAATAGAGCTGATGCGGTGTGGGAGTGGGCGATCATTATCTGCCTGATCCCGGTTGATTTTTATTTTTTAATGAAAGCCTGCGAGAAGCTGCCGACAGGGACCGTGTACGCCGTGTTTGCCGGAGTTGGAACGATTGGTACGTCTTTGATGGATTACGCGCTGTTCGGCGGTTCGTTTTCATTAGAAAAGCTCTTATTTATGGGCATTTTAATTCTCGGCATTATTGGACTAAAAGTGTCTGATGGAGATGCACATGAACAGAAAGGAGAAGCGGTATAAATGGGTTGGTTTTTTGTACTATTAGCCTCTGCCTGCGAAATCGGCGGAACCATTGGTCTCAATATGTTTAGTAAAAAAAAGCAAATCACGACAGGCATTTTATTTGTCGGCGGATTTGCCTTATCCTTTTTGTTTTTATACGCCTCGTTCTCTTCCGTTCAAGTATCCGTTGCCTATACGGTCTGGATTGGACTTGGGACGGCGGGCTCTGTCTTGTTTAATATGATTCTATTTAAAGAGCCGAAAAACATGATTCGTATACTCAGCTTGCTGCTGATTGTGATTGGCGTCGTTGGGCTGAAGTTATTTGCGTAATTGAATAACAAAAAAGGAAGGGAGTCAAAGCCCCTTCCTTTTTCATTTCTCGTTTAATGGGTATCTTGCTGCTCGAGCAAGAGATCCATTGCGTAAATCGATTCGCCTTTTTCATCTAATAAAAAGTACACAATTAAAGGTTCTCCAAAAGCTGCTGTCTGCTGCGTGAACAAAACACAGGTGAATTTTTCGATACCAATTGGAAGCTTTTTTTTCAATATAGGATGAAGAATAGGCGAAGTCCGAATTGTATCTACATCAACATCCCAACGTTCGTTTTTTAATGTTGGATAATGCTCTGATAACATTTGGTGTAACATGTCGGTCGTCCACGCTGCTCTTCCATTGTACCCATCATCTATTATGTTGATGTTATACATCCGACGGTTGCTCACCCTTTGAAGCATTGATTCGTATTCCTTTTAAGACAAATCGTTTCTGACCATCAAGAGTACAAGTGATCAATGTCAGTTCATTTTCCCCACGATCCTTTAGTACATCAACATCCGTCGGTTCAATCGTAGCTGAGCTGACAATTTTGTATTCATATGTTTCAGCTTGATGATGTAAGACGACTTTTTCTCCTTTCGGCACCTCTGGCAGCTGCCTGAAAAGCCGATCACCTCTATACCCTCTATGCCCTGCAATCGTGAAATTCCCTTCACCTGGCATTTGATGAGATTTGATCTGAGTCAGTGCAATACCTAAATTTTCTTTTGATGTAACAGGAAGCACTTTTTCGTTTAAATCAATTGACGGGATCTCTAGCTCCATCACATCTCGAAGGTCTTCTTCTGACACAGTTAGATGTGGAATAGAAGAAAGGGCATCACTGTCATTTTCTTCAATCATCTTTAATGCCTGTTCCATTGCTGCTGTCTCTTGAGAAGTTCGCCACTCATATATAAAAGGAACGGAGATGAGCATTAGCCCCGCGACCACCAAAAAGCTGCCTAATAAGGTTCTTTTTTTCATCAATACACTCGTTCCTTCCTTTTACTGAATGGTTCTTCTTCTAAGAACAAGAAGAACAGTTCCAGAAACTACTAGTAAAATCCCTGCATACATCATATAACGCAGCCATTCTTCTCCAGTCTTTGGCAGTTCACCGTTTGAGTCATGAGGTGGATGTTGATCCCCTTTAGGTGAGGCTGGAGGATTCGTGTGGTCCTCTTCATTCTTCACTGGAGCATTTTTCACAATCATTGTCTTGATCTCCATTTCGCCCATTTGAATTGTAAAAGCGAGTGGTTTCTTTAAAGCTACATAACCATTTGGAGCTTTCGTCTCTGTGAGTGTATATTCACCAGGTTTAAGCCCTTTGACAATGGCTTCTCCGTCTTTTCCTGTTGTCACAGATTTTATGGTTTTCCCGGCTTTTGTACGAATGTCAAAGGCTGCACCTTTTAAAGTTCTATCTGTCTGCTGGTCTACCTTTATGATACGCAGACTTCCTAAGATCAAGTGATTCTTCGCTGTTAATTGAAGTGGCTTCTGCTGATTTTTCTCAATTGTAAACAGGATCGGCTTATGATCCAATTCATAGCCATGAGGTGCTTTCGTTTCAACGAATTGATATTCTCCCGGTTTTAGATCGTTGATGCGAAGCTTTCCTTTCTGGTCCGTTACAAGTGATTTCTTCAACGTTTTCCCTTCTTTACTCAGAAGAGCAAACTTTGCATTTTCGAGCGTATGTCCCTCATCATCCACTTTGGTCAGTTCCACTGCTCCCGGCGTCAGTTTGTTGATCATTTCTACTTTTGCTGGTTTGTCTTGACCTAAACGGATCGTAAATGAGACAGGTGTCTGATCCAATTCATAGCCGGCAATGCTTGCTGTTTCGACAAATTGATAGGTTCCTGGCTTCAGTTGATCGACTGTCAGTTGACCGTTTTTGTCTGTCTTTAAGTCTTTCTTCACACGCTGATCGTGCGCATCAATCAGGTCAAAGGTCACGCCAGCGAGCAACTGACCATCCTCCCCTTTTTTCTGAAGCTTCACAGCACTTGTCGTCCGAATATTTTCTTTTGTCACTTTTACCAGTTGATTTGGATTGAAATCAATCTTAAAGTCTACTGGTTCTGCATCAAGTTTATGTCCAAAAGGAGCCTTCGTTTCAACCAATTGGTAAGCGCCTGGTTTCAAATCGTTGACAGTGATGATGCCTTTCTCGTTGGTTGTTAAACCTGACATCAATTCTTTACCATCGTCATTGAAAAGTGTAAATTCTGCGCCTTTCAATCTTTCTTTTTCTTCCCCTATTTTTGTTAGTTCTACAGAACCTTTCTTGAGCTGATTGATGGCCTCCACTTGAATCAATTCTTTTTGACCTAATTCAACTTGAAAGACAAGTGGTTTCGCACTCAATTCATAGCCTTCAAGACTCTTTCTTTCAACAAATTGATAGGTTCCAGGTTTTAGACCTGTGAAGGTGATTTTTCCATCCTGATTGGTTGTAATCCCTTCTCCTCCTGCCACTATCTTTCCTTTGGCATCAGATAGATCAAAGACAACCCCTTCTAATGATTTCCCATCTTCGCCTTTTTTGTGTAACAGCACTCCGCCTGTTGTGCGGCCATTTTCTTTTGTCACACTGACCAGCTTCTGAGGGTTAAATGGAATAGCAAAAGTGACAGGTGTTTCGTCAAGCTCGTGACCGAATGGAGCCTTCGTTTCAACAAACTGATAGGTTCCAGGTTTAAGATCGTTGACGATGATTTCCCCGTTCTGATCAGTGACGAGACCTGTTTTCATCTCTTTTCCATTTGCATCTACAAGCTTGAATTCTGCTCCTTCAAGCGCTTCATTCTTTTCACCAAGCTTCGTGAGCTGGACAGCTCCAGTTTTGAGATCATTGATCACTTTGATCTCTGTCGGTGTTTTTTGTGCGATTTCGATGGTAAACGGATAAGGTTTATTTTTCTTTTGATAACCATCAATACTCTCTGTCTCCGCGAGCTGATATTTGCCCGGGTTGAGGTTATCGACCAAAAGCTTCCCATCTTCATCTGTTGTCAAATCTTTACGTACAACTTCGTCATTTTGATCCGTGATTTCAAATCGAACACCTTGAAGCTTCTTACCATCTTCCCCTTCTTTCATCACTTCTAATGCACTTGTTTCATATAGGTTCTTTTGTGAAATGATGACTGGTTCTGTTGGATCGAGTGGTACTTCAAATTTGATTGGTGTTTCATCTAATACATAACCATCAGGTGCTTTTGTTTCAATGAGCTGATACGTACCCGGTCTTAGTTCGTTTATCGTGATATTGCCATTTTCTCCTGTGACAAGCGAACCATTTAGCTCATGCCCGTCTTGATCTAAGAGCTTGAACTGTGCACCTTCTAGTCTCTCTCCGCCTTCACCTATTTTGCTCAATTCAGCAGAGCCTTTGATGATGTCATTTACTGCAGTTACAATCGTTGTTTCTGTTTGATTTTCTTTGATTGTGAACGGCCATTTTTGCTGATTTAATTGATAGCCTTTCGGTGCGTTTGTCTCAACAAAATAATAGGAACCTGGCTCAAGATGTTTGAAAAGGATTTCTCCTTTTTCGTCCGTTTTCAAATGGGTTTGGACGGTATCTCCAGATTCATTTTTTAGTTCAAATTCTGCATTCTCTAATACCGCACCCGTCTCTTTGTCTTTTTTCGTTAACTTGACATGCTGACGGATTTCTTGGTTCTGCACCGTCATGCTATTTCCTGTTTTCGCTTGATCCCCTGATTCGTAGGGCTGATCAATCGTTACATTGATTGGTTCCTTCGTCTTAATATAACCATCAGGTGCTTTCTCTTCTTTCACGATATAGTCACCATACAGAAGACGATCAAATCGAAGAGCTCCTTCTTCATCTGTTGTCTTTGTTCCAATGACGATACCGCTCGCCGCATCTGTCAGAGAAAAGCTTGCTCCTTTTAGCGCTTTTCCACTACTCTCATCTACCTTATTAATGGTTAAAGCGCCAATCGCTCCTGTGCCATCTCCCATGCCAGCGGTGCGTTTGACTACAATTGAGGCTTCGGATTCCTTTTTGATTTCTTTTACATTTTCACCTCTAAACGTTACTTCGTTTTGAAGTGTACTTCCCACCTTATCTAAAATGAGAGATTGGTATTCTAAAATATATGGTCTCGTGATTTCTTCTTTAAATTTGATTTGAAAAGAATCTGGATCGAATTCAAGGTCTAGTTCATAATCCTTCCCTTTTTCCAGCTCTTCCTTTTTGGTCACTTGCCCCTTTTCATCTATTGTCGTTGAATACAGATGAAATGAGTTTTCTATTATGGCTTGGTTACTGCTCGGATGGTCTATAATCGTCGCATCTTGGACTGTTGATTGACCAAAGTTGATATTCAGTTTCCAATCAATGACCTTCCCTTGTTGATTTCCTGATTTGCTCGTGTATTTCCCCCCATTTGGAATGGACACCACAGCATTCACGTCTGATTCTTTCGTCTTCCCATCATAAAGAGTCGCTTTATTTTCGTAGGTTTTCTGTACTAAATCCATTCCTTCAACACTTGTTTGATACGTGATTTTGTACGGGGAATCAATGGTTTTTTTGAAAATGACTTCGAAGCCTGATTCTCCTTTTTCATTTTCAAGGAATTTGATGTCATAATGTTCTTTCGCTAATACCTCTTTTTCTTCCGCTCCATTTTCCCCGCCTTGTAAATCAAGCGAGTAGATGGTGATTGAATCTTTAAGCAAACGCTGATTTCCTTGAATGAAATCCTCGATTTTCGCCTCTTCTAAATGTTTCAAGTTATAGTTCACACCGATATTCCATGTGATCTCTTTTTTCTTTGCATCATAGGTTCCGTTCTTGAACCCATTTGACTGTGTGTATGTGTCAGGCGTGAAGACAGATTGATTTTCCTTCGTCAAATCCTTGCCATCTTCATTTATCCATTCAAGCTTTACATGATTACGCAGGTTCTTTTGATCTTTATCTGCTCTTTTTTCATAATCAAAAGACGTTGTATATGTGACGGTATGTTCTGTCTTAATTTCTTTCGTAAATTGAATATCAAATCCATTTGCATGTTCAACTATTTGATAATCTGTGCCTTCTTCAAGCACTGTATTACCTGTCGTCACTTTTAAACTATCTTTTTGCAGCGTCAATCCTTCGTTTGTAAACGTATCTTTTAATATCACGTTGTTCATGGTTTGTTGATCTTTGTTGAAGGTGATACGCCATGGAATGGTCTTGTTCTTGTAATTCGGTGTTCCATGATTTTTCGTTAGGATTTGTTGGTCAATTCTTTGCTTCCCTTGTTTGCTCTCTTTGCCAGTTGTTACAGTATTGATAATCTCTTCTGCTTCAAAAATCCGCTCGGTTGCTTTTGTTTGATATGTGATGAGATAAGCCGATTGAATATCTTGATTGAATTGCAAGGTAAACCCGTTTTGTTCATCCTTTTTTTGAGGTTGAACCACGTAATTTTCAAATGCTTTTGTTCCTGCTTCGTTGCCGTTCTGATCAATTGTGACTTCTTTGACTTGAATTGAGTCAGATATTAGCGCCTGTGTGCCGTTAAAGAAGTCTTCTATCAAAGCATCCTTTTGAGCCAGCTTTTTTTCGTTATAGTTATACCGAATTTCCCAAGTAATCGTTTGTGTGACTGGATCGTAGTGGGCGGCTTTTTTATTTAAAGGGCTGCCTCTTGTCACATTCACGGTTCCTTCTGCTGAACTAATCACTTTATCAGCAGAGATAAGGGATGCTTTATTACGAAACGCAGACTGATCTTGATTCGTAATGTCCGTTTCATACATTAAACGGTAAGCTAGATGCACGTCATCTTTAAATTCAATCGTGAAATCTTGACCATCTGCTGTTTGGCCAATTGTGTAGTGGTTTTCGTCAAGCAGCTGACCAAGCGATGTTTCACCATTTAGCTTTGTATCAACACGATAAAGCTTGATTGAATCTTTCTTTAACGCTTGACCTTCTTGAATCGGATCTAAAAGTCTCGCTTGTTTCACATCGTCTAAGTCCATATTAAAATCGACTGTCCATTGAATGGTTTCAGCATTGTAAGATCGATTTGGTTCTCCCTTTTTAGAGACGTTTGGACCATTTGGAATGTATTGAATCGGGATCGATATCGTATCTTTGCCTTCAATCGGGGTAATGACCACTTCTTTTTCTTCAGTAATGACTGTTTTTTGATCTAATTGCGTCCACACTTGAAGTGTTCCATGGATATTTGAAAATTGTTTGATAAAATCAGTGAATTCGATGGAGGCATTTCCGCTCTCATCTACAGAAAAATAACCAATGGTTGCCTGATTAAATTTCATCTCGAGACGATCGATTTTTTCATAAATCACTAATTCCTCTGGAACCTTGAAATGGAATTTATCCCCGCCATTATAACTATGACCATTTGGGATCGCCCACTCATAGTTAATGGAAATAAGCGAGTTGATGTCAGGCTTATCAATTGAATTTCCTTCTTGATCTTCAAAAATTAATTTCGCATCAGTGAGAAGATTTTCTTGTATCTGCATTTGTTTTGAAACACTTTGCAGCCCTACACGCTTAGATACGCTCACTTTGTTTTTTAGTAATTCATCTTCATCACTTTGTTTCGTTTGAGCGGCTTCTTGATTCTTATCGTTTTTTTCAGATGAGGTTGAGTCATCTTTTGGAAGGCTTTCTTCACGCTCTTTTTGCTTTGTTTTCTCTTTTGGCTCAGCTATACTGGTGACATCGATGTCTATTGATCCTTCTAAATTTGGATCAAGCTCAACATCTTCTTTAAATATGACCGTTACTTCATTTTGTTTTGAAACGGTATACTCACCAACAAGTATGTCACCCACAGTAATGGGTTCTTTCTGCTCCTTCTCTACCTGTATGGCTGAAGGAAGAGAGAGAACATAGGGATGTTGCTTTATTAGATCCATTCCTTTTATCGACCAATGGACAATTGCCTTTCTGACTTGCTGGTCTTCCATGCTTGATAACTTGTTTCCTTCGCTGTCAGCAAACTCAATATCTCCATAAATGTTTTCTTGGCTTTCTTTTGCTTGTGCCCCTGCTAAAGGCAAGATTCCTAATATACTAGACTGTATGACTAACACCGCGATGAGAGCCAATGACAATATTCTTTTCAATACATCCACCCTTTTCTAAAATTAATTTTCAACAATGATAAAAAAATCATTTGTATACTGTCAGATCAATCACTCCGCTTCTGATCAAATATTTTCTACAAATTTGCACCTTAAGACCCTATGAATAAAATGAGTTGATCAATCATGAGCTTGAAAGGAAATCATGAGTAGTGGATATAATAACTGGATAGGGGTCTATAGAAATGGGAAATAGTGAGAGGATCGTGAAAAGAATAAATGTGAATTTTTCTATTTATACTGGAATGAACAATAAATAATGTGTACATGCATATATAAGCATGTACTCACATATGGTTCGTTCATATGAAACAAGCATGTATCATATGGTATGTATGGTGAGACAGTTCAGCATCATATAGATCGCATTCCTTTCTACTCCCTTTCATATGGTAATCAAAAAGCTGCTGCGTTTTATTCTTACATTTACCGTTTCAACAGCAAAAAAATAAACAAAATATCTAAAATGATCCATTTTTATAGGATTCATGGCTTACTTATCACCTTTTAAATGAAAAATATGGAGAATCAGGGCATAACATTTGTTTTCGTCTAATTTTTTTCTCTTTTATCATGAAAAGTGAAGACAAAACGATTTAGCCTAAACATTACAATCATTTCATGCCTATTTTGAGAATCAAATGTTCTTTAAGTGAACTTCATAATATAGAGGCAAGCCAAAGGAAGGAGTTAGTTGTTTGATGGAGCTCATTGATAATAAATCAAAGAGATGGATAAACATTTTAAAACTGCTTGTATCCAAAAATAAGTGGTGGAGCCTTCAAGAGATATCGAATGAACATATCGGTTCGGTTCGTGCCATTCAAAGCGATTTAGAACAAATGAAATCGTTCAAAACAGAGAACGGTGAGCCGTTAATCCACATAAAGCCAAGACAAGGCATATCCATTTGTTATACACAGACGATACGAGTGGACTACTATATCAAGGAAATTTTAAAAGATACGATTGAAATTCGATTGATTGACGGCATTTTTTTCGAACAAAACAGGTCTTTCTATGAATGGATGGACACGCTTAATATCAGTAGATCCACATTGTATAACACCATTCATAAAATCAATTCCATTCTTATCTCTTATGACATTGAGTTACGCCCAGATAGTATGCAGTTCCATGGAAATGAGAAGGAGATTCGTCAATTCTTTGTTGAATTTTTGTTTGAAGTGTATGGAAGCCGGCTTTGGCCATTCGATGATATTCAAAAGCAAGATGCAGTTGATTTATTACAAGAGCTATTTCAGGTGATCGAAGTCAATGTACCAGATGTGGCGATAGATAAATACTGCCTGTGGTTCGCCGTTTCCATTCACCGAATGAGGAAAAATTTCACAATAAGCCGTAAATATACGTACTCAATGAAAGAGGAAAAACAAACTTCTGCAGCCAAAGGGATCTATGATCAAATCAAAACATGGGAAGAGCATATTTGCCGAATGACCAAAGACGTATTTGATGTGACGCTGGATCATCATGAATTTGTCTTCTTGCTATTGATCGAACCAGCTATTGGACACTTTAAATCAATTGAAACTGTCGAAGAAAAATTGACGTTCTTCCAGTCACATACACCACGACTTTATGATGCCATTCATTCATTTATCAACCAATTGGAGTCGATTTTTCATCAAGAAATAGCGAATCGCAAGGTGATGACACTCGTTCTTCTCCAATATTATGTGTATTCCAATGAAATTACCGTGAGAGATGGATTCCTTTTCAAAAAGAAATCGAGCTATTTATCAGAGGTGAAAAAACAGTTCCCTTATTTCTATTCGAGGATTACTCATATCATCCAAGAGTTAAAAACAGACGATATCCTCGGTCCTTTTGTGAAAAATGAACGGGAATTGATTCGTATGATTACGTCGTCCTGGAGAGGGCTTGTTCAATTGGAAATGGAACGGAGAAACGTGTTGAACATATTTGTTATTTCAACATTAGGCTATTATCATAGTTTGTTTATTGCGGATTTAATTAAATTAAGCGTGCCTCCTCTCATTCACATTTTCACAAGTCCAGAGAATACATTAAATGATGTCACGATGGAGGAACTTGGGATCGATATGATTGTGACCGATACTGAGCTGCCTCTTCAATTCGGACAATCTACGCTACTGATCAGCTCTTTTCCAACAAAGAAAGAATTGGACAACTTGCACTCAAGATTGGTTGATATGATCGACTAATGTATATCAAAAAAAGCTGCTGAGGAGCTCTCAAGCAGCTTTTTGCTTCTGTATTAATGAAGCACTATTTGTTCATTCATCAAATCAATGGCATAAAGTGATTGCTCATATTCATCTAATAGAAGGTATACTTTGAGCGGTGCAGCCGTTTGATCTGTCTGCTGCGTGAATAGGACACAAGTGAATTTTTCGATCCCCTCTGGCAGCTTGCTTTTCAGAAAAGGATGAAGAATAGGAGAGATTCGAAGGGTATCAACATCTTTTAGCCAAAGTTCATCTTGTAACGCAGGATAATGGTCAACCAAAAACTGACGAAACACTTCCAATGTACTCAAGGTAGATATCCTCACTTTCTTCTATCATGGCTTCAAGCTTACCTAAACCAAACATGTTCAAAGTCATCCTATGATGTCAGCCCACCAAATGTCGTATACTACTAGAGACACGATTTCATTTTTTTCAAAAAGCATTGTAGATCAACTTTACTGTCATGAGTGTTTCATATGAATGACGTCTACTAAATTCCAACCGATGGACCTATGATCATATTCTTATCTGTTTCTTTCGTGATGAAACGACAACTTCCTGCTACAAAATTCCAAATTTCTTCAAAAAATTGGTGCGATGAGACAAAAAAGAACAGCTCCTCACTGTTCTTTCAAAGAAAACACTTCGCCGCTCTCTGCATCAACACCATCATGGCAATCGAGCTTTCCGCATAGAACATAATGTTTTTGCGCTTCGTCATAGACGTAAATAGGTGTAAGTTCAAGACGTTCTCTCAATTTTTCAAAAGCTTCTTTCTGAGATACAGAAATTTCACTTGCCGCTTGAGAAGGGCTCAGTATCCCGCACACTTGAAACATTTCTTTTTTATCTATGTAATTAACGGCTTCAAACGAGGTGGCGTCAATGAAGATTTTGATCTTGTCCATAAACCCACTGCCTTCTTGCCCGTTCGTTTTTAATATCGCATCGATGTATCCATGATCTCGATGGAGTGTTTTCAGAACCCACTTCCCTGTATCCTTTGGATATTTTTGCGCCAAGAAGGTTCGGACTGCTTTGATACACTCAGCTTGCTCTTCTTTTGATATCGGGAAGGTATCTGGTGACGGTTCCAATGAGAAAGCTTGTTCAGCTGAAATATTCTCATGAATATTCATTTCCTTTTTTTCAAAAGCATTATTTAACGGTTCATTCCACTCAATGATCTCATTCATGTGTATACAATGCGTTTCTTCACGTCCAATTTCAAACGGAAGAGTTCCTGTTCCATCGTTCTTCACATAAATTTCTTCTAACGCATAAATAGATCGGATTCGATTGTGCTCAAAGGAAGGCCATTGAAACAGCTCCACTTGCTGCTCAGCTAAGTTCTCCAGCTTATCAAGGGAAAGCGCATATTCCTCAGCTTTCAGTAATGTTTTGGCTAAAAATGGGCCGTGGTGTGTAAAGTACATGAGCTGTCCATGTTCATTCCATTTCACTTCGATTATGCCTGAAGGTGTTACTTTCATACCATCTATTGCTTCTTCGAAAGAAAGTTCCCCTTTCTTCTTCTGATGCATATGAAAATGCTCACCATAGATCAATCCTGTTTCTTGTTCGATCCATTGAATGACATGAACTGGATAAGGTCTCTTAAACATGACCCCATGCTGCGCATAGGTTTTATCCATGACAAAAATAACCGATTCGATCTGTCCTGTATTCAAATTGACTTCAATGACAGCTGTGCCGTCTGGGTTGACATCGTCGTCCGCAGGTTCAGCTTCATGAGAGGGGAACCATTCCATATTCAATGTATAAATCGTTTCATTGAACATGTTGACGTAACGATGAAAGCTGTGTCTTTTTAGATCATAAAGATCTAAGCCAAATTTCGACTTTGTCTGATCAATCAGTTGTTGAATGTTTGCATTCAATCGTTTCACCTCAAAATAATGATGTTTTATGGAAGAAGAAAAATGACGATAAAGATGAAGATGATGATTACAGTAAAGAACCCTAAAGCTATTGCCATTATGTTTGACTCTTTTGTGTAGCCTGTTAATTCACCTACAGTCGATCGGTCGATTTTTCTAAAGCGAAAAAGCATGCTTATATTAATAAGAGCTAGAGCCATAATCAATAAGAAAAGTAGAAACATAGGTTGGATATCAAAGAATGGGTTCGATACATCTTGGAAGCTAAGTGACTGAAAGAACATAAGCCCACTCATTATCAGTTTCCAAACATTATCCATCCTCTGTTCCTTCTCCCACTCTTTCCCTAATTTTTCTCTTTCATAAATAGCTATCTGCTCGAAAATTGGAATAAAGGACTTTGTTGATCCTTTTTTAATAAAACCATAAATGCTTTGAAGGAGCATTAAAATTCCTAAACAAAGAAAGAAATGTGTAAATCGAATTTCAACAATTTGAATCAACATATAAAAAGCGATGATTAAGATAACAGCTATTAAATTAGAGACAGCTATTTGTTTCGTCCTCATCTTTTTTAGTGCAGCTTGTTCCATGCAATACTCCTCTCCGTTTCAAAGGCTTCTGTGAACGCTCTATCTTTATTACGATTTTACCCGAAAAAATGTTTCAATATTTTCCCTTTCTATTGTCAATTCGGCTTTTTTCGCAAATGAAAAGACGCCCATCATTCAATGAACGTCTTATCCTTCTTCATGAAATCAGCACATCATTTCTTGAGCAACTGTTCTGTCTTTTATTTGTTGAGTTGCCAGATGTTTAAAGTCATCAATAGACAACTGTCTAGATGTCTTTTCTCCATGCTGTCTGATATTCAGTGTTTTTTCTTGCATTTCTGTATCGCCAATGACAGCGATATAAGGGATTTTTTGCATTTGTGCTTCTCTCATTTTATAGCCGAGTTTTTCATCCCGTTCATCGATTGTGACTCTGATTCCAATCTTTCTTAATTGCTGCTGCACCTCAAGGCAGTGGTCGAGGTGAACCTTTGAGACAGGGATGATTTGTACTTGTACTGGTGCCAGCCATAACGGGAAGGCGCCTGCAAAATGCTCGGTGAGAATGCCAAGGAAGCGATCAAGAGAACCGAAAATGGCACTGTGAATCACAACTGGCCGTACCTTTTCATTCTTTTCATTGATATATGTTAAATCAAATTTCTCAGGCATTTGAAAATCTAGCTGGATTGTGGCGCACTGGTGGCTCCGCTGCAAGGCATCTTTAATATGAAAATCGATCTTCGGGCCATAAAATGCCCCATCTCCTTCATTTAACTGGTAATCGACCTTTAGCCGATCAAGCACATTCTTTAGCGCTGATTCAGAAATATCCCAAATGGCATCATCCCCTAGCGCTTTTTCTGGACGAGTGGATAGTTCCACAGAGTACTCAAAACCAAATGTCCGATACACATGATCAACTAATTGGAAAATCCGTTTGATTTCAGCTTCAATTTGATCTTCTCTCAAAAAAATATGGGCATCATCTTGGCAAAATGTCCTGACCCTGAACAATCCATTTAATGCTCCGCTAAATTCATGACGATGCACCTGACCAAACTCAGCCATTCTGATCGGGAGGTCTCTATATGAATATAAGTTATTTTTAAACATGAGCATATGTCCTGGACAATTCATCGGTTTTAAAGCAAAGCTTGTATGATCTACTTCTGAAAAATACATATTTTCATGATAATGATCCCAGTGCCCTGACTTTTCCCATAGCTCTTGGTTCATCATAAACGGTGTGCTCACTTCTTCATATTGCGCTTTGCTTCGTACTTCTCTTGAAAAAGCCATTAATTCATTTCTCACAAGCTGACCTTTTGGTAAATAAAACGGCATACCTGGCGCTTCTTCTGAAAACATGAACAGAGATAATTGTTTCCCTAATTTCCGGTGATCACGTTTGTTTGCTTCTTCTATGAAATGAAGATAATTAGCTAGTTGTTTTGGATGTTGAAATGCGACACCATACACTCGCTGCAATACATCTTGATGACTATCACCCCGCCAATAAGCCCCTGCAACACGTGTTAGCTTAAATGACTTTACGAACCCAGTAGAAGGTAAATGAGGCCCGCGGCATAAGTCGATAAATTCACCTTGCTGATACACTGTGATGGCTTCTCCAGATGGGAGACGTTTTAAAATATCCAGCTTATATGGATCATGCGCAAACATCGATTCAGCTTCTTTGTAGGAAATCTCCTTTCTTTGGATATGATGATTCTCGTTTATGATGTTTTCCATTTCTTTTTCAATAGCAGCCAAATCCTCTACACTTAATGTTTGATTCAGCTTCATGTCATAGTAAAATCCATTTTCGATAACAGGCCCGATTCCAAGTGTGACATTGTCGTATAACCTTTTCACAGCTTGGGCTAATACGTGTGCAGATGTATGGCGCAGCACTTCAAGGCCTTCTTTTGAATCGAGTGTGACAATAGACAGCCGAGCATCACTTTCCAGCTGATGACTGACATCGACCATTTGTTCATTGATCTTTCCTGCCACTGCTTTCTTCCTTAAGCTTGGGCTAATATAGGAGGCAATATCTGCGACAGTCGTACCTGCAGAGAACTCCTTGATCTTTCCATCTGGAAATAGAATCTTCACCATTTTTTCTCTCATGACTGACACACCTTTCATTTTTTGAAATAAAAAAACACACCCATCCCTCATAAAGGGACGAATGTGTAATCCGTGGTTCCACCCAAATTCCCATAACGCATATTCGCTTTATGGCTCTGGTGCCGTAACGTGGCATAGTCGGTATTGGATACTTCAATTTTCCCCAATACAGCTCAAAGGTGGTAAGACAACTTTTCTGCGTTAGGAAGATTTCAGCGTGACTTCCCTCTCTGGTAACCGATAAAAGCGGCTCATGTCCTTTTCAAAGCAATGATGATAGTTGAGTGAACAAAAAAACACACCCATCCCTCATAGAGGGACGAATGTGTAATCCGTGGTTCCACCCAAATTCCCATAACGCGTATTCGCTTTATGGCTCTGGTGCCGTAACGTGGCGTAGACGATATTGGATACTATGATTTCCCCAATACAGCTCAAAGGTGGTAAGACACTTTTCTGTGTTAGGAAGATTTCAGCGTGACTTCCCTCTCTGGTAACCAGTAAAAATGGCTCATGTCCTTTTCTTCGCTTTTAATTTCTCCATATCTTACATGAAGATGATGGATCATGTAAAGCTTTATTTTTTGCATCGCAATTGAAATTCATTCTTTAAATGAAATATTGCGTGTATTCACTTGGGCTGTATTCAATTTGAAACGCAGGGGATAAGGCTCGTTTCACTTCTTCAGTGATACGCTCTCCTTCTTGATTGAATTTCTTTTCCATGTCTGCACCATTTAGTACCAATTCATCTGTCTCTTCGTCAAACCAGCGGCCATACTGCATGTTCCAATTCCAGATTTTCGAGAAAAGTGTATCACTTATTGGTACATCGTCTTTTTCTAAATGACATTGACAATGCCCACAATGAAAAGGTTCATATCCATAATCTCCTTCAATTTTCACAAAAGGATGATCCTCATACTCTCGACAGCACACCCACTTTTTGAAGTTCTGACCGAATTCTGTCAGTTTAATTGAGTAATAACGCATAGAGGTGCGCCTTCCTATCATGTCAAAAATCCCTTGATCAATTAATGTCTTAAGTCGATACTCAATAAAATCATCATCGATATACTGTTCTAAATAACCGATGACTTCCCCAATTAAACGTGGCGTTACGATGTACTCCTCTTCTGGATGGGACTGATGAAGCCGCTTAGCCATTTTCACTAAATAAGCATCAAATTCATCTTCTGGTACGCTGATCGTTTGTCCTTTTTGCCATATTCGCAGCGTATGATTTTCTTTAGCAAATGAAAGCCATTCGATGAGGAATTGCGCTCTTTCTTCTTTTGTTACTGAGTGCATATGCTCTTTACTTTTGTACAAAACTTTCAATTTTTCAGTTGTGATTTCACCGGCATGCCGAATATCCATTCTTCTTGTATTTGTATTGAACAGTTGATCAAATGCAGTCGTTGTATTGATGAGAGACAATTCAATGTTTTTCTCTTTTAATAAATAGATGGCATATCGTAAGCCAATTTGCTCATGTGCATTACTGCCTGTCCAGATGAAGATACTCGTACCATCTTTTATATCTTTTATTTGCTGAAGCATTCTATGCTGATCGGTGACCATGTCGTCAAAATGTCCAAATTCATTTGATATCACGTTACGTAGCCACTCTATACGTTTCTCCTGTCCTTCATGTTCATGCAAATGCAGAAGGGGTCCAATCGAATAAATGTCATCAAAGGCGATGATATCATTTACTTGGTCTTGCTTCATTTCGCGCAATGCTTGTTTTAAACTACCGGCAGCTGCTGCTCCAAATACGATATGTATCATCAGTCGTCTCCCTTTATATTACAGTTTACTTCATCTTCACCTATTCATGGTTCCCTCGTCAATTCTATTGAGTCAATTTCATTCAAAAGTATGACAATGAGATGATCAGAGATCTTTACATAAGTGATAAAGGCAGAACCGCGGAAGCTAGACTTTTACGAAAAACGAAAAGCCCCTCGAAGTGGGGCCATTTGCGTACACCCCGCTCTTGAGGCTTTCTTTCTGATTGATTTGTTTATGTAAATATTCTTAAAAAAGGAATTTCAGTTCAAGCCCTTATTCACAGATTTCCCTTCACAATCGTTCTCTTGGCTTTCTTAACAATTCTGCTAGTCGCTTTTGTATCAGAATCCTTTGACCACTGTTCACAAAGGCTCACGACCCAATTGGGCTGTGTTTTACTCGCGTCATTGAGCCAGTTTCCTACAGAATCTTGAACATATGTGGATGGATCGGATTTGAGTAAATTTAGAATAGGCAGTGCCCTCTCTGGCTCCTGTTTTAATAACTCAATATGCTTTGTCCATACCCCTCTCGGACGGATTGCCTCTAAAGAGAAACGGCGAAGATTTTCATCCTCGCTTTTTGCCCATTCTGTTAAATGCTCTATACTTTGATCGAGCTGAAGACTTAGACTTTCTCTCACTGACATCCACGCAATTTCTCGAACACCAAAATGATGATCAGCTGCAAATGGCTGAATGTACGCAAGTTTCTCTTCCAGTGTTGATAAACTCTGTTTGTTCATATAAGCAGCCCAACAGCGAACGCTATCAGATACATGGTGAGCAAATACCTGTAGCACTTCCGTTTGTTTTTCTTCATTCTCTTCATGTAGCACGTCATCTAACAATTGACCAATGAGCCGAATGGCTTTCATTCCTGATTCAGCTTTTTGTTTAGTGATCTCAGATGATACATCGTCTAAACGATGCTCTAAACCAACGGACGGCAAAACATGCTGTATTAGCGTCATATGATTGACAGCCAGCCATTCAGTTAAATTCACACTTTCGATCTCTCCCTGATTCAAAAGGGTCAAGACGTCATGAGGGATATCAGTCCCCTTTCGAGCGCCTTTTCGATTGATCATTTCCTCACTTATTGGCATTCTGTATTCTCTCCTTGTCTAGCAGCTTGGATATTGACTCCTATTGTAGCAAATAAACAACTTCACTGGTGCATTCTTCAAATCAAAAAGGAACTACCCGAAATAAGTAGTTCCTTCCATACAAAATTGAATGTAAGTTAGCTTCCTTGCTCGATCATCTTCAAACTCTTACGCTGAGAAAACCGATCAAACGCTACCATTAGAATGGTCATGAGTAAAGCGAGAAAAACAGTGCCAGCACTGATCCAGCTTAGGTTTAATATAGATGTTTCGCTTAGCACAATCCCTCCTACACCAGAGCCTAAGGCAAATCCGAATTGAATAAATGATGTATTGACACTTAAGGCGATATCAGGAGATTTTGGTACAAGTGTGACAAGATATAACTGCTGAGCTGGTGATGTGCTCCATGTAGCGATCATCCATATCATGATGACAGCTACCATGACCACGAGATTACCTGTGACAAATGATAGCAGCAAGAGCATGATGATTTGCAAAATGATTCCTGAGAAAATCGTGAATATTGGGCCTTTTTTATCTGCCGCCATCCCTCCAAGACTGGAACCCAAAAAGCTGCATATTCCTGCTAGTAACAAAATACCACTGATTTCTGTGATGCTAAGGTTTGCTGATGCTTGCAGGAAGGGCGTTAAATAGGTAAATAACGTGGAATATCCACCTACATAGAATAGCGTCACTGCCACCGCGAGTAAAATTCGCTTATCTTTTAAAATCGATAACTGCATACGAAGCGTCACCGGTTCTTGTTCTTTCATAGAGGGAATCCGCCTATACACAACAATCAGCGGAATAAGCGTGATCAATCCAATGGCTGCGAATAATGCTTTCCATCCGATCATACTGCTTAAAAATGTCCCGATTGGAACGCCTAAAACCAAGGAGCTGCTGAGTCCCATTAAAATGATACCAATAGCTGTTCCTCTTTTTTCACGTTCTACAAGACGAGTCGCAACAGCCATTGCCACCACAATAGCCGTCCCCCCACTGATTCCTTGTAAAATCCTTGTCATCATCACCATTTCAAACGAATGGCTGACACTTGTGATGAAATTACTTAAAATAAAAATAATCAGCATCCATGACAATATTTTTCTGCGGTCTATATTGATGGTCAGTGCAATGACAATCGGTGCGCCGATTGCCGCTGAGAGCGCTAAAGACGTGACCAATAATCCAGCGGCAGACGTCGTGACATGTAAATCATCTGCGACCATCTGGATAATGCCTGTAATGATATATTCGATTGTTCCGATTAAAAAGGCTGCTAATGCAAGTAAATAGACAACGGTTTTATTTTTCATCGTGACGTTTCTCCTTTGGGCAATGTTTACGATTTGATTTCATCTATAATAGGAATTTGAATTTCAATGAGTCTGCCTTCTTCATTTTCAGACAATGGGTAATAAATCTCTCGGCCCGGCTGGTCTTCTTTCACGCGGTATCCATTATTTTCGATCCATGTCGCCAGGTCAATACAAGCTGTTTGTGCGGATGGAGAATGTGAATGAAATAATAGTGTCGCCATGGTTTCTTCAGCGGGTAACGTACGTATCTTGATTCCTTGAGGAAGAGTGCCCCTTAACGCTTTGACGGAATACCCCACCTCAAACTCGAACTCACTTTCTTTTTCGAATGATTCCCTCCATAGCACTACTTGTGGTCCAGAGATCGATTCTTGTTGATGTTTAAGTAATAAATGATGAAACATTTGAAAGAATGAAGGAATTTCGTCAACAGATCCGTTGGATTGAAAAGACATGATGCGTTTGCTTTCAACGGATTTGATGATGACTTCCTGTTCTTTTTCAACACATCCCTCTCGTTTGATGAGGTGCATCCGCTCCTTAATACGCGCTAATTTCTGTTGTTCTCTCTCGATCAATTGCTGAATTTCACTTTCTTTCAGCAGAAACATGCCCTGAATTTGCTCTACTGAGATATCTTCACGAAGAAGCTGAGCCATTTGCTTTAACGTAAAGCCCAATTCCTTGTACAGAAAAATTCGGTTGACCTCAAGCAGCTGTTCAGCTGAGTAATAACGGTATCCTGAATCTTGATCAATCTGCTTAGGCTTTAATAAATCAATTTGGTCATAATATCTTAACGTTTTGACAGGGACTTTACTTAACATAGAAAAATCACCGATTTTGAACATCCTGCATCTCCTCCGTTTTGTTGATCTGATCACAGTATAAACCCTTCAGTTAAGGGGAAGGTCAACAGAAGATTTTAAAATAAAATTTACCGCATATAAAAAGCCCTATATCAAATAGGGCTCATTGTTTGATGAACTTTATTCGTCCTCCAAAATATGTTTAGCCGCTTCTAGTGCTGAAGCTGCTTTAGGCCATCCGCTATAAAAACTAAGATGGGTGATGAGTTCAATCAATTCTTTCTTCGTTACACCATTTTCTTTGGCAAGATGTAAATGATATTCCAGCTGATTCAGGTTGCCCGCACTTACTAAGGCTGAGACTGTAATTAGACTGCGATCTCTTAGAGAAAGTTCCTCTCTCCTCCACAAATCTCCAAAGAGAACTTTTTCTGAATACTCAACAAATGCTGGAGCAAAATCTCCGAGAGTGAATTTTACAGTTGGCTTGATTGGTTGATGCATAGCTATTTCCCCTTTCATTCGTTCCGTTACTTGATCATCTGCGCAAGCCCTTCTCCAAAGGACCAATTCTCCAAGCCTGTCTCAATCAGCATAATGAATACATTTTCTTTACGTATATTGAGCTGGCAATACAACTGGTCAGCTACTTCCTTATATAAAGACTGCTTCTGTTCCTCGTTTCTTCCTGAACCACATGTAATTTGGATATATAAAAGACGATGATCCCTCTCATGACGAAGAAGATAATGGGGATCATAAAAAAATTCTTCTTTCTTATGTGAACTGAACACCTGAAAGTAGTCTTTTTTAGGAACTTGAAATTCTTTCATCAGAGCCTTCATGATCGTTTGGCTAACAGAAGCTAAGCTTTCTTGATCGTACGCCTTTTCCATATAACTGACTTTTACAAATGGCATGAATGTCATCTCCTTTTTTCTGTCTTACTTCATTTTACATCCCAATACTCATTTTATATAATTGAATAATATATAAAATTATATTCATATATCGAATGGAGATTATTAGAAATGGACTTAAAAGAGTTAAAAGCATTTCAAGCCGTGATTCAGGAAGGGACATTCTCAAAAGCCGCTCAAAAATTGAATTATGCACAGTCGACCATAACGAATCAGATCAAACGATTAGAAAAGGAGTTAGGATTTCAATTGTTTGTAAGAGGATGGGAGGCTGAATTAACCCCTTCAGGACAATTGTTTGCCAAAGAGATTGATCAGTTGATACTCCATTGGCACTTTGTATTAGAACAATCACAAAAACTCCAAAAAGAAGAAATCGGAACCTTGAATATAGGCGTCATAGAACCAATTGCTGCCACTATTCTTCCTTCCGTCCTTCAAATATTCAGGAGACATAAACCGAATATCACATGCCACTTTATCATCGGTAATACAGACTTTCTTCACAAGCTTCTGCTCAAGGGTGAGATTGATTTTGCCATTGCAGGGGAACCAGTGATGAATACACTTGCGTTTGAGGAGTTGTACAAGGAGGAAATGTCATTTATTATCGCAAAACAGCAGGCAGATCAAGTTGGAACGATTTCATTGATCAAGGATCTTTATCAACAGCCTTTGATCATAGGCGGGGAAAGCTGTTTATATCACATGAAGTTACAAAAGGAACTCTCAAGAATAAATGTGGAGCCGTTCACTTATACCATCAGCCAGATTTCAGCAATTCCATCATTTCTAAAGGAATTCCCCTCTGTCGGAGTCGTCCTTTCCTCTATCCCATTGTCAGACGAGTTTGTGCAAGTTCCAATTGAAATGAAGGACCCTTTTATCTCGATAGGAATCTTAACTCATAAGGAACCCCATCTTTCTCTGGAAAAGACCAAGCAGCTGCTGCTTGATCTATTTCGTCAAGAAGCGGAGCAATTCACATTCTCGTGATCTCGTTTCAGAAACAAAAAACCTAGATTTCATACATCTAGATTTTTCAATCTTTCAAGCCATTTTAAGATGGCTCCACTTTTAAAGGAATTGAATATGGTACCATCGCAAAACCGCTCAGCTCTCACCACTCCCATGATGAGAGCAAGCACACACTGCGCATTTAAACTAGAGATGTCCACATTTTCCATATCGTTCGGTCCACCTTCAATGCCATTTTCTTTGAGGATCTCTCTGTAGCGGGTAAGCTCCAGCTCTTGATGTTGTTCCGCAAAGTTATAGACATCTTCGATCAAGTGACGGACCGTTTCGGAATATTTCACAAAAGGCATTTGAATTGGATGTTCCGCTGTTCCATCATTTTCTTGATCGATCACCCATTCTCCAATATGATCTTCTTGAAGCATCGGTATGTATTTAGTCAACATCTTGAATTGACTCATTCTCATCCTCCTCTATTCTAATTATATGGTTTACTTTGTTTCTCGCGAATTCATCAAGTATTCTACTAGTGAAATTTTTTAGCCAAACTGGTCTACCCCCAGAACGAAAAATTGTGCTTACTTGTCATAAACATCTCATTTTTCGTTTTGAGTAGATGGTCTACCTCAAACCTTTTATTTATCCCATACTCTCATCTGCTTTATGACCAATGCTGCTGTTTCACTCGGATGGCTAAGTGGGAAATGATGACCATATGGAACAAAATCAACCTGACCAAGATGCGATGGGGCAGAATAGCCTTTGTCATAATCCCCCCAAATAACATGGAGATTATCCTTTGTGACCTCATTGAAATCATCTTGATCGGTTTTCTGTAGTAAGCTGTTAAGCTGAACCGTCGTATTTAATATTCTAGGAGACGTAAAGCTGTTTCTGATTTTTTCAATATAATGTTCAGGGATGCTCTCCGCCCTTTCAAACAAACCATTACTTAATAAATAACGCTCTATCATAATAGTCGTTGCCCATTTCAATGTCCATTTGTTCATAAATTGTGGAACATTTAGCGATTTAGCATATTTCTTATCAACAGGTGGCTGAAGTAAAGTGATTGAATACTTCTTATCGATGTACTCTTGTACCAATGCCTCCAGAAGAATATACGCACCGAATGAATGGCCGATTAAATGTGCACCATTCGTCGCTTTCTCCAATACCTTTTTCACGACATTCAAATAGATATCTAGAAGATGTTTCTCTCGTTTAAAAGGAGAACGTCCCAAACCTGGAAGATCCAAAATCCATACAGGTTGACCCGTTTTTTCATGAAGCTCTTGTGCTAAAGGGAATAAATCCTCTCCATCACTTAATAAACCATGTAGTAAAATAAACGGTTTACCCTCTCCTTGTAATTGGTAAAGGGTCGTGTTATCACATAATGTTCGTTTAAATAAATGATCATCCTTACCGTTTGGATTCATCATTCGATAATCCAGATCAGCTACTACAGCAGGGAAAAATTTCATGACACTCGTCTTCTGAAACCAATCTTCTCCCATTATTTTTTTTACTGCAACATTTGAAAATGTTCGTTTTGTCATAAAGTTCAGTCCATCAGAAGGAATGTTTGTTATTTTACTTACGCCACTATTCATCATAGCTTTCATCAGTGGCATTGGGACAGAGATTTTTGGTGTCCTCATATTCATACTTTTTGACATCATACTTAATAATTCACCAATGTTCTGATCGTGCTGCCAGTCTTCAACAAGCGTATATGTTTGAATAGCTGGCTGCTCCAATCTGAAAACCTGCACAATAAACCTTGCAAACTCATCGTTTGAAATAAGTGGCAATCTATAGTCCTTACCTCCAGGAATCACCGGCATGAGCCCTCTTCGCATACTCTTCACAAGCAAACCTAATCCTGCTATTTGCTCTGTACTCCCCGTTTGACTACTACCGACTACAGTTGGCGGATTAATGACAGAAAGCGGATAACCTACTGCTGATGCCTGTTGACGAATATAAAGATCTGCTAAAAATTTTGTTCTCTCATATGGATTTTTTATTTTCAAATAGCTGTTTCCTTCTTTAAACACATCAATTGTAATCTTGCTATTTTGATCATCAAAGGGACTCATATAACCGACAACATGAATAAATTGTTGCAAGCCCTTCAATTGATGAATACTTTTAGCTAAGTCACTCATATGTTTGGCGCCATTTAAAAAGACGGAAGCTGCCTTTTTACTTGTCGCTTGAATATCCATGGGTCCTCCTGCGTGAATGATCACATCCGTTTTCAACACCTTCTCCTTATCTTCAGCACTTAGACCCAAATCGACTTTCGTCAAATCACCTTCAATAAAGTGCATCACTGCTTCTTTTAAGATGCCTCTTTCTTGAAAAATGCGTGTTGCTTTACTTTTCGATCTCACTAAAAGAAGAATGTTCACATCCTCATTGGCTAATTCTTTCACTAACTCCTTTCCAATAAAGCCCGTTCCACCAATTAATAATACTGTTCTCATATAAAATCTCCTTTTAGTACTATTCAGTACTAATTTAATGTAAAAAAAAGCTTCTTTATCGAAGCAAGTTAAAAATATGATCGGCTGTTTTTGTGATGACAGTGGCATCCTTCAATGTTTCTGAAATAAATAACGCGCCTTCAAGATTGGTAATAAACAGTGATGCAACCTCATCAATATGAATCGTCGTTCTGAATTCTCCATTCTCTACTCCTTGTTTCAGTAATAGAGAAACCTTCTTTTGTAATCCTGTAAAAAACAAACCTATTTTTTCTTTTATTTGCGTGGCCTGATTAGGACTTTGAATATAAAGAGTAATAAATGGACAGCTTCCCTTATATTCTCTCGATTGAACTCCTTGTGATAATTGCTTTAAAAACAGTTGGATACGTTCTTCAACTAAAAATTGGTTCTGAGATAGTACATCATCAATTGCAGATTGATACATGTCAATCCAATAATCAACGACCCCTTCTAATAATTCTTCCTTATTAGAAAAGTGATAATACACATTAGACTTTGACACTTTGCTTACACGTACTAATTCATCCATGCTTGTATAAGCAAATCCTTTTTCTAAAAATAAAGTTGCAGCTACTTCAATCACACGTTTTTGATTCATTAATTTTACTTTTTTCATAATTAGAACTATATAGTACTAATTTAAACATTGCAAGTGTTGATGTTCATTTAGAAAAAAGTCTGATGAAAGAAATGCCCGCAAAACAAAAAAAGCTCGAAAATCTAATATTGATTTTCGAGCCTTGATTAAAGTCTATTTTTTCACGAGCGATACAACAGTCTCCACATGTGCCGTATGCGGGAACATATCGACTGGCTGCATGTATTCGATTTTGTAGTCTTTTGACATGTATTCGAGGTCTTTTGCTAGTGTAGATGGGTTGCAAGAGACGTAGACAAAGCGTTTTGGTTTGATTTGTTTGACCGTGTCTAAGAAGGTGCTTTCGCAGCCTGTTCTTGGCGGGTCCACGACGATGACGTCAGGACGGAAGCCTTCTTTGACCCATTTTGGCAGCCAGTGTTCGGCTGTTCCGGTTACATAGGTCGCGTTTTTCATGCCGTGTTTTTTGGCATTTTTCTTGGCATCATCAATTGATTCTTTGATGACATCCATTCCTCGTACTTCTTTGGCGCCATCTGAAAGCCACATCCCAATCGTTCCAACGCCGCAATACGCATCGACAATTTTTTCTTTGCCAGTCAGTTTTGCCGCTTTTTTCGCTTCGTCGTAAAGCTTTAGCGTTTGCTTCGGATTCAATTGGAAGAAAGCACGTGCACTCAGTTCAAAGGAGACGTCTCCTAAAAATTCTTGAATGACCATGTTGCCAGCTAGGTGAGATGTCTTATGACCAAAGATGACCGACGTTTTTTCACCATTGATGTTGTGCATAATGGACGTCACTTCTGGCAGACGTTTTTGAATGGCTTCGGCAATTTCTTTTTTCTTTGGAAATTCAGGTTTTGATGTGACAAGAACGACTTGTACTTCACCTGTTTCAAAGCCAACTCGAACAACAATCGACCGCACGTCACCTTTTCTTGTCCGTTCATTGTAGACCGATACACCGAATTTCTCTAAAATTTTGCGAACAACGCCTGTTGTTTTGTTCGTTTTCGGATGCTGCACGATGCATTCCTTGATCGGTACAAGCTTATGAGAGTTCAGTCCGTATAGCCCCGCAATAATGTCGCCGCTATGAGAACGCCCTACTTGGAACTGACTTTTATTCCGGTAGTGCCATGGATCTTCCATACCGATCGTTGGTCGAATATCCAGCGTTTCGACCGATAGCTTCGTGTGTCGTTCCATTGATTGAATGACAATATCACGTTTTTCCTTTAGCTGCTGCTCATACGCCAAATGCTGAAGCTGACATCCGCCGCACTCTTCGTATACTGGGCATGGCGGTTTCACTCGATGCTCGGAGCGCTTTCTAACTTTTCTAACCGTACCTTCTGCATATTTTGCTTGGACATTCGTTGCTTCCACAACCACTTCTTCGCCTGGAAGCGCACCTGGGACAAAGACCACTTGCTTTTTAAAATAACCGACCCCTTCACCATTAATGCCAAGGCGTTTAATGGTAAGCGGAAACTGCTGTCCCTTTTGCAAAAGGGCACCTTGCTGTTTTTCCTTCACTTCATTCTCTCCGTTCTATCTGAACCCTTGATAGGTTGTCTTCATTTTATTCCATCTCATTAGTATACCATGACTTGGACAAAGAGAGAAAATCCCTTTCATTTATCTGTCTCAATGCTTCTCCATAAATATAAAGAAGCGTAGCTTAAATAAGGAGTCCAATCCTTGCTTAATGCTGCCATCTCTTCTTTTGTCGGCTTTGCAGGCAGGTCAAAGTGCCGTTTGATGGCGTTTTGAATCCCGATATCTGCCATCGGAAAGAGATTCGGTCTTCCAAGTCCATTCATGAGCACATTTTGAACTGTCCAAGGTCCAATCCCTCTAATCGGAAGCAGCCGTTCTTCCACCTCCAGATCAGTTAAATCATGTAATTCTTCTAAAGAAAGAGAGCCGCTCACAATTCGCTTTGAGACATCGATGACATATTCCGCTTTCCTCTGACTAAATTGGAGCTTTCTCAAATCCTCTGTTTCAAGTGAAGCGATGGCTTCTGGTAAAGGATCAAACCAAACCCCCTCTATTTGCTCGCCGTACGTATGAACAAACCGTTTCGTGAGTTCATAAGCAAACGCCAGATTGAGCTGCTGATGAATGATGCATTTCATCAAGCAATGATATAAGTGAAAATCCAGCATGAGCGGTGTTCCCTTATGACGCTCAAAAACGGGGGCTAGATTTGTTTGAGAAAAATGCTCATGCACAGCGTCTAATTGATGCTCCATGCCAAATATCCGCTTCACCTCACATATGAGAGGTTCCTCAGGACCATTTCCTTTCACCCGAAACGTGGGCGCTTCTTTTGTTCCGGTGGCTTGAACGACGACAACGTATGGTTTTTGTTCTAATCTGATTGGTACTTTGATTTCTCTTTTATTCAAATCGACTGCTTTTAATGGATCATTTGATAAGCGTCTTAGCACTTGATTGAAGTGATATGGCGGTTCAACGGTCAGCTCTTTTTCCCACATGTTTTCCTCTTCCTTTCTGCAAACACGCAGATGCGATTGTTTCACTTTGCATGAATGATTCTCTTGATTGAATACATTTAAACATAAAGAGTACAAGAATTTATCAGTTATATCTTCCTTATTTCCGGTCATTTTCCTTTTGGATGAAAGAACATTTTTAGTCGAATTCAGCTAAAATTCGACAGCACCCTTCAAGATTTTAGGCTCATTTTCCTTAAATTAGAAATAGAACCTCTGGGTGATATCTTCTATTCCAAAAATATTTGTATAATTATGACATATCAAGGAGGTGAACAAAGGAATTAGCTGATTAGGCAATCATTTGTTTTATCTTGCAGGAACATATTTTACCTCATTGATAACCGGCTTCACCTAGTTTCACATTTTACGAAAAAGAAGACCCAAAATTAAAAAACAAAGGAGATCCGACCAATGAAAAAAACCA
This sequence comes from Bacillus sp. FSL R7-0672, assembly GCF_038601465.1. NCBI lineage: Bacteria > Bacillati > Bacillota > Bacilli > Caryophanales > Bacillaceae > Bacillus > Bacillus sp. FSL R7-0672. Next base: position 834,224 of record NZ_CP152010.1, on the reverse strand, counting down.
TTCTTTCTATTGCCCTTGCCACTGCTGTTTCTTCGACACTACCAGTATTCGCTGATGCTGCTGAGAAAAAAACATCAGCACCCGTCTCAACTACACTACAGCAAACTGTCTTAAACAAAGCGGCTGAAGGAAAAGCTGGAACGACTGCTAGTCCTAATGTTAACGTCAACTTCGATGTTCTTGGAATTGCCAATGCAATTGTTAACGCAGTAAACGCAAATGCCAACCGTTCTGGATTCGTTAAAAGCGTGATGGAAAGCACATTCTATGCTGCTGGTGGCAGATATAATGTCATGGTCTTTAACCTAAGCCAAAATTATGAAGACCGTTTTAACGGCGTGAAAACTTTCGCTACTGCTAATCTTGGTAACGTTGTTTACGGTATTTGGGTATTTGAAAGTGGTACCTTTAAAAACAACGGCGATGGCGGCTGGGATAACTGGGCGTTCAGAGGCTGGTTCGATCGTCAAGATAAATTTGTTACGTTCCATCGTCCTTAATTCTCGGTTTTATCCATCAATCATACACGCACATTGGACCGATCTCAGTGATGAGATCGGCTTTTTTATGGAGAAACTGTATAAGTTCACTGGCGTTGCTTCATGATATAATGCAAGTCTGGAGGGGTGTATATGCTGAAAAAACTTGCAGTGACAAAGAACGGAGACTTGATTGAACATGCAACATTGCAGCAGCTTTCAAGCCCCGATATCGCCTGGTATTGGATTGATTTTCATGCGCCTACGGAAAAGGAAGCAGCGCTTTTAAAGGAATACTTTCAGTTCCATCCGCTTGCGATTGAGGATTGCTTCCATTATTTACAGCGGCCGAAGCTTGATTTTTATGAAGGGTATTTATTTTTTGTGCTTCATGCCCTGAATCAAAAGACGCTTCGATCTGAGGAAATCGATCTGTTTGTTGGTGAGAATTATATTGTGACCTTTCATTTGAAGGAAGCACCATACATTGATTGTGTCATTCGAAAGCTCAAAGAATCTGACAAAACCCGAAATAGCGGACCTGAGCATATTGCTTATATGCTGATTGATCAGCTTACCGATGATTATTTCCCAATCATTTATCAAATTGAGGACAGGCTGAATGAAATCGAGGATGAAGAAGGTCATAAAACATATGGAACGCTGATGAACGAAGTATTTGGAATTCGATCCGATTTGCTCAAGCTGCGACGAACGATTATCCCGATGAGGGACCTTTTATATCGTATTGTAAACATGCACATGATGAAAAGCGATACAAATCGTCAAGCATATTTTAATGATATTTATGATCACTTATTGAAATTAACAGAGATTGTCGAGTCGAACCGAGAAATGACAGCAGATTTAAGAGACAGCTATCAGACGCTGAATTCCAATCGAATGAATGCGATCATGATGACGCTGACCATAGTGTCGACCATTTTTATCCCATTGACCTTTATTGTTGGAGTGTACGGAATGAACTTTGATAACATGCCTGAATTACACTGGAAGTATGGCTATTTTGGCGTACTGATTTTCATGGGTGCGCTCGTCTCGGGTATGCTTTTGTGGTTTAAGCATAAAGGATGGTTCCGCATATTCAAATAATGTGTGGAGAGAATGGCTGAGGAGGCGGTTAGATGAAAAACTGGATTCCATTGTCTCATCAAGAACTAAAGCTCGTATGGGAGACGCTCTATCGAGATTTCAAATTTAATCCGAGCATCTCTCGTTTCCCTTCATTTCGCGTACCTTCTCCTTTCATTACATATGATATTTCTGCTTATTTTGAGGACTCTTCCCTTCTACATGCAGATGAAGACCTTGAAGAGAAAGCATTACTTGTTTTTCAGGAGCTTATCAGAACAGACGAATATATGCTGGCACTTGACTGGCAGCACGAATGCTACTGGATCACACCATACGGCTCATTTGAAAAAGATGAATTTGGAGAATGGACAGTACCTGTCCTGCCGAACGGGGATTATTATTTCTTTTTATCAAAAGAGATGCATTGGGGCTTGCTAGGACATCCTTGGGAGCAAAGTATCACGATTTTCGGTGAGGGCTTGATTGACTCTTTCACGCGTCATCATCCGATTTTGTTTCAGCGTAAAATAAGAGAAGGATAAAGAAAAAGCTCGCAGGTCTTCTGCAAGCTTTTTTCTATAGCTGAGGCAGATGCCATACTTTTTCAAGCATGAGATCGTCTAGGCTTTTAAAGGAATAACCTTGTTTTTTCAGTGCCGTGATGGCATCATCCAATGCCTCGGCATTGTCTCTTGAGACGGTATGAAGTAAGTAAATGGCACCTGGATGCGCCTGCTTCATCATTTGATCGTAAGCATACTGTTTTCCTTTTTGATGATGAATATGCCAATCCACAAACGCCACTGACCAAAAAACGGTTTGGTAGCCTAGCTCTTTTGTTTCCTTCAGCACTCTTTCACTGAATACACCGCGCGGCGGACGAAGATAGAGGTTGTCTTGTTTTCCAGTGATTTTGTACACGGCTTCATTGACACGCCCCAGCTCTTCTTTGATTTCTTCCGTACTCTTTGTTGTTAAATCTGGATGGTGATAGGAATGGTTGCCGATGATATGACCTTCCTCTGCCATACGTTTGACGAGCTCAGGCTGATCCTTTACAAAATGCCCTGTCACAAAAAAGGTGCCTGGTACTCGATGTTTTTTCAGCACATCTAAGATCTTCGGTGTGTACCCATTTTCATAGCCATTGTCGAAGGTAAAATAAATCTCTTTCTTTTTCGTATTTCCTAAATAGAAGGCATCATACTTTTTTAAAAGAGCGTTCAGTTCTTTACCCGCATCTGCTGGCTTGTGTTCTTTGCTTTTCGCAAATCCCCAATGGACGGGCTTATTAGATACGGCTTCCGCTTCTGAGAGAGGCATGGATACAAAAAGCGCACATAAACAGATGAGCATGTATTTTTTCATTTACGTCACTTCCCGGTTTTTCTTCTATTGTGCAGAATAAGACCGAGACTCATACACTGATTCACCTGCCAATTTAAAGAAAAAAGCCCGCACTGTGCGAGCTATTCTTCCTTCCAATCACTTTTAAACCGTTCATATTTCGCTTCTAGGTCGTCAATCATCTGGATCAGTCTGTCTATATCCTCAACATCTGTTGATTCAGGATCTAATGAATCAATCACATTCATAAACATATCTAATCGGTTCTTTAAATAATCAACCTGCTGCTCTTTGCTGTCTGCTGCCTTGCCCATAGATACACTCCCTTTAGCATTTGTTTCTAGCTTATCTTTTTTTCCCTTGTAAATCAATGAAACCCCACTTGCGTATAACGGTGATGGGGCTTAAAATTAACTGTTGGCGGGTCCACGTTTGCCCGAATGAAAAGGAGATAGATACCATGAACCAAAAAACAGCACTTCGTCCGATTACACCTGCATATGACCCTTGGGAAGCCTATCTCGATGTGCAGGATTACGGAGAGATGAAGCTGACAAATATTGAATTTACAACAACGACGTTGTGTAACATGAGATGTGAGCACTGCGCGGTCGGCTATACGTTGCAGCCAAAAGACCCGAATGCACTGCCGCTTGATTTACTGCTTCGCCGTTTAGATGAAGTTCCGCTACTGCGCTCCATCAGTATTACAGGCGGAGAGCCGATGCTTTCTCTCAAATCTGTGCGGGAATATGTCGTCCCTTTATTAAAGTATGCCCATGAACGCGGCGTCCGTACACAGATCAATTCAAACTTAACACTTGATTTGGCGCGATATGAAGAAATTATTCCATACTTAGATGTTCTTCACATCTCACATAACTGGGGAACTGTCGAAGAGTTTGCAACGGTCGGTTTTGCGATGATGGACAGAAAACCAACCTTTGAGCAGCGCGAGAAATTATTTAACCGCATGATTGAGAATAGCCGGGCACTTGTCAAAGCAGGTGTTACCGTATCTGCTGAAACCATGCTTAATAAACGCACACTTCCATATATTGAACACATCCACCGGCAAATTGTGGAGGAAATGAAATGCCAGCGCCACGAAGTTCACCCGATGTACCCAAGTGATTTTGCCAGCGCCCTTGAATCATTGACGCTACCGCAAATGCGTGATGCGATTCATCAACTGCTTGATATTCGTGATCAAGACACATGGATGCTGTTTGGCACCCTGCCATTTTATTCTTGCAGTACAGATGAAGAAGACCAGCGCCTTCTCAAACGATTGCGTCAGGAGAAGCATGTCACGGTACGAAATGACCCTGACGGACGCTCACGGTTGAATGTGAATATTTTTGATGGGAATATTATTGTGACGGACTTTGGTGATACACCGCCGCTTGGAAATATTGCGACCGATACATTGCAATCAGCTTATACTCGCTGGATGGACACAAAATTAGCAAAAGAGCTGAATTGTCATTGTCCAAGCGTACAATGCCTCGGTCCGAATGTTCTTGTGAAAAACAGCTATTATCAAGATGTTGATTTTACTTCTCGTACAGCCAGGGGGTAACCGATAGATGGACGATACATTTCTGACAGTGGTCAAGAACAAATACATTGAAATTCTAATTGTTGGACTTGTTCTTTGGCTTGCCGTCTTTATCATCAACAAAGCCCTTCAGATTTTCTTTAAACGAACGGAGTTTATTGAAGATAAGAAGAAGAAAACGATCGAGAGCTTGGTCAAATCTGTGACGAAGTACACAGCTTCAATTTGCTTTGTATTCTATGTCATTTCTCTCTTCTTTCATGATTTTGGAAAAATTCTTGCAGGTGCTGGTGTTGCTGGGATCGTCATCGGTTTTGGCGCCCAGACGCTAATTCGTGATATTTTAGCAGGCATCTTCCTGATCTATGAACGTCAGATTCATAAAGGGGATTATGTGACAGTGAATAACCTCTTTAATGGAACGATTGAAGAAATTGGTCTCCGTTCTTTGCAAATTAGAGAATGGAGCGGCAAGCTGTTAACCATTTCTAACGGAGACATCCGGCAAATTCAAAACTATAACATGCACTACATGCGGATTACGGAGTCTGTATTAATTAGTGCGAATCAAAACCCAGATACAGCCTTTCAAGCACTAGAAACGGCCTGTGACAATTTAAATCAAATGCATCATGATTTTCTTAAAAAAGATGAATTCCAGCATGCCATTGAACCGTTTCAAGTCCATGGCATTATGGGTCTGAACAAGCTGAACCGCGGGATTGAGATCACATTGAAAGGAATGGTCGAAGACGAAAAATACTTCGATGCCGCCCTCGCTGTCCGAAAAGAAATGATCAAACAACTTCATCAGCATGATGTCAAATTGCTTGAAGATCTCGTTTATCCCCAGCCTGCAAAATAACCTCATTTGTGATGGGGTTATTTTTTATATCATTGGCCCTTATTTCTTTATTTATTAGGTGCGCCGAGCTGACTCGGGTTCTCGAAAAACATGAAACGCTTGAACAGCTTGGACACATCAGCTAAGAAATCTCTTCATTTCAGCCCTCTAACTTCTATCCTCTTGACTAATTCATGTATAATAGAAAACAGAATGATTTCATGCAGCATGGGGACCCTCATACTGTGTATTTTCTAAGTGAAAGAGAGTGAATAAGATGGGTCGTAAGTGGAACAACATTAAAGAAAAGAAAGCATCAAAGGATGCCAGTACAAGTCGTATTTACGCAAAATTCGGTCGTGAAATCTATGTGGCTGCCAAACAAGGTGAGCCAAACCCAGAATCAAACCAAGCACTTCGTTTTGTCCTAGAACGTGCAAAAACATATAGTGTCCCAAAACACATTGTAGACCGTGCCATTGAAAAAGCAAAAGGCGGTGCGGAAGAGAATTTCGATGAGCTGCGCTACGAAGGATTTGGTCCAAATGGATCAATGGTAATCGTTGATGCCCTTACCAATAACGTGAACCGTACAGCGTCAGATGTTCGTGCGGCATTCGGGAAAAACGGTGGAAACATGGGCGTAAGCGGCTCTGTTGCCTACATGTTTGACCAAACAGCTGTCATCGGTGTCGAAGGAAAAAGTGAAGAAGAAACGCTTGAGCTTTTAATGGAAGCAGACGTTGATGTACGTGACATCATGGAAGAAGATGAAACAGTGATTGTGTACGCTGAACCAGATCAATTCCATCAAGTACAAGAAGCATTCAAACAAGCCGGCGTAGAAGAATTTACTGTTGCTGAAATTACAATGCTTCCTCAAAATGAAGTGACATTAGATGATGAATCTAAAGAACAATTCGAGAAACTAATCGATGTATTAGAAGAGCTTGAAGATGTGCAGCAGGTTTATCATAATGTGGATTTAGGGGAATAAAAATTTAAGCCATAGTCGAGGTTGGGTTCATAACTGCTGCTATGGCTTTTTTATTTTCTCAAAACATGTAATATATAAATAAAATGTTAATTTCTACAACTCTTTAAGGAGCTGAGCTTCATTTTTAAAACATGGTGGTTTTCTTATTATGGATTTATGATCATTCCTATTCTTGGGCTAAGTTTAATTTTCAGCAACTTCATGATAGTAACAAAAATTTTCTTCTTTCTCTTCATCGCATGGTATTTATATACCATATTTGACTTTTACAAAAGTGAATTGAAAGGGAAAAATGATAAAACCAATTAGCAAAAAACAGTCATCTCCCCTTGATAAGAGGAGATGACTGTTTTAATTCATCCCTTGAAACCCAAACGTCAGGTGATCCTGAACAGGAATCCAAGCACCGATTCCTTGTGAGGTCACGTTTTTCACGACGAGTTTGCGTTTATTTCCTTTTAGTACAAGGTACACTTCTCCGTATGTGACCTTCCCTTTTTCGTTAATCGCTGGTGCATAGGCATGAAGTGACGCTGCTTTTTTCGCAGAGACATGGTACGACTGATCTCGTTTTGTTCCTGCGCCAATGACTGTGTCAAATGCGAGGGGCAGCTTTGTTTTTTGAATAGCTTTTTGCATCATCAATGTTTTCACATCTTCCGGGTTTGGTACCTTTGCTGTGAGCCCGCCGCTTACTTTCACTTGCTGCTTTTGAACGTATTTGCCAATGGCTGTTTTGTTGCCGCCTCTGTTATCAATATGGTTCGTATTCACTTTTTTGTATTCCCAGTTGGCGACCGTTTCGTTTGAATCGTAGCTCAGTGCCCATCTGCCAAGGAAAATGGTCGCGCGGTAACCAACAGCTAATGGCGTCCCTGAAATGCTGGATTCATTTAGCATTTTGATCAAATGGGTATTCTCAATAGGAACATTCGTTGTTTTAAACAATTCTGCTGTCAGCTCGCTCGGTTGGAGCAATGGCTGATCCTGTGACGCATTCGGATACGTATTCTCCTTAGAAATACTGGCGACAGACGATGGCACCTTAAATGACTTCGCCGCCTCCGCTGGAAAGCTGTATAGAAAACTTAAGGATAAGAGAACAACAAACATGATGCGGGGCATCTTTTTCATATCATCACTCTTTCTCATTCATTTTTCCATAGTATTTTCCGCAAAGACGTCCCTTATCCACAAAAGATTATAAAAGGAAAAATCCAATCGCCATAATGAAATAGGCAGCAAGTAATGTGGCGCCTTCAAACCAATTGGTATCTCCGTCATTAGATAAAATGACTGTGAGTAACACAGCGGATGCCATCGCAATGAGCTCTGGTAAGGAGAAAATGAGTGGCATCTGCGTATTGAAAAAAAGCGAGCTGATGACAAGGATTGGTGCCACCATCATCGCAACCTGAAGTGTGGAACCAAAAGCAATTTCCACTGCGACATCCATTTTGTTTTTATACGCCATGATGACAGCTGAGGCATGTTCTGCGGCATTGCCGACGATGGCCACAATAATGACTCCGATAAACAGCTCACTCCAGCCAAATTGTTCCCCCACTGTATCAAATGTATGGACGAGGCGCTCTGAAATGTACGCAACGGCCATCGTTGCAAGCAGCAAAATCAAAGTGGCAAACTTACCAGACCATTCAGGTATTTCTTCTTCCGTCTCCGCCTCTCCGTCCATGCTCTCCTGCTTGGCAACATAGACACCTCGGTGGCTGACCAATTTGAAATAGAGTGCTGCAACATAAAGCAAAATCATCACAATGCTAATGCCAATACTTAAAACAAATTGCTTATCCTCAGCCATCTCCACCGAAAATACTTCTGGAATGACAAATGCCACAATAATGGCAAACATGAGCAAGCCCGAGTTGTGCCTTGCATCGTGGACATTGAACACTTGGCGCTTATATTTTAAACCGCCAACGAAAAAAGACAGCCCCGCCACGAGCAGTAAGTTTCCGATCACTGAGCCAGTTAACGATGCAAGGACGATGGCTGTCAGTCCTTGCTTTAATGCAAAAAACGAAATGATTAACTCCACCGCATTTCCAAATGTGGCATTTAAAAGCCCACCAATTCTTGGGCCCGCTATGATAGCTAGACTTTCTGTGGCTCTTCCCATAAAACTAGCAAGGCCAATAATGGCGATACAATACACAGCAAACATGATGACCTGCGGAAAATGAAGAAAACTGCCAATCACCGATAGCGGCACACCAATTGCGACAATCACAAGAAACAAACGATTCATACAGCCATTCTCCTTTACATATGTCTGACTGTTATTCTTTCGTGAGTGCCGGCTTCATATACATTTAGATTCTCTCGTGTGAGAAGGTGATTTCAATACTTCCTTTCACGGACTGCACCATCGCGCAGTGCTTCAATGCAAGTGTAATGACTTTCTCTATTTGTTCAGCAGATGTACGGACGCCTTCAAATAAAATATGTAAATGAATACGGGAGATTTTGTTTACAGCTCCTGCTCTTGTCGTTTCAGGTGTAATCGTCAGCCCTTCCCAGGATATTCGCTTTTTCCGGCATACATGAATGAGCATTTCTCCAAAACAGCTAGCAATAGCTGAGCTGAACAATTGAGATGGTCTGTACCCCGTTTCTTCATTTGCTGATATATACAGCTTCCTTTCATCTATTCCCGCGATCCACCGGCCTGATTCGTATATCAGTTTCATTCCTTTTCCACCTTTCTATTGAAACCGCTATGGTTCCATTGTACGATGAAAATATGAACTTGTAAGGAGCTTCTTATGTCGAGAATTCACTTTATGATTTTAATTTTACTTGTATCTGTATCTGGTTTTTCGCAGGGAGCGTTATTGCCTGTCATTTCGATTATTTTTGAACATGCCGGGACTTCTCCTACGTTAAACGGACTGCATGCCACAGGCTTATATCTCGGCGTGCTGCTAGCATCTCCCTTTATGGAAGCGCCGCTTCGCCGGTTTGGATTTAAGCCGTTAATTGTCATTGGAGGCGCCGCTGTCTTTTTAAGCTTGTTCAGCTTTGTGTTTTTTGAATCTTATGTTGTGTGGTTCTTCCTGCGGCTCATGATCGGGATTGGTGATCATATGCTGCATTTCTCTACACAGACTTGGGTGACCTATGCGTCGTCTTCAAGAAATCGCGGGCGAAATATTTCATTGTATGGGTTATCCTTTGGACTTGGTTTTGCCGCTGGACCTTTTTTAACACCACTCATTGAAATCAACCCATCTTTACCTTTCATTGTTTCCGGTGCTGTTAGTTTATGTATTTGGCTGCTTGTTTTTGTTTTGAAAAATACATATCCAGATACGGACGAAGTGCAGACGTCAGAGCAGACAAACAGTTTGAAGCGCTTTAAGAAAGCCTTTCAATTTGGCTGGGTCGCCTTTATGATGCCGTTTTGCTATGGCTTTTTAGAAACGACACTCAATAGCAACTTCCCTGTGTATGCACTTAGAAGCGGGGTGACCGTAGATGCAGTGGCGTTTATTTTACCTGCTTTTGCCATTGGAAGTATTGTCTTTCAGCTGCCTCTCGGTATGCTTAGCGACCGGTTTGGCAGGCGCCGCATCATTTTATGTGTGACTCTCGTTGGGTCTTTCTTTTTTCTACTAGCAGGGATTTTCATTCAATCAGTTTTAGCTGTTGCGATTTGTTTCTTTATTGCCGGAATGGCTGTAGGCTCTACCTTCTCACTTGGCATCAGTTATATGACCGACTTATTGCCAAAGCATCTGCTTCCTGCTGGAAATTTGATGTGCGGAATGGCATTTAGTGCGGGAAGTATTCTAGGGCCTGTTCTCGGTGGAATCTTTGTGCAAACGTTTGAAGGAATGAATTTACTTTACCTTGTCAGCATCGTGATATTGTTCGTATTTTTCTGCGTTCGATTTGGGCGAACGGCGGCAGTGGTGGAAAGTCATTAAAATGGAGGGTCGATCTTTGTTTTCATACGACGTCACGAATGAATTGACTTTAGCATCTCTACAATTAGATGATGCGGACACATTATTGGAGCTTATTCAAGAGAATCAGGCTCATTTAGGGGAATGGCTACCGTGGGTTCATCACTGCAAAAGCATAGAGGATGTCAAAACGTTTATTCAATCGACTCAAACCATCTACAATGAACAAAAAGGGTTGGAAGCTGGCATTAAGCTGAATGACCAATTGATCGGGGTGTTCCGCCTGACGTTTAATCAGAAAATAGGCAATATCGGTTATTGGATTCGTCAAGACGCACAAGGTCGAGGCATTGTGACAACGATCTTGAAATATATGACAGAAACATTTTCTTCAAAAGTCGATGGATTTGAAATTTTTTGTCCCGTAGGTCATGTTCGAAGTGAACGTGTAGCAATGAATGCCGGATTCGAGCTAGATCCTCACTATGAGTCAAAGCCTGATGCCGCTTTTATCCTTAAACGATATATACGATTGTGAATGAAAAACTCCCCTGCACACATGCAGAGGAGTTTTTTTCATTTAGTGATATCCATTTTGCCCGTTCGCACTGCCGCTTGTTTTGTGCTTAGGCTGATGGCCTTTGTTTTGTTTCGTATTGCTTCCGCCTTTTTTCGATTGTTTGGACATATGTGGTTTCCCCCATCCATTCAGTTTGAACTTGATCGTTCTTCTTTAGGATGCCCGGATTTCTTTATAGTTTGCCTGGTACGATTTTACGCTTATGTAAAAGCGCATTGAGCTCGCCGCCAAGGATAATCATGATGCCGGTTAAATAAAACCAGATCATTAAAATAATGATTCCCCCAATGCTTCCGTACATCGCACTGTAGTTAGCAAATTCGCCTACGTAAAATGAAAATAGCATGCTGACCAAAATCCATCCAATCGATGCAAAAATGGCACCTGGCAGAACAAATTTTAATTTCAGCCTAATGTTTGGAGCAAAATAGTATAAGGATGTAAAAACAATCAATAAAATCAGCGGGCTAATGATCCATCTCATTGCAGTCCATACGGTGAGAAAGGCGTCTGACTGCCCAACTAATTTAGCGACAAATAAACCGAGTTCTTTGCCAAAGACAGGTAGCATCAGGGCAAATATTATGGTCAAAACCATCGCGATCGTTAAGATGATCGATGTTAAACGTACGAGAATGAAGGAACGATTCTCCTCAACTTCGTAAGCATGGTTAAATGCTCTGACGACGGCATTAATGCCGTTAGATGCTGACCAAAGGGCGGCAATAATCCCGAACGACAATAACCCGCCGTTCCGATTATTCAGCGTCTGTTCGGCAATGGATTCAATCATCGAAAGCGCTCCTTCTGGCGCATAGCCAGAAATGACGCTCAGAACATCCTTTGACGTCAGCGGCAAATACCCGACCAGCGTCAGCACGAAGATGAGAAACGGAAATAATGAAAGCAAAAAGAAATAGGCAAGCTCAGCAGATTTTGCCGGTCCTTCATGCAGCAAAAAGCGTTCAATTAACGCTTTAATAAAACCCATACGCCTCATCTCCAATGATCAATCTGTCTGTTTCGATTGAAAGTGATCCTTTGTTTCTTCAATAATTTCTAATACCCTTGGGGTTGTTTCCTTTAACTGATTGACCTGTTCATTTAAAAATGACAAATCATCTGAGACTGTTCGCATCAGCTGCTTCGTTTCTTCCATCTTTTCTTTCATGCAAGCCGATATTCTGCCTGGCTCCTCACGGTACTCATCAAGCTTTTGCTGGCAGTCATTCCATTTTTCTTTGAGTGCAATTCTTGTTGGCCGATGAAATAAAGTCAGCAATGCGCCGCAAGCTGCACCTAAGAGAGCTCCTCGGAGCACGATTTGATTTTTTTCTTCCATCTCGTCTGATCTCCTTTCAGTTAAAGGTGGTTCTCTTTCTTTACATACGTCAAAAAACGGTCAATTCCTGTTTCAATTAATTCATGGACTTCCTCAAAGTTCCCAGTGTAATAAGGATCTGGCACATCATCTCGATCGTCGTCTTCTACAAAATCAAGAAGACGGCCAATAAAGTGATGTTTCCCATAGCCGGCTATACTGCGAAGTGCCCCTACATTTTCAGCATCCATCGCAATGATATAGTCATATGTTGTGATGTCCTCATCCATGATTTGTCTTGCGGACATTCCTTCATAGCTGATGCCTTTTTCATCAAGCAGCTTTCGCGTTCCTTCATGCGGAGGACTGCCTTGATGCCAGCCGCCAATACCTGCTGAATCAATCACAAAGTACTCGCTAAGCCCCTCATCTTCTACTTTTTTTTCTAAATATGGCCTCTGCCATCGGTGACCTGCAAATATTGCCAAGACACACGAATAACACATGAATCATCCTTCATTCTCCTCCTATCTTTTCCCTAAGAGTTCTTTTCGAAAACCTTTTCTCTATCATATCAAGCCCTTTTTCTTTTGGAAACTTTGCAAGAAAAACTCTCATCGGCATTGACAAAATACACAAAAACAGGAGAAACTTTAGGAGAATTATACAAACAAAGGGGGATATTAGATGGGGATAATTGAGCAGTTTGTCACAACGATGAACAATTTTTTGTGGGGGCCTCCCCTGTTGATTTTAATTGTTGGTACTGGAATATACCTCACCTTTCGCGTTCTCTTCATTCAAATTAGATTACTTCCTTATTCTTTAAAGCTCGCTTTTTCAAAACAAGACAAAATATCAGAAGGGGATATTTCCCATTTCCAAGCGTTAATGACGGCTCTTGCTGCAACTGTCGGTACAGGAAATATCGTAGGTGTGGCCTCGGCTGTTATAGCGGGTGGTCCTGGTGCAGTATTCTGGATGTGGTTTGCTGCATTTTTCGGGATGGCCACCAAGTTTGCAGAAGCTGTTCTTGCTGTGAAATACAGGGTCAAAAACGAAAAAGGCGAAATGTCTGGCGGACCTATGTATTATTTAGAGCACGGGTTAAAGCAGAAATGGCTAGGGGTGCTATTTGCTGTTTTCGGTGCCAGTGCTGCCTTTGGGATCGGCAACCTGGTACAGTCTAATTCCATCTCAGGCGTTATGAATTCTACTTTTCAAATTCCAACATGGATAACAGGTATCATCATTACAGCTTTTACGGCACTTGTGATTTTAGGCGGAATTAAAAGCATTGGCCGGGTCACATCTATATTTGTACCGGTCATGGCTTTATTTTACGTCATTTGCGGTCTGATCATTCTTGTTATGAATGCTGATCTTGTTCCAGGCGCAGTCGGTCTTATTTTCTCAGATGCCTTTACCGGTCAAGCCGTGGCAGGTGGTGCAATTGGGACTGTCATTCGCTGGGGTGTGGCACGAGGAGTATTTTCCAATGAAGCAGGTCTTGGGTCAGCACCAATTGCTGCTGCGGCTGCGAAAACGGATATGCCTGCCCGTCAAGCTCTCGTCTCTATGACGCAAGTGTTTATCGATACAATCATTGTTTGTTCTATCACAGGCATTACCATTGTCATGGCAGATATGTATTTAACAGTGAAAAGTGATGCACTCACCTCGTTATCCTTTGCACATTTCCTCGGTCCAGTTGGCTCAACCATTGTGGCAATCGGTCTGCTCTTGTTTGCCTATTCCACCATCATTGGCTGGTCCTATTATGGCGAAAAATGCTTTACATATTTGGCGAAGGATTCGTACGTCATGTATTATCGCATCGTGTTTGTTATTGCTGTCTTTTTCGGTGCCGTGTTTAAAAATGACTTCGTCTGGGGTGTGGCAGATATGCTGAATGGACTGATGGCGATTCCAAACTTAATTGGGCTCATCGGTTTATCAGGGGTTGTCGTATTTGAATCCAAACGAATCATTGATAAGATTAAGCAGGAGAAAAAGGAGAAAAACATCTCCGTATCGTCTTAATAGCCCTTTTATTCTTTTGCTTTTCTGTTAAAATAGACATATTATTCAACACATATGCAGGAAAGGACGTGCCGCCCTTGTCAGAGCAAAAAGCGGCTGAAGTCAATCAGCTGATTGAAGACATTTCGCAAAAGTTAAATATGCTGAACATTGGAGTCATCAAAGCAGAAGACTTCAGTCCAGACAAGTACGAAGATATCGAATTTCTTCACCAAATGGTGATGAAAAAATCTTCATTCAGCCCAAGTGAAATGCAAGCCATCGCAAGCGAGCTAAAAAACTTAAGAAAATAATGGTGCAAAAGGAAACTGTTTTTATGGTCTACACGCAGTTTTCTTACATCATGCACACAAAAAGCCAGCACCCCGCAAGATGCTGGCTTTTTTATATCCTTTTACAACTGCGGTTTATTTCTCAAGCAGTTTTAATGATTCACGGTTAAAGGCTGGAATGTCATCAGGTGTACGGCTTGTCACAAGCTGATCCTGACAAACGACGACCTCTTCGTCTTTAAATTTAGCGCCTGCGTTTTCCATATCGACTTTGATGGATGTATACCCAGTCGCGCCTCTTCCTTCAAGCGCCTTCGCTGTAATGAGCAATTGCGGTCCGTGACAGATCGCAAATACTGGTTTTTTCTCATCCATAAATGCTTTAGTGAATTGGACGTAACGATCATCTGCACGCAGAATATCTGGTGAGAAACCGCCAGGAATGAGAAGTGCATCGAAGTCTTCAGGCTTCACGTTGTCAATAGACGCATCCACTCTCACTTCTGCCTCTCCTTGCTTCCCTTTCACTGTTTTTCCTTTTTCATTTTCAATGACTGTGATCTCATGACCTGCATCTTTAAAGGCTTTTGCAGGCTCGGTGAATTCAACATCCTCAAAGTAATCTGTTAATACAACTGCAATTTTCTTACCCATGTAGAAACCCTCCTGCTTGATTATCGTTTACACTACACACTATACCCGGGCATGTTGAAATCAAACATCCTATCCCTATCAGAAAACCCCTTATGATAAAAATAAGTATTTCGACTCATTCACATTCCCTCAACAAGGTAATTCGTATGATTTATGTTATCTTTACAATAATCTGCAAAAAATAACTACAAAAGTTAACGAAACATTTCTACAATAGGTATTGTGGTCAAAAAAATTAGAAAGGCGGAGATCAGGTGAAGAAGCAAGCACATAGGTCTAAACGAAGGAAAAACCTGTCTATTCTGCTCACTTCCATTATGATGATTAGTCTCATTCTCCCAGCAGTACCTACTCATGCAGAAACAGAAAACGGCAAAGCCGTAAAGGTCAGCATCTTAGCCACAACCGATGTTCATGCGAACATGATGAATTATGATTATTACAGCGACAAAGAAACAAATGAATTTGGTTTGGCAAAAACAGCCGAGCTCATTGACAAGCACCGATCACAAAACCCAAATACACTCCTTGTGGATAACGGAGACTTGATTCAAGGAACCCCTCTTGGAGAATACGTTTACAAACATGAGAAAGACAGCATCATCAATCAAACAAAGGTTCACCCTATTATTCATACACTCAACAAACTAAAATACGATGCAGGAACACTTGGCAATCATGAATTTAACTACGGATTATCCTTCCTTGACGGTACCATTGCGGGCGCAAACTTCCCTATTGTCAATGCGAACGTCAAAAAGCTAAATGGAGAACACCGTTTTACACCTTATGTGATCCAAGATAAAACCTTTAAAGATGCAAACGGAGCCTCACAAACTGTGAAAGTTGGTTACATAGGATTCGTCCCACCACAAATTATGACGTGGGATAAGAAGCATTTAGATGGACAAGTCCAAGTGCAGGACATCGTCGAATCTGCCAACGAAACCATTCCTGAAATGAAAGAGAAAGGCGCAGATGTCATTGTCGCTCTTGCTCATACAGGAATTGAAAAAACCGCTTCACCTAAAGGATCAGAAAATATGATCTTTGACCTTGCCACGAAAACAAAAGGCATCGATGCCATTGTATCAGGCCACCAGCATGGCACATTCCCAAGCGCTGAATATAACGGCGTCGACAAATTCAATGTCTCAAAAGGAACCATCAATGGCATCCCAGTCGTCATGTCAAAAAACTGGGGCAGCTACCTCGGGGTCATTGATTTAACACTAGAGCCTGACGGCAGCAACTGGAAGGTCACAGACGGAACAGGCAAGATCGAATCTGTTGCCGGAGTATCATCTCAAAACAGTACCGTAAAAGACGCCATTCAAACAACGCATCAAAACACACTTGATTACGTGAGAAAGCCTGTTGGCAAAACAGAAGCAGACATTAATAGCTTTTTTGCTCAAGTGATGGATGACCCTTCGATTCAAATTGTGACAGATGCCCAAAAATGGTATGCACAAGAAAAAATGAAGGACTCATCGTATAAAAATTTACCGATTTTATCTGCAGGTGCTCCGTTTAAAGCCGGCGGCCGAAACGGTGTAAACTATTATACAAATATCGCAAAAGGAGATTTAGCGATTAAGAATATCGGCGATCTCTACCTTTACGATAACACTGTGCAGATTGTGAAACTGAAAGGCAGTGAAGTGAAAGACTGGTTAGAAATGTCTGCCGGTCAGTTTAATCAGATCAAACCGAACGATGCAAAAGAACAGCCGATTTTAAACGAGGAATACCGCTCGTATAACTTTGATGTAATTGATGGCGTGACATATCAAGTCGATGTGACGCAGCCTGCTAAATACAGCACAACAGGCACACTTCTCAACGCCAATGCCAACCGCATCAAAAACCTGTCTTACAACGGGAAACCCGTCTCTGACAATCAAGAATTTTTAGTCGTAACAAATAACTATCGTGCTTCTGGCGGCGGAGGCTTCCCTCACCTGACGCAAGATAAAGTAGTGCTTGCCTCAGCAGATGAGAACCGTCAAGTACTGATGGATTATATTATCGAACAAAAAACGATCAACCCAATTGCAGATCAAAACTGGTCTATTGCACCGATCAAAGGCGCAACAGTCACTTTTGAATCTTCTCTTTTAGCCAAACCGTTTGCTAAAGAATCAAGCAGCGTAGACTTTATTCGTAACGCAAGTACAGATGGTCTTGGTGTGTACAAGCTAGCCTTTAAAGACGATGGCACAACAGAACCGCCTACATCAGACAACTGGAATTTAACAGTGATGCATACGAACGATACACACGCACACCTTGATGATGCGGCAAGACGCGCAACAAAGATCAAAGAAGTCCGTGCTGAAAACAAGAACAATATTCTATTAGACGCTGGAGATGTCTTCTCTGGTGACCTGTACTTCACAAAGTGGCAAGGGCTTGCCGATCTGAAATTGATGAACTTAATGAAATACGATGCCATGACGTTTGGTAATCATGAATTTGACAAAGGTCCTTCTGTACTCCGTCAATTCCTGACAGGTGATGCATCAGATGTCGATCCGAAAAACCGTCATCAATTTGAAAAGCCTCGATTCCCGATCGTGTCATCAAACGTGGATGTCTCGAAGGAAAAACAATTGAGTGACTTAATGAAAAAACCAGCCTTATTTAAAGCTGGTGAGAAAAAAGAAGCCGGGATTTACCCTTACATCCTGCTCGATGTAAACGGTGAAAAGGTGGCCGTATTCGGTTTAACGACTGAAGACACAGCCATTACATCCAGCAGCGGTCCTAACATTCAATTTAAAGATGCGTACAAGAAAGCAAAAGAAACAGTCAACACCATTCAAACAGAAGAAAAAACCAATAAAATCATAGCGTTAACACACATTGGCTACAACCGTGATCTTGAGCTCGCTCAAAAAGTCGATGGGATTGATTTAATCATTGGCGGTCACACGCACACACTTGTAGAAAAATTAAAGGTCATCAATAAAAAAGAACCTACGATTGTCGCTCAAGTGAAAGATTATGGACAATTTTTAGGAAAAGTAGACGTAGCCTTTGACAAAAAAGGTGTCATCCAGCCAAAAGAATCTTCTTTTGACCTGATTCCGATCGATGACTCTGTCAAAGAAGATGCAGAGGCAAAAGCGATCCTTGATGGATACAAAGCAGATATTCAAGATTTAAAAACAGAAAAAGTCGGCCATACAGATGTTCTTTTAGATGGTCAACGTGAGCATGTCCGTGCGAAAGAAACGAATCTTGGGAACTTTATCGCCGACGGCATGCTGCAGAAAGCGCAAGAATCTGCTGGAGCTGACCTTGCCATCACAAACGGCGGCGGTATTCGTGGAAGCATCCAAAAAGGTGATATCACTTTAGGTGATATTTTAACGGTGATGCCTTTTGGAAATACACTTTATGTCGCAGATTTAAAAGGCAGTCAAATTAAGAAAGCTCTCGAACAAGGGCTGTCAGGCATTGAGGAAGGCGGTGGCGCATTCCCTCATGTAGCTGGCATTGAATATACGTTTACGCTCAGTAAACCAGCTGGCAGCAGACTAATTGATGTGAAACTGAAAGATCAAAAAGGTCAACTGACAGACATTGATGATGAGAAAACATACCGCGTAGCCACAAACGCATTTGTTGGCACAGGTGGCGACGGCTACAGCGTCTTTACAGAAGCCTCTCACGGCGAAGACTTAGGGTATGTCGACTATGAAATTTTCAAAGAGCAAATTGAAAAGGCAGACGGTCAAATTTCGCCTGTTATCGATCACAGGGTGAAAGAAGTATTCCTTCCTCGCGTGAAAGGAAAAGGCGCTTATGACATTCAAGATGACAATAAATTCCAAACGTATGTACAGCATACAAACAAAGCATTGCTCTATCTAGACAAAGCAAGCAAAGCGAAAAACGTTCAATTGTCTCTATCAAAAGCACAAGTAGCCGAGCTGAAAAAAAGAGAGCAAGATCCAAACGTCACCATCTATCATGACAAAGTGGGGCTCGCATTACCGCTCTCGAATTTGTCCGAGACAAGCGCAGATATATGGATGACAAAGACGGATAAAGTGAAAAACGCATTAACGGATACGTATGATTTCCAAATCAAACAAGACAAGAAAAAGGTTTCGACCTTTAAAGACCCGGTCACACTATCCTTTACACTAGACGAACCTCAAAAGGCGAAAAAACCTAGTGTATATTATGTGGATCGCAAGAAAAATCGTTACACCAAAACTAGTAATGGATCATTTGAAAACGGAGTCGTATCAGGTCAAACTGAGCACTTCAGCGAATACACGGTCCTTAACCAAAGCGGGGCAGCTGGAACAACTCCAGATCAAACTGGCGGAGACGGCGGAACAACAGCACCAGGCGGAGGGACAGGTACAGATCCAAACCAAGATGGAACAGGCCTTCCTGGCGGCACATTGCCGAATACTGCCACAATGATGTATACAGCTGTATTGATTGGCGTGCTCATGCTCGCTGCTGGCGGTATCCTATATTACTACCAGCGCAAGCGTACAAGAAAAAATGTATCATCCTAAAGGAAAAGGACAGAGCCTATGCTCTGTCCTCCAGATTGTTGACAAAGGGCTAAAATGATCTTGATTTTAGCCCTTTGTCTTCTTTTCAGCTTGATAGAAAACCTTTGAAGTCTAGGAAGGACGAGTACTGGCGCGGAGCGAATTTGACATTCGTGAGCACCAGCACGCAGGACTGACACCGAATGCAAGGGTTTGCCTACATGCTGAAGGACAGAGCCTATGCTCTGTCCTCTTTTCTTGGAATAAGACATCAATCTTGAGATAAATAGATCCAATTGCGGTCGTCGAATTCTTTTACATCATCTGACCCTATATGCCGAAGCATCCTATTAAAGAACATCATGTCATTTTCATCATCGACATCATATAAATCCTTTAAAACATAATCTCTCGTAATAAAATTCGTTAAGTCCGTATTATTTACTAAATCAGCAAAAAAACCTTTTACCATCGTTAAATCCTCTTCACTTAATTTTTCATCATTGATAATGGAAATATGAAAAACATTCAAAATCGCTTGTATATCTTCTTCATCCATATAACATAATGGCTCTAGCTTTCTGTCTTCTGCCGTAAACGGTTTTCGCGTATCTTCAATGATGACATAACATAAAATCTGATGATCTTTCATCACGCTGAATATTTCTAAGTCTCTTAATTTTAGTGGTCTATTTAATCTCATCATCTTTCCTCCTGAAAATGGTGATCTATTCGTCGTCTACTTCTCCCAAAACCTGAAAAGGACAGAGCCTATGCTCTGTCCACTTTTTCTCTTCTTGCAAAATCGACGAATCTGAAGCGGTCTAATCGGTGACGGCTTTCTGTGTATTGAAATAAACTTGTATCTTCTAAGAACACGTAATTCTTCACAACGACGACATGGTCAAACCCGTTCAAATCAAGATACTTGGCGTCCTCTTCTGTACATGGCTCTACCACAAATTCCTTTTGGGCATAGCTGATTGATACACCGAGCTCTCCTTCAATATACTCGTAGATGGATCCTTCGCATATGTCCTTCGACAAGACCGACACATGCTTTTGCAAAAAGTAATCCTTGTCTAAAATCACTTCTTCTCCGCTAATATTACGAGATCGAATGACTTCCCAGACATCCTCCTGCCCATTAATTTTCAGCTGAGACTGAATATACTGATCCGGTTTGATTAAACCAAATTCGTGAACCGTCGTAACGGTCTTTCGGCCAAGCGTTTGGGAAAGTTCTTTAAAGCTGACAAGACCCGAGACGGGGAATTGCATTTTCTCTCGATTCAGCAAAACAGAACCTTTGCCGCGGATTTTTTGGATATAGCCATTTTGCACAAGGATATTTAATGCCTTTCTTACCGTCTCACGGGATGTGTCATACATCAAGGACAGCTCATGCTCTGATGGCAAAATGCCTTTATCCTGCCATTCACCTTGTTCAATTCGTTTTGCGAGCTGATCATAAATCACTCGAAACTTATTCTCTTTCATTTTCCCTCCGCCCCATTTTCTAGCGTTTGGTTAAATGATAAACGATTGACTCGTATGGACGCAACGTAAATCCCTTCATATCTGCCGGTGCATCCTCATAATTGGATAACAGCACTTGCCCCTCCATCTCATCTACAGCCTGCATAAGCTCATCAGGAAGCGTAAAGTCCGTCTCTCCTGCATAAAAGTGATTGATCACAAGAAGCTTCTCCTCACCGCTTTCTCTCACATAAGCAAAAATCTTTGGATCTTCTGCTAAGAGTAAAGTGAAGCTTCCATATGTGATCACATCAAGTTCTTTACGCAGCCTGCAAAGGGCTTGATAATGATAGAAAATAGACGACTGGTCCTTTAACGAAGTTTCGACCGAAATGTCGTTATTGGCTGGCTCAATCCAAGGTGTCCCTTTTGAAAAACCTGCGTTCTTTTCTGAGGTCCACTGCATCGGTGTTCTCGCATTATCTCTTGACTTGACCTGTAAAATGGCGAGCGCTTCTTCCTTTGATTTCCCTTTTTCAAGCATAACTTCATACATATTGAGTGATTCGATATCGCGGTAAGATGAGATGTCCTCAAACTGAGGATTCTTCATGCCAATCTCTTCCCCTTGATAAATATATGGAGTCCCTTGCATGAGATGAATGGTGGTCGCCAGCATCTTCGCTGATTGCTGATGGTATGTTTCATCATCACCGTATCTTGAGACGATACGCGGCTGATCATGATTGCACCAGAAGAGCGCATTCCAGCCGCCGCCCTCATGCATTTTCGTCTGCCACTCAGACAGAATCGACTTCAATTCCTGAAAATCAAATGGTGCGAGGGCCCATTTTTCTCCGTTTGGATAATCGACCTTTAAATGATGGAAATTAAACGTCATATCCAGCTCCTGCCGATCCGGTCTTGTATACCGAATGCAGTCTGCAATATTCGTTGAAGACATTTCTCCAACTGTCATGCTGTCATATTTCGAAAAAACCTCTTGGTTCATTTCGTGCAGAAACTCATGAATTCTTGGACCATCCGTATAATACATTCGGCCGTCTCCTTGCACAGACTGCCCGGCGTCATCTAAGAAGCGTTGATCCTTTGAGATGTTGTTGATGACATCCAGCCTGAATCCATCAATTCCTTTTTCAAACCAAAAATGCATGATGTCATATACTTGCCTGCGCACCTCATCCTTTTCCCAATTGAGATCCGCTTGGGTGACATCGTATAAATGAAGATAATACTCTCCTGTTTCTTCATCTAGCTCCCATGCCGGACCGCCAAATTTTGACTGCCAATCATTCGGCGGTGATCCGTCCGCCTTGGGCTCCTTCCAAATATAATAATCTCGATAAGGATTATTCTTTGACTCGCGTGATGCTTGAAACCACTTATGGAAAATGGATGTATGATTGACGGCTAAATCCATGATGACTCGTATACCTCGATCATGGGCTTCTTTCAGCATGTGTTCAAAATCCACCATTGTGCCGTACATGTCATGGATTTTTGTATAATCACTAATATCATAGCCGTTGTCATGCTGCGGGGACTCATACATTGGCGTGAGCCAAATACAGTCCACCCCAAGCTGTTTGATATAATCGAGCTTTTTTGTCACACCATTGATATCGCCTGTACCTGAGCCCGTTGTATCTAAAAAGCTCTTCGGATAAATTTGGTAGACCACCGCTTTTTTCCACCACGGTTCGTTTGTTTGTTGTTTCAATTTCCTTCACCACCACTAGTTAAGTTCTTGTGATACATCTTTCTTCTTTTTCAACTTTGCATACAAAAGGGTTCCGATGAATGGGGCGATGAGGACAATGACCATCCCTATCGCAAATGCGCCCCAATATTTCGGGATAATAGAGAAGATTCCTGGAATGCCTCCAACACCAACTGAGCTTGCCAGCACCCCTTGAGAGGCGATAAACATACCGGCTAAACCAGAGCTAATGAGTGCGAAAATAAATGGGAATCGGTAGCGCAAGTTGACGCCAAACATTGCTGGCTCGGTAATTCCTAAGTAAGCAGAAATACTTGATGTGAGTGAGAGACCTTTTTGCTTTTCATCTTTCAAAACAAACATCATCGCAAGTGCGGCTGATCCTTGTGCAATATTAGACAGTGCGAGCATTGGCCATAGAAACGTGCCGTGCAGTTTTGAATTAATCAATTGAATATCAACAGCAAGGAACGTATGATGCATTCCAGTAATGACTAACGCCGCATACAAACCGCCGTATAATAGACCACCTAGTGCTGCGAACTGCTGGAATACAGCGACAAGTCCAGATGTTAACACGTTGCCGATTGCAAATGTAATAGGTCCAATGACGATAAAGGATAAAAAGCCAATAACTAATAACGTAATCGGAGCAACCACTAATAGCTGAATGCTTTCAGGTGTCCGTTTTGTGATAAACAATTCGAGCTTCGCTAGTAAATACGAGGCGACGAGTATCGGAAGAACCTGTCCTTGATAGCCTACCTTTTGCACTTCAAGTCCAAACAAATTCCAGACTGGAATCTCACCGGACTTTTCAGCCGCTCCATAACCCCACGCATTTAATAAGTCCGGGTGTACGAGCATCAGCCCAAGAACCATCCCTAAAAGCGGATTTCCTCCAAACCGCTTCACGGCTGACCAGCCGATTAATGCGGGCAGGAATGTGAAGGCAGTGCCTGCAATCAAGTTGATCATATTCGCTAAATCAGCCCATGCCGGATACACATCAACAATCGATTTTTGATCAAAGAAAATATCAGGAGCTGTTAAAATATTATGAATCCCCAATAATAAGCCGGCTGTGACGATGGCAGGAAGAATCGGAATAAAAATATCCGCAAGCGTTTTCACAGCACGCTGTAATGGATTTAATTTTTGATCAGAGGCACGCTTCACATCCTCTTTTGTGGCTTCCCCAATCCCCGTCTGTTTCACCATTTCGGCATATACCCGATTGACGACCCCTTGGCCGATCACCACTTGGTATTGACCGTTCGCTGAGAAAGATCCCTTCACTTCTTCTATTTGTTCAAGTGCTTTCTCATCAACCTTTCCTTCATCCTTCAGCACAAAGCGCAGCCTTGTCACACAATGTGTCGCTTGATCAATATTTTCTTTGCCGCCGATGGCTTTCACAATCTGATCTGCTGCTGCCTGGTAATCAGCCATGCTATCCCCTCCGAGATCGTTTTTATAAGAAAAAAGAACCAAGAAAACTTGTATATACATGTTTGATTATTATTTTATATTTGTATATACATGTAGTCAATAACAAAATGTAGCGCTTTCATAAAAAAAGCCCCCTCAATGTGCTCAGGAGAGGCAGCGTGTCATCATCTTTTTTTATGCTCCGTTAATTTTTCGTAGACCCTGTTTTTATAAAAGGAGGAGGCTGGACGGGCAAAAGTTTGGCGCTTAGATGTGAGTTCATCCAGTCGTTTTTGTTTTTCTTCACATATGAGAGAAAGCTTTTTTCTTTCCTCTCCGTCTATACTGGAGTGAAGCAGCTCTTTGACGGTCATGAGTTCTTTTTTCAGTGCTGTTTCTTCCCCAGCAAAGCCAGCATTTTTCATCATCCGGTAGCCCATTCTTAATTCTTCAGGTACATGAGCAGCGTCATCTTTAGGCAGAGGTTTGCCAAAGCCAGATAATCCTTCAAAAGCCCCGTGATCCATCGCTTTTTTGATCCGTTCTTCTGATAATCTCTGCGCAAAATCCATGGCGTTCTCCTTTCGTCTGAAACGATTTGATTTATCATAGCAAAAAAGCTGACTCTCTCACAAGAGTCAGCTTTCTCGTTATTTATTGTCGATTTTGAAAGTAGAAACCATATGTGCTAAGTCCTCTGACATATCAGAGAGCTGTTCAATCGCACTTGAAATTTGCTGCATGCCAGCACTTTGCTGTTCTGTTGCTGCCGCTACTTCTTGAGAGCTGGCTGCATGTTCTTCTGACACAACAGAAATTTGTTCAATCGATGTAGAAATCGTTTGATATGCTCGTTCTACCTGCTTAATGGATTGAAGCAAATTGTTCGTTCTGCTTGCAAATTGAGACACTCCGTCGTAAATACCAGTAAAGTTCTGTGACGTGCCTTTCATTTGCTCACGTCCTTCTTCCACTGCTTTACTGCTTTCCTCTACGCTTTCAAGAACGCGCTGACTGTTTTCCTGTGTGCCGATGACAAGGTCTGAAACGGTTTTAGCCGCATCCGCTGATTGCTCAGCTAACTTGCGCACCTCATCTGCCACAACAGCAAACCCTTTTCCTTCTTCTCCAACACGTGCCGCTTCAATTGAAGCATTCAGTGCAAGCAGATTCGTTTGGGCTGAAATGTCCGTAATGATCGAGATGACACTTTCAATCTCCGTTGAATGAGATTGTAATTCTTCTGCTGCCTGCTTTGAGTTGGTCATCTTGTCATGTAGCATATTCAGATGATCAAGCACATGGTTCACTAATTTTTGACCAGATTCTGACTGCTCTTGTACGTCAGATGAAACAGATTTCATTTCATCGACTTCTTTTGTGACGCCTTCGATTTGAGTATCGATCTCAGCAACGGATGTCGTACAATCCGTAATATTTGCGACAGAATCATTGATTCCTTCACTCATATTCGTCATAGCTTCTGATACTTGCTGCGCACTTTGACTCGATTCGGTCGTCACCGTACGAAGCTGTGATGACATTTTAGACACTTCACTAGATGAGTGAGAGATTTTCGAAATAAGCTCTTTGATCCGCCCCTGCATCTTTTGGAAGGATGCGGCAAGCTGGCCGATCTCATCTTTACTTTCAACCTCTACCATACCAGTTAAATCACCGTCAGCAATTCGGTTCGCTGATTCCATCAAGGAACGTGCTGGTTTCGCAATTCTTCTTCCCATAAAGAATGAGAAGAGTAATCCACCGATGAGCACAATGGCAGAGGCCACTGTGATATAGATCGTCAGCTTCTTCGTTGTTTCTGGCACAACTGACGCATCTAAATCAATTCCTAAAATACCCGTCAGCTCACCGCCTGAATCTTTAATTGGTAAAAAGACTGATTTATGTGTTCCAAATGAATCTTTGTAAATATCACTTTTGACTATTTTATCTTCAGAAAGAGCTTGTTTCATCTCATCTGAAAATACATAATCTTGATCAAAATCATTTTCTTCCCCGGTTAATATAATAATTCTTTCTTTGCCGCCTTTATTAGATAGCACGTATAAGTTCTCAAGCGTATGATCTTCTTGAAGCTCTGTGAATTTCTTTTTGACCTCCACATAAAGGGGATCATCTTTCCCACTAATACCAAGGACGTTCCCATCCAGATTATCGATCTCTTTCTTCGCTGTATCAACATCTGTTGTTAATCGATAATCAAATTGCTTTAATAACTGGGATGATAAATCCTGGCTGACTAGATAAAATGTTAGAACGAATAGTGCAACGGTTGCGAGTAATGTTACGACAACGACTGACATGATTTTAGAGGATATCGTGAGTCCTCCAAATTTCCTTTGTTTCGCCATTTTTTCCTACATCTCCACTCTCAGATTTGATTTAAGCATGTACATGTTCAAATTGTCCACAAACAGATGCGATCACATCTTTTAAATAAGATACGATATGTGGGATATGCTCTGGTAACGTATAAGGTGAGATGACAAAAAACTTACTAACACTTAGATAGAATTCTTGTCCTTCTTTTGCATTTACAAGTAAGAACTTCGTTGTATCACCAAAGAACATTTCGTCTCGTTTCTCTCCAAGCTTTTCAAACAGCATTTTGTTCAATTCATTGTTCCGCTCAATTTCCATTGCCGTCGCTTCGCCTGAAATTTCTTCTTGAAAGCGTGGTGAGCCGTCTAGGTAAATTCTAAATAATGTAGCCATTCCGACGTTGTCATCATTTACGACTTCTGCTTGCGGAATTTCTTGACTGAGTGCTTCTCTGAAGGCAAGGTTCACCTCTAAGAATTGACCGAGCAAGCGCTGGTAGCCTTCAACTCCAAACGTTAACAGCACACTCAGCATACTGATCGAGCTTCCCATTCTTGAGCATTCCAGCGTATAACCTGTATGGTATTCGCCGTAGCCTCTATGACCAACGTATGGTGTCTCTTGTTCTTCCAGATCTAAACGCTTTAGGTCTGCCGCGTTTTTCACTAAGAATAAACTAGATGTGTAAGGTGTTTGGCCGAGCTTTTGAAAGTCAAAGCACATCGTGTCAGCAAGAGAAAGATGCTGGAATTTCGCTTTGATTTCTTTTAGCATACGAAGAACACCGTCTGAGAATTGCAGCGGGTTTTCAGCTAGATCATACTCATTAAAGAAAGCAAAGAATCCGCCGAGCGCTGAATCCGCATGAATATGCGGCACCTTTAGACCATACTCCTCAGCAATGGCTTCTGCTGTTTCACGTACCCCTTTTACATCATCAATTGCAATGGCATCTGTTGTTCCGGTTGTTGCGACAATATAAACGGGAATTCCGCCATTTTGTGCAACACGTTCCATTTGACAACGCAAATCTTCCATATCCATCGAATGATCTTTATTCGTTTTAATTCTGATCAAGTTGTCTGTGCCAAGTCCTGTTGCTTCCATTGACTTAAATAAGCTGTAATGTGCCGCATCAGAACAAAACGCATAAAGGTTTTGTGGAACACCTTTTCGCAGTGACTCCGGCGCAACTTTTGCAATCGCTAAACGCAGTCCTGAGAAAATGGCTCCTTGACCTCCCCATGTTGTATATCCCCCGCTCACACTTGGATCATATCCGATGAGCTTAGACATCATTGAGACCACTCTGACCTCAGCCTCCGCTCCTGCTGGTCCATACACATCCCATAGGTTGTTTCCATTTACCAGCATCGCCGTCAGCATGCCTAGAATTCCTGGTGTACTTGCCATCGGCAAAATGTTCGTGAAGAAATACTTTGTGTGGTAAGGATGGTTATGTAAAAGCTTCAGTAATTCTTCATTCACAAGTTCCGCTTGTTGGCCGTTCAACGGAATTTGACTTGTTTCAGTGAGCTTTTGGTAAAAATCCTCCTCGCGATTCTTTTCACCCTTTAGGTGTGCACGGTTCGGATCTTTCAGGTGATCGACCCCTGAAACAATCTGCTCCATCAATTTGATGAGTTCTTTACGCTCTGCTGCATTTCCGTCCTCACTCGGAAACCAGTTCTGAACGAGGTTGTTTGCTCGTACAGTCATATACTATCAATCCTTTCAATGGAAGATTTCCTGTCAAAGTCTATATCGACCCCAATTCAAAAGTTTATAGTCTCGAAATGTCCACTTAAGTATATTTAGATAATTTGTTCATTCATCAAAACAAATAAAACCCTTACAAAACACATCGAAACCATTTTGTTGATGAAATAAAAAATATATCAATATATCTTATATCAGGAAATTTCATCCATGCCCTTTCTCCATTCTTCTTCTCATTTTTTTTACTTAACCTGCATAAACATTAAGAAACACTGGAAATACTCTCTAAATCATCATTGTAGAAACCAAATTAATTCTTTAGACTCGTGCCTTTTTGCCTGTTTTATTGATATAACAACTGGAAAATAGCTGAATTTTCTGTCAATAATAGGGTGAATTTCACAAAAAGTTTTTCGAAGAGTGAATATTTTCGTTTTCTTCCTTTTTATTGCTCGGACAGGCTGCTAGACACTCTTCGCCGGTTATCACTTTTCTATTTGATCATTTCATGGTATATTCTAATGGTTCGTTTTCTTTCGTTCCGCCTCTTCCGTGTATCGGAGAAAAGGAGTGTTTTTATGAAAACATTTATTCAAAAACGAGGCCTCGGCTTCTTTGTTATTGCAGTCATCTTACTGTGGCTCAAAACGTATTCAGCGTATTTAATTGAATTTAAACTTGGTATATCAAATGTGCTTCAGCATATTTTGCTTTTCGTGAATCCTATTAGCTCCAGCTTGTTCTTTCTTGGCTTTGCTTTATTGTTCAAGAAAAAATGGCAGCCTGCCGCTATCATTGTGATTCATTTTTTCATGTCTTTTTTACTATACGCAAACATCGTGTACTATCGATTCTTCAATGACTTTATCACGCTGCCTACCGTGATGCAGGCAGGAACGAATGGCGGACAATTAGGTGATAGTGCATTTTCACTCATGCGTTGGACTGATATGTTTTACTTTATGGATACCATCATTTTGATCGTACTCGCAGTCCGCATGAAAAAGAAGCAGCAAACAAGTACAGCTACTGTACCTGTTCAAAAGTCAAAATCGTTTAGACTCGTCCTTGTGTCCTCTGTTGTAATCTTTGTGATGAATTTAGTCGCTGCAGAGATTGATCGTCCAGAGCTTTTATCAAGAGCATTTGACCGCAATTATTTAGTGAAATATTTAGGTGCTTATAACTTTACTGTGTTTGATGCCATTCAAAATGTGAAGTCAAACAGCCAGCGTGCTCTGGCAAATTCAAATGACGTCACAGATGTAGAGAACTATTTAAAAGCGAACAGCGCTGATCCTAACCCGGCTTATTACGGGAAAGCAAAAGGCATGAACGTGATTACGATTTCTCTTGAATCTCTGCAAAAATTTGTCATTGATTACAAAGTAAACGGAAAAGAAGTAACGCCATTCCTTAATTCATTGGCACACGACAACAAAACGTTTTACTTTGATAACTTCTTCCATCAAACAGGACAAGGAAAGACGTCTGATGCTGAATTTATGATGGATACTGGGCTATTCCCATTATCACAAGGCTCTGTTTTTATTAACAAAGCGCAAAACACGTATCAGGCACTTCCTGGCATTCTGAAGAAGGATCAATACACGTCAGCAGAATTCCACGGCAATACGAAAACCTTCTGGAACCGTAATGAAATGTTTAAGTCGTTTGGATATGACAGGTTTTACGATTCTGAGTATTACGATATGAACGAGCAAGATACGAAGAACTATGGGCTGAAAGACAAACCATTCTTCAAAGAATCTATGCCAATGCTTGAAAACTTGAAGCAGCCGTTTTATTCGAAATTCATTACGTTATCGAACCATTTCCCATTTGGAATGGATGAAGGGGATACCGATTTCGAACCTGGTGACTTCGGAGACTCTGTCGTCAATAACTATTTCCAATCGGCTCATTATTTAGATGAAGCGATTGAACAGTTCTTCAACGACCTGAAAAAGTCTGGACTCTATGACAATACAGTCGTCATTATGTACGGAGACCATTACGGCATTTCTGAAAACCACAATGAAGCGATGGAAAAAGTGACAGGACAAAAAATCGGAGATTATGAAAATGCGCAACTCATGCGCGTACCGCTCTTTATTCATGTACCAGGCGTAAAAGGCGGACAGATTCATAAATACTCTGGTGAAGTCGATGTCGCACCAACCCTTCTGCACCTGCTTGGTGATGATACGAAGAACTATTTAATGTCTGGTTCTGATATCTTATCGAAAAATTTCAAAGAGCTTGTGCCATTTAGAAATGGTGACTTCGTCTCTAAGGATTACACAAAAGTAGGCAATAACTATTACAGCAACAAAACAGGCGAGAAAATCGAGCCGACTGATAAGGCATCACAAGAAAATGAAACGGTGAAAAAGATGCTTGAGACATCTGATAAGATCGTCACCGAAGATTTACTCCGTTTCTACAAGCCTAAAGGCTTTACACCGATTGACCGAAATCAATATGACTATACAAAGAAAGTACAGGATGAAGAAGATTCCTCTTCCGCCAAAGATAAATCCGGCACTTCATCAAAATAGCTTTCTCATTTTAAGAACCAGCCGATCCATGATCAGCTGGTTCTTTTTACGTTTGACCCCTATTGCACCGGGTATAGAAAGAAGAAGGAGGGATTTTAAAATGAAGAAAACAACCGCTTTTGTCATGACTGCTTCACTTTCACTCGCTACGTCCGCCCTCATTGGATTCAGTCCTGCAGTCTCAGCACACGCCATGAACAAAACAGCAGTCGAACAATCCGTTCCTCAAGGTCCGAAAACCGCACTAAACAACATTTATGAGCTGGCACATAAAGGACAAATGCCTTATTATGCAAAAGGTCTTAAAATTGGAGTTCAAACAAAGATGGATGTCCATCATAAACTAGGAAATCCATATCCAGAAACAGGTCAAAGCAGCTTTGATTTGTATCATGCTGAAATGGGGAATCCGGGATTTGCTTTTCATTATGATGCCAAAGGCAAAATTGACGAAATCCGTTATTTCGGTACAAATGTAGAAAAAGAAACGAATATCGGCGGAATGACCCCTTCCCTATTAAAGAAACAACTTGGACAAGCAGATTCGGTCAGCACCATTCCACAGACAAAAGAGAAAAAATACGTGTATCGTACTGGAGATTATGAGCTGGAATTTATCGTCGGCCATGACCCAGATATAAATCAGCAGAAGCTCACCGTCCTGCATATTAATCTGGTGAAAGCTGATTCCTAAATAAAAAAAGCATCCTTGAGCAGAAGCTAAGGATGCTTTTTCTTTATTATGAAGCCACTTCTAAATGCGGCTTTCTTTTCATTGTACGTTTCAAGACTGGACCTGCGACATAATCAAGTCCAAATTTGCCTGCATTTCCTTTCGCAGCCATGATGACGATGGCAATGAGCAGAAGAAGCGGGTTGACAGAGACGGTACCAGCTAGTAAGAAAGAGACATTCATCATGCTTCCGAAAAAGGCTGCAGTTGTTGTGAATAATCCAACAATTAATCCTAGACCTACTAAAATTTCCCCCCACATGACCATGGCACTAAATAGTCCAGCATTCGGCAAAGCGACATTTTCTAAAAACCATACATAGAACGGATACACGAGGTTTCCATCTTTGACAACAGGTTCAGCTATCGCAAATTGTAAATATCCTGATGCATCGAATCCGCCTGTTAGTTTTCCTATACCAGATGTGAGCCAAGTCCAACCGATATAAAGTCTTGCTGCCAAAAGGATAACCGCTGCCCATACATTCGTTTGTAAGAATTTTGTAAACATGATGATGCCTCCCTTTAATTTATGTGAATTTTTTCACATTTTCTTTATGATCTTATTATACTACGTTAAAACTAGTTTGTGATCTTTTTCACATACATATTCACAAATTGTTCATGAATATATAGGTCAGGTAACTTTTCCCTTGCTAAATCCGTCTTAGTCATTTCAGACAATGAAAAGAGGTTTCATTTTGTATGAAAACATTATTCCAGTTTGCTTACTTACAGGCGATGTCGTGTCTATTCCCCGTCATGATCTTTGCGGCGCTTGCCCTATCAAAGATAGTGACGATTCCTTTTCTACACCGGTATGATTTCATTCTACTACTTTGCCTTCTTGCCCAGATGCTCATGCTGACGCTTCGGCTGGAGACATTGAATGAATTGAAGGTGATCTGTCTATTTCACATAATAGGTATTGGCTTAGAAATGTATAAAGTTCATATGGGTTCTTGGTCCTATCCTGAAGAGGCTTATACGAAGGTCTTTGGGGTTCCGCTCTATAGCGGATTTATGTATGCGAGTGTAGCAAGCTATATTTATCAGGCACTGTCCCGGCTTCACGTGCAGGTCAGTTCATGGCCCCATCCGTTTCTTTCAATTGGGATTAGCTTGTGTATTTATCTCAATTTTTTTACGCATCACTGGCTCTATGATCTGAGATGGTGGCTGACATTACTGCTTGTTGTCATATTTCGAAAAACGTCCGTCTCGTTTCAGGTTGGCTCTTCTACCTTTCGAATGCCGCTTGTCATCTCTTTCTTGCTGATTGGTTTCTTCATTTGGATTGCCGAAAATGTCACCACCTTTTTAGGGGCATGGCAATATCCAAATCAACAGCACGCTTGGTCTCTCGTACATCTTGGGAAAATCAGTTCTTGGTTTTTACTTGTTGTGATCAGTATTGTGCTCGTCATCGAACAGCGCAAACAAAAAAACGTTCAGCCCATTTGACCTGGCTGAACGCTTTTTTTAATCTCGATCGACTTCCTTGCGGAGATCATTTGCGACAAATTCTACATTCGTTCCAATGATGATTTGTACGGAGGTTTTCCCTGAAGTCAGTACCCCTTTGGCACCTGCTTTTTTCAATGTGCCTTCATTTAATAAATGTGTATCTTCTACTGTTAAACGCAGGCGGGTGGCACAATGATCAATGGCGGTGATATTGTCTTTGCCGCCAAGTCCCTCTAAAAGTATACTCGCACCTGCCGTCTTCGTATCATCGGCTGCAATATCTTCAATGTCTTCATCTTCTCTGCCCGGTGTTTTAAGCTTTAACAGTTTAATGAGGAAATAGAAAACGACAAAGTACACAATGCCATAAAGCACACCAACCCCAAGCAGCATGAGTGGTTTTTGTGCAATGCCAAAGCTTAAAACGTAATCAATCGCTCCTGCTGAAAAAGCGAAGCCGCTATGAATCCCGAGAATGTTCACAATAAAGAGCGAAAGACCCGTTAGTACAGCATGGACACCATATAAGAGTGGAGATAAAAACATAAATGAAAATTCAATTGGTTCAGTGATCCCTGTAATAAATGACGTAAGCGCCATCCCAATCATCAAGCCAGCCGTTGCTTTTCGCTTTTCAGGCTTTGCGGTCACAATCATGGCTAGACATGCCGCTGGCAGACCGAACATCATCACTGGGAAGAAACCAGTCATAAAGACACCCGCGCTTGGATCTCCTTTAAAGAATCGCGCTAGATCTCCTGTTGCCCCGCTGAATTCCCCGAATTGAAACCAAAATAAGTTATTCAGCACATGATGAAGCCCTAATGGAATGAGCAAGCGGTTAAAGAAACCAAACAGCCCTGCACCCGTTGCACCAAGACTTAAAATCCATTCCCCTAATCCATTGATCCCGCTTTGAATCGGAGGCCATACAAATCCGAAAACGGCTGCTAATAAAATGGTGAAAAGTGCGGTCATAATTGGCACAAGCCGTCTTCCGCTAAAGAAACCTAAATATTCTGGCAGCTTCGTATCCTTGAAGCGATTGTACACATAACCTGCCAATAGCCCGCATAAAATACCGCCCAATACCCCCATATTGTTCGTTGAATTAATCGACGTTGTACCAGCTGATAAAATAAAATAAGAGATCGCACCTGATAATGCCGCTGCCCCGTTACCATCCTTTGCAATACCGATCGCTATCCCCATTGCAAAAATTAAAGCCAAGTTTGCAAAAATGGCATTTCCAGCCGCATGAATAAACGGGATATCGAATACATCCTCCCGCCCAATAGCCAAAATAATCCCTGCTGCTGGAAGTACAGCGATTGGAAGCATAAAAGATTTGCCTAGCTTTTGAAAAAACTGAAATACCATTTGTCTTCTCCCCCTTTGTCATCATCATGACTAAACGTGCATGATGCTCATAAAAAATATATCATATGCACATCTAGTTATCTATACCAATTTGTCCACATTCATTTGAATTCCGCTCTTTACTCTTTTTGCGTAAAATGTGGTAAGCTATTGAATAGAATGAAGTTATAGAAAGCGGGAATGAACAGTGATTGTCAAACATGATCATGAGTTAGAAGCCTTAAAAAAAGTCGGCCGAATTGTCGCTTTGGCAAGAGAAGAAATGAAAAGCCAAGCGAAACCAGGCATGTCTACAAAAGAACTAGATTTGATTGGAAAAAAAATATTAGAAGAGCATGGGGCGAATTCAGCACCCGAAAAGGAATATGACTTCCCTGGGACGACTTGTATCAGCGTGAACGATGAAGTTGCTCACGGTATTCCAAGTGAAAAAACCATTTTACAAGAGGGCGACCTCATCAATATTGATATTTCAGCAGAGCTGGACGGCTATTATTCCGATACCGGTATTTCATTCGTATTAGGTACAGGTGATGCTCGTCTTGAAGCATTATGCCAGTGTGCAGAGGATGCATTCCTCGAAGGATTAAAGCATGCAAAAGCCGGTAAAAGGCAAAACCAAATTGGCCGTGCGGTCTACAATACAGCAAAAGAACAAGGATTTACTGTCATTAAAAACCTGACAGGACATGGCATTGGGAAAAGTCTACATGAAGCACCTAACCATATTTTAAACTATTATGATCCTTTCGATAATGCTTTGTTTAAGAATGGCACCGTGATCGCCTTCGAACCTTTTATTTCAACAAATGCTGAATCGATTTATCAAACTGATGACGGCTGGACATTTAAAACACCAGATAAAAGCCTTGTCGCACAGATTGAACATACCATTGTCATCACAAAAGACGAACCGATTATATTAACGAAGCTATAAGCCAGCTGATCCCCTTCTTCATTGGAGGGGATCTTTTCGTTTCCCTTTCACGAATCTGTCACGACTAAACAAAAATGCCTGTGGTAAAATAGGCAAAGATATGCGAAAGGGGTCTTATTTGATATGTGGTTCATCATCATCGGCGTTATCTTTTTGATTGAAAGTATTATCTTAACGGTTGTAGGTATTAAGAAAAAACAATCCATGATGACTTATCTTGGTATTGTCATCATGATTATGACGGTCGGCATGATCATCGTTACCCTCAACCCGCCAAATTCATAAATGATTATTTCCAGCATATACATGGATCATAGGAAGATAGAATCAGTTTTCATTTATTCATACCTGCACACTTTTCACGTCCTTTTTTGTGGTGTTACAATGCAGGCAGTTTCAATTGAAAGGAGTTTTCTATCATGCATTATGGTAGCAAAGGCTGGTATGTCGAAGAATTAAAGAAGCTTGGTGTGACCAAGCATGAAGGAAGAAAGCTTCAAAGCTTAAAAACATATTTCCTTGCAAATCTTCTTGAGCAAAAGAAACCTAGCTCATAAGCGCTTAAAAGCCGTACATCTTATGCTGATGTACGGCTTTTTTTAAATGGGCTGAATTCGTTTTTCTAAAGACTTCCTCACGACATCTGCTAAGGCATCTACTTTAAGAACGGCTTTTAGCCTCTCTGGACTTGTTTGACGATATTTGACCTCGTTCACTTCATGAACTGTAATGTGATGAGATGCTTTTTCTACTAATACTAGAGAAGCATCAGCAGGCACTAAGCCTTCTTTCAGCACTCGTAAATAAAAACCGGTATACCCCGTTTGTTGCACTTCCTTTACAAGCTTCATGTTACCATGCTTAAAAGATAGTTTCACACACGGCTGTCTTGGCTGGCTCACTTCAACAAGTGCTTCTCCTAGCTGAAATACATCGCCAATCCGCACTTCTGTTTCAACTAGTTGGTGCACGGTTACATTCTCGCCGAAGGCAGCTTCCTGTAACGGAACCCCTAAAAACTGCTCAAAATAAGCATAATGATCGTATGGAAAGACGCAGACGGCTTTATCATATCCTCCATGATGAACCAAATCACCTTGACCATCTCCCTCAAAATTGACCTTACTCAAATAGACAGGCTCATGAATTCGCTTTTTGTTGATGGCTGTTTTGATTTCTTTTCCGTTTGCATAGGTCGTGATGGGTTGTCCTACTTGGATTCCTACTATGTCGTATCTCTTCTGTCCCACGTTGACCATCTCCTTTGGTTGTCTCATGGCTATTATTTTACATCGTTAGACAATGAAATCATAGTCGATGCGTGAAGGTCAGTTACATGCTATGGTACGATGAGAAAAAAGGAGAGATGACATTGATTCATTACCATGCCATTGTCACAGGACGGGTGCAGGGAGTCGGTTTTCGCTATTTTGTACAAGGAGAAGCCGTCAATCGCGGGATGAAAGGCTGGGTACGCAACACAGATGAAGGGCATGTTGAGTTAAAGGTAGAGGGTGAGCAGCAGGAAGTGCTTGATTTCTTAAAGACTGTCCGGAAAGGAAGCCCTTTTTCAAAGGTCACAGATATGCAAATGGAGCCGCTCACTGAGTTCGCTCATTATCAGGATTTTTGCATAAGGTAATAAAAGAGCTAGGCTTTTCTCAGATTGTTGACAAAGGGCTAAAATGATGTTTATTTTAGCTCTTTGTCTTCTTTTCAGCGTGATAGAAAACCTTTGCAGCCCTAGGAAGGACGAGCACTGGCGCAGAACGAATTGAACATTCGTGAGCACCAGCGCGCAGACCTGCGGGCGAATGCGAGGGTTTGTCTACACGCTGAAACCTAGCTCTCGCTAGGCTTTTTCTGTTCCATGATAGGGCTTTTCCTGATAAAAATAATTCGGCTTCACAATGGTATTGTCGTAATGCTTGTGGAAGATGTGGGTAGCAGCTGGTGATACCGGCGGAATCAACCAAGTCCAGTCCCCAGTCAGCTTGCGGTCAGCCTTTTCTTCCTGCTTTTCAAATTGTTTGAATTGATGTGCTGCTGTATGGTGATCAACAATGGTCACCCCTGCTTCTCGGTAAGAATGAAGAACCGCCACATTCAACTCAACAATCGCTTTGTCCTTCCAAAGCGACGCATTCTTTGTCGTGTCCAGTCCTAAAATCGAAGCGACTTTTTTCAGCATATTGTAGCGATTTTCATCGGCTAGGTTACGTGCGCCAATTTCTGTGCCCATATACCAGCCATTGAACGGTGCTGCATTGTAATGAATACCACCAATCTCCAATTTCATATCAGCAATAATCGGTACCGCATACCATTTCAGTCCTAAATCACGAAATCCTTCATACTCAGGATGGATGATCTCGACTTCTTGGACGATTTCTTTCGGAAGCTCATACAGAACGGGCGGCTGATCCTTTAGCTGAAACATGAGAGGCAGAATATCAAAGTGCGTGCCCTCCCCTTTCCAGCCATGGGCTTCACACAACTTAGTTAATTCAAGAGAAGCCTCGTCGCCGATGATGCCATACTCCGTCTCATAGCCTGCATAACGAACGAGCTGATGATTATAAATGACGACTCCCTTTTGCGAATGATTTTCTGGAGGAAAGATCGTAATGGATGGTTTGATTTTCCCATCATTTGTCGCATACTCAATATGATGAAAGAGTGCCTCTTTCACCTCTTCTTCTGTCTTCACGTGACGGCAGTCGTGAACATGCAGAGTTGACCAAAATAAACGGCCAATGCAGCGGTTGCTGTTGCGCCATGCCATTTTCGCCCCGTGCGCCAATTCCTCTTGTGTGTGAGTATACGTCCCTTTAGAGTTAATTTCTTGTTTTATTTCATGCAGACGTGCTGCTTTCTCTTCATTTGACTTGCCCAATTCTTCATAGCATACAGAAATAAAAGCTTCTGCTTCATTCCACAACGCTTCTTGATTACTCAAACATACTCGCCTCACTTTAATACGAATATATCCATTGTAGCGGTTTCTATTTATAAATTCACTAGTTTCAAACCATTTTTTATCATATCATCCGACCATTGTCCTTAGAGCGTGGATGAATCAATCCGTTTAAGGGTTTGCTCGAGCCAGCGGACATAGCCTTTTTCTCTTTCAATTGCCCTTGTCAGCACTAAGTAATGCCCAAATTGGGCTGAATGAAGCGATTCAGCACCACGATCTTCCTCTATTAACGCGTGCAGCTTCTGCTTTAGCATGTCTACTTTCTTCGTGCGCTCTAGTAGTTGATGTGTAAACAGGTCAGCCGCTTCTTTTTTGTCCATGGAGGAGATGAAAAATGTTTTGAGCATGAATTCATCCTTTGTTGTTTCTGGGATCGGGTCTTTTGTCCTTAACCACTGATGCAATGCCGCTTGCCCTGCCTCTGTGATTTGATAAACCTTCTTCTCTAGCTTCTTTCCTTGTATACGAACATCAAATTCAATAAACCCTTCTTCTGTGAGCCGTTTTAGCTCAGGGTAAATTTGGCTATGCTTCGCGCTCCAAAACTGTCCAAGGGAATCCTTAAAATGTTTGGTGATATCGTATCCAGTCAGCTCACACTGATCTAGTAAACCAAGAATGGCATATTTCAAAACTCTCATGATGTGCCTCCAACGTTTATTCTTTGACAATATTATACCACAGGCTTTAAAATAAACATGTAAATCACGACATGTTTGAAACAACATCATTCTAATGAAAGAAGGAATAAACATGGATCAATTCGTTGGACTTCATATGATTTATACGTATGAAAATGGCTGGGAATATGAGATTTACATTAAAAACGATCACACCATTGATTACCGCATTCATAGCGGAATGGTTGGAGGCCGCTGGGTTCGTGATCAAGAAGTGAATATTGTGAAGCTAACAAAAGGCGTTTACAAAGTTTCTTGGACAGAACCAACTGGGACAGACGTCTCTCTGAACTTTATGCCTGAAGAAAAACGCATGCATGGCGTCATCTTCTTCCCAAAATGGGTCCATGAACGTCCAGATATCACAGTTTGCTATCAAAATGACTACATCGATCTCATGAAAGAATCTCGTGAAAAGTACGAAACATATCCGAAATATGTTGTTCCAGAATTTGCGGACATTACGTATATGAATCATGCAGGTGTAAATGACGAAACGATTATCGCCGAAGCACCGTATGAAGGCATGACAGATGAGATAAGAGCAGGACGAAAATAAAAAAGCAGCACACACTGTGCCGCTTCTAGATTGTGGACAAAGGGCTAAAATGATGTTTATTTTAGCCCTTTGTCTTCTTTTCAGTGTGATAGAAAATTTTTGCAGTATAGGACACGCTGAGGGCTAAATCATTTTAGCCCTCTAAATCATTTTAGCCCTTTTTATTTAATGCCTAACGTCCTTTTAGATAGCAAGAACCGGTACACTGGCAGTTCATCGCCTACTTTTGAAGCAATAAATCCAGATGACATATAGCTATCTTTTGATTCTGGTTCAAGGGCAAGTGACAACAAATTCGTTTGCGGCTGCGCCGTGAAATATACCTTTGTCCCTTTTGGTAGCTGACGTTTCTTTTGGGTGAGTTCTGTTTCAAGCTGAATATCTGTTTTGCTCTTTTCGTCTCGTTTTGTTACTTGATAGGCTTGTACCGGTACTTTTACACTGGCAGGCAATGTGATACTTTTTAACCCTAAGGTTTGAAGCTTCCGTTCTACCCCTTCATGTCCAGGTAAAACAAGATAAGCTGTCGGTCGTTCTCTCGATATGACAGGAATAGCATCGCTCGCACTGTGAAAGCGTACAGGGACATTGATGGTCTGTCCTTTTTCAATATCTACCATTTCAAGCGAATCATCCACCGGCGCTTTGAAATCATCTTGAATGACCACTTGATCGTCATCATTCGATTGGAGACCTTTTTTCACCAGCTTCAAACGCTCCGTCACCATTTGCTGCTTCACCTGCTTTGCATGTTTCACCGTTGTTTCAATGATTTTTTCATGAGTGGTGACTTGTGCTGCGACGCGGCGGGTAAAGTCCTCTCTTCCAATTCCAATCCCTCTGCTTTCTACAAGAAAGGATAGCGCTGGGGAGAGCGCCAGAGCATTTCGACCAATTCGTGCATCCGTTCCGCCTTCATAGAGATCGATCTTTCCATCCTTTCCTCTTGTGCTTGTATAATATAAATCATTTGAAAATCCTTGATTTGTTAGCGTTTCACGGACGCCGTTCACGTATAATTCATTTGACGTGAGCCGGATGCTTTCTGGAATATTCAAGTTCTTCCCTGATAAGATCAGTAAATCGTGATATTTGAGTGCACCCGCTGATCCGATATCATCAAACTGTTTTTGTCCTACATCGTATTCATGGGCATCAATGACCACTTCTGGTGCATACCGATTAAATTCTTGATGCAGGGCTGTGAGCTCTGGAGATTCTAATGTCATATGATCACGGTTTCCATCCATTCCGTTTGCAAGTCTGCGGTCAAACGCATAAGCACCATCAGGATTGATTCTCGGGACAATGATGATATTGACATGATTGAGTATACGCTCTCCTTGTTCACCAGCTAATCGTTTTGCGATGACGAGAGCAGATTCACCGGAGGCTGGTTCATTTCCGTGTATTTGTGCTTGAAGCCAGATCGTTGGCTTTTTTGAAAGTGGAGAAATATGACGATCCTTTGTAAAGTAGAGGGCTGGAATGGACCGTCCTTCAATGGATGTTCCAATCTGCTTCTGCGTAGCGTAAGGACTTTTGCGGACAATATCACGTAAGAATTGTTGAAGCTCTTCTTGTGTGGTGAAGGCTTCTCCTTTTTTCTGAAATGCGGGGGTATCGAACGTCTCATCAGGCTCAGGGTATAGCTTCTTCACTGAGGCTGGCTGTTCATAACTCTTTCCATAATAAGGGGTGTCTGCATGAGCTGAATCTGGACTCACCATCGACAAACTTCCTGCTATGAGGCATACTGCAGCAAAAAGAATCGTGCCTTTTCGTTTGGACATGCTATCCTCTCCCTTCGTTGATTTGCATTATAAAGAAAAAAACAGTAAAAGTGTCAGTATTTTTCAAAAATATATCTTTTGGAGGAAAAGGCATGTTTTTTGTATAGGGCAAATGAATTGAGCCTGCTCGGCAATATGACCTAAAAAAAGTGCCTGCTCAGGTAGCAGACACTCTTTTATTTACCAAATGGAAATGGCCCCAATGAGTACCGACATGACCGTCATGGCGACAACTGCAAGCACAGCCCATTTCATGCCAAACTTCTGATGCTGATCCAGTGATACCCCAACAAGTCCAACAAGTAAATGAGTGGATGGAACAAGTGGGCTTAACATATGAATCGGCTGGCCAATAATAGAGGCTCTCGCGATTTCAATTTTATCAACACCGTATGCTGCCGCTGTTTCTGATAGGATCGGCAGGACCCCATAAAAGTATGCATCATTCGGCATAAAGAACGTAAATATCCCGCTCGTTAACGCAACAATGACTGGAATAAAGCCGCCAAGCTGCTCTGGAATGGCAGATACAATCGAAATCGCCATTTCATCGACCATTTTTGTGCCTGTTAAGATGCCTGTAAAAACCCCTGCCGCAAATATCATGGAAGCAATCGCTAAAACGTTGGTTGAATGAGCCGCAATCCGCTCACGCTGCTGTTCAAGGTTCGGATAGTTCACGATAATCGCCACACAGAATGCAAGAACAAATAATACCGTTAAGCTGACTTTTCCAGAGACGAGAAGGAGCACCAATAACAACGTAAGCGACAGGTTAAACCACCAAAGTTTCGGTCGCTTGATGTCATCCTGTAGTGCCGCTGCCATTTCATTTGCATGAATCGGCTGTTCGAGCTCAATGACACCAAGACGCTTTCTTTCAGACTTCCCAAGAAAGTATGCCACCACAATCATGCTCAAAACCCCTGCACCAATGACTGGAATCATCGGACCAAATAAAAGTGATGGATCAACACCAAGTGCACTCGCCGCTCTAGGTGTGGCTCCTCCCCATGGAATCGTATTCATAATCCCCATGCCAACTCCGGCAATCCCCGCTAAAATAATCGGCCGGATGCCAAGCAGCGTAAATAATGGAAGCATCGCTGTTGTTGTAATCATGTACGTTGTTGTCCCATCACCATCAAGTGCAACAAGCATGGTCAGGACAGCTGTTCCGACGACAATTTTTAATGGATCGCCTTTGACAATGTTTAAAATTTTCGCCACCATCGGATCAAATAAACCCGCATCAATCATAATGCCAAAGTACAAAATCGCAAACATGATCATGACCGCTGTCGGTGCAACTTGCTGCACACCTTTGACAACCATGTCTGAAATTTCAGTAAAATGAAAACCTGCAATAAGAGCAAAAGCAATTGGTGTTAATACCAATGCCGTTAAAACAGACATACGTTTCGTCATAATCAAAACCATAAATACAACCATCATAAGAAATCCTAAGATTGCTAGCACTTTGTTCACCCCTTATGTTGTATACGCTTTCATTAAATGTTGGTATCCCATTTCCAACCCTTTCTGTCATGATATCTGACGCCTCAATTGAAGTAAATATTATGAATTTTAATTCTTTTTCGGTCGATAAATGCTTTTTGTTCATTTTGTTCAAACCTTGGTTTTGATGAATTCCATGAAAAAAAGCGATCTCATTCGACCGCTTGTTCCCCTTGGATAAACTGCTCATATCGCCTTAATTGCTCTTCCATAAAGATCTTTGCCTCTTTACTGTTCATATAGCGACCTGTCCAGCCCTTTTGCTTTAATTGTTTTTTCCAGGACTTAGTCTGTGTCATTTTTTGAAGAAGCTGATCCCATTCACGAATCTCGTGCTGATTCATTTGTTTGGGTCCCATGACACCACGCCAATGAGAAAAGATGAGCGGGATTCCTTGCTCTTTCCAAGTAGGCACATCTTCAAATCCCTCTAAACGCTGATTGGTTGTGGTCGCTATGAGTTTTAGCCTCTTCTTTTCATAATCATGACGAACCTCTGTAATCGTTGTTGTTGCTGCATCCACCTCATGGTCAATGAGCGCCTGAAATAAATCATCTGCACTGTCAAACTTCAAAAATTGAATGCGGTATGGATCAATTCCTGCCATTTCTGCCGCTCGTGCGAATGAGATTTGATCATCATTTCCAAAGTCTGGGGCAAATCCAATTTTTAAGGAATCCGGTTTCTTCTTTAGTGTGTTTAATAGCTCCTTCCCATTTGAAAAGGGAGAATCCACTGGGACTGCGACGACCTGCCACTCTTCCGCAAGAATCGCAAGTGGCGTGACATCATTCATTGTCATGTTACTGCTGCCAAGCAAATTACGGCTTAACAATAAACTTGAATTCAAACTAATATAGTTGGTATCTCGCTCCAACATATATGTCCATCCTTTATCCACCGTTCCGCCTCTTTGATAAAGGATATTCACCGGCCGCTTCACCAGCTTTTCCTTCTCGAGCACTGATTTCATCACTTGAGCTGTTTGGTCAAATCCGCCGTCAGGGACACCAGACACCACGATAGATAATGGGCTGTGCTGCAGGAAAGAGTCACCTCCCTTTTTTTCATTAAAGGTGAGCGTCATACAAAGACATAT
This sequence comes from Bacillus sp. FSL R7-0672, assembly GCF_038601465.1. Classification (NCBI taxonomy): domain Bacteria; kingdom Bacillati; phylum Bacillota; class Bacilli; order Caryophanales; family Bacillaceae; genus Bacillus; species Bacillus sp. FSL R7-0672. Next base: position 790,155 of record NZ_CP152010.1, on the reverse strand, counting down.
TATGATCACGACAAGGCATATTGCTTTTTTCATCTTTTAAGACTCCGCTTGCTTTTTGGCAGGATAATATTTTCGCTCTGGTCTGCCAATGATTCCGTACGCAAGCTCTGCCCGGCATTCTCCTGTTGTCACGAGATACTCAACATACCGTCTCGCTGTTGTACGTGATGCCCCCATCTTTTCTCCTAGTTCTTCTGCTGTAATTCCATTATTCTCTGATGCCATCAATGTTTTCACCTTGTCCAAAGTCAGCGAATTGATGCCTGTAGGCAGGTCTCTGTCATCCTTTTCCTTCGGCTCTTCTTGCATCTGTCCAAAAAACAAATCAATCATCGTTTGATTGACTTCATCCTTGGAATTGATGATGTCTTTCTTCTCTTTATATTCGGTTAAAACTTGCGCAAACTTTTGTGCGGTCACTGGTTTGATTAAATAATGAACCACTCCGTATTGAAGGGCATCTCTTAAAAGTGTCGTTTCCGTAGCCGCAGTGATAATAATCACATCTATTTCTGGATAGCGTTCTCTTAAAAGCGGCAACAGGTTTGTGCCGAGCTCATCGGGCATATACACATCAAGCAAGATGAGGTCGACTTGTTCCTTTTGAAGCGCATCCCACATATCCTTTGCACTCTTTGCCTTTCCGGCGACTTGAAATCCTTCTATTTGTTGTATATAAGATGCATGAATGGCTGCGATTCGAAAATCATCCTCCGCAATGAGTACCTTCATCACAATCTATTCCCCCTTTGTGCCTTTCGGTATGTATGCAGTGAAGATGGCACCGCCTTCTTTTTGGTTCGTCACTTCAATCCAGCCCCCAAGTTCGTCCAATACTTCTTTCACATTCGCTAGTCCATAGCCTCGCCCTTCTCCCTTTGACGAATGACCCCTTGTAAAAATGTGTGACAATTCCTTATCATTGATGCCATCACCTGAATCAGAAACTTCTATAATAATATCAAATCCAATATCTGTGATAAACAGACCTACTTCTCGCTTCTCTTTGTTTAATACGGCCTCAAAGGCATTGTCTACAAGATTGCCAATGATGGTGATAAAGTGAGATAAACTTAAATGAGCGGGAAGCGGCTCCAATGAACTATTTTCATCAATCTGGAAATGAACCTTTTTCTCAGATGCCTTTCCTAATTTCCCTAGTAAAATAGCTTGAATTTTAGGAGAACGAATTTGCTTCATGAGTAAATCATGCTGACGATTTTGCAGCGTATATTCTTCCTTAATTAAGTCGATCGCTTCATCCACTTGTTTCAGCTCAAGCAAGCCTAAAATGGCGTACAGCTTATTTGAAAACTCATGTGTTTGCGCTCTAAGGTCTTCTGAATATTGGCTTACCTCTGTTAATGTATCCAGCAGCTTCGTCAGCTCTGTTTTCTCCCTGAAGCTCACAATTCCTCCGAACACTCTATTGTCCTGCTTAACTTTTTTCACGTTTAACACAAAGGTTTTATTATTGACGACTATTTCTATGTTAGGCTCAATCGTCTCTACCGTTAAATAGGATAGAAGATTAGCATTTGGCAAGACTTGGTCAATATGAAGGGGTCGCTTTGAAGAAACGCGCAGCATGTGTTCAGCTGACGTATTCATCATCGTCATCGCACCTTTGCGGTCAAACGCAATAATCCCCTCTTTAATGGCGAGCAGCATCGCTTCTCTTTCTCGGTATAATGATGCAATCTCATGTGGTTCAAGCCCCAATGTATCTTTTCGAATACTCCTTGTTAAAAAAATCGCTCCGAATAGGCCAGGCAAGAGCACAAGAAGGGCAATATAACTCAACTTGAATAGTTGATGAGCTGTTGCTTGGTCGATTTCTCTTTTTAAAAATTCGACAGTAACTATCCCAATAATTTCTTCATGCTGTCCTGTTTCTTTCATAATCGGCGCACTGCCTCTGACAACGGTTTCACCGTCAGAATCACCAGTGGATATGGAGGTTCCTCCAAACAGCAAAGTACTCCTTCCTTCCGATACACTGATGGTTTTACCTACATCCTCATGATTCGTATGAAAAAGGACCTTTCCTTTTTGATTGGTGATGAAGATAGCATGTCCTCTTACTTGCTCCTTCATTTGCTCAAGCACTGCCTGTTCTTCATTTTTCGATGCAGATGTGGCCACCGATGTTTTAATGGGCGGCATATATGAGATTGTTCTAGCGGTTTGCACCGCCAGTTGTTCTGCTTGCCGCTGCCTTTCTGAGGTCTGCAAAAAACCAAAACAAATGGTCAATAACGCAATGACAACAAGCAAAAGCCCGATAATTAATCCAAAAATTTTCGTTTGTAAAGTGACTTTCCTTTTGCCCATCCTCACCGCCACAACCCCTAATTCAAGTAGATTCATCGAATAGACTCTAAGAAAATCATATCATTTTTTCTTGCGAAGTTAAGAGAAAATTCATGCAAACAAAAAAGGACGACTCAAATCGAGTCATCCCTGTTTCAATTACGTGATGGATAAGCCTGCACTCGCATAACCTGCCACGGTGTTAATTAAAGATAAGCCTGTTGCAGTCGCAGAGAATACAACCAGTAATCTTGTTTCTGCTGTAACTGGCACATTCAGACCAGTAGCAATGCCGTTTGAAATGGCACCAAGAGTTAAAATCCCCGTTAATGGTGGTGCCAACGTGACACTCGCTACTTGAGTGAAGCTGTTATTTGGTGTCGGCGAAGCAAATAATCTAGCTGTCACTGTAATACTCGTGCCGACTAAAGTCAATGCTGCCGTAGTACTAAAGTATCCGGCAAATGAAGTAATAGTACCATCTCTTGGTACAGAGATTGCCATATTTAAAAGCGTACCTGCTGCACCTGTTAAGTCGATGATACCACCAAGTATGCTAACGCCTGTTGCAGAGCTACCAAATCCGACCAAGCTAGATGTTCCAACAAGACCGCCTGCAATTGTAGTCAAGACAGCAGGGGTACCTGATGCAACTGGAATAATCGCACTCGCTCCAATTACTCCAGTTGCTCCCGTTGCTCCGGTTGCTCCGGTTACTCCGGTTACTCCGGTTACTCCGGTTGCTCCGGTTGCTCCCGTTACTCCGGTTGCTCCTGTTACACCCGTCGCTCCGGTTGCTCCCGTGACTCCAGTCGCTCCGGTTACTCCGGTTGCTCCCGTTACTCCGGTTGCCCCCGTTACTCCAGTCGCTCCGGTTGCTCCGGTTGCTCCGGTTGCTCCCGTTACTCCGGTTGCTCCTGTTACACCCGTCGCTCCGGTTGCTCCCGTTACTCCAGTCGCTCCGGTTACTCCGGTTGCTCCGATATCTCCGGTTGCTCCGGTTGCTCCGATATCTCCGGTTGCTCCCGTGACTCCCGTTGCTCCCGTTGCTCCCGTTACTCCGGTTGCTCCGATATCTCCGGTTGCTCCGATATCTCCGGTTGCTCCAGTTACTCCAGTTACTCCAGTCGCTCCGGTTGCTCCGATATCTCCGGTTGCTCCGGTTGCTCCCGTTACTCCAGTCGCTCCGGTTGCTCCGATATCTCCGGTTGCTCCGGTTGCTCCCGTTACTCCAGTCGCTCCGGTTGCTCCGATATCTCCGGTTGCTCCCGTTACTCCAGTCGCTCCGGTTGCTCCGATATCTCCGGTTGCTCCCGTTACTCCAGTTGCTCCCGTTGCTCCGGTTACTCCGGTTACTCCGGTTGCTCCGATATCTCCGGTTGCTCCGGTTGCTCCAGTTACTCCAGTCGCTCCGGTTGCTCCCGTTACTCCAGTTGCTCCCGTTGCTCCGGTTGCTCCGGTTACTCCGGTTACTCCGGTTGCTCCGGTATCTCCCGTTACTCCGGTTGCTCCGGTTGCTCCCGTTACTCCTGTGACTCCGGTTGCTCCTGTTACACCCGTCGCTCCGGTTGCTCCCGTTACTCCAGTCGCTCCGGTTACTCCGGTTGCTCCCGTGACTCCAGTCGCTCCCGTTACTCCGGTTGCTCCGGTTACTCCCGTGACTCCAGTCGCTCCCGTTACTCCGGTTGCTCCCGTTACTCCGGTTGCTCCGATATCTCCGGTTGCTCCGGTTGCTCCAGTTACTCCAGTCGCTCCGGTTGCTCCGGTATCTCCCGTTACTCCGGTTGCTCCGGTTGCTCCCGTTACTCCTGTGACTCCGGTTGCTCCTGTTACACCCGTCGCTCCGGTTGCTCCCGTTACTCCAGTCGCTCCCGTTACTCCGGTTGCTCCCGTTACTCCGGTTGCTCCCGTGACTCCAGTCGCTCCCGTTACTCCGGTTGCTCCGGTTGCTCCGGTATCTCCCGTTACTCCGGTTGCTCCGGTTGCTCCCGTTACTCCAGTCGCTCCGGTTACTCCTGTTACACCCGTCGCTCCGGTTGCTCCCGTGACTCCAGTCGCTCCCGTTACTCCGGTTGCTCCCGTGACTCCGGTTGCTCCGATATCTCCGGTTGCTCCAGTTACTCCAGTCGCTCCGGTTGCTCCGATATCTCCGGTTGCTCCCGTTACTCCAGTCGCTCCGGTTGCTCCGATATCTCCAGTTACTCCAGTCGCTCCGGTTGCTCCGATATCTCCGGTTGCTCCCGTCGCTCCGGTTACTCCGGTATCTCCTGTTACACCCGTCGCTCCGGTCGCTCCGGTTGCTCCCGTTACTCCAGTCGCTCCGGTTGCTCCGATATCTCCGGTTGCTCCAGTTACTCCAGTCGCTCCGGTTGCTCCGATATCTCCGGTTGCTCCCGTTACTCCAGTCGCTCCGGTTGCTCCGATATCTCCAGTTACTCCAGTCGCTCCGGTTGCTCCGATATCTCCGGTTGCTCCCGTCGCTCCGGTTACTCCGGTATCTCCTGTTACACCCGTCGCTCCGGTCGCTCCGGTTGCTCCCGTTACTCCAGTCGCTCCGGTTGCTCCGATATCTCCGGTTGCTCCCGTCGCTCCGGTTACTCCGGTATCTCCTGTTACACCCGTCGCTCCGGTTGCTCCGGTTGCTCCCGTTACTCCAGTCGCTCCGATATCTCCGGTTACTCCGGTTGCTCCGATATCTCCGGTTGCTCCAGTTACTCCAGTCGCTCCGGTTACTCCGGTATCTCCTGTTACACCCGTCGCTCCGGTTGCTCCGGTTGCTCCCGTTACTCCAGTCGCTCCGATATCTCCGGTTACTCCCGTTACTCCGGTTGCTCCGATATCTCCGGTTGCTCCCGTTACTCCAGTCGCCCCGGTTACTCCGGTTGCTCCCGTTACTCCAGTCGCTCCGATATCTCCGGTTACTCCCGTTACTCCGGTTGCTCCGATATCTCCGGTTGCTCCCGTTACTCCAGTCGCCCCGGTTACTCCGGTTGCTCCCGTTACTCCAGTCGCTCCGATATCTCCGGTTGCTCCCGTTACTCCAGTCGCTCCGGTTACTCCGGTTGCTCCCGTTACTCCAGTCGCTCCGGTTACTCCGGTTGCTCCCGTTACTCCAGTCGCTCCGATATCTCCGGTTGCTCCCGTTACTCCGGTTGCTCCAGTTACTCCGGTTGCTCCAGTTACTCCGGTTGCTCCAGTCGCTCCTGTGATTCCCGTGGCACCGGGATATCCTGTGGCTCCCGTGGCGCCGGTTGCTCCTGTAGCTCCCGTGGCGCCGGTTGCTCCCGCAGTTCCTGTAGCTCCTGTGGCTCCCGTGGCGCCGGTTGCTCCCGTGGCGCCGGTTGCTCCTGCGGCTCCCGTGGCGCCGGTTGCTCCGGGATCTCCTGTGGCTCCCGTGGCTCCCGCAGCTCCTGTAGCTCCTGTGGCGCCGGTTGCTCCTGTGGCTCCTGTGGCGCCGGTCGCTCTTACTCCGGGTCCTATTGGCCCCGTTGGCCCTGTTGGACCTGTTGGACCTGCTGGGCCTCTCCTACCTCTACCTCCTGACGGACCTTGAATAATACAAACACAAGGATCTTTTCCGCAGCAAGAATTTTTCTCTGGGTTTCTTGTTCTTCCTTTCTTACAACTATCACATTCCCATCCATCATCCTTATACACATCATACCAGCTTCCTTTTTGGTAATGGCCTTTAGAATGAAAGGGATAGGTTTTTCCACATTGTCTACACCTTTTCATAGAATCACCCCCATCCATTGTATTCATCCCCATGGTGAAAGGTGTATGTACATTTTTATTTTTATTTGGAAAAATTGAAAAGACCTTGCACTCCATGCACAAGGTCTTTGTTTCATTGAAATCTCATCGTCATTTTTAAATCTTTTCCTACCATACTATATTCAATATCCGCTGGACGGATCGCCTCTTTTAGTTTTTTCACACCTTCTCCTTCGAAGAAAGTAGGCGCATGTTTTCCACCTATCAATAAAGGTGCCATATAAATAACAACTTCATTTACAAGTGACGCTTCTAAAAATGATGCACTCACGCTTCCTCCTGCCTCTACAAGTACCGACATCACAGAACGCTTCTTTAACATGTTTAACACTTCATGAATATCTGTCCGTTGTTCCCCGTTTGTGACAAATACTTCATACCCTTTTTGCACAAGCTGATCATACTTTTTTTGATCGTACATTCGTGAGGTACAAATAATGGTTTCCGCCATGTGATCTGTTAAGCATTTAGCATGAAGCGGAATTCTTAATGTGGAATCTAAAATGACACGAATGGGCTGGGTGATGAATGAATCCTTCACAATTAAACCTGCATCATCTTGAATAATCGTTTCCACTCCTGTAAGTACCGCATCTGCTTCTTGGCGCAATTGCTGCACTTCTTGCCTCGCTTCTGTTCCTGTGATCCATTTACTTTCAAGATCAGCCGTTGCAATTTTCCCATCTATTGAAATAGCTGATTTTAATATGACGTAAGGAAGGTCTGATTGAATGAAATGAAAAAAAGGCACATTTAAGCGGTCCGCCTCCTGTTTACATATTCCTTCATCTACTTCGATCCCTGCTTGTTTCAACACGGTAATCCCTTTACCTGCTACAAGCGGATTCGGATCTTGCGTCGCAATGACTACCCGTTTCACACCACTTTTGATAATCGCTTCTGTGCAAGGACCCGTTTTCCCATGATGCGAACAAGGTTCGAGCGTTACATACAGATGAGCTCCTTCTGCCTTTTCTCCTGCCATGTGCAGTGCATGAATTTCAGCATGCGGTTCACCTGCCTTCATGTGAGCACCCATTCCAACAATTTCACCTTGCTGTACAATGACTGCACCGACAAGCGGGTTTGGGGAGGTTTGCCCTTTCATTGCCTTTGCGTTGGCAATCGCCAGTTTCATATAAAACACATCGTCTTTCATGTGAGTCTCCTTTCTTCTCTTTCAAGGGAAAGAACTCCTTCAGGAAATGAAGGAGTTCTATTCTCATATTTTTTCCATCCGTTTCTTTTCAGATCGATCATAGTAAGGCAAGGAATAAAAAAGTTTATATGATGCTCGTTGTTTACAAAAACAGCATTTGCGACATTCATATTTATTAATGAGGAGCACATGCGGACAATTGAGTACAGTCAGGCCTTTTTTCATATGTTCCTTGCAAACACTTATCATGAGAATCCCCCGCTTACATTCTTTTTCTTAATGAGAGATTACTTCTTTTGGAAATTGTTCAAATAAGCGCAGTACTTCGGTATACGTGCCATCTTCTCGAATATGATAAATCCCACCATCATACGAGCTTGCGTATACATCATTGCCTAATTGTCTGATGGCACTAATTCCATTCTTGGCAATTCTAATTGGGCCGGTATTGACCCCAAGCTCTGGATTCCACACAACGATATAGCCCCAATAATCTCCGCTCACAATATAGCCAGAGTCTGTGACAGAGACCGATTTAATCGAATACTGGTGTTCATTATGCTGGTCTAAAATTCTTCCTGTATGCAAATCAAACAATCTCACATTCTTGTCACGGCTGACAATGGCAATACGATCTCTTTTGCTATCAATGAATACGTCATTTAACAGCTCTGTCGCCCCGATATATTTCGCTTTTAAAGACAAGCTCTTCTTATCTAAAAGACAGATGGTTCCTTCTACTGCGGCTGTGATGATATGATCTCCTTCTACTTTTAGTGCTTTCACAGCACAATCGTGTGCTTTGGAACGGCCAACTTCCTTTAAATGCTCCGTCGATATGACATGTACATAGCCGCCGTAAGTTCCAATATAGAATTGCCGGTCCTCCTCGTGGAAATACACACTGTTGACCGGCCCTGTATTGAGATCAAACGAAACCATTTGCTGTAATGATTCATGAACAATATGCACCTGACTTGCATGATCTCCCCACGCATAATAGCTTCCATCTCGTGCGACAGCCACTCCATTTGTTAAAACGCCTGTCGATTTAGCGATTTCAAGCCCATTTTTTCTGAATTTTCCGTCATCTGATGCTGTGATGATATCTCCCGCATCAGTTAGCGCAATATCATTAATAGATGGTGTCGCCATTTCGATCTCATCTGATACAACTTTCCCCTGTTCAATAGACCATTCACAATACGTTTTTCCAAAGCTGGCTCCTAGGATGGCTTTCTCATCCTCCGTCCAGACAAGCGAGCGCTCCCACTGATATTTATGAGGCAACAGCGTATCGACTAAATCCCCTGTTTCGTAATTCCACAGCTTAATTAAATGGTCATAGCCTGCTGTCAGCAAGTAATTGCCGCTTGGAGAAAAGTTCACACGCTTGACGCCCTGTAAATGAGCTTTGATGATTTTTTTCTCCTGTAACGTCACCGCATCATAAATAATAACGGTGCCATCGTCTCTGCCAAGTGCGAACACTTCTTTTTGATTGCTGCCGCTGATTGTGTCCAGCTCATAATCAAACGGACCGATTTCCCCTACAATTTCTCCTGTATCATACAGCCATACAAGAACGTAGCCATCATCACCTGTTGTATAAGCTTTATCGCCGTGTATCCATACAGCTAATACATCCTTGCTATGTCCATGAAATTCTCTTAGGATGGCTCCTGTTTCGATATCCCAGACTAAGCATCTTCTATCTCTGGACACCGATACAAGCAACGTATCCTGCTTCGCAAAAGCAACGGCTTCTACATCATCCGCATGACCAAACAAGGTGCGAATTCTAGTATGTGTGCCTGTATCATACAATTGAATGGTGTAGTCTGACGAAGCACTCGCTAAGTACTTTCCGTTTTCAGAAAGAGATAAAGAGTTAATGATATGCTCGTGACTTCCAATAAACGTTCCTTCTCCTGTCGCCCGGTTCCACTGATAAATACAGCGGTCATAGCCGCCAGTGTAAACAATTTGGTCCTGCTGAGTTGATAAAACAGATGTAATTGGTCCTCTATGCATAGTTTTACACTCCCACCTTTATATGTTGTTTTTGACGAGTCATTACACGAAACCCAGTAAATCGAAAAACAGGGTCTGGGTGCTTTCCGTGTCTTCTAGCGACTCTGCATAAATCCCCGCCTCTTGCAAAGGAGCCGCCTTTTAAAATGTAGTAATCACTGCCAAGCGTTTCCGTTAAATCATCTACGACCTCAATGCCGCCTTCGTACACATGATTTTTGGTGTTGACCCATTCCTCGACGTTGCCCCCCATATCATAAAGACCGAATAAGGATCTTCCCTTTTCGTAATGGCGGACAGGCGTCGTTTTTTCGATATTTGATTCGTACGTATTACAGTAAGAAGGGTCAAACTCATCTCCCCATGGGTATTGATTTCTCGTGTTACCCCGGGCAGCATATTCCCATTCTTCTTCAGTAGGAATCGACACGTCTATCCCGAGTTTCCCGCTCAGCCACTGACAGAATGAGAAGGCTTCCTCGATCTCCATGCCCCACGCCGGATGATCTTTCCCGCCGCCTAGTTCTTGATTTGTTAAGCTCTCCGGGTACGACTGGCCTGTTTCATCACAATAGCTTTGATACCATTCATTGGTGACGACCGTATCTGAAATGAAAAATTCATTGATATACGACTGATAGGATGGAAATTCTTTATACAGCCATTTTTGAAATTTTTTCTCACGGCCGTAAGTTGGATTGAGAAGCTTGTCCTTCCAGAATTCTGATGCCTTTTTCATATCTTCTTCATTACTTCCGATTGTTGCATAGCCGCTTGGGATTTGAATCCAATTGATTTCAGGTTTCACGCTTTTCTCCCGCCTTCTTTAAAGTAAACTCATCTACTGATTAATTAATTTTTTCTCATCGACCATATGTCCTGAGGCTGCTTTTGCTTTTAAATAGGCTTCATTATAGAGAGAGGCTTCGACCGTATGATCAAACCGTAAAACAGGAAGACCGTAAGCAGCAATGGAATCGACTTTATCTGGATTGTTCGTTAGGAGATGCATTGGTTTCCCGTTGTTTAAATAGTGCAGAACAGCCGCTGCCTCCTCGTAATGCCGGTCATCATCTCCGCAGCCAATCAGACGGTTGGCTTCAAAAGTATCCAGCTGCATTTCCTGTAATTTATACGTCAATGCTTTCGCCATCAGCCCAATTGACCGCCCTTCTTGATTGGCCATATAGACGAGCATGCCTTTTCCGTAATCAGTGATTTTTTTCAGCGATAACGCAAGCTGTGGACCGCAGTCACATTTCAGTGACCCAAACACATCCCCTGTTTGGCAGACACTATGAATTCGCACAAGCGGCGGCATTTCATTTTCAAAGTCGCCAAATAAGAGACAAGAGGAAAAGGTTTGCTGCGCGGTACTCATTTTGACAATAGATTCGATCGTTGGTTTTGTCTCTTCTTCAGCAGGTGCGAAGGCATACCATTTAAATGGCACTTCTTCATGTTGAATGGAAATCGGAAGGTTCACTGGCCCCACGAGCAAATAGTTTTTTTCTTGAAAGGTAAAATGATGAATCATTGATTGTAATTCATCTACAAACTTGTTCATTTGTCTCCCCCCTATTCATCGCTGCACCCAAATCGACTCAGGTAGCGCAGTGATGGTGATGAATATGTGTCTGCACTCATGGCTTAAAAGAACATAGATGTGCGTTTCCTCTCATCGTTCAGACCTTAATTCCACCTATTCTAGCGATATGTCAATCTAGGTCTTTTCCAGTACAAAGGAGCAGAATTCTTGGTTCATAACGCCTTTCCCTTACATGATGCGCACATACTGTTTCTTAGAATGAACACCTCTGCTACGTTTGAGTGTTCACCTTTGTACTAGATTTTGACGGCAATGACATGATGCTGGCTAATGCCGGCTTTTGCTTTTAATGGTGTAATCGATACAAGCTCCAGACCTGATGAACAAATTCTTTCTCCAAGCTGAGAGTCTGAAAACGAAAAGTGGAAACGGCCATCCTCTCCGATTAATCCTGTTCTCCACTCTTCTCCCCATACAACAAGTGAGAAGACGCCGCCTTCATGAAGCAAAGAGGAAACCTGTTTTAAATAACGCTCATGATCATCAGGGTGCTGGTGATGAAAGCAGCCATGATCTAAAATTAAATCAAACTGCATCCCTCGACCCTGGCCCATCGACCAGGACATAAAATCTTGATGAACAAAATGGACAGGAACCGTTTCTCTTTTCTGTAATCCTTCCCACTCCTCATGCTCATACAGGTCGATGCCGACATATGCGGAAAGTCCGCTTAAATGTTCCAGCGCCCGGCCGTTCCCGCATCCGATATCGAGCACAGCAGCAAGTGCATTCTTTTCCCTTGAACGCCATGCCTTTAATGACATCACAGCTGCATCTGTTAAGGATGGATCAGTAGACCACATATCTGTTCTTTTCTCATAATGTTCTTGAAATGCCATACGCATTTTTTCTAGATACAATCCACTGTCTTCATGGTACAAAGCTTTTTTCATCACAGGACCTCCTTCTATTAAAATCGATTTTTCGGGCAAAGGTCATTTTCAAGCAAAACACCTTATGTTAAAATGAAAGATGGATTTTTTAGGAAATCTGTTTTCTGAAAAAGGAGAGAAGCATCCCACATGTTCACTCTTCTTTTTCAGCATGCATCCTCATATGCAGCCATTTGACAGCTACACCGCATCAGCTTGTTATCTCTTTTTTTCATATGAGTTCACCTCCTTCACCGTTCGATCAACTCACTGCCTTTATTGAAAACGCTTTCTCTTCTGTACAGGAATACGACGTCTTTTGAATATCTTTTGCAAAGTGATCATAGTAGAAAGATCATCTACTGTTTAAATCGACTATCATTTCTTCTTCATGTAAAAACCATTTTCTTATGTTTTAGTAGAAATTTCACGAGTGCTTTTACCTTGGTTTTATGCCACCACCTATCACTAGAGTGTGCCTAGAATAAACCCATCAGAAATTTAACAACTACTTCCATAACAACTGGAATAAGCCAAATATATTGTTTTTAGATTATTTTGTCAACAAATTATTTCCTAAATATTAAAATGAATTTTCTAATTGAAAATACAGGTATTTTTCGTGGTTTTTTGACCTCAAAACACATATTTCTACATAAAAACACAACATAAACCAATAGAACTAAGAAATTTATCTACTAAATTACACAAGATTCCCATTACATTTTGAAAAAAATTGAAAGATACAATAATTATTTCCCGAATAGATTTTTGTGATATTTCGACTATTCTTTTCTCATTTCCTATCATTTTCTTTGGTATATCTGCATTTTCAATTAGATGATTTACTGTTTATTCCAATCTGCTATTTTTTCTTAATATAGTAAAAAAGATGCATCCTCTCCTTCAGAGATGAAGGCATGAAAAAAAGCCCCTTACGAAAGTAAGAGACTTTTTTCAGTTGGCGTTTATGCCCAAGTTTTCACTTTTTCATGGTCTGTCACAAAGAGAAGGACTTTCCCTTCGTCTAAATGTTCTTCAAATGTTTCAGCTTCTTCTTTAGAGAAACCAATTTCATGGATTTTATTTCGGAGCTCATCGCCCTTTTTACTAAAGATGTTTCCAACAGCATGTTTCAGTCCAACTTCTCTTGGACCTATCGTATTGGCATCTGCATTTTCAGCAATACGCTCTGTACGATCATCGTCATGGGACAGAACATAAATGTCCTCTCTTGCAACACCGAGTGATTTTAATTGCTCTACATCTCTTTGAAGTGTTTCATCATTTGAATACTCTCTTACAACAGGTTTCATTTTATATTCCTCCTTTAGCGTCTTACGAATCTTTTACCCGTCACTTTTATCATTAAACCTTCCTTGAGCACATCCATTTTACATTGTGTACTAGCCATGCCTATTGACTTATTTTTGACAAAAATCCTGTAAAAATGACTAAATTTTCTGAAATATTGTGTTCATCCCTGCTGTTTTATTGTACAATTCTTGTACTGGAGGCTAGAAATGAGGTAGAGCTGATGTATTACTTTTCAGCGGAACAGCAGTTTAATGCTTGGGTTGTCAGTGATTTGGTGAAACAGCTTTTTCAAAAGTGGAATCCTGAAGAAGCAAAAGCAAAGCCGCTTACATTGTTTGCTGAACAGCACTTTCGCATCTCCATTGATTATCTCTTTTCCATCATTATCAATATTGGAGATATCGAGTCGATTGAACAAGATCCACAAGACCTGTTGTCCTCATACTTGAATATCCTTTTTCCTTTTGTGACGCGCGATATGATGAAAGCCTCTATGCAAAATGCGAACGAATATTTGTTAAAAGAACGTGATGCGGACGTGTATCAGCTGTTTGGCTGTCTGCCGCCGCTCCTCTCTGTTGACTTCCAAAAAAGTAGTCCTCATCTCTGAGATGGCGGCTGCTTTTTTGTATGTGTTTGAAATAGACCGTATGTTTTGAATGAAAAGAAGCAACATGTTAATGTAAATCTAGGTTGCAAGTGAAAGGGAGGATTTGACATGAGTCAACAAAAGCAAATTCAATTAGCCAAACGTCCACAAGGATTACCTACAAAAGATGTTTTTCATTTTGAAACAGTCGATATACCTGTGCCGCAAGATGGTGAAGTCTTGATTCAAACGAAATATGTTTCTGTAGATCCTTATATGAGAGGACGAATGCAGGATACAAAATCCTATACACCTCCATTCAAGCTAAATGAAGTGATTCAGGGCGGTGTTGTTGGAGAAGTTGTCGAGTCTAAATCGCCTCAATTTGAAAAAGGTGATTTTGTTCTTGGATTCCTTGGCTGGCAAGAATATTCCACGGCCAAAGCTGAATCTCTCACTAAAATTGATCCATCTATTGCGCCATTGTCCTATTATTTAGGCATTTTGGGCATGCCGGGACAAACCGCTTATTTCGGACTTCTTGCGATTGGTCAGCCAAAAGAAGGCGAGACCGTTGTCATTTCTGGGGCCGCAGGTGCTGTTGGTTCCGTTGTTGGGCAAATTGCTAAGATCAAAGGCGCTCACGTCGTTGGGATTGCGGGATCTGATGATAAGCTGGCTTATTTAAAAGAACTGGGCTTTGATGAAACGATTAATTATAAAACAACAAATGACTTAGATGATGCTATTGCAAAGGCATGCCCTAACGGCGTCGATGTGTATTTTGACAATGTAGGCGGCGAAATTTCTGATGCTGTGATGAATCATTTAAACCGCTTTGCACGTATTCCAGTGTGCGGCGCGATTTCGTCTTATAACATTAGCGCAAGCGAGGACATCGGACCGCGTGTGCAAACAAAACTCATTAAAACAAGCGCATTGATGCAAGGCTTCATTGTTGCCAACTATTCAGATCGTTTTGAAGAAGCAGCAAGAGATCTCGCACAATGGGTAAAAGAAGACAAACTGACGTATAAAGAAACAATCGTTGAAGGCTTTGACAACATTCCTGATGCATTCCTCGGATTATTCAAAGGTGAAAATGTCGGAAAACAGCTAGTCAAAATTTCATAAAAAGAAAGGACCCTGCCATTTGGAACTGACCCCATAAGATGAGACAAATAAAAAACACCTTCAAGTTTGAAAATGGATCGTTGTGATCCGAAATAAAACATGGAGGTGTTTTTTCTATGGGGACAAGAGTGAGTTATCCGGTTGAAGTCAAACAGAAGGCTGTAGAAATGAGATTGGCAGGCGTACCTATGAAAGAGATCATGCAGAAATTGAATATCAAGAATAAGACGCAGGTTCAGACATGGGTGAGGTGGCATAAAGCTGGGGATACACACCGGTTCGAACAGCCTGTTGGAAAACAATATACCTATGGAAAGGGTCCCGAGTACTCTTCCGAATTAGAGAGACTGCAGGCAGAAAATCGCTATTTGAGTCAACAGAATGAAGTTTTAAAAAAGTACAACGAATTGGAAAGGAAGTTGATAAGGAAACGTCAATCAAACTGGTAGAAGAATTGTGCAAAACGATGACGGTACAGGACATCTGTGTCCATTTAGGCATCTTACGTACTTCGTATTATAGATGGAAAAAGGATCTGACTCAGAATCATTCTAAAAGACAACTAGAGAAACAGGTCGGCACGTTGTGCCGAAAGCACAAATATCGATATGGTTATCGAAAAATCACAGCCATACTAAAAAGGAGAATGCGTATTAACCATAAAACTGTTCAACGCATCATGCAGAAAAACCAGTGGCAATGCCGGGTTAAAATGAAAAAGCGTAAGAAGAATGGGCAGCCCTATGCCGTGGCCAGTAATATACTGGATCGGAACTTTCAGTCTGATCGCCCTCTTGAAAAACTAGTAACGGACATCACGTATTTGCCTTATGGACAGAAACAATTGTACCTTTCCAGTATATTGGATTTATATAATGGAGAAGTGATTGCTTTTACGATTGGTGATAAGCAGGACACAGACTTTATCTTAAACACACTTAATCAGCTCCCAGCACTGCCTGAGAATTGCGTGTTACATAGCGATCAAGGTTCTGTGTATACATCTTACGAGTATCAGAAAGCTGTTCATATAAAAGGCATTACCATGAGCATGTCCCGTAAAGGGACGCCCGCTGATAATGCCTCCATCGAATCGTTTCATTCCTCACTAAAGTCTGAAACGTTCTATCTTAACAGGATTGACCGCACTACGACCAGCATCGTAGAACGCACTGTCAAAGAATACATTTATTATTATAACAACATTCGTATTCAAACGAAACTAAACAACCAATCACCGATAAACTATCGGCAATTGGCTGTATAAAGGTGTTTTGATCCCTGTCTCAAAAACGGGGGTCAGTCCCATTTGGCGGGGTCTTTTTTTATTTATATAATAAACATTTAATAATTATTGGTAATTTTTTTAGATTTCTTATCTTGAAAAAATAAAAGAAAAACTAAACCAACTAGAATTGTACTGACAATAGCATAACTTTCCAACAAAAAGGATATTTTTATAGAAAGCAGCAAATCTGAACTATAATTCACTTCAATCAGATATATAAAGAGCAAACCTATAAAAAAAGAATACATGAAACATATAATTAATTCTTTAAATAAACCCCATAATGTCCAATTAGGTGGTTTCAATGATGATGGTTTATTCACAGAATTGAATTGTTGTTTTTCTCTTAATTTGAAATTCAATTTAGTCATTAACACGATAACTAGATTAATAATAATACTGAAAATTAGAATGTTACTCAGTTTATTAATAAAACTTAGTAGTGAAAGTTGTTTTTCAATTTGTTCATGTTTATTTTCGTGGTTACCCTCCTGATTATTATCATACATTTTCTTAATAGATAATTGTGTCTTTTCATATGCTTTGGCACTTACTTTTTCTTTTAGATAAATGTATAATTCTAAATAACCTTCGAATATCTTTTCATTTTTTACTAGCCTTTCGGGTATAGCAATAGACAAACCACTGTTCTCTATATGTATACCATTAAAGTTTAAAGTATAACTTTTATTAATAATTTTTCCAACTTTCAAATCCCAATCTTTATATTTAATTTCGTTTTTTTCATCTAAATCTATTCTCTCTAACTTTATACTATCTCCATCTTTAATTTTGTCCTCTTTCATTCCATTAATTGAAGGGAAGAACATAAGAATGGAGTCACTTTGATACTTATTTTTCAACTTATATTTACTTGTTAAACTAGTCCACTCTTGTTTATTTAAAACATAGTAGTTCACATTAGGTATTGGCGTCAGCTTCTTTTTTATCGGTAATTTTTTTATTTTATTTTCGAGATCAATAGGTGTTTGATATGTATCATCTTTTTCACTCATATTACTAACCCAACTTTTTAAATATCGAGATAGATTACTCTCATTTACAGATAGAGAAGTTCCAATCGAATAAGGAACCTTTTCTATATAATTTATGGTATCATCCTTCTCTAACTTTTCAATATCTCTAAATTTAAACGTGTTTGCTTTTTGATCTTCAATAACGTAATTGTTAACTAAATCATATGCTACTGTTTGTTTTGCAAAAAGACTAAAGTCCGGTTCATTTTTAAGTTTTTTAGGAGTGTTTTCTTCAACTATTAGATTCGAAATATAATAAACCGGTATAAATATCGCCACAATAACAATAATTGTTAAATTCCCCTTCCAGGAAAATGCATTATCTTCTACAAACTTCTTCTTTGGTATATTGACACTTTCTTTACCACAATATTTCCTATTGAAGAAAGAAGTCGATTGTTTCATAATATAAATAATATCAACACAGAATAATATTATTAACCAAGATAAGATACCTAAAAAATCGACTTGAAAAAAACCATTAATAAAAATATTTGTCAAAAAGAATATAATAGTACCAAAACCTGTTAATAGAATAGCTTGGCTTAAAAAATAAAATACAATCTTTTTTTTGTTAAAGCCATATGATTTAAATATTTCTTCAATTTCATTCTCTTGCTTCTTAAAATGAACACTCTTCGTATAAATTAAACTAATTAAAATTATAAATAATGAAATTATAATAAAGGAAAGTCGCAAAGTAGGGATGGATTGTTTATAAATAAATTCTTCCTCAAAAAATTTAGTATTCAGATACACATTTTCTGACTTATCAAAAAGATCATTTATAACCTTAACTGCTTCATCAAAGTCATGATATTCATTTAGCTCTATCAGTGCACTAGTATTAAGCTGCGTTTTATTCATTAAATCATTGTTAAATATAACATTAGGATAGCTTGTTTTTCCTATTTTATAGTTATTTGGAGTTGTCCAATTTGAGGAGTAATTTTTTATAACGCCTACTATTTTATAGTATTTTTCTGTGTTATTTATTTTTATTTTAACTTTTTCTCCAATTGCATTTCCAGTAAACGCCTCTTGTAGATATGATTCAATAGTTACTTCGTTATTCCTTTCTGGATATCTTCCCTTTTCAATTATTATATGGCCCATTTCTTTAGCTTGAAAATCCATGGTACCGAAAGTTGCAGGCAATTTAGTATTGTTAAAAGAATTTGTATAGCCCATGTTTTTTATAATACCGTAATGCTTAATACTCTTTTGAGCTTTTATATAATCTTCTTCATTTTGTTTAATACCATTGACCACTGCATGAAAGGCTCCATACTTATTAGTTGTATTCCTTTCCAACTTTTCAATTAATTTATTTGCTTCTGCCTCACCGAAGGTTATTATAAACATAGATAATGTCATTAAGATGATTACCGACGCTGAAAACCATTTTTTCGATAAAACTGTCTTAAAAGCTAGCTTGAATATCATTCTATGCACCTCGAATAACTAACATATATCAAAGAAATACAAATTAACTATGAATTCAAATATAATCTCTTAGTAAATTGATCTTTATATTAATATATCATTAAATTATACATATAAATGAAAAGAAGCGAGAGGTCTCCTCAATAAGTTGAGGGAACTCATGCTTCTTTTGCCGTACCTAATATACTCTCTTCACTAGAAAATTACTGTCTAATTTCTCCAGACCCATTTAGGCCCACACCATCTTTAGTTTGAGTATGTTTAGTTACAATAACTCTATAATTTCCTTCTTGGACCTTGCCGATTGATTTGGTACTTTTATTAGGGGTTTTAAAGTTTTCAGCAATATATTTCTTACCAAACCCAATAAAATTTTTTTTCTGAACTGCCACACTGTAACGGTGTACGCTATTACTATAATTTCCTGTGATTTTATTATATATTCTAGCATTAGAATAAATTTTTGTAGTTTTATTTTTAAGTTTATATTTTACCGGTCCTTTTACTTCGGCTCTTACTATATCGTTTTTTCCTCCTATACTAAACTTTTGGGTACTTGCTTCTCCTAGATGAGCAAAACCAAAAATAGTAAAAAACCCAATTACTACAAGAGCCGTTAATTTTTTAAAATGTTTTTTCAATTTCCTTACCTCCTATATTTTATACATTTATAATTTTAATACATTTTTTTCTACATATCAATATATATTCCAAAAAAAATATTTTCAGCCAAAAAAACGATTACTAGATCATTAATCTTAAGTAATCGTTTCTTCCTGTATTTTTTATATAGAAAAAATTCGGCCTTGCTTATAAACAATTTCCTGAAGCGAAAGATTTAGCTTTTTCGCCATTTTTTTAAGCATAGAATGCTCTTGAGGTGTGACTAGGCTGATAACAGCCCCTTCCTTTCCTGCGCGCCCGGTTCTGCCTGAACGGTGGATATAGCCTTCTTCGTTTGGCAGATCAGCATGGATCACGTACGGCAGATCGTCAATATCGATCCCTCTTGCTGCGATATCCGTTGCAAGAAGAAGTGGGAATTCACGCTGTTCAAATTCCTTTAAGATGATAGCACGCTCTGCTTTTTTCGCTTCACTATGAAGGACACCGAGGTCGACATGGTGATACGCCAATTTCTCTGCGTAAATGCTTAAATTCGTAATATCACGCACAAAGACGAGCGCATGCATGTCCTCAAGCCGTGATAGCTTTTGCAGTAGTTTTACTTTGTCTCGCTGGTCACATAATAGATAATAGTGTCCTACTTTCTGCGCTTCTTCCTCACTTCTGGCAATTTTCAATACTTCTGGTTCAGTCGTCATTTCTTTAATCAGTTGAACCGTTTCGTCTTTCAGTGTCGCAGAAAAACAAAGGATTTGTCTTTCTTTTAATGTGGATTTAATGATCGCTTGGATCGTTTTCATATGCTCTGGCACAAGAAGCTGATCTGCTTCATCTAGCACGATCGTTTTGACTTCGTGCATTTTCAGTTTCTTGATTTTGATTAATTCTTGTACACGGCCAGGTGTTGCGACAACGATGTTCGGGTGTTTCTTTAGTTTTTCCTGCTGCTTTTTGATGTTCGCTCCACCAATCAAGGAGACCGCTTTGATGTCTGATCCTTGTTTGAACGCTTGCACGACATCAAAAATTTGCATCACAAGCTCTCTTGATGGTGCCAAGATTAAGACTTGCGGGTGCTTGATATCCACATCGATTTTATTTAAAAGCGGCAACACATACGCCAGTGTCTTCCCCGTTCCTGTAGGCGATTCTGCAATCACATCACGCTTCTCCGTAATCCATTCTGCTGTTTTTTCTTGTATAGCTGTTGGTTTTTCGAAGCCAGCCGCTTGGAAGTTCTCTTGAATAAATGGCTTTGCTTCTTTTAAAAATGCCCAATTTTCTATCATGTCGATCTCCTTTATCCTCATTCAATCTATCCTTTAGTATCTCAAAATCAGCTTTGAAACGCAATTTTTCTTTTGATGCTTTTATCAAGCCGGACAGTTCGATATAATCATGAGAGGCACTAGCCGTTTTGAATCTATTTGAGGTGTAAAAAATGATATTATCTGTTAAAGATTTAAGCCATGGCTTTGGCGACAGAGCCATTTTTCACGAAGTCTCCTTCCGTTTATTAAAAGGCGAGCATGTCGGCTTAATTGGCGCCAACGGTGAAGGAAAGTCAACGTTTATGAATATTATTACTGGCAAGCTGGAGCCAGATGCAGGAAAAGTGGAATGGGCGAAAAATGTCCGTGTCGGCTACCTTGATCAGCACACTGTGCTAGAAAAGGGCAGAACGATCCGCGAAGTGCTTCAGGATGCATTCCACTATTTATTTTCCATGGAAGCAGCGATGAATGACATTTACGGCAAAATGGGTGAAGCCGATCCTGATGAGCTGGAAAAGCTGTTAGAGGAAGTGGGCGTCATTCAAGATGCGCTCACAAACAATGATTTCTATATCATTGATTCCAAGGTTGAAGAAATAGCGAGAGGTCTTGGGTTAACCGATCTTGGACTGGACCGTGATGTGACGGAGCTGAGCGGCGGGCAGCGTACAAAAGTATTGCTTGCGAAATTGCTGTTAGAGAAGCCAGAAATTCTCCTTCTCGATGAGCCGACCAACTATTTAGATGAGCAGCATATTGAGTGGCTGAAGCGCTATTTACAGGAATATGAAAATGCGTTTATCCTCATTTCACATGATATTCCGTTTTTAAATAGCGTCATTAACTTGATCTATCATGTTGAAAATCAAGAGCTCACGCGCTATGTTGGTGATTATGATCAATTTAAACAAGTGTACGAAGTCAAAAAGCAGCAGCTTGAAGCAGCTTATAAAAGGCAGCAGCAGGAAGTGGCTGAATTAAAGGATTTTGTGGCAAGAAACAAAGCGCGTGTCAGCACAAGAAATATGGCCATGTCCCGTCAGAAGAAACTGGATAAGATGGATATGATTGAACTCGCAGCAGAAAAGCCAAAGCCTGAATTCCACTTTAAGACGGCACGGACTTCCGGGAAATTGATTTTTGAAACAAAAGATTTGGTCATTGGTTATGATGAACCGCTCTCTCGTCCATTGAATCTGAAAATGGAACGCGGGCAAAAAATTGCGCTATACGGCGCTAACGGGATCGGAAAAACGACATTGCTGCGAAGTCTCCTTGGAGAAATCTCGCCAATTTCGGGTGAGGTGGAACGCGGAGAATTCCTTCATATTGGCTACTTTGAGCAAGAAGTAAAAGAGCAAAACAGCAACACCTGTATTGAAGAAGTATGGGGCACCTTCCCTTCTTACACGCAATATGAAGTGAGAGCTGCTCTTGCAAAATGCGGATTAACGACAAAACATATTGAAAGCCGCGTGTCTGTTTTAAGCGGTGGAGAAAAAGCAAAGGTCCGTCTTTGTAAGCTGATCAATGAAGAAACCAACCTACTTGTTCTCGATGAGCCGACCAATCACTTGGATGTCGATGCCAAAGAAGAACTAAAACGTGCATTAAAAGAATACAAAGGGAGCGTCTTATTGATCTCTCACGAACCTGAATTTTATCAAGATGTAGCAACTGAAACTTGGAATTGCGAGTCTTGGACGACAAAAGTATTATAGGCTTCAAATTGTTGACAAAGGGCTAAAATGATCTTTATTTTAGCCCTTTGTCTTCTTTTCAGCGTGATAGAAAACCTTTGAAGTCTAGGAAGGACGAGTACCGGAGTGGAGCGAATTGAACATTCGTGAGCACCGGAACGCAGTCCTGACAAAGAATGCGAGGGTTTGTCTACACGCTGAGCCTTATATCTGATGCAGATATAAGGCTTTTTCTATTTAATGACCTACTTGAATATTGATAAGATGCTTACGACCAATAAGCAAGATGATCATGCCTAACAGAACGACAGCCGCCCCAACATAGTAAGGGGTGCTTGCTGTATAAGATTCAGCAAGTACGCCGGCAATCCAAGGAGCAATCGCGCCCCCAATAAACCGTACAGCACTGTAAGAGGATGAAGCAATGGAACGCTCAACCGGTGCTGATCCCATCACAGCGGTCGTGAGCACAGTATTGATCATGCCAAGAATACCCCCAGCAATGACAATTCCGCAGATGACAACTACTACATGTGAAGTCCAGATCCCAATACCGAATAAAATCACAGCAAACGAAGCAAACAGAACCACAAGAGAAGTCAATGTCCCAAGCTTTCGATGAATGACCGGCGCTGAAAAGACGGATGTCACGGCCAAAAATAGCCCCCATCCAAAGAAGACATAACCAAGACCATGCTCATCCAGATGAAGCACAAATGGCGAATACGCTAAAAGCACAAAGAAACCAAAATTGTATAAGAAAGCGGCAGATGCCATCGTTAAAAGTCCTTTATATTTTAATGCCCCGACAGCCTCGAATAATTTCACCTTTTTCTGAGGCTTCTGCATCGGTGGAAGCATAAACGTAATAGCTAAAAGAGCAACAAGCATTAACACTGCAACGCCAAAGAATGGTCCACGCCAAGAGATCGTCCCAAGCTCTCCGCCAAGCAGCGGCCCAACCGAAATCCCAAGACCTAGTGCAGCCTCGTATAAAATAATGGCCTTCGCACTTCCTCCAACAGACACGCCAACAATGACAGAGAGAGCCGTTGAAATGAATAAGGCATTCCCAATGCCCCATCCGCCTCTAAAGCCGATTAATTCGTTAATCGTTGAAGAGGTACCGCCTAAAGCAGAAAAGACAATAATAAAAATAAGTCCGATTAATAACGTCCATTTCGCACCAATCCGACTAGAGATATAGCCGGTAAAAAACATCACAAAGCCGGTTACAAGTAAGTAGCTCGTAAATAAAAGTGAGACCTGACTTGGAGATGCATCTAATTGTGATGCAATGGCCGGCAAAATCGGGTCCACAAGTCCTATCCCCATAAATGAAATCACACATGCAAAGGCAACAGCCCAGACGGCCTTCGGCTGCCTAAGCAGACTTGTACGCTGTTTTAACACTTCTTCTTCCTTCATTCCATCAGAACCTTTCCTTCAAATGTTGACAAAGTGCTAAAATGATGTTTATTTTAGCACTTTGTCTTCTTTTCAGCGTGATAGAAAACCTTTGCAGCCCTAGGAAGGGCAGCTACTTTTGCGGAGCGAATTGAACATTCGTGAGCACCAGCGCGCAGACCTGCGGGCGAATGCGAGGGTTTGGCTACACGCTGAAATAAACACACTGAGGTGTTTATTTTTGTAATTGCTCAATCGCATGAGCCGCTCTTTCTTTCATCGTTTCAAGATCCTTTTTAAAGGATTGAATCGTTTCAAGCTTTTTTGTAATCAATTGATGCTGCACAGTCAGCTGCGCCTCAATATCTAACAGCTTCTCTAATCTTTCCTTCGGATCAAGCGACAGCAAGTAGCCTTCTTTATTCAGCTCTAATTGCTTTCCTATTTCCATAAACGATTGAAGCTCTTGTAAAGAAAAGCCGAGTACCTCTTTTGCCTGCATTACTTTTTCTAGTTCTTCCATGTCGTCCTCTGAGTACAGCCTGACACCGCCCTCTGTCCGCTTTGGTGCTGATAATAAACCAATCTCTTCATAGAAACGAATCGTCCGTTTCGTCAGTCCGCTTCTTTTCGCCACTTGATCAATTTTCATCCATTCCATTGCCAGTGCCTCCTGCTCATCAATTCATGATTTATTATACACCTTTATAACCTTAACGTAAACGTAAATGTTTGAGTTCTTGATTTTCTCGTGTTTTGATGTAAAGTAAAAAAACCTGTAGAAAAGGAACTGACCCCATAAGATGAGACAAATAAAAAACACCTTCAAGTTTGAAAATGGATCGTTGTGATCCGAAATAAAACATGGAGGTGTTTTTTCTATGGGGACAAGAGTGAGTTATCCGGTTGAAGTCAAACAGAAGGCTGTAGAAATGAGATTGGCAGGCGTACCTATGAAAGAGATCATGCAGAAATTGAATATCAAGAATAAGACGCAGGTTCAGACATGGGTGAGGTGGCATAAGGCTGGGGATACACACCGGTTCGAACAGCCTGTTGGAAAACAATATACCTATGGAAAGGGTCCCGAGTACTCTTCCGAATTAGAGAGACTGCAGGCAGAAAATCGCTATTTGAGTCAACAGAATGAAGTTTTAAAAAAGTACAACGAATTGGAAAGGAAGTTGATAAGGAAACGTCAATCAAACTGGTAGAAGAATTGTGCAAAACGATGACGGTACAGGACATCTGTGTCCATTTAGGCATCTTACGTACTTCGTATTATAGATGGAAAAAGGATCTGACTCAGAATCATTCTAAAAGACAACTAGAGAAACAGGTCGGCACGTTGTGCCGAAAGCACAAATATCGATATGGTTATCGAAAAATCACAGCTATACTAAAAAGGAGAATGCGTATTAACCATAAAACTGTTCAACGTATCATGCAGAAAAACCAGTGGCAATGCCGGGTTAAAATGAAAAAGCGTAAGAAGAATGGGCAGCCCTATGCCGTGGCCGGTAATATACTGGATCGGAACTTTCAGTCTGATCGCCCTCTTGAAAAACTAGTAACGGACATCACGTATTTGCCTTATGGACAGAAACAATTGTACCTTTCCAGTATATTGGATTTATATAATGGAGAAGTGATTGCTTTTACGATTGGTGATAAGCAGGACACAGACTTTATCTTAAACACACTTAATCAGCTCCCAGCACTGCCTGAGAATTGCGTGTTACATAGCGATCAAGGTTCTGTGTATACATCTTACGAGTATCAGAAAGCTGTTCATATAAAAGGCATTACCATGAGCATGTCCCGTAAAGGGACGCCCGCTGATAATGCCTCCATCGAATCGTTTCATTCCTCACTAAAGTCTGAAACGTTCTATCTTAACAGGATTGACCGCACTACGACCAGCATCGTAGAACGCACTGTCAAAGAATACATTTATTATTATAACAACATTCGTATTCAAACGAAACTAAACAACCAATCACCGATAAACTATCGGCAATTGGCTGTATAAAGGTGTTTTGATCCCTGTCTCAAAAACGGGGGTCAGTCCCAAAATTCTACAGGTTTTTTTCAATCATCTTATTAGGATTAACCCTCTAATTCCTCAATCATCAGTGACAGTTCTGTCCAGCGGTCCATTGCTTGTTCTAGTTCTTCAGCAACGGCTTTTTGTTCATCCATCAGTTCTTGAATTTTCCCAAAATCACTGCCTGCTTCTGCAATGCTTGCTTCAAGCTGCTGATGTTTTTCCTCTAATGCCTGAATCCGGTCTTCAATTCCGTCCCATTCAAGCTGGTCTTTGTAAGAAAGTTTTTTTCTCTTTTTAGGCGCCGCTTCTACTTGTTTCTCAGCAGGCTTTGTCTCTGTCCGCTTCGCCTCTTTTTCTTGCTCCATGTAATCGCTGTAAGCACCTTGGTAGTGCGAAATGCGGCCATTTCCTTCAAAGACAAGCAGACGATGAACCACTCGGTCTAAGAAATAACGATCATGCGATACGGTCATGACAACGCCAGGAAACTGTTCTAAATAATCCTCTAAAATGCTGAGGGTCTCCGTATCAAGATCGTTCGTCGGCTCATCTAAAAAGAGAACATTTGGTTCTTCCATTAAGACTTTCAATAAATACAATCTGCGGCGTTCTCCTCCTGACAGCTTGCGAATAAACGTCCGCTGCATGGATCTTGGAAATAGGAACCGTTCCAGCATTTGCTCTGCTGTCACTATGGCGCCATCAGATGTCTTAACGATTTCAGCTGTTTCCTTGATGTACTCAATGATCGTCAGCTCTTCATCCATTTCTTTGTGATCCTGCGTGTAATAGCCAATACGAACGGTTTGTCCAATCGTCAATTGTCCTGAAGTCGGTTCTATTTTCCCCGCTAGACAGTTGAGTAGCGTCGTTTTTCCGACTCCATTCGGTCCGATAAATCCAATCCGGTCGCCCGGCACGACTAAGTCTGTAAACCGCTCCACAAGGGTCTGGCCAGCAAATGAAATCGACAAGTCTTCTGCCTCTATGACTTGTTTTCCTAGGCGATGGGAACCGATGGCGAAATCCAGCTCTCCCTTTGCATCAGGCCCTTTTTGATCCATCAGCTCTTCGGCTCTGCCGATGCGTGCTTTCTGCTTCGTCGTTCTTGCTTTTGCCCCTCTTCTCAGCCATGCAAGCTCTCGTCTGAGTAAGTTTTGACGCTTCGTTTCTTTCACCTGAGCTTCTGCTTCTCGTTCCGCTCTTTTTTCTAAAAAGACTTCATAATTTCCTTTATACGTATAGAGCTGTCCTTGATTCAATTCATAAATCCGATTGGCCACACGGTTGAGGAAATAACGATCATGCGTCACCAGAATGACAGCACCGCTGTATTGACTCAAATATCCTTCGAGCCATTCAATCGTTGCATTATCGAGATGGTTGGTTGGCTCATCTAAAATCAGCAATCCCGCAGGCTGAATTAAATTTTTAGCAATCGCGACACGCTTTTTCTGTCCGCCTGATAAGGCATGAACAGAACGGCTCACATCTTTGACGCCAAGCTTTGTCAAAATCGTTTTGGCTGACAGGTTCGCATCCCATGCGTCTTCCTGATCCATTCGATTTTGCATGCGCATGAGCGCCTCTTGTTTTGCTTCATTTTGCGGATCATGCTCTAAATCGGCGAGCGCCTGTTCATATGCCTTCATCGTTTGAATCATGGGTGCCGTTCCAGAAAAAATGTAATCAAGAATCGTTTCATCCCCGATCATTTCAGGGTCTTGCTCAAGAAATTCGATATCAAGTGTCCCTGCCTTCGTAATATCACCCTCTTCAAACGATTCAAGTCCTGCAATGACCTTTAGGAGCGTTGACTTTCCTGTTCCGTTTGGTCCAATCAATCCGATGCGTTCCTTTGGTTCTATATGAAAAGAAATATGATCAAACAGCGTTTTCTCGCCATAGGTTTTATATAATCCTTCAACATTCAATAAACTCATTTTTATCAGCCCTTACATAGATTCTTCCTTTATTTTAAATCAGCCAGTAGCAGAAAACTAGTTTTAAAAAACCTGCTGCTGAAAAGAATGTTTCCTTTTGCTGCTCGATACACTATGAAGAGGTGATCTAAAGATGGTAACCATTAGCTTATGTATGATCGTGAAAAATGAAGAGGAGGTGTTAGCGGACTGCCTTTCCTCTGTCCAAGACATTGCAGATGAGATAATCATCGTTGATACAGGATCAACAGATCGTACGAAGGAGATTGCTCACTCCTTTTCAGCCAAGGTACTTGATTTCGAATGGGTTCAGCATTTTGCCAAAGCCCGTAATTTCGCTTTCTCACGTGCAACGAAAGAGTATATTTTATGGCTTGATGCAGACGATGTTCTGCTAGAAGAAGACCGTCAAAAATTTCTTCAGCTCAAAGAGACGCTTGATCCTTCAGTAGATGCCGTCTCAATGTTTTATCATGTGGGATTTGATCAAGACGGTCGGGTGAACTTTAAATATAGAAGAAATCGCCTTGTGAAGCGTGCCTTGAACTTTCAGTGGTACGGGGCCGTTCATGAGTTTCTTCAGGTGTATGGAAATATCTTACCAGCCGATATAGCTGTCACACATCAAAAGAGCAAGAAAACGACCGCTGGTGAGCCCGGGCGCAACCTGCGCATCTATGAAGACATGCTGGCAAAAGGCGAAGAAATGACGCCCCGCGATCTCTTTTACTTTGCCAATGAATTAAGAGATAACAGGCAGCATGTCAGAGCGATTCGCTTTTATCATGAATTTTTAGCGACAAAACAATGCTGGATTGAGGATGAAATTCGCACATGCCAAAATTTAGCTGACTGCTATTATGCAGTCGGTTTCGAGGAAGCGGCTTTATCCTCATTATTACGTTCTTTCTTATATGATCAGCCTCGTCCAGAATTTTGCTGCCGAATCGGGGATCATCTAAAAATTCAAAATAAACATCAAGCAGCGATCTTTTGGTATGAGCAGGCGCTGAAGGCTCCTGAAATCGAAACAGCCTTCACACTCACACAGTATAAAACGTGGTATCCT
This sequence comes from Bacillus sp. FSL R7-0672, assembly GCF_038601465.1. Classification (NCBI taxonomy): domain Bacteria; kingdom Bacillati; phylum Bacillota; class Bacilli; order Caryophanales; family Bacillaceae; genus Bacillus; species Bacillus sp. FSL R7-0672. The sequence continues at coordinate 761,513 of NZ_CP152010.1, read as the reverse complement.
CACCTTCAGCTTTGCTATTGTTATTATCAGCTCGGCGATCTGGAGAAAGCCAAAACCCATCACCATGCATCCGCCGCCCATTCCCCCACTCATCCAAGTGTACTGTATAATGAAAAAATATTTACTAAACAGACGTAGACTATATGTCACCACATCCGCCTTCCATCTCTTGGCGGATGTCTCTTTTTGTGCACAAATTCGATTGTGTCGTTTAACACTTTAGTGATTTAAAGCGTTCTCCAACCAATTGACTAAATTGTCATTTAAGCATATACTAACACTCGTCTTACGAAAAGATTTATCCATTAGGAGGTCAACATGAGTTCTTTATTTCGAAAAAAGTCTCTCGACCAGCTCATGCTTGAAAGTCAGACGAAGCGGCTCAGCCGATCGTTAAATACGTTTGATTTAATCTTGCTTGGCATTGGCTGCGTGGTCGGGACTGGTATCTTTGTGATTACGGGGGTTGCTGCGGCAAAAGATGCGGGACCTGCGATTATTATATCTTTTATTTTAGCTGCGATCGCATGCGCCCTTGCTGCTTTTTGCTACGCTGAATTCTCCTCGTCCATTCCTGTGTCAGGCAGCGTCTATACGTATTCCTACGCCACACTTGGGGAATTTCTCGCCTTCTTAATGGGCTGGGATCTCATGCTTGAATATGTCATTGCGCTCTCTGCTGTAGCAAGCGGATGGTCGTCCTATTTTCAATCACTGCTCAGTGGATTCGGTCTGCACATACCGAAGGCATTATCAGCTGCACCTGGAGCCGCTGATGGGGCCGTCTTTAACCTTCCAGGCGCACTCATTATTTTGCTTATCACCTTTATCGTCTCAAGAGGCGTCAAAGAAAGCACGAAACTGAATAACATCATTGTGCTGATTAAAATTGCCATTGTCCTTCTCTTTATCATCTCAGGTTTTGCGTACGTCAAACCTGAAAACTGGACACCTTTTATGCCGATGGGCTTTGAAGGCGTGATCGCAGGCGCGGCAACAGTCTTTTTTGCTTATCTCGGATTTGATGCGATCGCCAATGCATCTGAAGAGGTCAAAAATCCGCAAAAGGCGATGCCGATTGGTATTATTGGAGCGCTCGGTGTTTGTACCGTTTTATACATCGGTGTGTCCTTTGTCTTAACCGGCATGGTTCACTATACGAAACTGAATGTCAGTGACCCTGTCGCATTTGCTCTTCAAGTCGTGGGCCTTCATAGTGTGGCAGGTATCATATCAGCCGGTGCCATTATTGGGATCACAACGGTTTTAATTGCCTTGGTCTATGCGCAGGTACGCCTAACCTTTGCGATGAGCCGCGATGGACTCATGCCAAAGATTTTCTCAAAGGTTCATCCAAAAACGCAAACACCCGTTGCCAACACATGGCTGACAGGTGCTGTCGCAGCATGTATCGTAGGTTTTGTGAACTTATCGACGCTCGCGAATTTAGTCAGCATCGGTACACTTGCAGCCTTTACAGTGATTTCAATTGCCGTCATCGTTTTACGGAAAAAACACCCGAATGTCAAAGCAGCGTTTAAAGTGCCTTTCGTGCCTGTTCTTCCGATTATCAGTGCGGTCATTTGTATCACACTCGCAACGACCCTTTCATGGGTGACATGGAGAGCCTTCCTGATCTGGGTGGCCATTGGTGTCGTTGTTTATTTCACCTATGCAAGACGAAAAAGTCATCTGAATGCAACACATTAGAAAAGAGACACGGGGTTTCCCGGTCTCTTTTTTTTTGCTTAAATCACGCTGTTTTTGGCTGAATTTGAGTCCACCATATCTGGATCTAACACGCTTGAAATCGGAATGACAAGCGGTGAACAATCTCCATTGTCCTCTCCAAATCCTTGGTTCAATTTCATTGAGAGAAAATAATCGATCTGCTGATAAGGACCTAGCGTCAGTGATGCACCCCGATCCATTGCATTGATTTTAAAAGCACCGACATTGACAACTGAGGGTGAGAATAACATCACACGTCACTTCCTTTGAATGGGTTTAGCTGCTGGTGAAAAAGAGGCAGGTGAGTCCACTTGATCTCGATCATCTACATGGCTTTTTGTCCCGACAAAACCGCTGGCATCTCCAAAATTTTGTCCGTACCCCTGATTTTTTTTATCTGAGTTTTGCCACTCTGCTAACAAATTTTGTCCGACATTCACCGCCGATGCATTTTCCAGTCTATCCCCCTCTGTCACCGAGCTGGAAAAAAGACTCATCGCTCTCGAGCAAAAAATGTCCGCACCAGCTTCTCCTGTCTCAGAGGATACACACATTCATATTGAATCCCTGCATGTGGACAAAATTGATTACCATTTAGAGTTTGGGGAGCTTTCCATTGACCAGCTTCAAGGCAGGCTCAATATTGGGGCAACCTATTACACGCCAAAGGACACTCACATCAAAAAATCAACACCACCACCGAAGCCAAAAGAAACAAAAACACCGACAGTCTCGATTCGATCAAAGCCTTCCTCCTCTTAATGCGCTCAGCTTTTAAGCACAATCGGGAGCCAGAAATACACCGCAAGGACAATCACCACAATACTCATGATATTTAACCAAAAGCCTGCCCTGACCATATCAGATATTTTCAGCACGTCCGCACTAAAAACAGCGGCATTTGGCGGCGTGGAAATCGGCAGCATAAACGCACATGAGGAAGCCAAAGCAGCCGCAGCCATTAACCCATAGGGCTCGATGCCAATCGCAAGCCCAAGCCCTACCGTAATCGGAATAATCATATTGGCAACAGCTGTATTTGACATAATTTCAGTCATAAACAAAATCGCTCCCGTTAAAATGATCAATAGCATGATATACGAAAGCCCATTTAAATGCTGTAGATTTTCCCCGATCCATCCTGTTAGATTGGTTTCTGCAAAGCCCGTAGCGAGCGACAGCCCACCTCCAAACAAAAGCAACAGCCCCCACGGTAGCTGTTTCATATCCTGCCATTCTAATATTCTCTCTCCATTTGTTGCTGGAATGAGAAATAACAGCATGGCACCGAAAATGGCGATAGATGTATCAGATACGGTGATCCCTCCAAACAAAAAGAGCTTAAAAATCCACAAAAACGCCGTCATAAGAAAAACAACAAACACCCATTTTTCCTCTTGTTTCATTTTCCCTAAATCCTCTAAACCTTTTCGAATAAACGCTACACTCATGTCCCCTGTATGCTCTACTTTGAACTGTATCTTTGTTAAATACAGAAATAAGAGAATGAGCAGAACGATCGCAACGGGAAACCCAAACAAAAACCATTCGAAAAACATAATCTCCCGATCTAGCAGTTTTTTTGACATGGCAGCAAACACCGCATTTGGCACAGAGCCGACAAGTGTTGCTAGACCACCAATTGATGCTGAATACGCAACCGACAATAAAATGCTTTTACTGAATCGCTCAAGAGATGGACCAGCTAAGATGTCATTAGCCTTGACCTCTTTAATGACTGCAAGTGCCACTGGCAGCATCATCAGTGCTGTCGCTGCATTTGAAATCCACATAGATAAAAAAGCAGTCGCAATCATGACACCTAAGACAATGCGGTCACTTCGTGTGCCAATCACCCTTAAAATGTGTAAGGCCATTCTTCTATGCAGATTCCATTTTTCAATGGCAATTGCGATCATAAATCCTCCCATGTACATAAAAACGATCGGATCTCCATAAGCCCTTGATGTCTGTTCCATAGAAAGTCCGCCAAGTGTCGGCAGTAGGATGATCGGCAATAAAGATGTTGCAGGGATGGGCAGTGCTTCTGTCACCCACCATGTAGCCGTCCAAGCGGTAATGCCCAAGACTACCCTCGCAGCATAGGTCAATTCATTTTCAGGTATGAGAAAAAGAACGAGCAAGAAGAGTGCCGGTCCAAGAACAAGTCCAATCACATTCACCTTTTTATAAACGATAACAATTCCCCCCTATTGAAAGCGCTTGTATATTTTTCTTTTTTTCCACATTCGATGATCTCTTAAGAAATCCTTTAAATCATAAGAAAAAATGAAGATATCTTTCATAGAAACCATCTATCATTTTCGTCCCATTCCCAAAACCATGACATGATACATTGGTCTATTTTCATAGGAGAAACTATACAAATCATGTGCAATCACTGTAAAATATAGAAGATCTAATCAAAAATTGAGGTGTTTTCATTGTATACAGATCAACGAAAATCATTTTGGAAACAGAAAAAAGTCATGATCCCCATTCTTAGTATCATCGTAGTTGCTGCTGCTTTCTTTTTCTTAAAAGATTCTCTTTTGTCAAAAGAAAAAGAAGCTTTAAAAGCGGCTCAATCCTTTACAAAACAAATGGAGAAGAAAGACTTTACAAAGCTGGCTGATGAGGTAACAAGTGCGTCTTTGAAAGCCAATGACTTCTCAAAAAAACAACTAGCCGAAAAATATGACAATATCTTCAACGGAATTGGTGCTTATGATCTGAACATATCAAAGCTCAACGTCGAAAAACAGGACAAAGGAAATGGGTATCAATTTTCCTATGATGTAACAATGAAAACGTCATTTGGCAAGCTGCACAAGCTTTCTTACAAGGGCGTTCTCTCAGAAGAAGATGACAAATGGAAAGTCGACTGGAAGCCAAATCTCATCTTCCCGCAAATGGAGAAGGGAGATACCATCAAAGTCAAATCAGACCCTGCTGTCCGCGGAAACATCGTCGACCGAAAAGGACGTACCCTAGCAGAAACAACTGGTGGAAGCGCACTTGGCATCATCCCAGGAAAGCTTGGCACAGGGGAAGAAAAAGAACGCAATATCAAAAAAATCAGCAAGGCATTTGATATAGATGAAGAACTAATCGACAATCAGCTGAAACAAGCATGGGTCACAGACGACACGTTTGTCCCGCTCAAATCGATGTTAGAGCAAAAGCCGATTCCAAAGGATGTAAAAGGCGTCACCTATCAATCGAAGGAAATGCGCTACTATCCTTATAACGAAGCCGCCGCCCATCTCACCGGCTATGTCGGAAAAGCAAATGCAGATGATATCAAAAGAAATCCGGCATTAAAGGCAGATCAAATCATTGGCAAAACCGGACTTGAATTCACATTTGACCAAAACTTGCGCGGACAAGATGGCGGAAGCATTTTGATCGTCCATGATGAAACAGGCATTGAAGAAACATTGCAAAAATCAGATCGACAAGATGGAAAAACAGTGAAGCTGACCATTGATGCCTCTTTACAGAAAAAAGCCTATGAACAGCTGAAAGGTGAAAAAGGGGCTGTCACCATCATAAATCCATCATCGGGGGATCTATTAGCGCTTGTCAGCGCCCCTTCCTATGATGTCAATCTTATGACAAACGGGATCACACCTAAGCAATATCAGGCATACAGTGAAAACCCAGATCTCCCATTCCAAGCCCGGTATGCGAGCCGGTATGCACCAGGGTCTACATTCAAAACCATTACAGCAGCCATCGGGCTGGAAACAGGTGTCACAAAGCCTAATAAAGTACGCACCATCCATGGACTAAAATGGCAAAAAGATCAATCTTGGGGTAATTATCGAATTACACGGGTTCACGATAAAGAAAACGTAAATATGGTTGATGCCCTCGTGTACTCAGATAATATTTACTTTGGACAGGAAGCTCTGGAAATTGGCAAAGACACCTATGAGAAAAAAGTAAAAGCATTTGGATTTGGCGAAGATTTGCACATGCCATTTACAATGAAACCAGCGCAAGTATCGAACGACGGCATTCAATCGGACATCTTACTTGCTGACTCGGCATATGGCCAAGGCGAATTACTCATGTCACCGATTGAACAAGTACATGCCTATTCTCCATTTGCAACAGGAGGCAAGCTTGTCTATCCTCGAGTCGTTCAAGACGAGAAAACAGCATCACCAAAACAAATCATCAAAGAAGACTCGGCAAATACAGTGAAAGACGCGCTCACTCAGGTCGTGACGAGTCCAAACGGTACAGCTCACTCCTTACAAATGGAAGGAGCTGATATTGCCGCTAAAACAGGAACGGCAGAGCTAAAGAGCAAACAAGGGGCAACAGACGGTTCTGAAAATGGATTTTTACTTGCATTTAATCCTAAAAAAGAAGATTACGTCCTCGTCGGCATGATTGAAGATGTAAAAAACCGCGGCGGTAGTGGACTCGTCATTCAAAAAATGAAGCCTGTCATCGCAACTTTTTATAAGTAACCATTTAGAGACACAAACGCTTGTGTCTCTTTTTTCTAAATCATGACAATTTGCTATTGTTTTATAGTTCACCTTATGAATAAAATGAGAAGAATGCAAAATTGAAAACAGTTGAATGAAAGGAGGAAGTCTCATTGGCTATTGCTGCTCGTACAAAGGATAAACCTCAAAATTCTGTCACTGGATCAACGATTTATCCCATTTTATTGATTATTGGCATTTGTCATATGCTCAATGACACTTTGCAAGCCGTTATTCCTGCGATGTTCCCTATTTTAGAACGCTCAATGGGGCTGACCTTTACACAATTAGGGCTAATTGCCTTTACATTAAATATGGTCTCCTCCGTGATGCAACCCGCTATTGGGTGGTACACAGATAAACGACCGATGCCTTATGCACTCCCAATTGCTTTATTTTCTAGTGCTGTCGGTATATTCGGGCTTGCGTTTGCGCCTTCCTTTGCCACCATTTTGCTTTGCGTTGTCTTTATCGGACTCGGCTCTGCCATTTTTCATCCAGAGGGCTCCCGCGTTGCCAACATGGCAGCTGGTCCAAGACGAGGACTTGCACAGTCCATCTATCAAGTAGGCGGAAATACAGGTCAAGCCTTTGCTCCGCTGATCGCTGCATTCATGCTCGTCCCTCTCGGTCAGCCAGGCGTGGCTTGGTTTACGATTGTTGGAATGATTGCTGTCGGTTTCCTTCTTTATATTTCAAGATGGTACGCAGGAAGACTTCAAACCATTCGAGCTCAAGCGAAAAAAGCTCCCGCAAAAGCTGCAAGATCTGAACTTCACCGTAAGTCAGCACTCACAGCACTTGGCATTATCGTCTTTCTCATCTTTGCCCGCTCTTGGTATGGAAATGCGATATCAAATTTCTATGCGTTTTATGCGATTGAACAATATGGATTGACGATTAAAGAATCACAGACTTATATTTTCTTATTTCTCATTCTAGGTGCAATTGGGACATTTTTAGGCGGGCCGCTTGCAGACCGCTTTGGCAAGAAAACCGTGATTTTAATTTCCTTATTGGCATCCTTTCCACTTGCCTTGCTGCTGCCATTTGCCGGACCTGTTTTTGCCTATGTTTTACTTGGACTGATTGGGGTCATTCTGACGTCAAGCTTCTCTGTCACAGTCGTTTATGCTCAAGAACTATTTCCCGGGAAAATTGGCACAATGTCTGGTTTAACGGTTGGGCTTGCGTTTGGTATGGGTGCCATCGGATCGGTCGCTCTAGGCTCATTCATTGATGCCTTCGGTTTAACGCCTACTATGATCGGAGTCGCCTTTTTACCGATATTAGGTATCCTGGCCTTCTTACTACCTAGCGATCAAACCATCTCCAAATGGAATGAATCATAAAAAGGAGAAAACCGCTCAGTGATTGAGCGGTTTTTTTCATATCTCATAAAAATGCGTATCAGGTACATGCTTCTTTGCAATAAACCCTTGCTGGAATTCTGGAAAGACCTTTTGCACCTGTTTAATTTTTTGATGAACCAAATCGGCATATGGAATATATAAATGATTCACAAGCCTTTGTTCTGTCATATAGTAATACCAATTCAGATTAAACGTATTCTCATCAATGATCGTAAAGGCAGAAAAATGATAGAACAAGAGTGGACATTCGTCGAGATACATTTCCCCTTTCACAACTGAAAGCTTGTAGTTTTCAATATTCCAAATCGCGGCATTGGCTCCTTTAGATGTCACCACATGAACCCCTTCAAAATCATCGACCCATCTTTCAACATACCGCTGATCTCCATACGTCTTATTTTTTGTATCCATTTCGACTGTACAGTGTGCAAGACAGTTTTCCTTCCATTGTGTGACCGCCCGTTTGGCAACGTCTGTGTTGCGGCAGCCGACAAATCCAGTATTAAAGCGGCCAGACAACTCATAAAAGTGATAGAACCGCTCGGAATTCATATGATCCGTCAAAAATAAATGAGCGAGTGGATTCTCTGCAAATATCGCCTCTGGATCATGATAAAAATACAAATCCGTATCCAAATGGGCGAGATAATCCGCTTTTGAAGACTCAAGGATTTTGAGCAAAAAAACGGGCTTTAACGTCCAGCAATACTCATGGAACGTCCGATCATCCTTTGCCTTTCGCAGCGTCTCATCTTCAATATTTTCAAGCTGTTCATATTGAACATGCGGATGAGGAAATTCACTTAACACCTTGTAAGCCAAAGGGTCTGCACATAGAACAGACAGCTTGAATGAATGAGCGGTTTGTTCAAGCGAATGAATCAGCGCCAAAAGCTTAAAAACATGGGTATTCGACACAATGGTTGTAAAATGATAAGACGCCATCTACAACACATCCACTTGGAACAAATCAACGCGTAATAGCTCTTTCGTCAGCCCTTGAATGGCTTCTACAACCACTGTGCAGCCATATTCCTGCCGTGCAAGCTGCGCTGCCTCTGCCAGCTTTTTCAAAGGGACATGTCTAGCTGTTAGCTGATCTTTATTATCGCGTTTGACGCCCACATTCCGCTCTGTGATCAAATGAAGCAGCTCTAAAAAATAAGAGAGCAGACCATCGAATACCGGATTATCACGCAGCTGCCGGACTTCTTTTACAATGTCATTTGTGACGGTGTGAGAAAATGGACCAGAGAAAGCCAAATGGACATCAATGGCATCAATATTGTTGTACTTCTCGCACATATACAAAATGTTATATTTGATGTCATCAAATGACGTTAAATTACTTGGATGCTCCTGATGCACGCTCATGATATCCTCTCGCAATTCAAAGGAGAGACCCAGCTGATGCAGACGAATTCCTAAATCATAATCCTCAAACCCGTACCGAACGATATGTTCATCAAACATCCCGAGCGTGATGACATGCTTGCGTTTGACAGAGGAGTTATTCGTAATAAAAAATCGCCACGGCAGCTCATAAGAGCCTAAATCATAGTTGTACGTGCGCAAAATGTCTTTGAGGATAGCAATAAACTCAGACTGCAAATCGAAGCTTTTCTCTAGAAATGCACCATTTTCAACTTCCTTCATTGATAAAAGAGGCGTTTTATCTTTCATTTTCCGCTTATACAAGCCTTGCTTTTTCAACCGCTTGATATGCTCCTGCTCAAATGCTTCGTAAAAATAACGATAAATCCGCTTCCAGCATACACCGCAAATGACAAGGTCCTCATGATCAGCATGTGCCTCCGCATGCTTTTGAATAAATTGCGGCTCTGCCAGCATATCGCTGTCATGGAATATCAACAGGTCCCCCTCCGCCTCGCGAATGGCATGATTGCGACCCTTGGCAATCCCTTGATTGACAGGAATACGTACCTTTTTAAACGGAAAATTCACCTCAATGTTCTCAAGCATTTCCATCGTGCCGTCCGTTGACCCATTATCGGCGACAATGACCTCAAACGGAATATTCGTATCCTGAAGCGTTAAGGAAAAAAGACTCCCTTCTAAACGCTCTTTGGCATTATAGCTCGGAATAATGACGCTTACCTTTGGTTTCTCATTCATGCGTCATCCTCCTCCAATTTGGCATAGCCGTTAAACAGCGGATCGACCTGCTCAACAGATTCAATCACATGGCGCAGCACGTTTCGATAGGCTTCTTGAAAAAACGGCAGATCATCTCTCCCCTTTTCATGAATTTGCTGCATCTCATCCTTGCTCACGATGCGAAAGCCGCTGAAATGATAGCAAATGAGCGGATGCCCATCCTCCAGCAAAATCCGTCCATTTTCTTCCCGATAGGAATGCTGCCCATAGTTCCAATGACCAATATTCACGCCTTTTGTTTGAATATCCTCCACTTTTTCAAACAGCTTCGGCATATGATCGAGATATCCTTGATCGCCAAACTTGCCTTCGCCCGGTGCATTTTTGCATTCCTTTAAGCATTCTTCTTTCCACCAGCTGAGGCATTTTCGTCCGGCTTTATCTCCTTTAAAATGCAGGAAGCCAGAGTTATAGCGACCTAAAAGCTTCTGAAGCATCTTCACTTCCTCAGGATCAAAGCTCGGAATCACAATATCCCCTCTCGAAAGTAAAACAGAGGCATCCGGCTGATGTTGAAAAATCACTTGCGGGCTCTCATAAAAAAATAAATCCGCATCAAGATAGGTTACTCCTTCTGCCTGCTCCTGTTCAAATAACCACTCAATCCACATCGGTTTTAATGTCCAGCAATATTCCGAGGCATCCCGTTCCTCTTTTTTCTCCAGCAGCTCTGGCGTTTCGAGCACCCGTACATGAACAAGATCAACATGAGGAAAATTCATTTGATGAAGCAGGTCAAATGCAGCATCATCCATACATAACGTCTTGATGACAGCATCATCTTCTACTTGCTTCAATGACAAGAAAAACGCAATGGCTTGATAAAGTCTTCCACTTGATAGAACCGTACAATATATGCTGTTCATCTACTTACACCTCTATTTTTGAAAGAATTCGCGGTACCATTCAATCGTCTTCTCTAAACCTTCATCAATCGAGTAGTCTGGCTTCCAATCAAGCAGCTTTCTCGCCTTTTCTGCCGACAAATATTGATGCTTTATCTCATGCGTTCCTTGGTTTAAAATACGAGGCTTCAGTTCACTGCCCATCGCCTTTAAAATCTTATCCACGAGCTCAAGAACCGTCAGCTGAATTTCATTACTAAAGTTAAATGCTTCTCCGGCGAGCCCTTTTTCCTCCATTTTCTCAGCTAGCAGCAAATAAGCCTTAACCGCATCTTCAATGTAGAAATAATCACGAATAAAAGTACCATCACTTCTAATTTCAGGCGCTTCTCCTTCTAGCACAAGCTGGATGGTTTGCGGAATGATTCTGTTAAAGTTTAAATCCCCACCCCCGTATAAATTGCCGCAGCGCGTAATACAAACTGGAAGACCATATGTGTTGTAATACGTGTGAGAAATTAAATCTGCACAGCTCTTTGATACATCATACGGATGTTTCCCATTTAGCGGCATGTCTTCATCGTATGGGAGCTGCTCCTGATCGCCGTATGCTTTGTCACTTGATGCCACGATGACTCGTTTGATTAGAGGCTGTCTTCTGCAAGCCTCGAGTACATTCCATGTCCCTAAAATATTGGCTTCAAATGTAGAAACAGGGTGTCTATTTGCAACCCCAACAATGGCCTGCGCCGCCAAATGGAAGACAGTATCAATTTCGTATTCTCCTAACGCACGTTCAATCGTTTGCATATCCTCCAATGCACCTTGTACCACATTCATCTTTTCAAATTGACTGCCTTGATATAAATTCGACCTTGGCACCTGATCACGCACAAGTCCAGTTACGTTTGCACCTTGATCAATCAATTCCTTGACGAGATAGCTTCCCAATAGTCCTGTACATCCAGTCACAAACACGTTTTTCCCATTCCAAAATCCGCTCATGCCGTCACCAAACCTTCCATGGTTGTTTTCCATTTATCCACATGCCATTGATTTCCTTCAGGTTCTTATACGTATCGATCGCTGTCCAAAATCCGTGGTGCTCATAAACCGCAAGCTCTCCATCATTCGCCAAATTTTGAAGAGGCTCCGCTTCAAATACGCATTGGTCATCGTCTGTCAAATAGTCAAATACCTTTGGAGACAACACAAAAAATCCTCCATTGATCATCCCGATACTGTCTGTCTTCTCAGAGAAGGATTGTGCCATCCCGTTATATACCTTCAACGTCCCGTACTGTGACTTCTTTTCAATTCCTGTGACAGTCGCAGCTGCCCCAAGCTCCTGATGACGCTTCAGCAGATGAAACATATTGACATTGGCAAGTCCATCACCATACGTCATCATGAATGTCTCATCCCCAATGTAGTCCTGTGCCTGCTTTAACCGTCCGCCTGTCATCGTATTCTCGCCCGTATCTAAAAAGGTGATTTTCCAGTTCTCTGACTTTCCTAAAAGCTTTATTTCCCCTGTTGCCATATCCAGCTTCATGCTGTGATGCCGCCAGTCGTAGTTCAGGAAATACTCTTTGATCTTCTCTCCTTTATATCCAAGCAATAAGATAAACTCATCTACTCCGTAATACTGATAGATTTTCATAATATGCCATAGAATAGGCCGATCTCCGATCATAGCAAGTGGTTTAGGAAGCGCTTGTGTGACCTCACTCATTCTCGTTCCCTTTCCTCCGCAGAGAATGACTGCTTTCATCTTCTCCCCTCATCTCTCTATGAAAAATTTTTGATTGAAAACCTTATCTTTATGCGGAAAATCAGTACATGTACCCTCATACTTTGTCCGACATCAGGTTTTGAATCTACTCTATTCATATGTCGAAATGAGAGAGGGTGCCACCTAGCATTTAACTATTTTTACAAATAAAAAAAGAGCGAGATTTGTATTCTCGCTCTTTCAAAGTTTAAATTGTATATTATCAGGGTAGATGGTATGATAAACATGTGCATCAACAGCACAAACAGCCTCTTTTTATCAAGAGACTACTAGATGGAATGAATTCAAGTGGCAGCTTGCTTCATTCTCAATATGAATCACGGAGGTGAATTCCCATGGCACAAAACGTACTTTGTGAAGTGAACTCTTGCCGTTTTTGGGCTGATAACAGCTGTACGGCTTCTACCATTAAAATTGGTAAAAACACAATGGCTGATGTGACTCGCAATGCTGAAACTGATTGCGAAACATTTGAAACAAAATAAGTGATTTTTCTGAGGTGAAGGAACTGGCAGGTTCCTTCTTTTCTTTTATCATTCTATCAAGAATGATAATTATTATCAAGTGTTTTTCCATAAACATTTCTCGGGAAATAATGACACGATATTTCTCCATTCGTTGACGATTTTCACTCCTTTTTCTATACTCAACATATCCGAAGAAGAAAAAGTGGTGACCAATCAATGGATTTTACGATACGTTTTCTATCATTCTTTGTCGTGGAAATCGAAGGCAAAGATGAACAAGCAAATAAACGGTTCAAGCATTATCAAACATTAGATCAAGAGGAATTTGAACAAAGTGAGCTGAAGGACTTTTTAGATGGTGAACTAAAAAAAATCGTCAAACGAAAAGTGGACAGACACCCTAAATCTGAACAAGTACCGACCAAAATTGGCCGATTCATTGTCGAACCCGGTCATGAACTCGATTCAAATCCAAACTACAATTTATTTCATCAGACGAGATTTGCCGATACAAAAGAAGTATTTAATGAATGCAGTGAACAGTTTGTGCGCACGTATTTAGATACAAGTGCTGTCAGAGGCGGCGTTTTTTTAGTTGCGTCTGCCGTTCCTAAAAAGTACTTCGATGACTCCTTTGTCTTTATTATGAAATGCGATTTTGAACAGAAAGTCGCTTCTATCGCTGATACATCTACCTTGATCAAAAAAGTAGAAATGGCGATTACAACTAAAAACATGAAATCAATTCAATACCCTTTTATGCCAGAAGAGGGCATGACAGAGGAAGCTGAAGTGAAAATTCACCAATCCTCACATGCTCGTTATTTTGAGGACTTTCTGAAATTCGTCGAATACGGAGAATCAATGCCTGAAATCATGAAATCACAGGTCATGAACATGGTGCAGGAACAAGTATTTGAAACATTACAGGATGAAAGTGAAGAATTAAAGCAATTTGAAGAGGACCTTGAAATATGGGAAGCGAGTGAAAAACGAGAAATTAGAGAAACACTCGATACAGAACAGGTCACACTAGCAGCTTCTCACATTGTGGAACAAACCCCTGACATCACAATGAAAATGCGTCTAGGTGAAACAGAAATCAAAGGGCTTCTAGCGGACTTTGGCCACTCGATCCATATTGCGAAGGTCAACAATCGATATGTCGTGCTCGTTGAAGCAGACCAAATCGTCTTCGAAAAAGGAAGCACACCTGTAGAATTCCATAAACCAAATGGGTTAAAAGAGGTTGTCAGCCAGCTGACGCAAAAAGCCTACGATTCAGACTTAGAATAAGAGAATATGACTGCCTCCTGCGCTCAGCTGCATGAGGCAGTTTTTTTATATAGCGCTTTATTTTTTACACTGCACTAGAAGAAACATGCTGCCCGCCTCTTACCCACATGCTGACAAGCATTAAGCTTATGATGAGCATCAGCCAAAAGACGCTGTTTGTTCCGAAAAACTGAATCAATGTATACCCGCACAAAGGTCCTAAAGCAGCCCCCATATCTTGAACAAAAGAATAGCTGGCGAGAAAGCGGTTCTTATCTGTTTGAGCAGAGGCTTTTTGAAAGGCAAGTGTATCGGTGAACGTTGTTACAATCGTTGCCAGCAGCTGAATCAAAAGCAGCATCACAAGGAACCAGCCGCTTACCTTCAGCATGACCCCAAGAAAACTGAGCCCTCCAAATGAAAGAAACATCCAGCATAGCATTCGTTCCTTCATCACAAGCCGATCAAACCATTTGCCTGTTCTCGGTGCGAGAAATGGTTCCCATCCCCACCTGAGTGCTTGAATAACACCGCTTAAAGCCGAAGCTCCGATGACAAAGCCAAACAGAGTCAATTCATCCTGATCGATTTTTGCTTCAATGACATGACTCAGCGTGGATGCGAATAAACCTTGAATGATCAGTGCGATCAGCATGCCTGTTATCAGTACTTTTACCACATCTCGTGTAAACCACTTTTGTTTGATGCCATGATACACCTCGCTGCCTTCTCTCTTTTCAATTTCATCCAACGATACATAAAAAATGCCCCCCATCAATGTGAGTAAACCAAAGACAAGCGTCATGGACTGGAAGCCGATCAAGCTAGCAAAGATTCCTCCAAATAACATGCCAAATAAACTCCCAAGCCGGTAAAGTCCATTATAAAGACCCGTCAAATGTCCTTGTGAGCCTTCGCCCATTTCAGCCAAAACCCTCATCCCGCTCATACGGAGTAACGTCCAAGCGAGGCCCCATGCGCAGCGGCAGATCAATAGCAGCCAAAAACCGCTCATCCCATATAATATCGTGGTCACTGACGCGATCAAAATCGCCATCAATACACCTGTCTTCATTGGGATATATCGATAGAGCCACCATACGACAGGTGCTAGCGGGATACGTATGAATCGGTTGATAGACAGCAGTAACCCGACCTCCCAAATGGATGATAAACCAATCTCTTTCCAATAGATCGGGAGAACAATATAGAGCATTGAATCCCCAATAAGTGCAAATGCTGTGATAAGCGATATTGACACAACTTGCTTTTGACGACGATCCATTTTTCTTCCCCCTTCGCTACCTTTACGATAAGGGATGCCTTATAATAAATCTAATGAATGTTTTTGATTAATTTATCAAAATAATTGATAGGTGGTGCAAAGTTGAATTTACATGCCCTTCGAATTTTTGCAAAGGTCGCAGAGACAAAAAGCGTCACACAAACTGCAGATGCACTATCTTTAACACAGCCAGCTGTGACGGCCCAGCTTAGAAGCATTGAACGAGAGATCGGGATTCGCCTTTTTAAACGAAACGGTCGAGGCATTGCGCTCACAGAAATGGGAAAGATGCTGTATCCTTATGCCCGGCAAGTGTTTGAGGCTGAAAAGGAAGTAGAATATCAGATCACGCTATTACAAAACGGGAAGAAGGGGCGCCTCCGCATCGCTTCTACCTACGTACCACTCAACTTTTTACTGCCAGATTGGCTGGCTGCTTTTAAAACGTCATCACCACAGACAGAAATCGAATTAAAAAGCGGAAACTCCGCTCAAGTGATAGAGAGCCTGCTGCAATATGAATCAGATGTCGCCATCGCTGTGATTGAAGATTTGCATCATGAGGAGATCGTTACCTCTCATTTGACGAATTTAAGCTATGATTTTATTGTGCCAGCAGACCATCCGTTGAACGGAAAAACCGTCCCGCTAGAGCGCCTGAGTCTGGAGCCTTTTTTGATGCGTGAAGAAGGCAGCTCCACAAGAGATAAGCTCTTTTCCCTTTTCACCTCGAAAGGAATTAAAAAACCGACTGTTGATTTACAATTCAGCGGTGTTCATGAAGCGATTCAAATGATCAAAGCTGGCTATGGGATCACGCTTGTTCCCCGTGATGCGGTTCAAGGTAGTTTCCAGCGGAAAGAGATTGGTCGTATATATATCGAAGGCATAGAAATCGTCAGACCTGTTGTGATCTGCAAACGGGCGAATGATCTTGAAGAAAATAGAACCGTGGATGCCTTCCTGCAAATGAAAGGGATCGGTCCATTTAAGGAGCCTGCTGCAAATTAAAAAAGTGCCTGCATGAGAAACAGGCACTTTTTCTATTCTGCTGGTTGAACGATGTCATACGGTACAGCCTTTGAGGCTTTCACTAATTGTTCTGGTGTGATAAGGATTTCATTTCCCCATTCACCTGCGCCAACGCCTAATATTTCTTCCTCTAATAGTGAAGCTTCGATAATGGTGCGGAAGCCTTCTGGCTGCCAGCAAAACGGCGGTATTGAGCCAATTCGGTAGCCTGTCACTTCTAGAACCTTCTCTGGTGATGCCATTTTAATATTACGAGAGTCAGCCGCTTTCTTTAGTTTTCCTGACTTAATATGCTGGTCAGCGCCAACCATCACAAGCAACTGCTCCCCTTCCCCTGTTTCAAAAATCAATGTCTTAATCATTTGTCTCTCACGAAAACCAAGGGCTGCTGCTACATTTGCGGCTCCCTTCTCTGTTTCGGAAGAGAATGTTTTGATCTCATATGGGATGCTGTGCTGATTCAAGAATTCATGTGCTGGCAGTACTTTCATTGATTTGAACCCCTTTCCTTACGATGTCTTTCATTTAGCTTATCACAATCCTCTCATCCTTAAGATGTATTTTTCACTGAAAAGCCTCTGGGTCCTTCTTCACCATGCTATACTGAACTTGTTTTTGAAAAGGAGCCGGTTGGATATGGGAAATAAGTTTTGGTTTTATACAGGCAGTAAAAGCCTTCTCATGCTAAGTGATATTCTATTTGTGATGACGATCACATTTGTGATCTATCAAGATACACAATCTGTTGCGTATGCGGCTTTATTTCCGCTAATAAGAACACTATGCCAGCTATTAGCCGGGCTCATCTCTCCTGTTTTGGCAGATTACTTTCAAGCGGACCGGCTGTTGAAATGGGCCCCGCTTTTACGTCTCGGGTTGCTCATCGTGTTTACAGCCCAATTTCATTTCTTTCAGCAGCATATAGTTTGGCTGTTTGGTGCGCTTATTCTCATTTCCATCACAGGCGGGTTCATTAGTCCTTTATTGCAGGCCATCATGCCGATGCTTGTGCCAGAGAATCAGCTTGTGAAAGCGAACAGTACAGCCTCCATTTTTCAACAAACGGTTCAAATTGCCGGCTATTCGTTTACTGGAATGCTCGTCCTGTTCATTGGCCCCTTTTATTTAATGTGGATCACTTGTTTGATGATTGTGTTGTCTTATTTGTTTTTCATCCCTGTATTTCCTCTTCTTAAGCAAGGAGACACCGTTCGAAAAGCAAATAAGATGAACAGTTTCAAGGATGGCTGGACGATCATTTGGACAAACAAAACAATTCGCACTCTGACCTTTATGGATGTGTGTGAAAATATAGCAGGCGCTGTGTGGATCGGGGCGATTACGCTTGCCTTTGTCACACAAGATTTAAACGAAAGTGAGGATTGGTGGGGGTTTATCAATGCCGCTTATTATACCGGCGCCATTCTAGGCGGGCTCTTGGCTGCGTGGATAAGCCGGTTCATTCAAAAGCAGCTTCTTCTCTTTATGGCAGCTGGTTCATTCATTTATGCAGTGCTGACCATTGTCTACTCACTGAACAGCCTGCCGTGGCTTGCTTTGCTGCTTTGTATTTTGATGGGGCCTGCTTATCAAATTCGTGATGTTTCACAGCAAACCATTCTTCAAACGGAAACGCCAGTCCGAGATTTATCAAAGGTGTACTCGGCTCATTACGTTCTTTCCTCTGTATCTGTCGGTTTATCTATTTTCTTTGTTGGATTGATTGCAGATGCATTCGGAGCGAGGACTGTGTATATGCTGGGCGGTTTGTTTGTGCTCATCTGTTCCGGGATTGCCATCCTCTCATTTATGAGGCAGGAAAAAAAGAGCGGCTGATTCATGCAGCGGCTCTTTTACGTTTCCTTTAACATTGCGAACATATCACGCGCCATCGCTTCTAAAATATACACAACTGGCGTCTGTGTCGTAATATTGGCTCTGTGAACCCGTTCGTCTGTCACGTAATAAGCAATATTTAAATCTGAAATGCGCGAAATCGTGCAGTGCTGATTGTTTGTAATACTAATGATTTTGCTTCCTTCTCTTTTTAACTTCGAAATATGGTCGATTGTAATACTGTTCTCCCCTGATACAGACAGCACAATGGTGACACTATTGTCTAAATACTGCATATTCATCGGGAAAAACGGATCATTGATGTAAAATGAAAATTTCTCAAGACTCGAAAAATACCTTGCCCCATACTGCGCCAAAATACCAGAGCTGCCAGTGCCAATAAACAGCACATTTTTTGCATCGGCAATGATCCTTGCTGCCTCTTTAATTTTCCCCTCAAAGTCCCCTTTTAGTGTTCGTTCAATAAATTCATATAGAAAGTGCTGGGTGCTTTTTAAAGTAGGTGTCTGCTCTGCTTCTAAATACATTTTAAGCTTCACTTTAAACTCTGAAAAGCCTTCACAATTCACTTTTCGGCAAAAGCGAAGGACAGACGAGGTGGATATATGGGCAGCATCTGCTAAGTCCCGAATTCTCATATACACGACCTTTTCACTGTTTTCCATGATGTATCGGTATAAAGCGCTTTCTAGTTCATTAAAGCTGGAAATAACCTCACTTGAAAACATCTGACTTCCCCTTTCTCCAACAGCATGTCACAATGTGTTTCTTTTATGTAACAAATCTCTAAATAGGGCACCCTTGCCTAAAGACGCTGAAGTCATTTACGCACGAGATGCTCTCACGATAAGCTATAGATGTACAAACAAAAGAATTGGCTTTTCTCTATTATAACATTGCGCGTTACATTATTCGGAGGTGCAGAACATGGCAAAAGGATTAAAGGTTGTCACAATTGGCGGAGGATCAAGCTATACACCAGAGCTTGTAGAAGGATTTATTAAACGGTACGATGAATTTCCGATTAGCGAGCTTTGGCTTGTCGATATTGAAGCGGGAAAAGAAAAGCTTGAAATCGTCGGAGATCTTGCAAAACGAATGGTGAAAAAGGCAGGACTTCCAATCGAGGTTCATTTAACATTAGATCGCCGGAAAGCGCTTGCGGGCGCTGATTTCGTCACAACACAATTCCGTGTCGGACTTCTTGAAGCACGTATGAAGGATGAACGCATTCCTTTAAAATATGATGTCATTGGTCAAGAAACGAATGGTCCAGGAGGTCTATTCAAAGGGCTTCGCACCATTCCAGTGATTCTGGATATTGTGAAAGATATTGAAGAACTATGCCCAGATGCATGGCTTGTGAACTTCACAAATCCAGCTGGTATGGTTACAGAAGCCGTACTTCGCTATTCAAACCATCGCAAAGTCGTTGGCTTATGCAACGTGCCAATCGGCATTCGCATGGGAATTGCCAAAGGGCTTGATGTCGACGCAAGCAGAGTCGAGGTCAGCTTTGCTGGATTAAACCATATGGTCTTTGGACTCAATGTATTCTTAGATGGCAAAAGTATCATGGATCAAGTCATCGAAGACATGGCAGATCCAAACTCCACGATGTCGATGAACAACATTCATGCCATTCCGTGGGATGCTGATTTCTTAAAAGGGCTTGGCGTTATTCCATGTCCATATCACCGCTACTACTACAAAACAAGTGATATGCTGGCTGAAGAAAAGAAAGCAGCAGAGAATGAAGGAACTCGTGCAGAAGTCGTTCGTGCACTAGAAAATGACCTGTTTGAGCTTTACAAAGACCCTGATCTTGATATCAAGCCGCCACAGCTTGAAAAACGAGGCGGTGCCTACTACAGTGATGCCGCTTGTAACTTGATTGCATCGATTTATAACGACAAGCATGATATTCAGCCTGTCAATACCATCAACAATGGTGCCATCAGTGACATTCCAAATGATTCTGCTGTAGAACTGAACTGCGTCATCACAAAAGACGGTCCTAAACCAATCGCTGTTGGCGAAATGCCAGTCGCAGTCAAAGGACTGATTTCTCAAATTAAATCCTTTGAACGTGTTGCCGCTGAAGCAGCCGTGACAGGAGATTACAACACAGCACTTGTCGCAATGACGATCAACCCGCTCGTCCCATCAGATGCCATTGCAAAAAGCATCCTAGATGAAATGCTAGAAGCACACAAAGAATATTTACCACAGTTCTTCAATAAAGTAGAAGCATAAAAAGAAGCCGCACTTGTCAAAAGTGCGGTTTTCTTATTTCTTTGCAAACAGCCTGTCCATCTGAGCACGATCATAGTCTAATAGCCAGTGCTGTAAGCCCTCGTAGACTGGCCGAAGGCGCTCAGCATCTGCCGCAATAAGATCACAGCCTCGATCATCATATAAGTGGAAAATCATCTGTTTAGAGAGATTGATCAAATAGATTTCATAATCAAGCTTCCCCTTCATGATTTGATTCGGTGCATAGAAATCCTCCTGGCACATGGCTTGTAGAAGTGGGTGTAATCGTATATCTTGCAGCTGGCAAGACAAGGTAAATCTCTCCAATGTCAGGGGCTCATCTAGTTCTGGTCTTACATAGGTCAAAAGCTCGTGACGCAAGCGATTGCGTACTTGCCGGCGAACATATTTCTGATAAACTAGGAGCTTTTGCTTCATTAATTCATGTTCATGCTGCGTATAGACATCCGTGACAAACAGAATATCGTCTTCTGGATCAAAAGCATATCTCACAATTTCTAAAGCACGATCCCCCGCTTTTTCTAATACAACCGATTTCTTTCCTAATGACCAATCTGCCACTTCAAAGCGTAGCCCAAAAGGCCACCCATAAAAAAGTGGCGGCGTGAGGACAAGATCAGGAAAATGACTTTTTAAAAAGCTATTGGTTTGATCGCTCATGTCATGTCCTTCCATTGGTTTTATTTCTTATTTTACCGTTGAAATTGATGGAAATACAATTGGAAATAAACTGTCATTTCTTATATGATAGAAAGAGATGGAGGTGTGACCAATTGAAAAAATGGTTTTTACAGGTGTTCCTCACCGCATTGATCACTATGTGGATACAGGTTGGACTTGATCAGGCGAACATCATTCATATCACCAACGTATGGATCGATGCTAGCAGCTGGATCCTGATCTTCTTTGTCATCTACGCACTTTTTGAATGGGCAGCTCACGTTTTAGCAAAACGGAAAACCGTTCATCGCTGAACATCTCTTTTCATAGAGATGTTTTTTGTTGAAATTCTTCCTGCACAAGTTCATGGATAACGCCCATTCCTGCCTGGCTTCCAGCTGCTGCTGCAAGGACAAGCTGAGCAGGGCCGCCTAAATTGTCACCGCATGCAAAGACACCGCTGACTGTTGTACGTCCAAGAATATCTGTTTCAATGCCGGCATTTTTCGTCATTTGACAGCCCAGACTTTCAGCAAATGGAGCTGACTGCTTGAATTCACTTGCGACAAATCCGCCTTCTCTTTTCACCGTTTCCCCATTCGCAAGGTGAAGAGAGTGCATTTGTCCATTCTCATGATGAATTGACATAATCGGTACATCAATGACTTGAATAAAATGTGCTGATAGCAATGCCTTCTCCTCTTCAGCAAACACTTGCTGCCCATTCGTAAACACGATCAAATCCTTTGTCCAATTGGAAAGAAGTTTAGCCATATGCAAGGCGCGTGGATTCTCAGCAATGAGAGCAAGCGGCTTGTCCTTTAGCTCCCAGCCATCGCAGAAAGGACAGCTAAACAACGTCTTTCCATACACTTCATGAATCCCCTTGATCTCTGGCAGTATATCCTTTAGCCCTGTTGCCAATATGATTTTCTTCGCTTCGAACCTTTCTCCCTCTTGTGTCAGTAACGCAAAGTTGTCCTCATTGTTTTGTATCTCGACCATTCTACTTCGTTTGATTTGGATATTGGGGTAGTTTTGAAGATCTGCTTCTCCCGCTTGTCTGATCTCAAACGGTGTCATTCCATCGTTTGTAATAAATCCATGTGATTCCTGAGTCACTCGATTTCTTGGCATCTCGTCATCGAATACAATGACCTGTTTTCTGCCCCGCCCCACAACAAGTGCTGCGCTTAATCCGGCTGGCCCTCCTCCGATAATGGCACAATCTAATAACATGTCAATGTCTCCTTTTTATTCAAGACTTTAAAGACTCTTAATATCTATAATTTGTTCAAAAAAATCACATGTTGAAAAATGGATCTTTTTTTGTCTGCTCAATTTGGCTTGCGATATCAACTAACCGCTTTTGACTTAACGTCTCCTGCATTTTCGTTTCAACATCCTGCATGACCTGCTCAATCAAACAGTCATCATGAGGCATGAAAGAATCATGTTCTAAGGAACAACGAAATAAATTAGTTTGACCTTCTACCGCCTGAATGACGTCTAAAAATGAAATGTCCTCCTTCTTTTTCATAATGGTGTAACCACCTTTTGCGCCAGGTGTTGATTCAATCAATCCTGCCTTCACAAGCTTTGTTAAAATTTTGGATAAATAGGTGGGTGAAAGGTCTTGCATCTTGGCGAGAGGCTCAACGCCTATTGCTTTCCCCTTTGGTGCAAGAGTTAAAAATACCATCGTATGAAGTGCATAGTTGGTTGCTTTAGAATATTTCATCAGATGATTTCCTTTCTATCTATTATAGACCTTTTATATCTGTAATAGATCATAAAAGATTCAAGAAGAAAAAGCAAGTATTGTGGATCTGCTTCTTTTTTCATTCCACATTTCGCATTTTCTTCCGATAATAGAGGTAAGCACGAATCAAATTTTGATGAAAACTAGAAGGAGTGAAGAGAAATGTCAGATCAACAGCACAATGCAGCACACGAAGAAGAAGAGGAATTTAATGTATACGACATGCTTCCACCCGCAGGAACAATCATTGGTGAAGCAACAGAAGAAGAAATGGAAGCTGCGGCAGCATTAGAAGTAAGACACTATGCCTTTATGCGTCTGCAAGACTCGTACATTCAATTTGACGGATCTTCCTATAAAGAATTGCTCAAAGACTTTCAAGAACTAGAATTTGATTCTGCAAAGTTTTGGAGAGCCATCGCAAGACGCCTGCAAGTCCCATACGAATGGACAATCCGAATCGACCACGCAAACGGCCCAATTTATATTGGTGAAACAGAGGATAGCCGTGAGGTTGAGGAGAGTGCGGAGTAAGGAATTGATGACCCCCTTTTGATGAGGGGGTCTTTTGCTGAAATGATAGATTTCTCAATAAAAAAGATGTATTACTCCTCTAAATCAAATTCCAACGCAATCGATATATTAATGGCTATGTCGTGCATTTCATCTATTTCTGATTGATTCAAATGCTCCGCAAAACGACGTGCACTCTCGACAACATCAGCATGCTGCTTAATCATCTCTTCATTCAGTATAAAGATCGTATTGATCGCCCAGCCAGCATTCGTTAACATTTCTTCGTCTTGAATGGAGTTCATGTATGTTTCTACTTCAGAAAAAATCCACTTAACATCATCAATTTGTTCCACTTGAAAATTCGCAATTTTTGAAAGCTGTTCAGGGTCTTTGGTGATGAAAATGTCTTTCACTTCTTCTTTTGATAATGGTTTATTCTGCTTTTCATATTCAGCCTGCCACTCTTCATCTGACATCCCATCTTCTTAACTATCCTCTGCGGTATAATGCCCCGCAATCAATTCATCAAACGAATTCGCTAATTTAAAATCCGTCTCATATTCTAGATCAAAGTAATGAATTGGCGGATGTTCCTTTGTTTCTCTATAGTCCAATGCAATCCACGTATGACCATCCCCACAAATGAGCACAAGTCCCTCAGGCAATTCCCATTCTTCTATTAAATAATCACTATCCATGATGCCTTCGCCTTTGGCAATTCCTCTTAAATGATCAAATGACACATGATCCTCTGCCCATCCATTCGGCTGGTCCGTTGGAAAAGCGTTATGCAGGGTATACCCGCCATTTTGTTCAAGAATAAGTTTTTTATATGTATCAGGCAAGGTGACGCCTAGCTTCTTTTCCGCTTTTGCAATGCCTTTCTCATTGATTTTCTTAAATGTCTCTTCACTTTCTATGTCTGTATCCCAAAATGGTTTCAAATAAAATACCTCCAATTGTTATTTCTATCTCATTTTACCATTCGAGAGAACTAGTTTAATAGTCCTATTTATAAAAAAAGAGAAGGGTTACCCCTCCTCTTGTCCGTCATGATTGTTCTTGATTTCTCGCTTCAAATTCATCTAGCATTGCACGCACTTCATCTGTTGATGATGTGTTCATTAATTGGTTTCTTAGGAAGCTCGCTCCTCTGAATCCTTTTACATAAATCTTAAAGAAACGATGCAACGCCTTGAATGGACGCAAGCCTAATGAGGAATATTGATCATGAAGATCAAGATGCAATCTTAAAAGACCTAGCAGCTCATCACTCGTATGCTCCTTCGGCTCTTTTTCAAAAGCAAATGGGTTATGGAAAATCCCGCGCCCAATCATCACACCGTCCACTCCATACTGCTCAGCGAGCTTTAAGCCCGTTTGACGATCAGGAATATCACCATTGATGGTCAAAAGCGTATCAGGTGCTACTTCATCACGAAGTTTTACAATCTCAGGAATGAGCTCCCAATGCGCATCCACCTGGCTCATTTCCTTTCTTGTACGAAGGTGGATCGATAAGTTCACAATGTCTTGCTCCAAAATGTGTCTGAGCCAATCGCGCCACTCATCGACCTCTGTAAAACCAAGTCTTGTTTTGACGCTGACTGGTAATCCTCCAGCTTTTGCCGCTTGAATCAGCTCTGCGGCAACACCTGGGCGAAGAATCAAGCCACTGCCCTTCCCGTTTTGTGTGACATTCGGAACAGGACAGCCCATATTAATATCAAGACCCTGAAATCCTAACTCTGCCATTCCAATACTCATTTGCCTAAAGTTCTCAGGCTTGTCTCCCCAAATATGAGCAACAATTGGCTGCTCATCCTCTGTAAAGGTTAAACGCCCCTTCACACTTTGAATCCCATCAGGGTGGCAATAGCTCTCACTGTTCGTAAACTCTGTGAAAAACACATCCGGTCTCGCCGCCTCACTCACAACATGACGAAACACAACATCTGTCACTTCTTCCATAGGTGCTAATATAAAAAATGGTCGTGGTAAATCACGCCAGAAATTTTCACTCATCTTTCATCCAATTCCTCTCATGACATAGCGCCTTATAGGGCTTGTCCTTCTATAAAGTCTTTCAGCAATTTTTATCATTATATACTTTAGTAAGGATTCAACGCAAAAGGAGCATAAAATGAACATTAACAAAATGCTATCAGCACTTTATAAAATATCAAAAATTTGAGAAGACGTAAACGTTGTTCAAAAAGGTACTACTGGAAAACGTGTCAGACGGGCAGCAGGTAATGCATCTGGCAAACTAATAAAAAAGATATTCAAATAAAAAAAGCCCTATGCAGGGGCTTTTTAAATTGTAATTGCCTTTTCTGTTACATGATAAGTATTAGAAGTAATGATTTTATCAAGCGACCAACCGGCAGCGAATAACACAGAAAAAATTGTTAAACTGATAAATAACTTATTCATCTTTAGTTATTCTTTATTCAAAATATATCACGTTATATAAAATACAGTACTAAGATACAATTCATTCTTAATATGGTTTTTGTTACAATCTTTGTGTATCGCATAGATAAGAGTGATTTTCTTAAAAGCTGCTGTTTGGATCAGAAAACTTTCTGCCAAAATCGCAAAAGTAATGGATAAAGGGGAGAAAAGTAGACAGAAAAACAGTTCACAAATGCTTTTATTTAAAATGGGTGCGCCTAGAGATGCTGCTAAAACTTTGGCAAAGTTCATCGTTAATCTTATCTAAATATAAAAATAAGTGCTATTAGTTTCTAATAGCGCTTTTTAATGGAGGATCTTCATGTCTTTTTCTTACGTGATTTCATTGACTTTTTTAATACTCCTTTTAGTGTCTATCATACTCTATACTTTTTTAAGAAAGAAAAACGTTGTAGATGAAGCCCCTGGCGCTATTGCTGCCGTTCTTCTTATTTTACTTATATTTTTTTCCCTAAGTTTAGTTATTGTCCTTCCAACTGCTATGCTTTACCTAGTATCATTGGGAGTAAATTTTCTTTTCGGTGAATACATCACTTATGATTCATTTTTTTCTTTGATTACCTTCTCGTTGTTAGTTAGCATCATTGTGATTTTTTGGTCATTTATCGTTTTATTTATAGGGAAAGGAATCACTTTTTTGTTGAAGGTCCCAAAATGGATAACTTATATTTTAGAATTTTTTGCTTCGTGGGCTCTTATTTACTTCACGATTAAATATGTACTAAATTTGAAGATAATTGAAGTTTCTATATGGGGAAATGGGGTATTGATTTTATCTTTCTTTGTTAGCTTTTTATACATCGGACTTGATATCATATCCTCTGCACTTGATCAAAAAAATCAGAACATAGAAGAAGAACCCCCCATCCATTAATGGAGAAGGGATTTTATTCCATTTCATGACTTTTTCTATCTATATTCATATGTCTATAGAGTTTTACTTTAATAGAATTTCAAGCGAATTTTTCATTCTAACGGAGGGGAGCAAAAATAAAAATATCCCGATATCGATATTTTTCACGAAATCAGGACATCTCCATTATTGATTAATCACAAGACTTGCCACACACTCCACATGACTCGTATGCGGAAACATATCCACAGGTTGCACTTCTTCCGTCACATACCCACCATCTTCAAGAATACGCAAATCACGAGCTAGCGTCCCAGGATTACAGGAAACATAAACAACGCGATTTGGCTTCATCTTTAAAATCGTATCAAGCAGTGCTTCGTCACAACCTTTTCTTGGCGGATCGACGACGAGGGTGTCTGCTTTGATGCCTTCTTTATACCAGTTTGGGATAACAGTTTCTGCTTCACCGACTGCGAATTCGACGTTGTTGATCTCGTTTAAGGCAGCGTTGCGTTTTGCGTCTTCAATCGCTTCTGGCACAATTTCTACGCCGTATACTTTGCCTGCTTTTTGTGCGAGAAATAAGGAAATCGTACCGATTCCGCAATACGCATCGATGACGGTTTCTTCACCTTGCAGCTCGGCATATTCAAGCGCTTTGTCGTAAAGCACTTTTGTTTGAGCTGGGTTCACTTGATAAAACGAGCGGGCTGAAATGGCAAATTTGATGTCGCCAATCGTGTCATAAATGTATTCTTCTCCCCATAAAACGGTCGTTTCGTCTCCGAAAATGACATTTGTTTTCTTTGAATTCACGTTTTGCACAATTGACCGAACGTGTGGGAAACGTGCTATAATCTGCTCAATCACCTGCTGCTTTTGCGGAAAGTCAGCCGTTCTAGTAACAAACACTACCATCATTTCACCTGTTGCAATGCCGTAGCGAACCATCACATGACGCAGCCAGCCTTTGTGGCGCTCTTCGTTATATGCTTTGATGCCAAACGCATTGCATATGTCTTTTACTGCCTGTACCACTTCGTCATTTTCTGATTGCTGGATCAAACATTTTTCCATATCGATGATTTCATGGGTACGTTGCTGATAAAATCCTGCAACAAGTCCGCCTTCCCGTTCGCCAACTGGAACTTGTGCTTTGTTTCGGTAATTCCAAGGGTCTTCCATTCCTAGTACAGGATGAACTTTTACACGGCTCATATCAAGTTTGCCGATCCGCTCTAAAACGTCCTTTACTTGTTTCTGTTTAAATAGCAGCTGGCCTTCATAGCTCATGTGCTGAATTTGACAGCCTCCGCACTGCTTATAGATAGGACATGGCGCATCTTGCCTATGCTGACTTTCCTTTGTCAGCTCCATGAGTCGCCCAAAAGCAAATCCTTTTTTCACACGTGTGACCTTGATTTTCCCTTGTTCGTCTGGAAGGGCATTCGGTACAAAGACAGGGAACCCTTCAATTTTCGCTACACCTGCACCTTCGTGCGTTAGGTCTTCGAAGGTTACATTGTAGTATTCATTCTTTTCAACAGGCGGTTTCATCTTTACCAATTTTATCACCTCATTTGCAAAGAAAAACTTGGCGCCATAAGGAACCAAGTTCATTCTCTACCCTATTTTTTCAGCTGTTGCTTTTGGCACAATAAATTCAATATGACGATACAGGTTTTCAAATTCACCAGGCAGCATGCCGCCGAATTCGCCATCTAAATTCAATTGCATTTTATCTTTTACATCTACCTTTACGCGATTCGCTTTTGTGTAGATGACATTGTTATCATGAATATGCTCGCCTCGCAGTGCAAGGCTGACTACTCGAATGGCTTCTGCTAAATTGACCTTCTTTAAAATAATCAGGTCAAACATGCCATCATCTAAAACAGAATCTGGCGCTAGCTTTTCAAAGCCGCCTACTGAGTTTGTGAGTGAAACAAGAAACAGCATGATTTCTCCATGAAACAATTTGCCGTCATATTCAATTTCGACTTCTGTCGGGCGGATAGAAGGAAGCATCTCCATGCCTTTTAAATAATAAGCAAGCTGTCCAAGCATTGTCTTTAGCTTACTAGGCACTTCATAGGTGAGCTCTGTTAACCGGCCGCCGCCTGCAATATTAATAAAATAATGGCCATTGACTTTACCGATATCAAGCGGCTTCGCTATACCATCTATAATGGCATCTGTTGCTTTTAAAACACCTTCTCGTGGAATTCCAAGTGCTCTTGCGAAGTCATTTGTTG
The DNA here is from genome assembly GCF_038601465.1 of Bacillus sp. FSL R7-0672. Lineage (NCBI taxonomy): Bacteria > Bacillati > Bacillota > Bacilli > Caryophanales > Bacillaceae > Bacillus > Bacillus sp. FSL R7-0672. Next base: position 732,366 of record NZ_CP152010.1, on the reverse strand, counting down.
TTCCAACCGGAATAATTCCTAGTTTTGGTCTTTTTTCAAGCGGTGCTAGTCCATTGACGACTTCATTGATCGTGCCGTCTCCACCTGCTGCTACAATTAAATCAAAGTCTCTCTGGGCAGCTTTTTCAGCTGCTTGTGTCGCATCTCCTGCACATGTCGTTGCATGACAAGATGTTTCATAGCCAGCTTGTTCAAATTTTTGCAAAACCTGCGGCAAATTCTTCTTGAAGAGTTCACGCCCAGATGTCGGATTGTATATAATTCGAGCACGTTTCATTCATCATCATCCTATATTCATTATGCAATCTATTTTCACCACTAACAACCTTTAATTATACTATGAGATTTGAAAATGGCAACAGAACAACACCCTAATCTGACAAATCTCCTGCCACATTTCCCTCAGCAAGAAAGCATTCTGATAAGATAAAAGAAAACGCTGTAAAGGATGGTTTGCGATGAAAAAGCCTGTTTATTTTAATCATGATGGCGGTGTTGATGACCTCGTCTCGTTATTTCTTCTCCTTCAAATGGAACATCTGAAAGTGATTGGGACGTCTGTGATTCCTGCTGATTGTTATTTAGAGCCAGCTCTCAGTGCGTCTCAAAAAATCATCGATCGATTTAGCCCTTATGAAATTGAAGTCGCTGCTTCAAATTCTAGAGGCGTCAATCCTTTTCCGAAAGAGTGGCGCATGCATGCTTTTTATGTAGACGCCTTACCTATTTTAAACGAGAAAGGCACTGTTGATACAAAAGTGTCCAAGCTTCCAGCACACCTTCATTTAATCGAAACCGTTAAAAAGTCAGCAGAACCTGTCACGCTGCTCTTTACAGGTCCGCTCACAGACCTTGCACGCGCCTTAGAAGAAGATCCTTCAATCTCTAATAAAATTGAAAAATTGGTATGGATGGGCGGTACGTTTCTTGAAAAAGGCAATGTTGAGGAACCCGAGCATGATGGGACAGCAGAATGGAATGCATTTTGGGACCCTTATGCTGTCAGCACTGTTTTTCAGGAACGCTTTCCTATTGAAATGGTCGCACTTGAAAGCACGAATCAAGTTCCGCTTACACTAGATGTGCGTCAGCGCTGGGCTTCCCTTCGTTCTCATATTGGAATAGATTTTATTGGGCAGTGCTACGCCTTTTGCCCGCCTCTCATTCATCACGAAACCAACTCGACTTACTACTTATGGGATGTGCTGACAACGATCACTCTTGATTCCTCATCATTTACTCGTTCAAAGGAAATGAATGCAATCGTTTACACCGAAACGCCAAAGCAAGGACGTACCGAAGAACATACAGATGGAAAATCAATTCAAGTGATTGACCATGTCGATCGTGACGCATTTTTCCAAGCATTTGAAGAGCTCATGAGAAGAGCTGTTTGTCAGATTTCAACATAAAAAAGCCCCGCCATCAAAGCGGGGCCCCATCTCAATCTTCTTCTACGTATTTCTTTTTGCGTTTAAATTTGCTTAACACTTCGTATACGATTGGTACGATAACCAGTGTTAGCAATGTTGAACTTGCGAGACCACCAATGACTGTGACGCCAAGTCCTTTTGAAACAATTTGGCTTCCGCCTTCAAATCCTAATGCTAATGGAAGAAGTGCCCCAATTGTCGCAAGTGCCGTCATTAAGATTGGACGTACTCTTATTGTACCAGCTTCCAGTAATGCCTCTCTTGTTGAGAGTCCTTCTTTCTCTTTATGAATGACTCGGTCAATCAAGACGATCGCATTTGTCACAACAATTCCGATCAACATGAGCAATCCAATCATGGCGTTTAAGCTGATGGTTTCTTTTGCTAAAAACAATCCAACGAGCGCGCCAATAATTGTAAATGGAAGCGAGAAGAGAATTGCAAATGGTGCAAGACCTCCGCCAAATGTGATGACGAGAACGAGATACACAATGGCAATCGCTGCAAGCATTGCTAGCCCAAGCTGCGTAAAGGATTCCTCAATATCCGCACTTACGCCTCCTGTGTCAATCGTTACGCCAGATTTCAGATCAAGCTTGTCGACTTTCTTCTGAACATCTTGTGTCACACTTGATACGTCGTCTGTTGTCATGTCACCAGACACTTCTGCGTAGATTTTTCCATCACGCTTTGTCACAGTATTTGCTGTTGAGCCATCCTTCACTTTAACAACATCACCAATTCGGACTTCTTGGCCTGTCGGTGTTGTGATCTTTTTATTTTCTAAATCTTTTTTGCTCTTATATTCATCTTTTTCCGTTTGAAGATTCACATCAAGTTCTTTGCCGTCCTCAGTTACTTTCGTCAGTGTTGTTTCACTATTTTGAGGAGCAATCGCTTGTGCAATTTGTGAAGCTGTCAGCCCTAGTTTCGCCAGTTTTTCTTGATCTGCATTAAATGTATATTCGTCATATTTCTCAGATAAGCTTGTACTGACGTTTTTCAGGTTTTTCTCATCTTTTAAAATATTTTCAACTTCTTTTACTGTGCCTTCAATATCACTTGCTTTATCACCGTACACATAGTACGTCACTGTATTGCTTGCGCCAGCAGATGAGAAGTCTTGTGATTTCCATTCCCCTTTAGACACTTTGTCTTGCAAGGCTTTGACCACGCGATCTTTTTCTTTATCAAAATTCGGTGTGTCCTCATCATATTGTACGAAGAATAGCGCACCGTTAGAGTTACCGCCTACACTTGCTGTAAGCGCATTTGAAGAGCCAAGTGAATATTGAACAGTATTGACATGGTCACGTTTGATCAAATATTCTTCTGCTTTTTTCGTTTCATCGATAGCTTGTTCTCTCGTTTGTCCAGGTTCAGGTGTATAAGTCACCATCGCCGTCTTCTCTGCTTCCTGTGGTAAGAAGCTGACACCGACAAGTGGAGCTAAGAATAAGCTTCCGACAAGCATAAGAATGGCAATTCCTGATGTGATCCATTTGTGGTTCAATGCCCAATTGAGTACGCGTCTATAACCGCTAGCAAGCTTGCTTGGTTTATGCTCTTTTACCTTTTTCGCTGTGCCGTACAGGTTCTTTTTAAATAAACTGTGTGCCATCATTGGAACAATCGTAATGGCTACAAGGAGTGAAGCCATTAAAGCAAACACAATCGTTAATGCAAATGGGATGAATAGTTCTCCAATCATTCCACCCACAAGTGCTAGCGGTAAAAAGACCGCAATTGTGACAATCGTCGAAGACATGATTGGAATAAACATTTCTTTTGTGGCTTCTTTAACGAGTTCTTTTCCTTTTAATGGCTCATCCTTTAATGCCATTCGTCGATATATGTTTTCTATGACAACAATGGAGTCATCAACAACACGCCCAATAGCGACGGTCATGGCACCAAGTGTCATGATATTTAGTGTAATATCCAGCTGATTCAATATTAAAACAGCAATCAACAGAGATAACGGAATGGAAATAACCGAAATTAAGGTTGATTTGATATCTCGAAGGAACAACATAATGATAATGATCGCAAAGATTGCTCCGATGATTGCCTTGTTCAGCATTGTGCTGACAGACTCTTTTATCGGCTCTGCTTGATCATATGTGGTACTTACTTTGATTCCTTTGTTATCTTTCTTGAACTTCTCGAGTTCTTTTGTGACTGCTTCTGCTACACTTACTGTGTTGGCATCAGAGCCTTTAACAATTTGCAGACCGATACTGTCTTTTCCATTTGTTCTAGAGATCGATTCTGCATCCTTGACGACTTTAATATCCGCAATCTCAGAAAGCTTGATTGTCGGCAGCTCCACAGATTGGCTGCTTGCTGAACCGCCACCAGTTTGCTGCTGAGCTACCTGCTGCTGACTTGCACCAGCCTGCTGCTCTGCGCCTTGCGCACCTGCATTTCCTGAGCCGTTAGAAGGCGCTCCGGCTCCAGCGCTTCCCGCACCGCCACTAGCACCTGGTGTGACAGGAATTCGCATGTTTTTCAAATCTTTGACGCTTAAAATATTGCCATCAACGACAACTGATTTTTGTTTGTTGCCGAATGTGTATAGACCTAATGGTACGTTGACATCAGAGCCTTTGATCATATTTTGGACGGTTTCTTCATCTAAACCGTATTCTTTCAATTTCTTTTGTTTAAACGAAAATTCTACTTCTTTGATTTGCTGTCCCGAAGCTTCGACGGAAGATACACCGTCTAATCCTTCAAGTGAAGGGACAAGGTCATCTTCCACTTTTTTCGTCAGGTTTTCTAATGATTCTTTATCACCAGATACACTAAGTGCTAATATTGGAACCGCATTGATACTAAAGCGTGCGATTTTTGGTTTTTCTGCATTTTCCGGAAAATTGATATTGTTAACAGCATCTTCAATTTCCTTTTTTGCTTCATCCATGTCTTTGTTGTAGTCGTACTCGACTTGAATCGATGAGGCATTTTCAAATGAATTGGATGTGACCACATTGACTCCATTTAGGTTTTGGATCGATTTTTCAATTGGATCGGTCACCTTATCTGATACTTCGTCCGGCGTTGCGCCAGGATACGTTGTAGAAACCGTAATGACTGGAGTGTTGATATTCGGGATTGATTCTTGTTTCATATTCAATCCAGCATATAGACCAGCAACTGTTACGATAATTGTCATGAGCCATACAGCGAACTTATTCTTTAATACAAAATTGATGATCGAATTCATTATGTCCTCCATTTTCCTTTATGTATTGACTGACTGGTCATTCTATATCATAATAAACGGTGATATACAATGCCGTCAACCATTTCTCTTGCGTTTGACGTAACATTCTAAAGCTGAAGGGGCCTTATTTCATGAACGAAAAAAAAGAAAAAATCATTAAAGCAAGCATCCAGTTGTTTGCGAAAAAGGGTTTTTCTTCTACGACCATTCAGGAAATAGCAGATGAGTGCGGAATATCGAAAGGCGCGTTTTATTTGCATTTCAAATCAAAAGAACAGCTTTTCAACCGAGCGTTCGAATATTATATCGACACGTCTATGCAAAGTATTGAAACGATTCGAAAAGAGAATCAGCATCTCGCGCCGAGAGAGATCTTCCAGAAGCAAATCGCTGAACAGTTTCAGCATTTTGCTGAGAACAAGGATTTTATCATTTTGATCCTCAGCGAGAACATTATTCCAGAAAACCAGCAAATTAAAAAGTATTCAAAAACTGTGAAAAAGCAAATGAATGATGAAATTCAAATTTCCATCTTGACCACTTATGGACAGGAGATCGAACCATATATAACTGACCTGTCAGTCATGATTCAAGGAATCATCCAATCTTATGTTCAGGTGCTGCTTTTACAAGATCAGATGCAATTATCATTTGATGAGCTCTCTTCCTTTATACTCGAACGGTTTGATGATTTGGTTCAAGGTATGCTTCGTTCTCAGACGAAACCGATCTTAAAGCCAACCATTTGGGACGATGAAGCGCCGAGTGCTGCTTCCCTTCAAGAGGAGCTTCGTTTGTTAAAGCTTGAACATTTGCTTTCTGATGATACCCTTGTATCCATTGAAGTCATTGAAGAAGAACTGGCGAAAGCTGAGCCTCGTAAGCCAGTTATTCAAGGGATGCTGACGAATTTAGAAAAGTGTGAGGACCCTGCTGTCTTAAAAGTAGTTGAACAATTGAAGCTTTTTCTTCAATAACATTACGTGCTGTTTTTCCGATTCGTTCACCTTTATCCCCCTTCGAATGTGCACTTTCGCTTATACTTCATTATAAGAAAAGAATCTCCGAATTGATATACGGCGGTGGTCTGAATCTATGATAAGACCCTGTCATTTCAAGCAAAAAAAACCGCCTCTTCTCATGAGGCGGTTTTTGCTATTGTTCATTAGCGTTTTTTGATTTCTTCTAGGAGAATCTTGTTGACCATCGGCGGGTTCGCTTGTCCCTTCGATGCTTTCATGATTTGTCCGACTAAGAAACCAATCGCGCGGTCTTTTCCATTTTTAAAGTCTTCGATGGATTGCGGGTTGTTATCAAGTGCTTCTGTGACAAGTTTGAGCAGGGCACCTTCGTCAGAAATTTGGACAAGCCCTTTTTCTTTGACGATTGTTTCTGCGTCTCCCCCATTTTCAATCAGCTCTTTGAATACCTTTTTGGCAATCTTAGAAGAAATCGTTCCTTTTTCGATGAGATTGATCATGCCAGCCAGGCCTTGCGGCGTTAGCTTTGTATCTTCCAGCTCTTTTTGAGCTGAATTTAAGTAGGCAGATACTTCACCCATCAGCCAGTTTGAAGCTTGCTTCGCTTCTGCACCTTCTGAAATGGTTGCTTCAAAGAAATCAGACATTTCTTTTGTCAGCGTCAGCACCATCGCATCATATGCAGGAAGCCCAAGCTCATCGATGTAGCGTTTGCGGCGCTCGTCTGGAAGCTCTGGGATCGATGCTCTTACGCGTTCTTTCCACTCGTCATCAATGTACAGCTCCACCAAATCTGGTTCTGGGAAGTAGCGATAATCATCTGATCCCTCTTTGACACGCATGAGGATCGTCTTTTTAGACGCTTCGTCATAGCGGCGAGTTTCTTGTTCGATCAAGCCGCCAGAAAGCAATACTTGCTCTTGACGTTTCTCTTCGAATTCAAGACCTTTTTGTACGAAAGCAAATGAGTTCAAGTTCTTGAGCTCTGTTTTCGTTCCAAACTCTTCACGGCCGATCGGACGAAGTGAAATGTTGGCATCACAGCGAAGTGAGCCTTCTTCCATCTTACAATCAGATACGCCTGTATATTGAATAATAGATTTTAGTTTTTCTAAGTAAGCATACGCTTCTTCTGGTGTGCGAATGTCCGGCTCAGATACGATTTCAACAAGCGGTGTGCCTTGACGGTTGAAGTCGACAAGTGAATATCCGTCGCCTGTGTGCGTCAGTTTACCTGCATCCTCTTCCAAATGGAGACGCGTAATACCGATTCGTTTCGTTTTGCCTTCTACTTCAATTTCAATCCAGCCGTTTTCACCGATCGGTTTATCAAATTGAGAAATTTGATACGCCTTTGGGTTATCAGGATAGAAGTAGTTTTTACGGTCAAATTTTGTATCTGTTGCGATCTCGCAGTTTAGCGCCATTGCTGCTTTCATTGCAAAGTTCACCGCTTCTTTGTTCAATACAGGCAGTACGCCAGGATATCCAAGGTCGATGACACTTGTTTGCGTGTTGGCAGCTGCACCAAAAGGTGTCGGCGAGCTGGAGAAAATTTTTGATTGTGTTTTTAGCTCAACGTGGACTTCAAGTCCAATTACCGTTTCAAAGTTCATTCTGATTCACCCCTTACAGTTCAGGTTTTGCTTTATGATGATCTGTTGCTTGCTCGAAAGCGTGAGCCACGCGGTAAACCGTTCCTTCATCAAAGTGCTTGCCAATGATTTGCAGTCCTAACGGAAGACCATTTGCAAATCCACAAGGCACACTGATTCCTGGAACGCCTGCAAGGTTCACAGGGATCGTTAAAATATCGTTCGCGTACATTGTCAGTGGATCGCTTGTCTTTTCACCAATCTTAAATGCAGGAGTTGGTGTTGTTGGTCCTACAATGACATCATACTTTTCAAAAACATCTTCGAAGTCTTTTTTGATCAATGTACGGACTTTTTGCGCCTTTTTATAGTATGCATCATAATATCCTGAGCTAAGAGCGAATGTGCCAAGCATGATGCGGCGTTTCACTTCGTTTCCAAAGCCTTCAGAACGAGTATTTTTATATAAATCAATCAGGTTTTCTGCATTATCTGTACGGTAGCCATAACGGATGCCGTCAAAACGCGCAAGGTTTGCAGATGCTTCTGAAGAAGACAGTAAGTAGTAAGTCGCAAGCGCATATTTAGAATGCGGAAGAGACACTTCCTCCCATGTTGCACCAAGTCCTTCTAATACTTTTAACGCTTGAAGAACAGACTCTTTTGCTTCTTCGCCAACACCTTCTCCAAGGTATTCTTTTGGCACTGCAATTTTCATGCCTTTGATGTCTCCAGTTAATGAAGAAAGAAAATCTGGGACGTCGACATTTGCACTCGTTGCGTCCATTTGATCGACTCCAGCAATCGCTTGAAGAACGTATGCGTTGTCCTCTACGTTACGCGTAATCGGCCCGATTTGATCTAATGAAGAAGCAAATGCGATTAAACCGTATCTAGATACACGGCCATACGTCGGCTTCAGACCCACAACGCCGCAGAATGATGCCGGCTGGCGAATCGAACCGCCTGTATCTGATCCTAGAGAGAATGGTACTTCTCCAGCTGCAACAGAAGCTGCTGAGCCACCACTTGATCCACCTGGAACAGTGTTTAAATTCCACGGGTTCTTCGTTGCTTTGAAGCCTGAGTTCTCCGTAGAAGATCCCATTGCAAATTCGTCCATATTTAATTTACCGATTGTGACTGCTTCCGCATCTCTTAAACGATTGACAACCGTTGCATCATAAATAGGATCAAAGTTTTGCAGGATTTTACTAGATGCTGTTGTACGTAAATCCTTTGTGACGATGTTATCTTTCACACCGATTGGCATACCGAACAATAGACCAAGCTCGTCCTTTTCACCAACTGCCTCGTCCAATTCCTTTGCATACGCACGAGCTTTCTCTTCGTCCAGTGCAAGGAATGCTTGTACTTTCCCGTCTACTTCATTGATTCGTTTATAAGACTCGTCCACTAAATCAGAAACAGACAGTTCCTTTTTATGTAAAAGCTCTTTTAATTCAGAAATTTTGTGATCAAACAGTGACATGCCTCAGGCCTCCTTTAGTCCAAAATTGATGGCACACGAATATAGCCGTCTTTATGATCAGGCGCGTTTTTGATGACTGCCTCAATGGAAAGACCTTTATTCGGAACATCTTCTCTCATGACGTTTTTCATTTTTAATACGTGTGTTGTTGGTTCAACGTTTTCCGTATCTACCTCGTTTAACTGCTCTGCAAATGAAATGATGCTATCAAGCTGTTCTGTAAACATCTCAGCTTCTTCTTCTGTAATTGCAAGCCGTGCCAAATGCGCCACGTGCTTTACTTCTTCTATTGAAATTCTAGACATGCAGGTTCACCTCCAAAAATGATACGTGTTCGTGGTCATGATCATAAGTCATATACACTTTATCATATCAAATTTTACTGTTCTAAAGCAACTTTACGCAGGGGCTGTAAGAGGCATTTTCTCTCGAAGCATCATTGTGATTCAACTGATGAAGAAAATAAGCATGCAGACACCCTTTTGTTTTCAGAAAATTTTTACTTTTATCCATTTTTGTAAGCGCATACAAACTGATTCGTATCACCGATCTGTCCATTTTTTCTTCAAAATAGGGAGGTTTAAGAAGGTTGATCACTTGGGAATACTCTGTTAGGTTAAGTAACCATAGCAGTGAGAAGGGCATTCAATCAAAAAACTAGCCCTGACACTTCTGGATATTTTGATTGAGGTGATGTCAAATTTATACGAAAAAGGTGAGAACACAAAATGAGTATTGAAGTTACAATTTCCTTATCTATTTATTTTATCGGGATGCTTGCCATCGGTTGGTATGCATTCAGGAAAACACATGATTTAAATGATTATATGCTTGGTGGACGCGGACTTGGTCCATTCGTTACAGCTCTTTCAGCAGGTGCTGCGGATATGAGCGGCTGGATGCTGATGGGTGTACCAGGTGAAATGTATAAAACAGGTTTATCGACTACCTGGCTTGCGATTGGTCTCATCGTCGGTGCTTACTTAAACTATCTCATTCTTGCACCCCGTTTACGTTCTTATACAGAAATTGCTGATGATGCCATTACGATTCCTGATTTCTTTGATAAACGATTCAAAGGATCATCTTCTTTATTAAAAGCTGTATCAGCTGTCATCATTTTAATTTTCTTTACGCTGTATACATCGTCTGGGATGGTATCAGGCGGACGTTTATTTGAGTCAGCATTTGGTGCACACTACATGTTTGGACTGATTTTGACGTCAAGTATTGTTATTTTGTATACATTGTTTGGTGGATTTCTGGCAGTGAGCTTAACGGACTTTGTCCAAGGAGCTATCATGTTTTTAGCATTAGTGCTCGTGCCGATCGTTGCCTTTACACAATTAGGTGGACCTGTTGCCACATTCCAAGATATTCAACAGATTGATCCTAAATTGCTTGATATTTTTAGAGGAACGAGCGTCATTGGCATTATATCCTTCCTCGCTTGGGGATTAGGTTACTTTGGACAGCCGCATATTATCGTGCGCTTTATGGCGATTACGTCCGTCAAAAACTTAAAACCAGCACGCCGCATCGGAATGAGCTGGATGATTATTTCAGTAATTGGTTCACTATCTGTCGGTTTAGTTGGTGTTGCCTATGTTCATGAAACGGGTATGAACCTTGCTGACCCTGAAACCATCTTTATCGTCTTTTCTAAGGTGCTGTTCCATCCATATATCACTGGATTTTTACTTTCTGCTATTTTAGCGGCGATTATGAGTTCAATTTCGTCTCAGCTGCTTGTCACGGCAAGTGCGATGACAGAGGATTTATACAGAACGTTCTTTAGAAAAAAAGCATCTGATAAAGAGCTTGTGATGATTGGCCGTATGTCTGTACTCGTTGTCGCTGTGATTGCCCTTTGTCTTTCACTTAACCCAAGTGATACCATTCTTGATCTTGTCGGTTATGCGTGGGCTGGATTTGGTTCTTCATTCGGTCCAGTCATCTTACTTTGCCTATACTGGAAACGAATGAATCACCATGGTGCCCTAGTTGGGATGATTGTTGGTGCGGTTGTGGTTCTCACATGGATCACGACAGGCCTTAACCATGCAACAGGTATTTATGAAATGATTCCTGGCTTTACGTTAAGTGGATTAGCTGCCATTATTGTGAGCTTATTGACAAGTAAGCCGTCAAAAGCATCAAAACAGCTATTTAACAAAATGGAAAATCATCTTGAAGAAGAAACAAAATAAAGAACATGAAGGGTCGTCCGCCTTATGCGGATGACTCTCTTTTTAAATTAAATAAAAAGCTTTTCTTTCTTCCGATTCTGAATAAAATAAGAGTTGTGCAGCCATATGGGCTGTGAGAAGATCATATACATGATGTGAAACGTACATGAAGTGAAGGAGCGATACGCATGTTTTGGACAATTGAATGGGATACAGTCTTAAAATTAGCCGTGGCCACCTTAATCGGTTTGATTATTGGGCTTGAACGCGAGCTGAAGAAAAAGCCGCTCGGCTTAAAAACGTGTATTGTCATTGCTGTCAGCTCCTGCGTGTTAACCATCATCAGCATTGATGCAGCCTACAATTTCCCTCGAGTCTCTAGGCTTCAAATGGACCCACTCAGGTTACCGGCGCAAATTATATCTGGTGTTGGTTTTATTGGAGCAGGTGTGATTCTGCGAAAAAGCAATGATGTCATCTCAGGTCTCACGACTTCTGCGATGATCTGGGGAGCAGCAGGACTTGGTGTTGCTACAGGTGCAGGATTTTATAAAGAAGCCTTCCTCAGTCTTTTCTTTATTCTGATTAGTGTCGAATTTCTACCGTGGCTCTTCCAGCGGATCGGGCCGATTCGCTTACAGGAAAAAGAAATCCGCATCAGAATGTCTCTTTCTGATCGAAACCGCATGACGGATATTTTAAAAGAAATGAAAGCCCTCAACATTCGCATTCATTCTGTTCGTATTGATGATTTAACAGAAAAGAACTATCCGATTATGGAAGTACGCGTACGCGTGCATAAAGATCGCTATACAACTGATGTGTATTTTGATATTAAAGATCTAGAAGGCGTCGTTGGCGTCAAGTGTGATACGGTATAAAAGGTGATGAGGCAAAAGTCTCATCACCTTTTTTTATGGGAAAAGGGGTTGAACCATCGCCTTCATTCAAATAAAATACAAATTATGAAATAAATGATAAAAGGGGATTTTTCATGGGCTATATGGATCGTAAAAAACGTATTTTTCTTATGAGTGGGATTCTAGCGGTACTCGTATTCGCTGCTTTATTGACCTCACATTATGTCACTCCCGTCTCAACAAATGCAGCAGACAAGAAACAAACGAAAACACCAAAAAATGTTATTTTTATCATTGGCGATGGAATGGGGATGCCCGTGATCAAAGCCTACCGCACATTCAAGCAGGAAAAGCTTGGTTCTCCAAAAGCACAAACCGTCTGGGACCCGTATTTAGTCGGGATGCAGACCACACACCCAGATGATCCTCGAGATAATATTACCGACTCAGCTGCCGCAGCCACGGCCATGGCGACTGGAAAAAAGACATACAATGATGCCATCGCCGTCAACCAAGAAAAAGAACCTCTTAGAAGTGTCGTTGAAGCAGCAAAGGAAGCACAAATGAAAACAGCCTTTGTTGTCTCATCTGACATCACCGATGCGACACCTGCCGCTTTTGGCACACATAACGTCTCCCGAAAAAACAAAGAACAAATTGCAGACCACTTTTTTGATGAGAAAATAGGTGGAGAGCACAAAGTTGATATCCTTCTAGGTGGCGGCATGCAATATTTTGACCGAAAAGACCGTGATCTTGTGAAAGAATTTGAGAAGAGCGGGTATTCCATACTAAGGTCAAAAGATGATTTAACTACCCAATCATCTTCAAAAATGCTCGGCTTATTCCAGGAGGACGAGCTGGATCGAGCCATCGATCGTCCAAAGCATGTGCCTACTTTAAAAGACATGACGCAGTCAGCATTAGCCCAATTAAATCAAGACAATTCGCATGGGTTTTTCATGCTGCTTGAAGGTAGTACCATTGATTCTGCTGGACATGAAAATGATGTGGTCGGCGCAATGAGTGAGATGGAGGATTTTGAGAAAGCAGTCCAAGCGGCTCTTCAATTCGCTAAAAAAGATCAAGAAACACTCGTTGTCATCACAGCAGATCATGCGACTGGCGGCTTTTCGTTTGGTGCAGACGGCATGACAAGTGAAACCGGCTATAAATGGGACCCAGCACCCATTTTAGCTGCTAAGAAAACACCAGTGTATATGGCAAAGAAAATCGCAGGCGGACAATCGGTACGTGATGTTCTTCACACCAATATTGATTTCTCGCTCACAAAAGAGGAAATCTCACAGGTGGAGAAAGCGGCACAATCAGGGAAGGCCGGTACGATTCAACTCAGCATTCAACACATCTTTGATCAACGTTCTTTCTCAGGCTGGACAACCTTTGCTCATACAGGTGAGGATGTCCCTGTCTATGCATATGGACCTGGGAAAGCAGCATTTCAAGGCTGGATCGATAATACAAAGCAAGGAAAGAACCTGTTTCATATCATTGAATCACCGTCCACCTATCGCCCATAAAAAACAATCCCCGCCTCATCACATAGGCGGGGATTTTCATTTTTAAGATTGACTTAGCTTTGTAAAGTCAAACGTCGTAATCGGTGCTGCTTGCTCAATGTCGGAGCGGAAGCTAGCGAGCATGGCCTTCTCTTCATCTCCGATGGTAGCCAAATCAAATGCTTGATGCAGCAAGCCATAGATTAGCACGTGACGTAAGCGAAGGAAGTCAGGAATGTAGGCAAGCCACTCATCCCCAAGCTCATTCTCTTCACGATAGCCTTTAAGAAACTGCTTCATAAAGTTTCCTGCAAAAGCTGCTTTGTCTTCGTATGGAATGACTGGGTACCACAACACATTGTATAGCAAAATGCTAATGTCATTCATAAACCAATTGTACCCGATATCATCGAAATCAAAGGTCGTAATTTTGCCTTGATCCCAGTGGAAGTTTCCGTGATGAAGATCCGCATGAACCAATCCGTACGTATCCTGATTTTTCGGAAGCTTTGCCAGCTTTTCCATCAACCGATCCGCTTGTTCGAACACAAGCGTCTGATCGGCTGGGACATACTTACGCAATTTAAGCTGCTCCTCTTCATCCCACTCTTGTCTTTTATATCGCGGATCTGACAGCTGATAGCTTTTTGTCAGTTTATGCATGCGGCCTGTGTACTGTCCAAGGGCATAAAATAATTCATCGTTCCAGTCTGCCTCTTCGACTTTATGGCCTGGTGCTTTTTCATAGACTCGCAGTAAAAATGAACCGCCTTGCCCATCGTCTACTTGCTCGATATCACGGCCATTTAATGAAGCAATTGGTTTTGCAACCGAAAGTCCGCCCTTCGCTAAGTGATGGAGCCATTCCATTTCACCTAAAATATAATCAGGTGATCTGCGGATGGTATGGGTAATTTTTAAAATGAAAGACTCTCCGTCTTTTTTAAGTTCATACACATAGTTTTCTGCATCTGCGATAAAGTGGATGTCACTTCGCTGGACTCCGTATAAATGAGTGGCCTCATCTAAAATTTTTGATTCTTCATATATGGCTTTTACATCTTTATGCATGCTGATTCTCCCTCTTCATATATTTTGCTAATTCTCGAATGGTGTGTTTTTCAGCAAAATTCAAATCATCAACATACCAACCCTTCTTTTCAATCTCTACTTCCATTTTGACAGCAAGTAAAGAATTTCCTCCTAAATCGAAAAAGTCGTTGTCAATTCCTACTTTTTCCACATGAAGAATGTCACACCAAATCTCAAGAAGCAGTGCCTCGCGTTCATTGGTTGGGTGTGCGTAAAGTCCATGATCCTGCGTTAGTTCCGTCTTTAATAATGAACACAGACCTTCTTGATCATGTACCTTAAGGGCTTTTACATAACCGCTGTGCAGCGTTTGATCTGTTTGAATCGTTTCCCATGTGTAACCTTCAGAAGCTGAATGACTTGCTGTCTCCACCCTTTGACCCTCTATTTCTTCAGCCAGGTGCTGACGAGGTGACAGGTGGTCAACGATCTGAATGTGATCGCTCAGTGAACCGATTTCTTTCACTTGTATCCGGTATGTTTGCTGCTCCTCAATCTCCTGCATCTGGTGCTCTTTCATAAATGACTTGAATAGCTCATTACGTCCAGTCGATGTAAACTTGAATTCAATAGAAGAAAGCTGGTGCTGACGGCTATATTTAGCGAGCCATGTCAGACATTTTTGCTCAATCCCTTTCCCTAGAGCACGGCAGCTTAGCATCCAAGCATCAATGATCAAGGTGTCGCCTGCATGATGAGCCAAGATCGCCCCTACAATTCCTTCATGACTGAAGCGATCCGCTGCCTCGATAATCCAGCCCTTAACATGCTCATTTTCCATCCGCTCTCTCAGCTGCTGTTCATCAAAGCGCTGAGCATTTAAGCGGAATTGGTTAATGCGACTGCTCATTTGCGCCACGCGGGCAAGGTGCTTTTCTCCCCACTCTGTTACACTCATGTTTAAATTCAAATCTTGTAAAAATTGCTCCTTTGACAGAGACTCAGCTTTCTCTTTTTGACGAGCTTTTTCAGCCTTGTAGCTCGTTGTTCGCCCTCTATCTTCTTCTGTGACATCATAGCGGTCAAATGCCCAAGCATGCTGAGCAAATAATGGGATCGCTTTTTCATTGGCAGGTAGTAGCAGTGTCATCACTTCAGGTAGCTCTTCATTCATACGCAAGCACTGAGCAGGATCATCGTCTAAGAAAATAAACTGAGATAATGAAAGATTCAGTGAATCTGCCATCTCTTTGAGATGTGCCGGTTTACTTTCCCAATTGATTCGCCAGTCGACAATATCGTCTTTTTGCAAGATCATATCTGGGTGGTTTTCAAACACGCGCCACACATCTTCTTCATTATTCCTGCTGCTTAAGACAAGCAGGAGACCCTCTTGCTGCTTTTGTTTTAAAAAGCGCTGAAGCATTTGATGTTCTGGCGTAATATCGATACCTTCCACACCGTCTTCTGAAACAACACCCCTCCAAAGCGTATGATCACAATCAATGGCCGCTACCTTAAATGGGGCACCTTGCCATGCAATGAACTCGCGTGCGACTTTTGTACCAATGGCTCCACAAAAGACTTCAGTGAATGGGAGATGTGCGGCTTGCTCTCCTTTTGCATCAAAGATGTCATCCATCTGATATTGCTGCGCAAGCTGACGGCAATCGATCAATTGAACACCGTCTATCTCAGATAATTGAGCAATCCACTCTTGTTCCACATCTTGCAGCGTGTCTTTAAGAGCAGCACTTATCGGCAGAATCCCAACAAAATATAGGTTATGTTTCGTTTTTGATTTCAGAACGTTTGCAAGTTCTTCAGTATGCTCTGCAGCCAGTTTTTTGTTTTCTTCCAGTGAAAGATGAGCTGGACCCGTGATATCCTCTAATCGAATGAGCAGAAGGTTCGCACCGTTTTTCTTCTGTGAGATAAGGCTGCGCTCATTTAGTAATTCCTGATATACCTGCCCATACGGTGCAAATTGAACATCAAGCTGCACATCAAACTGTTTGGTCCAGTACTGAATGTAAGGTGCGATTGGATCTGCTGTAAATGTCGAGCTGACTGTTAGTACGAGCGGTGCTTTTTCCTCTGCACGCTCCCTTTTCTCTTTTGCTGCCTGTTCTTCTTCGTCTGAAAGCACATCGAAATCCTTGAGCAGTTGATCAGGTGTTTGAACAGCCTGTTCGACCAAGTGCTCGAAGTGCTTGACGAACGCTTGCATTGTCTCATGTTTAAACAGCGCAAGATTGTATTGAAGGACGCACTTTAACTCACCTGTTACTTCTCTGACAACATCCATTTTCATATCGAGTTTGGAAATTCCCTTTGCAAACTCATGTGTTTCAAATGTTAGTCCATCGGCTTCGATTTTAATATTCGGATCGTACTCATTATGGTAAATGAGCATTGTATCAAAGAATGGATTACGATGCGGTCTTGTTTTTGGATTCAGATGCTCGACCATTTGGTCAAATGGGTACTCTTGATGGTCATACGCATCCAGCAATACTTGCTTTGTCTGCGTCAGTTGCTCTGTAAAGGTTGCTTCTTGTTCCATGTCTAGTTTAATTGGTAGGAAGTTTGTAAACATGCCAATTGTATGCTCGATATCTGCATGACGCCGTCCAGCCACAAGTGAACCGACAATTAGTTCCTCTTGATCTGCATAACGTGAGAGCAGCAGCCCATAGAGCTGGAACAAGATGACGTTATTTGTCAGCTGATACTGTTCAGCAAGCTGTTCAATTTTCTCAACAATGTGCGGTTCAATATTGAATTTGATCGCTCTTCCTAAGAAGGATTGTTCCTTCCGTTCAAAATCATATGGCATTGTCAAAGTTGGCACATTTGAGCCAATTTGCTGCTTCCAATAATCCTGCTGCTTTTGAAACATCTCGCTGCGGAAATATTTATCTTGCCATTCTGCATAATCTTTATATTGAACAGTGAGTTCCGGCAAGGTTTCCCCTCGATAGAGCTCAGTAAATTCTTTAATAAAGATGTTCATGCTCGCTCCATCCGCCACAATATTATGCATATCGACTAATAAGAGATGATCATGTGCAGCGATTTTCACAAAACGCACACGGATCAATGGTGCAGCCTTTAAGTCAAATGGACGAATGAATTCATCGATTTGTGCTTCTAATCCTTTTTCATCAGCCTCTGTCAATTCAACAGCAAATTGGAAGTCATCATGGACACGCTGAACCGGTTCACCATCTTTTAATTCAAAGGTCGTTCGCAAGGTTTCATGACGATCAATTAATTGCTTGAAGGTCTGCTCAAAGCGCTCGACGTCAATTTCCCCTTTACATCTCAGTGCCATCGGCATGTTGTAAGAGGTCACTTGACCAATACGCTGATGAATGAGGAATGTCCGTCTTTGAGCAGCAGATAATGGATACGTGTCTTTCTTTTCCACTGGTTCAATCTTGAAATATTGATGCTTCTCTGCCTTTTCGATGAATGCTTGGAGCTTTTCAATTGTCGGATTGTTAAACATGTCTGTGAGCGTTAGCTCTACACCAAACTCTTTGTGAATTTGAGAAATCAGACCGGTGGCATTTAACGAATGTCCGCCAAGCTCAAAGAAATGGTCGTCTCTTTCCACCTTTTCAATTCCTAAAATGTCTTTCCACATCCGCTGTAACGTTGCCTCAATGTCATTCGATGCGGCGGCATGGACTTGATTGTTTTCTTCTATTTCCTGCCCTTTGTTATCCTTTGGCACCACCATTTGCACACCTGAAGATGAAGATAATGCAGATGTATCTACCTTTTCAATCCAATATCGTTGTCGTTCAAACGGATAGGTCGGCAAGGATACTTTTTGATTTGATGTCTGATTTCGCAATTTTGTCCAGTCAACCGGCACCCCTTGAAGCCAGATGTCACCCAATCTTCCCAGCAGGTAGCGGTCGTCGGCTGCCTCTTCTTTTGGATGACGCATCAATGGAATCGGCTGCTGATGATGTTCCTTTGAAGCTGGGCGAATAAAGGCACTTAACGTATTCCCCGGCCCGACTTCAACGAAAATAGGATCAAGCTCCGTTAATAACGTCTCCGCTCCATCACGGAAACGAACCGCTTGCCGCAAATGATTAGCCCAATATGCCGGGTCTTGCACTGCTTCATGGTCAATCCACGTACCTGTGACGTTAGAAATATAAGGGATAGACGGCGCATTCAATTGATACTCGGCTACCTTTTCTTTAAATGATGGCAGGATGTCATCCATCATTTTAGAATGGAAGGCATGAGA
This sequence comes from Bacillus sp. FSL R7-0672, assembly GCF_038601465.1. Taxonomy (NCBI): domain Bacteria; kingdom Bacillati; phylum Bacillota; class Bacilli; order Caryophanales; family Bacillaceae; genus Bacillus; species Bacillus sp. FSL R7-0672. The sequence goes on along the minus strand of NZ_CP152010.1, from coordinate 713,763 downwards.
GGTGTGAAGCTTTCTACACCCATGTCCAGCAGCCTCCAGTTTCTCAGCAAGTGCATCAATGGCTGTGGTCTCACCTGACACTACGCACAATTCAGGACCATTTACTGCTGCAAGTGAAAGATCATCTGTTAAATATGACAACACGTTCTGTTCACTCAAAGGAACACTCAGCATAGAGCCTTTTGGAAGCTGGCTAATGAGCTGTCCGCGATAAGCCACAAGATCTACGGCATCTTCAACAGATAGTAAACCAGATACGGCAGCAGCTGTGTATTCTCCAATACTGTGACCGATCAGTGCCTGCGGTTTGACGCCAAAATGAATCAGCAATTTAGCCAAAGCGTATTCCACACTAAACAGAAGCGGCTGCGTATATTCTGTTTGGTTGATCAGCTGACGATCATCACTTGCTTCTGTAGAGAATAAAATACTAAATGGGTCAACTGAGACATGCTGTTTGAATTGATTCAAGCATTGATCCAGCGCTTCCTTAAAGACTGGATACTTGTCATAAAGCTGACGCCCCATGTCTACATACTGAGATCCTTGGCCTGGGAAAAGAAAGACGATTGGACGGCTCGATGTTTGGGAGCTGGCCGTCTTGACCACCTCTTTTGACCTTTGATTCAGCGCCTGTAACATGTCAGCCGTGTTATTTCCAAGAATGACACGTTTATGCGGGAAATGATGGCGCCCTGTTTGCAGCGTATAGGCAACGTCACTTAGACGAACTTGCTGCTGATGCTGGAGTAAATAGTCCGCAAGGCGATCCGTCATTTTTTCAAGAGCTGCTGGTGTTTTGGCAGATAATAAAAGAAGTTCACTATCCTCAGGGCTATCAGCGGCAACACGTGTAGCAGGTGCTTCTTCTAAAATGACATGAGCATTTGTTCCACCTATCCCAAATGAGCTTACACCCGCCCGGCGAGGAGATTCCTGTGTGCTCCATGGCGTCAAGTCTGTGTTTACAACGAAAGGCGAATTGTCAAATTCAATTTTTTCATTCGGCGTTTCAAAATGAATGGTCGGCGGAATCACTTGATGCTTTAAGCTTAAAACGGTTTTAATAAAGCCCGCGACACCTGATGCATCATTCAAATGACCAACATTCGATTTGACAGAACCAATGCGGCAAAAGCCTTTTTTATCTGTATCAAATGCTTGCTTGAGCGCTTCAATTTCGATTGGATCTCCGAGGGTTGTTCCGGTTCCATGTGCTTCAATGTACGAAATGGTTTCAGGTTCCACCTCAGCCATTCGAAGTGCTGTCTTAATGGCTGAAACTTGACCTTTCGTACTCGGCGCCGTATATCCTACTTTTCTATTTCCGTCATTATTAATAGATGATCCTTTAATGACAGCATAGATGTGATCACCGTCTTCAATGGCATCCTCTAAATTTTTTAAAATAACGGCTCCTGCACCATCACCAAAAACGGTTCCATCGGCTTTGTTATCAAAGACGCGGCAATGTCCGTCAGATGAATGGATCATGCCTTCTTGATAAAGATAACCTGATTTTTGCGGCAGGCGAATGGACACGCCGCCTGCAACTGCCATATGACAGTCGCCACTTAATAAAGCCTGAACGGCTAGATGAATCGACACCATCGAGGTCGAGCAGGCGGTTTGCACCACCATACTCGGTCCCTTCAAATTTAATTTATATGAAATCATCGTCGCTAAATAATCACGCATATTCAGAACGGCAGCTTCTAGTGTTTTCGAATCCTCACCTTGAGCCGCCCCTTGAAGTGCTCTCATGACCCATTCTGTATTGATCCCTGCACCTGTATAAAGACCAATTTGCCCTTTATATTCAAACGGATCGTACCCAGCGTCTTCAAGCGCTGTCCACACACATTCATGAAAGAGTCTAAACTGCGGGTCCATCATGGCCGCTTCCTTTGGTGTATAGTCAAAGAAATCTGCATCAAATAAATCAACATCATCTAGCATCCCTTTTGCTTTGACAAAACGGGGATTTTTTAATAAAGCTTCATCTGTACCTTCACGCCGTAATTCTTCTTCTGTAAAAAAGGAGATTGTTTCTTTTCCTTTTTTCAGATTCTCCCAGTACTCATCTACATTTTTGGCCCCTGGAAAACGACCTGCAAGACCGATAACAGCAATTTCTGCGCCATGATAGTGATTCGTTGTATCATTCATTCTCGATTCCGCCTCTCAATCTTTTATTCCGTTGCTGTTTAAAACGAGCTCTACGATCACCTGAAGTGACGACGGCTAGTTCTTCTTCCATCGTTTCTTCCTTCGAGTCCTCAGAAGGCTGGATATATTTCGCAAGCTCTGCAACAGATGGGTACGTAAACAACGTCACAACCGCTTCATTTGTTTGAAGTGCTTGGTTTAACCGATTGGTGACTTGAACAATATCCAGCGAGCTTGCGCCGAGATCGAAGAAATTGTCGTGAATGCCCACTTGTTCCATGCCCATAAAATCCTGCCATACTTGACAGATCGCTTTTTCAGTTTCATTGCGAGGCGCCACATACGGATTGCCCAGCTCTGGTCTTTCGTGCTTAGACACTTCATATGAATCCTCATCCGCTGCGGTCTTAGGCTCTAGTGACAGCCATTGATCTATCCGTTCATCAAGATTTCCTGTGGACACGAGCATGTGTCGATTCTGCCGGCTAGACAGAACATACTGGAACAGCTCAGCACCCTCTTCTGGTAAAATCGCAAGCTCATTGATCGATTCACCAATTGTGGATTCTAGTTCACCCCAGAAATTCCAAGCATCCCAGTTCACACACATCCACGGGGTTTGACTATGTTGATTAAGTCTAGCTGCAAATGCATCCATATATAAGTTAGCCGCTGAGTAAGCAGAGAATCCTAAGCCCCCAAGCAATGCACTAATGGAAGAAAAGAGAAGACAAAAGTCTGCTTGTTCTTGTTCCAGCAGCTGCTCTAGCACATCGAGCCCTTTCACCTTTGATTGGAATTGATCCTCTCCCTGCGCCAGTGTAGAAGGGATATCTTTGATTGCACGGAAGGATGTACTTCCTGGTAATCCTGCTGCATGGAATACACCATGAACGCCGCCATGCTTTTTGCGGATGGCATCAAATACATGTTTCATCTGATCAAGATCTCCTGCATTCGCCTGCACCGCTTCTACTGTTGCACCTAATCGTTCAAGCTCAAGCACCTTCTCAATTCTCGTGCGCTGCGCTTCATCGGCATTTGCTTGTTGAACATATGACGCCCATTCATTTCTTGGTGGCAATGCCGTTCTGCCAGTTAAATAAAGATGTACATTTCCTTCCTTCGCCAGCATCTTTGATAGAACAAATCCGATACCGCCTAAACCTCCTGTGATCAAATAAACACCATTTGGCCTGATCATCTTCGGAAGTCCATCTTCTTTTTGTAGCGGCAAATGCTTGTAGCTCTGCACCCAGCGCTTTCGATGACGATACGCCACAAGCTGGTCCTTTCCAGGCTGCATGATTTCCTGCACAATAAGATCGACAAGGACTTGTTCCTTCCAAGACATGACTTCTGGCACGTCTTCCACATCGATATTCCAACATTTGATATGATGGTATTCCTGTGAAATCACTTTACATGGCCCAAGCATTGCACTTTTCTCTGCACATATCGTCTCATTTCCTGTGACTGGCTGAATTCCGCTAGTGATCGTAAACAGACGGCATTCTCGAATATTTTTTTGGGCAGCAATCGCTTGAGATAAGAAAATTAAGCTGTAATAGCCTTTTTCAATGTGCGCCTGAAAAGCGGCTTGACGATTCGAGTTGTCATCTTCTTTCGCAGCTTCCCATAAATGAAGAATCCGATGAATATTGATGCCTCTATTAGACAATGAATCTAACATGTTTCGGTAGTGCTGGCCTTCTGCCGGATTGATCGTAAACGACTCATCTTGCTCTTGATAAGCTTCACCCTTTGTGACAGAAATGACCTTGATACCTTGTTGCTTAAATGAATGAATAAACAGTTCATGAAAAGCATCCTGTTCCCTGAAAATGAGCCACGTTTGTTCTTCTGTTTCTTTTTCGAAAACTGGTTTTAGCGGCTGCTGCTCCCATGAAGGCAGGTAGAACCATTCTTCCATCTCTTTCTTCTTCGTTTCCTTAGGAGCGGATAGTTGCGGAGACGCGGGCTTTCCTGCTTCAATCCAATATCGTTTCCGCTCAAATGGATAGGTCGGCAGCGATACGAGCTGACGTTCCTCTTGAGTTGGATGTTGCTGTGCTTTGACCTCGTAGCCCCCTGCCCATAGCTCTCCTATTCTCTTTAAGAAATATGCATGGTCATCCGCTTGTTCTCTCGTATGCCTCACCATATTCAGGACATCATGATGAGACTCTTTGTTTTCATGACGTTTCGCTAATGCCGTCAAGCTGTTTCCAGGTCCAACTTCAATGAGTGCTCGTACTTCATCGGTTAACAGCTGAGATAGACCTTCATGAAAACGAACGGTTCCACGCAAGTGGTTCGTCCAATAAGATGCTGTCATCACCTCTTCGCTTGTTGCCCAGGTGCCTGTCACATTCGATATAAACGGAATCGCTGGCTCGTGCAATTCTACTTTCTCTACGAATTGTTGAAACGCCTCAAGCATCGGCTCCATCATGTAGGAATGAAAGGCATGAGAAGTATGGAGCTGTCTTGTGACAATTCCTTTGTCTTGCAGTTTCTTTTCAAATGCAGCGATATGCTCTTCTCTTCCAGAAACGACACAAAGGTCTTTTGCATTGACAGCAGCAACAGAAAGCGATTCATCGATCATTGAGACGAGCTCCGCCTCGGGTAATTGCACACTAAGCATCGCGCCTTTTTCCATGTCTTGCATCAATCTTCCTCTTGCCATCACGAGTGTTAATGCAGACTCGAGAGAAAAGACCCCTGACAAACAAGCGGCAACGTACTCGCCGATACTGTGTCCAATCATTGATTCTGGCTCAACACCGCTATGCTGAAGCAATTTGGCTAATGCATACTCGAATATAAAGAGAAGCGGCTGAGCATTTGACGTTTTTGTGATGTCTTCGTTCGTTTCATCCTCGGAAAAGACAATGCCCTTTAAATCCACTTGCTCCGTTTCCATTACATATTTAAAGCATCTATCTACTTCCCATTTGAACACTGGCTCTGCATCATATAATCCGCGCATCATACCAACATACTGAGCGCCTTGACCCGAAAACATAAAGGTCGCTTTACGCCATTTTTTGCTTCGAAACACACTTGTTTCAAGCTGTTTCTGCTGCATCCATTCATCAGCAGACGCGAGTACGATCGCTTTTCGGTATGGAAATTGCTTTCTGCCATAACGTAATGTATAAGCAATATCTTCAAGCGGGACTTGAGGATGGTGGATCACATACTGCTTTAATCGCTCTGTCATTTCCGTCAAAGCAGTATCTGTTTTTGCAGATAAGACGAGCAGCTGCTTTTGGTTAGAAGCTGGCTTTTGCTTCGCCTGTATGCCCTCTTCTATGATCATATGGGCATTCGTTCCGCCGATACCGAAAGAGCTAACTCCCGCTCTTCTCGGACCATCTGCTTCCTTCCAATACAACGCCTTTTGATTCACATAAAACGGTGTATCTTTGAAAGGAATCTCCTGATTGGGTTTTTCATAATGAATGGTTGGCGGGATCGTTTTATGCTGGAGAGCCAAAATGGCTTTAAACAAACCTGCAATCCCTGCCGCACTATTTAAGTGTCCGACATTACTTTTCACAGAACCGATCGGAATCGTCAGCGGATCTGTCCCTTTGAACACTTGGCTAAGGGCGGATACCTCAATTGGATCTCCCATGTTTGTCCCCGTACCATGAGCTTCTACATAACCAATAGACGCGGGATCGATACCTGATTTTTCATACGTTTCTTTTAAAACCTCTGCTTGTCCTTCCACACTCGGAGCGGTAAAACCAGCTTTTCGGCTGCCATCATTGTTCACACCAACCCCTTTGATGACCGCATGAATCGGGTTGCCATCTCTCATTGCATCTTCATAACGTTTTAGCAGAACAATCCCCGCTCCATCTCCGAAAATGGTTCCGCTCGCCTCTTGGTCAAACGGTCGGCAATGTCCATCTTTTGATTGAATCATCCCATCTTGATAGATGTAGCCGATATTTTCTGGAGAACTAACCGTCACACCGCCAGCCAGTGCAGCATCACATTCTTGATTCAATAATGCTTGACAGGCCATGCCAATATTGACAAGTGAGGTCGAACAAGCTGTCTGCATGGTCACACTAGGCCCGTGTAAATTCAATTTATAAGAAAGCTGCGTACTAAAGAACTCACGATCATTTAACAGCATGGCGCTGAATTGCTCAGTTGCTTCCATTTGATGGGCAAAGCGCGTCAGCCACTCATGGTTTGGACTCGTTCCTGTATAAACGCCAATTTTCCCTGCCATTCGATCAGGGTCACAGCCAGCATCCTCCAGCGCTTCCCAAGCACATTCATGCAAGAGCCTGAACTGCGGATCCATTAGCTCTGCCTCTCTGGCAGAATAGTTGAAGAAGTCTGCATCAAAGCCTTCAATCTCTTGTAAACGACCTTTTGCTCCAATGAAATTTGGATGCTGATAGACAGACGCATCCAGCCCTGCTTTCTTGAGCTCTTCTTCTGTGAAAAAGTGAATCATTTCCTCGCCATTCACAAGACGCTGCCAAAAGTCTTCTAGCGATGAAGCTCCCGGGAATCTTCCAGCCATTCCGACAATCGCAATATCCGTATGCTCCTGGGACGTGTTTTTTACTGGGCGAGAAGCAGGCGTTTGAATCTGTTCTGACTGTTCTTCAAACAAATATTCAGCAAGACTTGCCACTGTCGCAAACCGATACAATTGCACAGTGTCAATTTGCTTGTCCACATGCTCAGATATTTTCGCTGCAAGCTGAGAAATATCAAGGGATGTCGCACCAAATTCGAAAAATGGCGATTCATCATCCATTTGATCAAACCCAAAATGAGTTTGCACAATGTCGTGAATGTCTTTTTGTAAAGAAGCGAGTGAAGCAAAGACACGCTGTTCATTCTGCGGCTTTTGTGGTTCAATGGCTGCCATCGTATTTGTTTGTGCAGAGAAATCAGTTTTATGAAATGGGTACCCAGGTAGCGGAATACGCTGTCTGTTCTTCTCATCTGTTATTGGGAAAGCTAAGCCGACCCCCATTTCCCAAAGAACACCTGCGATTTGAAGCATGTCTCCATCAAGTGGTTCGGTTGTTTTTTCTGCTCCCTTTTCAATTACAATCCCTTGTTTCATTGAAAGGTCAATGATCAAAGCTGGTGATTCTTGCTCAATCATTGGTGATTTTACAGGCTGATCCATATGAAGAAGACCCTTTGCAGACGATGGGTCGAAAGTGGTTTGTTGCTCCCCAGTTTGCTGCAAGTAAACAGGCCGCTTGAGTGTCCTCTGAGGCAGGGAAGCCAGCCTTTGATTAACCGTCTCGGTATCATGAAGATGGTACACAATAGATGCCGCATCTTTTAGCTCAAGACCGCCTGCTGCATATAAAGCTGTCCAGACTCCGCTGCCTTCTCCAACCCATCCATCTGGTTCAATTCCGAGTGATCTTACCATGTTGGCAAAAGCGGATGTCATGATCAGCATCGCCACTTCTGATTGACGGCTTTGTTTAGGATGGAACAGCTCGTCTTTTTTGATAGGTACTGCGGATTGGACGAGGCTTATGATTCGATCCACTTCTGTTTTGAAAGAAGGATCTTTCTCATACAGCTTGATGTAATCACGTAAACCTGACTCATGATACCCTGTCAGCTTCATGCTGATCCGTTTATAAAGATGACTTTCTCTGCCTGCTGTCTCTTCATTCAGCACTTGCAGCTCCTCTAATAACTCTTCCCGCGTGGAACAGACAAACGCTTTTCGATATTTGAAAGCCTTTCTTCCACTTTGTAACGTATAAGCTGCTTCACCAAGTGAGAGATCAGGATGTGAGGAGACATATTCCTTTAAGTTTTTTGTCATGTTCCTCAGATCATGCGTTGATCTAGCTGACAACACGATTAATTCTTTGGACGAGGCCTTGCTGTTTGCTTTTCTCGGCTGTGCCTCTTCTAAGATGACATGAGCATTTGCTCCCCCTATACCAAAGGCACTGACTCCAGCTCTCCTTGGCAATTGAGATGTCTTCCACTCCTCTTTGTCTGTCCCAACATAAAATGGGGTTTGATCAAAAGAAATACGGTGATTCGGTTTCTCAAAGTGCGGCATCGGGGCAAATTGACGATGATGCAGCATCATGACTGTTTTGATAAAACCAGCTACGCCGCTTGCAGCATCTAAATGCCCAATATTGGCTTTGACTGATCCAATTCGGCAATAACCTTGTTGATCTGTTTGAAAAGCACGGGTAAGCGCCTCAATCTCAATCGGATCTCCAACAGGTGTACCCGTTCCATGTGCTTCGATATAAGAAATCGTCTCTGGTTCTGTCTCAGCCATTTCTAACGCAGATTCAATGACACTTGCCTGTCCACTCACACTTGGGGCTGTATAACCGACTTTATTGCTCCCATCATTGTTCGTTGCAGATCCTTTTACGACAGCATAAATAAAATCTCCATCTTCTATCGCATCTTTTAAACGTTTTAGCGCAACAACGCCTGCACCTTCACCAAAAACGGTTCCTTTTGCTTTTTCATCAAACGGACGGCAATGACCATCAGGAGAATAAATCATTCCTTCTTGGTATTGATAGCCTGTGATTTGCGGCTGATGGAGTGTGACACCTCCTGCTAACGCAAGGTCACATTCACCGCCGATTAATCCTTGGCAGGCCATATGGATAGCAACAAGCGATGTGGAGCAAGCCGTTTGCACCGATACGCTTGGACCTTTTAGATTTAATTTATAGGCAATCCGAGAAGCAAAGGATGGGTCATTGAGATGCATGATTTGAAACACATCTTCGTTCTTCGCAAGTGACGACATATGCTGCCCCATCCACGATAGATTGCTAGATGCCCCGGCATAAAGACCAATTAATCCTTCGTATTGCTCAGGCTCATAGCCTGCATCCTCTAGCGCATGCCATGTACATTCATGCATCAATCGAATTTGCGGGTCCATAATAGATGCCTCTCGCGGAGAGTAGCCAAAAAAGTCTGCATCAAATGATGATGCATGCTGTAAATATGGCTTTGCCTTGACATAATCAGAACGTTTTAGCAGCGTCTCATCTACACCCGCTGCCTTTAATTCTTCATCAGTGAAAAACGTAACGGATTCTTTCCCTTGCGATACATTTTCCCAAAACGCTTGCACATTCGGTGCCTCGGGAAACGTACCTGCTAATCCTACAACTGCAATTTCAAGTCCAGATTCGGTCCATTGCTCTTGATCAGACATACGCTGCATTTCTCCCATCTATTTTCGTTTTAATCTCTGTTTACGGCGGTTCTTCCCATCTGCCATCGCCTGTTTGCGGAGATTAGATGATTCAGTGACAGCTTGCTTTTCTTCCTTCACTCCATGTATCTTCTTCAGTTCTGCAGCCAATGACGCGATCGTTGGATGACTATACATCATGACCACTGGAACCTCTATACCATAAATTGATTTAATATGACCGCTCATCTGCAGCAAATCAAGGGATGTTGCACCCATTTCAAAGAAGTTCTCATTTACATCCGGTTCATGAGGAAAAAAGGAGCTGAGTACATCACACAATGATGCTTCTAGACGATCATCTATGACCTGCGATATTTGTTGAGACGGCTCTTCTTCCTGCTGCATAGGTGTTAATCGGTGTTTTATTCTCTCACCCATGTCTCGAACAGAAACAAGAATTTGCGGATAATCTAGACGCAGCACTTCCTGAAAGACCTTGATTCCTTCTTCTGGTAAAATTCCCGCCTGCTCCTCGAGCGTCATCATGTCATTGACTTTGGCCGCTAATGCTGAGTCGTGTGCCATACCGACTTTTTCCCATCGATCCCAGTTTAAAGAAATCACTGGCTTTCCTTCCTGCCTCTTCGCATGAGCAAAGCTGTCCATAAAAGCATTGGAAGCGGCATAAGCCACTTGTCCAGCCGCTCCAAGAAAGGACACAAGGGATGAACAAAGTAAAAAGAAGTCGAGCGTTTCATCCTTGAGAGCTTCATCCAGCACATAGGTCCCGTTGATTTTTGCCTGACACATGCGAATTTCATCGTCTGCTGTTCTTGCTTGGATGATCTTCCCATCTGCCTCTCCTGCCGCATGAATGACACCATGTAAATCACCAAATGATGTATGAGCCAGCTGGATCGCTTTCTGCACGGCGTCTTTATCTGACACATCACCGTTTACAGTTTGTACATCAGCTCCTAACTCTTCAAGAACCATCAGTTTTTTCACGGTCTCAGCTTCTTTCCCATCCGCATCACGCAGCTCACCCCATGCAGAACGTTCACGTATTTGTGATCGGCTGAGGAACACAAGTTTTGCTTGATACGTTTCTGCTAAATGTTGAGCTAGTGTGAAGCCAATGCCTCCCATACCGCCGGTCAGGAGGTAAACACCATGAGTCCTGAAAGGCTGTGTGGACGATTCCTCTTTGCTTAAAGGTGTACTTGAAGCTTTTCGAACCCATCTGCTGTTCCCTCGATACGCCACGACCGCCTCTTGATCGTGCATTGCAACCTCGTATGAAAGAAAGAGCGGCCAGTCCGCCTTTGTTTCCTGACATAAATCAACGTGCTGACACGCAATATGCTGATATTCTTGAGGAATGGTCAGAGCTAATCCAGTACATGTTGCTTGAAGAGGATTGACCTTCTCCATCCCGATGACATCATGTGCTTGGTTTGTCACAAGGTGAAGACGGATGGTTGTGTTATGATGCTGACTGATCAGCCTGACGAGATCGAGCACAGATAAGTAGTTTGGCTGTTCACCTGTATCTTCTGTTAGTTCATCATGCATCCAGATGATCTCTTCCGGTATAAATTCAGATTGCTGCAGTTCAGCCATCACCCACTCTAAGTGTGACAGCATATGAACGTCAGCTTTCATCAACTGGTCATTTTCTTTGATCGTATGATCACTTTGACAGACGCTGACAACCTCTGCATGCCGCTCTTTCAAATAGGCGCCAATATGACCACTTTTCTCAAAAACTAAGATACGCTTCCCTTGATGATGCTGCTCTTTTAGTACAGGTGCAGAGCGCTCCCATACCGGAATGTAAAACCAGTCTTGAAAATCAGCTGAGAGTTTCTCCCCCTTTTCTGATGGCGCTAAATTGCTCATCAGCTGATCCGCTTTAAACTGCGGAGAGGGGAATATTTGATGCTCAAATGGATATGTTGGCAGTGACACTCGATATGGGGTCTTTTCTTTTCTGACAGCGCTCCAATTCGGTTCCACTCCGAAAGTCCACAGCTTACCTATAGCTTTTTTCATATATTCATCATCAGCAGCTTGTTCTTTTGGATGTCTCACCAATGAAACAGCCGCTGCTTTGTTCACATCATAGTCATCATGTCGTCTCACAAATTGGGTCAACGTATGACCTGGCCCCACTTCAATGAAAACCACTTCTCCAAGTCCAAGTAACGTCTCTAATCCTTGACTAAATAAAACAGGCTGCCTAATATGAGATGCCCAGTAATCAGGCGATGAGGCTTGCTCATTTGTTAACCAGTTCCCTGTCACATTCGAAAGGATCGGAACCTCGCCCTGCTGATAGGTGATCTCTGAGAGAACGTTCTTAAACTGTTCGGATGCTTCAGCCATCATACTCGTATGAAAGGCGTGAGAGGTTTTCAATGTTTGGACAGAAGCTCCTCTTTTTTCAGCTTGTTCGAGATAGATCTGTAACCGTTCTGAAGGTCCGGAAACAACAGATAATTGTGAGCTATTCACCGCAGAAAGCTCGACCCCCTCAGGAAGATCATGTTCAATCTCTTCGGCAGGGAGGGACACTCCGGCCATTTCACCCCGAGGCATTTTTTGCATCAAACTGCCTCTTTTTAAAACGATACGGATTGCATCTTCAAGGTGGATGATACCGGCCACGCAGGCAGCCGTGATTTCTCCAATACTATGACCAATGAAATAATGCGGACGTATGCCTAGTCCCATCAGCTTCGATGCGAGCGCATACTCAAAACTAAACAAGATGATTTGTGTATATGATGTTTGCTGCATGAGTTGTTCTGCTTTTATGAACTCTTCTTCGGTTGTTGGATATAACACGTTCTCGATCTCAACACCTGATAAAGATAAAATGATGGCAAAACATTTCTGAAGCGTTTGTTTAAATTCAGGGTCTTTCTCATATAAATCCTTGCCCATATTCACATACTGAGCACCTTGTCCAGAAAACATCCAAACGACTGCAGGCTGTTGAAAGGCCTTTTGCGGCTGTCCGGCTGACTGGAATGTGCGGTCCGGACCTGCAAGAAAAGCTTGTCGATAAGGAAAATGCTTTCGTCCCTCTTGCAGTGTAAAGGCAGCCTCGGATAGTGTGACATTCTTTTGTTCTTTTAAATAAGATGTCATTTGTTCAGCAGATTTTTGAACCGCCTGCTTCGATCTTGCAGAAATCACCATTAGTTCATGATCTCTTTCTAATGACGGTTTGTCGGCTGCGGGTGCCTCTTCCATGATCAGATGTACATTCGTTCCACCAACTCCAAATGAACTGACCCCGGCACGTAGCGGCTGCTCTATTTTCGTCCATGGTACGGGTGTTGTATTGACATAAAATGGACTTGATTCAAAATCAATTTTCGGATTCGGTTTTTTATAATGAAGGCTAGGCGGCAGCATCTGATGGTACAGACTAAGCGTTGTCTTGATAAAACCTGCAACCCCTGCGGCTGAGTCAAGATGACCAATATTGGTTTTCACAGACCCAATCGCACAAAACTGTTTTTTATCCGTTTGAAAGGCTTTCTTTAGTGACTCAATTTCAACCGGATCTCCAAGAGTTGTACCTGTGCCATGTGCTTCAATATAAGAAATACTCTCAGCTTCTACACGACTGATGTTGAGTGCCTTTTTAATCACTTCGCTTTGTCCTTCTATACTTGGTGCTGTGTAGCCAACCTTACGCCCGCCATCATTGTTATAGGCTGAACCTTTAATCACGCCATAGATATGATCCTTATCTTTTAGTGCCTGCTTTAATGATTTGAGCACAACAACACCGCAGCCCTCACCGCCAACGGTGCCTTTTGCCTGTTCATCAAAAGCTCGGCAGTGCCCATCCGGCGACATGATCATCCCCTCTTGATACATGTATCCTTTTTTGTGAGGGGTCGTAATGGTGACGCCGCCTGCGAGAGCCATTTTACATTCCCCAGTAATTAGGGCGCGCGCCGCCATATGAATGGCAGTCAAAGAGGAAGAACAGGCTGTATCAACAGCTACGCTCGGTCCCTTCAAATTCAATTTGTAGGATACCTTTGTGTTCATGAAATCTTTATCTGTTAACTGAACAGCCGCAAATTGTTCAGATGAGTCATTGGTTCTCATCAGCATGGAAGCAGCTTGCCAATATAAATTAGCAGAAGCGGCTCCAAATAAACCAATTGGTTCCTGATAGGTTTCAGGGTTATAGCCTGCATCTTCAAGAGATTCCCACGCCACCTCATGAAACATGCGGATTTGCGGGTCCATTACTTCTGCTTCACGCTGTGAATAACCAAAGAAATCTGCATCAAAATGATCATGCTGATCAACTGCTCCTTTGGCACGTACATATTGCTCATGATCTAATGCCTCTTTCTCAACCCCTGCCTCAAGCAGCTCTTCCTTCGAAAAGAACGTAATGGACTCTCTTCCATTTGCAAGGTTGTCCCAAAAGTGATGAATATTCTTTGCTCCCGGAAAACGGCAGGCCATCCCAACCACTGCAACCTCTAATCCTGTGAACTTACTCATCTATCATCCCGCCTAACAGTTGAGCGGCACTTTCTAAGTCATCCGCTTCATTTTCTCCATCATCTTCGATCTGTTTCTCTTGCCCTGATGCTTTGTTTTTTAATTGAGCAGCTATTTGCGAAACAGTTGTATATTGGAACAGCTCCATTACTGTCAGCTCCTGCTGAAATTCCTCTTTCACTTTATTGGACAGCTCAACGATATTAAAAGAGTTCCCGCCTAAGTCAAAAAACGGTTCATCTATACGAATCTGCGAAGCAGGGACTTGTAAAATAGAGGCGAAAATGCGAACAAGCTTCTGCTCTGTTTCATTATGTGCTTGAATGGTCACTGGCTCTTGATTGTCTGCCAGCTGATCTTCTGGATTCGGCAGTGCTTGGATATCCAATTTCCCCGATAGATTCAAAGGAAATTGCTCTATTTGAATGACATGCCTCGGCACCATATAACCTGGTAATCTTTCACTTAAAGACTGACGAAGCGCACGTTGATCTATCGCTTGTTTTGCCATCATGTATGCGCAAATGTATTGGTCCTGATCCTGCGTTTCCTTAGGAATGACAATGACATCTTGAATCAATCCTTGCATATGCGGGTCATCAAGAATCGCTCTGCGGATTTCCTCTAGCTCAACTCGATATCCCCTAATTTTCACTTGACCGTCGTTTCTCTTGGCGAATTCTAACAATCCATCAAACCGCCATCTTGCAAGATCTCCCGTACCGTATAACACCCCGCTGCTGAGCTCTGGTTTTTTGATAAATTTCTCCTTGCTCAGATCAGGGTGATTGATGTACCCACGACCTACACCATCGCCTGCTATATATAACTCTCCAAAGACGCCAATCGGAACTAGCTCTCCTTGCGCATCACATATGAAAATATGCTCATTCGGCATCGGCTGCCCAATAGGAATGACTTGCTCATCCCAGTCTTGGGGAATCAGAAAGGATGATGACTGAACCGTACATTCAGTCGGCCCATACGCATTAATCATGATTGGTTTTTCACCTGATATATGCTGTAAAAATTGATCCATCAGCTCTTTTGTGAATACCTCTCCGCCCACCAGCAGCATCTTCAACGCTGGCAGGTCTTGTTTTGATTGCGCTGCTGCCTTGTTCATCAGCTTTAAATGAGAGGGGGTCACATCAGACAGCTGGATGTGATGTTCTTGGTAAAACGACCATAACGCATGCCCATCCATACGGACTTCATCTTTGGCAATATGCAGCGTATGCCCGAGGAGCAATGCTGGGAACAATGTTTGAACAGACGCATCAAAAATGTGTGAAGCCAGCATCCCTACTTGCAAAGGATCAGGGAGCAGATCAAAAAAGCGCGTTTTCATTCCATATACCAAATTAATGACATGACGATGTTCGATAACGACACCTTTCGGATGCCCTGTCGTACCTGATGTATACAGGACATACGCCATATCCGAAGACGAGATAGACCAAGTCAGATTCTCTTTTATTGATGATTCTTGAAGCATGTCTTGAATCACATGAACCTCGACATCCAATCCTTCGTGTCCTTCTGTATCCGAGACAATAGCTGTAGCACCGCTGTTTTTGAGCATATACCGAATTCTTTCAATCGGCAGATGGACATCAATCGGTAAATAAGCATAGCCAGCCTTTAAGATGCCAAGAATAGCAATGACAAGTTCAGCAGATCGATACATTCTGAGTCCAACAGGAGTCTCACATGTTATCTGACTTTGAGATAGTCTAAGCGCAATGCGATCTGATAAATGATCAACCTCTTCATATGTATAGGAGGTGGTGCCAAACACAACAGCCGTTCGTGCTGGATGCAATTGGACTTGTTGTTGAAATAACGACACAATATCACGATCCACTGGATAAGCGAGCGACTCCCCTTGAAACGAATCAAACAGCTGACTTTTCTCCATATCAGATAAAAATGAGTGTGTGCTCATCGTTTGCTCAGGCGTTTCGAGACATTGCTCTGTGAATCCCATGAAATGATTGGAGAACTGCTCCATCATGTGGTCATCATAAATGGAAGCATCCCAGTGAACTTCAGCATGAAGGTGATCTTGTTCTTTCTTCCAAACAATAAGCACATCCGCATGCAGCTGCTCTCGGTCAGCTTGCCCATGCAATGGCTCAAATGCACATGCCAGATTGACACGCTTCTTGTCTTCTTCTATTGAACGCCAAAGCTCATCCATTAAAATATGAACAGGATAATTTTGATGACGCACTGCCTCCTGAAACGATTGTTTCAATACCTCTAGCCCTGCGCTAAAGCTCATATGAGGCTCAATCTCTGCCTTAAGCGGCAGTATATGATTGATGGCTGATTGATTGGCAGACTGTTCCATTGTAGGAACAGTCACCATCAACTCAGTTTTTCCGCTATAACGTTGAAGCAAGCCAAAAGCAGCTGTGGTCAGCACGATAAACAGGCGCAAATCAGAATCTCCACATAATTGCTTTAACGAATGATTCATAGCCACAGGGAAGGACGAATGAAGCGATCGGTTCATTGCAGCAGGCTTGGCTTGTGAAACCGTATGAGGAATACGGCCATCAAGCTGGATACCTGATAAGATCGATGTCCAGTAGGCTCTTTCCCTCACCCTTTCCTTCGCCGCTGCTTTCAGTTGAAAATCATCATGTTCAATCACTCTTCCATTCACCTCTTTACTTATATTTTCAAGTCATCTAATTCGAAAAGAGATACGTCATCTAATTGCTCGAATGAAGAAGTCAGTTCGATCTCCTCTATTCTTACAGCATCTACTGAAACAGCCCTCATGATGTCTTTCAGCAAGCCCGCAATCCGCTCGATGGTTTCCTCTGTGAAAAGCTCAGTATTATATTCAATCGTTGAAGAAAGACCGTCTTCCTGCTCATACGCAATCCAGAGTAAATCAAAGCGTGACGTTCCTGTCTCATACGGATAATCACTAAAGGTTAAGCCGCCTACCTTCAGTTCTGGCTGATTCATATTTTGCAAGGCAAACACAGCATCAAACAATAGATTCCGGCTGACACTCCGGCTTAACTGGAGATCTTGAACCATTTGTTCATATTGATAGTCTTGATGTCCGAAATCATCGATGACATGTGCTTTCACATCCTGTAGGAATTGCTGGTACGTCAGCTCTGCTTTAGGATACAAACGAAGTGGTAGCATATTGACAAAAATACCGATCACTTGCTGCAGCTCCTCTTGTTTTCTCCCTGCTACCGGAACCCCGACCGTGATATCTGATTGTCCGCTTAATTTATGAAGCAAAATCTGATATACACTTAACAAACCCATAAACAGTGTGGCGTCTTCCTTTAAAATCACCTGCTTAAACGCGTTCAGCTCCACTTCTTCTATACGGAACGTATAATGTCCGCCGCGGAATTGTCTCACTTCCGGCCGATCGAAATCTGTTGGCAGATCAAGTAGCGGGGCACTTTCTAACCGGTTTTTCCAGTAATCACTCGATTCTTTCAGTGCTTCCGACGCAAGCAAGTCATTTTGCCATTCTGAAAAATCTTTATATTGCAGAGCGAGAGGCTCAAGCGTCCTACCGTCATATAACTGCATAAAGTCATTGACCAAAATATCTTGAGAAAGACCGTCTGAGATAATGTGGTGCATGTCTAGCATAAGTACGAATTCCTCTTCTGCCAGCTTCATCACGCCGACTCTCATCAATGGAGCCTCACTTAACGTAAAGGCAGTCAAAAATTGTTCAATCACTTGTTTTTGATCTTCCTCAGATCCTTGTGTCGATCCGTTAGTGAGGTCAAATAATGTGACTGCAAATGGTACCTCTTCTTCAATCTTTTGATAAGGGACTCCATTCTCTAGTACAAACACTGTCCGCAAACTTTCGTGTCTCTTAATAAGCTGCTGAAATGCCCATTCCAACCTGCTAATATCGAGTTTCCCTTTGATTCGTCCCGCTTTAAACTCGTTGTATCCTGTGCTGTTTACATCCATTTGCTGCATGAGATACAACCGTTTTTGCGCAGACGACAGAGGATAATGCTCCTTCACTTCGGCTTTTTCAATCGCATGATAAGCAGCAGTATCTGCTTGATCGATATATGCTGCCATTAATCGTATCGTAGGGATTTGGAAAAATTGTGGCAGCGTCAGCTCTACACTAAATGCACGATGAATGATGCCAATGAACGTAATCGCCTTTAGAGAATCTCCACCCATTTCAAAGAAATGATCATCTATGCCAATTTCATCAATCTTAAAGAAAGCTTGCCAATGTTGACTTAATGCCTTCTCCAGCTCCGTTTCAGGTGCCGCATAATTCGTGGAAAGCGCTGGCCTAGAATACAAGTTTCCATCTTGTTCATTCTCTCCGCCGCTCTCTTCCTCAAGGGATAAACGGTCTACATATCGGTGAATACGATCATGTAAAGATGTTGTCGAAATAACCATTTGTTCCACTTGATCCAGCGAAAGCAATCGTTCAAAGATCATTCTTCCTTCTTTTTCTGTAATTAACGTTTCGGTGACATCATCTCCGATTGGAAGATCAAGCTGCTTCCCTTGCTCAAATTCCCAGCCGTCAAAACTAATGACAGACCACTGTGTTTCTGAACGTAGATTGCGTTCATACACATACGCATCGATGAAATGATTCACAGCTGTATAGGCTGTAAAACCGAGTCCACCCAAGATCGGTGACAAAGATGACAGGACAAAACAGAAATCAAGGGATCGATCACTTAAGGCAGCATCAAGATGAAGCACACCATTCATCTTCGCTTCAAAATGCGGCTCCGAAAAAGTGACATCTGTTTGCTCCATCACCTGGAAAGATTGGTCGCCTGTCACTCCAGCTGCATAGATCACGCCATCGATCTGCCCATATGATGCATCCACTGTGTTGAACAATTGCTGGATATCTTCCTTGTGACGAACGTCTACTTTCTGAATGAGAACATCTGCACCTGTCTCTTCCAGCGCCATTACCCTTTGGATTTTTTTCTTTGTTGGATCCTGTTCATCATGCGTAGACAGCCATTCTTGCCACTTGCTTCTATCAGGGAATCCAGACCTGCTCGTTAAGATCAATGTTCCCTTCGTTTGCTCGGCCAAAGTCTGGGCGATATTCAATCCAATAAATCCAAGTCCGCCAATTAAAATGTATACACCATCTTTTTTAGCCAAATGAGCCTGTCCTGTTTCAGGAACTGAACTATTCGCATACTTTTTCACATATCGCTTATTTCGTCGATAGACCGTGAGAAGCTGTCCATACGCTCGATCTAGCTCATCGCTTATTTGCTTTAGCAATCTCTTTTCTTGAACCCCATTTTCCACTGGGCGATCAATATCAAGAATGCGGTAGCGTAAGTTCGGTGTTTCTTGTGAAATCACCATCGCAGGTCCTAGATGGATCGCTTTTTCAGGATAAAGTACAGGCTCACCGCCAACGGCATACGTCAATGAGGAAAGAACTGTAACCGATACCTTTTGGTCCAACACATATTTTTTCAGTGCCTGGCCGATATAAAGCAAGGAGTAATAAGCATCTTGCTGCGTTTGCTTCACCCATTCTTCTTCCGTGTGAGATGAGTGTCGTTCTGAAAGCCCCCATAGATGACAAACTTTTGACACGTTGATTTCATCATCTGCCAGATTTGATATGAGCCTTTCATAATCAGATGGCTCATGTGACCGAATGGTATAGCTTTTTTCGTCATGCTTCGTAAATTCATTTCCTTTACGAACCACTACGGACTCGTTCCGTTTCGTCATGAGCTCAGCCGCAATCTTCTCTCCAAAAGCAGATGGATCTGCAAACAAAAGCAAGGCTCCGCCAGACGTATCTTCTGATGGCACGCAAGGTAAAAGATCCGCTTCCCAATGAGGGGTATAGAACCATTCATCCATTTGCTGCTTTCGTCCAGACTGCTTTGGTTTTTCTTGTTTCACACGATCTGCTGCATCATACCAATAGGAGGTTTGATCAAACGCATAGGTTGGAAGCGGCATTTTCCGCGGCTGACGGTTTAGATGGAACCTGTCCCAATCAATAGATAATCCGTTTGTCCATAGACGTCCCATTTGACCAAGTAAAAATTCAGTATCCGTCACATCTTGTTTTGCATGTCTTAACACATGACATACATGCTGGTTCAGACCGTTCAGCGACCGGTTGACCATCACACTTAAATCTTGTCCTGGGCCAATCTCAATTAATTGAATATTGTCCTCTTGTAAAAGATTTGTGATGCCTTCAGCAAAGCGAACTGTATCGGTCATATGCCTTTTCCAATAAGACATATCCTTCGCACTCGTATCTGTCATCCAATCTCCTGACAAATTCGAAATGAATGGAATACGAAGCGACTTGGCTTTCATATGCGTTAATTTTTCTCCGAATTGCTCCGCTGCCTCCTTCATGACATGTGAGTGGGCGGCAATGGTTCCACCTAATCGCATACACATCAATCTGTTGCTTTTCAGCTCTTGTTCAAATTCACTTATCGCCTCTTCTAGACCTGACACGATACATGATGAATCATTGACAACCGCGAGAGAAATATCTTTTGGAAGCATCGGTTTGAGCTTTGCCTCAGGTAATGGAACACTCATCATGACGCCGGGTGGTGACGACTGCATCGCATTCGCACGATAGGCGACCATGGACATTGCGTCCTTTAAGCTGAATAGCCCTGATATGGCGGCTGCTGTTAATTCGCCAAAGCTATAGCCGATCATTGCATCAGGACGAACGCCCCATTCAATGAAAAGCATGGATAAGGCATATTCAATGGCAAAAATGGCTGGCTGTGCATATTGAGTACTTGCCAATTGTTCACGTGCCTTTTCTGTTTCAGCCGCTAATGGGTACAGAATACGGGCAAGACTTCGTCCTGTTGCTTCTTCATATGCTTGAAAACAAGCATCCATTTGCTTCTTAAAGTAAGGCTCTTCCCGGTACAAATCTAATCCCATATTGAGATATTGATTGCCTTGTCCAGAAAACATAAAAATAATCTTTTGCTTCTCCACATGCGAATGCATGAGCTTTCCAATGCCCTTGCCTTGCTTTTCTGTTAATACTCTTAGAGCATCTTCTCTGTTTGCCGCAACAAATGCCTGACGGAAATCAAAGGATTGTCTTCCTGTTTGCAGCGTATAAGCTGCGTCTGCCAAATTGATAGAAGGCGTGTTTTCTATTTGGCTTGCGAGTTTGTCTTTCATTCGTTCCAAGCTCGTTTTGCTCTTTGCTGAAAGAACAAGCAGCTCAGCAGAACGAGGCATTTGCTGACGATCTCTTTGTGGTGCTTCTTCTAAAATGACATGTGCATTCGTTCCACCCATTCCAAATGAGCTCACCCCAGCCCGTCGCAAATGGGAAGCTGGCTGCTTCCAGTCGGTCAGGTCAGTGTTGACAAAGAAAGGGCTATGTTCAAATGCAATGTTTTCATTGGCTTTTTTGAAGTGTAGACTAGGTACAAACGTGTGATTCTGAAGCGAAAGCACAGCTTTGATCAAGCCAGCTGCTCCTGCCGCTGCATCTAAATGTCCAATATTTGTTTTCACAGACCCAATGCGGCAAAATTGTTTTTTCTCTGTGTCGAAAGCCTTTGTGAGCGCCTCTATTTCAATCGGATCACCAAGTGATGTGCCAGTTCCATGTGTTTCCACATATTCAATCGTATCTGGTGAAACATCTGCTTGATGCAGGGCATCCTGAATGACACGTGTCTGTCCTTCGACGCTCGGAGCATTGAAACCAACCTTTTGATCACCATCATTGTTGATGGCAGAGCCCTTAATAACCGCATAAATATGGTCACCATCTTCTATGGCTTCACTCAGTGCTTTTAAAGCAACAAGACCAACACCATCTCCGCCAACAGTTCCATCCGCTTGATCGTCAAAGGCGCGGCAATGGCCATCGCTTGATTTCACCATATTCTGTTGATAAACGTAGCCTGATTTCACTGGGTGCAGGATCGACACACCTCCCGCAAGAGCTACATCTGAATCACCATTTGCAATGGATTGACAGGCCAAATGCAAGGCGACCAAAGAAGTTGAACAAGCGGTTTGCAGCGTAAGCGCCGGTCCTTTCAAATTCAATTTATGGGCAATTCTTGTACTGACGGTATACGTATCATTGAGTGAACCCACTTCAAACAGCTCTGACATGCTGCTATCAAGGGAAGCGGCAAAACGCTGAATCCATTGGAAGTTTGAAGTGGACCCAGTAAACAAACCGACCTTCCCCGTATAATCTTCTTGCACATACCCCGCATCTTCCAGCGCCTTATAGGCGTACTCATGCAGGAGGCGTATTTGAGGATCCATCATTTCTGCCTGACCTGGCGAATAACCGAAGAAGGATGCATCAAATAAATCAGGTCCATCAATGACACCCTTTGCCCTCACATAATCAGATCGCTCGAAGGTTTGACGGTCAATACCAGCTTCAAGCAGTTCTTCATCGGAAAAGAAGGAAATTGATTCTTCTCCATTCTTCAAATTTCGCCAAAATGCCTCAACATTTTTCGCACCTGGGAATTTACCAGCCATTCCAATAATGGCAATCGGCTCATTGGCTTTTCTTGTCTTTTGTTTCACAGGCTGCGCGCCTGCCGCTGCCTGCTCTGAATCGCCGCTTAAATATGCGGCAAGCTCTCTAATCGTTGGACGGCGGAACATTTCGACCATTGGAATGCTTTGATTCAATTGCTTAGCGAGCTGTTGATTGACGTGGATCAAATTGAGTGAATGCCCGCCAATATCAAAGAATTTGTCATGGACACTTACCTCTTCTAAGCCGAGGACCTTTTTCCAAATGTCTTGAATGACTTTCTCCGTATCAGAAAGATGGTCCGAGCCCGCCTGTTTTTTCGTTTGCTGCGCCTGTTTCAAAGCAGGTAAAGCTCGTTTATCTAGTTTGCCATTGGCAGTCAGCGGCATATCGTCCAATTGAACAAAGTGAGTTGGGATCATATAATCCGGCAGTTGATCAGCCAACGCTTGTTTTATTGCCTCTTGATCAAGTATGGCTGTCGTGACAACATATGCGGCCAAACATGGTGTACCAGAAACATCTGGCTTTACAACAACAGCTGCTGCTTTTATTCCTGGCTGTTCATTCAACCAAAATTCAATCTCACCAGTTTCAATCCGGTAGCCTCTCAGCTTCACTTGATCATCATTTCGACCTAAAAATTGAATGAGCCCATTAGGGAGAATGCGGGCTGCATCACCTGTTTTATAAATTTTTTCACCCGGCTGGAAAGGATGGTCGACAAACCTTTCTTCGGTCAGTTCTGGGCGATTCAAATAGCCTTTTGCGACACCTTTTCCGCCAATATATAATTCACCGACGGCTCCTTCCGGCATGAGATTCATATGTCTGTCAAACAGAAGAATATCTGTATGCTGTGCAGGCTTTCCAATCGGTACATACACGTCTTGATCAAGGTCCTGGTCATATCGATGAATCATGCAGCCAACGACCGTTTCAGTTGGTCCATATTCATTCACAATTTCAATTGGCTGCGGGAAGGACTGCTGAATGGATTTCGCTAAAGATGTTTCCAGCTGTTCTCCGCCTAAAATGAAACATTTCATTTGGCTGTCTGGGAAAGACAAATGCTTAATAAACTGTAAATGAGATGGTGTCAGTTTCATCACATGTACGCGATTGTCTTTTATGATGTCTTCGACAAGCAGCTGCCGGTTTTCATGGTGATAAATCATGATGGTATTTCCTGAAATGAGCGGCGTGAAAATAGAAGTAACCGTCAGGTCAAAGGACAGTGAAGTATACATAGCAAAATGCCTTGTTTCTCCTCGAACATATACTTGCTTTGCCCAATCAATATAGTTGGCTAAGCCAAGATGTTGAATGAGTACACCTTTAGGTCTTCCTGTCGTACCTGATGTATAAATGCAGTAGGCTGTTTGGTCTGAGGTGATGGCTTCTGCCAAGTTGTCTGATGGTCCGGTGTATAGATCCGGCTGTGTGATATCAATTTTTTCTCCATGATAGGCATAGGTGAGCCCTTTCATTGGATGGGTTAAGAGCCATTCTACTCCGCTGTCTTCTAATAGATATTCTATTCGTTCCTGCGGATATTCAGGATCAATCGGCACGTAAGCACCGCCAGCTTTTAAGATCGCTAAGCATGCTATCACCATTTCAATGGAATGCTCTGCTAAAATGCCGACACGCTGCTCCTGTTTGACCCCTTTGTTTTGTAAATAATGTGCGAGCTGGTTCACTCTCTTATTGAGTTGTTCATATGTAACCGTCGTATCGCCAAACTCAACTGCGGCTGCCGCTGGCGTTCGCTCTACTTGTTCTTCAAATAGGTCAATCACGGTTGGCTCATTGCTAGATGTTGCTCCGCCATATTGCTTGAAGACCGCTAACTGCTTTTCTTTCTCTTTTTCTGATAGCAGCTGTAGTTGAGCAGCAGGTTTGTGCGGATGTGCACATGCATCAGACAGGAGATGAAGAAAATGCTGACACCACTTTTCGATTTGTTCAGCTGAAAAGCTGACGGGGTTATACACCAATGAAAAGTGCAGCTGATCATCAAACGCCTGAACACTAAGCGTGAGATCGAATTCTGTCTGCTCAGTCATCTCAAATCCACGAATACGAATTGGCTGATCGTTTTTCGTGAGCATTTGATCTAGTGGATAGTTTTCAATGACGACGATTGAATCAAATAATGATTGCTCTGCAGTCATTCCCGCATATTTCTTTAAGTCAGATAGCGGGGTATGTTCATATTCATTTCTTACAGCGATCTCACGGCTCACTTCCTGCATCTGTTCAAGAATTGGCCGCTCTTGTTCGAATGAGACCCGCAGCGGTAATGTGTTAATGAACAATCCAGTCATCTTTTCAATATGAGGGACATCCGCATTTCTCCCTGATACTGTTGTCCCAAAGACAATATCATCTTGGTTCGCATACTTAGATAGCAAAACTCCCCACAGCGTATACATCACAGATGCCAGCGTCACGTCATATTGATTCGTGAATTTGCTCAAGCTCTCCGCAATGGAAGTATCCACTTGATGTTCATATTGATGAAACACTTCTGAATTTTCATGTGCGCCGCTTGACTTCGGAAGCAGTTCTGCATAACTCCAACCGTTGAAAACATTTTTCCAATAGGCGGCTTGTGCTTCTGTCTGTTGAAGGTTTTTCTGCTGCCATTTGACAAAGGATTGGTAGGACGGTCTTTGTTCCAAAAGAGGTTTGTCCCCATTCGATAAGCGCTCATATGCACTCATCCAATCGCTTAATACAATCCCAAGGCTCCATCCGTCTAATAAAATATGATGGAAGCTAATGAGAACCCAGCTGACTTCATCATTCACTTCACATAACGTCAGACGAAATGGGACTTCCTGCAGATCAAAGCATTCTTCTCGGTTCTGAGCCGTCACCTCCTCTTTCAGCACATGAAGAGGCTCCTTCGCTTTTGTCAAATCACGGTATCGAATGTCTGGCTGATGCTCCTTCAGCACAATTTGTACTGGTCTTGCGAGTTCCTGCCATCTGAACAATGTTCTAAGCATTTCATGCTGTTTGGTGACATTCGTCCATGATTGTTCAAAAATGTCTCGATCTATCGGTCCGTCTATTTCGATCAGCAGTTGTTCAAAATAAGCTGTTCCGTTCGGTTCCATTAAATGATGAAACAGCAGTCCCTCTTGGATCGTAGTGATAGCTAACATATTTTCAATGTTCTGTTTATCCAGCTTCTGCGGCTGTAAAGCCATGGGATCATCTCCTTTCTCTCTAAGAATGTTTCACGAAATAATGGCGTAAACCATAGTTAGCAATAACCTGCTGCTGAATTTGCGAAGTTCCTTCAATAATTTCAAGCACCTTCGCTTCACGATATAGTCTTGAAGCTGAGTTTTCCCGGCTAAATCCACTTCCGCCATGAATTTGGACATTTGTATTTGTAATGTCCACAGCGATTTTAGAGGTGAAATATTTTGCAATGGATGTTTCTGTGATTGCATCAGGATGATTCGCTTCTCTCATTTCCCCAGCCTTTAGGCATAAGGCTCTCGCTGCATGGAGCTGGGTCACCGCATCTCCGATCATGCCTTTGATCATTTGATGCTTGTACAATTTCTCATTAAATTGTGTTCTTTTACGTGAATACGTAACAAGAGAATCAACGGCTTCTTGTGCAATGGCAAGCCCTGCCCAAGCGACACTGTATCTTCCATGGTCTAATGCGAGTGACACCACGTGGTTAAATCCGCCCCCAACTGGTCCTAAGACACAGTCTTCATGCACCTGGACATGATCGAGGGTGATTTCCGCTAAATATGACGCTCGGTTGGCCATCATTCCTGTAATTCTCTCAATCTCTACACCCGGCTGATCTCGATCGACAAGGAATGCCGTGACTTGTTCACCGTCTCTTGCAATCACAATAAAGAAATCGGCAATCGCTCCAAAGGAAATCCACTTTTTCTTCCCATTTAATACATAGGATTGTCCTTCCTTTTGATAGCTTGTTTCAACATGATTGGCATCTGAACCAATATTCGGCTCTGACAAAGCAAAGGCACCGATTTTTTCTCCTTTAGCTAATTCAACGAGCCAGCCTTGTTTTTGATCTTCTGTTCCATAACGAAGAATGGCTTCTCCTACAAGTGAATTGACTGTCAATAATGTCCGTACATTACAGCAAGCTTTTCCCACTTGTTCCGTGAACTGTCCATATGCGATTGGATCAAGCCCCAGCCCTT
Organism: Bacillus sp. FSL R7-0672; assembly: GCF_038601465.1. NCBI lineage: Bacteria > Bacillati > Bacillota > Bacilli > Caryophanales > Bacillaceae > Bacillus > Bacillus sp. FSL R7-0672. The sequence goes on along the minus strand of NZ_CP152010.1, from coordinate 687,083 downwards.
GATAGGAAGACGGGATACCTGCTGCCAAGTAGCCTCGTTTCGCCATATCTCGAATCAACGACTCTGGCAAATGTTCCGTCTCATCGAATTCATTGGCAAACGGACGGATATGTTCATCGCAATACTGCCGTATTTCTTCAATGGCATTGATCGTTTGTTCAGCTGTTTTCATGAAGAGCCGCCCCCTGTTGCTTTCTCTCAATTAAGGCGACAATGCGATTGACGGTACTAAAATGAGCAATGTCGAGGTCTTCGTTATCTAATTGGAATTGAAAGTCATGTTCGATATAGTTCACTAGTTTCATCGCAAATAGAGAATTCACAAAGCCTTGTTCAAAAATATGATCATCATTTCCAAGCTCAATTTCCTCATCAAATACCACTAGGTTTTGCTCGATATAGGCTCTTACTTGTTCGTGTAGGTTCATGATTTAATCTCCTCGCTTTTCGCTTTTTTATTGTTTGGCCGGGTCTTTCTGATTTAATTCAATATTGACATCTACGTATTCTGGGAAAGGCTGAATCATGCTTAAATCATTCTCAAACAAGATATAGCCGTTCTCCCCCTTCTCGATTTCTTTGAAATTGGCAAACTTATATGTGATGTACATCATGCGGTTTCGGTCGGTTTGTTTAAAGTCAGCGACAAGCCGCTTTCCTCGCTTTTTCGCTTCTTGCAAAATCGTTGTAAGTAAGATGGTCCCGACACCACGAGACATGACGCGGCAAGACATCAGCAGCAGTTTGACATGCCATGTGTCACCTTTTTCTTCTATTAATGAGAGTCCAATTTTTCCATATGAACCGAATTTATCTTCAAGTTCACAGACAAGCAGTAAGTGAGAATCTGATTGACGGAAGAAATCAAGCTCTTCATAATCGTAGGTTTTCCCGCTCGCATTTAATTGATTGGTACGGACAGTCAATTCTTCAGCGCGCTGGAGGTCTTGTTCTCCTGCTTCTGATATCACGAATTTCATATGTAAAGACGCCAAGAATTTCTCAGGCGGCCCTTCATATTTCTCTTCTTCCTGCTGCCTTTTGTCCGCTTCTAAGTACATTCTTCTGCGTCGTCTAGCATCTTCTGTGATAAAGACTGGACGCAGGCGATCATCAGTGAGTAATGACAGATAATCCACTGCATCCCAGCACGTAATCTCTGGATGAACAGCCTTCACTTCTTCTCGTTCAAACGGCTGATCATCAATAAAGAGAATGGTATCTTTATGAATATTTAAGCGCTGACTGATTCTCTCTAATGAACTAGATTTGGCATTCCAATGAATCTCTGGATAGAGAAAGAAATGTTCGATTCCGAAGGCAGAAAGCTTTTCCTTCACGGCTGTTTCATCATTCCGGCTTGCTATAGAAAGAAGGATGCCGCGCTCATCTAACTCTGTTAGTACTTCCTTCATCGATGGTTTTAACGTCACTTCATCTGACTCAAGTAAAATTCCATCCCATAATGTATGATCTAAATCCCAGACAACACACTTGATTTGCTTAGCCATTGGTTATTCTCCTCTCACATGTCATATTGGAAAAAGCCCTTGCCTGATTTTTTGCCGTACTCGCCTGCATCAACCATTTTGACTAGCAGAGGACATGGACGGAACTTCGGATCTTTGTAGCTCTCGTATAAAACAAGCAATGAATTCAAAATCGTATCAAGCCCAATTAAGTCTCCCGTCGCAAGTGGTCCCATTTTATGACCGAAACCTCCGCGGAAAATTTTATCGACATCCGCTGGCGTGGCGACTTGATCTTGCACCGCCCAAATCGCTTCATTGATTGTCAGCATCAGCACACGGTTGGAAACAAATCCCGGAAAATCATGCACCACAACTGGTGTTTTATCAAACGATTTCAAGAAACCTTTTGCCGTTTCTACTGTGTCATCTGAAGTTGCTTTGCCTCTAATGACTTCAACTAACGCTTTGAGAGGAACAGGGTTCATAAAGTGCGCCCCAATGACATTCTCAGGGTGATGCATAAGGGACCCTACCTTTGTGATGGAGATACAGCTTGTGTTTACAAAATAGATGGTTTCTTTCGCACAAATACCTCGTAGCTCTTCATAAATAGGTTTTTTAATCTCCCAATCTTCCGTCACATTTTCAATGACGATATGCGCGTCATGTAATCCTTCAAGTGAAGTTGACAGTTGGATTTGAGACAATACATCTTCTAAAGACAATGAGATTTTCTTCTTTCTCACAAATTGAACCAATTGATAGGTCTTCTTAATTTTTTCTAGCGCTTCGTTTAACTTTTCTTCTGTGACATCAACTAATGTGACTTGATAGCCATTTGCTGAAAGGTCTAATGCCATATCAGCCCCCATGACACCTGCTCCAATCACGCCTACGTGCTTCGTGTTCATTTCTCCAACACTCCAATTCGCTTTAAAATGACATTGATTTTTTCTACAACTTCATTTGTGAATGAATGAATAAAAAAGTGATCTCCATCGAATTCGAAAAACGCACAATCTTCGCTTGTATATTGAACCCAATCGTCTAAATCGAACAGCACAGAAGGCAAATCACGTGTACCATAAAAAATAGAAATTGGACAAGCAGCCGGAACGACTTCATCACACAAATAGGTCTCCAAAAGCTGAAAGTCTGCTCTTAAAATCGGCAGAAAGAAATCAAGCACTGCATGGTTATCAGCAAGTTCCTCAGGAACGCCTCCCATCGCAATGATCGCTTCTTTTAATTTGGAATCTGACAGCTGATGATAGACTTTCTTTTCTGGAATATGTGGTGGAAAGCGCCCAGAATAAAAGACATGGACAGGCTCTCTGTTTAACCTTGTTTTCATTCTTTTTTGTAATTCATATGCAAGGACGGCTCCCATACTATGACCGAAAATGGCATAGGGCTCTCCTTCTTTTAAGGAGGAGGACGCCTGTACATAAAGATCATCTGCGACCTGCTGTAAATCGGTTAGTACAGGCTCTGTCATTCTTGTCCCGTGCCCAGGGAGTTCAAGGGCATGAATTTCTATCGACCGGTCTATATAAGATTTCCACGTACTGAATACGGTACTGGCTCCACCTGCGTACGGTAAACAAAATAACTTCACGACACGCCACACTCCCTTTTGCATTTGATTGCCAACACTTCCAGCCAATGTTTTTCATCATGGATGATTTGTTCTAAAGAGGCTGTGATATGGGCTTGGTACCTACTAGACATCTCACCTGAAAAAAGGAGTTTTGCTGCCTGATGCCTTGCTTTCTCCCATTCTGCTAAAATACGTTCCATCCATCCCACCAGCTCAGGTAGATCGCCTTTGATGAGATTCAGCCGATACAGCTCTATTTTCTTCGTATTGATGATCTGATTGAACGACGCCACGAGCTTCTCGATATCATCCCATTGCGAAAACTGCTCATAAAATGTTTCAAGAGCTGTGATTCCTTTTTCTATTACGTCAATCTGACCATGCATATTTCTCAGGAAATAAGTCGTTTTTTGATCAAATAACTCAGTCGAGAGTTTGTCTGGATCAAAGTAGAAGGCCGCATAGGAATGAAATTGATCATTCGGCTGAAAATGATCATGAAAGGTGTCATATCCTTTCTGTACATCTTTAAATGACAGCACTTGATGCTCATAAGACAAATTATCTAAATGCCGATTCTCTAATACTTGAAAGATTTGCTGATTTTCATCGAATCCAGTCATTAAAATGGAATGACGGCTATGGGTTGTCAAATACTCTTTTCTGCCTCGCTGAACGTAGGGGTCTACCCATACAATTACCGGGCGGTCACGTCTCACATCTTGTTTGACCTTTTCAATGAGGTTGGGACAATACGTCATTTTTTCCACTTGAATGCCTTGTAAATTCATAATCTTTTCTGGATCGTGTGCCGACATCCAGTCAATCTGTAGCAAGCCATTCTCTGTAAGCCCGTAGGCAAATTGATCATTTAATAAGTATGGAAAAACTTCTTGATCATGCAGCTTCACAATTGGAAAAAAGCAATTAAAAAAACAGCTACGATAAAACAAATCATTATAAGGATGAATGCCCGAAATCTGTTTGACGGTCATCTTTTTTTCCTCTCTTTCCAGCAGGAGATGTCACCATAAATCCTTTGATGAAACCAATCGTACAAAACCAAATGAAAAACAAATAATAAGAAATTGCTAATTCAATGAGAGAGGAAGGTCCCCATACAAAAGTCATTTTCCAAGGCAGCCCATTAAAGGCTAGCTGCGCAACAATGATTGGCAGGATCAATATCCCAATTAGCAGCAGCACCCAGCCGCTACTTTTCAGCCAGATGCCAAGTGACATGTCCCTGCGAACGAAAGCGCCGTTTTTTACACGCTTTTTCCACTTGATAAAACGAACGATAGACACTATTTGCAGCAATATGAAAAGACATGTGGCCCCAAGACTCAATTGATCGATGAGCTGAAAAGGATCCATTGATGACTCTGCTTCTTCATTTGCACCCGTGATCGTTTTGGCAATAAGACGTGCCGTTTGCTCTGTGTAGCTGCTATTCATATTCGCTAACACTCCGATCGCAATCTCTTCTTTTGGCTGGATCAGAAAAAATGATGAATAGTTTGGGTTAGAGCCTGCATGAAAAAGCGAGTCTACCTGCTCATGCGCCTTTTCTATATACCATCCGGCATTGTAATAGACATGCTTCCCTTCTTCTGGGACATTCACAGTTAAGTGATCAGGATTTTTTACAAAGCGAGACCAAGTTGAATCGGTCAATTGATATTGCAGCCAAGTCCCCACATCCTGACTATTCATCACAATATAGCCTGCAGGCGTATTGCCTCGATATTCTGGTGCTTCATAAGCATGCGGAGCAAGGAATTGCAGTTTAAACCCTTCTGAGACAGCACCGGATGTCATCCGTTTTAGCCCAGCCTCTGTTTGGTCAAGGTGATGCCTTTTAAACAGTTCCTTCATATAAGCCTCATACGATGTTCCTGTTACATTTTCAATGATGAGACCAAGGACATCATAGTTGATGGTCGCATATTCAAAGGAGCTGCCTGGCTTACGATTAAGCTCGATTGATTTCAGCTGATCAACTGTTTTTTTCAACGCATCCTTTGCAGTATCAGGCTGGATAAGCGCAATGGATTGAAAGGGAATGCCGCTTGTGTGATGCATTAATTGCTCCACAGTTAAACGCTGAGGCTTTCCATTGTATGTTGGAAAAAAACCTGGAATATAGCTGCTCACCGGATCTTTTAAATGAAGTTTTCCTTGCTTCTCTAACTCCACAATCGCAAGAGCGGTAAACGCCTTTGATGTAGATCCAATTTCAAAGAAAGTGCTGTCTGTCACTTGCTTCTTTTTCTTTCGATCCGCATAACCAAAGCCTTTTTGGTACACGACTTCGTCTTTTTTCACAACCACAGCAGACATGCCTGGAATGCGCCCAAGCTCCATCTGCTCCTCTATCACTTGATCAATAGCTTTAGATGAAATCACTGCTTTGGCATGTGTCCCCCCGGCAAAGCTGCTTATCCATAAGACTGCTAATAAAAATGAAATGTAGATAACATACTGATTTTTCCTCATGTAAATAATGAATCCATTTCTTCAAGAGACATATCCACTGTTTCAAAATCAGACGGTGTAAATTCGATTCCTTCCTTCTCTAAGCAATGCTGTACAAGACGCTCAATTTGCTGTTCTACCGCTTGTAATAGCTGCGTCATGTCTGTTTCACACAGCTGTTTTTCACTGAAAGAAAGATGGAAAATCAGTTGACCGCCCTTGATGGTAGCGACCATATCGATGACGGTTGTTAATGGATTATCCAATGACGAATCCATCCCCGATGTAAAGTAAGACATCTCATAATCAGATGATTGTTTCAGCACTTGATCAATTTCACCTAGATAGTTAAAGCGTAATTGCGGTGCTGAGTGAGGAGAAAGCTGCTTATTGATGAGTGACAACAGCCCATAGTCTGCACCTTTATTTGGCACTTCACGTATCGTTTCTTTGACAGCTCGTATGTGATCTGAAAGAGATTCAGACACATGAACATTCACAGGATACATGGTGGTGAACCAACCAAACGTTCTAGATACATCGATATCATCCTCTACTGCATCCCTGCCATGACCTTCTAATTCCAAAGAAATCCGCTCTTGATTCGTTTGCTCATAACAGGCTTGGGACAAGGCTGAAATTAACAGTTCATGCGGCTGCGTTTGATACGCTTGATTCGCTTGATTGAGCAATTGATTTGTGAGTTCCACTGATAATGCCTTGGTTAATTTGATTTCGTCTCTGACATATCCTTCATTTGAAGAAACTTGATACAGTGGCTGAATATCCTGCACCGCTTTTTGCCAATAGCTGAGCGACTCTTTTACACTCTCTGATACTGCATACTCGTTCACCCGCTCGGCAAATGTTTGATAGGAATGGGTTTTAGACGGAAGCACTTCTGCTGTAACCTTCTCTGCATGCAATAATTGAATCAAGTCCTCCACAAGAATTTGCCAAGACATACCATCAGCTATTAGATGATGGGCGGCAAAGATGAGATGTGATTGAGAATCAGTTTGACAAAGTGCTGCCTGAATCAATGGTCCTTGATAAAGATGAGTCCTTTGCTTGACCTGATATCCTACTTCTTGTAGCGCTTCTTCCACGTTCTCTTCTGACAATGTCGTGAAATCGTGTACCATCAGCGGAATATCTTGAATGTCTACATCATAATAGAGTGTGTTTGTTGCCTCATGTACTTTTAACCTTAGTCCATCGTGGTGAATGACGAGCTCTTTGAGAGCATCCTGCACGATGGTTTCATCCATCTTTTTCTTTGAATGAACAATGATGGATTGATGCCAGAAATGTTCATCTTTTAACCGCTGGGACCAGAACCATTCGATAATTGGAATCGATTTCACATCACCCACAGCTTGCTCTTGTGAGATATGTATGACAGGTTCCTGCTGAACGACTTGTGCCATTTCTCTAAAAATGGGGTAAGTAAAAAGATCCTTGGTTTTTAAATAGAGTCCTTTGTCTTTTAATTTCGCAATAAATTGAATCGCCTTAATGGAATCTCCGCCAAGCTGATAAAAATGATCAGCCGGTTCGATTGTTTCATGTCCTAAAATGTCTTTTGCTGTATCTACTAAGATCTCTTCAATGTCCGCTGTTTCCTTGGACCATTCAACGGCTGTTTCCACTTGGGACAGCATTGGATCAGGCAGTGCTGTCCGATTGATTTTTCCGTTTTGGGTAAGCGGGAGCTCATCTAGTACAACAAAATAGGCAGGTACCATATAAGCTGGAAGCTGATCTGATAATTTCTTTCTAAGTAAAAAGGACGTCATCTGTTTTTCTTTTAATTCAATATAGGCAGCCAGCTGTTTTTCTCCAGATTCATCGGTTAGATCAATAACCGCTGCTTTATCAACTTCTTCAAGTGCCATCAGTGCAAGTTCAATTTCACCGAGCTCAATCCGGTAGCCTCGCAGCTTGATTTGATGATCAATTCTGCCAATGTAATCAATCTTTCCATCATTTGCTCGTTTGGCGATATCACCTGTTCGATACATGCGGCGACCATTTACAAATGGATTGGGCAGAAAGCGTGATTCCTGCAAATCAGGTCTTTGCCAATACCCTCTGCCAACACCTGCACCTGAAATATAGATTTCTCCTACTGTCCCAGGCAGCACGGCTTGCTGATTCTCATCTAAAAGGTAAATCTCTGTATTTGGCATTGGTACACCAATTGACACAGATGTCCCCCCATCATCTTGATGGAATTGATGAATCATACAGCCAACGGTTGCTTCAGTTGGTCCATATTCATTAAAGATGGATATCCTTCCATCACTTGCCTCTGTGATTCTTTTGGCCAAAGCGGTCGATAATTGTTCTCCGCCCACAATCATCCGTTTCACAACTGATTGAGAAAGTGCAGCATCTGTTAACAGTGCCATATGAGCTGGTGTCAGCTTGATGACTTTTGCTTTTTGATCAAACAAAATATGTTCTAATAAAAAGCCTGGCTGATCCTCTTGACGATAGATCATCACGGTACTGCCAATGACCAATGGCGTATAAATAGATGTCACGGTTAAATCAAACGCAATGGATGAATACAAGGCAAAATGATCATCTGATGAATCAGTATAGTGTGTTTTGGCAGACATGATATAGTTCACTAAGCTTCGGTGCTCAATCATGACTCCCTTTGGCTGTCCTGTAGAGCCAGACGTATAAATCATATATGCGACGTCTTCAGCATTCCCAATGAATGGATGTTCCGCATTATACTGAGCCAACTGATCCCACACGTTGTAGATATTGTACGTATCGCCATTAAAATGGTATGCAGATGCGTCATCTGTGAAAAACAGCTTTGCCTGGCTGTCATCCAAAATAAACTGAATACGTTCCTCTGGATACTCAGGATCAATCGGCACATATGCGCCTCCAGCCTTTAAAATCCCCAGCAGCAGCACAATCAGTTCTGGTGAATGATTCATACATACGGCAACAAAGTCATGTCTTTGTAAGCCATGTGTTTGTAGAAAATGCGCCATTTGATTGGTTTTTCTCTCAAGTTCACCGTATGTCATGCTATGAGATCCGTCCTGAAGTGCAATTCGATCAGGAGAAGACGTTGACATGTCTGTAATCAATTCATGGATTTTTTGTTTCTGTGGAAACAGCACGCTTGTGTCGTTCCATTGATATAGCTCTCGATGTTTCTCGACTTCTGTCATGAGAAGTACGTCTTTTAACAGCTGCTTTGGCTGAGCGAGTATCGTTTCGACAAAGAGAAGCATTCTTTCGTGTAGAAAGTCGATATCTTCATTGCTGTAATCTGAGATCTTGTAGTCATATTGAAGCTCGATTTGCCCTTTTTCATCCCATTCTTTCACAGCAACTTGTAAGCCATATGGCTGGAAGCCATTGTAAAGCTCTATGTATTCAACTTTGTATCCTTCCATCTCCTGCACCATATTGGTGCTGTAGGAGTTGATATAGATTTGAAAAAGCTGATCATACCCTGCTTTTGCAAGCTCTAAATCTTTGACAAGTGCATCATAGGGATATCGCTGATGCAGGAAGTAAGCCTTATAGCTTTTTTGAACGTCTGTTAAACTTTCTAACAAAGATAGATGAGGATCGATCTTCATTCGATATGGCATTGTACTCACGGTCATACCGGACGTGGCTTTTTCCTTTTGTCCGGAACGATTGAGAACTGGCGTCCCAATAATAAAATCTTTTTGCTGGTATCTTTTATGCAAGTAGACGAAGAGTCCTAAAGTAAATAAAGAGTTGATTGAACAATGATGGACATCTATAAATTCATAGATTCGTTCTGAGAGTTGTCGATCAAGGTAATGGCTTTGCCGATGGCCTTTGATTTGGTCAGTTCCTTGTACCAAATAACTATCGGACACATCAGATAATGCTTCTTTCCAAAATTGCTGATCTTTTTTAAATCTTGGGGAGTTCATATATTTTGATTCTTTATCAATAAATACAGAATGATTGTCTGCTTCTTGTTCGATAGAGGAGCTTTGGGTAAGAGCAGTGTAAAGCTGGCTAATTTTATCGATGATTACTTTCATCGACCATCCATCTGCTACTGTATGATGGCATTTGATGAAATAACCAGATTGTTGTTCACTGATTTTTAGTACAGCAAATTCGGCGAGAGAGGTTTCTGTTAATTGAAATGGTGTTTTGAAGGCTTTTTCGGCCCATTCTAGCATGTCTTCATGTGTGGAAAACTCATAGGTAGGAATAGGGCTATCGGCGTTTGGATCAACGTATTGAAGCGTTTCACCATCTTTCTCTACTAGCTTGAGACGAAGAGATTCTGTCATCATGATACAAGATGCAATGGCCTGCTTCAGTTTATCGAGCTGCAATGGCCCATTGACGAAAATGATACCGCCAATATGATTGATCGGTGTTCCTGGATAAAATGTTTCCATGTTCATCACGCGTCGCTGCGGATGTGTTAATGGCCAATATGCTAAACTATTAGTCAATTACGCCACCTCTACTTTTCATATAGTTAACATTTCTACCAACATATTAAATCATATAATGGTATTTTTGTAAATAATTGAGATAAAATGTCTAAATTTGTTCATTTTTTAATCTAGACGCTAGGAAAGCCGACACAGTAAACAGGGCAACGTTTATAAAAAAGACGACTCTTGCCCCAAAGAGATCGGTCATGGTGCTCATAACGAGGATGGACATTCCGTATATAAAAGTTGATAGTGTATGTTGAGCTGATAGTATTTTGGGCAATTCAATTTCACTCAATGTATCTTGTACATAGGTTCGAATGGAAATACTGCGAAGCTGAAAGGCTGGCCCTAATAAAAAGACAAACAACAAACTCATCCATGCAGAATGATTCAATCCTAAGCAAAGGGTTAGCACAGCAACGATCACCGAACTGTAAAAAATGTGATCGAACAAACGCTGTTCCACATGCTTTGCGAACCGCAACACAAGCAGGCCGCCTAGAATGGTTCCGCCAAAATAGCTTGCGTTAATAAAGCCCCACCATGTTTCAGGCTGATGTAAGACTTCTGTGACATACACAAGGATAATGGCACCAGTCCAAATACTTCTACCGCTCATGGATAGCATTTCTAAAATCGTTAATGTTCGAATAGTTGGCTTTTCATACATGAGCTTCCACCCTGAAAAGACCCTTGTAGCAAATGAGTCAGACTGTTGCTCTTGTTTGGCTGCAGCCCCCGTATCAATGATAAAGAGCATAGATATGAGCGACAAACTGTATAAAACAAGTGTCGTCAATAGGAGAAACTGTGGTCCAAGAATGCCAATAAACAGCCCTCCTAAAAGCCAGCCTAGTAAAAGGACCATTTGATCAGAAGTTAAGATATAGCTATTTGCTTTTAGTAAAAAGTTCTTTTCTACTAGACGTGGGATCATCGAATTTCGAACTGGAATGGTTCCTCCATCTATCAAAGAAAGGAAAAATACAATGATAAAAAAGAGAGGAATAGTAAAAGTTGATAGTTGTAGAATATAAATGAAAATTAAGCAACCGAAGAAAGCAATTTGACACATTTGTAAATAGATAATGAGTCTTTTCAGCTTAAATTGATACATAAAGAAAGGAATGAGTACCGCTCCAAGTGCTTGTCCAACAAACTGTGAGACAGCCACCATTGAAGCAATCAGTGTAGAATTTGTTAATTGATATGTCAGGATGGTCAAAACGAGGACATATAGCGAATCCCCAAAATTAGCTAGGGATTGTCCCCCTAATAAAAAGTAAAATGATTTATTTTTCATAGTGATCTCCATTTTCTCTTCATTATCACCCATAATAATACATTATTTTCTACACTTCTACTTTTTATAGCAATATTTTCATAATTTGATACATTATGACTAATTTAAAAAACCGCCAAAAGGCGGTTTTTATTTAGTCATATATATGGATGGTTGGTTCTTTGTCTTCAGCATTTTTCGTGATCAAGGCTTCTTGCTGATCTGAAGATGTGATGTTAATTTCGATATTGGTACTCTTATAGTAATCCATGACTTCACCTGTTAAATATTGCGTGAAGGCTACGACTTCCGTTTTTCCGTAGAACTGCATTGGAATTTCGACTTTCATTTTTTGCAGGTTGCCGTCTTTGTAAAACCCTTTTCCTACGACACCAGTATAATTCGGGAAGTAGTCTTCGACTTTTGTTTTGAAGCGGTCAAATCGCTCGGAATCATCTTTGTAGTTGCCTTTCGCATTATCTGAAGGGAAGAAGACATTCTCCTCTTTGATCGTATCCCAATTGCCGATATCAGCTGAGCCTGCTTTCACATCCGTTTTGGCGATAAAGTTTCCTGGAACGATAGATGATTTTGGTGCTTGCTTATAAAGGGCAATCATGACAGGCACTTTTTGCAGCCCATCCATTTGACGAATTCGTTTGATCACTTGTTCAGCAATTTTTTCGCCTTCTGTCAAAAGTTTCTTTGAATTTTTCGAAGAATCGATCGTCACTTCTTGCTGCGGGTCACCGATATTTTCACGGTAATAATAAACAGAGTTCAGCGCAAGACCAATGACAACTCCGCCAAGCTGTAAGCTGTTTTTATCTTTTCGAATTAAGTAATTATGCTCTAGCATCGAAGCTAAGTAAATTGGACTATTTTCATTTTTAGACTTTGTTGAACCTGAGTTCGGAAGAGCAGGATTTAAGCCTAGATTCTTAAAGTCTTTATCTTCTTTTTCTGCCTTTTTCAAATCACTGCCTGTTTTTTTGCGCGCCAGCCAGCCTAGAACGGTGTCCTCATCTAAATGCTGTCCTTCTTGGAAAAGGTAGTCGTTTGTATTAAATGACTCTGTTGCGAGACGCATGAGTCCTGTTTCAAATTCATCGATGTCCAAGCGTGTGTTGAGACGCTCTGCTGTTAATCCTCTCGCAGCCCCTTGTTTAAACGGCAGCACCATTTTGTAATAGGAGTCAGAGATATTGTACATCGGGATGATGGCTGTTTCCTTCGTTTCATCCGTTTTTTGTGTGACCTCTTCCTCTTCCTTTCCCCCAAAAGGTGCACACGCTGACAATACCAGTGTGAGCATTGTCAGCAGCAATAACAACTTTTTCAATAGAAAACACTCCTCTTATTTCTTTAGCTCCTCGAGCATTTTAGCTTCGTCCCAAATTTCAATATTGAGTTCTTCTGCCTTTGTCAGCTTACTTCCCGCTGCTTCTCCGGCTATGACTAGATCTGTTTTTTTACTCACACTACCTGCCAGTTTACCGCCTAATGCTTCGATCGCTGCTTTTGCATCGTTTCGAGCCATTTCTTCTAATTTCCCTGTCAGCACAATGGTTTTACCTGCAAAATAGGAATCACTTTCTTCAACCTTCACCGGTTTTGGTCCTGTATAGGTCATATTGACCCCAAGCTCTTTTAGTTCATTTAGCAGATTGAGTATTTCTTCTTTCTCAAAGTACGTAACGACAGCATCAGCCATTTTTTCACCGATTTCATCGACTTCGAGTAATTGTTCTTTCGTCGCTTGCTTTAATTGATCGATATCGCCGAAATGCATCGCCAAGGTCTTCGCCGCTTTAGAGCCAATAAATCGTATACCGAGTCCAAATAGTAAACGCTCTAGAGAGTTTTCTTTCGATTGCTCAATCGAACGCAGTAAATTGTCGACAGATTTTTCGCCCATTCGCTCAAGCTGAATGAGCTCTTCTTTCGTTAATCGGTAAAGATCAGACACACGAGAGACAAGCTGTTCTTGGAAAAGCTGTGTAATGACCCGCTCGCCAAGCCCATCAATGTTCATTGCATTGCGGGAAACAAAGTGAATGAGTCCCTCACGTATTTGGGCAGGGCATTCTGGATTGATGCAACGCAAAGCCACTTCGCCTTCAATTCTCACCAGCTCACTATGACACTCCGGGCATTCAGTCGGCATGTGAAACGGCTTTTCTTCTCCTGTACGCTGATCGATCAGTACGCCTGCCACTTCCGGAATAATATCGCCCGCTTTTTTCACAATCACTTGATCAAAAAGGCGAATATCCTTTTCTTTGATCAAATCTTCATTATGAAGAGAAGCACGCTGCACTGTCGTTCCTGCTACTTTGACAGGCTCAAGGATCGCCGTTGGTGTGATGACACCTGTACGCCCGACACTTAGTTCAATATCAAGCAGCTTTGTCACGACCTCTTCAGCTGGAAACTTGTACGCAACAGCCCAGCGGGGACTTTTTGCTGTAAAGCCGAGCTCTTCTTGCTGAGCTAACGAATCGACTTTGATCACAATTCCATCGATTTCATATGAAAAATCGGCACGCTTCGTTTTCAGTGTTTCAATAAGCTCGATCACTTCTTCAATTGTTTGGCACATCCGTCTTTCTTTGTTCGTTTTAAAGCCAAGTTCGTCGAGAAGATCAAGTCCTTCGCTTTGCGATTCAACACCGATTTCATCAAGCTCCGCTATACTGTAGACGAAGATATCAAGGTTTCGTTTCGCCGCAATTTTCGTATCAAGCTGACGAAGCGAGCCTGCCGCCGCATTACGCGGGTTCGCAAACGGCTCTTCTTCGTTTTGTAATCTTTTTTCGTTTAATGCTTCAAAAGAAGGTTTTGGCATAAATGCCTCGCCTCTCACTTCAATTGACAAAGGGCGTTTGATTTTGAGCGGGATGGCACGAATGGTTTTGAGGTTTTCAGTAATATCCTCACCCGTTGTCCCATCTCCACGTGTGGCACCTCGGACAAACAGGCCATTTTCATAACGGAGAGAAACAGCGAGTCCGTCAATTTTCAACTCGACATTGTATGCGATATCGTCACCGACTGCTTGACGAACCCGGCGGTCAAAATCAAGAAGGTCCTGTTCATTAAACGCATTCCCAAGGCTGAGCATCGGTGTGCCGTGGCGCACTTTTTGGAAGGCGTCTAACACAGCGCCTCCTACTCTTTGTGAGGGGGAGTCCGCTGCTTTTAAATCAGGGTGCTCTTCCTCTAAAGAGATCAGCTCACGCATCCGCGCATCATATTCAGCGTCAGGAACACTTGGACGATCCAGTGTATGATATTCGTAGTTGTATTGGTTCAAAATCTGGTGCAGTTCCTCGATCCGGCGTTTCGCTGCTTCTTTATCCATCTGCTTCTTCCTTTCAATTCATCCGTTTTATAAGTCCTATCGGTTTATTGCTTCTCAATTGGCGCAAATGCTGCGAGAAGACGCTTAATGCCTGTAGGGCTTGGGAAGGCAATATCAAGCTCTGTGCTGTCTCCACTGCCTTTTACGCTCACAACTGTTCCAACGCCCCATTTTTTATGAGCCGCTTTATCGCCCACAGCCCAGCCAATACTTCCGCCGCCTGTGTTTTGAATGGTTTGAGTTTGTGGACGTGAGACAGGTCCCCGTCTTTGTGGTCTTTCTCTAGTTTGGCCAAATGGTGTTTTCGTTTCTTTTTTCTCATTTAGGTTGTCCAATAAATCGGCTGGTATTTCTCGAATGAATCTTGATTCAAGGTTCATGTTTGTCCGGCCGAAGAGTGTTCTCATCTTGGCACTTGATAAATAAAGCTCTTCTTCCGCCCGTGTGATGCCCACATAAGCAAGGCGGCGCTCTTCTTCCATCTCTGCATCTTCCATTAATGAGCGGCTGTGCGGGAAGACACCTTCCTCCATGCCCATTAAGAAGACAACCGGGAATTCTAGACCTTTTGCGGCGTGAAGCGTCATTAAAATGACCGCATCTTGATCTTCTTCCTCATTTTCATCCAGCTTATCAATGTCTGCGACAAGGGCGAGATCTGTCAGGAAGGTCACAAGGGACTTGTCTTCATTTTGTTCTTCAAAGTTCTTAGTCACAGAGAGAAACTCGTCAATATTTTCTAGACGGCTTTGTGCTTCAATCGTTTTTTCAACCTTCAGTGCTTCACGGTAGCCTGTTTTCTCTAGGATTTCTTCTGTTAATTCTGTGACAGATAAATACTCTTGCATATTTGTCATTTGATCAATGAGCTGTTTGAATTCATCAAGCGCATTGGCTGCCCTTGCACTGAGTCCAATGAAATCTACCTGACCAAGCGCTTCAAACATAGACAGGTCATTCATCTCCGCATATGCTGCGATTTTATCAACAGATGTAGCACCGATTCCGCGCTTTGGTACGTTAACAATTCGTGCAAAGCTAATGTCGTCATCTGGGTTAGCTACTAGGCGTAAGTACGCCAAAATGTCCTTGATCTCTTTTCTGTCATAGAACTTCGTGCCGCCGACAATGTTGTATTGAATGTTTGACTTCAATAATGTTTCCTCTATGACACGAGACTGCGCATTGGTCCGATAAAGAATCGCAAAATCGGATAATTTACGCTTACCGCTCTGATGAAGCTGATGAATCTTTCCAGCAACAAATTGACCCTCGCCGAATTCATTATCTGCACGGTAATAGGCAATCTTCGCCCCTTCATCATTTTCTGTCCAAAGATTTTTCGGCTTACGGTTTGAATTGTTTTGAATCACCGTGTTTGCGGCATTCAGAATACGTTTAGTCGATCTGTAATTTTGCTCAAGCAAAATCACTTCACTGGATGGATAATCTTTTTCAAAGGAGAGAATGTTTGTAATATCCGCTCCGCGCCAGCGGTAGATGGACTGATCCGAGTCACCGACCACACAAATATTTTGAAAACGTTGAGCGAGCAGTTTCACAAGCATGTACTGCGCTCTGTTTGTATCCTGATACTCATCGACATGAATGTATTGGAATTTTCGCTGATAGTGTTCTAATACTTCAGGGATCCGCTCAAACAGACGAATCGTCATCATAATAAGATCATCAAAATCGAGTGATTGGTTCTTGAGTAATCGCTTTTGGTAATCTGTGTAGACGTCGCTGACCACTTGATCATAGAAATCACCGGCTGTTTTGGCGTATTCCTCTGCGTCAATGAGTTCGTTTTTTGCACTGCTGATTGAACCTAAAATGCTACGTGGATCAAACTTTTTCGGATCAATATTTCGTTCTTTTAAAATATTTTTAATGACTGAAAGCTGATCAGATGTGTCTAATATAGAGAAGTTGCGATTCACACCAATACGGTCAATATCGCGTCGTAAAATGCGCACACACATGCTGTGGAACGTAGAGATCCAAATGTCATCCGCACCAGGCCCTAAAATGGCTTGGACACGCTCACGCATTTCACGTGCTGCTTTATTTGTAAACGTAATTGCTAAAATGTTCCACGGAGCCACATGCTTTTCTGCCATTAAGTAGGCAATTCGATGTGTCAGCACCCGTGTCTTTCCGCTTCCTGCTCCTGCCATCAAGAGTAGCGGACCGTCTGTTGCTTTGACCGCTTCTTTTTGCGCGTCATTCAGTCCTTCTAATAGATGATTCGATATTTCATTCATTCCATTCACCGCCATTTCGAACTTATGTTCTATTTTAACCCGTTTCGTCTTGTTTGACTATGATGACTTTTTGACTGCGCTCACTGTCTTTAATGCTTCTTTGAAATTGTCATAAATGACGTTTCCTACAACAACCACGTCCGCATGCTGCGCAAAATCTTCCGCCTGCTTTGCGTTTTCAATGCCCCCGCCATAAAAAAGAACCGTATCAGAAAGCACTGCTTTCGTTTCTTTCACAAGCTCTATATCTCCAAGCGTTCCGCTGTATTCTAGATAAAAAATGGGCAGCTTCATTAAATGCTCTGCCACTCTTGCATATGCCCTTACGTCATCGATGTCCAGTGCTGTATTTGCCTCTGTGAGCTTGGCCGCTTTACACTCTTCATTTAAAATAACATAGCCTTCAGGCACGATCTCTTCCATTGACATCAAATCACCGAATTCCTTCATCGCATCCTTGTGAAGCCCAACAATCCAATCAGGATGAGAGCTGTTTAAAACGGTCGGGATGAAATACAGATCGAAGCCCGGCACAATCATTTCATGTGTTGAGATTTCGAGCACACATGGCACAAGAAACCGGCGGACCTTTGACATTAATTGAAGCACGTTGTCCTCTGTCACATTGTCACTGCCGCCAATCAATATAGCATCCGTACCAGATTCGCAAATCGCCTCCAGCTGTTCATCGGATATTTCTTTATTTGGATCGAGTTTAAAGACATGCTTCCACTCGGTAACATCATACATGAAAAACGTTCCTCCATTCGTTTCATTCCATTTAAATATTATAACAAAATCAGTGACCGCAAAAAATGGGTAACCTTCTTCAGCTAAAAGTTTCATTCTTTTGAAAATGGTGTTCGTGACTTTAGGTTAGAATGCTGAAAACATATAGGAGCTGAGAGGGATGATCTTTGACCGTTCACTGATAGGAGAGCTTTGTATCACCACATGTTATTATACAATAAAGGGACATTTTACTATTGATCAAAAAACCATACATAAAGCAGGTGACTCATTTGAAAAGAACCATCACATATGATCAAACAATCGACATCGGATACATCTATCTCCTGCCTGTGGGAATCGGGACAATCAAAGAAACCATTGAATTAGATGTGAATGAATGTGTGAACGCAGATATCGACAAAGAGGGCCGAGTAGCTGGTCTGGAGTTATTTGCAGAAGAAGCCGAGGTTTTGAAGCATGCACCCGTTTATGAGGATGAGCTTTCGTTACGTTTTACAGATCAGGACGTTCTCTCAACCTATCATTTATCAGGCATTGAATTTCATTTCTCGACGCCTGATCACAAAGGGCTGATCGGTTTTACAATTGTCGATCCTCATCGATATCACGTCAAAAAAAAGACAAGAAAAAACCGTTTTGAATGGTCAAAACGGTTTTTCCAAGCTATTGTCTCACTTCATTGAAATAATGGACGGATGTCATGGCCCCTTCATCGACCATCTTGTTGTCTTGAATATCTAATGGATCAGGGTGTCCAGCTTTTTCAGGAATCTTTTCATCTGAGCGGAACATGCTTGCCCATTTTTTGAGATGCTGTTTATTTTTCACTACTAATAACACAGCACCACCAACCCCTAATCCTGCAAGTACATACGCATTCGGACGCTTATTCATGTATGTTCCCTCCCCTTATGATCTTATTTGTAAGTTACCCCGCCTTTTCATTTCTAAACGTCACAATATGGTGAAGTGGTTTCTCTTTCAATGAAAAGTGGAATAACAACAGCAATGATAGAGAAAAGAGGGGATCTTCGTGACAACAACTTTCATTGTCATTGGCACACTATTAGTGATTTGTTTCATCATACCAATCATTTTATTCATCTGGATTTGGGTGAGAGATGAAAAACAGGAAGAGCATTCTGTCCTGCGAAACTATCCGGTCATTGGAAAGCTACGGTTTATTTTTGAAAAAATAGGACCTGAGCTTCGCCAATATCTGTTTCTGAATGATCGCGAGGAGCTTCCTTTCTCAAGAAGAGAATACGAGCAAGCTGTTATGTCTGGGAAGTACAAAAGCCGGACGATGGGCTTTGGATCAAAACGTGATTTTGACAAGCCTGGTTACTACATTCGCAACGTCCTATTTCCAAAGCAGCGAGATGAGTTACGTATCGATCAATCTGAAAAAATCCAAACAAAAGTGTACCAGATTGATCAAGACAATTTACTGAGAAGAAGTGAACATACCAAAGAGGTCGAAGCAAAACCTTACTATCTCCATCAAGACGATGTACAAGTGATTGGCGAGCACACATGTCAAAAGCCATTCCGTGTAAAAGGCCTGATTGGGCAGTCTGCCATGAGCTACGGCTCTTTAGGCGACAGGGCCATTACAGCACTATCCTCGGGATTAAAAATGGCTGGCGGTACGTGGATGAACACAGGTGAAGGCGGGCTTTCTCCCTATCACCTCAAAGGCGGAGCCGATATCATATGCCAGATTGGGCCCGGTCTATTTGGCGTGAGAACAGAGGATGGCGCTTTTTCCTTTGAAGAATTTAAGAAAAAGAGCGAGCACGAGGAAGTCAAAGCCTTTGAGCTGAAGCTGGCACAAGGAGCTAAAACACGCGGCGGACATATTGACGGCGAAAAGGTCACCGAAGAAATTGCGAACATCCGTAAATTGCCACCCCACCAATCCATTGACAGTCCAAACCGATTTGAGATGTTCCACTCCATTCCCGATATGTTTGATTTCATTGAACAGCTGCGAAGTATAGGCGGAAAGCCTGTCGGCATCAAGCTTGTGGTCGGACATAAAGAAAACATTGAAGAGCTTGCAGCGTACATGAAAAAAAGCGGAAAGCATCCTGATTTCATTACAGTGGATGGCGGAGAAGGAGGCACTGGTGCATCCTTTCATGAATTGGCAGATTCCGCAGGGCTACCGATTTTCACGGCACTCCCAATGGTTCATCAAATATTGAAGGAATACGGTGTCAGAGATCAGGTGAAACTCTTTGCTTCTGGCAAACTTCTCTCACCAGATAAAATTGCGATTGCCCTTTCCATGGGTGCTGACTTTGTCAATATCGCACGGGGACTCATGTTTTCAGTCGGATGCATTCGCGCCCAAGTGTGCCACACGAATAAATGCCCAGTCGGGGTCGCCACAACTGATCCAATACTGCAAAAGGGTTTATCGATTGAAGAAAAGAAATACCGAGTCTGCAATTATATCCTTTCTCTAAGAGAAGGCTTGTTTAATTTATCCGCAGCCGCTGGTATTGAATCTCCCATTCATTTTAATGAAAAACATATTGTCTATAGACAAGAAAATGGTCAGACAAGTGAAGTACCTATTTTTACTGGGACACAGCCATCCGTCTAGTTTGAGAAAGGTGCGTTTTTGCACCTTTTTTCAATTGACATTTTGGCTCAATCGCGTATAAAGAACTTAGACAAATGACAGGAAATGGAGAGATGGAGGATGCGTGAGAAAAAGGTTCGCGGGATGAAACGGAAGACGAATGAGATGGTGACAAGAATTGAGGAAGGTACACAAGAGTTCCCGGCAGATATTGAACAAGGTTATTGACATCTCCCACTACCAGTTGCGTATGATTTTATTTGTTCAAGCAAAACACCTCAAAAAATCAAGCGATTGTCCATTCAAACACTGCTAAATAGAGCTGAACATCTCATTGATTTGAAGCCACTTGATGGAGAAGTATATCGTGTCGTGGTTGCAGTAGATGCCACTGAATGATGGGGATCACAAATCATTGTGTTTAATTGTGTTTAAAGGAGATTCCTATATTAAAGACTTTTTCAATAGACATGATGATGATCAGAGATGGCTGCCTCTTTCCGATGCGAGAAACATTCAAAGGGAATGGGGTTTATCTGTGCCAAAGGATAGGCAAACCATAGGTTTTAAAGACATCATCGCAGACGAATATGGCATCTCTGGTTTATAGGCGAGCTAAAATAAAAACAAGAGGGTTCGGGTTTGGCGAAATTAGTCAACTCCTTAAATTCCTTCCCGTTGGTCAGTCAGACATTTACCGTTGACTAATGCCAAACCTTTCCCTCGACCGATTACGAACAGTAACACAAATTTAAAAATAACCGTTGTCCTTTTCGGCAATAGTCAATTTTTTGTATCTGTTACTCATGTATCTCAAAATAAAAAAGAGTAGCCGCAGCCACTCTTAATTTTACTTATTCAACAATCGCGCCCTATTCAGGAAGAGACTTTCATGTTAACCTGCCATTTCTTGCGAGAACCTAAGTAAATATCCATCAGGATCTTGAACAAGAAATTCCTTTTGTATAAACGTAGTATCATTACTTTTATATTTGCTAACAGTTGGCTCTCTGAATAGTGGAATGTTTTGCTTTCTTAAACGGTCAATGACAGGCTGTACGTCTTCAATGTCTATTTGAAAATTGATTCCCCGTCCAAATGGGTATTTTAACTCCCCAGTGTCCCAATGGCCATTGATTTCTTCTAACATCATTTGTGTTTCCTCTTCCAACGAAACAAATATAAATTTATCGTCTTCACGCTCATATTCCAATTTAAAACCAAGCAATTCTATATAGAACCATTTAGACTTTTCGATGTTTGTTACAGATAACTCTGGTATCAAAGCATTGAATCTCATTTTTTCTTCTCCACAACCTTCTGATAAAGTTATTCGGTTAAATGACCCGTTTGTTGCTTCTTTCAAGCCAGTCCTTGCTTGCCTTTTCAGCGCTCTCCATAAAAAAACTGTAAACAACTCCATTCTTGTTGAAAAGGATTGTTTACAGTGAAAACTGCTTTATTTTGTTTTGTCATTTGCCTGCTGTTCTGCTACGCGGTCAAGTGCCATTGTATAGGCATCATTTCCGTAGTTCAAGCAGCGTTTGACTCGTGAGATGGTTGCAGTGCTCGCACCTGTCTCCGTCTCAATTTTATGATACGTGTTCCCCTCGCGAAGCATACGCGCTACTTCAAGACGCTGTGATAAAGATTGGATTTCATTGATGGTACACAAATCATCAAAGAATCGATAGCATTCTTCCAGGTCTTTAAGGGATAAGATGGAGTTGAATAACTGATCTAAACTTTTGCCCCTTAATTTATCAATTTGCATCTTTATACATCTTCTCCTTTACTATTGGCACCGCTTCGCACGACATTCTGCAGAGAAAGCGGTATCTTTCCTGACTATTTTTTTCAACCTCAGCAATGAGCTTTGAACGAATCATGACAGGTTTGGTTCTACGCTGGAAATGCCGTCAGTTCTTTCGTAAGCCGAAGCTTCTTTATCGTATACAAATTCGACAAGTTCTGTCATTTTCCTTGTTCGACAATCTGACAAACTTGTTTGCTTACGATATCAGAATTACTTCTGCTTCATTAGGTCTGCCCTAAAAATACAGGTTGTGCGGAAAGCTCGGCGAGACCACAAACATGCGCCCCGCCTCGCTCAATTATTCAAAATATGTTGGTCGGCCAGCGTAACCGACAGATTCATTTTTCAATCAGGCCATTTCACTCGTCATGTCAAAGCCCTCTGCTTCAACAACTCCACATAAGTATTTTCACTTACATGGCAGTGAAGAGATCCATTGCTCATGTCTGCCCTATAACAGTTGTCAGAAATGTGGCAAAGATGATACAGCTCCACTCTGTTATATTTTAACGCATTATAGACGGAAAGAGTACAGTTTTTTTCATGACATCAAATATTCCTCTTGGTGTCACTCGAATATACGGCAAATGGGTACTTTGGAAAAAGACAAGTGTATCAATTGGGCAATCAAATGGATAGCCTCGCTCAATGAGCAGCTCACGCAAGGTTTGTATTTGCTGAAGAACAGTCTCAAATGGTTCAGCAGAGGCACAGCCTGATAATTGCAGCGGGATTTCGTGCAAAATTTTCCCGTTCTCTGTGAGGACGATTCCCCCGCCAATTTCTTTCATTCGCTTATGCGCCAGCATCATATCCTCTTTATTTTTCCCGATCACTAAAATGTCACCCGTGAGCGAAAATGAGCTGACAAAACCTTGTACTTTATTTGCAAAACCTTTGAGCATCGTATTCACACGCCACTCGCCTTTTCTGTCAATCAGGCTAAAGAAACTTTGATCATGATCACATGACAGCTGGTTCACAGAGTTATCAATCTCCACTGTATAAGGCTCCATGATGACAGCATTTCTCATTTTGACGCCTAGCGGCATGGAAAATTGCAAATCACTCGTCGTCAGATCATAGCCTAAATCTAATGGAACAAGCCCGCCATTTTCCCATTTAGTTTCTTGAAATTGATGCTGGTTCTCTCCATCTAATTTGAGGATAACCCCTTTAGATATCACCGTTTCAGGATTGGGATTCATTGGATCATCTAACACATTCAATGAAGCCAGACGTCCTGGACCGACAACCCCTAATAGGTCATCAATTTGATAGTACTTCGCAATGTTAAAGGTCGCCATATTGTATGCATCGATGATAGGCACGCCTTCTTCAAGAGCAATTGAAATCAAACGATTAATCATACCCTCCTCATAAAAATGAGGCGCCGCTCCATCTGTTGTATAGAAGAAGTGATCATAGTGTCTAAAGTCACGCTCGTGCAGCTCTCTTAAAATGTTCACTAAATCTGGGCGGATGGAAGAATGACGAAGTGAGACATGGTAGCCAAGGGATAAGCGCTTTAGCACATCGTCTGCATTCATCGCTTCATGATCGCTGTCCGCGCCAAACAGCTTCATTTTTGTTAGCGTTTTCTCAGAAGCTCCGGGGAAATGCCCTTCAATTCGTTTCCTCTGCTTCTTCGTTTCTTGCATGCAATATAAAATGAGATCATCACCGTCCATCAATCTTGGCCAGCTTGTTAATTCGCCGCCTTGAAGGACATCAGGATGATCAATCCATTCCTTCCGGTAGTTGATAGGAAGCATCTCATCTTCATATCTGACTTCAGTTTGAAGATCATATCTAGACCACCAGAAATACTGAAATGGCTGCTGTTTTAATTCACATAGAGTGGAAAGCGCTTTCTTTTCATTGCTCTGCAAAAGAAGAAATAAGTTATCACTGACCATCGTTGTTGTGCCAAATTGAGACACATATTCTGCAAGTGATTGGGGATTATAAATATGGAACGGGTGCGCGTGAGGCTCTATATACCCAGGCACAATGTATTTCCCTTCACAATCAATCACACGTTTAGCTGATTTATTTTGAGGAAGCTCTGCTCCGACATAAACAATTCGATCATCATGTATCCAAATATTTGCCTTCACCCATTGTTTTAAAAACGGGTTTAGCACGAGTCCATTCGTTAAAAGGAGTGTTGGAACTATTTTTGAGTCGACTACATCGATTTGTGTGCGGATGTCATTGTTTCTCCAATTAAAAGTACGTTCGGACATTCACATACTCTCCTTCATTTGTATTAGCCCTATCGTAACATAACGAACCACGTTACGCATTAATGAAACGTTACAATTTCTTGAAATCACACTTAAAATATTTAAAAAAGGAGATTTACCTTCAATGAAACCTAATCTTGGCTTAATGGAAGCGCTCATTCGAATTGCCTGTGGAATGACAATATGTACTGTGGCTGGTTCTTTATATGCTAGAAAACCATGGAGTAAAATGCTGCTTTTCAGCATCATGTGCGGCGGGATGAAACTGGCATCTGGCATTCTTCGTTTTTGTCCAGTGACATATATGTGTGAGCAGCAGGACACACATGAAGAGAAGGCTGAGTGAACAGCCTTCTTTTTTTATGATTTCCACCTCTGTCATCACTCCGCGGCTTCACACCATTCTACCATCGTACCTGCGATAATTTCCGCGGCTTCAATGACATGCTCAATGTCGATGGATTCATTCGGAAAATGGGCAAGCTCCGTTGTTCCAGGTCCGAAGACGATGATCGGGATACCCGCCGCCTGTGACAGTAATCCTCCGTCTGTTCCCCAAGGAGCGGCTTCGATCTTTGGCGGCTCCTTCTTGACCGCTTCATATTGTTCCTTCAATAGACCTAAAAGTGGATGGTCCGTATCGATTGAGCCTGGAAGCCATCTTGCACCAAACCATTCGACCTCAACAGGATGCTCTTTGAACCATTCATCCTTTTCCCCAAGTCCCATCATCCAATTTTCTAATTCCTTCTCTGCCTGCTCAACCGTTTCACCTGGCATCACACCAAGTCTGCCCTCCATTGTGAGCAAATCCGCTACAGAGGACGGCCAATCACCGCCTTGAATTTTCCCTATGTTGATAGGGATTGGAATCGGGATATGCTGAAATAACGGCTCTGTGATGCGCTGATTTCGTTCTTCTTCAAGTGCTGCTATATGCGAAAGAACGATCATACTTTTTTCAATAGCGGAAACGCCGTGATATCTTGTTCCGCCATGAGCTGCCCTTCCTTTGATATGCAGTCTGAACCACTTAGATCCCTGCTGAATCGGAAAGATTTTCATATGACTTGGTTCTGGAATGATGGCCGCATCTGCTGTATACCCTCTCAGTATGGCTGCAAGGGTGCCGGCGCCGCCGCTCTCTTCTTCGACGACACTATGAAACACGACATCTCCTTTCAGCGGAATCTGAAGCGCATGCAGTGCCTCTAGTGCAAAGAGTAAAGAAACATTTCCGCCTTTCATATCTGTTGCCCCGCGTCCATAAAGTCTCCCGTTTATGATATGCCCGCTGTAGGGCGGATATGTCCATTGTTTCGTATCTCCTGCTGGCACAACATCGACGTGCCCGTTTAATAAAATAGATTTGCCGTCCCCTTTTCCCTTCAATCGTCCGGCGACATTGGGACTTCCTTTAAAGGAACGTCTCGGGGAATAGAAATACGCGTGTTCTAGCAAGTCTTTTCCGCCAATGTCCCATACATCTACATCAAAACCAATGGCAGACAGCTTATTTGCTACGATTTGCTGCACACCTTGTTCATTCCCTTGGGTGCTCTCACATTGCACCATTTGCTGAAGAAGCGCAATCGCTTCATCTTGGTGCTCTCTCATCCAGCTTCTGATACGTGTGATTGGCTGCAAGTCATTCATCCTTTCTACACAACAGATTTGACATCAGGCGCTAAAATTAAAGGTGCCTCTGTCGCCCTTATGACATCTTCCGGCTGATACGGCGGCATGACTTCACGTAAAATGAGCAGCTGCGATTTGACCTCAATGACTGCCATATCCGTTATAATCAGATCCACACAAGACTTAGCAGTTAAGGGCAGTGTGCAAGCAGATTTCACCTTTGACTCACCGTGTTTATCAAGGTGGCTCATCACCACCACAACCTTTTTCGCCTTTTGAGCAAGCTCAATCGCTCCGCCCATCCCAGGCACTCGTTTACCTGGCACAATCCAATTCGCAAGATCACCCTGACTGCTTACTTCAAGTGCACCTAAAATCGTCATATCCAGCATGCCTTTTCGAATGATGCCAAAAGCGGTCGTGCTGTCCATGTATGAGCCGCCTTTTGTTAACGTAATAGGAAAACCACCGGCATTGCACAAATTCGGATCTTCTTCCCCTTGTGCTGGTGAGAAGCCTGCCCCCATAATGCCGTTTTCTGCATGAAGCCATACGTTGTAATGCGCTGGAATGTAATCAGCCGCAAGGGTTGGGATGCCGATCCCAAGATTGACGATCATGCCATCTTCAATTTCCTGCGCCGCCCGTTTGGCTATGCGATGTCTTAAATTGATGTCTCCCATGCCCATGTCCAGTTCACTCCTTTTGATTGCACGATCTGGTTCACAAATACGCCTGGTGTCACGATTTCCTCTGGATGAAGACTGCCCACAGGCACGATCTCTTCCACTTCCGCAATGGTCCAGTCTCCTGCCATCGCCACAATCGGGTTTGTATTCCGTGCACTTTTATCAAATATCAGATTTCCTGCTTCATCTGCTTTGAAGGCATTCACAATGGCAATATCCGCTGTCAGCGCAGGCTCAAGGATATATGTCTTTCCGTTTAGCGGCACGAGCTGCTTCTCATCGAGATTGAGGCTATCCATGCCGACATCTGTCACAATGCCTGCCAAGCCCATCCCGCCAGCTCGTATTTTTTCTGCTAGAATGCCCTGCGGGTAAAAATGAACGTCTAGTGTTCCTGCCTGCATTTTCTGTCCGGCTATTGGATTTGAGCCAATATGAGAAGCAATGATCTTCTTGACTCTTCCTTCTGTGATCAGCCGGCCAACACCTATTTGCGGGAAGCCTGCATCGTTTCCGATCAATGTCAGATCTTTGATATTCGCTTCTAGAATGGCGTCGATCAATGATGGCGGCGACCCTACGCCGCCAAACCCGCCAAACATGATGGTCATGCCGTCCCTAAAATGCGTGATCACTTCATCTACATTCACTGTTTTGTCCATCATCTTTCCTCCCTACATCGCAGATGGGAAAAACCCTCGGTTGATGACTTCTTGTTCGACCTGCGTGATTGTCTGCTCAAATAATTGAATGAGTTCATCCATCTCCTGCTGCGTGATAGAAAGCGGCGGTGCGATCATGACCGCTGCACCTCCCAATCCATCCTCGCCGGCGCTTGCTGGGTATACGAGCAAGCCATTTTGCTTTGCCGTCTCAACGACTAGATTGGTCATCTGTGCATGTGCAGGAAATGGTGTTTTTGATAAGCGGTCTGCGACAAACTCAATGCCAATGAGCAGTCCCTTTCCTCTCACATCTCCTATGATGAAATGGTTTGTTTGCATATCCTTTAAAGCATTCATTAAATAGCGGCCAGACAGATCCGCTCGGTCAGGAAGCTGATGTTTTTTCATATATCGAATGACAGCCAGTGAGACGGCTGCTGAAAGCGGATTGCCGCTATAGGTATGACCTGCCATCACAGATCCGGAACCGCTCAGAATTGGCGCGATGACATGATCCGCTGAGACGGCTGCCGCAATCGGTGAATAGCCAGCACTCATCCCTTTGCCGAGAACCATAATATCTGGTACGACGCCCCAATGCTCCATCGCAAACATTTTCCCAGTTCGTCCAAAGCCTGTCATGACTTCGTCTGCAATCATTAAAATATCGTTTTCCTCACAGACACGCTTCATTGCTTCAAAATATCCGTCTGGCGGCACTAGAGCCGCTCCCGATGCTCCGACAATCGGCTCTGCAATAAAAGCGGCAATCCTCTCTTTTCCTATACGCTGAATGACGGTTTTAAATTCCTGGACATACCATTCAACCTGCTTGCCCTCTTCCTTTGGCAGCCATGAACGATAGCTGTACGGCGGAGACAGCACTGGGTTCTTTTCGAGCAATGGTTCAAAGCGCTCTCTCCTTGCAATATGTCCGGACATCGACAGCGCACCGAGGGTGATGCCGTGATAACTCATCCATCGAGAAATAATGTGATTCTTCTCAGCCTTTCCCTGCTCCTGCCAATGCTGAATAGCAATTTTCATAGCCGTTTCCGTTGCCTCTGATCCGCTTCCGACAAAAAAAGACCAGTTCAGGTTACCTGGACAAAGCGTACTCAATTCATAGGCAAGTTCTTCTGCTGGTTCATTTGTGAATTGTGATCTGTACGTAAAGCTCACTTTTTCCGCTTGCTCGGTCATGGCATCAATGATTTCACGTATGCTATGTCCAATACTTGCCGTGACAGCCCCCGATGAGCCATCTATATATTTTTTTCCGTCCCGATCATATAAATAAATTCCCTCTCCTTTCACAGCCACAGGATAATGCTGATTCAACATCGGTTTGATTAAGTAATCCCGGGTCTCCACTTTGCCATTCCTCCCTCTCTCGTCAGCAGCTGCCTCTTTCTTTTTCATGAATCGCAAGAAAATTTTGTATACTTGTTATAAGATTAGCTTAATCAAGAGGGCAGTCATCCTCCATTCGCCACATGCCCGAATTTCAGACGCATTTTTTATACATCGTGTATAAGAGTGTTCAAAAGGAGGTCATGAGTCTATGGCGATTCTCGTCAAAGATGCACTCTCGCTCGATATCATGAAGGGAACAAAGCTGCTTGCTGGAGAAAATGGACTGGATCGCCTCATTCAGTGGGTGACCATCGTGGAAATCATCGAGGACACGTCGAGGCTTTCCGAAGGGGAATTACTCGTCACAACCGGATTTGGGCTTGCAGAAAATAAGGAAAGACGCATACGGCTTGAGGAATTGATTCAATCTCAAAGGCTATCAGCTATCGCCATTTATAAAGGTGTGTACTTAAGCGACATTCCAACATCACTCATTCAAGCGGCGAAAAATAGCGGCATTCCGCTCATCGAGATTCCGCCACACATCAATTTCTCAGATATTACAAAAGCCGTGTTAGAACAAATCGTGAGTAGCCAGCTTCATCAGCTTAAATATTCATCCGCGATTCATCAAAGACTGACCCAATTAAATGTAAGGAATAAAAATGTGACGCAAATTACAGAGGAACTGGCACATCTCACTGCAGCGAACATTGTCGTTCTTGATGTCTTTTTACATCAAACAGCGGCTCATCTCATAAAAGATGAAGTGACGTACTCTCCTGTTTTTGGCTTTCTGACAGATCATGAACCAATTGAAACCATGCCCCTTCTCAAGCAGGCAGAGGAAAAAGGGCGGCTCGTCTATGACACGTGCGGAGCATTTGTCCTCGCCGCATGTCCGGTGATTGCGATGGGTGATATTTTCGGGTTTATTGTGTCTTTAAAGAAAAAGGATACGTGGCATCATCTCGACGCGATTGCGATCGAGCATGCCGGGGCAGTGTATGCGATTGAATGGCTGAAGCAAAAAGCCATTCAAGATACAGAAAACCAAATGCAGGGACATTTGTTAGATGATATTTTGCAGCAGCAATATACAGAAGAAAGCTACGTGGTCGAACAAGCAACAAAACTGCAATATGATATGAGCGAGGAGCAGGTGGTGATCTACTTTCAATTCCAGCATCAGCACACACAGCTCGATCACCAAATGATGCAGCGCCTCTCTCAATTACTCACGTCGATCTT
This sequence comes from Bacillus sp. FSL R7-0672, assembly GCF_038601465.1. Taxonomy (NCBI): domain Bacteria; kingdom Bacillati; phylum Bacillota; class Bacilli; order Caryophanales; family Bacillaceae; genus Bacillus; species Bacillus sp. FSL R7-0672. Next base: position 657,135 of record NZ_CP152010.1, on the reverse strand, counting down.
TGAACGCAGACATATTCCTTTTTTACTAAAGACGAGACTCGATTCCATTTTTGTCCTAACACCCGCAGGAAAAAAAGCGTTTCAAGAAGCGGAATGGTATCGCGCAGCAGAGGAATGCCGGAGCACTTGGTCTTATTTTTTCCCCGTCCATCCGATTGTCATTGGTATTGGGAGAGCCTATGACCAGATCAGTCTATTTTCTAAAAGCGCGAAGGAAGCGCAGTATGCAGCAAGGCTTCTTCCGCTTTTAAAGACAGACGACAGCATCATTCATTATCAAAAGCTCGGCTTATATGGGATGCTTCTTGAAATGAATGAAGCGGGTATGAATTTGCATGATTTTTACGTGGAGCTGTTAAGTCCTTTGCTATATACGAAAAAACAAGGGGCTGACCTGATTCATACACTCGAAGTGTATTTGGCGCACAATGAAAATATTCAAAAATCTGCGGGAGAATTGTTTATTCATAGACATACATTAAGCTACCGGCTGAAACAAATTGAAACGAGAACAGGCTGCAGCCTCAAATCCACTGATGATCGGATGAAGCTGCAGCTCAGTATCATGGCTTATCGCCTTTCTGGTTTGCTTGATCAGATGAGAACCATTTCATGATTCATTTGGCGTTTTGACCCATAGATTCATATCTTCAATTTTGTCAAAAATATAGCAGTTGTTTTGGAAGCGCCCGGTATATGTATAACCAAGCTGATAAAACACTTGATTCATTCCATAGGACAGTGCACGGGCAAGTGAATAAAAGACATAGATATGCATCGACTGGAGTTCCTTTTCAAGTGCTAGAATCAAATGATGCATGAATCCTAGTTTTCTATATGAAGGAAGGGTCGCACAGTCTGTTAATTCTGCATGACCATACGGCGCATTGATTTCAGCGGATGCTGCACTCACAATGTGTCCGTCATGTTCAACAACATAAAAAATTGTCCCTTCCTCCATTACCTTTTGAATATAATCTGGCTCGTTCATTGGCGTAGGATACGTTTCAAAGACCGTATCATAGAGCTTTGCCAGCTTGTGCACATCCTTCAGATCGGCTTTCCTCATCACATACTCATCCTGCCATGCGATTTGATCTTTTTTCACTTGCTTCTCTTGAATAGACGCAACCATTTCATCTTCCTTCAGCCAATAGGGGCTGTTCATCCGATCTTCGGTCAGAAAAAGCGACATGCCGTACGCATCACTTCCCAGAAAATAATGAGAAAACACCCCTTCAAGCCGAAAGCCTTTTTCTAAAAAAAGCGGCACATGCTCACGTCTTACTTTCACAATGACCTTAGAAGCCTTACAGGCCGCCGCTTCCTGAAGAACGGATTGAATGACATCCTGTACCCTCCCGCTATAATCATCTAATCGGATTCGCTCATTAAATGAATCAATACAGATCAAGGCAGAAAAACGCTCGTTTGCAAGTTTCTTCAATTGTACCATACACTCATTCCTCTCTTAGCTAATGAAAAACTTCCAAATTAAAAATGCAGAAATAGCGATGCCAGAAAAAATCGAAATGATCATATAGCTAATGGCTAAGCTTTTTTTCAATTTATTTTGCTTACTGGCAATCAACATGATGTTATTTATAGTTATTAGAAATAACATAAGTATGACGATTGCAAAGATAATAAATGCTTTGATTTCCATGTTTCCTCCCTAATTCTATGCGTGATCCCATACTACTTCTTCATTTTCAATCGGCATCCCTTCTCATGAACAAAAAACACCTTTCCATCTCATCAGATAGAAAGGTGTTTTGATTAAACGGATTTCCCCGCAGCCTTCAGCGCACGGGCACCAATGTCACGGCGATAAAATAGACCTGGCTGAATGATTTCTTCAACCGCTTCATACACTCTTGATCTTGCCGCTTCAAATGTGTCGTCAAATGCCGTCACATTTGCTACACGGCCGCCATTTGTGACGAATTGATCGTTTTCTTTTTTTGTTCCTGCGTGGAAGGTCACGACATCAGAAACAGTTGTTTGCAAAGCACCGATCGGTGTGCCTTTTGCGTAGTCCTCCGGGTATCCTTCTGAAGCAAGAACCACACTGACAGCCGCAGTGTCTTTCCACCGCAAGTCCACATCTTTTCCGTCCAGAATGTCGAGGAAGACTTGAACTAGATCTGATTCAAGACGAGGGAGAACAACCTGCGTTTCGGGATCGCCAAAGCGTGCATTGAATTCAATGACCTTTGAGCCTTCTGGTGTCAGCATTAAGCCTGCATATAAAATGCCTGTAAACGGACGCTCTTCCTGCACCATTGCGCGAGCCGCCGGTTTGACGACATCTTCCACCGCTTTTTGGACGACTTCATCTGAAAATTGCGGAACTGGTGAATAAGCGCCCATTCCGCCGGTATTCGGTCCTTTGTCATCTTCAAATGCCCGTTTGTGATCTTGCGCGATCACCATTGGGTACACCTTTTCTCCATTAACAAAGGCCATCAGTGAAAATTCCTCGCCTGTTAAAAATTCCTCGATGACGACAGAAGCACTTGCATCGCCAAACTTTTCATCCTCTAAAAAGTCGTGCAGACAGTCGATCGCCTCTTCAAGTGTCATCGCAACGGTCACGCCTTTTCCTGCTGCGAGACCATCTGCTTTAATGACAATCGGCGCACCCTTTTCTTCCACATATGCTTTCGCTTCTTCAAACGATGTAAAAGTGGCATAAGCGGCGGTAGGGATATCGTAGTTTTTCATTAAGTCTTTTGCAAATTCTTTTGAGCCTTCAATAACCGCAGCTTTTGCATTTGGTCCAAATACCTTTAGACCTGCCTCTTCAAATGCATCGACGACACCTGCAATTAAAGGAACCTCTGGACCGACAATCGTTAAGCCGATTTTATTGTCTTTTGCAAAACGAATTAACGCCTCATGATCACCTTCGTCGATTGGGACAAGTTTCGCAGCATCTGTCATTCCATCATTGCCGGGTGCGACAAATACTTGGCTGACAAGTTCACTTTGGTTCACTTTCCATGCGATGGTATGCTCTCTTCCGCCTCTGCCGATAATTAATACGTTCACACTGTCATCCCCTTAATGTTTGAAATGTCTAACGCCAGTGAAGACCATGGCGATGCCGTATTCATCTGCTTTTTGAATTGATTCTTCATCACGAATGGAACCACCTGGCTGGATGATCGCTGTAACGCCTGCCTTCGCAGCAGCTTCCACTGTATCGCCCATTGGGAAGAACGCATCAGAGCCTAGAGCGCTTCCTTTCGCCTTTTCGCCTGCTTGCTCAATTGCAATGTTTGCTGAGCCGACACGGTTCATTTGACCAGCACCGATACCTGCTGTCATTTGATCCTTCGCAAGGACAATCGCATTTGATTTCACATGCTTGACGACTTTCCATGCAAGCTTTAAATCTTTCCATTCGTCTTCTGTTGGTTCTCTTTTCGTCGGAATGGAGATCGTTGCTTCGTCTAAGCCGTAGGTATCGATATCCTGAACGAGTAGTCCACCATGTACACTAGTTAGCTGCTTTTCTTTCTTTTCGAGATCAGCTTCGACATCTAGTGTTAAGAGACGAAGGTTCTTTTTCGCTGTTAACACGTCTAGTGCTTCTTGGCTAAACGATGGAGCGATGACGATTTCTAAGAAAATCGTATGGAGCACCTCGGCCGTTTGCTTGTCTACTTCACGGTTAAGTGCCACAATGCCGCCAAAAATAGACGTTTCATCTGCTTTGAATGCACGGTCAAAGGCTTCTGCAATCGTTTCTCCAGTACCAACGCCGCATGGGTTCATATGTTTTACAGCCACAGCCGCTGGCTCCGTAAATTCACGTACGATTTGAAGAGCTGCATCTGCATCTTTGATGTTGTTGTAGGAAAGCTCTTTTCCGTGTAATTGCGTTGCAGTAGCTAAAGAGCCTTTGCTTGGTAGAGCATTTTCATAGAAAGTCGCCGCTTGGTGCGGGTTTTCTCCATAACGAAGGGATTGTTTTTTCTCAAACGTGACGGTGAACTGCTCTGGCTCTGTTTCGCCAACAAAGTTCGTTAAATAATCTGCAATGAGGGCATCGTAAGCAGCTGTATGACGGAATACCTTCGCCGCAAACTCACGTTTTTTCTCAAGTGACACGCCGCCTTCTTTGATTTGCTGAACGACTGTATCATAATCACGAGGATCGACAATCACTGTGACGTCTTGGTGGTTTTTCGATGCCGCACGAAGCATTCCCGGTCCGCCAATATCAATGTTTTCAATTGCTTCTTCATACGTTACATCGTCTTTTGAGATCGTCTCTTTGAATGGATAGAGATTCACGACAACAAGATCAATCGGCTGAATGCCATGCTTTTCAATCTGTGCCATATGCTCATCGTTTTCTCTCACTGCCAATAATCCACCATGAATGTTCGGGTGAAGCGTTTTGAGTCGTCCGTCCATGATTTCAGGGAATCCAGTGACTTCAGAAATCCCAATGACATCAATGCCATTCTCTTGAAGAAGCTTATGAGTACCTCCAGTTGAAATGACTTCAACACCAAGTTCTGTTAATTCTTTCACAAAAGGTACAAGATTTGTTTTATCAGAAACACTGATTAATGCGCGTTTGATCGTCATGCCTTCGTCACCTCATTAAGATAATTCTAAAAGTGATTTGATCACTTTTGGATATAGTGTGTGTTCTAGTTCATGCATTCTTTTTTCAATCGATTCAAGCTCTTCGCCTTGTTCAATATAAATCGCGGCTTGGTCAATAATCGGACCTGTATCCATCCCTTCATCGACAAAATGGACGGTGATGCCTGCCACTTTGACGCCTGCTTGATAGGCTTGTCCGATGGCATCAAGACCTGGGAATGCTGGCAGCAAGGATGGGTGGATATTCACGATTTTCCCTTTGTATGCTTCAAGTAATGTCGGACCGATCAGTCTCATATACCCCGCAAGGAAAACCCATTCTACTTCATGAAGCCTCAGTTGTTCGATGATCGTTTGTTCAAAAGCGGCTTTATTCGGAAAAGCCTTCGGGGTAAAAGCAAAGGAGGGAATGCCCTCTTTCTCAGCACGCTCCAGCACCTTTGCACCCGGTTTATCACAAATCACAATGGCGGCCTCTGCCTGCCACTTTTCTTCTTTTAACGTATCAATAATGGCTTGAAAGTTCGTCCCGCTTCCAGAGGCGAAGATCGCAAACTTCTTCATGAGAGGCTTCCACCGCCGAATGTGACACCTTCTCCTTTTTGAACACGTCCGATGAGAAAGGCTTTTTCTCCATCTTGTTCAAGCTCACTAATCACATCCACAAGATCGTCCTCTTTTACAGCTAGGACAAAGCCAATGCCCATATTAAACACGTTGAACATCTCTTCTGCCTTCAACTGACCCTTTTCTTGGATAAAGGAGAAAATGGGTGGTACTGGCCATGAGCCGTTATCAATCTCAACGCCAAGACCTTCAGGCAGCATACGTGGTAAATTCTCAATAAAACCGCCGCCTGTCACATGTGCCATCCCATCTACTTTGCCGGCTTTTACTTGTTTGAGTACGGGCTTCACATAAATTTTTGTCGGTTCAAGAAGCTCTTCACCGAGCGGTCTTGTAAAAGGTTCATACGTTTGATGCAGGTCAAGACCAGCGTCTTCCAGCAAGACTTTACGAACGAGAGAGTATCCATTGCTATGAATTCCACTTGAGCTGAGTCCAATGAGCAAATGTCCCTCTTTGATGCTGTCTCCTGTCACGATTTCGTCCTTTTCAACGACACCTACCGAAAAACCAGCAATATCATATTCTTCTTCTGTGTAAAGACCTGGCATTTCGGCTGTCTCACCGCCGACAAGTGCTGAACCAGACTGCTCACATCCGTCAGCCACACCTTTGACAATGGATTCAATTTTTACCGGATCTGCTTTTCCAACGGCTAAGTAATCTAAGAAAAAGAGCGGTTCTGCCCCTTGTGCAAGCACATCGTTGACACACATGGCCACGGCATCGACGCCGATCGTATCGTGTTTATCCATTAAAAAGGCAAGCTTTAATTTCGTTCCGACACCATCTGTTCCTGAAACAAGAACGGGCTTTTTGTATGGCAGCTCAGATAGATCAAACATACCGCCAAATCCACCTAGAGCGCCCATGACACCTGCTCGTTTTGTACGTTCTACGTGTGTTTTCATTCGTTTGACGGCTTCGTACCCTGCTTCGATGTCGACACCGGCGTTTTTATATGCTTCTGACATCCCATTCACTCCTTTTAGCTGCTGCTTTCCATGTATTTTCGGCAGAATGAAAGAGCAGCATATCAACTCATCTTGACTGCTGCTCCTTTATTCGATTATTTCGTCAGGACTGTTTCCTTCACATGCGGAAGAACTGTATCTTCATATATTTCAGTCGGGTATTTCCCAGTAAAGCATGCTAAACACTGACCGCGTTGCGGATCATCATACTTCCTGCCAATCCCGTCCATTAAACCGTCTACAGATAAAAATGCAATGGAGTCTGCACCGATTTCCTGTCTAATTTCTTCCACTGAATGAGAAGAAGCAATCAGCTCTTCGTGTGTGGATGTATCAATTCCATAAAAACATGGGTGTGCGATTGGCGGTGAACTAATGCGTACATGGACTTCCGTCGCACCCGCTTCTCTTAGCATCGTGACAATTCTGCGGCTCGTTGTCCCGCGTACGATGGAATCATCCACCATCACGACACGCTTTCCTTCGACTACACCGCGTACAGCAGACAGCTTCATCCGTACGCCCTGCTCACGCAATGCTTGAGACGGCTGGATAAACGTCCGGCCAACATAACGGTTTTTAATCAAACCGAGCTCATACGGAATACCTGTTGCTTCGGCATATCCAATCGCTGCAGAAATACTGGAATCTGGTACACCTGTCACAACATCTGCTTCGACATGCGCTTCCTCAGCAAGCTTTTTGCCAAGACTCTTTCTCGCACTATGCACATTGATGCCGTTGATATTGCTGTCAGGTCTTGAGAAATAAATGTATTCCATGCTGCACATGCTGCGGTTAATGTTCATCGAGAAGCGCTCAGATTTGAGGCCTTCGTCATTAATGATCAGCATTTCGCCAGGTTCCACATCACGTAAATACGTGGCACCGACGACATCAAATGCACATGTTTCAGAAGCGACAACATAAGCATCCCCAAGCATACCAAGTGAAAGCGGGCGTAAGCCGTTCGGATCAAGCGCCACGATCATTTCTGTTTCCGTCATGATTAAGAAAGCATATGCTCCCTTAAGCATGGACAGTGCATTTTTGATCTGCTCCTTTAATTCCATATGCCCGCTGCGCTTAATTAAATGAGCCAGCACTTCGGTATCAGAAGAGGTCTGAAAAATACTCCCTTGGTTCTCTAGCTGCTGCTTTAACTGCGTTGCATTCACTAAGTTCCCATTATGAGCAAGGGCAAGGCTGCCATTGTTTTGCGAACGGAAGAAGAGGGGCTGCACATTTTCAAAGCCGCCTCCACCTGCTGTCGCATACCGAACATGTCCGATCGCACCTTTTCCTTTCAAATCCTTTAGCTCACCGTTTTGAAAGACTTCCGTAATCAGTCCAAGGCCTTTGTGTGACGTCAGGTTCTCACCATCTGTTGCAATGATTCCCGCACCTTCTTGTCCTCGGTGCTGAAGGCTATGCAATCCGTAATATGTGATTTGCGGGGCTTCTTCGTGTCCCCAAACCCCAAAGACACCACACTCTTCATTTAAGCCTCTGATTTCAGCAAGCATGGGATCGCTCCTTTCCATGCACGTTCAAGCTCGTTGACCGCTGCATGAATCCATTGTTGTCCTTCTTGATTTTTGACAGTAAATACACCATCATTTGTAACCGTTCCGACTTCTTTCGCATCTTTGACCGCCGCAGCAAACGCTTCGCGGTGCTCCGGTTTAACTGTGACGACAAAACGTGACTGTGTTTCACTGAATAATGAAGCTTCACTGTTTAAATCGATTTGGATATCTGCACCAAGCCCGTCAGTTCCAAATGTACTTTCAGCAAGTGCTACACCAAGTCCGCCTTCAGACACATCGTGTGCTGATTGAACGAGACCATTTTGAATCGCGGCTAGCAGAGCTTCTTGACGCGAAAGCTCTACGTTCAAATCAATTTCTGGTGCTTTTCCGTAAATACGGCCTTCTGTCATCTTTTGAAGCTCACTGCCTGCAAATTCTTCCTTCGTCTCACCAATGACGAAAATCAAATCGCCAGCCTGCTGGAACGATTGCGTCGTAATATGAGCAGTATCTTCAACCAAACCAACCATCCCAATGACTGGTGTTGGATAAATCGCTGTTCCATTTGATTCATTATATAAAGAGACGTTCCCACCGATAACTGGTGTGCTTAGCGTGCGGCATGCTTCGCTAATCCCGTCAGCAGATTTTTCAATTTGCCAGAAAATTTCTGGTTTCTCCGGGTTACCGAAGTTTAGGTTATCTGTCACTGCAAGTGGACGAGCGCCTGAGCAGACAATGTTACGTGCTGCTTCTGCGACGGCGATTTTCCCGCCGACCTCTGGATCAAGGTAGAGATAGCGTGCGTTACAATCTGTTGTCATCGCTAGGGCTTTTTTCGTTCCGCGGATTCTTAGTACGCCCGCATCAGAGCCCGGTGCAACGACGGTATTTGTCCGAACCATGTAGTCATACTGATCATAGACCCATTCTTTACTTGCAATCGTTGGCTGCTGAAGGAGCTGCTTTAATGTCTGAGCCGCATCTGTGATCGCTGGAGCTTCCACTTTCGTTTCTAAGAACTCACGATAGTATGCAGGCTCACTTGACGGCTTATGATAAACCGGTGCTTCTTCTGCAAGAGCGTCAACAGGAAGCTCACAAACCATTTCGCCTTGATGGAGTAAACGAAGCATTTTATCGTCTGTCACATGACCGACTGATACTGCTTCAAGATCGTATTTTTCGAAAATATCAATGATTTCTTGCTCACGGCCTTTTTCAATGACCAGAAGCATTCTCTCTTGCGATTCAGACAGCATCATTTCGTATGCGGACATGCCTGTTTCACGCTGCGGAATGAGGTCTAGATTCATCTCAATACCAGAACCTGCTTTACTCGCCATTTCCGCACTTGAGCTTGTTAAGCCAGCCGCACCCATATCTTGAATCCCAACGAGCGCATCGTTTTTGATGACTTCAAGGCACGCTTCAAGCAGCAGTTTTTCCATGAATGGATCGCCGACTTGAACCGCTGAACGTTTTTCTTCTGATTCATCGGAAAATTCTTCAGACGCAAATGTTGCACCGTGAATACCGTCACGTCCCGTTTTAGCACCAACGTACATCACCGTGTTGCCGACACCTTTTGCCTGCCCTTTTTTGATGTCCTCATGGTTGATTAACCCAACACACATCGCATTCACAAGCGGATTGCCTTCATAGCTTTGATCAAAATGAACTTCTCCGCCGACTGTAGGAATTCCGATACAGTTTCCATAGCCTGCGATCCCTGCCACTACTTCTTCAAACAAGTACTTCACGCGCGGTGAAGTCAGTTCACCAAAACGAAGAGAGTTTAGTACAGCAATTGGACGCGCACCCATGGAGAATACATCACGGATAATTCCGCCGACACCTGTTGCCGCTCCTTGATACGGTTCAATCGCAGATGGATGGTTATGTGATTCGATTTTAAATACAACCGCTTGGTTGTCTCCAATATCAACGATTCCAGCGCCTTCCCCAGGACCTTGAAGAACATGCTCTCCTTTTGTCGGGAATTTGCTTAAAACAGGCTTTGAGTTTTTATAACTGCAATGCTCTGACCACATGACAGAAAAAATACCCGTTTCTGTGTAGTTTGGCAGCCTGCCAATAATGGATTCGATTAAAGCGAATTCTTCATCACTCAATCCCATTTGCTGATACAATTTCTCTTCTTTAATTTGCTTGTGACTTGGTTCAAGCAGTAGTGACATGAGTGTCCCTCCAATTTTTCACGATAGATTGAAACAATTTAAGTCCGTCTGCGCTGCCTAGTAATGTATCCACCGCGCGCTCAGGGTGCGGCATCATGCCGAGTACATTGCCCTCTTCATTCGTAATACCTGCAATTCGATTGACACTGCCGTTAATATCGTCTCCGTAAGTGAAAGCGATTTGGTTATTTTCAATAAGCTTTGCTAAAGTGTCTTCATCACAGTAGAAGTTGCCTTCACCGTGCGCTACAGGAACCGAAATGGATTCGCCTTTTTGATAGCCGCTTGTAAATTGCGTTTCGTTGTTCTCTACAATGAGTTCAACTGGACGACAGATAAATTTCAAGTCTTTATTTCGTCTCATCGCACCCGGAAGAATGCCAAGCTCCTGAAGAATTTGGAACCCGTTACAAACACCGAGAACAGGTTTTCCTTCCGCAGCTGCTTTTTTCACCGCCGGCATAATGTTTGAAAAGCGAGCAATCGCACCACATCTTAAGTAATCCCCATAAGAGAAACCGCCTGGTACGAGTACACCGTCAAATCGGTCTAGACTCGTTTCGTCGTGCCATACATATTCAACTTGTTCACCTAACTCATCTTGAATCGCATGGTACATATCGATATCACAGTTAGAGCCAGGCAAGACGATCACTGCAAACTTCACTGTGCGACAACCTCCTCCACCTCATAGCGGTAATCTTCAATCACCGTATTGGCCAGTAATTTTTCACACATTTCTTTGACGACTGTGTCTAAATCACGATCTGATTTTTCAATGACAAGCTCCATGTATTTCCCGATACGGACATCCTTTACTTCCTGATAAGACATGCTGTGCAAGGCGTGCTGCACGGCACTTCCTTGTGGATCAAGAACGCTCTCTTTTAAGCTGACAAAAATTTTCACTTTATACATGTTTATGGCCTCCAAGTCTTTTGAAAATTTCTTCGTATGCATTTGTTAAGCCGCCCAGGTTTCGTCTGAACACGTCTTTATCAAGCTTTTCGTTTGTATCTTTGTCCCAAAGCCTGCACGTATCAGGTGAAATCTCATCAGCTAGCAAAATACGATTCTCGTGATCTATTCCGAATTCAAGTTTGAAATCAATTAAATTCACATGGCAGTCTGAGAAGATTTGCTTTAACTCTTCATTTACTTGTCTTGTGATCTGCTTCATTTCCTCGACCTGCTCTGGTGTCGCTGCATCTAAAATGCGAATATGATCTTCTGTAATGAGCGGATCGCCGAGTGCATCATCTTTGTAGTAAAACTCGATCAATGGTGTATCCAGTTTTGTTCCCTCTGGAATGCCAAGGCGCTTTGACATACTGCCTGCCACCACATTTCGTACAACGACTTCAAGCGGCACAATCTGCACCTTTTGAATGAGCTGCTTTGTTTCAGAAAGGCGTTTCACAAAGTGATTGTTGATCCCTTTCTCATGCAGCATTTGAAAGATTAAGCTTGAAATTTCGTTATTCAGTCTGCCCTTGCCTTCGATTTCAGCTTTCTTTTCGCCGTTAAATGCTGTCGCTGAGTCTTTATATTCGACATATAGAATATGCTCGTCATCGGTCTGATAGATTTTTTTCGCTTTGCCTTCGTAGAGAAGTTCTTGTTTCACAGTCATTCAGGTTGGCCTCCTAATTTGAATGTTGGCAATTTTCAGGATTGGGCACCTGACGAGCAGGCGACCCATTTCTTACGCAAGACCTAGACGTTCGAAAATCATATCGACATTTTTCAAGTGATAGTTGTAATCGAAGCAGTCAGCGATTTGTTCAGGTGTTAAGCGTGATGTGATTTTTTCTTCCGCTTCTACTAATGAACGGAAATGCACTTGCTTTTCCCACGCTTCCATTGCCTTCGGCTGAACCGTATCATATGCCTCTTCACGTGCCATGCCTGTATCGATTAATGCAAGAAGAACGCGCTGTGAGTAAATCAAGCCAAGTGTGCGGTCCATGTTGCGTTTCATGTTCTCAGGGAAGACCGTCAAGTTTTTCACAATGTTTGAGAAACGGTTTAGCATGTAGTTCAGTGCAATCGTTGCATCTGGTAAAATGATGCGTTCAGCAGACGAATGAGAAATATCACGCTCATGCCAAAGTGGTACATTTTCATAAGCTGTCAGCATATATCCACGGATGACGCGGGCAATTCCCGTCATATTTTCAGAGCCGATTGGGTTGCGTTTATGCGGCATTGCTGATGATCCTTTTTGTCCTTTTGCAAAGAACTCTTCTACTTCACGTGTTTCACTCTTTTGAAGTCCACGAATTTCAACAGCAAATTTCTCAATGCTTGTTGCGACGAGTGCAAGAGTTGCCATGTAATCGGCATGACGATCACGCTGCAAGGTTTGGGTTGAGATTGGTGCAGCTTTGATGCCAAGCTTCTCACATACATATTGCTCAACAAACGGGTCGATGTTCGCATATGTGCCAACAGCTCCAGAAATTTTGCCGAATTCAATGCCAGCTTTTGCTTGTTTAAAACGTTCTAGGTTACGCTTCATTTCTTCGTACCAAAGACCAAGCTTCAGGCCAAATGTTGTCGGTTCAGCGTGTACACCGTGTGTACGGCCCATCATGACGGTATATTTGTGCTCTTTTGCTTTTTCTTTTAGGATGTCAACAAATCTCTCAATGTCCTTGAGCAAGATATCGTTCGCCTGTTTTAATAGATATGAAAGCGCCGTATCCACTACGTCTGTAGAGGTTAACCCGTAATGAACCCACTTTCTTTCTTCTCCTAGAGATTCAGATACAGCACGCGTAAAGGCAACCACGTCATGGCGCGTGTCTTGTTCAATCTCTAGAATACGATCAATATCAAAGCTTGCATTCTTGCGCATGGTCACAACGTCTTCTTTTGGAATAACGCCGAGCTCTGCCCAAGCTTCACAAGCGAGAATTTCTACTTCAAGCCATGCATTAAATTTGTTTTCCTCTGTCCAGATTGCTGACATTTCTGGTCGTGCGTAACGTTCGATCATTTCCCGTTTCCTCCATCTCTTTCAGTCCATATCTTTGTGATGTTTGTCATCCATTCATCATCAAGCTGTTTCATAAATGTCATATGCCCCATTTTGCGGCCGGCTTTTACTTCATGCTTTCCATATAGATAAAGCTTCGCTTCTTTGAGAAGCTCTGGATGCTCTTTTGGGATGTCTACTTCATCGCCTAATAAGTTCACCATCATGCCCTCTGATAAAAGGGCTGTACCGCCAAGCGGCAAACCGCATATCGCGCGAACGTGCTGTTCAAACTGACTCGTCTCACATAAATCGAGCGTATAATGACCAGAATTATGCGGGCGAGGCGCCAGTTCATTGACGAGCAGTTCTCCTTCGTTTGTCAGGAACAGTTCTACAGCAAGTGTACCCACTAGCCCCAGCTTTTCAGCCAGTGTCGTTGCCAGCACTTTTGCCTTTTCCTGAATGCTTTCATCAACTCTTGCAGGCACAATGCTTTGGAACAAAATGTTGTGCTTATGAATGTTCTCAGCGACAGGGAATACCGCAATCTCCCCATGAATAGAACGAGTGACGATGACCGAGAGCTCCATTTGAAATGGGACCCAGCTTTCTAAAACACAAGTTCCATGTGTGAGCAATGCAGTTGCTTCATGAAGCTGTCCTATTTCCTTGATCACATACTGTCCTTTTCCATCGTAGCCGCCTCTGCATGTTTTCAGAACGGCTGGCAAACCAACTACGGTTACTGCGTCTTCCAGCTCTTTTTCATCATGAATGATACGATAAGGCGCGACTTCACAGCCTGCATCTACAATCCCTTTTTTCTCCGTTTCACGATTTTGAGTTAAAAGAAGAAGTTCACTTCCTTGCGGTAAATTGGCTTCTTCCTTCAATTGATTAAGTGCATCATAATCAATATTTTCAAATTCATATGTCACGACATCGCTGATTTCTGCGAGCTGTCTGATTCCATCCAGGTCACTATATGCAGCTGTGATTTCTGTATCAGCAACCTGTCCACAAGGAGATTGTGCGACTGGGTCTAAGACAGCTGCCCGGTACCCCATTTGCTTTGCGCTGACGGCCATATATCTGCCAAGCTGTCCTCCGCCGATAATACCGATGGTTGCGTTTGGAAAAATGGTCTGCTTAGCCAAGCTGATCACTGCTTTCTAGTACAGTCTGTTTTGTTTGCTCTCTTCTTTCTTCAAGGCGAGCAGCGATTGTTTCATCAAATGCTGAAATCATTTGTGCAGCTAGAAGCCCTGCATTTGTTGCACCGGCTTTGCCAATCGCCACTGTCGCAACTGGTACACCGCCTGGCATTTGAACGATGGATAATAAGGAATCCAGTCCATTTAGTGCTTTTGATTGTACGGGCACACCAATGACCGGCAGTGTCGTTTTCGCTGCGACCATCCCCGGTAAATGTGCTGCGCCTCCAGCACCGGCAATGATGACTTTTAGTCCTTTACCTCTTGCTTCTGTCGCATATTCAAACATCAAGTCAGGTGTCCGGTGTGCGGATACTACCTGTTTTTCATACGGAATGTCTAATTCCTCTAAGATATCGCACGCATGTTTCATTGTTTTCCAATCAGATGTACTTCCCATGATGACACCTACAAGCGGCTTCATTTTGTCCCCACCTTTAAGCTGATATTCGATTTTGTATCGTTTGACACGCTTCCCAAACCTAAGCAGCTTGTCAAACGCCGAACAAAAAAGCCCGATTTGCATTGCATTGTTAGGAAGCAACACAAACCGGGCCATGGTAAGCGCTGTTCGCTTTTGAAACGCCATGTCAGTTTTGTTCACTATCCTGCATAGTCCAGTCATTTACGGTAACTGGGTAGAAACTTATGGGCCATATTCCCAAGATTATATGAGGTTCGTGTTTTGAATTCATGTTTATCTTAACAACGGATGTTCATGATGTCAACGGATTTATCGAACAATCTATGAAGTCGTCGTTTTAATGTTCGGATTTAGACTATTTTTCCTTCGAATACGATTTTTTTCCCAACCGGAATGATCTGAATCGACCCATTTTCCTTCTTTTCTTGAAAAACCGGCTCCTCCATTCGTCGGACAGGCGAGTAGCCTTCCGCTGCCATCTGGGACAACACTTGATCGATCGACATGTTGTCTTCCACATAGAATTTTTTCTTCTTTGGTTTTGCGGTCATTCTTTAATTCTCCTTTTCTTCACAGCCTTCACCCAGAAGCCGCCGTGAATTGATTTGGGCTCATAAGAAATGATAAACGCCTTTGAATCAAGCGTTTTAATCGTTTCATATAATTGCAATTCATATTTTCTCGGTGTTAAAATTTGCATTGCTGACCGGTCTCCTTCAAGACCGCCTGCTGCCCAGGTGGTGACACCATATCCTTTTTCTCTCAATTGTCTTGGGAGATCGACATCTAATTCTTTTGTGATCACGTTAACAGTTGTGTAGCCAAGTGCCAGCTTCTCTTCAATTTTCATCCCGACAATGATCCCCATCCCATAACCTAGCGCATACGCAATGACATTTTGGATTTGATCTAAGTTATCAAGTACGATACTTAATCCAATCACATAAATAAGCATTTCAATCGTACCAGCAAATGCAGCTGCGTACCGTCTTCCTTTCATTGTTAAAATCAAACGCATGGTGGAAAAAGAGACATAGACAATATTAATGACTAAAATGATCAAAACCATGGTGAACGCATTGGATAAAAGTTGTTGAAGCACGATTCGAACCCCCTGCACTAAAAAATCAAATAAAGCACCCCATATTCTACTAGAGAACATACCTTGATACAATCAAATTTGCGCGAGAAAAACACATATATCTTTCGACAAGAAAGGTGGTCTTTGTTACCAAGAGTTTACCCGTTTTTTCCTCTTCTCAACATGAAAACCTCCTTTTTCAAAAAAGGAGGTTTTCAGTGTGTGTATTATCCAAATCGAACAGGCACAAGTGATGGAATCAAATACTCTCCGACAATGCCCCAGAGCAGTGCAATGATGACAAGCTCCACCAATAAAAAGATCCAGCCGGCATACATCAAATCACCGCGCACCGCTTCATGCTCCGATTGAATCGAGCGAAACAGTACGACCGCAATCAACTGGAGACCAAAAAACATCATCACAGATAAAATGACCGTCACATATGGAATATTCAGCATGGCAAATACAAGCCAAAGGATGGATAAAACCAAAACCGGTACAAGTGCGGCACCAAACTTCATGATCACTTCTTTCAGTGATATGTTTCCTTTTAGCATGTACTTACCGAGTAACCAGACGGTCAGCATCATCAATGTGAGCAGAATGAGTGTAAAGACCGCTACCCTCAAAAAGGCGTCACCAAAAGAGTAATGAATGCCAAAGCCTAATAAACGAGTCTTTGACGCCTTTAATTGAACATAGTTGCCTAAAGCAAAAAACACGCTGAATAACACAATCGAGATCCAGGCGTACTTCATGCGTAATGTTTCCGCTTGATTAATGGACCGACTCGGTGATTTTAACATCGCAAGTCCATATGAGCCATAGCGCTTAAACGCGCCTCCTACACCTTGTAGCATACGCTGAATGGCAGAACGCTCATCATCCGCTGCTGCTTTTACTTTCGACGTTCTTCCACGTTTTGCGGCGCTTCTGCTAAGGCGGGATTGCCTCGTTTCTTGATCTATTGATGGCTCTTCATTTTTTAAGTCTGATGTACTTTGCTCTTGATCCTTTTCTAACATCTCATATCAACTCCTATCCAGCACAATCCTTATAGGCTCATACGAATGACCTATTCGGATGACTCCTCTTAAAGTAGCGGAGTCTCTCTGTTCAGTCAAGATTCCTTGACGTTCATACGAATAGACGGATAAAAGGCAGCAGAGGTTTTAAAATGCCAAGAAAATAAGACAAAACAAAAAAACAGCAGCTTCCATGAGCTGCTGTTTCAGCGTGTCGACAAACCCTCGCATTCTTTGTCAGTCCTGCGCGCTGGTGCTCACGAATATCAAATTCACTCCGCGCCCCTAGACTTCAAAGGTTTTTTATCACGCTGAAAGAAAACAAAGGGCTAAAATAAAGATCATTTTAACCCTTTGTCAACAATTAATGATTTAAGAAAGCAAAGTAGAGAATAAAGATCACAAACAATCCGTACATAATCGGATGTACTTCTTTGGCTTTCCCTTTAAAGATCATCGTAATCGGGTAGAAAATAAAGCCAACCGCAATCCCTGTTGCAATACTGTATGTGAGTGGCATCATAATCATCGTTAAGAACGCTGGTACGGCAATTTCAAAACGATCCCATGCAATCTTCGCAAGCGGAGCGACCATCAGTGCACCCACAATAATCAAAGCAGGTGCTGTCACATTCGATGTAACGATGGATAAAAGCGGCGAGAAGAACATCGCAAGCAAGAAGAAAATACCTGTCACGACAGCTGCAAAACCAGAACGAGCACCAGCCGCAACACCTGAGCTAGATTCAACATAAGATGTTGTTGTCGATGTTCCAAGGACAGAACCTACAACGATTGAAGATGAATCCGCTAGAAGTGCTCTTCCTGCACGCGGCAGCTCATTATTTTTCATTAAACCAGCTTGGGTTGCAACAGCCACAAGCGTTCCTGCTGTATCAAAGAACCCAACGAATAAAAACGTTAAAATCACGACAAGCATTTGAATCGAGAAAATGTCTGGCAAGTGAATCAAGGCTTGTCCAAAGGTTGGAGATAAGCTTGGAATACTTCCCACAATTTGCGTCGGAACTGGGATAAGACCAACAATCATTCCTGCAATAGCTGTCACAAGCATCCCAATGAAGACACCTGCATTTACTCGCAGAACCATTAAAATGACAGTCACCACGATACCAAACACCGTTAATAAGACAGGACCACTATGAATGTTTCCAATCGAAACGAGCGTATTATCATTATTGGCAATAATGCCAGAGCCTTGCAGACCGACAAACGTAATGAATAGGCCAATACCTGCACCAACCGCCAGTTTCAGCTCAGCCGGAATGGCATTGATGATTTTTTCACGGAAACCTGTTAAAGAAAGGGCAACGAAAATCAATCCTGAAACAAATACACCAGAAAGTGCTGCTTCCCATGTGATGCCCATGCCAAGAACAACCGAGAAGGCGAAAAAGGCATTCAAGCCCATACCTGGTGCAATCGCAATCGGATACCTGGCAATTAGCCCCATCAGAATACACCCTGCGGCAGAGGCTAACGCCGTCGCTGTAAAGACAGCACCCTGATCAATTCGTAATTTATCTGGAAAATCCGGTACTGCTACTAAAGCAAGTGTGATCGGATTGACAAACAGAATGTAAGCCATCGACAAAAATGTGGTTAAACCACCGATGATTTCTCTGCGGTAATTCGTTCCTAACTCATCAAACTGAAAAAACTGTTTCAAGCCAACTGACTCCCTTCATGTCCTTTTGCTTTAGTCTGCCCCATTCACAAGTCAAATAAAAAACGTCCCAACAGTTTTGGGACGCTTGACTACATATGTGAATTCAGACGGTGACATAAAACAAGAACAATGCATGATTTATATCAAACGAGTGTGAATTGACGTAGTCAAGCTATTTACGGTAGCTTGGTAGAAACTTGCGGGCCATATCCCCGCTATTATACGACTTCTATCTATTTGATTTCTGTGTCTATTGTACCAACTTCATTTTTAAAACACAATACGAAAAGCGAACATTTTTCAAAGAAATGTCCGCTTCATTCGTCTTATTACACGAATTTGGAAAATCACATCTAGTTCTTTATACATCCTTCTCCAAATCCTTCTCTTTTGCAAAAACTGCTGCGGCTACATGGAAAAACTCTTTCACTGCCGGAGAAGCTTGGGAGAGAGACGGACAGGCAAGTGCAACCTCACGGTGATGAGAGACATTCAACTTTCGAATGTGCACAAGCTGCTGCGTTTTTAAAAACAGCTCAGGACCTATCGTGACACCAAGTCCTTCTCCGACCATACGAGCAATGGTCGTACAATCGTGTACTTCAAATAAAGTAGCTGGCTTCAATTGAGCATCAGAAAATATATCCTCTACATGTGATTGATACATGCCAGTCGGCATAATAAATGGTTCATCCGCCAAACCTGTGATGTCTACAATGGACTGCCGGTGAAATCGATGATTTGGATGATAGGCGACCACCATCTCATCTTTGATCAGCGGCAACAAGTCAAAGGCTTCATCCGCATAGCCTTTCACAACAAATCCAACATCAATGATGCCAGAGTCCAGCCACTCCAATATTTCTTCATACGTCCCCTCATAAAATTTAAATTCGATTTTCGGATGCTTTTTCTGATAGCTCACAAGCAGCTTAGGTAATAAACAAGCAGATGCACTGGCAAATGTACCGATACGAATCAAGCCCGTTTCGATATTTTTCGTTAACGCAATCTCCTGCTGGATCTTCTCCACCCTATTTAACACTTCTCTAATATGCGGGAGAAGCGTTTGACCGATGTCTGTCAGCATGATGCCCTTTTTTCGATCACGAATGAATAAGGACACATCCCACTCCGTTTCTAAACTCGCCACCGCATGACTGACCGCGGACTGCGTCATATTTAATGCTTCAGCTGCTGCGGTAAAGCTGCCAAGCTCGACCACTTTTGCAATAATATCAAAGCGAACAAAGCTCATGAGTATTCACTCATCTCCTTCATGAAAAACATCAATTTTACTTATGTTAGCACGGAATTTAAACTAAATACAACGTATCAAATTGAAGGAAGGGTTCAAAAATGAAAAACACATCACATCAGTTATTGATTATTCTTTTAGCTGTCGGTTCATTCGTCACAGGCACTTCAGAATTCGTCGTGTCAGGCATTCTAGATATGATTTCTGTTGATTTAAATATCTCCATTCCTGCTGCCGGGCAGCTTATCACCGTTTACTCTCTCTTTTATGCAGTAGGTGCTCTCTTTTTAGTGAT
Source organism: Bacillus sp. FSL R7-0672 (assembly GCF_038601465.1). Lineage (NCBI taxonomy): Bacteria > Bacillati > Bacillota > Bacilli > Caryophanales > Bacillaceae > Bacillus > Bacillus sp. FSL R7-0672. Next base: position 637,202 of record NZ_CP152010.1, on the reverse strand, counting down.
GGCAACATCGAAATTGAACCGAAAAAAGGTTCTGTTATCGGCTATTTTTGTGTTTATTTTAGGCAATGTGGTCGCCTTTCTTAGCCATCACTTTATGCTACTCCTGCTATCCCGAGTCATCACGGCCATGAGTGGCGGCTTATATATTGTCGTCGCCACGAATTATGCAGCGCAGATCGCCCCTCCAGAAAAAAAGGGAAGTGCAATGGCGACGGTCATTACTGGTTTTACCGTTTCACTCGTACTTGGTGTCCCTATTGGCACATTTCTATCAGGTCATGTGGATTGGCACTACATTTTTCTCATCATTGCACTAGGTACTGCTTGTCTTTTACTACTGCTTTATCAATTACTGCCACGCATGGAGGGACATTCACATCTGCCATTGAAGCAGCAATTACATCTCCTTCAAGATAGCAGGGTGATCAGCGGCTTAGCCACGACCGTCTTTTGGATCTTAGGCTACACAATGGTGTTCACTTATATCTCACCTTTATTACGACAGACCGCTGGCCTCTCTCTTGAAATGACAAGTATCGCCTTACTCATTTTAGGAATCGCTGCTTTTATAGGCTCACGATTTGGCGGCTTCGCCGTTGATCAATGGGGACCAAACCGAACCATCTCGATCAGCATCATGATCCAGATGCTCGCTCTATTCACCCTATTTTTTACACAATTTTCCACAATTAGCATCTTGATCACATTAGCCATATGGGGCATCGCAACATGGACAACAACGCCAGCGAAGCAGTTTTACCTCATCTCTCTAAAACCCCATGCATCAGAAACCGTACTGAGCTTTAATACAGCGATTATGAATATCGGCATGATGCTCGGATCGTCAATGGGCGGTGTGATTATACAATATACAAATGTCACGAACTTAAGCTGGATTGGCGGTTTAGCCAGTTTTGTTGCGTTCATGTTGATTCGATACTCGTTCCATCGTAATCGACTGGTCCAAAAGCAGACAAAAAGCGAACATGGATAACCATGTTCGCTCTCTTATTTTATTGACTAGCCTTTGATGTTTCTTTTTTGACTGGAATGGTTACCGTTATCGCTTTCTGTGGTGCCAACATATTCAGTTCTGACAAATCAAGGTAAAGCCCATATTCTTTAAAAGAAAAATGGTTTAATGATAAAGTCTCTAAATTCTTATCATCAAATTCAAAGGTGGATTGCATGGAAGCTGTCTTTAAATTCGTCATCTTCGCATGGTTCCCCTTCAAGTAATATCCGCTTTCATAGTCTGCTTGTGGATCGGGCCATGATTTCATCTTTTCAACATCGCCTAATCCAATGAATTCACCTATATTCTCCATCACATCCTGATCTAATTCTTTTTGATCTACTCCAGTAAATTGATAATCAACCATCACAGATCGGTCTTTTTGCTCTATCTTATTGATTTTGATTCCGATGCCATGATGCTTTGTTTTGAACTGAACAGGCAGCTTTGTCTGAAGAGGAATAATGTGGCTGTATTCTCGTTCGTTTCTCACATCCGTGTAAAATGTCAATTCAGTCGCCTTTGGATTAATCGGTTGATTCAAAATCGTCAAATGATCTTTTCTAGTTTTGTCAGAAGTCAGTTGTTTTTTTCTTAAAACGGTTCCAATCTCAAGCTCATACTCATTCCCTAAATTATCCTTCATTCCATCTATACTGACTTTATCATCTTTGGCAAAACCATTGTAATCAATGGCATATTGAATAGCAGAGCCATTCACTCCATTTTCTACCTTTACGTTTCTTATTTGATAACGTCCATTTAAAATAGACACGTCTTTTTGTCCCGCTAATAAAGTGGTTTTTTGCTTGACCACAGGTAACTTGAAGCGCCAATTTCCTACAATATCCCCAATCTTCGAAATAACAAGCGGGACTTGTTGACCTTGTTTGATCGTTTGTCCATTTGTATAGACTTCCGTCTGCCCAACATAGCGGCCATCTTTTAATTTTTTTAACTCTGTTTTATCAAAATTCAGTTGAAAGTTTCCATCGATTTTTTCTGGATTCACTCTGAACGATACAAAATCTTCTTTTGTATGGAAATTCTCCACAGTAAACGTATAAACAAGCCGCCCGGCATCATAGTACACACTGTTTACTTTCACAGTAACCCCTCTTGATTCAGCCCCCTCATTGACATGCTTTACCAAATCACTCTGAAAAAGAGACATTCCTACTTTATCGTGAAACATCATATAAAACTGTCCAATAATCGGGACACGTGCCATCGCTGTATTAAGAGAAGGGAAAAGGAAGCCTGATGAAAAATAAAGAACGATTAGTATGATGACAGAGTATATTGGCGTTCTCCAATTCCATGTGAACCAACGTCTTTTCTTTTCCGCTTTCACATCTCCTATTGCTTGGCGAACCGCAGAGGTTACTTCCACAATTGGTACTTCAATCTCATCATAAAGCTTTTTCATTTGTTTTCGTTCCATCGACACTCTCCTCCTCTTCCAACGTTTGCTTTAATAACTTTCTTGCGCGATACAAATGAGTTTTGACCGTTCCTTCAGGCATACCCATCTGCTGAGAAATCATCGAAATCGAATAATCTTGAAAATAAAATAGCTGAATCACAATCTGGTATTGCTCATCTAACACATCAAGAGCATGTTTTAAATCTAATTTGTCTTCCAAAAAATCATTCCGCTCAACGCTTTCGTGCTGCTGTTCAAACGGCACAACATCTTGCTGCTTTTTCTTCATTGCAAAAATCGTATGAATCAAAATCCGCGTCAGCCAGCTAGAAAAATAAGCTGGTTCTTTTAAGCCAGATAGATGCTTAAACGCTTTAAATACCGTCTCCTGAACAGCATCTAACGAATCCTCTTTATTTCTTGTGTAGAGAAAAGCCGTTTTATATAAACGCTCCTGATACATCAGCATTAATTTCTCAAATGCCGGGACATTCCCTTTTTGTGCTTTTTTAATTAGACGCACTTGCTTCATCTCACTCAACCTCCTACACCTGTTAGAGCAAGCTTTCTCTCAAACGGTTTCAACAAACGGACATTTCTTTTACTTAGCATATGTCGGATAAAAATAGAGAAAGTGAAGAATAGGCCGCAAAGATCGTATTGAACTTTTGTTATAATGGAAGAAATATCTACAAAAAGGAGTATGTCGATTGTTTCTATTTGAAGAACCTACGTGTGCTAGCTGTCAGAAAAAGATAGAAGGAAATGAAGAAGTGTACGTCAAGCTGGTCTATCCAAAGAGAAGAGGTATGACAGAAGTGAAGGCTTGGCTGAGGAATGAAGGGGTTTTTTATTGTAAGACATGTACAGAACAAAAGACATCACATGGAGGATAAAAAATGAACAAAATCACCTATCCAAAATCATTTCCAACAATACATACCGAAAGACTAATCTTAAAACAAGCAACAATCGCAGATGCTAAGGATATGCACATCTATTTATCCAATGAAACCGTGTGCCGATACATGGGAATCGATGCTCATGAAACCATCGAAGACACAAAAGAAGAAATCAAGTGGTATGACGATATCTTCAAAGAACAAACAGGCATCCGGTGGGGCATTTCTTTAAAAGATGATCCTGCGATCATCGGCAGCTGTGGATTTTTTCATTTGAAAAAACAGCACTGCCGCACGGAAATTGGCTATGAATTGCATCACGATCATTGGAGAAAAGGCATTATGAGCGAGGCGATTGCTGCGGTGTTACGATATGGGTTTCAGGAGATGAATCTGAACCGGATTGAAGCCATCATTGATCCAACAAACACGTCTTCTGTTCAATTATTGAAGAACTTTGATTTTTTACGTGAGGGTTTATTGAGAGAGTATGATCTTGGTCAGAATGGGTTTGATGATGTGTATATGTATTCGATTTTGAAGAGGGATTACGAATAAAATTCTATTAGACAGAGAAGAAACAAATGAAAACGGATATTCATTTCATCCAAAAATCGCAATCAGAGTATGTTTCTTTTCTTTATGAACTCAATCCGGCTATTGAAAAGCTTGCCAGCAAGTGGGACAGTCAGCACCCCTATTACTTAGCACAAGAACCCAATAAAGATGGGGTGTTTCTCATAAAAGAAAAGTTATTTAAACTTGAAAAAAGCTTGAAGCACATGATTATGTCAGGATTTTGAAATCAATGATTCTTAATATTGGTAATATTACCTCTATTTCTCCTAAAATGAGCGGCCTTCTCGATGCAATCCTGACAATGAGGTAAAAGTGATGATTCACGTTTTTATATTCAAGCATTGAAAGTTACAGAGAAAGTGAACAGGCTGAGAAGTTATATCATCAATCTTTTCATCACATTTTGTATGAACTTTACGGCGTTAGTGATGATTACTGTTTCACATTTGGATCAATGCCTAATAATTAGAAAAGACACCTCATTATAAAGTGTCTATTTAGAGATTCATAATTTTGTGAAAATTTATTTATACCAATATGTAGGAATTAGTTTTTCACCATGATGCCAATTTTCAATAATACACGATTCAAAGTTTTCATTCTCAACTAGATTGGCATGGTCAACAACAATTATCTGTAAATTCTTATTTAAAGTTTTAACTCGTTCATTAATAAAATCATATATTTTCCCCACCATATTCCAGTCAGTATCTTTTTCTTGTACTTTTGACGGGAAATAGACTTGAGATGGTTGATCTAAAAATAAAAAATGCGGTACTGGCCTTTTATTTTCAATAAAGAAACTTTGTAAAGCGAAGTAGGCAATTAAATGTACTCCCACCCAATTTGAACCACTACCCAATTGTTGTAATGGAACAACTCTATCTGGTTTATCAACTACAACAGTCACTTTATTCATATCCAATCTATATGGATTAGCTGAATGTTCCAAATCCAACTGCGTAGCCCATTCAGTCATTTTAGTAGATATTCTTGACAGAGAATATTGCTTTCTTTCTTCAAGAGTATCTCGATCTAATTGCTTATCAATTTTTTTAATTTGATCATTTAATGACATTATTCTTTCTTCGATATTGCTTAAATCTGATCTATCTTTAACACTCTCCAGCCAAAGACTTATTCTTCCTAAAATTTTAGCTTTTCGAGTATACAAGTCTCTTAGTGCAATAGCATCTTGATTTTGATTGTAAATTCCATCAATTTGAGCTTTAATATTCTGTATTTCTTCTACTAATTTTTGTCTAGTACTTTCTAAGTTATCAATATATTTTCTAATTTTCGGCTTTTCTCTGCTTACATTTTTTATATTATTATCTAAACTTGTGATAGCAGTTCGTATACTTTCTATTCCAGGTAGCGGATTATTAAGTATATTACTACAAAGGGGACAATGATTTGGTCGGAAGTCAATCTTTTCAAATAAGCCTATGGAACTTAATCTTAACTTTTGATGTTCCACTTCCTCAGAAAAGAATGAGGTCTCTCCATTGAAGGTTTTTGCAAACTGAACATCTTCATTTAATTCAAATAAACTCTGCTGTTTTTTATCTAACTCGGTTTGCAAGTAACTAATTTTATCCATACCAATTGTTTGAATATTATCTGGAGTCCAATCTTCTACAGATTTTAATAAATTATGAATCTCAGTGAAGTTCCCATAGTCAACTTTGTGCTCATCTTGAATTAGACCTACAGCTTTTGCTTCAGAAATTAGAGTAATGGCTTTCTGTAATCCTCCACCTTGTAACATTTCCAATTCCTCTAATTTTCGTTTTTCTATTGAAACTTTACGTTTAAGAAGAGAGCGCTCTCTTTCTAAAATGAGGAATTTTTCATTTACTATACCCATAAAATAAGGTAAAGTATCCTTGATTGATTGAGTAATAAAAGGTTCAGACTGCCTATGAAATAAAAAAGATTTTGCAGCAATCTCGTCTTGATTTTGAAAACAATAATATAGTGCATGTCGTATATTAGCCGATAAAGGTCTTCTTGTTTGAGTTTCATGCGGAATATTTAAATTTTCAGATATACCAATTCTATTCGATAAAAGTGTTTCAATACCTGATACAGTTTCATTTTGTTCAAAATTAAGCTCATTGGGAGAATTAATGTTTTCACCAATTTCAATGTAACAAACATTTGTTGTTTGTTGCCCTATTTCGGGATTTTTTCTAGCAACGAAAACCCTTTCTGTATCAAATTGTAATAATAAACCATACCATAGCGAATTTTCCCTTACAACACCATCAGCTATATTACAAGAATCTCCCCCTAAACAATAATCAATAATATCACCAATAGCTGATTTTCCAGTTTTCGACTTACCTGTGATAATATTAACTTTACCAAGTTCAAAAGAAACTTTTCTTACTTTTCCGTTTTCTCCATAAATAATAAGCTCTCGTATTTGCACTATGGACGCACCCCTAAACCAATAAAAATAGTCTCAACTTTTCCTGCATTTGCAAACCATCTACCTATATGCTCACTTTTTGTCAGACACTGTTTTATTTCTTCATCTACAAATTTTGTTTTACTCAAACCTTTTTGGGTACTATTTACTTCTAATTCAGCATTTTCATTTATGAGTAATATATTTGTTTGCAAAAGAAATTCAACAGATTCATTAGCTATCTCTACAAGCTCTTTTACACGTTCACTATATCCAATTAATAATTCTGGATGTTTTTGTGTCCAAATTAAAAACTTAGTTTTACTTGATATAGTGTCTCTAGTATTCTTGTGTAATACAAGAGGCAAGATAAGATATATCAATGGAAAAGGAAAAGCTCTATTAGATACTTTATTAAATTGTTTTATAACTGTATAAATTAATCTACCACAAAAAGCAGGGTTTAAAAGATATGCAACTTCTTTGGATCGTTCATTCCAGCTATTCACTTGATAACCACTTCTCTTCCAATCAAATAATCTAACCTTTCTTTAAAGTCATTATGCCACCCCACTTTTAAATCATCTGCAAGAATATGATAACTTCCACGCATGATAAATGGTTCAGAGCATCGTTCTCTTATTCTAATGTCTTTGTTTTCAATTTCTTTAAAAAGCGACTTCCCATGTTTCTTGCTAATATCGTCTGTGAGTTCACCATAATCCTGTAATTCATCTTCCATATCTGCAAAACAATGCTCCCATTCATCTATCAATCTGGATTCATATCTATCTAATTCATTTAAGTATAATAAATCGTTTCTTACCCAATTTGCTCTTTGCCTGAATGCTCTCTGATAATCTCGTAAAGCAACTTTCAATTTATTTTTATTTATTCCTATCAATTTTAATTGTTCATAGAAGAGCTGACCATCAAAAGAGGAACTATCAACATCATTGTAGAGATTGTCTATATCTATTGGTAAATTATCAGTAGAGTATTCTTGGCTTATATCAACAATATAAGAAGCTACTTGCCTAGCATTAACATATACTGGTTTTGTTGAACGAAGTGCATCAATTGCTTTGTTAGTCCACCAACCCTCTAAACGTTCAAATACAGAAGATATGTATTGAGGTTTACAACTATACCTCAATATTTTTTTAATATGTGAAGCGGTATCTACTATATTAGAAGACTTATCAACAACATAAACATTATATAGTAACTCCTTGGAAATTAATGAAATATTTTCTATGAAATTATCATAATAACTTTTATGAGCTTTATTATTCGATTTTTCAGCAATACTTTTTAAAATTGTAAATGCTTTTTCTGGGTTTCTTATATTCATTTCAGTAGTTAGAAAAAAACTTGCTGAGTTCTCTGGTGATTTTGCAGTAGTAATTATCAAAAATTTGGTTTTTTTTAGTAAATCACAATCCTTTTTCAGTTCATTTATCCACACATTCAATGTTCGCCAAATATCTGTACTTGAATCCGTTAAGTCCCCATACTTTTTGGTATGGTGTTTCAATTGGATAAATACATTTTCTGACCCATCTGGTTTGGTAAATGCGATATCATCAAATTTTTCTATACTTATATTGGATTCTTCGTCATCATTTTCAAGCAAGAGATATAAAGCATATCTTATTTGATAAATATAGCCTATCATTTGTTCCGAAGCTTGATGATTTGACATATAATACCTCCTTAAACAATATATGAATTTATTATACGTTCCTCACAACTAAACATCAATTGGGATAAAAATTGTTATTGGTTTTTTTAGTGAAAATTTTACTCATTTTTCAATTATCACTAATATTATTGTTAATCTAGATTATGTTAGTGTAGAGAATCGCATCAAATTCACAGACGATTTCTAGTTTCACCTAAATACACGGATACCTAGTCCTGAACCTGAGAATGACTGTCTCCACACGATGTCGGAATACTTAGCTTTGGAACCTATTACAGAAAGGTCCATTCTATAATTGCAACACAGCACAAAAAGTCAAGTTTCCTAAAGAGCATTTCCGCTATACTAAACTCGTAAAGCAAGGAGGTGCACGGTTGTCCTATCAAGAACATGAAAAAACGATTCAAGAAACATTAAATTATATTGAACAGCATCTGAAAGATGATTTACCGCTTCAAACTCTAGCGAAACACGCTGGTTATTCTAGGTTTCACTTTCACCGTATGTTCAAAAAAGTGATTAAGAAATCAGTGGTTGATTATATACGGGAACGACGGATGACCCAAGCGGCAAAGGATTTAATTCATACGGATCAACGGGCGATTGACATCGCATTGCAGTATCGATTTAGTTCACAGGAATCCTTCACTAGAGCCTTTAAGAAGATATATGACATGTCACCCGCACGTTATCGGAAATTATTAAGAAATGTGATTAATGAGGAGGAAACAAATATGGCTGATCATCAGAACACACCTACTGGCTGGATTATGACGGGGGATACCCCAACTGACTATGAAACAGGTTTGGATAACAGAATTGTACACAGTGGGACTAACTCCGCTTATTTAAAATCAAAAAATGAAAAAGCTGGAGGTTTCGCAACATTGATGCAACAAATTAAGTCTGATCGTTATCGAGGGGAACGTCTTCAATTTTCTGCTTTTGTCAAAAGCGAAGATGTGAAAGGCTCAGCTGGTTTATGGATGAGGATTGACCATTCTTCAGGTGAAGTTCTTGCGTTTGACAACATGATGAACCGTCCCATTACAGGAACAAATGGATGGAATCATTTTAGTGTAGTACTAGATGTTCCAGTAAAAAGTGAAGTCATTGCGTTTGGCATATTACTACAAGGTCCAGGTCAAATTTGGATGGACGAACTTAGTTTTAAAATTGTAGATGAAAGTGTGCCAGTGACAGAACAAAATACTGTGGATCATTTAGAGGATGAACCAGTGAATTTAAATTTTGAGGGCTAGCAGACTGAATTTAAGAGGAGGTTAATTGTCATGAAAAAAATTGGTGCAATTTTATTGTTCGCTTTGAATTCACTCACCTTTATTTGTGGCCTTGGATTTTTATTTGGTGACGAGGATAACACATTAAAACAGAAGTGAAATGAAGATAAGCACCCATAGGACAAAAAAAATCAATTGAAAAAGATATCCCTACCACTATCTCTTTTTTGTCATCTTGGTATAATAGAAAAAATCAGAAAAATTAGAATGCGATGATAAGGAATAGTACTTGCCGAAATGTTTTCAGAAAGTTGCTGGTTGATGAGAAGCAATAACAAAAAGGCAGGGAACTCACCTTAGAGTAGCCTTAGTGAAATGAAAAGGATTGATGTAGTTAAGGACGGCACCCCACCGTTATATGGGAAGGATATAAGATATAACAATCTGTATCCGAATAAGGGCATGATAATGTATGGTTATCATGAAACAGGGGTGGTACCGCGTAAGAAGAAGTCTTTCGTCTCCAAGTTAAATCTTGGAGATGATAGGCTTTTTTTATATTCCAATTACAGGAGGAATCGATAATGTTTAACCACAAAAAATACGAAAAGAAATACTTTTTGCCACCGAACCTTACTTATGATTGGGTGAAGAACGAAACATTAGAAAGTGCTCCGATATGGTGCAGCGTGGACTTACGGGATGGAAATCAAGCATTACCTATTCCTATGAACTTAGAAGAAAAATTGGAAATGTTTCAGTTACTAGTAGAGATAGGTTTTAAAGAAATTGAAATCGCATTTCCAGCTGCTTCCGATACGGAGTTTAGGCTATTACGGACACTGATTGATCATCATATGATTCCAGACGATGTAACGATTATGGTGATCACGCAAGCGAGAGAGCATATTATACGCCGAACCTTCGAAGCCATTAAGGGGGTACCGAAAGCGATTGTTCATTTATATAATTCGACTTCAGAAGCGCAGCGCAGACAAGTATTTAAGAAAACAAAAGATGAAATTAAACAAATGGCAATTGATGGAGCTATTTTAGTAAAAGAACTGGCCGAAAAAACAGAAAGCGATATTTATTTTCAATATAGTCCTGAAAGCTTTCCAGGAACAGAAGTGGATTATGCGTTAGATATTTGTAAGAGTGTTTTAGATATTTGGAAACCGACACCAAATCATAAAGCGATCATCAATATTCCGACAACAGTTGAATATTCAATGCCTCATATCTTTGCAAGTCAGATTGAGTATATACACAAAAATCTGTCTTACCGAGACAGTGTGACATTATCTGTTCATCCTCATAATGACCGTGGCTCTGGGGTGAGTGATGCAGAATTTGGTGTGCTAGCTGGCGCAGAAAGAGTCGAAGGTACATTATTTGGTATCGGTGAACGTACAGGGAACGTAGACTTGATTACCTTGGCGATGAATATGTATTCACAAGGTTATAATCCAAAATTGAATTTCAATAACCTAGAAGCTATTCGTAAAAAATATGAAAAACTAACCAAAATTACTGTTCATGAAAGACAGCCATATTCTGGCGAGATGGTTTTCACCGCATTCTCTGGGTCACATCAAGATGCTATATCTAAAGGTATGAAATATAGAAAGGAAAATCATGTTGATAAATGGGACGTTCCGTATATCCCAGTAGATCCAGTTGACTTGGGGAGGAATTATCAAACGGATGTGATTCGAATCAATAGCCAGTCTGGAAAAGGCGGCATAGGCTATATACTAGAAACAAATTATGGCATTCAACTTCCTTATCAAATGAATGAAGCCATGGGATATGAAGCGAAGAAAGTATCTGATCAGACAAATAGGGAATTGTCTGTCGAAGAAATATATCATGTATTTGAAAAGCAGTATGTTGATTTTCACCCTCATTTCCAGGTGCTTGATTATCAATTTCATAAAGGAGAGAAGCAGGAAGTCACCTTAACTTTGCTGAGAGATCATCAACAAATTGAAATACAAGGAACTGGCACTGGAAGTTTAGATGCAATCAGTCATGCGTTAAAAGCTTACTTTAATCTCGAGTATGTTTTGGAAGTCTATGAACAGAATTCTTTGGGCAAGGATTCTCAAGCAAAAGCCTGTGCACAGATTGGTATTTCATATCAAGGAAAAATGCATTGGGGTGCTGGAATAGATAAAGATATTATAGAAGCAACAGTGAAGGCCCTTGTGGTTGCAGTAAATAAGCTAGAGGTTTGGATGTAGATGGAAAAAGATAAACTTGAAAAACATGAAGCGATGCAATATTTAAGAGAATATAACGAGCAAGAAATCTTTTATCAACAATACCAACAGAAAAGGCATGACAATCAATCATTGCAATTATTTTTGAAGGATTATGATCAAAACAATTTAATGCATAAGCAAATATATATAGAAGAATTTTTGCTTAAAGGGCAGAACGAATTTGAAAAAGAGGATACCATGTGGTTAGGTCAGGAGAAAGATATCGAAGTGAGAAAGTATAGCCGTTTTATGCCTCCATTGTCGGCTATCCATGATTTCTTTGAGATGATCTATGTTCTGGAAAATGAGATGTATTTAGAAGTGGAAGATAAAAAAATGACTTTAAAATCAGGAGATATTGCCTTTATTCCACCTGATACAATACACAAGCCAATTGTCATGGAGAATACAATCGCAATCCAAATCATGATCCGTAAAAGTACTTTTCAAAAAGTGTTTTTTAAAATGTTAAAAGGCAATCATGTCATTTCAGAGTTCTTTTTGAATGCATTGTATATAAAAGAAAATAAAAATATTCTTATTTTCCATAGTCGCTTGGATAAAAATTTGCTAGACTGCTCTCTTCAACTATTTACAGAAAATCACAATCGGTTTCCTAGTTACCAATTGATTATGAATAATTTGTTTGAGATATTATTATGTCTCTTATTAAGATTCAAACCAAGTCATATGAACGTAAATCAGGTCAAACAATATAGTGATATACGTATGATTCAAATGCTCCAATATATTCAGCAATGTTGTGAGCATATCACAATCCAGGAGATGGCAGAGGAATTTAACCTTTCACAATCTTATCTGTCAAAATATATAGCTCGTAAACTTGGCAAATCATTTAGTGAGATTCGACAAGAAATAAGATTGGAAAAAGCCTGCAAAATGCTCACAGGTAGCAATTTACAAGTAGATGATATTGCGGCAGCCGTTGGTTATCAAAATGTAGAGCATTTCATTCGTTTATTTAAGAGAAAGAATCACCTAACACCACAACAATATCGTTTAAATAATAAAGTCGAGCAAACTTCAAATCAATACTAATAAAAAGGAGAAATCATCATGTCAATCAAAAAAGTAAAAGATTATTTTAAACAATATGATATGGATACTCGAATTCAAGAATTTTCAGTATCTAGTGCAACCGTAGACTTGGCTGCTTCTGCATTGGGCTGCGAACCTGAAAGAATCGCAAAAACACTCTCCTTTCTAGTAAATGGGCAAGCTATTTTAGTTGTGACCTCTGGCGATGCAAAAGTTGACAACAAAAAATTCAAGGAATATTTTAAAACAAAAGCTAAAATGCTTTCTCCTCATGAGGTCGTTGACTTGGTCGGTCATGAAATTGGCGGAGTATGTCCTTTTGCTATAAAGAATGGCATTTCTGTTTATTTAGATATTTCACTAAAACGTTTTGAGACAGTCTATCCAGCCTGCGGGAGCAGAAACAGTGCTATTGAACTAACAATCAAACAATTAGAAAAATACTCCGGTTATTCACAATGGATTGATGTGGGTAAGGGATGGAATGATTCATTAACGCATTAAAACGGAAGGAAAAATAAAGTGGGATTCAAAGATTTAATAATAAGCATAACGATAATCCAAGAGCTAGACGCAAATAACACAGAGCCAATCATTTGAGTTTGATATATCACTCATCTTATCAGCTCTTTTTTTAAATAAAGTTTATTCATTTTTTATAGTTTTCGCTTCTTTGATACCATTAGCTAAAGCTTCATAAGCAGTAGTAGCTCTGGATCATCTCCTTTAAGGAGACAAAGCAAAACTATGATACCTCCCACAAAAATCAATTTACCTGTGGACTATTTAGGAAAGCAGAAACAAAAAGTGCAATTAAAAATAAAAAAGAGCTAAAAACCTTGATACATAAAGGTTTCTAGCTCTATTACAACTATTCCCATTCAATCGCAGCAGATGAAAGGGTGTTTTTCAGCATTATTCACCTTTATTAATGAGTGCCTTTTTAATCTCTTTTTAAATTCTATTTTATTCATTCTTACTAAATCTATTTTAAATTTGGTTATTATACTTTAACAACTTAATCAAATTATCACCAATTAAAGTATGTGCTTCCCAATTTAAATTAGTCTTAGCTCTTTTTATTGCATTATAAAATGGCTCCGTTGCTTCTTTAACAGATACAAATACTACAATTGCCTTTTCACCAAAATAAGTAAACGGTCTAAAAACTTGATACGTAATGTCTTCTTTTACCTTACCCTTTATCTCTCTTCCTGACTTAAAAGGCATACATAAATAATAAGTGTCAAAACTTTCTTTTACCCTTATCGGTAATTCCATATCTGAAATTTCAAAAACACCATGTGGTTTAACACTTTCCTTATCAATTATAGACCTGTCAATGTTAATTATTGTATTGCCTATCTTGCTTCTAAGCTCATTATCATCCCAATTTTCAACTTTTATTCTATCATCTTCATTGATAATAACATTACTAATCTCTTTGTAACCATTGAAATAATTGGCCAATTCAAACCAGTGCTTTTCATTAAATTTCTCAAACACTGGGATACTTATGTCAGTTATGTAAGTGTCTTGTTCTAAAAATAGCCACTTTACACAGTTTCTTAATAATATAATTTGTTCTATTGGCCTCAATTTATCAAAATTGAATTCATACATTCTACTAAAATCATTTTTAAATTGTGCTTTAAAGTTTTTACTATCAATATTAGAAAAACTTAAAAATGCCCAATTTTTTTTACTAACATTATTATATTCTTTAAAATCTTCAATATTTATTCGATTATAATCATATTCTTTATTTTTCCAAATTTTATATCTCTTGACTTCATTTTCAAGAAATAACCCTAATTGATAATCGGATTCTAATCTGTCTTTTATTGATTGTTTTTTAAAAAATTTATTTATAATTTCATTAGCTTCTTCAATAATTTTCTCCGCTTCACTAAAGTATGTCTTATTATCACTTTCCAAATATTCCATTATTGCTTGATGATAATTTAGTAAAGTATAAAATGCAGGAATAAATAGTTCAGTTTCATCAATATCTTTTTGCACTAATTTCTGCATTGCTCTTAATAAACCACTTTTTCCCCTACTAAAAAAATATTCATCTTCAGAACTCCCCGTAACTTCATCATTTAAAATTTGTAATCTCATAATATTTATATCTAAATTCACCTTAAAAGTAGCTTTTGATATTTCTTCCGCATCTGATTTTTCAAATTTTTTCGGTAAATAATAAAAACTCGAATAGTAAAATATTCTCTCTCCTGTATACAGGATATTATTAAATTTGATAAAAAGTCTTTTTATTAATGCTTTTTCATAAGCTTTAAATTCAAAACTATTAATTATATCCAGTAATAAAAAGGAATATTCACTTAATATTTTGAGGTCATATGAGGATAAATTACTTTTATTTAACATTGATACATATTTGGTTAAAGTCTTTTGAAATGATTGTATAAAAAAACTTTTCATTATAACACCTCTATCATCATTTCTTTTAATAAAATCTCTCTCTTTTCATTTATTGCTTTATTATACTCTTCTTCCGTTAAACAAATACAGTCAATGACATTATCTATTTTATCTTGAAAAATTTTTTTAGCTATTTCTTTTCTTTTAATTATTGAAACACTAATAAAATCACTAGAAATAATCAAGAGGTCAATATCAGATTCTATCTGGTATTCCCCTCTTGCATAAGAACCTCTTAGGTATGCTTTTTGACATTGTATGTAATTATTATCCATTAAGATGCATTTTAAATTATATATTAATTCCAACCATTAGCCCTCTATCCTCTTTAATGTATAAGTCATCATTTTCTTTGTATGTATGGTTTTATACAATTATATCACGTTCAAACTCTCTGAACGCTAACGTAACACACAATATTTTAATCTTCCAGTTAGTGTATCTTCTACAATGCCCGTATTTAATACATGTACCTTTACACCTTATACTTGAAGAACAGTTGAAAACCTTGCGTACCCGTATTTCATTGTTATATCCTCGCTTTTCACTACTGATTAATTGCTCAATGTTTTTACGCCATATAAAACCTTATATCAAGATCATAAAATAGTACAATAACTAAAGAATTTGCACTTTAAGTCGTATTGTAACAATATCATTGAATTAGGGATATAATTTTTTAAGGCAGTTCTTATTAGGATATATTTATTATGTTAAGAAATTCACTTCGACAACGTGTCTCGAACAAAATCAGGGTTTCACTAACTCATTTAAATACAGCGATTAATTGAGGTTTCGGACATTTTGACTTGTATTGGACCTTCTCTAATATTTTCGTTACCACAACACAATAAAAAGCGTTCCTGCTTATTACAGAAACGCACCCGTCACTTTATGTATTTCTGTTAAATATGCAAGACGCATTATTTTACTTAACTTCGGTAAATCTTTATTTGCCCATTAACCAATCCACCAGCAATTAATACATCGATATTCCTTACTGGTGCATTACCAAGTAAATAACCGTGGGTTTCGTAACCAACGATATCTCCATTTGCTGCTGCAAATACACACAGTCCACTTCCAGTTATTCTTTGAGCGCCGGAATAATATCCGATTGTGTAATCTAAAGAAAATGTTCCATCGAGACCCCAAGCGCTACGACCCACGAAAAGCCCCTCATTTCCTCCCCAGTCCCCATCATTGCCATATCTAACAAAGCTTTTATAGCCACTATTAATCCCATTTATACGCAATAGTAATCTTCTGTCAGCTCCGTTAGACGCTATTTCACCAGTTACTAGAACTTTAATAAATCCACTTTGATCTTCATTGGCAAGGTCACAAACACAATTCACTACATCAGTTCTCGAGAATTGATTGTCAAATACAAGTTTCATTTATAACATATCCCTCCATATATTTTTTATGGTGCAGGATTTATTGTTTACATTAATTCTTTTTTTATGCTTGTATCAGTCTAAAACTGTCCTAGGCCAGAGAAAATGACAAGCTAAAAATCTTAAATCATTCTGAAAAAATTTGTATCAATCTATTCTCATATTCTAATAAAAAAGAAAAAGTAGTTATCTCTAGCAAAGGAGACGTTTGTGAAGCTTGTTTTCAAAGTAATTAGTGAAACTAAAAAAGAATAGCTGTTCAAAATCAAGAAATAGATTTAGCCCATCAAAGCTAACCAAAATTTTAGAAAGAGTTAATCAACTAAACAGCCCAAGTACCTTCTAACACAAACGAGAACTTTCCATAGGGGATTTAAGGAATATCACCATTGGTTATAAAATCACTTTGCATTTTATCAAATAAGTTACCTACCCTTGAAATTACTCAGAAGATGAGGTTTTTATCTTTAGTATTTATGACTGTCATGCGACTGCTCCCTTCAAGTATCAACTATTTC
This sequence comes from Bacillus sp. FSL R7-0672, assembly GCF_038601465.1. NCBI lineage: Bacteria > Bacillati > Bacillota > Bacilli > Caryophanales > Bacillaceae > Bacillus > Bacillus sp. FSL R7-0672. Next base: position 620,226 of record NZ_CP152010.1, on the reverse strand, counting down.
CATTCGAATAACTGATTTGATTTAAAAATGCTATTTATTTATAATTTATATCTGACACCAAATCTTTCATATGTTTCTATTTTGATTTTTTCTTTTATTTTAGATAGGACTGGTAGAATACATTGTTCTGAGCAATATTTATGGTTAGATTCATAATCTGGACCATAAATTCTCCACCAACTTTTATCACTTTTACTCGACATTTTTTTTCCACACTTAATACAAGTAAACCCCCAATCCTTTTTTAAATTCTTTCTAAAAAGTGTCTCTAATACTCTAGGTCCATATGACTGAGAATAATTCCACAGGTCATTTTCAGCATTATATTTTCTAATGTTATTAATTTCAACATCACTTAAATTTATATATGCCTTGGTCATGCCTTCGATTATCACTGTTGCAGATTCTGAACTAATTTCGTAACCATGGTTATCTAGGACTCGAATTTTCCCACTATCTTCTTCATACTCAAAAGAAAACGAAATATATTTTGTATCCTCTATAAATTTTTTTATTATATTTTTATCCATAATTCTCCTTCTCGTCATATTCAACAATTATACATATAGGTCAACGATTATTACAATAGATTATCACCTCTCAATAAGTTTGTCTTGCCTTTATAACTTCCTACGACTTACTTTATGCAAATAATTATGTTTGAATATTCGTTCAATTCAGGAGACTGTACAATCGCCCAATCTCCAATATGCTATCTTCTTAAAGTTTTAGTTGCATTTGAGTATCATGTGCCCTAACAATCTGCTTAAGCTGTACACATCAATTCCAATCCTAACTGTTGCTTAGAACCTTTCCCATGAATCAGAATTTTTTTCACTGATTCAGTTTAAAATCTTCAAGTAGTTCTACAATTTTTGTCATAGAAAAAGACCCTCTTTTTTTCACAAACAATGTAATAAAAGAGAGTCTCATTTTGAAATTTTGCGGGTGAACGGCTATCCTAACTAAATACAAGCTGTTCAACCCATTGATACAACTGGTTTTAAAGCATTTTTTATCATTCGTTTTTTGGAAGTCTATTCCCACTCAATCGTAGCAGGCGGCTTACTCGTAATATCATACACCACGCGGTTCACATGCTTCACTTCATTCACGATACGAGTTGAGATCTTTTCAAGTACATCCCAAGGGATTCTTGCCCAGTCACTCGTCATCCCATCAATCGAAGTAACAGCACGGATGCCGATTGTGTAGTCGTATGTTCTTGCGTCACCCATAACACCTACGCTGCGGATGTCTGGGAGAACCGTGAAGTATTGCCAGATGTCGCGCTCAAGGCCGAAGTTGGCAATTTCTTCGCGTAGAATCGCATCCGATTCACGGACGATTTCTAGTTTTTCTTCAGAAATTTCACCTAGTACACGGATACCTAGTCCTGGACCTGGGAAAGGCTGTCTCCAGACGATGTCGTCAGGAATGCCTAGCTCTGAACCTAGGGCACGGACTTCATCTTTGAATAGCGTATTCAAAGGCTCAATCAATTCGAACTGCATGTCTTCTGGAAGACCGCCTACGTTGTGGTGAGATTTGATTGTTTGTGCCGTTGCTGTTCCGCTCTCAATGATATCTGTGTAAAGTGTTCCTTGTGCTAAGTAGTCGATTCCTTTTAGCTTGTCCGATTCATCATCGAATACATAGATGAATTCGTTACCGATGATTTTACGTTTTTGCTCAGGATCAGACACACCTTTTAGCTTGTTTAAGAAACGATCTTTCGCATCTACTTTAATCACGTTCATGTTGAAACCTTCGCTAAATGTCTTCATAACCCCTTCTGCTTCGCCTTTGCGAAGAAGACCGTGGTCAACGAAAATACATGTCAGCTGATCGCCGATGGCTTTGTGGATCAATACCGCCACAACAGATGAATCTACACCGCCGCTTAGTGCGCACAATACTTGTTTGTCGCCTACTGTTTCACGGATTTTCTGCATTTCGATTTCAATGAAGTTCTCCATTGACCATTTGCCATCGCAGTCACACACGCCGAAGACAAAGTTTTTCAATAGGTCATTTCCGTACTCAGAGTGACGAACCTCTGGGTGGAACTGAACACCATAGAAATTCTTCTCAGCTAAGCTCATCGCTGAGTTTGGACAATGTGCACTTGTTGCATCAACTGTAAAGCCTTCTGGTACTTCAACAACAAGGTCACCATGGCTCATCCATACGACTTGATCAGTCGGAAGGTCTTTAAATAAAGCAGGCGTTCCATTAATGTGGATATCTGCTTTTCCGTATTCACGCTGGCTTGCCGCTTCTACTTTCCCGCCTAAATAATGAGTCATAAGCTGCATGCCATAGCAAATGCCTAGAACCGGAATATCTAGATCAAAAATCTTTTCATCACAGCGGAAAGATCCTTCATCATAAACACTGTTTGGTCCGCCAGAAAGGATGATTCCTTTAGGCGCCATTTCTTTAATTTCTTCAGCAGTTAAAGTGTGCGGATGAAGCTCACTGTACACACCAAATTCACGAATACGGCGTGTGATCAGCTGATTGTACTGACTGCCGAAATCTAGAACCAAAATCATTTCATTTACTAAATTTGTCATGGTGTCACCTCTATGTCCAATATAGTTTTTATAAACGCACAGAAAAAATGAGAGGAGAAAACCTGCTCTCAGTGTGAATCACGCTTTTGAAGCGCCCAGACTCACATCCGAACGCTTCAATTTCATGTATTTTAGAAGGTTTTAATATTCACCTATTCTAACAACAGGAAGGTACGCGGTCAAGACTATCTCCTGTTTATTAAATTTTCCCATAACTTTGCCGATTGCCGCCAAAGCACCGACGCATCCTCTCGTCGATAGAATGCCCGCTCATAGAGCTGCGTCAGATCTGACATGCGATGATCTCCTTCGTTGTCATCGATCAAAGAAGCAAATTCTCTTAGCGTCATGCCAGGTTTTTTCTCAATTCCCCTGCGCTTCAGCTGCTTTAATAGAGCAGCATACGCATAGAAGAATGCTTCCTCCTCTGGCAGACGTTTCACCTTTCTCACAATAAAGAATGGTAGCCATCTTTCTCTGAATCGATAAAGAAGCAAGCTTATCAATCCTAGAAGGACCATAGCTCCTATCGCGAAACCCAAGATTGAACCAACATGTACCATATTAGGCTTCGCTTGCGCTGTTTGTTTCTTTGGTTCAGCCGGCTGCGCTGTCTCCTGCTGCTGTGGCTGTTCTGCCTGCTGATCTTCGCTTGCATCGGAGCTAGACTGATCTTCTTCCTTTTGATCATCATCTGTCTGATCGCTAGAAACAGCTTCATTCGTAAATGTCTCTGGGTTCGTAAATCCTTTTGTCGGTTCGAAGGTCACCCAGCCTCTGTTTGGAAAATACACCTCTACCCATGAATGCGCATTGTTATTGGTCACTTCATACACATTGTTTCCATCCATCTGTGTTTCATATAATTGACCTGACGTGTACCCTTTCACCCATCTCGCCGGAATCCCGATCGAACGGAGCATCACAATCATAGAGGATGAAAAATTATCACAGTAGCCGATCATCGTATCAAACAAAAATTGATCCACATAATCTTCATTACGACTAGGCACAGCGACATTTTGCGTTTCATATGAAAACTTCGCTGACCCTAAGTAGTCCTCAATCGCTTTAGCCTTATCGTACATATTATCCTTCGTTTCCGTTAAGCTGTTTGCCAATGTTTTCACTCGCTCTGGCAATGAGGAAGGAAGCTGCAAGTATTCACGGCCAACCTCCTGATTGACCTTTTGCTTTGTCGGTACTTTAATGCTCTGCAAATCCTCAAGAATAAATGTAGGCGATAAGAAGCTGACTTGGTAGTTCCCTAAATTTTTCGGCGAATTTTGAATGGATGGGACAATTTTCTCCGTTTTCCCCATCATTTGCAGCGGAATGTTTTCCATTGGCATCAGCATGATCGTCCCAATCGGATAGACGGCATGATTAAATCGATAGTTTGATTCCATATCGACTCTCGTTTCGTGCACCTCTGTTTTTACACGCTCGGTAAACCAACGATTCCGCACACTGTTCTCTTTTAGCCGCGTAGGCTTCGTATCATTTGAGGCATCCTCCCAGCCCTTTCCGGTATAGATACTTTTTGTTTCAACACGAAAGTAAGACGGCTCCTTTCCGCTCCATTTAAAGACCGGTGTGCGGTCCTCACTAAACGGTCCGCCAAGCGACGAATCATCTGTACTATATCCCACCTTATTCTGTCCGGCAGAGCCATCTTGATTCGTCACCGCCTTAAAAAATGGGACAGGATCAGGCCATTTCGGATCAGACTTTGGTAAAGAAGCGCCAAGTGTCGCTGACAGAAGAACGAGCGCCAGCATGGGCAAAAACCACTTTAGGCGCGCCTTCTGCGTCACCCGAATGCCTTCAGCCGAACGCAGTCGATCGAAATACAGCAACCCAAGCAAACAAAAACCAAACACCATAATACGAACGATCGCAAAGGTCGCATCATATGGCGTAAACGTATCCAGAATGGTGACATACACAATCGTCATGAGTAAAAAGAAAAAGATACGCTGCTGATAGACCACCCAATAATGAAGCAAGTAGACAAGCAGCCATAACAAAATATAAAACAATAATGTGCGGAAGGAGGGGTACATGTCACTCCACATGCCTGTGCTCATCAAGGTGATATTATCTTTAATATCACCTAATAATGCAGCCGGATAGCTTGGCTCTGCTTGATAAAAGATCAAATATAAAGCGAGCAAAATCAAGCCAGTACAAATAGGAAACGTCACATACCATTTCAAACGAAAGAATGTAAACAAACAGGTAAGCCCTATAAAAATGATGAAATAAGACGTATGACTCGTCTCTGTAAAATCTTGAAGCGGTCGAAGCCACTCCCAAAGCAGCAGAAATGCTACAGCATAATAGATGAACAACTCAAAACGGCTTTGCCGCTGATGCGTATGCAGCATAAATGTTTGTCACCTCACAGTTCTGTCGTGCAGCCGGTCTTCAAATAAAACGGTCGTGCGTATTCCAGATGCCTTGAGCCGGTCTACAAGCTGTTTTTCTTTTGTCGTCAATCGATACACGGCTCTCTTCACTAAAAGAACAGTGATGTTCTTTCTGTTTCGATTTCCAAAGAGACTCGCAGCAAGCTCTTCCTGCAGCTGACCCGTGACGACATATTTTCCAGAATGCTGATACTCACTTGCTGCTAACGCCTTATACTCTTGTACGCGAGAAGGTTGATGCTGCACTCTTGTTAAATAATAAAGCATGTCCTGTAAATGAAGTTCTCCTTGATCCACTCGAAAGGTATGCTGATCTCCTAGAGGTACAAGACCTGAAGGCAACCCTTTTTTCACTGCCGATTGTAGAACAGACGCTGCAATAGACACGACGGTCTCAAAAACCGCTTCGTCGGTAAAATCAGCAAACACGACAAGATCCTTTGTTTGATTCTGTTCAAATTCCTTCGTCATCAGCTGACCCCTTCTAGCCGTCGTCTTCCAGTCCACCCAAGCAAAACGGTCGCCTTGCTGATATTCCCTTACGCCTGTTGTCACATGGGTCGGTTCATTTAACCACGAGTGAACCGCTTTGCCTCCATTTTCATTCAATGACTCAGCAGACTCCACCTGAAGATCGAGCATTTTCGGATAAACAAGCAGCTTTTTTTCTAACGGAATGATGACTTCTTTCTCCACAAAACCAAACATATCACCCGTTTTGATTCGAACTGCTGACAAATGATGTTCCCCGCGCATGACATCATTCAATTGATAGGAAAAACGCCACGTTTTCCGAAACCAAGGAAACAGCATTTGCTTCATCTCAATTTGTTCCTTTAAATGAAAGGTGTCTGGTGGATCATCCTCAATCAAGACGTAAACGTATGGAAATAGATTTGTCCGCTTAATTTCAAGGTCAACAGGCAGCACGTCTCTCGCCTTCAAGCGGGTTTGTTGTAAAGTCCTTTTCGCTGTCACTCTCAGCGGAACGAGCGCAAACAGCAAAGCATACAAAGCATATGGTAAAAATGCATAAAAAAGGAACCAGCTCACAAACCCTCCCTGAAACATGGCATAACAAAAGACTGCCGCAGTGAGGATGATGAGCATCATCACCCGTAACCATAATGAAAAAGCGAAACGATGACCTAATTTCATTGAGTCATCGACTTTTGAACTGGCACGCCAATTTGCTCAAGCATTTGTCGCAGCAGTGTCTCCGCCTTCTTCCCTTCATACGTCGCTTCTGAAGTCAAAATCATACGATGTGGTAATGTATATGGCGCTAAATACTGTACATCATCAGGAATCACATAATCTCGCCTGTTCAATAGTGCATACGCCTGAGCCGCTTTCATGAGGGCGATCGATCCCCTTGGACTCACACCTAAATAAACAGATGGATGCTGCCGCGTCGCTTGTGCAATTTCAACAATATATTCTTTAATGGATACATCCACATGAATGGTCTGAACCGCTTGCTGCAACGCATGGATATGATCCTTTGTCATGACTGCTTGGAGCGTATCAATCGGGGACTGCTTTTCCTGCAAGTTGAGTACCTCCAGCTCCTCCAGCATGGTCGGATACCCCATTTGCAGCTTGAATAAAAACCGGTCCATTTGTGCTTCTGGCAGTGGATAGGTCCCTTCATATTCAACTGGATTCTGCGTAGCCATGACGAAAAAAGGATCAGCAAGCAGCATTGTTTCTCCGTCCACTGTAACACTGCCTTCCTCCATCGCTTCAAGCAATGCCGACTGTGTTTTGGGAGAGGTCCGGTTGATCTCATCAGCCAAAATAATCTGCCCCATAATCGGTCCTTGTCTAAATTCAAATTCATTTGTCTTTTTATTATAAATCGACACGCCTGTTACATCTGAAGGCAAAAGGTCAGGAGTAAATTGGATTCGCTTAAACTCACAGCCAATGGATTTTGCCAAAGCACGAACCATCATCGTCTTCCCAACACCAGGCACATCCTCTAGCAGCACATGCCCCTTCGCCAAAATCGCAACAAGGCTTAATATCGCAATGTCTTTTTTCCCAACCATGACTTTATTGATGTTATCTACGATTTTTTGTAAATCTGAATGCATCGGTTCATCAAATGCCATCCTGATCCTCCTATCACGTTTCCGTTAAATTTCATATAGTCTAACTTTACCATACAACGTGCAATAGCATAAAACATCAACACGTAGAAAAAAAGAAGCCTTCTCACGATGGAAAAGACTTCTTCTCTTCTTTTGGCTCACCTGCTGGCTCCATATGAACATGAGAGTGTAAAATATCATGTTCCTTCTTCATTCTACGTTCGATCTCATCTGCAATATCATGGCTTTCTGCAATGTTCAAGTGCGGCTCGACCTCCACTACTACATCCACATGGACCGTACTTCCGAGATACCGTGCCTTAATATCTTTCAAATCGCCCACCCCAGGTGTTGCTTCAATGGTCTCTTTATATTTGGACATATCTTTTATATGAAAACCGTCCGTTAACGAATGAGAAGCATCTCTGAAAATCTCCCACGCCGTTTTACAAATAATGAGGCCAATCACAAACGCTGCAAGCGTATCAATCCATGCCAGTTGAAATTGAGAGGCGATAATCCCTACAAATGTTCCGATACTCACATACGCATCTGATTTATTATCAGCTGCTGCTGCATGAAGAGCTTGGCTATTGATCCGTTTGGACAGATTGCGGTTGTAAATATACACACCATACATCACCACAGCACTTCCTGCTGCCGTCCAAGCTGCGATCATATCAGGCGTTTGATGCTCAGATGAGAAGAGCGACTGGCCTGCACTCAGCAGAACCTGAAGTCCAACAAGCATCATAATAAAGGACGCCACAAGAGACGCAATATTCTCTGCTCTAAAATGACCGTATGGATGATCTTCATCAGGCGGCTTTTGAGAAATACGCAACCCAATCAACACTGCAAGGGATGCAATAATATCCGTCGTATTATTCAATCCATCTGCCGAAAGAGCCTCTGAATGAAACGTATACCCAATTAGAAGTTTCACCGCAGATAAGATCACATAGGCAATGATGCTGACCCAAGCACCTGTTTCACCTTGTCTTAATTCGTTATAGCGCTCCATGTCGAACCGCGCCTCCTCACACATCACTTTTCTATTATTTATCTTACAAAGCAAAGCCCGTGTGGGTCTACAGCAACATGATTCGCTTGTGTCAGCAAAATAGGATACATAGAAATGTGTTGACCTAAGTAAACTTATTTTTATAAGGTCAATTGACCTCAAGACCTACTCCCACCAACCTTTTTCCAATTCACTCTGTGATGATCGTATTGGCAATATCACTCTTTCTGGTAAATTATCAGAATAATTTTATTTTGAGACACAACTTCTCCCATCCGATCTTATGCTATTTTTAAGAATGAACAGAGGAAAAAGAGGGAACATAATCTCTCAAATCCTTTATACTTTTTAACATCATGTTAAGAGGTTTGAAATGTCAGTTTGATAACCTGTCCAATGCTGAATGACAATTCAGTATGATAAAATTTAAAATATTCTAAAAACAAATTCTCTATGAAGAGAAATGTTTGGAGGTAAAGACATGTCCAACATGACAAACGGTCTTCAAAAAAATCTTAAAACAAGACATATTTCAATGATCTCCATTGCTGGGGTTATTGGCGCAGGGCTATTTGTTGGTAGCGGCGCTGTCATTCATTCTGCAGGACCTGGATCCATTCTTTCCTATTCTTTTGCCGGACTTCTCGTGATCTTTATTATGAGAATGCTTGGAGAAATGGCATGCGCCTATCCGACAAGCGGTTCCTTCTCACAGTATGCGAGCGATGCCATCGGTCCATGGGCCGGTTTTACAATTGGCTGGCTTTATTGGTTCTTCTGGGTGATTGTCATCGCCATCGAAGCCATTGCTGGTGCTGCCATTATTCAGTATTGGTATGGAGATGCACCTGTTTGGCTCACAAGTCTTATCCTCACTATCCTCTTAACATTAACAAATATCTTTTCTGTTAAATCTTTTGGCGAATTTGAATATTGGTTCTCATTAATAAAAGTCGTCAGCATTATTCTCTTTCTACTCATCGGTTTTGCATTTATCTTTGGTTTTGGTGGTCATCATACTGTAGGTCTTGCCAATTTAACGGGGAACGGCGGTTTCCTTCCAAATGGATTCAGCTCTGTTTTACTCGGAATTGTCGTCGTCATCTTTTCCTTCATGGGAACCGAGATTGTGGCAATAGCTGCCGGAGAATCAGCAGACCCGGTCAAGTCTGTGACAACAGCTACACGTTCTGTTGTATGGCGTATTATCATATTCTACGTCGGTTCCATCGCTGTCGTTGTGACCTTGCTTCCATGGAATTCAGCGAATATTTTAACAAGCCCGTTCGTTGCGGTATTAGAATACATCGGCGTTCCATCAGCTGCTCAAGTGATGAACGTCATTGTTTTAACAGCCGTTCTATCTTGCTTAAACTCCGGATTGTACACAACGTCCAGAATGCTTTATTCATTGGCTGAAAGAGGTGAAGCACCGAAACGCTTTATGAAAATCAGCAAACGTGGTGTTCCTGTAGCGGCTACAGTCGCAGGCACCTTCTTTTCCTACATTGCCGTCATGATGAACTACTTTTATCCTGAAACCATCTTTTTGTTCTTAGTCAACGCATCCGGCGCCATTGCCCTTCTTGTCTATTTGGTCATTGCTGTTTCACAATTAAGAATGCGCCGTAAAATCGAAAAAGAAAATCCAGAACAGCTCAAAATCAAAATGTGGCTGTTCCCATATCTCACGTACTTTACCATTTTGATCATTTGCGCCATCTTGGTATCGATGCTGTTTATCGAATCAATGAGACCGCAGCTCATTTTGACGAGTATCATTACCTTCGGTGTGCTTGCCGCTTATTTCATCTTTAAACCGAATAAAAAAGTGCCTGCAAATGCAGCGCTTGAAAATAAACATCCGTAAAGTTCCCGCTGAAAAGCGGGTTTTTTATTTTATTCACCTATTTTGATGTCCGCACTTATACTGTATCAAATTGGATTTTAAGTGAGGATTAGATAACATGAACCTAGAAAAATTTGTTGACGAGCTGCCAATTCCAGAAATTGCGGAGCCCGTCAAAAAGAACCCAAAACAAACGTATTATGAAATCGCTATGGAGGAGGTATTTCTAAAAGTTCATAGAGACCTGCCCCCAACCAAGCTATGGACCTATAATGGCAGTTTGCCTGGTCCAACCATTCATGCGAATCGAAATGAAAAAGTCAAAGTGAAATGGATGAACAAATTGCCACTTAAGCATTTTCTACCGGTCGATCACACCATTCACGAAGGCCATCATGATGAACCAGAAGTCAAAACCGTCGTTCATTTACATGGCGGCGTCACACCAGCAAGCAGTGACGGCTATCCAGAGGCTTGGTTTTCACGAGACTTTGAAGCAACCGGCCCCTTCTTTGAACGAGAGGTGTACGAATACCCAAATCATCAGCAAGCCTGCACATTGTGGTATCACGATCATGCGATGGCATTGACACGATTAAATGTGTACGCCGGATTAGCTGGATTTTATTTGATTTCAGATGCGTTTGAAAAATCACTAGAATTACCGAAGGGTGAGTATGATATTCCGCTAATGATCATGGACCGTACGTTTCAGGAGGATGGCGCACTGTTTTATCCAAGCAGACCAAACAACACGCCAGAAGACAGTGACATACCAGATCCGTCCATCGTGCCCTTCTTTTGCGGAGAAACCATTTTGGTCAATGGAAAAGTATGGCCGTATTTAGAAGTAGAGCCGCGAAAATACCGTTTTCGTATTTTAAATGCGTCCAATACAAGAACTTACGAGCTGCATCTAGACAACGATGCGACGATTTTGCAAATTGGATCTGATGGCGGCTTTTTGCCAAGACCTGTTCACCATCAATCCTTTAGCATTGCTCCTGCTGAGCGATTTGATGTCATCATCGATTTTTCAGCTTACGAAAACAAAACGATCATCCTAAAAAATAAAGCTGGCTGCGGACAGGAAGTGAATCCTGAAACAGATGCCAACATCATGCAATTTAAAGTCACACGGCCGCTAAAAGGTAGAGCACCTAAAACATTACGGCCTATCTTCAAACCGCTCCCACCACTTCGACCTAGTCGAGCTGATAAAGAGCGTACGCTCACTCTTACCGGTACACAGGATAAATACGGTCGCCCCATTTTATTGCTCGATAACCATTTTTGGAATGACCCTGTCACGGAAAATCCTCGGCTTGGCAGTGTAGAGGTTTGGTCCATCGTCAATCCAACAAGGGTCACACATCCTATTCATTTACACCTTGTTCAATTCAGAGTGATAGACAGAAGACCATTTGATACAGAGGTCTATCAATCGACAGGGGACATTGTGTATACAGGACCAAACGAAGCACCTCCTTTACATGAACAAGGCTACAAGGACACCATTCAAGCGCATGCCGGTGAAGTCATTCGGATCATCGCTCGCTTTGTTCCATACAGCGGCAGGTATGTGTGGCATTGTCATATATTAGAGCACGAGGATTATGACATGATGCGGCCGATGGATATTATTTAGTAACATGAAACCGATCTCCCGTCACATGCGTAAACACATGTATTGAGTACATCATTGGGAAGGGCTAACAGACAGCGATATATTAGCCCTTTCCTTCCTTTTCATTGAATCATTCTAAAATAAAACAATGCATGACTTGAAATGACATTTATTTGTACATTCAACACTTAAAAATTTGGAGCAGCAAACCGATAATACTACTATATACCCATTGCATCTATCAAAAGGCACATAAGCCACAATGAACGAACAAATGGAAAATTGCGATAAAAAACGGAGGAGTTCAATTTGAATGAAGAAAAAGAGACTTGCCAGATCACACAAGAAACAGCGGCAGGTAACATAGAGAAGCTTTCAATTCAGGAAAACGAGAGCATTCTGTCAAATATTGAACAGCTAACAATTGAACTCGGTGAACAAAAAGAATTCAACCACTTCATTTTAGATGAAAAACAAAAGGCCATTAGCACATTATCTGCCCTCATCACAAAAGGCGATAATGATGAAGAATTAAAGACTCATTTTGAACAAGCATTACATATCGGACTTTCTGTCATAGAGATCATGGAGATTATTAAGCACTGTACAAAAGTTGCTGGATTCCCTCACTCCATTAATGCCCTGTTTATCTTTCAAAACTTATTAGACAATAACACCAAATAAATCAGAGAAAACGAGAAGCATCTGTCCTCTCGTTTTTTTATGTCCACTCATATTACTCTCTTTCTTTTCCTCTGTCACTTAAGCAAAATATGAAAATACCGCACGTTTCCCACCTTAAAAACTGATTCCCCTTACATAAATTCCTTAATTTCTGCAACATGTCAAACGGCAAAATAAAAAAACGTCCAGTTATATAAAAATAACTGAACGTACCCTTTATCGATTGACAGTGAAATTGTTAACAATCCCGCCATCCTTCTCCCAAACGGCTTCCACTGTTTTCTTCTTGATATTGTATTCAAATATCGTTCTTACCTTTGCTTTTCGTCCGGTGTCATCCTTTAATTCCTTTGCGTTTTTAGCAACACCTAAGAAATAAACAGAAGACCCATCCGTAGAAAATTGCGGCTGTGCGGCACTTAAAATATGCACATCCTTACTGTTCTTAACGAGTGTCGCCTGTTTTCCTGTTTCTACATCAAGCATTTTAATAGAGGCTACTTCTTTTTCGTTTCGCACCTTCACTTCTGTATAAATCAATGTCTTATGATCTGGTGAAAATGAAATATCATTAATCGTTTGCGAGATACGTGCAATTCGCTTCCCCTTCGTGCCTGTTTGAACGGTGATCTTCATGGTCGTTGGTTCAGGGTCTCTTCCCTTTTCATTCGCTTCATCGGTTTTCTTGTAATCTTCTTTTAAGGAATAATGCTGGATTGCCAGAAGGTTTGACGCCGGATCATATGCAAAAGAACTTACCGTGTCATCCTTACTTTTCTCTGGATACAATACCTTCACTTTGTGTGTATTTACATCAAACATAGCGACATAAAATTGTTCCCCAGAATCCTTATTATACCTAAGATATAACTGTTCCCCGTCTCCAGACAGCCTCATACTGTCGATGGAATCTTCACTCGTAAATAGCGTTTTTTCTTCATCCGTTTTTACATTCAGTTCTCGAATACTCACTTTTTGCGTGTCTTCATCCGTATACGTGTAATATAAAAGCTGTTTCGTAGAATCATAAGCAATCGAAGGATAGGCTGTCAGTTTCTCCGTATGAAGCGCCCGGTCATGCAAGTAATACGTATTGTTTAACTGTTGATCTGTAAATGAAACGAGTAATTCGTCTTTTGCATCCTGATTTGTTTTCACTTTTACCGCATGCTTCGGCTCTTGCCCCGGCTTCATCATAAAGAAAATGATGGCCGCAATCACTGCGACTCCGATGGCCGTGATGATCCACCATGTTGATTTTTTCATTGCCTTTCAGACCCTCTCTACAAGAAAAGAAGCCAGAAAATGAACTTTTCCCGCTTCTTTGCATGCCTATGTATTAATAAGTGTAATGTCCTTTTACGACACCTTTACTTGTTTTAAACCCTAGTGCTTTGAATGCTTTTGGGCTGACGTCTAATACAGCGTTTGGCATTCTACCTACATCATATTTATATACTGTAATCACTTTATGTGGTTTCGCTTTTGTTGTCACTCTTAGTTTTGTACCTTTTTTTGGTACGTCAAATCCCATTTTAGTTGCTGCATCCCAATGACCGAGTTTTTTTCCATCTGCGCCTTTTTTACCGACACCATTATACCAAGTAATATTGCCGCTTACTTTTTTTGCACTTGCTCCATGTGAGAAACTAAACGCCAAAAATAAACTAGCTACTGTTACGATTGTCGCGATAAGCTTTTTATTCATTAAAAAATCCTCCGTATTTGGTTTCTGCACTTATTATACATGAAGATGCCCCCAATTATTTTACAGTCACATTACAATTCGAATACAAGTTGACCACTTTTTTATGACCGATTTTGTTCACAAAAAATACCAAAATCAGCCAGAACAATGTAAGTAGCCCCTCTCTTTCATTGTATATAATAAAAGTGAATCCAATATAAGGAGGAATTTTTATGAAAAAGTGGTTCATTGTTTTGAGTGTGAGTTTGGCCTTCGTTTTGATGCTTTCAAGTCTACCTGCCTCAGCAGCTGGTCCCCGTCACGGTGCGATTGTGACACAAACGGATGAGGCCAAATGGTCAGGTATCTCTGCTGATATTGTGCTTCCGAAAACAGCGACGATTAAAAATGGATATGCTGACTGGTATCTCGGTCTTGGTTCTGCCGTTATAGAGAGCGGTATTTCAAAAACGTCTTCTGGCTATAAGGTCTTTCTTGGCAGTGGCTCACAAGGCGGCAGTCAATACTGGAACAGTGAATACGATACGAACATTAAGGATGGCGCACGTGTCAACTTAAAGCTCATCAACAATGGTGATGGCACGGTGTCACTATATGTCAATGGGAAATTGCGTTACAAACAGCCTGTTTTCAACCCTAGCCGTCTGAAAAACTTTGATGTTGTCAAAATGGTACACGGTGTTCAGGATAATGGAGCAAACAGCTACACACAAGCAAGCTTCTCGAATGTACAGCTTCGTGCAGATACATCAGGAAGCGTCTATAAAAAATGGGATGGGTCCATCAAATCATCGCTTTTACGTAAAAATTTAGAATCAGGTGCTGCGGCTCCTAAATTCACCGTCATTTCTTCTGTTCCATTAAGTACAAGCCTTTCAGCACAATAAGAAAAAAGCGCCCTTTTTGGGTGCTTCAGATTGTTGACAAAGGGCTAAAATGATCTTTATTTTAGCCCTTTGTCTTCTTTTCAGCGTGATAGAAAACCTTTGAAGTCTAGGAAGGACGAGCATCGGAGCGGAGCGAATTTGACATTCGTGAGCACCGGAGCGCAGACCTGACAACGAATGCGAAGGTTTGTCTACACGCTGAAGCGCCCTTTTTGGGTGCTTTTTATTGTTCACAGCTTATCAACACTTCTCTTTTAATCAAAACAAGGATTCGTGGTAACATAAACATACATACTTCGAAGAAAAAAGGAGAACGAACGTGAAAAAAAGTCTACTTGTTTTCATGAGCCTAGTTGCAAGTCTCTTCATGCTAGCAGCTTGCTCAAATACGACAAACGAACAAAAAACAGAAACGAAGGCACTTCCAACGATCAATGAACGCATTCAAAAAGAAACGAAAGAAGTCATGGAACAGTCTAAACTCATAAAAGACACAGCGATTACCGTTGATCAAAAGAAAAAAGTCATTTCATTAAACGTGATCGCTTCCTCTGACACCAATAGTGATTACGCTGAAGTCATCGGTTTAAACTTTGCCAAGACACTGGCCATTGGAGCTTCAACTGAAAAAGAAAACAACCTGCACAAACCGGAAAATGACAGCCTTGGTGCTCTGTATTCTTTTTACGACCTAAACATCACCGTGAAACAAGAAAACGGCAAAGTGCTGGCAAAGGGAACGAAAAAAACAAATGAAACAAAAATCACTTGGGAAAGAGCCCAGTAATTTATGATTTTTTACGATAAAAAAGCTTGTAGAGGATTGATCGCTCTACAAGCTTTTTTCAAGTTTATACAGACAAATCATCTCTCATCGCATCGACCAGTGTGTGAATATCTGAGTGAGCCCACGATGCTAATCGTACCAACAAATCATCGATACACTCATACAAATGGTGTTCCCTCAAAATATACTCCTTATAAAATGGAATGACAAAGAAATAGAGCAAATCAGCCAATTCAAGTGCAACGTTATCGTCATCCTCATCTTCTAACGCCTGTCCAACACTTTGAATCAGCCACTTCAAATCTGCTTTCTTTTCAATCGGAACATACATCAGTTGATGAATAATATCCGTATCCTTCGTTTGTAAAATCCGCTCAGCCGCTTCCTTTGACAGCGCCCCAATTTCTGTAGAAGATATATTCACAACAGCTAATTCACCCTCTGATCTCACTCGATTCATTTGCAGCAAGTTTTGGTCCATTTCGACTCACTCCCCATTCTCAGATACTTTTATTATAAGGAATTGATCTGATCTTTTATGGAAATAGTGGATTTTTTTATGTAATTTTAAAGAAAATGTGACATTATAAACCAAGGTATCTCATATCTCTCAAAACAAAAAAACACTCTTGATCATAAGAGTGCTTTTCTCATACGTCCTTTACCTTCTCTTTCATCGCCTTAGCCATTTCCACTTCTCCCTCTGCTTCCAACTTTTCAATAATGTGAGCATAATCCCTTTCATGGCGATTTTGGCTTAATTTAAAAGCAGCCTGAACTTCATCAATGATGATTTTAAAGCCTACAATGCCTTTCATTTGTTTCTCTAACAGTTCATCAGACAACGTATGCCATAACACTGGTTGTTCTCTATGGCTTTCGTATGTCTCCAGCATCGTTGTTAATTCTTTGACCAGTTCCGATTTTTCAAGCAGTTTAGCCTTTCCATAAACATGAACAGCTTGGTAATTCCATGTCGGTACTGCTTCTTTTTCATACCATGAAGAGGATATGTAGGCATGCGGCCCTTGAAAAATCACAAGCACCTGCTCATTCTCTTCAAACGTTTTCCACTGAGGATTCCCAATGGCCATATGCCCTGAGATCACATACGAATCTTCAATTTGAAGAAAACTCACTGGGATATGTGTCGCAATGGGCTTTCCATCCGTTGTGGTCACAACTGTTGCAAATGAATGTGATTGAATAAATGCTTTTATTTCCTCCATATCTTTCACTTGAAAAAATGATGGAATATGCATGTTCCCTTCCCCCTTTTTGATCAGCTAAGTGTTTTGGTCATAATGAGGTCCAATTGTTCTTCGTCTCCCAAAAGGAAGGCGTGCACCCCTGTTTGAACAAACCCAAGCTTTTGATAAAATGCGATGGCCGCTTTGTTGTGCTCCCACACCCCAAGCCAAACATCACGTTTATGATATTTCTTCGCGATCTCAAAGGCTTGATTGATTAAATATCGGCCTAATCCTTGTTTTTGAAAGGACTGCTTGATATAAATTCTTTCAATCTCTAACGCTTCACTTCCCATCTCTTCTGACTGCGCATCCTCCATATTGATCTTCAAATAACCAGCAACTTCGCCATTCACTTGAACAAAATAGAACTGTGAAAATGGATGATGTAATTCTTTTAACAGCTGGTTCGGATGAAAGGCTGTCTTTACGTAAGCATCGATATTTTCGGCTTCGTTTGGATCCTGAAAGGTTTCTTTAAACGTGTCGCTGCCGACTTTTTGCAGCTCTTTTACATGCTGATCATTACACGGAATAAAAGTAACGGTTGTCATTGAAGTCATCACTCCTTATCATTTAGTAGCGTCTCTTATTTCCTTTTTTCACATAATCCCAATCTTTTTCGATATTTTGTCTCACCCTGATGAGATACTCATTTATCTGTTCCACTTCCTCTTCAGAAAATCCATCCAGCGCTACTTGATTCGAGTAATCATGTTCTCGTTTGATCAGTGGATATATGGCTTTCCCTTTATCGGTTGGACACAGCTTTTTGATTTTTTTATTCACCGAGTCATCTTTCTTCTCAATAAAACCATGAAGCTCTAGTTTTTTGATAGCACGGGCAGCCGTTGTTCGATCCACCTTGATCATTTCCGCTAGCTTTTCCTGAATGATGCCCGGCTCCTCACAAATACGCACAAGATACAAATACTGCCCCTTCGTTAAATCGTACTCTTTAAATTCAATATTACTAATGGAATCAAGCGCCCGAGCAATCACGCCAATCTCCCGCAAAATTTCTTTCATATACCTCGACTCCTTTTGTTGCATTTGCAACAAACAACTATAGTTAGTATAATTGATCAATATTGTATTTGCAACAAAAAACCCACTCCCTATTTGGAAGTGGGTTTCAACTCTTTCTTTATTTATCACGCTTCTTCGATCCAAACAATCCAAACACGACGGCCAGTGCAACAATAATCGCCACCCAAGTCGTCAAGCCCATACGATCACCGCTTTTCTTTTTATAATCATATTTTAGGTAAAGATTCATAAAATCATTATCTCTTATGTTAACGAATGAGAGGCGGTGAAGGTTTCAGTTCATCAGAAATCGTGACCAAATTCATGAAGACAAAACAAAAACCCCTATATTTCAAGGGGTTTTCGAGGGTGTTACATCATGCCACCCATTCCGCCCATGCCGCCCATATCCGGCATTCCGCCGCCTGAGCCGCCTTCTTCTGGTTTGTCAGCAACGACTGCTTCAGTTGTTAGAAGCATTGCTGCAACAGAAGCTGCGTTTTGAAGTGCAGAGCGAGTTACTTTTGTTGGGTCAACGATTCCTTTTTCGATCATGTTTACCCATTCGTTTGTTGCTGCGTTGAAGCCTACGCCAATTTCTTCGTTTTTCAAGCGCTCAACGATGACTGATCCTTCAAGACCTGCGTTGTGAGCGATTTGGCGGATTGGCTCTTCAAGAGAACGTAGAACGATGTTTACACCTGTTTGAACGTCACCATCAGCTTTGATTGAAGCGACTTTTTTGTATACATTCACAAGTGCTGTACCACCACCGGATACGATACCTTCTTCAACTGCTGCACGAGTTGAGTTGAGTGCATCCTCGATGCGTAGTTTACGCTCTTTTAGTTCTGTTTCAGTTGCAGCACCAACTTTGATGACAGCGACGCCACCAGCTAGTTTTGCAAGACGTTCTTGTAATTTTTCTTTATCGAATTCAGAAGTTGTTTCTTCTACTTGTGCACGGATTTGGTTCACACGTGCTGAGATTTGAGCAGAATCTCCTGAACCTTCTACGATGGTTGTGTTTTCTTTTGTCACAACGACTTTAGAAGCGCGGCCAAGCTGACCGATTTCAGTTGATTTCAGGTCAAGTCCTAGATCTTCTGTGATTAACTCTCCGCCAGTTAGAACAGAGATATCTTCAAGCATTGCTTTACGACGATCACCGAATCCAGGTGCTTTTACTGCCACTGCGTTGAATGTTCCACGAAGTTTGTTCACAACAAGTGTTGCAAGTGCTTCGCCTTCTACATCTTCAGCAATGAGCAATAATGGTTTTCCTTGTTGTACAACTTGCTCAAGTACAGGAAGGATTTCTTGAATGTTTGTGATTTTTTTATCAGTGATTAAGATGTAAGGATTTTCAAGAACCGCTTCCATCTTATCAGAATCCGTCACCATGTATGGTGAAGCATATCCGCGGTCAAACTGCATTCCTTCAACCACTTCAAGCTCAGTTGTGAATCCTTTAGATTCTTCGATTGTGATCACGCCGTCGTTACCTACACGCTCCATTGCTTCAGCGATTAGGCTTCCAACTTCTTCATCTGCTGCAGAAATAGACGCAACTTGAGCAATTGATTCTTTGCCTTCGATTGGTTTAGAAATCTCGTGCAAGCCTTCAAGTGCTACTTTCACTGCTTCTTCGATCCCTTTACGAACGCCAACAGGGTTTGCACCAGCTGTTACGTTTTTAAGACCTTCACGGATCATCGCTTGAGCTAGAACTGTTGCAGTCGTTGTACCGTCACCAGCTACGTCGTTTGTTTTGCTTGCAACTTCAGCCACAAGTTTTGCACCCATGTTTTCAAATGCATCTTCTAATTCGATTTCTTTTGCGATCGTTACACCATCATTTGTGATAAGTGGAGAACCGAATTTTTTCTCAAGAACCACGTTACGTCCTTTAGGTCCTAAAGTTACTTTTACAGCATCTGCAAGTGCATCTACACCACGTAGCATCGCGCGACGTGCTTCTTCACTGAACTTAATATCTTTTGCCATAATAACGAAACCTCCTCAGTCTTTTTAAAAATGTATCTCAATGTTTTTTATGTGATTAACCAATAACAGCTAAAATGTCGCTCTCACGAAGGATTAAATATTCTTTGCCTTCATATTTCACTTCAGTGCCTGCATATTTTGAGAAGATAATGCGGTCGCCTGTGTTTACTTCTAACGCAACGCGCTCACCACTTTCAAGTACACGGCCTGAACCTGCTGCAACAATTTTACCTTCTTGCGGTTTTTCTTTTGCAGAATCCGGTAACACAATACCGCTAGCGGTTTTTTCCTCAGATTCAACGAGTTCAATGATTACGCGATCGCCTAATGGCTTTAACATAAGAAACAACCTCCTCAATTTTTATATGTAGTCTTTTTTTAGCACTCATCACCAGTGAGTGCTAACACATTTATTATAATAAAGAATGTCTTCTGTAATTTCAAGTAAAAACCTTTAAAAATTTTTACGCTTTCATGATCTTTTTTCAACTCAGATTCTTTCCTTTTCATCGAAAAAGAAGACTTGTGTTACAATAAATCTAGTTCTTTTAGTAAAGGGGTTTTCGTTACTTGAAAAAACAATATTGGTACATCATCTTAACGTATATATTGGTGCAGGTTTCTGCGTTTCCGTATGTGTTCATTATGAAGTGGTTAGGTTACATTCAGACACCGATGACACAAGCAGAGCTCTCTAAATTGTCAGGTACATGGACAATCATCAGCTTCTGTGTCGGATTAATCATTATTCTGCTCATCCTTCGGACTGTGCCAAGAGCTTCACTTCGAAATGAAGAACCGGCTTCAGTCGGCGCGGCAATCGCTTGGATCATTGTCGGTTTCTTTCTATCACTTCTAACTCAATCGATTGCAGGAATGATTGAACAATATGCATTCGGCATTGGACGTGAGTCAGAAAACACGCAAAATATCTTATCTATTATGGATGCTTTTCCTTTTCTGGTTGTTATTATTGCACTAATTGGACCGATACTTGAGGAGATTATTTTCCGAAAAATCGTTTTTGGTGTAATTTATGAAAGGTCGAATTTTTTTATTGCGGCACTTGTTAGTTCAGTATTTTTCGCTGCTGCACATTCTGATTTTGACCACTTCTTTCTTTATACCGCAATGGGCTTTACCTTTGCCTTTTTATATGCGAAAACAAAACGAATCATTGTTCCAATCGGTGCTCATATGCTGATGAATTCGCTCGTTATTCTTGTGCAGATTGAGCCAGTAAGAAAAATGATTGAAGAACAATCTCAAACAATGCAAATGATTATTGGAGGCTTTTTCTCATGAGAAACCCTGTTGTATGGGGCATCATTTATTTTGCCGTAGGTGTGGCTTTCACCTATATGGCCATTCAAAATCCAGGTGACATGTGGTCATTTTACAGCATTTTGCTGATGGTGTTTGCGGCCTATAATATCAATATCGCGCTTAAAATGTTTGCCTTCTCTGTCAAACTCAAAAAACAGCAGCAAAAATAAATCAAAAACCATTTTCCGCACTTGGAAAATGGTTTTTTTATGGAGGACAAGTTTTCATGGAACAAGAAAAACTGAACATCTTAAATAAGCAGCATGAAACGATTGGAGTTACAACCCGTTCAGATGTCCACACCCGAGGCCTTTGGCATGAAACCTTTCATTTCTGGCTTCTCAAAAAGGAACATGACACCGTATATCTCTATTTTCAGCTAAGAAGTCCCGCAAAAAAGGATTTTCCTTCTCTGTTTGATATCACCGCAGCAGGTCACCTTCTAGCAAATGAACAGCCTTCTGACGGTGTGAGAGAGGTAGAAGAAGAGCTTGGTCTTACTGTCCCTTTTGAAGATCTAGCCTTTGCAGGTGTTATACAGGATGAAATTCATCTACCCGATTTGACTGATCGTGAATGTTGCCATGCCTATCTTTACGTCCATCAAGAAGAGCAGATGAACATTCAATTACAAAAAGAAGAAGTCGCTGGACTTTACAGAGCAAAACTAATGGATGCACAGCAGCTTTTCACTAGAAAATGTGACAACATGCAGCTGGAGGGCTTTGAAGTTGATGAATTCGGAGAACGACGTGAGAAAAGCAGAGTAGTCTGTATACAAGATTTTGTCCCGCATGAGACTGCCTATTATCAGCATCTATTTCAAGCGATCAATCAATTCCTTTCACAATAGAAAAAGCATCGTGACCCTTATTCGGATCACGATGCTTTTTTTTATGTGACATCATAACTTTCTTTCTCCTCTGTTTGCTGCATTTTGCGATAGGTCACTCTCGAAATGACGATACTCACTTCGTATAAAACGAGCATCGGCAAGGTGACCATGAGGTGAGAAACAAGCTCTGGTGGTGTAATGAGTGCGGCAATGACAAGGAGGACAAAATAGGCATACTTCCGTATTTTTGATAAAAACATCGGTGTGATGATGCCAAGTCTTGTGAGAAACATCAACACAACGGGCATCTGAAACAAAAAGCCAAATGGAAGTGTTAACTGCATCAGAAATGTAAAATACTCATGAATCCCAATGACTTGCTCTACATTTAAATCATTCGACATTCGCATCATAAAATCAACGACAAACGGAAACAAAATAAAATAAGAGAAAGCCACACCGCTCAAAAATAAAAGCAGTGCAATCGGAATATAAGCAAGTGTCACCTTTCTTTCTTTTTCATATAAGCCGGGGCTCACAAACGCCCAAAGCTGATATAAAATCACGGGACACGTCAAAACCAAAGCAATGACAAATGCGAACTGCATAAACACGTACAGCGGATCTGTGAGCTTAAATGCATTCAGTGTCAGTGTGGCCGCTTCATCGGTATTTTGTAAATACACAATGACCGGCTTAGCAAGAAAAAAACCAGCCACCATAAAGGCGACAAAAAACATCGCAATGATCACTAAACGTTTTCGCAGTTCCACAATATGCTCCATAAGCGGCATATCTTTGACATTCATGAAGCTCATCCTATTCTACTGATCTTCTTTTTTCTTTTTTTCTTCCTGATCATCAGCTAAACCTTTTGTGGCATTTTTGAATTCACGTAATGTATCTCCTGCTGCTCTTCCTAATTCAGGAAGCTTTTTCGGCCCAAAAATAATGAGCGCAACAATCGCAATCAGAACCAAACTTCCAGGACCGATCGGACCCATTTGCTCCACCCCCTTTACCACTTTTCGTCAATCCTCCTGTGTAACAGAGTAATGCTTTAAGAAATACACAAGTGACTGAAGTTCAACCGCCAAATCTATATGATGAATTCGAATGTGTTCCGGCACATTCAATCGAGCCGGCGTAAAATTAAGGATCCCTTTGATGCCAAGGGCAATCAAACGATCTGTAATGGGTTGAGCTGCTCCGGCAGGTACTGTCAAAATAGCAACAGGTATATCCCCTACCTCTTGAACATGCTCTTCAAGCTTATCCAAATCATAGACAGGCACGCCGCCTATCTCACTTCCTATTTTACTCTCATTGACGTCAAAAGCCATCGAAATTTTTGTATTATTGTTTTTGATGAAATTATAGTGTAAAAATGCAGTCCCTAAATTCCCGACACCGATGAGCATGACATTGGTCATTTCATCTTGGTCAAGTGTCTTTCTGAAGAAGGTCAAAAGGTAATCGACATTATAGCCATACCCCTTCTTCCCAAGTGCACCAAAGTATGAAAAATCTCGGCGAATGGTAGCAGAATCCACTTTGACTGCATCACTAAGCTCTGCTGATGACACCCTTTGTTTTCCTGATGCATGCAGATTTTTTAAAAAACGGTAATATAGCGGCAAACGTTTGGCTGTCGCTTGTGGAATTTTTGACTGATCTATATTCATATAAGGTCCTCCAACTTAAATATCAGATGCTCTGTGAAAATCACCGTTTTTCCCACCTGTCTTTTCAATTAAATAGGTAGGACCGATGATCATGCCTTTATCAATCGCTTTGCACATGTCGTAAACGGTCAGTGCACATACTGAAGCAGAAGTGAGCGCTTCCATCTCAACACCCGTACTTCCTTTTGTTTTCACCTGTACTTGTATGTTCAGAATGTGCGCATTTCCGTCTTCCTCCCAATCAAAGGAGATATCCACGCCTTTTAGTGCAAGCGGATGACACATTGGAATGATGGTAGATGTTTGCTTTGCTGCCATGATGCCAGCAACCTGTGCAACAGACAGCACATCCCCTTTTCCAATTTCACGTTGCTCTATTTTATGAAACACTTCTTTTATCATACGAACACTTGAAGCAGCAACAGCGGTTCTCACAGTAGACGATTTGTCACTAATGTCGACCATCTTTGCTCTTCCCTGTTCGTTAAAGTGGCTAAATTGACTCATTTTTTCAACGCTCCCTCACTCAAATGATACACTATTTTTTCCTATCTGTCTTTCATTTGAATATGGCGATTGTATGTAACATTTGCCGGTTTACTGCTGATAAGCTACACTTAACATATTATAGCAGAGGTGAAGTTACATGATGATTCTACAAGTGAATCAGCTATCCAAATCGTTTGGTGCTGATACCGTTTTAACGAATATAAAATTGGAAGTCAAAGCAAGGGATCGGATTGCCATTGTAGGTCGTAACGGCGCAGGCAAATCCACCCTTTTGAAAATCATTGCCGGTCAATTGTCTTACGAGCAAGGTGAGATCATCAAACCAAAAGACCTATCGATCGGCTATTTAGCACAGCATACCGATGTGACGTCTACACGTACGTTAAAAGACGAATTATTATCGGTTTTTGATCATTTAAAAAAGATGGAACAAGAGATGAGAACCATCGAGGAGAAAATGGCTTCCTCCACAGGTTCTGAGCTGGATTCCCTCATGAAAACCTATGACAGGCTACAGCAGGAATTTAAAGATCAAGGCGGCTATCAATACGAAGCAGACGTCCGCTCCATTCTTCATGGGCTCGGCTTTAGTCACTTTGAAGATGGGACAACCGTTCAATCCTTAAGCGGCGGCCAGAAAACCCGTCTAGCGCTTGGAAAGCTCTTATTAATGAAACCAGAACTCTTAATTTTGGACGAGCCGACCAACCATTTAGATATTGATACCTTATCATGGCTGGAGCAGTATTTGCAAAATTATACAGGCGCCATTCTGATCGTGTCCCATGACCGCTACTTCTTAGACAAAGTGGTGAACCATGTATATGAAGTCTCAAGAACTGCTATAAAAAAATTTGCAGGCAACTATAGTAAGTATCTTGATCTGAAAGCTGAGCAGCTAGAGCGCGATATGAAGCTTTACGAAAAGCAGCAAGAGGAAATCTCAAAGCTCCAAGACTTCGTAGATCGCAACCTGGCAAGAGCCTCAACCACAAAGCGCGCTCAGAGCAGACGCAAGCAACTGGAACGGATGGATCGTATAGATAAGCCATTAGGTGATGAAAAATCCGCAAACTTTCATTTTGATATTACGAGACAAAGCGGCAATGATGTGCTGAAGGTACATGATCTCGACATTCGTTATGATGAAAAAACACCGCTTCTATCCTCTCTTTCTTTTCAGATCAAACGCGAGGATAGCGTGGCACTCATTGGTCCTAATGGGATCGGAAAATCAACCCTTTTAAAAACGTTAACGAACACATTAAAGCCTGTAAAAGGCGACATCACCTTTGGATCTCATGTCACAATCGGCTACTATGACCAAGAACAAGCCAAACTGACATCCTCCAAAAAAGTGCTCAATGAGCTTTGGGATGACTATCCTCATATGAATGAAAAAGAAATTCGGACATGTTTAGGGAACTTCCTCTTTTCCGGTGACGACGTCTTAAAGCCCGTTCATGCATTAAGCGGTGGAGAAAAAGCGCGCCTTGCCCTGGCAAAGCTGATGCTCCAAAAAGCCAATTTCCTGATACTTGATGAGCCTACAAACCATTTGGACTTAGATAGTAAGGAAATTTTAGAAAATGCACTGATTGATTATCCAGGAACCATCTTATTTGTCTCGCATGACCGTTATTTTATCAACCGTCTGGCAACGAAAGTATTCGAGCTGTCACCTTCAGAAACAAAAGAGTATCTCGGTGATTATGACTACTACCTTGAAAAGAAAAATGAACAATTAGAGCTTGAAGCGATTCAAGAAAATGAGGCGCTGAAAAAACAAGCAGCAAAGCCAGTTGAAACGGCAAAGCTTTCGTATGCGGAAGAAAAAGAACTGAAAAAGAAAGAAAGACAAAAGCAGCGCAGAATCGAGGAAATTGAAGAACGGATTGCTGTCATTGAAGCGAAGCTTGGTGAAAATGAAGAGCTTCTATGTGATCCTGCTATTTTTCAAGATCACGAGAAGGTCCAAAACATTCAAACAGAAAATGATACGCTTCATCAAGAGCTGGAATCCCTTTTCGCAGAGTGGGAAGAGCTATCCGAATCGTAAAGAGTGCCCTAATGGGTGCTCTTTTTTCTTTTTAGTGAAGATTTCTTATCCACATTAATATCCACAATAACTTCTTTATTATTCTTTTAAAAATCGGACTTATCCACTTTATCCACAGAGATTTAATCACATATCCACATAAAAGAACGTATTTGTGCACATCCACTTCATTTTAAAACGAAATTTTCTAACAATTGTGGATATATCATGTTTACTTGTGAATAAATCGCTTTCATTAAAAATGAAAAAAACCTGTGTATCCACAGGAGTTTTCATTCATATGAGACAAGTGGTAAGCCCGGCTGGCCATTCATCGCCATATCGCCTCTTATACCTTTTTCAAACGCAATGGTTCCAGCAGCAGCGATCATGGCTGCATTGTCTGTACAAAGAGATAATGGTGGAATAATGACCTTCACGTCAGGAAGCTTTGTGAATGCTGTCGTTAAGGCTTCTCTCAGTCCTTTATTGGCAGCGACTCCACCAGCTAGGACAACCTGCTTGACGCCATAGGCCTCTGCCGCTTTTAATGTTTTCCCAACAAGCACCTCAATGACACTTGCTTGAAAACTTGCTGCCAAATTCTCTGGAGCAATTGTTTCTCCTTTTTGAGATGCATTGTGTAGTGTGTTAATAACAGCTGATTTTAATCCACTAAAGCTAAAGTGATAGGAACCTTCTTCAAGCCATGCACGTGGAAGCTTAATCGTTGGCTCTCCTTCATGTGCTAACCGATCAATATGAGGTCCGCCTGGATACGGAAGACCCATCGTCCGGGCCACTTTATCGTAAGCTTCTCCAGCCGCATCATCTAATGTTTCTCCGATAACCTCAAAAGATCCGTGCTCTTTCATTAGTACAAGCTCAGTATGTCCACCAGAGACGACAAGAGCCAAACATGGAAACTCCAATTCATCTACAAGTTGGTTTGCATAAATATGCCCCGCAATATGATGTACACCAACAAGAGGAATTTGATGAGCAAAGCTCAGTGCCTTTGCTGCATTGACACCGATTAGAAGGGCACCGACTAAGCCTGGTCCTTCTGTGACAGCAATGGCATCTAAATCCTGAAAGCTCATATTAGCCTGTGCCATTACTTCTTCTAACACGATGGTGACTTGCTCCACGTGATGCCTTGAAGCGATTTCTGGGACAACTCCGCCAAATCGTTTATGGCTTTCTATTTGCGATGCGACAACATTCGCTACAATTTCTTTCCCATTTTTCACAATAGATGCAGCTGTTTCATCACAGCTTGTCTCTATACCTAATATGAATCGATCTGTTTGTTCATTCATTTATATTCACCCACATGACCAATGCATCTTCCCCATTATCCGTATAATAATTCTTTCGAATAGAAGCTGGTCTGAAACCAAGCTTTTCATAAAGGGATTGTGCGGGTGTATTTGAAACCCGCACCTCTAAAGAAAGATGATCTGTCTTTTTTTCTTTACAAAATTCCATGACATATCGCAGCAACGCTTCCCCGTAACCCTTTCCTCTATGCTCAGGGAGAATCGCAATGTTCGTAATTTGTGCATCGTCCATGACGATCCAGACCCCGCAATATCCAACAGGCTGCTCATCTTCTTCAATGAGAAAATAATGGCTGTACTGGTTATGAAGAATCTCATAGACAAATGATTCTTTTTTCCAAGGGGCAGTAAACGAATGCACTTCAATCGTATACACCTCTGGAATGTCCGCTACTGTCATTTTTCGAATCTCTGTTATGTTGAGATTATTTTTGTCCTTCAAGCCATTTCACTTCCGCTTCTGCCAAACGAATATAGTTAGGAACAAGCTGATGGACATCTTCAGCAGGACGATCTGCCGCTAAAAATGCAAGCATTGAAGGTCTTGGGTTATGAAAAGCTCCCTCCGCTATCACAGCCGTTTCTCCTAAAATGGAGCGAATGCTCTCCTCATGAAGATGCACATCCTGTCCAAGAAATAGGACAGGCTTTCCTGTTTGCTTCAGCTCATGAAGCCAATCCGTGAGCAAGATATTTTGGTCTGGTTTGATCTCTTTGATCTTTCCTTCTTCAAACGTATATAGCCCAGTATATACTTGTCCTCTTCTCGCATCGAATAGTGGCGAGACCCATCCGTCAAAGTATTGACCATTTGCCGCAAGTGTTTCTAAACTCGAAACAGCCGATATCGGGATAGATAGCGTCCATGCGAGTGTTTTTGCAATGGTCACACCGATTCGGACGCCAGTGTAGGAACCAGGTCCTTTTGCTACAACAATTTTACTTAGTTCACTTGGCGCTACACCACATTCTTTCAACAATGCCTCAACAGTCGGCATCGCTCGGACGGAATGGTTCTTTTTTAAATACGTGATGCTCTCACCAATCACTGTGGAATCTTTGACAAGGGCAATTCCTAGTGTATGGTTTGACGTATCAATTGCCAGTATGGTCAAATTCTTTCATCTCCTTACAAAGGGTCTCATAGCGTTCCCCTTTTGCACTAAACGTGAGATGACGTTCTTCTTCACGTTCTGTTCTCAGCATTTCTATTTTCAAATAGGAGGAAGGCAATTGAGGTCCAATGAGATGTGCCCACTCAACCAAGCATACACCTTCACCCTCAAAATATTCTTCGAGCCCGATATCTTCTTCCGCATCTTCCATGCGGTACACGTCCATATGATAAAGTGGCAGTCTGCCATCGGTATATTCTTTAATGATCGTAAAGGTAGGGCTGTTGACGATACGGGTAATCCCTAAGCCTTCTGCAAAACCTTTTGAAAAAGTCGTTTTGCCTGCGCCTAAATCCCCTTCTAATGTCAAAACATCGCCTGGCATCACAAGTTTGGCCAAAGCAGCGGCAATTCGTTTCGTCTCATCCGCACCTTTTGTCGTCCATGTTAATTTCACAGTTGATGTCACCTCATTTCTTAAAATGATTATATCCATTTTTCATTAACATTGTTTGCTGTTCATTGTCTTTTAATAGAACGCTTGCTGCTTGATTACCTTTGACTTGTCCAATGCGTTTGACTTGAATGTCTTTTTTTCTACATTGCATTTCAAAGCTTTCCCAATCATCCTCTGGAATCGCACCAGTTAATACAAAGTCTTCCCCGCCAAATAACACCCATTCCAGCCAGTCTTTACGCAGCACTTGTAAATCTGGATGTACGGGGAGCTTGTTTGTTTCTATCTCTATCGTCACATGACTCGCTTCGGCTATCTCATTCAGCTCACTCGCTATTCCATCACTCACATCATTCAAAGTGACCCGAGGGAAGCTTGAGCAAATGAGACCAGCAACAATGTGAGGCTTAGGCTTTTTATGACGCTCAAGAAAAAAGGCTGTGTCGACTGCCTTGGGAGGGACTATTTCGTTCATTAAAAGTGATAAGCCCGCAGCTGATGAACCAAGCTCACCTGTGACAAAGACGACGTCTCCTGTCTGAGCACTGTGACGATAACAAGCTTTCCCCTTTGGTACCTCGCCAATGACCGTCACTGTAATGACAAAGTCACTGCGAGTGGCAACCGTATCTCCACCAATCAAATCCATTTGATAAGTATCAGCCAATGCTTTCATTCCCTCGTAAAGGGCTGAAACGACCGTCTCATCACCATGAGGCGGGATTGCAATTGATACAAGATAATACTTTGGGGTTCCCCCCATTGCGGCGATATCACTGACATTGACCGCTAGTGCTTTAAAGCCAATCTCAAAAGGTGTGGAAAAATCAAAGCGAAAATGAACATGCTCCACCATTGTATCAACACAAACGACCTCTTCACAATGTGAATGAGGTTGATAAACACTTGCATCATCACCGATGCCCATAACCAAAGAACGCTGATGTGTTTCTTTTGGTGTAATTCGGCGAATAAGATCAAATTCATCCATAAAAAGACAGCCCCTTCATGCAATCAATTGATTGAATAGACACGATGTCAGACATAATTAGTATTAGTGTAAGCCAATATGAGTTTCAGTTTCAATTAAAAATGATATAAAGAAAGCCTGGTATGAAAAAAACCAGGCTGGGTTAAAGTGATCTATCTTTTCTTTTTACATAACATGTAGCCAAACACAAAGCCATTCAATGTATCTTGGATACGTATGAAAAGAAAAAGACATAAAAAAAAACGAAACTATACGTTTTCGTTTACAAGTCATAAAAATGGCGGTCCGGACGGGACTCGAACCCGCGACCTCCTGCGTGACAGGCAGGCATTCTAACCAACTGAACTACCGGACCATTTTGGTTGCACTCACTGAGCACTACCTATTGGTATATAAAATAATTTGGTTGCGGGGGCAGGATTTGAACCTGCGACCTTCGGGTTATGAGCCCGACGAGCTACCGAACTGCTCCACCCCGCGACGATATAAATATAACAAGCTTGGCGGCGTCCTACTCTCACAGGGGGAGACCCCCAACTACCATCGGCGCTGAAGAGCTTAACTTCCGTGTTCGGTATGGGAACGGGTGTGACCTCTTCGCTATCGCCACCAAACCTGATGGAGAGAATGTTCTCTCAAAACTAGATAACAATGTTCAAGCTTCACATTAGAATATAGGTTAAGTCCTCGATCTATTAGTATCTGTCAGCTCCACGTGTCACCACGCTTCCACCTCAGACCTATCAACCTGATCATCTTTCAGGGATCTTACTTCCTTGCGGAATGGGAAATCTCATCTTGAGGGGGGCTTCATGCTTAGATGCTTTCAGCACTTATCCCGTCCGCACATAGCTACCCAGCGATGCCCTTGGCAGAACAACTGGTACACCAGCGGTGCGTCCATCCCGGTCCTCTCGTACTAAGGACAGCTCCTCTCAAATTTCCTGCGCCCGCGACGGATAGGGACCGAACTGTCTCACGACGTTCTGAACCCAGCTCGCGTACCGCTTTAATGGGCGAACAGCCCAACCCTTGGGACCGACTACAGCCCCAGGATGCGATGAGCCGACATCGAGGTGCCAAACCTCCCCGTCGATGTGGACTCTTGGGGGAGATAAGCCTGTTATCCCCGGGGTAGCTTTTATCCGTTGAGCGATGGCCCTTCCATGCGGAACCACCGGATCACTAAGCCCGACTTTCGTCCCTGCTCGACTTGTAGGTCTCGCAGTCAAGCTCCCTTGTGCCTTTACACTCTGCGAATGATTTCCAACCATTCTGAGGGAACCTTTGGGCGCCTCCGTTACATTTTAGGAGGCGACCGCCCCAGTCAAACTGCCCACCTGACACTGTCTCCCTGCCCGATAAGGGCAGCGGGTTAGAAGGTCAATACAGCCAGGGTAGTATCCCACCGATGCCTCCACCGAAGCTAGCGCTCCGGTTTCCAAGGCTCCTACCTATCCTGTACAAGCTGTACCAACATTCAATATCAGGCTGCAGTAAAGCTCCACGGGGTCTTTCCGTCCTGTCGCGGGTAACCTGCATCTTCACAGGTACTATAATTTCACCGAGTCTCTCGTTGAGACAGTGCCCAGATCGTTGCGCCTTTCGTGCGGGTCGGAACTTACCCGACAAGGAATTTCGCTACCTTAGGACCGTTATAGTTACGGCCGCCGTTTACTGGGGCTTCAATTCGCACCTTCGCTTACGCTAAGCGCTCCTCTTAACCTTCCAGCACCGGGCAGGCGTCAGCCCCTATACTTCGCCTTACGGCTTCGCAGAGACCTGTGTTTTTGCTAAACAGTCGCCTGGGCCTATTCACTGCGGCTTCTCGGGGCTTTAACACCCTAAGAAGCACCCCTTCTCCCGAAGTTACGGGGTCATTTTGCCGAGTTCCTTAACGAGAGTTCTCTCGATCACCTTAGGATTCTCTCCTCGCCTACCTGTGTCGGTTTGCGGTACGGGCACCTCTCACCTCGCTAGAGGCTTTTCTTGGCAGTGTGGAATCAGGAACTTCGCTACTAAATTTCGCTCGCCATCACAGCTCAGCCTTCACGGGAAACGGATTTGCCTATTTCCCAGCCTAACTGCTTGGACGCGGATATCCAATACCGCGCTTACCCTATCCTCCTGCGTCCCCCCATTGCTCAAATGGTGAGGAGGTGGTACAGGAATATCAACCTGTTGTCCATCGCCTACGCCTTTCGGCCTCGGCTTAGGTCCCGACTAACCCTGAGCGGACGAGCCTTCCTCAGGAAACCTTAGGCATTCGGTGGACGGGATTCTCACCCGTCTTTCGCTACTCATACCGGCATTCTCACTTCTAAGCGCTCCACCAGTCCTTCCGGTCTGACTTCACAGCACTTAGAACGCTCTCCTACCACTGTTCGTAAGAACAGTCCGCAGCTTCGGTGATACGTTTAGCCCCGGTACATTTTCGGCGCAGAGTCACTCGACCAGTGAGCTATTACGCACTCTTTAAATGGTGGCTGCTTCTAAGCCAACATCCTGGTTGTCTAAGCAACTCCACATCCTTTTCCACTTAACGTATACTTTGGGACCTTAGCTGGCGGTCTGGGCTGTTTCCCTTTCGACTACGGATCTTATCACTCGCAGTCTGACTCCCAAGGATAAGTCATCGGCATTCGGAGTTTGACTGAATTCGGTAACCCGGTAGGGGCCCCTAGTCCAATCAGTGCTCTACCTCCGAGACTCTTACCTTGAGGCTAGCCCTAAAGCTATTTCGGAGAGAACCAGCTATCTCCAGGTTCGATTGGCATTTCACCCCTACCCACACCTCATCCCCGCACTTTTCAACGTGCGTGGGTTCGGGCCTCCATTCAGTGTTACCTGAACTTCACCCTGGACATGGGTAGATCACCTGGTTTCGGGTCTACGACCACGTACTCATGCGCCCTATTCAGACTCGCTTTCGCTGCGGCTCCGCATCTTCTGCTTAACCTTGCACGGGATCGTAACTCGCCGGTTCATTCTACAAAAGGCACGCCATCACCCTTTAACGGGCTCTGACTACTTGTAGGCACACGGTTTCAGGATCTATTTCACTCCCCTTCCGGGGTGCTTTTCACCTTTCCCTCACGGTACTGGTTCACTATCGGTCACTAGGGAGTATTTAGCCTTGGGAGATGGTCCTCCCGGATTCCGACGGAATTTCACGTGTTCCGCCGTACTCAGGATCCACTCTGGAGAGAACAACATTTCAGTTACAGGGCTGTTACCTTCTTTGGCGGGCCTTTCCAGACCTCTTCGCTTATATCGTTCCTTTGTAACTCCGTATAGAGTGTCCTACAACCCCAAGAGGCAAGCCTCTTGGTTTGGGCTGTTCCCGTTTCGCTCGCCGCTACTCAGGGAATCGCATTTGCTTTCTCTTCCTCCGGGTACTTAGATGTTTCAGTTCCCCGGGTATGCCTTCTCATACTCTATGTATTCAAGTATGGATACTACTCCATTACGAGCAGTGGGTTTCCCCATTCGGAAATCTCCGGATCAAAGCTTGCTTACAGCTCCCCGAAGCATATCGGTGTTCGTCCCGTCCTTCATCGGCTCCTAGTGCCAAGGCATCCACCGTGCGCCCTTTCTAACTTAACCATTTCTTACTTTAGAAAGAATCACTATGTGTGATGAACTTTGCATTGCATTCAATGTGAATGTATTACTTATTGTTATCTAGTTTTCAAAGAACAATCCTGTCTCGCTAGAGACATGTTTTGAAGGAATGATCCTTCAAAACTAAACAAGACGAAAACGCACGCTGCTCCATATATCCTTAGAAAGGAGGTGATCCAGCCGCACCTTCCGATACGGCTACCTTGTTACGACTTCACCCCAATCATCTGCCCCACCTTCGGCGGCTGGCTCCATAAAGGTTACCTCACCGACTTCGGGTGTTGCAAACTCTCGTGGTGTGACGGGCGGTGTGTACAAGGCCCGGGAACGTATTCACCGCGGCATGCTGATCCGCGATTACTAGCGATTCCAGCTTCACGCAGTCGAGTTGCAGACTGCGATCCGAACTGAGAACAGATTTATGGGATTGGCTAAACCTTGCGGTCTCGCAGCCCTTTGTTCTGTCCATTGTAGCACGTGTGTAGCCCAGGTCATAAGGGGCATGATGATTTGACGTCATCCCCACCTTCCTCCGGTTTGTCACCGGCAGTCACCTTAGAGTGCCCAACTAAATGCTGGCAACTAAGATCAAGGGTTGCGCTCGTTGCGGGACTTAACCCAACATCTCACGACACGAGCTGACGACAACCATGCACCACCTGTCACTCTGTCCCCGAAGGGAAAGCCCTATCTCTAGGGTTGTCAGAGGATGTCAAGACCTGGTAAGGTTCTTCGCGTTGCTTCGAATTAAACCACATGCTCCACCGCTTGTGCGGGCCCCCGTCAATTCCTTTGAGTTTCAGTCTTGCGACCGTACTCCCCAGGCGGAGTGCTTAATGCGTTAGCTGCAGCACTAAGGGGCGGAAACCCCCTAACACTTAGCACTCATCGTTTACGGCGTGGACTACCAGGGTATCTAATCCTGTTCGCTCCCCACGCTTTCGCTCCTCAGCGTCAGTTACAGACCAGAGAGTCGCCTTCGCCACTGGTGTTCCTCCACATCTCTACGCATTTCACCGCTACACGTGGAATTCCACTCTCCTCTTCTGCACTCAAGTTTCCCAGTTTCCAATGACCCTCCCCGGTTGAGCCGGGGGCTTTCACATCAGACTTAAGAAACCGCCTGCGAGCCCTTTACGCCCAATAATTCCGGACAACGCTTGCCACCTACGTATTACCGCGGCTGCTGGCACGTAGTTAGCCGTGGCTTTCTGGTTAGGTACCGTCAAGGTGCGAGCAGTTACTCTCGCACTTGTTCTTCCCTAACAACAGAGCTTTACGATCCGAAAACCTTCATCACTCACGCGGCGTTGCTCCGTCAGACTTTCGTCCATTGCGGAAGATTCCCTACTGCTGCCTCCCGTAGGAGTCTGGGCCGTGTCTCAGTCCCAGTGTGGCCGATCACCCTCTCAGGTCGGCTACGCATCGTCGCCTTGGTGAGCCATTACCCCACCAACTAGCTAATGCGCCGCGGGTCCATCTGTAAGTGACAGCCGAAACCGTCTTTCATCCTTGAACCATGCGGTTCAAGGAACTATCCGGTATTAGCTCCGGTTTCCCGGAGTTATCCCAGTCTTACAGGCAGGTTACCCACGTGTTACTCACCCGTCCGCCGCTAACATCCGGGAGCAAGCTCCCTTCTGTTCGCTCGACTTGCATGTATTAGGCACGCCGCCAGCGTTCGTCCTGAGCCAGGATCAAACTCTCCGAAAAAGTACAAAACCGAAGTTTTGTTTTTCGTCAGCGTTTGACTGACTACCTATGATGTTTCATAGGATTTTTTTATAAATACTCGAATTAACAGGTACGTTTTGTCTTGTTTAGTTTTCAAAGATCATATTTCAAAAAATGGAGCGGGTGATGAGAATCGAACTCACGACATCAGCTTGGAAGGCTGAGGTTTTACCACTAAACTACACCCGCGTGGTTTGTATTGGCGCGCCCGAGAGGAGTCGAACCCCTAACCTTTTGATCCGTAGTCAAACGCTCTATCCAATTGAGCTACGGGCGCTTAATCAGGCGACTTAATTATCTTAACATATCGTTTTTATCAAGTCAACATCTTTTTAAGATTTGTTTATCGCATATGTTTGAATGTCTTTGTTTCAAATACGTCATCAGCGACGATTAAAAATATACCATGGATCATATAAAAGGGTCAATACATTTTTCTAAAAAAGTTTCATATTTTTTAAGAGGTGGTTTTTTCTTAGATAAATAGAGATGCGATAGCCCTATTTTCTTCTCTTTCTTCATAATCCCAATGATTCTTAAATAAAATCTTTCTAAATCCAAAGGAGGACAAAACATGGTCACATAGAATTTTTATTTATTGGAAAATTCTTAAAATTTTCCAAGCATTTAAAGGGGGTAGGAGATGATGAAAAAGTTCGTCGCTTTTCAAATCATGATCGCTTTGGTGATAGGAGCTCTTATCGGCCATTTCTTTCCTGACTTCGGGATGGCTCTCAGGCCAATTGGAGATGGATTCATCAGGTTGATTAAAATGATCGTTGTTCCTATCGTTTTCTCTACCATTGTTATTGGTGCAGCTGGCAGTGGTGGTATGAAGAAAATGGGAAGCCTAGGATTAAAGACGATCATTTGGTTTGAGGTCATCACAACCATCGTTCTAGGAATTGGTCTATTGCTGGCTAATGTTCTAAAGCCTGGCATTGGCCTTGATTTCTCTAAATTAGCTAAGAAAGATATTGGTGAATTAGATGGCTATACGCAGAAAGTCGTCGACTTTAAACAAATGGTACTCGATATCATTCCAACGAATATCGTCGATGTCATGGCTCAAAATGATTTACTTGCTGTCATTTTCTTCGCCATATTATTTGGTGTAGCCGCAAGCGGCATCGGTAAGGCATCCGCTCCTGTTCTCACCTTCTTTGAATCAGTGGCACAAATTATGTTTAAGCTAACACAGATGGTCATGGTGACAGCACCTATTGGAGTGCTTGCATTAATGGCTGCTTCCGTTGGTCAATATGGCATTGTGTTATTAATCCCGATGATGAAACTTGTTGGGACTGTATTTTTAGGATTATTCATTATTCTCTTTGCTTTGTTCCCTCTAGTCGCACTGATCTTCCGTTTTAACTACTTCGAAGTTTTAAAAATGATTTGGGATTTGTTCTTGGTTGCCTTCTCTACTACAAGTACAGAAACTGTCCTTCCTCAGCTTATGTCACGAATGGAGAAATACGGCTGTCCGAAAAGAATTGTCTCCTTTGTCATTCCATCTGGTCTTTCTCTCAATTGTGATGGGTCCAGTTTATATTTATCGGTTTCCTGCGTGTTTCTTGCACAAGCGTTTGGTGTCGACATGAGTTTGTCACAGCAGCTTTTGATGATGCTTGTTCTTGTGTTAACGAGTAAAGGGATTGCAGCGGTGCCATCCGGTTCACTCGTCGTACTTTTGGCAACCGCCCATGCAGTAGGTCTTCCAGCAGAAGGCGTCGCCATTATCGCCGGTGTCGATCGAATTATGGATATGGCCCGAACAGGTGTGAATGTTCCAGGTCATGCCGTTGCATGTATTGTCGTATCGAAATGGGAAAAAGTATTCCGCGAGTCTGCTTGGGAAGTTCCAAAAGCAGGTGAAGAAACCAAAGGAATGTAGTGTTATATGAAGGAAAGGGCTTCCCCTTTCCTTCAGCGTGTAGACAAACCCTCGCATTCTTTGTCAGGTCTGTGTGCCGGTGCTCACGAATGTCAAATTCGCTCCACTCCGGTACTCGTCCTTCCTAGACTTCAAAGGTTTTCTATCACGCTGAAAAGAAGACAAAAGGAAAGGGCTTCCCCTTTCCTTTTCTTATGATAAAAATGCTTGCTTTAGGACTGCTTTGCCTTGAGGTTGCAGCTGCACTTCTGCATATGCGCCATTAATCAGCGTCATTTGCGGCGGGACATGCCCACAATCTATATCGTAAAAAATGGGGATTTGTAATTCCTTTTGTAATTCTTCATATACGTCCTGATATTGATACCCTTCCACTGGCACATCCACTGCACTTCGTCCAAACATAATACCTGAACAGTGATCAAACCATCCTGCTAGTTTTAATTGAACAAGCGATCTCTTCACGCTTGCAGCATTTAATTCGCAGTTTTCGAAGTACCAGAGAATTGGTTCATCTTTTAAGAATGTTTTTTGAAAAGCTTTGACGTCTCCAAAAAGCGTCCCCGCTAAGTGGCGAATGACATCAATACAGCCGCCCATCAGTCTCCCCTTTACCATCTTTTCTTGTCGATCAACCGTATGCCATGCGGTCGGTTCTGTTAAATGAAAAACATGTTCAATCGAATTGTCATACTGCCATTCCTTTTGATACATAGATGAAGAATATTGGCTGATGTCCATTTCCCCTTTTGTTGAAAGTACTTCTTCCCACATGACAGTCGTTTGATCAAGCTCTTCTCCATGAAGATCTACTAGGTTCGGCCCATGCGCAGTGGCAATGCCTGTTTTGAATGTCAACGCCAGCAGGAGTGCACTCGTATCTGAGTAACCAAGAATCCACTTTTTTTGCATCGATGAGAAATCAAGGTGCTCTAGCACTTCCATTAGAAGCTGCCCTCCCCATGGCGGGATGATGTGATCAATCTCATCACAAGTCATCATGTACTGAAGCTCCTTTGCTCGTTCTACGGCAGGAGCTGATTTTGCCTTTTCCTGGTGCCATACCGTATCTCCACATATGACATCATAGCCTCTTTTTTTCATTCGCTCGCATGAGAGCTGAAACATGTCATGCAAAGATGGCTGTACACCTGAGGAAGGTGCTGTGACGCCAATTGTTTGTCCTTTTTGTAATTGTGGAAATTGTATCATCCTATTTCCCTCCATCCTCTCTCAATCTCTCATTTATAAAGAAGATGCCCCCTATTACAAGGGACATCTTTCTTTTATTCCTTTTGACGCAGCACAGTATAGACACCTGCAAAGATACATAGAATGCCAATGAATGAGCGTAATCCCATTTCTTCTCCCAAAAGCAGCCAGCCAAGAACGGCACCTACGATCGGTTGAAAGAAAAAGAACAAACCACCGCTTGAGGCATCCATTAATTGAAGCCCTCTATTCCATAAAAAGAATGCTAGAGCTGTTGAGATGATGCCTAGATAAAGAATACCGCCCCAAATCTCCGGCCTTGCCATCTGTTCCACTTCTAGGTGAGGTAAACGAAATAATACAGGCGGTGTTAAAACAATGAATGCAATGATGATCGCATATGTGGTTGTCACCACCTGAGGGTACTTTCCTGGAACACGTTTGAGTAAAACAGACATCAGCGCCCATGTTAAAGCAGCGAAGACCAATGAAAGACCACCAACAAATTCATCTGTCTGTACTGCAACTGGTCCAATCATGAGCCATACACCTGCTGTAGCAAGCAGGATGGATACGCACTTTCGAACAGTCATGGCTTCTTTTAATAGAAAGAAAGCAAACAGCACCATAAACGCAGGAGTTGCAGATGTAATAACAGCCCCCATTTGTGCAGAGGTATACATCGTCCCAATTTCTTGGGTCACGATTGAAAGGAAATTTCCGATCAGCCCAATCAACACCATAAGTGGGATATCTTTTTTATCTAAGCGAAAGGAATAGCCCAAGCGCCAAATGGTGAACACCAACACGACTCCTGCTACAGCATATCTCATCCAGACGAGCTCAAGTGGCGGGACAACCGCTACTGTTACTTTGACAACAACGTACATACCGCCCCAAATACTTGCTGCGATTGCTAGGTAAAGGGCGCCTATATATTTTTCATTCATCATTTTCCCTCCGTTATTGGATATTTTGAGTACCATATCCACAAACGGAGATCACTCTCCGTTATGGACGGAGGGCATTTGGAACATCATGTTCAAACAAAGGTTTCCACAGCATTGTCGTCACTCCAATTTTTTTATTTTCTGATACTTTATAACAAATTCTGGTTGACTTCAATCCTTTTTTGTCACCTTTTTTTCTTCATATAATAGAAGATAAGCGGCTATTGACATGCTGAATTCGTTTTCATATAGTAAGTAAAACGATAGGTCGTCACGCAGAAAAGGAGTAGAGATCGTTGGATATTGAAGCTAGAAAACATATTCCCAGCACGGAACATGAACCATTTCTCGAGGGAATAAAAGATTGTGTGCCAACCCTGCTTGGTTATATGAGTATCGGGTTTGCCTTTGGAATTGTTGGAATTAGCGCACAGTTGAGCCTATGGGACATTGCGCTTCTATCAATCTTTATTTACGCAGGTGCTTCACAGTTTATTATCTGCGCACTGCTTGTCACGGGAAGTCCCCTTTCCGCTATTATTCTCACTACATTTATTGTGAATCTGCGTCATTTATTGCTAAGCCTGACGCTGGCTCCTCATTTTACACGCTACTCTTTGAAACAAAATATTGGATTCGGTCTATTGCTGACTGATGAATCCTTTGGCGTAGCCATGAATAAATTAGCTCAGCATGGAAAGCTCAATAACCGGTGGATGCACGGGCTGAACATAACGGCTTATTTGTGCTGGATTGCTGCCTGTATACTTGGCGGCATTTTTGGACACTGGATCTCAAATCCTGAAGCACTTGGTCTTGATTTTGCCCTTTCCGCTATGTTTGCTGCACTGCTGGTTCTTTCTTTGCAAACTGTGCCTAAAAGTAAATTAACCCATCGCCTGTCACTTGTTTTGTATATGGTCGTTGCAATGTTTGTTCTGCTTCATTTTGTTCCCTCACACGTGGCTGTTCTGTTAGCCACCATGATTGTCGCAACCATTGGGGTGGTGACAGATAAATGATCAGCAGTTTTATGATGTGGCTCATTCTCGGCTGTATGATTGTCACTGTGATTCCAAGGGTCGTTCCCTTTATATTTGTACGAAGTATCGAGCTGCCTGAAGTGGTGCTCAAGTGGTTATCGTTTATTCCCATTTGTATCTTTACGGCTTTGATTGCAGAGCATTTGTTCATTCATACCACAACAGGTGTCACCATTCACTGGATGTACCTTGCTGTCTTGGTTCCGACCGTCGTGATCGCTGTTTGGACAAAGAGCTTATCACTTACTGTTCTTGTAGGCGTCCTGCTGATGGGGACTGCCAGATGGTTTTTTTAAAAGAAAAAGCTTAACCGCATGTGGTTAAGCTTTGTTTCATTTTACGATTCCGTATACAAATCCATCGTAACCCTTTTCACCGACAGTTTGAATGGCTGTAGCCTCTATTCTTGACTCTTGTTTGAGTAAATTGAAAAATTCACGAGTTCCTTGCACTCGTTCATCCCCATCAGAGTCATGAAGGACTGCTCCATTTCTGACGACATTGTCTGCAATAATGACTGTTCCCTTTTTTGAGAAGTGTAACGCCCACTTTAGATATTTCGGGTTGTTTGGTTTGTCTGCATCAATGAAAATCAAATCGAATGGAAGCACATCCCTCTCTTTTAACTGAGATAGCGTATCCAATGCCTTTCCTTGCAAAATGCTCACCCGTTCCGATAAGCCCGCTCTACTAATGTTTTGCTGCGCAATCTGTACATGGTGGCTGACAGCCTCTAATGTGATGAGTTCTCCATCCTCTTCAAGAGCACGCGCCAACCAAATGGTACTGTATCCACCAAGTGTCCCGATCTCTAAAATGCGCTTTGCATTCTTGGTTTTTGCTAATAAATAAAGCATTTTCCCTTGAGCTGGTGACACATCAATTTCTGGCAGGCCTGCTTGCTTATTATGAGTAAGAGCTTGCTCCAAAACATCATCTTTAGGAATCAACTTGTCTGTGATATACTCGTCAACTTTCTCCCACACTTGCTTCATCTCAACCATCTCCCTTGATCATGTCTTCTGTCTCAAGTCTACATGATGATAGCGCGCGCGTATAATCAATTCTTTTCACACATCTATTCATTTTATTGATGAAAGACATGTCATGGTGGAGACATGAAGCAGTGCCGTGTTTTCGGATTTACTGGTTCAGGTGATTTTTCAAATCCCCTTTTTTATCTTGAAGCTTTCCTTTGGCTTGATCCTTTTTCCCTTCTGCTTTCAGGTTTTGATGATCTGTTGCTTCGCCAAGCTTCTCTTTCAATTGACCTTTGGCTTGATTTGTTTTTCCTTTCGCTTTATCCATATGTCCTTTTTCTTCACTCATTTGTTCCACCTCCACGTTTGATACTATTCATTTAGCCTTTTTCACAGATACAAAACATCTGAGTGTGCGATTC
Organism: Bacillus sp. FSL R7-0672; assembly: GCF_038601465.1. Classification (NCBI taxonomy): domain Bacteria; kingdom Bacillati; phylum Bacillota; class Bacilli; order Caryophanales; family Bacillaceae; genus Bacillus; species Bacillus sp. FSL R7-0672. Next base: position 578,105 of record NZ_CP152010.1, on the reverse strand, counting down.
CAAGAAACTACAGCAACAAGAAAATCCAGCCAAGGTCGGCTGGATTAAAAAATAATGATCTATAAGATAGACTTAAAAACTTTAACCTGTTTTACTCTGATCGTACTCAACCAGATCACCTAGAATTTCGTCAATCTGATTCATCATCTCAGTTTCAATTTTCACCTCAGATGCTAAAGCATTCTCCCTCACCTGTTCTGGACTAGAAGCACCGATAATTGCTGCAGAAACGTTCTGGTTTTGCAGTACCCATGCTATCGCAAGCTGAGCGAGAGTAAGATCAACCTCTTGTGCGATAGGCTTAAGCTTTTGGATCGCCTCTAAGGTGTTATTATTCATCCAGCGTTGAGCAAGGTTTTTAAAAAAAGGTTTTCCAGCAGATGAGTTAGCACGCGAATTAGTCGGAAGTGATTTTCCTGGAAGATACTTTCCAGTAAGGATCCCCTGGGCCAAAGGCGACCATACTACCTGGCCAAGTCCTTCACGCTGGCAGGTCGGTATTACATCACTTTCAATGATTCTCCATAACATGGAGTATTGAGGTTGGCTGGCGATAAGGGGGACATTTAGCTCTCGTGCAAGCGCTGCCCCTCGAGTAATTTGTTCTGCTGTCCACTCACTTACACCAATATAGTTCACTTTCCCCTGTCTTACTAGATCTGCGAAAGCTAACATCGTTTCTTCCAGAGGTGTAGTTGGATCAAACCTGTGTGCATAGTAAATATCAATATAATCCGTTTGTAAACGTCGCAAAGAGGCATGACAGTTTTCCAAAATATGCTTGCGTGATAATCCTCTATCGTTTTTCCCGGTACCGGTTGGATGACATACTTTTGTACATAGTTCAATGCTCTCCCGCCGGATCCCTTTTAAAGACCTGCCTAGTATCTCTTCAGCCTTGGTGTCTGAATAAACATCAGCAGTATCAAACGTCGTAATACCAACATCAAGAGCAGCTTTCACACAATCATGGGCAGTTTCTTCATTTATCTTACCACCATGATTAATCCAGTTTCCGTATGCAAGTTTACTAATTGTTAATCCACTATTTCCAAGTTTACTATACTCCATAATAATGCCCTCCTTTTGAAAGAATACTTTCATTATAAAAAGAGGCCGTTAATATGTATAATATATATATTCAGATAAATATATATATATTTTATATAACTAAAAATATTTCCATTAAAAAAACACAATAAGCAATGTTGAAATTTATAGGGGGCATAAAAAATGGATCTGAGACAAATACGTTATTTTATCATGGTTGCTGAAGAACTAAATTTTAGCCGGGCAGCTGAACGTCTTAAAATGGCACAGCCTCCATTAAGTCAGGAAATTCGCAAATTAGAAGAAGAGTTAGGTGTTACGCTTTTTCATAGAACGAGAAGACAGGTTGAACTTTCAGATTCGGGGAGAGTATTTTTAGAAGAAGCCCGCCGTACGCTTCTTCAAGTAGATAGAACGATTAAAGCAACACAGCTTGCAGATGACGGAAGAATAGGTCATTTAACGATTGGTTTCGTTGATTCTACTGATATTGTGATTGATATTATTAAAAGGTTTCGAGAAAGTTTCCCTAACATCCATCTTGTCTTATGTGAAATGGCTACAGAACAGCAGTTAAAAGCACTATATAAGAAAGAAATTCAAATAGGATTTATTCGTTCTAACCAAAATAATAAGATACTTACCTCAGAAATTTGTTGTGAGGAATCATTAAGCTTGGTTTTGCCAGAAAATCATCCTTTAGCTTCATTTCCCAAAGTTCCAATTCATTTATTAGCCAATGAACCATTTATCATGTTTCCACGTCATCTAGGTGCAGCATTTTATGATTTAATTATCAGCTACTTTTGGGAAAATAGCATAAGTTTAAACGTAGTTCAGGAAGCTATTCAAATGCATACGATTGTGAATTTAGTTGCTGCAGGAATGGGAATCTCTGTGGTTCCATCCTCAGTAGAAAGCGTAAAACGCTCAGGGGTTGTTTATAGAAAAATCCAAGAAACTACACCAAAAGTAAATTTATATGTTTCATGGAGACAAGATGAAACATCAACCGTCGCTGACCACTTTTTAACAGTTGTGAGAGAAGCCTATTTAAGTTCTCAGTCTAAATCATGAAAATCCAGCCAGGGTCAGCTGGATTAAAAAATAATGATCTATAAGACAGACTTAAAAGCTTTCACCTGCTATGTACACGTTTCAGGTATGATAGACATAATGGAAAGAAGGGTTGGTGTTCTATGATGATCTCTGAAAACATATTCACCGTTCGTGGTTTGACCTATCGTATTCGGTCTGCTGCAATTGGCGATGCCAAGCAGTTATCAGCTCTCAAACTGAAAATTGATGGTGAAACAGAATATTTAGACCGTGAACCAGGCGAAGCCTTTCTTCATGAAAAAGATTTTCAGGTGTTGATTCAAGAGGATACAAAGCAAAGCAGGCATTTATTTTTGGTCGCTGATATTGAAGGAGAAATTGTTGGTTTCTCCAGGTGTGAGGGACATTCACTCAAACGCTCTGCTCACAAAGTGACTTTTGGCGTCGCCATACAAAAGGATGCTTGGGGCTATCACATTGGCAAAGAGCTTTTAGCCGCTTCTATTGACTGGGCTGATCAGCAAGGCATCCAGAAGATGTCACTTCAAGTGCTGGAAACGAACCAAAAAGCCATTCGGTTATATGAGCACCATGGCTTTCTGATTGAAGGGGTATTAAAAAAGGATAAACGTCTGGCAGATGGACTTTATTACAATACTGTTGTGATGGGCAGGCAGCGGCCAAGCTTCTGACTACTTACATCACATAGCCCCATACCATTGAAATCGCACTGTATATTAGAAGCAGCCCCATGACATACTGGAACGGTCTTTCATAAGCAGTCAAAAAGCGCTTATACAAAGAACCAAATAAGCTCCAGCTAAATGTACCGAGAAATCCAATAAGTGCGAGAATCAGCGTCCATATGACATACTGCATATTCGATTGTCCATATGGCAAAACAAATGTTGAAATCACAGTCAATCCATACAAGATCGCTTTTGGGTTGATAAATTGCAGCATCATACCAGGGATAAAATGATTGTAGCGATCAAGTGTTTCGTCATCCCCGCCTTTACTTTTCATGATTTTGACCGCTAAATAAATCATGTATGCAGCTCCGATGAACGCCATGACCCAGCCTATTTTCGGCATCACTTGATAGAGAATGATATTAAAGAAGCAACTCAAACACAAAATAACGAGAAATCCGATACCCACACCTAAACAAAATCGAAATGTTTGCTTGACCCCATATTTATTCGTAAAAACCATGGCCATGATGTTGTTTGGCCCTGGGGTAAAGCTGCTCACAAAAGCATAGATCAACATAGAAAGAATCATAGTTGCCGCCTCCCTTGTACGTTATTAAGACTTTAATTACTTTATTGCGTATGTTACGCTTTATTGTAACGTTTGGTCTTTATAAAGTAAATAGAGAAAGGAGTTTTTTTCATGGAAGATGTACAATCGATTATTTCTAAAAATGTGAGGCTTCTTAGAGACCAAAAGAAATTAAGCCTCGAAAAGATGGCAGAATTAACTGGTGTCAGCAAAACCATGATTGGACAAATTGAAAGAGGAGAATCAACCCCTACCATCACGACTTTATGGAAAATCGCCAACGGATTAAAGGTATCTTTTAGTGAGCTCATTCACGCACCACAGCCTGAAATCAAAGTAGTACGCAATGAAGATGCACAGATTTTAACGGAAGATGATGGGCGATATCGCGTATATACGACTTTTCCTTTTGATGACCGGGGGAAATTTGAAGTGTACAGAGTAGAAATTGATCCTGGCGGGTCGCTGCATGCAAATGAACACATTGGCGGGACAGAGGAATTGATCACTGTTTTTGAGGGGACGCTTAATGTATCCATTGGTGATGAGCAATACAGCTTAAAAGCCGGCGACTCCATTCGTTTTAAAGCGGACCGTACGCATGCATATAAACAAACCGGAGAACAAATGGTCCGGCTGCAAATGATTCTTTATTATCCTCATGAAAAAAGCTGACAGGCTTGTCCACCTGTCAGCTTTGCATTTTATTTAATTAAATCCTGGATCGCGTACCACTGTTCCAGTAAATGTGACACTATATTTTCCTAATCCTAATTCTTTAATAGAGGTTTGTTTTAAAATACCGACCCAGCCATCCTCTGCATATACAATACTTTCTGGGATGTTTGATGTCGTATATGTTCTTGTTACTGAAACAGTTCGACTGGCCTGAGCCGTTATTTCACTGTTTGTTTGCTCCTTTGCTTCCACTGGAGTAGTTGTGACCCCAGCACCCGTTAAGACAATTGCTCCAACCAAAACAGAAGACATGACCTTTTTCATAAAAAAATCCCTCCCTTTTTTTGTAGAACATAATAACCATACCATAATTCAGTACTTATATAAGATATTTTTTCATTTTTTTGAAAATTATGATATGATTGTCTTATGTTGGATAGAGAGTGTTTTATACTTCTGTGCTTTTATCCTCATCTCATTCCGTCAAACAATTGTGTACGGAGGTGATTTCATGAAAAAATGGCTCATCTGTTTTCAACTTGTTTTCCTCTTCACCTTGACGACCACACCACTTGCTTCTGCTGCTTCATGCCCTACAGTGAAACCTTGTGTCATTGATCCTTAAGCATCAAAAAGGTCGATCAAGCCTATTCACTTGATCGACCTTTTTCGTTATGCTTGCTCTGCTTCCCAGCGGGCAACCTCTTCTCTTACTTTAGGAGCGACTTCTTTTCCAAATAACTCAATGGCTTTTAATACTTGATCATGCGGCATTGAACCAACCGGTACATGAAGCATAAAACGCGTGATTCCTACATTTTTTCTAAGGTGAATCACTTTCTCTGCCACGGTATCTGGATCTCCTACATACAGCGCACCTTCTAACGTTCTCGCTGCATCAAATGTAGAACGAGTATATGGTCCCCAGCCTCGCTCTCTTGCTAATGTGTTCATCACATGCTGTGTGGAAGGGAAGAATTGGTCTGCTGCCAGTTCTGTTTCTGCCGCAACAAATCCATGCGAATGTGATGCCACGGTTAATTTCTCTGGGTCATGTCCTGCGTGCACTGCCGCTTGCTTGTACAGCTGTACAAGCGGTGCGAATTGTCTAGGACTTCCGCCAATGATAGCAAGTACTAAAGGCAGTCCCAATAATCCAGCACGTACGACAGATTCACGGTTTCCTCCACTGCCGATCCAGATTGGAAGCGGATCTTGAACAGGTCTTGGGTATACCCCAACATCCTGGATAGCTGGGCGATGCTTTCCGCTCCATGTAACACGCTCAGACTGCTGTAATTTGAGCAACAAATCGAGCTTTTCTTCAAATAATTCTTCATAGTCATCAAGGTCATAGCCAAAGAGCGGGAATGATTCAATAAATGAACCACGACCTGCCATAATTTCTGCACGCCCGTTTGATAGTCCATCTAGCGTTGCAAAATCCTGAAAGACACGAACAGGATCTGCTGATGAAAGGACTGTCACTGCACTTGTCAGGCGGATATTCTTTGTCTGTGTTGCTGCAGCCGCTAAGACAACAGCGGGATTCGATGCAGCGAAATCTTGTCGATGATGCTCACCTACGCCAAATACATCGAGACCGACTTGATCTGCTAAAATAATTTCTTCTACTACTTCTCGAATACGCTGTGCGTGACTGACTGTTTTTCCTGTTTGAAAATCAGGTGTTGTTTCTACAAATGTACTAATTCCTAGTTCCATGAATGGAACCCCCTATCTTATAAATATGTCACAAATTCAGAGACAGGCTTTCGGTAGCCTCTCGGTTGTCTGCTCTCTACTTTTTCTTTTCCTAGTGTGATCATTAACACAGGAACTAAATCCGAATCGATGTTGAGCACCTTTTTCATTGCTTCAGGGTCAAAGCCGATCATTGGGCACGTGTCCCAGCCCTTGTTTTTGGCGGCGAGCATAAACAGCATCGCAGATAATGAAGCATTGCGGATTGCCTCTTCTTTCTGAAAATCCGCTCCTCTCTGTTCATAAAAGCTCATCGTCTCTCTGACCATTTCTTCGTATTGCTGCGTGTTTAAAATGCCAAGCATTTTCAGACCTTCATAAATGTTCGCCGCTTGCTGATAAGCCTTTGGGTCTCCCAGTACAATGATCGCTGCTGAGGCGGAATGCACTTTATATTGTCCAAATGCGGCTTCTCTTACTTGTTCTTTGAGACCTTCTGTTTGGACGACGACATACTGTGTGTGCTGTAAGTTAAAAGCAGATGGTGCCATTTTGACCTCTTCAAAAATGCTGTTAAGCTCTTCTCTTGAAATCGAGATATTTGGCAAAAAATTTGATGCGGATCGTCTTTCACGAACCAATGTATCAAAGCTGAGAGTCATCTTGTTTCCCCTTTTCGTGAAGTTGTTCTGCACCTAAACCAATTTTTTTTAGTAATTCAATGAGCTGTTCTTTTTCTTCTTTTTCAATAAAGGATAGGTTTTGTGAAATGACATCTGTGTGTTTAGGAAAAATGTCGTCAAACAATTGTTTTCCTTTTTCCGTCAGTAATACATGAAATACACGTTTATCAGAGGGCGCACATTGCCTTTTCACGAGCTCTTGTTTTTCTAGTTTGTTCACGACATATGTCATACTTCCACTTGGGATTGACAGGATGTCGCTGATCTTTTGGACGGGATGTGGCCCCTTACTATAAAGCAATTCAAGGATCTGAAAGTTTTCAAATCCGATATCATAACGTTCAATGTCTGTTTGGATATTTGTAAAAAGGGCTTGATAGGCTTTCATCCACACGCGGAATAGCCTTAAGTCTAATTCATGTTCATGCTGCACCATGGCAACTACTCCTTTTTCAAGAAATCCTAAAACTAGGATAAATTTATCCTAACACTAGGATATATGATTGTCAACGAGTTTGTTTCATAAAAAAAAGACCACCTCAGGTCAGTGATCCTCTTCTTTTAAGACAAAATGCAATTCAGCTATCTGCTTGTATTGTTTGACTTCTTTTAATGAAAACTTGGATTCTATATCCGCTGGGGAAAACAGAGGAATGCCTCTTCCAATCATGACAGGAGCGATTTGAAGGTAAAGCTCATCAACCAATCCTGCTTTGATGAAAAACTGAAGCAGTTCCCCGCCGCCGACAATCCAGATATGCTGACCTTCTTCATGTTTTAATTTTTTCACAAATGATAAGATATCTTCGCGAATGATGTGAGTTCCTTTCAGACTGTCTTGTAAAGTACGTGACATGATATAACATGTCTTTCCTTCATAAGGAAACTCATCTGGTGACAGCTGTAGAACCTGCTCATATGTATTTCGCCCCATGATCAGCGTATCAACTGACGCATAAAAGTCATCATAGTTCGTATCTTCTTCGCCCTCTGTTCCTATTAACCAATCGAGCCTGTGATCCTCTCTCGCTAAATAGCCATCGATACTCATTGCCCCATAAAAAAGCAGCTTCCTTTTCTGACTCAATCTCATCACTCCTTACCCTATATAAGAACATACATTCTATTTTAATTGTATCAGAAAGGAAAGACAAAGTATACATGGATTTTTCATCATCCGTTTTCATGCCTTCAACACCGTGATTCAATAAGGTATCCTCTTCAGGTAATGATATAATAAAATCAGTTCAATCAATGATCATACTTGGAGGAGAGACTGATGATACGACGACTTGATCATATCGTGTTGACTGTACAACATATGGAGGACACCATTCGCTTTTATACAAACGTATTAGGAATGAAGGAAGAAACCTTTGGAGAAGGCCGTAAAGCGCTTCGTTTTGGTTTACAGAAGATCAATCTTCATGAAGCTGGTCATGAAGATGAGCGGGCAGCGGCTCACCCACTTCCAGGCTCTAGTGATTTGTGCTTTATCACCGATTTAGATATGGACAGTTTGCTGCTGCACCTTCGCAAGCAAGTCGTTCCTATTGAAGAGGGACCAGTCAGGCGCACAGGCACATTAGGTCCGGTTGAATCTGTTTATATCCGTGATCCTGATCTGAATTTAATTGAAATATCTCGATATATAGAGGAGGGTGATCCGTCATGACCCGCTTATTTTTGAGACCGATTGAAGAACAGGATTATCCGGGGATTCAAAAAGGATGCCAGCATGCAGAAACACTTTACATGACTGGCACACGCAAAACGTTCACACTAGAAGAAATTCGTTCAGCCTACACCCGATTTTTACAAGATGACAGCAGACGAGATTTCGCCATTTGTCTGTTAGACACGAAAGAAATGATTGGGGATGCAGCGATAGTGGATATTGATTTAATCAATCATACAGCAAGCTTCCGCATTGCGCTTCATGGACCAGAACATTTCCAAAAAGGCTATGGCACTGAAGCTGTCCGAATGGTTCAAGCATTCGCCTTTGAGACGTTAGAACTCAATCGCCTTGAGCTCGAAGTCTTTTCCCACAATCCGAGAGCCTTCAGAAGCTATGAGAAAGCCGGATTTCAATATGAAGGAAAAAGGCGTCAAGCGCTTTATTTCAATGGTACCTACTCAGATGTGATCATCATGGGCATCCTTCGTGAAGAATACAATCAGATGAACAGTGGAGATGCCCCTGCTTAAGAAGGGACATCTTTTTTAAAAAATTGAATCGCTGTGACGATGATCAAACAAATCATGGAAGAGAGAACGATAGAGACGCTTGATATACTAAGTGCCAAGCCTTCCCATCTGCCAATGAAGAAACTGGCTATCAATAAAACCAATCCAAATAGAATGAAGCATATAGGGAGGATCAGCCCCGCATGACGGTTTCTGCCTCTTTTCCCTGCCCACCATGAGAGACACAATACAACAATTGTAAAAATAGCGGTTTGCAGCCAAAACATGTTGTTTCAACTCACTTTCTCTTTTTTTATTTTATGACGATGGAGGTACTTCCAATGAACATGAGACCCATTGAGCAAAAAGACAACCCGTATATCGCAGCGATTATCCGCCAGTCACTAGAATCGGCGAATCTGGCGATTGAAGGAACCGCCTACACTGATCCCCACCTTGACCAGCTGTTCGAATACTATCAATCATTGACTCATGCAGCCTATTGGATTGCTGAAGAGAATGGCGATATTATGGGCGGCGTTGGCATTGCTCCATTTACTAACGAAATATGTGAATTACAAAAGCTTTATCTGAGTCCAAAGGCACAAGGAAAAGGTGCGGGCAAAAAACTGATGGATACGGCGCTGCAATATGCCTCTACATACTTTGAAGCATGTTATTTAGAAACCCGCCAGGAATTAACTGCGGCTACAGGCCTTTATCAGCGATATGGCTTTTCTCTTCTTTCAGAGCCGCTTGAAGGCTCTGAGCATTCTGCAATGGATGCTTGGTATCTCAAAACCTTTTCATCATGAACAATAAAACAATCGATAGGTTTTTGTCCGCTGAAAGCCTAACTTTTTTGCCAGTTTGATCGAAGTTAGGTGATGGACATCGCAATCCCAATGCGGTGTCCTCTTATTTTCAAGACAACTCTTGATCATCTGCTGACCTGCCAGCTGCGCTAAACCTTTCCCCCGGCAGGCTTCCTCTGTCCAAATATCTATCTCCACACGATCTTCACTTGAAAAAATGGAGACACATTCACTCACCACGTTCTCACCATCTAAGATAGCAACTCCGATTCCTTTTGATAGGAAGCGCGCCGCTCTCCCCCAATAGGCTTCGTAATAGCTAGGAGGAAAAGCCCTGCTTGCCTTGATCACCTGTTCATTTGTCCGCTCTACTCTGTAGCCTGAATGAGTCGCAAGAACATAAGATTTTGCTTGCGAAAAAACGTACGCATGTCTTTCCATCTCATTCAGATGTGACCCAAGACATTTTTTCATCATCACATCTGTTGATTGATTCGCTGAAAATACGGTAAACCGGCCATTTTGTCTTCTCTGCCTTTCGTAAACATCCACAATGAACGCCGAGCAGTGTGACAACTCCTCCTCTCTCTTCCCTGCAACATAATAAATGCCGCATGCTGTTTCGAGAAAATAAATACGAGGGTGCACTGCATCATCTACATAAAGATCCCCTTGTATGAAACCATCCATGACCGCATCTACAAACACTGGATATGCCGGATCGATCTGGCGAATTCCTTCTTTTATCGATGCTGTCCTTTGCTTTTCCAAAAGATGCATGGCGCCCCCTTTTCCAAACATGTTCTTTTTTTCCATTATATATAAAAAAATGCGCGAATGCAGTGACTCTTTGCAACAAGAATTGTTATGCATCAAAATCAAAAAATGGCACAGGCATTGAATCGTCTGAAGCCACAGTCATAAAAAAAAGAGACCTCACTCAAGGTCTCTTTTCTGTTATTCTGCCGCAGGCTCTTCTGCCTTCCCCTTCCAAATAAGGGTTAAGCCTAATCCGAGAAATAAGACAACACCTGCGAATAGAAATGGGAAATGTATATTTTGATCGAATAAAATCCCGCCAAGGGCTGGGCCGAAAATCGTACCTAGGCTTGTGTAGGTAGAGTTCATCCCTGCGACAAATCCTTGTTGATTGCCAGCGATTTTTGATAAGAAGGTCGTTAATGCTGGACGCAATAAATCAAACGCTAAGAAAATCACACATGTGACAATGAGGACTACCATAAAGCCTGAGACGACAGTTGAAACAAAAGCGAGCACCGCTCCAACAATCAAGCATAGCTGAATGACTCTTTTTTCCCCAAGGGTATTTACGAGTTTTCCAAACACCAGCACTTGGATGATGACTGCCACAATCGAGCTGACCGTAATAATCACCGCAATATCTTTTGGACCAAATCCAAACTTATGATTTGTAAACAGGCTGAAGACCGTTTCATACGCAGACAGTCCAAACGCGAGGACAAACACAATGATAAAAGCGATGAGATAGCTTGGATGGATCGATTTTTTCAAATCCTTAAAGAAGGTGGATTCCTTCACTTGATCCATCTGCTTCGCTCGCTCTTCTTTTGTTAATGGCTCCTTTAGTAAAAGCATAGACGAAATGACAGCTATAAAGGCAATCCCTGCTGCAAAGAAGAATGGCAGGCGTACGCCGTATTCTGCGATAAAGCCACCAATTCCCGGACCAATAATAAAACCGGTACTAATGGCCGCTGACACATATCCCATTGCCTTTGATCTTTCTTGAACGGTCGTGATATCTGCGACATAAGCAGTGACAGCAGGCATGATAAATGCCGCACTAATACCGCCTAGCAGCCTTGCAAAATACAGCACATACACGTGTGTCCCAAGACCGAAGACAAGTTCTGATAACGCAAATAGAAATAGTCCTGACACAATCATAATCTTTCTTCCATAACGGTCTACCCATCTCCCTGCAATAGGTGATGCAATGAGCTGAGCCACAGCAAACGCCGCCACAAGGTATCCCATCGTACTCCCTGTTAGATGCATCACATTCATGAATAGCGGCATGACAGGAATAATAAGACCAATGCCTAAAAACGCAATAAATATGTTACTTAATAAAATAACGAGTACAGCTTTTTGCTCACGAATCGGTTTTTGCATGATGTTTGTTTCCCCTTTATTGATTCAATTGTTACTCATGATGGTTGATTCCGTGAATAATCAATGAGATCGCTTGTTTTTGTAATTCTTTTTTCTCTTCGATTGGATCATTTTTATACAACACGTCTAATCCGTAAAAAACGGATAATAATATTTTCACCGTTGACTCGACATGCTGGATCGACCAGCTGCCATCTTTGTTACCTTTAAGTATGATGTCTCTCATCACATCATCAAAGTCGACATCAATCTTGTTCAGCCGTTCCATGACCTCGTCTGATGTAAAGGCACTTGCACAAAATTCCTCACTTGCTCTCATTAATGGGTAGTTAATGCCCATTTGACTGAGCAGCTCTGCAAATCCTGCGAGCTGATCAATGGCCTGGTGCATCGTTTGTTTTTCCTGATGCCACGTCTCCATCATCAAGAGGTGATCCTCTTCCATGATATGAAGGAACAAAAACTCTTTTCCTTTAAAATGGTGATAAAGATTGCCTTTACTAACTTCAGCCGCCTCTAGAATATCTCGCACAGATGTTTCTGAATATCCCTTTTTTGCAAATAAATCACGTGAAGCGGTGACGATTTTTTGCTTCGTCTTCTCGCTCTTTTCAGCCCCGCTTTGTGTACTTGTCATCTTTCACAATCCCTTCTATCTTGCTTTTCTTCATCAGGACAATTCAAAACCGACCAGTTGGTTTATTTTTTTATTATAAATGGATCTTATTCAAAATACAATGAAAAAGTCATCGAAACAATCACTTATGCCATCTCTTCATTTAAACTATCTTAATATTTAACTTCACTTAACTATAAATATTGCCTATAATGAAATAGAGGTGATGTCATTGGATGCAGAAATCATTCATTACAGTAAAAAAATCATTGAATACTCGAATGCACTAGGCTCCATCTATGTAGAAGAGTATCAACGATTTTTAAAACATGAATATGCAGATTTATCAGCCAAACAAGAGCTGACACTTGAATTATTACGGACAAAAACAAGAACAATCAACGAACTAGCTGATTACTTTGCAATTTCGGCAAGTGCCGCTAGCCAGCTTGTATCAAAGCTTGAACAACTTGGCTATGTCATACGAGAAATTAATCCACATAACCGACGGGAAATCATTGTTGATTTTGCTCAAAAGGGGCATGACTTTCACAAGAATACAGAAGAAATTCAATTGCACCTCATTCAAAAATATTATGCAAAGCTTCCAAAAGAAGATTTAAAAACATTATTGTCTCTATACGAAAAAATCTATCAGATTGCGAAAGAAGCGCCTTAATACGGTGTTTCTTTCTCCAACATTTAAGCTAGATAAACTATTAAGGAGATGAAAGTATGGATAGCATTCTTTTAAAAGATGGTCGTCATATTGGTTTGTGTGAATACGGGGATCTTGAAGGATTTCCAGTATTCTTTTTTCATGGAACTCCTGGATCAAGAGTGATGTTTTTAGATGATGACCCCATTTCTAAAGAGCTCGGTGTTCGTCTCATCTGTTTAGACAGACCAGGATTTGGTTTATCTACCCCTCAACCTGACCGTACGATTTTAGATTGGGCAAAAGATGTGTTGGAAGTAGCAGATCATCTCGGCGTTCACCATTTTTCAGTGATGGGTGTATCTGGAGGCGGCGCATTCGCTGCTGGCTGTGCTTATCAATTGCCGAATCGAGTCCTTTCAGCCGCTCTGATTTCAAGTACAACGCCATTTCAAAACGGAAAACCGCCTAAAAGTATGCTCAAAGAAAACAAATTGGCTTTTTTCCTCAGTAAGAAGTTTCCTTGGCTATTAAGAGCAAGCTATCGTTCCCAGAAGAAAATGATTGAGAACAAACCAGAGAAATTTAAGAAGCTGGCTAAAAACGGGAACAAGCATTTACATCCGTGGGACCGTCAATTCCTTCAAACCGATGAGCAGTTAGAGATGATGATGACACATTTACACGAAGCCACTCGTCAATCGGTGGATGAATGTATTCATGAACCAGATTTACTCTCGTGTCCGTGGGCATTCGATATGAAAGATATTCAAATCCCAGTTGATGTATGGCATGGAAAAGAAGATTCCATGGCTCCGTTTGTCGAAATAGAAAAAATGGCTCCTAACATTCCAAACGTCAAAACCTATTATATCGATGAAGCGGGACATTTTCTTACGGATGTAGACGATATTTGGCGAGATATTTTACTCTCTATAAAAACACGTGCAGAAGAGCATCATCAGGAGCACGTATAAAAAAAAGACCCGAAGCTTCGGGTCCCTTTCTTCATTAATACTTTTCATAATATGCCTGCACTTTACTTGGATCTTTTGTCTTCGTTAGAGCGAGCATAAGCAGAATGCGTGCTTTTTGTGGATTCAATGAATCCGATGAGACAAAGTGATGTTCATCATCCATTTTTTCATGGGTCACAATTCCATTTCCTGCACGGCTTGATCTCACGAGGACCACGTCTTTCTTCACGGCATCTGTTGCCCCTTTGATGGCTTCTGTTGACATCGTTCCATTTCCGGCTGCGGCAACGACAATGCCTTTCGCTCCTGCTTTTACTGCTGCATCATACATGTATTTTTGATCATTTTGATAGCCGTATAAAATATCGACTTGTGGTAATTCTTTTATGTTTGATACATCAAATTCACTTTCAGACGTATGTTTTCTTGTTGGTTCGTTATAAAAGGAAACCACTTCACCAGCAATTTCTCCAATGTAGCCTTGCTCAAGAGACTTGAAGGAATCGGTTGTGGTCGTGTTTGTCTTTGTAATAAATCGAGCTGATGCAATTCGGTCATTTAATGTGACCATGACCCCTTTGCCTTTGGCTTCTTTTGTGGATGCAATTTTCACAGCATGATACAAGTTCAGCGGGCCATCCGCACTGATAGCAGACGCTGGTCTCATTGAGCCAACGACCACAACTGGCTTATTACTTTTGACAACCAAATGTAAAAAGTAAGCAGTTTCTTCAAGTGTATCTGTTCCATGTGTGATGACAATCCCATCGACTTGATCATCGTTTAAGAGTTTATTGACTCGTTTGGCTAATTTTAAAAGAAGAGCATCATCCACATTTTCACTGCCTACATTCGCCACCTGCTCACCTGTTACGTTTGCAATATCCTTCAACTGAGGAACTGAAGCAATGACTTTATCGATGCCAAGTGAACCAGATTTATACCCTGTCGTATCTGTATCACTGTCTGAACTGCCAGCAATCGTCCCGCCCGTCGCTAATACCTTAATATTAGACAAGGACTTATTACCTGTTTCTACGGCTGTCGTTTTGTCTTTTGATTCCTTAGATGCGGTTTCGTTTTCGCTTTGATTTTTCTCTTGGGTACTTGTATTGGCACAAGCTGCTGTCGACATTAATAAAACAGAAAGAAGGACAGCACCTAACCATTTTGTTACGTTCATTCGATCATCTCTTTTCTTAAATGTGATGGATTCAAAGCTATATCTCTTTCTATAGGGTTTACTTTATACCAATCCTTCATTCATCAGCATGAGGCGAAAGTTACAGAACCAAATAAAGGCAAAAAGGTCATTATCACAATCATTTCTTTACATCTAAATACCTAACTTTTTTTAAAAAAGATAATATTGAGGTTGTTCAATTATTAACAGTAAACGATGCTAGATCATCAATTTATGATAAAATATAGTAAATTTTACAAAAAGGAGTATACATATTGCAAAAGCTTCAATCATTTCACAAAATCCTAATAACACTATTCCTTAGTTCGATTTTACTCAGTCTGTTCGTATGCTTCTATCCACCGATTCAGGGTGAGCCTACGTTTATGGTATTTTACGTTCCCATCTTTTTTGTTTATTATTTCGTCTTTGCGGTTCCTTTGCAGTTGTTGTTTTCTTTGCAACCAAAGGTTTTCCATCCACTTTATCTAGCTGCTTATTTACTGATTGCAATGGTTGTCATGCTTTTTGTGATTGATGGAATTGGGAGTTCAGTATCTATACCTATCGTCATCATGAGCAGTCTCATCTACTGGATCTTTGATTCTTTGCTTTATCAAAGAACATATGAAAAAAACACCTAATGTGAAGGTGTTTTTAGCTGCTCGAGTATATGCTCACAATGATCCAAGTACGCTTGGCTCAGTAGGAAATCTTTCGGTGCGGCGATCGCCGCTAATGTGATCAGGGCATTGGAATGATGAATGAGCGGATTCAGCATTGAATGCTCTACGTCTCTTATTGTTTGAATATGCAACCATTGAGGTGCTACTTCTTTCTCGTAGATCGTTTTCGTTTCAGCGGAATCTACGTTTCGGTCATTTTGTGCCAAAACCAAATAGATCGGTGATTGGATGCGCTTGATATCTGAAGTGGCATCGGCTTTCATGTTCTTTTGTATGAATTCAAATCGATCTTTTGTCATCTCTTGATCGTCCGTTTTCTTTTGATATGTGCGAAATGCCGCGCCTTCTTCTAATAATTTGTTTTGCTCATCTTCTTTTTCGATTGTTTTTTGAATTTGTTCTTGAGATGCATTCGTTTCTTTTAATGTTTGAAGTGTATTGTACCTTCCCTGTCTCATCCAATTGATAGCAGGCCCGACAAGGATGGAGGCTGTGATATCGGTTCGATCTGTCATTACTTTTGGGATCACCCAGCCCGCTTGGCTTGCTCCCCATAAGATGATTTGTTTTGATTGAAGATTATGCTCTTTCTTCGACCATTTGATCACATTCTCTACTTCCTTTGCACGATCATCCATGGATTGATGCAGCCAGTTTCCTTCTGATTGACCCACCCCGGGCTTATCCCATGATATAGACGCATAGCCTTGCTTTGCAAAGCGTTCCATTAAAGGTCTGTATCCTCCGTCATATGTGGCATTTTGTGGACCATCTCCGTGTACAAAAAGGACAATTCCTTTTATTGACTCCTTCTTAGGTGTTGTGACGATACCTGATAATGTCCCATCCGCAGTCTCCATGACGACTTCCTTTTCATTCATAGCAAAGCTGTTTTCATAAAATACAAATGCTGTGATAAAAATGAATGCCGATGCAGCGATGATCAGCCAAATCCTTTTTTTCAAGTTCTATTCCCCGCTCTCTGTTCAACTGTATACACCATGGAATCTTGGTACGTGACAGAGACTGGTACATTCTCATATAAGATCATATAAGAAGGCTGGTCAAACGGAGCTTCGTGTAGAAAAGCCTCAATTTCTTCAATGACTTTCTCTTCATCTTCGGCTAAAAAACTTTTAACCGCGTAAGAACCTGCATCCAGTCTCACATCGTAATCCTGTTCATTTGATACATAATAAGAAATGGTTAAGTCATCTTGCAGATTGATCACATAATATCTCTCCTCAAAAAGAGACAGATCCAGCTCCTTTTGGTGAACGATTTGTTTAAAGTCGAGCTCTGTTTCACTCTTTAGAAGATGATCTGGGATCTGTTTCAAATAACGAATTGGCCGATCTTGAGTCGTTGTTTGATTAAGCTGAAGGCTGTTTTGAATCGACAGCATATGCTCCAGACGCTGTTTCACTTCGCTCAATTCCTGTAATTGCTTCTCGACCTGATCCAGCATACCTCGATAGGACAGGGTCATACCGGGTTCTTTCGAAAAGCTCTCGCTGATATCTTTTAAAGAAAACCCCGCCTTTTTTAAGAAGAGGATTTGATAAAGGGTGTAAATTTCTTTTTCATCAAATAATTGGTATCCATTTTGAGCGACCTTCGCAGTGCGGACGAGATCCTGTTCTATATAATGACGAAGCGTATACTTTGTGATGTTTAATAGCTTACATACTTCTCCACTTGTTACATACGTCACTAGATTCCCTCCTTGTGTACATAGTCTAAACCATGTGGTTACCACACAGTCAATCATGCCATAAAAAAATCACCGAGGACATCTTCCCTCAGTGATGTGTCATTTCTATTTCATACTTGGACCAGCATGTGAAAAAATCGGATCTTTCAATTCAAAATCAAATGTCTTGCCGTCAACAATACCGACTGTTTTTTCATGATCATACAGCTCGAGCAGACAAGCTGCCATTTCTTTTGATGTATGATATTTCTTGATATTGCCTTCATATTCGAATTGATCTACATCTAATGAACGCTTTGCAAATTCCGATTCTGTTGCAGAAGGTGCTAATATTTTTGCCTGTAACTTAGCTCCCTTTTCTTTCAACTCTAGTGCCAGTCCTTCTGTAAAGGCACTCACGTAAAACTTTGTGGCCGAATAGGTGACGGCATTGCCGACGACTGTATAGCCCGCTCTTGAAGAAATGTTGATCAGCTGAGCCCCTTCTACTTGCTCATAATCACGAACAAATAAAGTGGATAAAATCGTTAAGGCTTCGATATTCAGATGAAGCATATCTCCAATTTTACTTACATCCTGTTCTCCTATCGAGCCGAAATGGCCGAATCCTGCATTATTAATGAAGGTGTCGAGCTCATATTCAGCCAATGATTCATAAAATGAATACACTTGCTCCATGTCGGTTAAATCGACAGACTGTATATTTACTTCGATATCGGGATATTGATCAAGAATCTCCTTCTTCAGTTCTTGGAGTTTCTCGAGCCGGCGTGCAGCTAAAATAAGATTTTTGCCTCGTGCTGCAAAGGCCAGTGCCGCCTCATATCCAATACCTGAACTTGCTCCTGTAATGACTGTATAGCTCATTTTATATCCCCCTATGAACGTCTTCTAACTAGTTAAATTATAACGACAGCACTTTGCTCTAGTCAATTTTGAAGAGAATCACAGGGGTGACTTGTCTAGCTTCATTCATCATGTTGGAGGATGTCATGTTGAGATTTTTTTGTTAATTTGTGAAAAACCAATTGGTAGGAATGTTCGATTAACTCCTCTACAAATGAAGCTGGAATGTCTGCATCAAGGTAAATGGAATTCCAATGAGTCTTATTCATATAATAGCCCGGAATAATCCCCTCATGCATCTCTCTTAGTTCTTCAGCACGTTGAGGGTCACATTTTAAAGTGATAACAGGCTTTCGATTCGCATCTCCGCCCATCATAGCAAACATCTTTCCACCAATATGATATCGATCTGCCTGCCATTCTGGCTGATAATCATGGGTGACTCCTTTTAAAGAAAGACAAAATGCCTGTAGATTCTCTTTTTCCATTAGATTCGCTCCTTTTTTAAGTCTACTATTCTTTCTATTATATCGACTATAAAGGCATATATCTGATCTTTTTCATTCACTTCACAACAATAAAGCACAGGCCCGCTAGGTTCTGTGCTTTTCTATCAATGCTTCTTTCTTATTCAAACGCCTTCTTCAATTGATCACTCATGAGATGCCAAGCCTCTTCAGCTATTTCTAAATCTCCGGCATGCGTGAAGGCGTGGGGAACTCCTTTAAACTGTCTGTACGTGACGTCTATCCCTGCTTCTTTTAACTTCTCCGCATATTGTTCGGCTTCTTGAGCTAGCGAATCTCTTTCAGCTGTGATAACGAGAGCTGGTGGCATTTGTGCCAAGGATGAACGATCGGCAAAGATTGGAGAAACGAGCGGATTGCGCGGATCTTGGCCTTGCAGATAGAAGGCATTAAAGAGCCTCGCCATTTCAACTGGGATCGCTTCTTCAAACGCTGGCTTTTGTGCTGGATCAGTGGCTAAATCAAGTGGCGGATAATCAAGCACTTGATAGACAATCGGGAGTTGGTTCCCTTTTTGAATATTTAAGAGACAAGCAGCCGTTGCCAAGTTTCCTCCTGCGCTATGTCCGCCAATGGCTACTCTATTAGGATCTATTTGAAGCTCATCAGGGTGTTCATACAGCCACTTCAGCACATCATAGCATTCATGAAGAGCGGCTGGTAAAGGGTGCTCTGGAGCAAGCTGATACTTTACATTGACGACGATACATTGGGCTCGGTCTGCAATGACCGGACACCAGTGGTTATCCATTTCAGCACTGCCTAGAATAAATCCTCCGCCATGTAAATTCACAAAAACGGGCAGCGGCTGCTTTGAAGTGTTAACTGGCTTAAATACCCATACCTTTGTTTCGCCAGCACTTGTTGGAATGTCATATTCCATTTTATTCACTTCAGGAGGATGGACTGGTTTTAGTTCCGATTGACTCGGTAATGAACCTTCAGCCGGTTGACGTAATGACTCAGCGATTTTGATTTGTTCTTGTAAGTTCATGATCTCAGTCTCCTGTCTTATTTATTTCTTCTTAACTCATTCGTTTCTTTTTCATCTTTTCCTTCTACTGAATCAGCAGCACATTCTCATTGGTTCACTTTTTATCTATCTCCCCATTTTCGCCCTCTTTGAAACAAGCATTGAGAATATAAAAAAAGCACTGCGGCGCTAAGTCCTCAGTGCTTTTCATCTGTTTTATGAAACTTGCTGTTCTACCTTCACTCGTTTAATAAAGAAAGCGATGATCAAACCAATGACAGTCATGATCACAGCAAAGATAAATGCATGCTGGACGCCATTTGTAAAGGCGAGCAGCTTGTTCATCGGATTTGCAGGATCAGCCACATTTTCCATAAAGCTGCGGGTTCCTGATGAAAGGATCGAAATACCAACCGCAGTACCAATGGCTCCTGACACCTGCTGCAATGTATTCATAATCGCTGTACCATGCGGATATAGCTCTGGCGGCAGCTGATTTAATCCATTTGTTTGTGCAGGCATCATGATCATCGCGATGCCGACCATTAATGTAATATGAAGGGTCACAATGTATCCAATCGATGTATTCACACTTAGATTGGTAAAACCTAACATCGTCACTGCGACGATAGCAAGCCCTGGAATCACAAGCCATTTCGGTCCAAACTTATCAAATAAACCACCCATGATTGGAGATAGCAGACCGTTGATAATTCCACCTGGCAATAGCATTAAACCTGCTGTAAAGGTCGTTAGTGCCAAGGATGTTTGCAGATACAATGGCAAAATCATCATAGCAGACAGCATGACCATCATACACACTAAGATCAGCAGTAACCCAATGACAAACATCGGATATTTAAACGGGCTTAAGTTCAGCATCGGTTCCTTCATATTCAACTGTCTGAGAGAGAATACAAGAATCCCAATGACACCTACTGCAATTGCAACGATCACATGCATACTGCTCCAGCCGCCGCCTTCACCGGCACTACTAAAGCCATACACAATTCCTCCGAAACCAATGGTTGAAAGCACAATCGATAAGATGTCGATTTTCGGTCTTGTTGGTTCTGTGATATTTTGCATAAAGATAAAACCAAAGACGAGTGCAGCTATTAATAGCGGAAGTGAAATCCAGAAAATCCAATGCCACGTCAGCGATTTCAAAATAAGACCAGAGACCGTTGGACCAACAGCTGGTGCAAACATGATCACAAGACCTATAATCCCCATAGATCTGCCTCGTTTATGAGGCGGGATGATCACCAAAATCGTATTGAACATTAATGGAAGAAGCAATGCTGTTCCGACTGCCTGTACGACACGTGCCACCATTAAAATACTAAAGACTGGTGCAACTGCTGCGATAAAAGTTCCAATGATCGAAAAGACGAGCGACGTCATGAAAAGCTGTCTTGTTGTAAACCATTGAAGAATGAGTCCTGAAATTGGTACGAGAATACCAAGTGTTAATAAATATCCTGTTGTTAGCCACTGAGCTGTCGTCGCTTCAATTCCAAAGTCTAACGTTAAGCTTCTCAGCGCCATATTTAGTGCCGTTTCACTGAACAAGCCAATAAAACCGGCTGTAATAAATGAGATAATAATGGGCAGCGTTCGAATATGAGAAGCTGCTGCTTGCTGTTTGTTCATAGTAGGTTGGCTCCTTTTCTTTTTCAATTTAAATCAATCATAGGAAGTGAGGACGGTCAGAAATGAGCCACTTCAATGTCTATTGAAAACAGATAAAATCTGTTTTTCTGCAGCGAATTGAGCGATTTTTTCGATTGTATAACCAGATTCATGAATATAAAACATCATTTCAGGCGTCATCGGAGAGGACATACAAAGTGTCGTCAGTTCAATATTCTGTATATTCGCTTCCCCTTTTTCATCTGCTTCTTCTAGCAAATCACGAATCATTTGCCTAAGCGATTGACTGTAATGACAGTCATACACTTTGCTTGTCTGCTCTAAATTCCCAGATATCGTAAGCATCCGAATCCAGTCTAAATGATGACCGACAATGAGATGAATTTCTTCGAGCACATAACGCAAACGTTCACGAACCGGCTGGTCACTGATTTTGCTCAAGTAAAGATGCAAAGCAGGGATCAGCTGTTCAAATTTTTCTCCAAGGATCGAAAGGCACAAATCACTTTTATTGGCATAACGGCGGTAAAGAGTACCCTGCCCAACACCAGCTGTTTTGGCAATTTTATGCATGCTGACATTTTCCACGCCAAATTCCTGAAACAAAGTAAAAGCGACCTCTTCAATTTCCTTCCCAATATCCTTTTCCATGATGCTTCACCTTCTTTACCTTCATCCATATTGCACTTCTCTCTATGTGTTCAATCAAAATTTTTTAGTTTTCATTAGGACAATTGTACCGGTATTATCTTACGGACAACTGTCCGCTTTGTCAATCATTCTTTAGTAAATAGCCTGAAAAAGATCATTTTCTTTCGTAACTTCCTATGAAATAAGAGAAAATCTAGTAAAAAATCCTCTTTAATATCATATATTAGACCGATTTTCCATTTCGAGAGAATCATGTATGATCAATTAAGAAAGCGCTTTCAAAACAAGAGAGGGGAATGCCTACATGTCTTACCGTGTGAAACGAATGTTGATGCTGCTTGTCACTGGAATAGTATTGAGTTTATCCACATTTACTGCGGGTGCCTCGGCCCAAACAGGCGGATCGTTTTATGAGCCTTTTAACAACTATAATACGGGGTTATGGCAAAAAGCCAATGGGTACTCGAATGGAAACATGTTTAACTGTACGTGGCGTGCAAACAATGTCTCCATGACGTCGTTAGGGGAAATGCGATTATCGCTCACAAGTCCTTCCTATAATAAGTTTGACTGCGGAGAAAACCGTTCCACTCAAACATATGGCTACGGGCTTTATGAAGTCAGTATGAAACCAGCCAAAAATGTTGGGATCGTGTCTTCGTTCTTTACTTATACAGGACCGACTGATGGTACGCCTTGGGATGAAATTGACATCGAATTTCTTGGAAAAGATACGACAAAGGTTCAGTTTAACTACTATACCAATGGTGTAGGAAATCATGAAAAGATCGTCAACCTTGGTTTTGATGCAGCAAACTCTTATCACACGTATGCATTTGACTGGCAGCCCAACTCGATCAAATGGTATGTGGACGGACAATTAAAACATACTGCCACTACTCAAATCCCTCAAACTCCAGGAAAGATTATGATGAACCTCTGGAATGGTGCAGGTGTCGATGAATGGCTCGGCTCCTATAACGGTGTTACACCACTCCACGCGCATTATAACTGGGTGCGTTACACAAAAAGATAACCACACCACAAAACCTGTGACAAGTCACAGGTTTTTCTTCATTTAAATAGAGCTGGTTTTTAGTTGATGAACTAGCTTTTGTTCATAACTGTGGATAATATCTTCATAACTTTCTATCTTGTAATCTAATCGCTTAATCGTCTCTTCGATTTCCTTTTGCTTTTCTACAAGTCTTTCTCTCTCATTGACCAAAATACTTTTTCGCGAGGACAGGGTATGATCCTCGCCCTCGATAAATAAAGCCGTATATTCTCGAAGTGCATCAATTGAGAGACCCGCATTTCTCATACATTTGATAAATTCAATCCACTGAATATCCTCTTCTGCATAATCACGAACACCGTTTTCATCACGACGGATCGGTCGAATCAAACCAATATTCTCGTAGTATCTGAGCGTAGCAGTAGATAAATTGAGCTGCTTGGCGGCTTGTGCTATTTTCATTGTTTTCACCCTTCTCTTCTTCTTCTCTCACCTTATGAAAAATGAAATTCCTTCTTCTCATCATCTCCAATTTGATAGAGAACGCAAGATGCTTTTGGCTCAATTCTTTATTTAAGGATGTTGAAAAGCCTGAAGAGGGTTCTCTATTGACTTAGAGTTCACTTTAAGACGTACAGTATAGAAGTAGAACAGAATCTTACTTTTGAAAGGATGATTTAGAATGTGTCAGACGCACCAATCAAACGTTTTAAGTGTTTCACATGCAAAAGCGAACTTTGAACGGACAACCATTGAACGAAGAGCGCTTCGTCCACATGATATTTTAATTGATATTCAATTTAGCGGGATCTGTCATTCAGATATCCACAGCGCCTTTGATGAATGGGGCGGCGGTATTTTCCCAATGGTTCCGGGTCATGAGATTACTGGAGTCGTGGCCGATACCGGCGATGATGTGACGAAGTTTCAGATCGGAGACCGCGTAGGTGTTGGCTGTTTTGTTGATTCCTGCGGCACCTGTGAATATTGCCAAAATGGAGACGAGCAATATTGCAAGAAAGGAGTCGTCCAAACCTATAATAACCTCGATTATGACGGGGAACCAACTTACGGCGGCTATAGTCAGAAGATTGTCGTGACAGAGCGCTTTGTCGTCAGCATTCCAGATCAACTATCCCTTGATGTCGCAAGTCCTCTTCTCTGCGCTGGCATTACCACTTATTCTCCGTTAAAGCACTGGAAGGCAGGTCCTGGCAAAAAAGTCGCCATCGTCGGGATGGGCGGACTCGGTCATGTGGCCATTCAATTCGCACGTGCACTTGGCGCTGAAGTCACAGTATTGAGCCGCTCTATGAATAAAAAAGAAGAAGCACTGTCATTTGGTGCAAAAGACTATTTTGCTACAAGTGATCCTAATACCTTTCAGACACTAGCCGGACAATATGACCTCATTCTCAATACGGTCTCTGCCAATATCAATATAGACGCCTATTTGTCCCTACTTCGTGTGGATGGAACCTTAGTGAATGTCGGTGCACCACCTGAGCCAGATCAATTCCACGTCTTTTCATTGATTACTGGCCGCCGCAGCATTGCCGGTTCACTCGTTGGCGGCATCCAAGAAACACAAGAAATGCTCGATTTCGCAGCTGCTCACCATATCGCACCACAAATTGAAGTGATCAACGCAAGTCAAGTTGATGAAGCGTATGAACGTGTGCTGAAAAGTGATGTGCGTTATCGGTTTGTCATTGATATTTCGACATTATGATCGGATTCTATCTGGAAAGACCAGCTCAATGGCTGGTCTTTTTTAATGGTGGATTTCCTGTTTTTCTTGTAGTGAGATTCTAGAGGATAAGTTCAAAAATCATCCAACATTTTCATGAAATAATCTCTTTTTTTTAGAACTAAATTTATTGACAAAAAATAAATAAACATGTTATTATTAAAAATTTGATTATTTTACCCCTAAGTGTGGTACCCTTAAAGTAGATACATGATATGGAGGCGGATGATATGTTTCAAATTGGTGATAACATTGTTTATCCAATGCACGGAGCAGGTATAATTGAAGCCATAGAAGAAAAAGAATTTTCTGATGAAAAACAACAGTATTATGTGATTAATATGTCAATCAGTCATATGAAAGTGATGATTCCAACACGGAAAATATCGGGTTCACGCATTAGACCTGTTACAGATATACTGGCATTAAACAATGTGATGGACATTTTCCAGCATGGCGAATCAGTTCAAATACCGACATGGAAAGAACGGCATACAATTAATACAAACAAAATAAAAACGGGTAGCATCCAAGACGGTGCTGAAGTTGTACGTGACCTGATGCGTATGAAAAAAGAGAAAGCACTAAATGCAAGTGAAAAGAAAATGCTAGATGATGCCCATGAATTTTTGCTAAGTGAATTAGAGGTCATCGAAGGGATTACAGAAAAACAAATCAAAAGTTTCTGTTAAGAACTCTGCCGCTCTTTTGGGCATCCCTCACCATTTTTGAATTCAAGTTCTCTGATCCACCCTTCAATTAATGAAAGAAAAAAGAATTTATTTAGGCAAATTCCGCATATTGTAAATCCAATATGCTATACTGTTGATAAACCTTTGAAGCATGAATTTTTTTACGATTACCTTGTAACATCTCCCTACTTGTACGCTGAGTAGGGTTTTTTATTGAAGAAATAAATGAAAGCACAAAAAAAACAGGCTCTCTACAGAGAACCTGTTTTATAAAAATGAAGATTAAGCAGTTTTTTGAACGTTAGCAGCTTGAGCTCCACGAGAACCTTGCTCTACGTCAAAAGTTACTTTTTGACCTTCGTCTAAAGATTTGAATCCGTCACCTTGGATAGCTGAGAAATGTACGAATACATCGTCTCCTTCTTCACGTTCGATAAATCCAAAACCTTTTTCTGCGTTAAACCATTTTACTGTACCTTGTTCCATGTTTGTTGCCTCCTAGTGCGTTATCACACAATGTATTATACTATCCTTGCCCAAAGTATCCTCAAGACGAAAAGTCTTTCTTCATGCTATCCTTTACGCCGAACAAAAATAATTAATCTTATTGTAACATGATTCGGAAATAATTGCAATTTAGGATTTAAAAGAGCACAAAATGTGCTATGGTAACACAAATAATACAGGGATTTAATGATGAAACGTTCATTTAGCTATGTTCAATCATTTGCGCATAAAATATGTTATTTTCAGCACGAAAAGCAATCTTTATCTAAATTCTCTCTAAAATTGACTGAACAAAGTTAGTTTTTCCCTCGGCATATTTGTGTTTGTCTTTTTTATTTAAACTTGATAGGTTCAGTTTGAGCTGCTCGTACTCATTTCTCACTAATTCGTTACTTCTTAAATAATCCCTGAAATTTAACTGTTCAAGTAAATACCTATTGCCTGTTTGATACATATGGATTTGGTGTGTACGTGGTTCTCCTTTGTTGAAATAGTGTCTTTCAGGTAATACATTGATTCCTCTATATGAATAACCAAGCTCTTGCAAAGCTGTTACACACTGTTTCCCGTCAAGAAAACAATCTATTTCAATCGCAATATCTATAATGGGTTTCGCACTCAAACCATTTACTGCTGTACTTCCAATATGATGCACATTCACCGTGCACTGCCCAATGACCTCTACTATTCGTTTCTTTTCCCTTTCAAATTCTTTGCCCCATTCAGCAGACCAAGGAACTAAAAAAACTTCCCCTCTTGGTAAACCAAGCATAAGCTCCACCCCTCCTTATTATTTCGTTGTTTAGTTGGAAATTTCAATAGTTTGAAGCCTTTCGATCGATTAGAATGACATTTATTATATGATAACTCATACAAAAAGCCCACTCACATAAGATGAGTGGACTTTTTCGTTCAGAAACTATAAAAATCATTAATACAGCCACGAACCCGAATCAAGAAATTTTCTATTTATACAAAGGTGTACAACTACATATTTTTCGACTCAAGTCTGTTTAACCAGTTATGGACTAGTGAGTTAAATACATCGGGTTGTTCGATTTGCAGGTTGTGGCCAGCCATATCAAGCACTCCAAAGGTTGCCCTTGGATAGTCTTCGATCAGCCGCCACGCATCGTGATATCCAACTACATTGTCTTGACGCCCTGTGATAATGAGCGTGGGATACTGAAATTCAGATGAAATGTCGAAGGTATAGCCATATCCATTTTGAAGAATGTTATTGATGAATTCATGATTTGTTTGTTTAGAAGGAAGGTAAATTTCATCTCGAAACCTCTCCCATTCCGGTTTTCCTTGCACAACTGCCATGGAGCAAAATTCATCCGTCTCCTCTGGAGAGAGTTGTGATATCAAGCTGCTTTTATAACGGTCTTCTCTGGCACGACTCTTTGATCGAATACAGGTATAGTCATTGGGGCCACAAGTAGTAATCCACGAACGGTTTCTAGGCGTGAATGAACAATACCTCTAGCTATGTACCCTCCATACGAATAACCACAAACAATAAACTGTTCATCAGGGATAATTTCGTCCAAAAGACGCAATACCGCTTCTAACATATCATCAGAATTCTGAATAGATGGATGCGGCTCGGAACGTCCCATACCCGGTAAGTCTATGTATATTCTCTTCCAACCGCTTTGTTTTTCAAATACCGGTTCAAATGCATGTAACATCACTTGATGGTCAAGTGTCCAACCATGCAATATAACGATCGGAAATCCTTCTCCAATGACTTTATGATAAATTGACATGTATTTGCATCCCCTTTTCTAGCGCTTCCCTAGTAATCTCAAGATTTTTTGTTGTTTTTCTTCAACATAGCTTAAAGTGAATAAAATCTTTGTTAGGAAGCTATGCTATGATTCCCTAACGAATTTCTCACGTAGATGGATTTTATTATGACTTTGATTTTTCTAATTGGTTTTCGCCCCATAAAAGAAGTTGTTCAAATATAGGGATCAGCTCTAGTCCTGCCCCAGTCAATGAATATTCTACTCTTGATGGAACTTCATTATACTGAACTCGTTGAACAATTCCGTTTTCAATCAGGTCCTTTAATGATTGATTGAGCATTGTTCCTGTAATTCCATACACTTTACGCTTTAACTCATTATATCGAATCTCCTTGTAACTACATAGTACAGCTAAGATTTTTAAATTCCATTTTCCCGCTAATATATTTAATGCATAACTCGCTGGAGCTATCGCTTTATTCAGCTCACTTTCAGTCATATTTTATCCACCCCTTAGTCAGTTTTTCCTTCCTTAAGCAGTTTATATTGCGTACTTGTTAAATCAATTCCATTTATTATAATCAAATATGTAAACCGTGTCATCCATGTATTAGAGAGCCAAATTGATTATAAAAACCCTTCAAGTCAATACTTTTTCAAGGAGATGGAGTGAGTAAATGAAAAATGAACAGATGCGCGCTGCACAATACACTAATTATGGATCACCGAATGTTCTTTTTGAAGATTCTATATCAAAACCTGTTATAGAGTCTGGAGAAGTACTCATTCGTGTACATGGGTCGAGTGTAAACTCTATGGATACGCTGTTTCGATCAGGCAAGTTGAAACTATTAACGGGTAATCAATTCCCTAAAGGGACAGGGGCAGATTTTTCTGGAGAGGTTGTTGAAGTAGGATTGAACGTAAAAAGTTATCAATTAGGTGATAAAGTGTGGGGAGTTCTTCCTATGAATATCAGGAGCCAAATTGGTAGTGCCGCTGAATATGTAGCTATATCACCTGAGAAAATATCTAAAACTCCTACAAAGATTGATCTCATACAAGCCGCGGCATTGCCTGGCGTAGGTGCTACTGCAATTATTGCCTTAAAATATCAAGCTAAACTTAGAAGAGGCGAAAATTTACTTGTACGTGGTGCAAGTGGAGGAGTCGGAAGCATTGCGATTCAAATTGGAAAAATGTTAGGTGCTCATGTAACTGCTCTTGCAAACGAAAAACATCTCACTTTTCTTCAAGAGCTAGGTGCAGACGAAGTACTTGATTATAAAAAGACGTATCCTACTGATCTTAAAAAGTTTGATGTAGTCATGGACACAGTTGGAACTGACCTCAAACATTATAGGCGCCTGCTTACAAAGAACGGAAGAATGGTTACTATTGGATTTCCTAGTTTTTCGTCTTTCATATATATATTAGCTTCAACTACTTTCGGTTCTCGTAGAGTTCGCACATTCAGCGCAAACCCCAAAAATGAACTTTTAAAAGAATTAGCATCTTATGTAGATTCCAACAAGGTCAGACCAGTTGTTGATAGCATTTATCTTTTATCTGATGTTGCCAAAGCTCATCATTCCTTAGAAACTGGAGGTGGACGAGGAAAACGTATCATAAATTTACTTGATAACAAATAAACCATCAAATGACATGACATTATTCAATTTTTCTGTTGTAAGAGGTACATGCTTGGTAGCCATTTCAAATCTTCCAGCTCTTCTAAAGTATTCAGCTGCTTCTAATGCAAAGTCTTCAATATCACTATACATTTTCCTACTTTTTAAGAACCCAAAACATCGGTCTAACAAATGCTTATCTTCTTTTAAATACAGACCTTGAAGAATGTTAAATTTCGAAATATACTCGACATCCATACAATTCAAATATTTTACATGTTATGATGAATTTGTAATAAAACCAAACTGAGGGGGAAGTATTATGAATAAACTTTACAAGGGATTAATTGTTTCAGTATTATCAATTTCTTCATTAGCTCTTCCAGCTTTAACAAATCAAGCTTCTGCGCAAGAACCTGCAAAAATTCACAATATAGCAAAGCCTACAAATGAAATTGGAACGGTCGATTTCCATATGCTAAGAAACTCAAACGTTGGATTGCTGTATGGCTATACAAGATGGGAAATCATCTCTGGCAGTCACCTTATTAGCATTAGTTCTAGTGGTGTCGTATCTTCTTACTCATCACTGGGCACGGCGTTGGTTTATGCCTATGATATAAACGATAATTACGTCATTTTTAAGATTACAGTTGAACCTCGATAATTAAAAAAGTCCACTTACTTAAGGTAAATGGACAAATTCATTTAAAAGTGATAAAAAATTAAAAAACCAAAGGTTTACCACCTTTGGTTTCTTAGATGCGGCCGAGAGGACTTGAACCTCCACGGGTTATTCACCCACTAGGCCCTCAACCTAGCGCGTCTGCCATTCCGCCACGACCGCGTGTATGATGTGCTCATATATTCATAAGTGCACTGTTTGAAAAAACAATGCGGGTGAAGGGACTTGAACCCCCACGTCATAAAGACACTAGATCCTAAGTCTAGCGCGTCTGCCAATTCCGCCACACCCGCGTGACAATGGTGAGCCATGAAGGACTCGAACCTTCGACCCTCTGATTAAAAGTCAGATGCTCTACCAACTGAGCTAATGGCTCATCTGCTATGCAGAAAAACATATAAAAAAATGGCTGGGCTAGCTGGATTCGAACCAACGCATGACGGAGTCAAAGTCCGTTGCCTTACCGCTTGGCTATAGCCCAACGAATCAAAAAACAAAACATGACCCGTACGGGATTCGAACCCGTGTTACCGCCGTGAAAGGGCGGTGTCTTAACCGCTTGACCAACGGGCCATAAAATAATGGCGGAGAAGGAGGGATTTGAACCCTCGCGCCGCTCGCGCGACCTACACCCTTAGCAGGGGCGCCTCTTCAGCCACTTGAGTACTTCTCCATTATGGCTCCGCAGGTAGGACTCGAACCTACGACCGATCGGTTAACAGCCGATAGCTCTACCACTGAGCTACTGCGGAATAATAAGACATGTTTCATTATATATATGCCAGAAAAATGTGTCAAGAATTTTTAAGCGTTTCATCCCTGCTTCATTTGCGACGGCTTTTATAATTTAACATATACTAATATAACAGTCAAGCCTTTTTCCATGCCATTTGTTTACTTGGCATAAAGCCCCCGACCTCTTCACGTAGACCAAGGGCCTTGATGCAGCCTTCCATGAGATTAAGACAGATGAAACTTTCTCATCCATTTATAAAAAGTACTTCTTGGCACTCCTGCTAGCCTCGCTGCTTCTGACACATGACCTTTTGTTTTATGCAGTGCTTCTATCACTGTTTGCTTTTGAATGCGTTCCCTGAATGTGAGTTCTTTTGGAGTTTCAGTACACTCTGCTGGATACAGCTTCTGCTTTTTCTGATCAATCGCCTCTAATACTGAAGCATATTGCGATTCACCAATCCATCCGCCTTGCGGAAAGAGGACCCTTAGATGTTCAAATAGGTTAAAAAGCTCTCGTATGTTTCCTGGCCAATGATACTCCTGTAATTTCTGAAAAAATGATTCAGGAAACGCCGCATGCCAGTGGTGCTTCTTTTGATAATAGCGATATAAACCATGAATGTCTTCTTTTCTTTCTCTAAGCGGCGGGATGTTGATTGGATAGACATGAAGTCGGTAATATAAGTCTTCTCGTATTTTTCCTTCCTTCAGCAGTTCGTTCATATTACGGTGAGTCGCTGTAATGATTCGAATATCCAAAGGGATTTCGTGTGTCCCGCCAAGCGGTACGACTGCCCTTTCTTCTATCACCCTAAGAAGCGCTACTTGCATCGCATATGGGATTTCGCCAATTTCGTCTAAAAAGAGTGTTCCTTTATGAGCTTGTTCAAATTTCCCTTTAGCTCCGTGACGTTTTGCCCCTG
This sequence comes from Bacillus sp. FSL R7-0672, assembly GCF_038601465.1. Taxonomy (NCBI): domain Bacteria; kingdom Bacillati; phylum Bacillota; class Bacilli; order Caryophanales; family Bacillaceae; genus Bacillus; species Bacillus sp. FSL R7-0672. The sequence goes on along the minus strand of NZ_CP152010.1, from coordinate 546,297 downwards.
TAAAAGCCCCTTCAGCATAGCCAAATAATTCGCTTTCTAAAAGGCTTTCAGGAATGGCTCCGCAATTAACAGCAATAAACGGCCCTCTATGCCTTTCACTGGCAGAGTGAATAGCTCTAGCGGCCAGTTCCTTTCCTGTACCTGTTTCTCCCCAAATATATACATTTGCATCTGTTTGTGCCGCTCGTTTCATTTCGCTGAGCGTCTGTTGAAATACCTTACTTGTTCCGGATTCCCCGGGAAATTGAGCAAAAGAAACGGTTATGCTGCTTTTCGCTGCTTCTTCAAGGGAAAGGGATATACCTAGCATCTTTCCATCTTGCTCTGATTGAATGATCTGCTTTCCTCTGATAACAAATGGATGATCCTTAAGCCGCTCGACATCCATTCCATACCAGTCTGAAAATCGTTCTCTAATCGACCTGCTGGCAGAAACAATTTGCTTTTTTTCATTACAGACCACATACGGTTCGTCTGCTTCCACCTGCTGGAGACAGTGAGTGATTAGCTCCATCTCCCTCCTTTTTTGCTGGACTTGAATTTCTCTCTCGATGGCATAAGCAACCGTTGAAGCCATTCCAAGCATAAAAGGGTGCTTGTTATCCGTCATACAGGAGATGTCAATCACCCCTATGATTGTACCGTCTGCATCGCGAATAGGAGCGGCTGAACAACTCCAATGGTGAGAGGCGATAGAAAAATGCTCAGTTCCATTGATCGTCACCGCTTCTCCGATGACGAGTGCCGTTCCGATCGCATTTGTCCCTACATCAGTTTCGGTCCAGCGCGAACCCTCCATAAAATTAATTCTTCTTGCTTCCACCATCGTTCTTTCGCTTCCTGTCAGACTTAGCACATAACCGTCTGCATCGATGAGTAAGGCCAGCATGTCAGATTCTTTTAATTGCTGACTAATTTTATTTAAGTAAGGGAGAGCCGCATTTAGGAATAATGAATATTTCTTTTTTTGGGCACTGAATCTTTCCTTTTCTAACAACGACTGTCCTTTATCTAAATACGGATTCACATTTGCCTGTTTACACCTGTGCCATGATTCCACCACTCTCTTATTCAGACGAGACTGATCAAGCAAACCTTCACGAACAAAACGTTTCCACGTATTTAAATAACAAGGCGTCGGATTCATTCCATCCTCTCCTCTAGGGGCTTTTTATTCATTATAGATAATTATAAAAGCGCTTTCAATTATCATTAGCTAACCCAAGAAGTCAATCGGATAGAAAAGAAGCCTTTTTCAGCAGTGTACCGCTCGTCCAATGGTTTGCAGCAAGGCTTCGTGTATCGCCTCTGAAAGTGTCGGATGTGCCGCAATAAACTGCTCTAAAGTATCAGCGGTCAGCTCTGTATGCATCATCACCGCCGCTTGTCCAATCAGTTCTGTTGCATTTGGTCCGATGATTGAAACACCTAATATTTCTTGATATTGCGGTTCTACAATGACCTTTACGTGACCGGCTGGTTGATTTAAGATTAATGCTTTTCCATTTGCAGAAAATGCACATGTCCCTATCCGAATCTCCTCATATTGTTTTCTAGCACTCTCTTCATTTAAACCAACACTGGCGATTTCTGGAGAGGTGTAGATGCACCTCGGAATCACTTGCTCATTCATCTTTACATGTTCACCTGATGCATGGGATGCCGCAACCGTTCCTTCATGAAAAGCAGCATGAGCAAGCTGGACCCCACCTGTTACATCACCGCACGCATAGATATGCGGGTGATTGGTTTGCATATGTTCATTGACGTAGATGCCGTTTCTATCAAAATCAATACCAACCTGATCAAGATTCAATTCTCCAAGCTGCGGATTTCTGCCAATGGCCACTAAGCAAAGATCCGACTGAATTTCACACCGCTCTCCTTGATTATTCTCCACCACTACTTTTCTTGAAGAGGAATTAAGCTGTTTGACTGCGGCGGACGTCAAAATGTCTACACCCGTTTCTTCGAGCTCATCGTGAAGACATTGTGCTGTATCACGATCTTCTTCAGGTAAAATGTGCACTGCCCGTTCAACCATGACAACCTTTGATCCCATTCTGCTAAAGATGCTCGCAAACTCACAGCCGATCACCCCGCCCCCAATGATGCAAAGCGAATTTGGTATTGAAGAAAGTGACATGGCATCCTTGCTGTGAATGATCCATTCGCCATCAAAAGGTGCAAAAGGTAAAGCAGCAGGCGCTGCCCCTGATGCAATAATGATTTGTTTTGCTTGAATGATGTCAGACTTCCCTTCACTTTCTATCAATAGCTCATGTGCTGATAGAAATGAAGCCTTCCCATTCACCACGGTAACTTTGTTTTTATTCATCAAGTAGCGAACACCATCAGTGAGCTGCTTGACGACAGACTGCTTCCGTTTTTGGACAGCATTCCATTGGATGATAGGCTCATGTTCTGGAAGCTCAATTCCAAAATGTCCAGCCGATTTCACATGCTCATACATATCGGCGCTTTGCAAAAGTGCTTTGGTCGGAATACAGCCTTCATTGAGGCAGGTCCCCCCCAGCTGACCTTGATCAATTAACACAACCTCCCTGCCGAAACGGGCGGCTGTTATGGCCGCCACATAACCTGCTGGTCCGCCTCCTATAATGACCAGTGTCATGGTACGTTCACCTCCTTCCTATAAAAGAGTGGATATTGGTTCTTCTAAATGTGCTTTGACCGTTGATAAAAATGCGGACGCCGGCGCTCCGTCCAGCACGCGGTGATCAAACGTAAGACTGAGAGGCAGGATGGTCCCTTTGCACAATTCATCATCTCGATAAACCGGGGTGTCATACATTGTTCCGACGCCCAGGATACCCGCTTCCGGCGGATTCAAAATTGGTGTGAAATGCTCTACACCATAGGCTCCAAGATTGGTCAATGTAAAGGTCGAACCTTGGATTTCATCATGGAGAAGCTTTCCTTCACGTGCTTTTTGGCCATAAAATTTAATGCTCTTCGCTAGCTCTATCAGCGTTAACCGCTCCGCATGCTGAATGACCGGTACAGCCAATCCGTTATCTAACGCAGCAGCAATCCCAAGATGAACATTCTCAAAGGTTTCCACAACTCCGTTATGATATTGACTGTTCATCGCAGGATGTTCTAACAACGAAAGGATCGCTGCTTTGGCTACAAAATCGGTGATGGTCAACTTTGTATCGTAACGTGCTATGGCTGTTCCATTTAGCTGTTGTTGTAAGTTTGTAAGTTGTGTCACGTCCGCTTTCATCGTAATGGTTAATTGTGCACTTGTTTGCAGGCTCTCCATCATTCTTGAGGCAATTGTTTTCCGCATCATGTTAATAGGCTGATGCTCTGTCTCATTTTGTTTTTTCTCTTCTTGTTTTTTCTCTTCCCGTTCAGGAAGCGCATGAAGCACATCCTCTTTCGTAATTCTTCCACCTGGTCCTGTCCCCACGAGCGTATCAATGTCTAGGTTTGCGCTATTCGCCATTTTACGGGCAACAGGTGAGATTTTCTTTCTCTCTTTCTTTGGTTTTGACTGGTTGTCTCTAGCTTTCTTTTCCTCCACTTGTTCATTTCCTTCACCGATATAGCAGATGACCGTGCCAGGCGGTACACCTTCTCCCTCTGACACTTTTATATCCAATATGGTTCCTTCAGCAGGTGATTCGATCTCCATTTCAATTTTTTCGGAGTTGATGCTTGCAATGCTTTCTCCTTTATTTACGGTCTCACCAACCTCCTTATTCCAGACAGATACCGTTCCTTCTTTCATCGACATGCCCAATTTAGGCATCACAACTTCGACAGCCATCTCCCTCTCTCCTTTCTTTAGTTCAAGATCTTCTCATGACTCTTGCCAATCATCTCTAATACAGTGTTCACAACTTTATCAGGTGTTGGCAGATATATATCTTCAAGAGGTGGTGAAAATGGTACCGGTGTATGAGGAGCCGTCACTTTTTTGATTGGAGCATCAAGTAAATCAAATCCTTTATCTGCAATCAAAGAAGAGATATCTGCGGCAATTCCGCACCTTGGATTTGCTTCATCGACAATGACAAGTCGATTTGTTTTTTCTACTGAAGTCAGAAGGGCCTCTTCATCGAGCGGCGACAAGCTTCTTGGATCAATCACTTCCGCTTCAATACCTTGAGCAGCTAACTCTTCTGCTGCTTCGAGTGCTGTATGCACTTGTTTGCCTACTGCAAAGATTGTTACATCAGATCCTTCTCTCTTCACATCTGCTTTACCAAGCGGCAGTGTGTAATACCTCTCCGGCACATCTCCTGTGATATTGTAAAGCGTCTTGTCTTCAAAAAAGATGACAGGGTCCTGATCCTCGATGGCTGCCAGCAGCAGCCCTTTGGCATCATATGGTGAAGAAGGCACAACTACTTTCAAACCAGGGATGCTTGTAAATAGTGCATACAAACTTTGCGAATGCTGGGCCGCTGCTCTAAAACCCGCCCCATGTGTCGTTCTAATTGTGATTGGCACCTCTGCTTTTCCGCCAAACATGTATCGAAATTTTGCGCCTTGATTCAGGACTTGGTCCAGACAAGTACCGATAAAATCATTAAACATAAGCTCCGCAATTGGTCTTAGCCCTGTTGACGCAGCTGCCATAGCCGCACCAACATATCCAGCTTCACTAATCGGTGTGTCAAGGACACGCTCACGTCCAAATTCCTGTACGATTCCTTTCGTTACACCAAGAACACCGCCCCATGCTTCATCATCCTGTAAGTGATCTACATGAGCGCCTCCCGCAACATCTTCTCCCATTAAAATGACATCTTCGTCTCTTCTCATCGCCAGTTTAATCGCTTCATTCAAAGCACTAGACATGCTGATTTCTCTTGTCATTTCCCTCTCCCCTTTCTGATTTATTGATACGAAACATACACGTCGGTCAATAATTCGGATTGATCTGGATATTCACTTTCTTCACTGAATCTAACCGCTTCATCTATCGCTTCTGCTACAGCCGCTTCAATACTTGATATCTCTTGATCCGTCAGCAGCTGCTCCTTTAATAATTCATTTTTAAAAAGCGTGATGGCATCTTTCTCTTCTTGGTGTTCTGTTTTTTCTTGGCTTGTTTTGTAGCGCTGGGCGTCTCCTTCAAAATGACCATAATTCCGATATGTCATGCATTCAATCAATGTCGGACCTTCTCCATTTTTTGCTCGTTCTATCGCTTGTTCTGCTGCTTGATAAACGGCTGTCACATCTTTTCCATCTACTTGAATACCCGGAATACCATAACTGGCGGCTCGATCCACAATCGATTTGCAGCTTGAAGCATAGGAAAATGGCGTCGCTTCCCCGTAACCATTGTTTTCTGCGATGAAAATGACTGGCAGTTTCCAGATAGCGGCGAGGTTGATTCCTTCGTGAAAAGTCCCTTGATTGTTTGCACCATCCCCAAAAAAGCAAACGCTTACATTATCTGTCTTTTTATATTTAGCTGTGAGGGCTGCCCCGCACGCAAGTGGAAAGCCGCCTCCAACAATTCCGTTGGCACCGAGCATTCCTTTATCAAAATCTGCAATGTGCATAGATCCACCTTTTCCTTTACAAAGGCCTGTGGCTTTTCCATAGATTTCTGCCATCATTCCTTTTAGATCACAGCCCTTAGCGATACAATGACCGTGGCCACGGTGAGTACTTGTAATACTGTCTTGTTCATTCAGATGAGCGCAGACTCCGACAGCAACAGCTTCTTCACCAGCATAAAGATGGACAAAACCTGGCAAGATCCCTTTTGTAAAAAGCGTGTGTACTTGATCTTCAAATTGGCGGATTTCCTGCATTTTTTGATACATCCAAACGGCTTTTTCTTTTGTGAGTGCCATTTCCATGATAAAACCTCCTATCTTTTTTGCTTGCACTTCTATACAAGCAAAAAGCGTGCCAACATCATGGCGCTTGAAAGCCTAGGCTTTGAGCGATTCACATCGATCAAAAAAGAGACAAAATGAGACTTGCGTCTCTATTTGTCTCAATGTGTCTACTTCATCTCACAAAAAAAGCATCCCTAAAGGAATGCTTATCACTCTGAACCGATTGTACGCTTCCATTTTAATTTTCCTTTGCAGACGCCGCACACATAACGAGAGGTATCAAACCGTCTTTTCCTGATAAAATACTGACCGCATCCTGTGCAGACATATTCATGCCGTTTCTGTACACGCCGTTTATTTTGTACGGTCTTTAGCGGTGTACAAAAACGCGGGGCTCCTACTTGTTTTAATAACTCTTTAAAGGAACGGTCACGATGCTGATAGCCTTTCCCCTCAAGATGCAGATGATAATGACACAGCTCATGCTTAATGATCCCGATTAATTCTTCTCGTCCATGTTCCTCTAGGTATCGGCGGTTCAGTTCGATATTGTGTGTACCAAGTAAATATCGCCCGCCTGTCGTTTTGAGACGGTCATTAAAAACAGCCTGATGGCGGAATGCCTTACCAAAGAAATGCTCAGAAATATGCTCTGTTAACTGCTGTAACTCGCTCTCCTTCAATCAAGATCGTTCCTTTCTATAAAAACATCGAACAGGACAATTTCCCCTTTGCATACATTGAAGGTACACCCACTGTTTTGATCAAAGGAGGAATGGGCGATGCCCAACTGGCTGAAAAATCAGATGCAGAAGGCTTTTTTCGAAAAAAATCATTACCAAATCAAGTTGCTGAATCAATGCTGGTACTTCTACAGAAAAAAAAATTCAGTCACATCAAGGCACACCCCATCCTAAGGTGCGCCTCGTTTTTTGTTTACTCTGGTTTCAGCATGGAGAGGGCAACGCGGCCTTTTACCTGTTCAACGGAGTCCACCCATACAGTCACAATGTCACCAACTGATACAACGTCAAGCGGATGCTTCACAAAACGGCTGCTGAGCTTAGAAATATGGACAAGCCCGTCCTGTTTTACACCAATATCAACGAATGCGCCGAAGTCTACGACGTTTCTTACCGTTCCTTGCAGCTCCATTCCTTGCTTCAAGTCCTCCAATTTCAACACATCTGTTTTTAAAAGAGGTTTTGGTACTTCATCGCGCGGATCACGCTCGGGTCTTGTCAGCTGATCGATGATGTCCTGAAGTGTAATGATACCAATATCAAGCTGCTCTGCTGCTTCATCCAGTTTGACCTCTGCGATTTTCTCCTTTAATTGCTCTGTGCCAAGATCATTTGGTGTCATCTTGATCATGCGTAAGAACTGTTTTGTTTCTTTATAGCTCTCTGGGTGAATACCTGTCCGATCAAGTGGATCTTGTCCATCTGCGATGCGCAGGAAACCGATACACTGCTCATAAGTCTTTGCCCCAAGTCTTGGAATGTCCTTTAGCTCTTTTCTGCTTGTGAATCTCCCAATCTCTTCGCGGCGCTTGATGATATTCCCTGCGACGGCTTTTGAAAGACCTGACACATATTGCAGCAGCGCCTGTGAGGCCGTATTGACGTTCACACCGACTTGGTTGACGACCGTCTCTACCACGAAGGTTAACGAGCTGTTTAATTGCTTTTGGCTCACGTCATGCTGGTATTGGCCCACTCCGACAGACTTCGGATCAATTTTCACGAGCTCTGCTAAAGGATCTTGTAATCTTCGAGCAATGGATATGGCGCTTCGTTCTTCGACTTGCAGGTCTGGAAACTCTTCTCGCGCCAGTGCAGACGCAGAGTATACGCTTGCTCCTGCTTCATTCACGATCAAATAGGAGACCGGCTGATCCAACTCTTGAATGAGGTCTGCAATGAATTGTTCAGTCTCTCTTGAGGCTGTTCCGTTTCCAATCGCAATGACTTCAATATTTGACGATTGAATGATCTCTTTCACTTTTTGTTTGGCTTCCGCTTTTTTCTGCACAGGCGGATGCGGGTAAATGACGCCGATATGATGGACTTTGCCCGTATCATCCACGACGGCTAATTTACAGCCTGTACGAAACGCAGGGTCCACTCCAAGTACACGTTTCCCTTTCATCGGCGGCTGAAGTAGTAGTTTTCTTAAGTTTTCAGCAAAAATATGAATCGCTTGTTCTTCTGCTTTTTCTGTCAGCTCTTTGCGTATTTCTCGTTCGATGGAAGGCTGAATGAGGCGTTTATACGCATCGTCAATTGCCGCTTCGATAAACGGTCTCGCCGTCGTCTGTTTGCCTTTTATGACTTGTTTGTCGAGATAGAAACGAATATTTTCAGCAGGTGGCTCGATGGCTGCCTTTAAGATGCCTTCTTTCTCTCCACGATTAACCGCTAGTACACGGTGAGGCACTATCTTTTTGATGGGCTCTTGATAATCGTAATACATTTCATAGACATTTTTTTCATCGCTTTCGATGTCTTTTCCTGATGTGACTAGACTGCCCTTTTGGTACGTTTCGCTGCGAATCCATTTCCGCATATCAGGATCATCTGCCAGCTGTTCAGCAATGATGTGCTGCGCGCCTTCCAGTGCCTCTTCTACACTTGTTACTTCCTTTTCTTCGTTGATAAAAGAAGCGGCCTTCTTCTCGATCTCATCGTTTGGTAGCGTGAGTACATATTCAGCCAGCGGCTCGAGCCCTTTTGCTTTGGCTACATTTGCTTTTGTTTTACGTTTTTGTTTGAATGGCCGGTATAAATCTTCGACCTCTTGCAGTTTATGAGCCTGCTCAATTTTTTGTTTTAATTCATCCGTCAGTTTGTCTTGTTCTGCGATTAATCGGATGACTTCTTCTTTTCGGTTCATGACATTTTGGATATATGTATAGCGCTCTGAAATGGTTTGAATTTGCACCTCATCCAGTGAGCCTGTCTGCTCTTTCCGGTAACGGGCAATAAACGGGACGGTGTTGCCATCCTCTAAGAGCTTGATGACACTTTCAATTTGTTTTGTTGAAAGCTTTAATTCTGTTGCAATTTGTTTCAATAAAAAGTCAGATGTCTTCATACTTTGCATCCCCTCACTGTGTCTTCTCTTTTAGTGTATCAAAAAAACCGGCAAAACAGAAAAAAGGTCAGCTATTTTACGTGAGCTGACCAAGTACATAGGTGAGATCGTCCTTCTTGTCTTGTGTGTATGTTTCAAGTTGTTTGGCAATGTCTGCAACTGAATGACTATGCTTTAAACACATTCTCATGTTTGGCACATTCAATCCGTCTGAATACATAATGAATGTTGATCCTTTTTCGTAGGAATAGGTGTATGTTTTATATTTTCTAGGTTTCCCTGATAAGTATCCTGATGTCGGAAGTGGATAAATATAGTCGCCAGAAGGGGCATTCAAGATGAACCGAATATTACCAACCGAACAATAGGTAAATTGCTGCTGGGAAAAATTCACCTTTAAGATCGCAACTGTGGCTCCGCGTTTATTTTTCATCGCCTGATTGCATCTTTCGATGAGGGTCGTCATATCCTCATGTCCATATTCTTCGACAATTTCGCTGACTAAAGAAGATGATTCATTGGCGAACTGACCGCTGCCTAATCCGTCTGCCACAGCACAAATTAGTTCTTCATCATCTGCTTTAATAAAAAAACTGTCCCCGCAGCATGATTTCCCTTCTTTATTCGATTGATAGATAATGGCATTCACATGCTCGTGCTGTTCAATCTGCTTCATTACCCTAGCTCCATAGACGCATCTTCTGATAATGCATCTCGTAGCTTTTTAACTGCCTTCCGTTGCAGTCTCGATACATGCATTTGGGATATCCCTAGTAAATCGCCTGTTTCTTTCTGACTCTTATTTTGCAAATAAGTCAGGTTGATAATCTCTTTTTCTCGATCTGTCAGAACATGAAGCACACTCTCAAGCATCATTTTTTGGTTTACACGTTCGTAGCCCTCTTCTTGTGAGCCGACAACGTCTAAAATGGTGACTGTACTTCCTTCAGAATCAGCCTCTACGCCTTGGTCAACAGACAGTGCTTGATAGCTTTTGCCCATCTCCATGGTTTCCAGTACTTCTTCCTCTGTCACATCTAGGTACTCTGCAATTTCTTGGACTTTCGGTGATTTTTGCGTCTCTGTTGTTAGATGATCAACGGCCATCTTGATTCTTGGTCCAAGCTCTTTGATCCGCCTTGGTACATGGACACTCCATGTTTTATCTCGTAAAAAGCGTTTGATTTCCCCGATGATGGTTGGAATGGCAAAGGCTTCAAATGATTTACCGACGAGTGGGTCATATCGCTTAATAGCGCCAAGTAAACCAATCATTCCAACTTGTCTGAGATCCTCATGAAAGCTTTTTCCTTTTGAATATTTTTTTGCCAACATATCGACCAAGTTTGTATAGCATTCGACCAGCGTGAGCTGCGCCTGCTCATCTTGGTTGGATTGATAGCTTTGGATAAGGCGATCCACTTCATCTTTAGTTAGTTTCATAGTTTTGGATGGTTGTGTCATGGTCAACTCGCTCCCTGTTTAAAAACTTTGTCATCGCAACGGTAACTCCGGAGTTTGCTTGCACCTCGACTTCATCCATCAATGTTTGCATTAAGTATAAACCAAGACCTCCTTCTGCCAATTGATCCACCGTATGAGCAGATGTGTAAGGCCCTAATCCTTCCTGCTTTTGCTTAAAGTCAAAGCTACCGCCTTTGTCAGCAACAATGATTTCTAGACGATCCTCATAGACAAGAAAGCGAACTGCTACCTCTCCATCTTCGCCATGTTCACCTTTATAGGCATGCTGAACTGCATTTGTACAGGCCTCACTGACGGCAATTTTTAAATCTTCAATCTCTTCGTAAACATAACCCATTCGGCTTGCTACGCCTGAAAGAGTCAGGCGGATGATGCCTACGTATTCTGGTTTCGCTGGGATTTTCATCTCGATTAGATCTACTGATTCGTTCATTGTACCCCACCCTCTGTCTTTGCAGAAATGTCAATGATGTCCTTTAGTCCAGTAATTTCAAACAACCTTACAAGCCGTTCTGACAAGTTCTCAAGCTTTAGTGTTCCACCTGCTTTTTGAGCCGCTTTAAACAGCCCAACAAATACACCTAATCCTGTACTATCCATATACGTAACATCCTTCAAACAAATTTCAAGATGCTCTCCCGCCTCGGCTTTAGGCATGAGTGTTTCTCTTAGCTGTGGAGCAGAGTACACATCGATTTCTCCGCTGACACTAATTTTCGTTTTTTGATCTATTTGATGCTCTTTCACTGTCATATTCATTATGCATTCACCTCGAAATTCTTGTTTCCTAGAATTTTATATACCCGCATCTTCACTTTCTAAACCTTTCTTTTGAGCACAAGTAAAGTGAAGTCATCGTGAAGCTGAAAATCTTGTAGCTTGAGTAAGCTGGCATAGATAGCATCGACCATTTCCTGAGCTGAGTAGGATAGGTGCTCTGCTATAAGCGCTTTGATATCCTCCCGCTCTAAAAAGCCGTCCTCCGACTTAGATTCTGTGACACCATCAGAGAATAAGATCACCATATCTCCTATGTCCAAATGCTTCTCATACTGCTTATAATCAAAATCTGGTGCGATTCCAAGTACAAGCCCTTTTGCATCTAAATCGTAAAATTGGTTCTCTTTATTGCAATAGAAAAAGCCCGGCTCATGACCAGCCGATGCATATTTAAATTCATGCGTTTCTTTATTATAACTGCCATAAAACATGGTGATAAACATACTTGGGTCTACGTTTTGCTCGACAACACGATTAAGGGTTTTCAGCACTTTAGTTGGACCGCTCCCTGACTCAGGCAAGGAATCCATCGCATATTTAATCATCGACATACAAAGCGCAGCTGGGATTCCCTTTCCAATGACATCTGCGATCGCAATATTAATCGTATCGTGATCCGTCACAAAATGGTAATAATCTCCACTCATCTGTTTTGCCGGTACACTGATCGCCCCAATATCGAACGTATCTCCTTCTGGAATTTTCGTTTCCAGAAGGGTTTGCTGAACATTTGCAGCAATTTCAATTTCAGATTTAATTTCTTGCTGGATGCCTCTAAGTGTTAAATGTTCCTGATAGGCAAGTCCGTACCCAATCATGACTTCAATTAAGAAGTCTAGTGAATGAAAAACATCTTCCGGCAAATCAGGGTAAAGCTCCTGAATCACTTTTCGGTGAACACTCACTATTTCTTCAGGAGGTATTTGATGCTCAATGGTTTTACGGCTAAATTTTTGAGCTTGATAAAGCGATGTTTCAGTTAAATCACTGATATAACGACTGAGCAGCTGATGGTACCGCTGCTCCATTACCTCCTTAAAATCCATGGTTTCCCTCCTAGCGAAGCCACTTAACAGCTTGTATCTCCGTTCCTTGTTCTGGTGCAGAATCTAATTTAAATTCATCCATCAGTCTTCTGACGCCCGGCAAGCCTGCTCCGAGTCCGCCTGATGTAGAAAATCCGTCTTCCATCACTTTACGTATATCCATGATGCCAGGCCCCTCATCGGCTGCGATGACCTTGAGTCCACGCTTTCCGCGCTCCATCACTTCTTCTATACAAATCTGACCTTTACCAGCGTATAAATAGATGTTTCGAGCTAATTCTGAAATGGCCGTCGTAATTCTTGCTTGGTCAACTGTTCCAAAACCAAGTTCTTTTGCAACATTGCGCCCCAATTGTCTTGCTGCGACTATATCCCATTCCGTCAATATTTTCACACAGGATTGGTCTTTCATATCTATTCCCCCAATTCCCGCTTCAGTGTCTCAAGCCCTTGTTCAAGATCTAGTGCTGTCTGAATTTCTTCCAGTGATATACCAAGTTCAATAAGCGTCACAGCGACTGCCGGCTGTATTCCTGTTAATACAACTTTTGCCCCCATGAGCTTGGACATGGTGATCACATCACCTAATACCTTTGCGATAAATGAATCAATCATATCGACAGATGTTAAATCAATGACAACACCGTTTGCTCCTGTTTCATGAATTTTATTCAGTAAGTCTTCTTGAAAGTGAAGAGCTGTTTGATCATCAAGCTCCCACTGTATTGAAATCAGAAGACAGTTATATAGTTTTAAGATTGGAATCTTCGGGTGATTTCTCAATTGGTTATCCCTCCAATGAAACAATTTTTCGATTTGTCATTTCCAAAGCAGTTTGAATTCCTTTTTGAAGGGTATTCTTTGTTGTAACCTGTGATAAATCAATTCCAAGGTTAACGATCGTTTGGGCTATTTCTGGGCGAATACCGACAAGTAAACACTTCGCTCCTACTAATCTCACAGCCTCTGACGCTTGAATGATATGGTGGGCCACCATTGTGTCCACGACAGGTACACCCGTGATATCAATTAAGACGACCTGTGAGCGATGTTTGACAACACCATTGAGCAGGTTCTCCATAATTTTTTTCGCACGATCTGTATCAATTGTTCCAACAAGTGGCATGACGGTGATGTGCTCAAATACAGGAATTAGCGGGGCAGAAAGTTCCTGCAGCGCCATTTTTTGAAGGCTGACGGTTTTTTCCCATGAGATGGAGTACTGGTTTAAGATCTCGTTATGGATAGGTGTGATGAATCGATCGATTTGCCAAATGAGGTCATGACTTTCTTGTGTTGTATCTTTGTCATCGTTCATTTTTTCATATAAATGTGTACGGATTTCCGTTAGACCGTTTGCCAGTAACTTAAGTGATATACCCATTTGAACAATTTTTAAAGCAAAATTTTGCACTTTTTCTTCAAAATCCTCACTATACCCCTCTGAAAGAGATGTAATGATTAGTTGAACATATTCCGAACAGATGGTTTCATACATTTTGTCGTTCAGCATCATGTCCGTTTCTTTTTCTCCGAGTCGTTTTAAAATGTCCGTCCACTCTTTTTCTAATTCCTTTTGATGCTTTCTTGCAAAAGCTAACACGATATGATTCGACATGTTTTACCCCCTACTTACATTTAAAGCTCTTCTTTAGTCTTTCTTCATTATAACGTTAATAAAAATTGAACACAAAAAAAAGTTGCTCCAGTAGAGCAACCATATCTCACCATATTAAAAATCAATAAGAGCCAAACTAACTTGTAAGGCTTCATCAACCTTCTCCATCATCTCATCATCAAGATGTGTGATTTTATCTGTCAATCTTTGTTTATCGATTGTACGAATCTGTTCCAAAAGAATGACAGAATCTCGTTCAAAGCCGTAGCGCTTTGCATTAATTTCGACGTGAGTCGGTAATTTCGCTTTTTGTATTTGGGCTGTTATGGCTGCAACGATAGCAGTCGGGCTAAAGCGATTTCCAATGTCATTTTGAATCACCAATACCGGGCGAACCCCGCCCTGCTCGGAGCCAACAACAGGAGATAAATCAGCAAAGTAAACATCACCGCGTTTAACAATCAAATGTTTAACCCCCGCTGACTAATCGCTCAACTGTATTCTCAGCCTCAAACTCTGCGTATTGTGCCTCTGAAGAGATATTCAGATTAATTTTCGCCATCTCCATGTAGCCGCGTCTCATCGATTCACGATTTTGTCGAATATTACGTTCACGAATATACGTTTTTGTCGCTCGGTAGATCAATTCATTTCTTGTTACCTTATCCTGCTCTGCTACTCGTTCGATCTCAGACATTAAAGCCTCCGGCAGTCGAATCTTCATTTCATTTGTTGCGCTGGATTCAGACAAAAAACATACACCTCCACAAAACTTACGGATACCGTATCGATCCATTCCAAGACTAATCATACCATTATTCAATGCACAAGCAAAGCTGTTTCATGATTTCTTTTTTAGATGATGATATTGCGTTCGGCCACCCGTAAATCAAGATGATAATGGAGTTCCTCTTTCCCATTATACGCTTTTTTCCGAAAATCATACGGTATTTCCAAAATCTCTAAAAAAGGGAGAATGTTTACCCTACTTTTGTCGAATAAAAAAGAACGAAGTCAGTTTGACTATCGTTCTTTTGAATGTTGTTTATAAAAAACTTGGCCCGCCTTGAAGGAGCGGATTCCGCACATGCACTCTTTCGCCGTCCTCTATATATACTCTTGGAACGCGGTGGCCAATCGAGCAAGTGACTTCATAGTTAATGGTTTCAAGCCTTTTGGCGATTTCATCGACTGATACCATGTCTTCTCCTTGCTGACCAATCAAAACGACCGGCTCCCCTACTGGAAGCTTGTCTTTCAGTTCAATCATGAATTGATCCATACAAACCCTTCCTGCGATCTTCCGGCGCTTTCCGCCAACAAGCACTTCCGTTCCTGCCAGCTTCCTGATCCATCCATCTGCATAGCCGACTGGAACCGTGCCGATCCACGTATCTTGATTGGCTGTATACGTCGCCCCATAGCTGACACTCTCACCCTTTTGAATATGCTTTACATGGGCAAGCTTTGTATGAAGAGACATGGCTTCTTCGAGCTTGAAAGGCAATTCATCTTTGATTTCTTCAGACGGTGACAGCCCGTACATACTGATGCCGAAGCGAACCATATTAAACAAAACGTCTTTAAACCTTAAAGCTGCAGCACTGTTGGCGCAATGAACGAGCAGCTTGTCCGTATGAAGCGGCTCAAGCAGTGTTTGAAAGGTGTCGACCTGCCGATCAAAGTAGGCTTCATCCTTTTCATCTGCTGTCGCAAAGTGAGTAAATACGCCTTCCAGCTGTAAATAAGAGTGCTCGCTGACAAGCTTTTTCACTTCGTTCACTTGCTCGATCGTTTTCACACCTAATCGGTTCATTCCGCTGTCTATTTTCAAATGAAAACGTATCGGTTGTCCCATCTGCCCTTTCACCATTTTGGTGACGTCTCTCAGCCAATCGATGGAGTAAGCGGTCATGATGACATTGTATCGAACGGCTGCTTTGACATATTCCGGCGGTACAGCGCCGAGTACAAGTATTTTTGCTGTGATGCCTTTATTTCTTAAAGAAACGGCCTCATCTAAAAAGGCGACGGCTAATACGTCTGCTCCTGCTTTGAGAGCAGCTCTTGCCACTTCTATATCTCCATGTCCATATGCATTGGCTTTCACCACAGCCATCAGTTGAACACTTTGACCGATATGATCTTTCATATGTGAAACATTATGCTTGATTGCTGATATATTAATTTCTGCCCATGTGTCTCTATAAAAGGCATTTGTGTCCATCCGTCACACTTCCCTATTGAATGATTCAATCCTCTCATATGATACTAAAAATCAAGAATAAAGTGAAACAAATCAAAGAAAATCAGCCCTTGCATAGGGCTGATTTTTCATTTCTAAGGCTCTCGCCTGAGGTATTTATTTAGCTGACTGACCTTCTACACTCTTTGCAACCATCAACAGCTCTTCCTTCGATAGATCACTTGAAGAAATCAAGTAGTCCACTCCGTCAGATGTCCATGAAAGGGATTGATCTGTAAGAACCCCAACTGTCATGCCAAGGTCGACTGGCTCGCCGTTCATTGTCACAGGCGTAGACGCTTCAGCGACTCTCGCTTTTTCCTGAATAAGTGTGAAGGATTTCTTTCCGCCATACGTCATGACATAACGCTTCCCGGCATCTGTCATCATTTCTTTCTCTTCCATCTTCTTCACACCCTCTGGCATGTCAACTGGCGTTTTCACCGCAAAGCTGTCAGATGGGTCTGCACTTGTGGCAACATCCATTTGAGAGAGTGTCATGTTTTTCTTCTCATCAAATGCATCTTTGCCAAAGGATTTATTGAATTCAAAGTGAGAGAATTCCACTTTCACCATTGGCTTTTTGTCACTATCCAGCACTTTCACACTGGCAGGCGCCATCGTTTTTTTATGAAAGGTAATCTCTTGGGTAGGCAACATTTGGTTGTGCTGATAATTGGTTTTCGTTTCGAACACATACTTTGAATCTTTCGCTTTGAACTGAGCGGCACTGTCATTTTTAATGTCCTTCACGAGTGACTCAAATAAGTAGACCTGACTGCTATTATTCGGCCAATCACTGTGGAAACGGAAGCTCTTGTTCAATGAAGGTGTCAGCACAAACACACCATTGCCATTTCTTAAAATGACTTGACTCTGATCCTTTTTCGGATTTTCTAAATAGACACGGTAAAGTTCCGGCTTCTTGTACCAAATTTCTACTTGATACTCCTGCGGGTCATTTCCTGTCTCAATGGTCATTTTTGCTTTGGCTTTGTATGATGTCATTTCCTCTGCCTTTTTGTTTAAATCTCCAACGATATCCTGCTGAGATTTTTGACCGCATGCGGAGAGAATCAGTACAAAAAGGATTCCCGTTACAAGCAAAACAAAGCTTTTTCTCACCCTTTTCAACCCCTTCGTTAATTGTGTTAAAAGGAAGAAACCGCTTGTTTGACTTTAACAGTACGCCTCAAGAGTTAACTGCGTACCGCGAACCATCAAAGCCTGTTAGCAACACGCCCTTCCTTATCGCACTACCCAATATATGAAGGGGGGACAAACAATATGCAGACTAGCTTGACAACCTTTCAATTAAAACTTGTGCAGCAGCATATTCGTTCGTGTGAGTGATGGACACATGAACCTGGTCACCCTTCGTCTTTTCGCTTTTGATGAAGGGTTTTCCAAGTTCGTCTTTATGGATTTCCATATCATGAAAGCTTAAATGCCGGCCGATTCCCGTTCCGTATGCTTTAGCGAAAGCTTCCTTTGCTGCAAAACGTCCTGCCAAAAACTCCAGCTGCCTCTTTTCACTGAGTGTGTGAAAGATGTCTTGTTCACTTATCGTTAAAATTCGTTCTGGTAAACGAGGCTGTCTGCTAAGCACTCGCGCGAGCCGGTTGATCTCTACTATATCAATACCTATTCCTTTGATCATGAGGTACCTCCTATGATACTCGTACTAATTTGGATGTTCTCTTCATAAACGTGTTACTATAAACTTACCATTATCTAGTCAAAAGGGGTTTGTTATGTTTATTCGAACGGAGAGCTTTCAACAATTTATTAGATCGTATCCAATCGTCACAACGATCCTTGCTTTGCAATTTGGTCTATGGCTTATATTTGCGCTTCCTATCCCTCTTATACAGCTTGGTCACGACCATCTCGTCGGTTTCAATTATGGTGTAGCTACTGGAGAATGGTGGCGGCTCGTCACACCTGTTTTCCTTCACGGAAGTCTGACCCATATTTTGTTCAATTCTATGTCTTTGTTCTTATTCGCTCCAGCGCTTGAGCATTTGCTTGGGAAGGTTCGATTTCTCATTATCTATCTTGGTGCAGGGTTCATTGGCAATCTCGGAACCTATTGGGTGGAGCCTTTAGAGTATGTACATGTCGGAGCGTCCGGTGCGATCTTCGGTTTGTTTGGCGTTTATTTATATCTTGTTCTATTTAAACCGCATATGATGGACCGCGGCAATTCTCAGGTGATCTTAACGATTCTTGCAGTCTCTGTCATCATGACGTTCGTCAACTCAAACATTAATATCATGGCTCACTTATTTGGATTGATCGGCGGCATGCTCCTAGCACCTCTTACGCTATTTTTCCATTCAAAAAAAAGACGCTATTAACCTCATAAAAAATGTCGATCACTCCTATGAACAGGAAGCGGATCGACATTTTTTGTTTAAGAAGATTTATTTTTTTCATACGAATACCAATCCATTACACGTGTTGCATCTTCTTCCTCAAGGTGATGCACACCAAAGGAATCAAGCAGTGCAGAGGATTTCACAAAGGTGTGAATACTCGCCACTCGGCCTTTCTTTTGGAAGAAAGATTGCGTCATCGTATAGTTTTGCATTCGTTTTCTCAAGACAATGCCGGTGGTTTTGCCAATGCCTCTTGATGTCAGTTGAATCAATGGATCTTTGATCGTATAGCCTGATTGTTTATAAGCTAAATAGCCAAAAACCAAAGCAATAGGAAGCGGAATGAGTGCCAAATACCCCCATGGCGGGAAACGGACAGATAGGATCACGCCGACAAGTAATGGTACAAAGCCGAAAGAGATCAGATAGCGCTTGAGTGAACGCTTTGGCACCTTTTTCAGTTCAGCTTCTGGCTCCAAATGATAATCATCTGTGAATTGAGAGAGCAGTTCGTTGATTTTTTTCTTCCGAATCAGTGGAAATAAGACGGAAGAGGTTTCTTTTTCTGCAATAGAACCTCCTGCACTCACAAGCATCACCGTCGCAAAGCCAAAGGGTTCACGGAGAATATTTTCTTTGATTTTCACTGCTTGAATTCTCGCAAGTGGAATGGTCATTTGATGCCTCTCAATGAGCCCTCTTGTGATGATGATGTCTTTCCCTTTTCGTTTTGCGGTAAAATTTGCATATTGAAGGGCTGTTACCCCAACACTAAGAATCCACGCAATCAATACGGCAATAAATATGAGAATCGCATAAATCTCAACACTCGCATGACTTAAAAAAGAAAACCGCTTGAAGAATCCGTCCAAAGGAAGAATTTCATCTATTTGTGTGTAAATGGCGAGACACCCAGAAATAATGACTCCGATCCCGCTTGAAGTGGTCGCAGCCAAAAGCAGCTCTGGTATACCCATTCGGTAGGAAACATTGATTTCTTTTTCTACAGGTTGCTGCGCTGTCAGAGGATCATGCGGGACATCCCCATTTTCATCCACCATTTCTTCTTGCTGCAAGCTTTTCTTCCGGTTGAAAATCGATTGCTTTAATTGTTCCGCTTCTGCTTTTGTAATTGCCGTCAGACTCACTTCCGGTCCGTCTGTTCCGCCAGCTGTTTCGATTTGAACCCGCACCAAACCAAAAATCCGCTGGAAGATACCTTCACTTGTATTCACCGTTTGAATTCGTTCTAACGAAATATATTTTTTCTTTTTTGTGATGACGCCCGATTCCACGCGAAATTCATCCTCTTCCATTCGGTAGGTAAATCGTCTCCATGCTAAAACGGTTGAAACAGCTTTCCATAAAAGAAGCACACCAAGAATGATAAATGCATAAAAACGAATGCTCGAGTTCGAGTTCACAAAAATAAGCACGAAAAAAGGGATAATGAAGTTTTTGACCATGGATACGGCATCTGATATAAAATCAATGAACATCGAGATTGGATGTACACGTTTTGGTTCAGACATCATCTTCCGTCACCCTTGCTAAACGAGATATGTAATCACGAAGCTCATCTGCTTCTTCTAATTCTAGCGCCGGTATATCATGAACTGTGGCAGCAGTCGATATTTGAACAGACGCCAAACGGTAGCGCCTTAAAAGCGGCCCTTGTGATGTATCGACATGCTGGACACGAACCATGGGTACAATCACACGTGTAACGCGAATGAGTCCATGCTGAATTTCAATTTCATTTTCGAATACTTCGTAGCGCCAGATGCGATGACGGATTTTCGGTATAAGCCAAATGCCAAAAATGACCTGTAAGACCCATAAACCGGTGAGGATGGCGCCAATCCAATATGGCCATTGAAGATAATAACTAGCAACAAATACCCCAATGATGATGAGTAAGAAAATCAATGAGATAATTCCATTTTGAAGACGCCATACCTTTAAACCATTTAAACTAATTTGACGTTGCGGCTGTTTTCTCACATTCTTCCCCCATTCTCTTACTTTTCTATCAATATATTACGAAACAAATCCTAAAAAGTTTCAGCAAACCTGTTAAAAAAAGCGAACCCTGCAAAGGATTCGCTTTAGATTGTTGACAAAGTGCTAAAATGATGTTTATTTTAGCACTTTGTCTTCTTTTCAACGTGATAGAAAACCTTTGAAGTCTAGGAAGGGCGAGCACTGATGCGGAGCGAATTGAACATTCGTGAGCACCAGCGCGCAGACCTGACAACGAATGCGAGGGTTTGTCTACACGCTGAAGCGAATCCTGCAAAGGATTCGCTTTTGAATTAGCTATTATAAGATTTCTTTTGACGACGATCGCTAGAAGAACGATTGCGGTCATTTGAAGAGCGCTTTTTATCACCGTAAGATGAGCGGCTTTTCCCGCGATAGCCGCCTCCGCCGCCACCGTCTCTACGTTTAGAAGAGCTGCGGTTGTTACGATTGTGTTTTGAAATCATTGGTGCTTCATCTGTCAAACGAACAGGAGTTGCATCTGGCTCTTTTGTCATCATTTTGATGGCAGCCGCAACCACTGTGACAGAATCATGATCTTCTAGCAATTCAGCAGCAGCTGTCATGTAGAAGTTTAAGTTGTTTTCACTGATGATTGTGCGCAGACGATCAATGGTTACTTGCTGTTGACCTTCAATTGCTTCATCTAGAGTTGGTTCTTTCATACGTTCCATTTTACGGTTAGTCGTTTTCTCAATCGCACGAAGCATATCTTTTTCACGCGGTGTGATGAATGTCACCGCCATACCTGTACGTCCAGCACGGCCTGTACGTCCAATACGGTGGACGTAGCTCTCTGGATCTTGTGGTACGTCAAAGTTATACACGTGTGTTACGCCTGAGATATCAAGTCCACGTGCTGCAACGTCTGTTGCTACAAGCACATCGATTGAACCTTCTTTGAATTTGCGAAGCGCAACCATACGTTTCGCTTGAGTTAGGTCACCATGAATCCCTTCAGCTGTATAACCTCTAAGGTTAAGCGCTTCTGACAATTCGTCAACACGGCGTTTCGTACGACCGAAGACAATTGAAAGCTCAGGTGATTGAATGTCAAGAAGACGTGTCAATGTATCAAACTTCTTACGTTCGTGAATATCCAAGTAGAACTGTTGGATGTTAGAGACAGTCATTTCTTTCGCTTTTACTTTTACGTGTTCTGGGTTGGTCATGAAACGTTCCGCAATGCGCTTAATTGGTGCAGGCATTGTCGCAGAGAATAAAAGGGTTTGGTGTTCACTTGGTACATTTGAAAGGATCGATTCAATGTCTTCGATGAAACCCATGTTTAGCATTTCGTCTGCTTCATCAAGCACAACAGTCTCAACATTTTGAAGACGCATTGTACGACGGTTAATGTGATCGAGTAAACGTCCTGGAGTCCCTACGATGATATGAGGATTTTTCTTGAGCGAACGGATTTGGCGGCTGATATCTTGTCCACCGTAAATCGGAAGTACGCGCGCACGCTTGTCTTGGCCAATTTTGTATAGCTCTTCAGATACTTGAATCGCTAATTCTCTTGTTGGCGCAATGATAATCGCTTGGATATTTGGAGACGCTGGGTCGATTTTTTCTACAAGAGGAATACCAAATGCTGCAGTTTTTCCTGTTCCTGTTTGTGCTTGTCCAATGACATCTTTATTCTGAAGACCGAGAGGAATTGTTTCCGCTTGAATCGGTGTCGCTTCTTCAAATCCCATGCGGTTAATAGCTTTCATGAGACTTTCGCTTAATTGAAAATCTTGAAACGTTATAGTCAAATTATTCAAACTCCTTCTAATTGCTGTTTCAGTAATCTCGTGAATGATCATTAAAAACTGCCCTTACCCGAAAGGACAGGTCCATTATATACAAAGCCCGAATTACCCTACCTTATATCTTACCATTACACTATTTGTTTTTCAACAAGACAGAAATGGATATATCTACTGTTCCACAATGACAGATTCACCATCACTTTGATCTCCATCCATCCATTTCCACTTTTCGAACAGTTGAATTTTTCCGTTATCCAACTGCTTAGGTGTAGAATTGCAAGACCCGCTTCTCATGCTACCGTCTTTGCTGACATGGTGGTACCTAAAATGAAGTGTTCCATCCTCATTTACAGTTCCTACAAGTACACCAGATACAATACTGCCGCCTTGATATGTGCCCGTTAATATATTCCCGTCCTGACGATATTGAAATATGGTGCCTGCCGATACTTCTCCGTTACTCGAATTAGACTGCGGGACAAAGGTTTTTCCGTCATATTGAAACAACCGAATCAGCCACCTTTTCTTTCCTATTGTACCATAGGCTTGTCACTCATTCGACAAAAATGATGCAATTTTTAACAAGTGGGATTCAATTTATATTAGTTTAGCCACATTTTCGCTTTTCTATAGATTAAATTGTTTTTTTTAGAAATTGCTCTACTTTTTCAAACAATTGCTGTGCACACGGCTCGTGACAAACATGGTGTTTACAGTCAGGTAAATAAAATATTTCTTTCTGTCGAGACGGGATTTTATGATCAATAAATTGTGCACTTGAAGCTGGCACAATCCCATCGCTTTCCCCTTGAACAATTAACACAGGGAGGTGAAGCTTCTCAAGGGAGCTCTTCGTTTGCTTCACCAGCTTCATAAATTCTACAGCAGCTGACAGCGGTGTGCTCGTTAGCTTATGACGGTATCTATCATACAAAGGATTCGTATCAATCAATCCAGACAATGATTGCTTCACCATCTGCCTTGTGTCTTGAATCATTTGTTTTGGATTCACATATTTCGCCGCAGCACTTAAAAGGACGAGACGAGCAACTGGATACTTCGCTGCAAGATAAGAAGCAATCATTCCTCCCATAGAAAACCCGATCAAAAAAATGGTATCACATGTTCGGTAAAGAGAAAGAAGTTCTAATTCAGCTGTCGCAATCCATTCTTGAAAGAGAATGCCTTTTAGTTGAAGTTCATCTCCATGCCCCGGAAGCGTGACAGACTGAACGTTCCAATCTGTCTTCTGCTTTAAATATTGCGCTAGCGGTTCCACTTCATAGGGGGCGCCAGTGAATCCATGTATACATAGACAGCCAATCATTCTGTCACCTTCTTTGCCGCTCTCTTTTTATAGTGCAGTAATGACTTCTTCTAATCTCATGCCGCGAGAGGCTTTGACGAGAACAACATCGTCAGGACCTGCTACGTCAGCAAGTTTTTTCTTCAGTTCCTCTTTGTCCATAAATGAGAACACGCGCGCGTCACCGAATGATTTCTTTGCTCCTTCAGCGATGAATGCACCTAGGCGGCCATACGTCATCACATGATCAATAAATTCAGGCTTGATATAGCGGCCTAGTTCATAATGATACGTTTCTTCTTCGCTGCCCATCTCAAGCATGTCTCCAAGGACAAGAATGCGATTTGCGAAGCCGTCCATATCTCCTACAAGATCAATGGCAGCCTTCATGGAAGTAGGGCTTGCATTATACGCATCATTGATAACAGTGATTCCTTTTTCTGTTTTAAACAGTTCAAGACGCATTCCTGTTAACTTTGTTTGCATGAGTCCTTGGGCGATTTGTCTTTCATTCAGTCCGAAATGCTGGCCTATGGCAATGGCAGCAAGGGCATTCTTTACATTATGTTTCCCTAATACAGGAATGAGAAACCCCTGGGCATACCCTTCGACCTGAAATTCAGTTCCTTCTGCAAGCTGGTTGATATGCGTTACCTTGATATCACAGTCCTCTGCTTCTCCAAAGGTTTTCACTTGCTGCGAAAGTAGAGTCGCTCTCTCACGGATCAAAGGTTCATCTCCTAAATAATAAAAGGTGCCATCCTCTTTTAGCCCTTTTGTGATCTCACATTTTGCATCAGCAATGGCTTCTCTTGATCCTAAATCTTGCATATGAGATTCTCCGATATTAGTGATGACTGCTGCATCAGGCTCAGCTAGGTTTGACAAGAACTCGATCTCGCCTTTTGCACTCATGCCCATCTCCAATACAGCTATCTCTGTACCTTCTGGCATCGCAAGAATGGTGAGCGGAAGACCGATATGATTATTAAAGTTACCGTCTGTTTTATGAACTTGATACGTTGTTTGTAAGACGGAATGAATCATATCTTTCGTTGTCGTTTTCCCGTTACTTCCTGTAATACCGACAACACGAGGGTTTTCTTCTTTTAAATATGATTTTGCCAATTGCTGAAGTGCTGCCAGAGTATCGTCGACAAGAATGACAGGTACACCGAACGGTGGATTGGCTTCTTTTTGATTCCAAAGAACGGCTGCGGCTCCAAGCTCCACTGCTTTAGAAGCAAATGTGTGACCGTTAAAATGTTCTCCAATTAAGGGGATAAACAATGCACCTTTTGATACTTTTCGTGTATCTGTCGTCACTCCGTAAATTTGCTCTTCGCCAAAAGCTTGATTAGATAGTGTCCCACCAGCCATTTGGGCGATTTGATTCACTGTACGTTTGATCATGATTTTTTCGCCTCTCTTTCTCATTTCACGTTTGAAGGAAAAGAGACACTACCTAAGGATAGTGTCTGCTTGTTGCTCACATTAAAAAGTCGTTTTAATGGTTTGTTTTTCTTGATGGCGTTCAATTGCAAGTGACACTAGCTTTTCAATTAGCTCTGGATACTCTACACCAGTGTGCTTCCAAAGCAGCGGGAACATACTGAATGGTGTGAATCCAGGCATTGTATTCACTTCATTGATCAACACTTCGCCTTTTTCTGTGAGGAAGAAGTCTGCACGTACAAGACCAGAACCGTCTAGGGATTTAAATGCCTTAATCGCCATATCATGAATCGTCTTGTATTCATCTTCTGACACACTCGCAGGAATGATCAAATCTGTATCGCCATCTTCATATTTTGCTTTGTAGTCATAAAAATCTGTTTTAGGTGCAATTTCACCAACGACAGAGCATTTCGGCTCGTCATTTCCTAATACACCAATCTCGATTTCTCTTCCTACAACGCCTTCTTCTACGACCACACGACGATCATATTGGAAAGCCAAGTCGAATGCGGTTTGTAGCTCTTCTTTGCTGCGGCATTTGCTTATTCCAACACTTGATCCCATGTTGGCAGGTTTCACAAAGCATGGATAGCCAAGTACTTGTTCCACCTGTTCTAAGCTGTCTGCCGTGGCTTTCTCATAGTCTTTTTTATTGAAGGAAAGGTGCTTTGCTTGTGCAAGTCCTGCTTGAGCAAAAACATCTTTCATCATGACTTTATCCATACCCGCGGCAGAAGCAAGAACGCCGTTGCCGACATACGGGATATTTAGCAGTTCAAGTAATCCTTGCATCGTTCCATCTTCACCATTTGGCCCGTGCAATAATGGGAAGACAACATCAATCTTCTCATCAGCGGATGCAGGCTGTGGAAACATGCTCTCATTTAAAGAAGTTGGTAAAAACGTCTTTGCGCTCTGTTCAAATTGAAGCATTCTGACGTTTGATACTGGTTCAGTGAGTTTTTCTCCTCTTAGCCATTCGCCCTCTTCTGTAATATAAATTGGATGTATATCGAACTTCTCAGTGTTAAGTGCTTTTGTAACTGCAAGGGCTGTTTGCAGTGATACATTATGTTCGGCTGACTTTCCGCCGTAAATCAATCCTAAACTTATTTTCAATGGATACTCCCCCCACTAAAATTCATCTTTACTATCTTATCACTTTCAAGCAAAAATGCTCTAATTAATTTTTGTTGTTACGGAATTGAAATGATTTGTAAAGTTGTAAGCGCCTCCCGAGCATTTGTATGTCATTCGCCTTTATTTTATATTAAAATGACATTGAAAAGGAGTTGTGACAAATTGAAAAAAATCACAAGTACTGAACAATTCAATGAAATCATTCAATCTGACAAAGAAGTCATCGTTAAATTCTTTGCAACATGGTGTCCTGACTGTACAAGAATGGACATGTTCATTCCAGACATCTTAGAGGCGTATGCTCACCATGAATGGTTTGAAATAAACAAAGATGATTTCCCTGAATTAGCAGAAACGTATCAGGTCATGGGTATTCCAAGCCTGTTAATTTTCAAAAATGGCGAAAAAACAGGTCATTTACACAGTGCAAACGCAAAATCACCTGAAGAAGTGACAGAGTTTCTTCAAGGGCACGTTTCTTAAATCGTGAAACGAAGGACATCAGCAAACACTTGCTGGTGTCTTTTTTTCTCCATCTCTTACATCAAATCTCTTCATAAGACGAATTGTTCAGTCAAAACGTTTCAATGAGCGAAAGAATGTTTTATATAGATGCTTCTCTTACGACATGAAATGACAGGAATTATTTCCTGGGAAAGAATGAGCGTCGACTAGGCTTCGAATTTGTCGATTACGTGAATTTTCTGAATATATTCTTTACTTCCGGCATCGCGCTTTGTATAATAGAGGCGCTAATTGAAAATGATTATCAATTTCATCTATGTGGAATCCTATAGACGTTTATTCTTATAAAGGAGCGATGAGTCACATGTCTAAGAAGAAAATCAAAACGTATCAGCAATTGATTGAAGAAAACAAGAAAGCCATCATGCGCGATCCTAAAATGATGGAAAGTATATACGAAACCATCGACAAAAAGCATCAGAAGCAGCTTGCAGTTGCTGGACGTGAATCATAAACATAAGGGGGAGCAGTCAAAGCTGGCTGCCCCTCTCTTTTGTCTTTTACAACAAAAAAAGCCGATAAAATCTATGCTGTGATTTTATCGGCTTTTGTTTTAATGTGATTTCGCTACACGGTCCTGCTTCATTCCTAAATAAATGAGCATATATGTGAGATAACCCATGGTCATTGTTAAACCACCGAAGAAGAACTGAGAAAAGACAGGCTCCTCAAATGTTGTGACAGCAGCAAGAATGATCCAGCTCGCATATAAATAAACCATGAACCATTTCATGTTTCTTTTAAGTGTATACAGAAAGAAAAGACCCGCTAACGAAAAGATTCCCAGCGCTAGTCTGAAATAAATAAGATGATCAAACTGGAAGGCAAAAGACACAAACGAAAACGACAGCAGCAACAAAATGGGTAAAGCCGTAATGAAATTTTTCACGATAGTGCCACCTCCAAGACTCCCTCTTATTATAAGACAAAATCAGCCGGTTATCGTGAAATGCAGATTCGTTTTCACAAAGATGTCACGAATTTTTCTTGTTATTTGACACAATTTTTACACATTTACATCACGCTTCCAAAAAAGAACCCAAGCCGTGCCAACAAAGAAAACAAAATGCGCCCCTACCATAAATAGAGAAAACAAAGGGCTCATGCCTTGGAAGGGCGGCGGTCCTTGAAAGCTGTACTGAGTAAAGTCCGTATTAGCAAAAAGCAGAATTTTCCCCCACTGATTTTCTAAAAGAGACATAATAGGCACAAGTGATTTAGCCACATATAAAACAAAAAACGAGGTCACAAGCGCAACGAGGCTGTTCCTAAACAAGCTGGAACACATAATAGCGAAACTTGCCATCATGATCACTTCCACCCATTGAGATCCGATCACAGCAAATGTATGCTGAAATAATCGTCCCGTACTTTCATCAAATGCAGTACCAAAGAAAATAAGGCCAAATAGGAAAGCAATGACATAATAGAAAACAAACAAATATATGACCGTCAGCACAAGGGTGATGTATTTTGACAGGAAAATTTGCAGCCTTGTTTTGGGCCGTATCAATAAAAACTTGATCGTCCTTTTTTGAAATTCTGTTGAGATCAAGGTCGCGCCAATGACAACTGCGAGCACCTGTAAAATAAACACGACATTCGTGGAATAAGCAAAATAGTTGGCGACAGTGTCTTGTCCACCAAAGCTGGAAATGACTCGTTTCAACGCTAAAGCCATCGCCAATTGAAACACAACGATCAATCCAAGTGCAATGAACGTGATCTTTTTCCTCATCATTTTCTTATGCTCATTCTGGATGAGTTGAAGCATCTGCCGTCCCGCCTTCCGTCCATTTCATAAATGCCTCTTCAATTGATGGCTTTTGAGGCGTCATTTCAAGTACATCAAATCCAGCCAGAACAAGCTGTTTGTTCAGCTCAGGCACTTGGTCTTTGTTCAATTGAAGTAATACATGTTCTCCGTTTCGTTCATATGTATAGGCATGTGTATCGAGCCACGAAACCGCCTTTTCCACTGGCTGAATATTCATGAGCATCTGTTCTTTCCCCTCTATGTCTCGAAGCATGGCACTAGCTTTGATCTGTCCTTTTTGAATGATGATCATGCGGTCACATAACTCTTCAACCTCATGCAATAAATGTGTGGCGAATAATACGGACGTTCCTTCTTCTCTTACTAGTGTTTGCAAGTGCTCCCTGAATTCCTTCATACCGGCAGGATCAAGTCCATTTGTCGGTTCGTCTAAAATGAGCAGGTTCGGCTGATGTAATATGGCTTGTGCAATCCCAAGCCTTTGTTTCATCCCCAGTGAATATGTCTTCACCTTTTGATGAATGGCGTGCTCCAGACGAACTCTTTTCACCACTTCCTGCATTCGTTCCTCTGTCACTCCATCGTGCATCGCCGCATACAGTTCAAGGTTTTCAAAGCCTGTTAAATAAGAATAAAATTCGGGGTTTTCTATGATTGCACCAACAGATGACATCGCATGTAGGAAATCCTCATCCTGTGAATATCCATTGATCATGATTCGGCCATTGTTTTTTTTCATCAAGCCAACGATCAAACGAATCAAGGTTGTTTTTCCAGACCCATTTGGTCCTAGTAAGCCGACAATTTCCCCCTTCCCTATTTCTATAGATATATCTTGTAAGATCATTTTCCGGCCAATTCGTTTATCGACTTTCTCTACTTTTAGAACAGCAGACTCCAACGTGGCTCCTCCTTCTGATGTAAAACCTTTGGCGGCAAATAAGACCGCTCATTCTGTTAAAAGTATATCACGCAAGACAAGGGACTCCATGAAAAAAAGGCTGATCGAGTCAGCCCTTCTTTTACATTACATGGATAGGTTCGGTGATGCTGCGTCTTTCTCGTGTTTTTTTTCCGTTTCTGTCACAATCACCGCACATGCGGCGTCACCTGTAATATTGACAACGGTTCTTGCCATATCTAATAAGCGGTCTATGCCAAGGATGAGCGCAATGCCTTCAACCGGCAGATTCACAGAGTTCAGTACCATAGCGAGCATGATGAGCCCAACTCCTGGCACACCCGCTGTACCGATACTTGCTAAGACAGCCGTTAAGACAACCGTCAGCATTTGGACAAGCGTCAGTTCAACTCCATACACTTGCGCGATAAAAATAGTCGCGACCCCTTGCATAATCGCTGTACCATCCATATTAATGGTTGCACCAAGCGGCTGTACAAAGCTTGAAATCGGCTCTGGTACCTTCAAGCGTTTCTGGGCTGTTTCCATCGAGACTGGGAGGACTGCGTTACTGCTTGACGTACTAAATGCGACAACCATTGCTGGAGAAAAACCTTTGAAAAATGCCATCGGATTTCGTTTCGCTAAGATGGCGACAGTTGACCCATAAGTCAGGAAGAAATGCAGCACGAGCGCAACTAACACGACCGAGAAATAGAGGCCCATCGCTTTCATCGCATCAAATCCCTGGCTGCCAATGGCAGTTGCGATCAAACCGAATGTTCCGTACGGTGCGAACTTCATCACTATGCCGACAAGGTACATCATTAATTCATTTCCTTGTTCAAACAGCTTCAGCAAACCTTCCGTCTTCTTTCCAAGCATGGCAATGCCAAGACCTAAAAATACACAAAAGACGATGATTTGAAGCATGTTTCCTTCAACTAAAGATTGGACTGGATTGGTTGGAATGATGTTGAGTAGTGTTTCTGCCATTGATGGGGCTTCCTCTGCGGAATAATCAGCCGCTTTCGTATCAAAATGACCGATTGCTCCCGGCTTGATTAATAAGGCTAATGAAATGCCAATGATGATGGCAAAAGTAGTAGTAAGCAGGAAATAAGTAATGGTTTTTGCGCCGATTCTGCCAAGCTTTTTCGGATCACCTAGACCTGCTACACCTAGTGTGATGGAAAAGAATACGATCGGCACCACTAACATTTTAATCAGATTTAAGAAGATTTGACCTAGAGGCGTAAATAGATAAGGGTCTAACACTTTGAATACATTTGGAGCAAAAATGTTAAGCAATAGTCCTGTGATTGCACCTACAAACAAGGCAATAATAATTTTCGTCGCTAGCTTCAATAAACTCTCCCCTTCCTCATCAAAAAAGACCCACAAGAGAGTTTTCTCGTGGGTCTTTGTTTCCATACATGTACCACTGTTTACTCTCTTCACGCCGATGAGGTTAGCTGACGGGTTAGGACGAAGAGATGTCCTTTTTTCTCACAGAGAAAAATTCACCCCAAAAACATGGGTCCCCCATTCCTTTAGAAGGATTAAGCGTGTGGTAATATGATATTTTCATACTATTTATACCTTATTTTCGGAAAATTGTAAACAGGTTCATATGAACTTTTTAATTACTTTCTTCCTTATTCGTGACCTCCAAAATATCTAAAATGAACACAAAGATCGGGATACCAATAATCAGTCCCCAAATGCCGATGTAGTGTTCAGAGAAGATCAGCACAATAAATGTGAAGAAAATAGGGAGTTCTGTTTTTGCTGACATGAGCTTTGGGTTTAAGAAGTAGGCTTCAATCGCATGGATGATGACGATCACAAGCACGATATACAGGACATACATGCCGCCTCCAAGCGTATACGCAATGATGCTAAGTGGAATAAGTGAGATGACCACACCTGCCACTGGGATTAAGCCTAGCAAAAAGACCATGACCGCTAATCCAAATAATTGCGGGAATCCCATAATGCCTAGCGCAATGGTTGTTAAGACACAGTTAACAGTTGCAATAATAAACTGTGCTTCGAGTACCTTTCCAAACGTTCTAGAGAATTTACGTCCAAAGAAGGCGATTTCATGGTAGAACACAGAGATTTTACTCGTTTTGAACTTGTTCATGAATTGAATGAGGCGTTCCTTTTCGAACAGGAAGAACATGCTTAATATTAAGGACATAATGACCTGGATACTGAACGTACTGAAATCAGTTAAGTATGTATAGAGGAAATTAAACCCTTTCTCAAAGTAAGATGATATTTTAAAATCTCCGAATACGTTCGTGATGACATCAAAGAAGGGTAAATCTTGTGGATGATCTGCAATTTTCTTTCCTAAATGAAATAGCTGTTCCACCTGCTTGGCGATGATTGGCACAAACACGAATCCACCAAACGTCAATCCACCAGCCAAAAGAATATACAAAAGGGTAATAACCGATTTCTGCCCTATTTTCAGGAAGCGACTTAAAAAGCCTCTAATGACCTCTTCTAACCGATTCATCAAAAAGGTCAATATGAAGGTCAAGAGAATTAAATTCATCATTCCTCTTAATAGATATAAGACTGTCGCTAATACTACAAATACAGAAAACCGCTTAACACCGGGTTTTTCGAACAATTTTAAAAATGCCGCCATTACGTTACACACCTGCCAGGACTAAAGTCTATTTTTATCGGATCTGATATACATTATATCGGATCTTTCTGTAAATTATATAATAAAAGGTCAATGAGGTCTTACGATTCGCCCTAAATTTATCAAGCTTTAATGTTTTTTCTTTTAAGCACAAGAAAAAACCGAACCCCATGTAGACATAAGGTTTCGGTTTTTGGTTGTTTTTATACTATACAGCTTGCTTCATATTTCGCATTTCTTGAAGGGCTGTTTTGCTCTTCGCTTCGTCAAATTCCCCTTCACTTTTCGCCACAACAATTGTCGCGATCCCATTTCCAATGAGATTTGTGATAGCTCTTCCTTCGCTCATGAATCGATCTACTCCAAGCAGAAGTGCAAGCCCCTCTAGCGGAATGACCTGTAGTGCAGCGAGTGTAGAAGCCAGCACGATAAATCCGCTTCCTGTCACCCCAGCCGCTCCCTTTGATGTGAGCATTAGAACAAGGATAATGGTGATCTGCTGACCGATAGACAAGTCTACACCAAACACTTGCGCTAAGAAGACCACAGCCATCGATAAGTAGATCGAGGTTCCATCTAAGTTAAAGGAATACCCTGTTGGGATGACAAGACCCACAACAGACTTAGAGCACCCGTAGCGTTCCATTTTATCCATCATTCTTGGCAGTACGGATTCTGATGAGCTTGTGCCAAGAACAATTAATATTTCATCCTTGATAAATCGCAAGTAACCAAACAGGCTGAAGCCATACATTTTACAAATGATATTCAGCACAACGAAGATGAACAGGAACATGGTCATATAAACGGAGAGCATCAGACTTGCGAGCGGTTTAATCGATGCCAAACCAAAGTGTCCGATTGTATAGGCCATTGCCCCAAATGCACCGAGCGGCGCAGCACGCATAATATATCCAATGATTTTAAAGAAAACAAGTGACAGCTTATCAAGCCACTCAATGATTCCTTTCCCCTTCTCGCCAAGTGCAGCCAGCGCAACACCGAATAAAATAGAGAAGAATAAGACCTGTAAAATATCACCCTTTGCAAAAGCATCTACCATGTTAGATGGCACGATGTGTGTGACAAATTCCATCCAGTCGATACCCTGTCCTCCATTTTGGGTATACTGTGAAACATCCCCTTTTTCAAGCTTGCTATAGTCCAGACCTGCACCTGGCTTCATAATATTTACGACAAAAAGTCCGATGACCAAAGCAAGCGTCGTGACGACTTCAAAATAAATAAA
Source organism: Bacillus sp. FSL R7-0672 (assembly GCF_038601465.1). Taxonomy (NCBI): domain Bacteria; kingdom Bacillati; phylum Bacillota; class Bacilli; order Caryophanales; family Bacillaceae; genus Bacillus; species Bacillus sp. FSL R7-0672. Next base: position 512,988 of record NZ_CP152010.1, on the reverse strand, counting down.
TGCTTTTCCCCCAACTTTTCCAACCTTTTTCATATCCCCCATCTTGGCAATACCAAGAACAATGGTTAAGAAAATAATTGGTGCGATGACCATTTTAACGGCATTGATGAAGGTGTCACCAAGCGGCTTCATTTCTTTTCCGACGTTTGGCCAAACCATCCCGACAATGATTCCGATAATGACAGCTGCAATCACCTGAAATGTCAGGTTCTTCAAAAGCCTCTTCATAAAAAATCAACTCCCTCACCCTTTGATGTAAACGCTTAACTATTATCTGTAGCTAAATGATAGCGGTTTCACCAAAGACTGTGAAGCTTATGAACATATCGTACATTTTGGTCTTTTTGGTCTCTTAGTCAGAATGTACGATATATTTATTGACAGGCCGGCCTACCCCGCCATATTGCATATCTAATTTCAGCTCGCCTTCTTTCACTAAGAAGTCTAAATACCGGCGTGCCGTGACACGGGCAATGCCGAGTGCATTGGCAACTTCTTCTGCAGACTGCGGGCCTTCCTGCAAGCCCATATAGGCTTTAATTTCATTCATCGTATGCACATTCAGCCCCTTAGGGAGCCAAGTATCCTTCAGCTTAACAGCAGGCTTTCGTATGATATCATCCAGCATCTCTTGAGAAAATTCTGCTGCTGTACGAATTTTAGATTTAAACGCTTTATAGCTTTCAAGTGATTCTTTCATACGTTCGAATTTAAACGGCTTGATGATATAATCTCGTGCGCCATTTTGAAGCATGATGCCAATGGTCTCTTTGTCCTTTGCCGCAGAAATAACGATCACATCCACCTGTATCTTTTGCTTTCTAATGTCTTGAAGCGTCTTCACGCCATCTTTTTTTGGCATATATACATCGAGGACAACAAGGTCTGGATGAATTTCTTTGATGAGCTGGATGCCCTGCTCCCCATTACCTGCGACTGCCGCCACTTGAAAGCCAGGAACACTCTTAATGAACTCTTTATTCACTTCTTGCACCATCGGATCATCTTCAATTAATAGCACCTTAATCTGAGTCATCTGTCTCTCTCCTCTATGATCATTGGGAATTCGATTGAGAAGGTGGTACCAATGCCGATGCTTGATGTAACTTCTACATTTCCCATCCCTTTGTCGATAATCGTTTTTACAATATACAGGCCATAGCCTGTTCCGCCTTCTTTGCCGTGTGTGAAGCCTTTATCGAAAATATAAGGAATCATTTCCTCTTCAATCCCGGAGCCGTTGTCTTCAATTAAAATCGCGAGGATATCCTCGGTTTGATCAATACTAATAGAAATGCGTTTTGTGTCTCTTTCTACAGTATCATAGGAGGCAAAGGCATTCTCGATCAGGTTGCCAAGCAGCTTCGTCATATCATGTTGATCTAGACGCTCAGGGAAATCACGTAGACAGCTATGTTCATCTACTTCGACCTTTATGCCTAGCTCCTTGCCCCTTCTGATTTTACTCATCAATAATCCCGCAACGGCATCATGCTGAATGACGCGGTGAAGAAAGTCCATCACATGTTCTTGCTCTTCCGTCGTTTGAAAGGCTAGATCGAGTGCCTGATCGGGTTTACCAAGCTGAATCAGCCCGGCAATCGTATGAAGCTTATTCATATGCTCATGATTTTGCACCCGCAGACCGTCTACAAAGTTCTTAACACCGGTTAGCTCCTCTGCCAATTTTGCCGCTTCTGTCCGGTCCTGAAAAATGGCGACCGCTCCAATAATTTTCTTTTTCATGACAATCGGAATCCGGCTGCTCATAATCCGCTTTCCGCTCATATGAATTTCTTCATTATAGACGGGTTCTGCGCGATCAATGATCTCTGGAAGTCTTGTGTCAGACAGCACATCCCAAATATTCCGGCCTACGACATCCCCTATCACGCCAAAGATTTGCTTCGCCTTTTCATTAAAAATGGTGATCATGTGCTGATTATCAATGGCGATGACCCCTTCATTAATAGAGTGAAAGGTTGCGGTGCGCTCCTCTAGCATTCTGACAATCTCATGCGGCTCCAGCTTAAACATTTGCTGTTTAATATGACGAGCAAGCAAAAATGAACCTACAAGCCCAAAGCTGAGCGTTAGCAAAAGGATCATGAGGATATCCCGCTTCATTTCTCCTAATATATCGATCATACTTGGCAGTGTTCTCCCTACAAGGACGACCCCTGTTTGATTAAATTGATCATCCTTCACTGGATAAAAGGCTCTGATGGCGGTCCCAAGCTCTCCCTCTGCTTCTGAGAAATAAATATGCTCGGCAAAAGCAGGCTCTTCATCTGTCCCCTCCGAACGCTGGCCAATCCTTGCTTTCACTGGATGTGTTAATCTCAAATGATCCATATCCATGACGACAATGTAGTCAGCGTCTTGAATAATCCGAATCTCTTCGATGGCATGCTGTAATCGGTCACGTTCCTTTGTTTGATCAGCTAACGCCTGCTTTACCTCATTCATCTCGGCAACTGTTCTCGCCGTGTTCATGAGCCTTTTTCGAAGCTCTCGTTCCTCTGTTTGCTGGATTCCCCCAACAAGGACAATTCCTCCGATTAAAAGGGCGAAAATGACAACGAAATATGTGAGGATGGTGAGCTTCCATCTAATAGATAATTGTTGTATTTTCAATCGATTTCTCATCATTTTTTTCACCTGTATCTTTACGAATTCTTCCTCGGTCAAGTATGCTTGACATAAGGGGGATCGGACGCATGAAGAATTTACTCGCCTATACACTATTGCTCTTGATCGGTTTTGTAACCGCTTTATACTTTGGTTTTTATCATATGATGCCAAAAGCAGCGACGACCTTTGACGATGAACAGACAGGGCTGAAGGATCAGCTTGTGTTCAAATTTAGCCATGTCGTGGCAGATAATACACCAAAAGGACTTGCCGCAAAGAAATTTGCTGAGCTTGTGCACGAAAAATCCGATGGGAAGATCACCATTCAAATTTTCTCCAACGGAAGTCTTTATTCTGATATAGAAGAAATTAATGCACTCAAAGAGAATCAAGTTCAATTTATCGCACCATCTACCTCGAAGCTCGGCATGCTATCCTCTGAGTGGCTGGCACTTGACCTTCCCTTTGCTTTTTCTAATTATGATGCGGTTCAAGAAGGCTTGCACGGTGCAATTGGACAAAGATTATTTGGCACCCTGCAAAAAGACGGGCTAAAGGGAATGGCGTATTGGACAAATGGCTTTAAGCAAATCACCTCTAATAAAGGTCCGATCAAACAGCCTAGTGATTTAAAAAACCAATCTCTCCGCATTATGCAAAGCGACATGATTGAAAAACAATTCAAACTCCTTGGCGCAAAGCCCTATCAGGAATCGTTTAATTCGACGTTTCAGCTATTAGAAACAAAAAAAGTAGATGGTGAAGAAAATACCATTTCAAATATTTATTCAAAAAAATTCTATCATATACAAGACTATATGACGATTAGTAATCACGGGTATTTGGGCTATGTGGTCTTAACAGATCAATCCTTCTTTGATCGCCAGACACCTGAAACGAAACGAATTTTACTTGAAGCTATGGAAGAAACAACAGCTTGGAATGAAAAACATGCAGAACAGATGAACAAAGATCAACTGGAGGACATTAAACGGGAATCGCCAATTGCCATTCATGAATTGACGCCAGCAGAAAGACAAAAATGGATGAAAGCCCTCGATCCTTTGTATGAGGAAGCCGAAAAAACCATTGGTTCCACCCTAATCAAACAGATTCGTGAGCTGCGTGCGCGTTATGAACATTCTCCAATCCATGCTTTTCAAGAAGAGGATAAGACCAAATAAAAAATCCCTTTGAGTAAGGGGATTTCAGATTGTTGACAAAGGGCTAAAATGATCTTGATTTTAGCCCTTTGTCTTCTTTTCAGCGTGATAGAAAACCTTTGCAGCCCTAGGAAGGACGGCTACTTTTGCGGAGCGAATTTGACATTCGTGAGCACCAGCGCGCAGGACTGACAACGAATGCGAGGGTTTGTCTACACGCTGTTTTATGCACCAGATTCACTCTGTTCTTGCTGCGTGAGCTCTTCTAGTCTTGAGACAATTCTTCGCTTTCGGTATTGCATCATGCCTGTTTCGGCAATACTTTTTAGTTGTGAGCGGTTGGAAACTGCGCCAAATAAAATCCCTGCTACGGGAACAAGCTGAAATAGTTTCTTCCAGCCAAATGAATCTCGGTAATTATAGACTACCTCACGCCATCCTTGGATTTGTGAGAACATGTTTTCGTGTTTCCCTTCGGAAGCATGATAGCTCCTGAGTTCTTTTAATATCGATTTCTTCCCAACCACATCAGCAGAGGTCAGCTGCAAGCATTTTATGATGAAGACCCGCTCTTCTTTGTTTTTAGGATCATAGCCATAGGTGACGGCAATATCCTGTAATGTTTTAAGGGAGAGACCAAGTACCGCAGGAATATCTGCAGCCAGTGTAAACATACCACCGACACCCGTTGTCGCCCCTTGTACCGTGGCGAGATTCGTCCTATTTTTCCCCATATGTTCACTAATGGCATCCATGATTTCAATTGGAGCTTTTTCTATATCTTCTATACGCTGAATCGATTCGTCGGCACATTTCTTTTGAAATTGATGGATGATGCCTTTTTCTGATGTCAAATAGGTACCGCCTGATTGAATGTAATGCCCCATTTCATCTAGCAGCACACCGATTTTTTTTTGGATAAAGGCAGGCGTCAGCTTGTCCAGCATTTGAAATGGCAGGCGGCTGAGTTTCTCCCAAAACCATACCTTTTGCTGATCTTTCTCCCACTGTTCAATCTGCTTTAATTGTGCTTTTAGCCACTCTCTTTCCTCCATGCCTTTTTCCTCCTTAGATGCTGCTGAAGTATTTGTTTGTTATTATACACAATCCTTTTCCATCATACGTATAGAACATTGAATCGGTTTCGAAAGGTTTGAAACTTTTTCAAAACGGTTATTGCTTAATACACAAACAAAAAGAGGAGTGATCAACATGTTAGGATTTCTAATTTCATTAGTTGTGGCGATTGTCATCGGCCTTATTGGCAGTGCACTCGCTGGAGGTAGTGTACCAGGAGGATGGATCGGTTCAATGATTGCAGGACTTGCAGGTGCTTGGATTGGTCATGGATTACTTGGAACGTGGGGTCCTAGTTTGGCAGGCTTTGCGATCATTCCAGCAATCTTAGGTGCAGCGATCTTTGTCATCATCTTAAGCCTGATCTTCCGTAGTGTGGGATCAAGGGTATCTTAAAAAAACAAATAACAGAGGAAGCAGTAGGGACACCGTCTATAAAGGCGGTGTTTTTATGTGTTGGATTGACAAGGTATCTATTTTTTTCACTTACATATGATAAACAAACCTATTAGTTCAGATAGTTGACTTTTCATGAAGATGGGCATATGATGATTAAAAATTGCATCAAGGAAACATTTTGTGCCCAAGCAAAACTTTGTAGAATCTAGGTGATGACATATGACAAACAAATACATCGAGGCACAGGCACACATGTCAGAGGCAGCTGAGCGTGCACTTGAAGGAAAAGTCAAGGGATTTAGAAGACTCCTTCCTTTTCTCGGTCCTGCTTTTATCGCAGCCATTGCTTATATTGATCCAGGAAATTTCGCCACCAACATTGCAGCTGGCTCCAAATATGGATATCTCCTTTTATGGGTCATTCTCATATCAAATCTCATGGCTTTGCTCATCCAGTCTTTATCCGCAAAGCTTGGAATTGCGACAGGCAAAAACTTACCTGAAATCGCACGTGAAGAGTTTCCAAAGCCCGTTTCGATTGGTTTATGGATTCAGGGAGAGCTCGTCATTATTGCCACGGATTTAGCTGAGTTTATCGGGGCGGCACTTGGTTTATACTTGCTCTTTCGAATCCCGCTGCTTGAAGCATCCATTATCGCGGCTATCGGTTCATTTGCGATATTGGAGCTGCAAAGACGAGGGTATCGAGCATTAGAAGCAGGTATTACAGGCATGTTGTTCGTTGTCGTGATCGCTTTCGCTGTACAAACCTTTGTCGCCAAACCAGATATCGCAAGTGTCGCTGGCGGACTGTTCATTCCAAAATTTGATGGCGCAGACAGCGTGCTGCTTGCAGCTGGAATTTTAGGTGCTACTGTAATGCCTCACGCAATCTACTTACATTCAGCTTTAACCCAAAGAAGAGTCGTCGGCAGAACGGAAAAGGAGAAAAAGCAGATTTTTCGCTTTGAGTTTTTAGATATCCTCATTGCGATGATCGTCGCCGGGGCCATCAATGCCAGCATGTTGATTGTGGCAGCCGCTTTATTTTATAAAAATGGCCTCTTTGTTGAAGATTTGGATGTTGCGTTTCAGCATTTTGGTACACTCGCAGGGCCTGTATCAGCCATCTTATTTGGTGTAGGTCTGCTTGTAGCCGGACTATCCAGCTCTTCTGTCGGTACATTGTCAGGCGATATCATTATGCGGGGCTTTATTCAATACCGGATCCCGCTGTATGTTCGCCGGCTGATTACCATCATTCCTCCTATTGCGATTATTGCATCTGGAGTGAATCCGACCTCTGCGCTTGTGATGAGTCAGGTCGTCTTATCGTTTGGGATTGCTTTTGCTTTAATTCCGCTCATTTTATTTACAAGTAAAAAACGAATTATGGGTGAATTAACGAATGCCCGCTGGGTGACAGGAATATCTTGGGTGATAGCAGCTCTTGTTGTAGCACTTAATCTCTTCTTAATTGTAGATACGTTTATGTAAAAGACAGTGTTGAGCTGTCTTTTTCTTTCCATTTGGTTATGGTAGAATTCCCCTGAGAGGATGTGGGTACATGTTTGTTTATCAGGATCAAGAGATATCCATGCGGCTGCTTGAGCCAAGAGACGCAAGAAGTCTGTATTTGCTCATCCAGCGGTCGAGAGAGCATTTACGTGAATGGATGCTTTGGGTGGATTCAACGCAGACAGAGGAAGACAGTATGGCGTTTATCCAAGGCGCCATGGAGCAAGCGATGCAGAACAACGGTTTTCAAGCGGGCATCTGGTCACATGGAGAGCTCGTCGGCATTATTGGCACCCATCAAATTCATTGGATCAATAGAACCGTTTCAATCGGCTATTGGCTCGGAGAAGGCTATCAAGGAAAAGGCATCATGACAAAAGCATGCCAAGCGGTCATTCACTATTTATTTGAAGAGTGCGGGCTGCACCGTATTGAGATTAGGGCTGCTGTCGATAACCAGAAAAGCAGACGCATCCCAGAGCGATTATCCTTTTCGCTTGAGGGAATTTTAAGACAATGTGAATGGCTGGGCAATCGCTTCACCGATCATTGTGTGTACGCCCTTTTACAGCCTGAATATATGAAACAAAAAACGCATTCGATGAATCAGCCCACTTAATTGTGTCGATTGCATGAATTATTTTACAAAGTGAAGCTTTGTAGTATCCGTTGTGATCGGCATCTGATAAAATAGAAGGAAAAATCGAGGTATGATGTATGTCTCTTATTATTTTATTTTACTTATGGATTGTCCCTTTAGTATTTGGTATTTTCTTCTCATTTCTAACAAAGAAAGCCACCTACAAACGCCGCTTTGTCCCATCCTATAGCATGATAGGACTCAGCATCGTTTTTCTCATTTTGGCACTCGTCTTTTCAGCCAGCCATTTTCTATTTATTTGCGGTATGTTCCTATTTGCCACCACCCTTGTTGGCACAGGCATCCCCTTATTCTTAGCCTTTGGAAAAACACCATCCTAAACAAAAACCACCTTTTCGCGATGGAAAGGTGGTTTCTTTTTTATTGAAGCGGCATTCGGTATGTCATTGTGGCATTTGGATGTTCTTCAATCGTCTTCATCATGTCTTGAAGGATCTCGGCTGCGCGATCATTTGAGTCATACTTGCCGAGCATCTTTGCCCAAGAAGTACTCCCCAAGATCATCCCTTCAATTTTTTTGCCGCTTACTGAGACTTCTTGGACATGAATGATAGTTTGTTGGTTTTGTGTGAGGATCAGTAGCATGGGTTTTTCTCCTTTTTCAATTTGTAATGATTTCTATTCATTTTAAGCTTTTTTAACTGATAATTCATTTGACCATTGATCAGTCATTGAATTTTTCAGCATATATTAAATCTGATTCATTAGGTTCTTCCTTAAACTCTTTCACATTACCCTCTTTATCATATTTTATGTAAGTCATCTCTCGGCCAGCAATACATTCACATTCATACTTTTTATTTCCATTCTCAAAAAACTCCACCTGATATCCCTCTGTAGTGTTCTTCCTCATATATCCTATTTTTTTCACACTGCCATTTGGATAAAATTCCACATACTTTCCCTGTTTAATACCTTTCTCTACATAGAAGTAATTTTCAAGATGTCCGTTTTCGTACATATCATAGGCTAGTCCCGTAAATAGTTTTTCTTTCCCTCCTTGAGTATATTCTACAATCGCTAGTTCATAGGGCCCCCCATACTCTAGAGATTTTTCAAACTCAACACCACTTTCTACAACTAACTTCTTTGTCAATATATCATTCAATATTTAAAAACCCTTTCCGTTTCTAAGTTTGAAAAACAAAAAACAGTTGCAAATAATTATATAATCCGTTTTCATTTGGTGAATTGGCTTCTAGCTCTTTCTTGATAATTAAAAATTCCTTCACCATATTCATCAGTATCAAATAATTTTCTAAACTCCGATCAAGACAAGAAACCTTAAAAGACATTTAGCCATCAAGGTTTTTATTTCATAATACTCTAGTTCAATGCATCTTCTAATGTTTTCTTTTCATGTTCTAACATACCACTTATGAAAATACCACATACTACTTTTTCTTTATCCAAAGCAAATCCTACTGTATCATTTTGCAAAATAGATACTGCATCATTTTCTGAGAATGAAATGAATACCTTATCCCTCCCAATATACACGTTTAATTTACCTTTTTCGTCTATATAGGTATTATCATTAGATTCTTCTATCTGAAAACTCGGTACACCTTTAACCATATTTAATTCTTCCATATCTAATTTCAAACTGTCCATTTTGTGTACATTTTCACTTAACGTTAGTGTAATTGAACGAATATTACCTGTATATTTCCCTAAACCTATTTCAATTAAAGATTTTTTGAAATCTCCAGTTCTCCAATATATCGTTGACTCTTTTGATATATTCCAACTACCAAATTCTATATTAATCGGTGTATAAAGATCATACTCAATGTTTATAGGTTGACTGTCTTTATATTCTATTACTTTTAACATCATCATTTCTCCTTTTAAGGCATATACACAGCATGCTTTATTACTGGTAGTAATCCGTCTCCGCGAGGTTTACTAAATATTAATTCCCAATTACCTACCTTCATAATTTCTTCATATTTAATTCCTTGCTTAGCAGCATTGTTAACAGAGCTTTGGAAACTCGACAATAAAGTTTGACTATTTATCGGCATACCATGTGTAGTTGCATCTCTAGTTATATACTCAACCATATGTTTTGTTCCGTTAGGGTGCACCCAGAACTTTCCATCAACTGTTGCTAATTCAAAAGATTTTGGGATTTTAGTACCTTCATAAAGTGGTTGAGTAACTTTTATATCCTTCCACACTGTACCATTGGCTACATTCTTAACAGTACCACCTTTAACCCCCATTTTCCCATGAAACCCCTTCGCCCCAAACGGCAAAAGCATTCCCAGCGCCGCGTTCATACTCGCTTCCTGTTGTTCTTTCGAGATCTTATTTCCAAACATATCTCGCCCCGTAATCGCTTCGCTGAAGCCGTTTGTAGCAGTGAGACCATATAAACCTTTTTGAGATGTTTTTAAGGCGTCAAAAGATTTTTGCGATGTCTTGTAGATGTCGACTGCCCTGACTGCGGCTGAGGTGGCTTGGGTCGTTTTATAGACGGCTTTTCCGCCTTTGAAAATGCGTCCTGCCCAGCCGACGATTGGAATATATCCTGCGGCTGCCATGCCGCCTGCGGCGACGCGCTGTCCTGCGGTAAGTTCTTCGCCTGTGATCGGGTCAACGCCTGTTGCGGCGCGTTTTGCATCGTTCACGCCAGTCAGTTCATTCACGATATTCCCGCCATAATCAAGTGCTTTTTCATACCAAGGACGGTTGGCGAGTGCTTCTTGTTCCTTTGCAATCTCGCGGGCTTCCTGTTGTTCTTTTTTAATGTTGAGATATTCGGAAGTTTGCTTCTCAATATCGCTTTTTGCCTTGTAGATTTCGCTATTTTGATACGCTTTCTTGTCAAAATTCATCGGAGAAATCGCTTTTCCATCATATGTGGCATTCATCATTTCCGTATACAATGCCATTGTAGCTTGCTGCTCCATTTCTGACAAAGCATATTCATCTTTTAAATTTTGATCAAGCTCTCTTAGGTCTTTCACTGTCTTTTTTCGCTCGTCTTCCGTATCTGCAATTTTTTCATCAAAAGTTTGACTATCAAATACCTCTAGAGAAATGAGGTCGTCGATGTCTTGAAAAATCGTTTTAAGCGCCTTTTTTTGATCCTTCACAATGCTTTTGGCATTTTTGACGCCCATATGTACAGCGTTGTCTAAAAAGTGTTCTTCTACAAAGGTGTCGCCGCCAAAGTTTGTATCATCTAGTGTCCCAGAAACACCTTCATGAAAGGCTTTTTGCTTATCAATGAAGCTGATAAACATATCTACATTTCCAGCCAGTTCTTTATAAAAGCTTTTAATGTTATCGGCACCTTTTCCAGTGAAATCATCACCAAGATTAGAAACACCTTGTAATGCTTTTTTTAAATCTACCAATTGTTCGCGGAGTTCCTGGTAGTGTTTTGCCCTTGCATCCATGGCACTTGTTAGTTCTTTTGCATCAAGTATCTTACCCAGAAGAAGTCACTCCCTCCATTATTGATCATAAAGTCTATTTTACCTTTCTCAGTGAATTGGAAAAATAGGCTTTAAGTTACAAAAATAATTTCCAAATATTTTAATAGAGACGAAGGCAAGTGACAATTGAAATGATTTCCCTAATCATCACAAAAAAAAGTCAGCCTTCTTTTCAGAAGACCGACTACTTTGTGTTTAGAAAAAGCGTTTGAGGCTTTTCTTGAGTGGAGGGATATCCAGCTCACCTTTTTCAAAGAATTTTTTCAATAAATATTTACTGAAGCCTGCTGCTTGGGTGTAAGTGATTTTCCCAGGTAACGGAGGTTCATTGTCTACAGCGACATCAATAATGACTGGTTTATCGGATTGAAGGGCTGTATCAAAGGCTGGAGCTAATTCTTCATGTGATGACACGGAGATTCCTTTTCCACCACATGCTTCTGCAAACTTAGCAAAATCAATATCCTCCAGCTCTATACCATAATTCATGTTTCCTTTTACCTGTTGTTCATATTCAATCATTCCTAAATTGTTGTTGTTTAAGATAACGACAACGATCGGCAGCTTATATTTTACAGCTGTCACAAAGTCTTGCATGACCATTGTGAAGCCTCCATCACCACAGACGGCAATGGCTTGTCGGTTCGGTTCATTCAATTTAGCTGAAATCGCACCAGGTAAACCGCAACCCATTGTGGCAAGCCAGCTGGAGATAATGAAATCCTGCTGTTTCATTTCAAAATGACGCGCCATCCATACCGTCACATTACCAACATCAACTGAAAGAATGGCGTCGTCCTCGACTGCTTCTTCTAGTCTAGCAATGACTTGCTGTGGTTTAATCGGTGAAGTAGCAACAGATTTTTCTTTATCCATTTCTTCTCGCCACTTCATCATATGCTCTGTACAAGCTTCAAGAAAGCCACGCTGCTCTTTATATTCAATATACGAAGTCAGTTCATGCAAACCACTCTTGCTGTCGCTCACAATTCCCACATCTACCGGATACCTTTTACCGATTTGATCTGGTTTAATATCTAGTTGAATGGCTGGCGTGTCCTCTGGTAAGTAGTCTCTATATGGAAAGGAGGTGCCAAGCATAATTAAGAGATCACATTCTTCCATCGCTTCATATGCTGGCTTCGTTCCAATTTGACCTAGATTACCTAGAAAATATGGGTGCCTGTCTGGCACAACCCCTTTTGCGGGGAGCGTGATGACGATAGGAGCAGCTGCCTTTTCTGCAAATGAAAGAAGCTCTTCTTTTGCATGTCTTAATCCTTTACCTGCTAAGATGACTGGCTTCTTCGCATTGTTAATCAGCTGAGCTGCCTTTAGCAGTTGATCTTTCTTTGGCCGTACTTCTCCCTCCACATAAAGAGGAGATGTATAGACGGGTTTACGCTTTATTTTTTGAGAAAACAAGTCATCCGATACGGTGAGAACTGCCACACCTTTATGGGTATAAGCTGCTTTAATGGCTTGATTCAATAAGTCAGGCAGTGCCTCTGCTGTCTGTACCTGCTGATTAAAGACAGCGACATCGTCAAACATCCGCTCCAATTTGATTTCTTGGAATGCGTCTCTGCCTACTTCAGCCGAAGCAACCTGGCCTGCAATTGCTAAAACTGGTGCACCATCTGCTTTTGCATCATACAGTCCATTTAATAAGTGGACAGCACCCGGCCCAGCGATTGATAAGCAGACACCCAGTTTACCCGTTAGTTTGGCATCAGCCGCCGCTGAAAGTGCTGCCACTTCTTCATGTCTCGTTTGGATAAATTTTATTTGGCTTGATTCATGCCTAAGTTCTTCAATCAATTCGTTTATGCTGTCGCCGGGCATTCCATAAATATGTTTCACGCCCCACTCTTCCAGTAGCGCTGTTACTTCTTTTCCTGCGGTTCTTTGCGGCATGTGAGAAAACTCCTTTTTTCTTACTCCATACCACCGCATCCTTTTGATCAAACGTTTCAACTTGCTTCTGCTACTTTTTAAAATGATAAGGCAGAGTCGCCACCACAATATCCCGCTTCCATAATAGGCGGAATCTTAATAAAAAGGCAGATTGATTGTGCAAAATGGTGTGCCATCTTTTTTTCGGGATAAATTGAGGCACAAGCACCATCACTTTATATTGATGCGCATTTGCTTTTGCTTCAACGGTTTCAAGAAATTTATCAAGCGGGTGTATGAGGCTTCGATAGGACGAATGAAGCATCACAAGTCGTACACCGCTATTAAGTTTTTCCCAATCTTCTTCAATTTTCTTATCCTTTTCTTTATCAAAGGATACATGAACCGCTATGACTTGATCTGACAAAGACTTTGCATATTGAACAGATTGTTCGACAACACGTGTGACTCCTGCTATCGGTACGATGACCACATTTCCTTTAATCTCAACAGGCTCTGTTTCATTCAATAAACGCAGTTGTTCTCCAACAGACAAATAATGCTTTTTAATGGAATGAAAGATAAATAAAACAATAGGCAGGAAAACAAATATTGGCCATACGAGATGGAACTTGGTCAAAATGAGAATCATAAAAACTGTAAAAGAAATCAGTGCTCCGACGATATTGATTGGCATTTTCGTTTTCCAGCCCTGCGGTTTTTCACGAATCCACTTCACACACATGCCGGTCTGCGACAGGGTAAATGGAATGAACACACCGACAGCATATAGCGGGATGAGGTGTTCTGTCTTCCCATCAAACAACCAGATGAGCAGCATAGAAGCTACGCCTAAAAAGATAATGCCATTAGAGTAACCAAGCCGGTCTCCTCTTACCGTAAACATACGCGGCATATATTTATCCTTTGCTAAATTGACAGCCAATAACGGAAAGGCTGAAAAGCCGGTATTTGCCGCTAATATTAGGATTAGCGCTGTGACTGCCTGAATCACGTAATAGAAAAACGTACGTCCAAAAGTGTCTGATGCAATTTGTGATACAACCGTTTCTTCTGGCTTTGGCGAGATGCCGAAACCAAATGCAAGCAATGTGACTCCCACAAATAAAACAGCTAGCAATCCACCCATCATCAACAATGTTCTCGCTGCGTTTTGTGCAGCTGGTTTTTTAAAGGATGGAATCGTATTTGAAATGGCTTCTACTCCAGTCAGAGCAGAACAGCCAGATGAAAAAGCTTTTAATAACAAAAATAATGTAATGCCTTGTACGTGTGTGCCTACCGCTGTATGTTCAGGTGCTGGCGGTACGCCGCCTGTTAATAATTTGAAACCGCCTACTCCAATTAATATCAGGAGTGAAAATACAAACAAGTATACAGGATAAGCCAGAATAGATGCCGATTCTGTTAATCCACGGAGGTTGAGCACCATAATCACGATGACCAATGCAATTGAGATCAAGACATGATATGGATATAGTGTTGGAAAAGCCGATGTGACGGCATCGGTCCCCGCTGAAATGCTCACTGCTACAGTCAAAATATAGTCTACAAGCAATGATCCACCAGCGATCAATCCCGGTTTTTCACCTAGGTTTCTGCTAGAGACGACATATGCCCCGCCGCCTTCTGGATAAGCATAAATGATCTGGCGGTAAGACAGAATTAACGCCATTAAAAGAATTAATACACAACCTGCAATCGGGAGTGAGTACCAAAATGCTGCTGCACTAACGACAGAAAGAACAATTAAGATTTGTTCTGTACCATATGCAACTGATGACAATGCGTCTGATGACAATAATGCCAACGCTTTGATTTTTGATAGTTTTTGTTCTCCTGCTGCCTGTGATTTTAATGGTTTACCAATTAAAATACGCTTCATCAAACTGTACATGTGATGCCCGCTCCTTTAGTGTCAAACGATTTAAGTTGCAAAAGATGGATCGCCAAAAAGACACAGAGGCAATAGAATGCCCCTGTGCCTATTGTTTAGATCACAGGTTGGTCTTTGCTCTCTTTAACGCTTACGAGGTTAGCTGACGGATTCGGGCGCATGAGACTTTGCCCTACCTTAAAAGGATTCACCCCACATGGTGTTTTATACCACCAAAATTGGTTCCCCCGCTCATCGAAATGATTCAGCGATTGGTCTTTTATAAAAGAGATCATACTCCCGTTTGACACCAAAGTAAAGAGATTTTTTCGAGGTCTTTTGACCGTTTATTAATCAGTCTTTTTGCGGTTTTTTCGTACGAAATAAACAATCATCACAACGACAAAAATGATCAGTACAGCGATACAAGCAAAGTAAATCCAAGAATCACCGACGCCTTGCTTTTCACCTTTTTTAAGATCATTTTTTGCATTGCTGACTGTTTGGTGATTAGAGAATACATCTTTGTTTTTACTTTCTATTGCAACTGTTGCGGTCTCCGTATTTGTTTGAAGGAAACGTATCACTTCATTTGATATATCAGCGTCAGCTGCCGTCATTCCTGAAAAAACGGTCAGGGCTTGGTCTTTATTCCATACAGATGGCTGCGTCCATACAATACGAGCTGTTGTCTCGTTGATCATGCCAAATGAGGATACATCATATTGACCCTTTTTCGCTGGAACGATGAGATCGTCTGCTTTTTCTTTTAAAAGAGAGAATGTCTGGATACCCCCGATGAAAATGAGAGAGTTCTTTTTCAATTGTTCATCTGTCACATTCGATGCTTTGATCAAATGATAGTGAGCAGCTTCCGGTTGACTAAATGATTCGGTCAGCATAGCCATTTGATTGATTGAGGCTTGATTGATTTGATCTGGCATAATGATCAATGTGTTTCCTTGCTCCGTTTCTGAAGTGTAAGGAAGCGGCCATGCGGCTAAGTCCGGTGTATCATTAGTTGTTCCTTCTGGTATTTGAAGAGAGCTGTTCTTATCAATGTAAATCCAGCCTTCTTCATCTGTATGTCTACAAGATTCCATGTTTTTAAAACCTGTTGTGACAAACTGTAAGTCCACATATTCGTTCTTTTGAAGCACTTGTGAATCTACTGGAATCGACACATGGTAGAACCCATTCTCATCTTTGTTTCCTAGTTTTGTTAACGGTACGTCGTGCGGTTCGTTATTGATCATCACTGTTAGACGCTCTGCTTTGTTCGCTGGATCTGATTTTTTAAATGATAGATTTAGTTTTGCACCTGATTTTTGTTGAGCCATTAATGCTTTCGGATAATAGTAATGATCAGATGCTGTCTTTTTGGTTCCAACTTTGACATCATCTGCGCCAAAATCTATTAAACGAATATGATGAGATGGCTTAGAATCATTAGCTGTCACCTTTTGCAACAGCAAGTCGGTTCCAGTGAGCTGACCTGTCAGTTCTGGCTGAGTCAAGACATTGATTTTTTCAGCAATTGTCTTTGGCTGCTTCGCAGTGACAAATAAAATGGGCTGTTCTTTTTTCTTTGCTGTCAGGGTTCTCACCGCTAACGTAAGTTGATCACCTTCTGTTTTAATTCCAGCCGCTTGCTCGAGCGATTTCATTCGTCCATTCCAGCTTCCTTTTGCTCCAACAGCAATAGTTGGGTGCGCAATTTGCTCGACGTCCTTTTCTTGAACGAGTTTGAGGTCTGCTAGACGGTCTTTGTTTTTCAACGTACGATATACTTTCATAGCCGCTTCTAATTCAGCCGCTTCTGGTTTATTTGGAATCACAATATCTGTTTGTTCTTCCTGATCACCTGATGGAATAAATGGCGAAGGGAAGCTGTCTAACGTCACGTCTTTCGTTTGAACTCCTTTGAACGCCAGCTCACTTTCAGGATATACTTTCAGCCAATTGGCAGGCGTCTCTTGGTTGATACACACACCTTCTTTTAACACACCATAAAATGCGAGCTGAATTTGATGAGATCCTTTTTTCAATTGCGCTTTGTTCAATTTGATTTGAATCGATTTTTTTGAGTTTTTTCCTGATACAGGGATCGTCTTTTCAATCTCTCCATCGATCATCACTGTGAAAGACGATGGCGATATTAGTAATGGTGAAGCCTCTATATTTAATGTAAGAGTGCTAGACTCTACTTTTTCTTTCTCCATTTGATAGGAAAGATCAATGCGGTCTTCTTGACCATACAAGGTCACCACATCTTCTGATAAATGCTGCGTTTCTGTTTGATTTCCTTTTGATGAGTGAACCCAATCGTCTTTCACTTGTACTCGATTGGATTGCGCCATTGCTTGACTTGCCATGAAAAAAGGCTGAATGGCAAGGGATAGCGCTAATATTAAAAACATCCATTTGACCGATTTCAATTTGTCACCCGCTTTTCTTTTGTTGTTGATCGTAACGCTCTGTTTTGTACCATTTCACTTCTTGTTTCAATAATCGGCTCTTCACCTCTACACATAAGGAGTACACGACAAGCGCAATCCATACTTGAGAATAGGTGAAGTACATGAGAACCACAATGAGAATATTTTGTTTGGTGAGCTCTGTTTTCTCAATACTTAATGTAATCATCACTTCTGTTAGAAAGAGGAAGAAGGCTAATCCCCACAGGATCAGTGCGACAGCCCCTACAGATAAGTGAAGGTCAACAAATAGGTTTACAATAAAGATGCCATTTGAGAGCAGAACACCGAAGAAGAATAAGAAATACGTAAAGAAGAAATAAAACAAATCGAAAATCATTCGTTTTCGTTTCAGCTTCATAAACTGCCTTAAAAATTTAAGGACAACATATTGATTTCCTCTAGCCCAGCGCGTTCTTTGCCGCCACCAGACCTTCCATGTCTCAGGCTCTTGTTCCCATGTGATTGCAGCTGGGAAAAATCGAATCACATATCCTAGGTTATACACACGGATCGTTAATTCGGTGTCCTCAGCCAAAGCTTGGGCATCCCAGCCGCCGAGCTCTTCTAAAATGTGCCGGCGGATGGCGAAGTTGGTACCTGGTATTGTCGCAATACCAAACCATTTCCATCTCCCGCCCTGCGCCATCCATTGGAAACAGATGGTCTCAATATTAATAAATTTGGTCAGCAAATTTTTGGCTGCATTGATCACCCTGAATTTCCCGACAACAGCGCCTGCTTTTGGGTCATTTAATAACCCAAGAACCAAATAATAGACAGCCTTTGGTTCAGGCATGTTATCTGCATCGTATACGCAAATCACTTCTCCTGTTGAAGCCTTCAAACCTTCATTCAGTGCAGTGGATTTTCCCTTCCCTGCAAATGGCGGCTTCGTTTCAATCATATGGACATGATCATATTGCTCACTGAATGATTGCACAATCTCTCCTGTGCGATCAGAGGAATTGTCATTAATCACAATGATTTCAAGGAGGTGTTTAGGATATGATAACTGAACCATCGCTTTTAACGTCTGCCGAATGACGACCTCTTCATTATGAGCAGGAATCAGAATACTGACGGTCGGCAGCTCTTTCCCTTGTTTTGTCCATTTAGGCAGCACTTTTTCATAGGTGAGGTAATGTTGAAAGCCGCCCTGCATGAGAAACATGTGGTATAGGAGCATGATCCAAATGAGCATTAATGAAAGATAAAATAAGACATCAGCCACCTAATTTTCTCTCCTTAAAAATTCGTTTTTTCATTGTCAGTCTTAAATACAATGTGTATAAAGCAAATGCCGCAATAAACAGCATGACCACAACTGTGAGAATTCGCAGCATATTTTCCATGCCACTTCGTTTGACTTTTTTTGTTTCGGAAATGTTGGATTGCTCTACTTGAATATGTCCATTCCCTGATGTTTGGATTTTTACATGTGCAGTTTGGACCGTCTGTTTTGTTTTCTTTACATCCAGCCATTCGCTAGAAGGAATTGCCTCCATCTGTGTGATTAACTCCTGTAACCCTGCAATCCCTAACTCCACGTCATAGGACAGCCCAATTGCGGCTGATTGCAAATGCTGCACGGATTGAATCGTCTGTTCAGTTAAAACATTTGAACCTTCTTTGTCAGACACTTGCTCAACTTGCTGCTGAGGATATAAGGTCATGCCGTGTAACATGGCAGGAGACGTCACGAGCGGCGATGCACCGGCTGTTTTCCAAGTGCGGTCTGATAACTGCACCTGTCCAAATAGGCTGGATACATGCTTTGAAATTACTTCATAACCTTTTTGTGATATCGCATCATGCGGCACCTCGAACGCAAGAGGATATAAGCCTTGCCTAGCAAGAAGCTCAATGCCCTTTGTCAGTTTTTCTTCTGTATAGGCGACTTCTTGCTGCTGATACGATTTGGTATACGTATGAAAGTCTTTTTCATTTGGGAATTGGCTTTTACTTCGTTTCTTCTCTGCATTTTTTGGATCATTTGTCGTGATGGGCTGATCATATTTTGCATCCCAGAACTCAAATCCCTGACCAGATTCCGCCGTTCGATACGTACGGTTAAAGCCATGAAGAATGATACTCGCTCCATTGCCTTGCAATTGTTTTAACACACTCACAAGTTTCGGGCGGTCACTCAGTGTGACTTCATCACCTGTTGCTCGATCTATCCAAACAGGGGTCACTGCAATTTGATAAGGAATATGCTGTGCAGATACGTATTGTCCAAGTTCTAGCAGCTTCTTCTCGTCACTTGCTGGACTGATGTTCGCGAGCATTACGTATTTTGTCTTCATTTGCACAGAAGATGGCATGTATTTTTCTAGCACTTCTGCAAGAAGCTTGTTGTGCTGCACGACATCTAAGATACCGATATATGCCGCACCTTCTTTTGTTTGAGTCACAAATGGCAGATCAGATTGACGTTTCTTCACTAGAAATTCATTTTCCAAGTCTGCCCCTCGAACCGTTAACACATTGATCCTTCTCTCTAGCTGACGGTATGTCTGATCATGTGTATGTTTCAATTGACTGATATGGTCTTGTTTGTGAAAAGTAAGCTTGGAGAATGGGTGGAGCTGTTCCGCATTGTATCCAATGGCGATGAATTGCTGTGATTCGTTCATTGCACGAATGGTTTGTTTTGACAAGGTTCTCTTTATTTCACCAAGATAAATGACTTGCTGAAATTCATTGATCCTCTTTTCAGCCAAATGTTCATCAGATACAATCGTCGTCTGTTTGGAAAAATGACCGGCGAGTAGATCCAGCATATGAACGGCTGGAGTCACTTCCCCCGATGGTGTGGAATAAACGATCAGTGTATTTGGCTGCGTGACAAGCGCCTCGGCTGAAGCAATGTGTTTAAACGAAAGAATCGAAAAAAGCGTGATCATCAAACAACATTTCATCAAAGAATTAAAGTTCATTCATCATCATCTCTTTTTCTAGTTCTTCTAAAAACTGCTCTGGCGTACGATAATCCGAGCTGCTTGTTAAATGACAGACATGAAATGTCAAGGTCACTTCACGACCGTTTAATAGGACATGCGTTTGCAGTTTATCCTTTAGCTTATCAAGGACAACTGACACATTTTCTTCTGGTGTATGGGTTAGCAGCAAGCCCATTCGTTCTTCAGATAACCGAAATTTCTTATCGGTTTCTCTTATGCTTTCGCGTATCTTGAGACTTAATTGCTGAAATAGGTGCTGCATTTCTTTTTCTCCATATAACGATTTGAATTCCGCTGCGTAATTCATATGAAGAAGGATAAAGACAAATGGCTGTTTGTACCGTTCTGCCCGTTTCATTTCCTCAGACAATTCGAGCTTCATCCGCTCAGCATTGTCAAACCCTGTTGTCGAGTCAATCGCCACAAATTGTTTGATGGCCTGTTTTTGTTGTTCAATGGTGTGACGCAGCGTATTAATCCGTTCATGCAAGCTTCCCGCTGAAATAGCGAAAAAAAGAAGTGCTACGCCCCAAATTACTACATCTTGTAATGTTTGATTTGAAAAAAGGGGATTTTCATGGCCAAGCTCTGTAAAGAACATGACACTTCCTATAAAGAACAAAATCAGTAAGGTGAAAATTAATGCTGGTAGGATACCAAATAAAACACCACAGCCTAACACGACAAATGTCAGTGCGATGATCATAAAGCTCTCCGCATCTTGTACGTTAAGGTAGCCCATAAACAAAATAAGGCCTGCAAACGTGAGGAGCAGAGAATAGTACAAGCGATACGTGTTACTGAACAACCGATTCATTTAGAAGCTCCCTTTCTGCAATTAGAGGCAATAAGTTATCAAATGAGTGTGTCTCTTTTTCGTTCATGTATCCTCCGTAATAAGGCTTGAGAGGATCTTGGGTTTGTAATTCTTTCATGCGGTGATAGACAGCCTTTGCAAATTTCAGCTCGTTTTGTTTAAGGGCATACAAAATGACGAGTGCATATACCGAAGGCGATTCATATGTGACAGATGGCTGCAGTGTACTCAGTTTGTATCTTCCGTACAGTTTTCCTTCTTGTTTAAACGACGTTTTAAGCCATTTCTTGATCTCGGACGTATTCACCTTTGCATGATGTGCATGTAAAGCTGTATAAAGTTGATCGATCATATTGATTTCTTGATCGAATGAATAGGTTTTTTTCTTTATGTCATAGGATTTAGGAAAGAATCCTTTTTTTCTCGGTGCTTGTTTTAGAATGGCTAATTGGTTACTGGTCATTTGTTTCGTGAATATTTGGAGGGATTCCAATTCTTTGATTGCTTTTGGGTCTATATAAGAGAGTGTGATTGTATGTGAAGTTCGATTGGTTGATGCATCATAATAATCGGACAATATGCCTTTGAACATGTTTTTTTCTTTTAACGCTTGAGCGATTTCTTTTGCTGTCGTTTGATACGCTGACTTCTTCCACAAACGATTTGCCTTTTGAAGTGCCGCCACTACACGTAAATCATCAACTAAAGCATTGGCCTTACTTTTTTGATCAGATTCAATTTGCCAGCTGAGAAGATGGTGGTCTATTAAAAATTGATCTTGCAGAACATCAAATTGTTGGTCAAATGAATTTTGATCTTTTTTTCGAACAAGATAATCCATCCAAAGTCCAAGTGATTCAGATAAGTAGATGTGCTGCTCTGCAAAAGAGGTGCGAATTAAGCCTTGATCTGTCATTAAGTGGTGAGTGATAAAATATTCTCCAGGTAAAACGGGCTGAGGTGATACTGGATCAGCTGATTCTTTCTGCTGTTCCCAGGTACATCCGCCTAGTAGAATGACAATGAGTAAAACAATTGCTGTACGATATATGCGTGTATGCATTCGTGTCCCCTTTCAATTCCGCGTTCTCTAAGCATCTAACGATTTATTATAGAGCGTTTTTGTTTAAATTTAAATGAATATTTTATGCCAATTTACGAGCCTTTTCGCATATTTATTCCCATTTTCAGAAAAACAATATGTCGATATACTTGATAACACTGAAAAACCCATGCGTTTCCGCACGGGTTTTTATAGAACTATTGATCTAATTTTAATTTCTTTAATTGTTCAGCTAGTGCGTTATTAATTGGTTCTTCCACTTTCTTTTGTTTCTTCATATATTTAGACACATCGTGCTTACTGGCTTTCTTTTGATTGGATTGAGATTTGCGTTTTTCGAAGACAGACAGCTTTTCTCTATGGCCGCATACACAAGCAAAGATTTTGCCATCGCCTTCTCCGCGTAGCTCGAGCTTTTTATGACAGTTCGGGCAGCGTGCGTTTGTTTTCTTCGCCACATTTTTACGATGGCCGCATTCTCGGTCCTGGCAAACGAGCATCGTGCCATGTTTTCCATTCACTTTCAGCATGAGTTTACCGCAGTCTGGACAATGGGTGCCAGTGACATTGTCATGCTTAAAGGTCTGGTTCCTCTGTTTGATTTCAGATACAGCTTGTTTGGCATATGACTTCATTTCACTCATGAATTGAGAAGCTTTCAATTGCCCTTTGGCAATTTTAGAAAGTTTTTGTTCCCATTCCGCTGTTAATGCAGGAGACTTTAAATCTTCAGGCACTAACGAGAGCAGCTGCTTCCCTTTCGATGTGATGAAAATGTCTTTGCCCTTTTTTTCGATTAAGAAGCTATTGAACAGCTTTTCAATAATATCCGCTCTTGTTGCTACAGTTCCTAGACCACCTGTTTCACCAATGGTTTTCACTAAGTCCTTTTCCTCGTTCTGCATAAATGCCGCTGGGTTTTCCATAGCAGATAATAGGGTCGCTTCATTAAAACGTGCAGGAGGTTTCGTTTCTCCTCTTGTCTCTTTCAGCTGTCGTACATCTAGTGACTGTCCTTCTGAAAGCAGCGGCAAATGTTGATCTGCCTCGGCTGATTCCTCTTCTTCATATGAGTCATCGTACACGGCTTTCCAGCCAGCTGCTTGCACGGTTTTCCCTTTTGCTGTGAACGTTTCACTGCCTATTTTGGTGATGACCGTTGTTTCCTCATACTCGAAAGGATTCATAAGTACAGCAAGGAATCGTTTGGCAATGAGGTCATATAATTTACGCTCTTTATCGCTTAATACTCCTGGGTACAGCTCTTCCTCGGTTGGAATAATCGCATGGTGATCTGACACCTTGGCATCATTGACGAAGCCTTTGTGCGCTTTCACACCTGATTGTAAAATCCGGTTCACATGCTGCGCGTACGGTCTGACATTCATTCCTTTTAAACGATCTTTTATTGTAGGAACGATATCCGCTGAAATAAATCGTGAATCTGTACGTGGATATGTGACGAGCTTATGCTGCTCATACAATCGCTGAAGCGTAGATAATGTTTCTTTGGCTGAAAAACCATAGCGTTTATGTGCATCACGCTGCAATTCAGTCAGATCGTACAGTCCCGGCGCAAAAGCTTTTTTCGCTGTTTTTTTCAACGCATCAACCACTGCTGGTTTTCCTTCGCAGGCTGCCAAGCGATCTTTGATCACATTCTCTTGGAATGTCCGGTTTTGCTTTGTTTTGGCATCCTGCCAGGTCAAAGTCAGTCCATCTACTTGTGCAGTCAATCCATAGAACGGCTTCGGCTGAAATTGCTGAATGTCTTCTTCTCGTTTTGCGATCATGGCGATCGTTGGTGTTTGCACCCGTCCGCAGGAAAGCTGTGCATTGAATTTTGTTGTCAGCGCTCTTGTTGCATTGATGCCGACAATCCAATCTGCCTCTGCACGCGCAACGGCTGAGCGATACAGGTTATCGTATTCTTTGCCGTCTTTTAATCGTTTGAAGCCTTCTTGAATGGCTTTGTCCGTGACAGATGAGATCCATAGTCGTTTCAAAGGCTTTTTCACATGCGCTTTTTCAAGAATCCATCGAGCGACAAGCTCCCCTTCACGTCCTGCATCTGTTGCGATGACAATGTCTTTGACATCTTTTCTCGCAAGCTGCGCTTTCACTGCTTGGAATTGTTTTCCTGTCTTTTTCATCACCACAAGCTTAAGCGGTTCGGGAATGATTGGTAAATCCTCTAAACGCCAGGATTGAAACTCTTTTCCGTAGCCTTCAGGATCAGCCAGTGTGACCAAATGGCCAAGCGCCCACGTCACAATGTATTGATCTCCTTCTAAAAAGCCATTTCCTTTTTTATGACACTTCAGCACCCGTGCAAGATCACGTCCGACCGAAGGTTTCTCTGCTAATACAACTGTTTTTGACACTAGATTTCACATCTCTTTCTTCTATCCATTCTTTTATTATAGCAGACGTAGAGATGCGGTTCTAATGACGGATTATTTCTTCAATCGTGTGATGATTTCGTTTGTGACTTCTTGCGTTTGATAGGCGCCGCCGATGTCTGCCGTTAAAAAGCCATCTGCTGTGACTGATTCGATGGTTTCGAGCAGATGTGTGCCCAGTTCTTCCTCTCCGAAATGATCAAGCATGAGTTTAGCGGTCCAGATTTGACCGATTGGGTTGGCGATTCCTTTTCCCGCAATGTCTGGAGCTGATCCGTGTACAGGCTCAAACATGGATGGGTATTTGCCATTTACATTGATGTTGGCGGCAGGCGCTATGCCAATACTTCCCATAATGGCTGCCCCAAGGTCTGTCAAAATATCACCAAACAAATTACTGGCAACAATCACATCGAATTTTTCTGGTCTTGTTACAAAGAAGGCTGAGAGCGCGTCAATGTGCTGTGAGTCTGCTGTCACCTCTGGATAATCCTTTGCTACGTCTTGAAACACTTCATCCCAAAAAGGCATGGTATGAACGATCCCATTCGATTTGGTTGCACTCGTCACATGCTTTCGCCTTTTTTCTGCTAATTGAAAGGCAAAACGCATCGCACGCTCTGTCCCTTTTCTTGAGAATACCGCATTTTGAACAGCAAGCTGATCTTCCCCTTGATAAATACGGCCTCCAATTTCACTATATTCACCTTCACCGTTTTCTCTGACAACTAGAAGATCGAAATCCTTTGGCTGAGCAAGCGATGAGCGAATGCCGCTCAGCTGTTTTGCAGGTCTGACGTTTATCACCTGTTCAAATTCCCGCCTAATCTTAATAAGCAGTCCCCAAAGTGATATGTGATCCGGCACTAAATTGGCATCTCCGACTGCTCCTAAGAAAATGCTGTCAAAGGCTTTCAATTGATGTAATCCATCCTTTGGCATCATCTCACCATGCTCTAAATAATATTCACAGCTCCACGGAAAATCCCGAAAGGTAAAGGACAGACCGCCATGCACTTCTGATACCGCTTTCAATACTCGTATGGCTTCAGGTACAACTTCCTTCCCAACCCCGTCACCTGGTATCGCCGCAATTGAAACATGCTTCATTTATTTCTCCCCCTTTATTATCAGTCGACCGTCGACCGTTTAAATTTGAGTTTACTAGAGAGTACATGTTCTTTCAATGGATAAAGGCACTTTTTTGATCAAAGCGCCTTTTTATTCTGCAAAAGCATCGAGGGTTTCTCCTTCTTCCTCCCCGTACCTTTTTTATCTGAAAGGAGCAGTCCGCCTAAGGTCAGTGCCGTTCCGAGTATCGACATGAGGGTCAATCTCTCATGAAGAACGATCATTGAAATGACCATCGTAATAATAGGAACGCCATAAATATACACACTCGCTTTCACCACACCGAGCGTTTTCACTGAAAAGCTCCATGTTAGAAAACAAATGGCAGATGCGAACAGGCCTAAAAACAATAAGTGAAAGGCAAACGACGGGTTCGACAATCGCTCCCAGTCTATACGAATTTTAAAATGCCAGATCAGGGGAAGCATCCAGAGTAAGCCGTAAAAAAAGACACGTCTCGTCACTTGAATGATATGGTATCCATATTGGTTGATGATTTTCGATAAAATAGAATAGAAGGCCCAGACAATGGTCGCCGTTAATGCTAGCGCATCACCGATTGGATTCAATTGGAACGTCGTCATTCCATTAAAGCTAATCAGTACAATTCCTGTCATCGCGATGAAAAAGCCTATGAAAAACCGGCGATGCAAAGGCTCATCTTTCAATAAAAAATAAGCCAATAAAAATGAGAAGAATGGCACAACCGAGCTGATGACTCCTGCATTCGAAGCGAACGTATAGGTGAGAGCGACATTTTCTAAAAAATAGTATAAGACCACACCACATAACCCTGCGAGCGCAAACATCGCTTCATGCTTTTTACGGTGCACCTTCATAGTGACTGGGTATATCAACATCAGAGCGAGATATCCAAGAAAAAAGCGGAAAAATAATATTTCTGTTGGAGAAAAAGCCGTTAACAATATTTTGGTTGAGATAAAGGTCGATCCCCATAGAAAAATGGTGAATATGGCCGCTAGATGACCAAGAAGCTGGTTATTTTTCATCTACTGTTACCTGCTTTGCAAAAATGTGCTGATATTGCCCTGGTGTGAGCCCAATAAATTCTGAAAAGAAATGACTTAAATGACTTTGATCTGAAAAACCGGCGGAGACTGCCGCATCTACAGGCTTTACTCCTCGTGAGAGAAGCTCCTTCGCATAATTCACTCTCACTGTCTGTAAATAACGATACGGCGTGATCCCTCTGTACTTTGTAAAAGCACGCAGAAGTGAGTATTTGTTCATGGAGACAAGCTCTCCTAAGTCGTCTAACGATATATTTTCCGTAAGGTGTGTTTCAATATATTGCTGTGCGTCTTGAACTTTCTGTTCGGCAGCATGCGCTGCTGATGCTTTTTCCTCTGATGTATCAGCATAGGCTTCAATCAGCTGCTTCATAAAGAAATAAAACGTTTCCTGTTTATTCAAAGCTGGGGCTTCTTCTGTCATCATTTGATGAAGATCATATAATGGCTTTGTCAGTTCACTTTGTGAAAACACAGGGGCTTTAAAGTGTGGCTTGTGCTGAAACATCTTCTCTATCACATCTGCTTCTATATTTAAACAACGATAATCTAGTGTCCTGTGATCAATCTGCTCGCATGCGTGATTGTCATATGGATTGAAAAGAAGAATGTCTCCCTTTTCAATGATGTATTCTTTATTTTGGCAGATCAAACGTCTTTGACCATCCTCAATAAATCCAATTACATAGTATGTATGAAAATGATTCGGGAACTTTTGCATGATGCCATGAAAGCGATACGCCTCTATTTGCAAGTCCTGATCAAAATGTACCGTTCGTTCTTCTTGTGTTTTCATGTCGATCCCCTCTTTCACTGAACTGATCATTAGTGTAGCACACCCTTTTTCTCTTGAATTGTACGATATTGACTTTTCCGATGTAGGCTTGCCTAGAGGGAAAAACTTGGATAACATGAGACAAAAGATGATGTGTAAATGAGGGAATGACAGGATGAATTCATTCGAGATGGAAAGACCAGCACCATACCATATGCAATTTTATGAACAGCTGAAGCAAATGATATTTGATGGACAGTTTCAGCCGGGGGAACGTATCAATGAGACACAGCTTGCCAAACAATTTGGTGTAAGCCGATCACCAGTGAGAGAGGCGATGAGGCTTTTAGAAAAAGATGAGCTCTTGATCGCTGATCATCGGTCAGGCTACTCTGTCTATACGTTAACGGAAAAAGATGTCGAGGAGCTTTATCAAATTCGGATCGCCCTAGAAACGCTTGCTGTTGAGCTTGCATGCAAGGAAGCCGCGCAAAGAGAGCTGGAGGAAATTGGGCATGTTCTCACGCAGGCAGACGAAGCAATCAAGCAGCAGCTGGCATCTAAAGACATCGTCCAGTTACATGAAGCCTTTCATCAAAAAATCATTCTAGCTAGTCACAATCACCGCTTATGTAAACAATTGAATCATGTGAATGCACTCATTCATTTTTGCCGCATCTTTCATTTTAGCGGCGGGGCGCGTGCTGAGACGATTCAAACAGAGCATGCTGCCATTTATTCTGAAATGAAAGAGCGCCGCTCCACAGAAGCCGTTCAAGCGATGACGAATCATTTGTTACATGATGTGATGCACTTAAAGCAAGTACTCTCTGAAACAAACACGGATTAAGTGATTTTTCTTTTTTTCCATTTTTTAAGCATTACATGAACATATTTTGAATTTTCCGTAGATTTTAGCATGTCCGGACAATCTTTCGTTTATATTAGAAGATGAGAAACTAGGTTTTATACAGGAGGATTTGTCTATGCATACAAGTATTAGCCGTCTTCGTAAGGCGGGTTTTATTGAGGGTATGTCTCTTTTAACCCTACTTTTAATTGCCATGCCTCTGAAATATTTTGCGGATATTCCGATGGCAGTCACCATTGTAGGCTCTCTTCATGGCGCATTGTTTGTCATCTATATGCTTATTTTGGCATATGTGACCTTTAAAGTTCGCTGGCATTTGAAATGGTCGATCGCTGGTTTTTTTGCGGCGTTCATTCCTTTCGGCAACTTCGCCTATGATAAGGTGCTCCGCCAGTATGATACAAAAGCTTAATCAAAAAAGGCTAAAACGAAATTCGTTTTAGCCCTTTTTCTCCTTTTCAGCGTGATAGAAAACCTTTGCAGCCCTAGGAAGGGCGGTTACTTTTGCGGAGCGAATTTGACATTCGTGAGCACCAGCACGCAGGACTGACACCGAATGCGAGGGTTTGTCTACACGCTGAAGTATTTTTTAAATCGATGCATATTTCACAATGGCTGCTTGACGTGTCATTTCGTGATATGCCACCCATAGTTCATCACCCGGCAGTACGCTAGTGATTGGATCGATTGACTGTTTCACTTCATACATCATGCCATCTCGCTCAATCTGAATGATCGCTAGCGGCTGATTGCCGATGACACCAGCAAATGCGACATGGGTCACTTTTGCACTTCCTTGTTTCTCTTGCATGAGACTGATTTCTTTATCCAGCTCTTCTTGTTTTGTCTGGATCGTGATTGGAGTTCCTGGTGCGACCTGCATATGATCAGGGATGAATTGGCTGACCGTTTTTGTAATAGACTGATCTCCGCTTGAAACCGTCACATCCAGCATGACAGGCTTCTGTCCATGAATCGCAACTGGATATTGCTTTACCCGCTGGATGGTTCCAGTTAACGTTACATCTTTCCCCGA
This sequence comes from Bacillus sp. FSL R7-0672, assembly GCF_038601465.1. Classification (NCBI taxonomy): domain Bacteria; kingdom Bacillati; phylum Bacillota; class Bacilli; order Caryophanales; family Bacillaceae; genus Bacillus; species Bacillus sp. FSL R7-0672. Next base: position 483,725 of record NZ_CP152010.1, on the reverse strand, counting down.
TCGATTCCGCACTTCATGGCCATAGGCTGCCATTTTCAACTGACCGCTGATGTCGACGAGATCGGCTTTTTCTCCTGTTCTAAATTCAAAACCAGCGGCTTGAATCATCGGAATGGTATACCTTTTCTGATCTGCTTCAAATGTAAGCGATAAGACAGTGCCTCGTCCTACGGTTCCATATGATTCTATATTTCTTAAAACAGCGCCTTTGATGAACTTTGGCTCACTTGTCTGTGAGAAGTCCCTCTCTTTTAAGAGCATCGCCTTTTTCTTCTTCGGATTGTAGAGAATGGCGATACGCTGACCCGGCTGTGGTATCTGGGCATAGGATACAACCGTTTTAACTGTCTTCTCGATGTTTTCCCCATCATATTGAAATTGCAGCTGCATTTTGACAAGTGGCTGTTCGTTGATGTAGGTACCCGTTTCTTTGACAGATACAATATTGGCTTCTAATGTGATACTGTCCTTGATCTTGTTCTTTCTCACCAGTCTCAAAATCGGCGGCAGGAAGATGGCTAGCACAAATAACAGCAGTGGAATAAACAGCCATATCGCCCAGTTGAGAATGAGCGGTCCGCCTTTCATGACATATTGCATAAAGGTGTCAACAGACGTTTGGTGAGCAGGACTTGCGTTTTCGATTAAGATCATTTTTTTCAAAGGAAATTCCTTTAGCTCTTTGCTCTTCGTCTCAAATGCACCCGTTAATTGATTGTCGATTGAATAATAGATCCAATCGCTTTTCACATTTTTATTGAAAGAGAGTCCTTCTCTTTGTAACGTTTCATATGAAAACGACTGCAAAAGCTTGCTAACAGACGTCGCCTTATTCATGCGGTGGTTATAAATATAACCAGTCAGCTTGCCTTTTGCTTCGTCCTTTGCTGTAGAGCCTGCAAGAAGAACTTCTTCCTCATTAAGCTGGTAGATAAGGGTTTGATAAATCGGTTTTGGTGTTGGGACGACTTCCCCAAGCCTTCCCTCTGCATTCACTTTCCTTGGTCTTTTTGGATAGTTAGATTCGACAGCGACTGCAACATTTTGGGATGTTCCGATCGTTTTTTCCAGCTGCTGCTCCACTTTATCTTCAATGAGGCTAAACGGTTCAGCGTTTTTGGAGACATAGACCCCAAGCTGATGCTTATCGTTTGAGACTCCGCTGACATACGCCTTCTGGTCATTTTTCAAAGTCAATTCAAATATAGGAATAGGCGTCTGTCCCCTAAAGGAATTCATGACGACATCCATAGAAACTGGCCTTGCTGGCAGCTTTAGCTCGTTGAGATTGTGCACATGAAACTGACCATCCTTTAGCTCACCGAGGACCGCAGCGGCGCCTTCCATTTCTCCCGTAAACACAAGCCGTCCATTCCATTGATATGTATTCGTTTTTAAAAACGAGGGTATCTGTAGATTTTGCTTAACGAGCTCTTTCTTTTCTCCGCTTGGCGTTAGTTTCTCGATCAACAGCTGCCCGTCTTTATTTTTTAAAGCAAGTAAGAGATTGTTATCTTGAAAGGATGGCAGCATTTCATTAAACGAATCGCTTGCTGTGGTCCATTCACTGATTCTTTTTCCTGCTTGAGGATCATACATGGCAAAATGGAGCTGCTGGTTTTTTGATACAGCACTCACCACTCGTTTTCCTTCATCAAATGTAAACATTCGTTTGACGTCATATTCCGTCACTTTCCCTGCTGACAAATCCTCTTGGTAATGGTTCCACACCAAGACACTAAGAATGATCGCTGGAATAAAGAAGACAATATATCGTAAAAAAATCACTGGTATTCTTTTCACTTGATCGCTTCCTTTCATGAGGTTCCTTTATCTTATACGTCAGTGCAGCGAGAATGTTTCAAGCGCTAGAAGAATACCATTCTAACCCCTAAAATCCATATTTTACAAACTTGGTTATTTGCGATAAAATCCAATCATATTCAAAAAAGGAGTTATCTCATTGGATAAGCTATCATCTATCATTCTAACAGCTTGGCTGCGTGTTCCCCGTTGGCTCAAACAATGGGTGCTCGTATCCATTACCATTTTCTTTTTTTATATGTGCTTTGTAAAGGGGCTGACTAGCTGGCATACCTTGCCGCCCATCACTTTACTATCATGTATCATCGGTTCCTTCTTCATTTGGCTGTTATGGCTAAAAGGTCAAAAAAATAAGTGAAATGGGGAAAATCATGAAAGAATCCATCAGTTATTTTGCTATCTCTTTTGTTCTGCAATTGGTTTGGTTTGGCATTGTGCACCCAAATAGAGGCGTGACACTCTTGGACATGTTCATTTTTTCTATTTTGTTTGCGGTGATGTTCTTTTTTATTCAGAAGATTTGGCGGTATCAGAAGAAAGGTCGAAGTGAGTGATCATGAAATGAACTCAATGAAAAAGGCTGCCAAATAGATGGCAGCCTTTTCCTTGCTTTTTTCATGCAAATAAATAATCAATGTGTGATCTCCGTTAAGGAGTGTATGAATTAAGATTCGATCATATCAGTGTGTCATATGTGTTCCGAGTGAACCTACGTTTGAAAGTAAACGCCATGGAAGTTCTGGATAACAAGACAACGAAAGCCCTACCTCTCATTCGTCCTTACGGCTCCGAAGCCGTGCCAGTGTGAATTGTAAATCAAAACGTCTTTTTTCCACTCTTCCGCTTTTATAGGGGGCGGGTGCAGAAGGAAAAGAATAAGTTTGTTCGCTTTAACAGCGTCTCGTTCTTATCAAGTAGAAGCTCTATTGCTTCTCATTATGTCATAGAAAAAAGAAAGTTTACTTTCTTTATTTATTTGCTTATTTCAACACTTAATATAAAACTATAACACACCCCCCCATCTTACGCAAGTGTTAAAGTGATAATTCAGCTGGAGTACGGTTTCCTTCATTCATGTAACGAATGGAGGTTGGATCAATCTTCAGAATCACTAGGTTCGGATCATCTTTTCCTTTAAACCATTTCTCCATCTCCTCAGACCAAAGGCGGTCGATCAGTTCTGGATCATCGGTTAATGTAGCGGTACCTGCGATTTCTGCATACGTGTCACCGAATCCTTCACCTGAATAACCAATGAGAATATGGACATTCGGGTTTTTTTCAATTTCGTCTGCTTTATGTGTTTCTTTGCTCGTTGGTGTATATAATGTCAGCCCTTCATGGAAAAAAGTCATGTAGCGGGTATGCGGCTTATCCTGTTCAACGGTCGCCAGTGTTCCGACCTTTTGTTCATCTAATAGGTTGAGTACCTTTTGTTTTAATTCTTCTTGTGACATATCGTTTCACTCCTTCAAATTTCATCCGTACTCTTAGGTTTCCACGACAATCCATTCATTAAACAAAGAAATGTGTTTTTCATAAAAAGAGATCTTCTGGCTGATGCTATAGAAAACAGGCTCAATGAAGGGAGAAGTTGAACATGCATCATGAAACGATGTTCCATTTAAGTTCACTTGTCATTGCGGCAGTTGTTGTGGGCATTATCGTATGGTCTGTCTCATCTGTGCAGAAGAATCGCAAGAAATACTAAACACACCGCCCAATCAGGTGGGCGGTGCGCTATTGATCATGTATTCATAAAGGAACCGCCGTTGACGTGAAGTGTTTGTCCTGTCATATAAGACGATTCGTCAGAAGCAAGCAGCACATAGCAACCGACATGCTCTACAGGCTGTCCTGGTCTTCCCATTGGGGTTTCTGCCCCAAAGCTTTCCACACTATCCTCATCAAATGTAGATGGAATGAGCGGCGTCCAAATTGGACCTGGCGCTACACCGTTCACCCGAATCCCATCTTTCACAAGCGACTGTGCCATAGAACGCGTAAAGCCATTGATTGCGCCTTTTGTCGCCGTATAATCAATCAGCACTTTGTTGCCTCGATATGGGTTAATGGATGTTGTATTAATAATTGTACTTCCCGGTTTTAAGTAATCCAGTGCTTTCTTCGTAAAATAAAAATAGGAATAGAAGTTGGTTCTAAAGGTTTGGTGAAGCTGTTCACTAGATATATCCTGAATCCGTTCTTTCGGATGCTGTTCAGCCGCATTATTCACTAAAATATCTAATTGCCCAAAGGCTTCAACTGTTTTTTCTACCGCTTTCTCGCAAAAGGCTTCGTCACCGACATCTCCTGCAATCGTTAAACATTTGACGCCTTCCTGTTCTACGCGCTTTTGCGTATCCTTTGCATCCTCATGTTCATTTAAGTAAACAATGGCGACGTGTGCCCCTTCTTTTGCATAGGCAACAGATACAGCACGTCCAATTCCACTATCTCCGCCTGTAATCAGTGCAACTTTCCCTTTGAGCTTGCCAGACCCTTGATATGATTCATCCTCAAAGATCGGCGCAGGATTCATTTCCCTTTCACTGCCTGGCTGCTGATCTTGTGTTTGGCGCGGAATGCCATTTGTTAAATATTCACGTAAATCCATGTGTAAGCTCCTCCTTGATTTGTTGATGTATCCTTTCATTACCACCTCATTTTTCCACTCAAACATCCCTGTGCGGCACAGATGCGTTTTGAAAATCAGTATGTTTCAATATGGATAAAATCGGTTACTTGATCATTAAAAAGGAGCGTTCTCACATGCTGTCAACCATTTCGAAAACCTTTAGCAAACCAAAAGGCTGGCTCGGAAGCATCGCAGGCTTCATTATGGCAAAAGAAAATAAAGCATTGAATCAGTGGGCCATCCAGCACTTAAATCTGACAGATGGTGAAAACATTTTGGAAATCGGCTATGGACCTGGCTACAGCATCAAACATATGCTTAAGCATTATGAAGATCTTCACATTGATGGGCTGGATGCCTCCTCCACCATGCAGGAGCAAGCACAGTCCCGCGTCAGCAAACGGTCAAAAGACAAACAGGTCCGGCTGTATGTAGGAAAAATCGAGAAAACACGTTTGCCGGGAGAGCAGTATGACAAAGTACTGTCTGTGAACAACTTTACGATTTGGGATGATCCAAAGACTGGTCTACTCAACCTTTATCACACGTTGAAACCGGGTGGAAAACTCGTCATGGTGATGCAGCCAAGAGAAAAAGGTGCTGATGCGAGCCGGACAAAAGAGATGGGTGAAAACATATTGAATGATTTACAGTTTGCGGGGTTTGACCATTTTTCTGTTGAGTATGAGGAAATTCGTCCAACGCTTGCTGTCTGTGTCACAGCCAAAAAGCCGAGAAGCGAATAAGCTCTAGGCCCAGCGTGTAGACAAACCCTCGCATTCTTTGTCAAATCTGCGCTTCGGTGCTCACGAATGTCAAATTCGCTCCGCTCCGGTGCTCGCCCTTCCTAAACTGCAAAGGTTTTCTATTACGCTGAAAAGAAGACAAAGGGCTAAAATAAAAATCATTTTAGCCCTTTGTCTACAATCTGAACCGAGAAGCGAATATGCTCTCGGCTTTTTTTCTTACCACTTTGCCTCTTTGACAAATTGATAGAACAGCTGATGTAATTTCTGTTCAATGTCTCCCTCTGATCCATGACCATAAAGCGTCATGCTTTCCTCACTTTCAATAATGGATGAACTGATCAGACTAAACATTTCAGACACTTCCTTGCCAAGCTCTTGCGGCGCCAGCATCATGAGCATTCGTGACATTTGCTGCTGCCCACCGTCCATGCTTTTGACCTCGTATGCCTGATCAAGATCATAAATATGAAAGATTGGTTCCTTGATGAATGCATGCTTTAAATGAAAAAGAGCAAATTCTGTACTAGGAATCCCTAAACCACCTTGCTGTTCACGTTCTAGTAAACCATTTGCTACCACATCCGCATGTATGATAAATCCTTCCTCTTCAAGCTGACGAAGCAGCTGCCTGATTGTTGCCTCATGCTGCGGCATCGCCTTTCTATTTTTAATGGTGAAATGGGACAAGATGCTGCGAATCACAGACATGTAATTCGTCACCCGCTCTGCAACCGCCATCATATTAACGGATTCTTGTACCAATTCTTTGGCAGCTTCTTTCATCCTTTTTTTCTCAATCATATAAGGGATCTTTCGTTTAATATGAGCCTTCACACGCATAGCATCATCCTCGTTTAAGAGCGGACTGACCATGATGTAATCGACATGCTCATATGGGATAGGAACGGTCGAGACAATCATGTCATAGCTTGATGCATCGATTTCTTTTAGTTCCATCAAGGAAGACAGATCGAATTCGGCGATCTCTGGCAATTCTTTTTTTAACCGAGATGCGAGCATTTTAGAGGAACCGATCCCGCTTGAGCACACGACCAATGCATGAATGTTTGTTTCTTCTTTTTTGATTTCAAGCACTGAGCCAAAGTGAAGCACAATAAAGGCGATTTCATCCTCTGGAAATTCGATCTCTGGAAAGAAACGCTCGACTCCTTCTTCAATTGCCATGAAAAGCAAAAAGTAGTCCTTTTTAATTTGTTGTGTAAGTGGATTATAGATTCTCATCTTTTCCTTTAAACGGTTCATGGCAGGTTCGAGATGAGACACGAGTCCCTCATACAATGAATCATTCTCATTTAAATGGTAGCCAGTTTTATTAGAAATAAAATCAATGAGCTTCTTCGTTCTAATCGCGATATCCAGCTCGATTTCATCAATACGGTATTCTTTCTGAAAGCTACGATTGGCACTGCGCAGATGGATCGTCATATATCCGACCTCTGCTTCAGGAATCTCCACATTAAACATGCGTTCAAGCGCTCTTGCAATTCGCAGTGATGATTCAAATTCTTTCGTCCGCTTTAGTTCAAGCAGCTCTTCCTCTTCCATTCGAATGGTTTCGCCAAGCTGAATCCGTTCGATAGCATAGGTTAAGTGAACGACAAGCGCAATATAGGCACTATCAGATAAAGAGAGTGACAGTCGATTTTTCAAATGAAAGAGAAGTCTTTCTACCTTGAGCAGTTGCCCTCTACTGACAACGCCAAACACTTTTTCCGTCGCTTTCGTTCGATGCTTGATATTCATTTCGATCGTTTCTAAAAATAATTGAATATCGAGCCGGTCTACAATGAGGTTGCCGACAATCTTTCGTTTTGCTTCCTCGGGTCCTTTTAATTCAATGCCATACCCACGTTTTCGGATCAGCTGCAAACCGTATGGCGCGATCCACTCCGTCAGTTCATCTAAGTCATAGCTGATGGTCGCATTTGTGACCTGCAAATCGGAAGCGAGTGTATATAATTTCACCGGTTCCTTTGCTTCAAGCAGCGCACATAGGATTAAGAGCTTCCGTTCGTCAGAGCTATATTCAATTTGATCCTCATTTGACATATGAGCAAGAAGCCGCTGTTTATCCTCCTGTTCACCGACTGCCTTCAAGCCTTTCCCCGGCTGTTTATCTAGTGAAAGATCATAATTCTTTAATATGGGTTTAATCGATTTTAGTTCTCTATGAATCGTCCTTGTACTCACCTGAACAGAATCGGCTATCTCACGAATGGTGACATAACGATTTTGCTGAATGATGTATTTGATGATCTTCTGTTCTCGTGCCGTTATGTACATGAAATGCCTCCTTCTGCAAAAATAGGTCTATTGTCGCACCTTAATATAAAACGCTATCAACAAATGATGCAATTTTAAGTTGATCTGACTTTGGCACATAGGCTGTGACAAAATTAAATACAACGTCTGATCATACACTTCTCCAAAATGACGGTCCATAATCCTTTTGATGAAATTGAACCTTTTGTTCATGAAAAGGCAGTGAACCCCCAGCTTTTAAAGAATACGTCGGATTGTATATTGGAGAGCCAAAGCAATAATCCATCGTTCCTTCTTCCGGGCGGAAGATGACGGTTCGCATTGTTCCAAACAGCTCCTCATAATTGTGTACAGCCAGACCATCAGGATATTCTGTCTGAAACAGCTTAACAAGAGAATCACTTGTTTGTTGTTCTTTTAAAGCCTCTATTAGCATGTCATACCTGACAACAGAATGATGTTTCGTCACCCCTTTTGCTGTTTGATCAGCAATCGGATGATTTGTGGCTGCAATATAACCTTCCTCCGGTCTTCTCACCATTTTGCGGCCATCAATGATTTCAATCACAGCCGCTTCTCCTTTTCGATCGGCAAGCATGAGGTGAACATTTGAGGCAACGGGCATTTCCTGAATAGAGCGAACGGCTTCCTCAACCGTTCTACAGTTTTCCAGAACAGATCGAATCACATGATACACTTGCAAGCCGGCAACTGCTGGAGGCTTTAAACCGGGTTCATTTCCAACCGGTGGACCACAAGCAGAGAATGTGACAGAAAGACCATGCTCATTCATCCCATCAGATCTGCCAAACAAGAGCAGCGACGAGCCTGTATGATATGCCAAGCCCTTCACATGTGTCGTCACAAGACGCATATCATCAAATATCGGGGAGAAATCATAATTACGTAGCATGACCGTTTGTTGACCCGCCGCCTTATTTCCCTGCCTCACACAGTGGGAACAGCCTGGCTGTAGATGAGATGAATAGAAAAAGGTCAAATAGCGCTCATCTAATTGCAGTTCATCACAAAATCCAGCAATCTCTTCTTCTAACTGGGGAAGATATGGGCGCATCAGCTGCTTCGTTTCTTTCACAGCCTCTTTTGCAAGCGGTTCTGTTCGAATGTATTGTGTCTGTAGCCATTGCTTCTTCTTCATCCAGACAGCCTGCTGTTTTCCCACTTCATAAGCGGTTCCTGTCATTTCTTGAAAATATGCACTGATTTCCTCCATGCCTGCACACCTCTTTCGCTTTCGTTTCTTTTATCATATCGAAACCCTCCTTCATTTAAAAGGACGAAAAAAACTGCAATCCCAATGGATTACAGCTGGTTACAGGATTGTTGAAGCAATGTTTTTGCCATTGTTTCATATCCTTTATAGTTCGGATGAAATTGATCAATCGATAAGTACTCATTTTCATGTCCTTCAAACGCCCGGTACACATCCACAACCTCTACATGCGGATTTGCAGCAAGCGAGCGAAGCTGATGATTGTATTGCTGAAGCCACCGCCCGGCTATTGGTATTTGCGGAAAAGGATTATATAAATTCATGAGATACACGCAATAGGGCTGCTTCTGCCCTCTTTTGATCCGAGCGATTTCTTGAATCATTTTGCTGAAATTTGCTTGGCAATGCAGCGTCGCTTGCAGCAGTTTCTTTTCATCTTCACCCTTTTCATACTGCTGAATCGCTTGAACAAGGTCATTCCCACAGCCTGTAATGGTGATGATGTCAGCTGCTGCAATAGCACGCCTCACATCAGATCGTTTGAACAGCTGAAAAATCTGATCCGTCGTTAACCCTGACTTTGCAAATACAGACAGCTCGACTGGCGCATGTGCCTTTTTTTCAAGCATCCACTGATACCGCTCAGCAAATCCCCCGCCAAATAAACGTGCCCCCACCCCAACTGTTAAGGAATCTCCAATCGCAACATAGGATCGTCCCACTCTTATCCCTCACTCTCTCCTGCCTTCTCTTATATATACGAAATCGGAGAACAGATGCTTGTAGCAGATGACTTAGAGGCATTCATCTTTTTTTCATGAGACGTCTTTACAAACTCTTTACTTGCGAGATCGACTGATTTTTTGTTCAATAAGAATAGGTTTTTTATGGTGAAATCCGTATCTCAAGCGTTTCAGAAAAGTTGACAAACTTTTTATCTCGATTTCAAGACTTTATACCTTGACTTCAAACTACATTGTGATTACAATAAAAATATCAGTTTTTATGTAACTGTGCTTGTTACATCTTTTTCATAGCATTCCACTATGATTAAAGATGCCACATATTCAGTGTATCTTTGGGATACGCTAAAAAAACCACTGAAACAGAAAGGATTGAATAAACATGGCAAAAGTTTTATACATCACTGCACATCCGCATGATGAAACAGTTTCTTACAGTATGGCTACTGCTAAAGCATTTATCGAATCTTATAAGGAAGCAAATCCAAGTGACGAGGTTGTACATATCGATTTGTACAAAGAAAACATCCCTCACATTGATGCAGATGTATTCGCTGGCTGGGGCAAGCTGCAATCAGGTGCTGGTTTCGATACACTTTCAGCTGAAGAGCAAGCGAAAGTTGCTCGCCTAAACGAATTAAGCGATCAATTCGTTTCTGCTGACAAATATGTATTTGTTTCACCACTTTGGAACTTCTCATTCCCACCAGTTCTTAAAGCATACATCGACTCTGTTGCTGTAGCTGGTAAAACATTCAAATACACGGAGCAAGGTCCTGTTGGATTATTAACAGACAAAAAAGCTCTTCACATCCAAGCACGTGGCGGATATTACACTGAAGGTCCTGCTGCTGAACTTGAAGCAGGTCACCGTTACCTTGGTACAATCGCGAGCTTCTTCGGAATTCCTTCTTTCGAAGGTCTTATCGTTGAAGGTCACAATGCTGAACCTGCGAAAGCAGAGCAAATTAAAGCAGATGCGATCGAACGTGCAAAAGCTTTAGGTAAAACTTTCTAATAAACTGAACGCGAAAAGCCAATGATCTTAACGGTCATTGGCTTTTTATTTATCTAGATGAAAGCCTAATTCTCTGGAGATACCGCTCGCGGCTTTTTTGACTTGTTCAATTAAGTATGGAAGACGTTCCTTTTGATAACCTGCTTCAAACCCTGCAATGCTAATACCTGCTGTGACTTCTCCAAGGTGATTGAATATAGGAGCTCCAACCGCAGCTGTATAGTTTTCAAGCTCCGAATAACTTAACGTATAGCCCCGCTCATTTGATTCTTCCAGTATGTTTCGAAGAACCTCTTTATCTGTAATGGTTCCGATTCCGATTTTCCCTAGCTCAATCGAATCGATATAGGCGATTCTCTCGTTCTCTGGTAAAAAGGAGAGAATACTTCTCGCGCAGGCTCCTGCATACAGGGGAGAGCGCCTGCCGACGGCGGTGTAGAGACGAACAGGCTGCGTCCCTTCAATTTTATCCACGTAAATGGCTTCGTCTCCTTCACGAACGATGAGCTGTACAGCTTCTCCCACTTCATCCCGCAAGCCTTCCATAAATGGTCTTGCAAGTCTCCGAATATCAAGACGATCCGCCACAAGCTGACCGTATTCTAGAAACATCAGTCCTAACCGATAAGCGCCTGAATCTTGCTTTTCTAATAATCCCATATCGCTTAACGAGCTCGCCATCCGGTGCACAGACGTTTTCGGCATGCCGGAAAGCTCAATCATTTCATTCAATGTTAATTGGTCACGTGTGATAAACAGCCTCAAAATCTCCATTGATTTCACGACGGTTTTATTTGTGTTCTGCATGTCCATCCCCTTTTTCTAAACGAAGGCTTCCAGCTTGATTCTGGCACCCAGCTCCTTCAGTTCTGCTTCTTGCTTAAATAGCGCCTGCTCTGCGTCCTGATGATCGATTCGCTTAAAATACAAATTCGCCCCAGGCATCGCTTGTGCAATGAGCGGCAGATCGACCGTCGCAACTTCTCCAATCCGCGGGTATCCGCCTGTTGTTTGCCGATCTGCCAGCAGAATAATCGGCTGACCGTCAGGAGGAATTTGAATAGAACCAAAGGCAACCGCCTCAGAAATCAATTCAAGCTTTTCTTTTAAATGAACCGGCTCCCCCTTCAAACGGCAGCCCATGCGATCTGATTGAGGTGTGACCTGAAAAGGCTGTTCGAAAAAGGTGCTTTGAGATGATTCTTGAAAAAAAGAAAGGTGTCTCCCTGGCAGCACCCGAATCACGGGCGATTTCCGCAGCGGTAAAAAATGCGTATAACTTACAGTCCAATCGGGTGCGCTGTACGCCGCCTGTTTCAGATTGCTTTTGAGTCTATCAGACAATCGATTTGCTACGAGTGATGGCTTTCCAATGGACAGGACGTCTCCTTTTTCAAGCGGACGTCCGTTCAGTCCACCGATTCCTGCTCTCACATAGGTGCTTTTGCTCTCCATGACCGGCTCCACATCGAATCCACCCGCCACAGCAAGATAAGAGCCGCAGCCCCTCTTACAAGGACCAAAGGTGAGCGTGCTTCCTGATCGAACAAAGAGCGGTTTCCATAAAGGGGCTGGCTCTCCATCGATGTCGATCTCTACATCAGCGCCAGTCACTGCAATAAGCGCATCCTTTTGACACGTCAACACAGGACCCGGCCCCATTAATGTGATTTCCAGTACGGCTTCGCTTTCCTCGTTGCCTGTGAGAATGTTGGCAATTCTAAGCGAGAGCGCATCCATGCCGCCGCTCGTTAAGACGCCATACTTTTGATAGCCTTTCCGCCCTTTATCTTGAATGGTTGTGAACATTCCTGGCTTGATGACATGAATACTCAACGTTCTGCCTCCTTCATGCTGAAAAATTCCTTTTCAGACATTTGGACAAATCTGACCTCGTTCCCTGCTCTCAATAGACTTGGGACTTTCTCGTCTGGTCGAAAGAGTGGCAGCGGTGTTTGTCCAATGAGCTGCCAGCCGCCAGGTGTGGAAATGGGGTAAACGCCGGTCTGCTTTCCCGCAATGCCGACAGATCCTTTTGGAATGGACATTCTCGGTGTTTCCCTGCGCGGGGCTGCGATCTTTTCAGAAAGCCCGCCTAAAAACGGAAACCCTGGTGCAAATCCAATCATATAGACAAGATACGTCCCTGCGGTGTGAATACGCACGACTTCTTCTGGTGTTAAATGATTGATCCGGGCGACTTCTTCTAAATCAGGACCCAGCTCTCCCCCGTAGCAGACCGGTATGTCGATGGTGCGGCGCTTAGCCTGAACCCCCTCCTGCCATTTCTCTTCAAGGAGTGTTTCAATATAGCTTTTCACCCATTCATAGGGGGACAAATCTTGTTGTTGAAGATGGGCAGATTGATAAACGGTGTACGGCTCGTAAAAAACAGTCACGTTTGTAAAGGCTTGAACAGCTTCCACATATCCGGCAAATGGATGCTGTTCAATACACGAAAACAAATGCACAACACGCTCATGAATTTCTTCACATATGTCTGTTCCTGCTTGAATCACGATCGCTGCATCTCCTAGCGGGTGGAAGGTGATAGAATTTTTTATCGTTGAAAATGCCACTTGAAGACCCCTCTCTTTCTAAAGCACACCGAGCTGTTGATCTCGTTGATCTGTGATGAACATATGCCCAGGTGCATGGGTAATCGCAATGTCTGGTTTTGTATGCATGACAATGGCTTGCGGCGTCACACCACATGCCCAAAACACCGGGACCTCTCCTTCTTTGATCACGGATGGTTCTCCAAAGTCCGGCTGATCCACATTGGCAATTCCGATCATCGCTGGGTCACCTATATGAATGGGGCCACCATGAACTGACGGGAACCTAGACGTCACTTGTACACTTCTTGTGATCTGATGCGCCGGAATAGGTCTCATGCTGACGACCATCGGGCCATGAAATACCCCTGCCCTTTCACAAGCGATATTCGTTTGATACATCGGAACGTTATGACCGTTTTCAATATGGCGAACAGGGATATCATTCAGCATGAGCGCATGCTCAAACGTAAAACTGCAGCCGATGAGAAAGGCAACCATATCATCCTCCCAATAAGCAGAGATATCTGACACCTCTTCTTGAAGAATCCCTTTTCTGTAAATACGGTATTTAGGAAAGTCCGTACGAATATCCGCTTGGGGTGCTGACCGTCTCGGCACTGGATCACCCGGCTCCAGTACATCAAGCAAGGGGCATGCAGCGGGATTGCGCTGACAAAACAACAGAAAATCAAAGGCAAGTTCTTTTTTGACGATCATTAAATTGGCTTGAGCATATCCCTCTGCTAGACCAGCCGTTGGTCCTGTGATTTCTTTTTTACGAATCAACTCTCTGATCTGTGAAGGCTCATATGTTTGATAGATATTCATTCGATTCAGCTCCATAGTTTTGGAATTTCATTGATGATGGTATACCCGCCCATCATTGCCATGATGACAACGACAAATGCGCCTGATACTGTCAAAAAGAATGGATGTCGATAATCCCCGACAATGTCTTTCTTATAAGCCGCTACCAGCAAGGTGCCAAGCGCGAGCGGTAAGATCAATGCATTGATTGCCCCAACTAATATCAATATGTTCACAGGTCTTCCGATCGTAATAAAACAAATGGTCGAGAGGGCAATAAAGCCGATGATAATGCCACGTTGATTTTGCTCAATTTTTGGTGAGAAGGTTTTAAAGAAGGAAACTGATGTATATGCTGCTCCAATGACGGACGTAATCGCCGCAGCCCACATAATAATCCCGAACATTTTATATCCGATATTTCCTGAAGCTAGTTGAAATACAGAGGCAGGCGGGTTGGATGGATCAATCTGCAAGCCTTTTGCGACAACTCCTAATGTAGCAAGAAAGAGTGCTACACGCATGATGGACGTAATGAGGACACCGAAAATAGAGCTTTTCGTCACTTGGGGCAATGCTTCCTTCCCCTTAATACCTGCATCCAGCAAGCGGTGTCCGCCAGCAAAGACGATATAGCCGCCTACTGTTCCGCCTACAAGTGTCACAATGGATAAAATATCAATTTTCTCTGGGACAAATGTTCTCACTGCCGCTTCTCCAACTGGCGGTGCTGTTGAAATCGCCACATACAGCATCAGGCCAATCATGACAAAGCCCGCTATCTGCGTGAAACGGTCCATCGCTTTTCCAGCCTCTTTGATCACAAAGATCAGAATAGCAATAACAGCACTGACCCCTGCACCGATTCGTGGATCGACTCCGAAGATGACCTGAAAACCGAGACCAGCACCAGCGATATTTCCGATGTTAAAGGCAAGTCCCCCAATGACAATCAAAACGGCCAGGACATACCCAAGACCCGGCAGAACCATATTTGCAATATCCTGTCCTCGTTTTTCTGACACGGCGATGATGCGCCATACATTGGTTTGCGCAAAAATATCTAACAAAATAGAGATGAGAATGACAAACCCAAAGCTAGCCGCAAGCTGCTGTGTAAAGACAGTCGTTTGTGTTAAAAATCCCGGTCCGATGGCGGACGTCGCCATTAAAAAGGCTGCGCCCATCAGCATAGACCGGTTCCCCTTTGGTGCCTTCGTGTGCTTGACTTCCTCTTTTTTCATGCTGTTTCCCCCTTTGATGACGATTTTTATTGAAAGGCTTTGAGATGAATGCTCGCTTCTTTTAGCTTTGATGTAATGGTTTTGGCAAATTGGAGCGCATGGATGCCATCTCCGTGAATACAGACCGTATCTGCTTTAAGCGAAATGTCTTCTCCTTGAACGGTACGAACCTTCCCTTCTCTCACCATACGAACGACCTGCTGAACGGCCAGTTCATCGTCTTCGATGAGTGCATGCGGTTCGCGGCGGGATGTCAGCGTCCCGTCTGCTTGATAGGTCCGATCAGAAAATACTTCATGCGCCACTTGAAGACCCATTCTCTCACCTGCTAACGCAAGTTCACTGCCTGAAAGCCCGTATAATACAAGACTTGGATCGACATGATACACAGCTTTCGCAATTGATTCAGATAATTCAGTATTCTTAGCCGCCATGTTGTACAGGGCGCCGTGTGGCTTGACATGCTGCATGGTGCCGCCTTCTGCCTTGAGGAAGGCTGATAGAGCGCCAATTTGATAGACGACGAGATCATAGGCTTCCTCTGCTGAAATCGCCATTGGACGTCTGCCAAATCCGACTAAATCTTGCAGACCCGGATGCGCGCCAATTCGGACCCCTTTATTCAGTGCCATTCTGACGGTTTTTCTCATGACTGTTGGATCTCCTGCATGAAAACCACAAGCGATGTTGGCTGAGGTGACATATTCTAAAATTTGTTCATCCGAACCGATAGTATATTGACCAAAGCTTTCTCCCAAATCACAGTTGATATCTACTTGATACATAGGATCCCTCCTTGTTGTTCCGAATAACGGAACCTAAAGTCCGAATATTCGAATTTATATTGATTATATCAATTTTGGACAGATTGCACATGACATTGTCAGAAAACATAACAATAGAACTAGGACATAAAAAAGCGAGAGGATATCGCCTCTCGCTTTTTCATCATGTTCTTTATTTAGACAGCACCCAATGCTGGATCGCTTTTGCTACACCGTGTTCTGTGTTAGGAGCTGTAATCCAATCAGCGGCTTCTTTTACCACTTCTTGCGCATTTCCCATCGCAATGCCTAATCCGGCTTCTTGGATCATGGCCATATCATTTAGGCTGTCGCCAAGCGACATGACATTGTCCATCGTACAGCCAATGCGTTCTGCTACCTTTGCAAGAGCTGCCGCTTTGTTAATGCCAGCTGCATTGACTTCGATATTGGTTGGACTTGAATTTGTAATCTCTAGATGACCATTTGTTTTCAGTGTATTGAGCACTTCCTCACGAACGTCATCGTCATGAATTTCAAAGCCGAATTTCAGCCATTCGTGGTCATGAATTCGTTCTGGGAATTCACCTCTCCACACCTTCTCCACAGTGGAAGCCCAGTAATCGGTTTCGTACCTATTTTTTAGATCCCACATCATTTGGACATGATCAGGATGCAATAGATCTCGTTCGATCAGCTGGAAGTTTGAATCCCAGATTTCACTTCCGTTTGCTGTCACAAGGTAAGAAGACAGCTTAAGCGGCTCAACCAGCTCTCGGCATGTCATCAGCGTCCGCCCTGTGCTAATCACCACATGGACCCCTTTTGCTTCAGCATCTTTAATGGCTTGTTTATTTTCCTCTGGAATGACATGTTCACTGTTTAACAGCGTGCCATCCATATCAATAGCAATCAATCGAATGTCTTTCTTATCAGCTTGTATGGACAAATTGAGTACCCCACTTTGTATCATTTTTTGTAACTATCTTTATTTTAATATAAAGAGGGAGATGGCACAAAGGGACGAGTTTGATCCCATAGAAAAAAGACCTTGTTACAGGTCTCTTCGCATTGGCTTAGCGTTCACATGCAATCCCGTCTTTATCACGGTCAAGTCGCTTATTTTTTTGGTAAAGTGCTTTTGACACATACGGCTTGTACTTTGTTTTGCCGCCTTTGTTTTTCGTGTTTTTGCTTTTCGCTACGCCGCCTTTATAGACTTTGTTCAGCGCTTTGCAGTTTTTGTAGGACTTGACTGTTTTTGCATCTGCAGTGTGGGTGTCGACTTGTGTAACGCTTAGTAAAAGACCTAAGGACAAGACAGCCACCATGATTTTTTTCAACATGTAGAATCCCCCTATTTTTTTATTTTTACATTTTTATCATATGTCACCATTTTTTGTTTTTCAAGACTATTGAGCTAAATATATTGATTTTTTTGGAATAAAACATGCTTTATATCCTATGTGGTACACTGAGTGGGAAACCTTTCCGGTTTTGACACGTATATGAAGAGAGGAGTTTTTCACATGAAAATGAAATATACCATTCTATATGTAAACGATGTTGAGGCAAGTATTCATTTCTATCAACATGTACTTGGCTTTCCTATGAAACTTAGGGTTGAATCCTATGTTGAGTTTGATACTGGAGATGTGACCTTATCAATTAACTCACGTCAGGATGTCAAAGATGCACTTGGATTGCCTGTCCCTGAAGCAAATCAATCCTCTCAAACGTTTGAGATTGGGTTTGTTGTGGATGATGTGGAACAAACCATTGCATCAATGAAGGAAAAAGGGGTTTCGATCATCAAAGAACCTGCAAAAAAACCATGGGGTCAAACCGTCGCTTATGTCGCTGATCCTGATGGTCATTTCATTGAAATATGTGATGCCGTCTCCTAATCCTCTTTAAAGGAGTGAACCAGTATGAGAAAAAAACATGCCTTTATCGCCGGTGTTTGTTCGATGATTGTGATTTGCAGTGCAGCTATTATTTTGCAGCACCATGAGTGGATAGGATGGGTCAGTGGTGGAATCTCTATTATTGGCGTCATGATGTCTGGACTTCTAATGGGGGCTTGGACAAGCGGAGAAGAGACGCGAGCAACCTATCATTCTGAAACAAAAGAGCATCGCATGTGGCGTCTTGATACGGCCTTTCTCATGATGATCTTTGCACTTCCGCACATGGCAGTGTCGATCTTTTATGTTTTGATGTAAACACTTGCTAAAAGGAGTTAGTCATATGGCTGTTTTTATCTTATTCGTTGTATTTGGCTTCCCTATTATTTCTGTGCTGATTGGCATTTTTGGCACAATGCTTTTGAAGAATGTTTGGATGCCGACTTTGATTGTCCTGTTAGCCAGCGTCATTCTCATGTACTCATACATTGGCGGGGATGAATCCTTTTTCATTTGGGTCATCATCTACACCGTCTTTACGTTGATCGCTGCATGGATGACAAAGCGGTTTCGGTTCAAGTAAAAAAGAACAGTTTGCACTGTTCTTTTTTTGATCAAATATCGGCGCACCATAGCTCAATTTCAATTTTCAGCTCAGGCCATCCTAAAGCTGATACATAAGCAACCGTCATTGATGGGTAAGCTGTTTTGAAGATTGTATCCCACTGAGGATATAGATGATCCCAGTCGATTTCTTCTGTTGCCCATATATTGACCTTGATGACATGCTCTTCATTCAATCCTTCTGATTCAAGGATTTTTTTGATATTTTCAAACGTATTGGTTACCTGGTCGTTTAAACTTGATGGTACCTGTCCATCGATATCTGTTCCGACTTGACCGGATGTAACAAATAATCCCGCGCCCTTTGGTACTCTTGTGATATGACTATAGCTGCCAACGGGCTTCGGCATACTTTCTGGGTTTTTTCTCGTGATTTTTTCCATATGATGTCCCTCACTCACTTTGATTTTTCTGCTAGATTTCTCTTCACGTAGACAGACTTCACCAATTTCTATCTATCCTAAAAGAAAACAGCAGTGGAGTATCCATAGCCACAAGGTAAGAACATCAATATTTTCTTTTTCATGACCGGAACACTCCTTTTGATTGCGTGAGCAAGGTTTTGTTTAACTATATAGTACCTGAAAAGAGACGTTCAGTCAAAATGGTTTATAGACGATAACGCGCAATGTCTTGATTCAATCGTATGCTTAGTTCATTGAGCCTTTCTGCTGCTTTTGCCACATTGGATATGGCTGTCACTTGTTCGTCTGTGGATGCGGTGATCTCTTCAATCGCAGCGGCATTTTCTTGAGAAATATGGGCTGCGCCTTGCATAGCTTTTGTGATGAGGTCGTTTTGCTCTAGTAATGCATTCAGCTCTTTTGCCATTGCGTCTGTTTCAACGATGGTTTGTGCAATCGACGTAGAGATGGCATTGAATTCATGTTCTGTTGCATGTACCGCGTCATCTAACTCAGCGAAACGATCCATTGTGTTTGACATCATGCCGGCTGTTGCCGTCGTTTCTTCTTTAATGCCTTGTACCATTTGCTGAATTTGCACTGCTGATTGTTTTGTCTGCTCAGCTAAATTCCGCACTTCACTCGCCACAACCGAGAAGCCCTTGCCGTGCTCTCCTGCGCGTGCTGCTTCAATGCTGGCATTCAACGCAAGTAAATTCGTCTCATTTGAAATATTTTCAATCGTATCTGTAATTTTAGAGATATCCTGTACTTTTGTACTTAATTGCTCAATGCCTGCTCTAATGCCTTGAGACGCTTGAATGGATTGTTCATTTGATTGTTTTAATTGCTGAACAATTTGCTGGCCCTGCTGCGAAGATTGATTCGATTGGTCAGAGATTCGTTTAATTTGGTCACTTTGTTCTTTGACGTTCTCAATCGATTGATTGAACTGGGTCATTTGTTGATTGGCTACATCAAGGTCAGATGCCTGATGAAGCGTTCCAGTCGAAATGTCGCCAATCGCTCGGCCAATCTCTTCACTGCTAGCTGAGGTTTCTTCAGATATTGCTGATAAATCTGTGGCTGATTCGACGAGTTGACTGCTCGTTTCCTGTAGACCGCTTACAAGTGTCCGGAGTTCTCCTGACATATGATTAAAGCCTTTTGCCAGCTGTCCAATCTCATCTGTTGTTTCTTTTAAACTCGTGCGTTCAAGATTCCCCGCCGCAATTTCTTTTGAAGCAGCAGTGACTTGCTTGAGCAGTCTGACCTTTCCTCGAGCAGCTAAATAAAAGACGCCAAGACTGAGAAGAGCGACACCTGCTGTAATGAGCATGATATAGAGCTTCATCTGCTCTAATTCTTTATAAAATTCATCCTGGAAGACGGCGATGCCGATACTCCAATTCCAGGGCGTGAACTGGCTCATATAGGCAAGCTTTTGCTTTTCTTCCCCAGTGGCATCGTCCTTATCTAAATAGGTCACATAGTGTGCATCCTCGCCTTCTGATTTGGCTCCAGCGACCATTTTTTCACGATTGGTCGTGTTATCTGGAATGACGCCAATGTCATTGACAGGATGGACTTGAGAGGAATAATCTGCTCCATATGCGACAAGATAGCCTTTATTTTTATAGATAAAATCTGATTTTTGAAATTGGTACCCTTTCCCGTTGTCATTTTTTGGCCCGCTCAAGTAAATACGGGCTTGTTCCTGTGCCTGTTCAAGCGTCAGTTCTTTTTTCTCTACACGATCATTCAACTGTTCAAGTGTAGCCATTGCTCCGCTGACGATGTGCTTTAAATCTGCTTTCCCCGCATCAATTAAGACATGTTTCGCTAACAAATACCCCGTTGTCCCAACAAGTCCGCCGGTTAAGATCGTGATGACGATAATGGCAGACATTAATTGAAAAAAGACACTTCTTGACGCAAACATTTTCCTTTTCATATACAAATTCCCCCTTACTTCATATATCGACAAACGGGGTAAAGTATTAAAAAGTCATCAAAAAATCCCTTTCACTCGTTGGAAAGGGATTTTCTAATTATCGAGCTGTTTCTTTAAGAATGGCTTGATAGAGATCATCTGTTGGCGTGAGGCCACATACTTCTTCCAGCACACCTTCAATGCCTTTTTCTTTTCTTAATTCCTGCAAACGAACCGCTTCTTCGTCTTCGGCAAAGTCATAAGCGAGAGCTGCAGCAATGCCTTTGATTAAGTACACTGGCTGCTTGATCTTTTTCGCCGGACCGATTAAACGGTCATCTGCTCCTAGCTTTCTAAGAGGAGAGCGTGCGACACGAGTGACTTCGTCGGAGATAAAAACATTTTCGAATCGTTTGATGATTTTTTGAATATACGCATCATGTTCTTCTTTTTCAAAGCCATATGTGTCGATTAAATAACTGCCCGTTTCGTGCAGTGCCCCTTCAACCACCTGGCGAATCTCTGGTGTATCGACGGCTTCTTTAATCGTTTGAACGCCTTGCTGATACCCGACATAAGCCGCTAGTGCATGTCCTGTATTGACAGTAAAGAGCTTGCGTTCAATATACGGCGTCAAATCTTGTACAAAGGTCGCTCCGTCAATCTGAGGAACATCTCCAATAAAGCCAGTCTTATCAATGACCCACTCGAAAAAAGGCTCGACTGATACTTTTAGAATGTCCTCATGGTGCTGAATCGGCACAATGCGGTCCACAGCAGCGTTTGGAAAACCAACTGTTTTTGATAACGCTTCTTGTTCCTCTTCTGTTAGATGAGAGAAAACAGCTTCTTTTAAATGAGAGCTGCCTCCAATCATATTTTCACATGCCACGATATTGATGATATGGTCAGGCTTTTTCTGTTTCAATCCTTCAGCAATGGATGAAGCAATGATCTTCAAAACGGTTGGTCCAACAGCTGTTGTAATCAAATCAGCTGATGCCACTGCCTCTGTTAATGCCACTGGGTTTTGTGCAGAATTGATCGCTGTCACTGGGCCTACTACTTCTTGCTTCTGACCTGGTGCTGCGAGTTCAACTGGGTATTCTCCTCTTGCATTCAGCTCGTTGATGACCGCTTCATTTACATCAGTGAAGACAAGCTCAAAGCCTGATGTTTTTAACAAAGAACCGATAAATCCTCTGCCAATATTCCCTGCTCCAAAATGAAGTGCCTTCATGTTAGTTCACCTCGTTAAAGATGGCGATCAATTCATCCTGATCCTTTGCATGAATGATGCGCTCTACATTTTCCTCTTCTGAACAGACAATCGCAATTTGAGAAAGAATATCGAGGTGTTCATTGTTTTTACCTGCGATGCCAAAGACGACTTTGGCGATATTTCCTTCGCCGTATTCAACGCCATCTGGAATTTGAATGATGGAAATCCCAGAATGAAGGACAGCTGCTTTCGCATCCTCTGTTCCATGAGGAATCGCAATCCCGTTGCCCATAAATGTAGACGAAATATTTTCTCTTTCAAACATTTTGTCAACATAATCACTTGTGACATAGCCATTTGCCACTAGGACTTCGCCTGCTTTTTTAATGGCTTCTTCTTTCGAGCCTGCTTGTTCGTTTAGAAAAATATTGTCTTTTGATAGTACTTGTTTCATGAATGATCACACCTTTTCTTAGAATAGAAAATCAGGAAAACAACCAAAACGGGGAGTTCAATGATGAAAAATTGAACTCAACCCGTTTCGCCATGTTATTTTTTCAATTTCTCAATCAGCTCATCGTATTTCGGGCTGTTTAAGAAATTATCAACTGAGATATGCACAGCGCCTGGCAGTTTTGCCTTGGCTCTGTCTGTTAAATCTTTATGAGTGAAGACCACATCGGCATCATTTGGAATGTTGCTGATGGATGTGTTTGTCACATCAATATCAAGCTCTGCCTTTTTGACTTTATTCTTTAAGATGGATGCGCCCATCGCACTTGAGCCCATTCCTGCATCACAGGCAAAGATGATTTTGTTCACATCATCTGGATTGACATCGCTTGGAGAAGCTGCTTGTTCATTTGCTTCAGCACCTTCCTTTTGTGCTGTAAGAGCAGAGGCGGCTGCGCTTTTCTTCCCTTTCATGTCTTGCATTTTTTCTGTTGCTGCTGTTAAGTCTTCGTCAACTGCTTTTGATGCTTTTAAAATCACAGAAGCGACAAGGAATGATACGACGGTTGCCACGACAACACCTGCTAGAACAGCAAGATGTCCGCCTTTTGGTGACATCAGCATGAGAGCGATAATACTTCCTGGTGACGGCACAGCCTTTAAGCCTGCATTTAACAGGGTAAAGGTCAGAACGCCGCTCGCTCCCCCTGCAATAACCGCCAAAATGAGCTTTGGTTTCATTAAGATGTACGGGAAGTAAATCTCATGAATTCCTCCTAAAAATTGAATGACAATCGCACCCGGTGCAGACTGCTTTGCATTCCCTCTTCCGAAGAACATGTATGCAAGTAGAACACCTAAACCTGGCCCTGGGTTTGTTTCAAGTAAGAACAGAACGGACTGTCCTGTCTTCGCCGCTTGCTCTACCCCTAAAGGACCTAAGATCCCTTGGTTAATCGCATTGTTTAAGAACAAAACTTTCGCTGGTTCAATGAAAATACTTGCCAGCGGAAGCAGATGTGCATTCACAATGATATCTACACCTGCCGCAAGGGCTTTATTTAGACCAAGTACCACTGGTCCGATGGCGTAGAAGGCAATCGCGACAAGAATGGCACCTAGAATTCCTGCCGTAAAGTTATTTACAAGCATTTCAAAGCCCGATTTGATTCGATCTTTGAAGAGCTGATCAATTTTCTTAATCAAGTAACCGCCAAGTGGTCCCATGATCATGGCACCTAAAAACATTGGAATGTCCGAACCGACTATGACCCCAATCGTCGCGGTTGCACCGAGTACCCCGCCTCGATGGTCGTATACGAGTTTACCGCCTGTGTAACCGATTAAGAGCGGCAGTAAGTAGTTGATCATTGGGCCAACAAGTGAAGCTAACTGTTCATTTGGCAAATAGCCACTCGGAATGAATAATGCCGTAATGAGCCCCCAAGCGATAAATGCTCCAATATTCGGCATAATCATACCGCTTAAATAGCTTCCAAAGCGCTGTACTTTTACGCGGAATCCGCTTTTTTCCTGCATCTATGAAAACTCCTTTCTTCTTTCCCTTTATTTAGGGCTTTATAGGTCAAAAGATATAAGAACAAGTGTCAGTGAAGCCCTTAACTTTATCGTAAAACGCTTTCACTTTCCCTTCAATTGAAACTAAAAGTCACTTTGTCACTTAGTGTGTGACAAAATTGAAATATGATGTGAATTCTCTGTCAGAGCAAAGGACAAATGGGTTAAAAAGATTGACGTGCCGTGGTTTTGACGCAAAATTCATTGGAATTTCACAACTTTCAAATCGTCACTTCTTGTTTCCTCTTCTTAAATCGAATAGGCTTATACATGATCAAACCTATTCAATCAAGAAATGTCTGCGCAGACATGACACAGAAAAAGTGAACCATTTTGCTGTTTGTTTCGTTTACCTTTTAGAGTGAGCGGCACAATAGGAGGAGCGGTTTTTTCTGTGACTCACAGTTTACTGCCGCTTTCTTTCTGATACATGAGACATTTTCATAGGTAGAAAGGCGGTTATTCACTTGTTGAAACATAGTAAGTGGCTTCTGCTCCTTATCGTCACGTTCGCTTTTTTCATTCCAAAGGAAGCATTTGCTCATGCATACGTCGTCAGCTCGAATCCAGCGGCAAATGAAGAGCTGGAGAAGCAGCCTCCTTCGGTCTCTATCACATTTAGTGAAGGAATCGAAAGTGGATTTCATGCCATTAAGGTGCTAAATGCAAAAGGTGATCGTGTGGATCAAGGAGATACGGTCATTAAAGATCAAAAAATCATGGAAGCTGCTTTAAAAAAGGATTTACCAAAAGGAATTTATACCATTCAATGGAATGCGGTATCAGCAGACGGGCACTCTGTCTCTGGCATGATCCCGTTTAGTATTGGCAAAGCGGATGGCGGTTTTGACCAATTAGATCAAGGTCAAACGAATGAATCTATTGATGTTGCCTCGACCATTGACAAAGCCTTTCTTTATACGTCGTTTAGCTTATTTCTCGGGACCATTTTGTTTGGACTGTTTTGGTTTAGGGCAGCCATTTCACCTGTATTAGCGAAACGAATGAAATGGCTTTTGACATTGTCACTGGTCATGATGGGCGGAGCACTCGTGTTCCAGCTGCCGATTCAAACAAAATCAGCAGCAGACGTGTCCTTTTTGGGAGCATTTCAGCCATCGCTTTTACAAGAAACCATTGCGTCGACTTCTGGCGGTAGTTTGTGGATGATGCTCATGGTGTCATTTGTTCTTCTGACCATTTGGAGCATAGTTGCGATGAAAAAAGGGGATTTTACTTCTTTTCGGGTATGGTTGTTTCCACTGCTCCTATTCGCAGTGCTTCTCTGGCTGAAGGCGCAAATCGGACATCCAGCAGCAACCGATAATAAAATACTGACAACGTCACTTGATTTCATCCATCTCGTTTCTGCATCGATCTGGGTCGGTGGTTTAACAGCCATTGTGCTTTTATTGTTGAAGAAGCTGCCAAATGAAGATCAGCCGCTCATACGGAATACGTTAACGGCGTTTCATCCTTGGGCACTGCTCTCTGTTGGACTCATTGTGTTTTCAGGATTTGTAAATGCGATCTTTATTTTGCAATCGTTTGATGCTCTTTTCGAATCAGCATACGGACGAACCTTTTTAATCAAGCTTGGTTTATTTATCTTGATGGGCCTTCTTGGGCTTGTCCATTACTTGATGCTAAGATGGGAAAAGAAACAGAAACAAAACGTTTCGTTACGAGCTGAGTGGATCATCGGAATCGCTATATTGTTATTAACAGCTGTATTCACCAACATTCCGAGCCCTCCTCCGCCTGCACCTGAGCCGTTCTTCGGTGCAAACCAAGTCGAGCATCGTGACATTGTGTCCATGAGCATTACCCCGAATGCCCCGGGCAAAAACACATTCGAGGTCGCATTTACGAAGAAGGATGGACAAACGATTACTGATATTCAATCTGTGTCAGCCAAGATCCATAAAGTCGCCTTATTCGGTGAAGAGAAACCGAGTGAATTTCAGCTGAAACGATTAAAAAATGGTCATTACTCTGCTGAAAACCTCTTGTTAAATGAAAAAGGTACTTGGAAAATTGAAATCCATGCGTTAACTGGTTCTTTTGAAAATATCGATACCACATTTATTAGAAGAAACTAAAAGGAGTTCATACCATATGAAAAAATACGTTAAAGCTTTATTACCAATGCTTCTCGCTTCATTTTTATTGGCGATTCCTGTGAGTGCTCACGTCACAGTCAAACCTGATACGTCTGCGACAAATGCGTGGGAAACCTATACGTTAAAAGTTCCTTCTGAGAGTGACAGTCCAACGACTAAGGTTGTCGTGACAATACCTAAAGGCATAGAATTCCAACAATACGAGCCTGTCCCTGGATGGAAAACATCAACTGAAGAAAAAGATGGCAAGATGACAAGAGTGACTTGGGAAGCAACTGGTAAAGGCGTGCTTGCCGGACAGTTCCAGCAATTCGTTTTTGTAGCGAAAAACCCTGAAAAAGCAGGGGAAGCTGCATGGGATGCGTATCAATATTATAAGGATGGAACGGTCGTTGAATGGACTGGCGATAAAGATGCTGATAAGCCGCATTCGATCACAAACATTGTGGCATCTAATACGGTAACGGATTCCCATGGTCAAGAAAAACCAAAGGAAGAAAAGGCATCTGAAACAGCCTCCAATTCTCCTTCACCACTTGTGCTAGGGTTGTCCATTGCTGCTCTAGTCGTAGCACTGATTGCGCTTGTGCTTGTTTTTAGAAAGAAATAATTGATTCGTAAGCGATCGTTTTCACGGGAACGATCGCTTTCATTTCTTTCCACCTTATTTGAACACGAGATGCAAGGCTTTGCCTGCAAGCTAGGAAGATCACCCCCCATTTTCCCAACCTATTATTACCAATATAGGATTGAATAGGATGATGACGCATGCCATAATGAGACACATGACCACCTAGGAGGCTATAAGATGAACCATCTAATTATATTTGCTCATCCCCAGCAAAGCTTAAATCAAACCTTATTAGATCTTGTTGTCAGCACTCTTTTGAACAATGGTCATAAAGTGACTGTTCGTGATGTTTATGCTCTTGGTTTTTCGCCAGAACTAAGCATCTTGGAAAAGGCTGCGATCAAACGGGGTGATCTCCCAATTGCCATTCAAACTGAGCAGAAGCTGATTCAGCAAGCAGATGTCCTAACGTTTATTTTCCCCATTTGGTGGACAGGCTTACCCGCTATGCTAAAGGGCTATGTAGAACGCGTTTTTTCTGAGGGCTTCGCTTATCAAATCAATGAGTATGGGGCTATTGAAAACCTGCTTCGGCACAAAAAAGGTGTCATTATCAACACGCACGATGCTCCAAGGACCTTTCTTGACTCTAACCGGATCGTTTCCGCTTCCCACCGCATGACAGCAGATACAGAAGTCTTCAATTTTATTGGGGTTGAGCCTGTTGAACGGCTTTTGTTCAGCAGCATGGAGCAGGCATCAGCAGATTACATCCACGAAATTCTGAAAGAAACAAAAGAAACGGTGGAGCAGCTTTTCCCGCCGGCTGTTTAACATAAAAAAGACTGCCGAGATTCCTTATTCGGACAGTCTTTTTCACGTTTATTCGTCTAAACCAATGGATACATATTTGGTTTCTAAATAGGGTTCGATCCCTTCGATGCCGCCTTCACGGCCAATTCCGCTCTCTTTCATTCCTCCAAATGGTGCTTGAACAGCCGATGGTCCGCCATCATTCCAGCCAATAATTCCGTAATCAAGATTCTCTGAGATGTAGAGGCCGTTTCGATAATTCTCTGTAAAGAAATAAGCTGCAAGACCAAAAGGTGTATCGTTGGCTAATTCAATCGCTTCATCTAGCGTTTTAAATGTCGTAATCGGTGCCACTGGTCCAAAGGTTTCTTCATGCATGATGTTCATGGAAGGGTCCACATGTGTGAGAACCGTTGGCTGGACAAAATAATACGACTTTTCATCATCGAAATGCGTATCACCGCCGACAAGAATTTTCGCCCCTTTATCGACTGCATCTTGAATTTGGCAGACAATTTTATCAAAGCCGCGCTTGTTGATAATTGGGCCGATGGATGTGCCTTCTTCAAAGCCATTTCCCACTTTCAGCTTTTCTACCTCTTTGCCAAAGACTTGAGCAAATGCTTCATGAATGTCTTCATGCACAATTAAGCGGTTGGCACAGACACAGGTTTGTCCTGCATTACGGAACTTAGATGCCACTGCTTGTTTGACAGCTAGTTCAAGATTGGCATCTTTGTCTACGATGAGCGGGGCATGACCGCCAAGCTCCATGGATACGTGCTTGACTGTGCTGGCACTGTTTTTGATCAGATGCTTTCCGACTGGCGTTGAGCCTGTAAACGTGATTTTGCGAATCAATGGACTATCTGTGAAAATTTCACCGACTTCTTTTCCATCTCCAACCACCCATTGCAGGGCATCCTCAGGTATTCCGGCTTCGTGGCCTAATTTTACAAGTTCAATAGCCGTCAGCGGCGTGTCTTCAGCAGGCTTCACAATAAAGGTACAGCCCGCCGCAAGTGCTGGTGCTGCCTTTCTCGTGATCATGGCTGCTGGGAAATTCCACGGTGTAATGGCCGCAACAGGACCAACTGGCTGCTTTGTGACGAAAAGGCGTTTGTTCGTCGTATGTGACGGAATGGTTCTGCCGTAGATTCGTTTAGCTTCCTCTGCGTACCATTCAATATATCCAGCCGCATAAACGATTTCGCCTAATGCTTCTTGATACGGCTTCCCGTTTTCTTCCGTGATGATTTTTGCGAGCCTTTCTTTCTGTTCAATCATGAGATCAAACCACTTGCGAATGATATTGGCACGTTCATGCGCTGACGTTTTTGCCCATACTTTGAATGCTTTATGTGAGCGCGAAATGGCGTCTTCGATCTGTTCTTTTGTATGCTGAGCAACTGAAGCAATTTCTTCTCCTGTTGCAGGATTATACACTTTGAGTTCGTTTGTCATGCTCTACCGTCTCCTTCGTTCTTGGATTCATTACATATAGTATATACCCAATGAGTGCCCAACCTAAAAGCAATATCCATTCAGCTGGCCATGATAAGGAAGCCGGCATCCCTGGAAAATAAAATGAAAGAAAAAGGAGACTTAGCCCGATGGCTAAAACGCCTGTCGTCCGCCAATATTTAATGCGGTATGGACGCTCAAGCTCTGGTTCCACTTTGCGAAGTCTCATAAAGGCAATGGACACAATTAAGTACCCGACGATGATCCCGACACCACCTGCATTGACAATCCATACGAGGGCAGGGCGCCCTAATAATGGAGCGAAAAAAGCCAAAGCACCAAGAAATAAAATGGCATTTGTCGGCGTTTTATACTTTGGATGAATATACGCAAACCATTTTGAAATCATGCCTCTTTCCGCCATCGCGTATAGAATACGGCTGGCACCGATAATAAAAGCATTCCAGCTCGTCACAATCCCTGCTACACCGCCAATGACAAGCACTGTCCCAAATGCTTGATGACCGAGAAGCTGCACCATGGCATCTGCTGTCGCCAATGAAGAGGTTTCAAGCTGTCCTTTTGATAGCCCCGCAGCTACCCCAAAGACAATAAGCAGATAAAATACGACCGCACTCACGATGGAAATAATTAAAATTCTCCCAATGATTTTCTTTGGCGCATTAATCTCTGCTGCTACTTGCGGAATCACATCAAACCCAACGAATAAAAAAGGAATCATGACTAATACGGCCATAAGACCGCCAACCCCGCCTTGAAACATTGGCTCAAGGTTTGCAAAATCCCCATTAAATGTCGCGCCGCCTAAAAGGAGAAAACCTGTCAGAATAATCGCTACTGTGAACACAGACTGAAAAATGGCCGCAGGCTTTGCCCCAATGTAATTCAGTGCTGTTAAAAACAATGCACCGCCCGATCCAATCAATACCCATGTGAAATAAACGTCCCATCCCCCTATATTCCATAGGAAGCCAACATGCTGTGTTGGAATCACATAATCAATAACTGTTGGCAAGGCAACAGCCTCAAACGTAATGACGGACACATAACCAAACAATACGCCCCATGCTGAGATGAACGCTGATTTCATCCCAAATGCCCGCTGGACAAAGACGAGCCCTCCGCCTGTCTCTGGAATCGCAGACGAAAGCTCAGCATACGTCAGTCCAATAAAGATGACGAGAATACCTCCTATAACGAAGGCAATCACGCTGCCTAAAAATCCAGCTGTTAAAATCCAATCTCCCGAAAGTACAACCCAGCCCCATCCAAGCATTGCACCAATGGATAAAAACAGTACGTCAGACTGCGACATGGTTTTTGCCATTTGTTGTTTTTGCATACAACCATCCCCCTTTGTTGTTTAGCGTGCTTTGAAGGCGTCCTCGATGATCCCTAGTCCTTCGTGAAGCAGCTCAGCTGTGATGACAAGTGGTGTTAAGAAGCGAATAATATTCCCATTAATCCCCGCCGTTAATAAGAGCAGCCCATGCTCATTTGCATATGCTGCAATCGCTGCGGCTGTTTTCTTATCTGGTGTACGCGTAGTTTGATCTTCCACAATTTCAATTGCCGCCATTGCCCCTAACCGGCGGACTTCCCCAATGAATGGATACGTAGTTCTCCAATCATTTGCTTTCTCCTCAATGACTTGTCCGATGTGCTCAGATCGTTGATTCAGTTGTTCTGTTTCAATAATATCAAGAACCGCTAGTGCTGCCACACAGCCTAATGGACTTCCTGCATACGTTCCCCCTAATTCCCCTGGATCTGCCGCATCAAGCAGTTCTTTTCTGCCGACGACACCGCTTAGCGGCAACCCAGCAGCAAGAGATTTTGACACCGTGATTAAGTCAGGCACCACATCAAAGTGCTCAATCGCAAAATATTTTCCTGTTCTTGCAAAACCTGTTTGGATTTCATCTGCTACAAAGACAATCCCGTGCTGCTGACAGAATGAAGCGACATGCTGAACAAAACGTTTCGATGGTACAATGAACCCGCCCTCCCCTTGGACTGGCTCCATGACCACACACGCAACGGTTTCTGGTGCAACGGTAGCGACGAAGAATTGGTTGAATTGATCAATGATGTACTCATCGTAGGCTGCATCGCTTAATCCTTCTGGCTTCTGATAGTAATACGGGTATGGCGCTTGATACACCTCTGACGCAAATGGTCCGAACCCAAATTTATATGGCTTGACCTTGCTCGTCATGCTCATCGTCATATTCGTTCTGCCGTGGAAGCCTCTTGTAAACGAGACAACGGCCTGTCTTTTCGTATATTTACGTGCAATTTTCACCGCATTTTCAACAGCTTCTGCACCTGAATTAAGGAAAATGGCTTTCTTGTCATGGTCGCCTGGTGTGAGGCGGCATAGCTTCTCTGCCAATTCGATATACGATTCGTACATCATCACGTTGAATCCTGGGTGGATCAGACTGTCTGCCTGTGCTTTGACGGCTTCCACAACCTTTGGATGTGAATGCCCTACATTTAACGTACCAATTGCGCCAGCAAAATCGATAAAACGTTTCCCATCGATATCGAACAGCTCGGCCCCCTTCCCCTTTGCTGCAATATGACGGTTGCCATTACTCACGCCTCTTGCGACGTATTGATCTCTTTTCCCCTGCCATTCCTCTGTTGAAAAACGGTTTGTTGTCGTTTGACTCATTGTCATCCATCCCCTTTATGTCTTTTTTATTATTCTGAATATTTTTTGGTATGATAGAAAGTACCAATATCATTTTTTTCATGGTACCAGAGAGGAAGGAATGACGAGATGCTGACAATTCAACTAGATCAAACAGGGGCAAACGGATATATTTATCATCAAATTTATACGAAAATTAAAGGTGAAATTTTAAATCGAAACCTTCAGCCGCACGATCAATTACCATCCAAACGAGAATTAGCCGATGCATTAAACGTCAGCGTGAATTCAGTGAATGGCGCGTATCAGCAGCTGCTTGCCGAGGGATATTTATATTCGGTTGAACGGAAAGGATTTTTTGTGGAGTCACTAGAAACGTTTCATGAATCAGGTCAGCTGAAACCCTCTTCCCTTCCAGCAGATTTAAAGGAAGAGCCGATTGCACGAGACGATTGGTATTCCTTTTCACATATCTCAGTCGATACCACTCATTTTCCCTTTAAAAGCTGGTTGAAAAGTGAACAAAAGGCGATCAGCCTCCACCAAGAAGCGTTTGGCGAGCTTCCGCATCCACAAGGTGTGTACGAGCTTCGGGAAACGATTGCCCGGTTAATCGGGCTGGCAAGAGGCGTCAAATGCTATCCAGAACAGCTCATTTTAAGTGCAGGCACGCAGTCACTTATCCATTCGTTATCAAGCATTCTTCCAGCCGATCAAGTATACGGGTTAGAAAACCCTGGCTATCGCCGGCTCTATCAAATGCTAAAAAACAATCATCACCGAATTGAAACGATTGGCATTGATCAAAAAGGAGTGCGGATGAGTGACATTCAGAAGAAAGAGCCGAATGTGTTGATCATTACCCCTTCACATCAATTCCCAACAGGGGTGATTATGCCAATTTCCCGGCGAATTCAGCTCTTAAACTGGGCAGCCGATGAGCATGACCGTTATATCATTGAGGATGATTATGACAGTGAATTCAAGTATGGGACTGACAGCATTCCAGCGCTGCAAAGTTTGGATCGATATGACAAAGTCATTTATATGGGGACCTTTTCAAAATCATTGCTGCCAGGCTTAAGGCTAAGCTACATGGTGCTCCCGCAGCATTTATTGAGACGCTATAAGGAAGAACAGCACTTCTTCATTCAAACGGCCAACCTTTTTACACAATACACCCTTCTTCATTTTATAAAGGATGGGGCGTATCAGCGGCATATTAAAAAAATGAATGGTTTATATGAGGAAAAGCGGAAGCAGCTCATTGAAGAGCTCGACACGGTTTTTGCTGACAATGTACGGATTATTGGGGAAAATGCTGGACTTCATTTTATCGCAGAGTTCCGCTCAAACCGCACGCAGCATGAGATTTTACAGCGTGCCAAAGAAAAAAAGCTGAAAATGTATGGGATGGACCGTTTTACCCTTGATGAGCAATTACCGGGGCATCAGGAAGGCTTTGTTCCGCTCGTCCTCGGCTTCTCTCATATGCGGCCAGAGGATATTGAGCCGACGGTAAAACGACTGTATGAGTCGATTTATGGAAAATAAAACAGCCAGCTGCTTTACTAGACAGCTGGCTTACCACCGCTCTTTATCTACGGCTAAAATGGATGACACGAGTCCAGGAAAAGCGGTTTCGATGTCTTCTGTTCTTAAAGAATAGTAGCGGTGTTTTCCGTCAATTCTCACTTTCACGATGCCTGCCTCCCTCAGCACTTTGAAGTGATGAGAAAGCGTGGATTTGGCAATATTCATTTCATACGTGCCACATGTCCTCTCGCCTGCTTCTGCTAAGCAGCGGACAATTTCTAACCGGATTGGATCGGCCAATGCGTGCATCACAGAAATCAGTCTCATGTCTTCTTGGGTTGGATGGATTGGATTATTCATACGATAAATGTATCGTATTTTGTGCCAACATACAATCTCCTTACTCGCCTCAAAAAGTAACGATACATCCTTCGGAAACGACTATGACCATATAATAGCTTTCTTGAAGGGAAGGACCTCATTTGACACGAAAGATCTGGACTTACTTATGTATGATGTTACTCGCCATTTGCTTATGTGGATGCCAATCCGTTCGGTATGCCGATTCTAAACCACCTAGTGCAGAAGAGTTATTAGCTCTCGATGAACAGGCAGATTTATTTCAATGGGAAGAAACTGTCTATGAAGCAAATGTAGATTGGACCTATCAACTAACCGTCACTAAAGATCAGCAATTAGGTGTGATTCAGAAAACAGCTGCCGAACATTTTAATCACGGCACAGCTTCCCAGCTGAAAAAAGGGACAGCGATTTACTCTGTAAAGGAGCGAAAAGACCTTTTGATCGCCGAACTTAACGGTCAAATCATCATATATGCCGCACATGCGGAAGGATAAAACACCTGTCATAAGATAGGTGTTTTTTAAGTTTCTTTTCTTGTCATAGGTCATTGGTTTTGTTATCATTGCAAAAGTGACCACTCGGTTTCCATTGTGACCATATGGTTTTGCCGAATCGGAAAGGACTTATGAAGATGAACGAAAAGCAAGAAGAGATTTTGCGAGTTTCAAAGAAATTATTCTCTCAAAAAGGCTATATGAGTGTCTCCATGCAGTCAATTGCCGATGCCTGTAAAATATCAAAAGCGTCTATTTATAAACTGTTTGATTCAAAGGAAGCTCTTCTATTAGAACTGATTAAATACAATCAGTGCAAAATGAGAGAGATTTCTCAAATCATTCATTCAGAAACAACGCTGTCCAAAAAGGAAAAATTCACAAAGAAGATCAAGCTTGAGCTTGAAGAGTTTAAAGAGAATCATAAATTTTTGAATATGCTGTCCTTTGAAGCTTTTTCACAGCATTCACCCATTGTGATTAAGCATTTACGTGAGACACGCTCCATTATCATGCAGCGGCACAGAGACATTATTTTAAGCACATATGGTGAATCTGTTGCGCCTTACGTCTGGGATCTTGTGATTGTTCTCAACGGATTAATGAGAGAATTCATCTTAATGCTGGCCATCGAGCGCAAGAACATCCAATTAGAAAATGCCGCAGAAATGATTATCGGCGTGATGGACCGTGTGTCGAAAAAGCCTTGCTCTATTGAGCCTGTGCTAACAGATCAGCTGATGGACTCTTATTTGCTTTCCACACAGGACGAATATGATGAAGAAAAGCTTGTCATCTCGTACTTAACAAAGATCAAACAAGAGCTTCACACACTGTCAAACGGGGAAGAAAAGGACGATCTCCTCTCTGCGTTTGAACTGCTAAGTGAAGAATTATCAAAGGACCAACCGAGAACCTTTTTAATCAGTTCACTACTCGATTATTTAGGCAAAAGCAGCGTTTTATCACAAAACGTGTCACAGCTGAAAAGCATCATCTTATAGATAAAGAAGGGATAACATGAACCAATCTACAACATCGTATAATCGATCTGTGATTGTGGGGATTTTCCTCGTTGGGGCATTCGTCGCGATTTTAAACCAAACGCTACTCATTCCAGCGATCCCACATATCATGGAGGAATTCAATATTGATGTCAGCAAAGGACAGTGGCTCACAACTGCCTTTATGCTGACAAACGGGATTCTCATCCCGATCACGGCTTTCTTAATTGAGAAATTTTCAAGCCGTTCTTTAGTTTTAACAGCGCTTAGTATCTTTACAGCCGGTACCATTCTTGCTTCATTCGCAACGAATTTCCCTGTATTACTTGCAGCGCGTATTGTGCAGGCAGCTGGCGCAGGGATTTTAATGCCGCTGATGCAAACGATCTTTTTAACCATTTTCCCGAAAGAAAAACGGGGTCAGGCAATGGGCATGGTCGGACTTGTCATATCTTTCGCACCAGCTCTTGGACCGACACTTGGCGGCTGGATTGTTGATTCCTTCAGCTGGAAGTTCTTGTTCTATATTGTTCTGCCAATCGGTATCATTGATCTTATTCTTGCTTTCTTCTTAATGAAAAATGTAACGCAACAAAGAGAGGCACGTATTGATGTTTTATCTGTCATCTTGTCGTCCTTCGGTTTCGGCGGGCTGCTTTACGGATTTTCTAGTGTTGGCACATATGGCTGGACGAGTGCCACCGTCCTCATATCACTGATTGTCGGCGCTGTGAGCTTGTTCTTCTTTATTCTACGCCAGTCGAATTTGACAAGACCGATGCTTGAATTTGGTGTCTTTAAGTTTGCGATCTTTAGCTTAACGACCTTCCTTGGGATGCTTGTCTTTGCTTTATTGATTGGGACAGAGACGATTCTGCCGCTCTATACGCAGAATGTTAGAGGATTGTCTGCTCTTGATACAGGGCTTATCTTACTGCCAGGTGCTCTCTTTATGGGACTCCTCTCACCAATTATTGGACGGATTTTTGATAAAGTCGGCGGAAAAGGGCTGGCATTAGGCGGGTTTACGATACTTACCGTGACAACCTTGCCATTTATGCTGCTCACCCTTGATTCATCCATCGCCCTCATTACGGTCGCTTACACACTGCGCTTAATTGGGGTTGGGATGATCATGATGCCGCTGACAACAGCAGGTATTAACTCTTTACCGCCTCATTTGATCCCGCATGGGACAGCGATGAATAACACGATGAGACAAGTGGGTGGTTCCATTGGGACGGCAGTGCTTGTCTCCATCATGAGCAGCTCTGCTGCAAATGCAGATTTGGCCAGTCCATTAAAATCAGCCGTTCACGGCATGAACACATCATTTATCGTGTCTGGTTTGATTGCGGTCCTTGGGCTTGTCCTCTCCTTTTTCTTAAAGGAAAAACGCGAGAATAAAGTGATGAAACAGGAGCTATCTTCCTCCTCATCTTCTTCATAAGAATAAGAGTCGGCATATGGCCGGCTCTTTTTTCATATACTCACGCTATATCGTCCTCCCCTAAAACACATTTGTATTTCTAGTGAAGAAAAACCTTGATAATATAAAGAAAAGAGTTGATAATAGGAACTATTCAATTTGTGAGAAAATTTTTACTATAGGAGATGTATGCATTGAAGGTCGTTAAATTTGGTGGCAGTTCACTTGCCTCTGGCAAGCAGCTGCAAAAGGTATTTGACATTGTAACAGCAGATCCAGCTCGAAAAGCAGTCGTTGTTTCCGCACCAGGAAAACGGCATTCAACGGATACGAAGGTCACCGATCTATTAATTAGCTGTGGTGAGCAATATTTACGTTTAGGCGAAGCACACGATTTACAGGAAGCCGTCATCAAGCGGTATGCCTCGATTGCGGATGAACTCGGGTTAAGTCATGACGTGATTGGCACCATCCGGCAAGATCTAGATGCCCTCTTGCAGGCTGATACGTCTCATCCTGAGCGATATCTTGATGCCATCAAGGCAAGCGGTGAAGACAATAACGCAAAGCTCATTGCCGCCTATTTCCGCTATCAAGGTGTCGAAGCTCACTATGTGAACCCAAAGGAAGCCGGTTTATTTGTGAGCGATGAGCCTGGTCAAGCGCAAGTCCTTCCGGAGTCATACGATCATTTGTACAAATTAAGAGAGCGCTCTGGCATCATCATCTTCCCTGGCTTTTTTGGCTTTAATCTATCGGGAGATATCGTCACCTTTTCTCGCAGCGGCTCCGATATTACCGGCTCGATTTTGGCAAATGGTTTGAAGGCAGATGTGTATGAAAACTTTACAGATGTGGATGCTGTCTATGCTGTCAATCCAACGATCGTTCATGAGCCGAAGGAGATTACAGAGCTAACGTACCGGGAAATGCGCGAGCTATCCTATGCTGGTTTTTCCGTGTTCCATGATGAAGCACTCATTCCGGCCTTCCGTGCAGGCATTCCAGTACAGATTAAGAACACCAATAATCCCTCGGCAAAAGGCACAAAAATTGTGAACCAGCGGGATCATACAAATGGACCCGTTGTCGGAATCGCTTCAGACAGCGGATTTTGCAGCATTTATATTAGCAAATATTTGATGAACCGAGAAGTCGGTTTTGGGCGTAAGGTGCTGCAAACGCTAGAGGAATATGGGCTTACGTATGAGCACGTCCCTTCTGGCATTGATGATATGAACATTATTTTAAGGCAGGATCAACTGGAGGAGCAGCATATTGAACAAGAGCTACTCGATCGCTTAAAGCTTGTGCTTGATGCAGATGAGGTCGTATTAGAGCCGAATCTCTCCCTCATTATGGTTGTAGGAGAAGCGATGCGTCACAATGTTGGCACCACAGCAAGAGCAGCAAAGGCGCTGTCAAAAGCGAAGGTCAATATTGAAATGATCAATCAAGGATCTTCAGAGGTCAGCATGATGTTTGGCGTCAAAGCGGCTCAAGAAAAAGAAGCCGTTCAAGCGTTGTATGAGGAATTTTTCTCTATGTCTACCGTCCCTGTCTCTCTTTAATCAGCAGGCTGCCAGATCTTAGGATCAGTAGTCTTTTTTGTTCTCACCCGATTCACATGGATTCGCGCATTAAAGTATATCTATTTCTCGTTTGATTTTGTATGATAGAGACAAACCAACTATTGTTCCGGCCTATGATCGGAGCTACAAGGAGTCCTAAAACAATGCCTCGTCAACAACTATTAAAACAGTTTCGCAATTTTCATGATGCTTCTACGAGTATTCTAAATATGATGAGTCAGTTCACTGATGTGAATACACTGTTTATTGCTAAAAACGATCAAACCACCAATCAGATTGTCAAGGTGCTAAATCATGACGAGCAGCTTCTTGAAGAAGGAGAAGAAATTCCTTACGAGAAGACATTTTGCAAGCTGGCGGTCGATCATCAGGATACGCTTGTGATCCCTGATATATCATTGGATGATCGTTCTAAATACTTAGAAGTCACGAAACGTCTTCAAGGCGGATCATTCATCGGAGTGCCGATTGATTTTACAGATGGTACGAACTACGGAACGATTTGCGGGCTTGATCTAAGACCGCAGCAATTCACAGAAGAGCATGTGCATATGTTTGAAACGATGGCTTCTCTATTAAGCTATGTCCTTGAATTAGACCGTGCCAACCGGCAGATTCAGCAATTATCTGTACCGATCGTCCCAGTTGTTGACGGTGTTGCCGTGCTTCCTCTCCTAGGTGATATCGAAGAGACACGTGCTCAGCATATATTAGAAACCATTTTACAGGAAAGCTATAGGCTGTCGCTCTCTCATTTGGTCATTGATGTATCGGGAACAAAACGCCTGAATGAACAGAGCATTCAATATTTGGTCAGCTATGCACAAACGCTGAGACTTTTAGGGATTTCAGCTGTTCTAACAGGGATTAAGCAAGACCTTGCTTTAAGTGCGATTCAATCGAATATTTCATTTAAAGACATCACCATTCGGAAGGACTTGCCGCAGGCACTTGCTCATATTGGCTTGACGTTTACCAAAATGGAATAAGAAATGATACTCAAAAAGGGCTAAATAAATTTTAGCCCTTTTTCTTCTTTTTAAATCATGCCAACTGCTGCAAATAAGAAGAATCGTTTCCGTCTTCAATAACTTGTGAAACCTTCTGTGCATGTGATGCGTCTGTGACACTGTTTAATTTTTGCATGATGTCTTCTTTCGATAGTGCATGGCCTGGTGCTCCGCGCGGAATATCGACTCGTTTGCTGATGATGGTGCCATCAGATAAGGTAAGCTTCACAATCGTAAAGCGACCTTTCGGGACAGCGTCTGGATGGGGTTCTATCGTTTGATCATATTCTCTAATCACCCGCTTCATCCATGTGCGCATGTGTGATGGAATGGTTTTTTTCGTAAAGTGATCCAGCGTTAGCGTCTGTCCATACACGGCAAGTGCGATCACATATTCAACACTGAATCGTCCTTCTTCTCCAGTCGAAGGTGCCCGCTCAATAAGCGCTGCATCTCCGCCAGGCGGGAATAGGACATCTACTTGTTTCACCTGCTCCGGTAAGAAAGTACGCTCTTTCATTAATGCTAGGATCGCATCGGCTGCATGATGCGCAGCTGAACAGAACGGGTATACTTTGAACCATAGCCCTGGCGAGACAATACGCCACGTTGTACCATACCCCTCTAGTAAACGACTTTCCGCACGCTCCTGATCTCCATAGAGAGAAAAGAAACCGAGCGCACCATCAAGAACCGATTCATTCCCGCCAAAACCTGAACAAGCTAAGTCCATAGACCAGACGGCTGTTCTAGCCGCTAAGCCGGCTTGTAATGGTTTCATATCAGAGCCGAATTGCTTTCGCATTCCAGCAGATTGCGCTCCAGCAAAGCCGATTGCCTTCATCAGCTCTTCCTGCGAAACCTTTTTTAAATACCCAATGGCACATACTGCCGCAATGGCTCCGAGGGTTCCGGTATTATGCCAGCCCCGTTCATAATGCGCCTTGCCGATGGATTCGCCAAGCCTTGCCATCACTTCAACGCCTGTGATGTAGGCTGCTAAAAATCGATCGCCATACCCTTGACCGTCTGTCAGCTGTGAAAGCAATGCTGGGATGATCACCGCACTCGGATGCCCTCTCACATCTGAATGCACATCATCATAATCAAGGGCGTGGATCAGGTAGCCGTTCAGCATGGCTGCGGATTGACGGCTGACCTTCTTCCCTTGTCCAATGACAGGAATTTGAGCTGCTCCGCCTTCTTGTTCCACCAGTGCCATGAGCTTTTGAATTCCTTCATCCTCTTTCGCAGCAAGCGCTGCTGCCGCAGCATCTAACAGACCATTTCTAGCCATTTCTACCGCCCGCTGATCTTGAAGTGGATGAGCAGACAGTACAGCCTCTGCCAGTTGTTTTGTTAGTTCCATGATCGTGACTCCAATGCCCGAACAGCAAGCTCGGCAAAGAAGGCAGCGGCAACAGGGAGTGCGCCTTCATTTAACGTAAAGGCAGGGTGATGCCATTCCTCCGTACCGCTTGTCCCCATCCATACGAAAAAGCCTGGAATGTGTTCTTGATAAAGGGCAAAATCTTCTCCGCCCGGTGACTGCTCTGCCTGAACTACTGTGAGATCCAGCGCACCTGCCGCTTCTTCGACCACCTTTGTCAAACGATCGTCATTTAACACAGAAGGCAAATACGGATGCCATCTCACATCACCTTTCGCCCCAAATCCCTCGGCAATCCCACTCACGATTTGTTTCATGAGATCGGGAATCATCGCTCTCACTTCAGGCTCAAACGTCCGAACGGTTCCTTCCATCTCAACACGATCAGGAATCACATTCCATGATGTACCGCCTTGAATGCGTGTGATACTGACGACTGCATGATGCAATGAGCTGATGCGGCGGCTGACAATTTGCTGAAGAGCACTTGTGATCTGCCCGCTGATGGCAATCGGGTCCACCGTATGATTCGGAATACCTGCATGACCACCCGTTCCTTTAATATTGATTTCAAACCGGTCTACACTTGCCATCAACGCTTTTTCTCTAATGCCTATAGTGCCAACTGGCAGGTCAGGTTTGTTGTGCATACCAAAAATCGCATCCACTCCATCTAAAACGCCTGCCTCTATGACATGTTTCGCTCCTTGCGCGACTTCCTCAGCCGGCTGGAACAAAATGCGGACCGTTCCTTTGATCTCGTGTTTCCGTTCTTTTAATAAAAGAGCCGCTCCAAAGATAGAAGCTGTATGAAAATCATGACCGCAAGCATGCATTTTCCCCGGTACCTTTGAGGAAAATGGTTCGCCAGATGCTTCTTCAATCGGAAGTGCATCAATATCAGCCCTCAGGGCAATCGTTGGCCCCTCTTGTTCTCCTTTGATTTCACAGACAACACCTGTTTGAAGAGCTGGAAAATCGAGTACGGTAATTCCTTCTTCTTCTAACCAGCCGCGCAGTTTTT
Organism: Bacillus sp. FSL R7-0672; assembly: GCF_038601465.1. Taxonomy (NCBI): domain Bacteria; kingdom Bacillati; phylum Bacillota; class Bacilli; order Caryophanales; family Bacillaceae; genus Bacillus; species Bacillus sp. FSL R7-0672. The sequence goes on along the minus strand of NZ_CP152010.1, from coordinate 442,246 downwards.
TAGTCGTTTCATGTTCTTCAAATGCCAGCTCTGGATGCTCATGAAGCGCTCGGCGAATGTTAATTAAACGTTTGTTTAAAGCATCATTTCCTAATGATTTCACTGATACTCACCCCTCTAAAGAGTAAAAAGCAGCTTATGCTTCTTCAGCCGCTGCTTCTTTTTGAATAAATCGTTTTGTCCGTTCATTCTTCGTTTCATCAAATAGCTCAGTTGGTGTGCCCTGTTCAATAATATGACCATCCGCCATGAAAATCACATGGTCTGCCACTTCTCTAGCAAACGTCATTTCGTGTGTGACGATGATCATCGTTGTTTCTTGAATCGCAATGGACTTAATGACTTGAAGCACACCTGAGACAAGCTCTGGATCAAGCGCTGACGTTGGTTCATCGAGTAAAATCGCATGTGGATCAACCGCTAATGCGCGGGCAATCCCGATTCGCTGCTGCTGTCCGCCAGATAACGTGACTGGATAGCTGTCAGCCTTTTGCTCTAATCCTACCTGCTTCAGCAGCTTCATTCCTATCTCATTTGCCTGCTGCTTCGTCATTTTTTTCGTCACAAGCAGTGATTCTGTGATATTTTGCAGTGCTGTCTTGTTTTTAAATAAATTATAGTTTTGAAACACCATGGCCGTTTGTTGACGCAGGTGATGGGCTTCTTTTCGTGTATATTTAGACGCATCGAGCTTCGCATCGCCAATTTCAATCGTGCCTTCATCTGGTATTTCTAATAAATTTAAGCAGCGCAGCAAGGTGGATTTACCGGAGCCAGAAGGTCCGATAATGGCCACAACCTGCCCTTTTTGCACATCGAGATTGATTCCGTCTAAGACGACAAGGTCGCCGAATGATTTCTTCAAATTGGTGAGCTTGATCATGTCCACACCTCCTTAATTCCGGTAAGGTTTGCTAATTTTTCGTTCAAATAGGTCTTGAAGGAAGCTATAAATGATGGTCATCACCCAATACACAATCCCTACAGCTAAATAGGTTTCAAAGTATTTATAGTTCGCCGACGCAATCATCTTCCCTTGTGCAAACATTTCTGCCACACCAATCGTAAAGGCAAGAGATGTTTCTTTTAAAAGACCGATAAAGGTATTTCCCGTTGCTGGAATGGCATTTCTAATTGCCTGCGGGAAAATAATTCTCACGTAAGACTGCCATCTTGTCATGCCGACAGATAGACAAGCTTCCAGTTGCCCTTCATCTACAGAATTAAGGGCCGCTCTGAAAATTTCTGCTAAGTATGCTGAGTTTTTAATACTTAATCCGATAATGACCGCTGTTAGGGCATCCATTGAGGTCATCGCAGGGAATAGCTGCGGAAGACCAAAATAAATGAGAAAGAGCTGAACCAAGGTTGGAACCGCTCTGAAAAAAGAAATATACAGCTTGGCAAATTGGTATAAAACAGGTATCCGGTTTTTCGTAATGAGAGCGAATACCACACCAATGATAATGGCAAATACCATGGAGACAATCGCCATGAAGATCGTTATCGGCAAGTATTGGATCAATGTCGGAAAAACCGTCACCATATACTGCCAATCAATTTTGTTCATGTCTGCTCTTCACCGCCGCTGTCGTTATTTTTTAATTGGCACTGTGACATCGTCTTTGAAATACTTCTCAGACAATTTCTTAAGTGTCCCGTCTTCTCTTAATTCTTTGATCGCTTTGTTAAATTCTTCTCTTAGCTTGTCATGCTTTTTATCTTTGGCAAATGGGTAGCCTACTTCTTCATACACAATTGGGTTGCCAACGATTTTGAGAGGCAGACCTGTTTTTTCAATTTGAGCAAGTAATACACTGCGTCCGTTGACATAAGCATCTACACGGCCATTTGCCACTTCATTTAAGACACCGTCTTGCGTTTCATATGTTTTAATATTGATTTTTTTGTCCGGATCTTTGCTCTCTAAGTTTTTGGCGTGGTTAGAGCCAAGAACCGCGGCCACTGTTTTTCCTTTTAAATCATCAAGACCTTTGATGTCGTTGTTGTCCTTTTTCACGATGATTTGTGTTCCTGCGTAAGCGTACGTATCAGTAAAGTTAAACGTTTGTTTACGCTCATCTGTGACTGCGACTTGGTTTGACACTGTATCCAGCTTACCAGATGTCAGCTGCCCCATGAGTCCGCTGAATTCACTCAGCTGCCAGTCTAGTTTGTAGCCTAGTTTTTTTGCGATGGCTTCAGTTACTTCGACATCGAAGCCAACAAGCTTGCCATTGTCTTTATAAGCAAACGGATAGCTTTGCCCTGTGGCACCTACTTTCAACACTTTTTCGTCTTTGCCTTCACTCTGATTGTTACCGCCGCAAGCTGCTAAAACTGCCAACATTGCTGCAAATAGAACGACTAGCCACTTTTTGTTTTTCATGATCGTATACCCTTCTTTCCTCTTATGGTTGTGTGATATCTGACCTTAGTTGTTTTTTAAAATAAACCGTGATGTGACCCTTGCCTAAATCCTTTTCTCCTGCTCTGACGTAGCCTTTGCGCTCATACATGTCTATGAGCCACGGATGCTTATCAGCTGTACCAAGAGATACGTATGGCACCTTCAAGGTATCTCTTAACACTTCGGTTTCCACCCATTCCAGCAAGACAGAGCCTGTCCCTTTTTTGGCGGATGGTTCTGAGGCAAACCACCAAATATGAGGGACGCCGAACGGGCCTGGCTGTTCTCCCCAAGGCATACGGAGCGTCAAGGTAGATAGAAGCTCTCCGTTTTCTTCCATCACATAGCAAAGATTCTTTTGTACATTTTTTTGAACGAGAGCGAAATCAGCATGTGCTGCTTGGAACTGGATGCCGAGCTCACGAATTGGCTCATAGGCTCTTGTTGTCAGTTCAAGCAGCGCCTCTATATCTGCCTCTGTTGCCAGACGAAACGTGTATCCCAACGTTAGTCACCTCACCCTTATGTCGTGTAGCGATTTTTTGGCTGTGTTAATCCTAGATTTTCTCGTAAGGTTTGTCCTGTGTATTCTGTTTTGAATAAGCCTCTTTCCTGAAGGATTGGGACGACGCGGTCTACGAACATGTCCAGCCCTTCTGGCAATAGCGGCGGCATGACGTTAAAGCCGTCTGCTGCTTCTTCATTGATCCATGTTTCCATCACATCTGCGAGCTGCTGAGGTGTACCAATGAAAATATTATGACCACGAGAGCCGGCAACCGATTGATAGAGCTGGCGAATGGTCAGGTGATCCTTTCTCGCCATATTCATCACGAGATCAAAACGGCTTTTCACCGCATTTGACGTGCTTGGATCAATCTCTGGAAGCGGTCCGTCTAAAGGATACTGAGACAGATCAATCCCACCTAAGTAGTTTTGCAGAATGCTCAGCCCAATCTCAGGAACAATCAGCTCCTGTAATTCTTCATATTTCGCTTTGGCTTCTTCCTCTGTATCAGCAATAATCGGGAAGATCCCCGGCATGATGCTGACGTCCTCTCTAGCACGACCAGCAGCCTCTACTTTCTCCTTTAAGCTTTGATAAAATTCCTTCGCTTTTTCGAGATCGTTTTGTGCAGTGAAAATGAGTTCAGCTGTTTTCGCTGCAAGCTTTTGACCATCTTCGGATGATCCTGCTTGAATGATCACTGGCTGCCCTTGAGGCGTGCGTGATACGTTGAGAGGACCCCTTACTGAGAAAAACTCCCCTTTATGCTGGAGCTCATGAAGCTTACTAGATTCAAAGAATTCTCCCGTTTCCTTGTTTCTGACAAGGGCGTCTTCCTCCCAAGAATCCCAAAGACCTTTGACGACTTCAACGAACTCTTCTGCTCGCTCGTATCGTTTATGGTGTGCTAAATGCTCTTCGCCGCTAAAGTTTTTCGCTGTTTCTTCAATAGAAGATGTGACCACATTCCATGCCGCTCTTCCGCCTGATAAATGATCAAGGGAGGCAAACTGTCTTGCAATATGGAAAGGTTCACTGTATGTAGTGGATGCTGTTGCTGCTAAACCAATTGATGAAGTAGACTCAGCAATGGATGAAAGCAGGGTGAGCGGTTCAAATCTCGTGAGTACATTCGGATGAGAGGTTTGGTTAATGGATAAGCTGTCAGCTAAAAAGAGTAAATCCAGCTTTCCTTCCTCTGCTTTTTTCGCTAATTGTTTAAAATAATCAAGGTTCATGGCTGCATCTGATACGGCGTTCGGATGTCTCCAAGAGGCAACATGATGTCCAGTTCCTGCAATGAATACGCCTAGCTTGAGCTTCCTTTTCGGCTGTGACACTTGTTCTTCATCCTTTCTATATCCTGCTGTATCAAACTGAAGTCCTCAGAAGATACATTTTTCTGATTGAATTAATCGGTTTTATCAATAAAAAAAGGGCAAATGTTGCGAAAAATGAAAAATAATTATTACTATATGCCCTTTTTACAGGATTGTCAACCGCCTTCTGAACCTCCAAAATCAGAAATTTAACTCGTTCATCACGGTGTATCGATTTCAATATTTCCGATGAGCCGGTCTGTGGTATGTGTCACCAATTGACTGCGTTCAAGCATGTTATGGGCGATCACGGAATGAGTGGAAGAAATGGTGCGGACGGCAATCGCTTTTTGAGGAGACAAATTAATGATGTTATTCCGCAGCACACGGGCTGAGGCGGCTTGATCAATAAAGATCGCCGTCGGCTGTCCGAACGAACGATTTAAATAAAAGCGGTTATCTCCGATTTGTGGTGAACCGTTTTTAATATACATCACGACATATAAAGATGATTCTTCAAAGGAATTGTCTTTGATTTCTAATGGCCCCGTCGTGCTACTGTATACGGCGTAGTTTTGGTAGTGCTTAAAGCGATTATGCCAAATGAAAGCCTTTGCATTTCCAGTGACACTGATCGTATACGAAGACGCAAGCTCTGGGTGTCCCTCTTGAATAAAGTGATTGCCGTTGATTCCAGCTTCTCCATCCTGCACCCAGATCCCTCTGCTGAAATCTTTGAATTGATTGTGCTGGATCAGGATATTCGTTCCTCTCACCATCGCCCCATCGATCACCGAATAGATGGTATTGTTTGAAAAGACGACGCTATCCGATTGATAGATACGCAGTGCTGCGCTTCTTTGCCCTGTATTCGTCCCCGATTCAATATGATTTCCTTCTATTAGAATACGATTCGCCATATAAACGGACAAAGCCGCATCTTCAAATAGACTGATCTTATTCCCTGTAATGTGAACACTGTCGCCCCTCACATCAATCCCTTTTTCAAACCCTTCAATCATATTACCGATAATTATCACATTGTTTTCCGATTGATCAAGAGAGACACCTAAGCTCGTAATTCCTGCTTTTGTTACGCCTCCTCCTACTGCACGGATCAAATTGTTTGCAATGATTGTTTCGGTGGCAAAGCCATAGGAGATGCTACTGTCTGTATGATTGCCTTCGATGATGACACCATAGCCATTGAAGTTATAAATGGAGCTTGCGGCACCACCTCTTACAATGTTATTTCGAATTTGAATATTCAGTGGTTCCTCCATATTAACCGCGTTTTCTCCGTAGCCTTCAATATCAATGCCCATTCTTGGCTCGACTCCGTTTACTCCTGCTCTCTCCAGCAGACAGTCCTCCACAATGACCCCGTCACAGCCTGTAATCGAGATATTGTTTCGTCTTGAATCTGTGATGTGGCAGCCGGAAATATGAATAGATGAAGCAGGCGAGTATGATTCAGCTTGTGATAATAAACCGTGGGGACTGACAATAATGCCGTCTCCCGTACAATTCTTGATTTGCACACGGTTCACTTCCACATTAGAGGCCCCTTCAATACATATCCCAAAACCCCACTCATGGGTTTTTCGTTCAGGGGGAAGCAAGTTGTACACATGCTCATGGCGATCTCCTTCGATTCGCCCGCCCCGGATGGTCACATGCTGAACCTTTCCTATATAAAAGGCCGCATACCCCCATGAATTATTTGGTTTTACCTTAATCACGGCATCCGGCGCCATCTCAATGGTCATATGACTTGGCACACGTATACCCGCACCTCGGAAAGGAAAAAATCGATCCCCTCTGTACACTGCATCGATGACATACGTTCCGCTCGGCAGCCAGACGTGAGAATACCCCTGTGCTTTCGTCCATTGTAAGCATTCATTGAGCTTCGCTGTACAGTCCGTTTTCCCATCCGCCAGCACACCAAAATCTTGTACATTGACAACAGGCTTTTTTAGATCAGATTCATTCAATTCCCCCAACCTAAACCCCTCCTATTCACACATGTCCTCTTGTCATCCTATGCATGTGTAAAAGGTTTGCTTGTACAATCCTTCAAATTTTAAATAAATTCTTCCAATATAACTTTCTGACCATTCTTACTTGAAAGAATTTTTCGTTTTTTGAGTCTTTACGCCTATTTAACTAACATTTTCCTGTTTTAGAATAGTTTTATATTGACACAAGAACTATACAAGAATATCATTTTTCTCATATCTCTTTTTTTAAGAAAGGATCTATGCCATGTCTACAATTGACCACGATAAAATTGTTAAAAGTGTTCCTCAAAAAGGGTTTTTTGGACATCCTAAAGGACTTTACACACTGTTTTTCACTGAATTTTGGGAGCGTTTCTCTTATTACGGCATGCGTGCACTGCTTATTTACTATATGTACACAGAGGTGACAAAGGGCGGTCTTGGTTTTGATCAGACGACAGCCAATTCGATCATGTCTGTCTACGGTGCGCTTGTCTATATGTCAGGCATTATTGGCGGATGGCTCGCCGACCGGGTATTCGGTTCGTCCAGTACGGTCTTTTATGGCGGGGTGTTCATTATGCTTGGACATGTCATTTTGGCTTTGCCAAGCGGAGCAACAGCGCTCTTTATTAGTATGGGACTGATTATTATTGGGACAGGTCTTCTGAAGCCGAACGTTTCAAACATTGTTGGCGACCTGTATTCCAAAACAGACCCACGCAGGGATTCTGGCTTTAGTATTTTCTACATGGGGATCAACATGGGCGGTTTTATTGCCCCATTAATTGTCGGAACACTCGGTCAAAAAGTGAACTTCCACCTCGGATTCTCACTTGCTGCCGTTGGGATGCTTGTTGGACTGATTACATTTGTGATCACGAAAAAACCGAATCTTGGTCTTGCCGGTACTTTTGTAACAAATCCGTTATCAGCTACTGAACGCAAGAACTTCAAAATTTTCGGAACATTAATTGCCATTGTGCTCGCTGTTTTTGTCGTCATTGGCATTCAAACTGGCGCTCTTACGATTAATCTATTCACTTGGTTTGTCAGTGTTCTTGGGGTGCTTATTCCGATTGTGTATTTCATCGTCATGTATTTCAGTAAAAAGACGAGCCCAGTGGAGCAATCCAGGGTTCTCGCTTATATTCCATTGTTCCTTGCTGCGGTGATGTTCTGGGCGATTCAAGAACAAGGCTCAAACATTCTAGCCACATATGCAGATCAACGAACAAACTTGAATTTCCTTGGGATGACACTTGCCTCTTCATGGTTCCAATCATTGAACCCAATTTTCATTGTGCTCTTGTCTCCTGTGTTTGCTTGGTTGTGGATTAGACTAGGGAAAAAACAGCCATCTACCCCGATTAAGTTCTCACTTGGCCTTCTGTTTGCAGGATTATCCTTCATCATCATGATCATTCCTGCCTACATGTCTGGCCCGAATACACTTGTAAGTCCATTATGGCTCGTTCTGAGCTTCTTCCTTGTCGTGATCGGAGAGCTCTGCCTATCACCAGTTGGGCTGTCAGCGACAACAAAGCTTGCACCTGCTGCCTTCTCAGCGCAAACGATGAGCCTTTGGTTCCTTTCAAATGCGATGGCACAGGCGATCAATGCGCAAGTGGTCAAACTGTTTGATAAAGTGCCAGAAACCGTCTATTTCGGTATCATCGGATTGCTTGCCATCGTTTTATGCGGTGTGATGCTATTACTTACACCAGTGATTAAGAAAGCGATGAAAGGCGTTCATTAATAAAAAACTGGACATGAGTACATCATGTCCAGTTTTTTACTTTATTTATGATCAGTCTTCATTTAACCTAAAAAAATGTATTGCGTTTCTAAGTCATTGAATAATATCAATGACTATTTAACAAAAGAACTTAAATCAATCTGTTAATAAAAGTAATATCTTACTGTATTATTAATTCGTTTTCATTGGTACTGTCTCTCATTTATTTCAATGTTAAAATAATTCACGGCATTGTTATAACAAATATCTTTGACTATTTTTCCTATAAATTCGTAATCCCTTGGAAGCTCACCATTTTCTATCCAAGTCCCAAATAAATTACATAAAATTCTTCTGAAATATTCATGGCGAGGGAACGATAAAAAGCTTCTTGAGTCTGTAAGCATACCTACGAAAGTGCTAAGCAAACCTATATTAGATAATGTTTTCATTTGATCTAGCATGCCGTCTTTTTGATCATTAAACCACCACCCGGATCCAAATTGAATTTTTGCTCTGGTATCAGAAGACTGAAAATTCCCTATAGTAGAGGCCACAATAGCATTATGAACGGGATTTAAATTATAGATAATGGTTTTAGGTAAAAGGTTATCTTTGTCTAAGTCATTCAAAAAACCATTTAAATGTCTTGCTAGGTGGAAGTCAGACATAGAGTCGTACCCACTATCTTTTCCCGTTAACTTGAACATTCGTGTGTTATTATTCCTTAAAGCACCTATGTGTAATTGCATGGTCCAATGAAGAGAATGATATTTTTTACTCAGGTGAATAAGAGTGTTTGTTTTAAATTTATTTATATCCTCTTGGGATAGTGTTTTTCCTTGCAGCGCACGTACAAATATAGAAGACACTTCTTGTTCAGTAGCTGGTGAAAATGGAAATATTTCAAAACCATGATCAGAAATTCTGCATCCATTCGCGTGAAAATAATCAATTCGTGAATGTAATGAAGCGATAAAGTTTTCATATGTTAAAACAACGCCGTTGATTGACTCACCTAATTTTTCTATATAATTCACAAAATTTGATTGTTCAATATTTAAAGCATGATCCGGTCTAAATGTAGGTAGGACCCTAGTTGTAATTCCTACATCTTTACGTATGATTTGATGAATTTCTAAAGTATCGATTGGATCATCAGTAGTACATACAACTTTCACATTAAATTTTTCTAAAATTCCATTTGTGGACATGTTACTTTCATTTAATCTCTCATTACAGATATCCCAAACTTTATGTGCATTTTTTTCTGAGAACAACTCATTTATATTGAAATAACGACTTAATTCTAAATGTGACCAATGATAAAGAGGGTTTCCTATTGTATATGGAACAGTTTGGGCCCAAGCTAAGAATTTTTCCTTGTCACTTGCATTCCCCGTGATAAATCTTTCTTCTACGCCTAACCATCGCATAGCCCTCCATTTATAGTGATCTCCATTAAGCCAAATATCAGTCATATCTTCATATTTTTTGTTAATAGCAATGTCATCAGCCATTAAATGCGTATGAAAATCATAGATTGGCATATTTTTCGCGTAATCATGATAAAGAACTTTTGAACTTTCGTGATTAAGCATCATATCTTCGCTTAGGAATGTAGACAATATAGTCACCTCTATACTTATGTTTAGAAAATCTCAATTAAATGAAATAAGGTGTTATTAACAAAAATAACACCTCACTTTTTTAGATCTTACTTAATTCAAACTCCGTATTTACGTAGATTGCGTCTCGTTGTGCAATTAAGCATAGTTCTGCGGCTTTAAAAGTATGTTCTTGAGTCATAGCATTTTCAGTATCGTTTAAACAATCTAAAATAAGTTCACTAAAGTAAGGGAATCCTACTTCTCCATTTAGAGAAAAATGTTGCTCTGTATGTTGATTTACTAAGTATAAATGGTCTCCTATTTTATCCCTTGCTATGTCTACGTATTTGCGAATTTCAATATACCCATCTGTTCCAAGAATGAATGTGCGCCCATCCCCCCAAGTGCTAAGGCCATCAGGAGTCAGCCAGTCTACTCTAAAGTAGTTTGTAGCCCCATTATCAGCAATCAAAGTAGCATCGCCGAAGTCTTCCAATTCTGGATATTGATGATGTTTGTAATTGCCCACTTTACTATGTACAACTTTTGCATCTTTTGCGCCAGAATAGTAAAGGAATTGTTCAATTTGGTGACTACCAATATCACATAGAATACCTCCGTAATACTCCTTTTCAAAAAACCAGCTTGGTCTGCTTTCTACATTACTACGATGTGGGCCAGTTCCAAGAACTTGTACCACTTTTCCAATTGCTCCTTGTTCAATCAATTGACCAGCAAATACGGCACTCTCCACGTGCAAACGTTCACTATAATAAACAGCCCATTTAAGCCCCGTTTCAGCTGTTTTTTTGCGAGCAAGCTCCAATTGTTCTAACGTTGTAAATGGTGATTTATCCGTAAAGTAATGCTTACCACGATCTAAAACACGCAGTCCTAAATCACAGCGTTTAGATGTAATGGCTGCGCCTGCCACGAGCCTTACATCTGGATCTTCGAGAATTTCTTTCTCACTTTTGGCTACCTGTACCTCCGGATATGCTTTACAAAATTCTTGTACTTTTTTCTGATCATTATCATAAACCCATTTTAATGTAGCCCCAGCCTCGGTTAATCCATTGCACATTGCATAGATGTGTCCATGATCAAGACCTATAGCTGCTATTACGAATTGTCCTTCTGTAACGACAGGGGCACTTTTTCCCTTAGGAGCATAATTCATTCCATCACTTTTCTGCATGATTGTTCCTCCTCTAGCTAGCTTCCAGTTTATTTTTAATAATTTAATAACGTTAGACTCATAGTTTCTCGTAATTTCCTCCAACGGTTATCGTATCGTCTGAAAAATTTTCTACACTGCTTTGTTTTTCATAAAAATGCTTAACGTTCGCGAGCATGCCTTCACGTGTGTAAAAAGGATCGTCTGCTAAAAGTGGAAGCTTCACATTAACACCTAGGTTTTCAGATTTATAGATGGCTGTAATAAGTTCTAGTGTATTTCTTCCTTCTGTTCCATCAATCAGAAGCTTCTGGTTACCCTTGATAGCCATTAAAAAATTATTTATTTGTCCTTTATGCCCTTCAAATAGTAATTCCGGATATTGATTAAAAGCTTCCTGAATACGATTTTCTAAATCCTCATCATTTTTCTCTTGAGGAAACCCATTTTCTTTAGCTATTTGAGCATTTACTTTCCACGGGACAGATACTCTAGCTTTTTCACCTTGAAAAATCAGTTGTTGTTCTTCTCCATGATGGACAACAGAACTGGTTACTTGTGCTAAGCTACCATTTCCATAGCGAAGTACAGCAATAGAAAGGTCTTCAACCTCTGCATTATCATGCAGGGTATTACTAGTTGCTGCAAAAATGTCAGTCGGCAATCCTAACATCCATTGCAACATATCAATATGATGGACAGCATGATTAAGTGTACAACCTCCACCTTCTTTTTCCCATGTACCGCGCCACCATAAATCATAATAACTATGACCACGCCACCAAAAAGAATCCACTTGAGTATGAGCGATTTTTCCAATTAGGTTTTGATCAAGGACATGTTTTAATCTCATAATGGGAGTCATAAACCTGTTTTGAGCAACAACGGATAAAAGCTTCTGGCTTTCAATAGATGCTTTTATCATTTCGTCACATTCTTTTAGAGAAGAAGCCATAGGTTTTTCTACTAAGACATGTTTGCCTGCTTTAAGAAAATCGATAGCAATGGTTGCGTGCATATAAGGAGGTGTACAAATGGAAACGGCATCAATAGTAGGATCATTCAATAACTCTTGGTAGTTAGCGACAACTCGTGCTTCTAGGTTATATTTTGTTGCTGCAGACATTGCTTTTTCAGGATAAATATCAGCTAAAGCTACAATTTTACTGACTTCATGCATTGCAAGATAAGCCTCAATATGGGCAGTTGCAATAGATCCAGTTCCTATAATTGCGATGTTGGACATATCAATCTTTCCCTTCTGCAAGAAGATAAATTTTCACTTCTAATAATGAGATAGCGCTTTCAAAAAACTTAATGATTCACCTAACTGATAGATCAGAGTACCGTTCGTTTTATTAATATTCTAGTTATACTAGTATGGTAGATCAAAAACATTATAACTCAATCTTTTTGAATTTTGTATAGTTTTTTGAATTTTCTTTTTAATCTCCCACACTTTTATTATTGATCATGGCTTACATAGTTGGAATCATCAAGAGTTATAAATACTCACAGGACAAATAATCAGAAAAATTAAATTAGTGTCTACCATTCTAATGCACTTGTATGGTAGTATGTTAGAGAAAGGAGATTAGAATAATGAATATCGATTTTAAAAACCAAAACCTCTCTACGAGGGAACAAGTTTACAATATGCTAAAAGATCAAATATTAAGCCTGAAGCTTCCACCTGGGACAAATATTTCTGAAAAAGAAATATCCGTTCAATTTAATGTTAGTCGAACTCCTGTAAGAGAAAGCTTTTTAAAATTATCTCAAGAAGGATTATTAAGTATCTATCCTCAACGAGGTACATTTGTTTCTTTAATTGATTTGAACCTTGTGGAGGAAGCACGGTTTATGCGAGAACATCTCGAGAAGGCAGTAATTAGACTAGCCTGCCAGGAACCTTCTGAAGAGTTGATTATTGATTTAGATATGAATTTAAGTATGCAAAAAATTTGCGTTAAGAAAAAAGACTATAAAAAAATGTTTGAATTAGATGAGGAGTTTCATAGAACTATTTTCAAACGGTGTAAAAAAGAAAAAACATGGTTAGTTATTCAACAGATGAATGTACACTTTAATAGGAGTCGCATGTTAAGACTAGTAACAGATTATAATTGGGATAATATTTTTTCTCAACATGTAAATATCTTCAAAGCTATACAAGATCAAGATGCTGATAAAGCTGAAAAAATCATGGAAGAGCATTTGAAAATTGCACTTGTTGATAAAGAATTATTGAAGAAAGAATATCCAAATTATTTTAAATAAAAATAGGTTGTTACTTATATTTTTAGGGGTGATGGTAGATGAGGATGACATTTAGATGGTTTGGAGAAGGAAACGACACTATAACACTGGAACAAATAAACCAGATTCCAGGAGTGGAAGGAATTGTTTGGGCACTGCATGATGTGCCCGCAGGAGAAGAGTGGCCAATAGAAAGAATTGTAGAAATGAAAAAATTAGCTGATAAACATAACCTTCATATTGAAGTGGTTGAAAGCGTGAATGTTCATGAAGACATTAAGCTCGGACTTCCAACTAGAGATCGATACATAGAAAATTATAAGAAAACAATTCAGAAGCTAGCAAAGGTGGGTGTTAAAGTCATATGTTATAACTTTATGCCTGTATTTGATTGGATCCGTACAGACTTAAATAAAACACTTCCTGATGGCTCTACAGCTCTATTTTATGAACATAGTCGAATTAAAGATATTGATCCGAAAGACTTAGTAAATAAAATTAGTGAGAACTCCAGTTTAACCATGCCAGGTTGGGAACCAGAGCGGTTAAATCACCTCCACCAACTTTTTGAAGCCTACAAAAATATAACAGAAGATGATTTATGGGCCAACTTGAAATATTTTTTAGATCAGGTTATTCCAATTGCAGAACTTCATGATATTAAAATGGCTATTCATCCTGACGATCCACCTTGGCCTGTCTTTGGTCTACCGCGAATAGTAACTAACCAAAAAAACATCAGAAAAATTTTACAACTAAATAGTAGCCAATATCATTGTATAACGCTCTGTACAGGATCTTTAGGAGCAAACTTAGAAAATGATTTAGTTTCTATGATTCACGAATTTATTGATAGGATACCATTTACTCATATAAGAAATGTACGTGTATATGATAACGGGGACTTTGTTGAAACATCGCATCGATCAAAAGATGGATCAGTAGATGTTTCAGCCATTATACATGCTTATTATGAAAGCGGATTCAAAGGTTATTGTAGACCCGATCATGGAAGACACATTTGGGGTGAACAATGTAGGCCTGGATATGGTCTTTATGATAGAGCACTTGGAATTATGTATTTGTGGGGAGCTTGGGATGCATTAAAAAATAAACATTCTGTACTAAAAGAAGCAAAGGAGGAAGCTACATGGTAAACATACAAGAAAATAAAAATTTAGCTGGTAAAGTAGCTGCCATAACAGGAGGAAGTGGAGTACTTTGCAGCGCCATGGCAAAGGAACTTGCTAGACATGGCGTGTCTGTGGCTATTTTAAATAGAACAGTCGAAAAGGGTGAAAAGGTAGCCGAAGAAATTAACCTTTTGGGCGGGAAAGCGATTGCGATTAAATGTGATGTTCTGAATAAAGATAGTGTTGAACAAGCCGAGAAGATTGTAACAGAGGAATTAGGCATGTGTACAATATTGATAAATGGAGCTGGTGGTAACCACTCCAGTGCAAATACAACCAACGAAATATTTCAAACAGAAGACCTTACTAATCCTAAGATAAATACTTTTTTTCATTTAAGTACAGATAGTGTGCAAAATGTATTTGATTTAAATTTTATGGGGACTTTCATTCCTACACAAATTTTCACTAAAAATATGGTTCATCAAAAGGGAGCAGTTGTCATCAACATGTCATCTATGAGTGCCCCTTCTCCAATGACCAAAGTGCCTGCTTATAGCGCGGCAAAAGCAGCAATTGAAAATTTCACCAAATGGTTAGCTGTTCATATGGCTGAGGCAGGAATTAGAGTAAATGCTATTGCACCGGGCTTCTTTTTAACCTCACAAAATAAAAACCTTCTCTTAAATGAAGAAGGAGATTATACAGAGAGGTCTCATAAGATTATTTCGAACACACCAATGAGAAGGTTTGGTACGCCAGAAGATCTTCTTGGTACCCTATTATGGCTTGTTGATGATCATATGTCAGCATTTGTTACCGGAGTGACAATTCCTGTTGATGGAGGTTTTATGGCGTATTCAGGTGTTTAATATTTTTATTTTTTTCCTTGTCATACATCTTTATTTTATATATTTTTTTAAATTTATAAGTAGGCTTGGAAAGGAGAAATAAGAATGCAGACTGAGAACAGGAAACTAACACTCAAAAATTATATTGGTTATGGAACAATGGATTTATTTGGAGGGGGAGCATTCGCTATAATAGGCGCATGGATGTTATATTTTTTCATTACATACTGTGGTCTTACCCCTGTTGAAGCAGGATCTATTATTGCAATTGCTCGTATTATTGATGCTATAGCAAGCCCAATTATGGGCCATATCACTGACAATTTTGGTCGTACAAAACTTGGGAAAAAATTTGGAAGACGCAGGTTCTTTTTACTAGTTGGAAGCCCTTTGATGGTTATTTATTCTCTTCTTTGGATTTCTGATATGAATTACTGGTACTATTTAACGGTTTATATTTTGTTAGAATTCCTTGCAGCAATGGTATTAATTCCATTTGAAACACTTGGAGCTGAAATGACTAATGATTTTAATGCACGGACCAAGCTCTCAACAATAAGATTAATCTATTCAGGACTAGGAACATTTTTAGCTACCTTTATTCCAGGTAGATTATTCGAAATATTCGGAAAAGATTCACCTCAAGTTTTTCTTTACAATGGGATTATCTTCACCTTTATTTTTATGGCTGCATTATTAATTACACATAGAACAACATGGGAACGTAAAATAGAAGAAGACATTATAGAACCTTATGGTGTAGAAAAAGTACCTGCTATAGAATCCATAAAAAAATTCATCATTGACTTAACATCTACTTTTAGAATTAGAAGTTTCCGTCAGCACATCACTATGTATATTTGTTCGTTTACTGCCATGGATATTTTAAACGCTGTCTTTGTCTACTTTATTGTGTTTTCTTTAAATAAAGATGCAGTGTTGGCATCAGATTTGTTATCTATTGGTTCATTACTTCAAATGTTATGTACATTATTGTTTGGTTGGCTCGTGATTAAAATAGGTCCTGCGCCATCTTTGAAAATATCTTATATTGCTATTATTACATGTATAAGCGGTTATATATTTTTATACTTCACACAACCAACTTTTATGATTATAGCGCTATATGCTTTCTCTGTTATCTTAGGCATCGGAAAGAGTGGATTATATTATATACCATGGAATATTTACACTTTCATTCCTGATGTAGATGAAATGGTAACTCGTAAAAGAAGAGAAGGAATATTTGCAGGTATCATGACTTTTACACGCAAGAGCACTACAGCTTTAGCCACATTCTTGGTAGGAGTTATTTTACAGGAAAGTGGATTCGTTGCAAGCGCGACGACACAGTCTACTACAGCAATAAATGGGATTGTAGGTATTCTGTTTTTCGGAACTGTAGGGCTAGTCGGTATTAGTTTAGTTATTTCATTTAAATTTAAATTATCTAAGAAAACTCATTCCATTATGATTAATGAAATTAATAGGTTAAAGAATAATGGTTCAATGGAACAGGCTGATGATGAAACAAGAAGTGTTTTGAAAGCGCTAACAGGATGGGATTACGAGAACCTTTGGGGTAATAATAACGTAGGATATCAGAATAAGCTCCAAAATTTTGAACAACAAGATTTTAAACAGCAGGATATGAACTAACTTTTGTTGTTAGTTGAGAACTGCAGCTCAGTTAAATAGTACTTCTATTGATATGAGCAGTTCCAGAATCACTTCAAGAAAAAAACACCTTCAGATTTATATCAGAGGTGTTTTTAAATATCTTAAATTTAGTGCTTCTTTTTGATCTTAAAACCGGATCTCATCATCTCCATGAATTTGCAGCTTAAGCGGTTCACTTTTCGCTTGATGCTTTTTCACATAGCGGTGATAGACGACATACCCAATGATCATGAGAGGAACGCCGACATATAATCCGATGCGCTGCTCCTGATCAAAGGCAAGGCTGATCAACACAACGGTGTTGAGAGTAATCGCAATAATCGGCAGCACCGGATAGAGAGGGGTTTTAAATTTTAAGTTTTCCAGCTTTCCGCCTGCTTTAAGATATCTTCTGCGGAAAAGCATCTGTGATAATGTAATGGTGATCCAGCCAGTCTGGGCACTCATGCCGGCAATGGACACGATCCAGGCAAAAACTGTTTTCTCTGCAAAGAACCCGGATAATAGCGAAATCCCTGTAAACAGGAACGTGAGCAGTAAGGCATTCATCGGAATACCGCGCTGATTCACGCGTCTAAATGCTTTTCCTGCCATTCCTTCTTTCGATAAGGAATAGAGCATTCTCGTCGATGCATACAAGCCAGAGTTGGCAACAGATAATAAAGCGATGATAATGACAAAGTTCATGATATCTGCCGCAAAAGGAATGCCCGTTCTCTCAAATACAGTAACAAACGGACTTTGCAGCACACTCGCTTCCTTCCAAGGCACCATACCCGCTAAGACAAATATAGATAAGACGAAAAAGACGAGTGTACGCCAAACAGTCTGATGTATCGAACGAGGAACGGTTTTCTCAGGGTTTTCACTTTCTCCTGCCGCAATCCCGATCAGCTCTGTTCCTTGGAATGAAAAGTTCACGGTAATCATCGTGACCACAACGGCGAGCAATCCATTTGGAAACAGCCCATCACTCACAAAATGACTGAAGTAAGGGGCAGGTTCACCGCTCGTTGTTTCAATAAAACCAAACATCGCCGCTCCGCCTACACCTATAAAGAGTAAAATCGCAATGATCTTAATGGTTGAAAAGAAAAACTCCGACTCCCCGAACGCTTTCGCCGACCGGGCATTTAATAAGAAAAGACACAGTCCAAATATGAGACACCAAATCCACACATCCACTTGCGGGAGCCAGCGCCTCATCAGCTGTCCTGCTGATAAAAATTCAAGGGCGACCGTTGCTGCCCAGCCAAGCCAATAAATCCAGCCGACCGCAAAACCCGCTGCAGGGCTGACAAATTTCGTCGCATACGTATGAAACGACCCGGACACAGGAAGTGCAACCGACAGCTCTCCAAGACACAGCATGGTTAAATACATAATCAATCCGCCCACAATATAAGAAAGAACGGCTCCGACTGGTCCTGCTTGTCCAATCGTATAGCCCGTTCCCAAGAAAAAGCCTGTCCCAATGACACCGCCAAGTGAAATCATAAATAAATGACGGGAGGTCATCGCCCTTTTCAATTGCTCAGGCTGATTTTGTCCAACATCCACAATGATGCCCTCCTTCTTCTAAGATGATAACTTATCAAAACATGTCTCCATGTGATTCATTCCATTTTCAAAACAACCTACTAATTATACATCTTTTATAATAAATATGCTTCCTTCTATGGTCACTGTCTCAAAGTCTTTATTTTAGTAATGTTCGCACAAATAAAAGATGAAAGGCTTTGTAGACGAGAGAGGTTTGAAAGAAATGGGTTGCGGGCATAAAGTTGGTGAGATTCGCTCAAGCTAGTTTCAAATGCTTTACTTTTAGGTTGCTTCTCTGTAAGATCATATGTTGTAAATACCAACAAGAAAAGTGGGGAATAAAATGAAAAAAATGTTCTTTGCCATTATGTTAGGCGCTTGTGTTGCATTGATCACGGCATGTGGATCAGGTGCAAACGACAACGCGAACAAACAATCTGGGTCTAAGGAATCAGGTGACCTTTGGAAATCCGTTCAGGATAAAGGTGTTCTGACGATCGGAACTGAGGGTACTTATGCTCCTTTCACATTCCATGACAAAAAGACAGATAAATTAACTGGCTACGATGTCGAAGTCATCACAGAAGTAGCAAAACGTCTTGACTTAAAACCCGAATTCAAAGAAACACAATGGGACAGCATGTTTGCTGGACTGAATTCGAAACGTTTTGACGTGGTAGCGAACCAAGTTGGTAAAACTGGACGTGAAAATCAATACGAGTTCTCTGATAAATACACAACGTCTCAAGCCATTGTTGTGACAAAATCAGATAACAACGACATCAAGAAACTATCTGATGTAAAAGGCAAAAAAGCAGCACAATCATTAACAAGTAACTACAATAAACTAGCTACAGATGCTGGCGCTAAAATTGAAGGCGTTGAAGGTCTTGCACAATCGATTCAATTGATTCAGCAAGGACGTGCTGATCTGACGTTCAATGACAAGCTGGCTGTATTGAATTACTTGAAAACAAGCGGGAACAAAAACCTAAAAGTTGCATTTGAAACAGGAGATCCTCAAGAAACTTACTTTGCATTCAGAAAAGGCAGCGGCGAAGTCGTTGACAAAGTGAATGGCGCATTAAAAGAAATGAAAAAAGACGGTACACTTGCTAAGATTTCTAAGAAATGGTTTGGTGAAGATGTTACAAAGTAATACCCTAGGAGTCGTCATTCCTTGGGATCTTCTTCAGCAATCTTTTTGGCCAATGGTGATGCAGGGGATTTATTATACAATCCCCCTCGCCATCATTGCCTTTATTATTGGTATTTTCATCGCGCTTGTGACAGCTCTTGCTAGAATGTCTAAAATCAAAGCCCTCAGATGGATTTTTTCCATCTATGTGTCGGCCGTTCGTGGAACGCCGCTTTTTGTGCAATTGTTTATTATTTTCTATTTCTTTCCGACATTTAATATCACACTGGATCCATATCCAAGTGCCATTATCGCTTTTTCATTAAACGTAGGTGCGTATGCGTCTGAAATTATCCGTGCATCCGTCCTATCTGTTCCTAAAGGACAATGGGAAGCTGGTTATTCAATTGGGATGACGCATCGTAAAACGCTTGTCCGCGTGATTTTACCGCAGGCAGTACGTGTTTCGATTCCGCCGCTATCTAATTCATTCATTAGTTTGGTGAAGGATACATCTCTTGCCTCCCAAATCCTCGTAGCAGAGCTTTTCCGTAAGTCTCAGGAAATTGCTGCGGCGAACTTAGATCAGATCTTGTTCATTTATATGGAAGCAGCCCTAATCTATTGGGTATTCTGCTTCATTCTATCGCTCGTTCAGCACCAAATTGAAAAACGACTTGATCGATATGTCGCAAGGTAAGGAGGGAACGACATGCTAACAGTCAAAGGTCTTAAGAAATCCTTCGGTGAAAATGAGATTTTAAAGTCAATAGATTTTACGATCAACAAAGGGCAGGTTATCGCCATCCTTGGCCCATCAGGTTCAGGAAAAACAACGATGCTTCGCTGTTTAAATGCACTTGAAACACCAAATGGCGGCTCCTTAACCTTCGATGATTTCTCGATTGATTTTTCGAAAAAGAATAAATCAGCTGATCTGCTAAAGCTACGCCGGAAATCGGGAATGGTGTTTCAAGATTATCACCTGTTTCCACACCGCACTGTGCTTGAAAATGTGATGGAAGGTCCTGTCCAAGTGCAGCGCCGTCCAAAGGAAACAGTTCGAAAAGAAGCCATCCAGCTCTTGCAAAAGGTCGGTCTGGAAGATAAAAAGGATCTGTATCCATTCCAGCTTTCAGGCGGCCAAAAGCAGCGTGTCGGGATTGCCCGTGCACTTGCCATTCAGCCAGAGCTCATGCTTTTTGATGAGCCCACCTCTGCACTTGACCCTGAGCTTGTCGGGGAAGTCTTAAAGGTCATGAAGGATTTAGCGAAAGAAGGCTGGACGATGGCAGTTGTCACACATGAAATCAAGTTTGCCCAAGAAGTGGCGGACGAAGTGATTTTTATTGATGGCGGCGTCATCGTCGAACAAGGTCCTCCCGAAGAAATCTTCAAACGACCGAAGGAAGAACGAACAAAACAATTCTTAAACCGGATTTTGAATCCAGTATGATGAAAAAAGGCTGTTCTCACGTGATGAGAACAGCCTTTTTTCATATTTCTTTTTGCAGGCGAAGCGCCAGTAAATCTTGCAAGAGCAATCTCGCTCCCTCTGGACTGATAACGACTCCACCCGATAGCACTTTGTTGGAGCCTGTTACTTCCCCTGTAACGATACAAGGTTTATCCTGCCAATACGGCTTCATGACAATTTGGTCTTCTTCTCGATAAATCTCCATAAAATCGCGAGGATGAATTTTCAACCGTTTTCTTATATCTGTCGGAAGAACAATTCTTCCAAAGTTATCTATATATCTTACATAGTCTTGATTTAACAAATTGACCCCCTCCTGCATCTCTATAGATATAGGCGATTCCCTTTTTATCAAGGAATGAAGCGCTCTAATCGGTTAGTGAAAGGATAAGTTGCAGGCTGATCCAGTGGCTAAACACGCTTCCCATATATGATATATCTGTTTGGTGCAGGACCAATGAAAGAAAAAGGATAACATGTGGTGAGGATAAGTTCTTCCTTTCCCTGTTGCAATGTAATAATACTTTGATCATCTTTTTTCACAATCTTTGTTTTCTCAATTTCATAGGTAAATCGTCCATATGAAAGTTCAATGACGAGTTGATCCCCTTTCACCAGTTCTCCTGTTCGTCTAAACACAGTATCACGATGCCCAGATAAAACGATTTGTCCTTGTTCATTAGGTAAATAGCTTTCGTGATAATGACCAACGCCCTTTGCTAAATCCTCCGCTTCTGTTCCTTCTACAATTGGTAACTCAGCATTTAACTTTGGAATGTGCAAGAGCCCAATGGTTTCACCAGCCTTCGGGACAAGAGGGGAATCTGTTTGCCCCTTTTGCTGGATGGCTGCTTGGGCAGACTGGAAAGATTGATCTACTTGCCTTTGCCCATCAACAATCCTCATATATCCTATAATCACAAGACAAATACCTGCTGAAATCAATAGCGTTGAGATGATTTTTTGAAACATGGACAATTATTCGTTTCTTTTTCTTCTTTTCCATACAATAAGGGATGCACCTATTAGCACAAGTGCAAATCCTGCTAGTAAAAGGTTGTACATCGCTGTTGCTGTATTCGGCAGGTGATGTCCGGGTGTGTCCGGGTTTGACCCAGAAGGCTGCTCTGGATGTTCAGGCACCTCTGGCACATGCGGTGGTTCTACCGTTGTGGAGTTTTCAGGTTTGTCTGGTTCGTCAACATTCTCACCCTTCACAACTGCGATATTTTGAATGGTTTTACCTTCATATCCTTTAGCGACCTTCGCTTCAAAAGTAATCGTATGCCAGTCCGTATCTTTGATATCGCCAAATTGACCGGTTACTGTGCCTTTTGTGTAGTCTCCGTTGTCGTCATCTTTTGCATCTGTGACGGCTTGCCCATCTACTTTTAATGACCCTTCGACATACTCAAGACCTTCTGGCAATTGATCTGCGATGACTAAATCTTTGATAACACTGTCTTCTACACTATTTTTTGTTTTGATGGTGTAAAGAAGGGTGTCGCCTACCTGAACTTGTTTTTCATCTTTATTTCCTTCTGCTTTTTGAGAGATCTCAGATGTTTTTTCCGATTCAAGCTTTGGATCTCTTGGATCAATTTTTGTTTCGGTTGTCGGCTCATCTGGTGGTGTGTTTTCGCCTGTTACTTTCGCTGTGTTTTGAATGCTTTTATCCGCTTGGCCTTTAGCGACCTTCGCTTCAAAAGTAACTGTATGCCAGTCCGTGTCTTTGATATCACCAAATTGACCGGTTACTGTGCCTTTTGTGTAGTCTCCGTTGTCATCATCTTTTGCATCTGTGACAGCTTGTCCATCTACTTTTAATGATCCTTCGACATATTCAAGACCTTCTGGCAGTTGATCTGCGATCACTAAATCTTTAATAACACTGTCTTCTACACTATTTTTTGCTTTGATCGTGTAAAGAAGGGTGTCGCCTACTTGAACTTGTTTTTCATCTTTATTGCCTTCTGCTTTTTGAGAGATTTCAGATGTTTTTTCCGATTCAAGCTTTGGATCTCTTGGATCAATTTTTGTTTCGGTTGTCGGCTCATCTGGCGGTGTGTTTTCGCCTGTTACTTTCGCTGTATTTTGAATACTTTTATCCGCTTGTCCTTTAGCGACCTTCGCTTCAAAAGTAATCGTATGCCAGTCCGTGTCTTTGATATCGCCAAATTGACCGGTTACTGTGCCTTTTGTGTAGTCTCCGTTGTCGTCATCTTTTGCATCTGTGACAGCTTGTCCATCTACTTTTAATGATCCTTCGACATATTCAAGACCTTTTGGCAGTTGATCTGCGATCACTAAATTTTTGACTAAGCTGTCTTCTTCAAGATTCTTTGTTTTGATCGTATAAAGAAGGGTATCGCCTACCTGTGGTGTCTTTTCATCTGTGTTACCTTCTGCTTTTTTCTGAATACTTGCTGCCTTTTCTGATGATAGTTTTGGTTCACGTGGGTAAATTTCTGTTTTCGTAGTTGGATCATCTGGCGGCGTGTTTTCACCTGTTACTTCGGCAGTGTTTTGAATGTCTTGACCAGACTGTCCCTTTTCAACTGTGACTTCAAACGTCACGGTATGCCAGTCCGTGTCCTTCACATCACCAAAATAACCCGTGACCTTTCCATCTGTGTAGTCACCGCTATCGTCGTCTTTCACATCTGTGACGGATTCTCCATCAATTTCAAGAGACCCAGCAACATACTCCAGCCCTTTTGGCAATTGATCTGAGATGACTAGATTTTCAATAAGGCTGTCTTCTACCGTGTTCTTTGTTTTAATCGTATAAAGAAGGGTGTCCCCTACTTCTGGGTGCTTCTCATCTGTGTTACCTTCGGCTTTTTTCTGCAAGACGGCTGATTTTTCTGATTCAAGCTTTGGATCACGCGGATAGATTTCTGTTTTTGTTGTTGGATCGTCTGGTGGTGTATTTTCACCTGTGACACTCGCTGTATTTTGAATGTCTTTACCAGACTGTCCTTTTTCAACCGTCACTTCAAACGTCACGGTATGCCAATCTGTATCCTGAATGTCACCGAATTGTCCTGATACGGTTCTGTTTGTGACATCCCCATTGTCTTGATCTTGCTCATCTGTCACCGCTTGTCCGTCTACCTCAAGTGAATTCGGCACATATGCTAATCCTTCTGGCAGTTCATCTGAGATCACTAAGTTTTTAACGAGACTGTCTTCTATCGTATTCTTTGTTTTAATCGTATAAAGAAGTGTGTCACCAACCTCTGGATGCTTCTCATCTGTATTACCATCTGCTTTTTTCTGCAAGACGGCTGATTTTTCAGAAGTCAGCTTCGGGTCACGAGGATAGATTTCTACATTCGTTGTCGGCTCGTCTGGCGGTGTGTTGCCGCTTGTGACATTGGCTGTATTTTGGATGTCTTTGCCTGCCTGACCTTTTTCAACTGTGACTTCAAACGTCACGGTATGCCATTTCGCATCTTTCAATTCACCGAACGTTCCAGTAACAGTTCCGTCTGTCATATCACCGTTATCATCATCTTTTGCATCTGTGACTGGATTTCCATCTACCTGAAGTGAATTTGGTACATATGATAACCCTTGAGGTAACTTGTCAGAAATCACAAGATCTTCAATGAAGCTGTCTTCAACAGTGTTACGGGCTTGAATGGTATACAGCAATGTGTCGCCTACTTCCGGGTGCTTCTCATCTGTATTACCATCTGCTTTTTTCTGTAAGACCGCTGATTTTTCTGATTCAAGCTTTGGATCACGAGGATAAATTTCTATGTTTGTTGTTGGTTTGTCTGGCGGTGTGTTTTCCCCTTTGACATTGGCTGTATTTTGAATATCTTTGCCAGCTTGACCTTTTGCTACTTTCGCTTCAAATGTCACGGTGTGCCATTCGGTGTCTTTCACATCACCTATTTGACCTGTAACAGTGCCGTTTGTATAATCACCTTTGTCTTGATCCTTTGCATCTGTTACGCCTGCGCCATCCACCTTAAGTGAGCCTGGAACATAGGCTAAGCTGCTCGGAAGGTTATCTGATATGATCAGATTTTTAAGAATGCCGAATTGCACCGTATTTTTGGCTCTAATTGTATAAAGCAACGTGTCTCCTACTTCTGGATGCTTCTCATCAGTGTTTCCTTCTGCTTTTTTCTGTAAAGTAACAGACTTTTCTGATTCAAGGTTAGGTGGGAATGGATCAAATTCTGGCTTTACCCGTGATGCTAAGTCGTATGATAATGAATTACCTGCAATGCCAATATATTTTGTACTTAATGATTTTGCATCAAGTGTAAAAAGAGTAGAATGGCCTATAGATGCATCTTTACCTGATTGTAATAGCATTTGTCCATTTGGCAAAAAGCTAATTCCTCGTACGCCTCCCTCAATAGGTTTACCATCTGCATTTGTGATTGGAATCACTCGAATTACTTCAGCTGTATCAGGATTCATTTGTGCAATGGCGCCACTTCCATTTGATGCGAACCAAAGATAGCCATCCTTATCGACTACAAGGTCTCCGCCAACGCCAGAGCCGATGTCATAGCCGACAATTTTTTTAGACGTTTTTTGACCGGTCGTTAAATCGTATGATCCAAGGAAGTATTCACCACCCGAAGCATAAGAATGCAAATATTTACCTTTGTAGATGACAGCATTCGACGCAGCATACGAACCTCCAGCTAATACGCCTACACTCTGAGCTTGTCCTGTCGTCGGATCTATTTTATAAAGAACAGGTTCTCCAGTTGCTGTCGTCGTTGCATACACAAAATTTTGCTGATCATTAACTGCAACACCGTTGACTAAAGTGCTCGGAATCCCCTTCACCGGCACACTAGCCTTTACGCTGGTTGGATTATTCCCATCAAGTTGATAAAGGGTCATTGGAAGACCTTGGCCACTTTGGCCAATCATGTAGGAATCTGTGTTATTGACAACCACCGTCCCAGCGGCTTTTGTAACAGCTGGTGAGACTGTTAATAAATTTCCAGAAATCAGCACCAATATAAGAAATAATTGACTCGTTCTTTTTAATATGTTCATTCTTTGACATCCCCTTTCCATGCTTCAGATCATAATGGTATGTACCAGTTCACCTCCCACACTTTGGTAAAGAATATCAATAATATTTCAAAAGCCTCAACATGACTAAATGACTATTTTCGACAAAAATAGACATTTAGAACTATATACCTCTCAACGATTGATTCGCTTATGTCTTTCCAATAAATTAACCTTTTTCCATCTCAAATTTCATCATCTATCTATCTTTACAAACAGGTCTTATGATGCGAATCACATACAATCCTTTCTATTTAAAGATAAATATTCTTTTATTGGGTGACGATTAATTTTTTGTTAATATATATTGAATTTTTTTCTTTTTTTATTAAAAAAAGGGAATGATTGGTTCACTTTGTTAAAAAAAACAAGCCGAAAGTCTTGCTGCTTGTTTTGATGTTTTGACTTTTACGATGCGAAAAAATTCTTTTTATAAGTAAGCGATTACAATTGAGCAAAGCCATTTAAAGGGGCGTGGGAGTATGTTACGATTGAATTCGAGTGTTTAAGAAAGAAGGGAAAGCTTTTGAAGCGGGAACATCTTTTACGTTGGTTTTTTTATTTTGTTGGATTAATCGTATTAGCTTTTGGACTATCGCTTACAGTGAAAGGAAAGATTCTTGGGATTGGTCCTTGGGACGCTTTCCACTACGGACTGTTTCAGCACTTTGGACTTACGATTGGACAATGGTCCATCATTATTGGTGCACTGATTGTGACACTAACATCTGTTTTTACGAAATCATTTCCAAAGATCGGCGCATTACTGAACATGGTGCTGATTGGTATGTTTATAGATTTCTTTAATGCGGTATTGCCTGCACCACATGGGTATTTACCCGCTTTATATGTGTTTATTACGGGCGTTGTGGTTTCAGGGTATGGTGTAGGCATTTATGTCTCAGCAAATCTTGGCGCTGGGCCAAGGGATTCACTAATGCTGCTCATCTCAGCGAAAACAGGGTTGAACGTGCAGTGGGTGCGAAATGGCATTGAGTTAACAGTGCTTTTATTTGCATGGATGCTCGGCGGACCGATTGGCGTTGGCACGATTCTGACGGCTATTTTCACAGGCCTCGTCCTTCGATTCTCCTTGCCACAATCAACACGGCTCCTGCAACTGCTTATTACAAAAACAGCAGAGAAACCTGTTCAGACGCTTATCCGATAAGAACAAGCCATTCTATAAAAAGAATGGCTTTTCTTGTGTTAAAAAGAATAAACGGAATATTCTATTATTGGAGATGAGACCTCATGCAGCTTTTCAACTATCATTACTGGACACCATTTGTTGAAGAGCCCGAGCAGACGTATCGCTTGTTAGGCTTTGAAGTAAAGGCGCGTTTCACAAAGGATGGCTCCTTTCATCCGCCGCTCACATGGGATGATGTTAGAGAAGAGCAGCCGACCTTTCGAATCGTCGAAATGAGAAAGGGACAAATGAATATCACATTCGGTTAAAGTAAAAAAGTCCTTTCTGATCATACAGGCTTAGAATGCAGCGTGGCTTGCTGTCACTTTGTGCTTTGATTGTATAGGATTTCCCTTTTGTACGGCGCTCTCCAATGGTACAATCAATGTAAAAAATTAGAGGTTCATTATGAAGATTTTCGCTATCCAATTACAACATTTAGATGACATCCATGCACGAGAACAAATCGATCAATTGAAACCCTTTGTTTCAGCTGAAAAGCGTGCTGCGGCTGAGCGTTTTCGCTTTTTGGTCGATGCAAGAAGGACTTTGTTAGGTGAGGTGCTGGTTCGTCAAATGATCCATAGTATGTACGATCTGCCTATTGATCAGATCGTTTTTCAAACAGAGGGCAATGGCAAGCCTGTCGTCCGGCACATTCCTTCTTTTCATTTTAATCTTTCTCACTCTGGTGATTGGGTCGTATGCGCAATAGATGATGCACCCGTTGGTATTGATATTGAGGAGATCAAACCGATTGATCTAGCGATTGCTAAACGATTTTTTTCAGCAGATGAGTATGAAGATTTACTTTCACAACCGGCAGAACGGCAGGAAGCCTACTTCTTTCATTTATGGTCAATGAAGGAGGCCTTTATCAAGCTGACTGGAAAGGGATTATCTTATGGTCTTTCGTCCTTTACAGCCCACCTGTCAGAGGATGGACAGGCGACGCTTGCATTACCTGATCATGAAGCGCCCTGCTTTGTTCAAACATACTCACTCGATCCTGCCTACCAAATGGCGGTGTGTACACGAAAGCCTTCTGCGGCTGAACGTGTAGAGATACTCTCTTGCCGTGATGTGCTGTCTCGTCTTTAATATCGCCCAATTTGCTGAAATGCTGTCTTTAACAAATCGACTCCACGTGTGATTTGTTCTTCTTTCACATGCCAAATGTTCAACTGAAGAATAGAGTCTTTTTGAAAGGTCGACAGATAATGGCGGTCGATTGACTGAATGGAAACAGATGCCTTTTTCAGCTGCTGAATGAGCTGGTTCGTCGGAATTGACCGATCGAGACGTACATGTGTATGAGTAGCTGGCTCCTCTTCTCCTAGTTGATAAGCGATTTGATCGCTTTTCAGGCATGTCACTAGTTGTTTGGATCGGTTGCGATAGGTTGTCTGCATTCTGTCTCGATGCCGTTCAAACATCCCGCTTTTTAAATATATTTCTAAGGCTGCCTGTGACAGCATGGAGCTGTCGATGTCAATGAGCCGTTTGTGTTCGCTAAAAGGTCTAATCAGTTCCTCAGGTAAGACGACCGCTCCTGTTCGAAGTCCTGGAAAGATGATCTTGGAGAAGCTTTTTAAATAAATGACCTTACCCGCCTGATCGTACGAATAGATCGGGTCTCTTTTTGCATCGAATTCTAAATCGGCTATATAATCATCTTCAACGATATAGACATCATATTTCTCGGCAAGAGCTGCAATCGCTCTTTTCTCCAGTTTTGACAAGCTCGTTCCAAGCGGGTTTTGAAATCTTGGCATCGTATAGAAAAAACGAATCTCCTCTTCTCGAAAGATGCGCTCCAATTCCTGAAGGTCAATTCCCTTTTCCGTCCGCTGAATCCCCATCACAGGCAGTTGATTTTTTTCTAAATATTGAAGGTATAGGTGATAGCCTGGCTGTTCGACTAGTATGGTCTGTTTGCCATTCGGAAAAGGGATGGTGCTTAAAATAGATAACGCCAGTTGAATACCAGAAGTCATAACGATCTGTTCTGGATTTGCAAACACTTGATAATCCATTAATCGCTGAGAAATGACTGGTAGCAGCGAGGGTAATCCGTTGGCTGTGCCGTATATAAACAAGTCATTTTGATACAAATCGATCGCTTGGTTAATGCAGTGCTGGAAATCAACATATGGAAACACGACGGGATCAGGTGCAGATGAAGCAAAATCAATCCATGTGCTATCCTGTTTCCCCGCTGACTGCTTCGTTTTCACGACATAATAGCCGCTTCTTTCTACAGAATAAAGCAGATGTTCATGTTCCAATGTGTCTAGTGCTTTGATGACAGTGCTTTTACTCACTGCATATTGAGCCGCCAAACGGCGAATGGAAGGGATCTTCATGCCAGCATTGTATTCACCAGACGTCATCTTCTCTTTTAAGCTGAGAACAAGCTGATCATATTTCCTCACACCACTTCCTCCTTGTACCGGTACAGATATCATGTTCTCTTATTGTACACCTTAGATGATCCGATTACGATAGAAGAACAGAACCGGTCAATTCATCCGAAGCATGCATGCTCGTATAAGGAGTCAAATTGTGGACATTTCAAAACAGAAAGCGTATGCTGCCGCGATAGGCTACGCCACGATCATTGGTTTTTCATTTTTGTTTGTCAAAATTGCATTAGAATCAGCAAACCCGATCGATTTATTGGCACACCGCTTTACAGTTTCTTTTGCAGCCGCACTATTGCTGTATCCATTTTTACGAAAGAAAATCCGCCTCTCCATTCAATGGCGAGATCTTCTCTACATCGTACCGTTTTCCTTGCTTTATCCTGTGTTGTTTTTTGCTTTTCAAGTATGGGGGCTGATGTATACCTCTTCGTCAGAGGCTGGTATTATTCAGGCAACGATTCCTATTCTGACAATGGTGCTTGCCGCGTGGTTTTTAAAGGAACGCGCGACATGGATACAAGTGCTGTTTACCATTCTTTCTGTGTGCGGGGTGATGCTTCTCTTTGTCATGAAGGGAATTGATGTGAAGCATTCACACATGATCGGCTATGGACTGATATTGCTTTCTGCCTTATCATCCAGTGCATACAGTGTATTTGCCCGGGTGATTACACGGCGCTTCCATGTGATTGAACTCACCTTCGTGATGACATTCTTTGGATTTGTCTTCTTCAATGCCACTGCGCTCATCCGGCATTCAGTAAACGGGACAATGCCGCAATTTTTCAGCCCATTTACACAACCATCCTTTGTATGGTCAATGCTCTTTTTAGGCATTCTTTCTTCACTTCTCACGGCATATTTATCAAACTATGCCCTCTCTCAGCTTGAAGCGGCAAAGGTCAGCATCTTTAACAATTTATCTGCGTTTATTACAGTCGCCGCTGGGGTCCTCATTTTACATGAAACAATCGATTGGTATCATCTCATCGGAGGTGTACTGGTCATTGGCGGAGTGATTGGCGGGAATGTGGTGAAAAAGCGGAATTCATAAGAAAAAGCGGTCCCTTTAAGGAGGACCGCTTTCTTTTAAAGTTTCATTAATTGTTGTTTAGCTGCAAGGTCGATCACATGTCTCATCTGTTCTGCGAAGGGCTCGAGGTGTGTGTTGATATACATGTGCCCTCCTTCGAAATTGGTGCGTTCGATGGTTTTTGCCCATGGCAGCCAGCCGTTTGCATCTTGCATGCATTTTTCATCTTGTGTTCCATTGAATAAATAAACAGGTGTTTCGATGATGGATTGATCTTTGTGTTGGAAGGTTTCCAGCGCCTGATAGTCTGCACGTAAGGACGGCGTAAAGTAATCCATCATTGGTTTGTTCTCTAATAATTCCTTTGGAATCCCGCCCATTTCGGCAATATGCTGAACAAATGCTTCATTCGATAAATGGGTCAGGATCTGTCGTTTTGTTTGCGGCGGCTGAATGGCTGAGATCACGACTGCTGCAGGATCAATTCCTTCCTTTTCTAACAGCTGCGTCAGTCTATACACAACAAGTCCTCCCATAGAATGTCCGAACAGGATAAACGGGCGGTTCAAGTTGCCCGAGAGACCTTCTTTGTACAGCTCAGCCAATCGGTCAATGCTCGTTTCGAGCGGCATGAGATTGGTTCCATGCCCTGGGGGCTCTGCTGCTGTTACTTCGGCAGTGCCTTTTAGCTGTTCAAAAAGCGGGCGGTATGAGGCGGAATAACCGCCTGCAAAAGGAAAACAAATAAGTTGAATAAGATCTGGTTTTTTTTCAAAGGTTTTAAATAAATGATTCATACGTTCTTACCCCTTTATCATCGTTTGAAGAATTCGTGCCAGTTCATCCGCCTGCGGCCTTTTCATCATGGTGACATGGTCTCCTTTGATGTGATAATACGAGCACGATCCTTTCGTATAAGCCTCCCAGTCTGAGAACTTCTTCTGGAAATCAATGGCGTGATCACTGCTTTGTACAATATAAAACGGCACACCGAATGGTTCTTTTTCTAATTCAATGGCTTGTGACATGATTGTATTGTGCGTTTGCATTTGCAAATATTTATCTAAATACTGATCATTCATAAATTGATGAACCACTTCATCCTTTTCTGCCTCTTTGAGTATTTTTTGCTTCACTTCTTGGAAGCTCAGCCCTTGTAATGCTTCTGGCTGAATGCCGACGAGATTCCCCATTCCAAGGACAAGCGCAAGCATTTTCACTTCTTCTTCGTTCATATCCGCATGGAGCGCCTGATCTGCCTCATCTCTTAACACCGGGACCGTATCTAAAATGATGAGTCCTTTCGGCGCTTTTCCTGCATGGCAGAGCCGCTGATTCATTCCGTAGGCAAGGTGCCCGCCCATTGAATGCCCTGCTAGATAGTCAACACCAGGTCGATAGAAGGTCTCAATGGCTTCAACAAATATGGACACAAGCTCTGTGTAATGGAGGAATTGCGGTTCTTCATCCTCATATAAGCCAGGAGACTGCAAGGCGTACACAGCGCCTTGATGTGTCATCAGCTTAGCCACATCGATATAGCCCATTACCGTTCCACCGGCAGGCGGTGCAAAGAAAATCCTCGGCTCGGCTGGATCGCCTTTTTTCAGCTCAATCACGTAGTCCTTTGGAGACCTTTCGACGTGCTCCCCGGCCTCTGGCATTGCATCCACATGTGCGGCTAGCTGAGCCGGTGCTGGATGCATGAAAATCCATTTCGGATCCACACGAATCCCCTGTTCTTTTAATTTGGCAACGGCTTGGATACTCATAATTGAATCACCGCCTAAATCAAAAAATGAGTCATGTATGCCTACTTGTTTGACACCAAGCACGTCCTTGAAAGCTGTGACAATCAACTGCTGTG
The DNA here is from genome assembly GCF_038601465.1 of Bacillus sp. FSL R7-0672. Lineage (NCBI taxonomy): Bacteria > Bacillati > Bacillota > Bacilli > Caryophanales > Bacillaceae > Bacillus > Bacillus sp. FSL R7-0672. The sequence continues at coordinate 409,828 of NZ_CP152010.1, read as the reverse complement.
TTTCGGTGACTGGTTTGTCATCTCCTTGAGAAAGAGAGATCGTTTCTGCCGGGTCTGGCAGTGCTTTTTGATCAACCTTTCCGTTTGTTGTAACTGGCATTTCGTCCAGAACGATAAAGTAACTTGGAATCATGTAGCCTGGCAGGCTTTCCTGTAAAAATGCTTTCCAGCCTGGAACAGGATTCGCTCCGTCTGTGACAAGGTAGGCCGCCAGCCGTTTTGAGCTGCCATACGTTTTGGCGATGACTGTACATTCTTTTACTTGTGGATGCTTGAGGAGAGCTGTCTCTATTTCTCCACATTCAATCCGGTAGCCTCTAATTTTCACGAGGTTGTCTTTTCGGCCGAGATATTCAATGGTGCCATCTGAACGCCATGTACCAAGATCACCTGAACGATACAGCCTGTCTCCCCCTAGTTCAGGGAATGGATTGTCTATAAACCGTTCATGCGTCCGCTCTGGATCATGAAGGTAGCCTTTTGCGAGCCCTGTGCCGCCGATATAAATTTCTCCTTTGACGCCTGCTGGCACTGGGTTGAGCGCATCATCTAGTATGACGACAGTTGAATTCGATACTGGGACACCAATCGGAACTGACCTTGCTCCCTCTGGCATGTGCGTGACTTGATGTGTTGTGGCTAAGGTCGTGTTTTCTGTTGGGCCGTAAGCATTGATGAGTACACCCTCCATATGCGGCAATGCCTTTCGTGCATGCTCACTGGACATCGCTTCTCCGCCAACGAGTAATGTGCGGTAGCCTGCTACACTTTTTGGATCGTGCTCCACCAGCCGATTGAATAAAGCGGTTGGCAGACAGTTGGCTGTCACTTGATGCACTTTGATCAGCCGTGATAATTCATCCATATTCAGTGCGGCATATTTCGGAATCAGAATGAGCTGACCGCCATTCAGCAGCATGCCCCACAACTCAAATGTAAAGGCATCAAAAGCATAGTTTGAGAGCTGAAGCATCTTATCATCTGGACCTAGTTTCATATAGTTTGTTTCTCGAACCAGACGGACGACTCCTGCATGGGGGAGCATGACGCCTTTTGGTGTACCTGTTGAGCCTGATGTATAGTTGACATAGGCTAACTGTTCTTCTCCAATGATTGATTGTTCTCTTTGATACACTGCATCTGTTACTGGTAATGGCTTGTCCATCTCAATCTTTGTACCTGTAAAGTCTACTAGACGCTCTATTAAATGAGACTGAGTGATGATCACATCACTTTGCGTATCGCGAACAATGAGGCGGATTCGCGCATCTGGATATTCTGGTGACATTGGAACATATGCAGCACCAGATTTGATGACGCCAAGCACTGAGACAATCATGTCAAAGGAACGATCAAAAAGCATCGGTACAAGTGAACCTAGTCCAACTCCTTTTGACTGCAAGTAAGCAGCAAGCTGTGTTGCCTTCTCATCCAACTCTTGATACGTCATGTGCTCTTCCAAATAAGACAAGGCAATGCGGTGCGGATCACGCTGTACCTGTTCTTCAAACAGCTCTTGAATGGTCCGTTTTGGATATGGCGTAGCCGTTTGGTTTTTCCCTATGATCATCGCAGCCTGTTCCGCTTTGTCCATTAAGCAATAATTAGAAAATGTACGTTCAGGCTGAGCCGTCATACCATCTAGCAGATGAAGATAATAATTCATATAACGATGAATGGTCTCTTGATCAAATAAATCTGTATTGTATTCCACATGGATCGACAGCTGATCCCCCTGTTCAAATACATGCAGGGTGAGATCAAATTTAGACACTGTATGATGGACCATCACATGTTCACTTGTCAGCCCTTTGAGATTGACATGGAGTGAATCTGTTACATAACCCATCGCCACTTGGAAAATAGGCGATCGACTTAAATCTCTATCTAACGAAAGATCATCGACAAGCTTGTCAAATGGATAACGCTGATGCTCGAAGGCTTTTAACGTCATCTCTTTCACGTTTTCCATGACATCAGCAAACGTATCTGCTGTGGAGATATCCTGTCTCAGCGCGAGTGTATTCACAAACATTCCAACAAGCTTCTCTGATTGCTTGGCACCTCGCCCTGCGATCGGCGAACCAATGATGATATCTGTCTGTCCTGACAGCTTGTGAAGCAGGACGTAGTACGCCGACAGCATCGTCATGAACAGCGTTGTGCCCTGCTGCTTGGACAAAGCCTGCAAACGGCGGATAAGCGTATCTTCCAAGACAATTTGCTCTGTAGCGCCGTTAAATGTTTGAACTGGCGGACGAGGACGGTCAAACGGCAGCTCTAACACCGGAAGATCACCTTGTAAATGATCGAGCCAATAGGCTTGGTCTACTTGATGATGCATTACTTGCTCATTTTCCCAATGAACATAATCTGTCCACTCAATTTCCAGTGCTGGGAGCTGCGGCGCTTCATCTGCAAGCAGCCCGTCATATGCCACTTCTAACTCCTGAATGAGCAGACTGAGCGACCATGCATCTGAAATGATATGGTGCTGCGCGCAAAGAAGATAAAATTCTTCATTGCCCATATCCACAATCGTCCACTGCGCAAGAGGCCCTCTTTCTAAATCATAAATGCGGTTCGCTTCTTGCTGAATAAGCTGATTGAGTCTTCTCGTTCTTGTTTTTTCATTAAATAATGAGAAGTTCGCAACTGTGACGGATGGCGGTAGGTCTTCACGTATCAGTTGAACCGGCTTGCCGCCAAGCGATTGAAAGGTTGCACGCAGTGCTTCATGACGTTTCGTTAAGAGACCAATCGCTTTTGTTAACGCTTGAATGTGCAGTTGTCCTGTCAGCTTCCAAGCACCTAATATATTGTAATGATGGCTCTTTTCTAATGTGGATAAGAACCAAATACGCTTCTGAGCATGTGACAGCTCATAGCTTGTTCGCTTTTCCAGCTTTGGAATATTGGCTTCCTGAACAGCCGGTGCCTCTTTGATGTCATCCACCATTTGCGCCAAATTTGCCAGATGCTTGCTTTCAAATAATATTTTTAAAGGCGCCTTGATTGAAAACTCATGATTGATCCGAGAAATGGTTTGAGTCGCCTTTAATGAATGTCCGCCAAGGTCAAAGAATTGATCCTCTTTGTACACACGATCAACGTCTAAAATGTCCTCCCATATGGCAGCAAGCATTTGCTCTGTTTTCGTTTCAGGCAATTGTTTTTCAAGGGGTTGTCCATTTTTGTGATGATTCAGCTTAAGGGCTTCATGATCAATAGAGCCATCTAGTTTTTTCGGTATTTCCTGTACTTGCTGAATATCCCAATCACCTTTTGTTCCACCTGCAATATCTTCAACATGCACTTCTTTGCCAGACCGAACCGTGTAAAAAAGCTTTTTCTCAAAAGTCGGTATTGGCGCTGGCTGAAGATACGCTGCGATTTCTGGATTGGCTCCATCTAGTCCGATAAATAGATGCGCTTCATTCAGCCGAGCACCTAGACATAATGAATGGAGACCTTGCTTCTTTCCAATCAATTGAAATCCCTTGCGGACGGTAAGGGCTGCGCCGGTATGCCCCTTAGACAAACCGAGATTATCCCACATACTAAAGTTTAAAGAGATCGCCCGTCTTCCTTCTTGAAAGGTGAGCGTGTGCGCAAGCCCATCTAAAAAGCTGTTGGCCGCAGAGTAAGCTCCGAATGTTGTACCGCCAAAAAAGCCATTTACTGATCCAAAAAAGACGAGTGGTACTGCCGGGTCATGCTTGAAGGCTTCCTGCAGGACAAACGCTCCATCTGCTTTCCCTGACAGTTCCTTTGTAAAATCCTCTTCTGACGTATGCGCCAATGAATACTTATCTGTATGCTGAAAATGCTCAGACACATTGCCAGCACCGGCTAAATGCAGCACACCCCGGATGGATTGACCAAAATGTTTTTCTGCTTTGTAAATCGCTCGCTCCACGTCAGCTAAATCGGTCACGTCCGCTTGCACATAGATGACGCCACCAAGGTCTTTTAGCTGTGAGAACGCTTCTTTCTTTTCCAAGCTGTCTTCCAGAGAAGTCCTTCCAATCAATACAAGCTTTAGGCCAAATTGGAGCATCTGCTTAGATAGTTCAAACCCAATACCGCCGAGTCCTCCGGTCAGCAAATAAAGACCTTCATATTCTAAAAACCCTTCTGTTTGAGGTGCTTTCATCATATCGACTTTTTCCAGCTTTGATACGAGCCTGTGCCCTTTTCGGTATGCCACCTCTGCTTTTATATGAATCGCCGACAGCTCATTAGCAATGTGCTTTGCATCCTGTTCCACTTGCTCCGCTTCAATATCAATATGGGACACCTCTGCTCCTTCCCATTCTTGCGGGATGGTTTTTAATAAGCCAACGAGCGACGTTTTCTCCACATGGAGATCGTCTTCAGGTCTTACATATTGACCACCCTTTGTCACTACAACAAGCCGGACTGGCTCTTTGTTTTCTTGCCTCCATGCTTGATACAAGTACAAAATCGATTGATTGGACCTCGCGTGCATTTCTGTGAACTGCGCAGACTCAACAATGGCTTCTTTGTCTGTCACATTCCACAAATGGAGTATGCACCCTGTCTTTAATTCATCTGCTTCAAGTGCTGCAGCGAGCCTGACATAATCCCCCTTGATTCTCGGGTTCATCTGGTACATCCCTTTGGACAGACGCAAAAATTCATGTCCTTTTTTCACAGAAACATAGGGCTGATTTCTTTGTTCCAATTGGGCGTAAAGTGATTGGTAAAGCCCTTTTTCATCCTCGAAAACGAGTACATGATCAGCAGCAGGCTGAGACAGACCAATATGTTCCTTTGCCCAAGTGCGTTTGAAAAACCAATCTGGTAGTGTTTGTTCATTTTCAGAAGCAAGATCCAGTGCCCTTTCAATGTCACGGAATACCCCTTCTTTTAGCGCCGCGCCTAACTGAGCACGTTGGATCTTTCCACTTTCTGTTTTCGGAAATTGGTCTTTTTTCACTGGAATGATGTGATCGGGCTCTATGCCAATTTTACGAATAATGGCCTCTCTAATCTGCTGAATCATCGTGATTTGTTCTTCTAGCGATTCCTTTTGTGTGACAAAGAAGACGGCAAGCGTGTCGTTGCTTGATTCGGGATTGTAGATGCCGTACGCAGCGGCAAAGGTGACTTCCACCCCGTATACCTCTTCCACAACTGCTTCAATTTCGTAATTCAAATAGTTGGCTCCGTTGATGACGATGATGTCCTTTTCCCGGCCCGTCAGAACAAGACGCCCTTCGTGGATAAATCCTAAATCCCCCGTGTGAAACCAGCCATTTTCCGCAAATACCTCTTGATTGGCTTCCTCATTTTGATGATACCCCATCATAATCGTCGGACTCTTCACCTGTAAGCGGCCGACCTGATCTTCTGGCAGCACATGATGATGCTCGTCTACAATCCGAATCCATACAGACGGAATCGGTGCGCCGACTTCTGTAAACGTCATTTTGTGCGGATGATCTTGCGCCACGTATTGAATGTCACCTGTTAACGAGGTCTGATCAATCGTCAGTTGTCCATCCTGATCACCATGCCGCATGAATTTCTTTGATTGAACAATGGCTGAGGATGTTTCAGACATGCCGTACGCCGGCACCATCGCATGATGGCTTAATCCGTGCTGACCCATCATATGCATGAAGCGCTGCGTCACTTTTGGCACAACCGCTTCGGCTGCATTCATGATATAAGTCAGTGTGGAGAGATCCCAGCTCCCCTTGCGAATGTCGTCCTCATATTCATTCATCATCGCAAAAGCAAAATTCGGTGCCCATGTCCTTGTGACGCCGTATGTTTCTACCCAATCCAGCCACACCATCGGCCGCTCGATAAATTGATCGATGGATGGACTAATCTGCTGGCAGCCAAGGTAGACATCATGCACATGAAACATGACAATGCCTCCTACATGATCAAGCGGCATCCAGTTAAGCGACACATCCTCATGCGTAAAGCCATTTGTCTGCTCAAAGGAGATGATTCGAGATAAAATACTTTGATGGTTGTGACGAATACACTTTGGCACACCCGTACTTCCTGAAGAGAGCAGCTGAAGCACAGGCTCATCTGGCTCTGGCTCATAATGCTGTTCATCCGGTTCACACGCAAGCAATGTTTCTACTGTTAAAATAGGTATTTCTTTTGCCTCAAATGTCTCACGCAGCCCAGCAATGTCCTCAGCACTTGCTTCATTCGTAATAATGAACGGTTCATTTTGCAGCTGAAACACGCCCTTGAGCTTGTTCACTCCTTGATTCATCTCATCATAAACAGGCGGCACAGAGACTGGGGTCGGAATGATGCCACCGAGAATACAGCCCCAAAACACAGTGATGAAATCGTGATGATCTTTCAATTGAAGTAACACTTGATCGCCGTTTGTCAGCCCTGCTTTCCTTAAACCAGACAGAACCCGTTCTGCGTTTGTGAGTAACTCAGGATAGGTTTGGGTCAACGTGCGCCCGCCTTCTTTGATATAGATCACCCCGCGGTCAGATGACATAAAGGCTGATCGAATCAACACCTCTGTCAGTGTGACAGGTGTGCCTGTTTTTTTGATGACATCCCCGCCATACACAAGTGCAGGCGTCTTTTCATGAGCGGATGCTTGCTTTGTTTCGCCCTCTTCATCCTTCGAGATCGATACGTTCCCTTGCGCACGCTGCCGATTAGGAAACAGATCATCTAGGTGATAAGGCGTTTGTTTTTCTGTCTGACTTTCAATGAGAGCAGCCACTTCCTCTACTCCATCTATAGCTTTCGTACGATCTTCTATCTTTCTCAAACTCTCTTCATCAATGATGTCAATCGAAAGCAGTGCTTCTGTATCGACCGCTCCACTTTCTGCCCTTGGCAAGGAAGGCAATAAGACGAGAGCGGCTGGCACTTCATCAGGGTGAAGCGCGCCTGTCATCAGATCCTCTCTTGTTAGCGAAGGGACCTTCGCCTGTGCAAATAGCACAAGCGAGAGGCTTCCTTCTTCATTTTTCTTCGGGATGAGTGCACATTCCTTTAGCGGAAAATGAAGCATCATGACCTGTTCTAATGCTTTGAGATCGATTCGTTTTCCGTTGATTCTGACGATATGATTTGCTGCATGTCCTTTTTTTCTACTCATTAACATCGTTCTTCTCCTCCTACACCCAATCCAAAATTTGAATCTTGTTTTTTTCAGTCCAAACGCCGACATCACCTGTCGGATAGAGGTATTCGCCTGTTTGATGTTTGAATGGATGCGGAATTTTATGCGTCTCCATCCAATCGGCAAGCTCTCCGCAAAGTGCCTTGATATCCTCTGCACCGATAAAAATATCTCCAGGAAACTCTACCGGCATGAGCTGATGCTCTTCGCTCAGGACATAGATTTCTGTCTCACACGAAGGATCATGCACACCTGAGTAGACCTCTTCTTGATCTGGGTACAGCACGCTGACTTGTGCGTTTTTCGCCCAATCGGTGATCATCCACTCTTTTTCTTTATTTGTCACGATCGTGAAGGAAGAGAGTGGTGTCTCCACTTGTTCTGTCATGGCTTCAAGTGTGTGGACCAGCTGCTGCATCAGCGATTGTATTTGTTTTTCTTTATATTGATTGAAGCGGTATGTGACCCGAAGCTCCAGCGTATCTCCCGGGACAGCCACAAGGGTCAGGTCATAGTTTGTTTCTTCATGACTGGCTATGTCTAAGATCCGTACACCATACGGCTCTACAGATTCAATCGGGTAGTTTTCAAACACGACAATGCTGTTAAACAATGATTCTCCATTCGGAATTTGGGTCATCTGCTGAATATCTGGCAGTACGGTATACTCGAATTCTCGCATGTGAAAAACCGTTTCCTGCGTCTGCGTAAGCAGCTCGGCAATGGTCCTGTCTGGTGTGATCGGCAAACGGAGCGGCAAGGTGTTAATAAAGAGACCTGTCATGCTTTCAACCTCTGGTAAGTCCGCCGGCCGGCCAGATACTGTGACACCGAACACAACATCCTCTGAGCCTGAATGAAGGTGCAAGAGCAGACCCCATGCCGCCTGAATCAGTGTGCTCATCGTGACCTTCTGTGTCCCTGTCATTTTCTCCAGCTTTTCCTGCATTTCAGGCGTCAGTTTGATACTAATTTGATCAATACCTGCTCCTTCATCCGAAGCTTGCTCTCCGTCTCCTGGAAGTGGTGTGACTTCCTCTACTCCTGACATATAATGTTTCCAGAACTCTTGCGCCTTCTCTTGATCCTGCTTTTGCAGCCACTCGATAAAATCTTTATATGGACGTACAGCAGGAAGGTTCATCTCTCGTTCATCCACAAGCGAGCGATATATTGAAAAGGATTCCTCAATCAAGCCGAACAGGCTCCAGCCATCAATTAAAATATGATGAAAGCTAAAAACAAACGTGCAAGTTTTCTCATCACGATGGAATAAAGCAATACGAATGAGCGGTTCAGCCGCATCTTCTAATTCAAAATCCTTTGAACGATCGGTTTGTAAATACTGCTCAATGGTTTTCTTCTGATCCATTTCACTCAGGTGGCGCACATCGTGCTGAGTGAGGTGAATGCTTCCTTCTGATTGAATCAATTGGACAGGCTCCTTTAGCCCCTCCCAAGCAAATCTTGTCCGTAAAATCGAATGACGTTCCACAAGCAGATTCCATGCTTTTTCATAGGCTTCGCCGTCCGTTAAGCCTTCGAGTGTCATATGCACCTGACCAAAATACGCCTGTGATGCTTGATCTAACAGTGCATGAAACAGCATCCCTTGCTGCATCGGAGATAGTGGATACACATCTACCACATTGTCTGGAAGCTCATCTATTTGCTTTTGCGTAAGCTGGATCATTGGAAAGTCAGATGGTGTAAAGCCGCCTTTTGTCTCTACACAATGCGTCAAAATGTCCTCCATTTTTTCTTTAAATCGTTCAGGTAACTGACGCACTTCTTCCTCCTGAAGCAGTTCACGATTGATCATAAAATTCATCTGAAGCTGACCACTGACAACGTATCCGTATACATCGATCAAATGCTGTCTTTCTGCTTTTGGGTCATGTACATGTCCATTTCGCTCATCTGCAATATACAGATTTGCCTCACCATCTATTTGATCTAACTGTCCAAGGTAATTAAAGCTCACCTGCGGCGCTGCCGTTTTAAGTAAACGAGATGCTGTCATGTATTGAAGTAAGCCATAGCCGATCCCCTTTTGCGGCACAGCTCTTAAGGTTTCTTTGACATCTTTAATTTGTCTCTCAACATCGGTTTGAATAAAAGGAATAAAAATAGGATAAGAGCTTGTAAACCAGCCGACTGTCCGTGACAAATCCATCTGTTCAAATAAATCCTCGCGTCCGTGCCCTTCTAACGTAATCAGTATTGGCTTTCCAACAGCTTGCGCAAGTGCTGACAGGAGTAAATCGTTGACCTCTGTTCGGTACGCTTGTGATGCGTGCCTTAGTAAAATGTCTGTTTGATCCTTCGTCAATTGAACAGTCAGGATCTCTGCATGTTCTTCTATATTGAAAAGCGCAGGTGGTTGAAAAGGAGAACCTTCTTCCTTTTGATTCATGATCTTTTCCCAAAAAGGAACCTGCTCTTGTAATTGATCGGTTTGTGCATATTCATAGAGTGCCTCTGCCCACTGCTGATAGGAAGCGGTTTTCTTTGCAAGCGTGATCTCCTGCCCTGCCGCAGCCTGCTTCAACCCATTTAATACATCTTCCTGTATAATGCGCCACGATATTCCATCCATCACAAGATGGTGGGCTGCGATAAAGAGTTCAGACGTACGATCACTTGTCTGAAAAAGAATGGCTTTGATCACTTCTCCCCGCTCTAATGACAGTGTTCCTTGACAAGCGCTTGTCTCCAAGCGGATTTGATCCAGCGCTTCCTCATGAGAAACATTCGTCAAATCAAAGAATGTGACACAAGGGGTGATGCCAGGCGCACGAATGGTTTGAATCCATGTGCCGTCTGCTGCTTTTGTATAAATCGCTCTCAGCATATCGTGATGATCGACAAGCTTTGAAAGAACTTGTGATAACTGCTCGGGTAGTATAGATTGCTTGAATTCAATATGAGCTGATAGATTCCAATAATCTTGGTTTGTCATCGATTGCTCAAGGAACCAAGATTGGATTGGAAGCAGACGAACATCTCCTGTAACAGGTGATTGATCATAAGACACAGATACATCTGATTTTTTCATAGCACGTGCCAGCTGTGAAATGGTCTGTTTTTCAAATACATCTCTCGGCTGTATGATGTAGCCTTCCTGTGCAAGGCGTGCCACCATTTGTATGACAATAATAGAATCTCCGCCAAGCTCAAAGTAGTTATCATGAACACCAATTGAAGGAGTGCCAAGAAGCTGAGTCCACACTTTTTCCAGCACTCGTTCTTCCTCACTGAGTGCCTGTTCTGCTGGTTTGTCTGCTTCTTCCTGTCTCCACACTGGCGGCGGGAGACGCTTTTGATCTACCTTGCCGTTTGGCGTGAGCGGCAGTTCCTCGAGCTCTATGAATAGGCTCGGTACCATATAATCTGGCAGTCTATCATTTAATTTGCGGCGAAGGTCTTGCTGGGTCCATGCACCTTTTTGGACAAAGTAACCGATGAGGCGCTTATGACCACTCCCGTGCTGATGCGGAATGACCGCACATTCTATGATGTCTTCAACACTCAGCATAGCGACTTCAATTTCTCCACATTCGACGCGATGTCCGCGTATTTTCACTTGATGATCGATTCTTCCAAGGCAGTCGATGATGCCATTTGGGAGCCAGCGGCCCATATCACCTGTTTTATATAAACGCTCTCCTTTATGGAAAGGATGCGGGATAAATGATTGCGATGTTTTTTCTTCATCTCCAAGGTAACCTAGTGCCAGCCCTGTTCCTCCAACATAAATCTCTCCAATGACACCTTGCGGAACCGGCTGCAGCTGGTCGTCTAATACATAGGCTTGTGAATAAGCAATTGGCTGACCGATAGGGACGGTCGTCTGCCCTTCGTCTAATGAGTGAATGTGATGCACACAAGAGAACGTCGTGTTTTCAGTTGGTCCATAGCCGTTTAAAAGCCCTTCAGGTAAATACGGAAGTGCCTTACGAATATGAGCAGCTGAAAGCGCATCACCACCGACCAATAATGCATCGAATCCAGATAAAGCTTCTGGATGTTCCTCTGTCAATCGGTTGAACAGCGGCACTGTCAGAAATCCTGTTGTGATCTTGTATGATGTCAGCGTGTTAGCCAGTGTATCCATTGATAAAACCGTATTTCGATCGGTGAGAATCAGTCTTCCCCCGTTTAGAAGAGCTCCCCATATTTCATACGTAAAGGCATCAAAGGAGAAGCTGGCGATTTGTAAAATACGCGTATGTTCATCAAGGGTGACATAATCTGTTTCACAGACAAGCCGGATGACTGCTTGATGCGGGATCAATACCCCTTTTGGCTGTCCAGTTGATCCTGAGGTGTAATTGATATAAGCGAGTCCATCAGGTTTTAAGGCAGCAGGTATGAGTTCTGCTTCTGATAAAAATTCTTCATATCCCTCATCAAGACAAATGAGTTCGGTTTGACTGATGGACACCTTTTTCAGCCATTCATTCTTTGTCAGTAACAGCTGAATACCTGTATCCCTCAGCATATAATCAATGCGGGCATCTGGATATTCAGGATCAATCGGCACATAGGCGCCTCCTGCTTTCACAATCGCCAGCACCCCAAGAATCATTTCAGGCGACCTGTCGATGAGCAGCCCTACTGGTTCATGCGGTGTCACACCTCGCTGCTGAAGAGAAGCCGCAAGCCGGTCGACTTTCTCTTGTAACACACGATACGTCCACTGCTCTTCCCCGAATTCGAGAGCGATGGCATCGGGTGACTTTCTCACCTGCGCTTCAAACCGTTCCGTGATGAGAAGCGGGCCTGCATGCTGATCTGTTTTGCCGCTCCATTCATAGAGCAGCTGATGCTTCTCTTTTTCTGGCAGGTAATTCATTTGTCTAATCGGCTGTGCTGGATTTTCACAAATACGCTCAAGCAGATGCTCGTAGTACCGAAGGAACCGGTCCATCGTGTCGTCAGAAAATAAGTCCACATCATACTCCAGTTTTAGTTGAAGACCCTCCGCTCCTTCAAAAACAAACAGAGATAGATCGAATTTGGCGGTATCGTTATCTTCAATGGCTAAAACAGATGTCGCCTCTCCCATCGGACAAGCCTCAAGCGGCAGATTTTGCAAAACGAACATGACCTGAAACAGCGGCTGTTTGCCAGCTTCACGTACAATATTCAGCTCATCTACGACCATTTCAAACGGCACATCCTGATGCGCATAAGCGCCCATTGTTGTTTCTTTCACCCGTTCTAATAGGTCAGTGAAAGCAGGATTCCCGCTATGATCGATCCGAAGTGCCAGCGTATTGACGAAAAATCCGATGAGCTGCTCCATCTCCGTCCGATTTCTCCCAGCAATGACTGACCCAATCACAAACTCATCCTGTGAAGACAAACGGTGAAGCAATGTAGAAAAGGCAGTCAGTAGCGTCATATAAAGGGTACTGTCAGTTTTTTTAGAAAGCTCAGCCAGCTGATCTGAAAGCGACTTCGACAGGTGGTATTTTTTCGTTTTTCCCTTGTAGGATTGAACGGCTGGCCGCGGGTAGTCATACGGCAAAACCAAATCTTCTACAGGGACTGCAAATTGCTCCTTCCAATAGGAAACCTGCTTTTGCAGCGTCTCTCCAGTCAAATACTCCTTCTGCCATAGGGTGTAATCCGCATATTGAATCGGCAGTGGTGAAAGATCAGGTTCTCGGCGGTCAATCATCGCTGTATACCATTCAGACAGCTCTCTTGCGGCAATCCCAACCGACCAGCCATCTGACACAATGTGGTGAATGGACATTAGCAGCAAATGATCTGTTTCCGACAGACGAATCAGTTTTACCCGAAAGAGCGGATCACGCTCTAAGTGAAAAGGTGTGCTCGCCTCACTTTTTGCCCATTCAGCCGCTTTTTGTTCTTTTTCTTCCTGTGACGTCAGATCTGATAGATCCACCACTTCAATCTCTGGAAGGGTCATATGCTCATGGATGATCTGCACCGGTTCATCGCCGCTCATGGTAAAGGAAGTTCTAAGCGACTCATGCCTTTGCACCATTTGCTGAAGACTGCGCTGAAGCACCTTCACATCTAAAGGGCCATTCATCCGAAAGGAAATTGTATTATTGTAAAAAGGCAGATCAGGCTGTAATTGATAGAGAAACCACTGTCTTTGCTGGGCATAAGACATCGGAATCTCCTGACCCTTTGCCATTTTCCGCACCTGTACCGCTTCATCCACTTTTGCATGCGAATCGATCCATGCCGCTAATTCCCCAAGTCTCGTATGCTCAAAAAGAACAGCGAGCGGCACGTCAAATCCCATTCTTTGTCTCACCGCAGACAGCATTTGCGTTGCCTTGAGCGAATGACCCCCGAGTAGAAAGAAATGATCACCACAGCTGACATTTGAGACATCAAGCAACTCGGACCAAATGCTTGCCAACAGTTTCTCCGTCTCCGTTTGAGGCGCTCTGTCCTCGGCTTCCTGGCCACTTTCCTCAATGAGTGCTTTGAAATGCGCTTCATCCGGCATGCCATCCTCTGATTCTTTCCAGTATTCCTCAGGAAATAGATGGACGGAATATTCACCAGATAGATGAGTCTGCAAACACGTATAAATGGACTGATACAGCCGTTCTTCAATGGCTTTTGTTTTGTCGGTTTTGTAAAAGACATACACGGCTTTCTCTGTTCGGCTCTCCGCATGAAGCATCTCTTGAATGTCCTGCTTCGACCGATCTAATCCCATATAAATGAGAGGTGCATCTGTCATCAAACATGCCAGCATCGTCTGCAAGCCCGCCCGCTTCGGAATCGGAAGATAGCCTCTTTCTTTTAAGATGCCTTTGATCATCGAACCCTCGCTCATGCCGATCTCATCCCACATGCTAAAGCTAAAGCAGTACGGCTTCACGGTAGATGTCAGCCTCTGATAATGAGCAAATTGTTCAACGAACTCATTGGCAGCGCAATAAGCGCCTACGGTCATCCCGCCCTTTAATGTTCGTGCTGATGAGCTAGAAAGAAATAAGACGTTCTGCCGTTTAGAAGCCGCTTCATGAAGCGCAATCGTGCCATATACCTTTGCTTCGTACATCGCATGTAAGGACACAGACGTCATGTCAGCAAGCAGCTCTTCTTGAATGATGCCAGCGAAATGAATCACGCCATGCAGCCTTTTGCCCCGAGCCACCTCTTGTCTCGAGATAAGGGCTTCAAGGGCTTTTGCATCCGTCAAGTCCACTTCTTCATAATGAACAGTGCCGCCGCGTTTTTCCGCTTGTTTCTCAAGTGAGGTCAATACGTCTTGCTGCTCCGCAGATAAAGCTTCTCGTGCCTTTCTTCCAAGCAGCACAAGATGCGCTTGATAGGATGTTAGAAGATGCTCACTTAGCATCCGTCCTATTCCGCCAAGCCCGCCTGTCATCACGTAAAGCCCCGATGATTCAAATGGCGGTTTTTTCCTCTTTTGTTCCCTTTCCAGATGAAGCGGCGCTATAAGAGGAATATAACGAACACCTTCGCGATAAGCAGCGACATGATGACTTGTGCCATGTATGAGCTCTGTCATGATCGCCGATACATGAGAATGACCAACCGATTCTGTTAGAGAAAAATCAAGACATCGCACCTTGATAAACGGCCATTCATGATGGACAGCTGTCATCAATCCCGCTGTTGTTGCTTTTTCCACATGATGTACTTTGTCTTCTGGCAAATTCATCGCATGAGCGGAGACAAAGGTCATCTCTACAGGTTCCTCATAGGCGGCGATCGCTTTTGTTACATACAATGCACTCATGCTGCCAGTCTTCTGGGCTTCCTTCGCTATTTCCGCCTGTAATGTGTCTTTCTTGTTTGTGTAGTTCCAAAGGTGAATGATTTGTTTCACCGAAACGCCATACGAACGGAGCGTCTCAAAGAGTTGTTCGTAGTCTGACGGCCGATTCGGATGGATGATGAAGTGAGTGGGTGTGAGTTGTGTGAATGCTTGACCCGGCTCAACCGTGATATAGGTTTGTTCATGGTTTGAGAGGAATTTCAATTGATCTGCAAGCCCTAACTCATCTGCAAAGATCACCATGTCCCCTGCTGTTTGCTTTTCGGTTTCATGAAGCGGAGCGGGTGTCCACTTCTTTTGATAACTCCAATCAGGCAAGGTGTGTTCATTTTCAAGTCTGATGTCCAGTTCCTTGATGATTTCGTCGAATTCACCTTCCTGCCACCTTGTCTTGAGCTGTGCCCTTTCTATTTTTCCAGAGCTTGTTTTCGGAAAGGCATGCTTCTGGACCGGAATAATCCTTGATGCATAAAGACCCATTTTTGTTGCAATATGGGTTTTGATATGCTGGCTAGCCCTCATGATATAAGCAGGCTCATACAGCTTCGGTGTAAAAAAGAGAATCAGTTCATCGGATGCAGATGCCTCCATCCGAACGGAGCAAGCTGCCACAAAGCTTGTTTCTACGCCGGGTACTTCCTCTGCCATGGCTTCAATTTCATAGTTGTAATAATTTTTCCCGTTGATGATGATCATGTCTTTTTCTCTACCGGTTAATGTCAGCCTTCCTTCATGCAGAAAGCCTAAATCACCCGTGTGGAACCAGCCCTCTGTTTGAAAAACCTCTTGATTCGCTTCGTCATTCTTGTAATAGCCCTTCATTGTCGTCGGCCCTTTGATTTGCACGCTGCCAATATGATCTTCGGGAAGAAGCTCATGCTCATGGTTGACAATACGAATCGTGATACCCGGAATCGGTTTCCCGAGCTCTGTAAAGCTGACTGTTCCAGTTTCGCGTGCCTCTGCTGGTCTTAGCTGCTCTGTCAGCGATGTTTCTTCAAAGGTCAGCACCCCGCTGTTTTCATCTCCCCGCTCAATCGCAAAAGAGAAGACAACAGCTGATGAGATTTCTGACATGCCGAATGCCGGTCTGATGACGTCTCCTTTTAAGCCGTGCGGAGCGAGCAGGTGTAAAAACCGGTGGATCGTCTTCGGTACAACCGCTTCTGCCCCATTGATCATACAAGTCATAGCAGAAAGATCCCAAGACCCTGAAGAGATTTCTTTCTCATAATCATTGATCATCGCAAATGCGAAGTTAGGTGCCCATGTCTTCGTTGCACGATAGCGGTCCATCCAGTCAAGCCAGCGCAGCGGCTGAGCGATGAAGTCATCTGTTCTTGCTCGAATTTGCTCACAGCCTGTGTACACATTGACAAGATGGAACATGACAATGCCGCCAATATGATCTAATGGCATCCAGTCTAACGAGACATCTTCTTGTGTAAACCCATTGGCTGCCACTGTTCCTTTGACATTTGCCAGCACACTTCTATGAGAATGCTCTACGCATTTGGGCATCCCTGTACTTCCAGACGTTAAGATAAAAAAGACGGAATCATCGGGCGTGACTGGGTGTGCTTCTAGATCTCTTTCTAAAGTAAGCATTGGTTCAACGGCTGCAACACGTAATTGATCTGTATGCCACAGTAAAGCTAATCCTTGCACCTCATCAATCAGCGAGTCATCCGTGAGAATGAGCGGATGCTCCAGCAGGTTCCAAGCGTGATGAAGCTTCTTCACTGAGGCGTTCATTTCACGATAGGTCGGGGCTGCTGATACAAGTGTTGGGACAAATCCGCCTAATACACATGCCCAAAAGGCCGTGACCATCGCATGATTCGATGAAAATTGAAAGAACACAGGATCTCCAGGCTCAAGGCCTAGTGCCTTTAAACCCGTCAGAACTCGCTCGGCATCCTCCTTTAACTGCGCGTAGGATTGCGTGAGTTCATTTTCACTATTGATGATATAAGTCAGCCCGTTTGTTGTTTTGACTGCCTCAGTTAGAGCGTCCTGCAAGGTTTGAGCTCCTGCACGAACATCTATATCCCCTCCATAGGAAATGGCAGGGGGCATGTCCGCTAAAGCAGGTGAAGCCATTTGCGTTTGTATCCATTCAGCTGCGGCCTCCTGCTCCATGTGATGGTCTAGAAATAAATGAGAGAGGTGATATGGCCGAGGTCGAATGGTTTTTTCACGAGAAAAAACAGCGAAGCGTTCGATTTCGTTGGTTTGTAAAATGGTATTCTGTACATCTTGTAAAATCGTATCCATTGATTCATGTACATTCGATTGATTAATGATTGATGGTTTCATATGAGTTCCTTCCCTTTTTTGTCAGGCAGGGCTGCCAGTGTGCATCCCTGCCTCATCTAAAGTTTACATGACTGTTTCTCTATTTTTATGATGGACTATTTCTTTAATTAGCTGTGCATTTCGGGCGGCACATTCTTTGTTTTTGAACATGTCCGCGTGCTGACCATAGCCTTGATATTGGCGATAAGCACCGGTCGTCGCAGCTTCCCAACTTTCCATCCAGTCTGGTATCGCGATGTGCTCTTCGGATTGGATAAAATCAATGTCTGCTTGTATCTCTCCCTGGTTCACCCCCTTAACAAAAGTTTCATAGTAAGCCCTCGTTTTTTGAGCAAGCTCGTCTTGAATGAGCTCCGCTTGGGCAAGTTCACTTTGCTTCGACTGATGGACGATCGCTGCGATATCGTCATCAATGGATCGTCCTTCTAAATCACTTTCTCCTATTTTCTTATAGGAATCGATCATGATGACTTTTTCGACGGTCCGCCCTGCTTGTTCGAGCGATTGAACAAGCTCAAAGGCTAGGTAGCACCCGCCAGAGTAACCCATCAAAGTCAGCGGCCCTTCAGGCTGAAGGTGCTGGATATGCTGAACGTATTGCGTGATTCGGTGATCAGCTTCAATAAAGTCAAAGGCGATCAAACGAACACCATCGAGCGTTTTTGCGGCTTCCTGATAGATAAAGCCATAGCCTGGTAATGGCGGTAGAGCAAAGACTGTTGGCGTTTGAGATTCATTGAATACAAGATAGCCGGCGGCTTCCTGATCCTGCTGTTGAATATAACGGCTGATTGCTTCAATGGTAGGCGTCTCAAACAGCAAGTGAATGGGCACCTGAACATCGAATTCCTTTGACACCTTGGATAAAAGCGACATCGCTTTTAATGAATGCCCGCCAAGCTCAAAGAAATGGTCATCTGTGCTGATATCTTCTCGTTCAAGCACTTCCCGCCACATCACAAGTAGCTTTTGTTCTACCTCATTTATCGGAAGCTTCACATGACGGTTTCCTTGAGACACCTCTGGCTTTGGCAGCTGACGTTTATCAACCTTTCCATTTGGCGTAAGTGGCATTTTCTCAAGTCTGATCAGGTCATGAGGCTGCATGTAAGCCGGAAGTTTCCCCTTCAGCCCTGATTTGATCACATCCAGTTTATCCTTCCACTCCTCCTCACACGTCATATAGGCGAGCAGCCTTGTATGCTGCGTGTTATGCTGATCAGCTATAAGGGCCACTTGTTTTACACCTGGATGCATGAGAAGGTGGGCTTCAATTTCTGTCAGCTCAATTCGGTGACCGCGAATTTTCACCTGATCATCCACTCTGCCTGCATACTCAATCAAACCGTCCGTTCGAAAATAAGCCAAGTCTCCTGTACGATACAGCCTTTCTCCCGTAGCGAATGGATGCGCGATAAAGGCTTGTTTTGTCAGATCAGGACGATTCAAATACCCCTTCGCAAGCCCTTTGCCGCTCAGACAAAGCTCTCCGACCATTCCAATCGGCTGAAGCTGCCTGTGCTGACTCAATATATAAGCACCCGTCTGGTTGAGCGGCTTTCCGATTGGAATCGAACGGGCTTCCATCGGCAGAGCCTCATCGACTGGATAATAAGTGGCGAATACTGTTGATTCGGTTGGGCCATAGACATTGATGAGTCTGCCTTTCCCCATGACAGCAAAGGCTTTCCTCACATGCTGTACCGATGCCCGCTCTCCGCCGAATAGCACCTTGCGCACACTGCGCATCCAGTCGGTTTCTTCATCAACAAGGAGATTAAATAATGCCGTTGGAACAAACATGACAGAAATGTTTTCCCTTTTAATCAATCCCGTCAGCTCGCCCATGTTTAAAATGGTCTCTTTTTTCGGCAAGACAAGCTTCGCTCCGTTTAAAAGTGCGCCATAC
Source organism: Bacillus sp. FSL R7-0672 (assembly GCF_038601465.1). Classification (NCBI taxonomy): domain Bacteria; kingdom Bacillati; phylum Bacillota; class Bacilli; order Caryophanales; family Bacillaceae; genus Bacillus; species Bacillus sp. FSL R7-0672. Next base: position 390,643 of record NZ_CP152010.1, on the reverse strand, counting down.
ACATCAAATGTAAAGCCATCAAATACGCTGTTGGATAATGACAGCAGTGTATCTGTTTCTGAAATGGTTAAGTAGTTTGTATTTTTGACCACCCGGGCAATATTCGAATGGGTCGTCATGATGCCTTTTGGCTGACCTGTTGTACCAGACGTATACATGATGTAAGCCGTATCGTGTAAACCTGCTTCAAGCGGCAGATTCTCTGAGCTCATCAGTGAAATTTCTTGATCATCTGCAAACAGATACTTTCCATCAAACGCAAGTGCCTTCACTTGACCGATAAAGGATGAGTGAGTCAGAACATGCGTTGCCCCGCTGTCTTTAAGCATGTATTGAATGCGGCTTTCGGGATAATCGGGATCAATAGGCACATAGATTGCACCTGCTTTTAAGACAGCCAGCAGGCTGACAATCAGTTCAGGCGTGCGGCCGGCTAAAATGGCGATGACCGTTTGATGCGTGACCCCATTTTTTTGCAAATGTCTTGCCAATCGGTTAGCTTGTTCATTCAGCTCCGCATATGTCATCGTGTGCTCACCTGCTGATAATGCGACCGCATTCGGCTGTTTGCGGACATTATGCTCAAACCATTTCGACAAATATAGCTGGTCATGCTCAAGCTCGGGCGCATTCCATTCCTCAAGAATCAGCTGCTTTTCCTGTTTCATGACAAGTGTAAGTGTATGAACCGATTGATCAGGATGCTTGATCGCCTCGCTCATCAATAAACTCAGCTGCTCCTTTAACCGTTGAACAAATTGAGGATCAAATGCTTTTTTGTTAAAGGCCAGCTTCAATTGCAATTGTTCTCCTGGTGATGCCAGCAAATTGAGATCATAGTTCGATTTTTCATACACATTCATGTTTTCCACAGTAAATCCTAACCGCGCCTCTTGCTCGTCCTTCTTTGCGGCTGGGACATTTTCAAACACGACAATATGATCAATGAGTGGCTGATGACCTGTCTTTGCCTGAATATCATAAATCGGAATATATTGATGCGGCTCAGCCGCAAGAGACTGCTGCTGCGTTTCTGACAGAAGAGAACGGAATGTCATGTCATCTGTCAGCTGAATTCTTCTTGGGATGACATTGATGAACAAGCCAACCATTCTGTCAACACCAGCCAAATCTGCCGGACGCCCCGACACAACCGTGCCAAACAGCACATCATTTGAACGCTGATATCTGCTCAGCAGAATTGACCAGACCGATTGCAGCACACTGCTTAACGTTGCATTTTGCTGGAACGCTAACTCTGATAAAGCAGCCGTTTCTGCCTTACTCATCGACCATTCCAATTCGCCTAATTCATGTTCATTCGTTTGCTTTCTCTGTTCTTTAAAGGTAGATTGCCCATCAAACCCGGCTAATGATTGCTGCCAATATTGAAGTGATGCTTGTTTATCTTGTTTTTCAAGCCATTGAATATATTCTTTGTACGGTTTAACCGGTTCCAGCTTGTAAGGGATGTCATGTAAAAGGGCATGATAAATCGCAAATAACTCCTGCACCACAAGCCCAAAGCACCAGCCATCAAGAAGGATATGATGATAGCTCCATATCCAGCGATAGCTGGCAGGGCCCGTTTGGAAAACAGTTGCCCGCATGAGAGCATCCTTCGAAAGGTCAAATCCTCTCAGGCGATCCTGTTGTTTAAATGTCTCAAGACGTACAAGCTGTTCGTCTTCAGAAAGATTCTGCATGTCCACCACATCAAGCGTAAAAGGACGTTTCTTCAGCACAACTTGGACAGGGCGCTTCACTTTTTCGTGGAGAAATACGGTACGAAAAATATCGTATCGCTCCACGATGACATTCATGCTTTTCTCAAGTAAGTCATGACGCAGTGTACCCTTTACGTTCATATCCATTTGCTCTACATAAAAGCCCTTTTCTTGGTGATGGAGGGTATGAAACAGCATGCCTTCTTGCATCGGTGACAGATAATACATGTCTTGAACTTGATCCCTTTTAAATGAACTCATCTATTTCATCCTCCCTTCCCGTTTTTATGACTGATCTCATGTTGTTAGGTCAATTTCTCCTCAAGCATGTCAAATATATCGTCCATTTCATCCATATCAAGGTCACCAGCAGAGAAATCACTTGGCGTAAATTCTCGTTCGTGCTGCGCTAAACAATGAGTCATGATGGATTGGATTTTTTCCTTTAGCAATGCCATGAACCGCTGTATCGTCTGTTCTTCATATTCATCTGAACAATATGAACAAGACAACATGAATCGATTGTGTTGAACAAGACCACTGAGGTTCAGCTTATAGACAGCTTCTGAATCAGGGCTTGCTTGTCGTCCCATATCATAGGCGGATGGTCCAAAGAGTTCTGTCGTCACTTCCTGATCAATCTGCCCAAGATAGTTCAAGCTGATTTCAGGTTGTACATGTTTTCCTGACGACTCAGTGAGATATTTTAAAATCCCGTAGCCGATCCCTTTATTCGGGACACGCCGCAGCATTTCTTTCGTTCCTTTAATCTCCTCAGCTATGCTCTGATCCGGCTTTGCTTTCAGTACGACTGGATACATACTCGTAAACCAGCCAACCGTGCGGGAGACATCCAGCCCTGATAAAATATCCTCTCTTCCATGACCTTCAAGCTGCACATGTACATGGGATTCACCTGTCCACTCCTGAACGGCAAGACCGAGCGCACATAGAAGAATATCGTTCATTTCCGTTGTGTAAGGTAGATGAATGTCGGTCAAAAGATGCTCGGTTTCAGACTCTGAAAGCTGCATCTGTACTGCTTTTGTTTGAGCAACTTTTCTTTTCGTTACTTCATGATCAACAGGTAAAGTGGTCATTGGGGTCCTGTCAATCTCATTCCAGTACTCACTTTGGCTTTTTAACGGTTTGGACTGTGCGTATCGTTCGATCGCCTCTGCCCATTCTTTAAAGGAGTGGGTTTTGTGCGGCAGGACGAGCGTTTGTCCTTGAGCTGCCTGTTGATAAAGAGACATAAAGTCCTCTAGTAAAATTCGGCATGAGACACCATCAATCACAAGATGGTGTGTCACGATAAGTAAGTGATCGCCATCTTTTGCACGGAAACAGATCACTTTCATGAGCGGACCTGTTTCGAGGTTCAGCTGACGCTGATACTCGTTGGCATAGGTGGAAATGGCTTTTTTCACGTCGTGCTCTTTAGAGACATCATGAGAAATAACCGCAATCGGTTCAGTGAGCTCCCGCTGATTGTATTGCAGGATGCTGCCATCCTCTTGCCTGTATACCATGCGCAGTGCATCATGATGTGAAAGTAATTTCTGCATCACTTGTTCTGTCATCAAAAGGTCAAATCCATTTGGCGCATGAAGCATCATCGAGAGATTCCAATGATGCTGGTCAGTGAATGTTCGTTCAAAGAACCAGCGTTGAATTGGAGTCAACATGACTTCCCCTTCGACAGGTGATTGGTCAGCTGTCAGTTGATCAGCTTCTTCGATATATGGGCGTAGCTCCGCAATCGTTGGGTACTGGAATAGTAGTTTCATATCAATCTTCCAGCCCGCTTGTGTGAGTCTGCTTGCCATTTGAATGCCTTTAATCGAGTCTCCGCCAAGGAAGAAGAAGTGATCGTGAATGCCGACTTGGCTGACGCCAAGCACGTCTTCCCAAATGCCGCATAGAAGCGTTTCGACTTCGTCTCTTGGCGCTTCGTATGCTGTTTGGTTCGCTTCCATATCAGGTGCTGGCAATGCTTTCAGATCGACCTTGCCATTTGCCGTCATCGGCAGTTGGTCAAGCTTGATGATCCATGAAGGCACCATATAGTCTGGCAACGTGCGTTTTAGACTTTCTTTTAGGTCGGTCGTTTCTTCAGCTGTGATGACGTAAGCGGCAAGGGCATCCTGTTCGCTGGCATCTTTGACCGTTGTCACAACTGCTTCTTTGACTTCTGCCAGCGCAAGGAGCTGCGCCTCAATTTCTGACAGCTCAATCCGGAAGCCACGGATGTTGACCTGATGGTCTTTTCTGCCGAGATAGATTAGCTCGCCATCCTCTGTCCATTTCACCAAATCACCTGTCAGGTACATGCGCTCACCTGGATAAAATGGATCTGGGACAAAACTTTTCTCTGTTTCCTCCGGAAGATTCCAGTACCCTCTTGCCAGTCCTTTTCCTGCGATCACAAGCTCACCCGGTACGCCTGGCGGCGAGAGATCATATAACGAACCCATAATGTAAAAACGAGTATTAGCAATCGCTGTTCCAATCGGAAGCGTGCCTTGATCTGGATCGATAATCCCACTTGTCGCCACGACGGTGTTTTCAGTCGGACCGTAGTTATTCACGAGTTGATAAGGAACAGGCTTTACCTGTTTCAACTTGTCTCCTCCTGTTAGTAAGTAACGCAAGGAGTGATTGTCCATTGACATAAACTGCTCGCATAGCTGAGTCGGCAAGAACGCAATGGTGATATTTTCATCATTGAAATACGCATTGAGCTTGATCATATCGAGACGAATCGCTTCATCAATGATGTGCAGCTCTGCACCGGCAATCCATGTCGGGAACATTTCCCAAATAGAGGCGTCAAAGCCAAAGCCGGCATATTTGGCGGTTCGGTCCGCATTGGTCACTTGGAAGGCATCATTGTGCCAAAACGCTAGATTCACAAGGGACTGGTGCTCGACCATGACACCTTTCGGCTGTCCTGTCGTTCCAGACGTGTAAATCATATAGGCGAGATCTGTTGGTTTGACATGAACCTGAATTTCTTGTGCTTCGCCTTCTACCGCATCTTCTATGAACAGGACATGCCCTGCGAATGAAGATGGTGCAGTCAGTCCTTTTTGCATGAGAAGAACCTCTGTCCCGCTGTCTTCCAGCATATAAGCAATGCGCTGATCAGGATAATCCGCATCAATTGGAACGAATGCCGCACCTGCCTTAAGGACGCCAAGGACGGCTGCCGTCATATCAAGTGATGGGCGAGTGAAAATACCGACACGGTCTCCTCGTTTTATGCCGTTTGAAATGAGTCTTGAAGCGACTGTATTTGAACGGCTGTTGAGTTCTTCATACGTCCAGCTTGTTCCGCGGAAGGTCGCCGCTTTTTGGTGCGGTGCTTCAAATACCTTAGCCTCAATCAGTGCATGAACCGTTTGATCTGACGGAACGTTTAGGACAGGACCTGACCATTCATTGATCAGCTCTTGTTTTTCCTCTTCTGTTAAGATCGAAAGCGATGAAATTGGTTCATTTAGCTTCGCCAGCATCTCGTCTATGATTTGTTCATAATATCGACTCCAACGCTGAATGGTCTTCTTTTTAAACAGCGCTGTTGCATACTCAAAGCGTAAGCCCACTTGGTTCTTTTCTTCGAATACACCGAGCGTTACATCAAATTTTGCATGAACTGTCTCTTGCTGTTTTTGCGAAAGCTTGAGTCCATTTAGATTCGGTAACGTCATATCACGGTCATCCGTTGTCAGCATGACACTAAACAATGGGTTGCGGCTCGTGTCTTTCGGCAGATCTAACTGTGCCACCAATTCCTCAAACGGAAATTCTTGATGTTCATAGGCTGATAGACTTCGATCTTTCATTTTTTCAAGTAATTGTGCTGTCGTTTCCTCGAGCTGCACTTCATGTCGAAGAGCCAGTGTATTCACAAACATGCCTGGAACCCGTTCGATTGAAGCATGTGTACGTCCTGCTGTGACAGCGCCTATCACGATATCTGTCTGCCCAGTTAATTTGGAAAGGAAAATAGCAAATGCCGTTTGCATGACCATGTTCATGCTCACACCTTTTTCAGCCATGAGTGCTTTAATGGTCTGCACCTTTTCAGAAGATAACCATCTATCGACTCGGTCTCCTTCAAATGACTGTACATGAGGGCGCGGAAAATCAAGTGGCAGTGCCAAATCTTCAGGTGGCTCTGCGTATTGCTCCAGCCAATATTGACGCTGTTTTTCGAGCAGCGCTTGCTGCTTTTCTTCCTGCTGCCACACCGCATAATCCTTATAGTGCAGCTGAACTGGCGGTAACGTCTTTTTCTCATACAGCTCTGCCAATTCTTGAATGAGCAGACTGCGTGTGACACCATCTGCGATGATATGGTGCATATCCATCATGAACATATATTTTTCTTCAGAAAGCTTCGCCACCTTTGCCCTCATTAATGGTGCTTGATGTAATGAGAATGGGGTGATGAATGCGTCTATGACAGGTTGCTCATGACCTTTCTCTACTTCAACAACCTCTAACGTAAACGGCACTCGGCGATACACTTTTTGAACGGGTACGCCATCAATTTCTACAAAGGCTGTCCGCAATGATTCATGTCGTTCGATCAAGGCTTGCAGCGCTTCTTCTAGCTGCTTTACATCTAGACTGCCTTCCATCATCAATACGGCAGGCATATGGTAAGTCACTGCTTCTGGATGCAGCTGCTGCAACACATACATCCGCTTTTGAGCAGAAGAGACAGGATAGAAATCTTGCTTCTCCGCCGGCTGAATGGATGTCATGTCCGAGGAACCCACTTCTTCTAAATAAGCTGCCATCGCCCGTATCGTTGGCTTTTCAAAAAGGACTTTGAGCGGCACATGCTTGTTCAGCTTGGCTTGTACCTTCGAAATGAGCACCATGCCTTTGAGAGAATGACCTCCCAATTCAAAGAAGTGATCATGAACACCTATTTGTTCAACCCCAAGTACTTCTGACCAAATGTCACACAGCGACTGCTCAAGTGCCGTTTCTGGTGCTACATGCACCGCGCGATTCATATGCACCTCGTGCGGAAGCGGCAGAGATTTCGCATCTACCTTTCCGTTTTGCGTGAGCGGGATGTGGTCGACTTTGACAAAGTACGTTGGGATCATATAATCCGGCAGTGTCTCCGCAAGCTTTTCTCTAAACGTCAGTGTTCCAATCGGTTCAGGCGACGTGTAATAAAGTGCAAGCTCTGGTAAACGGGACATATGAAGTACTTTCACATACACCTCTTGAATGGATAATCGTGCACGTGCGGCATGCTCAATTTCCTGCTTCTCAATACGATAGCCGCGGACTTTCACTTGATCATCTATTCTTCCGAGAAACTCAATGTCTCCATTTGCATGCTGTCTGACCAAATCTCCTGTACGATACATCCGCTCTTCAGAAAAATACGGATTTTCTAGAAAACGCTCTGCCGTTAATTCAGGCTGATTCAAATACCCTCTCGATACACCTTCCCCTGATATATAAAGCTCTCCAGGTGCACCATACGGGACGAGGCGCTGCTGACGATTGAGTGCGAGCGCTCTTGTGTGAGCAATTGGCTGTCCGATCACAGAGCGATCCTTCGATTCGCCTAGCTCTTGCTTTGTGATCAGCTTGGTCACAGTTCCAATGGTTGTCTCTGTCGGGCCGTAGTGGTTCATCACAGCCACACATGGATGCTGTTCCATAAATATCTCAACGTCTTCAGAGACAATCGGTTCTCCTCCAAGTATGACAAGGCGTAAAGCGTTAAATGCATGATCTTTCGAATCTGCCATCATATGAAATAAGGATGGTGTCATTTTGATATAAGTCAGCTCTTGTTCATCAATTAAACGCATGAGTCGTACCGGGTCTGTATACACATCTTCACGAGGCACATACAGGGTTCCTCCTGCCTTTAAGACAGGGAAAATGCTTGTGTAACCAAGATCGTATGCATAAGAAGAAAGAAGTGCCGTCCGATCGCATTCTTGCAATGTCACCTCATTTGTCAGCCAGTTAACGTAGTGTGATAGATTACGATGCGTGAGCTGAACACCCTTCGGTTTTCCTGTTGTCCCAGATGTGTAAATCACATACGCAAGTTGATCGGCTGATACTTCCGGCAAATCTAGCGTGCGGCTTTGTAGTACTGCTTTTTCAATCTGCACGACCTGAATCGACTTGTGATGTTGATAGGACCCTGCAAGAGACTCATTTGTTACGATCACTTGTGCACCTGAATCTTCTAATGTGTAATTGATACGTTTCTCAGGAAAGGCCGGATCAATTGGCACAAATGCACCTCCTGCTTTCATCACACCAAGCATTGAAACGATGACATAGACAGAGCGATCAAGAATCAGCGCTACAGTCTTTTCTTTCTCGACGCCTCGTATCTTCAGTTCACTGCCAATTACATTTGACATGTCTTCCAGCTCGCGGTAAGTGAGCTTCCGTTGATCATCCATCACCGCAATGGCATCTGGTGTTTCCTTTGCCTGACGTGAAAGTTGGACGTGGAAAGGCTCATGATGATTTGTTTGCACTTCGTCTTTTTTCTCCAACCGCTCTATTTGCTCATGCTGTTCAAGAATAGGGAGCAAGCCGATCTGTTCATCCGGGTGTTGGACCGCTTCATGAATAATCGCCAGAAGATGAGTTCCGAATCTGCGGATCGTCTCTTCTTTAAATAACGCCGCTGCATAGTCAAAGCTCAGCTTTAATGCTCCTTCTCGTTCAAATGCTTCTAGAGACAAGTCAAATTTGACTGAGTGATGCTGTATGGCATAAGGCGAAATGTGCAGGTCACCGAGCTTTAGCGCGGGAACCTCCATGTTCTGCATGTTAAATGACACGCTAAAGAGCGGGCTTCGGGTTGTATCACGATCTAACGGAAGACGTGCAATTAACTCTTCAAGCGGATAGCTTTGATGAGCAAAAGCATCAACACTCGTTTCTTTTATTTCTTCAAGCAGCTGTAAAAATGTTTTCGTTTGCTCTGGTTTTCCGCGTATCGCAACGGTGTTGATAAACATCCCTGGCATGTCCTGTATATCAGGATGTGTCCGTCCTGCAACAGGGGAACCAACGATGATATCTTCCTGACCGCTATAGGTGGCAAGCAGCACCTGAAAAGCAGATAACAAGAACATGTACATGGTCGTATCTGTTTTCTGAAGCAGGTCATGAATCCGCTGAGTCGTCGCTTGATCACAGCCAAACATGAATCGTTCTCCTGAAAAATCACGTTCCGCTGGACGCGAATAATCCGTTGGCAGCTCTAATACTGGCAAGTCTCCTTCGAATTGCTTCAGCCAATAGGCTTCATGCTCCTTCTGTTTCTCCGTCTCTTCTTCACTTAACTGCCAGACAGCGTAATCTTTATAATGAATGGTTCTTTCTGCAAGAGCTTCGCCATCATAGGCCTTCGCCAAATCTTGTATGAACGTCTTCATGGAGCTGCCATCTGTAATGAGATGATGCGCTTCCAAGACGAGAAGATGACGGTTTTCACTGACCTTCAACAGCTGAGCTCGCAAAAGGGGTGCCGCTGTTAAATCAAATGGCGTCTGACGTTCAGAAAGAAATGCTTCCGCCTCTTCTTCCTTGATGTCATGGACGGGAAGATCAAATGCCGTCCAATCATTCACTCTTTGAACAATGTCTTCTCCATTCATATGAAAACTCGTTCTTAGAATTTCATGCGTTTGGATCAACTGATCGAACGCTGATTTGAGCCGCTGATATTGGAGTGTTCCTTCAAGCGTTAAGACGATTGGAATATGATAATTCGTGCTGTCTGGTTCGAGTGTCTGCAAAATGTATAAACGACGCTGAGCTGGTGATACCGGATATTCATCCGCCTGCTCTGCTGGTATAATCGGATGTCCCATTTCTTCTTGACCATCCTGATCGATATATGCCGCTAATGAACGAACCGTCGGCTTCTCAAAAATCACTTGAATCGGCACTTCCTTTTGTAGCACCTCTTGAATCTTCGCAGACATCATCATCGCTTTGAGAGAGTGCCCGCCAGCCATGAAGAAATGTTCATCTACTCCGACCGTTTTTCCAAGGAGCTCCTCCCAAATTTGAGCGAGTGCCTTTTCTGTCTCCGTCTCAGGCGGAATGATTTCCTTTTTCTCCTGATGCGCTTCGTCCGGCTTTGGTAAAGCTTTTCGATCTACCTTGCCGTTCGATGTGAGTGTAAAAGCATCCAGCTTCATCACATGGTGCGGCACCATATAAGCCGGGAGCTCTTGATTAAATAAATCTCGCACTTCTTCTTCTGTCATTGTCCCTGTGAAGTAAGCGGTGATTTCCTTTTCATCTGAGGAAAACGAATGGACAAGCACAACCGCATCATCTATGCCCGCTTTTTGCTGAAGCACTGTTTCAATTTCACCAAGCTCAATACGGAAGCCTCGAATTTTCACTTGATCATCTGTCCGGCCGAGGAATTCGATCTGGCCATCCGCGCCATACCGAGCCCAATCCCCTGTTCGATACAAACGGCCTGACGGCTTAAAAGGATCTGCCAAGAATACTTGGTTGGTCAAATCTGGACGATGGAGATACCCTCTTGCGACACCATCTCCGCCAACATACAGCTCTCCTGGCGCTCCAATTGGCTGCAATCGTTGATCATCATCTAAAATATAAGCCGACGAATGGTTAATCGGCTGACCAATTGGAATCGGACCCGTTTCATCTCCTCTTACTTCGTAAATGGTCGAGATGGTTGTATTTTCTGTTGGACCATAGGCATTCAGCAAGACAAGTGCTGGATGATGCTGTTTCACAAGCTCCGCACTCTTCACATTGATCACGTCACCGCCTGTAATTAATGTGGTTAATCCTTTGAACATTTGCGGCCGCTGCTGAGCGAGCTGATTAAATAACCCAGTCGTTAAAAAGAGCGCCGAGATCTGATGTGTTTGGATAAATTGTTCGAATCTATTGATATCCAATAAAGTATCACGGTCAACAGGATACAGCGTCGCACCACCCAGTAGCGTGGTAAAGATTTCAAAGGTAATGGCGTCAAAGCTGACCGCTCCTGTATGCGCCATACTATCCGACTTATTCAAGCCTAATTTCTCCTGAGAGCAAGCCAATCTCACAATATGCTGATGCTCAATTTGCACCCCTTTTGGCTGTCCAGTTGATCCAGATGTATACATGATATACGCCAAGTGAGATGGAGACGTCTGGGCTGATACATCCATGTGTGAGTGATGAGGCTTACTCGTCACATGTACAGCCTTGATCTGTTCATCAACTGGCGGCTGACTGTCAGCATGAAGCAAAATGGATGCGCCGCTATCTTCAAGCATCCATCGGATTCTCTCCTCAGGCTGGGAAGGGTCAATTGGTACATAAGCTGCCCCTGCGTGTAGAACTGCTAAGATGGCGATCACCGCATCAGCTGATCGATTCATATACACTGCGACAGCATCTCCTGGCTGTACGCCTTTCTCTATAAGACTGCCAGCTAAACGACTGATTTCTTGTCCGAGCTCCTCGTACGTGAATGTTTGATCGCCTTCAACTAATGCCAGATGGTCAGGCTGCGCCTTCATACGTTCTTTGAGCAGCTCAGGAATAGACAGATGCTTCGGATAATCTCGCTCCGTCTGATTCCACGCTTTTATCTGTTGCTTCTCTTCTTCCGTGATACATGTCACGTCATGAAGGCGTACATCAGTGTTTTGGATGATTTGCTTCATGAGATTAGTTAGATGTTTCGATATGTTTTCAATGACCTTTTCTTCAAAAGCTATGGCGTTGTATTTGATTTTCAATGTCCACGTTTCACCGGGATACACAAGGACATTTAGGTCAAAATTCGTTTGTTCAAATCCGTCCTTTACATCAATGGAAAAACCAAGACGCGCAGACATGGTGTCACCAGACAGCTCCTGATCTAAAGGATAGTTTTCAAACCCAACCAAATGATCAAAGAGCTGCCCTCCAGCAGCTGTTTTCTGCTGAATGTCATAAAGCGGCATAAAATCATAGTTTTCCGCTTCCAATGCATGCTGCTGTACCTTTTGAAACAACTGTTTGAACGTCTGCTTCTGATCCAATGTCACTCGAACGGGTATCGTATTGATAAACAGCCCTGCCATGCGCTCAATTCCAGATACACTTGGAGGTCTGCCCGATACAACGGTGCCGAATGTGACATCATCAGCTGCATGATAGGTGCCTAAAAGAACAGACCAGACCGCCTGAAACAGGTTCGGGGCTGTCACTTGGCATTGTCTTGCTACATTTTGAATGGCTTGTACCGTTTGAGCATCCCATGTAAATGTCCATTCCTGATGGTCGTATTGTCCGTTCGCTTCTTTTTGCTGCAGTAGCCCTTGATGCTGAACCGCTCCATCTAGACGCTCCTGCCAATAGCTTTCCGCTTCTTGTTTATTTTGCTTTCCAAGCCACTGGATATAATCTGCATAAGGCTTACCCTGTGAGCGATCCGGCGTTCGACCGTTCCGAAAAGATTCATAGTAATGAAACAGTTTTTTCATTAAAACACCCATGGACCAACCATCCATGATGATGTGATGGTTGCTCCAAATGAGATGCCAATTTGTTTCATTTAGTTGAAAAACAGCGACCTTCAATAACAGATCATTTGTTAAATGAAATCCTTGCTTTCTCACTTGTTTTTTATATTGATCCAATACCTTTTGCTGCTCTTGATGATTCAGATGTGATAGATCCTCTCGATACACATCGAGATGACGTTCAGCCAGTACAACCTGACGAGGCTTTTGTAATTGTTGATAAACAAAGGCTGTACGGAGAATGTCATATGTCCGTATGAGCTCATTGAGACTTTTTTCAAAAAGAGCGTGATCAAATTCTCCGCTTATTCCAAGCTCAAGCTGTGTGAAATAAGAGGAGGAATTAGGGTCTAGCATGGCATGATAGAGCATGCCCTCCTGCATGGGTGTTAAAGGATATACCTTTTGAATCTTCTGCTTGCTCATATGTCCACCTCTTCGTTTGCTTAAAATATATCCATTAGCTTTTCAAGTTCATCCATCGTGAGATCTTCATCACCCACATCACTAGGTGTCATCTGGGTTTCCTCCTGTGATACGCAATGTGAGATCAGCGCCTTCACATTCTTTTCAAGAAGGTCCTTGAATTGTTCCATCGTACGTTCTTCAAATTCAAGATGATGATAAGAAATCGTCACATGGAGCATGGCTTGTTCGACGAAACCAACAATATCAAGTGCATGAGGTTTCTCTGATTCAGGACTCAGCGATTGGCCTGCATCCCACGTTGAGCGGCTTAACTCACCGATGATCTGTTCATCAAACTGACCAAGATAGTTAAAGCTGATATGTGGCACGAGATCAAATGAGATATCGTCCTTCATCTTGTCAGGGGTTAAATATTTTAATATGCCATAGCCGATTCCCTTGTTCGGGATGTGCCTGAGTTCCTCTTTTAAATGCTTGATCTGATAAGAAAGATCGTCTGCATGCGACATATCCAGTAACACAGGATACATACTTGTAAACCAGCCAATCGTCCGTGATACATTGACCGCAGGGAGGATGTTCTCTCTCCCGTGTCCTTCAAGATGTATAAAGTGTCTATCTTCACCTGTCCACTCTTTCATGGACAATCCGAGTGCTGTCAGCAAAATATCATTGATGTCTGTTTGATATGCTTCATGTACATCTGTCAGCAGACTGCGTGTTTCCTCCTCAGACAATGTAAAACGAATGGTCTGTGTATGAAGCATCCGCTGATCCTCCGTCACATGATCCTTTTGAAGCGGCGTAACGGAATGCGCAAGTACCTTTTTCCAATAAGCTCTTTCCGACAGCAACTCATCTGACATCGCGTATTCCGTCAGCTTCTGGGCATATTCTTGGAAAGAGTGTGTTTTTTCAGGAAGTGTCAGGACTTCCCCGCGCTTCGACTGTTCATAAAGAGCCATAAAATCTTCAAGGAAAATACGCCATGACACACCATCGATGACAAGATGATGTACAGCGAGCAGTAAATGATCCCCTTGATCCGTTCGGAAAATGGCTGGCTTTACTAAAGGTCCTTCCGCTAGCGATATACTCGCCTGCACTTCATTTGCCAGCTTTTCTACCTGCTGGATTTGCTGCGACAGTTCCCCTTGTACTTCTACCACATCAACAGCCACCAAGTTTTCTTCGATTTTTCGATGACGCTGGATCACGCGTCCTTCTTCAAGCGGATACACCATTCGCAAGGCATCGTGATGGATCATGAGCTGCTCCAACACTTGCTGAACGATGGTTTCATCCAAGCCATTTGGCGCTTGGAGCATAACTGATTGGTTCCAATGGTGCTGACTCGTAAAGTTTCGTTCAAAGAACCAGCGCTGAATCGGTGTGAAAATGACTTCTCCTTCGACAGGTGATTGGTCAGCTGTCAGTTGATCGGCTTCTTCGATATATGGGCGTAGCTCCGCAATCGTTGGGTACTGGAATAGTAGTTTCATATCAATCTTCCAGCCCGCTTGTGTGAGCCTGCTTGCCATTTGAATGCCTTTAATCGAGTCTCCGCCAAGGAAGAAGAAGTGATCATGAATGCCGACTTGGCTGACGCCAAGCACGTCTTTCCAAATGCCGCATAGAAGCGTTTCGACTTCGTCTCTTGGCGCTTCGTATGCCGTTTGGTTCGCTTCCATATCTGGTGCTGGCAATGCTTTCAGATCGACTTTTCCATTTGCCGTCATCGGCAGGTGGTCTAGCTTGATGATCCATGAAGGCACCATATAGTCTGGCAACGTGCGTTTTAGACTTTCTTTCAGGTCGGTCGTTTCTTCAGCTGTGATGACGTAAGCGGCAAGGGCATCCTGTTCGCTGGCATCTTTGACCGTTGTCACAACTGCTTCTTTGACTTCTGCCAGCGCAAGGAGCTGCGCCTCAATTTCTGACAGCTCAATCCGGAAGCCACGGATGTTGACCTGATGGTCTTTTCTGCCGAGATAGATTAGCTCGCCATCCTCTGTCCATTTCACCAAATCACCTGTCAGGTACATGCGCTCACCTGGATAAAATGGATCTGGGACAAAACTTTTCTCTGTTTCCTCCGGAAGATTCCAGTACCCTCTTGCCAGTCCTTTTCCTGCGATCACAAGCTCACCCGGTACGCCTGGCGGCGAGAGATCATATAACGAACCCATAATGTAAAAACGAGTATTAGCAATCGCTGTTCCAATCGGAAGCGTGCCTTGATCTGGATTGATGATCCCACTTGTCGCCACGACGGTGTTTTCTGTTGGACCGTAGTTATTCACGAGTTGATATGGAACAGGCTTTACCTGTTTCAGCTTGTCTCCGCCTGTTAGTAAGTAACGCAAGGAGTGATTGTCCATTGACATAAACTGTTCGCATAGGTGAGTTGGCAAGAACGCAATGGTGATATTTTCGTCATTGAAATACGTATTGAGCTTGATCATATCGAGACGAATCGCTTCATCAATGATGTGCAGCTCTGCGCCGGCAATCCATGTCGGGAACATTTCCCAAATAGAGGCGTCAAAGCCAAAGCCGGCATATTTAGCGGTTCGATCCGCATTTGTCACTTGGAAGGCATCATTGTGCCAGAACGCTAGATTCACAAGGGACTGGTGCTCGACCATGACACCTTTCGGCTGTCCTGTCGTTCCAGACGTGTAAATCATATAGGCGAGATCTGTTGGTTTGACATGAATCTGAATTTCTTGTGCTTCGCCTTCTACCGCATCTTCTATGAACAGGACATGCCCTGCGAATGAAGATGGTGCAGTCAGTCCTTTTTGCATGAGAAGAACCTCTGCCCCGCTGTCTTCCAGCATGTAGGCAATACGCTGATCCGGATAATCCGCATCAATTGGAACGAATGTCGCACCTGACTTCAGGACGCCAAGGACGGTTGCCGCCATATCAAGCGATGGGCGAGTCAGAATACCGACACGGTCTCCTCGTTTTATGCCGTTTGAGATGAGTCTTGAAGCGACTGTATTTGAACGGCTGTTCAGTTCCTCATACGTCCAGCTTGTTCCGCAGAAGGTCGCCGCTTTTTGTTTCGGTGCTTCAAATACCTTAGCCTCAATCAGTGCATGAACGTTTCGATCTGACGGAACGTTTAGGACAGGGCCTGACCATTCACTGAGCAGTTTTTGCTGCTGCTTCGGTGATAATAGCTGCATTTGATCTAGCGATTGATCTGGCTCTGATACCATTTGTTCCAATAAATGAAGGAAAAACTCCTTCCACTTTTCGATCGACGACTGTTGAAAGATAGAAGAATTAAAATCGAACACAAGCTCAATGTGATCAGCCGATTCGTTTCCAGTTAAGGTCAAATCAAATTTGGCGATATTCTCTTCGAATGGCTCTGGAACAATGTGAAGTCCATCCATCGTTAAATCACGGATATCCGCATTTTCCATTGAGAACACCACATCAAAGATTGGATGACGGCTAGTGTCTCGAACCGTTTGTACTTGGTCTACCAATTCTTCAAATGGGTACAACTGATGCTCATTTGCCTCTAACACAAGCTGATGAACATTTGACGCAAATTCCGCAGCTGTCAGATGTCCTGCTGGCTTTGTTCTAAGTGCCAGCGTGTTCACAAACATACCAATGACAGATTGAATATCCGGATGAGTTCTGCCCACAATCGGCGAACCGATGATGATATCTTCTTGTCTTGATAGCTTGCTTAAAAGGGTACTGTAGCAAGTGAGCAGGACTGTATACGTCGTACTGTTGAGCGCTCTGACCAGCTCATCCAATTTGGCTTTAAGCGGCCCATTGATTGTAAATGAGACGCGATCTCCTGCGAATGTTTGCACTTTTGGTCTTGGCAGGTCTTCAGGCAGTGCCAGTACAGGCAGGTCTCCTTGTAATTGCTTCAGCCAAAACGCCTCTTCAGCTTCTATTTGTGCAGCAAACGTCTCGCTTTTTGACCAAACCGCATAATCCTTATATTGAACAGGTAATTTCTCTAATTTGTCTCCTCGATACAAGGCTGAAAGCTCCTCAATTAAAATGCCCACAGATGCACCATCTGAAATGATATGATGCATATCAATCAGCAAATAATGGACATTTACGGAAGCAGAAACTAGACCTACTCTGAGTAGAGGCGCCTTTTCTATATCAAATGGACGGATAAAGTCATTCATCAATTCCTGTATGTCTCTTCCGTTCCCTTCGATTGTCTCAATGTCTACGGAGATGTTTGGTTCAATCCGTTGAACAGGTTCATTCTGAACAAAATCAAAGCTCGTTCGGAATGCTTCATGACGATGGGCAAGCTGTTCAATCGCTTTTTTAAATCGTTTTTCATCAAAAGCACCTTCTAGCTTTAAAGCAGCCGGCATATGATAGCTTTGCTCCGCGTCGGTCATTTTCTCCAATACAAACAGCCGTTTCTGAGCAGATGTCACTGGATAATAGGCCGCTTCTTCTGCAACCTCCACCCGCTTGATCTCCGTTTGATCCGCTTGATCAACCGCAAAGGCAAACGCCTCTAATATTGGGGATTCAAATAAAGACTTTAAAGTGAGCTCCACGTGCATCTCTTCATACAGCTTGTTCAGCATTTTCATGCCGCGCAGCGAATGACCACCGCATTCAAAGAAATGATCGTGCCTGCCGATTCGCGGCACTTCAAGAACTTCTTCCCAAATGCGCGCCACGAGACGCTCCGTTTCTGTTTGAGGAGGGATGTACTCATTTACCCCTTGCTCACTTAGGTCAGGCACCGGTAGCGCGCGCCTATCTACCTTGCCGTTATTCGTCAGCGGAAGCTCGTCTAATTGCATGAAGAATGACGGCATCATATACACAGGCAGTTCACGCCCTGCTTGCTCGCGTAAATCAGTTAATGAGACAGACCCTTCGGCTGTAAAATACGCACATAATGTGTCATTTGGAGCTGCAATGACGACGGCTTCCTTTAATTGCGGATGGCGCAGCAGCTGATGCTCAATTTCTCCAAGTTCAATACGCTGACCTCGAATCTTCACTTGATGATCGATTCGTCCAATGAATTCAATCTCTCCATTTGAAAGCCAGCGTGCAAGATCACCCGTTTTGTACATGACCTCACCAGGGCGGAAAGGATTTTCCACGAATTTTTCACTTGTGAGTTTTGGCTGCCCATAATATCCTTTTACCAGTCCATCACCAGCGACACATAACTCTCCTGCTACACCTGGCGGTTGCAGCTGTCCAAATTCATCTACAATATAAACAGCCGTTTGACTCACTGGCTTTCCGATTGGAATGGATAACGCCTGCTCCTCAATGTGATTCACTGGATAATACGTAGTGAAAATCGTACTTTCAGAAGGACCGTACATATGAACAAGTTTGCCTTCCCCTACCGTTTCAAGTGCAGTCATGACATGAGGCACGGAAGCACGTTCTCCGCCAAATAGAACTTTTCTAACGTTCTTCAGGCTGTCTTTTTTCATATCGATAAGTAAGTGAAAAAGAGCTGTCGTGATCATTAAAATACTGACTTTCTCCTTCTCAATCGCTCCAGAAAGCTCATTCATGTTTAAGATATGATCCTTTGGCAGAACAATCAGTTTCGCACCGTTTAATAAAGCACCAAACACATCAAACATAAAAGCATCAAATACATAGTTTGATAGGCTCATCACCGTGTCTTCATGATGAATGGTCAGATAATTTGATTGCTTCACCGTTCTCAAAATATTCCGGTGTGTCACCATATTTCCTTTAGGTTTTCCTGTTGTACCAGATGTATAGGTCAAATTCGCCAAATCCTCTGGTAAAACACCAACATCTATAGGGCTGTCTGATTGCTGAACAATTGCCCGATCTTCTGTTTCGATGATGGTTCCTTCGAAAGAAGCAAGTACCGAACGATGGCGCAGCACTTGATGTGTCAATAAGAATTGCGCACCGCTGTCTGTTAAAAAGTGCTTCACGCGTTCATCAGGGAAATCAGGATCAATTGGTACATAGACGCCGCCCGCCTTAAGTACAGCTAGAACAGAGAGTACCATCTCATTAGACCGTTCAAAGAATAAGGCTGCTTTCATCCCTCTTTCAAACCCATGTTCACGTAAATAATGAGCCAGCTGATTCACACGGTCATTTAGTTCTTGGTAAGAAAGAATCACACCTTCACATTGGAGGGCAGACTCATGACCGTGCGCCTTCACCTGTGCTTCAAACTGCGTCACAATGGTTTCTTCTGACGGATAAGGCGTCGTTAACGGATTCCACAGATTCAGTTGAGCTTCTGCTTCTTGTTCAGAGAGTAATCGATAAGATCGAATCGCCTCCTCCGGCGCTTGAACCATCTGCTTCAGCAAATACATATAATGATGCAGCATCTGCTCGGCTGTACTTCGTTTAAATAGCGCCGTACTGTAATCGAGGACAAAGGATAACCCTTGATCTGACTCCATCGCTTGCAGCGTTAAATCAAACTTTGCAATATGGAAATTGGTTTCTTCGATTTCAACTTGCATTTCTCCTATATGCTGGGCTGATCCATGATCTGGCATGAGTGTAAAAACGGTATCGAATAATGGATGACGGCTAAAATCCCTTGGCACATTCAGTTTTTCAAGCAGTCGTTCAAATGGATATTGCTGATGCTCAAATGCATGCATCGTCTTTTCCTTCACTTGCTCGATCAACTGCGACATGGTTCCATTCGGATCAACCTCGGACCGCAAAGCAAGTGTCTGGACAAACATGCCAATCATGTCATCCAAATCTGCATGCACTCGCCCTGCCGCCGGTGTTCCAACCACGAATTCCTTTTGACCCGTGTACTTCGCAAGCAATGTATAGTAAGCAGAAAGCAGAACCGTATACAGTGTCGTGTGGTGTTTTGCCGCAAGCTCCTGCAATTGCACCTTTAACGTTTCATTGATTTCTTTGATCACACGATCCCCTACAAACGACTGGACTGCTGGGCGCTGATAATCGGTCAGCAGCTGTAAAGCAGGAAGATCACCCGAAAATTCCTGCAGCCAGAATGCCTCTTCTTTTTGAAAACCTTGTTGTTCTTGCCAAACAGCATAGTCCTGATATTGAAGCTTCAATGGGTCTTTGACCGATCCCTCGTAAGCATCTGACAGCTCACGCAGCATCAAATCAATCGAAAGACCATCTGAGATCAGGTGATGCATATCGAAAAAGAGCAGGTGCTCCTGGTCATGTAATGACTTCAAGCCAATACGAAGAAGTGGTGCACACTCAAGGTTAAAGGGTCTGACAAATCGCTTCATATTTTCTTCCATCGTGCCGCCTGTTAGCTGTTCGATTTGAAATGGCACGGATGGAGCTATCCGATGACGAGGAATACCTTTCAACGTATGAAAAGACGTACGCAGCATATCATGACGTATGATGAGTTTTTCAAAGGCTTCCGTCAGCTTCTCTTGGTGCAGTGTTCCTTTTAACCTCACAACAGCTGGCATATGGTATGCAGTGCTTTGCTCCAATTGGCTCACCATATAAACGCGCTGCTGTGGAGGTGACAATGGATAATGGTCTAAGGCAGGTGCTTTAGGTATCACCGTTTCAGAAGATGTTTCCGCTTGCTCAATGTAGGCAGCCAAAGCGGCAATGGTCTGCTGTTCAAATAAAATGGACAGCGGCACCTCCACCTGAAAATCTCGCTGAACATGTGTGAGTACAGTCATTGCTTTCAGCGAATGCCCCCCTCGTTCGAAGAAGGAATCATATATACCAATCTTCTCTTGACCAAGGATTTTTCCCCACAAACGCACAAGCTTCGTTTCGATCTCGTTTCTAGGCGCAGCATAAACAGCTTGAACGGCTTTATCACCTTTTAAGGCAGCAAGTGCACGACGATCGACTTTGCCGCTGACTGTGAGTGGAAATGCATCGAGCTCTTTGAAATAGAGCGGCATCATGTAAGCTGGTAGCTGATGTTTGATAGCAGCTTGCAGCATGTCAACTGACACATTTTCATGACGAGCTTGATAGTAAGCACTTAACACCTTTTCCCCGTCTGCTTCTTCGACAACAAGTACAATAGCTTGATCCACTCCATCTACCTGCTCCATCACTGCTTCAATTTCGCCTGTTTCTATGCGGTAACCCCTTATTTTCACTTGATCATCCATTCTGCCAAGATAATCAATTGTGCCATCCGGAAGCCATCTGACTAGATCTCCTGTTCGATACATCCGCTCATCTGGAGAAAATGGATCTGCCGTAAATACTTTCTCCGTCAATTCAGGCTGATTCACATAGCCTCGTCCAACACCTATCCCTGCAATGCACAGTTCTCCAGCAGCCCCCTGTACCTGTAATTGATCATGGTCATTTAAAATGTAAAGACGGTGATGACCGAGCGGCTTTCCGATCGACACATAACGCTGCTGTTCAGAGGATTCGCGCAGCTCACTTAGTTCTAGGCGATGAACCGCCGCATCGACACACGTCTCAGTCGGACCATACACATTCCACAAATTAAAATCAGGCTCACTCATCCGAACCGCTTCGATAAGAGAATATGCTGCTTTCGCAGGCAATGCTTCTCCCCCAACTAACATATGCCTCAAGGACAGCCCATCTAATTCCGCTGCAAGTAAAAGCTGCACATGCGCCGGTGTTCCGTCCGCTGCTTCAATTTGATGTTTTCTATAATAAGCCGCTAATTGAACACCATTTCTCGTTGTTTCTCGCGGGATGATATGAAGCGTATGCCCAAATAATAGTGCAGCAAAGATTTGTTTCACCGATGCATCAAAATGGAATGGTGCAAGAAGCGCCATTTGAAGCTCACTCGCCTCTTCATAAACCTCATGATGCAAGGCATGGACCAAATGATGTAGCTGAAGATGCTCAATCATGACGCCCTTCGGCTTTCCAGTCGTCCCCGATGTATAAATCATATATGCCAAATCCTCTGGTACCGACTGATCTACAAGCTGTGGCAACAGTTCATCATCTAATGCGATTTGCTGCTGCACGACCATTTTTTCCGAGAGGACACGGTATGTTGAAACGAACGATTCCTCAGTTAACACAATGGAAGCACCAGAGTCCTCCACAATATATTGAATACGCTCCTCAGGTAATGCTGGATCAATCGGTACATACGCCCCGCCAGCCTTTAATATGCCGAAGATCGCCACCATAGCCTCTGCCTTCCGATCCATTAGGACAGCAACAGGCACATCACGCGAGACACCTTTCATTTGTAAAAAACGCGCCAGCTTTTCTGCCTTTTGAAACAGCTCTCCATAAGTAAATGCTCCATTTTCTGCTACAACAGCTGTCCGCTCTGCATACTTATTGGCTGTCTCATCAAACAAGTGGTGAACCGGCTTTTCAGCTGGCTTTTCAAACGGTTTTCTCTCAGATAATTGAAGCAGTTCCTTTTGTTCATCTGGTGGAAGTAAAGGGAGTTTCCCGATCAGCTGGTCAGGCTGAGAGACCGCCGCTTCTAGTATGATCAAGAATCGATCAAACATCTTACTGATTTCTTCTTCGGTGAATACATCTGTACGGTAGTCCAAATCAATGGTCAATGTATCTGTATCCCAGCGGTCCTTTACATGAATTGAAATATCATTCATTCCGCTCCCGCTAAAGATCGGTTCAGTAATAAAAGACAGATTCTCTTTTTTCTGCCACTGCATGACCTGGTATTCTAAAGAAATATCAAAAAGGCGTCCTGTAAACCCTTCTCTTTCACGTAAATCATTCATGAGGAGATTGTAAGGGTACTTTTGGTGACGCAAAATCTTCATTTGATCCGCCATGACCTGTTTGACGAAATCAAGAAATGATTGCGACCCTTGAACAGATGCACGCATCGGAATGGTGGAAACAAACATACCAATCATCTTTTTTTCTTTGGCATTCGTTCGGTTGCCCATAAAGGTTCCAAGGACAACATCCTCCATACCGCTAAAACGATGCAAATACATATAAACAGTAGACATGAACATCGAGAGCATACTGACTTTCTGCTCTTCACAAAACGTACGAAGTTTCTCCTTCAAAGAATCTGGAATATCCCCTGAAAATCGCTCCGCATGTAAACTCATCTCGTATCCCTTATGCGGTTTTAAAGAAGCGAAATCTGGAATATTGGCAAATTGTTCATTCCAAAAAGCTTGGTCTTTTTGAAATCGTTTAGAAGTTTCATAGCTTTGCTCACTCATAATGTGGTCAACGAAGGAAATCTCCTCAACCGGTGAGATGTCTACCCCCTGCAGCATGTCCTGGTACAAGTCGATGATGCGATTTCCCATTAAGATGATGGAGATACCATCCGCCACAATATGATGTGCTTTACAAAACAGCCAGCACTCTTGATCACTGATTTGAAAGACCGTAAATTCAATCAAGAGGCTGTCAATCAACGGCATCGGCTCACGGATTTGTTCATTCGCCCAAGCCCTCACTTCTTCTTCACTCCAGCCCTTCTCCATGCGAATCGGCTGTTCTTCATAAGGCTTGATATATTGAACAGGCTCCTCCTGCTCATGCCGATACACCAGCCTCAACCGAAGGGAGTCAGTTTGGCGAATGTACGCTTGAAGCACGTCAACGACCAAAGATGGATCTAAACCTGATACCGATCTCAATCTGGCGAATCCACCCAAATTAGAAATACTTGTACCTGGATAAAATCTTTCCGTGTAGAATACTCGCTTTTGCGCATGTGTTAAGGGGTAATAAACTGTATTCATTTTCATCCTCCGCCTCTTCTGTGTTTTCTCCACCAATGTGACAACCCTGCACCCTCTATATCAAAAGAACCAAGTCTATTCCATTAAAATAGACAGAATACGGAAAGAAGCCCACCCCGAATAAAACGGAGGGACTCCCATTTTGATTCGGTAACCTGCCGACCATAGTAAAAAAGCAACATTTACCTTAGGACATGGCTTTGCGTCTCTACGTTTCCATAGATTTGCCTTTTTCTTCTTTTCTTTTTAAATATTTTCTATTTACGTCCACTTTATATGAAATTATTGTTTTTTTCACCGAAAAATGGGTGTAAAGATTCATGCGTTATGCCGAATGAATCACATAATAATTTACGATATTTACCGAAAATAACTAATAATAGTTGCGTTCAACCGAAAATAATCGACTAAATACCGCAAAAATTTCATCTTTCCCCTTAAATTTTGCAAATATGACCGAAAATGTAGGATAGAGGTCTCCGTCCACCCTCCACAATTTCTTAAATCTTAAGAACTATATTTCCTAAAAAATTGAAAATATTTACCGTAAAAACAACACAAAAAGAGCTGCCATTTCAAATGACAGCTCCCTTGTTTCTTCATTATATTTACATCACCTTAGACAGGCCAATTGTTTTTTCAATAATGAGCAACGCAATGATAGAAATGATAATAAATATGACAGATATCGCATTGACACTCGGATCAAAGGTTTGCTCAATGTAATTAAACGTCCTGACGGGAATCGTAATCGTTTGAGGAGAGGAAACGAACAAACTAATCGATATTTCCCCAAATGACGTCACAGCTGAAAACACCCCGCCTGCAATAATTCCTGGCTTTATCAAAGGCAGCGTCACTCGAAAGAATGTGCGAATGGGTCCTGCGCCAAGATTCATTGAAGCTAGCTCAAGCCGTGGGTCCAAATTCGATACACTGACGCCTACTGTTCGAACCACATAGGGAAAGCCAATAATGACGTGACCTATAACAAGCGCCCACAAAGACCCCGTAAACCCCATAGCCGTAAACAAATAAAGCATGGCAATCCCTAACACTACTTGAGGAATCATAAGAGGTGACAAAATGAAGGCTTGAATGGCCTCCTTTCCCTTAAAGGAAAGCCTTGCTAAAGCATACGAAGCCATCGTGCCTAAAAGAACCGTGAGAGGCGTTACGATGAATAGCAAAATCACACTGATACGCAGAGACTCCATCCATTCTGGATTCGACACGACCTCTTGAAACCAACGAACAGAGAACGAAGTCGGCGGAAATTCAGGAAAGGCATTTGGACTAAAAGCAGATAAGACAATGACAAGAACAGGTATGGTCAAAAAGAGATAAACCAATGACCCAGCAGTCCAAATCAGGATGGAAAGCAAGCGATCACCTAATGATTTTTTACGCATGCATCCTCGCCTCCCAGCGCTTCAATAGATAGCTTAATAAACTGACCGCCACAAGCACACAAACCAATAACGTAAAGGACATCGCTGCAGCAAGAGGCAAGTTATACACCTGCATGACTTGCTGATAAATAGACAGCGGCAGCAGCGGCTGCATTCTTCCGCCGACTAAGAGCGGAGTGATATAGCTCCCAGCTGCCAGCGAAAAGACAATGATAGCCCCTGTCACCATCCCTGGAATGGTCAATGGAAAGGTCACATGAAAGAAGGTTCGAATTCGTCCAGCTCCTAGACTCATAGAAGCCGGTCGTAAATGACGATCCATATCGGTTAAGCTCGTCGCAATAGGCAGCACTGCAAAAGGCAGCATGACCTGAACATAAGCAATAATCACCGCATTCATATTCCACAACATAGAGAGCGGCTTCTCAACCACATGTAAATCTAATAACATGCCATTGATCAGACCATTTTGTGAAAGAAGGACAATCCATGCAAACGTCCGAATCACAACACTTGTCAAAAGCGGGGAGACAAGTAAGATATAGAAAAATGCCCGCAGACGTGGATGAGGTGCCTTGACGAGCACGTATGCTGCAGGGTATGCCATCAATAAACAAATCACCGTTGTCTGTAAGGCTACCCACACTGTACTTCCAATCGCCTTCACATACGCATCTGTCGTGAACACATGTATATATTGAGAAAAGCTATACGTTTGTAATGTGTTCATCATTGAATCCACATCACGAAAACTGAGGACGAACATCATCACAAGCGGTGCTAGAAGAAATACAACAAGGAACAAACACGCCGGCAGCAGCATGAACCAATGAAATCGCTGATTCTTTTTCTTGATACGCATCACGTATGCACCTTCGAATCTAGGAAAACAATATCTTCAGGCTGCCAATTGATATGAATAGCTTCTCCAGCTTTCGGCAGTTCAGGAAATGCTGCATCGGAAGCATGGACAATCATTTCACCGCTATCGAGCTCTACCACCAAACGTAATGAGTGACCAATATAACTGACATCTGCCAGCACGCCTGATACATGGTTAGACTGAACGTCTTCCCGCTCAGAAGATATGTTGATTCTTTCCGGACGGAGCATGAGTAAATGCTTCTCCTTCTTCTCTTGGTGTGCCGCTGCCTTTAACTGAACTTCCTGCCTGTTTGACTGGATTAAATGAGGAACGATAAATATAGCTTTCGCTTCATCATAGACTGCCTCGAATAGGTTCACTTGTCCGATAAATTCAGCAACAAATCGATTGTTTGGCTGGCGGTACACCTCTAAAGGCGTTCCAATCTGCTGGATTTTCCCCTCTCCTAAAATCCCAACCCGATCAGAAAGACTTAATGCTTCCTCTTGATCATGGGTCACGAGAATGGTGGTAATTCCGACATTCCTTTGAATATTTCGAAGCTCCGTCTGCATATTTTTTCTTAGTTTTGCATCTAGGTTGCTGAGCGGTTCATCAAGAAGAAGAACAGATGGCTGAATCGCAAGCGCCCTTGCAATCGCTACCCGCTGCTGCTGTCCACCACTTAATTGATGCGGCATACGTTTCGCAAACGCCTCTAATTGCACAAGAGATAAACTCTCCATTACCTTCTCTTTGATTTCAGCCTTCTTTTTCTTTTGAACCTTTAACCCATACGCCACATTATCAAATACGGTCAGATGCGGAAAGAGTGCATAGCTTTGAAAAACCATACCCGTTTTTCTTTGATAAGGCGGTAAATTCGTCACATTCTGATCACCAATATAGACGACACCTTTTGTTGGTTCTAAAAAACCGCCAATGATGTTTAATAACGTTGATTTCCCGCAGCCGCTAGGACCAAGAAGGGAGAAAAACTCTCCCTCTTTCACCGTAAGACTGACATCGTTAAGAGCAATCTGCTCGCCGAAATGCTGGCTGATATGTTCTAAATGAATTCCACTCATACGATCACCTATTTTCCTCCGCCTAATACTTCGTTCCATCGATTTGTCCAATTTCCCAGCTCCGAAGTTGCTGTTTCGTAATCTACCCAAGTCAGCTTGCTATAATAATTCTCTCCAACCTTGACCTTCCCCTTAATCTTGTCACCGTATTTCACATCAGAATTCGACATACCATAATAAGATTTTTCCGAGAAAGCTTCCTGAGCTTCTTTTCCACTTAAATAGTTTAATAGTTTGTAAGCCGCTTCCTCATGCTGACTTCCCTTCGTTAAAGCCCAGCTCGCAACTGCTGCAACAGCGCCTTCTTTCGGATATGAAAAACCAATACTCATTCCTTCTTCTTCAAGTGCAAATGCTCGTCCATCCCAATATGGAACTGCTACGACGTCACCACGTTCTAACAAGGTTTGAATAGACCCTGGATTATCTGGAAAAGCAGCAACATGCCCTTTTAATTGCGAAAGGCTTTTAAAGGCTTTATCAATATCCTTAGGATTTGATTCTGTCCCCCCTTGAGCATGGACAAGCGCAGAGAAAAATTGCAACCCGGCTGAATAAGTCGGAGATGAAATGGCTACCTTCCCTTTTAGCTGACTGCTCCATAGGTCTGTCCAGCTGTTTGGTTCCTGCTTTACGAGGTCTTTTCGATAAGCAATTCCAAGCTGACCCATACTAAAGCCTGCTGCATATTGTTTTCCATCAACAGTGAGCTTCTTTTGGACAGAACGGTAAAGTTTTTTGACATTCGGTGCTTGATCTTCATCGATAGGTGCAAGAACGTTTGCTGCAATGCCTCTTTGAATCGTATCAGGCTGTAAAATAAGCAGGTCATACGGTGGATTTTTACCATTTGACGCTTTTAATTTTGTAAACCATTCAGAATCCGCACCAGAGACGGTTTGGACTTTAATTCCCGTATCTTTTTCAAACTTTTCGAGGATCGGTTTGATATTCTTTTCCCAATCGCCCCCGTATACGCCAACGATCACAGTCTGCTGCTGTTTACCTTGATCCTGTCCATTCCAACCGCAAGCTGTCAGCAGTAAAATCATTGACAGAACACCTGCAAAAATAGTGATTAATCTTCTTTTCATGATTCATTTCCCCCTTTTTGTCCATCCATATGACGAAGTGCTTGAATAATATCTTTCTTTGTTAACGGCTCATTTCTATGACTGAAATATTGATGAACTGCATGTTTATAATGTGTACGTTCATTGGCTGGGTAGGAACGCAGCCGCACAGCAAGCTCGCTACTGGCTTCATCCGTCCATACTTTCTCATAAGCTTCTCTGTGTTCTCCGACATCCCACATGATATTAGCAGGATGATTACCCTTTTCACGAAACTGATTCGTTTGCTCCTCATCAATCTTCCATTCATTTTGGTCTAGATACACTTTAACGCCATATTGCTGCAGCGCTCTTTCTTCACTTAATAAACCTGCTTCCACTTCATGAAGGACTTTTTCTTTCTCTCTTGCAAATGGATTTCCCCAACCGCCTCCACTTGGTGATATCAATTGCACAATATCGCCTTTTTCAAGACGCAGAACATCTATTTTCGGCTGGTCTTGTTTTTCACCTATTGCTGTGACTAGCTTGACCTCACCGATAGCTCCCGCTCGTCCGCCCATTAGCCCCCAAGGCTGAAACTTCATACGTTCCATACCTCGTGCGGTCACCATGGATTCAGGCTTGATCATTTCAAATTCCAAACCAATCGCATGTCCGCCTCTGTTTTCTCCTGCTCCGCCTGTGTTTGGCAAAATCTCATATCGGTGAACATGAATATCAATATGCTGTTCTAAACTCTCAATAGGTGTATTCTTCAAAAAGCCAGACGAATGATCAATACCATCTACTCCGTCCGTTCCATTTTGAGCACCACCGCCTCCGCCTAATGGTTCGACAACAGACATTTTCCTGCCGCCTGTTTGATTATCAGGAACAGAGAGAACAACAATAGCTGATTGACCTGCACCTGCTGCCGGCACTGCTTCAGGTAACAGCTTACCAATGGCGCCTAGCACGACATTGAACAACCGCATCGTAATTGAATGCCGAATACCAACAGAAGCCGGGTATTCTGGATGCACTAGCGTCCCTTTAGGGGAAATCACTTCAATCGGATATGTGATTCCGCCATTAATCGGTATATAGGGATCTTTACTAATAATGTAATTAATCAATCCTTGATATAGGAAGGAATGCTTCTGACCATTGGTGACAAGGTTAAAAGCTGTTTTCACTTGCGGGTCACACTCAGAAAAATCAAGCGTTAGCCGCTTTCCTTTGACCGTTAACTTAATTTTCAACCGTATCGGCACATCCGAGATCATATCATCATCTAAATAATCAGCGAATTCACTCGTTCCATCCGGAATGGCTTCAATGACCTTTCCTGCACGAACCTCAGATTGTTTCAGGAGGTCCATCATTCCTTGTTTCACTTCATTTATTCCAAATTTCCCGATCATTTCTTTTAAGCGAATTTCTGCTGTATTTACTGCAGCAATCATTGCATTGATATCCCCATCATTTAAATGACTGGCTCGGCTGTTGGCTCTTAAAAAAGTACGTACGACCTGATTCTCTTTTCCGCCTTCATAAATTTTCACTGGCGGTATTCTTAATCCTTCTTGATGAACATCGGTCGCTGTCGGCGAAATACTCGAGGGCACAAGTCCGCCCACATCACTTACATGAACAAAAGACCAAGCATAGCTGACAATTTCACCATCTACGAAGATCGGCTTAATGATATGGACATCCGGCAGGTGAGTCGCTAAACCATCTGTCGTATAAGGATCATTTGTGATGATAATATCTCCTGGCTGCATCGGTCCGCTCTCTTCAATCGCTTTTTTAAGACTCAGCCCTAAAAAGATCGTGACACCCACTGTCTTCGGATAAACGAAGAAATCTCCAGAAGGCGTGGCTAACGCTGTCGCAAAGTCAGCTGATTCTTTGACGAAAGTCGTAAAAGACGTCCGCTCAATGACATGTCCCATGCCAGATGCAATTGCATTAAAATAACTGCGCATCATCTCAAGCTTTGCTGGATCAGTTCTCATGTAAAGCCGCCTCCCTTGAAATCACCAAGTTCCCTGATTGATCAATGCCGCCTGCCCAATTTGGCAGAATCAATATTGTTGTATCATCCTGCTCAATGATGGCAGGTCCATTAATGACAGAACCTACTGACAAAGTATCTCTGTGATAAATAGCTGCTTCATATTCTTTTTCTTCTATAAAAATTCGCCTGTATTCATGTGGCTTCAAAGATTGTCCGCTGCTTTCATGAACAGGTGTGAAAGGCAGTGGCGGCGTCTCGCCTATGACTCGAACTCGTAAATGAGTAAACTCGATGTTCGCCTGATCATCTCTATGACCATATTGACGCTGATGTAGTTTGTGAAAGGCTTCAATGAGTTGATGGATATCTTGTTCTTGCTTCAGCCATTCAGCTGATAATGGTAATTCAATCTCAAAGGCTTGTCCTTGATAACGTGCATCTGCCAATAATAGTATGGATGTCTGTTTAATATGCTGAATGTTCTGCTGACTGAACCAATCAGTCGCTTTTCGAGAAAGCATCTCATAATCTTGTTTTAGTTGATCTATCGAGTAGTCTTGTAAACATATTTTCTTCGACAGTACCGCATCATGAATAAAATCAGCGTTCAAGGCACCTAATGCACATAATGTTCCTGGACTTGGAGGAACGACCACGTTTTTCGCATGAATTTCTCTCGCAAGGAAATTCGCTACAACCGGTCCTGCTCCGCCAAACGCTAGTAAACTAAAATCTCTTGGGTCAAACCCTTGCTGCTCCATGACATTGCTTAATTCTGTGTACATATTGGCGACAGCTACTTGAATCAGCTGGTCAGCCGCTTCTTCTACCGTTTTGTTGAGCTGGTCAGCAATTGGCTGAAAGGCCTTTTCCGCCGCGAACAGCTGTAGTTGTAAATGTCCTCCGGCAAAACGCTCTTGATTGAGATAACCACATATGAGGAACGCGTCAGTTAAGGCGGCTTTCATTCCCTTTCCATACGAAGCTGGTCCCGGCTGTGAGCCAACTGATTCTGGTCCTGCTTTGAGAAGCCCACCCTGATCAATCCATGCAACCGAACCCCCGCCTGCCCCTATTGAATACATCGCAACAGATGGAAGAATGATCGGAAAACCTGAAAGCTGATTTGACTGAGCCATTGTAGGCTGTCCATTTTGAATAATGGAGATATCTGCACTCGTCCCCCCAACATCAAACGTGATCAGATTGGATTCGTTTGCAGCGGCTGCAATTCTTGCCGCACCAATGACACCAGCTGCCGGACCAGAAAAAAGTGTTTTAACAGGTGAAGTTGCTGCACTTTCTGCATCCATTAAACCACCATTTGATTGTGTAATGTATGGAGAAATTGGTACACCTTCTTCTTTCAAACGGCTTTTCAATGTTTGTAAATACTGTTTCACCTTTGGTTGGATATACAAATTGACAACAGACATCACAGTACGCTCGTATTCTCTCATTTGGGGCCATAATTCAGATGAAGTAAGGACTTCTAATTGCGGATAATGGTGTTTGATATAGGCTTTTGCCTGTAATTCATGAACTGGATTTTGATAGCTATGTAAAAAAGAAATGACAATACCTGCTAGTCCTTTAGACATAACCTGCTGGACAGCATGATCTAATTGCTGCAGATGGAGAGGTTTTTTGATCGTACCATCGTGTATCAACCTTTCAGAGATTGGATATACATGCTTTCGAGGTATCAATGGTTCTGGCAAACGAGAATTGAAGTCATAAGGAATGGGTAATCGTAAACGCTGTAGTGACAATATGTCTTGAAAGCCTTCCGTCACAAAAAGGGCCAAATCTGCTCCTTTTCTCTGCAATAATGTATTAAGACCGATTGTCATGCCATGTACGAGATATTGGATTTTAGATAAATCAACACCTCTGTCTTTTAGAAGTTTTAGCCCATTGATAATTCCCTGAGCTGGGTCGTCAGTCACTGTGGGTGTTTTGAGTTCAGTTAGCGCCCCTGTTGCTTCATTCATCAGCGATAAGTCAGTAAATGTTCCGCCTATGTCTATGCCAAGCCGATAAGAGACATCCGCCATTTGTACTTCCCTCCTACAATGTAAATAGAATGATATTTTGATAAATTACGACATTTTTTGATATTTGACTCCATATTATTAAAGCATATCGGTCTAGTCAATTTTATTTTTTCAAAATTTCTGTGTGTTAAATTCTTGAAATTAGCCCAAAAAGCAGTGATAAAGCCATTTTGATAAAGCATAATCTTTTTATGAACTGAAAAATTAAAATTTTTATGAATTTTTACAAATGTGAAAAGCAAGAAAATGGATAAAAACCGTTTTTCGAACTTTAAAAGGCGTTTTTTCAAAACCAGGAGAAATTGGTAAGTAATTCTGCTATACTTCTGTTTACAAAATACGCAAACAAGAAAGAGAGCTAGCATCTATGAAACTTCTTAAAATCATTCTCTTGCTTTTACTGATCGTCGTTGGTGTAGCAACAGGCTATATTCAGCTGGAGCAAAGTAAACAAGAGACGACGAATTCATCTTATGACAAAACGATTCACTTCCCATCAGATCGTTACCCCGAAACCGCTAAGCACATAGAAGAGGCCATTGATGAAGGCCATTCATCCGTATGTACGATTGACCGTAAACATAGCGATGAACAAAGAGAACAATCACTTCATGGCATCCCAACAAAGCGCGGGTATGATCGGGACGAATGGCCGATGGCGATGTGTAAGGAAGGAGGAACAGGAGCTTCAGTCAAATATATTAATCCTTCAGATAATAGAGGAGCAGGCTCATGGGTCGGTCATCAATTATCGGATGATCCTGACGGCACAAGAATACAATTTATCATCGATTAACGCCATTTCCCTTTTCTATCTAAAACAATTTCCTTGTAACTGCATTCAGGTATTTCAAACATTTTTTTCATGCCGATAATCCTTAAGGAGGTTTATCCTACCTTATACCTAAAGGAGTCAAAAAGCATGAAGAACAAGGGGAAACTGAGGCTTGGTGCCAAAATTTTGCTGATCTTTTTAAGTGTCATCATCATCTTTTCAGCAATTGTTGGTTATGTGGTGAATCGTGAAATGACAGAAAACATCAAGCACATGGCCACTGAAAAAGCAAAAGGTGATGTAAAGCTAGGCTATGCCTACTTGCTCAAAACGCAGCAATTGAAGCAGCACGAGCAGACGAGCATGGGAAAGGATTTGCGGTTGTCGCAGACGAAGTGAGAAAGCTCGCTGAGGAATCACAAGCATCATCAAATTTGATTTCCCATCTCATTTCTGAAATCCAAAAAGAGATGACTCATTCAACAAATGCGATCAAACGAGTAAGAGAGGAAGCGGCTCTAGGGACTGTACTTATTTCTCATACAGAAGAATCATTTATTGATATTCAACAGTCAATGAGAGAAGTGGCAGATGGCATCAAGCATTTATCTAGTGCATCACAAAAAATCGCAGCTTATACAAACGATGCGAAACGATCCTTTGCCACTATTACAGAAGGGGTTAAACTAACGAGTGAACATTCACAGCAAGTAGCCGGTTTACCAGAAGAACAATTTGCCGCAACGGAAGAAGTAACTGCTTCATCAGAAGCTCTTGCTCATTTAGCAGGAGATTTAAAAGCAATGGTTTCACAATTTCACATCTAGATTCCTCATATAGAAGCGCAAGACGGCGACAATCGTCTTGCTGCCTAACATTCTCTTCAAGAATCATTCTTTCAACCATTCACATTCCAATGAAAATCTTTGTATAAAGGAGTTTTTTAAATGAATAACTTAAACCAAGCCTATTCCCTATCTATCTCCTATCACCAAATCACCGTATACACCGGAAGCAAAACACCACCTGTGATTGACTGGTCAGATGATGACATTCTTCAAGGATTCGCCATGGGAGATCACGGTGTATCCTTTGAAGGGGTCAACAACGGAAAAGCATCTGTTACCGTAACTTTAAATAGCAATATGCCCCCAGCTTCGGCTGATAGAACGGTCACAGTGCCTTTTACGCATGCAAGCGATCAAGTTTATATCACAAGCGTCATGGCTCAGGTGCTGTCTTTCCCTATTCCAAAGGGAGACTATCAGCTCACCTGCTATACTTCTCAGCAGCCTGATCAAGACCTTTATCATATGAATTTCCAAACGGTGTAGGTCACGACTGATCGTACAAATCAAGCCACTTTTCCGCAAAGTCTACCGATTCTCTCACCGGTAATAAATATGAACTGGCAAGCCCGATTTGACCGTGATGATGAGTGCCTCCTGATAGAAGAAAGTCACGGCCGATCTGCTCAAATAGTTCTTCTCTTGTGATAATATCTTGGTACTCTTTCCATACCCTCCATCCATTTTCTAAGATGGGAGCTCCTCTTGTCATGAAGTCTTGCTGAGGGATGCGATATTCAGCCAGATGGAAAGCTGTCAGACTTTCAAAAGACGTACCAATCAGCAGCACCTGAGCCTGAAGATCATACATGCGGGCTAGAGGCGAATGTTCCCCTAATCCAAAAGAAAGTGCGTGGTGTTTCAGAAGCTCATGTTTCTTTTTCCCCCAGGCCGTGAATGAAAAATGAGGATGATTGCTTCTCGCCACGCCCGGGTATTTCCAAAACGTTTCCGCTACCTTTCCCATTGCTGTTGGCATCGAGTAAGCTGGATCAAATGCAGGCATCGTGTCTTTGATCGATTTCCACCATGAAAAAGGAACAGGCGGATCGATCCAATCAGCGGGATCAGAAATCTCTAACGTTTGTGCCGGCATGATCAGTGTCCCCTCTTCTGTTAAGGTTTCCATCAATGCTTGTATGAGGGCAACAGCGCCTCCGTTTACCCAGCCGATAGATGATAAGGATGAGTGAACACATAAAATCATGCCTTTTTTCACACCAAGTTGAACCAAGTCTGCTTTGATTTTTTCCTTTGTCACCGGTTCAGCTTGATTTTCGATTAATTTTTTCATCGTTCTTTTTCCTCCTGCGTCTCTTTTCTTACTGATGAATGAGACGCTTAACCGCAATAGACAGTTTATAATTTGCGTAATTTGTCAGCTCCGTTAAAAACAGATCCAGTTCATCATGACTGAAGAAATGGCCTTCAGCCATATAGCAGCCCTCACCACTTATTTTAAATAAATTCTTGATCTCTTCCTGTCGGTCGAGAAATGACAGAAGTGGTTCGTGATGATGACTGCGAGTATAGAGCTGCATAAATGTTTGGATGGTCTTTTGCGTCCGCCAGTCAATCGAAATGGTATATGCTTCAATCACACCCTCTTCTTCAAGCTTTAACACACGATTTGCAACAGCTTGACCCGTTAAATGAACTTTTTCACCTAGCGCTTTCATAGTTAATCGACTGTTTTTTGAGAGCTCTTTTAAAATATCCATATCGGTTTGGTCTAACATTGGCTCACCTCTTTCAAAAATCAAGTCCTCCTGATGAAAGACTTTCACAACCCTCTGTCACATGGAACTCTTTTAATATACTGTAAACTTAATCAGAAAAAAAGGAGGCCTTTTCATGAAAATCACGCTCATTCGGAATGCTACTTTCTACCTTGAATATGGTCAGGCAACTTTCTTCATTGATCCCTTTTTAGCAGCAAAAGGAACATATCCACCGTTTCCTCATACAGCCAATCAACATTTGAACAATCCGATTGTTGATCTGCCTGTAAACATTGACTTAGACAACATGCTACACCCAGATGCTGTCTTACTCACTCATTTGCACATGGATCACTTTGATGACGAGGCGAAACAAAAATTAGCCCAAGACCAACCAATTTATACGCAATCGGATAATGACAAAAAAGAAGTTGAAGAGGCCGGTTTCCAGCATGTCACATGCATTGAAGATGAAATAGACATTTATGGTGTTCATATTCAGCGGACAGGTGGACAGCATGGGACAGGAGAAATTGCAAAGCGGATGGGACAGGTCAGCGGTTTTGTTTTCTTTCACCCTGATGAACCTACCCTTTACATTGCAGGTGATACCATTTGGTGTGATGAGCCGAAGGAGGTTATCAATACTTGCAAGCCAGATGTCATTGTGGTCAATAGCGGAGCTGCTCAATTTTTAGAAGGCGATCCAATTACGATGACGAAGGAAGACATTTTAGACGTTCACCGTTCTCACCCAACAGCACAAATTGTCGCTACTCACCTTGAGGCAGTGAATCATTGCTTACTAACAAGAGCCTCTTTACAAGCTTACATTCAAGAGCATCAAGCAGCACAAGCCATTTTTGTCCCTAAAGATGGTGAAAGTCTCTCCTTCTGAATAGATTGATAAACAATAAAAAACCGGCACCTCGCTGCCGGTTTCATCCTTATGGTCAATGGTGCTGTGGTTTTTTCAGCAATGGCACAAATCCGTTGTTTTTCAAATGATTGTAATGTTCATCCATTCGTTTCGTAATATGTGTACCTTGTTCCTTTGTTAACACACCATATTGGACGTACTTCTCAATCACTTCTTTTCGTTTAGAAAGAATTTGCTGCTCAAGCGTTTCAATTTGTTTTTGTTGTTCTGTCGTTAGTTTTACTTGATGCGTTACTGGACGCTTTTCCATTTGGGGTGTTTCTCCATGAGCTGTTTCCATATAAAAACCAGACAACAGCATCACCGATAATATGATCAAGCCACTTATTTTTTTCATCATTTTCTTCCCTCCTTTATTCGCATTTATTTTGTACACACTTTCCTTTTTTATACATTATCTCACGTTGCAAATTGCACATAATATTCTTACTTTTTCGCTTTTCTTCTGAAAACGTTGTCCTAACAGAAAAAGCGTGCTATGTTTTGTTTTGTATAAAAAATAGAGGAGGATTCTTAAATGAGTCGTTTTTATCATAGAAAATCGATCTGGG
This sequence comes from Bacillus sp. FSL R7-0672, assembly GCF_038601465.1. Taxonomy (NCBI): domain Bacteria; kingdom Bacillati; phylum Bacillota; class Bacilli; order Caryophanales; family Bacillaceae; genus Bacillus; species Bacillus sp. FSL R7-0672. The sequence goes on along the minus strand of NZ_CP152010.1, from coordinate 353,860 downwards.
TAATGCTTGTTGTGTCTGCTTTCATACTTGTCTTGTCTGCTTGCAGTCAATCAGGCTCTTCTCAGTCTGGAGATTCAAAGTGGGATGAGATTCAAAAGAAAGGGAAAATCGTGGTTGCTACTTCAGGCACCCTTTATCCAACGTCATATCATGATACCGCTAATGGCAAGGATCAATTGACTGGTTATGAAGTGGAAGTGGTCAAAGAAGCATTTAAACGCCTGGATGTGAAAGTAGAATTTAAAGAAATGGGCTATGATGGCATGCTGAGCGCCATTAATTCTGGTCAAGTGGATGCCGCTGCAAATGACATTGACATCACAGATGACAGAAAAGATAAGTTCGCCTTTTCAACTCCTTATAAATATTCTTATGGCACAGCGATCGTAAGAAAAGATGATTTGTCTGGCATTAAAACGTTAAAAGATTTAAAAGGAAAGAAAGCAGCTGGTGCTGCCACAACGATTTATATGGATGTCGCTCGCAAGTACGGTGCGAAGGAAGTCATTTATGATAATGCGACAAACGAGCAATACTTAAAGGATGTCGCTAACGGTCGTACAGATGTCATTCTAAATGATTATTACTTGCAGACACTAGCTCTAGCTGCATTCCCAAAATTAAATATTACGATTCACCCTGACTTAAAATACATGCCAAACGAACAAGGTTTTGTGATGAAGAAGGACAACACAGAGCTTCAAAAAGAATTAAATCGTGTCTTAAAAGAAATGAAAAAAGACGGAACCATGAAAAAGATTTCCGAAAAATTCTTTAATCATGCAGACGTCTCAAAGAAAATAGATGCTGATGTCGAAGATGTCGACATTTCTAAATAAGGAGCCGCAAGCGTGGGAGATATTCATTTAGAATATATATTTAATCCTGCACTGGCAAAGGCGTCATTTCCATTTGTCATGAAAGGCATCTGGCTGACGCTGCTCATTTCCTTTGTGAGCATGTTTTTTGGCACCATTCTTGGCTTTTTTATTGCGCTTGCCAGAATGGCGAATACGTGGATGCTTTGGCTGCCTGCACGGCTGTATATCTCATTCATGCGTGGCGTGCCCATTCTGGTGATTTTGTTTATTCTTTATTTTGGATTTCCTTATATCGGCATTGAGTTTACAGCGGTCACTGCTGCCATTATTGGATTCAGCTTCAATAGCGCTGCCTATATTGCAGAAATCAATCGGGCGGCCCTCTCATCTGTGCCGAGTGGACAGGTGGAAGCTGCCAAATCACTAGGTCTCAACTATTGGCAAACGATGCGCGGTGTCATTTTGCCTCAATCCGTCCGCATCGCACTGCCACCATTGACCAATGTCATGCTCGATTTAATCAAAGCCTCCTCACTAGCTGCGATGATTACTGTCCCCGAGCTATTCCAGCAAGCAAAGATCGTAGGTGGGCGCGAATTCGATTATATGACCATGTATATTTTGGTCGCCCTCATTTACTGGGGCATTTGCAGCGTAGTCTCATTACTTCAGGACTTTTTAGAAAAACGCTATGCAAAATATCTGTAACAAAAAAGAGCAGATCCAAGCGACCTGCTCTTTTTTATATTCAGCTTTAATGTATGAGCCATAACCACGCATATAACCCCAATAAAGTAAGGATCAAGGTTGGGATGGTCAGGATGATTCCGGCTTTCATGTATGCACCCCAAGAGATATGGACGCCCTTTTTCTTAAGAACATGAAGCCACAGCAATGTCGCCAATGAGCCGATAGGGGTCATTTTCGGACCAAGGTTAGAGCCGATGACATTGGCATAAATCAATCCGTCTCTCATGACGCCTGCTGTATCTGTATGACCGATCGCAATCGCATCAATTAACACAGTAGGCAGATTGTTCATGACAGAGGACAGCACTGCGGCAAGCACACCCATAAACATCGTTCCCGCAAGCAAGCCATGCGATGCTCCTTGTTCGATCCATGCCGCCAATATTTCTGTGAGACCGACATTCTTCAGTCCATATACGACGACATACATGCCGATTGAGAAAAAGACAATGGACCACGGTGCTTCTTTTACGACACGTTTTGTCGCCACTTGGGGACTTCTTCTTGCCAGCCACAAGAAGACAAGAGCAATACCGCCCACAATGATGGAGACCGGAACCCCAATGAGTTCCCCTGCAAAATAACCGACAAGCAGACAGCCAAGCACGTACCAAGACAAGCGGAACATGCGGATATCCCGGATAGCTGATGCCGGTTCCTTCGCCTGTGATACATCGTATGTTTTTGGGATAAGCTTTCGGTAAAACACATAAAGCACTAACATGCTTGCTCCAAGTGACACAAGGTTTGGCACGAACATGTTTGCTGTATATTCAAGAAACCCAATATGAAAATAGTCGGCTGATACGATATTGACCAAGTTACTAATGACAAATGGCAAGGAGGTTGTATCTGCAATAAAGCCGCTCGCCATCACAAAAGGCAGGATCATCCGCTCATCCAGCTTTAACGCTCTCACCACAGACAAGACGATCGGGGTCAAAATCAGTGCCGCTCCATCATTCGCAAAAAAAGCAGCCACGACAGCGCCGAGCAATGTTAAATAAATAAACATGCGGACACCGTTCCCTTTTGCGGCTTTTGCCATATGCAGTGCAGCCCATTCGAAAAACCCAATTTCATCTAAAATTAACGAAATAATAATAATGCCAATAAACGCAAATGTCGCGTTCCATACTATTTGCGTCACTTCCCACACATCGCCCAGATGAACGACACCAAAGGCAAGTGCAAGAATGGCGCCTCCACATGCTGACCATCCAATGGTTAAACGTCCTGGCTGCCAAATGACAAGGACGAGGGTCAGGATGAAAATCAAAATGGCCAAGGTGACTGCTCCCAAAGGTGGCCCCCCTTTCATAAAATCCTTATCTATCATACAACGAAACACGGCCGTTGTATGCCATTTTCACATGAAAACCCGCAGGTGATCCCGGGCACCTGCGGATTCGATGACTATTGATCTTTTTTCATCAGCATCAATTCAATAAATAACTCACATCGCTGGCTGAAGTGACTTAAATCGATTGAGGTCATATCAAAGATTTGTTTCATTCGATAGTTTAATGTATTTTGATGAATAAACAACTGCTCTGCGGCTGGCTTTAGCTTGCAGTTATTCAATAAATAGACTTCAAGCGTTTTTAAAAATGAGGTTTGGCTGTCTCGGTCTTTTTCCTTCAAACGTAACAAATCTGGATTGAAGTCATTTTTCTTTTTTTGATGGCTGTAAATCGAGTCTAAGAAGCGGAAAACCCCAAGATTCTCGTAATCATATGGAATCAGCTCTTGTCCCCCCACAATTTTCACAGCCTTCACGACCTCTATCGCTTCAAATCGACTTGTGCTCATTTTCATGACATCTCGATACTCTCTTCCCATCCCAATATACAATGGAGAAGGATGGGCATGCGCTTTCGATTGCAGATGAGCGATGACGTCAGCCGCAGTCGCTTTCGGTGAGTGCCGGTCTGACAAGCTGCCCAATATGACGACAATGTCGGCTTGAACGGAGTATACGTGATTCACCTTATCTTCTAGCTGCAAATACGTTCGAATGACATCCTTCACATCTTCTGCCGTCTCACTTTTGTTATCGGCAGCGTGTACGACCATGACAGTAAATACGGCTGGCAGCGGGATGCTTAAATTCTCAGCCTCCCACTTCAGTTCTTCTTCTGTATAAAAATGATCATCCATGACCTTTTTGAAAAATTCTTCAATCTTGCCTTCCTTTTTCTCCAGCTGTTTCTTATTCTTATAAATCACTTTTCCCACTTGAAAGGAAGCTTCATGCAAAAATTGCAGCTCCTCCTGAGAGAGAGAATCTTCAATGTCCTGCACCCAAATAAAGCCGACAACCTCTTGTTTATGCTTGGCGCTCACAGCCACCCGCCGATTAAACCCGAGCTCGTCATGACCGCTCACATAAAAAGGCTTTGACTCCTTGTGAAGCCGCTCAATGACCCCTGTTTTCTTTAACCAATCGACTACAGACCCCGGACATTCCTTTGAGAAAATCGTTTGCTGATTGACTGGGTCAAACTGCTGAATGCTGTAAGAATTATAAGCAAGGAGCTGACACTCTGTGCTTTCTAAAATGACTGGTTTTTTTAAATACCCGCTAATAAATGCAATTAACTTATCGACATCAAAAAATGTATGAAGCTTTTCTAATATCTCTTCCATCCCGATTGCTCCCTGAATTAAGTAATACATTTATCATACTTCTTTCCGGACAGATTTGCATAGAAACAAGTCGTAGACAAGCAAAAAAAAAGCATGAACCCGTGTGCACAGGTTCATGCTTTTCCAACTTAAAACATTTCACTAATCGTTTTTGCCTGCATGTGTAGAGCTAGGTAATCTGGACCGCCTGCTTTTGAATCGGTTCCTGACATTTTGAATCCGCCGAATGGGTGATATCCTACGATGGCTCCTGTGCAGTTACGGTTAAAGTAGAGGTTCCCTACATGGAACTCCTGCTTCGCACGGTTGATATGATCACGATTATTGGTAATGACAGCACCTGTCAAACCATATTCCGTGTTGTTGGCTACTTCAAGTGCCTCATCAAAGCTAGATACTTTCGAGAAGGCCAAGACAGGTCCAAAGATTTCTTCTTGCATCAAGCGAGATGTTGGCTCAAGATCTGCAAAAATGGTTGGGTGAATGAAGTATCCTTCTGAATCATCACTCGTTCCGCCAGTGACTAAGCGGCCTTCCTGTTTGCCCACCTCGATATAATCCGTGATCTTGTCAAAGGACGCTTGATCAATGACAGGTCCCATGTAGACATCCGCAGAAAGAGGGTTCGCTGTTGTTTTCGTTTCTGTGATTTCCTTCACTCGCTCGATCACTTGGTCATACAGCTTCTCGTGGACGACAGCCCGAGATCCAGCTGAACATTTCTGACCTGAAAAACCGAAGGCTGATGTGAAAATGGCATTAGCCGCTAATTCGACGTCTGCATCCTCATCTACAACCACTGTATCCTTACCACCCATTTCAGCAATGACACGCTTTAAATGCTGCTGACCTGGCTGTACTTTTGCCGCGCGTTCAAAGATACGTGTCCCTACTTCTCTTGAGCCAGTGAATGTAATCAGGCTTGTTTTCGGGTGATCGACTAAGTAATCTCCAACCTCTGCTCCGCTTCCTGGTACAAAGTTCACCACACCCTTTGGAAGACCTGCTTGCTCAAGCTCTTCCACAAAACGTGCCGCAATGACAGGAGTTGCACTTGCAGGTTTTAAGACAACTGTGTTCCCTGTAACGATTGGTGCTACTGTTGTTCCTGCCATAATGGCAAACAAGAAGTTCCACGGCGGAATGACGAGCGTCACGCCAGTTGGTGTGTATACGTATTGATTGTGTTCTCCTTCGCGGCTGTTCACTGGTTTGCCTTTCGCCAGCTCCAGCATTTGACGAGCATAATATTCAAGGAAGTCGATCGCTTCTGCTGTATCTGCGTCCGCTTCATTCCAAGGCTTACCTGCTTCTTTGACAAGAAGGGCTGAATACTCATGCTTTTTACGGCGAATGCTTGCCGCAGCACGGAAGATGACGCTGGCTCTTTCTTCTGGAGACGTATAGCGCCAAGTTTCAAATGCTTTCGCCGCAGCCTGAACCGCTTGTTCTGCCTCTTCTTTTCCGGCCTTTGATACGGTTCCAACAACTTCATCCTTTTTCGCTGGATTGATCGAGACAATTTGATCTTTCGTTTCGATTCTTTCTCCATTAATCACGAGCGGATAGGTTTGACCCAGTGATTCTGTTACCTTTGCTAATGCTTGTTCAAACGCTTTGCGATTTTCTTCCTGGCTAAAATCCGTGAATGGTTCATGTTTGTAAGGTGTTGTCATCTTTGTCACGCTCCCGTTTCAAATTATTTTCTCGTCATCCCTTTTAAAGCAAAGGCAATGTTTGCCGGCCGTTCTGCAAGACGTCTCATGTAGTAGCCATACCACTCTCGTCCATATGGGGTATAGACCCTCATTTGATAGCCCTCTTTCACAAGTGCCTGCTGCGTTTCTGACCTCATGCCATACAGCATTTGAAATTCGAACTGACTTGTCGGTATATTGTGTTTTTTCACAATATTTTTCGTAAACTCGATCATTTGATCGTCATGTGTCGCAATGGCTGTATAGTTCCCTGTGAGTAATTGCTTTTCGATCAGTTTCTTGTAATTCTGATCAACGTCTTTTTTGTTTGGATACGCCACTTCGGCGGATTCCTTATAGGCACCCTTTACAAGTCGTAAAAATGGTTGCAGCTCATTGAGGTCATCAAGATCCTTTTCTGTTCTGTACAAATACGCCTGCAGGACCGTACTGACATACTCATATTGAGATTTCATTTCTTTAAAAATGTCCAGCGTTTTTTGACAGCGCTGTTCATCCTCCATATCGATTGTCACCATGATACGGTGTTTTTCTGCCGTATCTAAAATACGTTTCATATTGCGATACACAAGGTCATCGTCAATATCCAGGCCGAGTGATGTCATTTTGAGTGACACGTGGGAATTGAGTCCCGCCTCAGCAATCCGCTGAATGGTTTGAATACACTCATCCGTCCGCTCATTTGCAATCTCTGCCTTAGTGACAAACTCACCAAGGTGATCGACTGTTACAGCCATTCCTTGATCATTTAATCGTTTAATGACAGAGATAGCGCTCTCAAAATCTTTCCCACCGATGATTTTCTTAGATGCAACAGCACTTCCCCAATTACGAGCAATATGGTTCAAGAGACTGCTTTTTGACAAAAACAAGAAGAAATTTCTTGTGACCGACTCCATAAAGGGCACCTCCCACTCTTTGTAAGCTATGTCTTTATTGTAAGGCTCATAAGCTGTCCGCTACAATATTTGAAGATGACAAAAATTCTGACTTTTTTTGTGGTTTTATCACAATAAGAGAAAAAAAAGAGCCTGCCGCTATCCGGCTGGCTCTTCCCTCCTACGCCCACACCTCATCAAGGGTAGACTGCAGCAGCTCATTTAATTCTTGTATCAGATTGTCTTTCGGCTGATTGTAGCTTTTCACCAATTCATCAAAACGCGCCAGTTCTTTATCAATAAATGGATGGACATGAGCGAGACGGTTCTCTACATTCATTTCTTCTCCATCCATTTTACGTTTGAGCAGTTCGTGAATTTCTGCTAAAAGCGGGCCTTCCTCCACTAGCTCCTTGAGCAATTCATGAAAGTCCATTGGTGGAACTGTTCGGTAACGTTCAATCCACTGACAGGCAAGAAGCGGACGAAGCACATAGAAATACTTCTTGATTTGCACCTGCTCTCCTCGTAAATGCCGGCTCTCATTCCGCTTCGCCATATTGAGGTAATGATACATCAAAGCCGCAGGGTAAAACGCTCGATCCTTTAATTCTCTTAGCTGCTTTGCCAAAGAGAAAGATTCAGCATAGATAATATCAGAAGACAGCCATTCCATAATGGATGGATTTGATTTATTGAATAAGCGAAGTGCCTTTCTAAGCTCCCAGCCGCTGATATCAAGCACGTCATCAATCGGTCGTTCAATGACATCACGATGCTCTTCCATCGCCCAATACCATTCTTTCCGGGGAACATATAAAAAACGAACATCATAATCACTATCGGTCGAGGGAAATCCCCATGCCCTACTGCCTGATTCGACGGCAAGACAAATCTTTACGTCATACGTTTCTTCGATGATTTTCAGCTCTTCCTTAATTCTCTCTCTCAAGCGTTCATCAACTCTTTCTATAGAATTCTGCATGACTTCTTCACGTTTTGGGAAAATACGAATAAGACATATATGAAAAAGGAGTTGGATCTGATGTCTATATCTCGCATTATGAAATGGATCACTGGGATTTTTGAAGCTTGCCTTGCCATCCCTGTGATCGGAGGTCTATTCGTTATCAGCAATGGCTATTCACCGCTTATGGTCATGCTTATTCTGCATATTATCACACTCGTCTTATCGAGGCGAGACCAGGGACCAATGATTGGAAGTATCATCGGAATTGTCACATCCTGCCTTGCATGGATTCCGATTCTCGGATTCATTCTTCATATCATCACTGCCCTTGCCCTGATTATCACCGCGTTAGTGCCTGATGAAAAAACGAGACAGAATACGAGCTATTAAAAAAGAGGCCCTCCTAGAGAGGCCTCTTCAGCGTATAGACAAACCCTCGCATTCGTTGTCAGGTCTGCGCGCTGGTGCTCACGAATGTTCAATTCGCTCCGCGCCAGTGCTCGCCCTTCCTAGACTACAAAGGTTTTCTATCACGCTGAAAAAAGAAGACAAAGTGCTAAAATAAAAATCATTTTAGCACTTTGTCAACAATCTAAAGAGGCCCTCCTAGAGAGGCCTCTTTGTTCTGTTAATTCGTTAAATGCTTTTGTAAGAAGGCAAGCTTCTCTGTTTGAAAAGCCGGGATGTACTCGTGTCCAAAGTAGCGATACACCTTTAAATCTTTATCTGTTTCTAAATGGTTATATACCGCAAACACAGTAGATGGCGGGGTGATTTGATCGATCAAACCGATGGCCATCAATGTGGGCTGTTTCACCCATCCGGCTAAATTGATCAAATCAAAATAGCTTAACGTCTCAAATACCTTTTTTTCCGCTTCTGGATCGCTGTTTCTGCGAAAGTATGAATTGATTTCTAAATAAGGCTGCTCCAATGCCACATCTACTGCACGTTCAAAATTCGATAAGTACGGATAATCTGCCACGACGACCTTCGGAATGTCTGAAAGTGCTGCAGCTGCAACCGCTAATGCACCACCCTGGCTCCCGCCCACCACGCCGACCCGGTGTTCATCCACTTCCGGGAAGGACTGAATCACGGCGAGCGCTCGAACCGCATCTAAATAAACACCCCGATAATAGTAGGTCTCTTTCGATAAAATGCCTTTTGTCATCCACCCCAAAGCCTGCGCACCTGGTGTCACTGTCTTATCTTCACTGCCGCCTTGACCGCGGACGAGCATACCAAATGTCGCATAGCCATGCAGTGCCCAGTTGACGATGTCATGAATGCCGCCGTCATAGCTGGCATTATAGCCATGAAAATGAACGAGTGCTGGATGTGGACCTGTTTGATCTGGTACTGCATACCAGCCTTCAATTCGAGAATGATCAAAGCTTTGATACGTCAGACGGTACACCTTCACTCCCTTTACTGGATAATCATAAGGTTCAAGTGCTGGCTCTGCCTCCACTTGGTTCAGTTCTTCAAGCGATGCCTTCCAAAAGTCTGAGAAATCAGGACGTGCTGTTTTCTTCGGTTTATACTTTTTTAGCTCATCTAATGGTAAATCAAACAATTGCATATCCTACTATCCCCCTTTGTTTTATTAGTTGTGTGTATCATATCACTGTTTTCTTGACGAAGAAAGCCATTTTCTATACAAAAGACAAAACCTTCTGACATTTCTATTGGCAAAGAAGTTTGAAACCTTTATGATAAAGAAACTGGCTTGAAAACTAGAGATTCTCAGACAAAAAAATCGATCGATCCATTCATGGATTTCATATTTGCAATCATCGAATAAAGGAGGAACCTGTATGAAAATCGCCCTTGTCCAGATGGACGTACAAATTGGAGAACCTGATGTGAACTTTCAAAAAGCAGAAGCATTTTTAGAAGAAGCGATCCGCGAGCAGCCCGATCTGATCATTTTACCCGAAATGTGGAATACCGGTTACGCTCTTGAACAAGCCGATCAGCTTGCAGATGTAAATGGTGAACGCACAAAACAGCTTTTCTCTTCCTTTGCCCGTAAGCACCAAGTAGTTCTCATTGCAGGAAGTGTATTGAACAAGCGCTCAGAAAGTGACAACATCACCAACACGATGTATGTCTTTAACCGCCAAGGTGAGCTTTTAGTCGATTATGATAAAATTCATTTATTCCGCTTAATGGATGAGCACAACTATTTAACCGCTGGTGATCAGCTTGGTTTATTTGACTATGATGAGGATGTGAAGATCGGGGCCATGATCTGCTATGACCTTCGCTTTCCGCAGCTTTCCAGAACACTTGTCAACAAAGGGGCGAAGGTGCTTATCAATACGGCGCAATGGCCTTCAGCAAGAGTGGATCATTGGCGCAGCTTGCTCATCGCAAGAGCAATTGAAAATCAGTCATTTATGATTGCTGTTAACAGAACAGGCACAAGTAGAGACACTGAATTCCCTGGCCACTCCATGGTGATTGATCCACTTGGCCGTATTTTACTTGAAACAAACCATGAGGAAGATATTTATTATGCGGACATTGATCTTAAGCTAGTGGATGAAGTGAGACAGCAGATTCCTGTGATGACAGATCAGCGGCTGGATATTTATTAAAAAGCAGGGTGCTCCCCTGCTTTTTGCATTTAATTAAACGTTTGTTTAAGCTTTTTCTTGATTTTGATAAAGGTCCATTAGGGCTTGAGCGGCTTTCGTTAAATACCTTTCTTCCACATATGCAAACACAAGTGTGCGGGTTGGACTTGAATCAATTTTCAAATAAGCGACTTCGTTCCTTTCCTCTTGTGCCACCATTTTCGGCACAACTGTCACACCTAGCCCATTTTTGACCAATGCCTGCGCTGTTTGAATATGACTTGTTTCAAAGGTTATCTTCGGCTGAAAACTATGATGATGACAGAGTTCTGTGACCACTTGCCGAAAGCCATATCCCTCTTTCAGCATAATAAATGCGGCATCTTCCAGAAGGCGAAACGGAACAGTCCCTTTCTGATCTGCTTGATTGATGATATCGTTCAATTCCGCCTGTAACCAAGGTTGAGCAGATGGCGGAACTGCAAGAAGAAGCGGCTCTGTCAGCATGTGTTTCGTTTTCAATGATTCATGCTCGACCGGCATAGATAAAATAGCCAAATCCAGCTGACCAGCCAATAGAAGTTTTTCTAGCTCACGAGGTGATTCTTCTATTAGTTGAACGTGAACATGAGGATACGTTTGACAAAAGGTTTTTAATAAACCGGGTAAGACATATCCCCCTGTGACGGCTGGCGCTCCAATGTTCAGCTCTTTCCCCACCTCATAAGCTGCTTCTCCCATTTCACGCAGCAAATCATCTCTTTCCTTCAAAATGTTCTCAGCCCTTTTAATGAACCGAATCCCTTGAGGTGTGGGTGTGACTTGTCCATACTTTCGAATAAATAGGGGGGTGTCTAATTCCTCTTCCAGCTTCTTTATTTGTTGGCTTAAAGAAGGCTGTGCAATGTGAAGCTGATCCGCTGCTTTTGTAAAACTTTTCTGCCGGTACACTTCCATGACATATTCCATCATCCGTATATCCACTTTCATCACCTCATAGGTTTTAACTATTCAAGTCATATCTTTTATGTCTTAGACAAATAACAAAAGGAATTCTACGATAAAGAGACAACAAAAGGGGGAGAAGAAATGAATCCATATACGAAAGCCGAAAACCAATTCTCACAAAATGCTGAGAACTATCGCGATTCACCTATATTTGCAGCCGGAGAAGAGTTGGAATGGGTAAAAGCGGCAGCAAATACGAAGGGTCACGAGTATTTACTTGATATCGGTTGCGGAGCTGGACATACCGTTTTTTCCTTTTCAGACATCATTTCTAAAGGAATCGGCATTGATGTCACGCAAAAAATGATCGAGGTTGCAGCAGCACTTGCGGAAGAACGCCAGCTGAAACATATTACTTTCGAACGGGCAGCCGCAGAAGCTTTGCCATTCGCTGATGAATCATTTGACATCGTGACGTGCCGCTTTGCCGCTCACCACTTTCCAAACCTTCCCGCAGCCATGTCTGAAATCAGCCGTGTCTTAAAAAAAGGCGGCACATTCCTGCTCGTCGATCATTATGCACCTGAGAATGCTGCACAGGATGCATTTATTAATCACTTAAATAGACTTAGAGATCCTTCTCATGTGCGAGAAAGCTCTTTATCAGAATGGGAAGAGCTTTTCACTGCCAAACAACTGACTCAAAAAGAGATTCGTTACTGGGATCTGCAAATTGATTATCAAGACTGGATCACACGTGGACGCACACCAGAGAATGTTCAAAAGGAGATCGTTTCCCATCTTCAAGCCGCAGACCCTGATACAAAACAACTCTTTCAGCTTCAATTCGATGCACAGCAGCAGCCTATTTCCTTCTGCTTAAAAGCTGCATTCATTCAAGGAATCAAGAATTGAATTTATAGAAAAAGTCTACCTTCATCGGTAGACTTTTTATTTCGTATATACATCTTCACTGTCTCTCAGGTATTGCTTTTCATGTTCGTGATCATGTTACTATTATATGATAAATGAACGGAGATAGGTTAGGCATTTTAAAAATTGTACATAGATCCTCTGAATAAAAAAAGAACCTACCCTCTTTAGAATAAGTTCTTCACTGCGTGCGTCAATCACGGTGCAATATCCTCTAATACTTTCTCGCGCGTTTCGATCATTTTAAAAGCAAGAATTGCTCCCACTACAGTCACACTTGCAAAAAGAATAAAAATAGTTGAAACACCGCTTACCTCTAAAATAAAGCCTATCATAATAGGAGCGATCGCTGAGGCCAGCCTAAGCCACGCTGTAGCAAATGCCGTTCCAATCACCCTCATACGTGTTGGATAAATTTCAGGTGTATATAGATAGAGAAGAACTGTAATCGTCCCCATCATTCCGTAAGCAGCGGACCCTAAATATATCACACTTTCTGGAGAACTCGCTCCGCTGATCCATAAAGCAGTTAATAAAGCACCTGTTACGATAAATGCAATGGTTGCCCAGCGCTTTCGTCCTACTTTATCAATTAAAAATGCACAAGCGAATACCCCTATGGTCTGTAAAATATTTGTGAGAGAGGCTGCCCTTAATGAATCTCCAACTGGCAAATTGTAAACCGTATTATAAAGACTTGGTAACCAGTTATTTAAACCATTTGATACAAAGTAGGCAGAAAACCATAGTCCCCATACAATCAGTGTTCTTTTACGGTAGAAAGTTGAAAAAAGCTCTTTCCAGTCGCCCTTTTCAGTACTGCTAAATACTTGCTTTGCTACAGGCATTCGTTTGTCAGTACTAGCTTCAATTTCTTCAATAATTCTTTCGGCCTCATCTAACCTGCCTTTCGAAATAAGCCACCTTGGAGATTCACGTAACATAAAAAAGAATACAAAGACGATTAAACCTCCAATGCCTCCAATCAAAAACATCCACTTCCACCCAAAGCTAGGTACAACAAATGCGCCGATTTGAGCTGAGATCATTAAACCTAAAGGAAAAATCATCTCATACAGCATAAAAAATCTGCCTCTCCCTTGAGCCCGGGACAGCTCATTGATATATGAAGCCGCTACCGGCACCTCTCCTCCTACCCCAATCCCTTGTATAAAACGAAAAATAAACAGTGCCATAAAATTACCTGAAAACACACATGCAAAACTCATGACGGACATGAGGAGTATAGTCCACTTTGCACTAAAAACACGGCCACGCCTTTCTGCTAACCATCCAAAGAAAATGGCACCAATCGCTTGTCCTATATAACCAGACCCAATAAGAAGACCAATTTGAGCAGGTGATAAACTCCACATGCCGATGAGAACTGGGAGAACAAACGCTAAAGACAGAGCATCAAAAGCATCAAAAAAGGTGGCAGATCCCATAATGATACGAGGCTTTAAATGCCATCTAGAAAAAGGTACACTTTCCATTCTCGTCAATAGTTGTGAAGCTCTATCAACAACTTGCCCATCATGAGAATTTGAATTTCCGCTGACTTCTAACGTCATGATATCTCCTCCTTATTAGAGGAAATGATGCAAAAGTACATGCCGAAGAGCGCTAAAGAAATCGCTTACATTTCAAATCAAGAGACATTCTAAAGCGTTCATACGAGTTTTCAGCATCTATCATTTCTTTTTTGGCGTTCCCGTGGTGCCCCGATCTATGTAGTACATAGGGAAGATATGTTCCATCGCCTCTAACTGTTCTCCTTCTAATACCTGTGTTAATAAAGAAACAGCTTTTCTCCCCATTCCAACTAAATCTACATGAACTGAAGATAAAGAAGGGGTTAGAAAACTTGCAATGGGCACATCATCGGCACCAACGACTGACAAGTCATGAGGTATGGACACATTTGCGTGATCTGCAGCTTTCATGACCCCCATCGCCAAAAAATCTGAAGAGCAAACAACTCCAGTCATGTGCTGGTTTCCTTGGAGAAATTGAGAAACCACTTCTACTACTTTTCCCCCATCAAATTCATCTAACTCAAACACAAGTTCTTTGTTCATTGTTAACCCTAAATTTTTAAGTGTGCGCTCATATCCCTTGTAGTACCTCACACTATGCATCGAACTCATTGGACCATTGACCAGCCCAATGGTTCGATGACCTTTCTCAAATAAGGCCGTTACGGATTGACACACACCTTCTTCATCATCTGGCCTGACACATGGGAAAGGAGAATCCTCTAAGTAACTTCCAACAACAATAATGGGAATAGCTAAACTTTTTAACCAATCCATACTCAATTCTTCATTTCTTGGAGAAAATAAAATGGCACCATCTACAGCCTGTGTTTCAAGTAATCGCTGCTGCTGTATAGATGTAAATGACATCAACATATTGAATTCAGTTTCATCTAATTCCTTCGCAATACCATCTAAAATCGTCGAAAAAAATGGATTATTCAAAATATATGAACCACGCGGAACCACGACAGCTATATTGCCAGTCTTTCTTTTAACGAGCCCTCTAGCTCCTAAATTAGGGCGATAGCCTAACTCATCAATCACTTGTTTGATTCTTTCAGCCGTTTGAGCACCTACTCCTGGTTTACCACTTAATACTCTGGAAACAGAGGCGATAGACACTCCAGCTTTCAATGCGACATCTTTAATACTTACTGACACATTTCATACCTCCGGGAGTCTGTTGTTTTATACACTATTATAACCTGACTCACCTTCATCATGAAATCAATGGTCTGTTATCTACCGACGTTTTCCTTAAGCAAACCAACACTTTGAAGGCCCTGACGAATTTCTTCTTTCTCCTCATCAGTTAAAGGTAGTACCGGCTTCCTAGCAAGCGAACTACTGATCAAACCTCGCTGATACATCGCTTCCTTCATGCGCAGATGAGAAGTAGATGAAGGTTCATCCATTTTATACACAGCATGCTTTAATTCGAATATTCTATCGTAAACTTTATTGGCCGCTACAAGGTCTTTTTCTTCCACACATTTCACAAGTTCAGCGATCAAATCTGGCACGAAACAGCCGAAACCTACAAGTGCTCCATCAATGCCTTGAACCAATGTTGGCAATAAATATTCATCATGACATGTGAGTAACGATACATCTGGTGCATGTTTTTTCAATGCCCGTACATCGACCTCGTATTGTGCCATGTCTCTTTGACCAATTTTAAACGAAACAACATTCTCAATTTCCGACATTTCTAGTAATTGACTGGTTGTATATGAGGTTTTTGTCCATGTTGGATATTGATGGACAATGATTGAAATATCAATCGCTTCTGCAACATCTTTAAAGAATTGGACAGGTGATTCAGGCTGCATACCGAATCTTAGCCATGAATGTGGCGGCATGAGAAGTATACCTTCACCACCAGCTTCTTCAACGGCTTTTGCATGCTGGATTGCTTCAATTGTCCCTTCAGCAGAAACCCCAGAAATGACAGGTACTTCCCCTTTTAATTCGTCGGCTGCAATGCGCACTGCTTCAGCTCGTTCATGTGGCAGTAAAGTCATAATCTCGCCAGTATGTCCATTGACAACGATCCCGTTAATCCCTTTGTGATCCGCCACCCAACGGACAAGCTTACGAAAAGCAGGTTCATCAATTGAATAGTCATCTTTAAAAGGAATTAAGACAGCCGGGAATACACCGCTCCATTTTGCTTTATTTTTCATAAACAAATTCCTCCCCATTCGTTATAGTAAACGTTTACGGTAAGCGTTTACGTAAACAATCATAGAATGATATTGTGAATGATGTCAACATTATTTTTTAATAATTACAATAATTCAAAAAACTCTTGTTGAATTTTAGATACTATTTTATTTTTCCAAAAAAGAAAATGAGGGATATATTTTGTGTACCACATCAACCAAAAAACCTCATCTTCGTGAACTGGTTGAAGTATGATACCTCTTTTTCCAAACGGCAACATACCAAAAAAAGGATAAATAAATTTTTATTGTCAAAACATCATCATATCTACGAAGGAAAAGGCATCAATAAAAAAAAGTCTACCCTAAACGGTAGACTTAGATTGTTGACAAAGTGCTAAAATGATGTTTATTTTAGCACTTTGTCTTCTTTTCAGCGTGATAGAAAACCTTTGAAGTCTAGGAAGGGCAGCTACTTTTGCGGAGCGAATTGAACATTCGTGAGCACCAACGCGCAGACCTGCGGGCGAATGCGAGGGTTTGTCTACACGCTGAGTCTACCCTAAACGGTAGACTTTTTTTATTTCGAATATAAATCCCAGCCAAGCTTGAGTGTGTCCACAATATAATTGGCGACTTCCTCAGCCTCTAAATGATCTGTTTCCACTCTGGAGTTATGAAGAGAATAAATCTCCCGGCGTTCTTCAAACAGCTCTTTCATTTCATCAAGCGACCGGTTGTGAAGAACAGGACGGTTTTCAATTAAAATATCAAGTCGCTGCTTCCAATTCTCCCAAGATAGGTCAAGGAAAAGAACCGTACAATGCTTCAAGCAGGCACGTTTGATTTCTTCCTGTTTGAAAGCACCGCCTCCAAGTGAGACGATCTTGAGCTGTGTATGTTCACATAAATCGACGATATAATCCTTTTCAGCCTGCCTGAAGAATGCTTCTCCTTTATGCTGAAACATCTCTGGAATCGTCATGTTGTATTTTTTCTCAATCTCCTGATCGACATCAATAAAATCTCGATATAGCTTTTTGGCAACCAGCTGACCAATGGTTGTTTTCCCAACACCCATAAAGCCAATGAGAACAATATTCCGCTGTCTTACAGGGATTTCTCTATTGATTTTCATGATCGTGACACGTCCTCCTTACGACAAGGAATGCTACATAATGTTTCTATTATATGATAAATGGAGCGCGAAAAGATAGGCAATCTTAAAAATTGTGTTTGACGACGTAGCCGAGCTGTTCAGAAAGCCTCTGTGCCTGTTCTTTCACTTTTTGCTGCAGCTGGGGAATGACTTCTTCAGTAAACCGGTGGGTTGGACCAGATATGGATAAACAAGCCTTCACTTCCCCATGAATATTAAAGACTGGTGCCGCTACTGCCGCAGATCCTACCTCTCGTTCATCGATGCTGCAAGAAGTATACGTGTCAAGAATATGTTTACATTCCTTTTGCCAGTCATCTCTCATCACATGCTCAGCCTCAGACGCTAATACTTTTTGTTGAAATTCTTCACTTTGAAATGCCAATAATACCTTTCCGCCTGCACCTGCGTATAACGGCAGCTTCTCACCAACCTTGACAAGATGTCGAATCGATTGCAGCCCTTCCGCTTGTTCAATACAGACCCTGCTTGTTGCATCCAGTACATACAGGTTGACGGTTTCTTTTGTTTCATCACGAAGTGCGTACATGAGTGGTTTAGCCAGTTCTCTCAATTGAATGGACTTCCCTGCAATGTATCCAAGGAGATAAAGTCTTTGACCCAATCGGTATTTCATTGTGTCTGGATTCTTTTCCACAAAATGATTCATTTCAAGTGCCTTGAGCAGTCTCGTTGTAGTAGACATTGCTAAATTCATCTCTTTTGAAATATCCGTTAGCGTCAGCTCTTGACGTTCTTCACTAAAACAATAAAGAATATCCAAAGCGCGCTGAACTGTGCGCAGTCCTGATTCTTCTTTTGACTTCTTATCAGCCATGTTCAGTTTCTCCTTTTCCCCTTTGATTTCTTATCGACATAAACGATCGATTTTGCTATAATCCATTTTAAACGTTCCACTAAAAGAAAACAAATTCCACCAGTCGGAATAAAATCGATTGGAGAGGTTTGATGGAGGAGATATTTGAATGTACCTGCTCGTTTTTACACTTCTTATTAGCCTATATATTGTTCATCAACTATTTCCCGCTCCCATACTCTCCTATTTTGTTGGTCTGCTGGCCGCTGCTTCGCTCATCATTTCTTTTAAGAAAGCAAGTGGGCTTTATTTGAAAACAGGTGCTATGTTTCTCATGATTGGCTTGTTCTTATTTTTCTTATCCGACGAGCCATTGCACACGTTGTTTCTTCACTTTCATTCCATGCTAGGCTTGCTTTCTCTATTTTTCATGCTGCCTTTTATTCATTCTCTCATACATGTTGGACATTTCGATACACAATTAAATAAACTGCTCACACTGCATACAACGAGCACAAACCAGCTTTATCGCAAGAGTTCATTTGTCACTCATATTCTTGGCATGTTTTTAAATATCGCAACGATCCCCTTACTATATACATCGCTCAAACCGTCGCTGGATTCCCTAAAAGAACAAGTGAAACAACATCTTTATACACGCAACCTTTTAAGGTCATATGCATTATGTTTAAGCTGGAGTCCTGTTGAAGTGCTCGTAAGCGTCACCATTGATGCAACCAAACTCAAATATTATCAAATCGCACCCGTTACTTTTGGTTTAATGGTCATCGTGCTGGCGACAGATTGGATGCTCTTTTCTCGTCAAAGCAAACGACACCCAAACATCATTCAGTCCGCAGAAACACACTCCAATCCTCGTCGAATTAAGCGAAAAACCCTTCAGCTTGCTTTCATGCTGCTGAGTTTTATGACAGCCGTCTCACTTGTCGATGCATGGATTGGGAAAGGCTATTTATTCGCTGTTGTGCTGACAATTATTCCATTTGCTCTATTATTCTCTTCTGTCATCAAAAAAAGAAAACAATATATAGCCGTCTCTGTCCCTCATTGGAAAGAAAGAACCCGTCAGCTCTCCAACTATATGTGTCTATTTTTAAGTGCTGGCTTCTTTGTCGATATGCTGCTTGCCACAAACAGTATGCAGCCGATTCAAGCATTTATTGTCAGTATATCAGACCATGCCATTTTGGTTTATTGTGTCATTGGGTTATATTTTCTGATCACCGCTCTTTGCGGTTTTCACCCGCTCGTCTCGCTTGCTTTGTTAGTTAGCCTGATGGCACCTGTCATCCAAGAACTTCCTGCTCTTCCCATTGCCATCATGCTTATCGTTGCTGGAACATCAACTGTCATGTTTAGTCCTTTTAATGTTTCTGTCTCCCTGTTAGCTGATTTGATGAAGGTCAACCCTTACCGTATCACTCGCTGGAATATATGGTTTGCTGGCTTTTATATCAGTATGGGTATCGCATGTGCAACGATCATCACCGTTATCTTTTATTCATAAAAAAGAGAACTCATCTTGGTTTGAGTTCTCTTTTGCTTCGCTTTCTCACTCTGGTTTTAATTGAATACGTTCAATTTTCCCTACGATAAAAATGTACGACAATGCCCCGCCTAATGCGACTAAACTGACGAACAAAATCCCCCCGTTGTAAGAGCCTGTCGCCGACACGATGAATCCGATAATAAGCGGAGTGATGATCCCAGCTAAATTAGCAAAAAAGTTAAATACACCGCCAGCCAGCCCAACCATTTCCCTTGGTGCCACTTCAGACAGCATCGTCCAAGAGATATTAGACAGTCCTTGTGCAAATGAAGCGATGGATAAAATGGTCAGCACAAGCGGAATATTCGTTGTAAAGTTCGCTAAAACAATGGTACTCGTCAGAAGCAAGCCAACCACTACCGGCAGCTTCCTCGCTACATTAACGGATACGCCCTTTTTAAGCAGCCAATCAGACACATAACCTCCAAACAATACCCCAAAGAATGCAGCAATATAAGGAAGAGAAGCCGCAAAACCTACCTTAAGAAACGCCATATTTTTCGCCTCTGCCAAATAGGTCGGAAACCATGTTAAAAAGAAAAAAAGTGTAGACGCAACAGAGAATTGGCCAATATAGAGCCCGATCAATTTACGATATTTTAGAAGGGCTGCAAAATCTGCCCATTTCAGCTTCTCCTGTGATGCGACTGTCAGCCCTTCACCTTGCCGGATTAATTCTAACTCCTCTTCATTCATCTTCGGATGCTCTTTCGGTTCGTGATAATACTTGTACCAAAAGAAAGCAAATATGATACCGAGCGCACCTGCCGTAATAAAGACGGTTCTCCAATCGAATGTCGTCATGATCCAAAAAAGAAGAGGTGTCGCAAATGCAAGACCCACATACTCTCCAGCAGTATAAACACCTGTTGCAAAAGCCCGTTCCCGCCTTGGAAACCATGTGGTGACAATTCGGTTATTCGCAGGAAATGCGGGAGATTCTGTAATCCCAATAAACAAACGACAGCCGAATAAAAAGGCAAAGCTGTTCGCAAACGCCTGCATGCCTGTGAAAATAGACCAAGTAATGAGTGATATCCCATACGTTACCTTTGAGCCAAATTTATCGAGAATAAAACCGCCTGGTATTTGCATCGCTGTATATGTCCAGCTAAATGCTGAAAAAATGAGACCTAATAAGGCAGGATTTAATTGCAATGAAGATTGAATAGCAGGTGCAACAATGGATACACTGGCTCGATCAATATAATTAATGGCGGTAATAAAAAACAACAGAATCAATATGCCAAAACGGGCTTTCGTTGGCTTCATATAAGCGGGCCGCAATTCATTCCCCTTCAGTTCTGAATGCACTTTCATAACCATCCTCCTTTGTTTCCGCAGCGTGCGATTCGGTTGAGTGTCTTAAATAACCCCTTTTTCTTCCAATTGTTTACACTCTTCTTCTGTTAACCCAAGCATATTTGTTAAAATCTCATAATTATGTTCGCCTAAATCAGGTGCAATGTGACGGATATTTCCGGGTGTTTTTTCAAATTTCGGAATGATCCCGGGCACCTTTACTTTTCCAAGACGGGGGTGATGCACCTCGACGATATTCTCTCGTGCTTTAAATTGCGGATGCTCAAAAATATCCTGAATACTTAAAATTGGGCTCACAGGAACGCCATGAGTATCTAGAATTTCTAATACGTCATCCCTTGTTTTCGACGCGATCCATTGAGAGACGATCGCATCCATCTCTTTGTTATGCTTCAGCCTAGATGCATTGACCGCGAATTTTTCATTCTCTAATAAATCTAAGCGATTCATCGCCTCTGCCAATCGATTGAAGGTCGAATCCGTACTTGTCACAAGAACCAAATAATGCCCATCCTTTGTCTCATAGGTGCCGGCAGGGCTTGAATGACCGCTTAACCCCGGTGAACGCTCACGCACCTTCCCAAGCTTGTCATATTCAGCAACCAAAAATTCTAACATACGAAAGACAGATTCATAGAGGCCCAAATCCACCATTTGCCCAGTTCCTTCTGGATGTGTATCTCTGTAATACATCGCTGTCACAGTAGCAAACGCCACATATATGCCTGCAATATAATCAGTTAAAGAAAAGGAAGGACTGACTGGATGCCGGTCTGGAAACCCTTGAATATATGTAAAGCCGCTAAACGCTGTCGCAGGTGTTCCAAATCCGGCCTTGTCCTTAAACGGACCCGTTTGTCCATAACCCGATACACGAATCATAATTAATTGAGGGTTGATTTCTTTTAATACGTCGTACCCTACGCCCCATTTTTCGAGGGTTCCAGGGCGGAAATTTTCAATCAACACATCGACCTGACCTGCAAGCTTTTTAAAAATGTCTTTTGCTTCGTCTTTGTGCAGATCCAGTGTTAGAGATTTCTTATTCCGTGAGAGACCTGACCATCTAAGTGGTTCACCTTCTGCAAAAGGGCCAACATGCCGCAGCGTATCGCCTTTACCAGGAATCTCGACTTTGATGACCTCTGCACCAAAATCCCCTAGAAGCACCGCGCCATAGGGTGCAGCGATCATCGTAGAGACGTCTAATATTTTCATTCCTTCGAGCGGTGTATTCATATTCATTGCTTGACTCCCTTTCATTCAAGTGATGAAGGGCTAAATAACTTTCTATTTTAGCCCTTTTCATCTTTCAGATTGACTCGGAAGACCCTGATGATTCAAAAGGAGGGCTTACCGGTGCAGTTTTTTAATCCTTCGGAAGCTGCCCTTGCGGTGTGTAAAGCCAAATGAGCCATAAAGGTTCATCTCCTGTATTTACATGCTGGTGCGAGACACCGTCTGGAATGAACATGAAATCATTTTGTTTAAAGGACTGCCTTTCTCCATCACAAATGACTTCGCCAGATCCTTTAATCACATAATCAAATTCCTCTGAACCCGGGTGATTGTGCACTGAACTTGCTTCCCCAGGTTCAAAAATGGTGAGACCCGCCATCATATGCTCTGACCCAACAGTATCTGGTGTAATAGTTTGAAATACCTTTCGTATCATTTGCTCCTCTGGATGATCTAAACCTAACCATAATGGGTTCCCATCTTGAAACGGATTCAATACTTTAATTTTCATTGTTCATTCCTCCTCGTTATGTTTAATTCACGCTGACATGTGAGCGTTTTGAATTTGGTGAATAAATATCATTAATATTCCAATGTCCATCCGTAGGGACAGGATCATTTTTCATTGCTACATCTATGACGCAAGGCTCTTGAGATGCAATGGCTTCAGCTAAAGCTTCTTTGAATTCAGAAGCAGAGGTGATTTTAATCCCCTTCATCCCATAACCTCTTGCAATGGCAGCAAAATCCGGAGAATAGCTTTCTCCACCTTTCCTGAAAACAGTACCGTACGTCGTTTCATAGTGCGCCATTTGCAAGCCAGCTATTGTTCCAAATGCACTGTTATTCATCACAATCCACACAACAGGAATGTTCTCTTCAACGGCTGTTGCGAGAACGGATGGATTTTGACCGAATCCGCCGTCCCCAACGAGTGACACAACGACACGGTCAGGCTGGGCAATCTTTGCCCCAAGTGCGGTAGGGGCTCCAAATCCCATCGTTGCAAAGCCGCCTGGTGTTAGAATGGTCCCTGGCGTCAACACGGGAAATTGCTGTCCGACCCCATTTTTATTCCAGCCAACATCCGTTGTAATAAAGGCATCTGGCGGTAATATTTCCCGCACTTCCTGCAAAATACGCTGCGGCTTCATTGGGAAGGATTCATCTTGAATGTTCGTCAGATTGCTCGCCTGAAAATCCTTACGATATGCCGCAATTTCCTTTTTCAATTCAGGTCGATTCAGCCCTTCTGGCAGTCTTTCTCTCGCCACTCGATTGAGCACACTCAAGGCCTGCTTAAGATCGGCTACTACTCCAATGTCAACAGGATAGTTACGTCCAATTTCATTCGGATCAATGTCAATATGAATGAGCTTGGTTGACGGGAAACGGAACGTATAATTTGATTCCCACGAACTCGCATCAGCTTCAGCAAAACGGGTGCCTAAAGCCAATATATAGTCCGCCGCTTTGCACTGATCATTGATAAATTTTGTCCCCCAAAATCCTGTCATTCCAAGGGTCATTGGGTGATCATCTGGCATGGCTCCTTTCCCCATCAAAGAATGGGCGACAGGGATACTTAGATGATCAGAGAATGCCTTTAATTCTTCAGCTGCATCAGCTAGTAAAATGCCTCCCCCTACATATAAAAGCGGTCTTTCTGCCTGCAGCAATCGATCTAATATCCGATTGGCCGTTTGATCATCAATTGAAGGTTTTTCAATGGTCTGTGTATGATGGTTGATTTGTTCAAACAAGGACACATCTAGGTCTTTTGAGAACACATCCATTGGAACAGATATCAGCACTGGGCCAGGACGGCCGCTTTCAGCTAACTGAAATGCTTTTGATAAAATCTCTGGAAATAATTCTGGAATATCGACTCGCCATGCTCTCTTCACAAACGGCCGGTAAATTTCGTATTGAGAGGCATCGGAATGAAGATTGATCTCTTGATGTGGGTGCTTTCCGTAGTAATGACTCGGGACATCTCCTGCAATGACAACCATTGGAATGGAATCAAGTGCTGCATTCGCTACCCCTGTTGCCGCATTGGTGAGTCCAGGACCTAGATGACTGAGAACAACAGCTGTCTGTTTCTTTGCTCGCGCATAACCATCTGCTGCATGTGCCGCTATCTGTTCATGTCTGACATTTACAAATTGAATCGAGCTTTTTTCAAGCGCTGATAAAAAAGCAATATTCGTATGACCGCAGAGACCAAAAATATGCTCGACTCCCCGATTCTCTAAATACTGAATAACCTGTGTAGAAATATTCTTCTTCATGTTTCTCTCCTCTCACGGTGCAGCTATGAATCTGCTACTCACTTATTCTTTGAAAAACAATCGATAGAACGCTGTTCAAATCCTGTATCGCCACTTGCCCGGGAGCTGAGCTTTCTTTCCCTACAGCAAAGGTCATGACAGATCCAAAAAGTCCACCAACCATTCTTGTAAAAGCCCCATATTCCCCCATTGCCATCGAAATAACGGGAATCGACAGCTGCTTGTTCGCATGGCTGGTCGCCGAGACCAATGTTAATGCATCCTCATAGGAATGCGGCATCACTGCAATCTTTGCGATGTCGGCGCCGACTGATTCTGCATTGACGAATAGCTGCACGAGACGATCCAACTCAGGGGTGCGCTGAAAATCGTGATACGACACAATCAAGGTGACCCCATTACTTTTAGCCGCCTGACTGACTTGCTGTAAATGTGTCACATCATGCATCAATTCATAATCAACGGCGTCCACAAGCTGTGTGGAACAAAGCTCGACAAGCAGAGAAACCTTCTCATTTTCTGAGAGTGATATACTTTCGCCGCCCTCCTTTTCAGAGCGGATGGTGAATAAAAATGGTATACCCTTTGCCTTTTCTACCATTCCCTTAAGGGTTTCTATGACTTGTTCCTTGTCATGAAGGTGATGAAAAAAATCCGCCCGCCACTCTATCACATCAGGCTTCTTCTCAGTTAATACCTCGACCTCATGAAACAATTCTTCCTTTGTTTGCCCGATGAGCGGCGTACAAATCATTGGCTGACCGCCTGTCTGCACACTTTTTACCTTTTTCTGAAATGCATTCACATCCATACGCCCCTTTCACAGACCATTTGGAAGCACAATCATTTTGGTTTCGGTCATCTCCTCAATAGCGAAACGTGGACCTTCTCTTCCAAGACCACTTCGCTTAATTCCTCCATAAGGCCAATGATCCAGTCTAAAATTTGATGTCCCATTGATGACAACACCACCAGTTTCAAGCTCTTTTGCTGCGTGTAACGCAACATCCAGCTGATTCGTAAAGATCCCTGCCTGCAATCCATATCGACTATCATTTGCTTCTTTAATTGCCTCCTCCAGCTCCGCATAAGGGAAAATGCTGACAACTGGGCCGAATACTTCCTCACAGACGACCTTAGCCTGTTTCGGAGGGTTCAGCAAAATAGCCGGTGTGATGCTCGCTCCATTTCTTTTTCCCCCACATAAAAGCTGTGCCCCCATACTCTCTGCCTCTTGTATCCATGTCTCAACTCGCTGCGCGGCCTGTACATCGACCATACAGCCGATATCACTCTCACTGGACAGCGGATCTCCAACGACAAGCTGCTCTACTTTTTGTTTTAATACCTCAGTAAACGACGGCATAATTTCCTGGTGGACATAAATTCTTTGGACAGAAATACAGCTTTGACCAGAATTACTAAAGCCTGTCTTGGCACAGAGGGATGCGGCTTGTTCAATATCAGCATCGTGATGAACAATCGTCGCGCCATTCCCTCCGAGTTCGAGCAATATTTTTTTTAATCCCGCAGAAGTTGTAATATGTTCTCCTCCGGCAGCCCCGCCGGTAAAAGAGATGAGATTTGTTCTTTCATCAGTGACTAACTGTTTCCCAGCGTCGACCCCGCCAATCACAAGCTGCAAACTTGCCTCAGGAAACCCTGCTTCGAGAAGGAGTTTGACAAACGCTGAGGCAACAGCTGATGTTTGCGGTGCAGGCTTCAAAATAATGACATTCCCTCCCGCAAAAGCTGGACCAATTTTGTGACAAATTAAGTTGAGCGGTGCATTAAAAGGGGTAATCGCCAGCACAACTCCGACTGGTACTTTAAATGTCATGGCCATTGCTCCCTGCCCACGCGATGATACATTGCCTGGAATGGTCTCACCTACTAATCGATTCGCTTCTTCCGCCGACTGCGCCAGCGTCTCGATTGATCGTGAGACTTCATCTCTTGTATTTTTAAGCGGTTTGCCTAATTCTAACGAAATCAGTTTTGCGAAATGGTCTTTTTGTTCTTCAAGCAAGGTGGCTGCTGTTGTTAGAATCTTTGAGCGTTCGATTGCCGATATTCCCGCTATTTGTTTTTTAGCATGCTGCGCAATAGAAAGTGCCTGTTCTATGTCTTCTGATGAGGCGAGATATGATGTACCTATCCTTTCTCCTGAGTAAGGATTGATGATATCTGTTTTCACACGATCGGTATCCATCCACTCGCCGTCTATATATGATAACGCTTTCAATCTACTCAAATTTTCTCTCCCTCCTTTAGGTGCCGCGTTCCATGTCCTGCATAACGAACCAATCTTTCTTCGTTCGGACAAGGTCCCTTCACGAGGGCTCCCTTTGTCAACTCCTCATATGCATGCGCCACGATGCCCATTCCTCTGGATAAGGAAAAAATGCCTTTTGCTGCTTCTGCTGGAATGTTTAATTCACATTGGATTGCAGCAGATACACCGTCTATATTCATAGTGATTTTCTTCCCTTTCAGGTGTTCAAGCTCATGTCTAATCGCTTCGGCTAACCGTAAATATATCCCACTGATAAGGCCTTGCTGGACATATGTGTGACTCAGCTCATATAGACGTCTAACCCTCGGATCATCATCATGAAGCTGATGGCCGATCCCCGGGATTTTTTCCTTACGAGTTAACCATGTGTGACATACTTGCTTGGCCGCAGACTGTATATCCTTTTGATCATCGTAGATCGCTTTGGCTTCGTATAACATACGCATGGCCTTCTCTCCGGCTCCGCCATGAATATCACCTAATAAATTCACCCCTGTTGCAACAGAGGAATTAAACGAAATACCGCAAGTCACCGCCATTCTGGCTGCTGCAATAGATGGCGCTCTTGGTCCATGGTCCGCACCTGCGACAAGAACACTTTCAAAAAGAGCTGCTTTTGAATCATCCAATAATTCACCAACAAGCAGTAAATAAAGCATTTGTGGATACGACAGTTCGCCAATCAGTTCTTCAATAGGATAACCTCGAAGTTCAATTGAATTTTTTTGAATATGACTAATCTCAGTTTCCCACCAAGCGCCTCCCTCTTTGTAAATTTCCAGTGCACTTCGATTCTTCATTGTGTCAATCATTCCTTTAGCTTCTTATTTGGAGGTGAACCACCCCTTTATTCCATTCAGTGGAATTTAATTTCACTTTTCGGAATGTGATTTCATTGTAAGCGCATTCTTTTTCTTCGTCAATCATTTTTTCTGAAAATACTGTAAATAGTATTGGAATTAAGTGAATCGAACTAATTATGCTTGCTTTTTTTGATCAAAAAAATCTTTATTTAGTTAAATGGACTTAAGTAGATCGTTCTACTAATTTAATGAATTTTTGGTTATTTTGTCAAACCCACTTAAAAATTCAACATAAAAAAACCTCTCCATCTTCTGGAGAGGTCTCTGATTGTTGACAAAGGGCTAAAATGATGTTTATTTTAGCCCTTTGTCTTTTTTTCAGCGTGATAGAAAACCTTTGCAGTCTAGGAAGGGCGAGCACCGGAGCGGAGCGAATTTGACATTCGTGAGCACTGGAGCGCAGACCTGACAACGAATGCGAGGGTTTGTCTACACGCTGAAACCTCTCCATCTTCTGGAGAGGTCGCTTTTTTATTTCCACCAGTCATCAAACATGGAAGCGGGTACTTGGCGTTTATGCTCTGATTGAACATAGCGCTTTTCAATCGCTTCTGCTGCTTGTTCTGACACGGGCTTACCTTCTAAGTAATCATCAATTTCATTGTACGTAATGCCTAGTTCTGTTTCATCCGTTTGCTGAGGTTTGTCATCAAGCAGATCAGCTGTCGGTTTCTTTAAGTATAGGCGCTCTGGTGCTTGCAGCGCTTCTAGCAGCGCCCGGCCTTGGCGTTTCGTGAGACCTGTGAGCGGGAGAACGTCTGCACCGCCGTCACCATACTTCGTGAAGAACCCAGTGACTGCTTCGGCTGCATGATCTGTACCAATGACAAGTAATCCTTCTTCTCCTCCGACAGCATATTGCGCGATCATTCTCATACGTGCTTTGACATTCCCTTTATTAAAGTCAGACAACGGTCCGCCTGTGTCTTTTTGATATTGTTCACTGAATGCCGTCACGGCAGGCGCAATATCATATTTCCACGACTTGTCCGGCTGAATAAATGATAAAGCGAGCTGTGCATCATCTTCATCCTGCTGTACACCATGCGGGAGACGCACCGCAATAAAGACTGCCTCTTCCTTTCCTTCTTGACGCAGTTCAGATGCAGCGAGCTGTGCAAGACGGCCAGCGAGCGTTGAATCCTGTCCGCCGCTAATGCCGAGAACGAATCCTTTCGCGCCGGTTTTTTTCAAGTAGTCCTTTAAAAATCCAACCCGTTTTTCAATCTCCTGCTTCGGGTCAATTGAGGGCTGCACATGCAACTCTTGGCTGATTTTTTTCTGCAAACTCATACACTTTTCCTCCTAAGCATCCTCTACATGAAGAGAACAGGTTTTACTCTGAATTCATTGATTTGACAACGTTTTTTGAATCTTCATTATACCATGTTTTCAGGAAGAACATTTTGTAAGACGTTCCCCTATTTCATCAATGATCAAACATTCACAAATGAAAAAGACCATGTCTATACGGACTGGCCCTTTTTTTCAATCAATTTCTACCCGTATAGATGTACAGCTTGCGCCATTACACTTCCCAATATCAGCAGGGCATGCGGATACGGCCACAATGAGGTCCATTTCGGCTCGCAGACGAATGTAATCACCGGGAAGAGATTTTGGCAGCTCCACAGACAGCTTTCCTTTTTCATCAATGACTGTATTCATAAAGGCATTAAAAGGATAGTACATATCCTCCTTCGGAATCCCAAATGGTTCAAAGGCAGTCCTTAAATTATCGTAGCATGTATGCATGACCTCTAAATGCGTCCGTCCGTATAAAAGCTGGTACATTTCTTGCCGGCAAGCGGGCATATATAAATCATGGCATTCGACTGTGTCTTCAATGACCGTAAACATCGGTTTGTATAAGTTAGAATAGAGCTTATCGTCTTTTTTCACTTTTGACGAAAATAGGCTGTCCATTGTCGCGCCTTGGTCAAATTTTTCATAAAAATCCTTTTCGTGATAGGCCATGACATCTGCTACTTGCTGGCCTTCAACATCAACCACCCGCATACATTGGCCTTTTCCTAAACGAAAGCCCAGTCTGCCCTTTGGTAAAATGACATATTCTCCGTTCATCACATACACTCCTTTCCTTGACAGTATGCCCAAAACGTCCTCTTGATCATGTATAAAAAAAAGAGGCGGTCACAAGCTAATGTCATTGAAACAGAAAGGTGTTGCGCATGCATTGAAAGAAGAACAAACTTTATCTTGGTGGCAGCTTTCTCTCATCGGAGTCGGCTGTACGATTGGCACTGGTTTCTTCCTTGGTTCCAGCATTGCCATTACAAAGTCCGGTTTTTCCGTCTGCATTTCTTTTTTACTTGCTGCGGTTGGAACCTATCTCGTCTTTAAACATTTGGCTGCGATGACAGCCGATAATCCTGATAAAGGGTCATTTTGTTCCTATGCTCGTAAAGCATATGGACGCTGGGCAGGGTTTAGCAATGGCTGGGTGTATTGGTTCGCAGAAATGCTGATTACAGGAAGTCAGTTAACAGCGATTTCTCTTTTTACCCGCCACTGGTTTCCATCTGTGCCGCTCTGGGTGTTTTCTGCAATTTATTCCGCTCTTGCCCTGCTCGTGATTATCATAGGGCTCTCTTCTTTTCAAAAGACAGAAAATGTCCTTGCGGTACTGAAGACAGCTGCGATTTTTCTGTTTATGATCCTGGCGGCGCTTGTGTTATTCGGCATTCTGACAGATCATAAACCGACCCTGCATCTCCCAAACAAAGATCACGAATGGATGCCGCTCGGTCCGCTTGGTCTTTGGAATGGATTGATTTATGCGTTTTATGCATTTGGGGGAATAGAAGTCATGGGGCTGATGGCGGTTCATTTAAAGGACCCGAAGGATGCAGCAAAGTCTGGACGCGTCATGCTGATGATTCTAGCGGTCATCTATATCGTCTCAATTGGACTTGCTCTCTTGCTTGTCCCAGTGACAGCCTTTAATGAGAACAGCAGTCCATTTATTACATCATTAGAGCCATTTCATTTATCAATCTTTCTTCATATCTTTAATGGCATTTTCATTATTGCCGGCTTTTCGACATTGGTTGCCTCACTCTATGCAGTCACGACGCTGCTTGGCACGATGTCGGAGCATCAAGATGCACCTGCTTGTTTTAAACAAAAAGACCCATCTCATGTCGGATGGCCTTCGATTATTTTAACTGCTGCTGGATTAATTGTCTCGATTTTGCTTGCACTCTTTTTGTCCAAACACATCTACGAGCATCTCACAACAGCAGCCGGTCTTACCCTTCTGTACACGTGGGTCTTCATTCTGTTCTCAAGTAA
Organism: Bacillus sp. FSL R7-0672; assembly: GCF_038601465.1. Classification (NCBI taxonomy): domain Bacteria; kingdom Bacillati; phylum Bacillota; class Bacilli; order Caryophanales; family Bacillaceae; genus Bacillus; species Bacillus sp. FSL R7-0672. Next base: position 323,026 of record NZ_CP152010.1, on the reverse strand, counting down.
AAAGCTATCAAAGCCATCCACTCGCCAAACGTGCGAAATGTTTCTTGCACTTCTCCTGATTGGAGCCGCCATTTCAGGCACTTTAACAGAGGCAAGCGGACGACCTGGCTTTTTTATCAGCCTTGGGATCATTGCAGTGATTGCCATCATGGTGCTATTTATGAGGAAAAAGTGGAAGCAGCAGGATCAGACCGCATCATAATTTCATCATGTTTCTTAATGCAGTAAAAGGACATTTGGCGGAGGCTGGTTTCTCCGCCTCTTCATCTGGGAGAAAGTATTGCTTCCATTCATGATTGGTCGGATCACCGTACCATTTTAATGATGGATGAACGCCGACCTCATCATACGCTTTGAGCCGCTTGCGAACGAGCTGGCTCATTTTTTGACCAAACTTGGTCGATCCATTCAATTTCTCAAACACCCATCTAGGCTGAAATGCCATTAAGACATAAGGAAAGTGGCGGCTTTTTCTGAGCTTATGAGCCGGTGTGGAGCATAAAATAAAATACGCTTCCCCGTGAAAGCAATACTCCCACTCATGATGATGAGCATCTAGCGGAATATCCTCAGGCCATGGCACTTCATCTTTCTGGTGCAGTCGTTGAAGCAATGACCAAAACTGCTGCTCAAGCTCTTCAAGCGAACTTTCCTTTAAATCCTGCGGTGTTTCAAAAAAGCATATAAATGAAGCATATTGACCCGTTTCTTTCGCACAGCTTTGATATTCTCTCAGTAGCTGCGCTAATTCCTCAACAGCTTCCTCTTTTCTCGGATCACCCACAAACCCATAGCGTAAATGATCGAGAAAAAACCCCTGTCTTCCTGGTACACAAGGGAATGTATCTGCCTCATCTCCTACCATCTCTCCAAATAGCGTAAAAGCATCCTGCTTCCATTCTTCTAGTGATCGTAGATTTTGATCAAGGCAACTTTTTGCATATAACTGGGCCATTTCCTTCCACCTCGTTTTAGCGTCTTCTCCATAGCCTATGAGAAAAAAAGGCTGTGGTGACTGTCCCTAAGCGACTTTCCTTGCGCATTCCAGAGGTGGATGTTCTCGTTCAAATTCAGCATGTATGTGCGTCTTTCACTCCATGCTGCTTCTTTTAATAGAGCGCTTTTGTATCTTCCCTATGATCGGTTCTTCATCAAAAAGACAGAATCGAGCACCCAATAAATGAGGGCTGAGCAAAAGCTAAACAGATAGACTTTGTAGCTAATGAACACAACCAGTCCATAATCAATCCATAACGCTAACGCAGAGCAAATCACCCACGCCGCAAGAAAATAAACAAGTAAGTCACGACCTCGAAACCTTCTAGGATGCCTGTGTAAAACAAGCTGAATCGGTGCAGCAAACACTACATAAGCGATTAAAATCAGCAGACTTGTCATCTCCACATAACCAAAGCCTGATTCAGTCAGGATAAATAGCATGGTATATACGAATGTTGCTGTGATGACTGATAAGATCAGCATGCACAAATAGTTGAATACTGGAAGAAAAATACGCATGGCAAAGCTCCTTGAATCCATTTTATATCTCACCATTATTCAAGAATGTGTTATGTCTGTCAATCCTTACAAAAAAGCAGACTGACATGAGTCTGCTTTTCTACCCAATCAACGCCATGATCCCTTGATACCCAAAATAAGCGCCGAAACCAAGTAAAGATAAGCCTGCAAGCACGGATAAGCCATGTAAGACACGTTCACTTAAATAGCGCCTAAACGAACTAGCAAGCAGTGCCATGCTGAAATCCCAGATCAACATGCCGATAAAAATAGCCAAGCTGTACATCAGCATTTGAGATGCCCCATACTTTTCGATCGTATTGGCCAAAATACTGCCGTAGATACCAAGCCAAAATAAAATACTGAGCGGATTGGAAAGAGAAATGAAAAACCCCGTCATAAATGACTGACCCATCGAAGTGTTTCCAACATCCTTTTTCGGGCTCTCCTGCAAATTGATTTTACGTAGGCTCTCAATGCCGGTATAGGTCAAAACAAAAAAGCCGAATAGCCACAAAAAGGTTTTCACAAGAGGTGCGGTCAAAAGCTGGGCGACACCAAAATAGATGAGGAGCATATAGACAATATCCGCAGCCATTGCCCCCACACCAAAAATCCACGCGTGCCAAAATCCACTTTTAATCCCTCTGTCGATTTGAGCTGCATTGACTGGCCCAACAGGCGCTGAAAGTGACAACCCTAAAAAGATATAACCAAAAAACACCGCCACATAGACGTCCTCCTTTTGATGCTGACTTGTACATATTATTCAAACGTTCTATGGTTTAGTACAAGTCCTTTGCCATCTTTTCAGGTGGACTCAAGGAGACATTGGATATTGCTTAACGATCGGCTTTCAGCGCCGATTGTTGCGGCAAGACCGTTTCCTTTTTCGTAGCACGTTTCATTTGAATCGCAGCTGCAAACAGAAGAACAGCTAAGAAGGCGAAAACAAAGACGGCACTTGCTGCTCCTGCCCATTCAAGACTAAAGCCGATCAAGAAGGACAAGCAGGCTCCGCCTAAACTTGCGGCTGCAATAAAGTAGCTTGTGGCCTCGTCGATGGCATTTTCAATCATTAATGCAGATGCAGTCAGTGCGATTGGGAACATACCAGCTGCGCACAAGCCGATGAAAAAGATGAGAAGCAGCTGGGCGGCAATGTGGGTTGTCATGGCAAAGACCACGAGCAGCAGAATCATGAGTGCTGCACTTAGCTTTAAAAAACGCAGCGGGTGCAGCTGATCTGCTTTTCTCGCAATGACAGTTCTGCCGATGACAATTGCTGTCCAGAAAGTGGAGACTGCAAAGAGACCCCAATTGTCTCCCCCCTTCTCCAGCATGATCGACGGCAAAAAATTCGCAAAGTTCGTTTCAATCCCTGCGTAGAAAAAGGCAAAGCAAATCATGATCACCACAATGATTCGATTGTTTCGATCAACAAGTAAGGACGGTTTTCTCACCCCATTGGAGGAAGAAGTCATCTGTCCACGAGGCAATTTGTTCATAAAGGCAAGCCAGAGCATCAGGAAGAAAGTCAGTGCACCGACTTGAAATAAAAACACATAGTGCCACGTCTGTTCATTGACAGTCAGTAAAATCACAAGTGGAAACAGCAGAGCTCCTAACCCAAAGAAGACCTCCATGATACTGATTCGCTTCGCACTGTTTGCCATCGAAATCACATACGCTCCGGCTGTTGTCTCAAGACTGCCTGCCCCGTTCCCAAGAAAAAAACCTGCCAGCACAAGTGTTGACCAGCCAGGAACCAAAAGCCCAAGCAGAAGTGATCCGATCATCAGCAAAAGACCCATAGTCAGAACAGCGCCATAGCCTTTTTTCCTCACAAGGATGGGTGATAACAGAACCCCTGTCAAAAAACCAATAAACTGAAAAAAGATTAAAGAAGATAATTCCCCAGGACCCTTATCGTAACTAGACAGTAAATAAGGAGTTAAGCTGCCAAAAAACACATGAATGGTCCCAATAAAAAAATAAAAGACACAGCCAAAATAAAATATTTTTTTCATCTTTTCACTTCCTCTAAAAAGGAGCGGAGTTTTGACATCCTCCGCTCCACCTCTTTAATATGCCCGGGCAGACTCGACAGCCTCTTCCCTCTCGAAGCATGTATTAAGCGCAGCCTGTGCGCGATACCCGTCTACAAAATCAGCAACTTTCATATGAGATGGATATGGATCTGTATTCACCCAGTGCATCAGCTGATCACGGAACGTATCAGACCATCCGTAAAATTCATTTGGCGGATCTGTCAGCAAGGTTTGCGGCATTTGATGACGCTCCACACACAAGCCATCGCTGATCTCATATTCGTTTTGCATGTTCGTATGGTATTTGAATACCTTGTCATGACCAACGACTTCTACACTAAATCCGCATTCCTCAGGCTGCGTGCTTTTGGATGTGACCAAGTGAAAGAACACTTGATTCTCCATCTGACCGAAAATTTCGGTATGATCATCCACCTGTACCTTTTTCTCTTCCTTTTCCTTTACATGCGTCAGCATCTTGGTATTAAGTGATTCTTTCTTCATTTCACTGCCAAATAAGTACCACAGCATATCAATTAAATGAATGCCCAGATCCCCTAATGCACCGCTCGTACGCAGACTCTCACCGCTGTCTCTCCATGAAAATGTCTTTCTTCTGAGGGCACTGTTTTTCTTAAAATGAGTCCTGACAGTCAAAATCCGGCCTAATTCACCATTGGCAATCAAGTTCTTCAAAATATTCACAAAGGATAAGTAACGATAGTTAAAGCCCATACTGGCTTGAACCTGGAACTGTTTGGCTGTCTCCACCATTTCCTTCGCTTCCTTCAGCGACACAGCCATTGGCTTTTCACATAAAATGGGCTGTCCTGCTCTTAGTGCCTGAAGGGCATGGTCTTTGTGACAAAAATTCGGGGAAGCAATGATCAACCCATCAGATGCATCTGCTAAAGTTTCGATACTTGAATACACACGTCCGCCGTACTGTTTAATGAATCCCTGTGCAACTGACTCGTGTAAATCATAGACACCGGATAACTCTGCACCTTTGATCGTTGATAATGCTCTTGCATGTGCTTCTGCAATATTCCCTGCTCCAACAATTCCAATTTTCTTCATGAATGTGCCTCCTCATGTTTATACATCACTGTTTTCAGTGTTTCATAGATTCCTTTTGCATACCCATGATGACAAATTTGATGATGGTGCCGCTTGGCTTCGGCCGTCGCATTTTGGACGAGGAAACCGTGCGTGACGGATTGAAGCATCCGCAAATCGTTCCCACTATCTCCAAAGGCAAAGCCTTGATCTTTCGATAAATCATATTGGTTCAGCATAAAGCGGACAATTTCATCCTTCCCTGTGCCGACTGGTAAAAAATCAACATCATAGCAATCAGCAGGGTCTCCTGCAAGCGGATTGCATTTGTTGATGTTGACCGCCACCCCGCGCTCTTTGGCAAGTGTTTGGATAAATGATAGATGATGAAGATCTGTCCGTTCATCCTGCTCCTGATAATAGAAATTCTTCTTATACCCTGAGCTGCCCAGCTGCGTTTGCGGTCTGAGATGAATTCCCTTTTCACGTATAGTTTCGAGGATGTCTTCAATTTTTTCATCTGAGAAGCCCTGCGCATCCAGCCGCTTCATCCACTCCGCATCTGGCTGTCCAAAATGAGCATCGGATGTATACACAATCTCAGTCCCTAAGTTCGACGCAATGAAATGCGGGAATTGACGAAAACCGCCTGTTTCCATTTTACTTGTCACAGAATCAAGGCTGCTTCCCGTGACCCAGCCAAGCATGAGCTGTCCTGCTTCACTCTTTTCTGCCACAAAGGCTTCCAGCCGCTTTACATCCTCTCTCTGCTCATCGGTCATTCCGTGAGAATAATAGGTTTCATCAAAGTCACAGAAGACGATCCACTTCGGATTTTTCGGCTGATTCAGCAGCTTTTTATTGAATGGAAGACTTGATAACATGATGAACCCCCTCGATGACCTTCTCCTGATCTTGCAGCGGCATGCCTGGATACAGCGGCAAGTGAAGTAATTCCTGTGCTGCTTTTTCCGTTTGTGGAAGTGTCGTTTGTTTATACTTTTGAGAAACAAGATTTGTTTGATGCTGATGCGATAGAATCGGGTAATAAACATCCGTTTCTATGCCCATTTTCAGCAATTTCGTTGCAAGCTTATCTCGTTCTCCCTTCAGCACTCTGATCGGGAACAGATGCCAGACATGATCATCCGTCAGCTTCGGAAGCTTCAAGTATCCTTCATCCTCAAGCGTTTGCAGCTGGTCAATGTATCGCTTTGCTAAGTAAAAGCGTTTAAAGTTTTGTAATCCTAAATACTTCATGCGTTCGAGTCCGATCGCTGCCTGCAAATTATCAATTTTCGAATTAAAGCCGTAGTCACTGCGTTTGACATTTTTCTTTCCTACTTCAAAGCCGTGATAGCTGATCTCCATGCATTTTTCTGCTAAGGCTTCATCATTTGTCGCGATGGCTCCTGCCTTGCCGCAGACACCAAGATTTTTGTATGGATTAAAGCTGAGAACAAGCCCATCTCCATATGCTCCAAGGTCAGTACTACCGATCGCCTGACAGCCATCTTCAATGATTTTCAGCCCATGCTTTTTCGCAATCGCCGAAATGGCCTTCATATCCGCTTGTTTTCCATATAAATGAACCGGAAGAATGCATGCCGTTTGATCTGTGATATGCTTCTCTATTTCACTCGGTGCCAAGCAGTAAGTATCTGGATCAATATCGGCATAGACAGGAACAGCCCCAATCGCAAGCACTGCATTTTCTGTTGCAGCAAAGCTATTCGCTGGCAAAATGACCTCATCTCCTGGAGTGACGCCTGCTGATATAAGGCTGATCATTAGAGCATCTGTTCCACTTGACGTGGCAATGACATATTTCTTCCCTAAGTACTCAGCGAGCTGCTTTTCAAACGCCGGGATATATGGCCCTGAAGTAAAACGGCCAGAACTCAATACTTCTTTCAACACCTGCATAATATCATCGATTTCATCCTCTGAAATCAGTTTATCAACTGGCAGAAACGGTATCTTTTTTTCCTTATTTTGTTTATAATGGAAGAGAATTTTTTCCAATCCTGTGTGCCCTATATCTTGCTCGAGGAACGTCACCAGCTTTTCATTTGCTAGGTGCTTCTCAACTGAATCAGACTTTACTTGAACACCTTGATTGATCATATCCAGCAAAGGAAGATAATCCTTGCTTTTACCTGATATCTTCGTCAATATTTGCATTCCATTCCCTCCAATTAATCAATTCCATTTGTTAATATTTAACTTGTTTCACATTGTAAATGATGTTATCGATTTCAGAACAATAACTTTGTGTAAAGGATTTGTTAATATGTGTACAATTTATGAAATTGCCAAACGCTGCGGGGTTTCAACCACCACCGTTTCCAGAGTGCTGAATCATCATCCATATGTGTCAGAGGAAAAGCGCCAGCTCATTTTACAGGTGATGAAAGAAATGGAATATACACCGAGTTCAGCGGCTCGCACCCTTCGTTCACATCAGACAAAAACCATTGCTGTGTCTGTCCCGGCTGTGGACCATCCTTTTTTTGCACAATTCATTAAAGGAATTTCAAAAGAAGCACTGGATCAAGGCTATAAAGCCATCGTGCTTCAGACGTTTTATCAGGAATCATTAGAGCTTGAAGGGCTTCAATTATTAAAAAGAAGAGAAGTAGATGGGGTCATATTAGGGGCATTAGAAAATCCGTGGGAAAAGATCGAGCCATTTTTAACGAACGGCCCTATTGTCATGGCGAATGAATATCATCAAACAGCAGACATCCCGATTATTGGATACGACGAGCGGGAAGCTGCCTATAAAGCAGTTGACTACTTGATTCAGTCGGGGCGGAAATCGATCGGGTTTTGCTTTGATACAGAAAGCAGTGAAGCACAGAAACAAAGGAAACAGGGCTATCTCGATGCTCTTTCTGCACACGGCTTGCCGCTGCATGACGATTGGCTGTTCGGCGAGGCCTTCACCATTGAAGACGGTTTTCGCTTAATGGATGTCATCCATGACATGAAGAATGCACCTGATGCCATTTTCACCGGTAATGACCAAGTCGCAGCAGGGCTCATTAAACAGGCCATTTCATATGGTTATCAAATTCCTAAGGATCTAGCGGTGATTGGCTATGACAATCAAGACATTTGCGAGGTGACGGCTCCAACGATCACCACAATCGACATCCCGATCGTAGAGCTTGGCCAGCGGTCTGTGCAGCAAATAATCGAGATCCTGCAAGACCAAAAACCATTACAGCGTGAACATATCCAGCTGCCTACCCGGCTCGTAACAAGGGAATCGACATAAACAAAAAAAGACTGAGAGCTGTCCAGTCTTTTTTTAAACCTATATAAATTGAGCAAGAATGAATGTCCATACACACACTATGCCGAGCAGGATGAAGCTGTACTTCACAGTCTTTTGGAAGAGCTCAGATTCTTTACCTGTTTCTCCAACTGCTGCTGTAGCAATGGCGATAGATTGTGGAGAAATTAATTTCGCCATGACCCCGCCTGTTGTATTTGCTCCGATTAACAAACCTGCTTGTGAGCCGATTTGAGAAGCAGTGACCGCTTGAAGGTTACCGAATAAGGCGTTGTTACTCACGACAGATCCTGTAATAAACACCCCGATCCAGCCAAGCACTGGGCTGACAAGCGGGAACAAATCGCCTGTTTTGGCAAGTGCAAGCCCAATGGCTGAACTTAGTCCAGCGAAGTTCGCCAAGTTGGCAAAGCCCATGACAAAACAAATGGTGAGAACTGGTACCCAAAGCTCTTTCACTGATGCTTTTAAGCAGGCAGCGCCTTCTGTTAATGTAATATGTCTGCTAAACAAACCTGTCAGCATCACCGCAATCAGAATGGCAGTACCCGTTGCACTGATCACATCAATTTTAAAGATCGCATCAATAGGTGTTGCTGTTTGTGCAATTGGTGGTAATTTCACAATTTGCTGATGCAAAAATGGCATTTTCACTAAAATGGTTGTCCAGTTGAGCGGGCCTCCTACAGCAAACAATGCTTTAAATGCTGGCAGACTCCATACCGTAATCACGGCAGTTAAAATATAGAACGGAGACCATGCTTTCAGCACTTCAACGCCGCGATACGTTTGTTTCTGTTCAATGGCTGGTGCTCCTTCTTCACGATAAATATGTTTCGGCTGCCATTTTCGAAGAAATAAAGCCAAAATCCCCATACTTGCTAAAGCTGAAATAATATTGGCAAGCTCAGGACCCATTGTCACCATTGTGACAGCTTGCAAAATGGCATAGCTTCCACTCACAACAAGCAAGGCAGGGAGCGTTTCTTTAATCCCTTTGAATCCGTCCACAATGAGAATGAGTAGGAACGGAATACAGAATGAAATAAATGGAATCGTAAACACAAGGGTTTGAGATAACGCAAGCGGCGTCATATTGCCCATTTGCGCCCCTGTAATGACTGGGATACCCACAGCACCAAATGCGCCAGACGCAGCATTGGCAATTAAGCAGAGCATCGCAGCTTTCAGCGGTTTAAACCCAAGCTCTGTTAAGAGAGCGGCACTAATCGCAATCGGTACACCAAACCCAGCGGCTCCCTCTAAAAATGCGTTAAAACTAAAACCAATTAATAAGAGCTGAAGACGTTGATCTTGAGAGATTCCTGCAATACTAGAACGAATAACATCGAATTTACCAGATTTCACAGCAATTTTATAGAGCCACACCGCCATGATGACGATATATCCAATCGGCCACAGCCCATTAGATATACCGAGCAGCACAGCAGATAATGCTTTTTCAATTGGCATATGAAAGAAGAAAACCGCTGTTACAAAGCTGACGATTAAGGTAAAACAAGCGGCTAAAACACCTTTTAACTTAAATACGGTTAATGCAAGTAGGAAAAACAAAATTGGAAGCATTGCTACCAATGCACTCACGAACTCATTACCAAACGGATTATATATTTGCTGCCACATAGTGATTCATCCTTTTCTGCTCAGATAGGTTGCTTTTGATTAAAAATGAGGAGCCAAAATCTCTTTTAACACATTCACACTGTGCGCGAATTGTTCTTTTTCTGTATCATTCAGTGCAAGCTCTATCACTTCTGTTGCGCCATTTCGATTCACAAGGGCAGGTACACCAATGTAGACATCTTCTGCTCCGTACTCTCCATCTAAGTAAGTGCTGACAGTCAAAATACTGTTTTCATTGTGCAGAATCGCTCTTGTTATGCGGGCCAAACTCATCGCTACGCCGTAGTAAGTAGCGCCTTTTTTCTCAATGATTTGATAAGCGGCATGACGGACATTTTCCATCATCTCATCTAAATCTTCTTGTTTGTATTGATCATTTTTCTTCATTAATTCTGTAATCGGTACACTTCCGATATTCGCATGACTCCAAACAGCAAGCTCTGTATCGCCATGCTCTCCAATGATGTACGCATGCACATTGTGTGCCGCTGCGTCAAAGTACTCACTAAGCATGTATCTAAACCTTGCAGTATCAAGTGTAGTTCCGCTGCCGATCACTCGTTCTTTTGGCAGTCCACTGAATTTCCAAGTCGCATATGTTAAAATATCAACAGGGTTTGTGGCGACTAAGAAAATACCATCGAATCCACTTTTCATCACATTGTCTACAATGCCTTTAAATATATTTAAGTTTTTTTCAACAAGATCAAGTCTCGTTTCACCTGGCTTTTGGTTCGCTCCAGCACAGATACACACAATGTCCGCATCCTTACAATCCTCATAATCTCCATACCATGTGTTCACCGGATGCGGAGCAAATGCTTTCCCGTGGTTTAAATCCATGACGTCACCCATTGCTTTATCTTGATTCAAATCGATGACAACCAATTCATCTGTGATCACTTGATTTATTAATGTAAAGGCATAACTGCTACCTACAAAACCTGCTCCAATAAGTGCTACTTTGTTTACTTTTTCGTTTGTCATTTATCTCATCCTCCTGAGTAAAACTAGGTTGTTTTTCTTATGTGAAGTATTTCACATTCTTATTGTGCGATACTTCACAAACTTTTGCAAGGGGGTTTCGGAAAAAAAATATGTAGCGAATTTGTGAACACACTTATTGTGCTTTCAAAGAGCTGTATACATGCATATTTCTTACAAGAAAAAAGCTGCCAAGCCATTGTCAGCAGCTTTATACATGTTAATAAGGTCCCCAATTGATCATCACGCCGATACAAATAAAGACAAGGCCAATGACAAACCAAATGAGCGCAAGCGGCACCATAAAACGAAGCCACTTCACATAAGGAATACCACTTGCAGCAAGCACAGCCATGAGCACACCTGACGTCGGATTGATACAGTTAACCACCCCTTCGCCAAGCATCACCGCTTCTACAGCGACCTGTCTTGTGATGCCCATTAAATCAGCCAGCGGCGCAAGAATTGGAATAAAGACAACCGCTTCTCCTGAACCTGATGAAATCAAAAAGTGAAGAAGTGCACTCGCAATATACATCCCGATCGCACCAGCAATTGGACTAAATCCTGTCAGCATACTCGCCAAGCCATTAACCACGGTATCAAGCAGCTTACCATTTTCCAAAATGACAGAAATGCAGCGTGCCATTCCGACAATGAGTGCGCCGTAAACAAGGCTTTGACAGCCGACAATAAACGTTTTCGCAATATCATTGGCTGCTAATCCGCCAAGCAATCCAGCAGCAATCGCCATGAAAATGAAGACTCCTGCCATTTCCTTATCGGTCCAGCCAAGCTGAAGCGCGCCATATAAGAAGCCCCCAAGAGACAATCCACACACTGCTAAAATCAGCTTATGTCTGCCCGTAAATGCAGGCTTGTCCACAGATTCTGCATCAGATCCGCCAAGCCCCTTCGCAGGAAACCATTGATCACCAAGAAGACTTCCCTTTTCTTTATTCTTTAGGCGTCTTGTATATAAATAGATGTACACAATACTAGATATAAGAAAACAAAGATAAATAATGACACGCAGGCCAATGCCAGAAAAAATCGGCAGCTCTGCAATCGTCTGAGATAACCCCAGTGGAGATGGAGACAATATGGTTGCGTTAAACCCGGCATAACAGCCGATGTAAATCACCGCCGCTCCTGCCACAGCATCCCATTTCAAGGATCTTGCCACAATGATCCCGATTGGAATAAATCCTATAACAGAGTTCACGACAATTCCGGTCGTTCCAAGCACTGAAAATAATCCTCCAACGATACAAATAAACAATAATTGCTTTGTTTGAAACCTGTTGATGACATGGTGAATCATTCCGTTAATGGCACCTGTTTTCTCCAAAATGGCTATGGTTCCACCAGTAAATAGAATGAGAAAAATAATAGAAGAAGACCCTACCATCCCTTCCTGAATGGCTGTAAAAAAGCCCACTGGACTTACGGGTGATTGATCAATGCGATGATAGCTGCCAGGAACAGCTGTTGTAATTTCCCCTGACGTCTTTCGGTCAAATTCACCTGCTGGCACAAAATACGTTGCAACGGTACAAATGAGCGCAATGATAAATAAGAGAACATACGCATCTGGCATTTGAAGTTTTCTTTTTTGTTTCTCTGGTGGTAATACTGCTGCTGTTTTCATGTGTCAAAACCCCTTTGTCCCGATCGAGATTTCACTTAATTTTCTGAATAATCAAATGATGTGTTATATTATAAACACTGATGATATTTAATATCAATATTATTTCACTAAAAGAATATTTTGACAGGTTTTCTGTCAGCAAGGAGGCTATTCATGACAACTTTGACAAACGACATGCAGCAAACGGTGAAAGACATCTTTGATCACCTGCACGCCCACCCTGAAATCAGCTGGGAAGAAACGAATACGACGGCTTATCTTGAGGACTTATTAAAGAAAATGGGCTGTCAAACTCGAACATTTGACGACTGTACAGGAGTGATCGGTGAAATGGGAGAAGGTTCACCAGTGGTCGCTGTAAGAGCCGATATTGATGCACTTTGGCAGGAAGTAGGTGGTGAGTTTCAAGCCAATCATTCATGTGGTCACGATGCACACATGACAATGGCTCTCGGCACCTTCATGGCATTAAAAGAAAAGGAACTTCCAAACGGCACCATCCGGTTCATTTTTCAGCCTGCTGAGGAAAAAGGCGGCGGTGCGCTGAAAATGATTGAAAAAGGTGTGCTAGCAGACGTTGATTACTTATACGGAGTGCATGTGCGCCCAATTCAAGAAACATTAAACGGACGCTGTGCACCTGCGATCTTACATGGATCGAGTAATCATTACATCGGCACAATTATTGGTGAGGAAGCCCACGGTGCACGCCCGCATCTAGGGGTCAACGTCATTGAAGTCGCTTCTACCCTCGTGCAAAGACTGGCGCATATTCATGTCGACCCAAGAGTTGCACATTCTGTGAAAATGACCAACCTACATGCTGGCGGAGGCAGTTCAAACATCATCCCTGGCAAAGCTTCTTTTACATTAGATGTCAGAGCACAAACAAATGAAGTGATGGATGAACTAGAAAAAGAAATTGAAAGAGCCGTACATGCTGTAGCGGATGCCTTTGGTGCTTCCATTACACTTTCAACAGATCATCGTCTGCCTGCCGCCACCTTAAATGAAGAAGCCGTTCAGATGATGTCTCAAGCCATTGAAAAGATTTTAGGGAAAGAACAGCTTGATCCTCCGATCGTAACGACAGGCGGAGAGGATTTTCACTTTTATGCAGCAAAGGTTCCGCATATCAAATCGACGATGCTTGGTTTAGGCTGTGACCTAAAGCCCGGTCTACATCATCCGTATATGACATTCGACCGCTCTGCTATTTTTACCGGCATTGAGATTTTGACTGAAGCTGTTTATCAAACCCTTCAGCAGCATTCATCATAAAATCAAAAAACCACCCGTTTTTTCTTTAAACGGGTGGTCTGACTGTATTACGCATTCAAATCTGTCATTGCTGGGACGTTGATTTCTTTTACACAGGATACCCTTGATAAATGAATCACACATCTCGCAAGTTCTACTATATCCTGTACAGGAATTCTCGTTTCATCATATAGAGCGATGGCTTTTTCGGCACCATCTTCATATGGTACCTCCGCTGCCAGCTCTCCTGGATTGATACAGGTGACAGATATTTTATCTTTTCTCACATGCTCTCTTAGTGCATTCACAATTCCGCGCAGGCCAAATTTAGATGCGACAAAAGAAACTTGCGGTAGGTTTGTATGATCGAGTCCCGCCGTTGAACCAATCACGATGATTTTTCCATTCTCCGATTTTCTTACGTGCGGAAGCAGTGCTTGGATGTAAGTAATCGTAGACGTGACATTCACATTGATTAAATGAGCGATATCCTCTGGCTGATCGTGATCAAATGAATAATCATCTTCAAAGCCTCGTTTTTCCCATAAGCCGACGTTATAGATGAGGACATCAATGGTTTTGTCCCCCAATGCTTCGATCATGTATGGGATATGAGATTGGCTTGATAAATCAATTTTCAGCCAAATTCTATGTACACCGTCATCTAATTTCAAACTGCTCGGTTCACTTCGAGACACAATCCAAACTGTATCTCCGCTTGTCGGAAGACCTTTAACAAAAGCATCCCCTAATCCTTGACTTGCACCGAATATGATATAGTTTTTACTCATAACTCCTCCTTCTACGTCTCATGAGCTTTCAGTCAGACAGTAGCTCATCTGTAATCGTTTTATACCTCTATCATATAGGTTCTAAGATTTGGCTGCCTCTTTTATGCCTGTCTTTACTTTCAGTTACTTGATTTCCTTTAATTCCACTGGTAATGTGCGTTCCTCTATAAAGCATTGAACCATATCCATAAACAGTTCTTTCTTCTCAAACGTAAATGTATGTCCAATAGCGGGAACGACGACACCTGCTGCCTGCGGATGTGAATTCGTTATTTTCTTTGCTGACCGTTTCATGATGCCTTTTTCCTTTTCCCCCACTGTGACAAGAATTCGTGCCTTCGCTTGTTGAAACGTGTCTGGGAGCTTGTAATGGAGATTTTCTTGAAACATCGTCAGAAGGGTTTTCTTCTGCAAATTCTTCGAATCCGCCACATAGTGATTGAGTACATCGTTTGGAAGCCCCATTTTTTCAGCTTGGAGCTCGATAAACCAATCTTTCTTTAATAATGGATACGTAAGAGGTAAAAGAGGTCTCACCATCAAGTAAAGCCATGGCAGCGGCATCACAAGAGCGCTATTGATGACGGCTATGTCTACGATGTCAGGCTCTTTTGATAACACCTCAACGGCAACCTGTGCACCTAGAGAGAAGCCAATAAGTATCACTTTACGTCCATGCGTATGCTGCTTGATCCACGAGATGACTTCAAGAGCACTTTCTCTCATGGAAAATGACTGTTCATCTGCTCTAGTCCCGTGACCAATGAGGTCAGGCGTATAGCATTCATACGCTTCCTTGAATGTTTTTATCTGCTCCTGCCACATCCAGCTACTTACTCCTCCACCATGCAGGAAAATCATGATCGGCTTAACCATCATCGACAACTCGTCCACCTTCCTTATATATAAGAAAAAAAGCAGCCGCTTTTTGAGCAGACTGCTTTTTCATATGCTCCCTTCTATTATAAGGGAATCTCATCATAATTGGCTATTTTTTCAAATCCTCAATCGAGTTGACGTTCTTCATATATGTCGGAACAACTAGACCCATGCGAAGACCTTTCATACTTGTGCCTAGATCATCATATTTCCCTTTAAACTTCGCTGCATACGTTTTATGCGTATTTGGCAGCCAAGCAGATAACGAGGCATCCGCACTTCCAGTTGCAATTGCTGTCCACATTGGACCTGCTTCCACCTGAGTCAAGGTTACTTTAAATCCGAGGTCACGCAGTACTTCTGCAGCAACATTGGTACTTGCAATCTCACTATCCCACGCAACGTAGGCAAGATTGACTTTGTCACCATTCGACTTTTTCACGCCTTTTGTCCATTTCGCTACTTGGTCTTTATGTTTCTTCACATATTTAACGGCGGCATCCTTTGGATTGATACCATCTTGGATATCCATCATGACTTCGCCCATATCATCTTGAGACCATTTAAACTGACCAAGCATTTTGGCTGCATCCGGCTGATCCTTTGCAAACCCTTTACGTGAAATCGTATGAATCTCTTCCGCTTCACCGTAAGATTTCTTTGGATCATCTAAATATTTTAAATCATATCGAGAAAACATCCAGTGTGGATTCCAGCCAGTGATGATGATTGGCTTTTTACGGTCGTAAGATTTTTTGAGCGTTGCAGTCATAGCTGCACTTGAAGCAGACACAACCGTCCAATCCTCTAAGCCGTAATCCTTTTTCGCTTGATCCGTTAGCGCCATAATCCCTGAACCGGGATCAATGCCGATAATGGTTTTATTCACCTGCTGTGCTGCACTCGCATTAGAATCTGACTTTGCGCCACAAGCGGCTAGTAAAAAGACAAGCAGGGCGGTCATCCCAATGTAGAGAGACTTTTTCCACATTAAGCATTCCCCCTGGTTTTTTTCGTTTTAATGTTTTGTGTAATACGGTCAAGTGTAATTGCCACAATGACAATAGCAATACCTGCTTCAAATCCAATTCCTGTTTTCAGCTGCGTTACCGCACTATATACTTCTGAACCAAGTCCTGGTGCACCTACCATTGCCGCAATGACGACCATTGATAGAGCAAGCATGATACTTTGGTTAATACCAGCTAGGATGGTTTTTGTTGCAAGTGGAAGCTGAACTTTGAACAAACGCTGGAATGTCGTTGAACCAAATGCTTCTGTTGCTTCAATTAAATCAGCTGGTACTTGTTTAATACCGAGAATCGTCATACGAATTGTTGGCGGCATAGAGAAAATAACCGATGCCACAACTCCAGGCACAACGCCAATGTTAAAGAAGAAGATGGCTGGTAATAGATAAACGAATGCAGGCATTGTCTGCATTAAATCTAAGATAGGTGTCACAATTTTACGCACAGTTTCCTTCTGTGATGCCCAAATACCGATCGGAACCCCGATTACGATGGAAATGACCACAGCTGTTAAAACGAGCGCAAGTGTTTGAAGCATTGGATACCAGTAGCCTAAATAGTCAATCAGCAAGAATCCAATAAGTGTGAAAAGAGCAATTCCTCTTGTACTGATCCACCAAGCAATGCCGGCAAAAATAAGGGTTAAAATAATGGATGGAATCACACCAAGTACTGCCACAATTCCATTTACTGTACCTGCTAATCCATTTGTGATCCCATCAAAGAAACCACCAAAGGTTAATGTTAACCAGTCAACAAATCGATCGATATAATCCGCGAACGGAATTCTAGGTAAATCACTCATACTAAACATCTTATTCTACCTCCTGTGCAGAAGGCTCTTGTGTTTTAATTTCCTCAAGCTTGTTAGAAGACATGTTGATATACTCATCATTACCTGATAACGCACCAATTAATGCACCTCTGACCACAATACCCTTCATTCTGTTTTTCTCATCGACAACGGCAATTGGAATGTTTGCCGCATCAGACACCGCATCAAAGATTTCTGTCAAATACGTAGATTCCAATACTGTCGTGAATTCTTTATCAAGAACAGTTTCAAGCGATGCTCCCATTTCTGCCGCCTTTTTCGCTGCTTGTGCAGAAATAACACCTAATAAATGCTTTTTCTTATCGACTGCATAGATTGACGAAATTCCAAGGTTTTTCATGAGCGTAAGTGCAACACGAGCCCCTTTGTCGATCTGAACTGTTTCTGCACGTTTCATAATATGACCAGCGGTTAATACTTTAGAAAGGTCGACATCTTCAACGAAACGTTCAACATATTCATTCGATGGGTTCATCAAAATTTCTTCTGGTGTTCCGATTTGGACGATATTCCCGTCCTTCATGAGCACAATGCGGTCGCCAATCCGAAGCGCCTCGTCTAAATCATGGGTAATGAAAATGATCGTTTTTCCTACAGATGTGTGAAGCTCAAGCAATTCATCCTGCATGTCTTTACGAATTAATGGATCGAGTGCGCTGAATGCTTCATCCATTAATAAGATGTCAGGGTCATTTGCTAATGCACGTGCCAATCCAACACGCTGCTGCATCCCACCACTTAATTGGTTTGGATATTGCTCTTCAAAGCCTTCAAGTCCAACAAGCTTTAAAGATTCAAGCGCTTTTGAGTGGCGCTCTTCTTTGTCTACACCTTGTAATTCAAGACCATACTCTGTGTTCTCAAGAATGGTGCGGTGCGGGAACAATGCGAAGTTTTGGAAGACCATGCTGATCTTTTTCCGTCTGACTTCACGCAATTGATCCTTTGACATATTTGTTATCATATCCCCATCAATATATATCTCGCCGGAGGTTGGTTCGATTAACCTGTTTAGCAGCCGCACAAGTGTGGACTTTCCGCTCCCTGATAGCCCCATGATGACAAATATCTCGCCGTCATACACATCAAAATTTGCTCGATTGACACCAACTGTTGCGCCGGTCTCTTTTAGGATCTCTCTTTTTGTTTTCCCTTTTTCAAGCATTTGAGTTGCTTTTTTAGCATTTTTACCGAAAATTTTAGATACATTATTTATCTTGATTTTGATATTTCTCTCTTCAGAATTCATATTTTCCCTCCAAATTAGCATCTTTATAACCGTAACATAAGCGTTATGATGCGAACAATCTTTAGAATTCGCTTATTTCTGCACAATATGTATGAATTCCCTATAAGAGGTCTGGTGATTAGAGTTTATACGCCGTATTACTCGTAAATCCTATAGAATGCTTCATAAACAACATAATTTACGGGGTATTTCCTCTCATCAGACAATATTTTACTGGAAATTCCTAATTGTGCTAAAAAATAACTCGAACCCCACCATAGCGAACTTTTTCAAACATGGGTGAACCATTCCTCTGAACAGGATTTACCCGAAAATGGTCACATAGAAACCTTTTTCATTCAAATTTTAATTAAAATATTAAAAAACTGCCTGCAACTTTAGTTACAGACAGCTTATTTTTTTAGGACTCTAGGGCAGCTCGCTTAATATTATCTTGCAATTCAAGCATACGCTTTGTTCCATCTTCGCGTAATCGTTTGTTTTCTTCTTCGATCTGTTTTGTCTCTTTCATCCCTTGTACAATCGTATTAAAGGAAGATTCGATCGTTTCAATGTCGATACTTGGACGTCCAGACAATTTGGCAATCTCCACACTTTGGCTTGAGATGTTTTCAGCATTTCGTTTCAGCATTTCATTTGTTCTTCTATCCAGCTCACTCATTGAATCAGCCACAAGCTTTTGTCTTTTCGCTGTCACAGCTTGAATGATGCCATTTTTAAAGATCGGAATCGTGATAATGAACGCTGAGTTGATTTTACCGATTAGTTTCGTATTCCCACGCTGCAGCAAACGAATTTGCGGTGCTGTTTGAAGAGCCACCATCCGTGCCATATCAAGGTCATATACACGCTCTTCCAACGCTTGAATGCCGTTACGAAGTGTATCAAGCTCCATTTGTGCGAGCTGGTTTCCACTAGCTGCTTTTTCTTCATAAGAAGGAACCAATTGCTTTAATTCCTCGATTTTCATTTGACCTGCAACGACATACTTTTCAAGCTCCATATAGTATTGAATGTTATGCTCATACATTTCTTCAAGCGTCACAGTCGATTTGGTCATTTCGTCTTTATATTTACTGATTTCCACATTAATTTTTTCAATCTCTGCACCGAGCGTTTGATATTTACTGAAAATCTTTTCAATCATGCTGCCGCCGCGTTTAAAGATTTTTGACAGTAAACCACCCTTTGGCTCGTCAAAATCATTTTTATCAAAACGATCCATAATTTTTCCAAGCTGCGTCAGCATCGTTCCTGAGTCAGTGACACTAGTTGAACGCATCATCGAAAGAATACGATCAGAGAACTTAGAGATTTCAACGGCCGGCTGTTTTCCGTATTCAAGCAGATCCAGCTGATTTTTCGCATCGATCTGTCTTGCAATATTTTGCACTTCTGGTTCATTTCGAAGCTGAACGCGAATATCGTCTGCCTTCTCAATGGAGATTTCCTCTTTATCAATTGAAATGATGTCATTTCCGTTTGTATTTGTCATAAGCTTTGATCTCCTTATCGGTTTTTAATGGATTGAAATAATTTTCTTACGATGGACGGCTCTTTAAACTCCTGGTTCATAACCATCTCATCAAGCCAATGGGTATCAAATAATTGGTCATCTATATACCGCTCGATACACTGGTATCCCGCCGGATGATACACGAAGAGATCCACACCCATTTCATTTAGGAAAATGAGGACAGCCGCATCAGAACGAGTTAGCTCACCATTATATTCCGTATGATATAAAATCACTTTCGGTACAGTTTGTGCATAATCAAAGGTTTGAATGAGTTCAATGAGCTCCTGGCCGATATGCAGTACCTGTTTGAATAAATAAATACGGACATCTAATTCAGTCTCATTGACTTCTTTTAATAGCTTCGGATGCTGACAGATTCGAGATATCGCCTCTGCTATCGCACGCTGCGTCCCCTCATATAGATGAGAAAACTGCCACACGTTGCTTTTCATTAATAATTCAGGATCAATCTCTCCAGCAGAAGAAAGGGCATGCTGATAATGAAATTGATAATTCGAAGACACTTCTTTCGTAAAAGGAAAATGGCGAATGGTCTTCGTCTCTTTCCATTCCATTAACGTGTGGATACGATCCCAGTATTCACGCTTGTCTCGAGTGACCCCCATCGTTTTCGCAAAGAGATTCGGGATCTGTATCGTGTCGCGGTCTGCTTGAAAATTAGGGCGGATAAAGGAACGTTCCTTTGCAATTAAAAACAACTCATCATACGTTGTCTTCAGCGTAATAGAATGAGGAGTATGATCTCTGAATTGCCAAGGCTTATACAGCATTGAATCTTCCGTGTGGAGCACCTCTTCAAGCTCTCTTGTCGAGCGGTACGCCACCGTTGACTTCCTCTCAGGCTTTTCAGTAGGGAACGGTTCCAGCTTTGAAGTCCCCGGATACTGATCAATAAAAGTCAGCTTTTCTTCTGGATCTAGTTCGCGGAACGAATCCTCGCCCTCTGGATGAAATAGCACAACATCACAGCCAATCAGCATGACATAGTAAAGAAAATAAAGCTGACTTTTATTCGCCTCTCCATACCAAATGACAGCCGGCATTTTTTCTTCTATATTGACTTCCTTCAGCCATGGACCTAGATGATTATTTGAGAACTTTACTACATCCAGCAAAACCCGGCGGAAATCGGGATGCTGAAATCCCCCTTCATGCAGCTGTTTGAAATGCTCAAACACCTTGATCAATGAAAGGCGGATATGCCGGTTCATTACAGGGTTTGGATGGCGTACAATCAGCTGTTCACCATCTAAGAAAGCCACAAAGCGATTCACAGATAATCCTTTTTCTTCTTGGTTAATCAAATGAATGCGTTGAAGCGCTTGAAAATGCTCCGGCTCAATATGACGATTGAGCGTTTCACTTAAAATATGAATGCCATCTGTTTCATATAATTCATGTAAATAAATAAAATAATCGGTTGCATCATGCGGAGTTCCAAGGACCCGGGCGGCGAGACGCGGCAAGGACAATGTATGCTCGTCCTTGACATAACCGTCTCTTTCAGGGAGCGGCTTTTTCAGCACGTTTTTCCAGGCTTCCTGCTCCGCCCGTGTTTGGTTAACATTGATTTCTTTATAACTCACGCCGCTCCTTCCTTTCTCCTATATTTTCTCGAAAGCTACTACTATCATATCATTCACCCTTCTACTTCTGCTATCGAATCGAAGGCTTTTTTGCGGTCGTCATCTGCTTCATGACACAAGCGGTGATTTCATCTGCTGCTGCCATGCCAGATGCTGCTGTCGGCTCAAGTAATGGATCAAAGTCGAGCACTTCTCCATGCCTTGGGGCAAAGCCCATATCTGCCTGACGAATGAGACCTGCATCTAAGAGGGAATCACCCGCACCGTATACATATTCAAGCTCCAGCCGTTCCTTTAGAAAAGCAACAGCATCCCACTTATTGAGCGGTTCCGGAATAAAGTAAAGCTTCCGTCCTTGTAGAGACACCTGCCAGCCTCTCTCCTCGCCCCACTGCTTCAATTCAGCAAGTGGAATGCGAGACAGATACTCATCTTTCATAATCAAATAAAGAAATCTTCCCTCTGCTGTCCGGGTACGCTTCACCCATGCCGCAACTGGAAGTTCGGAGATGGCTCTTAGCATCTCTCTGACTGACATACACGCTTTGAGCCTCTCATCAACGATGACCTGCCAATCCTCAAGCGGCTTGCCGCGATGAAGGATACATCCCCCATTTGTCGTGATAGCATACTCCGGTTTGAGCTCTTGCTGAAAGAAGGTGATCCGTTCATACTGAGCGGTCGTTCTTGTCGTCACTGGAATGAACCAGCCCAATTGATGAATCGTCTGCAAAGACTTCTTCGTTTTAACCGACATATAGGAAAGCGGACGTTCATCCAGCATTTCAACTAAAGCATAATCTCCTTCATACGTATACTGATCCAGCACTCGATGTGAGTAAATCAGTGTGCGGTCTAAATCACTGGCAAACGCACTTGTCTTCATGACGTCTGCTCCAGCGGACGAATGAGTCCACAGCACGTATAGGACATATTGGCATATTCAATGACAGGAACGCCTCTGTCCTCTGCCAGAAGCAAAATATGCTTTAGCTTCTCCTGAGACCCAGGCTGTATCAAGATTTTCCAAGGGATTCTTCTCAGCAGCACACGGGTCGTCTCACCAACACCCGGCTTAATCAAAT
The DNA here is from genome assembly GCF_038601465.1 of Bacillus sp. FSL R7-0672. Lineage (NCBI taxonomy): Bacteria > Bacillati > Bacillota > Bacilli > Caryophanales > Bacillaceae > Bacillus > Bacillus sp. FSL R7-0672. The sequence goes on along the minus strand of NZ_CP152010.1, from coordinate 300,562 downwards.
GGGTATTTTCAATTTGAAACTCCTGACCGATCGCTTCAATGGACGCCATCCCCCGCCAATCCGCAGGCATTCCTTGCGCGAGGATGGTCTCTGCTTTCTCTTCTACATTTGGTTCGAGGCTAGAAAATGCTTCTTCAATTGTATCCACATACAGATTGGACACATCCTCATCAAGCAGCTCTTCATAATATTTTGCCCCATGGAAATCATCGGCATTGATCCAGCGGTTGTTTAGTACCGTACGACTAACAAGTCCAGATACAGTCGAATTCAGGCAAGCACTTGGAATGAGAAAGTCCTCTCTCGTTCCGTAGACATGTGTACAATAGCCAGGATCAGCGAGTACAGCTAGTTCACTAGAAAGACGAATACCGTACTTTCTTTCAAAATCAATCACCGCTTTTTGGAGCTCTCTCGAAATCGCACCTTTTCCGGTCCATCCATCAATAAAGGCAATCTCATAGCCCGGATGTTCCTTGAGCATATAATGTAGCGCATTCTCATCTATTCCTCGATCACGAATAATCGAGATGCTGTAATGAGGCAGTTCAAGACCATATGTCTTTCGAATATATCGTTTGATGAGTACCCCGATCGGCGTTCCCGCTCTAGCCAAACTGCAAAGCACCGTTTGGAAGCCTCGCTTTTTCACAATCTGTTCTGCTACAACAGCTACTGCTTCTGCTACCTTCTCCTTACTTTCTTTCAGAGATTCATAGAATAAATCCATATAAGATTCGGTTGGTTTATATTCAATCGGCAGCATTTCTGAATAATGCGCACCACTCTGAATCGAACGCTCCCGCTCCTCTGTACTTTTCTCCATCTCAATGGATGATAAATCTTTGAGTAAGAAGGTTACATCCTGCTCTGGATAGCTTCCCATCTTTGTATACACATTAGCCATTCACCTTCACCTCGTCTGATAAAGTCACAATATGCACATGCTTCACATGCCGCTCGGCAAATAAATGAACAAGCGGAAGCAATGCCTCCTGAGAGACCTTTTTCTCAAAGAAGAGAAATACATCATCGTATTGACCTTTTGGTATGTTGTACACGTAGTGCTGAATTCGAGCATCCTCTGGACTCACAAAGGTGAACCCATTTTGAACAGCGTATCCACCCTTTTCAACGGGATGAATTGGGCTTCTCGTCGTTGAATGAAAGAGAACACCTTCTCCCATATGTGCAGCCACTCTCATCGGCACATACATCAGCTCACCAGTTCCTAAACAAAGTGTCTGCTTTCCTTTGCGTTCCTTCTTCAGTTTCAGTCCAGCCGCTGCAGCTGCTTGGTCGATGGCTGCCGTATCTGCTGCGTTTAAACCAAAACGACCCGTTTCATGTATATATGGCGAATGACCAGCCGAATTGGTTGCATGAGAACGTGCATACGGCTTTTGCTGAAAGAAGGATTGAAGGGAGTGAACAGAGAGGCTTGGCAGATCCTTTTGCTCAGCAATCTCATACGAATAAGCTGGTTCATCCAGCGTTTTGCCGCGAAAGACCATTTGCCCTTTTAATAAAGACAATGAGGTGATGTGAATACCAAGCTCCTCTTCAAGCTCACACATGGCTTTCTCGTGCTCCTCTGTCCGCCAGTCTAAAATAGAAAGAATCGTGTAAGAATGTCGCGGGTGCTTTGCATGAAGGTCCCGAATGATATTGATATTCGTACGGCCTGTCGTGACTTCATCATCTACTAGCACGACGGGACGGTCTGTGCGAAGTAATGCTTCGTCTGCATAACAAAGCTGATCCGTTGCATGCGAATGCTCTTCTTCAAATACCAATGAAGGATCAAGATCCAGCAGCTGTTCACGTGTCGTATGAATGTAAGATGCTCCTTCTAATACGTCATACACACCGTGACCAAGAGCTGTGGCTGTTTCTGCAAAGCCGATCACGATCGGCTGTTTTCCTATTGAAAGCTTCTCTTTTTTGAGCGCTTCGTAGGCTTTAGTTAATACCGTGTGGTCATCCGTCTTAAGTGCTTCTACTAAAAGCTCTTGATGCGGAGACGTCTTGCCTGTTTGCTCTTTGGCATACGCCATGGCTAAAAGACCCGAGACAAGGAGCGGTTTTACTGGATGAACAGGAATGTGCTTACCGAGCACCTTACTAACGAATAAAAAGGCTCTTTTTTTGTTCACCCTTGCTGCCATGTCAAAGAGATGCTCTTTTTCTAGCTGAAGCGCACCTTCTTTGAGAACAAGCTCAACTTCCATATGTTCCAAGATGCTCAGCGTATGCGGCTTCTGCTTCTGTGAGTATGTCGATATAGCTTCTATTTTCATGAAACACCCCGTAAATATCTGACTTCATTATAATGTGCTCTGCCCATCTGTAATGGGGCTTCGTTTCATTCATTTTATTAGAGAAGGTACTCTTCATTACGCCAACTGTGCCGTCTGCATGTTCAAGAATGCTTAATGCATCCATATACTCTTCCTTCGTTACAACATACATGCTTTGAACCGGCTTGAGATGTGTTGGATGAATGACCGTCTTTCCATGAATGCCGTTAGCCACATCGAGTTTTGTCTCCTTGAGTAAACCTTGTACGTCATCAAATTCAGATGAAGACGATTCACCACTCTTATGAGAAAGTGCCCGGATGAATGGCTTTTGTTCCTTTCGTGCAGGGCCAAAATGCTCCCACACAGCACCTGATACCACAAAGGAACGGCCAAAATAATTGGTGATATCTGTGATCAAATCAGCAATCAAATTAATCTCATAAATGGTCGTGTTACGATCACGGCGAATTCCGTACAAACCGCAAAGATCCGTTGCCCCAATGCGAATATTCAAAATATATTCCTCGTCATTCAGCAAGATCTGCTTTAACTCTGACAACACCGTATATCTTGTTTCTTTTTCTAGTAAATCGGGTGTTTCCAAAATGGGCATCCCATAAAGGGTTGTCTGCGTTTGGGACGATGCCTGTTTCAGACTGTCCAAATAATCCTTCGCATTATGAACCGAGCACTTCGGGAACACAAAACCGGTAAGTAATTGAAGAGAGGAACCGAGCAAGTCTGCCATTTTGAGCAGCTGTTTCGGCGAACGAACGCGAATAAATATAAGAGGCAAATGTTCAGCCGTTTCAGGCGCATGCGTGACTTTCTCTTTGAGACTGGCCAATTGTGCCACTAGATTCTGTTCAGCCATGTCCACTTCTTGATCACCGATGGCATCCTCCAAGCAAAATACAACAGAGCAAAGCGCTTCATATTTCTGCGACAGCAGCATATCTGCTATATCTTGTCTTGTCGCAGGCATATACAAAGTAGCACCTAATGCATGCGCAAGTACATGCCTCGGTGTCAGTGAATGCATCGCCCCCGGCCGCTTGAAAAATAGATCGTGCTGCATCGCCTCTGATAAAAATCGAAAATACCGCATGCTGTGCCACCTCCTGTTGTTTAGAGAAAATAAATAAATGACCTGATGATTCAAAAAAGGATGGAGCCGCTAGTCAACTCCATTCCTTTTTGATCGTCCTATTCTTCTTTTGAAGCCGCAGCTTCGTTTGTCACATCTTGATGTTTCTTCTTATTGATTTTATGAACAATAAACGTCCCGATAAATGCTAGGATAATAATCGCAAAGAATGCGACATGCGGAATTTCAATATGAGCAGCACTTAAGCCCATTTTGATGGCAATAATTCCAATGAGAATAAACGCTGTATTCTCAAGCTCTGGAACACGGTCAATGAGGACAAGGAATAACTGTGCCACTGTACGCATCATGAGAATTCCAAGCATTCCGCCTAATAGCAGAATCCATACTTCCTCAGATACAGCGAATGCCGCAAGAATACTGTCCACCGAGAAGGCAAGGTCCATAATTTCCACAGAAATAACGGTTGCCCAAAACACGCCAAATACACGAATCATCCAGCCTTCTTTTTTCAATTCCTTCGCTTCGTCATCGCCGTCACCTAACCAGAAGTGCTTAATGACAAGCCATGCTAAATATGCAGCTCCGAGAACCTTAATCCACCAAAACTTAATAAGCAGCATCCCTACGCCAATGAATAGAAAACGGAAGAAATAAGCGCCAATTAATCCGTAGGTTAATGCCTTTTTACGCTGCTTTTCTGGTAAATGTTTCACCATGACAGCTAATACAAGTGCGTTATCTGCTGATAACAATCCTTCAAGCACAACAAGGGTCCCAATGAGCCCCCAAGAGACAGGGTTTGTTAATACCTCTGCCCACATATGCCAATCAAAAAACGAGGCATACGTGTCCAACATATGTTTCAAAATATCCAACTGGTTTTCCTCCTATAAGTGTAGAAGCATCAGCAGGCTTTCGCCTGCTGTTATTCTTGATCGCTGTTTCTTTCTCACTTTGGAAAAGGCCCTCAAATGAGTCATTGGCAGCGCCTCTTGAATTTTGTTTCTCTCGTTTATACTTCTAACCCATAATTTTGACAAAGAGCTGCAAGTCCGCCAGAGAATCCGCTTCCGATCGCGTTAAACTTCCAATCGCTTTCGTGTCGGTACAATTCACACACTACGACAGCCGTTTCAATTGAGAAGTCTTCCCCTAAATCAAAGCGAATCAATTCTTCCCCGCCCTCTTCATTTACAACACGAACAAACGCATTTGAGACTTGTCCAAAATTCTGGCTGCGCGTCTCTGCATCATGAATCGTCACTGTAATTCCGATACGATCAATGTTAGCAGGAATTTTTGAGAAATCAACGAGAATTTGCTCGTCATCTCCATCTCCTTCACCGGTCCGGTTATCACCTGTATGAGTGACACTGCCGCTTGGGTGCTGAAGGTTATTATAGAAAACAAAATCTGTGTCTTGCTGACAACGATTGTTTGCATCCACTAAGAATGCCGAAGCGTCCAAATCAAATTCGGCTCCGCCAGAATATTTATTCGTATCCCAGCCAAGACCAATCATCACTTTCGTCAGCCCTGGGTTGGTTTTTGTTAAATCGACACGTTGTCCTTTTGAAAGCTGAATCGCCATATTCGTCCCTCTCCTGTCTCCTGAAAATATAAAACTAGCCGTTACCCGATATCTAAACCGAAGTCCGTTGCAATGCGGGCAAGTCCGCCTTGATAGCCCGATCCGACAGCTGAGAATTTCCATTCCCCGCCATGACGGTATAATTCACCTACAATAATCGCTGTCTCGATGGAGAAGTCCTCTGCCAAATCGTAGCGAATCAGTTCTTCATTTGATGCCGCATTTAAAATACGCACATATGCGTTCGTGACTTGTCCGAAATTTTGACTGCGCGCTTCCGCATCATGAATCGTAATGACAAATGAAATCTTCTCAATGCTCGCTGGTACAGCTGATAAGTCGATATTGACCTGCTCGTCATCTCCGTCGCCTTCACCAGTGCGGTTATCGCCTGTATGTACGACACTGCCGCCTCCGCCAGTTGTTTGATTGTAAAAGACAAAATCCGATGGAGAGCTTGCCTTACCTGCCGCATCTAAAAGAAATACACTTGCGTCTAGATCAAAGTCATGTCCGCCGTCATACTTATTGACGTCCCAGCCAAGACCGACGACCACTTTTGTTAAACCTGGATTTGTTTTTGTTAAATCAATTTTTTGACCTTTCGCTAAAGAAATTCCCACTAGGAACCTCTCCCTTCTAATTAAATGTAGTTTCTCGTAATATCGGCAAGCTTCGCATCATTTGTACCGTCCCCAACAGCCGCAAACTTCCACTCATTCTCGTGACGATAAAGCTCTCCGACGATTAATGATGTTTTCCCTGCATACTCATCTTTTAAATTATACTTCACTAATTCTTGATTGTTTGAACGATCAACGATGCGAATGTACGCATTTTGAATCATACCAAAATGCTGATTTCTTCTAAGTGCATCATAGATGTTCACAACAAACACCAATTTATTCACATTGCCCGGCACCTTGCTCAAGTTGACGAGGACTTGTTCATCATCTCCGTCTCCTTCACCAGTCAGGTTGTCACCTGTATGCTCGACACTGCCGCATTTGCTTTTCAAGTTGCCAAAATAAATCAAATCTTTATTTTCCGTAAATTTATCATTTTTCAGCATGAGCACTGAAGCATCACAATCAATATCAGCGCCGCCTCCGCCGCCAAACAGCTTTCCTAAAAATCCGCCGCCTTGTGATACAGGGTCCCAGCCAAGTCCAACAAGAATATTCGTTAGCCCTGCTTTGCCTTTTGTTAAATCAATACGTTGACCTTTTTCTAATGTAATCGCCAAATCAATCACTCCTCCAGCATAATAAAAATCTATTTATTAAGCGATGGACCCTATTAAAATCATCATACATGAAAATTCGACAAAATTCATGAAATGACATTGGAGCCTCTTACTCTTTTTTCTATTTACTAGTATATACGATCTACGTTCAAGATAGGTTTCAAACAGATGATATTTTTTTAACGAAAGATCCATGTTGAAAATGGTTCATGTCGTAAATGAAGTGTTTCATGTGAAACATTGTCGAAAATTCTCGTCCACAGCTCTTGCTGATAAATAACGTATTGATGTGTTTTCGTATGTTGATATAGAAAAGATAAAGCATGAAATCAAAGGATAAACCCTTTCATTTCCTTCTATTCAAGGATTTCTTTATACTGAAATGAAGAACATTGACCGTGTAAATGAAAGGATGTTGATGATGCCATCACTTCACATATTAGATCAAGTCGCTATTCCTAAAGGTCAGACAGCGCAAAAGACATTGATTCACACAACACAGCTGGCTCAACTTGCGGAAACTCTTGGGTATGAGCGTTATTGGTTTGCTGAACACCACAGCACAAGAGGGCTCGCTAGTACAGCACCTGAAATATTAATGGCACATATCGCCGCTCATACATCGACCTTACGTACCGGGTCTGGCGGCATTTTACTTCCGCAGTACAGCCCCTTTAAAGTAGCAGAGGTCACGCGGCAGCTTGAGGCTCTGTATCCTGGACGAATAGAAATCGGTGTAGGCAAATCTCCGGGCGGGATTGAAAGGACGAGACTTGCTTTGACAGACGGCGTGCATAAAGATCTATCTCAGTTTGACCGCCAGCTGAAGGATCTTCTATTTTACTTATCAGACAGCCTGCCTTCTAGGCACCCGCATGCAGGAGTCAAAGCTTCTCCGCTTGTTGATGCTCATCCGCCAGTTTGGCTACTTGGTCTCGGAGAAAATAGTGCCGTGCAGGCAGCGGAACTTGGGATCAACTATATTTTTGGTCACTTTATCCACCCTGCACGCGGCAAACAAGCATTTGAGACGTATCGGTCTCACTTTTCTCCATCTGTCTTTTCCACGCAGCCGCACGCTATGTTCGCCGTGTTTGTCATTTGTGGTGAAACCGATGAAGAGGCCGAACGGATCGCCAGCAGTACAGATTTATGGCTGCTGCGTATTGAAAAAGGACTGGACAGCCGCGTCCCTTCTATAGAAGAAGCCAGTACCTATCATTACACCACGCAGGAAAAGAAAAAAATGTTACAAAACCGCCAGCGGATGATCGTCGGCTCAAAGGCAACGGTGAAAGAGCAATTACTTAGCTTGATGGACCGCTACCAAACGGATGACATCATGATTCTAAACAATTCATTTGATCCGATAGAAAAACAGCGCTCCTTCAAACGAATCGCCGAATTATTTTGAAGCCAATTCCCTTGGCTTCTTTTTTTACATTGTCATAAAAAATGGGAAATGTAACATCAAGATGTCAAAATCCTTCCGCCTGTCATCTGATCGCAACTGTGTCTTCTAATCGTTAGCGAACTGTAAACGCATAAGGGGTGTACCTTTTATATAGTAGAGGTACATATGAAAGACCCGTTTACGACGCTAGAAGGAAGGAGATGACAGGCCATGAATAAGAGACTCGAATGGGTCGATGCGGCTAAAGGGATCGGTATTCTGCTCGTGGTCATGGCGCATGTGCCCATTCCAGATTCGTTAAAGCAATTCATTTACTCTTTTCATATGCCGCTTTTCTTTTTACTATCCGGCATGATGTTTCGATCATCCTCACGCCCTGCTCTGTCATTTATTCAGAAGAAAGCCAAGAGCTTACTCTTGCCCTATCTCTATTTCTCCATCATTACGTATGTTTTTTGGTTCACCGTTACTCGTTTTTTTGCCTTTAAGGGACAAACGGATATTGACCCTTTCGTTCCGTTTACAGGTATTTTTATATCCAATGCAGATGAAGCTAGACTCACGCATAACCCAGCCATCTGGTTTTTAACGACACTCTTTTTAGTGGAAATGATCTTTTTCTTTATGCACCGTCTGACAAAAGGGAAACCTGCTGTCTTGATCTTACTGACCGTCCTTTGCGGAGGTGCTGGATATGCCTCTACCTTGCTTTTAGACCAAAGTCTACCGTGGAATGCCAATGTCGCCTTGACGGCTGTTGTGTTTTATTCAATTGGCTTTTTGGCAAAGCAATGGTTTGTGGAATTAAAGACAGACCCAACCCTTCTTCTATGTACAGGTCTGCTTGTACTGACGGCTTACATGCAAAGCTTTAATTCACGAATCGATATGCGCGTGAATGACTATGGTGATCTTTTTCTTTTCTATGCATGTGCACTGCTCGGTTCAGCTGCCGTGATTTATTTAAGTTTTAAATTCAAAACGTCCCCTATTTTGACGTATCTCGGTCGGAATTCCATTGTGATTCTCGTCTTGCAGTTTGCCGGCATCGATATTATGAAAGCATTTGTTTATTATGGACTTGGCATCAATATTGCAGATACAGCGCAGCTCTCTTGGACTCTCTTTTACACGATCGGAACATTGCTGCTTATGGTGCCATGTATCTCCTTCCTAAGCAAGTACCCGATGCTGCTCGGCAAACCAGCTAAAGCCGCACACCGCTACGAACAAAAAACATCCGCCGGCTGATTGGGCGGATGTTTTTTGGATTAATCATTGATTTGAGAAGGGTAAAGCGTCATTCCTCCATCTACAAATATAGTGGTGCCTGTGATATACGAAGCTTCCTTAGATACGAGGAATGCAGCGGCTGACCCAATCTCCTTCAGTTCACCAAATGCTCTCATCGGAATCTTTTCAAGCTGCTTTTGTTTTTTCTGTTCATCCTGCAAATCATCATTCGATTCGGTCGCCATTGTACCTGGTGCAATCGCATTGATCCGAATACCTGCTTCCGCATAATCAAGAGCCAGCGTTTTTGTCATCATGTTCATTCCGCCTTTGGAAGTGGAATAGTGAACATTGAACGGGCGCGGTATTTCCTGATGGACACTGGATATATTTAAAATAGACCCTTTGATGTCATGCTCCATCATATAGGCGATTGCAGCCTTTGCCCCTAAAAAGGCGCCTGTAATATTCACATCAATGACTTTTTGCCATTGCTCGAGCGTCATCTCATGCGGCATCGCTTCTTCGCCGTTAAAGCCTGAATTGTTGACGAATACATCAACTGTTCCGAAATGCTCCAGTGCTGTATCCATGATGGATTGAATTCCTTCCTCTTCGGAGACATCTGCGTGTACTTTCACCGCCCTACCTCCGCGCTGCTGAATGGCTTGGACCGTTTCTTCAGCACCCTCTTCATCACCTTTATAGTTCACAACCACATTCATCTGCTCTTGTCCAAATCGTAATGCGATGGCTTGTCCGATTCCTTTTGAAGAACCTGTGACAATGGCGGTTTTTCCTTTTAAATCTTGATACATCTTTATTTCCTCCTATCACGTGCTTCATCTAGTTGATACAAAATGGTTACCCATTTTGAAAAAAAGAAAAACACAATCCTCTGCAATCGTTGACTAAGAGGATTGTGCTGTTCATCAAGCTAAAAGGTGTTATAGACATTTTCACATGTTTCAGCGGTTGGTTGATAAAAGCAATGAGACTTATACCTTGCCACAAACGGCTGATTGTACCAAGTCGGTGGACAATTACCAGGCGGCTTAAAATACCAAAGGCTGAATTTTGCTGGCCAAAATCGTTCTCCGTTAATATTCCTCCGTGCAAGTGTTTTTTCTGTTTCTCGTGCTCGTTGATAAAAATAACCATGCGTGACTGCTTCAAATGCATGCTCTTGATAAATCATTTGTGGAATCGTACGCAGCCCTTTAAAGTCAGAGCAGTTGGCACGCAACCGGTTGATGCCCACATTTCCTACGAGCAGCATCCCTTGCTTTCCTTCTCCTTCTGCCTCCGCTCTCAGCAGTCTGGCCATGAGGTCAATATCAGAGCTTGTCGCTCTTACCACTGCCATACATCCACCTCCATTCGTTTCTCTTTTATTTTATGTAGGGTTTCTGTGTAGATGACTGCCATTTTGAAGGGAAAAGACACATTCCGTGTCGAGAGCCTGTCTAAACACCTCAACATTTTGCTGGACATGTGTCTCTCTGCCAACAACACACAAACCTAGTGATCATGCACATTACAGGAAAAAATATTCATTACTATAGACTCACTTACAAGTCATAAAAATCCTTCTAATTGCGACACCAGCATCAAAAACAGTCATTTGAACCTATTCAACAATCCGACTCAAAACCTTAAAATATAAAATATTGAGTTTTTACAGGAGACATCAAATCATATTTTACAAGTTTCTCCTTTCAACTTAGTGTCATTTTTACTACTTGAAGCTGTGCGACCTTAGAAACGCACTGAAGTATTGACAGTACTTTCGCTTCATTCTACAGTAAAAAACATACAGTATTTTTCTTTTTGTGCAAAAAGAATGATATGAACTAAAGCTTTTCAATAAAATTCATCATAAACCCGAGGAGGAAAACACGTCATGTTTAAAAAGAAATTATCCCTGTTTCTTCTGATCTTATGTGTCACTGTTGTCGCTGCTGCTTGTAGTGGTGGAAAAGAAAAGTCAGCTACGAAGGAAAAAGATACAAAATCCCTTGATGCAGCAGAGGTAAAGGTAGAAAGTGCTGAGTACACATTACCACCTCAATACGATACATCTGTACAGGATGATCAGTATGTACTAAAAGTGAACGTATCTGTAAAAAATATCAGCAAAGAGCCTCTAAACGTTGATAAAAGCAACTTCACGCTTTACCAAGATGACTCACAGGTGTCTACGATCTCTCCAGATGACTACAACGAAGTATTATCTTCAAGCTCTCTAAATGCAGACAAAGTATCAAAAGGCGGTCTTTTCTTTGTTGTTGACAAAGAAAAAGACTATCAGCTTGTGTACACAGAGCCAGGTAGTGGTTCTAAAAAAGATGACAAAACACTAGAATTCGATATCAAAGGTAAAGACTTAATGAAAAAAGCAGATACACTTCAAGCATCTGCAAAAGCCCTTTCTTCTTATATTGATGTCATGATTTTTGGTAAGAATAACGACGAATTCGAAAAACTAACAGGTGATAACAAATCAACTGTTGTCAACCAATTTGATAAATCATTCAAACAAGGCTACATCACGTCATCAGGTATTTCTTCTAGCTCAGCGAAGGACGAAAACCTTGATAAGCTTCTAAAAGCTGTAAAAGAAACATTAGCTGAAAAATCAAAAGTATCAACAAAAACAAAAGCCATCAGTGGTGATAAAGCCGTTGTGACTGTAACTCTTACACCAATTGATGCAAGCCCGCTTGTCGATCGTTTAAAAGAAAAAGCGACTGAGTTCTACAGCAAAAACCGTACTGCGTCTTATGATGAAGCACAAAAATATTTACTCTCGATCTACCCAGAAGAGTTCAAAAAATTAGGACCTTCCTCTTCTGAAGAAACAGTAGAAGTCAACATGAAGAAAAATGACATCGACCAATGGAAACTTGATTTGAACGATTACAAAACAAGCTCATTAGTTGAAAAGTTCATCAAGAACTAAGAAAAAACCCCCGATGCCGGGGGTTTTTTCTTATCGTTTTTTGTTTGAACCCTATATTTAATTCCGAATTACAGCCAAGAAAGTAAGATACGGTCTATTATGAAGGAGTTTCTTTTACAGCTTCATACTCTTTTATCACCTCAACCGGATCAACCGCATCCTCATCTTGTACGTATTCCTCTACATAAGGATCCATTAATTTCTCAAACTTTTGTTCGTCGTCTACTAAAGCAACATACGTTTCATATCCTTCAAAATCAGATGGATATAAATGTGCAACGGAACTACCCGTTTCTAATGCCTCATCTATCGCTTTTCTTAATTCCAATAATCCTTTCCTGTTCCCCAAAATAAACGCTTCAAAATGGTGTGTTTGTTGAGCATATATATTACATAGCTCTAGCACATCATCGTCTACTGTTTGATAAGACATACACGAATCACCTCATTAATCTAATTGGGATAATAATGTAATTTCTCCCTTCCATTATGCCATTCCTTTCACCCGATAGTGAATCTCTTTTATATAAATCTCTGGATATAAAAAAACTTGCAGATAAAATCTACAAGTTTTTACTTTCTTATTTCGCAAGCATCCATTTTTCTTTCATAAACAAGCTTCTCACGATGACAAACAAGATGACGACTGCGAGGGCTGAGGAGCCGAGTGTCAGAGTGACGGCCATCGGATCAATGATGCCAAACATCAATTGCTTACAGAGCGCATGAATATTGAGGAATGGGACAGCAAAGTAATACGTATCTAGCTGCGTAGCACCTGCTCTCATGGTAAAGAACATTGGGATCACACCTAATGTAATGATCATGGACATGTACGATTGCGCTTCTTTCACTGAGCTTGAAACGACACTGAGTAGCAGTTCAATCATCGATACCATGAAGGAGAAGATGATGAGCGCCGCAAACATGACGCCGATAATACTCCACATTTGATCACCAAAGTTCAGTGCTTGTTTTAGCTTTTCTGTAAAGAGCAGCGTGGATAGTAGCAGCATGCCGATCGCCACAATTCCACTTAAAATCCCGAACATGGAGACAGCCAGCCATTTTCCGATGAGAATTTGGAGTCTGCTGGCAGGTGTCAGGAACAACGCTTCAATGGATTTTCGGTCTTTTTCACCCGCTACAATATCAAGAGCAGCTGGCAAAGCACCTGAGATGACGGAGGTCACCAAAATCATCGGAAGGAGAATCGACAAAAGCATAGAGGTCATGCCATTTTCTCCTTCATCGCCCTCTTCTACATCAACAGCCTGCACCTGAAATGGATGAACAACAGACGTATTGATTTGATCAGCGGCTAAACGCTTTTCTACGACTTGGTTTTGATACTGCTCCAGTAAGGATTGCAGCATTTGAACCGTTATCACCGAATCATCATCTGTTGTGTACCCATGAATTTTAATCGCAAATGATTGTTGATGCTGAAGCATGTCGTCTGCCTCTTTCGGCATTTCCAGGTAAGCATTCGCCTTTCCATCTTTGACAGCTTGCTGCGGGTCATCAAATGTTTCAAGTGTGAGGTTTTTGACCTCTTTGATCATTTGATTCATTTCAGTTGGAAGCTGTTCATTCACTGCGACCGTATAGGTTTCATCTCCTGGATCTGCAATCATGCTTTCATAAAAGAACACCAATCCAAGCATCGTCAAAAGAGGAATCAGCACTGTTAAGAGCAGCGTTTTCCGGTCTCTTAGCGCATCTGTCATTTCTTTTTTAAATACGGTTTTCCACATTATGAAATCCCCCTAGCGAGCTTCGACATAAAGATATAGTTCAAGTCATCACTTTGTTCCTGTGTATATAATTCTGGAAGTGTCCCTTTATACACAAGCTCTCCTTGATGAATCATCATGACACTGTCACAAAGCTGGCTGACTTCTTCCATGATGTGGCTTGAAAAAAGGATGGTTTTATTTTGCTGCTTGAGCTGATGAATAAAGTCTCTGAAAATATTACTTGATGTAATATCCAAGCCTGTTGTCGGCTCATCAAATAAAATAATGTCAGGATCATGAATCAAGGTTCTGGCAATCGCCACCTTTTGTTTCATTCCTCTTGAGAATCCTTTCACCTTTCGATCCATATATTGTCTCATCCCAAAACGCTTTGCCAAATCCTCTATTCTTGCTTTGATTTCATGCTGATCTAAGCCATACAATTTGCCAAAGTATTCAAGGTTTTCTCGTGCCGTCAAACGATCGTAAAGTCCCGTCTCACCGCCAAACAAGACACCAATTCGCTTTTTCACTTCTGTTGATTCTTTCACCGTATCAAAGCCTGCGACAGTGACTGATCCGTGCGTAGGTTCTAACAATGTGGCTACGGCGCGTAACAATGTGGTTTTCCCTGCACCATTTTCTCCTAGGATGCCAACGACTTCCCCTTCCTTCACGGAGAACGTCATATGTTTCATCGCTTTTACGACCTTTTTCTTATCTTTAAACCAGCAGCTGCAATCGCTGAGAGTAATCATTTGGTTCGCCCCTTTCGACTTCCTAAGTCTATGATAGAAAAAATAACGCATGCCTGACATAAAAATGTCGCGAAACGTCCTTTTTCTGTCTTGAAATGATCTATTTTAAAAAAACAAATGGTAAAATAGACAAATAATAAGAAGAGTCATAGGTGATTTTTATGATAAAAGTAGGTCTCGTTGATGATTACCGAGTAGATTTAGAAAAGCTGCACGCCATTGTAGGCAGAATGGAGGCTGTGGAGATTGTCTTTGTCACGCAGTCAGCAGAGGATGCCTATGAGAAGGTCAAACAAGGAGATATTGATCTGTTGTTCGCAGACATTGAAATGCCCGGAATGTCCGGTTATGAATTAGCGGATCTCATTCACTCTCATGCACTGAATGTCGATGTTGTATTTGTGACAGGAAACAGCGGATATGCGGTCCATGCATTTGATTTAAATGTTCACGATTATATTATGAAGCCCTACCAAGCCGATCGAATTGCCAAATCCTTAGAGCGCTACTTGTCCACCAAGCAGGAGAAAAGCATTCATGGACGGCTTCTCATTAAGCAGCAGTCAGATATTCACGTGCTGCAAAAGAAGGATGTCATTTTTGTTGAGCGAACAGGCAGGTCAACCACCATTGTCACAACAACAGGAGATATCCAGACATATCAGACATTAAACGAGTTAAAGGGCGATCTAGCTGAAAAAGATTTTATCCGCTCTCACCGATCGTTTATCATCAATATTCATTACATTAAGAACTTCTCAGCGTATGCCAAAAATTCATTTATCGTGTCTTTTGAAGGTACAGATAAAAAAGCCATGATGACCAAGCAGCAATTAGAATACTTTAAGAAATATTATTTTTAAGGAGAACGAACGTGAACGCTTTCTATCTTGGATTCCGCATGTATGCTCTCATATGGCTAGGTCTTGCGTTTCATGCAGCTGCTGAAGCTATTCTGCCGCTATCATCAGGAGTGCTGTGGCTCCTCACTTTTTGTGTGATTTGTCTTTATACATTTTTCATATACAAAAGGTTTTTGCCTCATGTGAGTGGTTATGTGATGTTGGGCGCTTTTGTGCTCTTTACCTGTGCAGGTCTTTCCCTTTTTCTGACGCAAGGAAATGGCTGGAGCTCTCTTTTGGCTTTTGTGATCATCATGACAACAGATATCCTTGCATTGAAGATGATGCATACGGAGAGACGATTAAACGGGCGGCTTCAAGAGCTGATCAACGCAGAATCAAGAACCAATGAATTGCTGCTTGAGCTGCGCAGTAAACATCATGAAACAGCTAGACATTTAAATGCCTTTTCCGCGTCAAACGAAGAGCATGAGATCAAGGATTTGATTCAGCAATACGTGAAACATTTCCCTTGGATGAAAGGAGAAAATGCTTATTTGGCCTCAACTCTGCATTCCTTTTTCCAACGGGCTGAAAAAGAGGACATTGCCCTTTCTCTAGACCTTCAAGCACCTTTTTCATCGCTTCCCTTTTCTAAGGCGGATCAGGTTAGTTTCACTGGCAACTTGCTTGATAATGCCTTAGACGCAGCGATTGAAGCGAAGCAAGCCGGAAAAGAGGGCAGCATCTCGATTGCGACCTCTATTCGGAGCGGGCTCTTTTTAATCCATTGTGAAAACAGCACAAAAGGAATGGAAAAACACGTGTTAGACCATTTGTTCAAAAACTTTGGCCGCTCGACAAAAGGCGGAGATCATCAAGGAATGGGGACGTATATCATTCATCAGCTTGTTGAAAAGGCAGACGGTGCTCTTGATTTCACATACCGTTCTCCACATTTGCGGCTTGTCATCAAAATCCCCCTCACGATGTCATAAAAAAAAGGTGCAGCTAAGCACCTTTTTTATTAAGAGAAAATGTGGTCAATTTGATTGATTTCCTCTTTTGTTAATTGAACTTCGTTTGTTTTTAAGTTTTGCTGAACTTGCTCAGCTCGTTTTGCACCTGGAATAATGGCGTCGATGCCGTCCTGTGCTAAAAGCCAAGCGAGTGCGACGTGTGCCGTTTCGGCGTTCTTTGATTGTGCAATTGCCTTTAGCTTGTCTACTTTTTCGAGGTTTTGAAGGAACGCCTCGCCTTGGAAAAGCGGATCTTTTGCTCGAATATCATCAAATGTCGCATCCTTCGTAAATTTCCCAGTCAACAAGCCTGATGCCAATGGGAAATACGGAATAAAGGAAATACGATGCTCGACGCAGTATGGGAGAAGATCCTTCTCTGCCTCACGTTTCAGCAAAGAATACTCCGACTGAAGCACATCTAAGTAGCCGTCTCGATTAAAGGCTTGAAGTTGTTCAAAATCAAGGTTAGATGCACCAATGGCCCTGATTTTCCCTTCATCCTTCAATTCCTTTAATGTACCTGCTACTTCTTCCAGCGGCGTCCGGCCGTCTGGGAAATGCATATAGTATAAATCAATATAATCTGTTTGCAGTCGTTTCAGGCTATGTTCGACCTGCTCTCTTAAAAAGTCCCGGCTGTTATCCAGCTCAATTTGTCCGTTTACTTCTTTATGAGCCCCCTTTGTCGCAAGGACGAGGTTCTCTCTACCGCCTCTTTTGGCAATAATCTCACCGATCAATTCCTCAGAACGGCCCAGCCCATAAATAAAAGCAGAATCTAAGAAATTGACACCTTGATCAAGAGCTGTCTCCACAAGCTCTCGTCCGGCATCTTCACTCAGGTTGGGGAACAAATTATGTCCACCTACCGCATTCGTACCAAGCCCTATCGGATTCACCTGTAAATTAGTTCGTCCAAGCGTTACCTTTTTCAAAAGCTCATCTCCCTTATCTGCTTAATCATCCTTATTTTCCCATGAAACCTTTTCAACATTCAAGTATCCTGCTCTCTGAAGCACAAACACCCTCACTTCATGATTTTTACGTAAAAAACATTTAAAACCGATAATAAATCTACAAATTAATTCTTATTGACCGGTATATTAGACTCACAAATTTCCTTTTATTATTGATTTTTGTGTAAATTCCTTTCAAAGATAGGGACTAAAACCTATTCCTCATCATGATCGAATTTCGATAGAATGAAAAGTACACATCGTCATAAGGAGATTTTCCCCTGTAACACCCGAATATACCATTCTATCTGTTTCTTTTTTCATAGTCAGATAGCGGGAATGAAATGACGAAAGAAAAGCAAAGGAGCATCAACTGTGAATCTTAAAAAAATAAGCGCACTCCTCATGATTTCATTCGTGATGATCATCTCTGCAGCTTGCCAGAGCTCAGCCAAATCAAGCAACGCTGATCAAAAATCAACAAAAACAGCAGAGGTAAAAGTCGATAGCTACGAATATACGTTACCAGAAGACTCAACAACTACGCTTAGAGACAATGAATTGGTGCTAAAAGTCAACCTGACGATTACAAATAAAGGTGACAAAGCTCTATCATTATATAGCTCTGACTTCTCCCTTTATCAGGATGATGCCAAAGTATCTGATTTAAAATTTTACGGAAGTAAAGACCGTCTTGACCTCGGTTCATTGAACAAAGGCAAATCTCAATCAGGTGCTCTTTATTTCCTTGTAGACAAAGGGAAAAGATATCAGTTCGTTTACCAAGACAGCATCAAGAAAAACAGTGATTCGATCGAAATCGACCTAGATGGAAACAAAATACTTGATACAGCGAAAAAGCTGGATAACCCTGCAAAGGCGCTTTCCGCTTATACTGATATCATTGTCTTTGACAAAAAGAACGATCAATTTGCAGATTTAACGGGCGACAACCAATCCGATGTCGTGAATAAATACCACGACATGTTCGTAAAAGACTTCAAAAGAAGCGCCGGAATGTACGGCAATGAAGTAAGTGACCGTGATATTCTGTCTATGTACAAACGGATTCAAGACACCATGAAGGATAAAACCAAAGTAGAAACAAGTGTAAAAACCATCTCTAATGACGAGGCGAAGGTTGTCGCTCAAGTAACAGGCATTGATGCTTCTAACTTAAAAGACAAGCTAGACAAGCAAAGAGATGAGTTTTACAACGGCAAGATCCGCTCTAAAGAAGAATTGTATAAGAAAAGCTTAAACTTGTACGCATCTGAATTCGAGAAGCTTCCTCCAGTCTCCAGCCCGGCTGAATACGAAGTGAAAATGAAACGTAATGGGGATGGTCAGTGGAAAATTGACCTTAACGATTACAATACATCGCAGTACATGAGCGGTTTTATTAAAACAAGATAATCATGAACTAAAAAAGACGCTGGCCCAATGAAGGTGCCGCGTCTTTTCTTATGCTATACAGTCGCCTCTTGCTCTTCTTTCACCGCTTTTTCAATATCTTTAAAACGGCTCGATACAGTAGACGCACTAATGCCATACTTTTTCGCTATTTGCGCTTGAGAAAGCGGGGCATCGCTTGCAAGTGAATGAATGTAGTATTCGATTCCCGCAGCAAATGATGCTGCTTTACGGATCACAGGTGATTTCTGATCACAATAGGCTTTCCACACAGTTAAAGCGCCATCAGTCAAGCTTTGGTCCCCGTGTTCCTTCATTCCGTCTTCAATCAGCTTAGCTGTTTCCAGTTGAACGTCATTTGCCCAGTCCATGCGATCTGCTGTTAGACCTGTATCGCCTTCTGTTTGAGCAGATGTTTCTGATTCTTCTACTTCTTGCTTCGCAAACATGCACTCCAACACGTCAGGGAATGATTCTCTCATAAATGTGCTGCGCGTTCCTCCATTTGCCTCATATGCTTCAACAAGCTGACGAACTTGAAGAAGAAGCGTATCTGTAAACTCCTTCGCAAACATCGTATATTGAATGAAAAACTCTGCTTTTTCTTCAAATTGAACAGGGAATCCAAGTACGAGACTTCCCTTTTCAGGCAGCACTGTTTGATCCGGTTTTACATCTACTTCAACCTTTTCAGCTGTCACCATATTCTCAAAGTAAAGAGACTCGTCCGTTTTTTCATTTAATAAAAGCAAAGAAGGCTCCATGTCTGTCCATGATTGAACCACTTGTTTTGTTTTCGGACGGGTAATATCCTCCGCTTTCTTTGTCAGGAATTCTTGGAAGATGGTTTCTTTCTGATCCGTTAATGGACGGAAGAAGATGCCCCATACACTCAAATGAAAGACTGAGATTTGTTGCGTTTCTTTATCCATATCTGCAAGAAAAGAAAACTCATTAATGAATTGATTGATGGCTCTCTGATGTTTAGAGAATGCGTAATTCATTAAATCCTTTTGAACTTGTACAGCTTCCTTAAACACAAGCTCAGACGTTTGTTCTCCGCCTGACTTTTGACCACAGCAATGTTTATATTTTTTTCCGCTCCCACAAGGGCAGAGCGCATTTCGTTTAATTTTTCCCAAAATAAAACCTCCGACATTCTAGTCTAACCTCACTAGTTTAACAAACGATTGCACAAGAGAGTTTTATTTTCAAGAAAAAAGAAAAATCAGAATGATCAGTTAAATAATAAAGATACTTGAAGATCACGACAAATCATAGGAATAGCGGTCTTTTTCTGTTTATTTTCTCCAATCATTCCAATAGATTTTCTTCAGCTCATTCCCTCAAATAACTGCTTTGCCTCAAAATAAAAGATTTGAACAAACTTCTTCGTATTGACTCTGCCCGTTGATCCTGCGGATGATGAGGTCTTCTGCATTTCTTTCATTCTTTGGCTGACATCGGTAAAGTCAAAAAACTTCGACGCATAGTGCTCAAACTTAGGATTCGAGAAATCTGTTAATCCTAGTGAAGCAAAATGATTCAAAGAATGATGAATAGCGCGCCTAATCCGCTGTTCTGCCGCTTTCACTTCCCTCATCACTTCGACATCGGTTGCCCCATGATCCAGCTTCCTCTCCGCTGTTTTGATAAAGAGCTGCTTTAGCGGCGGGAAATTAACCTCATGAGAATTGGCTGACTGTGTTTCATGTAAGTAGATCAGTATCTCAAGTAAATCCTTAGAACCGCTCTCGCCGACAATTCCTAGTTCGGATAAGAGAAATTCCCCCGCCTCTTTCATCGTCCTTTTCTTCAATCCATTGCCCGTTGTATTATGAGAAATCACAGGCTCTAACGGCAGCACATGGCGAAGGGAAGCTTGAATATCGTAAATCGATTTCTCGAGTTTGATCCGCTCCATGACTTTTCGAATCACACTGACGATCTCAATTCGATTGACAGGTTTATGAATATAATATTCGATCCCTAATTCATAGGCTTCTGCCATCATCTCTTTCGCCTCTACTTGGGAAATCATCATGATTTTACCTTTGAATTCAGGGTGAATATGACGAATGGTTTGAATGCCATCTCTAGCAGGCATCAAAAGGTCAATCAGAAGGATGTCTATTTTTTTCAGATTCAATGAATGGGCTTCTAATCCAACACCGTCATCGGCTTCATCCACGACCTCTCCCAAATCTTCATCCTCAATGATTTGTCCTAAAATCGAGCGTATTGCACGATCATCATCTGCAATGAAAAATCGCATACACTCACCCTCTCTGTATTAAATTTTGTATAGGAAGGAGTAGCTGAAAAGCTGTTCCCTTTGTTTCTCTTTGTTCGATTTTAATTGTACCGCCAAGCTCTTTAACCAGCTCTTTCACATAGGATAAGCCAATCCCAGTTGATGGTGTTCCATATGCATCAAATTTAGAAGTATAGCCTGGATCAAATACTATTTCTCTCATTTTTTCAGGAATCCCCGGGCCATCATCTTCAATCCGAATCTCTATTTTATCATGACTTCCTTTCAATACGAGTGAGATCATTCCGTTATCCTTTATGGCTTCAACCGCATTTGCCATTAAATTATTAATGAGCGATAAAAAAATGAACACATGATAATCATGCAAATGAATGCCTCTTATATCAGATATAAAGGAGATGTTTTTCCCTAGAGAGAACGCATACTTTTCTTGAATGCGGAGTACAATTTGAACGAGTTCTTCTGCCTTCATATAGTCTTGCATATTTTCCTTAGAAATTAGCTTCGAAAGCCCAGCATATATACGCTGATTATCCTTTTTCACTTCATGGATTTCTCCTGCAAGCTTCAATAGCTCCTGACTCACTTTCTTCCCTGCTTCGTGTTCATGCAAGAGACGATAAAGCCTGTATGATTCTTGCGTAATGTGCTCTGTATGTTTTAACGTTTTCTTTAAATGAACCGTTTCTTCGTATAAATTTGAAATGACCATCATCATATGCTCATTTTGTTTCATGATTTGCTTCTCTCTTGATTGTGCCTCATATAGCTTCATCATATTAAAAAAGCTGATTACGACAAAGCTGTGAGCAAACGCAATGAGAAACATATCACTCAGCTTTGATAGCGTCATCGTCGTATCAAACACTAAAAATTGTACAAAGAGCTCAACAAAATCAGCCACTAATTCAATCATGAGACCAATGATGCCAATAAAAATAGAGCGCTGTTTAAAACGTCCCGTACGGACGGCAAAGAACAGGAATGCATATGTAAGATAGAAAAAGAAACTTGGGAATTGCTGATAAAATGATGCAGCGAGATCAGCATGATGCTGCATCAGATCTAAACCTACTCGAAAAAGCACAATGGCTGCGCCTGTTAAAAACCCGGGCAAGAACGGTCTAGATTTCCTTAAGAGTAATAAACAAAAGAAAAACGCAGGTGCCCCAAAGCTGATCCGGAACGTCTCATTCACAGGATAAAACTTCAGTTCTCCTGCAAGCGGCACAATCACCACCATAAAAATTAATATGAATGCGTCTTTTTTAACAAGCTGGTTTAAACTCAAATAACTGACATCCCTTCCCCTTTTTGCATAGCCACAGTATACAAGGAGACTCTTTTCTTCACAACGTACAAAAAAATAATTTTCACAGCTCCTTCTTTCCTCAAAATCCTTTTTTATGACTATTCACCGAGACGGCATGGTGACCTTTCAGCTATTCAGCATTTTGGATATTGTCTACAATAATGGGAATTGTTTAGACAATAAGCGACAAACCGATTTTTTATTTGTAAGTTTTTCTGTAGATTTTCGTCAGATTGTGTAGTTTCCAAGATAAATTGAATGAACAATTTTAGTGAAACTATATGTAAGCGTTTTCTGAATTTTCACTAAAAACCCTTTTTGTTTTTTCGCCGCCAAAGCCTTCATTTGAACATATATTTAGGTGTAAAGGAGTGGTACAAGCAGCGCATGACAAGTTCTTTGAAGATGTGTAACATGTTTTCGTGCCTATTTGATCGCATTTTTTGTCATCCGCCAATTCAATAGGGTACTTTTTGATTTTTGATTGGAGGAATCGTATGAAAACAGCAATTTCTAATAATACACAACACGCATGCCAGTCTTCTGTTGATCAATGGGCAGAAGAAATTCGTCCGTATTACAAAAATGGACAAAACGCTGGCTATATTCCAGCACTCGGAAAAGTGAATTCCTCTCAACTTGGTATCAGCGTGATAGGCCCAGATGGATCATCTGTACGATATGGTGATTGGGACGTTCCCTTTACCCTGCAAAGTATCTCAAAAGTCATCAGCTTTATAGCTGCCTGTTTAGGAAGAGGCGTTCCTTACGTCTTGGACCGGGTAGATGTAGAGCCAACTGGTGATGCATTTAATTCCATCTATCGTCTTGAGATGCATAAACCAGGGAAGCCCTTTAATCCAATGATTAATGCTGGAGCTATTACCGTATCCTCCATCCTTCCCGGAAAGACTTCTACAGAAAAGCTAGCATATATTTTCGATTTAATCGAAAACTTAATAGGAAAGCGTCCATCTGTCAATGAAGAGGTTTATCAATCAGAATGGGCAACTGCGCACCGCAACCGTGCTCTTTCTTATTACTTAAAAGAAACCAATTATTTAGAATCAGATGTCGAGGACACATTAGAAGTGTACTTAAAGCAATGTTCCATCGAGGTTACAACAGAGGACATCGCCTTGATTGGGCTGATTATATCAAGTGATGGCTATCATCCCTTTAAACAGGTTCAAGTCATTCCAAAAGATATCGCAAGACTAACAAAGGCATTGATGCTGACATGCGGCATGTATAATGCGTCTGGTAATTTTGCTGCTTTCGTAGGCGTTCCAGCCAAAAGTGGTGTGTCTGGAGGAATTATGGCTTGCGTTCCGCCAAGCGCAAGAAGAGAATTTCCATTTCAGACAGGCTGCGGAATCGGTATTTATGGTCCCGCCATTGACGATTGCGGAAATAGTATTACCGGTGTCATGATGCTGAAAAAGCTCGCAAAAGAGTGGGATCTCAGTATTTTTTAAAATGAACAGTCATGAATTCGAAGAGGTGATGTTATGAACGAAAAAGCTTTGCTATCTTATTTAACACATACAAATGATTTTATTTGGACTTATATTGTCATTGCTCTGTTACTTGGAGTTGGTGTCTACTTCACATATAGAACACGCTTCCTGCAAGTGAGAATGATTAAAGAAATGGTGCGTGTCCTGAAAGAAGGAAGAAAAGAAAAAGAAGGGATATCACCGTTCCAAGCATTTGCCATCAGTATGGCGGCACGTGTAGGAACAGGAAATATCACAGGGATTGCCATCGCCATTGCAATTGGTGGACCTGGGGCAATCTTTTGGATGTGGATCGTAGCGATTATCGGTTCTGCCTCAAGCTTTGTTGAAAGTACGTTAGCCCAGGTGTATAAAGTGAAAGATAAAACAGGATTCCGCGGTGGACCTGCTTATTACATGGAAAAAGGGTTAAACAAGCGCTGGATGGGAATTTTATTTGCGATTCTGATTACAATTTCTTTTGGAATCGTCTTTAATGCAGTGCAATCAAATACAATCACTGTCGCTTTTGAAAACTCCTTTGGATTAGACCGTTTAACAGTCGGTATTGTGATGGCTGTTATTTTTGCAGCAATTATTTTCAAGGGAATCCAAGCCATTGCAAAAGCTTCTGAATACATTGTCGTTGTGCTGGCTCTAGCTTATATCGGAATTGCATTCTTTGTTATTGTGACAAATATCACTGAACTTCCTGGTGTCATCAGTACGATTGTGAAACACGCCTTCGGGTTTGAACAGTTCGCTGGTGGAACATTAGGCGGCGCATTATTACAAGGGATTAAACGTGGTCTTTTCTCGAATGAGGCTGGTATGGGTAGTGCACCTAACGCAGCAGCAACAGCTGTGACAAGTCACCCTGTAAAACAAGGATTAATCCAGGCGTTTGGCGTGTTAACAGATACATTAATTATTTGTACAAGCACAGCCTTCCTTGTCCTGTTCTCTGATGCATACAAAACAACGAACCTGCAAGGAATTGAATTAACACAGGCTTCACTCAGTCAGCACATTGGACCATGGGCCTCTGGATTCCTTGCTATCATGATTTTCCTATTCGCCTTTAGTACATTAATCGGTAACTATTACTACGGTGAAACGAACATTGAATTCCTTGGAGCCAACAAAGTTTGGCTTAACATCTATCGAATTGCCGTTATTGGAATGGTTCTTTTCGGTGCAGTTGCTACTGTTCCTCTCGTGTGGGGTCTAGCCGATCTCTTCATGGGACTCATGGTCATCGTCAACCTCATCGCCATTACCATGCTGTCTAAGGTCGCCTTTGCAGCATTGAAGGATTATACGAGACAGAAAAAAGAAGGCAAGGATCCTGTCTTCTATAAAAATGCCGTTCCAAACAATGAGAAAATTGAATGCTGGGACGACGAACCTGCTTCGTTGAAAAAGAATCATATTGGGTAAATCACAAAAGCTCTGGTCCTCTGACCAGAGCTTTTTTCTTTAGTTCAAAAATTCGAGTATGAGTTTGTTCACCACTTCTGGTTTTTCATGATTGATCCAATGAGAGGCATCATCGACAAAAATCAGCTGACCATTTGGGCAAATCTTCATCGTTTCCTTCGCCAGCTTTCTGCTTAAAAACTTGTCCTCCATCCCCCAGATCATGCGAACAGGTACTAGAATGCGCTTTGATATCGGCTTTTCAAAGCCACCCTTTTTGATGGCGCGGTACCAATTCAGCATTGAGGTCATGGCCCCTGGCTGCGTCCAAGCCAGCTTATAGCTTAATATATCTTCCTTCGTGAACAAATGGGGTCTTGCAGTCAGCCCAATGGCTTCATCCAGTTTTTGAAAGTGATTTTCCTGGAGAGCTGCCTCTGGCACATTCGGGAGCTGAAAGAATGCGATATAGGAGCTCTTCTTCCACTGCGGGGGATAAAATGGAAGAACCTTCATCATCACCCGCGGATGCGGCATGTTGACAATGATTAGTTTCTCTACATATTGAGAACGTGTGGATGCCAAATGCCATGCAACTGCCCCGCCCCAATCATGACCACCCACAATCGCCTTTTGATTCGGACTAAGCGTCTTAATCAGCCCTACGATATCATCTCTCAGTTGATCTAATACATAGGATTCGATTCCTTCTGGCTTATCACTTAGATGGTAGCCTCTTTGATCAGGAACGACGACACGATAGCCTGCCTCAGCCAGGGGCATAATTTGGTTCTTCCAGCCGTACCAGAACTCAGGAAATCCATGCAGCAGTATAAGTAGCGGGCCATCCTCAGGTCCAGCCATTGCTGTGTGAAGTGTTACACCATTTGTTTGGATTGATTGAAATTCAATTTGCTCCATCCCTTTGCCACCTTTCTCCTTGTTCTTTTATTCTTCCAACATAGCATATTTTCCATTTTTCAGAAAATAAAAGCACTCCCAAAAAAACCTTCACAATGGTGAAGGTCTTCGTCTATTTCATATAATTCAGCACCCAGATCAACCCATTTTTGCGGTCCTGTACTTGTCCGTGAAGTGCCCCAAAGAACGTATCCTGTAATTCGACCAGTACATCTCCATCAGCTTCTAGCGCTTCATATACAGCCTTTAGTTCTTCTTCATTGTCAAACTGCATAATCAATCTGAGATGTTCAGGCTTTGGTGTTTGGTCAAACGTATCTGAAAAGTGAAGCAGCGATTCTCCAAGGTGCAGTTCTGCATGCAGCACACGGTCTTGATGTTCATTTAAAATATGAATATCACCGCCAAAAATCCCTTGATAATATTGAAGAGATTCCTTCACATCGTCTACCACAATATAAGGACTAACACTAATCATACCCCTCATCCTCCTCTTATTCCGTCCATCTTCTCTTTTATAGCTTATCCCAAATCGTATGAAAAAAGGCACAAACCGTCAACGGATTTGCACCTTTTTCTCATGAAGATTTCGCTAATTCACTATGTTTGTTTGAATACGCTGCGTACATGACGACACCGATTAACAGCCAAACGCCAAAGTAAAGCCACGTCCGGCCTGGTAAGTTGAGCATAAGGAACAAGCAGCAGCCCATTGAAATAATAGGTAAGACCGGCACAAATGGAACCCGGAATCCCCTCTCAAGCTGCTGATGTGTCTTTCTCAAAATGAGCACAGATAAACTCACCATTGCAAACGTCAATAAAGCACCGATATTCGCTAAATTGGACAAGTCCTTTAAATCAATAAACCCTGAAATAACAGCTGTCATGCCGCCAATCATCCATATGCTTGCAACAGGCGTATCGCTTTTGTTTATTTTCGAAAACACTTTCGGCAAAAGACCATCTCGTCCCATCGCATAGGCAATTCGAGTTGCTGCATAATTATTGGCGAAAATCACAGCCATCAATCCAATGACCGCACCGACAGAAATAATACCGGCTACGCTATTTTGATGTACACTTTGCAAGACATAGGACATAGCCTCTGTGACATTCAGTTTTGTATAGTGCACCATACCTGTCATAATCAAACAAACGACAATGTAAATGATCGTGCAAATGAGTAATGAGCCAATAATGCCAATTGGCAGGTTCCGCTGCGGATTTTTCACCTCTTCTGCAGAAGCAGAAATCGCATCAAATCCTAAGAAGGCAAAAAACACAGCAGCAGCACCGGCAATGACGCCTTCTGCACCAAACGGCATGAACGGCTGCCAATTGGATGGCTGTACATAAAACCCGCCTACTACAATGAAAAGAACAATAATACCGAGTTTCACAAACACCATGATATTATTGAATTTTTTACTTTCTTTCGTTCCTCTTGATAAGATCCACGCAATCAGTAAGGCAATGATAATAGCTGGCAGATTCATATATCCACCTTGTTCCGGTCCCGCTAAAAATTGATGGGGGATTGAAATCCCAAACCCCTCAAGCAAGCTGTTGAAATAGCTCGACCAGCCACTGGCGACAGCTGAAGCAGTCAGCATATAAACGGACAATAACGTCCATCCCATTAGATGCCCGACAAGCTCACCCATCGTTGTATATGAATAAATGTACGCACTGCCGAATACAGGCAGCGCTGAAGCCATTTCTGCATAGCAAAGTGCTGCCAAACTGCACACAATCGCTGCGATAGCAAAGGAAAAAATGACAGCCGGCCCTGCATCCTTAGCCGCTGTAATTCCGGTTAACACCATGACCCCCGTGCCGATCACTGCCCCTATACCAAGGAGCGTGAGATCGAGCCCGCCCAGCGTTTTCTTTACCTTTTGCTGCCTGCTCTGTTCTAACAAATCGTGAATGTGTTTCTTACGTAGAATATGTCGCAAACCCTTTCCCTCCAAAACGTTAGAAAAACAGAAAATCATTCAAATTTCATTATAGCAGAATAGGCACTACGCATTCACAACCAATTCACGTAAATCTTTCTTCATGATTTTACCAAGCTTATTCTTTGGCAGCTCCTGTATGAAATGGATGGAGGGCACTTTGTAATCTGCCAAACGTTCCTGGCAATAGTTCACAACATCTTTTTCGCAAAAATCGACGGAATCGTCTTTTACGATATACGCACTTGGCACTTCACCATATAATTCGTCCGGTACCCCAATGACAGCTGATTCAATCACACCTGGAATTTGATCAATGACTTCTTCTACTTGGTCAGGATAGATATTATCCCCGCCGTACAGAATCACATCTTTGTATCTTCCTGTGATGAAAAGAAAACCGTCTTCATCTAGATACCCTGCATCCCCCATATGGAACCAGCCATCTTTCAGCACCTTCTCTGTAGCGTCAGGCTGATGATAGTAGCCTAGGAAATAAAATGGGCTTCTCATAACGACTTCGCCAATCTCTCCAGCTGGCAATGTCTCCTCTGTCTCAGGGTGCATGATTTTCACTTCTACATCCGGATCCACTTTACCTGCAGAGCCCATTTTATCCTCGCCCATCGCTGGATGCCACGCACTCACAACCCATGCTTCGGTACTTCCATAGCCATGCATCATCTGAATGCCTACTTCTTTGTAATCTTTAATTAAGCGTACCGGCACCTTCGTACCGCCAGAAATCGCAATTTCAAAAGATGAGAGATCGTACGAACCGCGTTTCATTTCTTCTAGCATGTACGTGTAAGCTGATGGGAAAGCCATCATGAACGTAATTCTTTCTTTCTCAATCGTTTCTAAAATGCGCTTCGGTGTTGCATCATGTAAGAAGACGAGCGTATACCCTTCAATCGCAGCTGCGATCAGGTGATTAATCGAACTCATATGATACAGAGGGTGACTCGCCAAGTACCGTTTTCCTTTCAGATCGAAACCTCGATTCCCATGTCTTGTTAAAAATTGATAGATTCGTCCATGTCCGACCATACAGCCCTTTGGATTCCCCGTTGTCCCAGAGGTGAATAAAATCATCGCTAGATCCTCTTCTGATACCTCTTCAGCAAGGTTACTTCCATCATTTGAAGCCAAAATGTCTTCAAACAGCTGTGTTGTTTTCGCATTGACACCGGATTCCACCATCAGGCAATCTTCTAAAAACACATTCACTGCCGCAATGATGTCACGGAATTCACGGTCAAAAAATAAAGCCTTTGGCTCTGCTTTTTTCAAAATACCTTCCAGCTCAAAGGAAGTAAGCTGCCAGCTAAGCGGAACTGCGACTGCACCTGCTTTAATGGCTGCCAGCATAATCGTTGAAAAGTGATGATGGTTTTGACAAATAAAGCAAACACGGTCCCCTTTTCGAATCCCCTTTTGATGTAAGTAATGAGCGAGCTGGTCAATGCGTTTTGCATATTCTTCAAATGTATAAGACACACCCCCGCCAGTTACCGCTTCAATTTGTGAAGAGCGTTCCATTCTGTCGTTAAGTAATGCCTGTAATGTATTCAATATCTTCATCTCCAAACGTTTGATTTACAAAAGCCAATTTCCAGTGAATGGATTGGCAGATTTTATCTCATTACATTCTAAAATAAAACCAGCTGAAAGTAAAATCATTTCAATTTGGAATTGTTCTTTATATTAATTGATAATATAGGTAATTTTATAGCCGTCTTCCATTTTGGTTTAAATGATGATAACTATTATGATAAGATAGACCTAGTAATTGATCGGAAAATGCGAATGCAATAGGAAAAGAGGTATGGAGAATGCAACATTTCGAGCTAGAGGCAAGTTTATTAGATCATGCGCTGACAAAGTATTTAAAGGCGACGAAACAAATAGATGAAGAGAACATCCCGAAAAACGTCACGAATGTGAAAGGGTTTATTTTACGCATCATTTATCGTCATCAATCATGTACTGTGAAAAATATTCTGCAGGAAGTTTCATTATCTCCCTCTGCAACAACAACCGCTCTCAATCACTTAGAAGATGAAGGGCTGATTATCCGCTCTCGAAATAATAATGACCGCCGTACTGTATGGATTGAACTCTCTGAATCAGGTGAACAAATTGCAAAACAAATGATCGACAACCGCCAGCTGCTTGTCAATCAGCTGTTCGACCACCTTTCAGAAGAAGATAAAAAAACATTTTTTGAATTAATCGAAAAAATGATGGACGAGCACACATTAAAGGCTTAGGAAAATTCCTAAGCCTTTGTCCTCTTTTCAGCGTGATAGAAAACCTTTGCAGTCTAGGAAGGACGAGTACCGGAGCGGAGCGAATTTAGATTCGTGAGCACCGGAACGCAGACCTGACACCGAATGCGAGGGTTTGTCTACACGCTGAGGCTTAGGGATAAACCTAAGCCTTCTTTTTTATGGCTTTAAAATGACCTTTATACAATCATCCTTCTTATCATTAAATATGTGATACGCATGAGCGGCATCATCTAACGGCAATTGATGTGTGATGATTGCTCTAGGATCAATTTCACCGGTTGTCACTTTTTGATAAAGCTTTGACATGTACCCTCTTGCTGGGGCCTGCCCCATTTTCAGCGTGACGTTTCTTGCGAAAAAAGCGCCTAATGGAAACATATTGTACAGCCCCCCATACACACCAGTCAGCTGAACCGTTCCACATTTCCGAACAGCTTTTGTAGCAATTTGAATCGGTCCAATTGTTCCGCCTTGCAGCTTGAGTTCCTGCTCAATTTTTTCAAGCGGCGATTTCTTCCCTTCCATTCCCACACAATCGATCACAACATCGGCTCCACCCTTGGTGAGCTCCTTTAACGTTTCTCCCATGTCTGGGTCTTCTGTAAAATCAAATACTTCTACGCCGCTCATCCGCTTTGCATGTCGCAGACGGTAATCAATGTAATCGACCGCAATCACACGTTCTGCCCCTTTTTGCCATGCAAATTGCTGTGCCATTAACCCAACAGGTCCACAGCCTAACACAATGACCGTATCACCTTTTTTCACACCGGCGTGCTCCACGCTCCAATAAGCAGTTGGAAGAACATCCGATAAGAACAGCAGTTGTTCATCCTCAAGCTCACAATCACCTGGGATCTTAAACGGGGTGTAATTTCCAAAAGGCACGCGTAAATATTCTGCCTGTCCTCCAGGGTAGTTCCCATATTTCTCACTATATCCAAAAAGTCCACCCGAATCGTAGTGCGGGTTTGAGTTGTCGCATTGGCTTTCTAAGTGGTGATGACAATATTGGCATTGACCACATGCAACGGTAAATGGGATAACGACACGGTCTCCCTTTTTCACTGCCGTGACATCCGGTCCAACTTCCTCCACAATCCCCATTGGCTCATGCCCAATCACATAGCCGATTGGAAGCGGGAAATTACCCTGATACAAATGTAAATCAGATCCACAAATTGCTGTTGATGTCATTCGGATGATCACATCTTCCCGATCTTGAATAGATGGCGCATCTACTTTCTTCACTGCAATGCTATTTTTCCCCTGATAAGTAACAGCTCTCACATGCATTTCCTCCTTTAGCGAAAATCATCTGTACATAGCTTCACCTTGAATGGATGGTTCATTCATCAGATCAGGATTATTAAAAAACAAAAAAGCCTGTCGATCGGTTCGACAGGCGCTTATTCAATCATGTGTAACGCGTTACATATTTATCCTTTTTCGATAAAGACCAAATCATATTGAGAGGAAGTCTCTCGATCAATCATCAAGTTCCCTTCTTGAATAAAATAAGGACATATACTCGGGCTTTGTGATTCTTCAAATTGCTCATACAACTGCTCAATCTTTCCAGGGAGCAGTAAAAGCAAAAATTTATTAGAATGGGACACGAATTCATAAGAGTGAATTGTATCCGGCGGTATATAGGCAAAGTCACCCGGCATCAGGCATATATCCTCTCCGTTCAATTGAAGATTCATTTTTCCCTCAACGCAATAGAGTGCTTCTGTATGTACTTGATGATAATGCGGAGGAAAATACTTTCCTTTCGCGCCTTCAATCACAAAATGACTGAATCCGCCTCCAGTTGTTTCTGTTGTTGCGATCAGCTCATGAAGCTGACCATCAATAATGTATTGCTTCCCTTCACCAGCCTCTAATACGTAGGGCTGCACCGCCTGAGGGAGCTGACTATGAAATAATACGGAGGGCTTAGTTGTATTTGACAGCTGCCTGATACCATGCATCAATATGAGATCGCTTTCTTTTTCAGCTTGTTCAAAGCTGTCTGCATCGAAAGCATGATCGGTCATCGGCCATTCGTTCCGCTGAAGCCTTTTCCCAATTTGCTGATAGACATCTGTCATTTGTCCGCCCAACGTATATGAAATAAATCTTGTTTTGTGACTATGCATTCTGTAGCCATGGATCGTTTTGGGCGGGATATGAATATAATCGAAGGCTGTGACCATATATTTTTTACCGTCCAAGATCACTTCAAGCTTTCCTTCCAGCACAAAAATGGTTTCAAATAAGTGCTCATGACAGTGAAGTGGAAAATAAGCTCCTTTCCCACCTGTGATTAAGACAAGCTCAAACAGCTCATTCGTTTGATTTGCTTCTGCCAGCACATGAACAAGCTGATTTTCCAGCCCATACAGCTTCCCTGAACCAGACACGGTATAAAAAGAGGTTCCTTCGGATTGCTTGATCGATTGCGGTTGCTCCGACATCCCATCACTCCTCATGACTAATTGACTATCTTTATTATATAGACCAATTGATATAATAGATAGACAATATGCGAGAGATTTTACTCTTCTCGCATAAATAAGTGTCTAAGGTAACATTTCACATGTTCTAACGGGGTCGTTTGTTTGAGTGCGGTTGTCATCGATAGACCCCCAATCACCATTGAATGAAGGAGAGAAGCCAGCTCATCCGCTTTGTTTTCTTCATATCCGCTGTTCATGAGCTTTTCTTTCACAAGCTTTTGCCAGCGGATCATTTCTTGTTTACATGCAGTATGAAGCTGCGTATGTTCTGGCTTGGATTCTGCCGCCAGCAAGACAATCGGAATGCCTCTTTCATTTTCTTGCTCCGTAAATCCCCGAATGATATTTGTCATAAAGCGGTCGATGGCGATATAAGGATCATCCGAATAGGCAAAGCTTTCTTCAATTCGATCGATGACCTTTTGACTAATATATTCAACGGCTGCTATGGCTAGCTCTTCTTTTCCGTTT
The DNA here is from genome assembly GCF_038601465.1 of Bacillus sp. FSL R7-0672. NCBI lineage: Bacteria > Bacillati > Bacillota > Bacilli > Caryophanales > Bacillaceae > Bacillus > Bacillus sp. FSL R7-0672. The sequence continues at coordinate 267,316 of NZ_CP152010.1, read as the reverse complement.
GGAAAATAATAATAAAGAGATCCTTTAGGCGTGCCGCTCTCTCTAATGATTTGATTCAATCCTGTCGCATGATACCCCTGTTTTCGTAAAAGAAGTGCGGCCGTTTGAATAATTCTATCCTTCGTACTCACGTGTGACACTCCTTTCCCTCCAATAGACAAATGTCGTTTCAACGTATGAGTTGATTTGTTCCTTTCCAAATCGAAGATGTCTCCATTTCTGCTGCAAGCCGAAGAAGCCAATCCTCTTTCCCCTTAGGTGCTGTTACCTGTACCCCTAAAGGCATGCCCGCCTTAGTGAGATGAACAGGAACGCTCATAGAAGGCTGACCCGTTAAGTTGGCAAGCTGTGTAAATGGTGTGTAGGTCAGACTCTTTAAGAACATGTCATAAATGAGATCCTGCTGCGCTTGCATTGAGAGAGATGACACACGTAAAAGTTCAGTGATTTCTTCTTTCGAATGCATCAACTCACCAACCTTAGGAGCAAAATAGGCAGTCGCTGGTGTCACAAAGAGATCATAGGTTTGATGAAATGACGCCATTTGTGCAGCTGCCATATCCCATGCATCAAGACTTTCTGTGTAAGCAGCTGCGGTTACATTTTTGCCAGCCTCCGCCAACACCCATGCCACGATGTCTGTTTCCTCCGGATTGATTGGACGTCCTAATGAACGATTCAAGGACGTGAATAATGCAGACATTTCTCCGCTGTTCATGACGTAGTATTGCTGCATCAGATGAATCCCATCGATTGCAGGCCCTGCTTCTTCTACTTGGTGCCCTTGATCACTCAGCCATTTCACTGTTTGCTGCACCGCCTGCTTCGCTTCCTCACTGACCTTCGTACCTACTGGTGATTCTACACTGTAAGCAATTCGCATAGAAGATGGACGTTTCACTAGATCTTCTTGATAGCTGCCGTCATATAATGGCGTTTGGAAAGCTGCTTCAGGCTGAATGACTTGAAGCAGATCAAGAAGAGCTGCACTGTCCCTCACTGTTTTTGTTAGTGTAAAGTCAATGGATGCCCCTTGCCACTGCCTTCCTGCGCCTGGTCCTACCGGCGTTCTTCCTCTTGTTGGCTTGAGACCGAACAAACCTGTAAAGGATGCTGGAATCCGAATGGAACCTCCACCATCACTTGCTCCACCAGCAGGTACGATGCCGCTTGCAACAGCTGCTGCCGTCCCGCCGCTTGAACCGCCAGGGGAATAGCCAGGATGCCAAGGGTTCCTCGTTGGACCATGTAAAGCAGGTTCTGTTACATTCCTTAATCCAAATTCTGGTGTGTTTGTATGTCCCATCATGAGAAATCCAGCCTGCTTCAATCGCTGGACAAAGTGGGAGTCCGTTTTTGCCTTTACATCCTTTAACAATGCAGCACCTGCTGTCAGCGGTTCATTTTCCAGTCCTTGCGATATATTTTTCAGTACAAATGGAACGCCTGCAAACGGCTGATTCGTATGTAATGTCTTGATTTCTTTTAATACTTGATCTTGTCTTGTCTGAATCAACGCATTTAGTTCAGGATTGACCTCATTCAATCTAGCAAATGCAGCTTGTACAAGCTCATCTGGTGTTACCTGCTTATTCCGTACAAGTGCTGCCAAGCCTGTCGCATCATACGTCATATACTCTTTTACGTTCATCAGCATATCCTACTTTCTCTTATTATGATCTCTCTATTGTCTACTAGATTTGTATGAATTTCAATTTCAGGTTACTTGTAAAAAAACTTTCTGACAAACAATATGATTCTTCTAACCATCCTTCTCATTTCTCCGATATAATAGAGAAAAAAAGACGGAGGTCATCGTATGCAAGGGGCTATCGCCTTGAAAAAGAAAATCGTCGTAGTCATCGCGTTTCTTCTTGCGTTGACAACTGCCTTGCCTTACCATTCGCAGGCAGCTGTACCGCCAAAAGAAACAGATGTCATCATCGTCTATAAAAACCAAAAAGGAAAGCAAACAGCTATTGAAGAAAGTGAAAAAGTGAACGCACAGTACATACATCTTCCCGCTGTCGCTGTGACAGCAGATGAACAAGCGGTCACGTCACTCAAAAAAGATCCAAACATCGCGTATGTCTCAAAAAACATAAAGGTCAAACTCGCTTCTTCTACGATGAAAAAAACCGCTGCCTCTACGAATCAGGATGCATTGGTTCAAAAATCTTACAACCTGCAAAAGCTGAATGTAAAGCAAGCGATAAAAGAAGGCGTCACGGGGAAAAATGTGAAGGTAGCCGTTTTAGATACTGGAATTTCTCCACATGAGGATTTAAAGATATCCGGCGGTAAATCATTTGTGAAGTACACAACTTCCTATAAAGATGATCAAGGGCATGGCACACATGTAGCAGGCACGATTGGTGCGCTCAATAACGATTATGGCACAGTCGGCGTCGCTTCTGGTGCGAAGCTATATGCTGTAAAAGTGTTAGATAAAAAGGGAGAAGGCGACTTGTACAGCCTGCTTCGAGGAATCGATTGGGCCATTAGCAACAAGATGGATATTATGAATTTAAGTCTAGGTTTTGAAGACAATATCCCTATTTTGCGTTCAGCAGTGGATGAAGCATACAAAAGAGGACTGCTTGTGGTCGCTGCAAGCGGGAATGATGGGAAGAAGAATCATATCAGCTACCCTGCCGCGTACAATAGCGTCATTGCCGTTTCTGCAACGACGGACAAAGACAAACTCGCGTCTATCTCAAATACAGGGAAAGGTATTGAATTTTCTGCCCCTGGTCAGAACGTCATCAGCACTTATTTAAAAAATGAATATTGGTATGCAACAGGTACATCACAAGCCACGCCGCATGTCACAGGCATGCTGGCACTGTTGAAGCAGCTTCACCCGAAGAAAACAAATGTTCAGCTTCGCACCTTATTACGCAGCTATACAGTGGATCTTGGCGCAAAAGGAAAGGATCCACAATTCGGCTATGGCCGCGTGCAATATATAGCACAATCAAGCTTTTTGAAGGCTGCGACTAGCGCTGTCAAAACAGCCGAAACTTCTAAAAAGCAGGCAGATGTCAATCAAGCCAAAACGAGAATTGGCCGACTCACTGCAAGTAAACCAAAAACAGCACTCACTGAACGGGTGAAAAAGGTACAAGGAACCATTGATATCCGCTTGGCACGTGCAAAGGTTCAAACAGCCGAAAAAAGCAAAACACAAGGCGCCATTAAAAGCGCACAAACGGCCATCAAAAAGTTAAACAAAGGTAAAGAAAAAACAAGCCTGCAAAATCGGCTCGACAAAGTCAAAAAACAAGTCGCCTATCAAAAGAAAGTGACAGACGCCAAACAAAAGGTCAAAAAAGCGGAAACCAAACGAACGAAGAAAACAAAAGCAGCAGCGCAAACCGCTGTCAAACAGCTAAAAGCTTCTAAAACGAAAACCAGTTTACAAAAACGATTAAACCGTATCAAGGTGTAACAGAAAAAACGATTCCTCGCTGAAAGGAATCGTTTTTTTATTTCAACAGCGGCGCAAACAAGCTGTGATGATATTTCCCTTCGACATCTGCCCTCACTTGATCGAGTATGCTTTCTAACGAAGCCATCACACCCTCTAATGCCCGGCGCACTGAACCTTGTTCAAAATCCGCCAAACTCTCCGGCAACTCATCTTCATCCAATACAAAAAAATCACCATTCGGAAGAACGAGAAGATCAACAATGAGGTCTTCAAACATGACCAGCTGGCCGTTGAACCATGTATTCCCTACAATATTAAAATAAGACCCAAGTTCCTTCCCTTGATCATCCCTCCAGAAGTAAATATTGTAAGGTCGATCCTTCCAATAATAGGCGGTCGTATAGCTCCCTTTTGGAATGGTCAGACTACCATCGCCTGCCCTCATCGTAAACGTGTCTTCAATCTTGTGAAAAAGTACAGCCAGCTGTCCCTGAACATCTAACAGCTGACACGTATGTTCCACAACCTTCTGATCGTATTTGATTTTTCTCTCGGTTACTTCATCCCACCGATCCGCATGTAGCGAAAACACCATGTCACAACTCCCTCTTGCATCTAGTTTCTCTCTTTCCAGTATACACCGATTTTTTTTTGAAAAAATAAAGGGTTGCTGCATTCACATATGGAAGACCTATGATGAGGTGAAATAAATGAACGGAATCTCGATTCTTGAGAACCTTACACAGCTTGGACAAATCATCCTCATTTTTTGTGGCTATGCCCTTTATTGGCGGCTGGTGAAAACAAAGAGAGAACGAAAGCTATCTCCTTATGAGCACATGTTAAAATTCTTTGTTATGTTCGGTTTAATCTCGTGGTTGGTATCATATTGGGCGCTTGTACTGTGGGCGTAAATTGAAAAAAGGAAGAGCTGTCCATTGGGGACGTGCTCTTCCTTTTATTACGCGTGATGTGATGAACCAGCCGGCTGTTCTTTTTGGATGACATATTGATAGCTTTTGACATGCGTCCCATTTTGATTCACAAATTCTTTATCTAGTGCACGCTCAAAGCCCATTCTTTCATATAGACGAATGGCAGCCTGCATTTTATCAGATGTATGAAGGTACAGAACATTTTCGCCCCATGATTGCGTGAGTTCAATACTTTTACGTAACAATGACTCTGCAATTCCTTTTCCCCTGACATCGGGATCTACTCCTAAAAACCGGACGATGGCTGATGTAATGCCCATTTCGGGTTTGTCATACGCTTGCTCTGATGACCGGAACATTTGAAGCGTCCCCACGACCTTACCTTCAAGCTCCGCCACAAGCATCAGCTCCATGTTCGGATTATCTACAGCTGCTGCAAGCGCAGCAGAATAATTTTGCCAGCCTTCCTCTGTAAATTGAGGTTCATATTGTGAATAGGACTTGATTAGTACTTGTCTGATCGCTTCATGATCTTCTTTGACTGCTTGACGAATGATCAGCTCTTGCTGCTCCATGTCAGCACCTCCTGCTCTCTATTGCTAGATATACGTATCATGCAAATACTGCATGTCGATGACCTTGTTCTTTTCTCTACTCATTCAATGTAAAGAGTCTCATTCGAAAGATCAATCATTTTGCACGGAATCCTCTTTGAAAATTTCCATTGAAAAGGAGCGCTTGATTCATTATGCTGTTTTGAGGAAGTATACGAGGAGTGTAATGATCATATGAGTTCTTTATCTTATCCCCAAGAATCGAAAAAAAACCGATTTCTCCTTGCTGCATTGCTTGGGTCTTTAACAGCCCTTGCACCGCTTGCAATGGATATGTATTTACCTGCTTTACCTAATATTGCACGTGATTTTGAAGCGAGCACGGCTTTGTCCCAATTAAGTCTGATGGCTTGTCTGATTGGACTGGCGCTTGGACAGCTGATTGCAGGTCCTATCAGTGATACGATCGGCAGAAGAAAACCGCTGATGATCGGCTTAATCATTTTTATCGCCGCATCCCTTTTATGTACGGTGGTCACGTCGATTTGGACGTTCATCCTCTTAAGATTGATTCAAGGGCTCGCTGGTTCAGCAGGCATTGTCATTGCACGAGCCATTGTGCGTGATCATTATGAAGGCTCAGAAATGACGAAATTCTTTGCACTGCTCATGTTGGTCAACGGGGTTGCTCCGGCAGCGGCACCTATCGTGGGCGGACAGATGTTACGCTTTACCACATGGCAGGGTGTATTTGTTCTATTAGGAATTCTCGGGGCCTTGATGCTGCTGAGATCCATTTTTTCACTTCAAGAAAGTTTACCTGCGGAGCGCAGACAGACAGGAGGCTTTCAACAGATTGTTGGTGCCATGAAAATTTTAGCGAGTGATCGTCTCTTTGTTGGGTATGCCCTCTCCCAAGGTCTTGTATTCGCAGCGATGTTTGCTTATATTTCTGGCTCACCGTTTGTGCTTCAGGAGCTTTTTCACCTTTCTCCACAAGGATTCAGTGCTGCCTTTGCGGTGAATAGTCTCGGGATCATCACGGCTGGACAAGTATTTGCCCGCGTCGCTGCTAAAATCGGCGAAGAGAAGGTTCTTCGCATTGGATTGCTGATAGCTGCCTTAGGCGGCGTCACCTTATTTTTGATGATCTCCATTGATGCAGGGTTGTATGGTATTCTCATTCCGCTCTTTTTTGTGGTCTCAAGCGTTGGAATTGTCGGCACCTCTGCCCCGTCTCTTGCGATGCAGCATCACGGCGCACATGCAGGAAGTGCAGCCGCACTCATTGGTGTGGCACAAATGCTGCTAGGCGCCTGCATGACGCCTCTTGTCGGACTAGCCGGAAGCCAAACAGCCTTTCCAATGGGTCTGATTATTATGCTTTGTGAACTAGGTGCACTTTGCTGTTATTTCTTCTTTGTGATTCGAGCGAAAAAAAGACCCGCATAAGCGGGTCTCAGATTGTTGACAAAGGGCTAAAATGATCTTGATTTTAGCCCTTTGTCTTCTTTTTATGGCTTGCTCCAATTGATGGTGCGGAACACATTGTTCTGGTCATTGTTGTGATATGCATCTAGGTCAAAGCCTGATAGTCCAAAACCAATTACCATTACAATTCCCCCGACAACGGTGAAGATGATCCCCCATTTGATGCATTGCTTTTTTAAATCATTCACATTCATATTCTCACGACCTTCTTTTTAAACATTCCCATGAATGCCTTAGTGGTTTGAACAGTCATTTGAACAAATAGCTTTGTCAAATACACCGTGCCCATGCCGCATAATAATCCGACACCTAATAGAAGAATACCAACGCCAATCTGCGTCACTACCACATGCAAACCGTCCTGAAAGATAAATGGAGAACCAATGATGCTCCAAAAACCTCCGAGCAGACCAACTAGCGTCATTGTACCTGTCACGAGCGGAATGCACCAAATCACCATATACACAGAAAGAATCAGCAGGAAGACTGTTGCTAGAATACTACCCCATAACGGAAAGCCTAAAATGAGGATGGAGAGCCTTGTGGCTTTTTCTCCAAACGTCGGCACCTGAACGGTTTTGATTCCTTGTTCCTTCAAAATCCCTTCAGCGATGATGGTAGGCTGCCCGACTTGATCGACCGCTTCCTGTTCACTGTATCCATCTTCCTGATAATCCTCGATCATTTCATCGTAATACTCGATGAAACGATCACTTTCTTTTTCGCCTAGACGATGCAGGTGCTTCTCTAAGCTGGCTAAAAATTCTTTTTTATTCATTGCCCTGTCCTCCAGAAATAAAGTCGTAAATCGCCATCACTTGATCCCATTCCGCTAAAAACTGCGCCATATGCTCACAGCCGCTTTTTGTCATCCGGTAGTATTTTCTTAATCGACTATTGTGTTCTTGGGAATAGGTCTCTACATAATTGTTTTGTTCTAACCGTTTTAATATCGGATATAATGTCGATTCTGAAATCTCAATACAATGGGACATATCTTTAATCATTTGATAACCATAGGAATCGCCTTTCTTTAATACCGCCAGTACACAGAATTCCAGCAACCCTTTTTTTAATTGTGCATTCATGATTACAACTCCTAACCATTTATACTATACATTACATAGTATCATGTGACAAGGGGTATCAAGTATAAAAAAAAGACCCTAATGGAATGGGGGAACTGACCCCATAAGATGAGACAAATAAAAAACACCTTCAAGTTTGAAAATGGATCGTTGTGATCCGAAATAAAACATGGAGGTGTTTTTTCTATGGGGACAAGAGTGAGTTATCCGGTTGAAGTCAAACAGAAGGCTGTAGAAATGAGATTGGCAGGCGTACCTATGAAAGAGATCATGCAGAAATTGAATATCAAGAATAAGACGCAGGTTCAGACATGGGTGAGGTGGCATAAGGCTGGGGATACACACCGGTTCGAACAGCCTGTTGGAAAACAATATACCTATGGAAAGGGTCCCGAGTACTCTTCCGAATTAGAGAGACTGCAGGCAGAAAATCGCTATTTGAGTCAACAGAATGAAGTTTTAAAAAAGTACAACGAATTGGAAAGGAAGTTGATAAGGAAACGTCAATCAAACTGGTAGAAGAATTGTGCAAAACGATGACGGTACAGGACATCTGTGTCCATTTAGGCATCTTACGTACTTCGTATTATAGATGGAAAAAGGATCTGACTCAGAATCATTCTAAAAGACAACTAGAGAAACAGGTCGGCACGTTGTGCCGAAAGCACAAATATCGATATGGTTATCGAAAAATCACAGCTATACTAAAAAGGAGAATGCGTATTAACCATAAAACTGTTCAACGTATCATGCAGAAAAACCAGTGGCAATGCCGGGTTAAAATGAAAAAGCGTAAGAAGAATGGGCAGCCCTATGCCGTGGCCGGTAATATACTGGATCGGAACTTTCAGTCTGATCGCCCTCTTGAAAAACTAGTAACGGACATCACGTATTTGCCTTATGGACAGAAACAATTGTACCTTTCCAGTATATTGGATTTATATAATGGAGAAGTGATTGCTTTTACGATTGGTGATAAGCAGGACACAGACTTTATCTTAAACACACTTAATCAGCTCCCAGCACTGCCTGAGAATTGCGTGTTACATAGCGATCAAGGTTCTGTGTATACATCTTACGAGTATCAGAAAGCTGTTCATATAAAAGGCATTACCATGAGCATGTCCCGTAAAGGGACGCCCGCTGATAATGCCTCCATCGAATCGTTTCATTCCTCACTAAAGTCTGAAACGTTCTATCTTAACAGGATTGACCGCACTACGACCAGCATCGTAGAACGCACTGTCAAAGAATACATTTATTATTATAACAACATTCGTATTCAAACGAAACTAAACAACCAATCACCGATAAACTATCGGCAATTGGCTGTATAAAGGTGTTTTGATCCCTGTCTCAAAAACGGGGGTCAGTCCCGGGGTCTTCTCGTTTTTATATATTCACAAATCCTTCTCCGAACACATCACGCACGTCATGGACAACAACGAATGCATCCCGATCAATTTTCTTGATGATTTTCTTTAGGCGCATAAGCTCTTGCTTTTGAATGACTGCATAGAGAATTTCCTTCGATTCCTTTGAATAATGACCGCGGCCATTTAAAATCGTCACGCCTCGATCCAAGGTGTGATTGATTTCTTCGGCAATATCATCTTTGCATGAAGAAATAATCGTTACTGCCTTTTTCGTGTTAAGCCCTTCTATCACGAAGTCCATCACCTTTGTTGCCACGTACAGCATCACAATCGTGAACATTAATTTTTCCGCACCAATAATAAAGTAGGAAGCAAATACGACGATCAGATCAAAGAACAAGATGGCGTAGCTCACGTTCCAGTCTAAATACTTGTTGGCAATTCTCCCGAGTATGGCAGAACCCGCCGTTGTACCGCCTGCTCTTAGCACAAGACCAATCCCAATTCCGATAATGATTCCTGCGAAAATGGCTCCAATGATCAATTCGTGAACATTCACGACCCATGTTGTGGTCAGGTGTAAAAATAGGGAGTTACTCGCGACGGCAACCACAGTATAAATCGTCGTCTTCTTGTCCAAATATTTATACCCCACAAGCAGCAGGATGGCATTAAACACTAGGTTCGTCAGCCATGGTGCAATTTCAAACAAATAATAGAAAATGATGGACAGCCCCGTTACACCGCCTTCACCAAATTCAAGCGGAATGACAAACATGTTCACTGCGGCGGCAAATAAAAAAGAACCAATTAGAATCATTGCGATATCTTTTACACATTTTTTCAATTTCTTCTTTCCTCCTTTTTTAAGCATATAAAAAACCCTCTTTCTGCACGAAAGAAGACAGTCGTTGAACAAAAAAAATCAAAAGACAGCGCCTTTTGACGAAGCTTTCTGAAATGAACCTTTCCATAATATATATCTCTTTTTAGAGGCTGTCAATGACTTGGTTTTCTATTATTTTGACTGCATGTTTATGCATGTAAACCCGCATGTTTTCAGGGTTTTTCCGCGGTCACATGCTTTTTCCTCTCCTTGACAAAAACACTTTAGTCATTTAAACTACTGCCTCATATCATATCCATCATTTCCGACTAAAAAGGAGGGTGTTCAATTCGATGAATCCTATTCAAAGCCGTTTACAGGCTCACGCACCTTTAATTTTAGACGGTGCACTTGCAACAGAGCTTGAACGAAAGGGCTGCAATTTAAACGACAGTTTATGGTCAGCCAAAATACTTATTGAACAGCCAGAATTGATTCAGCAAGTACACTTGGATTACTTCCAAGCCGGAGCTGACTGTGCCACAACAGCGAGCTACCAAACAACGATTGATGGCTTCGCTGAAAAAGGCTATTCAAAAGAAGAAGCCATTGAACTAATGAAACGATCTGTCACTTTAGCAAAAGAGGCACGCGATCTTTTTTGGCAAGATGAAGCGCGTCGTAAAGGGCGGACAAAACCATTTGTCGCAGGATCTGTGGGGCCATTCGGCGCTTATTTGTCTGATGGTTCAGAATATAAAGGAAATTACGGACTCACAGAGCAGGCACTCATTGATTTTCATAGACCAAGGATTCAAGCATTAGTAGAAGCTGGTGCAGATATTCTTGCGTGTGAAACGATCCCTTGTCTCATTGAAGCAACGGCCATTGCAAAGCTGCTGCAAGATGAATTCAGTGGTGTATCTGCTTGGATTACATTCAGCGCGAAGGACGACCTTCATATTAGTGAAGGAGATTTGCTCAGAGAATGTGTACAAGCACTGGAACCTTATGAACAGATCGCTGCTGTTGGTGTAAACTGTACGCCGCCGCAATTTATCTCTTCTCTCATTCAAGAGATGAAAAAGGGGACGAGCAAGCCGATTGTCGTGTATCCAAACTCAGGAGAATTATATGATCCTGAAGAAAAGGTATGGAGCGGAGATACGCCTCAGCATACATTCGGTGAATGTGCGCATCAATGGTATCAAGACGGCGCGCATATCATCGGCGGCTGCTGCAGGACAACCCCAGAAGATATTACGGACATCTTAAAACTAACCACATCATAGCATCATGAATCATCACACATACTTTTAAGCAAAAGGGCGGGAAGACATGGAACAAGCAAAAGATGAGTCACAACAATATCAACGAAAAATGACGAGCCGCCACCTGTTCATGCTTTCGCTAGGCGGCGTCATTGGAACAGGGCTCTTTTTAAGCTCTGGGTATACCATCAGTCAGGCCGGGCCTGCGGGAACGATTCTTGCCTATCTTGTCGGGGCATTAATTGTGTACCTCGTGATGCTCTGTTTAGGTGAGCTGTCTGTTGCAATGCCGGTTACAGGGGCATTTCATACGTATGCAACAAAATATATTGGACCCGGCACAGGCTACACAATTGCTTGGCTGTACTGGCTGACATGGACAGTCGCACTCGGATCGGAATTTACAGCGGCAGGGCTTTTAATGCAGCGCTGGTTCCCGGACACATCGGTTTGGATGTGGAGCGGCGTCTTTGCTCTTCTTATCTTTTTACTCAATGCGTTTACAGTTAAGTTTTTTGCAGAATCAGAGTTTTGGTTTTCCAGCATTAAAGTAATGGCTATTATTCTCTTTATTATTCTTGGCGGAGCTGCGATGTTTGGCTTGATTCCGTTAAAGGGCGGTGAGGCCGCTCCATTCTTTTCTAACTTCACCGGGGAAGGTGGACTTTTCCCAAACGGCTTTTTACCAATTTTAATGACGATGCTGGCCGTCAATTTCGCTTTTTCAGGTACGGAGTTAATTGGGATTGCTGCGGGTGAAAGCGTCAATCCTGACGAGACCATTCCAAGAGCGATTCGCACTACCGTACTGCGTCTTGTCTTGTTTTTCGTTGGAACAATCGTGGTCTTAGCCGGCTTGATCCCAGTGGAAGAAGCCGGGGTGATCAAAAGTCCATTTGTTGTGGTGTTTGATCACATCGGGATCCCATATGCCGCAGATTTCATGAATTTTGTCATTTTGACAGCGATCTTATCTGCCGCAAACTCTGGACTATACGCTTCATCCCGTATGCTCTGGTCACTTTCTGAGGAACGGACACTGCCTAAAAAACTGGCGAAGCTAACATCAAAAGGAATTCCTTTGAATGCACTGATTTTAAGTATGATCGGCGGGATTCTTTCTTTGTTATCAAGTGTCATCGCACCAGAAACGGTATACCTTGTCCTTGTTTCGATCTCAGGACTGGCCGTTGTGATCGTGTGGATGGGGATTGCTGCCTCACAATTTATGTTTCGGAAACGTTTTTTACAAGAAGGCGGACAGCTCCATGATCTTTCCTTTCGAACCCCGCTCTATCCAGTGGTTCCGATTGCTGCCTTCTTCCTGTGTCTTGCCTCTGTGATCGGCATTGCCTTTGATCCAAATCAGCGGATTGCCCTTATCTGCGGCATCCCTTTCATCGCGCTCTGCTATGCTGCCTATTATGTGACAACTTGGATTCAGAAAAAGCGTGAAGAACCTGGTGTATAACGCCAGGTTTTTTTCTATCAAAAACAGTTTGACAAAAAAGGATATCGCTAGTAAAAGAAGCACACTTTGGTATATGATAGGAATCTATGATTTTCAGGATGAACCAAGGGAGTTGTCACTAATATGGAAATGACCATTACAAGAGCATTAAGTGAACTGAAAATGTTAGACAAGAGAATCAACCGAACCGTTGATGAAGCCGTACTTGGTGGATTGATGATCGGGAAACATATACAGCACGGGTTTCAACATCAAGAAGACATCGAAAAGAAGGCGAAGGCTGATGACCAATCGATTCAAGCATTAATCAAGCGCCGGAATGCCATCAAATCAGCCATCGTTGTGTCTAATGCGACGACAACGATTGATGTTGCGGGTGTCAGCATGACGGTGGCAGAAGCGATTGAACGGAAGACGTCGATAGAATACGATATTCGTTATTTACGGAAATTGAAAAAGGTGTACACAGAGCTAGTAGACAAAGCAGAACAAACCAATGAAGATGTGAAGAAGAGGCTCGACCAGCATTTAGAAACCTTGTTTGGAAAAGACGGAAAAACACAAGCGGCTGCCAACCAAGAGATCGTCAAGTCGTTCCTCGCTGAAAATGAGGCGACGATCATCGATCCGCTTCGTCTTCGAGTGAAGATTGAAAAGCTTTCGACCGAGATTGAGGATTTTCAAATGGAAGTTGATTTTTCCTTGTCAGAAAGCAATACACTAACGAAAATACAGATCGATTAATCAATTTTGTTAGTGAGCCGAAAATCGATAGAACTAAACACCTCCGAGGGAAAGGTCATTCCCTCCTCATCTGATCATCTCTGGATGATCCTTGATAAAAGCTCAAAGCTGAAGGTTCAAGGATCAACGTTCAAGTGTAAAAGTTCTTATCCATCAAAGCTCAGAACTAAAAGGTAAACGCTCGATCGAATCTGGGAGTCACGGCTCATGAGTGTTTGTTTATCGACTCTTTCGGTTGCCGCCCAGCAGGTTTGCTAACAAAAAGAAAGGGATGTCACATGATGACATCCTTTTTTCTATGAAAAAAACGACAAGGCTTCAGCCAAGTCGTCTCCCCCAGCAGATTAGTTACGTAATGTATATGCCAAATGGTAAACACTTGTGACATTTGATGATAGCTTGATGTCATTTGAAGTGAACGTCACTGGAACGATATCATAGTAATGTGTAGACCAGCCTGCATTATTGTATGTAAGGTAGCCTGCACCTGAAGGAACTTGAATCGTTAGTGAAAATTGTCCATTTACGTCTGTTGTGCCTGTCGCTGTTTGAGCATATGATTTAATTGCTGCTTCAAAATAAAGCTGGATCGGCTGATTGGGCATGAGATTTCCACTTGTATCTTTTAGTGTTCCTTTAAAAGTAGCTGGATAATAAGAACCCACGCGATATTTACTGCCATAGCCGTAATTCACTAATCCACTATCGGCTGCTGTGACACTTGTTACTTGAACGGAAGCTGGTACTGCCCCTGTTTCCTCTGCATGTGCAAATGTTGGGAATACGAGAAGCAATGATAGAAAGAAAGCAAACATGATTTTTTTCATCGATAAATCCTCCTTTTTTTTCCTGCTATATTACTATCGACATTAATTGGTATTTTTCCAGTAACAAGCAAAAAAACTTCCCTTTTTTAGAAAGGGAAGTTCCAGATTGTTGACAAAGGGCTAAAATGATCTTGATTTTAGCCCTTTGTCTTCTTTTCAGCGTGATAGAAAACCTTTGTAGTCTAGGAAGGGCGAGCACAGGAGCGGAGCGAATTTGACATTCGTGAGCACCGGAGCACAGTCCTGACAACGAATGCGAGGGTTTGTCTACACGCTGAAACTTCCCTTCTTTAGAAAGGGAAGCTCTCCTCTTACTTTTTCACAACAACGACCTTCACCGCTTTGCTTTCTCTTTTTCTCACATCTGAAGCGGTCACATACAAGACCGTTTTGGCTTTTTGCGGTTTTATTTGGGCAGTAAATGCGCCCTTGTTATTTGTTTTTACCGTTTTGATGACTTTCTTTGATTTGTTTTTCACTTTAATCGTCAATCCTGCACCCGCAGTCCCTTTGACCGTTTTACTTTTGACCGTTACTTTGCCCACTTTCGGCTTAGCTGGTGCTTTGCCTTTTTTGACGACTGTTTTGAGCGTTGTAGCGGCCTTTCCTTTTGAAATCTTAATGTGAAGGACTTTGTTTTTGTTCTGATGCTTGATCTTCACACTAAAGGTTCCATTTTTGCCTGCTGTGCCTTTTCCAAGCAAGGTTTTGCCTCTATACACAGAAATAGCAGCGCCTGCCTTTGCTTTACCTGTCACCTTTTGATGCTGATCCTCCACTTTGCTGACAGATGCATTCAGTTCGACAGCACTTAAAGCAGCAAATGCATTCAGTCTGCCATGTCCTGTCATCCAATCGATCCCTGGAATTTTCGGATCGACAATTGGCTCATCGTTTTCATCATAGAAAACGTCATCTGTTCCATCAACAGACGTAAAAGAGATATTATCTGATGTGCTTTGCAAGATATTCCTTACTTGATTCGGCTTTAAGGTTGGATTTTTAGAAAGCAGTAATCCTGCTGCTGCTGCCACATATGGTGTCGCCATTGATGTCCCGCTCAGGTATGAGACATTCCCATCTGGCATTAAGCTTGGAATATCAGATCCTGGTGCAGACATGCTCAGTCCTTTACCATAGCTTGAGAATTCAGCGGCAATATCCATACGGTTGCTTGCACCAATGGCCATTGCGTACTTTGATGTCGCAGGATAGCCCATTTCTGGAACGCCATCATTTCCACTCGCAACGACCACTAGTACATTTCTTTGAGCCGCGTAGTTCATTGCATATTCAATTACCCGGCTGTAGTAGCCGCCAAGACTCATGTTGATGACCTTTGCGCCTTTATCCACTGCATGCTTGATTCCAAGTGCAATATGCTCTGTATCTCCAAAACCATAGGCATCCAGCACCTTCACCGGAATGATGCCCGTATGTTGGTTGAGACCTGCCATCGAGTAATAATTATCGGCTTTTGCGGCAATGATGCCAGCTACGTGCGTACCATGTCCATTGTCATCAATCGCATCTTTGTTTCGTCCAATGAGATTCGCACCTAAGTCCGTACGAACAGTCCCGCTTAAATCAGTCAAACGACTGTCTACACCTGTATCCACAACAGCAATCAATGTTTGCTTCATTTTGCTTGTACCAATCAGTGTGTTCATTTGTTCAAACTTCACATCAGCGCCTTTTTTCCCGCTGTTTTGCGCACTGTTTTTCAGGGGCCACTGGTATCCATACTGCACATCATTGCTCAGTGCACGATAGGTTTGAACAGGCTCCGCGAATTCAACATTCGGCATGCTGGACAGCTTTCTCGCAGTGCTTTTGATCACAGCTTTGCCTGCTTTTAAAGTCTTTCCAGCTGATTCTTGCCCTGCTGGCACATCATAGACATACATTCCTTTAAACAAAGGACTTACTGACTGCGATGTCACACGGTTTTCTTGGATTCCATAGCTTTTCATCTTCTTTTTCGCAGATTGAAGCGTTTGGCCATCCTTTAATTTAAAAATGATCTTATTCGTCTTCACTTTCTCTTCTTTTACAAGCTTTTGCTTCTCTAATACATAACCGATCGATTTTCCTTCAAGCTGATCGATTCCGATAAGTTGACTCACTGCTTCTAATTCCTTTTTTAAATAGGCAGGACTTGCCCCTTTGAGCATATCAAAAAGGGAACGGATCGCCTGTTGTTCTTTCTTTGTTACAATATGACCGCTAAATGCACCATTTTTCTCTACGTCATTTAGCAGTGACTTTAATGTCAGCAGATGATTGTATACCTTTTGCTGCTCATTTTTTTGTTTGATGAGTTTCGATTTGAGAAATGGCTTTGTTTTTTGAAGCACACGGCTCAGCTTCTGACCATTTGGTGTTTCATTAAAACGTTTATCTTCGATTGTACGAATCGATTGGAGAATTTCTCGCCCGTACTTTTTCTCAATAATAATGATACCAGGCTCATCGTCTTCAGGGAAAACGGGTTCAGAAGGCGGAAGGTTAGCTCCTTTATACCCGATTGTATAGGCCGCATCCTCTTCCTCATCACGGCTGTCTTCCTGCGACCCTAAGTAGAGCACTTTGACAAAGTAAGGACCTGACCATGCATGCGGGAAATCTACCTCTGTCTCTCCACTTGCAGTATCCACACGATATCTCGAATAAGTGTCATCCTTCATCGCTCTGTCTTTACTTGGATAGACCGATACGGATAATACTTGTTTACTTTTGACAGAAATTTTCATATGTGTATGTTTTGCCACCTCTTGTGCTGATGGCGTGATTTGGTACCATGACTCTTCCATTTCATTCTGTAATGTACCTGAGATGACTTCACCATTTTTTAACCCAATGGCTTCATTGACATTTGTTCCTTTACTGGCAGCTGCTGCCTCGTATCCAGGTAATGCCGCCATACAGAGAATGATGGCCATGAGTACGACCACACAAGATTTGACCTGCTTTTTGAACATGAAAAGACCCCCTTATCTTTTGTAATACCTTGGAAGAATATCACAGAAATGCATTTAGTAGAATCTGTTTTTTGCATAATTAAACTCGTTTTAAGCTAGGATTTGAGATAACAGACAGCAAGACGAATAGCTTCATAAACTTTTTGCCATTTCAAACGGAAAATGATGCTATTTAACCATGTCGAAAAGTACATTACAATCAACTTGTAAGCGCTTAACAAACAAGAGAGAAGGGATCAGCTTGTTCCAAAAAGATCATGTTTTCACACAGGTAAACGGACGATCAAAGAATGAGATTTTACAATACATTGCCGAGAAAGCTGAAGACCTTCAGATTACAAACGATCAGGCGGGGTTATTATCAGATTTGTTGATTCGCGAAGACGAAGTCTCAACAGGACTTCAACAAGGCTTCGCCATTCCTCATACAAAAAGCTCCGCTGTACAAACGGCTTCACTTCTTTTTTTAGAGCTAGAACAACCGATTGAATGGGGCAGCTTTGACGATTTACCCACAAGTTATTTATTTACACTGCTCGTTCCATTAGAAGAAGCAAATGTCACACACTTGAAATTACTGTCAGGGATTGCGACAAGCCTCATGGAACCGGCTTTCATCGAAAAAATACAACCAGGTCAAACCGCTGATTATTATTACGAAGTCATTGAACAACAATTGAAAGAGGGGATTACACAATGAAAATTGTCGGTGTCACTTCATGTCCAGCAGGGTTAGCTCATACACCAATGGCAGCAAAGGCGTTAGAAAATGCGGGTAAACAGCTCGGTCACGAGATCAAAATCGAGCAGCAAGGGATTATGGGACAGGTAAATGGCATTACCGCAGAGGAAGCAAAGCAGGCAGACCTCTGCATCATTGCCTCCAACCAGCACATCAACGATGCGGAACGTTTCTCAGCCATTCCCACAGTACGTGTCGAGATTGGACGCGCATTAAAAAATGCCGAGCAAATCATCACAAAAGCTGTAGCACTTGTTGAAAAGAAAAAATCTGAATCTCAATAAACGTGAGCAATGCCATATAGAAAGGAGCAAAGCAAAATGAAAGCAAAATTAAAAGTCATTGAAGGCCATCTCATGACCGGTATTTCTTATATTCTTCCTGTAATCATTGGCGCCTCCCTTATCGTTGGTTTAGCCAAACTAGTCGGATTAGGATTTGGTGTTTCAGATTTAAACGCCTATAAGGATGCTGGCGGCATTTTACACGGCGCCTATTTAATGGAGCAGGTTGGCTGGACAGGCATTGGGTTAATGAACGTCCTGCTCGCTGGATTTATCGCCTATTCGATTGCGGATAAATCAGGGCTTGCAGCCGGCTTCATCGGCGGTGCCCTTGCCAGCTCAACGAATGCTGGATTTATCGGTGCCGTTATTGCAGGCTTCTTCGCAGGATATGTCGCTCTTTTTGTGAAACGGAAAATTCAAATTAAAGGCTCCGCAGCCGGACTTGTTCCTCTGCTCATCTTACCGCTTATTACCGTTGGCTTAACTGGACTTCTCATGTCCGTTCTGCTGGGCGGGCCTTTAGGCGCTTTGAACACGGCATTAATTGAATGGATCAAAGGTATGGTCGCTAACGGGACAAGCACACTCGCACTCGCTCTCATTTTAGGTGCGATGATTGGCTTTGATCTTGGCGGACCAGTGAATAAATCTGCTTGGATGGCCGGTAACGCGCTCTTCCTATCAGGCGTCTACCTCCCTGCCATTCTCGTCAATATTGCGATTGTCATTCCGCCGCTTGGATACGGGCTTGCGACACTGATTCGAAAACGCAACTTCTCTCCAACCTTTAGAGAAGCCGGACGTGGCGGCCTTGTCATGGGCATTATCGGTATTACAGAAGGAGCGATCCCTTTTACCCTTGTCAATCCTTTGAAATTGATTCCGCTGAATGTCGTCGCTTGTGCTGCTGGAAGCGGGGTCGCTGCATTATTAGGTGTTCATGACATCATGCCGCCAATTGGTGGACTATATGGCTTCTTCTCAGTTGGAAACTGGTGGGCTTATTTAATCGGTGCCCTTACTGGCGCACTCGTCATCGGTATTGGTGCCAACCTGCTTGTGAATTTCTCTGAGAAAAAAGAACCAAAAACACCTGAGCATGATCAGAAGCAGAAAGAAGAAGACGATTTTGACCTTGTACTAGAAGGATAATTTGCACATAGAAAGGTGTCGTTGATCAATGACTGTCAATGTACATGTGATTCCACATACTCACTGGGACCGGGAATGGTATTTCACCACCTCCCGCTCCCGTATCTACTTAATGAAAAGCGTAATGGACATTTTAGACACCCTTGAAACAGATGACAGGTTCCATTACTTCATGCTCGATGCTCAGGCATCCTTATTGGATGATTACTTGAAATGGCGTCCTGAGGATGAGAGTCGAATCAAAAAGCTCGTCACAGCCAAACGTCTCATCATCGGCCCATGGTATACCCAAACCGACCAGCTCGTCATTTCAGGTGAATCGATTGTACGGAACCTGCAATACGGGATTGAACGCTGTCAACAGTTCGGTCATGTGATGAAAGTCGGCTATGTCCCTGATTCCTTCGGTCAATCCGCGCAAATGCCTCAAATTTACCGCGGATTCGGCATTGTGGATACAGCTTTTTGGCGCGGCGTTTCAGACCATATGACGAATCACACTGAATTCAATTGGCAAGGTGCTGACGGCAGTGAAGTCTTTGCGGTAAACCTGCCATTTGGCTACTACTACGGTGGAAATATTCCTGAAAAGGATGAGGACTTACAAGCCTTTTTATCTGAAAAAATCGGTGCGCTGCAAGCAAAGGCAACCACAAAGAATGTCTATTTCCCAAATGGCTTTGATCAGGCACCGATCCGCAAAAACCTGCCTGACTTATTAGAAAAAGCCAATGAACTTGACGAGCACCACTATCAAATCAGCAGTTTAGAAGATTACATTGCAGCAGTGAAAAAAGAGCGAACGTCTTTTGAAACTTTAGAAGGAGAGCTCATTCATGCGAAGCATATGCGGATTCACAAATCTATTTTTTCAACACGAGCTGATTTAAAAATCTTAAACAATCAAATTGAAAACTATCTCGTCAATGTGATGGAGCCTATCCTCACGATCAGCTATTCACTCGGACACGACTATCCGCATGATACGGTTCGTGATATTTGGTACCTCATGTTTGAAAATGCAGCGCATGACAGCATTGGCGGATGTAATAGTGATACGACGAATCAAGATGTCTTCTTCCGCTACAAACAGGCAAAGGAAATCGCCGAGAATCTTGTGGACTTACACATGCGCCTCATCGCTATTCGACTGCAAACTGAGCAAGACATCACACTTACGTTATTTAATACATTGCCTTCAAAGCGTTCTGAAGTCATTGAAGTCGAAACCTTTATCACGGAACGTCCATTTACGCTAAAAGATGCACATGGGAGAACGCTTCAGTATACAGTGAAAAACAAAACCGATGTCACAGATTATGTGCTGGCACAGCAAATTTCTCTTAACCCAAGTAAAGAAGTGTACATGCCAAAACAAGTATGGAAAGCCGTTTTACTGATCGAAGCCACCAGCTTACCATCCGTTGGTTATACACAAGTCAGCATGGTTTTCGATGAATCAAGCGAATCTGCATGGGAACAAACAGAAGGACGCGCGATTGAAAATACGTATTACCGCATTGCGGCAAATGACAACGGATCGCTGGAGATCACTGATAAACAAACAGGCCGGACATTCTCTGAGCAAATGATCTTTGAAGACAATGGAGACGACGGGGATTCCTACAACTATTCCCCGCCGCGTGAGGATCTGTATGTGTCATCCAAGGATCTTTCTTCGGCAGACATCACAGTGTCTAAAAGCGGCTTGCAGGAAGAGCTCACCGTCCAGCTTACTCTTACTGTCCCTTATGACTTAGAAGAGCGCTCTCAGCAATCAGTCACGACTTCACTCCCAATCACAGCGAAGGTAGCATTAAACAAAGATGAGCCTGTCATCCGTTTTCATGTCGATGTCGACAATCATGCGTTAGACCATCGTCTGCGTGTCCTCTTTGATACAGGCATCGCATCAAAGGTATCACTGAGCGATCAGCAGTTTGGAACCATCGAACGCCCAACAGAGCTCACGCAAGAGCTTGAATGGTGGAGCAATGAACATTGGGAAGAAAAACCGATCACCATTGAACCGATGCAATCCTTTACTGCACTTCGTGATGAAGCATACGGTGTCGCTCTGTTGACGGACTGCGTGAGAGAATATCAGATCACAGGAGAAGGCTACACAACGATTGCGTATACGCTTTTCCGTTGTTTCGGAAAAATGGGGAAAGAAAATCTTCTTTACCGTCCAGGACGCGCATCTGGCGAAAAAATTGTTGAGACACCTGACGCTCAGCTACAAGGTGCACTGTCGTTCTCATTTGGCATGCATTATAGCAAGGATGCTGTCAGCGAGGGGCACTTAGCGCAGCTTGCCAAGCGGTATACAACGCCAGTTCAATGCTACGAACGGGCAGACTTTTTAAACGGTCGTTTAATTTTCTCTTTCCGAGATGAAAAAGAAGACTTACAATCTACTTATAGCCTGCTTGACATTGAGACAGACGGAGCCATTCTAAGCGCTCTGAAAAAAGAAGAGCATGGAACAGGCATTGTCATCCGTCTCTTCAATCCATATTTAGCTCGTCAAACAGCCGCTTCAATCAATAGTTCATCTCTACAACACGGAGAAACAGCGAATTTAGGCGAAACACCTGAAGGACATATACTCAAAGCACAGCATGGATCATTACACATTGAACCGCTCACACCTTGTCAGGTACAAACCTACATTGTAAAGAAAAAATGAACATGTAGGGGCGGGGTCCATTTGGATTCCGCCCCTCTTTAATGGAGGGCATTGATCATGAGAATTGGAGGCATTGAAGCAGGCGGAACAAAATTTGTCTGCGGCTACGGAACAACAGATGGAACGATTGAACACATGACTTCCTTTGCAACAGGAAACCCAATTGAAACATGCCAGCAAGTGATCGATTACTTTACAAAGCATCCTGTCGATGCCATTGGCATTGGGGCATTCGGGCCTGTCGATGTAAAAGAGCACAGCCCAAGCTATGGGACGATTTTAGAGACACCCAAAACAGCCTGGCGTCAATTCCCTTTCCTCTCTACCTTAAAACAAGCCCTTGGGCTCCCGATGAAGCTTGATACCGATGTGAACTGTGCAGCACTCGGAGAAGCCCGCTTTTCAGTTGAAGCAGAAAAACCGGCATCTTTGGTCTATATCACTGTTGGAACTGGAATAGGCGGCGGTGCCTATATTGAACACCGCCTCATTCACGGGTTGCTGCATCCAGAAATGGGTCATATCACAGTGCAGCGGCACCCTCATGATTCCTACGGTGGCTGCTGCCCTATACACCTTGACTGTTTAGAGGGACTGGCATCAGGACCTGCCATAGAAGGGCGCTATCATACACTGGCACCCATGCTGCCAGAGGATCATCCTGCCTGGTCACTTCATGCCTACTATCTCGGGCAGATGACCGCCAATTTATTACTCACCCTTTCGCCAGAGCGCATCATTCTCGGCGGAGGTGTGATGAAACAGCCCGCTATGCTGCCGCTCATTCTTGATGAAACAGAAAAACGGCTTCATGGGTATTTGCAACTGCCAAAGCCTTTAAATGAAATTATCACCAAGCCATCCTTTGATGGATTATCAGGTTTAATGGGCGCTATCGCTCTTGGTAATGATGCCTTACAGGCGCAAGGAGCCGCGCAATGATGATGACGGCAGATCCTCGAACCTATCAGCTGATTCAGCGGCTATTTGAAACGAAGGGGTTCGTGAAGCTGGAGGAGCTTACTGCCTCTTTTCGCTTATCTGACCGCTCCATCCGCAATTTAATTAAAGAAGCAAATGAGCAGTTAAAGGAAGCTGGAGCCAAGATTAAAACGATCCGCGGAAAGGGATACACCCTATTAACGAGTGATCAAGACGCCTTCCTGCTTTGGCTTCATCAACAAAAGCTTCCTGCCCGCTCTCTCGTCCCCGTCATGCCAGAAGAGCGTGTACGATTTATGATGAGAAAGCTATTGCTTCAACCGGATTACTTAAAAATTGACCAGTTGGCTGAAGAACTGTTCATCAGCCGCATGACGGTCAGCAGTGATTTAAAAAAAGGACGAGAGCTGTTAGCCCGTTACGGTATGACCCTTGTGTCAAAGCCTGGATTTGGTTTGAAAATTGAAGGGGAAGAGTTGCAAAAAAGAACATGCTATGCAGACTTACTCCTTGAAGAAGAGCCTGCACTTTCTCATATCACAGAGCGGGAGCAGCTCCATTTTCCCGATATTTCTCTTGAAACCATTCGATCGATTGTCCTGACGAATCTGCATCAAGAGTCATTGCTCATTAAAGACATTGCCTTAAAAAACTTAGTCATTCATTTAGCGATTGCGATTCAGCAGACACGAAAAAACCAGCGGATACCTGCCAGTACCACTCGTACACAACGATCACCCGTCTTGATGAGAATTGCCCAAAAGATCATACAGCAGGTGAGTGACACCTTTCATGTCACCTTATCAGAGGATGAAACAGATTACTTAGTCATGCATCTATTGGCAAATCAAACGTGGAAAGAAACCGCCCAGCATCAGACGACAGTGGAAGTTCAGCAGGCGGTTGCGGTCTTTCTACAGCACATTGAGAAAATGAGCGGTCAGCGCTTTGCAGAGGACAACATCCTGCAGCAAGACTTGATGCTTCATATGAAGCCATTATTAAATCGAATCCAATATGGCGTATCCTTACAAAATCCGCTTTTGCATGAGATCAAAGCGTCCTATCCATACCCGTTTGATTTGGCTGTCAGCGGGCTGAATGCCTTACAGCTGGTGCGGACGCCAAATGAAGATGAGGCAGCATATGTTGCCCTGCATATCGCCGCTTCATTTGAAAGAAGTCAGCTCGATACCTCGCAAAAAAAGAAAGCCATTATCGTGTGCGGGTCTGGATTAGGGACGGCAAGACTACTTGAAATTAAATTAAAGGCAGCCTTTCAGCACGAGCTGGACATCGTCGAGCTGTATTCCTATCAGGATTATCTCATGAGCACCATCCTGCCCTGTGATGTCATCATTACAACCGTCCCACTCGCATCAAAGGGAAAACCAGTGATACAGGTCAGCGCCTTTTTTGAACATCATGATGTACAGCGGGTGAATGAAGTCATTCATTTATTAAATGGACACGGGACTCCCTCGAAAGAACTGATGGCGTTTTTTCAAGAACGATTGACCTTATTGAATGCTGACCTATCCAGTAAGGACGAGGTATTAGACACACTATGCAGCCGTTTAGAAACGTATCAGCTAGTATCGTCATCTTTTCGGTCCTCGGTGCTTGAGCGGGAGCAAATGTCGTCTACCTATCTTGGAAGAGGAATTGCCATGCCGCACCCGCTCATCACAAATGAAGGCACATCCTGCGTAGCCATCGCACACTTAAAACAGCCAATTGACTGGCAGGGAGACCAAGTATCACTTGTCTTTTTATTAGCCATTCATAAAGATGACGCAGCCTGCATGAATCAATTCTTTGAACAGGCCGTCGATTTACTGGACAATCCAAACCGCATTCACTCCCTGAATCAATCGAAAACATATGATGAGCTGATGGATGCGTTGTTTCAATAAGATCAAACAAAAGGCCGCCCAGCTATTGATGAGGCGGCCTTCGTGTGATTGAGAATCATCAATCGTATATGACATTTTTTCCTTCTTCACTTAATTTCTTTAAAGAGCTCAGCATATGATCGATTTCTTCATCGGAATGTCTTTCCCATGAACCTAATTCTGCGACGATTTTCAAAGGGGATTTCGACCGATAAGAACGTGTGGGGTTACCCGGAAATTTTTTGTCAGTCAAATTCGGATCATTTTCAAACTCGCCTAATGGTTCTACAAGATAAATTCTCTCTTTCGCATCAGATCTTGCTAATTCAGCACCCCACTTGGCTGCGTTTAATGTTCCGGTGAAATAGATATGGTTTGATTTTTGATCTTGATAATTCGATAAATACTGCGGTTCAAGCAGATCTCCAATCTTCAATTCCGCTTTCGTCCCATGAAAAAACGGGCCAGGATCTAAAACTTGTTGCTTGTCATTCATATAGCCGCACCCCTTATCGTTTTTGACTTGCGTATAACAGTATACGGCCTGATCTGGGCGGAAAACAGTCTATAAATGAGATTACATTCGGGGTATAATGATAGTAGAGAGTAAGAAGTGATTCGATCTAAAAAAACGGAAACTTCTCATTAACACCAACAATGACAAAAACGAGAATCCCTTCCACAGCTGACAGAGTCACAATCACGCCATGGTTCATTGGGTATTCCCTCGCAATCAATTTCTGACCTATATAATTCAAAGCATAAAAAATGAAAAACAATAAAAAAAACAGAAAAAGAATCGTCATCATATAAACAACCCCTCCCTTACAATGGATATTAAACCATTTTTTACAATATATCATCAGACTATCATTTTAGAACAACTCGAACAATATCATCTTGCCATTAGAGTGAACGAAAAATAGCCAACCACCCACATGAGGTGATTGGCTTTTTTATTTGTTACTCCCCGATGTTCTCTCCATTTTGCTGAATCAAGGTTTCATACCAGTAAGAGCTCTTTTTACGGATTCTCTTCAGGTCTTTTAGGTCAAATTCATCGCGGTTGACGTAGATGAATCCGTAGCGCTTGGAGCACCCTTGGTGTGTGCTGATTAAGTCGATAGCGGACCACGGGCAGTATCCGAAGACCTCGACGCCGTCTGTGATCGCCCATTTGATTTGTTCGATATGCTTTTCTAAATAGTCAATTCGATAATCATCTTGAATCGATCCATCTTCCTCTAATTTGTCGAAAGCACCCAATCCGTTTTCCGTGATAATAAGAGGCAGCTGATAACGGTCGTAAATCTCACGCATCGTTGATCGGAAGCCGACAGGGTCAATCTCCCAGCCAAACGCATTTTTACTTAGGAACGGGTTGTTGCCACCTTTGTATACACCGTCTTCACCAGATTTCAAATGCTGATCTCCGCCGCGTGCAAATTCATCCTTGCCATCTCCTTTACTCGCTTCAACCGTTTGAGATGTGTAGTAGTTAAAGGCAATGAAGTCCGGCTTCGCGCTTTTCAAAATATCCATATCTCCCTCTTCGATGACAGGAAGAATGTCTTTTTCCTTCATGTATGCCCACGCAAGGTTGTTATAACGGCCGAAGACTGCCATATCAAGATAAAGCCAGTTGCGGATCGCATTGTAATTCGCCGCAGCAAGCACATCCTCAGGCTTTGGAGAAGCCGGATAAATGAGCGCGATGTTTGGCGCTGGTCCAATTTTCGCTTCGGGCAACATTTGATGACAAAGCGTCATGGCTTTCGCCTGAGCGACGAGCATATGATGGTTCTGCTGATACAGTTCTTTTTTCGGATTTTCTAAATTTGGATCAAGTGTACCGAGCGCTGATCCATGTAAGATCATCATGTTTTGTTCATTAATGGTCAGCCAATATTTCACCTTCTGACCATACTCCTGAAATAGAACCTTTGCATACCGTTCAAACGCATCTACTGTCGCACGATTTGACCAACCGCCTTTTACTTGAAGTGCATGAGGCAGATCAAAATGATACATCGTCACGATTGGTTCAATATCATAGCGGCGCAGTTCATCGATGAGAGAATGATAGAATTCAATCCCCTTTTGATTGATCTCCCCATCTCCATTTGGAATGATCCGTGTCCATGCAATAGAGAAGCGATAAGCCTTCAAACCCATTTCTGCAAACATCTTCACATCCTCTTTATAGCGGTGATAGTGATCGCTTGCGACTTTAAAATCTGTTGTTCCTTCAGGGTAACTTGCTCTCATATCAATGACAGATGGTCCTTTGCCATCCTCGTTCCACGCACCTTCTACTTGATAGGCGGATGTAGATCCGCCCCAGAAAAAGTCCTTTGGAAATGGTGCTAGTGTTGAATATCTCATAATTTCTTCCTCCTCTTGATTAAACGAGATGTAAAAATGATTGTCCTGGTGTGATTTGTTTTTCTTCTGTTTCTATGATATCGCTAAACTCACCTGAATTGGTAATAATCACTGGTGTTGTGACGGACAGGCCGGAAGCTTGGATGGCTTCAATATCAAACTCCGCAAGCAATTCGCCCTCTGTGATGGTTTGCCCCTGTACGACCTTCGGGGTAAAATGCTGACCGCCTAATTGTACGGTATCAAGTCCAATGTGAATGAGCACTTCTGCTCCGCTTTCAGAAGTAAGACCGTACGCATGTCCTGTTGGGAACACCGTTGTCACAACTCCTGATACTGGTGCAAACAGCTTGCCTTCTGATGGAATGATGGCTGCACCCTTTCCTAGTGCACCAGATGAGAATGCCTTATCCTGTACTTCCTCTAGCTTGATCACCTCACCCTTTAAAGGACTTTTCACATGAGCTGCTTTGACCCCATGTTCGTTTTCCATTGTTGGTGCGGCAACCGGTGCTGACGTTTCATCTTCATCTACTGGATCCTTAAATCCAATCAAGTAAGTCAAGACGATGGATAGAACAAACGAGACCGAGATTCCGATGATGAACCCTGTAAACCCTTGTCCGTAGAAAATCGGAAGTGTCAGTAAACTTGGAAGTCCTGACGCAATCGCAATACTTTGTGAATAACCGATGATCGCACCGCCGACCCCAGCAGAGATAACGGCTGCAATAAATGGTTTTTTCAAACGAAGTGTGACCCCGTATACAGCTGGCTCTGTGATCCCAAACACGGCAGAAACCGCTGTTGATCCAGCCAATGATTTCAGCTTTTTATTCTTTGTTTTCAGCATAACACCGATGGAAGCACCGGCTTGTGAAAATACAGCTGGCGCAGTCGCCGGCTTGATATGATCTTTTCCATGGACGGCAATATTATTTAAAATCACTGGCACTAGACCCCAGTGGATACCGAAGATCACAAGAACCTGCCATGCCATCGCAATTAAAGCACCTGCAAGTGTAGGACTAAAGGAGAATACTTTCAGCAAGACAGCGGCAATGCCGTTCCCTGCATACACACCAAATGGTCCGAATACAATGAGTGTCAGTGGAACAACCGTGACAAGTAAAATCAGTGGAGTAATAAAGTTTTTGACACTTTCATGAATGACTTTGTTAAAGAAACGTTCGATATATCCCATGACAAACACTGCCAAAATGATTGGAATAACCGTTGATGTATAAGACATTAAGACGACCGGAATACCGAAGAAGGTCACATCTCCGCCGCCTTTTGACAATTCTTGAATGGTTGGGTAAATGAGTGCACCAGCAATCGTCACAGCGACAAATGGATTCGCTTTAAACTTCCTCGCCGAAGTGAATGCGAGCAGTAATGGCAGGAAGTAGAACAAGCTGTCAGACGCAGCAAATAAAATTTGATACGACGTATCTTCAGGTGATAACCATTTTGCATTGATACAGATCCCTAATAGACCTTTTAAAATACCAGCACCTGCCATGACACCGAGAAGTGGTGTGAAAATACCAGAGACAATGTCGACGAATTTTCCGAAAAGACTCGTGCTCTCTCCACCTGATTTTGCAGATGAAGAAGTGGACTCCTCTAATAGATTTGTAAACTCCCCAATCTCTCGATAAACCTCTGGTACAGTATTGCCAATGACTACTTGAAATTGGCCGCCGCTTTCCATAACAGTTACAACGCCATTTAATTTTTCAATGGCTGCTTTGTCTGCTTTTGATCGGTCATTTAATGTGAAGCGAAGTCTTGTAGCGCAATGGACCAGTGAATGAACGTTTTTCTCTGTGCCAATGAGTTTGATAATGTCTTCTGCTAATTGACGATAACTCATACAAAAACCCCCTTTTTTTCAAAAAAATACGTTTTTGGGCAAAATAAAAACCTAAACGGGCACCAAAAATAGTCGCAACTGCTATTGCGCTTTTTCAGTGAACGTTTAGGTTTTGCCTGCCGAACAGTCACAATCCTCTAAGACGATCATTGTGAAACCGTATTCTTTTATGTTTATGAGCAAATAGTACCACTCTGCTTTTCTTATGTCAACGCTTTCTTTTAAAACTACCTTTATTTTTCTCGTTTGATCAATCGATTCAAATGAATAGATAGATACAGCATCTCCTCTGATGTGAGATCTCGGTGATAGGTTTGATAGACATATTCTGCGATTTTCTTTGCACATTCGTATGCCTTCGGATATTTTACCTTGATAAGCTGATACAAGTCATGATCTTCGCTGACAAGCATTGTTTCGTTCATCAGACGCTGGACGAAAAAGCGTAAATGCGTGAGAAAACGATAAAAGTTGAGCGAATCTTCATCAAATTCCATATTGAGATGATATTTCACAATGGTGAGAATGGCGTTTACTTCTTTTGTGATATTGACCGTTGTATTCATGTCCTCATTGAGCTCTGCATTAATGATATGCATAGCAATAAAGCCTGCTTCATCCTCAGGCAATTCAATATGTAGACGCTCTTCAATCATCTCAAGGCAGTCCTTTGCCACAAGAAATTCATCTTTGTATAAGCGTTTAATCTCCCAAATGAGCGAATTCTCAATGAGGTGATTTTTCTTCAATCGTTCGATGGCGTAATGAATATGGTCTGCGAGTGATACATGCAGACTTTCGTTTAATCTTCGGTTCAGCTTTGTATGTGCATATTGAATCATTTCTTCGGTTACCTTGACCACATCATACGGAACCTCCAGAAGCAGCATTTTCATCCGCTCATGAACGGAATGATCCTCTAGTCGAAAGACTTTATCGATTAACGACTCGTCTACCGGGTCCCCGGGTCGCCGCTTGAACGCGATACCTCTCCCCATGACGACGATTTCTTTCCCTTGTTCATCTATCACACTAATGACATTATTGTTTAGAACTTTTTGTATCTGCAACCCCAAACACCTCCGTCTATGAACCACAATCTTCTCTCAAAATATGCTCTCATCTTAACATAACTGTCAAATCACTTGGTGTTTTTATCTGACTTTTGCAATAGATTTCACCATAATTCTCCCCCGTCATAGCTGGTCTGATCCTTCAATTGCCTGCATACAATACTCCGAGGAGGTGACCTTCAGTGAAGGCTTTTTTCTGGTCTGCATCATTTCTTTTCATGCTTCTATTCACACTCGTCTTTCTAGGAATCGTGTTTTTGCTTAGTGGACAAGGCATGAATCAGCTTTGGAAGTATGTGCTCATCTCATTTGTCACAGCAGCCGTTTTGCGCGGTGTCACCACTTGGCTAAGGCAGCACGTGATGCATCATTTATCAAAATAAAACGGCTGCCCGTAATATTCAGGCAGCCGTTCCTTTATTCTTTGGATGATGCGGCTTCTTGCGTAGAAGTACGCAGCTCATCATTGATTTTTTTCGCATCCTCTAGAAATTCTGTTTCAAATCCACTTTTGAGTGCCCACATATAAAATAGCAGAGCAACCACTGTAATAAGAGCCATGTCCCAGCCATAATGAATGACGTTATAGCCGCCGAATTTGTCACTGCCAAGGCAGGAAATCGTCATCATCACAAGTAAGTACACGACCATCCAAGCACCCGCCTTGAAGTTGCGGCCGAAGCCTTTCCACTTCGCTTTTGCTTGATAGTAAAAATAGATAGGAAGACCGATGAGAATAATGAATAGCACCTGACCTGTTAACGGCCATCTCGCCCAATACAGCGTCAATGACGCAAAGACAAAACCGAGAGGAGCAATAATGCTGAGTCCTTTTATTCGAAGGGGACGATATAAATCTGTCCCTGTCTTTCTCAGTGTCATGACAGTTACTGGGCCTGTCAAATAAGAAATAAGTGTCGCAACAGAAATGATTTCCGCAAGTACACCCCAGCCTCTAAACAAAAACAGAAAGATAAACGATACGGCTAAGTTAAAAAACATCGCTGGACGAGGCACGCCATAAATAGGGTGCAGACGACCAAGTACACTTGGCATGTATTTGTTTTTTTCCATTCCATAAATCATACGGGATGTCGTCGCCGTATACGTAATGCCTGTACCAGAAGGTGATACAAACGCATCTGCATATAAAATCAGAACCAGCCAGTTAATCCCAAGCGCAATGGCAAGGTCAGCAAATGGCGAGTTAAAATTCAAATGTCCCCATCCATTCACAATCATGGACGGATCGACAGCACCGATAAAGGCGATTTGTAAAAGAACATAAATCACAGTCGCAATCAAAATGGATCCAACAATAGCAATCGGAATTGATCGGCCTGGATTTTTCGCCTCACCCGCCATATTAATCGGGCTTTGGAAGCCATTGAAGGCAAACACAATTCCTGATGTCGCAACAGCTGTCAGCACACTCGCCCAGCCATTAGGGGCAATACTTGTTCCAGAAGTAAAATTCTCACTATGAAAACCTACGAATAAGAGCGCACCAATTGTTAATCCTGGAATGACAATTTTAAACACGGTAATGAATGTATTGGCTTTTGAAAATAACCCTACTGTCCAATAATTGAGCAGAAAGTAAATCACAAGAAGCACACTGGCGACCATGAGCCCTTCTGTCGTCAACACCCCTTTTGTGACCAAATGGCTTGTCCACTTTGCCCATTCCCAAGGCCATGAACTCATATACTGGACAGAAGCCACCGCCTCAACCGGAATGACGGAGACAATTGCGATCCAGTTTGCCCAAGCGGCAATAAACCCGATAAAAGAGCCGTGTGAATATTGCGTATATTTCACCATTCCCCCTGCCTCTGGAAACATCGATCCGAGTTCACTATAAGACAAAGCGATAAATAAAATCACAACCATCCCAATCAACCAGGATAAAATAGCAGCAGGACCTGCAATTTGAGCGGCACGCCAAGCACCGAATAGCCATCCTGAACCAATGATTGAGCCAAGACCTACCATCATTAAAGCGAAAGTTCCCATTCTACGATGTAAATGATTCATGTTCATAACACCTTTCGATTAAATTACAAAGCATGTGCCCAAGTAAGCACCTTTCTTTCATTGCAGCTCACTTTTCATTCAATTGACAAATATTTCTTCAACTAAATCTTTACCCTTGTTCATTTTTTCGCCTGTTTTATTATCTCTCAATTCTCCATTTTCTGAAATAGTCGAACATGCTTATTTCTTAAGAAAGCGCTTTTTCAATGCTTCAATCTATTAGACTGAATAACTACCTTTACCCTTATTTTGAAAAAAACAAAACAAAAAAGAAAGAGGAAATGAACCCCCCTTTCTTCTGAGCCCTATCATGTATAGAAAAAAGGATAAAGGGGGTTTCCCTCTATCCTTGTGAGATTGCTTGTTCTTGTTCAATCACAGCTAGTCTTTCTTGCACTTCTTCTTCAGACAGGTTGTGCTGTTTCACATAAAGGTTACGTTCACTCGTACGACATTCATGGCTGCAGCTGCGCATATACTTATGCTCGCTTTCTTCTGTTGCAATCATTTTGCGGTTACATGCAGGGTTTGCACAGTTCACATAACGCTCGCAAGGCTCACCAGTGAAGAAATCTTTTCCGACAACCACATGCTCTGTTTGATTCACGGGCACTGTTAAGCGAGTATCAAACACATAGCATTGACCATCCCAAAGCTTCCCTTGAACTTCTGGATCTTTTCCATACGTGACTATTCCGCCGTCAAGCTGAGAGACATCTTCAAAGCCTTCACGCTTTAACCAGCCAGAGAATTTCTCACAGCGTACGCCGCCTGTGCAATACGTCAGGATTTTTTTCCCTTCAAGAATCTCTTTATTGTCACGAATCCACTCCGGTAATTCGCGGAATGTCTCAATATCAGGACGAACTGCCCCTCTAAAGTGGCCGACATCAAACTCGTAATCATTACGCGCATCTATCACAACGGTATCAGGTGATTGCATTTGCTCGTAAAACTCGACCGGGCTAAGATGTTTACCTGTTAGTTCTAACGGATTCACGTCATCTTCAAGGCTCAGATTCACTAGTTCATTCCGATGGCGGACGTGCATTTTTTTAAACGCATGACCATCTGTTTCATCAATTTTGATCGGCATAGACGCAAAGCGCGGATCTTCTTTTAATGCTTGCATGTACTTGTCCGTTTGCTCAAGAGTTCCTGAAACCGTTCCGTTTATACCTTCTGATGAAACAAGGATACGGCCTAACAAACCAAGCTCCTTACAGAATGCTAGATGCTCTGCTGTAAACGTCTCTGGGTCCTCAATGGGGACATATTGATAGTAAAGTAAGACACGATATTGTTTTTCCATATATATAAACACCTCTTAAATTTAATGAGAACATACCGTTCTTTATCATACAGGAAATACATACCTAAAGGCAATGACAGCGGCTCAATTCCATAAAACGGAAGGGTCTTTCTTCTCATATTTGACAGAACTTTCAGTAAAATGAGATGATTTATGAAATATGATGTTGTAAAGGAGCAGAACGCAATGATCCAGCCAGAAGATATCGTCAGAAGCGGTCCAAACCAATTTATTTCTCAAAAAGGCATTTATCATGAACTCGATTCACTTGTTTCTCCATCCTTCCAGTCGCCCGCTGTCGTGACGGGATATGATTCATTTCATGCTTTTTCACAGTATACAAAGCTTCCGCCATATTGGCCTGTTGTTCAGCACCAAGGATACAGTTCACCCAATGCAATCACTCGAATTGCAGAAGAACTGAAAGAGGCAGATGTGGTGATTGGGATTGGAGGCGGCACGATTTTAGACACCGCCAAGTCAGTAGCAAAGGCTCTTCAAATTGAAGTGATCATGGTTCCAACCATCCCGGGGACATGTGCTGCATCTACACCGCTTAGCGTCATTTATGATGACAAGGGAAATTTCATGAGAGTCGATTACCATAAACGGTCCAGCTACCTCACGCTCATTGATCATACATTTTTGCTCTCGTCTCCTCTTTCCTACCTTCAAAGTGGGATTGGAGATACGCTGGCCAAATGGTATGAAGCAGAAGCCATTATTCGAAATGCAAAGGATTCCTTGCCGCTCATGGTGCATGCAGCACTAAAACAGGCGGTATACGTGAGGGATATTCTTGTTTCCCATAGCGAAGAAGCTATCCACAGCTTGCAAACGGGTCAGCTTTCGCAAGCATTTGCAGATGTAACGGATACCATTATTACATTAGCTGGCACGGTCGGCGGCTACGGAGGACGCTACGGAAGAATGGCAGGAGCCCACGCCATCCATAACGGATTGACGTTTATTGAGGAAACGCACCATATGTTACATGGTCAAAAAGTGGCCTATGGCATTCTTGTTCAGCTTGCCGCAGAAAATCGAATGAGCGAAGTAGAAGAATTACTTGAGCTTTATGAAACACTCGGATTACCTAGAAATATGCGTGAGCTTGGCATCACAGCTCAGCTGGAAGAAGCCGCAGAAACAGTGGCAAGCCATGCTGCACGTGCAGACGAAACCTTTTGCCTGATTGGAGAGTATTCCAAAGAGCAAATTGTCGGCGCCATTCAAGTCATTGAAAACGTATCAGCCTCATAAAATCGTTCAATAAGAAAAGCACAGGCATCCCACCTGTGCTTTCCTTTCGATTAAAAATCAAAGTTATCTGGATCTGGACCTGTGCGCTCATCTTCATTGAGCTGATCGATGACTTCCATCTCATGTGCGGACAGCTCGAAATCGAAGACTTGTGTGTTTTCGATGATTCGACTCTTCGTCACAGATTTTGGAATGGTGATAATACCATGCTGCAAGTCCCAGCGAAGAATGACTTGAGCCACGGATTTGTCATGTTTTTTCGCAATATCCTGAAGAACAGGATGGTTCAGCAGCTTCCCGCTGCCTAATGGTGACCACGCTTCTACATGAATCCCTTTCTCCTTGCAGTAGTCTCGTAAAGGCTCCTGCGTCAGCTTGGGATGCAGCTCGATTTGATTAACCATTGGCACAACTTCTGCTTCTTCTAATAGATCATCTAGATGGTGCTGATGGAAGTTACACACACCGATGGCTCGAACGTGTCCATCCTTATACAGCTTCTCTAGTGCTTTCCAAGTATCTTTATATTTACCTTCAACTGGCCAATGAATTAAATAAAGGTCTAATACATCTAACCCTAGCTTGTTCATACTTGTTTCAAAGGCTTCAAGTGTTGATTCATAGCCTTGATCACGATTCCACACCTTTGTCGTAATAAACAGCTCATCGCGAGAGATGCCTGATTGCTGAATGGCTTTGCCTACCCCTTCTTCATTTTGATAGGCAGCTGCTGTATCAATGCTGCGATAGCCCGCTTCAAGAGCGTCTGTGACTGCATTTACAGCCTCATCCCCATCTTTTACTTGCCATACACCGAAGCCTAGCTTCGGCATTTTTACTCCGTTTGCTAATGTGACTGTATCTGTTAATCCACTCATCAAACAAACCTCCGCTTCATTTTTGCTTACCAAGCACTATACCCAAATTTTTGATTGATCATGCATGAATTTTCGCTGGTGTTATTTGATCTATTGTCCTATATCGACTTGATTGGCGTCAACGATTTGGTATTCGCTTGTTTGATCTTTCTTTTTAGAAAAATCATATGTCATTAAAAATGCCTGATCATAGAAAGTCAGACCGTATGTTTCCTTCTTATTCTCATACACCCTGATCCAATAAGAATCTTTTGTGGTTTTTGTGGCTTCATTGGTTTTCTTTAATGTCACATCTGAAAGTTCCTTCAACAGCTTTTGAATGTCTTCTTTCTTGTCAAAAACAACACGTTTATCATCATGCTCAATTTGAATCGAAGTCACCTTATTTTGATCAATCGAGACCACATCATCGAATGAGTATGTTTTGGCATTGATCATAAAATAAATACCAATTCCTATTAAAATGACTACAACTACACCAATGATCCACTTTTTCAACCTAACTCCTCCTTCTATTCGCCACACCTATTGAAACAACGACATCCAATCCCCCTCCTCAGAGAACACTTCAATCCCGTGCTGTTTCAGCAAAGCGGACGTCACACCATCTCCCGCTTTTGTCTTACCGTTAAACTCTCCCTGGTAAATCATCCGGCTCCCGCAAGAAGGGCTGTACTCTTTTAGCACAACCGCTGTTGCTTTCAGAGACTGAACCTGTTCCAGCGCCGCTTTCGCACCTTTGACATACATCTCTGTGACATCAGTTCCATGCACATCAACAACAGCAGCCTGCCCCCGTAAAACATCATGTCCATCTCCGCCAATGATTTCTGCCGGAGGTCTAGGCGTAGAGAAGCCGCCAAGCAGTTCAGGACAAACTGTCACAGCCTTTCCTTCCTGCACTAGCTCTTCGATTCGCTGATCTAATCGATGGCTACCATTATACCGGACCTTCAACCTAGCAAGACAAGAGCTGACCACAATCATGAATGTTCCTCATTTTTATGGATTGAACGTTTTTTACTGACTTTAAAATAAATACTTAACGGCAAACAGAATACCGTGTACACCAAAAAGGGCAGAGCACAATATAAAGCAGCAGCCCCAAATCGACCCTTCAACTCCTGTGATACCAAAAAAGTAAACAAATAATAGCATGCTGACAAATAATCCAACGAACGGCATCATGAATACGTACTTTTTAAAATTTTCCATCATTTCTTTCCCCAAAGAAGCTCCCTCCCTTTTAACATGATCACGAATAACGCCAATATATGTTAATTTTACCATATAAAAAACCGAAATCATCTCATTTTCTACGATGGTTTCGGTTTTTTTAATCTATATTTTTTCTTTCCATGCCTTCAAAAAGCGCTCAATCACTTGTAATTCATCTTCATGAAACTGCTGGAGAAATTCTAAGTAGGACGCGACAGCTTTCTCATGTAATTCATCATGCAGCGCCGCCAATTGCGTGCCTTTCTCTGTCAATGAATAGTAGACAGATTTTTTATCCCCTTGCCGGTGGCAATAGTCCACCATGCCTTTATCGATTAGTTTTTTCACAGCCTTTGTAATAGCGGGCTTTGATAGTTTCAGTTGTTGAGAAAGAAATGTATTATTTGATTCGTTTGGATTGGCTTGAATCATTGATAAAATGTGAAGCTGTGTGAGTGTCCAATCTTGCTTGAGTGTATCAGTCGTGGTAATCAGTGGATCTGTTGGATCATTCCTTCTCTTTTCTCTATGAATAATCAGATCTTGAATCGCTTTTAATACAATCTGCTCTTTAGTCTCCATCTGAACCTCCACTCTTAACTGGTTAATAAAATGGTACTAATAATTAAGATAGGAGTCAAAAGAAATGTCAGTGTGATAAAAAGAACAGGCCATCAGACCTGAAAATGGTATATGTACTTTTCTACTAGATGATCTATGATGTCACAGCTCCTCTTTCTTTTATTTGCTATCATTCATAGGGGATGTCATCCAATTTTTGATGAAAAAGGTGAGCTAATGAAAACCGAACAACACATCGCCATTCGCCAATTAGAAGAAAAGATCCACCTGTTTTCTTCAGCTGTGAACGGAACCTCCCTCGCAACGGACGATTTCGTACTATCCAATACTCACATATCGACAGACACATTCAATTTGCTATTACCGACATCAGCGCAAATCAAAGATCCGCAAAAAGTGAAAACGACCATCGAACACTTGCAATCACAGAAACAATCATTCAGTACGTGGGTGGATCACCGCTTACTTCATCCTGATTGGACTGATTTACTAAAGGAATATCAGCTTGAAGAGGTTGAACGTAATACCATCATGATACTTGAGCAGATAGAAGACATGGATACATTCACACCTTCGTCGCTTACAATCAAAGAAGTACTCGATGAGCAGACACTGCTTGATTACAAAAATATCTTTATCGAGCTATTCAAAGAGTCACCGGAGGCCATCGCCTTAGATAACTATTTCCAGCGTTTTTCGCTTGAAGCTATACACTCACGCGCTCGCATGTTCGTCGGATATGCAGACCACAAGCCGGTCACAACAGGCTTATTACTCGAAGCAACCGATAGCTACGGTATTTATGATGTCATCACAAGGGCAGAGCACCGCGGAAAGGGACTTGGCAGTGACATGTTTCATTATCTTCTGACACAGACAGAGAACAAACAAAAGCGCGTCCTGTTACAAGCATCAGCTGACGGCAAAAATATTTACCAACGTGCCGGCTTTCAACCAATCGGCGAAATGGTTGTTTTTGAATAGAACATAAAAAAAGCTGCCTATCATAGGCAGCTTCATAGGCAGCTATTCAGCACGATGCTGACGATCCATATAAAGCGGTGGTCTTTTCAACGAAATCACCGCACAGCTAAACGCAATCAGCACAAACACTGTACCGAACTTCGCCAGATCAACAGATGAACCGGTCATCGTAAACAGGACACCACCAACCGCTGATCCAATTGAGATACCAATTTGCAAGGCCGATGTATTTAAGCTTTGCTGAATATCAGACGTGACAGGATCTGTTTGAATCAAATAGCTCTGCAAGGCAGGCGTTAATGCCCAGCTAAGCGCTCCCCATAGGACAACCATGATCATAAAGAGGACAAACACACCCGCTGTATAAGGAATGATAAACAACACAACCGCAAACGTGATTGTCACCAGCAAAATGGCTTTCCCTGAACCCAGCTTGTCACTAAGCCAGCCGCCTAACCCATTCCCGCCAATAGATGCAAGCCCGAAGACCAAATAACAAATACTAATCCAGAACGGGGTCATATGCAGAACTTCCATTAAAAACGGAGTGAAATAAGAATAAAGCATATAATGACCTGCAAGCATAAACAAACTGATCAAATGTGCACTAAAAATTTTCGGATGCCCTAAAGCACGAATTTGCTCTCTAAGAGGTGTCACTTTTTCAACAGGCATTTTCTCCAATAGGAAATAAATTAGCACCATCGATATCGCTGATAAAATACTGATTCCTAAAAACATCACTCTCCAGCCAAAGCTCTCTGTAATAAAAATACCGATCGGTACACCGAGAACAAGTGAAGAACTAATCCCAATAAAAATCAGCCCTAATGCCTTCGCACGATGCGCTGGTTCCACCAACTTAGCAGTGATCGTCAGTGACAACACCACCACTAGCGCTGTACTCATTGCGATCAATACCCTAGAGATCATGACAAGGGCAAAGGTCGAACTAAAATATGTGAATACATTCCCTATTGTAAACACCAATAACGCGATTAAATAAAGACGCTTTCGTTCAATTTTAGCTGTGGCAGTCAGCAGCACAGGTGCTGAAATGGCATACACAATGGCAAATACGGTGATAAGCTGCCCAGCTGTCGCAAGAGATACATTCAAATCCTCTGCAAGGCTTGGCAAAATGCCTCCGACCACAAGCTCAACTAATCCAACCGCAAAAGTAGAAACGGCTAATAAATATACTCTCCAGTTCATGTCTAACATCCCTTCTCTATATCATCGCTTTCACTTTTGATACAGGGTGAAGACAAACAAAAAAACCCTGATTACAAAAAAGGAAAGCACGCTTTTGTAATCAGGATTTATCGGATCCTGGTAGAAACCCTCAAACCATATTATTGAGGTTATACAAGTCTATTTTTTCTTCAAATATAGTAGCATATGCTTACATAACTGGCAAGCTATAAAAATAGGAAATGACTGCAAATTCACGATCAAACAAAGCACTCAGAACAGCATGAAAAGAAACCCCAGTACAACTTGCTTTCTCCTGCATTTACAGGTAAACTGATGAAAAATCAACGAACATTGATCAACGTAGATCTGGAATAGTAGCTTGAATTGACCTTTAACAGAGAGGGAACGGTGCTGAGAAGTTCCTACTGACATCTTCAAGTGAACCTGCCGATTTAGTTCTGTTTCATACAGCGGTTCATACCGTTATCATGATCGAGTGTAAAGCTGTGCTTTAAATTAGGGTGGTACCACCAGGAATGGTCCCTAACTTAAAGCACAGCTTTTTTGCATTTTAAAAGGAGGAATATGCAATGTCAAAGAAACAATTTGTTGAAAAAATCACAAGCATGGAAGACGACTTTGCCCAGTGGTATACAGATGTTGTCACAAAGGCGCGCCTCGTCGATTATTCAAGCGTCAGAGGCAGTATGATCATTCAGCCATACGGCTTTAAAATTTGGGAGAATATTCGGGACGAACTGGACCGCCAAATCAAAGAAACAGGGCATGAGAATGTGTATATGCCGCTCTTTATCCCAGAAAGTCTGCTGCAGCAGGAAAAAGACCATATCGAAGGCTTCGCTCCTGAAGTGGCGTGGGTCACACATGGCGGTGAATCCGAATTACAGGAAAGGCTCTGCGTCAGACCGACCTCTGAAGTACTGTTCGCTGAGCATTACAAAAATATCATTCATTCCTACCGTGATTTACCGAAGCTTTATAACCAATGGACGAATGTCGTCCGCTGGGAAAAGACCACACGTCCATTCCTTAGAACGCTTGAATTCCTATGGCAGGAAGGACACACATGCCATGAGACGGAGCAAGAAGCGATTGAGGAGACAGAAAGAATGCTTCACATCTACGCTTCTCTTTGCGAAGAGCTCCTTGCCATTCCTGTCATTAAAGGGAGAAAAACAGAGAAGGAAAAATTCGCTGGTGCCCGCTTCACCTATACGGTTGAAAGCCTGATGCATGATGGAAAAGCGCTGCAAACGGCCACTTCTCACTTCTTTGGAAACGGCTTTGCCAAAGCATTTGGCATTGAATTCTTAAACCGCGAAGGAAAGCTAGAGCATGTCCAGCAAACCTCTTGGGGCTTCACCACAAGAATCATCGGTGCCATGATCATGGTGCACGGCGATGACAGAGGACTCGTCCTTCCGCCAAACATTGCGCCAACCCAAGTGCGAATCGTGCCAATCGCCTCTCATAAAGAAGGTGTACTCGATCATGCCTACGAGTTGAAAGATCGACTCACCCGCATCGCACGTGCTGACATTGATGCAAGCGATAAACAGCCAGGCTGGAAGTTCAACGAATGTGAAATGCAGGGCATCCCTCTACGTGTCGAAGTAGGACCAAAGGACATCGAAAAAGGACAGGTGATGCTCGCAAGACGAGACACTGGTGAAAAGCAAGCTGTCACATTAGATGCACTTGAACAAACCATCACATCCACGCTTGAAGATATTCAACGGACGATGTACGAAAAGGCGAAAGAACGATTACATGAAAAAACATCAAAAGCTCACACCATCGAAGACATTGAGCACATTCTTTCAGAAGAAAACCGATTGATTAAAGCCATGTGGTGTGGTGACGAAGCCTGTGAGAACGACATTAAAGAAAGAACAGGGGCGACCTCACGCTGTATCCCATTTGAACAGGAATCTGTTTCAGACACATGTGTCTGCTGCGGAAAACCTGCATCTGATATGGTTTTCTGGGCAAAAGCTTATTGAGAATAGAAACGAAAAAGAAGCATCCTTCATGATGCTTCCTTTTTGTTAAAAAGATCCAAACACCCATTGACCTCACCTACACGATCCCCTATAATTCATATTAATATAATCGGTTTTTAAGACTTTAACTGGAGTGGTGATGTATGAAGCGCTGGCCCTCACTATTTGCCGAACGTTGCCCAAAATGTAAAACAGCATTAGAAGTCTCTAAGTCCAATGCCCTGCAAGGCAAAGTCGTGAAAACATGCCCCAACCTTCATTATCAAAAAGAGTACCACCCAGCACTTGAAACGTATATCGAGCACGATGACGTCAAATAAAAAAGACCAACACGTGTGAAGCAGCTGCTGCTTTCTCTGTTGGTTTTTTCTTTAAAATAGATCCAGCCAAATTTTTATCGCTGTCGCTGTAATCATCACGGCAAGTAGCCATTGCAAGTAGACGGCATTGATTTTCTGACCGACCTTTGCACCAATCGGAGCGGCAATCAAACTTGCCGCCATTAACACAACAGCAGGAAGGAGCATGACTTGACCCGTCAATACCTTTCCAGTAGATGCACCGATGGCAGAAAGAAACGTAATCGCAAGTGACGACGCAATGGTCATCCGTACAGGAATTTTTAAAATAGACAGCATCACCGGCACCAAGATAAATGCTCCTCCTGCGCCTAAAACCCCTGAAACACTGCCGATCACAAAGGCAATACCAGCGGCCAGCCCTTTATGAAAAGTCACTTCTCCCTCTGCGTCTGCACGCTGCCCTTTTTTCGGAATCAGCATGAGGATAACGGCTACAATGGCGAGCAATCCATAGACGAGATTCATCCCTTTCTCCGGCATGAAGTGTGATATATAACTGCCTAATAAGCTGCCTGCCAATATACTGCTTCCCATATATAAAATCAACGAGCGATGTAAAAATCCACTTTTCCGATACGCCAGTACACCACCGAGCGTCGAAAAAAGCACTTGGATGGCGCCAATTCCTGATACCTCATGTGCCGATAGTGCCATCACACCGACCAGTGGCGGGATATAAAGCAGCATAGGATAGTTGATCACAGATCCCCCGATCCCCACCATTCCTGATAAGAAGGAACCAATACATCCGATGATAAAAAGTGTAATCAAAAACGCAAAATCCACGCTGGTCTCCTCCTTTGCAAAAGGAAAAGGGGATCTTCAGCAGATACCCCTACATCCTTTAGGACCCTTTTCTCACCCAGAACTTCAGCACATCTCCTTCATCCGTCTGCGTGATCAATTCATGTCCGCTTGACTTCGCCCATGCTGCTAAGTCAGCTTTAGCCCCTTTATCTGTTGCATGTATTTCTAACACTTGACCCTCCGTCAAGTCATTCATTTTTTTCTTCGTCCGAATAATCGGCATTGGGCATGCAAGCCCTGTGACGTCTAATATTTGATCTGATGTCATTTGATTGTTCCTCTCTTCTTATTTTATTGGACATTACCGAATCGCACAACGGTTTGGACCAATTTCCATTTCACGCTTCGCTTCATCATCTGGACTCAGCTTCCCCATATTGGTTTGACGAATGTCTTGATAGGCGTTTGGCTGTGCAGGCAGATTCTTCGTGACCATTTGTCTAAATACGTCATCATCTTCAATATTCAGTCCATGATTTTCTTCAAATAGAACGCCTAGCTCCTTCCAAACGCTTCCGTCTTCATTGACTTCATCCATGATCATGAAATGCGCTGGCAAAACAATGAATTCTTTCGAAAGTGCTCTATATCGGTCATAGAGTGTTTC
Source organism: Bacillus sp. FSL R7-0672 (assembly GCF_038601465.1). NCBI lineage: Bacteria > Bacillati > Bacillota > Bacilli > Caryophanales > Bacillaceae > Bacillus > Bacillus sp. FSL R7-0672. The sequence goes on along the minus strand of NZ_CP152010.1, from coordinate 224,001 downwards.
TCTCAAATCACCTACCCAGTCCTCCGCCATTCCAGCGAGGTCAGGTCTTCCAATCGAATCAACGAACAAAATATCACCTGAAAGAAGATATTGATGATCCACGATAAAGGATGTTGACCCAATCGTATGCCCCGGTGAGTAAAGGGGATGAATGTCAATGGTAGCCGCTCCTATCGTGATGCGCTGCCCTTCTTCAAGTCGGTGATACTCAAAGATCACTTCTTCTGCATCTTTTGGCGGCAGCCAGTAGTTGGCACCAGTCTGTTCAGCCAGTTTTTTCCCGCCAGAAATATGATCTGCATGAAGATGAGTATCCAACACTTGCGTTATAGAGACATGATGCTTTTTAGCAAAACGAATATAAACATCCGTCATTCTAGCTGCATCTACAATTGCGGCTTCTCCATTCGACATGATCATATAAGACAGACATCCCTTGCCCATTCGCACAAATTGATACAGCCCTCCACCGCCGCTTAAATCACCGATCTTCACTGGCTCTAGATGCTCACTCCACGCCTTCATGCCGCCTTCTAAATAATGGACCGTTCTACCCGCCTCTGACAGCATCTCCGCGACCATGATAGAGGAGCCTTCCTTGGCACAAACCACCAACACTTCACGATCATGAGGAATGTCATGCAAAATGCCCTCTACTCCTTCAAGGAGATCAAAATAAGGCACATTCATATGAACGATTGCTTCCCCTTCGATCTTCCAATCCTGAACATCCGTTTGATTTCGCACATCTAGCAAAAAGAGCGGTTCCTTGCTCACGATCTTTTTTGTTAACTGCTCTGCGTTCATCGCTGTTACCGTCATGTTTCATTCAGCTCCTATTTTTCAATCGCTCCTGTCCAGCTATTCATGCCTGGCACGATATTCATCAATTGATGAAATCCTTTTTCTTTTAACTTTTGCGCAGCTAATTCACTTCTTCTGCCTGAATGACAGATCAGGTAAATGTCCGTCTCTCGGCTCAATTCCTCTGCACGTTGTTCAACCTCACCAAGAGGAATATGAACAGCTCCTGGAATATGCCCCGCCTCGTATTCATCAAGCTCTCGCACATCTAAAATAAACAAAGATGGATCTTCTTTTACTTTCTGTTGAAAAGTCTCCAAAGACATTTCCGAAATCATGGACTTCCCTTCTTTCTCTTGTTCTCCGCCCTTACGAATCAAATGATGAAGCACCTGGCCTTCTACTTTTGTTCCTAAAAATTCGTGGCCTGCACTTTTTGACCATGCCGCTAGATCCGCTGCTGATCCTTTATCAGTGGCTTGCACTTCCAGTACGTCTCCTGGTAAAAGCTCATTCATTTGTTTTTTTGTTTTCACAATCGGCATCGGGCATGCCAATCCTTTTGCATCTAAAATGACAGTTGGTTGCTGCATGTCTTATCCTCCTTCATATAGGGATGGGGGTATATTTTATTGCGCATTTAATGCCAAGTATTCATGCCACCCTTGATGTTTGTAATCTGAGTAAATCCTTGCTTCTTCAATATTTTCGCCGCCTGCATACTTCTCATCCCGCTTTGACATATCACATAGACCTCTTCATTTTTCTCAAGCTGAGAAGCTCGTTTCTTCAAATGAGACAACGGGATGTTTTGAAAGCCTTTGATATGATTTGTTTGAAATTCACTGGGAGAGCGCACATCAATGAGCTGTTGACCTTTGCTTTTCAGCTTCTTTTTCATATGAGCTGCATCCATTTGCTTCACACCTCGAACCGGCAGAAAGCGGCTCACGAGTAATCCAATTACGATGATGAGTAAAATCGTCTGCACCATCCTGCTTCACCTCACTAGATAAATAAATTCACACGTCCGATTTCAGCCTCTGCTAAATATGCCGCTACACCGGCATATTGAATGTCATCTAATAGTTCTTTCTCCTGTAATCCTAAAAGATCCATCGTCATTGTACATGCCACGAGGTTAATATCCTGCTCCTTTGCCATCTCAATGAGCTGCGGCAAGGTCATGGCGTTGTGCTTTTTGATCACATGCTTGATCATTTTCGGCCCCATTCCTGCAAAGTTCATCTTGGACAGCCCCATACGATCAGCACCGCGCGGCATCATTTTGCCGAACATTTTTTCTAAAAATCCTTTTTTCATCGGTACCATCTCATCCTTACGTAAGGCGTTCAGCCCCCAAAACGTATGGAAAATGGTCACCTCATGATCATAGGCTGCTGCACCATTGGCAATAATGTAAGCCGCCATCGCTTTATCATAATCTCCACTAAATAACACAATCGTCGTGCGTTTTTTCTGTTCTTCCATTCTGCTCCTCCTTCAACAATTACCTATGGGGGTATATAGAAAATAAAAAATATATACACATACCGGTAAGGGTATATTACATCAAGTAAAAAAATCCGTCAACCTCCAAAGGCTGAGGAATTTCTTACCGGCTTTTCACCAATAGCTCAACTGCCTCTTTCACAAGACCCTCCGTATCCTTGCCTTGTTCAAGACTTTCACGAACACATTGCTCAAGATTTGTACTCACAATCACACCCATTGCCCGATCAATGGCATTACGTGATGCAGACAGCTGCGTGACCACCTCACGGCAATCCTTGCCCTGCTCCATCATCGCAAGAACCCCTTTAATCTGCCCTTCAATCCGACGAAGACGATTCTTCATCTGCTGATTATATTCCATGTATAAGCACTCCTTTCTATGAAAGATAGTATACCCTAATAGGTATTTAGTCAAACGACTTGCCCTTTTCTTTTGTAGAAAACGAATGTGAAAAGAATTGCACATTCCACCATTTATTGATAAAAAGTAAATAATCAACGAACAAGAAATCATTGCAGAAAAGAGGGCAACCCATGACTTTACAGCATTATATTGGATCAAACAAAGAACTGCCGCTTGGTACCATTGGTCAAAATCCTACCTATAAACCACTCTCTGAACTCAATATCAAATTGTTTGATAAAAAACAAAAAAAGCACAAAACCTATCAAAAAGAAGAGCTTTTGATAGAAGTATTTGAAACAGAAGAGGATTTCGAAGGCATTCACATTGATTATCTAGATCCTGTCTATGAAGCGGTAAGAAACAAATTCACGCATCCTTTTGTTTATGAATTAGAAATCATTCATTCTCTTCGTGCACTTTTTCAATTCATTGAAAAAGTGCTGTCAAAAGGAGAAACCATCGAAATCTATTCTTGTCTAGATGAACTCGAAACGAAAGAAAAGGATGATCAATTGGATGTAGAAATTGACCTAAGCAAAAAACAGTTTGGGAAACATATCAATTTTAAAGGGATCGATGAACTGATTGATATGTTTGAATTAGAAAACCTACAATATGTGTTGGTGAAGAAGTGAAAATGATAAATTCCTTCCAAATGAGGGATCTTAAAAAAAGAAAAAAGCAGGTGACCCATGCCAAACAACCAAACACCCAACCCACTCATCACTGAAAAATCGCCATACCTCCTTCAGCACGCCCACAACCCAGTTCACTGGTACCCGTGGGGGCAAGAAGCCTTTGACAAAGCCAAGCGTGAAAATAAACCAGTGCTTGTCAGCATCGGTTATGCCACTTATCACTGGTGCCATCATATGACTAATTAAACTAACAATAGTAATCCAAAATACAAATTTCCCATTTTGTAAATAAACCTTTTTTTGTTAAAAACAAAGATCTAATTACCGATATTCATTAAGAGTTAGTTATAAACAAAGGGGGAATTATTCTTGTCAAGAAGAGCAATTTTAACAGGAAACGGTTTATCAGTAGCTTTAAATTCTGATTTTGGATTAGGATCAATAACCAAAAGGTTTTTTGATAGATTGGATGACAATCATCGAGAATTTATAAAACATCATATGAGAGACAACTATTCACAACTAGATTTTGAAGAAGCAATCGCTACAATTGAACAAGTCTACGATTCATTATCTCACTATAATGAATTTTTAACTGGAGAAAACGGAAAGAATTTTTTAAATTCTTATAGACTGAATAACAATGAATTAGCTGACCATATTGAAGCAGTACAAATAGTAATTCATCAATATACATCTTCAATCCTTGATTTAATAATTAACAATGTTCGGCAAAAAGATATCTCTGATAAATTACAGCCCTTTGTGGATTGGTTAACAAAGATCATTGATTCTTCCGAACATGTTGATTTGTTTACATTAAACTTTGATTTACTACTAGAAACAATACTATTAACTTACTATAGAAAAGAGCAATTCGCAGACTTTCATTATAGAGGAAAAAAATGGCCTGTTATAAATAATGATTATCAATATTACTTTGATCCAGATAGAAGTAAACAGATACATCCTGAAAATTATGAAAAGAATATAAGACTGCATCATTTACATGGTTCTTTATCGTCCTTTAAAGATATCAAAACTGGACGTATTTTTAAAATAACTACAGAATCTTTAAGAAACAGTGATCTTTATGAAAACATATTTGAAAAAGGTGTAGTTCCTTCTATAGTTACCGGAGGTGGGAAGAGTTTCAAAGTCCAACAAAACCCATTCCATTTTTATTACAATGAGTTCAAAAAATGCATGGTAATTGAAGATAACCTTTGTGATGAATTATATATAATAGGTTATAGCTTTAGGGATAATCATATAAATAAAGCTATTTCAGAAAGGTTAAAATTTTCAAGAAGGAAAGAAAACCCAATTCCATTTAAAATTATAATTGTAGATTACGCTAAAGATGAGGCATCCAAGCACAGTTTTATCAATAGGGTAAATACTAATTTGCAAATACCTAAAAAACATGCTTTCAAAATTGAAGACGATAATATATTATTCGGAGGAGCTAACAGTATAAAAGATGTTTAATTTTTTTGATTCTATTTGTAACTAACTCTAATAGAATGGGAGTGTATTATTCTGCAAGATTTTGCAACATACTCGCCTTTATTTGTCGCTATACTAACTATATTTGGTGGTTTTTTCACATGGTATTTAAATGAGAGAAGCAAAAGGAATCAGGAAGTATTCATCAGAAAAGAGGAGCGTTATGCTGTGCTGGTAAAAAGTCTAAAAGGCTTTTATGTTGAGTCTGAAAATTCAGAGCTAAAATCCGTTTTTATAGATCAAGTTAACTTATGTTGGTTGTATTGTCCAGATCAAGTCATAAATAAACTATACAACTTTTTAGAAAGTGTTAAAAATAGCTCAACTCATGAACACAAACATAAAGCTCTTGGAGAATTACTTGTTGAAATAAGGAAAGACTTAATTAAAGATTCAAAACTCAAATCTGATTTAAAGCCAAATGATTTTAAAATATATTCCTCAACTAATTCTGAAAATTCCTCTCGGACTTCAGAATTTACACAAAATCAGTCCAATTAAATTATCGAATAAGCATAGACTAAGTCTCTTTAAAGGTAAAGTACAGTGCAATAAACTAACAACGGAAGTAGGTGATCCCATGCCAAACAAAAAAATACCCAACCGATTAATCGCTGAAAAGTCTCCCTACTTACTTCAACACGCCTACAATCCAGTTAAATGGTACACATGGTCAGACGAAGCATTCAAAAAAGCGAAACGCGAAAACAAACCTGTTTTCGTATCGATTGGGTATGGTTAACCAAAGGAACATGTCACTGGTGCCATGTCATGGCACACGAAAGCTTTGAAGATCAACAAGTCGCTGACATCTTAAATGAGCATTTCATTTCAATCAAAGTCGATCGTGAGGAGCGTCCAGATATCGACTCGATGTATATGTCTGTTTGTCAGATGATGACGGGGCAAGGCGGCTGGCCGCTCAACGTGTTTGTCACGCCTGATCAAAAGCCTTTTTATGCGGGGACGTATTTTCCAAAGAGAAGTGCTTACGGGCGTCCTGGCTTCATCGAGGCACTGACACAGTTGGTGGACGCGTATCACAACGACCGCAATCATATCGAATCATTGGCAGAGAAGGCGACAAATAATCTGCGAATCAAAGCAGCAGGGCAGACGGAAAATACGCTCACCCAAGAGGCGATCCACAAAGCCTATTATCAGCTCATGAGCAGCTTTGATACGCTGCACGGCGGATTCGGCTCCGCGCCAAAATTTCCTGCACCTCATATGCTTTCATTCTTGATGCGCTATTACGAATGGACTGGGCAGGAGAATGCGCTATATGCAGTCAAGAAAACGTTAGATGGAATGGCAAATGGCGGTATATACGACCATGTCGGTTCAGGCTTCTCTCGTTATTCAACAGACGAAAAATGGCTTGTGCCTCATTTTGAAAAAATGCTGTATGATAACGCCTTGCTGATGGAAGCTTACACAGAAGCGTATCAGCTCACTCAACAACCTGAATATGAAAAGCTTGTCCACCGCCTGATCCACTTTATCAAGCGAGATATGATGAATCCGGACGGCTTCTTTTATTCAGCGATAGATGCAGATTCTGAAGGGAAAGAAGGACAATATTACGTTTGGTCAAAAGATGAGATCATGACTCATTTAGGCGAGGACCTCGGCGCATTATTCTGCGCTGTCTATCACATCACAGAAGAGGGGAACTTTGAAGGGGCGAACATCCCTCATACCATTTCCACCTCTTTTGATGACATCAAAGCCTCTTTTTTGATTGATGACCATACGCTTCAATCTAAGCTGCAAGAGGCCCGGCACATTTTACAATCTGTCAGACAGCAGCGACCCGCACCGCTTGTCGATGACAAGGTACTCACATCATGGAATGCACTGATGATCTCATCTCTCGCCAAAGCAGGAAGGGTATTTGGTGCAGAGGAAGCCATCGGCATGGCGAAACAGGCGATGTCTTTTCTAGAAACACACCTCGTCCAACATGATCGTCTCATGGTCCGCTATAGAGAAGGTGACGTAAAGCATCTAGGCTTTATCGAGGATTATGCTCATATGCTAAAAGCGTATATGTCTTTATACGAAGCGACCTTTGAATTAGCATGGCTGGAAAAAGCGACAGCCATTGCCGAGAACATGTTTGAGCTGTTTTGGGACAAGGAAAAAGGGGGCTTTTTCTTCTCAGGATCAGATGCGGAAGCGCTCATCGTTCGAGAAAAAGAAGTGTACGACGGCGCCATGCCTTCTGGCAACAGCACCGCACTCAAACACCTTCTCATACTAAGCAGACTGACCGGACGTCAGGATTGGCTGGACACATTAGAGCAGATGTTCAAAGCCTTTTATGTCGATGTCTCTTCCTATCCAAGCGGGCACACAGCATTTCTGCAAGGGCTCCTCGGTCAATATGCAACGAAAAGAGAAATCATCATTCTCGGGAAAAACGGCGACCCTCAAAAAGAACAGCTTTTACAGGCGCTTCAAAAACGCTTCATGCCATTTGATATCATATTGACTGCCGAAACAGGGGAGGAATTAGCAAAACTCGCGCCCTTTACAAAAGATTACAAAACGATCGATGGCAAAACCACCGTGTATATTTGTGAAAACTACAGCTGCCGCCAGCCAATCACCAATATCGACGAAGCGATGGAACAATTATTCCACGATTGAGTTTGTCATGAGATGACTATGAGAAGACAAAATGAGGACAAACAGATAAAAAACATGTCAATCCGCTAACAAATTGTCTGTACGGTTTTATTTTTCCTAAAAAACGGTTAGAATGCGCACTAGATGTTCTCATACCGAAGGGAGAGAAAATGATGAAAAAGGTATCATACACACTCATCGCATGTTTGTTATCTGTTGGGCTTGCAGCCTGCTCGTCAAACGATGCCAAACAAGATAAGCAAAACGATTCAGCCAAAAGCAAGGAAACAACACAGGCTGACCAAAAAGAACAGCAAAAGCAAATGGAAGAGATGCAAAAGAAATTAGATGCACAAAAAATCGATGATCAAAAGGTCGTTGCGACCGTCAACCAAGACAAAATCACAGGTAATGAATATAATAGTGCTCTATCAACCATTCAAGGACAGCTTCAGCAATCCGGGCAAGACCCAACATCTAAAGAAGGCGCAAAAGCAGTTAAGAAACAAACCATTGATGCGCTCGTAGGTCAAGAGCTCATTCTGCAAGATGCTGAGAAGAAGGGCATCAAAGCCTCTGACAAAGAGGTAGATAAACAGCTAAAAGAAGAAAAGAAACAATTCAAAGACAACGCTCAATTTGAAGAAGCCCTTAAGAAAAGCGGACTCACCATGGATCAGCTGAAAAGTGACATTGCCGACAGCATCAAATACAGCCAGTATGTCGACAAAGAAATCAAATCAGCGTCCGTCTCTGAAAAGGATGTCAAAGCGTACTATGATCAATACGCTGATGAAATGAAAAAACAAAAGCAAAAAGCGCCAGAGTACAAAGAGGTTAAATCACAAATTAAAAAACAGCTAGAATCTCAAGAAAAGCAGAAAGAAGTTCAAAAAGAAATTGAAAAACTAAAGAAATCTGCGAAAATTAACGTGTCTCTGTAACAGCTAAGAAAAAATCCGCCATTGTGCGGATTTTTTTGTTACTTGATGAACTGTTTTTCCAAAATTATGACAAAAGCCTCATCATAAACGTCTCTTCCTTCCGATATGATGGGAGTACAAAAGAAAGCGTTATCAATTCTTTTGTCTCTTAAAAAGTACAAGATCAAACGCTGATCTCGTACTTTTGCTTCAGTCAATCGGACAACGACAAGAGGAGGATCTTTATGTTCAAATGGTTTAAACCCGCTCTGCATATCGACAGGCTCGATGATGCCAAAACAGATGAGACGTATAAGCGGCTGCGGCTGCAAGTCTTTTTAGGCATCTTTATCGGGTATGCGGGCTACTATTTGCTACGAAAAAATTTCGCTTTTGCTATTCCTTATCTACAGGAAGAAGGGTTCACGAAAAGTGAATTAGGCTTTGTACTCGCAGCTGTCTCCATCGCCTATGGCTTTAGTAAATTCATCATGGGGATGATCTCAGACCGCTGTAACCCAAGATACTTTTTAGCCACTGGACTCTTTCTATCAGCCCTTATCAATATCCTATTTGTCTCATTTCCATGGGTGACGTCAAGTGTATGGATCATGTTCTTATTCATGTTTTTAAACGGCTGGTTCCAAGGCATGGGGTGGCCGCCATGCGGACGGACGATGGCGCATTGGTTTTCGGTTAGTGAACGTGGAACGAAAATGTCCATATGGAACGTCGCTCACAATATCGGCGGGGGAATTCTTGCACCGCTCATCACCTTAGGGATTGTGCTGTTTGCGACGTGGAAAAGCATCTTTTTCTTCCCTGCCATCATTGCCATTATCGTCTCCTTCGTGATCATTCTTCTCGTCCGGGATACCCCGCAATCCGCTGGTCTTCCGCCAATCGAAGAATATCGCAATGACTATCCGGCACAGCAGTATGAAGATCAAGAAAAAGAATTAACAGTGAAAGAGATTTTATTTAAGTATGTACTCAACAATAAATTCCTTTGGTATATCGCCATTGCCAACGTCTTTGTGTACTTCGTCCGTTACGGTGTCGTGGACTGGGCGCCGACCTACTTAACAGAAGCAAAGGGCTTTTCACCAGAGCATTCACGCTGGTCATATTTTCTTTATGAATATGCAGGCATTCCCGGCACATTATTGTGCGGCTGGATCAGCGACCGCTTCTTTAGAAGCCGCCGTGCACCAGCAGGCGTCCTCTTTATGGCTGGGGTGTTAATTGCGGTGCTTGTTTACTGGTTAAACCCTGCTGGCAATCCAATGGTCGATAACATTGCCCTCATCAGCATCGGCTTTTTAATTTACGGACCTGTCATGCTCATTGGACTTCAAGCCATTGATCTCGCTCCCAAAAAAGCCGCTGGCACTGCGGCTGGACTCACAGGGTTCTTCGGCTATATTGGCGGCTCTGCTTTTGCCAATGCGATGATGGGTGTCGTCGTGGATCATTACGACTGGACAGGAGGCTTCATTTTATTGGTTGGTTCTTGTGTGCTTGCCATTGTCTTCCTAGCGATGACTTGGAATACAGGGAAGCGCGTAGAGCAAGCTTAATGAAAATCACATAAAAGATTCATATCCACCCAACATGCCCTTTACATCTATTTCTTATGATGGAGGCAGTTACCGTAAAAGGAGGATAAAATATGAAGAAAAGTAGATTACTTGCTTTCGTGTTGCTCTCTTTTGCTTTACTGTCTATTGCGTGGGTGCCGGCCACCGTATCGGCACATGAACATCTTTTATCTCCAGATCGTATTCTAACCGTTGCACATCGCGGAGCATCAGGGTATGCACCAGAGCATACCCTGGCTTCTTACAAACTCGCCACAAAGATGAATGCGGATTACCTCGAACTCGACCTTCAAATGACAAAGGATGGACATCTCATCGTCATGCACGATGAAACCGTTGACCGCACCACAAACGGAACGGGCTGGATCAAAGACCTCACACTTGCCGAAATCAAACAGCTTGATGCTGGTACTTGGTTTAATGAAGTCAATCCCGACAGACAAAACGCCAACTATATCGGACAGCGAGTCCTCACATTAGATGAAGTGCTGCGCTATTTCGGTAAACGAGAAAATTATTATATTGAAACAAAAAAACCAGACATCTATCCGCAAATGGAAGAAAAACTATTGGCGACCCTAAAAAAACATCATCTTCTCGGGAAACACACAAGAAAAGGGCAGGTCATTATCCAATCCTTTAGTCAAGACAGCCTGCTAAAACTACAGAAATTAGATCCACGCCTTCCAAAAGTACAGCTATTAGACAGAACTCAAATGACGTCCATCACAGATGATCAGCTCGATTTCATCAAATCTTATGCAGTGGGTGTCGGACCGAATTTTAGAGCATTGACACTTGAAAACGTACAGCAGGTCAGAAGTCACGGACTCCTCCTCCACCCATATACGGTAAATAGCGAAGCAGATATGACCCGTCTACTGCAATACGGCGTCACCGGTCTTTTCACCAACTTTCCAGATGTCTTTAACCGTGTAAAAGCTTCACTCTAAACAAAAAAAGCCTTGCGGTCCCATCCCGCAAGGCCTTTGATTATTTTACCGTTTGATCAGAAGAAGCTGTTTCGATCGGCTTCCGTTTCCCGATCCCAAAGACATAGAAGCTAAGCGCTACTACAATTAAGAACCCAATTGCCACAATCAGAGAAATACGCGTATCCTGATTAATGAACATAAATACAAGCACCATTAGTAAGAAACCAATTGTAAGATAATTAGAAAACGGCGCTAGCGGCATTTTGAATGGATGCTGATCAAGCGCAGATCCCTTCGCCTTTCTAAAGCCGATATGACTAATCAAAATCACAAACCATGGCACCATACCAGGAAGTACACTCGCACTATACACATAGACGAAAATGTTTGGTGGCGCAACATAATTGAGGACAACTCCTACCGCTAGACCAATCAGCACAGCGAATGTCCCAAAATACGGCACACCATTCTTTGAAATTTTGGTGAAGAAAGCAGGCGCCTGTCCATTCACACCTAATGTATAAAGCATACGTCCCGCACTGAAAATCCCACTATTACAGCCGGACATCGCTGCTGTAATGACGACAAAGTTAATAATACCAGCGGCTGCTGTAATCCCAATTTTCGCAAACGTCGCCACAAATGGACTGCCAAGGGTATTCAGCTGATCCCAAGGATACACTGTCACAATGACAAAGATCGCACCGATATAGAAAATCAAAATACGCCAGATGATACTTTTGATGGCATTGGTCAGCGTCTTTTCTGGATTTTGCGCTTCACCTGCTGTAATCCCAATCAGCTCTACACCCTGATAGGCAGCAATGACGAGCGACAATGCAAACAAGAATCCGGTAAATCCACCTGTAAAGAACCCGCCGTGCGCCCACAGATTAGACAAGCCAATAGGCGTCCCGCCATTTCCAAATCCAAAGAAAATAATGCCTAGACCTGCAATGATCATTAAAATAATCGTCACAATCTTGATCATTGCAAACCAAAATTCGAACTCACCGAACGATTTAACCGAAATCAAGTTGGCCGCTCCCAAAATAATCATCGCAATTAATCCTGGAATCCACGCTGGCAGCTCCGGAAACCAATATTTCATATAAGCGCCTACGGCAATAATTTCCGACATCCCGACAATGACCCACTGGAACCAGTTACTCCAAGCTGTCATATACCCCGCAAGCGGATGAATATATTGATGACCAAATGTAGCAAATGAACCTGTACTCGGTTCAACGTATAACATTTCTCCCATCGCACGCATAATAAAAAAGATAAAGATACCACATACTGCGTACGCGAGAAGAACCGATGGACCTGTCCATTGAATGGCCTTGGCTGACCCCATAAATAAGCCAACACCAATCGTGCCGCCAAGTGCGATCATTTGAATATGGCGGGCACTTAACCCTCTCTTTAATTCCTTTTGAGCCACTTTTCTTCCCCCTCATCAACAAACAACATAAAAAATAAAAATCAGAATGTTCATTCTGATTGAGAAACATCAATCTTTCGATGTATATTATCATAATAAATCTACCCTTAAAATACAATTGTTTTTTTGAGGGAAACACTATTATCAAAATATTCCGACATAAAGAGATGCTCAAATTGTTTTATATTGATATATTGAACCAAGGGGTGAAAGTCACTTCAAAGCTGATGACTTAATAAGAACTGACCGCCTCTTATATCAACCTCAAAGAATCGCAGTCCATTTTTATGCACCATTTTGTCCTTCTCTCGATGACAAGAAAAGTCATTCCGGAAAGCGCCGGATCTTTTCTTTACATAACAAGTAAATCCATCATTTTCCGGTATCGCCACTTTGACATTTGCTCCGGTTGAAGTAGATTTAAGTGAATTTAGCATGTTTGTAGAATGAATCTGCATCCTTCTACCTGTTACATGCAGATCAACGTCCGAAAAGGCACCCGTTAACTCAACTTTTGACGATGTGGCGTGCAGTAATAATCTTTGTGCGGTCAGTTGCCGACTAGAAATAAGCCCACCTACTGTCTCTAAATGGAGATGCTTGATGTCACCTGATAGCATCGTTTTACCGGAAGTTAAATGACAAGAGACATTTTCCGCCTTCAGTCTCTCTGCCTGAAGATTTGCTCCTTTACAACGAATGGAAATGGACTGTAATTGTCGTTTAGGGAGAAAAATAGCGACATCAGTTTTATAAAGTTGAAGCCCTAAGCTGAGTATTTTTTTCCGTCTATCTTTAATGAACAATCGCCCATCCTTTACCTGATGACTCATCAAATAACGATTTGGAAACACTTGATTGGCCGTTTGACGAATGATGAGATAAGGACGGTCATGGTGTTGAATACACACCTCTCCGAGCAACCAATCCAACGATAATTCTACGACCGATTGTTCAATTTGAATCGTATGCTCCATATGTCTCCCTCCTTGTATACTCGCTTATCTCGCTTGAAGCCGGGTCATGCGGCCCCATAATTCCAAGATCACAATGAGGACAGCTATCATCATGACTCCTGACAAAATGAAATTCATTTGATCATTTCCATAAACAGCGATTAATACGTTTCCTAAAACAGCACATAGAACAATCGCAGTCAGAATGGTCATGAAAGTAGACCTCTTCATTACCCCCACTCTCATCGCAATCATGCCAATACCATTGATACAACAAGTAAACACTAGGTACGTTTTGATCACAGTGAACATCACATCAGCTGTCAGTGCATCTTGAACAATAGGGAAGAATGTTTCAGTGACACTAAACACAACAAATGACGGAATGATACTACACAGCATGACAATTGTAGAAAAGCAAAGCATCCAAACCATTCTCGAAAGGAGGGATGACTTCATACTGGATGAATGAGGTTCATGTTCTTTCAATGCAGTCACTATTACTCGACAATACATCATGGCTGTGACGATCGAAAAAAAGATCATCCATACTATACTGGTCAACAAATAGATATTCTGATATTGCTGAAAACCTATTTCCTGTTCAACCTGTGCAACAAACGCGACAAAATAAATAAACACCAGCAGTACAATACTGACAATCATACTAGCTTGAATATAATGTTTCATATGGCTTTTTCTTAGCTCAAGTTTTACGAAGTGAAGCATAAGGCATCCTCCTATGAAATGAATTTTGCTTTTGACTCTTTTCTGACCATTTAGGTTCTTGGCTGATCATAACCACCAATCCCAGCATAATGCGCTGTGACCTTTTGAATAAATAGATCACTCACCACATCCACTCCGAGACCTTTCATCATCTGTTGTAAAAACAGTAAACGCTGGCTAGTTTCCTGCTCATCACGAGCAAATAGCGTTGGGTTCAGCCATATATTGACGAGAAGCATAAACACTTCTGCCACTTCACCAGGAAATGCAGTCTTTATCGAACCATCCTCAATTCCTTCAAGAATAAGATGTTTGATTTTTAGCGCATCCTGATTTACGCCTGCTTTCATTCCCTCAACCACAAATTGCGGATTTTTGATCTGGTCAACCAAGATCCCATCAATCGAATGAGATTTTGAATCTGCCACTAGCTGCTCTAAAATACGCTGTAACTTCTCTTTTGCATGCGCTGCCTCTGTATGCTTAATCAGATCTTCAAGCTTCTCAGTCGCATGACGAAATTGCCTCTCCATCACGGCACGTAATATTTCTTCCTTCGATTTAAAATGATGATAAATAGCCCCTTTAGACATGTTCAATTCTTGGATGATATCCTGCAAACTCGTCTTTTCGAATCCTTTTTCCTGAAACAGCTTCGTCGACACATCTAAAATTTGCTTGATTGTCTTTTCTGGATATTTATTTCTGGCCAAATAAAACGCCCCCTTTTACATACCGACCGTTGGTATGTATATTTGTATTTTTCATTATAAACTGTTCTTAAAGATTTGTATAGAATAAAAAAAAGACCGCTCACACGGTCTCTTCAAGTTCAAATTGTAAATTTTTTAACACCAGAAAATGAAAATATTGTTCAATAAACTTGGGTAACTAGATGATGCGGGGAAGGTATATTACTAACGGTGACTCTCGATGTTAGATAAAAATTCTCTAAAATCAGCTGCGAGTTCCTTCGATTTCGTATGATGCAAATAATGGCCGCCTTTGAAAGTAACTACTTTTCCGTGATCTACATTTTTCAGTAGATCTTCATGCATTGGTTTCCAGCTTGGTGTTTCTTTCTCCGTTTGATCCGCTAGATAGAAAACAACGGGGAGATTCTTAGGGAAATGTAATCGTTGAGCGTTTTTAAAATTGTTTCTAAAGTTTTCTGCCTCACTAGCTTGGCTTTCATTCAAGAAATTTTGAAAGGTCAGCATTTTGATCTGATCTTTCGTTTGATCATCCACTTTAGGCATCAACAGTTGATCTGGATTCACTTTCACTATCAATCTGTAAAAGCCGGATTGATGAAGCAGCTGTAAGCTGGAGACTGGCAATTCATCTGCATCCTCCTGCTTAGGAACACTGCTGTCAATTCCAACAAACGCTTGGACTTCTTTTTCATATTGATTCACATATTCTAATCCATAAATGCCAGAGATCGAATGACCCATCAACGTATACTTTTTAATGTTAAGCTTCTGCAAACATTCATGAATCTCATCTACAATGTTTTGACTTGTCCGTACTTTATCTGTATCGTCACTTAAACCATATCCAAATGGTTCAATCACTACGACTCTATAATAAGGTGATAATTCATCTACTAGAGGCTTAAAATCTAGCACTGGTGAAGCAGTTCCATAGCCTGGGAGAAGTACAATCGTTTCTTTCCCATCGCCTTGAATGAGCACATTCATTTGCTTCCCATCCACCAAGACCTTTTGCCCATAAGCTTCTATTTTCCCCTTCTCCCGTTCATTACTAATGAGGTTTACAAAATAAACAGTAGCTAGAAAAACAACCATGACCGTGATAATGGTGCCTATGGAGATCAGCATGATTCTCAATATTTTTTTCATTGGTTTTCTCTTCCCTTCATGATGAAGAACTCTAGCCTACATCCCTCGATGAAAATTAATATTTTCTTTCACAATAGATGATGCCGATTGTATTTGCGCAAACACTTGATACATACATAAAAGTAATCGCTATATAAAACCATTCTGTTGGAGATGAAAATTGATGGACTAAAGATTGAATGATAACAACTAATAGATAAGCTAAAGCAACACCTACAATAGAAAAACTTCCTGCTTTCGCTAGAATAAATTGACCTCGTTCATCATGTTTATATTCACGGTTTTTCTTAAATTGAAAGGCCGTGCTTAAAATAGAAAGGATAATCAAAGAATAAAGAATGATCGTCGTCATCATTGTGGTTCCTCCTTGTCGACCTCTTGAAATACGTCATACAAATCAACTTCAAATGTCCTAGCAATTTGAAAGGCTAATTTTAAAGACAAAGAATATTTACCATTTTCAATCGCTGCCACAGTTTGACGAGTCACACCTAACTTCTCTGCCAAATCCTTTTGTGTCCAGTCTCTTTCTGCCCGTAATACCTTAATTCGATTTTTAATCTCCATTTGAAATCCCTTTCTTAAAGGATGATTTATTTAACAATATGTTAAAAATTATTAACATTATGTTAATTAATAATAACCTCTTTTCTTCTGTATGTCAATTTCACCAGATGCAAAAAAATAAGAATCATCCATTTTGAAAGTCTTACCTCAAAATGAATGATTCTCTAAAAATGATGTGATCATCTGAATTAGAACACTTTCCTCTGGTAAATCGCAGTAGAAAGTCCCCAAGACAGCAAGTAGATGAGCATAATCAGCACAGTTGATCCCGTATATAAAATAGGGATCGATAAATTCATCATAAAATCAGTGACCCCACTGAATTGCTCTGCTAAATAGAGAACAACTGGCGGTCCCATAGCAGATAATAGGATAAAGCCAATGAGCACTGCCGTTGTGATATAACCAGGCTTTAAGATATAAAACAATGGAAACGTACACGCCGCGAACAATAAAAACAACCCGCTGCCAAGAGCAATATCCGTCATCGAAAACAGCTTCCCAAAACTAAATAAAGCAACACTTGTCAGCCCGATCGCAATGACCATATAAAAAACGGCACCAAGATAACGAGATGCAATAATTTCATTCCGTGTATAAGGCAAAGAATTTAATAGAATATTCGTTTCTGCCTTCTCATCATAAGCGTATGTGTTAAATGGAATGAAGACACTAGCGACTAGAAACGTCAATACTGGATGGACATCCATGAAAATAAAAAATAAGATAAACGGAATAAAAATAAGTAACTGCTTCTTTTGCAAAATCACATCACGCTTAATTAAATGATACATGCGCAACCCCGCCTTTCAAATAAAACATGATATCCTCAAGCGACGCCGGTTCAATCACAACAGCATCCCCAAAAATAAGTTTCACCTCATCAATCCGATCTGTTAATGCTTCAAATCCGGCTGCCGTACGCTGAATATGGATAAACGCCTTTTCTGTGTCTCGATCCAATAAATCCAGGCTCCCCTTCACCAGCGCATAATTCTCCGCCACCTCATGAATCGACTGTTGAAAGACCAATCTTCCATTTTGTATAAACGCAATATAATCCGCAATGCGATCTAAATCAGTCGTCATATGCGTCGAGAAAAAGATCGTTCGATTTCCATCAATCATCAATTCTTGTAACGTGCCGAGCAGCTCTCTTCTAAAGACCGGATCCAACCCAGCAGTTGGTTCATCCATGATAATCAGCTCGGCATGATGCGACAGCGCAATCGCAAGTGACGCCTTCATCTGCATCCCTTTTGAAAATGTTTTGATCGCTTTATTCAACGGCAGACCAAACTGTTCAATATATTGATAAAAAAGCTGGTCATCCCAGCGTTTATAGGCAGGTGCCACAATTCGTTTAATGTCCTTTAAATTCAATCCTGGGAAAAAAACGTTAGCATCGTAAACAAAGCCGATTCGTTCCTTAATCTCTTTTTCATGGGTGCGGTAATCTAATCCGAAGATTTTAATCTCACCCGAATCTGGTTTTAATAAATTCATAATCATTTTAATCGTAGTCGACTTACCAGCGCCATTTTCTCCAATAAACCCTGTAACAAAGCCTTTTTTGACCTGTAAATCAAGATTCTGAACAGAAAAGTCCTTGAATCGTTTTGATACTCCTTTGAATTCAATCACGTGCTCCACTCATCTCACTCCTCATACAAGAACTTTAATAACTGCTGCAATTCATCAAAAGATAAGCCTAATTCCTTGCCGTTTGTAACAACTGCTCCAAGCTGTTCCTCAATCACCTTCAATTTCTTCTCTCTCATGACCTCTAGGTTTTGCTCGGCAACAAACGATCCCTTACCGACAATCGAATAAATAAATCCTGCCTTCTCTAACTCTTCATATGCCCGCTTTGTTGTGATGACGCTGATTTGCAAATCCTTCGCCAGCTTTCGAATAGACGGTAGTGCCGCGCCTTCCGCCAGCTCACCCGTTAAAATCATCGATTTAATTTGATTCGTAATTTGCTCATAGATGGGCTCCTTAGAGTGGTTTGAAATCGTAATTTGCATATAAAAACCTCTTTTTTTCTGTACTAGTGTTTGGAACGAAATATTGTATATACACTATATATACATTATATACACATTGAAAGAATAATCAACCATTTTTTGATTGCAACTCAACTAAAAAACCGCACAGCTTTTCAGCTATGCGGCCTTCCCCAACAAAATTTTTCTCCAATACACCCATTTTCCCATCATCCACTCCACCGGACCTCTTCTCCATTTTTTCAAATAGAGATAGCTGATGAACAGCTGTGCTGTATACAGTCCGACAGCGAGCAGCAGTCCAAACATTGATCCCATTTGTCCAAATAGACCAAGTCCATAAGAATAGAAAATCGTTGTACAAATGATCGACTGCGCCAAATAATTTGAAAGGGACAAACGGCCAAGCCCTGCAAGCAGACGTTTCAACCCTTGAGCAGCCTTTGAATAGTAAAAAACAATAAAGGCTTGAATATAACCGATCGTCAGAACATAGGCACCTAACGTCATCACCATTTCACTCCAAGGAGCATCAATGAACGTCGCACATTTTAAGGCGAGCCCGATGATAATCATCCCAACCCAGCCTTTACGATAAGCCATGCCTCGATCTACTTCTGTCAAATGACCTTTTTTCCCAATAGCCATGCCAAGCAGTGCAAATGGACCCACCATGATCGTACCGAATAGAAAACCTAGGATTGGCATCAGCGTAATGGTCACGATCGCCATAATAATGGTCACAATCATCATATCGTCTTCAATCGTAATCCGGCTCAATAAAATATCACCGTATGCACCCTTCGCATACACATCAGTTAACAAATCATCATTTCCATAAACAAAGGTCATCAGATATGGCAAAACCACCAATGACAATGCACCTAACACACCCGACCAAATCAGCATTGTTTTGATCCGGCTGCTCATAAACATCATCAAGAAAAGCATACAAGCTCCATAATAAAGAAGAATGTCACCATTCCAAATAAAGATGTAATGCAGCATTCCAAGCACAATCAGACCAAAGCCACGGCGGACGACAATGGCATTCGTATTTAGTCCCTTAGCTTTCGTAGATTCAATCAGCTTGATAAAAGAATATCCAAACAAAAAGGAGAAAATCGGATAAAACGACCCCTGGAACAAAATTTCCGTTACATAAACGCCAAATTCCTGCCCCCAAAAACTCGAATCAAACATTTTCTCAAAATCATAATCATATTGAAAATTAAGCATATTCACGATCAAAATACCTAATAAACTAAAACCACGCAAACTATCAATTAACTCAACCCTAGACCCCTTCAACACGACAGCTCCTTCGGAAAATATAAAAGCATATTTATCCTACCACACTTTTAAAAAATTGGTCTCTACACCCATGTAAAAACATACTTTTTAAGGAAAATTTAATAAAAAAACCTAGAATATACATTCTAGGTATCATAATGAATGATGACTTTCCTCTTTCCTCATCACACGCTTCACATAAAACAAAATCCCCAATCCGAATAAAATCAATGTCAGCTCCCAGTCTGCAGAAATCGGAAACCATTTCAATATCATTAAAATCAACAAAACCGCTCCAACACCGGCGAAAAAAACCGTGTTTCTTTTTAATTCTTTGTTTGATAGAAACAACACTCTCTCCTCCCTGATACTTACTAACTAATTGAATGTTTTTCTAACTTTTTCAATATTTTTTCCAAGCCGCTATCTCCCATTTTCCGATCTATTAAATTTCCCTCTTCATCTATAAGGCAAAAGCTAGGTAACCCTTGAATCTTATACTTTGCAACAATCTCATAATCCTGATCCAACACAATAGGAGCGGTCATATTTTTTTCCTCTGCATATTCTGAAACAACATCTGCCGACTTTTCATCTTCTGTATATGGAATATGGACACAGGTTAAATGAATACCCAACTGATTTACACGATGTAGAATGTGGTCGGTTAATTCTTCACAATGCGGACAGTTGACTGACCAAAAGTATAGAAGCTGCTGTCCCTCAGATAAACTCCTTTGATCTGAAGGATAAATCCAAGGGAGGTGCTCAGGCCAATTGAGTTTTTGCGTTTCCACTATTCATCCCCCTTTTCCTTTAGCTGAAAAGCAATAATCTTCCCTAATGCTTCCTCTGCAGCAAAAGGAGTGACGCTGCCTGTTGGATTTTCTTGTTCTTGTTTTAAGCACTCGTACATGTTTTTTTCAATTTTTGATGGATCAATCCAAGAGATACACCATGATGCCCAGAAACAAGTAGGACCCTCATAACGTTTAGCCAGTGCCAGAAGGAATGGCAAGCTAGGCTGTCCAATCCTCATGAGTGACATGGCAGCGGCCATTCTTGTATCCTCTTCTTCACTTTCTAATAGCTGTGCTAGTGGCTCAGCTGCTTCTCCCGCATCTGCTCCAAATTCACCAAGTACAGCTGCTGCAATGTTCCGCAGAGATCCTTTTTCTTTTAAAGCCTCAACAAGGACGGGCACTGCATCTTTTCCGAACTTTCTCAATTCCCCTATTGCTTGAACGATCGTTACTTCATTTGTATTTGCCAATTGTTGAACTGATTGAGACAGCTTATTTTCTGGCTTCATTGACAATCAACTCCTCTTTTTAATGAACCGCACGGTATCGATAACAAAGCACATAAAATCCTGCTCCAGCCACTAGGGATACAATTGTTGTCAACAAGCCATCAGTGATTAGATGAATGCTAATCATAACCATAGCACTGATCACAGACGCAAATAGCAATGATCGATAATAGGCGGCCAAAGCAAAACTCCTTTCTCTTCTCAGAGGCTGCATAAAGGCAAAGAGCCGTATGGCCAAAAACCACATATAAACTCCTCCACCAAATAAGGTCCAATACAATACATCCTGAATCTCAATTAAATAAAGAGAAATCAAGTAGAACGCATACAGCCAAAAGGTTTGAAACACTTCTAACAGAATGATTTTTTGATATAAAGCACCTGGAAAAAGATAGAGCACTCCTGTTTGTGCGTGTCTTACAATCCCAGCATAATATGAACTAAAAAGAACGGATGAAGCGATGACGATTAAGAATAGATTCAGCCAATCAGAAAAATAAGTAAGGACGACATAGTAAGTACCAATTAACAGCATGGTAGATAACAAATGAAAGGCCGCATACTTTTTTACCAGCAATAATTCAATCCAAAGAAAAGCCCAGCTACCCGTTAATGACGAAAGCCCCCACCACGTCTTGACCTTTTTTTGAACGATTGGACTTGATTGAATATGTTTCCCCTCAAATTCTTCCCAAAATACTGCCTCCTTGACTAAAGACTCCTTCATCTCTAAACGATGACTAGCCTTGTACATCATCATGAAAGATAGGAACATTACTCCAATAAAGATGAAGAAAGAAAGAATGGAGAACTCTTCGATCATACGTCCAGCTTGAAACATCAAAGAATCAGCAATGTTCATCAAGAAGGGCTGTTTCATCATGAATTGATTCAAAACCAGCAGTGCAAAGAAGCCAAACATCAATACAAAACCGAGTATGAGCAGGCGCTTATATACTCGAATGGTTCTAGCACAAGACATCGCAATCATCCAAGTTTCAACCAAACATAACAGCCCTGTCAGGATGAGTGATTTTCCAAGCAGAAACGGGTACTGCTGCGTCATAAAAAACAGAAGTAGATCCGCAGCCACAGCAGAAACAATGAGAAGAGCCCCTCGCCAAAAAATGTGATACAACCATACACTGATGACAACTGTCCATAGAGAAGCACCATTTCCATATAACCAAATGATATCGTTCATTTGACTAGGCAGCCGATTTGTAAACAAGCCAAACCCCGTATAGAGAACAAACAAACAGACAATGATCCACCCAGCTGCAACCGCATTCCAATCACCCATACTTGAAACTGCGCTTAGCTGAAAACCAATTGCCGCAATGAAAAGAAGTAAGATCAGAAAAGGCATTTTCTTTTCTTGATTTTTACTGATCAAGCGTCTTTGAGATTTCATCCATAAAAGGGAGAGTGTGTTATTCACTTGACCACTCCCCCAGAAGTTGAATGACTTCTGCCCTCCACTCACTCTGTTCTTCCTTTAATTGAGGAACATCCATATTCTTCATGATGGCACCGTCTCGTATCAATACCACCCTACTGGCCGTATCGAGAACGAATTCTAGACTATGAGTCGACACAAAGACCGCCCCACCTTGACTGCTTTTTTGTCTCAGCCAATCCGACAGCCACTGTTTTGACGGAATATCTAACCCTACAGTCGGTTCATCTAATATAAAAAGGGAGGCATCTTGAACAATGGCCCCTGCTAAAACGACACGCTGCTTTTGGCCTCTCGACAGCCTTCCGCACAGTTCGTTCATCTTTTTTTCCATATGTACTTCTTTCAACGCTCCATATACCTTTTCCTTGATCTGTTTTAAGCCTTTATGATATCCTCGAGCACGGAATTGAACATGTTCAGCAGCCGTTAAGTCTGGATACAAATACGGCTGATCAGGAATAAGAGCTACTTGTTTTTGGACATGGGGATGACCAGGCGGGAAACCCTCAATGAGAATCTCCCCTCCATCTGGTTTATATAGCCCCGTTAAACACCGAATCGTTGTCGTCTTCCCGGCACCATTAGGCCCGAGCAGCGCCACAACCTCACCTGCTTCGATGGAAAACGACAGACCCTCTATCCCATCACCATTGCTGTATCGTTTGCTTATATTCTGAACCTCCATGAATGGCATCAAATCTCTCCCTTACTATTAGAGTGATGTATGCTTATCAATGGTGTTTTTTACGATGACATGTAAATGTAATTAGACCCACTCAATATTTACCCTGATATTACCATACAGACAATAACAAGATAAGGGTATAGAGGTAATTTCTTAAAATTTCACAAAACAAAAAAGATTGAGCATCAATCACCCAATCTTTTACCGATTAAATCTCCTGACACGCCCAAGCATCCACCTCTACCTTAAGATCAGGTGAAGCCAATGCCACCACATAAATCATCGTCATACAAGGTAGATGCTCGCCTAAAAACTGCCCCATGATTCGTTTTCTGCTCTCCGCATCGAACTCTCCTACGAGATAAAATACTAATTTCGTTATGTCTTCTACCGCCATGTCTGCCGCTTCTATGTTTCGCTTCACATTCTCTAATGCTAGTTGGAGCTGCTCTAATGGACTCTCTGGAATTGTTCCATCCGTCTCCATCCCTACTTGACCTGATAGGGTTAACCACCGCTGTGGTCCTGTTGTTTCTATTTGATGAGTATATGGTGCAACTGGCGGGTGAATGGTCTCCGGATTACGTGATGTTCTCATTGATAAAAACCCCTTTTCTGAAAATACAATCAATTTATATCCATCATATCAAACTTTCTTTCTCACTCAGATTGATATGCTTCTAGTGACGCTAACAAAAAAGCCTTCCAAATAAAAAGTCTCCTATAAAATAGACCCTTTAGATCTTCATATCCAAAGGGTCCTCCAACCTATAATTCTTGTTTTCTAAAAAGAAACCATCCGATGAGAAAAAAGAAACCAATCAATACCGATACACCTAGAAAACTTGTAAGCGCCTGATCCGAATAAGTCCCTCTATGAATCATCTCCTCGGCCGCACTTGTCACGCCTTTAGGCGCAAACTTCCCTAATGTATCCTCATAAAATGAAGGAACGGTAAATAGAATAAGGTTGATCAAAAGCGATACACCGCCAGCTGTGACGGAACGTGTAAAGAATGCCGAAGCACAAATGGTCGATACCACAATCAGCAATAAATTGGGGTAATAAAGAAGCGTTCCTTTTACCACATTGACCCAATCCACATGCCCAAATTGGATGTCCACATAATAAACGGAGGCAAGCACTGCCACTACCAAACTAAACAAGGTCAAACAAGCATAGGCGCATATTTTCGAGATATAGTAACTCATTCGACTGATTGGTTTCACCATGATCATCGCCGTCACCCCAGAGGCACGCTCTCCTGCGATCGTCCCCATCACAATCATAATGAGAATAAAAACGCCAAGCGAATCGAACTTACTCAATGCACTCGCTAAAGCCTCACCAGCGCTAGGCTCTGGTATATAAAATGTGGACCCTTCAGGTAGATTCGCTGATTTCGACAAAAGGTCTGGCAGCATTTTGAGCGTAATAGGCTGTGTGATCATTAAAATCGTAAAAATAATCGGCACAAATAACATTTTATAACTAGTGAATAACTCCCTAAATTCCTTTTTAAACATCATCACGCCGTCACAACCTTCATGAAAATATCTTCAAGCGTCAGCTTAGATAGTCGATAATGGAGGAGAACACCGCCAGCTTCAGTGATGAGACGAGGCAGCTCCTTCAATGCCATTTGTTGATCGTTGACTCGCACCTCATAAGCGTCTCCTGTTTCAATGCATTCCTCCACCCAATCCCGCTCCTTTAACAAAGCCACTAGTTTCGTATTCTGTTGTTCTAATTGAAATTCAATCACTGGCTGGATATAGTCTTCTTTGATCTGTTTCATCGAAGAGGACATCTCAATTTTTCCACTGTTGATCATAATAATATGATCCGCCACCCGTTCAATGTCGTCTAAAATATGGGTCGACATAAAGATCAACATCTCATGCTTTAGACGCTCAATCAAAGTCAGGACATCTTTTCTTCCCATTGGATCAAGTGCAGACACAGGCTCATCCAAAATAAGAACCTTCGGGCTATTGATAAGCGCCTGTGCAATGGCAAGCCTCTGCTTCATCCCTCCGCTATAGCTGCCAATGGCACGATCCTTCGCCTCATATATCCGGCAAAGCTTCAACAGCTCCTCTGTTTTGGATCGAATGATGTTTTTCTCTAATTGAAATAATCCGCCAACCCAATGCATCCACTCCTGCCCCGTCATATCCTGATAAAATGCAGGCTGCTGCGGACAATAGCCAATCACATGACTAATGTCATCCATATCCTTTGTCACATCCATACCCGCCACCTTCACGACGCCAGACGTAGGACGAGCAAGCCCCGTCAAAATCCGAATCGTCGTTGTCTTCCCCGCACCATTGGCTCCTAAAAAGCCGACACATCCAACCTCCCCAACAGAAAACGAGACATTTTTTAAAATTTCATTCGGGCCATACGATTTCGTCAGCCCATGACACTCCAGCATATTCAAGCGAATCCCCCCTACTAAGATTGTTTACGACCAAAAATGAAATACGCAATAGGACCGGCACTCGCCACAAACACAATCACCAAAGCCCAAACCCACTTCACTTCTCCCCTGATTCTCGATGGATCTCTTTTCAGCAAATCAAACAAACCAATCACCATTAAAATCGCTTGCAGCAAAATGAGAGGTAAAATCATCTTCATATCCATCCACGCCACTCCTTTTTCATACACCAATTTTTTTGATATCACTTCTTTTGACGACATGAAGAGGGAATTCGTTCAAATGGGTTTTATTTTTATTGGTCAAATGGTCTATATAAAAAAAGCCCAGTGAAGGTTATTCACTGGACTTGCTTGTTATGGTCATGAAGAACACCGCAAAATCTTTTCCATCGCCTTTCCTTTTGCTAACTCATCAATCAGCTTATCTAGATACCGAATGTTTTTCATGGTTTCTTCCTCAATGTCTTCTACTCGAACACCACAGATGACTCCTTTGATTAAACTGCGGAAAGGATGCAGCTCAGGGGCCTCAACAAAGAAGTTTTCAACATCTATCTGTTGATTCACCCGTTCCTGCAACTCTTCCGGACTGTGCCCCGTCAACCAACAAATGATCGTATCAACTTCAGCTTTCGTTCGTCCTTTTCTCTCTGCCTTTGCGATATAGAGAGGATAGACTTTTGCAAAGCTCATTGTATAGATTTTAGGTTTGGTCATGTGTTTTTCTCTCTTTCTTTTTAAAATATTCAAGCTGTATGGTCTTCTCTACATGCTGCTCTCTTAGTATGCCTATTCTCTTTTTATTACCTGCATCTTTTTTGAAAGATCTATATTTATGAAATTGAACGAAACAGAATCCTAGAAATACACAAATCGGTCCTTCGACGGTAGCAGGACCGCCAATCAACAAATAAGAGCTTATAAACAATGCGATATAAACGATGAAGAAAAAAATAATTCCCCTTTTCTCCTTTTTTAAATATTCACTCATAATGATTCTGCTCCCTTGAACATGTACGATCTTATCGAATCTATCTTTCATTTTATTTAGTTCTTTAGACACAAAAACACCCCTTTAGACAATTATATCTAAAGGGGTATCAAAAATCCGATTTTATTTAACCCTACTCCACCGTCACACTCTTCGCAAGGTTACGTGGTTTATCCACATCACACCCGCGGTGAAGGGCTGCGTAGTAAGCGATTAGCTGTAATGGAACAACAGATGCAAGTGGTGCAAGTGCTGGATGTACAGCTGGAAGGACGAAACGGTCGCCTTCGTCTTCTAGGCCTTTTAGTGAGATGACACATGGGTTTGCGCCGCGTGCAACGACTTCTTTGACGTTACCGCGAATGCTGAGGTTCACATGCTCTTGCGTTGCAAGGGCAATGACCGGTGTGCCTTCTTCAATTAAAGCAATGGTGCCGTGTTTGAGCTCTCCGCCAGCAAAGCCTTCTGCTTGAATGTAAGAGATCTCTTTTAGTTTTAGTGAACCTTCAAGGCACACATAGTAGTCAAGTCCTCTTCCGATAAAGAATGCGTTACGTGTCACTGTGAAGAAGTCACGAGCGATTTGTTCCATTTCATCCTTTTGATCGACAAGGGCTTCCATTGCGTTTGCTACAATCCCAAGCTCTTTCACAAGGTCGAAGTCAAGAGATTGACCATTTAATTCAGCTGCAACGGATGCAAGGATCGCAAGAACAGCGATTTGCGCTGTGTAAGCTTTTGTTGAAGCCACTGCGATTTCTGGTCCTGCATGAAGAAGCAATGTGAAGTCCGCTTCACGAGAAAGCGTAGATCCTGGTACGTTTGTGATCGTTAATGCTTTATGACCAAGTTCTTTGACTTGAACAAGTACAGCACGGCTGTCCGCAGTCTCCCCAGATTGAGAAAGGAAGATGAAC
Organism: Bacillus sp. FSL R7-0672; assembly: GCF_038601465.1. Lineage (NCBI taxonomy): Bacteria > Bacillati > Bacillota > Bacilli > Caryophanales > Bacillaceae > Bacillus > Bacillus sp. FSL R7-0672. Next base: position 196,354 of record NZ_CP152010.1, on the reverse strand, counting down.
AACGGTTTTTTCGATAGAAGCGGCATGTTGTAAGAGAATTCACTTGCTACATGGACTTCTACAGGTACTTTCGCCCAGTCTTCAATGTATTGTTTACCGACAAGTCCAGCATGGTAGCTCGTTCCACAAGCCACAATGTAAATGCGGTCTGCTTCTGCTACTGCGCTTGCGATATCGCCAGCGACTGACAGCTTGCCGTTTTCGTCTTGATATTCTTGGATGATTTTGCGCATAACAAGCGGCTGCTCATCCGTTTCTTTTAACATGTAGTGAGGATATGTGCCTTTCTCGATGTCGCTTGCATCTAGCTCAGCGATATAAGAAGGACGTGTCATGATATCACCGTCAAGGTTTTTGATGATAACCTCGTCTTTTGTGACAATGACCATTTCTTTATCCATTAATTCCGCATATTCGTTTGTTACTTGAAGCATCGCCATTGCGTCAGAAGCGACAACGTTGAAATCTTCTCCGAAACCAACCAATAATGGGCTTTTGTTTTTCGCCACATAGATTGTTTCTTTGTTTTCGTTATCGAAAAGAGCAATTGCGTAAGAGCCTTTTAGTTGAAGAAGCGTTTGACGGAAAGCTTCCTCTGTATCAAGACCTCTGCTTACAAATTGTTCGATGACTTGAACAACAACCTCTGTATCTGTGTCGCTTTTTAGTGTGACGTCTTGTAAATATTCGCGTGTCAATTGTACATAGTTCTCAATGACACCGTTATGAACAAGCGTAAAACGGCCAGAAGCACTTTGATGCGGATGCGCATTTAGATGGCTTGGTACACCGTGTGTTGCCCAGCGTGTATGTCCGATTCCAGCTGAAGATGCTACGTTTGCATCAACAACTTCACGAAGCTCAGCGATACGTCCTTTTTCTTTGAACACATGCACGCCTTCTTCGTTTGCCACAGCGATACCTGCTGAGTCATACCCACGGTACTCAAGCTTCTCTAAACCTTTTAATAAGATTTCCTTCGCATCATTCTGACCAATATAACCTACGATTCCACACATAAATATTCTTCCTCCCGATCATGTGAAAGGGACAAAGAAAGCCTACTAAAATAGAAGGGACATTTCTTCGTCCCTCTCTACATGTTTAATTTGGGAGATCATGTGTATTCCCTTTGTACAAAGAGTCACCTCCTTGCTTTAAAGAAACACTTACGGCTGTGATCTCTTTTCTGATCAGCCGGGAGGCATCCGCCGAAAATTCGATAACCTCCATCCTCGTCAACTAAGCATCTTTCGTCCGATCGCTTAGTTCGGGCGCTATAATTATAAGAGAGTTGCTGAACATCTACCCTGCCTTTCCTGATAGAATAAAAATCCAGTAACACAAGGATGATTGTACTATAAGGTCTGACCTCCGTCAATCACAATTTAGTCGGTGATCCCTTTCAAGAAAGTGAGACCTCCATACACTATATGCGATGAGGCTTGTCACGTTCTACCTTTGATGTGCTCTCTTATGTATGAAGACAACAGTAAATTGCCCTCGCGTATAATATTCGTACAAATCCATCCATTTATGACGTTTATTCGAAAAAAAAGCAAACCGCTGCTAGCGATTTGCTTTGGTATCTATTACTCAATACCCATTTCTTCCTTCACAACAGCGGTAATTCGAGTCACATATTCATCACATAGTTCTTTTGTTTTCGCCTCTGCCATGACACGTACAAGCGGCTCTGTTCCAGATGGACGAACAAGAATGCGGCCGTCACCGTTCATCTCTTTTTCAACCTCTTGAATCACTGCTTTTACTTTTTCATTTTCTTCTACTTTATATTTATCAGACACTTTCACATTCACTAGAAGCTGCGGGAATTTTTCCATTTCAGCGGCAAGCTCTGACAATGTTTTTCCTGTTGCTTTGAGTGTATTGACAAGCATGATTGCAGAAAGCATGCCATCACCTGTCGTATTGTAATCAAGGAAAATCAAGTGGCCTGATTGCTCACCGCCGACATTATACCCATCCTTTTTCATCGCTTCAACCACATAGCGGTCACCAACAGCGGTTTGGATGCTCTTAATGCCTTGTTTCTCAAGCGCTTTATAGAAACCTAGGTTACTCATGACCGTGGAGACGACCGTGTCATCTTTTAATCGGCCTTCGCCCTTCAAATAACGTGCACATATGTACATAATTTGATCGCCGTCTACAATATCACCTTTTTCATCGACAGCAATCAGACGGTCACCGTCACCATCAAACGCAAGACCAATATCTGCACCCTTCTCCTTCATAAAAGCAGAAAGTGCCTCTGGATGAGTTGAGCCTACACCATCATTGATATTCAATCCGTTTGGTGATGTTCCCATTGTGGACACATCTGCATCTAAATCCGCAAATAAATGTGTCGCTAGAGAAGAGGTTGCACCGTGTGCACAGTCAAGCGCCACGTGAATACCTGTGAAATCCTCGTCTGCTGTCTGCTTTAAGAATTGCAAGTATTTCTGACCGCCTTCAAAGTAGTCATTTACCGTTCCAAGATCCGCTCCAACTGGGCGTGGCAATTGATCGACCGGCTGATCCATCAGCTGCTCAATTTCATTCTCCTGTTCATCAGACAGCTTAAAGCCGTCACCGCCGAAGAATTTAATTCCGTTATCTTGAACTGGGTTGTGAGAAGCAGAGATCATGACACCCGCTTCTGCGTCCATTGCTTTCGTTAAATAAGACACTCCAGGTGTTGAGATCACACCTAAACGCATCACTTCAGCCCCAATTGAAAGTAAGCCTGCTACGAGCGCTCCTTCTAGCATATGACCGGATACACGTGTGTCTCGCCCAACGAGTACCTTTGGACGTTCTTTATCCTTCGTGAGCACATAGCCGCCAAATCTCCCAATTTTAAATGCGAGCTCTGGCGTTAATTCGCTATTCGCCACACCCCTTACACCATCAGTTCCAAAGTACTTGCCCATGTTTCAATCGCTCCTTTTTTACCATTCAAGAGGACGCTTCGTCCTCTTTTTTATCTTCTTTGATCCGCTGTCTTTGACTTGATTCTTTCTTTGCTTTATCTTGCGTGGATTCTTCTTTACTCTTCTCTTCCTGATCATCGTCATCAGAAGATGGCTTCTTCTGATCATTTGTAGACGCTGGCTGATCTTCTGTCTCAGTAGAAGTCAGTTTCACTTTGACCTTTGAACTCGATAATGTCCACGTCACATTTTGAGGACCGTTCACTTGAATTGTGACCTCATGTGTTCCTTCGTTCAAGTCCCCAACATTGATATAGGCTTCAACATCTGAAGCCTTTAGTTTATCAATCGCACTTTTTGATCCCTTTGCTGTTAACGTGAGTCGTCCAGAAGATGGGCTCACAAAATCAGAGGTGAGATCCTTGCTCAGACCTACGACAGAAATTGGTACATTATCGATCTTTTTTTCTTGCGCTGTTGCAACCTTCACTTTGATCTTCACCGTTTCGGGCGATACCTTTTTCACACCATCTGGTAGGGGAATGTCGGCATCAATCTCCGTATCATCTTTGATCTTGCTTAGGTCCAACTTGACACCATCAATAAAATCAAGCGAATCCAGCACTTTTTGAGAACCGTACACTGTGACCTCACTCGGGCTTGTCTCAATGCTTGAGATACTGATCCCATCCGGCAAACTGCCAGTCCGCTCTATTTTAAACGGAACCTTTTTGCTTGGACTTGAGATGGGAACTGTAATATTCACCACAGACGGACTCAATTCGACTGGCAGCTCATTCCCGCTACTATCATACACAGTGAGCTTCGCTTCCTTTTCAATTTGCTGATCGACATCCTCTAGGTTCACAAATGCTTTAATGACAGAAATTTTGTCGATCACGTCCTTAGAACCTGTGACTGTAACTTTTTTCGGATTCACAATAGGCTGTTCAGGTGAATAGCCGTCTTTGATTTTATTTTGATTATAAAATTCGGTTTCCACAGGAAATTCTGCTGTTGTTTTTTCTTGTATCGTCACCGTCGTCACAGATGGATTGATCGATAGTGTGAGTCCTTTTGATACATCTCTTGCCTTCAGCTCCACTTTATGAGTACCTGTGGATAAATTCTGCATATCTGCATATATTTCAAAGTTCTTTGTTTGTCTTGCTGTTTTCACAGCACTCGTTGACCCTTTAATCGTCACATTAACTGTTTGCGGCACACCAGTAACGACGTACTTCTCGTCATCATAATACGCTTTAACAGGAATGTCAGTTAGGGTTGCTTCATCTGTCGTCGATGTTGGGAAAAAGGATTCACCGATTTTTTTCGGCGTGGGCGCTTGCGCTGAATTGACTGCACCATACAGCAATAAAGCGAAGACCAATGCAAAAAGCTTTACGGCCCAGCGATTATTCAAAATCTTATCCATTTTTCTTGCCCCTCCAATACCATTTGGTCGAGGAAGCATCTTTGCTGTTCTTACTAAATTCAGCAATCAGCATTTCTTCAAGGGCTTCTTCTGTCAATTCTCGGTGGAGATCACCATTTCTCGCGACAGAAATGCCGCCTGTCTCCTCAGAAACGATGACGGTCAAGCTGTCTGTCACTTCGCTAATTCCGACTGCCGCCCGGTGACGCGTCCCAAGTTCCTTAGAGATAAAAGGACTTTCTGACAGCGGTAAATAACAAGCGGCAGCTGCAATTTCATCACGCTTCATAATGACAGCACCGTCATGAAGCGGTGTATTTGGAATGAAAATATTAATGAGCAGCTCTGAACTCACCTTTGCATTCAAAGGAATTCCAGTCTCTATGTAATCATTCATCCCAGTATCACGCTCAATTGTCAGCAGCGCGCCGATTCTGCGTTTTGCCATATAGTTAATTGCTTTTGTAATTGCCTCGATCGTTTTCTGCTGCTGTTCCTCTACAGGTGTCCCGCTTCTTGAGAAGAAACGGCCGCGCCCAAGCTGCTCAAGCGCTCTCCTTAGCTCTGGCTGAAAAATAATAATGATCGCAAGGAATCCCCACGTAATCGCTTGATCCATCAGCCATTGAAGTGTGTTAAGACCGAGATACGCACTTCCCATCCTGACGAGAACAATGACCACAATTCCCTTTAAAAGCTGAACCGCTTTTGTTCCGCGGATGACCATCATTAATTTATATATCACATACCAAACAACGAGAATATCAACAGCATTACCGAGGTACTGCAAAATAGGAATATCCCCTAAAGCCATTTCCTCGTCCTCCAGAATTTTCAGTTATTCTTCGTTTGATGCATTTTTGATAAAAAAAGAGCCTATGTGTAAATACATAGCGTGGCTATTATATCACATTTTGTTTCAGCAAGGAAAACAGTTGCCATATATGGCTAGCGTGCTAGCTCGCATACATTCTGACCTATAATATAGAAAAAGAGCAGCCCCTAAAGAGACTGCTCTCGACCCGTATAATTACTTTTGCTCCTCTGGTCCAATGACCCGCATCACATTTTGTGCTGTAGATTTCATTTTGTACCAGATCCAATCAAACACTTCATTAATTTCATTAATTTGACCAGTGACTTGGCCGGCAGAAGCAGTCAGCTGTTCCCCATTGACGACGGTGACATTTCCATCAACCTTGCCTTCTACAATCAGCTTGCCATTTTTGACAGTGACATCACCTTTTACGGTTTCCCCTTTAGGTACGGTCACTGTATCATTTACAACAACGAGATTCGGCTGCTTCGACACACTGAAATTATGATCGGTATTCCAGCTTGTAAACAGACTGCCTCCCATCAAAATGAGAAAGAGGGCAGCGGCCACCATCAGCGGATGAGCTTTGATCCATCTTTGAACCGACACACGCTTTTTTTCCTTTGGAAGACCTGCCATCACCTTTGCAGTGAAATCAGTTGGTGCTTCTATATGAGATGTACTCTGCACAAGCGCGATGGATTTCTCAATTTGTTGAAAATGAGTACGGCACTCCTCACACGATTGCAGATGGCTTTTTAATTCTTTTTCGTCTTGGGGCTCAATGTCCCCGTCTAAATACTGATGCATAAGCAGGACGATTTTTTCCTGACAGCTCATCAAAATCACCTCACTCAAAGGTCTCTCAACTGTTTCCGGAGAGCCTCTCTACCCCTGTGTATTCTCGTTTTCACCGTACCAACGGGTATATTTAGAATCTCACTAATTTCTTTTAACGAGAGTTCATCAATATACTTTAATACGATGACCGAACGATATTTATCGGGTAATCTTAGAATTTTTTGCTGAATGGTACTCGATAATTCAAGAGACACCACCTCTTCCTCTGGCAAAATGCCATCAGCAGCAATTTGAGAATACATATTCAATCCTTCTGTTCCTGCCACCTCTGCATCTAAATAATAATCCGGCTTTTTTTTGCGAATACGATCGATGGTCAGGTTGGTTGCAATGCGGTACAGCCACGTAGAAAACTTACGATTCACATCAAAGCTTTCAATATTCACATAGGCACGAATAAACGCCTCCTGTGCAATATCCTCTGCTTCGTGTGCATTCCCAAGCATACGGTAGCACAGCTGATAAATTTTGTCTTTATACAGGTCTACGATGTCTGCAAATGCGTTCTGGTCGCCTTTTTTCAATTGCTTAATTCTCTTTTTAATCATTGTGTCCATAGTATATTCAACCTCTGCCTTCACCGGTCTTTATGTATACGAACCTCTTTCCAAAAGGTTTCATTCTCCTCTAAAAAATAGTGTAACAAATTTTTGACAGCGTGTTACGCATATCTACCAGTAAAAACCTTAATATATCCTTAAATTTATCCAAAACAAAAAAGAACGGGAACAAGTCCCGCTCTACAATAGCTTTTCGCCCATTAACGATCCAATTAATGCAACAGCTGCTTCGGCTGTTTTATTTTTTTCATCCAAAACCGGATTCACCTCAACAAATTCAGCTGAAGTCAAAATACCGGCTTCTTCTAAAAGCTCCATAGCAAGATGACTCTCCCGGTAGCTAATGCCGCCTGCCACAGGAGTTCCTACACCAGGACACTCGGCTGGATCTAATCCATCTAAATCAAGCGACAGGTGGACACCATCTGTTCTTTCCTTTAAATATGCAATCGCTTCCTCCATCACTCTTGTCATCCCTAAACGATCTATTTCATGCATCGTATACACTTTAATGCCTTTCTCTCTAATCAATGCCCGCTCTCCTTCATCTAAGGATCGAGCACCAATTAAAACAACATTCTCAGGCTTCAATTTTGGAGAATAACCGCCAATGTTCGTCAAATCAGCATGCCCAAGGCCAAGACTGACTGCAAGCGGCATACCATGTATATTTCCAGAAGGAGAAGTTTCCTCTGTATTTAAATCACCGTGAGCATCATACCAAATGACACCTAAGTTTTCATAATGCTTGGATACACCAGCAAGTGTGCCAATGGCAATGCTGTGATCACCGCCTAAAATGAGCGGGAATGAGCCTGATTGCACTATACTGTCAACCTTCTCTGCCAGCAGCTGATTCGCACCAGCATTCTCCGTTAAATTTTTTAGCTTTTCACTTGTATATAAACCTTTTTCATCATCTCTTTGTTCAACCGGAATATCCCCGAGATCCTCCACATCAAATGAAAGCGATTCCAATTTTTCTTTTACGCCTGCACACCGAATCGCACTCGGTCCCATATCGACGCCCCTTCTCATTTGACCCAAATCCATCGGAACCCCGACAAGCGTGACCTTCTTTTGATCTCCCATATGTACATCCCCTTTCCCTTCATGCTTATATTTTACTTTCTCGGTGCCTTCTGACTCAACTCAACAATATTTTGAATAGTTATACATTCCGCCTGCCAGCATAAAAAAAGACACCTTTTTGAAAAAGGTGTCTTAACTGGGCTAGCTGGATTCGAACCAACGCATGACGGAGTCAAAGTCCGTTGCCTTACCGCTTGGCTATAGCCCAAAAATGGTGGAGGGGGGCGGATTCGAACCGCCGAACCCGGAGGGAGCGGATTTACAGTCCGCCGCGTTTAGCCACTTCGCTACCCCTCCACATATGGAATTGATAAAGAAAAAACAGTGCCGGCAAGAGGACTTGAACCCCCAACCTACTGATTACAAGTCAGTTGCTCTACCAGTTGAGCTACACCGGCATATGGTGGAGGATGACGGGCTCGAACCGCCGACCCTCTGCTTGTAAGGCAGATGCTCTCCCAGCTGAGCTAATCCTCCACATCAATGGTGACCCGTACGGGAATCGAACCCGTGTTACCGCCGTGAAAGGGCGGTGTCTTAACCGCTTGACCAACGGGCCAATTTGTCAAGTTTGACTGTTTCCGTGAAGCTGACAAAAATTATTATATACAGGTTGTCCCCCTTTTGTAAAGGGGATTTTTATTTTTTTTATTTTCTAACTATTCACCTTCAATTAGCACCACTTTTTGATTGAAATATAATTTCAATATTTAAATATAATGTTGAAATTTCATATCATACTGAATATACTGAAAATGAAGAAATAAGGAGGAATGTCGCATGCAGCCATCTCAATTGCGTTCTTTGACAACAGAATCAAGAAATCCTAACACAATGGGAATATCACAAGCAAATCCACTCGAAATGCTCCAAATGATTAATGAAGAAGATATGAAGGTCGCTCAAGCAGTCAACCGTGTCCTACCACATGTCAAAACAGCAAGTGACTTCGCCTATGAATCCATCTCAAATGGGGGCAGACTCGTTTATTTAGGAGCCGGGACAAGCGGCAGACTTGGCGTGATGGATGCTGTCGAATGTCCCCCTACCTATAGCGTCTCACCTGATGTGATTGTCGGCATCATGGCAGGCGGAGACTCTGCTTTTTCACATGCTGCCGAAGATGTGGAAGACAGTGAAGAAGCCGGCAAACAGGATTTAGTACACATTCACCTGACATCAAAAGATACAATCGTCGGTATCGCCGCCAGCGGTAGGACACCCTACATCATCGGCGCTTTAAACTACGCTAAATCCATCGGCGCAAAAACAGTAGCCCTCAGCTGTAATGAACAAGCAAAAATTAGCGAACTGGCAGACTGCGCCATTGAAGTCATTGTAGGACCAGAAGCCATCACAGGGTCAACACGAATGAAAGCCGCATCCGCTCATAAAATGATTTTAAATATGCTTTCCACCTCTGTCATGATCAGACAAGGGAAAGTATATGAAAACCTGATGGTTGATGTAAAAGTCAGCAATCATAAATTAAAAGAACGCGCCATCACCATCATTCAACATGTGACAAACGCTCCCTACGAACAAGCCGTGAAAACGCTTGAAGCGGCAGACTTAGAAGTCAAAACCGCCATCGTCATGCTTCAAACAAACACAGACAAGAAAACAGCCAAGGATTTACTCAACAAAACGAATGGTCATATCGACAAAGCCATCGCACATCATCAATCCTAAAGGAGGCAGTGCTCATGTCAGCAGGTGGACTCACCCTACTACACACAATGAAAGCAAAGCTCCCCCAATCTGAAAAAATCATTGCAGACTATATCCTTGCCCATCCTGACAAAGTCATTAAGAGCACAGTACACGAAATCAGTCAGGCAGCCGGTGCAAGCAGCTCTGCAGTCATCCGCCTTTGTAAATCTCTCGGGCTAGATGGCTATCACGATTTAAAAATGCGAATCGCTGGAGACTTGATGTATAGCGATAAACAAGGCTACCGTGATATCGAACAAGATGAACCGCTTCAATCCATTATTCAAAAAACAGCAGGAAACTCGATTCAATCGATTAAGGACACCGCTTCTATTTTAAATGCAGAGGCATTAGAAAAAGCTGTTCAATTACTGCTGCGTGCAAATCAAATCCATTTCATCGGCGTCGGTGCATCTGGCATCGTCGCAGCGGATGCCCAGCAGAAATTTCTCAGAATCAATTATGCAGCGACTGCCTTCACTGACATGCACATCGCATCAACGGTCATCGCAAATGCAGGAAAGAATGACATCGTGTTCGGTATTTCCTTTTCAGGAGAAACGTTAGATATCATTCAAGCCCTTCAGCTCGCAAAAGACAATCAAGTGAAGACCATTGCTTTGACGCATCCAGGTCAAACAAGCGTTTCTGCCTTATGTGATGTTCACCTATCGACGTCCGGTTCCAATGAAGCACCTTTTCGCAGTGCAGCCACTTCCTCTAGAATGGCACAGCTCTACTTAATTGATGTCTTGTTCCTCAGCTTAGCTTCCCGTCAATATGAAGAGACGGCGCAATATATTGACAAAACAAGACATGCCATCCGCTCCATGAAACGAAAATCAAAGGGGGATTCAACATGAGTCATCAAACGAAATATCAGCAGTTGGCGAAAGACATTCTTTCTCTCTGTGGTGGTTCTGAAAACATCTCTTCCCATACACATTGTATGACGCGTCTCCGAATTACACCAATTGACAATGAACAAGTTCAGCTCAATGCAATCAAAGAACTCGATGGTGTCATTGGTGTCGTTGAGGCAGAAACGCTGCAAATTATCTTAGGTACTGGTGTTGTCAACCAAGTATCAAGTGCGTTTGAACAACTGCTAAATGCCTCTGACTCGTATGATTTAAACAACGAAGCACAAAAAAACAAGCAAGCCATTTCACAAAAGAACCGCACACCGTTCAAACTGTTCTTACGACGCATTGCCAGCATTTTTATTCCTATCATTCCAGCACTCGTTGCATCAGGTCTTATTACAGGGATTACAAAAGCAATCGTGCAAGCGGGCTGGCTTGATGGAAAGTCTCAAGCAGCGATCATTTTAACCGTTATTGGTTCAGGCTTGTTCGCATATCTCGGTATATTAGTCGGAACAAATGCTGCAAAGGAGTTTGGGGGCTCTCCTGCATTAGGCGCATTAGCTGGTATCCTCATTATTAACCCAGCCTCCGCAGACATTATGCTATTTGGCACAAATATTCTACCAGGCAGAGGCGGGCTTATTGGTGTTCTTCTAGCTGCCATCTTTATGGCGCTTGTGGAAACAAGAATCAGACGATTCGTCCCGCAATCACTTGATATCATCGTCACACCAACCATCACACTACTCATTACAGGCATTTTTACGTACGTTGTCTTCATGCCAGTCGGCGGATTTATATCTGATGCCATTACCTCAGGATTAACTTATCTATTAAATATGGGCGGGATCTTCGCTGGATTTGTTCTTGGTGCGACCTTCCTTCCACTTGTTGTAACAGGACTTCACCAAGGACTGACACCGATTCATATGGAACTCATTAATTCCATAGGAGATGACCCGCTTTTGCCGATTCTCGCTATGGGCGGTGCAGGACAGGTAGGTGCGGCATTCGCCATTTATATGAAAACAAAAAAGAAAAAACTCAAAAGGGCCATCGCGGGTGGACTTCCTTCAGGGATGCTTGGCATTGGTGAACCACTCATTTTCGGTGTCACACTCCCGCTGGGACGACCATTTCTCACCGCTTGTCTTGGCGCTGGAATCGGCGGTGCATTTCAAGCCTACTTCCAAATTGCAACGAAGGCGATTGGTGTATCAGGTCTCCCATTAACCTTTATTGTTCACGCACATCAAATGCTTCTTTACTTAATCGGACTCTTTATTGCATATGTCGCTGGATTTATTTTCACATACTTATTTGGTTTTCATGATGATATGGCTGTTGAATTTGAGGAAAAATAAGCAATAGGAGGGCTAACTCTTGAAGAAATACTTTCTCTTAATGACAAGTCTGCTCATGCTCCTTGGATTACCAGCACAAACATTTGCAACTAGCTCCCATCCTGTATCGTCTTTGTCTAAAACAGCACCTGAAGAATATCCCGTCTTAAAAAAGGCAAAACGACCGGAACAAGTTGGTTTTTCTTCTAGGCAGCTTAGGAAGGTTGATCACATGATTCAAAACGATATCAAAGCAGGATTTCCAGGAGCCGCACTCATCATTATCAAAGACGGAAAAATCGTCCATCAAAAAGCCTATGGCTACAGGCAAAAATACGAAGGCACAACCGAACTCAAATCCTATAAGAAAATGAAAAAGAATACACTGTTCGACTTAGCATCCAACACCAAAATGTATGCGACGAACTATGCCCTGCAAAAGCTTGTCTACGAGAAAAAACTGGATGTGAATGAAAAAATACAAGCCATCCTGCCAGATTTTAAAGATGAACCAGATGCAAAGGTAACCGGCAAAGATCAGCTCCATGTAAGAGATCTTCTGACCCATTCTGCCGGACTCCCTTCCAGTGTCTTATTTTATAGCAAAGAAGCAGCCGGCACCTTTTATTCTCAAGATAGAAAGACAACGATGAAATGGCTGCCGAAGGTGCCTCTGCAATACAAACCAGGCACCCAGCACATTTATAGTGACATTGATTACATGCTGTTAGGCATGATCATTGAGAAAAAAACAGGTATGCCTCTTGATCAATATGTAGAGTCGACAATCTATCGGCCGCTAGGTCTCAAACACACAATGTTCAATCCACTGCAAAAAGGATTTAAGCCGAAGCATTTTGCAGCAACCGAACGTTTAGGTAATTCGCGAGATGGTGTCATTGATTTTGAAAACATTCGCAGGTACACCCTGCTAGGCAAAGTCCATGATGAAAAAGCATTTTACTCAATGGCAGGAATCTCTGGTCATGCTGGACTTTTCTCTAACATATCAGACATGGCCGTGCTGCTCCAGCTCATGCTGAACAAAGGAGGCTATGGAAAAACCACCATCTTTGATCAAGCTTCTATCGATCTCTTTACAGCCTCTTCTGATACAAACCCAACATACGGGCTAGGCTGGCGTAAAAACGGTCATACTGACATGGAATGGATGTTTGGAAAATATGCAAGTAACGAAGCCTATGGGCATACCGGCTGGACCGGAACCATGACATTGATTGATCCAAAACATAATCTAGGTATCGTCTTGCTGACAAATAAGAAACATTCGCCTGTCGTTTCACCTGAAACCAACCCAAATCAATTTGAAGGTGACCTTTTCCCAACTGGCACTTATGGAAGCATCATGACCGCCATCTACGAATCTTTTAAGTAAAAGGAGGAATTCGATGTTAAAAGCACTTTTCCCCGCTGCTTTGGTTTTAGCTCTGCTAACCCCTTCCATTCCAACGGAAAAGGTTAGCCCTGCCCCTCTTCCAACCGCAAAACAAATGGTACAAAACATGTCTTTGGATGAAAAGATAGGTCAAATGCTTATGCCAGACTTTCGTAATTGGCAAACAAAAGATGAATCCGCACCTACAGGCTTAACAAAGATGAATAAAGAAGTATCCCATCTTGTAGAAAAATATCATCTAGGCGGTGTCATCTTATTTGCGGAGAATGTCGTTGATACGAAACAAACCGTCAAACTCACCCATGAATTTCAAAAAGCATCACCAAAGATTCCATTACTCATTTCAATTGATCAAGAAGGTGGAATCGTCACAAGATTACAAAAGGGAACACATTTCCCAGGAAATATGTCGATTGGTGCCTCTAGAAGCAAGAAAAATGCATACGACACAGGCAAAATCATCGGCAAAGAATTAAACGCACTAGGGATCAATACAAACTTCTCTCCTGTGCTAGATGTGAATAATAACCCAAACAACCCCGTCATTGGTGTCCGTTCCTTTAGCTCTGATCCTGCTCTTGTCACTAGGCTTGGCCTTCAAACCATGAAGGGACTTCAAAAGGAGAAGACTATTTCGACACTCAAGCATTTCCCGGGACATGGTGATACAGCCGTCGATAGTCACTACGGCTTGCCGCTCGTAGAACATGACCTAGATCGTCTTAAAAAGGTGGAGCTGTATCCGTTTCAACAAGCGATCAACGCTGGTGCGGATATGGTCATGACCGCTCATGTTCAATTTCCTGCCATTGATGATACAACATATAAAAGCAAAAAAGATGGCGAGGACATTATGGTTCCAGCAACCTTATCGAAAAAAGTCATCACACACTTATTAAAAGAAGAGATGGGCTTTCAAGGAGTTGTCGTAACAGACGCCCTAAACATGAAAGCGATTGCAGATAACTTCGGACAGGAAGAAGCCGTAGTGATGGCCATTAAGGCTGGCGTCGACATCGCCCTCATGCCAGCACCAGTCACCTCTCTTAAAACTGAGAAAAACCTTAAGAATGTGTTCAATGCTGTAAAACAGGCAATTGTAAAGAAAGAAATTCCGATGTCTCAAATCAACGAATCTGTTGAAAAAATTCTTCAATTGAAGATCAAACGAGGCATCATTTCTTCCAAAAAACCTATCACCCTTGAGAAAAAAATCAAAAAAGCCACTCAAGTCGTTGGGAAAAAATCGCACCGGAACGCAGAACAAAAAATGGCGCGTGAAGGGATCACCCTGCTTAAAAACAACGATAAGACCCTACCCTTCAAGCCTAAAAAGAATGATAAAATCTTGGTCATGGCACCTTACGAAGATCAAACAAAAGCCATGTCTGTCACAATTGACTCTCTGATCAAACAAAAAAAGATCAAACCTGTACGTATCCAATCATATGCTTTTGCGGATAAGACTTTCAACAAAGAAACAGCCAGACTCATACAAGATGCTGACTATGTGATTACCGGCTCTTACGTTGTCCAAAATGACCCAGCTGTGAATGATGGTGTGATTGATGACAATGTACAGGACCCGAAAAAATGGGCGACTGCATTCCCACGTGCTGTCATGAAAGAAGCTGCAGCACAAAAGAAAAAAATGGTCATCATGAGCCTAAGAAACCCTTACGATGCGGCAAATTTTGAAGAGGCGGATGCCTTACTAGCTGTTTACGGTTTTAAGGGCTACTCAAACGGACAATTCAACCAGCCAAATATTCCTGCTGGGTTAGAAGTCATATTTGGCACTGCATTACCTAAAGGCAAACTGCCTGTAGATATCCCATCTGTCACTCATCCAAATCAAACCCTGTATCCATTCGGCTATGGACTCAACTTGAAAGGGAAACAGATCAAATAGGAGGGATTCTCTTGAAAAAAACAGCAAGCTTCATACTCGCAAGCATTCTCATGATGAGCACATTGACCGCCGCCTCCCCCGCAAACCAAGAACGAACAGATACAAAAGGAAAAAAAGCAACAGTCAAAACTGGGATCGAAACACTACTCTCAGGCAATCTTTCATGGTTAAAAGGGAAAAGGGTCGGCCTCATTACGAACCCAACTGGTATTGATGCAAATATGAAAAGCAGTGTCGATCTCCTATTTGAGCATCCAAATATCAAGCTTACTGCTCTATATGGACCTGAACATGGTGTGCGCGGCGATGCACAGGCAGGAGAAGGCGTCGAATCCTATACCGATGAAAAAACAGGTCTTCCTGTTTACTCTCTCTATGGAAAAACAAGAAAACCAACCCCTGACATGCTCAAAAATGTAGATGTCTTGCTGTTTGATATTCAAGATGTTGGCGCTCGTTATTACACCTATATTTACACGATGGCCTATGCGATGGAGGCTGCGAAAGAAAACAACATTCCCTTTGTTGTCCTAGACCGTCCAAACCCCATTGGCGGACTAAAAGTAGAAGGCCCTGTCTTAGAACCTGAGCACGCTTCATTTGTAGGGCTCTATCCAATACCATTAAGACATGGGATGACCACTGGTGAACTAGCAAAATTCTTTAACAAAGAGTTTCATATCAATGCTGATGTCACAGTCATCAAAATGAAAAATTGGAAGCGTTCCATGACGTTTGATGACACGAAGCTGCCGTTCGTCCTTCCTTCACCTAACATGCCAACAGTGGATAGTACCTTTGTATATCCCGCCACAGGATTAATTGAAGGCACAAATGTCTCTGAAGGCAGAGGAACAACAAAACCGTTCGAGCTCATTGGCGCTCCGTATATCAATAGCAATGAGCTAGCAGATTATTTAAATCAATTAAAACTAAAGGGTGTGAAATTTAGACCCGTATCATTCACCCCCACTTTTTCTAAACATGCTGGGAAGCTATCACACGGTGTGCAGCTATACGTCACAGACCGCTCTTCATTCGAAGCGGTAAAAACAGGGTTATCCATCATCAAAGCCATACATGATTTATATCCAAAAGACTTTCAGTTCCTTCAAACAGGTAGCTTTGATAAACTCATCGGAAATGGTTGGATCAAAGAAGAAATCAATCAAGGTACTTCCGTCAAACACATCATGAAGCGCTACCATCACGACCTCAAATCATTCGAAAAGAAACGGAAGAAATATCTCATCTATTAATTCGCAAAAAGACCTCCATCTCATAAAATGGAGGTCTTTTCATGATAAAGATTTAGTCACAGCAGGCGCTTTCAGCTCAAAACGATTGAGTAAGAAACCAAACAAGGCAGCAAGTACTTGCTGAAACAGCATACCAATCACAACAGGGACAGCAACAGCAGGCGGAAAAAAGCTAATGGCAAGCACAGCTCCGGCACTAATATTTCTCATGCCGCCCGTATACACAATGGCCACAATCTCCCCTTGAGTACATTTCATTACCTTTCCAATCAACCATGCTAAAGCATACCCACTCATCGCAATGAAAAAGACAGTCGCTGCTTTGCTAAAAAATGCAGCATCCAGTTCACGCAAATATGGGGCGACAACAGAACTGTTAATCGATACGACAACAAACAAGCCTAATTTTGAAAAAGGAGCCAAGGTCTGACTAATTGTTTTCGTCACAGATGGCTTTGCATACTGACGAACGAGCATCCCTAAAATAGAGGGCAGCACCACCATACCAAACAGCCCTTTCATGATCGCAACCATGTCCATATGGACCTGTGTACCGACGAAGAGTGACAAGCTTACTGGCACAATCAATGGCGAAAGCAATGTATCAATTAAAATGATAGATAACGTTAACCCGACATTCCCTTTATACATCGCCGCCCATATTAAACTAGACACACCTGTTGGAATCACCATCGCAAGAGTCAAACCGGTGATCGTCATAGAATCGCCCGCAAATATCAAATGCCCCGCTGACCAAGCATAAAGAGGCATCAGCACATGCAAAATCATAAACGATAAAATCAAAGGCAATGGATGCATCACCGTATGCTTTAAAGCTGAAAAAGTAGATGACAAGCTCCCTGAAAATGTCATAATGGCAAATACCCAAGGCACCATAAACGTAAAATCTTTTAAATAGGCCGCCAATAAAACACCAAGTAGCACACTAATAGGCGTAATAAGCGGCATCATCCGGCCGAGCACTTGGTTCAAACGCACAAGCATGCCGGCCACCTCCATCCTTCACTTTCTACCCTTTCTATTGTAACAAACAGAAAAAACTTATGAAGAACCATTCACCTGTTTCACAAGATTTCGACTTGATGTATCCATTCCAACTACGTCTACTTGTACGCCAGCTGCTTGATACTTTTCCTTTACACGTTCTATCGCTGCCACACCCGATTCATCCCATATACGCGCTTCAGATAGATCAATCACAATGGCTTGGAGATCTTTTCCCTGATGGAACGCTTGGATGAAATCAGTCACAGAAGCAAAGAAAATTTGCCCTTTAATTCGATAAATCCAAGTACCTGCTTGGCTTTCTGTAGAGGAAATATGGAGCTTCGATATTTTTGCTACAAAGAATACCGCACTTAGCAGCACACCTGCAAAAACACCTTTTGATAAATCATGAGTTAACACTACCGTCACGACCGTGACAATCATCACAATAGAATCTGTTATCGGATTCTTTCGTAACTGCTGAAAGGAACTCCAATCAAATGTCCCAACGGAGACCATAATCATGACAGCTACAAGAGCAGCCATCGGAATCTGAACAACAACATCACCAAGTATAAAAATGAGAACCATTAAAAAGGCACCCGCTACAAAAGTAGAAAGACGGCCACGCCCGCCTGCCTTCGTATTAATCACTGATTGACCAATCATCGCACAACCAGCCATACCACCAAAGAACCCTGCAACCACATTGGCAATCCCTTGACCTCTCGCTTCCTTGTTCTTACGACTAGACGTCTCCGTCATATCATCAACAATCTGTGCAGTTAAAAGAGACTCAAGTAAACCTACCATCGCTAGCGCTAAAGAATAAGGAAAAATAATAGCAAGTGTCTCCCAGCTAAACGGAACTTGAGGAATCAGAAAAGCAGGCAAAGTACTAGGAAGCTCTCCCATGTCTCCAACTGTTCTCACATCAATATGTCCAAATACAGCAATGATCGTCATGACAATAATCGCAATGAGAGGGGATGGTATCACCTTTACCACCATCGGCAATAAATAAATGATCAGCAAAGCGCCGCCTGTCATTGTATACATGGCCAACGATTCCCCTACGAAATGTGGAAGCTGAGCCATGAAGATCATAATAGCCAACGCATTCACAAAACCAACCATTACGGATTTCGGAATAAACTTCATCAGACGAGACACTCGGCAAAATCCAAACACAATTTGAATCAGACCTGTTAAAATCGTAGCCGCAAACAAGTACTGCAATCCATGATCGGCTACCAAATCAACCATAACCAGAGCCATAGCCCCTGTAGCAGCCGAAATCATACCTGGCCGTCCACCAACAAACGAAATGACAATGGCAATACAAAACGAAGCATACAATCCAATCTTCGGATCAACGCCCGCAATAATCGAAAATGCAATCGCCTCAGGAATTAAAGCCAGAGCCACTAAAATACCCGCCAGCACATCCTGACGCACATGTCCAAACCATTCTTGCTTTACAAATAAATCTTTCAAACCATCTACTCCTTTTTATACACATACCGCACACAGAAAAGAAGATCAATCAAACCTGGAGATGAAGAAAGGAAAATAAACAATGCTTCACTTTCGGGGAAAAAGAGGAACGTACAGAGTCTTTTGTTAGAGAGGATATTGTCTCTTTCGTAGGCATAAAAGGTACTGAAGAATCAAGAACGAAAAAAGGCATAAGTAGAAATCTGATACAAAGCTTCCAAGCAAATTGATTCATTCGTATAGCAAGCTTACTTGTGATCCAACGTGAATTAGTTCGAATATATATGAGAACAAACAAAAAAAGCCTTCTCATCATCGAGAAACCTTACACATTAATCATTATAATTTAGAGGAAAGCTTCCAAGCGGGCTCGAACCGCTGACCTCTTCCTTACCATGGAAGTGCTCTACCTACTGAGCTATGGAAGCATGGCTCCGCAGGTAGGACTCGAACCTACGACCGATCGGTTAACAGCCGATAGCTCTACCACTGAGCTACTGCGGAATGATAAAGTAACTTCTTCCATTGGAAGGATATAAACAAAAAGCTTGGCGGCGTCCTACTCTCACAGGGGGAGACCCCCAACTACCATCGGCGCTGAAGAGCTTAACTTCCGTGTTCGGTATGGGAACGGGTGTGACCTCTTCGCTATCGCCACCAAACCTGATGGAGAGAATGTTCTCTCAAAACTAGATAACAATGTTCAAGCTTCACATTAGAATATAGGTTAAGTCCTCGATCTATTAGTATCTGTCAGCTCCACGTGTCACCACGCTTCCACCTCAGACCTATCAACCTGATCATCTTTCAGGGATCTTACTTCCTTGCGGAATGGGAAATCTCATCTTGAGGGGGGCTTCATGCTTAGATGCTTTCAGCACTTATCCCGTCCGCACATAGCTACCCAGCGATGCCCTTGGCAGAACAACTGGTACACCAGCGGTGCGTCCATCCCGGTCCTCTCGTACTAAGGACAGCTCCTCTCAAATTTCCTGCGCCCGCGACGGATAGGGACCGAACTGTCTCACGACGTTCTGAACCCAGCTCGCGTACCGCTTTAATGGGCGAACAGCCCAACCCTTGGGACCGACTACAGCCCCAGGATGCGATGAGCCGACATCGAGGTGCCAAACCTCCCCGTCGATGTGGACTCTTGGGGGAGATAAGCCTGTTATCCCCGGGGTAGCTTTTATCCGTTGAGCGATGGCCCTTCCATGCGGAACCACCGGATCACTAAGCCCGACTTTCGTCCCTGCTCGACTTGTAGGTCTCGCAGTCAAGCTCCCTTGTGCCTTTACACTCTGCGAATGATTTCCAACCATTCTGAGGGAACCTTTGGGCGCCTCCGTTACATTTTAGGAGGCGACCGCCCCAGTCAAACTGCCCACCTGACACTGTCTCCCTGCCCGATAAGGGCAGCGGGTTAGAAGGTCAATACAGCCAGGGTAGTATCCCACCGATGCCTCCACCGAAGCTAGCGCTCCGGTTTCCAAGGCTCCTACCTATCCTGTACAAGCTGTACCAACATTCAATATCAGGCTGCAGTAAAGCTCCACGGGGTCTTTCCGTCCTGTCGCGGGTAACCTGCATCTTCACAGGTACTATAATTTCACCGAGTCTCTCGTTGAGACAGTGCCCAGATCGTTGCGCCTTTCGTGCGGGTCGGAACTTACCCGACAAGGAATTTCGCTACCTTAGGACCGTTATAGTTACGGCCGCCGTTTACTGGGGCTTCAATTCGCACCTTCGCTTACGCTAAGCGCTCCTCTTAACCTTCCAGCACCGGGCAGGCGTCAGCCCCTATACTTCGCCTTACGGCTTCGCAGAGACCTGTGTTTTTGCTAAACAGTCGCCTGGGCCTATTCACTGCGGCTTCTCGGGGCTTTAACACCCTAAGAAGCACCCCTTCTCCCGAAGTTACGGGGTCATTTTGCCGAGTTCCTTAACGAGAGTTCTCTCGATCACCTTAGGATTCTCTCCTCGCCTACCTGTGTCGGTTTGCGGTACGGGCACCTCTCACCTCGCTAGAGGCTTTTCTTGGCAGTGTGGAATCAGGAACTTCGCTACTAAATTTCGCTCGCCATCACAGCTCAGCCTTCACGGGAAACGGATTTGCCTATTTCCCAGCCTAACTGCTTGGACGCGGATATCCAATACCGCGCTTACCCTATCCTCCTGCGTCCCCCCATTGCTCAAATGGTGAGGAGGTGGTACAGGAATATCAACCTGTTGTCCATCGCCTACGCCTTTCGGCCTCGGCTTAGGTCCCGACTAACCCTGAGCGGACGAGCCTTCCTCAGGAAACCTTAGGCATTCGGTGGACGGGATTCTCACCCGTCTTTCGCTACTCATACCGGCATTCTCACTTCTAAGCGCTCCACCAGTCCTTCCGGTCTGACTTCACAGCACTTAGAACGCTCTCCTACCACTGTTCGTAAGAACAGTCCGCAGCTTCGGTGATACGTTTAGCCCCGGTACATTTTCGGCGCAGAGTCACTCGACCAGTGAGCTATTACGCACTCTTTAAATGGTGGCTGCTTCTAAGCCAACATCCTGGTTGTCTAAGCAACTCCACATCCTTTTCCACTTAACGTATACTTTGGGACCTTAGCTGGCGGTCTGGGCTGTTTCCCTTTCGACTACGGATCTTATCACTCGCAGTCTGACTCCCAAGGATAAGTCATCGGCATTCGGAGTTTGACTGAATTCGGTAACCCGGTAGGGGCCCCTAGTCCAATCAGTGCTCTACCTCCGAGACTCTTACCTTGAGGCTAGCCCTAAAGCTATTTCGGAGAGAACCAGCTATCTCCAGGTTCGATTGGCATTTCACCCCTACCCACACCTCATCCCCGCACTTTTCAACGTGCGTGGGTTCGGGCCTCCATTCAGTGTTACCTGAACTTCACCCTGGACATGGGTAGATCACCTGGTTTCGGGTCTACGACCACGTACTCATGCGCCCTATTCAGACTCGCTTTCGCTGCGGCTCCGCATCTTCTGCTTAACCTTGCACGGGATCGTAACTCGCCGGTTCATTCTACAAAAGGCACGCCATCACCCTTTAACGGGCTCTGACTACTTGTAGGCACACGGTTTCAGGATCTATTTCACTCCCCTTCCGGGGTGCTTTTCACCTTTCCCTCACGGTACTGGTTCACTATCGGTCACTAGGGAGTATTTAGCCTTGGGAGATGGTCCTCCCGGATTCCGACGGAATTTCACGTGTTCCGCCGTACTCAGGATCCACTCTGGAGAGAACAACATTTCAGTTACAGGGCTGTTACCTTCTTTGGCGGGCCTTTCCAGACCTCTTCGCTTATATCGTTCCTTTGTAACTCCGTATAGAGTGTCCTACAACCCCAAGAGGCAAGCCTCTTGGTTTGGGCTGTTCCCGTTTCGCTCGCCGCTACTCAGGGAATCGCATTTGCTTTCTCTTCCTCCGGGTACTTAGATGTTTCAGTTCCCCGGGTATGCCTTCTCATACTCTATGTATTCAAGTATGGATACTACTCCATTACGAGCAGTGGGTTTCCCCATTCGGAAATCTCCGGATCAAAGCTTGCTTACAGCTCCCCGAAGCATATCGGTGTTCGTCCCGTCCTTCATCGGCTCCTAGTGCCAAGGCATCCACCGTGCGCCCTTTCTAACTTAACCATTTCTTACTTTAGAAAGAATCACTATGTGTGATGAACTTTGCATTGCATTCAATGTGAATGTATTACTTATTGTTATCTAGTTTTCAAAGAACAATCCTGTCTCGCTAGAGACATGTTTTGAAGGAATGATCCTTCAAAACTAAACAAGACGAAAACGCACGCTGCTCCATATATCCTTAGAAAGGAGGTGATCCAGCCGCACCTTCCGATACGGCTACCTTGTTACGACTTCACCCCAATCATCTGTCCCACCTTCGGCGGCTGGCTCCATAAAGGTTACCTCACCGACTTCGGGTGTTACAAACTCTCGTGGTGTGACGGGCGGTGTGTACAAGGCCCGGGAACGTATTCACCGCGGCATGCTGATCCGCGATTACTAGCGATTCCAGCTTCACGCAGTCGAGTTGCAGACTGCGATCCGAACTGAGAACAGATTTATGGGATTGGCTAAACCTTGCGGTCTCGCAGCCCTTTGTTCTGTCCATTGTAGCACGTGTGTAGCCCAGGTCATAAGGGGCATGATGATTTGACGTCATCCCCACCTTCCTCCGGTTTGTCACCGGCAGTCACCTTAGAGTGCCCAACTAAATGCTGGCAACTAAGATCAAGGGTTGCGCTCGTTGCGGGACTTAACCCAACATCTCACGACACGAGCTGACGACAACCATGCACCACCTGTCACTCTGTCCCCGAAGGGAAAGCCCTATCTCTAGGGTTGTCAGAGGATGTCAAGACCTGGTAAGGTTCTTCGCGTTGCTTCGAATTAAACCACATGCTCCACCGCTTGTGCGGGCCCCCGTCAATTCCTTTGAGTTTCAGTCTTGCGACCGTACTCCCCAGGCGGAGTGCTTAATGCGTTAGCTGCAGCACTAAGGGGCGGAAACCCCCTAACACTTAGCACTCATCGTTTACGGCGTGGACTACCAGGGTATCTAATCCTGTTCGCTCCCCACGCTTTCGCTCCTCAGCGTCAGTTACAGACCAGAGAGTCGCCTTCGCCACTGGTGTTCCTCCACATCTCTACGCATTTCACCGCTACACGTGGAATTCCACTCTCCTCTTCTGCACTCAAGTTTCCCAGTTTCCAATGACCCTCCCCGGTTGAGCCGGGGGCTTTCACATCAGACTTAAGAAACCGCCTGCGAGCCCTTTACGCCCAATAATTCCGGACAACGCTTGCCACCTACGTATTACCGCGGCTGCTGGCACGTAGTTAGCCGTGGCTTTCTGGTTAGGTACCGTCAAGGTGCGAGCAGTTACTCTCGCACTTGTTCTTCCCTAACAACAGAGCTTTACGATCCGAAAACCTTCATCACTCACGCGGCGTTGCTCCGTCAGACTTTCGTCCATTGCGGAAGATTCCCTACTGCTGCCTCCCGTAGGAGTCTGGGCCGTGTCTCAGTCCCAGTGTGGCCGATCACCCTCTCAGGTCGGCTACGCATCGTCGCCTTGGTGAGCCATTACCCCACCAACTAGCTAATGCGCCGCGGGTCCATCTGTAAGTGACAGCCGAAACCGTCTTTCATCCTTGAACCATGCGGTTCAAGGAACTATCCGGTATTAGCTCCGGTTTCCCGGAGTTATCCCAGTCTTACAGGCAGGTTACCCACGTGTTACTCACCCGTCCGCCGCTAACATCCGGGAGCAAGCTCCCTTCTGTTCGCTCGACTTGCATGTATTAGGCACGCCGCCAGCGTTCGTCCTGAGCCAGGATCAAACTCTCCGAAAAAGTACAAAACCGAAGTTTTGTTTTTCGTCAGCGTTTGACTGACTACCTATGATATAACATAGGATTTTTTTATAAAACTCGAATTAACAGGTACGTTTTGTCTTGTTTAGTTTTCAAAGATCATCTTCGCCGTTCTTAGCGGCTTTAATAATGTAACATTTTGCTTCATCTTATGTCAACAACTTTTTTTAAGTTTATTTCCCGAAGCGTTTTGTCTTTGTCACCGTGTGTCAGCGACGATTAATAATATATCACGAAAACTTTCTATTGGTCAACGCCTTTTCAAAACTTTTTTTGAAATAGTTTTATTGTGCATCTCAAACCCTTGTCCTGCATACAATCAAGTAACAATCTTGGACAAGGCAGGAGTGTTTGAATTGAGTCGATTATATGTGTTGCCTATTAAACGGCTGAAGCAAGTTGTCATTATTCTTGTAGCAGCCCTTGCAGCTGCAACGTTTTTTTATGTACAAAAGGCACCGCCGCTGTCGGTATTTAAAACAGAACACGGACCACGAGCTATTTATAAAGGCGAGACTTCCTCAAAACATGTCTCCCTCACATTTAATATCGGCTGGGGAGATGAGAAGGCTGTTCCTATTTTAAATGTCCTTCGAGAGTACGATATAAAGAACGCTACTTTCTTTCTGTCTGCTTCTTGGGCTGAGCGTCATCCTGATATCGTCAAACAAATTAGAGAGGACGGTCACCAAATCGGCAGCCTTGGCTATGCTTATAAAAATTATAGCCAGCTTGAAGATAGTGAAATCAAGCAAGATCTTGTCCGGGCACAAAATTCATTTCAAAAGCTTGGACTAGATGACATTCAACTATTAAGACCGCCAACTGGGCAATTTAACGAAAAAGCATTGAAAATTGCCACACAGTACGGTTATACCGTTGTACATTACAGCGTCAATTCACAGGATTGGCTGAATCCGGGCGTCGATCAGATTGTTCAGAATGTAAATGATCGAATGAAAAGCGGAGACATTGTTCTCCTCCATGCCTCAGATTCAGCAACCCAAACCGCTCAAGCCTTACCAGCTATTTTGAAACAAATTAAAGAAAAGAATTTAAAAAATGTGACGGTTGGCGAACTGATCTCCAATACCAAAACAAAGTCATCGGAAGTTAAGTAGCTTTCGCCTTTGAAAACCGCGGCATAGCTAATAACTGAAACGCATTACAGCCTAATAGCGGGAATAGCATTAAATACAGCCAGTCCTCTTCATTGACTCTGAGCGCCGGGAACCATTCTAGCGACGTGATGACGACCATGAGAAACATTGCGGAAACAAATGTTTTCTTAGAGGACTGCTGTTGTTTAAAGTAAGCCACGATCAATGCGAACACACCAATAAAGACAGGCAGCCATAGGTATGGAAGAAATGATTCATTCTCCCCGAAAAACAAAAATCGCAAGTAAGCTAAATCAAACAGCACAAAGATCACCAGAAACAGCTGAATGGTATTCCATAAAGAATGTGATCTGAATATCTCTAAAGCAAACCGGTGCACCGTCAAAAAGACAACAAACCCCATCTGACTAATGACACTAAAAATCATCCCCACACCAATGAACCAAAATAACACAGATGCGATTTCTAGTATTTCAAATGATATAAAAAGCTTCTGATATTTCCCCCACTCCAGCGCAAAGCCTACCACGCTTGTCATGACCGCTCCAACAGCTAGCACAGAGAAGAAAAAACGAACTAAATCCCGACTTTTCATTGAATTGACCCAACCCCTATTTTTGTTATGTATAAATTTACGTGAAACATTCATATTAAAAGTAAGACATGTAACGAAAGGAGCCACAGTATGTCAAAAGGCATCTTGCGTATAATGAGCTGTTTTCTCCTTTTATCTCTAACAGCTTGTGCTCCCAAAACCCAATCCTCATCTAATATGGACTATGACGAAACAAAGAAAATGGTCGTCGATATATTGAAGACAGATGACGGTAAAAAGGCCATTCAACAGTTATTAAATGACGAGGCAATGAATGAAGCTTTGGTAATGGATGAACAAACTGTGAAAAAAACGATAGAGAAAACACTGACTTCTGATAAAGGCAAAGAGTTCTGGAAGAAGGTCTTTGAGGATTCTAAATTTGCCGAGACTTTCGCAAAATCCATGCAGCAACAGCATGAAAAGATGTTAAAACAGTTAATGAAGGACCCTGACTATCAGCAATTGATGATGGATATTCTCAAGGATCCTGAAATGGAAAAGAAATACGGTGAACTGGTGAAAAGCAAAGAGTTCAGAAAGCACTTAGAAAAAGTTATTACGGAAACATTAAGCAGTCCTCTTTATAAGAAGAAATTCGAAGATGAGCTTAAAAAAGCAGCATCTGAAAGCAGTGATTCCGGATCAAAAGGCAGCGAAGAAAGCGGCAGTTAAACATCACCCGAGTGAACATACATCCACTCGGGCTTTCATTATGCTTTTACTGCTAATTGTTCAATGACTTTATTCGCAATGTATTGATACACTTCTCCCGTTGGATGACTCGCATCATAGACAGATGGAGCAAAATCATCTTCATTCCAATCAGGCTGCCTTAAAGGAATTTGACCAAGGACCGATACTCGCAGCTCTTCTGCCAGCTTGTCCCCGCCCCCTTTTCCAAAGACATATTCTTTCTCACCTGTTTTTTTGCTTTCATAATAGCTCATATTCTCAACGACCCCTAGCACCTCGTGATCTGTTTGCAGTGCCATTGCGCCTGCTCTAGCAGCAACGAAGGCAGCTGTAGGATGCGGTGTTGTGACAATGATTTCTTTACAGCTTGGAAGCATTGTATGAATATCAAGCGCCACATCTCCCGTTCCAGGCGGAAGGTCTAATAGTAAGTAATCTAATTCTCCCCACTCGACTTCGTGGAAGAAGTTATTTAGCATTTTACCAAGCATCGGTCCTCTCCATATGACCGGTGCATTTTCTTCAACAAAAAAGCCCATTGAAATCACTTTGACACCAAAGCGTTCCACAGGTATGATTTTTTCCCCTTTAACCGTTGGTCTGACGGTGATTCCCATCATATCCGGTACACTAAAGCCATAAATATCTGCATCAATCAGTCCGACTTTTTTTCCTAGACGAGCCAGTGCTACAGCAAGGTTCACAGACACGGTAGATTTCCCAACGCCTCCCTTTCCGCTCGCAATCGCTAAGAACTCAGGCGGATTTTTAGAGTTGAGCAAATTTTCTTCCTCATCTTGTGACGGCATAAACCTTTCAAGTGTTTCTTGAGGTAGTTCTTCAAAACGAAGACCTACTGTGTTAGCACCCTCTGCTTTCAAGGCTTTTACGATGTCTTGCTGAAGCTTCATCTGCTCAGCAGTGCCCGTTTTGGCAATAGCCACCTTTAAGCTCACATGTTCTTTTTCAGGCTTTAGGCTGATTTCCTTGATGGCATCCAGCTCACCAAGCGGTATATGAAGGAAAGGTTCGTCCATCTTCCCAACTAGTTTTCTCACATCATCTTGTCCGATCATAGCAGAACCTCACCCTTTATTGAATTCGTTTACAATCCAAGTATATCATACATATCCTTACAATGTCTGTCCTGTTTGCCTGCGTTCAAAAGGAAAAAGCCCCTTATTCAGGCGGCTCTTTTTGCTCTGTTAAATATCTTAAAATGCCTTTATAAATGGATGCGGCTATTTGATCTTGATATTTAGGTGTTGCCAGCTGACCGGCCTCTTTCGGATTGGAGAGAAACCCAATCTCCACAAGAGCTCCTGGTTTTGTCACATTTTGCATTAAATAAATGCCATTGATCCGCTTTGCCTTTCGATCTGTGTTTTCAAGATTATTGCGTAATTCATCTTGTATGAACTTCGCTGCCTTTTCATTTTCTTCATACCTTCCGTAAAAAAACGTCTGTGCGCCGCTCCATTTGTTCGATGGGATCGCATTTAAATGAATACTTAAATAGAGATCGGCTTCAGACTCATTGATGGCTTTTACACGGTTTCTTAAATCCTCTGCTTTCTTCCGGGCATATCCCTTTGTGTTCTTTGATGATAAATCAGAATCATCCTCGCGGGTCATAAGAACAAGTGCTCCCTGCTCCTGTAAATAGTCACGTATCTTCATGGATACATCCAGTGCAATCTCTTTTTCAAGCAGCTCTCCTCCTACAGCCCCGCCATCTGGACCGCCATGACCCGGATCTAAATAGATGATCTTGCCGCTCAGAGGCAAGTTCCACGATTTCCACGAATCATCATTTAGAAATTGAAACCTGAATAAGAATAAGAGGACAATAAACCCGATTAAAAACCCTGTCCATTTCAGCTTTCTTTTCATCCCTGTCCCTCCCATACACCATTATTTTATAGATATGGGACAAGGGCTGGAAATATGCTTAGTGCAGCCGAAGCTTATGCCTTTTTTCTGATTCTCGAAAGCCTTCCTGCCACCACATGCTTAAAAACTCCTTCGCAAATGGAGACAGACACGACATCTCCCGCTCCATTCGGAACATATTCCCCCACGATTGCAAACACCCTGCTAGCTCCTCAACTAGCTCATCTTCTTCATGAACTGACCGCTTCTTTATATCATCGAACGATTCAGCGTACTTGCTCGACTCACCGTATCTCCCACCTGCTAAAAAAGCTTCAATGGCGAAATCGATGCAGCCATCACTCATAATCCCAGCTGGATCGTCTGCAAATGGGAACAGCTTCTTCGTGAATTTCTCGGAAGCAACCGTCACCTGCTGAAGAGACAATGTACGCAACAGCTTCTTTTCAAGCGTGACATCTCGTTTTGTTTTCAATTGATAAAATGAAAGAACTTCTGCCATGGACTGAACTCCTTTTTTTCTTTGTATTGTTCGTTGGTTTGAACAAAACATGCAGTTCAGTAAATGGAAATCAATGAGCTAATGGATTGGAAAATTGTGATAAGATGAACATTTATATATAGAAAGATTGGAAAAGGGGCAAAATCAATGAAGAAATGGATGTATATCCTGCTGCTACTAACAGTCGTCTTATCTGGATGCAGCAGTCAAGCGACCAAGCAGAAGAGCGACATAAAAGGAATAGAAGACATATCCTTAAAACAGCTTTCCAGGCACAAAAATTCTTACATTGGAGACAACGGAGCAATCGGCGCTATTTTATCAGATCTTCCAGGTAACGTGATTCGTGAGTATGAAATCGTAGATGAAAAAGAGCTAAAAGTGACATATGGCGTGAAAGAAAATGCCAATGATACAGAAGAACAATTTGATACATTTTGGTTTGACAAGAAGGATACCATTGAAAAAAACTACTTATATAACGCATTGGCACTTTTTATTCTTATCGATAATGCTGAGCAAGTGACACTCAAGATGAACTCTAACGACAAACAATCCGTCACGTTTAAAAGACAAGAGCTAGAAAAAAAGCTTCCTCACTCATTTAAAGAGTACCAAGACGATGTAGCGCTTTGGCAGAAGGAACTGGTTGATGGAGTTGTGAAGTCAAAAGAGAAACGCCAAGATGTATACAAAGTGTTTCCAATGCAGAAATAATAAAACAGAGGGGTATCTCCCTCTGTTTTTTTGATGATTATGTAGTAAAAGCCTTAATTAAACGTTGTCTAAAGTTTTGATCCACTGCTGCAGTAAGCATAAATTCATTGAATACTCCCTCAATCCAGTGAGAATTGTTCGCTTTCGGATCATTGATAAAAAGAGAGATGGATATAGAGGATGTATCTGTTCTTCGATATAAAGCACCTGTGAAAACAAACAATGTTGCTCCGCCTTTATACCAAAGGTATTGATCTGTTTCCGTCTTCAATGTTTCCCCCAGTACAATTTGGCTAAAAAGACGCTTTTCTTCTGTTGTTAACAACTCATCCTGCAGACGTTTCATAAAATGTGCATATTGATTCGTTGTAGACTTTGTTATCTTTTGCGTCAGTAATGATTGAATACGCAAGCTTAATAAGTTCTTTTTCATCATTTTTTCTTCTAACGCCTTTTTTTGCTCTGGGTTATTTTTCATGATATTAAAAATCTCAATCATCAGAGATTTGTATTGCTCATCAGTTACACCGCTCATTTTCTTTAATGCATCCCGCCGATGATTAGATACATAGGCTGGCCACAACAGCTTGGGTGTCAGCGGCATGAGTTCATCATGTTCTGTAAGACCCGCTTGTTTCATCCGATCATTGATCTTATCTAAGCCGAGCCGGTCAATCAAATAATCAGTACAAGCATTCGAACTGACTTGCATCATCCCTTTGGCAACATCTAATAAAGTTGCATGCTCAGAAAAATCGTTGACCTCCAGCCAGTATGTGTGAGCACCGCCATCTGTTCTATCAATATAAAACCGCTCTATGTCCGCCAATGCCACTTTTTCATCTAGCTTGATGTCACCGCTAGAGACGGTTTTAACAAAATGAAACAAAACCATTAATTTCACCGTACTTGCAAGTGGTGTTTTTTGATTACCATTCCAATCTAATACCACATCTTCATTTTCAATAATTGTCGCTGATACGTCCTTTTTGTTTTTCGTGACAAATGTCAAAAGATCTTCCTTCGTTTTCTTCATATCTCTTTTATACAACAGGACATCAACCACCAAGTAAAGTATGACCACACCTAAGACAACTAGACCGATTTCGAGTAACATGTTTCTCCTTTCCAAATAACTAAGGATTTATATATTTAATATAACAAATATTTCAAATAAAGTCACAAAAAAGCAAAGGCAAATGAACCCTTCGCTTCTTGGTGTTCTTATTCATGGGGAGAGATGCAGCTTCATTCCTTCATGCGTGGCTTCAAACCCTAATTTTTCATAAAAACGGCGTGCATCCGGCCTCTGTTTGTCTGTTGTTAGCTGAACCATATGACAGCCTCGGTCGCTTGCGTGTTGAATAGCCCTTTTTATCAACATCGTGCCAATTCCTTTTCCTCTATGAGTCGAGGCCGTACGAACTCCTTCTATTGAAGCTCTCCATCCTCCTTGATGTGTAAGAAATGGCGTCATGGTTAATTGGAGAACACCTACAGCTTCTTCCTGATCACACGCAACAATGAGTTCAATATTTGGATCAGCATCTGTTGAATGAAAGACTTCGATATAGCTTTCTAACAATGGTTGCGTGTAACGCTCTCTTTTTTGACCTAACATATCATCCGCGAGCATAAAGACGATTTTATCGAGATCATCCAGCTTGGCTTCTCTGAACGTCAGTTGACTTAACCCCATTGAACACACCTCCTATGAAATTATTGACCAAAATACCATTGATGTGCGTTCTTATATAAGATGTGGTCAGCTGCTTTTTCCTCAAATAGCTGTTGAATCAACTCAACATCACCGTATTCAAATGGGCGCTTTGCTCTTGTGGATGGAAGGTCTGTACCAAACATCAGTGCATCAGGATTCGTTTGATAAATTGATGTCAATGCATGTTCAACGTTTAAATCGACTCGTCCAAAACCAGTTGCTTTTACCCGAACTCCTTTATCAACCAGCTTGAGCAAATGCGGCAAGCCTTCTTCCGATAAGCCTAAATGATCAATCGAAACGGCCGGCAGCTGTTCAAGCGTAGATGAGATGTCAGGGAGATGCTTAGCGTCTATGTAGAGCTCACTATGCCATCCCGCCAGCTCATACACCCTTCTCGCAAAATAATCGAGCTTCGAAATATCCTCCGAACCGCCCCGCTTCACATTAAAACGTAAAGCTTTCACTCCATGTTGATCCAAATGAACAATTTCATCATCAGTTACTGTAAAAGGTAATTGAGTCACACCGCAAAAAGCTGAGCCCAGTTCATCTAGCGCTTTCAACAAATAGCCTTGATCAAAGCCTTGAAATGACCCTGAGACGATTGCTCCACCTAAAATCCCTAGATCAGCCGTCTCTCTCTTATAATCATCCACCACATAACTAGGCGGTGTATACCCTTGGTTTTCCTGGATGGGAAAATTAAAATCAATGATATGAAAATGTGCATCAAAGATCCTCATGCGCGCGCCCCTCTTCTGCTTATTTGATCTGATTATATCAATAGCGAAAGCCAAGGGATATTTGGAATGACGAATTACTTCATATCATGAAAACTTATCAAGTTTTCCATTCCTCTCGCAAGATGGCATAATAAAACTCATCCCACCACTCACTTTCCTGTGGTATACACTTTTTAAAATAACCCTCTTTTCTCATCCCCATTTTCTCCATCACTCTCCACGATGGCACATTTTCAGGCTGACAAGTGGCAATGATCCGATGTAAATTCATTGTGTGAAAGCCATGATGCAGTACAGCATACGCCGCTTCAGAAGCATAGCCTTTGTTTTGATATGCAGGATTGAAGACCCAGCCAATTTCATACGTGTGATCACCAAAGTAAGGATGAAATGCGATATGCCCGATGCATGTATGATCTTCTTTTAATACAACAGCGACATACTTAGCATCTTCATGACGATTATTTTTGACAAATTCCTTCGCATCTTCTTTAGAAAATACATCTTCCGGAATATACTTCATCACTACCGGATCAGATGTATATGCATAGACATCCTGCCAATCATCATCCGTAAATGGTCGAATGAGACATCTTTCTGTCGTTAGATTCATAGGACAACCTCCATCTTTTTTAACAGAAAACTTCTATACTCATTTTATACGTATTCAAGAGGAAGAGACCAGTCATGATTATCACATAAAAAGCACAACGAGCTGCAAGGAAATCCTTGTAGCTCGTTTTTACTAAATGGAGGCGCAACTTATGATTAAATCATTTGCACAAGAATTTTCTCACCTGTTGCATGAGTGAGATTACAAAAAGAATAAAGATATCTCCCCTTATGATGTACCAATTAAAGGTCGGAAAATTGTATGGTTGAAATGCAATGTCGGGCACAGCTACAGTGTACAAATTTTTCATAAAATGGGGTCATAATATTAAAAGTTGCCACAAACCTGAGACAAAACCTTTTATTATGACGATTGGAGGAGTCCAAATGCCAAGTTATCCAGAAGCGTTATCTATTGTAATAGCTGGTTCAGCCTTGTGATTACATTTTGATACCTCCCAATCATCAGGCATTGCCTGGTCTATCATGAAAAGTGAAAGCAGTTTCTTCTTATACTCTTCTTTGTATATTTCACATCGAGTTAATAATAACCAAAGACAGAATATTAGACAGTTAAAGCAGCTAACCTTGTTGTCTGCATGGATACTATCGAGTTCTTAATTGGCTCGAATAAATTCAATAACCCGTAACTTTCAAGTACTGTTTTTTCAAATATAACCCTATCTTCTTGTTGAATTTCCTTTAAGAAAGGTAAAAGGCTACGAGACTTTAATGCTTCAAAAGCAATGATAATTTTTGTTTTATTTTCTTCCGACAATAACGTTGGATTTAACATTGAAGTCTTCGCTAAACTACTTGAATTCAAATCTAAAGCACCTAATCCCCTACCAAATCCAACAGCTTCAATAAAAAAGACTCCAATCAAGGAATTTAAAAGTGCATGATTTAATTCGAGGTCACTGTTATTAGATTTTCTTAACAGCCCTATTAACCTTTGGTTTATAAATCCTTTATTATCTAACTTTGAATAAAATAATCTTTTGTCTGGATTCATAGTTGTAACAATTTCTGCCTGGGATTTTGTATTCATCTCATACCAAAATTCATCTTTCCCAGCAGATTTTTGTAGACTCTCTACCAATGGTTGGCCAACTTTATTGAGTTGGTTTTTAAATTTATTAATCCAATTATATGCTCCATAATTATTCTTCGCTTGGATTGTTTCAACTGAATCAGAACAACAAAAAGCATCACTATCTGTAAATGCAGTAAGTCCCGTCACACTACGAGAACTTTTCAATACTGGTTGAATATATTCGGGCTCTATCTTGTGGCCCTTTTCAGGATAAAACATAGGATCCCAACCACGACGCATTCCACGTATTATTTTGAATTCATTGGTTAAAGGAATTAGGTAATCCCGAATACTAATAAGCCAATTAATGTCGTGAAATAATGCGTTAATTGATATTCTAAAATTCAACAATTCAATTATTTGTTCTTCCGAGTACTCTGTGGTTGTCAATATAGCTTGTGCTATATTTGTCTTAGCAAGAATGTGATTTGCTATTTCATCAGATAGGGCTTTCTCACTTAATTCGTCTAACGGACACTGTAAGATTCCAAATCTGGTTTCGCCGGACACATCACTTATTTGTTGCTTTTTTGTTAGAACTAACATAGTTGTAACTACATCAGCATTTTTAAACCAGCGCTTATTACCACTGATTAGTATATATTCAACCTGATAAAGTTTTCTTAAAACCTCATAAAATTCTCTACCACTTATTGTGCCTAGCCAGGAATTTGAAAGAATTAAGCCCACACGCCCTTCAACATCCATTAAATTCCACAAATGTACTGTAATATAAGTATATAGATCCGACCTTTTGCTTAGTTCTATACCTAAGGAAGTTTGAACACCTGAATACAATGACAGCAAATTAGCTTTTTCATCTTCAGAAATTATCTCAAAAGGTACAAACGGTAAGTTAGAGACAACTGTTTTAAATTTGGGTATTGTATACTCTTCTATCTCGCCTGAAAGTGGTGATGTTATTAATACCTTACCTTCAGGAAATATATCAAAAACATTAGAATGAAATACCTTATTCGCTATATGTATAGATGAAAACTCTGTTAAAGCTAGGTTAGCCAATTGCAAAGGATACTGGTATTTATCTGAAGCCCAAACTGTGCTGTGCGCATCCCGTTCATCAAGATAAGCCTTCTTCAGATTCATAGCAGATTTAGCAATAGTGCCACTACCGCAACAAGGATCTATAACATCAGCTCTTACTTCCCGAATTGTTGATTTAACTAACAAATCTGCTAACAAAACCGGCGTTGTGAATTGACCAATAATCTCTCTACGGATGCTTTTAATTCCCTTTTCAAGTAAAGTTTGTAAAACCTCATGATTCAAATTGTTAAACCCTTGGTCAGATAAAAAAGCATTATAGTCCGTTAAATCTCTCCAAAAACTTAATGGAATCACTTCACTATATTCGAGTGGGTAGAAAATTGTATAAAAGTCACATTCGCTTGTGATCTCTTTAAAAATCTTAATTGCATCCTTAACATCTAAATCAATGTTTATTTTCTCAACCTTTTTAGCTGGATTGTGATGTGATTTTATTAGATGTGCAAAAGTGATTTTAATAAGCCAGTTGGAAATAATCAATTTAGAATAAGCAGAGTACATTGAAGACTCATCTTTTTTATATTCAATTTCAGCTTCTTTCCACCAATTATTTAAGTGAATGTCTATTACTCTATCTGCAGCCGAGGCTTCTTTTATCCGTTCAGAGACTGAACTTTTATTGTGATTGAGTATTTTCGCCATTAATGATTCAGTCAACATCATTTCAATTTTTGTAGTTTGAATAGTGTCGTTAGTAAAATACTCATTAAGTTGAACTAAGACATCTTCCAATAAATTCAACCAATCTTCTTGGTATATTTCCACACCCTCACGGGTCCTAATATGACTTAATTCATTCCATTGATGATAAAGTTCCCATTGATTATTTTTGTTTTTAACATAAAGTACTACACTATTAAAGTTCCATAGTACAGTACTATTTAACCCTAAAACATCTGCTTTGTATTGTGCATCCTTAATATATTCCTCATCAGTAACAGGAACATCAGGTAATTTAACTTCCCAACCTTGAATTATTTTGGACTTCAATGAATCCTCGTACAGTAGCACATCTGGAAACATAATTTCTCTCTTAGTCTCTGTAGTACTCTTTCTATTATTTATTGTTGTTTCTCCACCTGCCTTTTTAATTTGAAGAGTTTTAGCTTCAACTACTCTATTAATATGACCTATTAGATCAATCGCCCAGCTTCGTTCATTTTGTACTAATCTAACCATTTAATCTCACTCCACTTCCAATAACTTCATAAATATTATACATTAAGTTTTTTAATGAACAATCGGAATTTAAGAATTTATGGTAATATTAATCTAAATATGCCAATTTTCACTTTATATACAAACCATCTTTCACTTGCTAAACAGTAAAGAACCCAGAAATTAGATAACTTTTTGTAACAATAGAATAAAGATGAGATCTTCCTTCAAGTGACTTTGATTTCTTTATAGATTGGAAAGAGTGTATTCTTTTTAAAGAAATTTGGATTAAAAAGATTTTAAACAACGGGGTTAATTCTCACCTTTTAAATGAATTGAAAAAGGGGTTAAAGACAGTTGATGACCTTTTACTCTTCAAAACTGTAATTGATTTCTTTCATAACGTTGGTTTAAGGGTAAAATACAAGATATCTGACGATAAAAGTTTAAGTGAATGGGATTTATGTTTCATAAAAGGTCTAAAGGGGTTATGGAATTGGAATTAAAGAGACATCACTAACTAAGCAATATAAGGAACTACTGCAACAGATTCAAGTTCATTCGTGGGATTTATGAGAAATGGAACGGAGGTAATTATATAACCTCCATCGACTCTAAAGAGTCCATTAGCTAAGAAAGTGATCCCTCATGGCTTGAAGATACTAATAGTATAGTAAGGGATGCACACCTGTACAACCCTTATTATTAATCGAAAAAACATTCTTTAAAAAAGCACAATAGAATCTCATATCTTTGAAAAATGCTATAAAATTAAAGACTGTAGGAATACAACAGATTGCACTGGCTTGAAGATAACTTAAAAGTACCATCTATTATTTCAACCTACCACAACGATTATCTATTGGTTAATAAAACAGACGTAATTACAAAAGGTAAAGACTGGGCTTCCCCTTTAATATCTAGAGAAAAAAGGAAAGTTCCTTTAAGCGAGTTGGAGTCAACACAGTTTATTTCATCTGTTGGTTAATTGATCTGCTCTTGAATATAGAAACTGATATCAGATATTTATAATTAATTGTTTTGCTTTATCTTGAATATTGTCTAAACCGCTTGTTATTTTGTTTGCTGAACTAGAGGATACTTCAAACCTGTCTAATCTCTCGAATAAATTTACAAATTGGAAATGTTTAAGGAGATCTTTAGACAAGCTATTAGCTGCTTTTATAATCCTTTTCTTAGATATATCAATATAGTCAACATAGTCATTTTTAAACCTTATTGATTTATCATTTTTTTCAATCCCAATGAAGTTTCGCCCTTCCAAAGTAGCAGCTACTAAAAACGACCCGCTTCCACATGTATTATCGAGTACTATATCACCAGGATTAGTGTAAGTTCTGATTAAATATCTACCTAATTCTACTGGTTTTTGTGTTGGATGATAAACTTCTCCTTCAGATTCAGCAGTTTTAAAATAAATTACATCATTCGGATACCGCTCTCCATTGCTTTCAACTAGAGCCGGTTGAAATTCACCATAGCTACCTGTGAGTTGATTCTTTCTAATGCCCTTACTATAGGGTTCCCCTTTGGTCATTTGTGGATTATAAGTAGGTTGTTTTTTGTAAAAAACACATATTTCCTCATATTTACGTAAAGGTTGCTTTTTAGCATTTAAGAAATTTGTAGCTTTTGACTTCTCCCATATTAGTTTGTATTTGAAATTTCTAGGGTTGCTTAGCATCAGCGTAGCCGTAAACATTCCATTGCAAGTTAGGATGACCGCTCCATTATCTTTAATAATTCGATTATATTCTTTCCATAGTAATTCCAATGGAATTATGGCATCCCATTTGTTTTGAGTAGTTCCATAGGGTAAATCACATAAAATCATATCAATAGACTTAGAGGGTATTTCCTTCATTTTTTCTAAACAATCTGCTTGGTACACATTATTTAATAAACTTGCTAACTGTTCATCCATTATGAACCTACTCCTTTGGTACAATTAATTAATAAAGATCTTTCTTTGATAATTATACACTTTTATGCCGAGAAATGTCGAAGCTTCAATTTATATAGGTTCCATCACATCATACTTGCCACAGTTTTCCTTCTCAATTTTTAAAATCTACATAATTATCATGCCTGTTCGTCTGATACTACCAAATTATTCACAGACCAAGATATCCCAAAAAAGCAAACCATAAAAAAACCCCTTACAAAAAGTCTCAATATATTTAGGCTATGCTTTTCATTTTAAAAATTTAGATATAAATTAATACTGAATGTGTACCAATATCTTAAAAAAGGACAACAGAAACAGTCAAAGATTTTCTTGATTTTTGAATGAAGGGTAGTCAAGGAATAGTCAGTCTAATTCACACTAATAAAAACCCCCTACCGATTTTCTCGAGAAGGGGGTTTAAATGTTGATATAATAATGATATTAACGCTTCGAGAACTGAGGTGCTCTACGCGCGCCTTTAAGACCGTATTTCTTACGCTCTTTCATACGAGGGTCACGAGTAAGAAGTCCAGCACGTTTAAGTGATGTACGGTACTCAGGATCTACTTCTAGAAGAGCACGAGAGATACCGTGACGAATTGCTCCAGCTTGACCAGAGAATCCACCACCGTGAACAGTTACAAGAACATCGTAGCTGTTAGCTGTTTCTGTGATGTTCAAAGGCTGTTTCACGTCTTCGATTAAAGCAGCGAATGGAATGTATTCAGTAATTTCACGATTATTAACGACGATACGGCCTTCACCTGGAACTAAGCGAACGCGCGCTACAGAACTTTTACGACGACCTGTACCGTAATATTGAACCTGTGCCAAATTGTTAACCTCCCTTATAATTAACCGCGAAGTTCGTAAACTTCAGGTTGTTGTGCTTGATGTGGATGCTCAGAACCACGGTACACATTTAATTTTTTGAACATTTGACGGCCTAATGGACCCTTTGGAAGCATACCTTTGATAGCAAGCTCCAACATTTTTTCAGGGTAGTTTGTACGCATCTCAAGAGCAGTTCTTTGTTTCAAACCACCTGGGTGCATAGTGTGACGGTAGTAAATTTTGTCCGTCAATTTCTTACCTGTTAATTCGATTTTCTCAGCATTGATGATGATGACGTGATCACCTGTATCAACGTGTGGTGTATAAGTTGGTTTGTGCTTACCGCGCAAAAGTGATGCTACTTCAGTAGAAAGACGACCTAGAGTCTTGCCTGCCGCATCAACAACTAGCCATTTGCGCTCAATTGTGCTTGCGTTCGCCATTGGTGTTGTACGCATGAGTTTCCCTCCTAAATAAATCAATAATTTTTCCTTGAATCAAATGCTACGTTCTATTTCAAAACACAAGATAAGTCTTCCGGGGCTTATTTGTGGGGTTGAAATACATACCATATGATATCTTATAACTTTCTGCTTCCTGTGTCAAGAACATGTTACACCTGGTTTAGTTGTCATAGAAAACTTCCCATAAATACAGTCCGTGACTAGGCGCAGTCTTGCCTGCCGCTTCGCGATTTCGGGCGGCAAGCATGGCTTTTATCTCATCAGGGTGAAATTTACCAGATCCGATTTCAAGTAACGTTCCAGCGATAATTCGCACCATGTTGTATAAAAAGCCATTTCCTTTCACACGCATTTCAAGCCCGTCTGAGACGTTTTTCCACTCGAGGGTGTAAATATCCCTCACCTTGTCCTGAACCTCTGTATTGGCCGCACAAAAGCTTGTGAAGTCGTGTGTGCCAATGAGGTGTCCAGCAGCTTCTCTCATTTTGTCTGCATCTAGCCGGTAAGGAAAGTGGCAGGCATACTGTCTCGTGAACACATTTTGGTGCGTTTCCGTTGAGACCTTATAACGGTACTCCTTCGAAACGACACTAAAACGTGCATGAAACGACTCATCCACTTCCTCAGCCTTTAGAACCCGGATGTCATCCGGCAGGAGACTATTGAGGGCAAAAGGCCATCTTTCCATCGGAATCGAAAGCGGCGTGTCGAAATGGATGACCTGCCCCTTCGCGTGGACGCCGCTGTCCGTCCGGCCAGAAGCTACAATCGGAATCAGTTCATCCTGTTTGTGCATTCTTGCAAGAGCCGACTCGATCTCCGTCTGAACTGTCCTCTGCCCAGGCTGCACCTGATAGCCTTTAAAATGTGTCCCATCATAGGATACGGTACATTTGACCTTCATCTAGGAATCACCTAATTTCTCAGAAGCACAAGGAGTGCTGTTAACAGGATGAACAGGAGCAGTGTGAACGTGTCTTTCATGCCCCAGACAAGCTGACGGTATTTCGTCCGCCCTTCTCCTCCGCGGTAGCCTCTCGCTTCCATAGCGGTCGCCAGTTCCTCTGCACGCTTAAACGCACTGACGAAAAGCGGGACAAGTAAAGGAACGATGGCTTTCATGCGATCTTTAAGAGGTCCGCTTGTAAAATCAACACCTCTTGCCATTTGCGCCTTCATGATTTTGTCTGTCTCTTCTAGTAAGGTTGGAATAAACCGAAGAGAGATGGACATCATGAGAGCAAGCTCATGAACGGGCAGTTTGATTTTACGAAATGGGTGAAGCAGCTTTTCCATACCGTCTGTCACTTCTATAGGCGTTGTGGTTAACGTCAGAAGTGTCGTCATCATGATGAGATAGACAAAACGGAGAGAAATGAAAATCCCCTGCTTTAGACCTTCTTCATAAATATTTAAAAAACCAAAGTGAAATAGCAAGGCGCCATCCTTTGTCATAAAAATATGCAGAATGAAGGTAAACAGAACAATCCACAGGATCGGCTTCATTCCTTTGAGAATAAAGTATAGCGGCACCTGAGAAACCATCACCACAAGAAGGGTAAAGACACCTAAAAGCCCGTAAGTGGTGTAATTATTAGCAAAAAAGACAATAAAGACAAAAAAGAAAATTGATAACAGCTTTGTCCTTGGATCAAGACGATGGACAAAGGATGAACCTGGCACATATTTGCCGATAATCATACTATCCATCATAATGTCGTGTCCTCCTGATAAAGAGCTGTTAAAGCTTCTGCCATTTCATCCATGGTCAGAAGCGGTCTTGGAAACGTAATGCCCAGCTTTTCTTCTACAGTCTGCTGGAATTTAATCGTTTCTGGGAGGTCAAGACCAAACGAAGACATATCTGTACGATTGGCAAACAATTCTCTCGGCGTACCTGTCGCCTTCACCGTTCCTTTATGCATCACAATCATTTGATCCGCATAATGAGCGGCGTCCTCCATACTGTGTGTAACCAGAATCGTGGTGAGGTTTGCCTTTTGATGAAGCTCATAGAACATGTCCATGATTTCCTTTCGTCCGCGTGGATCTAACCCTGCAGTCGGCTCATCCAGCACAAGCACTTCTGGCTCCATCGCTAGAACACCTGCAATCGCCACACGTCTCATTTGACCACCGCTTAGTTCAAAGGGAGATCGAGATAATAGGGATTCAGGAAGACCAACTAGCTTCAGCATTTCCTTCGCCTTTGCTTCTGCCTTTTCCTGAGGAACACCGAAATTCATCGGACCAAAGCAGATATCCTTAAGGATCGTTTCTTCAAAGAGCTGATGCTCAGGAAACTGAAACACGATGCCTACTTTTTTCCGGAGGGACTTTAAATCCTTCTGCTTTTTATTGGCTTGTAAGACGGTATCTCCAAGCGCAATGCTCCCCTTCGTTGGTTTGAGCAAGCCATTTAAATGCTGCAACAACGTGGACTTGCCAGAGCCCGTATGACCAATGACAGCGACATAGCTGCCCTCTTGGATGGAAGCATTGACATCATACAAAGCGAGACGCTCAAACGGCGTTTTCATTTGATAACGATGCTCTAATTCTTTGATCGTAATGTCCATAGCTCTTTCACCAATCCTTCTTGTGTCAAATGGGCATTTGCAAGCGGTACACCTTGCTGCTTCAATTGTTTGCTCAACCGATAGGAGAATGGCAGATCAAGTCCAATTTGAACTAGCTGTTCGTCTAGTTCAAATACTTCCTCTGGGGTTCCCTCGGCAAATTTTTTCCCGTCATTCATGACAATGACCCGGTCTGCCTTGGCGGCCTCGTCTAAATCATGTGTGATGGAAATGACTGTGACCGTCCCTTGTTCCTTCAATAGTCTAACAGTCTCTAACACTTCTTCACGGCCAATCGGATCAAGCATCGATGTTGCTTCATCCAAGATCATGATGTCAGGGCTTGCGGCAAGTACACCTGCAATGGCGACTCTCTGCTTTTGCCCGCCTGATAGATGGTGCGGCTCTTGATCAAGAAACTCCTGCATATTGACCTGTTTGACAGCCCAATCTACACGTTCTATCATCAATTCCCGCTCAACCCCGTTATTTTCTAAACCAAAAGCCACATCATCACGAACCGTTGAGCCAACGAATTGGTTATCTGGGTTTTGAAAGACCATTCCGACCTTTTTGCGAATATCCCAGACACTCTCTTCTTTCAGTTCAATCTCTCCAACCTTGACCGTTCCAGCATCCGGTAAAATGAGCCCATTCAGTACACGGGCAAGTGTGGATTTACCTGAACCGTTATGACCAACAATGGCGAGCCATTCATTTTGATTCACATGCAATGACACTTGATCTAAAGCGGGCTTGTCCGCATCCTTGTGATAACGAAATACAATGTCCTTTACGTCAATTAATGTCTTCCCCATCTCTACCGGACCTCCTCTCAGCTCAACCTCTTCTTTGCTTATTGTTAAAAAGCCGTAGTATCTAAAAAAGGGCATAGATCCAGTTATGAACTGTCCCGCCCTTTCTTAGATACACGCTATGTGATTAAACTAATTCAATGACAGCCATTGGTGCGCCATCGCCGCGACGAGGTCCAAGCTTCATGATACGAGTGTATCCACCTTGGCGATCTTCGTAGCGAGTTGCAACGTCAGCGAATAATTTTTGAAGTGCATCTTGGTTTGTTTCAGCGTTAGCTACTTCATTACGAATGTAAGCTGCAGCTTGACGGCGAGCATGAAGATCTCCGCGTTTGCCAAGAGTGATCATTTTTTCAACTACAGAGCGAAGTTCTTTCGCACGTGTTTCAGTTGTTTCGATGCGTTCGTTGATGATCAAATCAGTCGTTAGGTCACGAAGCATTGCTTTACGTTGTGCACTAGTGCGTCCTAGCTTTCTGTATGCCATGTGATGTCCCCTCCTTAGTTAGAGAATGCTGTATGAATAAAAAACACACGAAAATCCTAGTTCACAATGAAACTAGTCAATCGTCTTTACGAAGACCCAGTCCAAGTTCTTCTAGTTTCGCTTTTACTTCTTCAAGAGATTTACGTCCAAGGTTACGCACTTTCATCATATCCTCTTCTGTCTTGTTAGCAAGCTCTTGAACAGTGTTAATACCCGCACGCTTCAAACAGTTGTAAGAACGAACAGAAAGATCAAGCTCTTCAATTGTCATTTCAAGCACTTTTTCTTTTTGGTCTTCTTCTTTCTCAACCATGATTTCAGCATGCTGAGCTTCGTCAGTTAACCCAACGAAAATATTCAGGTGTTCAGTTAAAATCTTAGAACCTAGAGCGATCGCTTCTTTCGGTCCTGTGCTTCCATCAGTCCATACATCTAGTGTTAATTTATCATAGTTTGTGATTTGCCCAACACGGGTGTTCTCCACTTGATAAGTCACACGAGATACAGGTGTATAGATTGAGTCGATCGGAATCACACCGATTGGCTGATCGTCTCTTTTGTTTGCATCAGCAGGATTATACCCGCGACCTCTTTGTGCAGTTAAGCGAACACGGAAGCTCGCATTCTTGCCAAGAGTTGCGATGTGGAGATCTGGATTTAAGATTTCAATATCGCTGTCGTGTGTAATATCAGCAGCTGTTACAGTACCTTCATCTTGTACATCAATTTCAAGCGTCTTCTCTTCTTCAGAGTAGATTTTGAGTGCAAGCTTTTTAATGTTTAAGATAATCGTTGTAACATCTTCAACCACGCCTTCGATCGTTGAGAATTCGTGTAAGACACCATCTATCTGGATCGATGTTACAGCTGC
Source organism: Bacillus sp. FSL R7-0672 (assembly GCF_038601465.1). Classification (NCBI taxonomy): domain Bacteria; kingdom Bacillati; phylum Bacillota; class Bacilli; order Caryophanales; family Bacillaceae; genus Bacillus; species Bacillus sp. FSL R7-0672. The sequence continues at coordinate 152,280 of NZ_CP152010.1, read as the reverse complement.
ACCAGGAAGTGAGGATAAAAGGATACGACGAAGGGAGTTCCCTAAAGTGGTACCATATCCACGCTCAAGTGGCTCTACGACAAACTTGCCATACTTGGCATCGTCGCTGATTTCAACCGTTTCGATTTTTGGTTTTTCAATTTCGATCATCTAATAAAACCCTCCTTCAAAACGTCGAAACCTCGAATAGAATCATATGAGATTCCATCCGAAATTCCTCATTGTTTAGTCCCGTATGTGCTCAGGCAACGAGTCGTGTATTCGTCTCATAAATAACTGTATCATAACCCATTATTGACAGGGACACAAAATCTATACAAACAAATTACACGCGGCGACGTTTTGGTGGACGGCATCCGTTATGAGGAACTGGAGTTACGTCTCTGATTGCAGTAACTTCAAGACCTGCAGCTTGAAGTGCACGAATTGCAGCTTCACGACCAGAACCAGGACCTTTAACAGTTACTTCAAGTGTTTTAAGACCATGTTCGATAGAACCTTTAGCAGCAGTTTCAGCAGCCATTTGTGCAGCGAAAGGAGTAGATTTACGAGAACCTCTGAATCCTAATGCACCAGCACTTGACCAAGAAATTGCGTTTCCATGAACATCAGTAATTGTTACAATCGTGTTGTTGAAAGTGGAACGAATATGAGCGATTCCAGCTTCAATATTCTTTTTCACGCGACGTTTACGCGTATTTTGTTTACGAGCAGCAGCCATTCTTTAACTACCTCCTTTACTTATTTTTTCTTGTTAGCTACAGTACGACGCGGACCTTTACGAGTACGCGCGTTGTTTTTTGTGTTTTGTCCACGAACAGGAAGTCCTCTACGATGACGGATTCCGCGGTAGCTTCCGATTTCAATTAGACGCTTAATGTTAAGTGAAACTTCACGACGAAGGTCACCTTCTACTTTAAGTTTGTCAATGATATCACGGATTTTACCAAGTTCGTCTTCAGTTAGATCGCGAACGCGAGTGTCTTCAGAAACACCTGCTTCTTTAAGGACTTGTTGCGCAGTCGTACGACCAATTCCAAAAACATATGTTAAAGAAATGACAACACGTTTATCACGTGGAATATCTACACCAGCAATACGAGCCATGATTTGGGCACCTCCTTGTTATTAGCCTTGTTTTTGTTTATGTTTTGGGTTTTCACAGATCACCATTACTTTTCCTTTTCTGCGAATAACTTTACATTTTTCACAGATAGGTTTAACAGATGGTCTCACTTTCATGTGTTTCCAACCTCCTTCTTCCGGAGTTGCTTTATTTGTAACGGTACGTAATTCTACCACGAGTTAAGTCATATGGAGATAATTCTACCGTAACTTTGTCTCCAGGTAAAATGCGAATGAAGTGCATACGGATTTTTCCTGATACATGAGCCAAAACTGTATGACCATTCTCTAGTTCAACTTTGAACATTGCATTTGGCAAAGTTTCTGCTACAGTACCTTCCACTTCAATTACATCGTCTTTCGCCATTCAAGTGTTCTCCCTTCTTCAAATCAGTAACTTGCTCTCTGACAAATGTCCAAATGAGTTCATCTCAATTGTCCATCTATCACCCGACCTGTTTTGAATATACTGTTCTGAACTTCCGGAGATACGCAACCATAAAAGGTTATATGATTGATATTTTTTCTTAGGAGAATGAAATTTACGCTTTTCTCCGTCTGCGATTAGTACATGGTCAACACCGAACATGCCGATGACACCTGTATACTGATCTTGTTCTTTCCTTTGGACTATACAGACAACCTGCCCGATTTGGGCCTGAAAGGCTTCAGTGAAGACCTAAATCTTAGTCAGTATATCAAAACCTGTATCTGTAATCGCAATCGTATGCTCAAAGTGAGCACACTTTTTCCCATCAACCGTTACAACCGTCCAGTTATCAGCCAATGTTTTCACATATCGGCTGCCTGCGTTCACCATCGGTTCGATGGCCAACACCATTCCAGGTTTTAGCCGCGGGCCTTTGTTGGGCGGACCATAATGAGGAATTTGAGGGTCCTCATGAAGATCCTGTCCGACCCCATGTCCAACATATTCTCTAACAACTGAGAAATTCTCGTTTTCTACATACGTTTGTATGGCATGGGAAATGTTCGACAGACGTTCGCCTGGCTTTGCTTCCTGTAAGCCTTTATATAGAGATTCCTCTGTGACTTCCAGTAGTTTGCGGTCTTCATCACTGATTACCCCAACTGGATAAGTCCAAGCAGAGTCACCATGATAGCCATTTAACTTTGCGCCAATATCGATACTAATGATGTCACCATCACGTAAAACCCGTTTACCAGGAATACCGTGAACGAGTTCTTCATTCACCGAAACGCAAATGCTCCCGCGAAAACCATTATACCCTTTAAAAGATGGGATTGCACCCTGCTTTGTAATAAAACGTTCGGCAATTTGATCCAATTCTTTTGTCGAAATACCTGGTTTTATATGTTTCTTCAGCTCTTCATGAGTCAGTGCGACAATGCGTCCAGCTTCTCTCATAATCTCAAGCTCGCGAGGAGTTTTACAGATAATCATTTATTTAATCCCCCAAGCAGGTCCTTGATATCTGCATATACATCGTTAATGTGTTTTGCACCATCAATGTTTGCAAGATATCCTTTTTCTGAATAGAAGTTCAGTAAAGGTTCAGTCTGCTTTAAGTTTACTTCAAGTCTAGTCGAAACGGTTTCTGCATTATCATCTGCACGTTGATAAAGCTCGCCTCCACACTTATCGCAAACATTTTCTTTCGCAGGTGGATTGAATACTAAATGATAGGTTGCTCCGCAATTTTTGCAAATTCTTCGGCCAGTCAGACGCTCCATCAAAGCATCTTTATCGACTTTAATATTAATGACATAATCAATCGTTCTGCCAAGGTCCTTTAGAATGTCTTCTAAAGCTTCAGCCTGAGCGACTGTTCGCGGAAATCCGTCCAGAAGAAAACCTTGTTCACAATCATTTTTGCCAAGTCTTTCTCTAACAATACCGATTGTGACCTCATCAGGAACAAGCTCTCCTTTATCGATAAAGGATTTTGCTTCGAGCCCAAGTTGTGTCTCCTCTTTCATAGCAGCGCGGAACATATCTCCTGTTGAGATATGAGGGATCCCATAATCATCAACAATTCGTTCTGCCTGAGTGCCTTTACCAGCACCCGGAAGCCCCATTAAGACTAAGTTCATTTCGGATTTCCCCTTCCTTACTTAGAGAGGTTGGGCAGGAGCCCAGCCCTCTGTTTTATTTCATAAATCCACGGTAGTTTCGTTTCACTAATTGGCTTTCAAGCTGTTTCATTGTTTCAAGTGCAACACCTACAACAATGAGAAGACTTGTGCCACCAATTTGTGCAGCGGAAGGTAATCCAGCGAATTGAATGAAAAAGATAGGAAGTATTGAAATCACGGCTAAGAAAATGGCGCCCACGAACGTGAGTCGGTACAAAATGCTCGTAATTCTATCTTGAGTCATTTTCCCTGGACGAACTCCCGGGATATAGCCACCCTGCTTTTGCAGATTTTCAGCCATTTGTTCAGGATTCACTTGGACAAAGGCATAAAAATATGTGAAAGCAACAATCAGTGCTACATAAATCGTCATACCGATTGGCTTAGTATAGTCAAAGTTGTTGGTTATCCAAGTTGTCACATTATTGGTTCCGAAGAACGATGCGACCGTCTGCGGAGTAATAATGAATGAAACGGCAAAGATGACTGGAATCACCCCTGCTGGATTCACTTTCAATGGAAGGTGCGTTGCTTGACTAGCAGACATTTGTGCACGGCCAGTTCCTTTTGAATATTGAATCGCAATCTTTCTCACTGCCATTTGAATGTAAATAACACCGACAACAATGACAAGAATAGCAATGACAATAAGGGCAATTTTCAGGATTTGCATGAACAGCTGTCCATCTCCACCTACAAATTGCTGAGCGTACACTTGTTTTAATGTTTGAGGGATACCTGCGATGATACCGGCAAAGATAATAATCGAAATACCGTTACCAACACCGTGAGCAGTAATCTGCTCTCCCAGCCACATTAAAAATGCTGTTCCCGCAGTGAGTACGACCGCAATTAAGAGGTACGTTGAAACACCTGGGTTTTCAATCAGCATGCCTCCTGCCATATTGTTGAATCCATATGACATTCCTAACGCCTGGATAAAACCTAGAACAATTGTAAAATACCTTGTGAATTGTGCTAATTTTCGGCGGCCAACCTCTCCTTGCTTTGACCACTCAGTGAACTTCGGAACAACATCCATCTGCAAGAGCTGAATGATGATCGAAGCAGTGATATACGGCATAATCCCCATTGCAAGAATGGAGAATTGGAAAAGTGCCCCGCCCCCAAACGTGTTGAGGATCCCGAAAACACTCATTTGATCCTGTGCCTGGAGAACTTCGGCGTTCACATTAGGCACAGGGATGAAAGCACCTATACGAAAGACGATTAACATTAAAAGAGTGAATATAATCTTATTCCGTATATCTTTCACGCGCATAAAATTGGAGATTGTCTTAAACAAGTTAGATCACCTCGGCTGTACCGCCAGCAGCTTCAATCGCTTCTTTAGCAGAAGCAGAGAATTTATTGGCTTTTACAGTTAATTTTTTTTCTAATTTACCGTTGCCAAGAATTTTTACTCCTGCTTTTAACTTGCTTATTGCACCAGTCTCTAGAAGAAGTTCAGGAGTTACTTCCGTTCCTTCGTCAAAACTGTTTAATCTGTCTAAGTTGATTACCGCGTAATCTTTACGGTTGATGTTTGTAAAACCACGTTTTGGAAGACGTTGGAATAAAGGCATCTGACCACCTTCGAAACCAGGGCGTACACCGCCGCCAGAACGAGCGTTTTGACCTTTATGACCTTTACCAGAAGTTTTACCGTTACCTGATCCAATACCACGACCAACACGGTTGCGTACTTTACGTGAACCTTCTGAAGGCTTCAATTCATGAAGTTTCATTTGGGCACCTCCTTATCGATTAAAAATGTTTTATTGTTCTTTAACAGAAACTAAATGAGACACCTTGTTAATCATGCCGCGGATCGCTGCATTGTCTTCATGTACGACTGTTTGGTTTGTTTTCTTAAGACCAAGAGTACGAACAGTGACACGCTGATCTTCTGGGCGACCGATTACACTGCGTTTGAGGGTAATTTCTAATTTATTTGCCATTAATGTTCCCTCCTTATCCTAACAGGTCTTCTACAGATTTTCCACGAAGCTTCGCAACGTCTTCAGCACGTTTAAGTTCACTTAAACCCTGAAGTGTTGCGCGGATCATGTTGATCGGTGTATTAGAACCTAGAGATTTAGAAAGGATATCAGCTAGACCAGCAAGCTCAAGAACCGCACGCACTGGGCCTCCAGCGATAACTCCTGTACCTTCTGAAGCAGGCTTCAATAGAACGTTTCCTGCACCGAATCGACCGATGATTTCATGTGGAATTGTAGTTCCAACCATTGGTACTTCAATTAAATTCTTTTTCGCATCTTCAACAGCTTTGCGGATCGCTTCTGGTACTTCTTGTGCTTTACCAGTACCGAAACCTACATGACCGTTTTTGTCACCGACAACAACTAAAGCTGCAAAACGGAAACGACGTCCACCTTTAACAACTTTCGCTACGCGGTTAACCGTAACTAAGCGTTCTTCTAACTCTAATTTGCTTTGGTCAATACGACTCATTCGGATGTGTCCCTCCTTCTTTTATTAAAATTTAAGTCCAGCCTCACGAGCAGCTTCAGCTAGAGCTTTTACACGTCCATGATATAAGTATCCTCCGCGGTCAAATACCACGTTAGAGATTCCTTTTTCAACAGCACGTTTTGCAACAAGTTCGCCAACTTTAGTAGCAGCTGCAGCGTCAGAACTATTCTCGATCTTTAAATCTTTATCAAGAGTAGAAGCACTTACAAGTGTTACACCGTTAACATCATCAATTACTTGAGCGTAGATGTTCTTGTTAGAACGGAAAACGTTAAGGCGAGGTCTTTCAGCAGTACCTGAAAGTTTCGCACGAACACGAGCGTGTCTTTTAAGACGAGTAGCGTTTTTACTAGTTTTCGTAATCATCCGAGTCACTCCTTTCTTCACATTAAGCGATCTTACTTACCAGTTTTTCCTTCTTTACGGCGAACGAATTCACCTTCGTAACGAATTCCTTTACCTTTGTAAGGCTCTGGAGAACGGACAGCGCGGATGTTAGAAGCTAGAGCTCCCACACGCTCTTTATCGATACCTTTAATGACTACTTTCGTTTGAGATGGAACTTCGACTTCAACTCCAGCCTCAGGAACGATTTCAACTGGATGAGAGTATCCAACGTTAAGAACAAGTTTGTTTCCAGATTTAGCTGCACGGTAACCGACACCGATAAGTTCTAAACCTCTTTCGAAACCTTTAGATACACCTTCAACCATGTTTGCAATTAAGCTACGTGTTGTACCATGTAATGCACGGTGTTCTTTATGATCAGACGGACGGCTTACAGTTAAGACGCTGTCCTCAATTTTAATTTCCATATCAGGGTGAAATGTACGAGTTAGTTCACCTTTTGGTCCCTTTACTGTCACTGTGTTATCGTTGTTTGTCACAGTAACTCCTGAAGGGATCTCGATTAGTTTTTTACCTATACGAGACATACCAAGCACCTCCATTCATCTTAAACTTTTTTTACCATACGTAAGCAAGTACTTCTCCACCAGCTTGTTTAGCACGGGCTTCTTTGTCCGATAAAACACCTTGTGATGTAGAAATAATTGCGATTCCAAGTCCGTTAAGTACACGTGGTACTTCATTTGATTTCGCATATACACGTAAACCAGGTTTACTGATTCTTTTTAGACCAGTGATAACACGTTCGTTGTTTTGGCCATATTTAAGGAACATACGGATAATTCCTTGTTTGCTGTCTTCAATATATTCAACGTCACGGATAAAACCTTCACGCTTTAAGATTTCAGCAATTTCTCTTTTGATTTTGGAAGCCGGTACTTCTAGCTTCTCATGACGTACCATGTTCGCATTGCGAATACGAGTCAGCAAATCTGCAATCGGATCTGTCATAACCATTATTTAATAACCTCCTTCCCATTTATGGGGATTACCAGCTGGCTTTTTTAACGCCAGGAATTTGTCCTTTATATGCAAGTTCGCGGAAACAAATACGGCAAAGTTTAAACTTGCGAATTACTGAATGTGGACGTCCACAACGTTCGCAGCGCGTATACTCTTGAACTTTAAACTTTTGTTTGCGTTGTTGTTTCGCAATCATAGACTTTTTAGCCACGATTTCGCCTCCCTTTCATTGATTATTTCTGGAACGGCATACCTACTTGAGTTAATAACTCACGTGCTTCTTCGTCCGTATTGGCAGTCGTAACGATAACGATATCCATACCGCGGACTTTTGTTACTTTATCGTAATCAATTTCTGGGAAGATTAACTGTTCTTTAATACCAAGCGTGTAGTTTCCACGACCGTCGAAAGATTTCTTAGAAATCCCGCGGAAGTCACGTACACGTGGTAAAGAAACAGAAATAAGTTTATCAAGGAAATCGTACATGCGCTCTCCGCGAAGTGTTACTTTCGCACCGATTGGCATTCCTTCACGTAGACGGAATCCAGCAATAGACTTCTTCGCACGAGTAACGACAGGTTTTTGACCAGCAATAAACGTTAATTCTTCAACAGCAGTATCGATTGCTTTAGCGTTTTGAACGGCGTCACCAACACCCATGTTGATCACGATTTTTTCGATTTTTGGCACTTGCATTACTGATTTGTATTCAAACTTAGAAACTAATGCAGGTGTAATTTCTTTTACATACTTTTCTTTAAGGCGGTTCATGAGAAAGACCTCCCTTCCTTATTTACTATTTATCTAGAACTTGCCCAGATTTTTTCGCTACACGGACTTTCTTTCCGTCCTCAACTTTATACCCAACACGTGTCACTTCACCCGTTTTAGGATCAAGCGGCATTACGTTTGATACGTGGATCGGCGCTTCTTGTTCAGAAATTCCGCCCTGAGGGTTAGCTTGGGTTGGTTTAGAGTGTTTTTTCACAAGGTTAATACCTTCTACTAAAACACGGTCATTCTTAGGGAAAGCAGCAAGGATGACTCCTTGTTTACCTTTATCTTTACCAGAGATAACCACTACTTTATCGCCCTTTTTAACATGCATTTAATCGCACCTCCTTGAGTCGCGGATTGTATTCATTAAAGTACTTCTGGTGCTAGAGAAACAATTTTCATATAGTTGTTTTCACGAAGTTCACGTGCTACTGGTCCGAAGATACGAGTTCCACGTGGGCTCTTGTCGTCACGGATAATGACACATGCATTTTCATCGAAGCTGATGTAAGATCCATCGTTTCTGCGAGCTCCGCTCTTTGTACGAACGATAACTGCTTTCACAACTTCACCTTTTTTGACAACGCCTCCTGGTGTTGCTTGTTTAACCGTACAAACAATGACATCACCGATGTTAGCCGTCTTACGTCCAGAGCCACCAAGAACTTTAATCGTTAGTACTTCGCGTGCGCCAGAGTTGTCAGCTACTTTTAAACGAGTCTCCTGTTGAATCATTAATGTTACCTCCTTTCGGAAAAAGAAATCCGAACTTTATTAGATAATAACGGCTTCTTCGACAACTTCAACTAGACGAAAGCGTTTAGTCGCAGATAAAGGACGAGTTTCCATGACCTTTACGATGTCTCCGATTTTTGCTTGGTTGTTTTCATCATGTGCTTTGAACTTCTTAGAGTATCTTACACGTTTGCCATAAAGTGAATGCTTTTTGTATGTTTCAACTACAACAGTGATGGTTTTATCCATTTTGTCAGAAACAACACGACCTTGATACACTTTACGTTGGTTACGTTCGCTCATGTTTGCGGGGCCTCCCCTCTAATTATTATTTATTAGCAGCGATTTCTCTTTGACGAATCACAGTTTTCATGCGTGCGATTGATTTACGCACTTCACGAATGCGAGCAGTGTTTTCAAGCTGCCCAGTCGCTAATTGGAAACGAAGATTGAAAAGTTCTTCTTTAAGAGACTTTACTTTTTGTTCAATTTCAGCAGTGGTAAGGTCACGAATTTCATTAGCTTTCATTTGATTCACCACCAATTTCTTCACGTTTTACGAACTTCGTTTTAATTGGCAATTTGTGAGATGCAAGACGAAGAGCTTCACGAGCAACTTCTTCAGACACACCAGAAATTTCAAATAAAACTTTGCCTGGTTTTACTACAGCTACCCATCCTTCTGGAGCACCTTTACCGGAACCCATGCGGACCTCTAGAGGTTTAGCTGTGTATGGCTTAGAAGGGAAAATTTTAATCCAAACTTTACCGCCACGTTTCATGTAACGAGTCATAGCAATACGAGCAGCTTCGATTTGGCGGTTCGTGATCCAAGAAGCTTCTTGAGCTTGGATACCGTACTCACCGAAATGTACTTCAGTACCACCTTTTGCACGACCACGCATTTTTCCACGATGTTCTCTGCGATACTTCACGCGTTTTGGCAATAACATATTATTTTCCTCCTTCCGCAGTATTCTTCTTAGTTGGAAGGACTTCTCCACGATAGATCCATACTTTTACGCCAAGCTTACCATAAGTAGTGTCAGCTTCAGCAGTAGCATAGTCGATGTCAGCACGAAGTGTGTGCAACGGAACAGTACCTTCACTGTAATATTCAGAACGAGCAATATCTGCACCGCCAAGACGACCAGAAACCATTGTTTTGATTCCTTGTGCTCCAGCACGCATTGTGCGTTGGATTGTTTGTTTTTGTGCACGACGGAATGAAATACGATTTTCAAGTTGACGAGCGATGTTTTCAGCAACTAGCTGAGCATCAAGATCTGCTCTTTTGATTTCAAGGATGTTGATGTGTACACGTTTGCCAGTTAGGCTGTTAAGAGCTTTACGAAGTGCTTCAACTTCAGATCCGCCTTTACCAATTACCATACCTGGTTTAGCCGTGTGGATTGTGATATTTACGCGGTTTGCAGCACGTTCGATTTCTACTTTAGAAACAGACGCGTCAGACAAACGCTTGCTGATGAATTCACGGATTTTCAAGTCTTCATGTAAGAAGTCAGCGTAATCTTTTCCTGCGAACCATTTAGATTCCCAATCACGAATGACGCCAATACGAAGACCTACTGGATTTACCTTTTGACCCACGGATTATCCCTCCTTCTTTTCTGATACAACGATTGTAATGTGGCTAGTACGTTTGTTAATTGCGCTCGCACGACCCATAGCACGTGGACGGAATCTCTTAAGTGTTGGACCTTCGTCAACGAATGCTTGAGTAATCACTAGGCTGTTAGCGTCCAACTCGTAGTTGTGCTCAGCGTTTGCGATAGCAGATTTTAATACTTTTTCAATAATTGGTGAAGCAGCCTTAGGTGTAAGGTTTAAGATAGAAACTGCTTCTCCTACTTGCTTACCTCGGATCAGGTCCATTACTAGACGTGCTTTACGAGGAGCAATACGGACTGTTCTTGCGACAGCTTTAGCTTGCATTTAAAAGCCTCCTCTCATTAGCGTCTTGTTTTTTTATCGTCACTAGCATGACCTTTGTAAGTACGGCTTGGTGCGAATTCGCCCAATTTGTGACCTACCATATCTTCAGAAATGAAAACAGGTACATGTTTGCGTCCGTCATAGACAGCGATTGTGTGACCGATGAATTGTGGGAAAATTGTAGAACGACGAGACCAAGTTTTTACGACTTGCTTTTTGTCAGTTTCATTCAATTTCTCGACTTTAGCCATCAAATGATCATCAACAAATGGTCCTTTTTTTAAGCTGCGAGCCATTGTGGAACCTCCCTTCGTGATTGAACTACGGTCCTAAATGAACCGTAGACAACCCCGTTACTTGTTTTTACGACGACGTACAATGAATTTATCAGACTTGTTGGTTTTTTTACGAGTCTTGAATCCAAGAGTCGGTTTGCCCCATGGAGACATTGGTGATTTACGTCCGATTGGAGCGCGTCCTTCACCACCACCGTGTGGGTGATCGTTAGGGTTCATTACAGAACCACGAACTGTTGGGCGTACGCCTTTCCAGCGTGAACGTCCAGCTTTACCGATGTTAATTAATTCGTGTTGCTCGTTTCCAACTTGACCGATAGTCGCACGGCAAGCAGAAAGAATCATACGAACTTCTCCTGAGTTCAAACGTACAAGAACGTATTTACCTTCTTTACCAAGAACTTGAGCAGAAGTACCAGCAGAACGAACTAATTGTCCACCTTTACCTGGTTTTAATTCAATGTTATGCACAACTGTACCAACTGGGATGTTGATAAGTGGAAGAGCATTACCTGGTTTGATGTCAGATTCTGGTCCAGAAGTAACTTCAGTACCAACTTGGATTCCTTTAGGAGCAAGAATGTAACGTTTCTCACCATCTGCATAGTTTACAAGAGCGATGTTCGCTGAACGGTTTGGATCATACTCGATTGTAGCAACGCGTCCAGGTATACCGTCTTTATCACGTTTAAAGTCAATGATACGGTATTGACGTTTATGACCGCCACCTTGATGACGAACAGTCATTCTACCTTGGTTGTTACGTCCGCCTTTTCTGTGAAGCGGCGCAAGCAACGATTTTTCTGGTTTGTCAGTCGTGATTTCAGCAAAATCTGAAGTAGTCATGCCACGACGACCATTACTGGTTGGTTTATACTTTTTAATCGCCATTTTGAATTTCCCTCCTTCTTTTTAAGATTTACGCTTCAAAAATTTCGATTTCTTTGCTGTCAGCAGTTAATTTCACGATCGCTTTTCTGCGACGGCTAGTCATACCAGTGTAGCGTCCAACGCGTTTAGATTTTCCTTTGTAATTTTGAACGTTGACTTTCTCAACTTTCACTCCAAAGATTTCTTCAACAGCGTCTTTCACTTCTGTTTTGTTAGCTCTGACATCAACTTCGAACGTATACTTCTTCTCTGTCATTAGATCAGCAGAACGTTCAGTAATGATAGGGCGCTTTAGAACATCACGAGGATCTTTCATTATGCAAGTCCCTCCTCTACTTTTTCAACCGCTGCTTTAGTGATCAGAAGTTTCTCGTGGTTGACAACGTCAAGAACGTTGATACCGTTAGCTTCAACAACTGTTACTCCAGGGATGTTACGAGCAGATAAAGCAACTGTTTCGTTTGCATCCGCAGTGACGATCAACGCTTTCTTCTCGACAGATAATCCTTTAAGGATGCCTGCGAATTCTTTCGTTTTCACTGCATCAAGAGTCAGATCTTCAAGAACGATGATGTTGTTGTCGATTACTTTAGAAGACAATACTGACTTGATAGCCAAGCGGCGAACTTTTTTAGGTAATTTATAAGAATAGCTGCGTGGTGTTGGACCGAATACGATACCGCCTCCGCGCCATTGTGGTGAACGGATAGAACCTTGACGAGCACGACCAGTACCCTTCTGTCTCCAAGGCTTACGACCTCCGCCACGTACTTCAGAACGAGTTTTTACTTTGTGAGTTCCTTGACGTAAGGAAGCTCTTTGCATAAGAATAGCATCGAATACTACGCTTTCGTTTGGCTCAATTCCAAACACAGAAGCGTTTAATTCGATTTCACCGTTAGTAGAACCGTTTTGGTTAAATAATGCTACTTTTGGCATGACTTGTTTCCTCCTTTCCTAAGAGAGTTATTTAGATTTAACTGCACTCTTTACAGTTACTAGAGATTTTTTAGCTCCTGGTACATTTCCTTTGATCAATAGAAGATTGCGTTCTGCATCAACTTTAACGATCTCAAGGTTTTGGACAGTGATTTGCTCTCCGCCCATACGACCTGGAAGAAGTTTACCTTTGAATACTCGGTTTGGATCAACAGGTCCCATTGAACCAGGACGACGGTGGTAACGTGAACCGTGAGTCATTGGTCCGCGTGATTGTCCGTGGCGCTTGATAGCCCCTTGGAATCCTTTACCTTTTGATGTTCCTGTTACATCTACGATATCTCCACTTGCGAAAATATCAACTTTGACTTCCTGACCAACTTCATACGCATCTAACTCCGCACCGCGTAATTCTTTTACGAAGCGCTTAGGAGCAGTTTCCGCTTTAGCAACGTGGCCCTTCTCTGGTTTGTTAGAAAGCTTTTCCCGTTTGTCGTCAAAACCGATTTGGATTGCTTCATAGCCATCCGTGTCAGCAGTCTTCTTTTGAAGAACAACGTTAGCAGCAGCCTCAACAACAGTTACAGGGATAAGATCACCGTTTTCTGCGAATACTTGCGTCATACCAATTTTTCTACCTAAGATTCCTTTGGTCATTAGTCACACCTCCTATAATATGTGTTTTCTATTTGAATTAAAGTTTGATTTCGATATCTACACCAGATGGTAAATCTAAACGCATAAGTGCATCAACTGTTTGTGGAGTTGGATTCACGATGTCGATTAGACGTTTGTGAGTACGCATCTCAAATTGCTCACGAGAATCTTTGTACTTATGCACCGCACGAAGGATTGTGTAAACTGATTTTTCAGTTGGAAGCGGGATTGGACCAGATACACTAGCACCAGAACGCTTAGCCGTTTCAACAATCTTCTCAGCAGATTGATCAAGAATTCTATGATCATATGCTTTTAAACGAATACGAATTTTTTGTTTTGCCATTATTTTCCCTCCTTTTCGCCTACTTACGTTAGACAGTTCTCCGTGAGAAAAACCTGATCACCTTGCCATGGCAAAGCGGCCGGGTGTGTCAGCAACCTCTCACTTCATCGCAGTCAAAGACCAACATGCACTATTGTACCAAATTGGCCTGCGTGTTGCAATAATAAATCGGATAAATTTATGATTTGCACACTTTTCATATTATACAGGGGTTCAGCCTATAAATCAAGCTTTCCCTGAAGATGATGTACAGCCGTCTTTTTTATGGTACGGATAAATTCTTCTGGCTCTTCTAGATGCGGGGAATGTGCAGATTCTTTAAAGGTGAACCATTCTTTGACTGGTGCTGTTAATTGCTCAACATAAGGTTTTGATACAGCAGCTGGTGTAATCATGTCATATTCACCAATGATAAAGTAACAAGGTATTAATATAGTAGAAACTCGGTATTCAATGCTCTCATTCATCAATTCATCCCATAGAATGTCCTGACTAAGCATCTGTCCTTTAAGGAAATTCCACTTATCTTTGAGCTGATATTCCTTACTAAAAAGAAACCCGCGCAGCATTTGAATAAGCGGCTTCCACCTATGTGTGAGACCTACGCTTCCGAGCTCTTTATATAGAGAGAACAGAGCATGAGCTGATATTCGTTTCCACGGAGGAGGCGTCAGTAATCGCAGGCACCAAGTAAACAACCGATTTCTTTCGTATTTCTCCAAAAGAAGCTCGTACGACACACTATCTTCTTTTATTACATCTACTACCTGACTAATTCCATAATAAGCATGATATAGATCTGGGCGCTTATGTACTGCTTGTATGGCGATTAATGACCCCCACGAATATCCGGCGATGTACAATTTTGATTGACCTAGATATGAAAGGACTTTCTCTGTCAGTTCAATCGTATCTTCAATAAATTGCCGAATGGTCATGGAAGTATCGGAGGGATTCTTTTGATAGGAGAGTCCCGCGCCACGCTGATCCCAATGAACAACTGTAAAATCGTGATTAAGTTCCTCATGAAATGAGTCGATATAGCTGATTTGAGCGGAACCGGGCCCACCGTGTAAAAATAAAAGAACAGGCTTCGCTTCACTAGTGTGATCTTCTTTGATCATAATCCATTGGTCAACCCCGCCGATTAACCATTTCTTCAAATATGTCTTCGCCATTCCAGTGATCCTCTCGGTTCCATTTAGATTCTATAGCTTATAGTAGCCGTTCTGATCTGGAAAAGCAAAAAAAGAGACCCTTTTGCAAGGAGTCTCTTTTATATGTTTATTACTTAATGATATTTGAAACGACGCCAGAACCTACAGTACGTCCACCCTCACGGATAGAGAAACGAGTTCCTTCTTCGATAGCGATAGTAGAGATAAGTTCAACTTCCATCTCAGTGTTATCGCCAGGCATTACCATTTCAGTACCTTCTGGAAGATGTACGATACCAGTTACGTCAGTTGTACGGAAGTAGAACTGCGGACGGTAGTTAGCGAAGAATGGAGTATGACGTCCACCCTCTTCTTTAGAAAGTACATAAACTTCAGCTTTGAAACGGCTATGTGGAGTGATTGTACCTGGTTTAGCAAGTACTTGACCACGTTGGATATCTTCACGAGATACACCACGAAGTAGTGCACCGATGTTGTCACCAGCTTCAGCATAGTCAAGAAGCTTACGGAACATTTCAACACCTGTAACAGTTGTTTTACCATTGTCTTCTTGAAGACCGATGATTTCAACTTCGTCACCGACTTTAACTTGTCCACGCTCAACACGACCAGTAGCAACAGTTCCACGACCAGTGATTGAGAATACATCCTCAACTGGCATCATGAATGGCTTCTCAGTGTCACGCTCTGGAGTTGGGATGTACTCATCAACCGCATCCATAAGTTCAAAGATTTTTGCTTCGTAATCAGCATCTCCTTCAAGAGCTTTAAGAGCAGAACCTTTGATAACTGGTACATCATCACCAGGGAAGTCATAGTCAGAAAGAAGGTCACGAACTTCCATTTCAACAAGTTCAAGTAACTCTTCATCGTCAACCATGTCACATTTGTTAAGGAATACTACGATGTATGGAACACCTACGTTACGAGAAAGTAGGATGTGCTCACGTGTTTGTGGCATTGGACCATCAGCAGCAGATACTACTAAGATCGCGCCGTCCATTTGAGCAGCACCAGTGATCATGTTTTTAACGTAGTCAGCGTGTCCTGGGCAGTCTACGTGTGCATAGTGACGAGTGTCTGTTTCATACTCGACGTGTGAAGTTGAGATTGTGATTCCACGCTCGCGCTCTTCTGGAGCACCATCGATTTGGTCATATCCCATAGCTGATCCTTTACCAGACTTCTTATGAAGAACTGTTGAGATAGCAGCAGTTAGAGTTGTTTTACCATGGTCAACGTGTCCAATTGTACCAATGTTAGCATGCGATTTGGAACGGTCGAATTTTTCTTTAGCCATTCTAAAAATCCTCCTTAAAGGTTCATTGTATTTGGTATAGAGTGATAGAAAGTGAAGAGTTATCTCTCACTTTCTGATCTTCAATAGTAGTTATACTTTAGTTTAAAGGCAAAATCAATTATTCACCTTTATTTTTTTTGATGATTTCTTCACTGATGCTCTTAGGCACTTCTTCGTAGTGATCCATATGCATAGTGAAAGTACCGCGTCCTTGTGTGTTAGAACGGAGTGAAGTTGCATATCCGAACATTTCAGAAAGTGGAACCATTGCGCGAACAACTTGAGCGTTACCGCGAGCTTCCATACCTTCTACACGTCCACGACGAGATGTGATATCACCCATGATGTCTCCCATGTATTCTTCAGGGATAACGACTTCCACTTTCATCATTGGCTCAAGTAGAACTGGGTTACATTTGCTGACAGCATTTTTCAATGCCATAGATGCAGCAATTTTAAACGCCATTTCGTTCGAGTCAACATCGTGGTAAGATCCATCAAATAATTTTGCTTTGATGTCGATTAATGGGAATCCAGCTAATACACCATTTTCAAGTGAATCTTCAAGACCTGCTTGAATTGCTGGAATGTATTCACGTGGAACAACCCCACCGACGATTGCATTTTGGAATTCGAAGCCTGCGCCTTCTTCGTTTGGTTCGAATTCGATCCAAACGTGTCCGAACTGACCACGTCCACCAGACTGACGTACGAATTTACCTTCAACTTTTGCACCAGAACGGAATGTTTCACGGTACGCAACTTGAGGAGCACCTACGTTAGCTTCCACCTTGAACTCACGCTTCATACGGTCAACAATGATATCAAGGTGAAGCTCACCCATACCAGAGATGATCGTTTGACCAGTTTCAGGGTTTGTTTGTGTACGGAATGTTGGATCCTCTTCAGCTAGTTTAGCTAAAGCGATACCCATTTTATCTTGGTCAGCCTTTGATTTAGGCTCGATGGCTACATCGATAACTGGCTCTGGGAATTCCATAGACTCAAGGATAACAGTATCTTTCTCGTCACAAAGAGTGTCACCAGTAGATGTATCTTTAAGACCAACAGCTGCTGCGATATCCCCTGCATATACAGTAGAGATTTCTTCACGGCTGTTTGCGTGCATTTGAAGGATACGTCCAACACGCTCACGCTTGTTCTTAGAAGAGTTCTTCACGTATGAACCTGAAGCAAGTGTTCCAGAGTATACGCGGAAGAAAGTTAGTTTCCCAACATAAGGGTCAGTCATAACTTTAAATGCAAGAGCTGAGAATGGTGCGTCATCAGTAGACTCACGAACAACCTCTTCATTTGAATCTGGCAGGATACCTTTGATTGCAGCAACATCAGTTGGTGCAGGAAGGTAATCAAGCACAGCATCAAGTACAAGCTGAACACCTTTGTTTTTGAAAGCAGATCCAACAAGAACTGGGTAGAATTCAACATTCAACGTTCCTTTACGGATTGCAGCTTTCAATTCAGGAATTGTAATTTCTTCACCCTCAAGGTATTTTTCCATAAGCTCTTCATCAAGCTCAGCGACAGCTTCAATAAGGCTGTTGCGAAGCTCTTCAGCTTTGTCTTTATACTCAGCAGGGATTTCTTGTGCATCAGAGCGAGTTCCAAGGTCATCTTCGTAGAAGTATGCTACGTTATCTACAAGGTCGATGATTCCTTCGAATTGATCTTCAGCGCCGATCGGCAATTGAATTGCATGAGCGTTCGCTTGAAGACGATCTCTTAATGTGCTTACAGAGTAAAGGAAGTCCGCACCGGTTTTATCCATTTTGTTAACGAATACGATACGAGGTACTCCGTAAGTTGTTGCTTGGCGCCAAACTGTTTCAGTTTGTGGCTCTACACCTGATTGTGCATCAAGAACTGCTACCGCACCGTCAAGTACACGTAAAGAACGTTCAACTTCAACAGTGAAGTCTACGTGTCCTGGTGTATCGATGATGTTTACACGGTAACCTTTCCATTGTGCTGTAGTAGCAGCAGAAGTGATTGTAATACCACGTTCTTGCTCCTGCTCCATCCAGTCCATTTGGGAAGCTCCTTCGTGAGTTTCACCAATTTTATGGATACGACCAGTGTAGTATAAGATACGCTCAGTCGTTGTCGTTTTACCAGCATCGATGTGAGCCATGATACCAATATTACGAGTTTTGTCTAAGGAGAACTCTCTTGCCATTGGGTAATTTCTCCTTCCTTATTAGGGAATAGTTTTTTTAGTTTGGTATAAATCCTACCAGCGGTAGTGAGCGAATGCTTTGTTCGCTTCTGCCATTTTGTGTGTATCTTCACGTTTCTTAACAGCAGCACCAGTGTTGTTAGCTGCGTCAAGGATTTCGTTAGCAAGACGCTCTTCCATCGTTTTTTCTCCACGAAGACGAGCATAGTTTACTAACCAGCGAAGACCTAAAGTAGTACGACGGTCTGGGCGAACTTCTACAGGAACTTGGTAGTTAGCTCCACCTACACGACGTGCTTTAACTTCAAGAACTGGCATGATGTTTTTCAAGGCTTGTTCGAAAACCTCCATCGCTTCATTACCAGTACGTTCTTTGATGATATCAAATGACTTGTAGAGAATTGTTTGTGACTTTCCTCTTTTACCGTCGATCATCATTTTGTTGATCAAACGAGATACAAGTTTAGAATTGTAAATTGGATCTGGCAATACGTCTCTTTTTGCTACAGGACCTTTACGTGGCATCTGATAGCCTCCCTTCTCATTTAAAAGGATTTCTATCTGTCTCTCATCTCAATATCATTGTCAGTTGCCTGACTCCACTGATCTGATATCAACTTCTAAAAACCCTTATGTTTGTTTGTATTATTTGCTTTGTTTAGGGCGTTTTGTTCCGTATTTAGAACGTCCTTGCATACGACCGTCAACTCCGGCAGTATCAAGCGCACCACGAACGATGTGGTAACGTACACCCGGTAAGTCTTTTACACGTCCGCCACGGATAAGTACTACACTGTGCTCTTGTAGATTATGTCCGATACCAGGAATGTAAGCTGTTACCTCAATCAGGTTAGACAAACGTACACGAGCATATTTACGTAGTGCTGAGTTTGGTTTTTTCGGTGTCATTGTGCCGACACGAGTACAAACCCCGCGTTTCTGTGGAGATGTTACGTTAGTGTGCTCTTTTTTGAAACTGTTGTATCCTTTGTTAAGTGCAGGAGACTTTGAGTTTTCAACTTTACTCACGCGTCCTTTGCGTATTAGCTGATTAATTGTAGGCATGTTGTTATTCCTCCCTTCGTTGCTTTTTTTATAACCCACATACCCAGGTGGTTCATTAAAAGGCAAAAAACAATGCTTTTGCATTTACACATGCAAAAACAAAACAAGTACGCTATAACATAATGGCAACAGCTGCTGCTCCAACTTCAATTCCGCAGGCTTTGCCGAGCTTTTTCATGGAATCTACCACTAAAATGTCTACACCCTTCTCTTGCGCTAGTTTTGTTACACTAGCTGTTAAAGCAGGATCAGCATCTTTCGCTACGACGATTTCCTTTACTGAATCTCGTTTCAGAGCTTTTACTGTTTGCTTCGTACCAATAATAATGGATTGGGCCTGTGATACTTTATCATAAGACATCGAATATCCTCCAAAGTAACAGGTTTTATTTTGAGCACCTTGGTTATATTATCATCATGGCAGAAGGATGTCAATATCATATGACAGATTATCTTGACATCCTTCACCATTTTTTGATGATTTTATAGGAATCTCACGAGAAAGATTACTCTACAGGAACCATATCGTCAGACGGCTGCACTTGTGAAACCGGCTTAACTTTACGGTAGTTTGGCATTCCTGTTCCAGCTGGAACAAGTTTACCGATGATAACATTCTCTTTCAAGCCAAGCAGTTCATCACGTTTTCCTTTGATCGCCGCATCTGTTAGGACACGAGTCGTTTCTTGGAAAGATGCCGCAGACAAGAATGAGTCTGTTTCAAGCGATGCTTTTGTAATACCAAGAAGAACTGGGCGGCCTGTTGCAGGACGCTTTCCTTCGAATAGTACTTTTTTGTTCGCTTCAGTGAATTGATGTACATCAAGAAGTGTGCCTGGTAATACATCTGTATCCCCTGCATCAGCGACACGCACTTTACGAAGCATTTGGCGAACCATTACCTCAACGTGCTTATCTCCGATCTCTACCCCTTGCATACGGTATACTTTTTGTACTTCATGAAGCAGATATTCTTGAACAGCTGTCATATCAGTCACTTTAAGAAGTTCTTTCGGATCGATCGAACCTTCTGTCAGTACTTGACCACGAGTGACTTTGTCACCTTCAACAACTTTCAGACGCGCATTGTAAGGAGCTGTGTAAGAACGAGTTTCAACGTCGCCTTGAACCACAATTTCCTGCTGCTTGTCACGAACATCGTTAATTTCAGCAACGACACCATCAATTTCAGAAATCGTCGCTTGCCCTTTCGGATTACGCGCTTCAAATAGCTCTTGGATACGAGGTAAACCTTGTGTGATATCGTCTCCTGCTACCCCACCGGTGTGGAACGTACGCATTGTAAGCTGTGTTCCTGGCTCACCGATTGATTGAGCAGCGATGATTCCAACTGCTTCACCGACTTCAACGTCAGTGCCAGTTGCAAGGTTACGGCCGTAGCATCGTTTACATACACCATGAGGCGTGTTACATGTAAATGCAGAACGGATCCATACTTCCTCAATCCCTGCTTCGACTACTTCAAGTGCTTTATCTTCATCAATTAGCTCGTTTTCGTCGACCATGACTTCGCCCGTTTCAGGATGAACAATTGGTTTTCTTGCAAAACGTCCAATTAGACGTTCTTCAAGTTTCTCAATAATTTCATTTCCTTCTCTAATGGACTTCGCCAAGATTCCACGGTCTGTACCGCAATCTGTTTCACGGATGATGACATCCTGTGCAACGTCAACGAGACGACGCGTGAGGTAACCTGAGTCAGCTGTTTTAAGGGCTGTATCGGCAAGACCTTTACGCGCTCCGTGAGTGGAAATAAAGTATTCTAATACGGTTAAACCTTCACGGAAACTAGATTTGATCGGAAGTTCAATGATACGTCCAGCCGGGTTGGCCATCAGACCACGCATACCAGCCAGCTGAGTGAAGTTAGATGCGTTACCACGCGCTCCAGAGTCACTCATCATGTAGATTGGGTTGACTTCATCAAGGGACTTCATCAGTTTACCTTGGATGACATCTTTAGAAGAACTCCAGATCGAAATGACTCTCTCGTAACGCTCTTCTTCAGTAATCAAACCACGTCTGAATTGCTTCATGACGTTATCTACTTTTGCTTGCGCTTCTTCAAGGATCTTCTGTTTATCATCTAATACGACGATATCAGACACCCCAACCGTAATACCCGCTTTAGTAGAGTATTTGAAACCAAGATTTTTCATGCGGTCAAGCATTTTAGATGTCTCAGTGATATGGAATCTCTTAAAGATTTCCGCAATGATTTTACCTAAAATACCTTTTTTGAACGGCGCATTAATTTCTTGTTTCTCAATCGCAGCTTTGACATCTTCACCTTTTTCAAGGAAGAAGCGGTCAGGCGTTTTTTCTTCAATATTGCTCTTTGTCGGCTCATTCATGTAAGGGAATGATTCCGGTAAGATTTCGTTAAAGATTAGTTTTCCAACTGTTGTAATCAACAATTTAGAACGCTGTTCATCAGTGAATGTCACATTCTTCAACGAGTTAGCTGCAACAGCTACACGTGTATGAAGATGCACATACCCATTTTGATAAGCTATAAGGGCTTCGTTAGTATCTTTGAAGACCATACCTTCTCCGATAGCACCTTTACGCTCAAGTGTAAGGTAGTAGTTACCAAGCACCATATCCTGAGATGGCGTAACAACAGGTTTTCCATCTTTCGGGTTCAAAATGTTTTGAGCAGCAAGCATTAAGATACGAGCTTCAGCTTGAGCCTCAGCAGATAATGGTACGTGAACCGCCATTTGGTCACCGTCAAAGTCAGCGTTGTAGGCTGTACATACAAGTGGATGCAGACGAATTGCGCGTCCTTCCACAAGTGTAGGTTCAAACGCTTGAATACCAAGTCTGTGAAGAGTCGGTGCACGGTTTAGTAAGACTGGGTGCTCGCGAATCACTGATTCTAAAACATCCCATACTTCCGGCTGCACGCGCTCAATTTTACGCTTCGCACTCTTGATGTTGTGAGCTAAACCTTTTTCAACAAGCTCCTTCATCACGAATGGTTTGAATAATTCAAGAGCCATTTCTTTCGGAAGTCCACACTGATACATTTTCAAATGTGGTCCTACGACGATAACGGAACGTCCAGAATAGTCAACACGTTTACCAAGCAAGTTTTGACGGAAACGCCCTTGTTTCCCTTTCAGCATATGAGAAAGAGATTTCAATGGTCTGTTTCCTGGTCCTGTTACTGGTCGGCCTCTACGTCCATTATCAATCAAGGCATCGACAGCTTCTTGAAGCATACGCTTCTCGTTCTGAACGATGATGCTTGGCGCGCCAAGATCTAATAAACGTTTCAGACGATTGTTACGGTTGATGACACGACGATAAAGGTCGTTTAAGTCAGAAGTAGCAAAACGTCCACCATCAAGCTGAACCATTGGACGTAATTCTGGCGGAATAACCGGAAGTACATCAAGAATCATCCATGATGGTTTGTTTCCTGAGTTACGGAAGGCTTCTAGCACTTCAAGGCGTTTAATCGCACGTGTACGACGCTGTCCTTGAGCAGTTTTCAGCTCTTCTTTCAGTGCATCTACTTCTTTTACAAGATCGATATCTTGAAGAAGTTTATTGATTGCTTCTGCACCCATAGCTGCTTGGAATGTATTACCGTATTTATCTAAATAAGCACGGAATTCCTTCTCAGAAAGAAGTTGTTTCTTCTCAAGCGGTGTGTTGCCCGGATCTGTCACAACGTATGAAGCGAAGTAAATTACTTCTTCTAATGCACGTGGTGACATATCAAGAACAAGACCCATACGGCTTGGGATACCTTTGAAATACCAAATGTGGGAAACTGGGGCAGCCAGTTCGATATGCCCCATTCTCTCACGACGGACTTTTGCCCGTGTTACTTCTACACCACAACGGTCACATACAACACCCTTATAACGAACGCGTTTATACTTTCCACAATGACATTCCCAGTCTTTTTGCGGTCCGAAGATACGTTCACAAAAGAGACCATCTTTTTCAGGTTTCAGTGTACGATAGTTAATCGTTTCAGGCTTTTTCACTTCACCAAAAGACCAAGAACGGATTTTATCAGGTGATGCGAGACCGATGTTCATATACTCAAAATTGTTCACATCTAGCAAGGGGCCTACCTCCCTTTTAATCTTCGGGTTATACCCTAGTCACTTGCTCTAATCGTTTCTGCTATTCTTTTGTGACTGCGTCACGTTCAAGATCGACAGGTGCGAGGTCTGCAGCATCTTCGTCATTAGATAACGCTAATCCGTCTGCTTTCTTCGTTTCCTCATCGTCTTCTAAATCTCTCATTTCTATCTCTTCTTCATCGCCAGATAGGATTTTGACATCCATACCTAAACTTTGAAGTTCTTTGATTAACACTTTGAATGATTCAGGGACACCTGGTTCAGGGACGTTATCCCCTTTGACGATGGCTTCGTATGTTTTCACACGACCCACCACGTCATCCGATTTAACTGTTAAGATCTCTTGAAGTGTGTATGCTGCACCGTAAGCTTCAAGTGCCCATACTTCCATCTCTCCGAAACGCTGACCACCAAACTGTGCTTTACCGCCAAGTGGCTGCTGCGTAACAAGTGAGTATGGTCCAGTTGAACGAGCGTGAAGTTTGTCGTCAACCATGTGAGCCAGTTTGATCATGTACATGATTCCGACTGATACACGGTTATCGAATGGTTCACCAGTTCGACCGTCATAAAGGACTGTTTTCGCATCACGGGACATACCTGCTTCTTCAAGCGTTTCCCAAACATCTTCCTCACGCGCACCATCAAATACTGGTGACGCAATGTGGATGCCAAGGTAACGTGCAGCCATACCCATATGAAGCTCAAGTACCTGACCGATGTTCATACGAGATGGTACCCCTAGAGGGTTTAACATGATATCAATCGGTGTTCCATCTGGAAGATACGGCATATCTTCTTCTGGAAGGATTTTAGAGATAACCCCTTTATTACCATGTCGTCCAGCCATTTTGTCACCTTCAGAAATTTTACGCTTCTGAACGATGTATACGCGGACTAACTGGTTAACACCTGGAGGTAATTCATCTCCATCTTCACGGTTAAAGACTTTGACGTCGTGGATAATTCCGCCGCCGCCGTGTGGAACACGTAGAGATGTATCACGTACTTCACGAGCCTTTTCACCGAAGATTGCATGTAATAGACGTTCTTCAGCTGTTAGTTCTGTTACACCTTTAGGCGTTACTTTCCCTACAAGAAGGTCTCCGTCTTTTACTTCTGCACCAATACGGATGATTCCACGCTCGTCAAGGTTGCGCAAAGCATCTTCCCCAACGTTTGGAATATCACGAGTGATTTCTTCCGGTCCAAGCTTTGTATCACGAGCTTCTGATTCATATTCTTCAATATGAATAGATGTGTAGACGTCATCTTTTACAAGGCGCTCACTCATGATGATCGCATCCTCGTAGTTATAACCGTCCCAAGTCATGAAGCCGACCATAACGTTACGTCCTAGAGCCAATTCACCTTTTTCCATTGAAGGACCGTCTGCAAGGATTTCTCCTTTTACGACTTCATCTCCAACACTTACGATTGGACGCTGGTTGTAGCAAGTCCCTTGGTTAGAGCGGACAAATTTCAGCAAGCTGTATTTGTCTAGGTTTCCTTTGACTTGTTGTCCGTCGACATCTTCATAGCGGCGAACCCAAATATTTTTTGCTTCAACACGTTCTACAACACCTGGGTAACGGCAGATGACAGCAGCACCAGAGTCTTTACCTGATACATACTCCATACCTGTACCAACAATCGGTGATTCTGGCTGCATCAAAGGCACAGCCTGACGTTGCATGTTCGCTCCCATTAGAGCACGGTTAGAGTCATCGTTTTCTAAGAATGGGATACATGCTGTCGCTGCAGAAACAACCTGCTTTGGCGAAACGTCCATGTAGTCAACACGGTTTCGAGGAACAACGGTGTTTTCCCCTCTGAAACGAGCAATGATATTATCATCGATAAACGAACCATCTTCACCTAATATAGCATTCGCTTGTGCTACAACGTAGTTATCCTCTTCATCAGCAGTTAAGTAATCGATTCTCGGTGTCACTTTACCTGTTTCAGGATCAACCCGGCGGTAAGGTGTTTCAATAAAGCCGAAACGATTCACTTTTGCAAATGAAGATAGAGAGTTGATCAAACCAATGTTTGGACCCTCTGGTGTTTCAATCGGACACATACGGCCATAGTGAGAGTAGTGAACGTCACGAACTTCCATTCCTGCACGCTCACGTGTCAAACCACCAGGCCCAAGCGCTGACAGACGACGTTTGTGCGTCAATTCAGCAAGCGGGTTTGTTTGATCCATGAACTGAGAAAGCTGAGAGCTACCAAAGAACTCTTTGATAGAAGCGATCACAGGACGGATGTTGATCAGTTGCTGAGGTGTGATCGTGTTTGTGTCTTGGATCGACATTCTTTCACGAACAACACGCTCCATTCTGCTTAAACCAATACGGAATTGGTTTTGCAGAAGCTCACCTACAGAACGCAGGCGACGGTTACCAAGGTGATCGATATCATCTGTGTCACCTACACCATGAAGAAGGTTGAAGAAGTAACTGATCGATGCAATGATGTCAGAAGGCGTGATGTTTTTCACAGCTTCCTCTACGTATGCATTCCCGATCACGTTGATCACTTGCTCGCCTTCTTGATCAGACGGTGCATAAATCTTAATAGATTGAAGTTCTACTTCATCTTCTACTACGCCACCATTTGGATAAAGCTTTCTAAATCCGATGCCGTTTTCTAAGTATGGAAGAACTTTATCAAGAACTCTTCTGTCTAAAATTTGACCTTTTTCTGCTAGAATTTCACCTGTTTCAGGGTCAACTAACGTTTCAGCCAATTTTTGATTGAACAGTCTATTTTTAATATGAAGCTTTTTATTAATCTTGTAGCGTCCAACATTTGCTAGGTCATATCTCTTCGGATCGAAGAAGCGAGAGTCTAGCAGGCTTTTCGCATTTTCAACAGTTGGCGGCTCTCCAGGACGGAGGCGCTCGTAGATTTCGAGAAGTGCTTTATCCGCATTCTCTGTATTGTCTTTTTCCAGCGTGTTGCGTAAGTATTCATTCTCGCCAATGAGGTCAAGAATCTCTTGATCAGAGCTGAAGCCGAGAGCACGCAAAAGAACCGTAACCGGCAACTTACGTGTGCGATCGATGCGTACATAGACTACATCCTTCGCATCAGTTTCGTATTCTAACCATGCGCCACGGTTTGGAATGACAGTCGCAGTAAAACCTTTTTTACCGTTTTTGTCTACTTTACCACTGAAATATACACTTGGAGAACGTACTAACTGAGAAACGATTACACGTTCCGCACCGTTAATGATAAAAGTACCTGTGTCTGTCATGATTGGGAAATCACCCATGAACACATCTTGGTCTTTTACTTCTCCAGTTTCTTTGTTAATTAAACGAACTTTCACTCTTAGTGGAGCAGAGTAAGTTACATCACGTTCTTTTGATTCTGCTACAGGATACTTAGGATCCCCTAGGCTGTAATCAATGAATTCAAGAGAAAGGTTACCAGTAAAATCCTCAATTGGGGATATATCTTGAAACATCTCTCTAAGACCCTCATCAAGAAACCACTGATAAGAAGAGGTTTGAATTTCAATGAGATTTGGTAATTCTAACACTTCGCTTATGCGTGCGTAGCTTCTGCGCTGGCGGTGTCGTCCATACTGAACTAGTTGACCTGTCAACTGATTCACCCCTCAAATCATGCGTATTATATGTGTAAAAAGTATTTCAGCCTTTCAAATGTCAGTAAAGAAATACTTTTACAAGACAAAAGAAAAAAGGGTTTCTAAAATAAGAAAACCACATCCAAAAACAAATACCGATTTTATTAGTTTTCCCAAATATGCATAATTTATACAAAATAGTTGTTTTTTAAGCCTATCAAGCAAAATATACACATTGGCATTTTATAATGTTAACACAGCTAGGAAACTGCGTCAAACTTTTTTAGCTTTGATAATATAGTAGCCCTTTTTTTTCAATACAACTTCGACTTCTCCAAAAAGCTGTTCTAATTTCTCAATCGCAGATGGTCCGCCCTGCTTTTTCTGAATAACCACCCACAACTCACCTTCCGGCAATAAATGATCAGCACTTTTTTCAAAGATCGCATGTACAACTTTCTTCCCTGCCCGTATTGGGGGATTGGTCAGTATAGAGGCAAAAGCAGCTGATGAATGAACATTCGAGAACAAATCACTTTGATAGATGCGGACATTATCAATGCGATTATGTTTAGCGTTTTCCTTTGAAAGTTCGACTGCTCTTTCGTTCACATCAATCATATGAATGGTGCGGCTCGTCATTTCGTTTGCTAACGATAAGCCAATCGGTCCATAACCGCAACCGACATCTAAGACATCGCCATCCACGTCAGGTTCTTCAAAAGCTTCAATTAAAAGCCTCGAACCAAAGTCGACTTCTTTCTTAGAAAACACTCCACTGTCACTTGTAAAAGTAAAGGTACGGTTTCTCAAGGTGAAGTCCCATGTCTGTTTATTGCTTTTCACTGATGGCTTTTCCGTATAATAGTGGTCACTCATGGTGAATGGACCTCCTCTGGATTCAATCGTTTCAGGAGAATAGAAAAGAAAAAGCTCGCCAGTAAAAGCGAGCTTTCCCAAAAGATTAGGCGAAGATTACTTAACTTCTACAGAAGCGCCAACTTCTTCAAGCTTAGCTTTAAGTTCTTCAGCTTCTTCTTTAGCAATACCTTCTTTAAGTGGTTTTGGAGTGTTGTCAACAAGTTCTTTAGCTTCTTTCAAGCCAAGACCAGTGATTTCACGAACCACTTTGATAACTTTGATTTTTTGGTCTCCAGCACCAGCAAGTACTAGATCAAAATCAGTTTTCTCTTCAGCAGCGGCACCACCAGCTGCAGCTACAGCTACAGGAGCAGCAGCAGTTACGCCAAATTCTTCTTCGATTGCTTTTACTAAGTCGTTTAACTCAAGTACAGTTGCTTCTTTAACTGAAGCAATGATTTCTTCGATATTTAAAGCCATTTGTAATTCCTCCATTTTAAGTTTTTTACGTTAAGTACGCATTAAGCGCCTTGTTCTTCTTTTTGATCTGCAACTGCTTTAGTAGCAAGAGCAAGGTTACGAACTGGAGCTTGAAGAACGCTAAGCAACATAGATAGTAAGCCTTCGCGAGACGGAAGTTCCGCAAGAGCCTTCACTTCTTCTACAGTCGCTACGTTTCCTTCGATGACACCAGCTTTGATTTCTAAAGCTTCGTGGCTTTTCGCAAATTCGTTGATGATTTTCGCAGGTGCGATAACATCTTCGTTACTGAATGCGATAGCGTTTGGACCTGTTAAGAAATCGTTTAAACCTGTTAGTTCAACTTGTTCAACTGCACGGCGAGTCAAAGTGTTTTTGTAAACTTTGAATTCTACGCCAGCGTCACGAAGCTGTTTACGAAGTTCAGTCACTTCAGAAACTGAAAGACCGCGGTAATCTACAATTACAGTAGACATACTATCTTTAAATTTAGAAGTAATTTCATCAACGACAACTTTTTTTGTATCGATTGCATTGCTCATGGTTACACCTCCTGTACATTGTTTGTGTAACACTTATACCGATCAGGCCATCACGTTCCTAACGAACGGTTCTCCATATAAAAAGCCTCCATTAAGACATGGAGGCTGTATATACAAGCATACGTTAACGTAAGACTGTGACATATACACCTCGGCGGGTTAATTAAGCCATAAGGCCCCTGCTGTCTACGGTATAAATGGACATATTCTATTTTACAACATTTTGATATTATCAAAATGTTTGTGATAAGTCAAGATTTATTTTGCAGAGAAAGAAGATGGATCCACTTTCACGCCAGGGCCCATAGTAGATGTAACAGAAACGTTTTTCACGTATACACCTTTAGCCGCTGCAGGTTTTGCTTTAAGGATTGTGTCATAGATTGTTGCAAAGTTCTCAACAAGCTTTTCGTCCTCGAAAGAAACCTTTCCGATTGGCGCGTGGATGTTACCAGCTTTATCAACGCGGTATTCTACTTTACCAGCTTTGATTTCATTGATTGCTTTTTCTACTTCGAATGTAACAGTTCCTGTTTTAGGGTTTGGCATAAGACCTTTTGGTCCAAGTACACGACCGATCTTACCAACTTCACCCATCATGTCAGGTGTTGCAACGATTACATCGAAATCGAACCAGCCTTGTTGGATTTTAGCGATGTAATCAGAATCTCCAACATAGTCTGCTCCAGCAGCTTCTGCTTCTTTTGCTTTTTCGCCTTTAGCGAACACAAGAACGCGTTGAGTTTTACCAGTTCCGTTAGGAAGTACAACTGCACCGCGGATTTGTTGGTCGTTTTTACGAGGGTCTACGCCCAAACGAAAAGCAACTTCTACAGTCGCATCAAATTTCGCTGTATTTGCTTTTTTTGTAAGAGAAACAGCTTCAGCTACATCATACGCTTTAGTACGTTCGATTAGCTTAGCAGCTTCTACATACTTTTTACCTTTTTTAGCCATTATAAAAATCCTCCTTATGTGGTTTTAGCGGAATAACCTCCCACGAATAAGGGTTGCGAACTTGTCAAAACCAAACTCGCAACCCAACAAGACAATAAATTAATCTTCGATGACAATACCCATACTGCGTGCAGTACCTTCAACCATGCGCATAGCTGATTCAACGCTAGCAGCGTTTAAGTCAGGCATTTTTGTTTCCGCGATTTCGCGTACTTTATCACGCTTAACAGTTGCCACTTTATTACGGTTAGGTTCACCAGAACCAGACTCAATACCAGCTGCTTTTTTAAGTAAAACTGCAGCAGGTGGAGTTTTAGTAATAAATGTAAATGAACGGTCTTCAAAAACCGAAATTTCAACAGGAATGATAAGACCAGCTTGGTCAGCTGTACGAGCATTAAACTCCTTACAGAATCCCATGATATTAACACCGGCTTGACCTAGTGCAGGTCCAACTGGTGGAGCTGGGTTAGCTTTTCCAGCAGGAATTTGCAATTTAACAACTTTAACTACTTTTTTAGCCACGAGACACACCTCCTTAAAGTCCGTGATGTGGTAATAGGGGAATCCCCCTCCCACTCAACAACTTCATTCTTTATATGAATGACGAAATAACTAGCTAGCGATCTTGAGCGAACTCAAGACGTACCTTTGCTATATTACCACTTCTATACACTCATTTCAAGCTCTTTTGAATTACAATTTATCGATCTGCGTGAACTCAAGTTCCACGGGTGTTTCTCTACCAAACATATTAACGAATACTTTGACTTTGCTTTTATCGTAATCAATCTCTTCGATAGAACCTGTGAAGTTCGCAAATGGTCCGTCGATGACCTTGACTGTTTCTTTCAATTCAAAGTCGATTTCTGTTTTGCGTTCTTCAAGACCCATTCTTTTTAGAATGGTTTCAGCTTCGCCTGGCAAAAGCGCAGTCGGCTTTGAGCCTGATCCAGCTGATCCAACGAATCCTGTGACACCTGGTGTATTACGAACAACATACCAAGAGTCGTCTGTCATCACGATTTCCACTAGGACATAGCCAGGGAACACTTTCTTTTTAACAACTTTTTTCTTACCATTTTTAATATCTGTTTCTTCTTCTTCTGGTACGACGACGCGGAAGATCTTATCTTGCATGCCCATTGATTCAACACGCTTTTCCAAGTTCGCTTTTACTTTATTTTCATAGCCAGAGTACGTATGCACAACATACCAATTCTTTTCCATTTCGTTCAGGACTATTTAGTCCTTCCCTCCCCACATTTCGTAATGTCTATTTGACGAATCTCGAGTACCGGTAAATATTTTCAAGCAATTGAAAAAACCCGTAAAACGGGTTTTTTGGCAAGTCATATTATGATCTATTATAGCACGTTCAGCAGACCATTATTCAAGTATTAATGAATTAATTCGATTAATTGTGAGATTCCTATATCAAGAAAAGAGAAAAAGATTGCAAAGAATACGACTGTTAAAATAACAGTGATTGTGTAACGAATCATTTCGTTTTTCTTTGGCCAGCTGACCTTCTTCATTTCTTTCCCGACACTTTTTAAGAAACTGATAATACGCATTGTAAAAGACCTCCACAGATTAAAGAACGCAAATCTTACTTCGTTTCTAAATGTGTTTTATGTGAATTACAAGTCTTGCAATATTTCTTAACTTCTAATCTTTCAGCTGCTGAAGCATCACTTTTCATTGTCGTATAATTGCGGCTTCCGCAGTCTTTACAGGCTAGAGTGATCTTTTTCCTCATATTTACACCTATTTTCTCGACATCATTTCCTTAGTACCTTATCACAGTGTCGAAAAAGCTGTCAATATAGGTTTGATTAGAGACTAATCTCGCGAAGCTCTAAATATTTCTCTAATTTTCTCTTTACTCTTTGGAGTGCGTTATCAATTGATTTCACATGACGGTTTAAATCTTCAGAAATCTCTTGATAGGATCTGCCATCAAGGTAAAGCACAAGAACCTTTCTTTCCAGCTCGCTTAGTAGTTCACCCATCTTCATTTCGATATCATCAAATTCTTCTTTGCTAATGATTAAATCTTCTGGGTTAAGCGCTTTAGCACCGGAAATGACGTCCAACAATGTTCTGTCTGATTCTTCATCATATATTGGCTTATCTAATGATACATAGGAATTTAACGGGATATGTTTTTGGCGAGTAGCTGTTTTAATTGCGGTGATAATTTGGCGGGTAATACATAATTCTGCAAAAGCCTTAAATGAAGTAAGCTTGTCCTCTCTGAAATCGCGGATAGACTTATAAAGTCCGATCATCCCCTCTTGGACAATGTCCTCTCGATCCGCTCCAATCAAGAAATAAGATCTTGCTTTTGCACGTACAAAATTGCGGTATTTTGTTATTAAGTAATCTAGCGCATCACTATCTCCGACATGAACCCTTTCAATGACTTGTTCATCTTCCAACTGGCAAAATTGCTCTCTGATGGATTTATCCTTGCTGTTGTTTAGATTCACTTCGATCCCCCCGACCGCACCTAGATAGAAATATTATACATTAATGGTTGAAATATCGTCAAGCTATTCTAGATTCCCACGCCGCCATTTTTCAAACGTTTTCAATACATCTTCTGACAATTCAATCTTAGATGCTGGTTTATCAGAAGTAATCTTTTTGACTCTCGTTTCAATCTTTCGTTCGATCACTTCAATCTCTCTTAAAAGCTCTCGAGCCGACTTTCGAAGAGCTCCTTGTCCAAAGATTGCCCATTGTTCTGTAAAGTCTGAGGTCGCCACATGAATCTGCGTCCGAATATTATTCAAATCCTGGGCAAGCTTTTCAATCCGCTCATCAGCTGTTTCATTCTCTCTTGTAAAGATGACCTCTACTCGGTGATTGATCCGCTTTTTTTCGATTCCTTTGACCATATGGGCATCGAATACGACAATGACTCGATACCCTGTGTATGCTTGATATTCTGCTAAATGTTGAATCAGTATGTCTCTGGCTTCTTCAAAGCTGTTTTCCTTTAAGTGCTGCAGCCGTGGCCAAGCACCTATCATGTTGTATCCATCGACTAAGAGGATGTCCATCTCTATTCTCCTAACGGATAACGTTTTCGATACACTTCATACATCAATAGACTAGCGGCAACTGATGCGTTTAACGAAGTGACCTTTCCGGCCATAGGCAGCTTAATCAGAAAATCACACTTTTCTTTGATCAATCGGCCAATCCCTTTTCCTTCACTGCCAATCACGAGAGCAAGTGGCATCGTGCCATCAAATTGTCTATAATCCTGTTTGGCAGACGCATCTGTTCCTGCGACCCAGATTCCTCTTTCTTTCATCTCATCAAGAGCTCTTGAAAGATTGGTGACTTTGGCAACAGGAATATGTTCAATTGCCCCAGTGGATGCTTTGGCAACGGTTGTCGTTAAGCCGACCGCTCTCCTTTTCGGAATCACAATCCCGTGTGCACCTACAGCATCTGCTGTACGCATAATGGAACCTAAATTATGCGGGTCTTCAATTTCATCTAAGATAAGAAAAAATGGCTGTTCATTCCGCTGTTCAGCGATTTGATATAGATCGTCCAATTCTGCATATTCATATGCTGCTACTTGTGCAACGATTCCCTGGTGCTGACCTGTGACCATTTGATCAAGCTTTTTCCTCGGAACATACTGAATGGTGATATTTTGTTTTTTTGCGAGTTCAATGACCTGCTGGGCTTGTCCTTTTACAGTGTTTTCTGCCATCCAGAGCTTGTATAACTCCCGATCTGACTTCAGTGTTTCAATCACTGCATTTTTCCCAATCACATAATCATGTTGCTGACTCATTTGTCTTCCTCCCTGACGTTCCGATTTCAATCGCCTGACTAATCAGCTCTTCTAAGCGTTCGTCCTGCTTTTCAATAAATAAATAACCCATGAGCGCTTCAAACGCCGTGCTATAACGATACGTTTGCACGTCTGTGTTTTTAGGCACTGTGCCTGATTTTGCATTTCTTCCTCTTTTCAGCACCGCTTCTTCTGCTTCAGTGAAAAAGCCTTGCTGCTGAAGCGTAAATAAAATAGCTGCCTGAGATTTAGCTGAAACAATTTTGCTTGCTCGTTTGTGCAACTCATTTGGTTTTGTCGCCCCCGTTTGGAGGAGGTGATGCCTCACGTAGACTTCAAAAATGGCATCACCCATATAAGCAAGCGCAAGTCCATTCAACTGTTTACCGTCTTTCAGCTTTTCAAAATTCAACATGACCTATTCTCCTCTTTTCCAGCGAGTACCTTGAGGAGTGTCCTCCAATACAATATTCATGCTCTTTAACTGGTCACGAATTTGATCAGATAGCGCAAAATCACGATTTCTTCTAGCCTCATTGCGTTTTTCAATTAACGCTTCTACTTCTTCGTCAAGCGTATGCTTTTCTTCTAATGAGAAGCCAAGAACAGACGTGATTTCTTGGAACAAGCCGATAAATGCCTTGATCACTTCCTCCGAAGTATGATCATTTTCCATATAATAATTCGCCTGTTTCGCAAGTTCGAATAAAACAGAGATCGCATTTGCCGTATTGAAGTCATCATTCATTTCAGAAATAAATGTCGCTCGCTGCTCTTCCACCTTCGCCAGCCATTCAGCATTGTCTTCTGTCATATTCGTGCTGCTTTCAAGGCGATGATGTAAATTAGCATACGACGTTTTGAGTCGGTTAAACGCACTCTTTGTGCTCTCTAGTAAGTCCATTGAATAGTTAATTGGATGTCGGTAGTGAACCGACAACATAAAGAATCGAAGTACATCAGGATCTTGTTCTTTCACAATGTCGTGCACGAGCACAAAGTTGCCAAGTGATTTTGACATTTTTTCATTCTCAATATTAATATATCCGTTATGCATCCAATACTTTGCAAAAGGTTTCCCAGTCAAAGCCTCAGATTGAGCGATTTCATTTTCATGGTGAGGGAAGGTTAAATCCTGTCCGCCTGCATGGATATCGATCGTATCACCTAAATATTTTTTAACCATGGCCGAGCATTCGATGTGCCAGCCTGGGCGTCCTTCGCCCCACGGGCTATCCCATGAGATTTCTTGGTCCTTTGCAGCCTTCCATAAAGCAAAGTCCAGCGCATCTCGTTTCTTCTCACCTACACGAATACGGGCACCTGTCTTCAGTTCATCAATCGACTGGTGAGAAAGCTTTCCGTAGCCTTCAAATGAGCGTGTGCTGTAATACACGTCACCATCTGCTTCATATGCGTAGCCTTTTTCAATCAATGTCGCAATAAATGCAATGATATCATCCATATTTTCCGTCACTCGCGGGTGAAGGTCAGCTTTTTTGCAGCCTAGTGCACTGACGTCTTCAAAGTAGGCTTGAATAAAACGGTCAGCAATCGTCGGGACATCTTCCCCGAGTTCATTGGCTGCTTTGATGAGTTTATCATCCACATCTGTAAAGTTTGAGACAAAGTTCACATCATAGCCGCTGTATTCTAAATACTTACGTACAGTGTCATAAACAATAGCAGGCCTTGCATTCCCGATATGAATGTAGTTATAAACGGTTGGTCCGCACACATACATCTTGACCTTTCCTGGCTCAAGCGGGACAAATTCTTCCTTCTTACGTGTCAATGTATTATAAATATTGATTGTCATGATTGTTCTTCCTTTCTGCTCAATGAAGCCAGCTCACCTTTTAGCTTTTCCATTTCTCGTTCCAATTCTTTGAAACGATCGGAAATTGGATCTGGCAAATCTTGATGATTGAGATCACGATTGATTTTCTTACCATTTTGAACGACGACTCGCCCAGGTATACCGACAACGGTGGAATGGTCGGGTACGTCCTTTAACACGACCGATCCCGCTCCAATCTTGGCTCCTTTTCCGACTGTAATGGAACCAAGCACCTTTGCACCTGTCGCAATGAGCGCATCGTCTAAAATGGTCGGGTGCCGCTTTCCCTTTTCTTTCCCTGTTCCCCCTAATGTCACGCCTTGGAAAACAGTGACGTTGTCTCCAATTTCACATGTTTCCCCAATCACCACTCCCATGCCGTGGTCAATGAAGAAGCGCCTGCCAATGGTTGCCGCAGGGTGAATTTCCACCCCTGTGAAAAACCGGCTGACCTGAGAAATGATCCGCGCAAGAAAGTACAGCTTCCGCTTATAAAATGCATGCGCGATACGATGAGCCCAAATCGCATGAAGCCCTGAATAGGTTAGCACTACTTCAATATAGCTTCTAGCAGCAGGATCTTGATCAAACACAGTATCAATATCTTCTTTCAGCATTTTGAAAAACACATGCTCCCCCCGTTCTTCCCCATCAATCTCTCTTCGGACTTGCTCTCTTTTTTTGACAAATAAAAAACGCCTCTGCCATATGACAGAGACGTTTTGAAAACGCGGTTCCACTCTGTTTAGAAAGCCCTCATTTCGCAGCCTTCTCAACTTAATCCCATAACGGAGGGTACCGCCCTTGCATACTAACGTACTCGTGTTCCTCAAGGGTCTTGAGGGTGCATTTCCAACATTTGCCCATAAGTCTCTTTCAGCCAGTGAAGACTCTTTCTGTGATGGACGAAAACATTGTACTTCTCCCTCGCAACGATTTCCTTATATTTGTTTAATGCGGTTTAATACCGTTTCTTTACCTAGTAGTTCAATACTTTGCGGAAGTTCTGGGCCATGCGTTTGTCCTGTGACAGCCACACGAATTGGCATGAATAGTTTCTTGCCTTTATGCCCTGTTTCTTTTTGTACCGCTTTAATAGCAGCCTTGATTTCATCAGGTGTGAAAGATTCAAGTCGTTCAAGCTGACCAGCAAAAGATGCCATGACTTCTGGTACTTGCTCCTCTGCTAGAACTTCCTTTGCCTCTTGATTATACTCAATTTGCTCCTTAAAGAACAACTCTGTTAACTCAACAATTTCTGCTCCATAGCTTAATTGTTCGTGATACAGAGCAATCAGCTTGCGCACCCACGTGTTTTCTTCATCCGATAGCTGCTCGCTTACCTTGCCTGCCTTTTGAAGATGCGGAAGTGTTAACGCAACAACCTGATCAAGATCAAGTGCTTTCACGTATTGGTTATTCACCCATTTTAGTTTATGCATATCGAATAGAGCTGGTGACTTAGAAAGTCGGTTTACATCGAAAATGTCGATGAATTGCTCTTTTGTAAACAGTTCTTCTTCGCCCACTGGAGACCATCCAAGTAGTGCAATGAAGTTGAACAGGGCTTCTGGTAAATAGCCCAAGTTTTTATATTGCTCGATGAATTGAATAATGGATTCATCACGCTTGCTTAATTTCTTGCGGTTCTCGTTCACAATCAGCGTCATATGTCCGAATAGCGGAACATCCCAGCCAAATGCATTGAAGATCATGATTTGTTTAGGCGTATTCGAAATGTGATCCTCTCCGCGGAGAATGTGA
The DNA here is from genome assembly GCF_038601465.1 of Bacillus sp. FSL R7-0672. NCBI lineage: Bacteria > Bacillati > Bacillota > Bacilli > Caryophanales > Bacillaceae > Bacillus > Bacillus sp. FSL R7-0672. The sequence goes on along the minus strand of NZ_CP152010.1, from coordinate 114,833 downwards.
GTCATTTTCATCAAATAATCATCCACTGCTACAGCGAAGTTATAAGTTGGCGTCCCATCTTTCTTCACAATGACAAAGTCACCGATGCCGTCTGTCTCAAATGAAATATCGCCTTTGACCATGTCGTCAAATTTGATGATTTCTCCTTTTGGCACTCGGAAGCGGATGCTTGGCTCTCTTCCTTCAGCAATCAGCTTGTCCTCTTCTTCTTTTGATAAATGACTGCATTTACCAGAATATCGAGGCATTTCACTGCGGGCGATTTGTGCTTCACGCTCTTCCTCTAGCTCTTCAGCCGTACAATAGCACTTATACGCCAAGTCCTTCTCTAGCAGCTCGTCATAATACTTTTTATAAATATCATTACGCTCTGATTGTCTGTAAGGGCCGTAGCCGCCATCTTTATCAATGCTCTCATCCCACTCAATACCGAGCCATTGCAGGTGGCGAAGCTGGCTTTCTTCTCCGCCTTCTACATTACGCTTTTGATCCGTATCTTCGATTCGAATAATAAATTTGCCGCCTTGACTGCGTGCGAACAAATAGTTGAAAAGAGCCGTTCTAGCATTCCCAATATGTAAATGACCAGTTGGACTCGGTGCATAACGAACACGCACTTCATTTCCCATGAGTTTAACTTCCTTTCATCTGCATCATGTTGTCTGACACCAATTTTTTATAAACGTATTTTATCATCAAATCTCATTCTCATCAAAATGAGTTTTACTTTTTCTGAAGAAGCACCGTTGCCTGAGAGGCAATTCCTTCGCCTCTTCCTGTAAATCCGAGTTTCTCTGTCGTTGTTGCTTTCACATTCACCTGTGTGACATCTGCCTCAAGCGCTTCAGCAATCTTCTCACACATTGGTTGAATGTAAGGTGCCATTTTGGGCTTTTGCGCCATGATGGTGCAATCAATATTCACAAGTGTGTAGCCTTTTTCCTTTACTAGTGCCCACACATGCTGCAGTAATTTAAAAGAATCCGCATCCTTAAACTCAGGATCTGTGTCTGGGAAATGTCTGCCGATATCTCCTTCAGCAATCGCACCTAGGCAGGCATCTGCCACTGTGTGAAGCAGTACATCAGCGTCTGAATGCCCAAGCAGCCCCTTTTCATAAGGGATGGTGACCCCGCCGATAATCAAAGGTCTCCCCTCTGTTAATTGATGTACATCAAAGCCTTGTCCTATTCTCAACATGATCTAGTACCCTCTTTCCGCATCCATAATTGCCTTGGCAACCAATAAATCATCCGGTGTCGTCAGCTTAATATTGGTGTAATCTCCTTGGACAATATACACGTTTTCACCATGTAATTGTTCCACAAGACTGGCGTCGTCTGTTCCAAGGAAACCGGTCCGCTCTGCATATTCATGCGCCTCTTTTAAAATAGAATGACGAAAAGCTTGTGGGGTCTGGACTGCCCACAAGCTCTGACGTTCAATGGTTTGTTCCACTTTGCCTTCTTGAACGCGTTTGATTGTGTCTTTCACTGGTACCGCTACAACTGCGGAGCCTTTTTCAATCGCTGCTTTAACGAGCAAGTCAATCTGTGTATGCTTAATAAAAGGCCTTGCCCCATCATGAACAAGCACGATGTCCGCATCTTTCACAGCCTTTAATCCTTCGTATACACTTTGCTGACGTTCTTCACCGCCAGTGACAAGTGAAACAGGCGTTTGAAAAGCGTGTACCTTGAGTAGCCTTTCAAAGTCTTGACGCTCCTCTTCATTGATCGCTAGGATCATGCGTTTGCATTGCGAATGAGCGTCAAATACCTTTAGTGTATGAATAATGACCGGCATTCTTTTCAGCTCAATAAAAAGCTTATTGCGGCCGGCCTTCATTCGTTTCCCCTGCCCCGCAGCCGGAATAACTACTTCATAATACATGTTCGTTCTCCCTTTAGAGCGCCTTCTCCAGAAGTTTTGGCTTCGCAAAAATCATTCTTCCAGCAGCAGTCTGCAGCACACTTGTGACGAGCACTTCGATGTCTTTTCCAATGTAATTGCGTCCTTCTTCGACCACAATCATCGTACCGTCATCTAAGTAAGCAACACCTTGGTTATGCTCTTTCCCATCTTTAATGACCTGTACCTTCATTTCTTCCCCAGGCAGCACAACCGGTTTCACCGCATTGGCTAGATCATTGATGTTTAACACTGCTACTTTTTGAAGTTCGCATACTTTATTTAAATTAAAATCATTTGTCACAACAACACCTGAAGTTAATTTAGCGAGCTTCACAAGCTTGCTATCAACCTCTTGAATGTCTTCAAAGTCACCTTCGTAAATTTCAACTTTGATATCTAATTCTTTTTGAATACGATTTAAAATATCAAGACCTCTTCGGCCTCTATTTCTCTTTAATACATCAGAAGAGTCTGCAATATGCTGTAATTCCTCGAGCACAAATTGAGGAATGACCATGACACCTTCTAAGAATCCAGTTTGACAAATATCTGCGATTCTTCCATCAATGATAACACTTGTGTCTAAAATTTTCAGCTTTTTATCTTCTATTTCAGGTTCATCATCGGCTGCTCCTTTTTTCTTGGTGACCTTTGCAGATCGGGAGAACAGCCCCATCATTTCATCCTTCTTTTTAAACCCTACCTGAAATCCAAGGTATCCTAAAAAGAAAGCCAGGAAAATCGGAATAATAGTACCAAAAATATGATATGGGATATTGTTTAGCGGGATCACGTTTACAATAAGATATGCTAGAATAAGTCCAAATACTAATCCGAAACTTCCAGAAATAAGATCAGGAAGAGGCGCCTTTAATAGAGAATCCTCGATCCATTTCACCCAATTAACCACATAGCCTGTGCACCATTTACCGATGATAAAGAACACAGCGGCTCCTATTAGTGCTGAAGAGTAAGCATTTGTTATAAAAGGTATGTCCTTTACATTTAACAGCAGAAATAACTCTGGAATGATAAAAATCCCTACAACTGCACCAAAAATGATAAAAAACGCCTGAACGATTCTTTTTAACATACCTTCACCTCCTTTATTTTTCATCTGTCAATCCACCCTCACCTGACATTGATATATGTTTAAGTTTCCTATCATGATCAATAGAAAACAAAAGCATCATTAATATACCCATATTCATCCATTTTTAACCGTGTTTAGAGAAAATTTCTCTTCTTACAGCTGTCGGTCGATATAATGTTTTTCTTGCAGCCTCTTTAATCCTTTTTTTATCTTTTTCGCTCTTACTTCTCCAATTCCTTCTACTTCATCCAAATCTTGTACATCTGCTTCCATAATTCGATCTAACACACCGAACGCTTCAACCACGTTTTCGACGATTGGCATAGGCAATCTAGGGATTTTGTGAAGCAATCTATAGCCTCTTGTGTACACATATTCGTCAATATTTGTAGAAGCTGGATAGCCAAGTAACTTGTACAGAATGGAGTCATCTAAAAGCTCAAAGCTAGACATATCTTGGAGCTGTTTAAGCAGAACATACGGATCTTTAATTTTTTCTTTCACGTAATCTTTAATAAATAAAGCCGCTTCCTGCTCCATATCTGTAATCAATTCATTGACTTGCAGACGGATCAAATGTCCTTCTGTTCCGAGCTCTTTGATATACATATTGATTTCATTTTTGATTCTAAGCACCATCTCGTAACGATGCAGCACGGATAATACATCACCAAAGGTCACAAGCTCTTCAAATTCTAGGGCGCTTAGCGCAGAAATGGCGTGATCTAAAATGGTTTTATATTTCTCAAGTGTTTGTATGGCTTGGTTGGCCTTCGTTAAAATAAAACCAATATCTTTCAGCGTGTAACGACGATTCCCTTGGTATAAGGTAATGACATTCCTCCGTTCAGAAATCGCAATGATTAAGCAACCTGTCTGCTTCGCTACACGTTCAGCAGTACGGTGTCTCATGCCCGTTTCCGATGAATGGATGGTTGCATCTGGCATGAGCTGTGTATTCGCATACAAGATCTTTTGACCAGAATCGCTTAAAATAATGGCCCCATCCATTTTCGCCAATTCATATAAGTGTGCTGGAGAGAAGGCAGAATTAATGTGAAATCCTCCATCGACAACACTCTTTACTTTGTCGTTATAACCAACAACAATAAGCCCGCCAGTATTGGCTCTCAGGACATTTTCGATCCCAGCCCGAAGAGGTGTCCCTGGTGCCACAAACTGTACGATATCTAAGAGATCGAGTTCTTTCGCTCCTTTTTTCTCTTTTTCCATTTCTATGATCCCCCTAGTGAAATTCGAAGTGCCTCCGCTACATTTTCTACACCAACTAACTCAATCCCTCTCGGCTTTTTCCATCCATCTATATTCGCCTGAGGAATAAACATTCGCTTAAATCCTAGTTTCGCAGCTTCCTGCACACGCTGTTCAATTCTTGATACTCTTCTGACTTCTCCCGTCAAACCGACCTCTCCTATAAAGCAATCCGCTTGATGCGGCGCTGCGTCTTTAAAGCTCGATGCAATGCTGACCGCAATGGCCAAGTCAATTGCTGGTTCGTCAAGCTTCACACCGCCTGCGACCTTTAAATACGCATCCTGGTTTTGCAGCAGTAGTCCAACACGTTTTTCTAAAACCGCCATGAGTAGTGACACTCGATTATGATCAAGACCAGTGGCCATTCTACGCGGATTTCCGAAGCTTGTCGGTGAAATTAATGCTTGTATTTCGACAAGAACAGGTCTTGTTCCTTCCATTGAGGCAACAACACACGAACCAGATACACCTGCCGAACGTTCTTCTAAGAAAATTTCGGATGGGTTTAATACTTCCGTGAGCCCTTCCTCTCTCATTTCAAAAATCCCTAGTTCATTCGTCGAACCAAATCGGTTTTTCACCGCACGCAAGATACGAAACGTATGGTGACGCTCGCCTTCAAAATAAAGAACCGTGTCCACCATATGCTCTAAAAGGCGTGGACCTGCGATCGAGCCTTCTTTGGTCACGTGACCAACGATAAATATTGGAATACCATTTGTCTTGGCAATCTTCATCAGCTGTGCTGTACATTCTCTCACTTGAGATACAGACCCAGGAGCTGACGTAATATCGCTTTGATAAACGGTTTGAATCGAATCCACCACGACAAAAGCGGGTTTCATCTCTTGTATAGCAGACGTTATATACTCCATATCGGTTTCAGCCAAAACATGTAAAGAGGTGCTTTTTATGCCAAGGCGGTCCGCTCTTAGCTTCGTTTGTTTAATGGACTCCTCACCAGATATGTATAATACATTCTGATTTTTGTCTGAGAGCTGTGCTGATACTTGTAATAATAATGTGGACTTCCCAATCCCAGGATCTCCGCCAATGAGAACAAGAGAGCCTTTGACAATTCCACTTCCTAATACTCGGTTAAATTCTTCTAAATTCGTTTTGATTCGGGGTTCATCAGATGTTTCAATTGCAGATATAGGTGAAGGTTTTTGAATGGTTTGAACAGAATGATTAAAAGCACTTCGACGGTTTGCCGGCTCTTTGCGAACGACCTCTTCTGTCATACTGTTCCACGTGCCGCAGCCTGGACATTTCCCCATCCATTTGGCTGACTCATAACCGCACGATTGGCATATAAATTTTGATTTTGTCTTAGCCATAGATTGAAGAATACAACTCCTTATACTGGTCAGAAAATAAGTAAAGGGAGGCATACACCTGACTGGTATGCCTCACACTTTTTTCTTACTATATTAGTTCGTAGCAGCCGTCGTTTTTACGACAATTTCTCCATCTTCCACATCTAATACGATATGTTGACCTTTTTCAATATTACCCTTCAGAAGCTCCTCAGAAAGTCGATCCTCCACATGCTTTTGAATCGCTCTTCTTAACGGACGCGCACCGTACTCAAGGTCTACACCTTCGTCGGCAATCTTCGCTTTTGCTGCTTCTGTCAATTCAATTGAAAGGTCTTGTTCTTTTAATCGTTTCGTCAATTGATCAGACATGAGAGAAACGATCTCTTTTAAATGTTTCTTTTCAAGTGAATGGAAGACAATGATTTCATCAATACGGTTGATGAATTCTGGTCTAAACGCACGTTTCAACTCGCCCATCACTTTGCCTTTCATATCTTTGTAATTTTGACCTTCATCCTGCACGTTAAAGCCAACATATTTATTTCGCTTCAGTTCACTAGCTCCAACGTTGGATGTCATGATCAAAATCGTATTTCTAAAGTCAACGGTACGCCCTTTAGAATCAGTCAGACGACCATCCTCTAACACTTGCAGTAAGATGTTGAATACATCTGGATGCGCCTTTTCAATCTCGTCTAAAAGCACAACAGAATAAGGTTTTCTTCTCACTTTTTCAGTCAGTTGTCCGCCTTCTTCATAGCCAACATACCCTGGAGGTGACCCCACAAGTCTAGATGTAGAGTGTTTCTCCATGTATTCAGACATATCGATACGGATCATCGCTTCTTCATCACCGAAAATAGACTCTGCGAGTGCTCTTGCAAGCTCCGTTTTACCAACCCCTGTTGGGCCTAAGAAGATAAATGAGCCGATTGGACGTTTTGGATCTTTTAGACCAGCACGCGCACGTCTCACAGCTTTTGCTACAGCGACAACCGCTTCATCCTGCCCGATTACACGAGAATGGAGTAATTGTTCCATATTCAGAAGCTTATCTGTTTCTGTTTGGGCAATTTTTGAAACAGGCACTCCCGTCCAGCTAGAGACAACCATTGCGATATCATCAACTGATACCTCTGAATTCTCCTGTCCTTGCTTTTCTTTCCAAGATTTCTTGGTGACTTCTACTTTTTCACGCAAACGCTGCTCTGTATCGCGAAGAGAAGCTGCTTTTTCAAATTCTTGACTTTGAACAGCCGCATCCTTTTCCTTGCGTACTTCATCTAGCTTTTGCTCTAGTTCTTTTAGGTTAGGCGGTGTTGTGAAAGAACGTAAACGGACTTTCGAACCTGCCTCATCAATTAAATCAATCGCCTTATCTGGAAGGAAACGATCAGAAATATAACGGTCAGACAGCTTCACCGCCGCCTCAATCGCTTCATCTGTGATGGACACACGGTGATGTGCCTCATAACGATCTCTAAGACCTCTTAAGATTTGAATACTTTCATCAACAGATGGCTGATCTACTTGAATTGGCTGGAAACGTCGTTCAAGCGCAGCATCCTTTTCAATATATTTACGGTACTCATCTAACGTTGTCGCCCCGATACATTGAAGCTCTCCACGTGCTAAGGATGGTTTGAGAATGTTAGATGCGTCAATCGCACCCTCTGCTCCACCAGCACCAATCAGTGTATGAAGCTCATCAATGAAGAGAATGATATTTCCTGCCTGACGAATTTCGTCCATGACTTTTTTCAAACGATCCTCAAATTCACCACGATATTTCGTACCCGCTACAACGGTTCCCATATCAAGTGTCATCACTCGTTTATCGCGCAGGATTTCAGGCACTTCATTATGAATAATTTGCTGTGCAAGACCTTCAGCGATGGCTGTTTTACCAACACCAGGCTCACCAATTAGCACAGGGTTATTTTTTGTTCTTCTGCTTAGTACCTCAATGACACGCTGAATTTCTTTGCTTCGTCCAATGACTGGGTCCAAGCTGTCTTCTTTCGCAATAGCTGTTAAATCTCTTGCCAAGCTATCTAATGTTGGTGTATTTGCATTGCTATTAGAACCAGCGGCAGATGCACCTGTTTCATTGCTGCCAAGCAGCTGCAGGACTTGCTGACGTGCTTTATTTAAGCTCACTCCGAGGTTATTTAAAACGCGGGCAGCTACACCCTCTCCCTCGCGAATAAGACCTAATAGAATATGTTCTGTCCCTACATAGGAATGACCTAGCTTTCTTGCTTCATCCATTGAAAGCTCCGTGACCTTCTTCGCTCTAGGCGTATAATGAGGAATAGCTTGAGACACCTCTTGCCCTCTTCCAATCAAGCTTTCGACTTCTTTTTGGATTTTATCTGAAACAAGGCCCAGTGCTTCTAACGCTTTTGCGGCGATGCCCTCACCCTCACGTACTAGACCAAGTAAAATGTGTTCAGTACCAATGTTCTTATGGCCTAGGCGAATGGCTTCTTCTTGTGCAAGTGCTAATACCTTTTGAGCTCTTTCAGTGAATCTTCCAAACATCATATCGTTTCATCCTCCTGTCCATTCCTATGCATTTCTAAACGCAGCCTTTCTCTAATAATCGCTGCTCGTTTTATATCTCGTTCATTTGGCTCCAAAGCTCCTCCAGAATATTGTTGAAGAAAGCCAGGCTGTGTCAAAATCATGAGTTCATTCAGTATATTACTTGAAAGCCCCTTAATGATACCTAAATCAATTCCAAGGCGCACATCTGACAAACACTTAGCTGTTTCCTTTGATTCAATCATGCGACAATTGGACAAAATCCCTAACGAACGGTACACTCTGTCCTCAAGTTCAATTTTAGATGTTTGATATAACGCTTTTCTTGCAGATCGCTCTTGTTCAATGAGCTGAGCGGTCACACTATTTAAATCATCTACAATATCCTCTTCTGATTGACCAAGTGTCATTTGATTTGAAATTTGAAAGATGTTCCCTATTGCTTCGCTGCCTTCACCATAAATTCCTCTGACGACAAGACCTAATTGATTAATCGCCGGAATTATTCGGTTCATTTGTCTTGTGAGGGCTAAAGCTGGTAAATGCATCATGACCGAAGCCCTAATACCTGTACCTACATTGGTTGGACAGCTTGTTAAGTATCCTCGTTTTTCAGAAAACGCATAATCCACTTGCTCTTCAATCCAGTCATCTACCTGGTTAGCCGCTTTCAGTGCATTGGCTAGTTGGAATCCTGGGAATAAGCATTGGATCCGAATATGGTCTTCTTCATTCAGCATCACACTGATTTCTTCATTTTCAGAAAGCAAACAACCACCAAATCTTGATTCTGCTAAGTTTGGGCTGATCAAATGCTTTTCAACAAGTACTCTCTTTGCTAAAGGCTGCGTTTCATTCATTCGAATCAGAACAAAGTTTCCGATGTCCTTCACTTCCTGGCTAGCAAACTTTTGCTCGAATTGCTTGAGAACAGCTTCAGCCTCTTCCTGAGAAAACTGAGTTGGGAAACGAACATGCTCTAGGTTTCGTGCTAGCCTGATTCGACTGCTTAGAACAATGTCACTTTCTGGTCCTTTTTGTTTCATCCATTGACTTAAAGCGTCTTGAATAAAATGCTGGAGCGACATGTTGTTAATCTCCCTCCCTCTGCTGAGATTGTTCATGCTCTAATGCACGAATTTGATCTCGAACTTCCGCTGCTTTTTCAAACTCTTCTTGTTCAATTAACTGCTTCAGTTCTTGCTGCATCAACTCAAGTTTCCGGCGCACATGAAGACTGCCGGCAATCCGTTTAGGCACTTTTCCATGATGGACTGTATTTCCACTATGGACTTTCCTTAAAACAGGGTTCAGATACTGATCAAATGAACGGTAGCATTCTGCACAGCCAAAACGGCCTGTTTTTCTGAATTGTTGAAAGGTTAAGCCACACTTAGGACATTGATCCACTTCTCTTGCTTCTTGAAAAATAGATGATCCCTTATTCGCACTTGTGGTAAAGCTAGGATCAATATTCAATAAACCCGATAATAAGTTGTGAATCGAGAAACCTTGGTTTCCACTCATAGCATATGAATCACTATTTTCTTTTGCACATTGTTCACATATGTGCATTTCCTGTTTTTCTCCATTTATAACTTTCGTAAAGTGAAAAGTGGCTGGTCTCTCATTGCATTCTTGACAAATCAATCTTTTCACCCGCTTTACTTTAATTTCAAAGCATTTAACATCGCTATCATCATCCGAGCCCGCAATTCATCCCGTTCAGGTAAATCAATGTGCAAAACAGAACGGTCCATGACACTGATCATCATCTTTGCTTCTCTTTCAGATAAAATGTTATTTTCGACAAGACGCATGATGATATGATCAGAGGCAGCCTGTGATAAACGATGATATATTTGGGAAATAATGTTGTTCAATAAGTCGACTTCATCATTCATTTTGACTTTAATGATGCGGATATAGCCACCGCCGCCACGCTTACTTTCAACGATATAGCCTCTCTCGCTCGTAAAGCGTGTATTGATAACATAGTTAATTTGTGAAGGTACGCATTGAAACTTATCTGCAATTTCATTGCGCTTAATTTCTAATATTTCTCGACCATTCTGATCCAAGACTTCTTTCAAATACTGCTCGATGATATCAGAAATATTTTGTGCCACTCCGCCTCCTCCTCCATTGACTTTGACTATATTTGACTTTAATCTTACTATAAATTTTTTCGGTCGATTTTTCAAGATAATCGCTCAACTAAGAATATTATTTCCACATTTATATGGTGTCAAACCTCTCAAAAACACAAAAAAAGATCAGTTCCTTATGGAACTGATCCTTAGAAAAGCTTGGCGGCGTCCTACTCTCACAGGGGGAGACCCCCAACTACCATCGGCGCTGAAGAGCTTAACTTCCGTGTTCGGTATGGGAACGGGTGTGACCTCTTCGCTATCGCCACCAAACCTGATGGAGAGAATGTTCTCTCAAAACTAGATAACAATGTTCAAGCTTCACATTAGAATATAGGTTAAGTCCTCGATCTATTAGTATCTGTCAGCTCCACGTGTCACCACGCTTCCACCTCAGACCTATCAACCTGATCATCTTTCAGGGATCTTACTTCCTTGCGGAATGGGAAATCTCATCTTGAGGGGGGCTTCATGCTTAGATGCTTTCAGCACTTATCCCGTCCGCACATAGCTACCCAGCGATGCCCTTGGCAGAACAACTGGTACACCAGCGGTGCGTCCATCCCGGTCCTCTCGTACTAAGGACAGCTCCTCTCAAATTTCCTGCGCCCGCGACGGATAGGGACCGAACTGTCTCACGACGTTCTGAACCCAGCTCGCGTACCGCTTTAATGGGCGAACAGCCCAACCCTTGGGACCGACTACAGCCCCAGGATGCGATGAGCCGACATCGAGGTGCCAAACCTCCCCGTCGATGTGGACTCTTGGGGGAGATAAGCCTGTTATCCCCGGGGTAGCTTTTATCCGTTGAGCGATGGCCCTTCCATGCGGAACCACCGGATCACTAAGCCCGACTTTCGTCCCTGCTCGACTTGTAGGTCTCGCAGTCAAGCTCCCTTGTGCCTTTACACTCTGCGAATGATTTCCAACCATTCTGAGGGAACCTTTGGGCGCCTCCGTTACATTTTAGGAGGCGACCGCCCCAGTCAAACTGCCCACCTGACACTGTCTCCCTGCCCGATAAGGGCAGCGGGTTAGAAGGTCAATACAGCCAGGGTAGTATCCCACCGATGCCTCCACCGAAGCTAGCGCTCCGGTTTCCAAGGCTCCTACCTATCCTGTACAAGCTGTACCAACATTCAATATCAGGCTGCAGTAAAGCTCCACGGGGTCTTTCCGTCCTGTCGCGGGTAACCTGCATCTTCACAGGTACTATAATTTCACCGAGTCTCTCGTTGAGACAGTGCCCAGATCGTTGCGCCTTTCGTGCGGGTCGGAACTTACCCGACAAGGAATTTCGCTACCTTAGGACCGTTATAGTTACGGCCGCCGTTTACTGGGGCTTCAATTCGCACCTTCGCTTACGCTAAGCGCTCCTCTTAACCTTCCAGCACCGGGCAGGCGTCAGCCCCTATACTTCGCCTTACGGCTTCGCAGAGACCTGTGTTTTTGCTAAACAGTCGCCTGGGCCTATTCACTGCGGCTTCTCGGGGCTTTAACACCCTAAGAAGCACCCCTTCTCCCGAAGTTACGGGGTCATTTTGCCGAGTTCCTTAACGAGAGTTCTCTCGATCACCTTAGGATTCTCTCCTCGCCTACCTGTGTCGGTTTGCGGTACGGGCACCTCTCACCTCGCTAGAGGCTTTTCTTGGCAGTGTGGAATCAGGAACTTCGCTACTAAATTTCGCTCGCCATCACAGCTCAGCCTTCACGGGAAACGGATTTGCCTATTTCCCAGCCTAACTGCTTGGACGCGGATATCCAATACCGCGCTTACCCTATCCTCCTGCGTCCCCCCATTGCTCAAATGGTGAGGAGGTGGTACAGGAATATCAACCTGTTGTCCATCGCCTACGCCTTTCGGCCTCGGCTTAGGTCCCGACTAACCCTGAGCGGACGAGCCTTCCTCAGGAAACCTTAGGCATTCGGTGGACGGGATTCTCACCCGTCTTTCGCTACTCATACCGGCATTCTCACTTCTAAGCGCTCCACCAGTCCTTCCGGTCTGACTTCACAGCACTTAGAACGCTCTCCTACCACTGTTCGTAAGAACAGTCCGCAGCTTCGGTGATACGTTTAGCCCCGGTACATTTTCGGCGCAGAGTCACTCGACCAGTGAGCTATTACGCACTCTTTAAATGGTGGCTGCTTCTAAGCCAACATCCTGGTTGTCTAAGCAACTCCACATCCTTTTCCACTTAACGTATACTTTGGGACCTTAGCTGGCGGTCTGGGCTGTTTCCCTTTCGACTACGGATCTTATCACTCGCAGTCTGACTCCCAAGGATAAGTCATCGGCATTCGGAGTTTGACTGAATTCGGTAACCCGGTAGGGGCCCCTAGTCCAATCAGTGCTCTACCTCCGAGACTCTTACCTTGAGGCTAGCCCTAAAGCTATTTCGGAGAGAACCAGCTATCTCCAGGTTCGATTGGCATTTCACCCCTACCCACACCTCATCCCCGCACTTTTCAACGTGCGTGGGTTCGGGCCTCCATTCAGTGTTACCTGAACTTCACCCTGGACATGGGTAGATCACCTGGTTTCGGGTCTACGACCACGTACTCATGCGCCCTATTCAGACTCGCTTTCGCTGCGGCTCCGCATCTTCTGCTTAACCTTGCACGGGATCGTAACTCGCCGGTTCATTCTACAAAAGGCACGCCATCACCCTTTAACGGGCTCTGACTACTTGTAGGCACACGGTTTCAGGATCTATTTCACTCCCCTTCCGGGGTGCTTTTCACCTTTCCCTCACGGTACTGGTTCACTATCGGTCACTAGGGAGTATTTAGCCTTGGGAGATGGTCCTCCCGGATTCCGACGGAATTTCACGTGTTCCGCCGTACTCAGGATCCACTCTGGAGAGAACAACATTTCAGTTACAGGGCTGTTACCTTCTTTGGCGGGCCTTTCCAGACCTCTTCGCTTATATCGTTCCTTTGTAACTCCGTATAGAGTGTCCTACAACCCCAAGAGGCAAGCCTCTTGGTTTGGGCTGTTCCCGTTTCGCTCGCCGCTACTCAGGGAATCGCATTTGCTTTCTCTTCCTCCGGGTACTTAGATGTTTCAGTTCCCCGGGTATGCCTTCTCATACTCTATGTATTCAAGTATGGATACTACTCCATTACGAGCAGTGGGTTTCCCCATTCGGAAATCTCCGGATCAAAGCTTGCTTACAGCTCCCCGAAGCATATCGGTGTTCGTCCCGTCCTTCATCGGCTCCTAGTGCCAAGGCATCCACCGTGCGCCCTTTCTAACTTAACCATTTCTTACTTTAGAAAGAATCACTATGTGTGATGAACTTTGCATTGCATTCAATGTGAATGTATTACTTATTGTTATCTAGTTTTCAAAGAACAATCCTGTCTCGTTAGAGACATGTTTTGAAGGAATGATCCTTCAAAACTAAACAAGACGAAAACGCACACTGCTCCATATATCCTTAGAAAGGAGGTGATCCAGCCGCACCTTCCGATACGGCTACCTTGTTACGACTTCACCCCAATCATCTGCCCCACCTTCGGCGGCTGGCTCCATAAAGGTTACCTCACCGACTTCGGGTGTTGCAAACTCTCGTGGTGTGACGGGCGGTGTGTACAAGGCCCGGGAACGTATTCACCGCGGCATGCTGATCCGCGATTACTAGCGATTCCAGCTTCACGCAGTCGAGTTGCAGACTGCGATCCGAACTGAGAACAGATTTATGGGATTGGCTAAACCTTGCGGTCTCGCAGCCCTTTGTTCTGTCCATTGTAGCACGTGTGTAGCCCAGGTCATAAGGGGCATGATGATTTGACGTCATCCCCACCTTCCTCCGGTTTGTCACCGGCAGTCACCTTAGAGTGCCCAACTAAATGCTGGCAACTAAGATCAAGGGTTGCGCTCGTTGCGGGACTTAACCCAACATCTCACGACACGAGCTGACGACAACCATGCACCACCTGTCACTCTGTCCCCGAAGGGAAAGCCCTATCTCTAGGGTTGTCAGAGGATGTCAAGACCTGGTAAGGTTCTTCGCGTTGCTTCGAATTAAACCACATGCTCCACCGCTTGTGCGGGCCCCCGTCAATTCCTTTGAGTTTCAGTCTTGCGACCGTACTCCCCAGGCGGAGTGCTTAATGCGTTAGCTGCAGCACTAAGGGGCGGAAACCCCCTAACACTTAGCACTCATCGTTTACGGCGTGGACTACCAGGGTATCTAATCCTGTTCGCTCCCCACGCTTTCGCTCCTCAGCGTCAGTTACAGACCAGAGAGTCGCCTTCGCCACTGGTGTTCCTCCACATCTCTACGCATTTCACCGCTACACGTGGAATTCCACTCTCCTCTTCTGCACTCAAGTTTCCCAGTTTCCAATGACCCTCCCCGGTTGAGCCGGGGGCTTTCACATCAGACTTAAGAAACCGCCTGCGAGCCCTTTACGCCCAATAATTCCGGACAACGCTTGCCACCTACGTATTACCGCGGCTGCTGGCACGTAGTTAGCCGTGGCTTTCTGGTTAGGTACCGTCAAGGTGCGAGCAGTTACTCTCGCACTTGTTCTTCCCTAACAACAGAGCTTTACGATCCGAAAACCTTCATCACTCACGCGGCGTTGCTCCGTCAGACTTTCGTCCATTGCGGAAGATTCCCTACTGCTGCCTCCCGTAGGAGTCTGGGCCGTGTCTCAGTCCCAGTGTGGCCGATCACCCTCTCAGGTCGGCTACGCATCGTCGCCTTGGTGAGCCATTACCCCACCAACTAGCTAATGCGCCGCGGGTCCATCTGTAAGTGACAGCCGAAACCGTCTTTCATCCTTGAACCATGCGGTTCAAGGAACTATCCGGTATTAGCTCCGGTTTCCCGGAGTTATCCCAGTCTTACAGGCAGGTTACCCACGTGTTACTCACCCGTCCGCCGCTAACATCCGGGAGCAAGCTCCCTTCTGTTCGCTCGACTTGCATGTATTAGGCACGCCGCCAGCGTTCGTCCTGAGCCAGGATCAAACTCTCCGAAAAAGTACAAAACCGAAGTTTTGTTTTTCGTCAGCGTTTGACTGACTACCTATGATATAACATAGGATTTTTTTATAAAACTCGAATTAACAGGTACGTTTTGTCTTGTTTAGTTTTCAAAGATCATATTGGTGGAGCCTAGCGGGATCGAACCGCTGACCTCCTGCGTGCAAGGCAGGCGCTCTCCCAGCTGAGCTAAGGCCCCATAAAAGATGGTCGGGAAGACAGGATTCGAACCTGCGACCCCTTGGTCCCAAACCAAGTGCTCTACCAAGCTGAGCTACTTCCCGATCTTAATGGCGCGCCCGAGAGGAGTCGAACCCCTAACCTTTTGATCCGTAGTCAAACGCTCTATCCAATTGAGCTACGGGCGCTTATTGTATAATGCCGAGGGCCGGACTTGAACCGGCACGGTAGTCACCTACCGCAGGATTTTAAGTCCTGTGTGTCTGCCAATTCCACCACCCCGGCGTGGATGGTATAAGCGGAAGACGGGATTCGAACCCGCGACCCCCACCTTGGCAAGGTGGTGTTCTACCACTGAACTACTTCCGCATTACAGGATTTCTTTATTTTATTTGGCTATGCGGGTGAAGGGACTTGAACCCCCACGTCATAAAGACACTAGATCCTAAGTCTAGCGCGTCTGCCAATTCCGCCACACCCGCATGAAAATGGTGAGCCATGAAGGACTCGAACCTTCGACCCTCTGATTAAAAGTCAGATGCTCTACCAACTGAGCTAATGGCTCGCTTTAAAAGCGACTTGTCTATCTTACCATATGAAAGTGGTGCCGGCAAGAGGACTTGAACCCCCAACCTACTGATTACAAGTCAGTTGCTCTACCAGTTGAGCTACACCGGCTTTATCTATCCCAACATTATGTAAGAATAAATATGGTGGAGGATGACGGGCTCGAACCGCCGACCCTCTGCTTGTAAGGCAGATGCTCTCCCAGCTGAGCTAATCCTCCATATTGTGTTGTCATTTCGAATGTCTCTCGATCCGACAAGTAGTATTATATAATGATAAGATATTGTTTGTAAAGACTTTTTTAAAATAATTTTCGAATTTATTTTAACGTTGTTTTTTTCATCTTTTCATTAAGGCACCTAAAGAAGTTTACCACTTGTCTCATCATTTTAAAAGTCTTTTTTTCATTTTTTTATGTTTTTTTGTTAAAAACCGCTCTAATAAAGCTTTATTGGTGTGAAATGACCCTTTTCATGCTTTTTATATGCTTGTTTTATTCAATATATCTTCTCATACAAATCATCTAGAGAAGGGGAATCTTTTATTATTTTATTTTTCTGAGAAATCATTTTCGTGTGAAAATATCCGTAAATGATGCTGTTCTTTACTATCTTCAATATTAAAGTGTTACTGGGGCAACAAGTTGTTTGTTGATTCTTTCTTGTTCTTACTTAGAGCGGGTGAAAAAATTAACTGAAGGTGCTATATGTTCTTTGGCAATACTCAGTTATCTAGTGTGTCTCTAAAAAGCCCTCTGTATCTGGATGCCAAAGAAAATTCTTATTGGCTGCTTTCTATGTTTTGATTTTCATCCTAAACGAATTGAACGACCGATCCACACAACAGCTCCGTCGTTCAATGAGAATACATGAAAGTGAGACGAACGGAAGGATTAATTGATCGATGAGGCTTACTACATCATCACTTCTCACTTTACAAAGTGATTTAATAGAAGTAATTTTTTCAAAAACACAAAAAAGACCAGTTCCTTATGGAACTGATCCTTAGAAAAGCTTGGCGGCGTCCTACTCTCACAGGGGGAGACCCCCAACTACCATCGGCGCTGAAGAGCTTAACTTCCGTGTTCGGTATGGGAACGGGTGTGACCTCTTCGCTATCGCCACCAAACCTGATGGAGAGAATGTTCTCTCAAAACTAGATAACAATGTTCAAGCTTCACATTAGAATATAGGTTAAGTCCTCGATCTATTAGTATCTGTCAGCTCCACGTGTCACCACGCTTCCACCTCAGACCTATCAACCTGATCATCTTTCAGGGATCTTACTTCCTTGCGGAATGGGAAATCTCATCTTGAGGGGGGCTTCATGCTTAGATGCTTTCAGCACTTATCCCGTCCGCACATAGCTACCCAGCGATGCCCTTGGCAGAACAACTGGTACACCAGCGGTGCGTCCATCCCGGTCCTCTCGTACTAAGGACAGCTCCTCTCAAATTTCCTGCGCCCGCGACGGATAGGGACCGAACTGTCTCACGACGTTCTGAACCCAGCTCGCGTACCGCTTTAATGGGCGAACAGCCCAACCCTTGGGACCGACTACAGCCCCAGGATGCGATGAGCCGACATCGAGGTGCCAAACCTCCCCGTCGATGTGGACTCTTGGGGGAGATAAGCCTGTTATCCCCGGGGTAGCTTTTATCCGTTGAGCGATGGCCCTTCCATGCGGAACCACCGGATCACTAAGCCCGACTTTCGTCCCTGCTCGACTTGTAGGTCTCGCAGTCAAGCTCCCTTGTGCCTTTACACTCTGCGAATGATTTCCAACCATTCTGAGGGAACCTTTGGGCGCCTCCGTTACATTTTAGGAGGCGACCGCCCCAGTCAAACTGCCCACCTGACACTGTCTCCCTGCCCGATAAGGGCAGCGGGTTAGAAGGTCAATACAGCCAGGGTAGTATCCCACCGATGCCTCCACCGAAGCTAGCGCTCCGGTTTCCAAGGCTCCTACCTATCCTGTACAAGCTGTACCAACATTCAATATCAGGCTGCAGTAAAGCTCCACGGGGTCTTTCCGTCCTGTCGCGGGTAACCTGCATCTTCACAGGTACTATAATTTCACCGAGTCTCTCGTTGAGACAGTGCCCAGATCGTTGCGCCTTTCGTGCGGGTCGGAACTTACCCGACAAGGAATTTCGCTACCTTAGGACCGTTATAGTTACGGCCGCCGTTTACTGGGGCTTCAATTCGCACCTTCGCTTACGCTAAGCGCTCCTCTTAACCTTCCAGCACCGGGCAGGCGTCAGCCCCTATACTTCGCCTTACGGCTTCGCAGAGACCTGTGTTTTTGCTAAACAGTCGCCTGGGCCTATTCACTGCGGCTTCTCGGGGCTTTAACACCCTAAGAAGCACCCCTTCTCCCGAAGTTACGGGGTCATTTTGCCGAGTTCCTTAACGAGAGTTCTCTCGATCACCTTAGGATTCTCTCCTCGCCTACCTGTGTCGGTTTGCGGTACGGGCACCTCTCACCTCGCTAGAGGCTTTTCTTGGCAGTGTGGAATCAGGAACTTCGCTACTAAATTTCGCTCGCCATCACAGCTCAGCCTTCACGGGAAACGGATTTGCCTATTTCCCAGCCTAACTGCTTGGACGCGGATATCCAATACCGCGCTTACCCTATCCTCCTGCGTCCCCCCATTGCTCAAATGGTGAGGAGGTGGTACAGGAATATCAACCTGTTGTCCATCGCCTACGCCTTTCGGCCTCGGCTTAGGTCCCGACTAACCCTGAGCGGACGAGCCTTCCTCAGGAAACCTTAGGCATTCGGTGGACGGGATTCTCACCCGTCTTTCGCTACTCATACCGGCATTCTCACTTCTAAGCGCTCCACCAGTCCTTCCGGTCTGACTTCACAGCACTTAGAACGCTCTCCTACCACTGTTCGTAAGAACAGTCCGCAGCTTCGGTGATACGTTTAGCCCCGGTACATTTTCGGCGCAGAGTCACTCGACCAGTGAGCTATTACGCACTCTTTAAATGGTGGCTGCTTCTAAGCCAACATCCTGGTTGTCTAAGCAACTCCACATCCTTTTCCACTTAACGTATACTTTGGGACCTTAGCTGGCGGTCTGGGCTGTTTCCCTTTCGACTACGGATCTTATCACTCGCAGTCTGACTCCCAAGGATAAGTCATCGGCATTCGGAGTTTGACTGAATTCGGTAACCCGGTAGGGGCCCCTAGTCCAATCAGTGCTCTACCTCCGAGACTCTTACCTTGAGGCTAGCCCTAAAGCTATTTCGGAGAGAACCAGCTATCTCCAGGTTCGATTGGCATTTCACCCCTACCCACACCTCATCCCCGCACTTTTCAACGTGCGTGGGTTCGGGCCTCCATTCAGTGTTACCTGAACTTCACCCTGGACATGGGTAGATCACCTGGTTTCGGGTCTACGACCACGTACTCATGCGCCCTATTCAGACTCGCTTTCGCTGCGGCTCCGCATCTTCTGCTTAACCTTGCACGGGATCGTAACTCGCCGGTTCATTCTACAAAAGGCACGCCATCACCCTTTAACGGGCTCTGACTACTTGTAGGCACACGGTTTCAGGATCTATTTCACTCCCCTTCCGGGGTGCTTTTCACCTTTCCCTCACGGTACTGGTTCACTATCGGTCACTAGGGAGTATTTAGCCTTGGGAGATGGTCCTCCCGGATTCCGACGGAATTTCACGTGTTCCGCCGTACTCAGGATCCACTCTGGAGAGAACAACATTTCAGTTACAGGGCTGTTACCTTCTTTGGCGGGCCTTTCCAGACCTCTTCGCTTATATCGTTCCTTTGTAACTCCGTATAGAGTGTCCTACAACCCCAAGAGGCAAGCCTCTTGGTTTGGGCTGTTCCCGTTTCGCTCGCCGCTACTCAGGGAATCGCATTTGCTTTCTCTTCCTCCGGGTACTTAGATGTTTCAGTTCCCCGGGTATGCCTTCTCATACTCTATGTATTCAAGTATGGATACTACTCCATTACGAGCAGTGGGTTTCCCCATTCGGAAATCTCCGGATCAAAGCTTGCTTACAGCTCCCCGAAGCATATCGGTGTTCGTCCCGTCCTTCATCGGCTCCTAGTGCCAAGGCATCCACCGTGCGCCCTTTCTAACTTAACCATTTCTTACTTTAGAAAGAATCACTATGTGTGATGAACTTTGCATTGCATTCAATGTGAATGTATTACTTATTGTTATCTAGTTTTCAAAGAACAATCCTGTCTCGTTAGAGACATGTTTTGAAGGAATGATCCTTCAAAACTAAACAAGACGAAAACGCACACTGCTCCATATATCCTTAGAAAGGAGGTGATCCAGCCGCACCTTCCGATACGGCTACCTTGTTACGACTTCACCCCAATCATCTGCCCCACCTTCGGCGGCTGGCTCCATAAAGGTTACCTCACCGACTTCGGGTGTTGCAAACTCTCGTGGTGTGACGGGCGGTGTGTACAAGGCCCGGGAACGTATTCACCGCGGCATGCTGATCCGCGATTACTAGCGATTCCAGCTTCACGCAGTCGAGTTGCAGACTGCGATCCGAACTGAGAACAGATTTATGGGATTGGCTAAACCTTGCGGTCTCGCAGCCCTTTGTTCTGTCCATTGTAGCACGTGTGTAGCCCAGGTCATAAGGGGCATGATGATTTGACGTCATCCCCACCTTCCTCCGGTTTGTCACCGGCAGTCACCTTAGAGTGCCCAACTAAATGCTGGCAACTAAGATCAAGGGTTGCGCTCGTTGCGGGACTTAACCCAACATCTCACGACACGAGCTGACGACAACCATGCACCACCTGTCACTCTGTCCCCGAAGGGAAAGCCCTATCTCTAGGGTTGTCAGAGGATGTCAAGACCTGGTAAGGTTCTTCGCGTTGCTTCGAATTAAACCACATGCTCCACCGCTTGTGCGGGCCCCCGTCAATTCCTTTGAGTTTCAGTCTTGCGACCGTACTCCCCAGGCGGAGTGCTTAATGCGTTAGCTGCAGCACTAAGGGGCGGAAACCCCCTAACACTTAGCACTCATCGTTTACGGCGTGGACTACCAGGGTATCTAATCCTGTTCGCTCCCCACGCTTTCGCTCCTCAGCGTCAGTTACAGACCAGAGAGTCGCCTTCGCCACTGGTGTTCCTCCACATCTCTACGCATTTCACCGCTACACGTGGAATTCCACTCTCCTCTTCTGCACTCAAGTTTCCCAGTTTCCAATGACCCTCCCCGGTTGAGCCGGGGGCTTTCACATCAGACTTAAGAAACCGCCTGCGAGCCCTTTACGCCCAATAATTCCGGACAACGCTTGCCACCTACGTATTACCGCGGCTGCTGGCACGTAGTTAGCCGTGGCTTTCTGGTTAGGTACCGTCAAGGTGCGAGCAGTTACTCTCGCACTTGTTCTTCCCTAACAACAGAGCTTTACGATCCGAAAACCTTCATCACTCACGCGGCGTTGCTCCGTCAGACTTTCGTCCATTGCGGAAGATTCCCTACTGCTGCCTCCCGTAGGAGTCTGGGCCGTGTCTCAGTCCCAGTGTGGCCGATCACCCTCTCAGGTCGGCTACGCATCGTCGCCTTGGTGAGCCATTACCCCACCAACTAGCTAATGCGCCGCGGGTCCATCTGTAAGTGACAGCCGAAACCGTCTTTCATCCTTGAACCATGCGGTTCAAGGAACTATCCGGTATTAGCTCCGGTTTCCCGGAGTTATCCCAGTCTTACAGGCAGGTTACCCACGTGTTACTCACCCGTCCGCCGCTAACATCCGGGAGCAAGCTCCCTTCTGTTCGCTCGACTTGCATGTATTAGGCACGCCGCCAGCGTTCGTCCTGAGCCAGGATCAAACTCTCCGAAAAAGTACAAAACCGAAGTTTTGTTTTTCGTCAGCGTTTGACTGACTACCCATGATGTTTCATAGGATTTTTTTATAAAACTCGAATTAACAGGTACGTTTTGTCTTGTTTAGTTTTCAAAGATCATTTTCGTTATCGCTCGTAAGCGACTTTAATATCTTAACATTTCGTATTGGTTAAAGTCAAGAATTTTTTTCAATTTCTTTTTTTAACCTCGTTGCTGTTTTGCGGCAACGAATAATAATATACCATCTTGATTCTTTCCTTGCAATAGTTTTTTTAAAAAAAGTTTCATTTTATGAAAAATAAAAAGCGCCATAGTTAAAATGGCGCTTTAATTGATGTATTAGCGGTTTCTCATTTGTGGGAAAAGCAGTACATCTCTGATTGATGGAGAATTTGTTAATAGCATGATTAACCGGTCGATACCGATTCCTAGTCCGCCTGTTGGAGGCATACCGTATTCTAATGCTTCAACAAAATCGTCATCCATTAGATGCGCTTCGTCATTTCCTTCTTCACGTTCTTTTAATTGAGCTTCAAATCGTTCTCTTTGATCGATTGGATCGTTTAGCTCTGTGAATGCATTAGCATGTTCACGACGTACGATAAATAGCTCAAAGCGATCAGTGAAGCGAGGGTCTTCAGGATTTTTCTTAGCTAATGGAGAAATCTCCACTGGGTGTCCGTAAATAAATGTAGGCTGTACCAATGTTTCCTCAACTTTTTGCTCGAAGAACTCATTGATGATATGACCTACTGTCATGTTTTTCGTAATTTCAATTCCGTGATCAGCTGCATGCTGTTTCGCTTCTTCTACAGACATCTCCTGCCAGAAGTCTACACCAGTTGCTTCTTTGACCGCTTCAACCATATGGAGTCTCTTCCATTCAGGCTTGAGATCAATTTCATCTTCTCCATATTGAATCGTGGTTGTTCCTAGTACCTCTTCGGCAATATGAGCAATCAGGTTTTCAGTTAGGTTCATGATGTCTTTGTAATCTGCGTAAGCTTCGTACAGCTCGATCATAGTGAATTCTGGGTTATGACGAGTTGATACACCTTCGTTACGGAATACACGTCCAATCTCGTATACTTTCTCTAGGCCACCGACAATGAGGCGTTTTAAGTGCAGTTCAATCGCAATACGCATATAGAGCGGCATATCCAGTGCATTATGATGAGTAATGAAAGGACGTGCTGATGCACCACCAGGGATGCTGTGCATTGTTGGTGTTTCAACTTCTAGGTATCCTTTAGAATCTAAGTATCTTCTCATAGATTGAATGATCTTGCTTCGCATGATGAACGTCTGCTTACTTTCTGGATTTACAATCAGGTCAAGGTAACGCTGACGATAACGTTGTTCAACATCTTTAAGTCCATGATATTTATCAGGAAGCGGGCGAAGTGCTTTTGTGAGAACCTCAAAGCTAGTCGCTTTAATAGAAAGTTCTCCTACATTCGTTTTAAATACCGTTCCTGTTACACCGATAATATCGCCTAGGTCTGAGCTTTTGAATAATTCGTAAGCTTCTTCTCCTACACTATCTTTACGAACGTAGATTTGAATTTGTCCTTCTAAGTCTTGTATATGCGCAAAGCCAGCTTTCCCTTTTCCACGCTTTGTCATCATACGTCCAGCGATTGTCACTTGGGCAGACTTTTCTTCTAAGTCATCTTTAGAAAACTCATCGTATTCAGCAATAATTTGTGCAGATTGATGAGACCGGTCATATCGTTCACCGAATGGATCGATACCCTCTTCTCTCATTTTATTCATTTTGTCACGTCTGACCTGGAATTGGTCATTTAATTCTTCGTTATTAAGCCCTTCATTACTCATTTATATCACTCCAATAATGTATTTTGCAGAGAAAAGCAGAAAAACTGCCAGTACATGCACTAGCAGTGAGCTACAAAAAGAAAGATAGTCTTATCCTACTTTTATACTTTGAAGCTCTTTTGCCTCGGCTTCGATCGTAAAGTCATCAAGAACTTGTACAAGCTCCGCTCTCGTTTCACTTTGATTGATTTGATTTCTCACGTCCGCATTGCCTCGGACACCTTTTAAGTACCATGCTGCGTGCTTTCTCATTTCTCTGACAGCCACATGCTCGCCTTTTAGATCAATGAGTCTGTCTAAGTGAAGCTTGCACACTGACATCTTCTCACGTACATTTGGCTCTTCTTTCAGTTCACCCGTTTCTAAATAATGAACCGTTCGATAGATCATCCACGGGTTTCCTAGTGCGGCTCTTCCAATCATGACAGCATCTACACCCGTTTCATCAAGCATACGTTTTGCATCTTGAGGGGTTTTGACATCTCCATTGCCGATGACAGGAATGGAAACAGATTGTTTGACCTCTTTTATAATATCCCAATTCGCTGTTCCTTCGTACATCTGCACACGTGTCCGTCCGTGAAGCGCAACCGCTTGGCCACCTGCTCGTTCAACAGCACGGGCATTGTCGATAGCGAAGATATGATCTTCGTCCCAGCCCATTCTCATTTTCACCGTAACAGGCTTATCTACAGCATCTACAACAGCAGAGACCATTTCATAAATCTTGTTTGGATCAAGCAACCATTTCGCTCCTGCATCACATTTCGTAATCTTCGGTACAGGACAGCCCATGTTGATATCAATAATGTCCGCTGTGGTATTCTGGTCTACAAACTTTGCCGCTTCAACGAGAGTGTCTTTTTCTCCTCCAAATATTTGAAGGCTCAAAGGCTTTTCCCGTTCATCAATGTATAGCATACCCATTGTTCTTGCATTGTTGATCAGGATCGCCTTGTCACTGACCATTTCAGCGCAGACTAAACCTGCTCCAAACTCTTTCACTGTCAGTCTGAAGGCAGAGTTGCAAACACCAGCCATAGGCGCGAGCACCACTTTGTTTTTAATGTCGATATCTCCGATTTTAAACATCATTTCCCCTCCTTCCTTCTTCAAGAATTGGCGATAGTTCTTCCACCGTTATATTTAAAGCATTTGCTATTTGACCAACCAATTGGTTTGTTGGTAATCGATTGCCTCGCTCAATTTCTCCTAAGACAGAGACAGAGATGCCCAGTCTTTTCGCGAACCCTTCCTGAGTATACCCTTTTAGCTTTCGGTATGCACGAATTCTTCTACCCCACATGTCTTTTTCCATATGCTTACACCTTCTTGGTCTGTTACGGCATTTATTTGCACTTCGCCGATTTCTGGGCAAATCTCACTCATCGGAACGAGAACGAATAAACGTTCGTACATTCTAGGATGTGGCACTACAAGCTGTTCTGTTTCAATATTTTCACGATTATAAAGTAAAATGTCAAGGTCAGCCGTTCGCGGTCCCCATCTCACTTCTCTTGTTCTGCCTAACTCTTGCTCGATTTTCTGAGTAAGTGTCAGTAGTTCATTTGGACGAAGCGAGGTGGAAATTTTCACAGCCATATTTAAAAAGTCATCTTGGTTTTCGTAACCTACAGGTGTTGTTTCATATATAGATGAGATTGATTCTACTTGAACCTCTGGATGTTCGTGCAGTTTTTTGACGGCTTCTTTTAAATAGGTTTCCTTTTTCCCTATGTTCGAACCTAAAGCGATGTATGCGGTATTGTTCATGCGCGCGATCTCGTCATTTCAATGGCAACGGACTGATAGTGTCCTGGAATTGGCGGATCTGGTTTGATCACCTTCACTGTACATTCCTGAACTGTCGGGAAGTCCTTTAACACTTGGATTGCAATTCTTTCTGTCAGTGTTTCAACAAGGTTGACGGATTCACCCTCTACAATGCTTTTGCAGATTTGGTAGAGCTCCGCATAATTGATGGTCTCATTGAGGTCATCCGTTTGTCCGGCTTTACTTAAATCAAGTGAAGCTGTTAAATCCACACGGAACCGCTGTCCTAATTTATTTTCTTCTGCAAATACGCCATGGTAGCCGTAAAATTCCATTCCATTTACATATACTTTATCGATGATAAGCGCCTCCCTTATTCAACATGGCATCCATCATTTTTGCCATTCTTGCGATTTCTTTTACATCATGTACGCGAACCATCGCACTGCCTTTTTGAATCCCAAGGCAGACCGTAGCCCCCGTTCCTTCAGTACGTTCTTCCGGTGGCAGGTCTAAGACAGCTCCGATGAATCGTTTTCGAGATGTAGCTAATAGCAGTGGATACCCAAGGTGACAAAAATGTTCGAGCTCATTCATGACCATCAGGTTGTCCTCTTTATTTTTCGCAAACCCTACACCTGGGTCCAATATGATCATGTCATCACGGACACCTGCTTGTTTCGCAATTTGAACACTTTCTTTCAAATCTGCGATCATATCTGAAATTAGATGTGTGTAGTTTCGCTCTGGCCGATTGTGCATTAAAATAATCGGCACATTGTGCTTCGCTGCCACATGCGCCATTTGAGGATCTGCCTTCGCTCCCCATACATCATTAATGATGGAAGCTCCGGCTTTCACTGCTTCATCTGCCACATGGGCTTTATACGTATCAATGGAAATCGGTACATCCAATTCTTTTGTGATCTTTTCAATGACGGGAATGACTCTTGAAAGCTCCTCTTGTTCTGAGACAAATGCCGCTCCTGGGCGAGTCGATTCTCCGCCAATATCAATGATATGCGCCCCGTCTTCTATCAGCTGTGCTGCATGAGCCAGCGCTTTATCCACTTGATTAAACTTTCCTCCATCTGAAAAAGAGTCAGGTGTGACATTTAAAATGCCCATAACCAATGTCTTTTCTTCATAACTAAGGGTGTGGTGCTTGGCTTGTATGATTTTAGGCTGTTTTATCACTTGTTGTGTCATTGTGTCCACCTACTCTTTATGATCTAGACGTTCTTTTGTAT
This sequence comes from Bacillus sp. FSL R7-0672, assembly GCF_038601465.1. Lineage (NCBI taxonomy): Bacteria > Bacillati > Bacillota > Bacilli > Caryophanales > Bacillaceae > Bacillus > Bacillus sp. FSL R7-0672. Next base: position 88,069 of record NZ_CP152010.1, on the reverse strand, counting down.
ATTGTGTTCGCAATTTTGTTGAGAATATCCGGCTGTTTTGGGAAAAGGAGATTTCCCCTATACTTCTGAAAGGCACAATCCCTTGAACAGAATTGGTCATCCATGCCTCATCAGCTGATAGCAAATGGGAGAACGGGTATCGCCCTACTTTTAGTGAAGCCTCCATCGCTTGGAGTGTTTCGATACAATATCGACGAGTGACCCCATTTAAAATGCCTGTATCAAGTGACGGTGTATAAATCACATCGCCTTTTCGCCAAAATACATTGGAGGTAATTCCTTCTGCCACATCATTTTCTTTTGTTAAAAAGATGCCTTCTAACGACGGATCATTTCCCACTTCTCTTTTTGCGAGCATGTTGTTCATATAATGATGAGACTTGAGGCGCCTTGGACCTTCTGGCGTATTTCTCCTTGTTTGAAGAATGACTCCCTGTTTCTCATCTAAAACAGATTCGGGCCGGAATGGAGAGATCATGACAAACACGACAGGCTCTTCATAAGGATCTGCAGAAAATCCATTGCCTCTGCCTGCAGAAACATTGAAACGAATTCTCGCATAACCACCGGCTATTTCGTTTTTATTCAGTAAGGTATGAATGATGTCGAGTACAAATGGTTTCTCTATTGTGGATTCGATGCAAAGGTCACGCAATGATTGATTGAGCCTTTCAAGGTGCCAATCTAACAGAAAGACTTGTCCTGCCAGGCTGGTAAATGTTTCGAATACACCGATGCCATATAGAAAACCATGATCAAAAGGAGAAAGAGTCGCGTCTTTCTCCTCTATATACTGACCGTTCAGATAAATGATCATGCGTTTACTTCATGCCCCTTTTTACGATAGGTTTCAATGAAATTTTTAAGCATCTCTTTTCCGAAGGACGTCATAATCGATTCAGGATGAAACTGTACACTTTCAATCGGCAGCTCTTTATGGCGAATGGCCATGAGCTCGCCTTCCTTTGTGCTGGCTGTTGCGTCAAAGCACTCCGGCAGCGTCTCGTTTTTGACAATTAATGAATGATATCTCGTTGCGACAAGCGGATTTTGGAGTCCAGTGAAGACACCTTTTTCGTCATGAGCAATCTCTGACGTTTTACCATGCATTAAGCGTTCTGCACGAATGACATCCCCGCCAAAAACTTGTGCGATGGATTGATGACCTAGGCACACACCGAAGATCGGAATACTTCCCGCAAAGTGCTTGATCGCCTCCATACTAATTCCCGCTTCATCAGGACTGCATGGCCCCGGGGAAATCATGAGAAAATCTGGCTTGAGTTCTTCAATTTCTTGAATGGTTACTTGATCATTCCGTTTCACGATCAATTCTTCTCCAAGCTCACCTAAATACTGGACCAAGTTGTACGTAAATGAATCATAATTATCAATCATTAATATCATGCTCTGCTCACCTCTAACTCAAAATAGTCTCTTCTTTGCTCAACTGTAATGCTTTTTTCACTGCATAGGCTTTTTTAATCGATTCTTTGTATTCGTGCTTTGGTACAGAATCGATGACGATCCCAGCACCCGACTGCATAAAGGCTTTGCCTTCAGTGCAGTACGCCGTACGAATGACGATGTTAAAGTGCATATCTTGATTGAATCCAAACCAGCCTATAGATCCAGTATAAAGCCCACGCCTTGTTGGCTCAAGCTCTTCTATGATTTCCATTGTTCTCACCTTTGGAGCACCTGTAATTGTTCCGCCTGGGAATACAGCTCTCATGACATCTACTGCATCACAATCATTACGCAGTTCCCCTTGTACGTTGGATACAATGTGCATCACGTGTGAATATTTCTCAATCGCCATAAATTCGTTCACTCTTACTGAGCCATAAGTGGACACGCGTCCAAGGTCATTCCGCTCAAGATCCACGAGCATCACATGCTCCGCGCGTTCTTTTTCATTTTCAATGAGCTCTTTTGCCAGCGCTTGATCCTCAGCATCGTCTTTGCCTCTTGATCTTGTACCCGCAATCGGTCTTGTTTCTAATTGAGTCCCCTTTTTCTTAATCAGCAGCTCTGGAGATCCACAAACAATTTGGAAATCAGGCGTGTGCAGATAAGACATATAAGGAGATGGATTGACTTGACGTAACGTTTTGTATAAATCATACGGATGTGTGTGGAGCTGTTCCTCTTGTCTGATGGATAAATTCACTTGGAACACATCACCGCTTGCGATATATTGCTTAATCTTCTCTACTGCTTCTCCAAAGGTTTCTTCGGTAAAAGGCGCTGCTGGTACAAATTCTGCAGAAAATTCATGAACAGGTGATTGCGCTGATTCTTTTGCAGAGCTTGTCCACTTTTGCTTCAAATCTTCGAGTCTTTGATGAGTGTCACTCACGGGTTCCGCTCCCTCTGTGTGAGTAATCAGCCACAGCACGTTTTCTTCATGATCAAAGACCGCAACATCATTAAACACGAGAAAATAAAGATCTGGTGTTTTCAGGTCATCAATGGACAACATCTTAAAATGTTCAATATATCTAGCATAATCATAGCTTAAAAATCCAATCGCTCCGCCTTGAAAATCAGGGTATTCCTCATTCGTTTCGGTTTGAAGGGTTTGGAACCAATCCGTAAACGCTCTGAATGGATCACCTTCTTTGAACAGCACCTTATCTTGATAATGGATGGTTGTCATCCCGTCTTTACCCTTCGCTTTAGCGATTGGGTGAATGCCAGCAATGCTGTAGGAACCACCGCGAGCACTTTCAAGTAGAACATGGTGTGTTTCGCCAGCAGTTAATTGTTCGTATCTTTTCAAGAATGCATCTTTCGTAAAAGGAATTTTGATGCCCATCGGCCTGCGTTGTGTCATGTTATCATCCTTTTTCATTTTCATTAATCTTATTGTAATGCAATCCAATTTATTTAGAAAATAGTATTTGCTTTCCATCTACAGATTTCATAAAAAAACCCCAGCAAATGCTGGGGTAATCGGTTTAATCGAATTGATAAAGAGGTGTGCTGAGGTAACGTTCCCCATTACTTGGGATAATTGCCAAAACCTTTTTCCCTTTACCAAGCTTCTTCGCTGTTTGAAGTGCTGCGTAAATAGCTGCTCCTGAAGAAATACCGCCGAGGATCCCTTCCTCTTTCGCTGCTCTTCTTGCAAGCTCAAATGCATCTTCGTTTTTCACTTGGATAATGCCGTCATATACTTCCGTGTTCAAGATGGAAGGGATAAACCCTGCTCCAATCCCTTGGATTTTATGCGGGCCTGGCTTTCCGCCTGATAATACAGGAGAATCTGTCGGCTCTACCGCATAAAGCTGAATCGATGGGATGGCTTCTTTTAGGACTTCACCAGCACCCGTAATTGTGCCGCCCGTACCAACACCTGCAATAAATGCATCAAGCTCGCCGTCAAACTGTTCAAGAATTTCTTTTCCTGTAGTACGGCGGTGAATCTCCGCATTGGCTTCGTTGCTAAATTGCTGAGGCATGAAGTAACCGTGCTCTGCTGCCAATTCTTCTGCCTTTTTGATGGCACCTTTCATTCCTTCTGCACCTGGTGTTAATACAAGCTCTGCACCATAAGCGCGTAAAAGGTTGCGGCGCTCCTGACTCATTGTGTCTGGCATCACTAGAATTGCGTTAATTCCTTTAGCTGCCGCTACCATTGCAAGACCGATCCCTGTGTTTCCGCTTGTTGGTTCGATGAGCGTGTCGCCGGCTTTTAAAGTACCTTTCGCTTCTGCATCTTCGATCATCGCTAACGCAATACGATCTTTTACACTGCTGCCCGGGTTCATATATTCAAGTTTCAAGTAGACATCCGCACTGTCTTCATCTACTAAACGGTTTAATTTAACGACTGGTGTATTTCCTATTAGTTCAAAAACTGAATTTGCAATACGAGCCATCACTAACACCTCTATCTCCGAGTAATTTTATTGTATTAATATTAAATTATCAATTTCGAAAAATTTTGTCAATGCTTTTAGTCCTGCTCGCCTTCGTAAAACCATGTGACTTTTGCTTCTTTCCACAGGGTTTTGACATTCGCCTTTTCACCTAGATCTTCCATGGCAATCTGCCTTTTGATCTGATTTTTGACTTCTTCATAAGAGAAGGAGCGGCCATTTAATTTTTCTTTTAGTTGAATAATGGCATACCCATTTTTGGTCTCAATCGGTTCTTTAGTCCATTCATCTGGCTGAAGCTTTTGAGCTTCCTGTATGTATAGGGCTGGGATACTTTCTTGTTCTTCTGTCACAAACCCAAGATCTCCGCCATATGGAGAGGTGTAGCGGTCAATGGAGCGTTCAGCTGCCACCGCCTCGAAGCTAGATCCGCCTTTCAGATCCTTCAATACATTTTCAGCTTCGCCTTTTGTCTTCACGACGATATGACGAATACGGTATGAATCATCATATTGATATAAGTCCTTGTTTTTTTCATAAAAGGATTTCGCTTCTTTTTCGGAAACGACAGCATCTCTCGTTAAAAGCTGCTCTAATAAAATTTGATAACGAATCTGTTCTGTCCAGTCCTTTTCACTCGTATGTCCATCTTCGTAGAAATTATTAGATACCGCTTTAATCATCAGCAATTCACGATTGATTTCTTTTGAGGACACCTCAAGCTTGTTTTCTTTCGCAAGCTGATCGACCACCTTCTGATTAATCATTTGCTCAAGTGTTGCCTTTCCATAGCGGTCTTCCATCTTCTTTAACCATTCTTGACGTGTCACCTTCTCTTTTCCAATCGACGCAATTTCTTCACCGCTCTTCCCGTTTGAAGAAGCCTGTGACATTTGCGACTTTGTTAATACATATGCAATAACACCGGCATTGATCATAAGCAACACAAGGATAAATGTCCATACTACTCTTGCTTTCAGTCTCATCATTCGTCTCCTTTCCATTCAAAAAAGAAAACCCGCTGCTTAGAGCTTAGCGGGTTATTTCTTCACGTAGCTCTTCTAGCTCTTCTTTTGTAAATACATACGTTTCGTTACAAAAATGGCATTGAGCTTCTGCTTGTCCCTCTTGTTCAATCATGTCTTCAATTTCGGCTTTTCCTAGGCTGATAATGCCATTAGCAAAACGTTCTTTTGAGCAGTTACAAGAGAATTCGACAGGTACAGTTTCTAAAATTTGAGGTTTTTCTCCAAGTACTTCTTCTAAAATTTCTTCTGGTGTCATCCCTTTTTCAATGAGTTTAGAAATGGGTTCAATGGTTGAGAGCCGCTTTTCTAGTCTTTCGATGACAGCTTCTTCTGTTCCAGGCAGCAATTGAATGATGAAACCGCCAGCTGCGAGAATCGAGTTATCTGGATTGACGAGAACCCCTACACCAACAGAGGAAGGCACTTGCTCAGAAGAGACAAGATAATAAGTGAAGTCATCTCCAATTTCACCTGAGACGATCTCCGTTTGTCCTGTGAAGTGATCTTTCAGTCCGATATCTTTGACAACACTTAACGTTCCAGATGTCCCGACTGCACGTCTAACATCTAGCTTGCCATGTTCATTTAAGTCAAAGTGGACTTGTGGGTTTGAGACATATCCGCGCACCTGGCCCTTTGCGTTTCCATCAGCAATGATAGCACCGATTGGTCCACCGCCTTCAATTTTGACCGTTAGCTTATTTTCGCCTTTCAGCATAGCACCCATCATGACTGTAGCTGTCATTGTTCTGCCAATCGCTGCTGATGATGTTGGCCATGTATGGTGTCTTCTTTGTGCTTCGTTGATTGTATCTGTTGTGTTTGCAGCATATGCTCGGACTTTTCCGTCATATGCTAACGCTTTAACTAAGTAGTCCATTCGATTTTAAACCTCCTATAGTACACCGACACGATTACGTTCATAAATGAGTTGAAGTCCTTTTAATGTTAAGAACGGATCGACAATATCAATGCAGTCTGATTCATTTCCAATCAATGTCGACAAACCGCCTGTTGCAATGACTTTCGGTGTTTGTTTCGCTTGCTGCTTCATCCGTTTCACTATTCCCTCGACTTGCCCAACATATCCATAAAGGATGCCGGATTGCATTGCACTGATGGTGTTTTTTCCAACAATGTGATCTGGACGGACAATTTCAATTCTTGGCAGCTTCGCCGCTCTTGTATATAAAGCCTCTGTTGAGATGGTAATACCAGGTGCAATTGCCCCACCCATGTATTGTTTTTGTTCATTGATATAGCAGTAGGTTGTCGCTGTGCCAAAGTCTACGACAATGAGAGGTGCCCCATATAGATGAATCGCCGCTACTGCATTCACAATTCGATCAGCCCCGACTTCCTTTGGATTGTCACACATAATGTTTAATCCAGTTTTCATTCCAGGCCCTACAATTTGGGGAGTTATGTGAAAGTACTTCTCGCACATTCTTTCTAATGCAAACATCATTGGCGGGACAACAGACGAAATGATAATTCCTTCTATTTGGTCAAACATCAGCCCGACATAATCAAATAAAGACCTGATAGCCATACCAAATTCATCTTCTGTTTTATGACGGCTTGTTTCAATTCGCCAATGGTAGTTTAGATCGCCATTATGATAAACACCTAAAACGGTATTTGTGTTCCCTACATCTATCACGAGTAACAACTTCATCACCACTTTGAATAGTTTCTCAAAAAGAGCATTTTTCGACTTTCTATCATACCATACACGAATTGAGTTCCATTTGTAAACAATTCGAAACCGATCCATTCAGGAATCGAAATAAAAAAAGCTGCCGGTGATCCCGGCAGCTTTCACAGAAGGAGATTAGATCTCCTCATCTTCTTCTTTTTTCTTGATGTTCACTTTCACATCATCGTTTTTCTCTTCGTCATCTGCGTATACACGCTCTGGAAGCTTTCCAGTTTCGTAAAGAGATTTAATTTGCTCAGCATCTAATGTTTCAACTTCTAGAAGGGCTTGTGCGATGATTTCTAGCTTATCTTTATTCTCAGTGAGAATTTGTTTCGCACGTTCGTAGCTGTCCTTGATGAAACGCTGAATTTCTTGGTCAATTTCGTAAGCGATCGCTTCACTATAATTCGGCTCGTTGTTAAAGTCACGGCCAAGGAATACTTGACCTCCTTGTGCTTGACCGAATTGAAGTGGACCAAGTTTATCAGACATACCGAACTCTGTAACCATTTTTCTTGCAATGCCAGTTGCACGCTGGAAGTCGTTGTGAGCACCTGTACTTACTTCACCAAACGTAATTTCCTCTGCAACACGACCGCCGAGCAAGCCGACAATTTTATCAAGAAGCTCTGGTTTCGTTTGGAAATAACGGTCTTCTCTTGGAAGCATGACCGCATATCCGCCTGCCTGACCACGAGGAACGATCGTTACTTTATGCACCATGTCCGCTTCGTCTAGGATAAGACCAATAACGGTATGACCCGCTTCATGGTAAGCCACGATATTACGTTCTTTCTTCGAAATGACGCGGCTTTTCTTAGCCGGCCCAGCGATGACACGGTCAGTCGCTTCGTCGATATCACGCATATCAATTTTCTTTTTGTTATGACGGGCAGCAACAAGTGCTGCTTCGTTTAGTAAGTTCTCAAGATCTGCTCCAGAGAACCCAGGTGTTCTGCTTGCAATGGCTTTCAAATTCACTGCATCATCAAGCGGTTTGTTTTTCGCATGAACCTTCAGCACTTCTTCACGGCCAATGACATCTGGGCGGTCAACCGTAATTTGACGGTCAAAACGTCCCGGACGCAGCAATGCAGGATCTAGGATATCTGCACGGTTCGTCGCAGCGATGATAATAATACCTTCGTTCGCACTAAAACCATCCATTTCAACAAGAAGCTGGTTAAGCGTTTGTTCACGCTCGTCATGACCACCGCCAAGACCGGCTCCACGCTGACGACCCACTGCATCAATCTCATCAATAAAGATTAAGCATGGTGCATTCTTTTTCGCATTTTCGAATAAATCACGTACACGTGATGCACCGACACCGACGAACATCTCGACGAAGTCAGAACCACTGATGCTGAAGAAAGGAACGCCTGCTTCTCCTGCAGATGCTCTCGCAAGCAATGTTTTACCTGTACCTGGAGGTCCTACTAGTAAAACCCCTTTAGGAATTCTTGCGCCAAGCTCCGCAAATTTACGTGGGTCCTTCAGGAATTCAACCACTTCTACAAGTTCTTGCTTTTCTTCATCTGCACCGGCAACATCTTTAAATTTCACACGTTTCTTCTCTTCTGTGTAAAGCTTCGCCTTACTCTTACCAAAGTTCATAACACGGCTTCCACCGCCCTGAGCTTGGTTCAATAAGAAGAAGAACAGGATAAAGATGATGATGAACGGAATGATGGTTGTCAGGACTTGCAGCCATCCATTTGTTTCAGGTGCTGGTTCTACTTTTACATCTGTATTCTTAAGTGCACTGTAAATCTGGTCAACACCTTGACCATCTGGAACATGGGTAATGAAGTATTGATCTTTCTTCGCGCCATCTAATTGACCACGAATTTCATAAACCCCTCTTACAGGCTGAATGGAGATACTCTCCACTTTTCCCGCACTTAGATTTTGCGAAAATTTGCTGTAAGACATGTTCTCAGGCTTTTGATTAGGGGATCCTAACCAACTGACTACCCCTATCACAAGTAATAAAATAAGTATATAAAAAATCGTATTACGAAAAACCCGATTCATTCCTTACCTCCTCCCACAGTAAGCACAACTATGGTCAATAGTATCATAGAAAATCATTCCAATACAACCAATAACCTCATGTATACGTATGCTGATTAGCCTTCGTAAACAGATGGTTTTAACACTCCAATATACGGGAGGTTTCGGTAACGTTCAGCGAAATCCAATCCATAGCCGACAACAAATGCATCTGGAACTTCAAATCCAACATAATCTGCTTTGATGTCTGCTTTACGACCGCTTGGTTTATCAAGCAATGTCACAATTTTTATGGAGTTTGCTTTACGGTATCGGAAAAGCTCTACCAGATAGCTCAAAGTTAACCCACTGTCGATGATATCTTCCATAATTAAAATATCTCTTCCTTCAACAGAAGTATCTAGATCTTTAATGATCTTTACTTCTCCTGAAGATACGGTAGATTTTCCGTAGCTAGATACATCCATAAAATCAAGTTCTAAATATGTATCAATGTGTTTGATCAGGTCTGCCATGAATGGAAGAGCCCCTTTCAAAACACCAATAGCCAGGGGAAATTTACCATCATAATCGCTGGTTAATGTTGCACCCAGTTCCTTCACTTTTTGCTGGATCTCTTCTTCTGAGATCAAAACCTTTTCAATATCTTGTTTCATGCTTTTGCTTGCCCCCTACAAATTTTCATGCTGTCTATATTGTAATACAATGAGATCGCTGTTTGTCATATCAATTTCTTCAAAAACGGATTTTTTCAGACCTGGGATCCAGATGATTTGATTCTCCGAGTCAGTGACGATCGGCCAGCTGTCTCTTTCTGCAAGAGGCACTTTTTTATCAATAAATATATCCTTCACCTTTTTTGATCCATTCATCCCTTTAAGTTTGATTCGATCACCATTTTTTCGTGAGCGAATGATCAAAGGGAAACGAACATGATCTTTTTGAAGCAAGAAAAAATGGTTTCCGTTCCGTGCATCCTTCGGAACATGATTTGATACCACGATAGACTGCCCATTTGGAAGGAAAAGCTTCTCTCCAAGCTCACCCTTTAAGTGAAGAGCATAAGACTGGTCTAGTACAAGCGATCGTTCAAAGGTAAACATACAGTAATCATAAGACTTGACAGCTTGTAAACCTTTTGGCAAATCTAATGATCCAGACGGTTGTTCAGTATGAGATAACCAGTCCAAAGTCCCTAGAATATGCTGGTTTGAAAACGCTGATTGAGTGTTTTCATAAAGATAGTTTAATATTAGTTGAATGCCTCTTCTTTGTAAAGGCAAAGGCAGGTCAAGCAAAGGCTTCGTTTTGATCTTAATTTGCTTAGGCGATTGATTCGTTATCACTTGGTTCATTTGTTCCTTTGTTAATGCCTGCAAGTATTGCTCATCTTCAGTCAGCATGTCACTTACAAACTGAAAGCTTTCATGTACATGAGGTGCCTCTTCTTTTAACACGGGAAGAATGTGTCTTCTTATCCGGTTTCTCAAGTAGTCATCTGTGTGATTGCTTTGATCAATGACATAGGGAATATGTTCTTTTTCACAAGCGTTCAGCACGTCATCCTTGGAATATTCAATGAGCGGCCGAATCAGCCATCCATCTTGATAAGGACGTTTTGCTTGGATACCTGCGAGTCCTATTCCAACAGTCCCTCTCACAAGCCTCATCATCATTGTTTCTACTTGGTCGTCTCCATGATGTGCAAGCGCTAGAAATTGAGCGTTGTATTGCTCCATCAATTGACGAAAGAAAGCATATCTGCACTCTCTTGCAGCTGCCTGTTTGTTTAAGTGGTTTTCTTTTGCATATTGGGTAACTTGTATGCGGGCCGATTCAAAAGGAATTCCTTGCTCCTTGCAGTACGCCTCAACAAATGCCAAATCAGCAAAGGATTCTTCTCCTCTGAACATGTGATCTACATGGGCTGCAATCAGCTGATAGGAACCTTTTTGACGTTTGTTTAGTTCGTGCAGTAAAAGCATGGAATCTGGTCCGCCAGAAACCCCGACAATGACTGTCGTATTTTCAAGGTAAACATCATGTTTTTTCAAAAATGATTCAATTCTATTCACAACTTCCTCCTCACAAAGAGCAGGTAATTTAAAGATATACATATCCTATCACTTTCAGTAGCTCCAAGCAAAGATGAAGCCTGCTTTTTTACAGGGTCTATAGCAGGAACAAAACTACATATGCACAGTAAAGAGCAAGTACACTGCACACGATAAGAACAGTTTCAAAAAGCCCACCTGATTTTTTGCGTACTGGTGTTCTTTTTGCTGCTGCAACTCTCGATCGTGAAGTCACCTGTTGATTTTGTTGAACAGCGGGCTTTTGCCCGTTTTTTTGCTGCTGCTTCTTTTGAATCGCTTTTCTTGAAGCGATCAGCTGTCCTTCTTTCAGCATCGCACTCTTCATAGCCGCCGCTGATTGATATTTACCTTGTAGAGCAGCCTTTAACACCCTTTCATATCGCTTTAATAAAGGATGTCCTTCAATGGCTCTGTAAAGCTGCTTTTCCGGTTCTGCTCCTTTTTTGAATTCTTTCTTATACGCACAGTTCACCATCACCATGCTTAAGGCAAACAGATCATAAGATGGCTCTGCCTTTCTTGTGCCAAATCCCCAATAGCCTCGATCAAAAAACTCGGTATATTCCTTGATTGCCCTGCCTGCTTTTGTCGTTCCTCCTACATCAATGCACCGAATCGCGGCCGGTGGACCTGACACGATGAGATTATCTGGCTTCAAGTCACCAAAAATCCAGCCTTCTTGATGTAAATGAGCCAGGTTAGATAAAAGCTGAACCATTAAAACAACGATCCACTCATCACCTTTTTGTTTTACAAATTCAAGCAGTAATGGGCCTCTGACATACTCCATCACATAAAAGGAACGCTTTTGAAGCATGCCGGGATAAATCGCATCATCCATATCATAAAAAGAAGGCCCCATGGTTTTCACAGGAGCCTTAGAAAAGGATTTTAATACATTGACTTCAGATGCAATGAGCATACTGTCATCACTCACTTTAAGGGCTACTTGACCATTTGGCGATTCTGCTAGATAGACAATACCGTTCGCCCCTTTTCCTAGCTCTTTTACAATGCGGTAATGATGGTGATGCCATTTCCCTTGAATCACCGTGCCTAACGGAATGTTAGAAGCCGAATTCATCATGCTCTTCCTTTGCTTCAAGCAGCCCTTTACGTGAACGAACTGATTTGAAATGCTGGAGTGCTTCTCGAAGCGCTGGTCCAGTTGGAGTAATTCCTCCCGTGGTCAGTTTCGGGAAAATAGATGACAGTGAATCGAATCGAGGCGTCCAATTCAACACAATTTCAGCATCTGAGTTTTTCCCGGGAAATATACACATCCCAAACTGATTTTCACCAATTCTTGAATTTAAACTAATGGAGAGGTCAATGAGTGCTTCTTTAACGGTAGGCAGCTTCGGTTTCATACTTGCACTTGTATCAACAAGCACAAGTACTTGAAGGTGAACCGTCTCTCCTAACTCATCGACTACTTCCATCACTTCCCCACGCTTATCAGGCGGAAGCTCTTCAATTTCAGTATCTTTGCCAAGTATTTGCTGCAATTCTTTATTCACAACACCTTGTAAAGTTTGTGTCATCGCTTTTTTTGTAACCATTTGTACCGTTTGAGATAACTGCTGGACGTAGACAACTTGATGAATGCCCCCACCTGCGAGGGCAATCCCCTCGACTTCTTTCATTGCTTCATGATCGTGTCTGTTTTCCTCCATAATGCCAATGACATTGACTGTAATCCCTTGTTCCTTTGCCAATGAGGCAATCGCAAGTGGATCTTCCCCGTGATTTGAGCAGCCATCTGTAATCAATAAGATTTGGTTTACGTGACCTTTTCGCATCTTCATTCCTCCTGGGATCGTAACTGAATGCTTTATATCCCCATCATCGCCAGAAGAAATTCATATTATACGATATTTCAAGAAATCTCTTGTTTCTCAAGATAGAATGTCCCCGTCGGAATAGATGCCCATTTTGGTGTATTGTGATCAAGCCTGATGACAACAACCGTCATATCGTCGTCGATTTGACCCGATCTTGTTCGAATGACCTCTTCCATTAATAGATCAGCAATCTCTTGCGGATCTTCTGTTTTAAAGCTTTTCATTTTGCGCTTCACCCAGAGATCATGATTTTCAATATGCTTTGGTCCTTCGAAAATACCATCACTCATCATAATCAGCAGATCTCCTGCCTTCATCTGTTCGCTCACAACCTCCACTTCAAATTCATCAATAATCCCAATCGGCAAGTTGCTCGCTTGTACCTTCATCACCTGATCACCCCGTTTAATAAAGCTGGGTGTTGAACCGATCTTAAGGAACTTACAGCTCGCATCCTGTAAATCAATAATGGATAAATCTAATGTTGAATAGATTTCATCTGTCGTTCGTAAAGATAAAATACTATTAATGGTTTTGATCGCCACTTTTTCATTGATACCTGATGCTAATATTTTTTCTAACAGCTTAATCGTTTCATTGCTTTCAAAATGAGCCCTTGCTCCATTGCCCATTCCATCACTAATAGCCGCGGCATATTTGCCCGCACCCAGCTCCATCATGCTGTAGCTGTCTCCAGACACTAATCCTCCGCCTTTTGCTGCATGCGCTACGCCTGTAGCCACTCGATATGATTTTGCAGAGCCAAATACAACGTGGCAATAGCCTGTTGGGTGCTCTGCACACTGCTCTGCTTTGACTAAAATCTGTTCTTCTAAAATATCTGAGAGCATAGGGGCGATGATTTTTTCACATTCACCATGTCCTTGGCAATATGGGATTCTCATTTCAATATCGACATTCCCCTGCTCCAAGCTATAAATTTCTACTTGCTGAATTTCAATTCCAAAGTGCTGAAGTGCTTCTATCATCTGCTCTTCTTGAATAAAATGCTGTTCTCTTTCCCGTTTTATTTCCCGGGAAAAATCCTCCATCACTTGTGAGACACCCATCAGTTGTTCAGCTACTAGTCGTCTGCTGTCTTGGACTTTTTTCTTCAGGGTCTGGTTGGCTTTATAGTAAGCGATCTCCTCTTCAATCAATTCCTCGACATGTTTTGATTTTGAGCAGTGCTGGCTAAATTTCTTCTTCAATTTCCGGTTTTGCTCGTAGGTTTTTTCATCAGATTCATGCATAACTTGTTTCATCAGTTCATAGGTTGTATCAAAGTTCTGCACCCAGCATTTATTTTTCTTATAGCACGTTTGACAGGATCGTTCTGTGATCGTACTTAAAAAAAGATCTACATCCTCTTCCTGTTTCTTTTCTTCAGGAATGGAATCGTAAAATGTCGCAAAACTCTCAGACAGCGCATGAAATACGTTAGAAAATTGATCTACCTTTTTTGCTGTCACATCTCGTACTTTCCGGGCGTATTGCTGCTGTTCCTGTACATGCTCTACCGTACCAGGAATATATTTCGCTACCTTAGAGGTCACTGATTGTGGCGTGAGCAAGAAGAGCGCAACCGCAATCAGTGATTCATATAGCGTGGTTATGAGTCCTGCTGATCCTTCTCCGTACAAGGAAATAAGTAAGGAACCCACAATTAAGCCAATGGCTGCGCCTGCTTTCTTCCCCTCTTTCAGCAATCCCCCTAATAAACCTGAAAAGGCAAGAAGACTCATCTGATAAAGGTTTCCGATGTTAGCGAGACCGAGAATTAATCCAGTCACGACACCCACTGTACAACCAATACTCGCTCCTCCAATAAAGGCAAAGCTCAGCACTACATATCGTGACAAAATATGCTCTGCCTGCATTCCTTGAAATGTGATGCCAGCCAGACCTGTTAAAACTGAGGCAATCAAAATCATAAAGCAAATAATTTCTTCAACCTTTAAGGAGTGTTTGATTTTCCTGACTGTAAAAATCGGCAGGCTTTGAAGGAAAATCAGTGTCAAAATGAAGGCAAGTCCTGCTTCGACACCCGCCATGACGTAATCGTAGCTTTGCACAGCACCTTGCTCTAGATAAACAAATGCTCCTCTGGTGATCAGCATTGACAGCACAATGACAACCGGCAATGTTTTCACTGGGTCTTTGATAATGAAAGAAACCACCTTGGACATAAGAAGGAATACGATCAGCGACGCAAACACAAACAATGCATTTTGAGGTGATATCGTCATGGCTCCAGCAAGTAAAGCGAGACAAGCAAGCATGGACTTATCTCTTTTGATAAGCAGCATGGAGCCAAAGAAAGGCAGAGCAAACGGCATAATTTCAGATAATATAAAGGCTCGTCCTAATAAAAAACCAAGAACGACATAAATAAACCCTCTATAGAAAAAAAGAGAATGCGTATGATGAAGAAACAGGTTTTTCATCTTTTTTAACCCTGCACTGATTCTTTCAAACCCCGCTCCTGTTAAATCAGTTCTTCTTTCTAGTTTTTCCATCTTTTCATCCCCCACCTGATATTCGTTGCTTGTCATTATAGCGAAGGTGAAAAAGAAATTTTGTCAAAAGAAGTTGTCGTTTCCATAAAACGTTCGACGCTTTATTCGTCAAAGAGGCATACTTTCTTGAAAGTCGATGTCTTTCATCAGAATTTTACGAAGACACAAAAAAACAGCTTTCCTAAAGAAAGCTGTTTTCGAAGATGACCCGTACGGGATTCGAACCCGTGTTACCGCCGTGAAAGGGCGGTGTCTTAACCGCTTGACCAACGGGCCTTGCTTTTATGTTCTAATAAAAAGGATAGCGGCGGAGGGGATCGAACCCCCGACCTCACGGGTATGAACCGTACGCTCTAGCCAGCTGAGCTACACCGCCATAATAAAAATGCGCTAAGAAGCACAAGATCTATAATACAAAGGAATCGCTTGTCCGTCAATAGGAAGTTTTAAATTAAATGACGAAACCTCAAAAAATGTCGTATGGATCAAGAAAAAAAGCACCTGCGGACAGCAGGTGCTTTGTTGTGAAAGATATATAGAAAGCAGCAACAAGTTAACCTCTTCTTGCTCCGCGTCCCCCACGTTTTGATTCCGTGTTACGTTTTAAAGATGTTAAGCGGTCTTCACTATCTTTTAAGAATTTGTTCATTTTTTGCTCAAACGATTCCTTTGGACGGAAATCATTTCTGACCGGTCTTGATTGTTGTTGAGGACGATCTTTTGCTTTTTTAATGGACAAGCCGATTTTACCGTCTTTTTCAACGTTAATCACTTTCACTTCAACTTGTTCACCGACTTTTAAATGCTCATTAATATCTTTTACATAGTTATCGGCTACCTCACTGATATGAACGAGACCAGTTGAACCGCCTGGCAACTCCACAAAAGCTCCAAAATTTGTAATGCCCGTAACTTTCCCTTGTAACTTGCTGCCAACTTCAATCGACATAAAAAAAGTGCTCCTCCTTAGACTTATAAAAAAATCTCATTTGTTCAATTATACATAAACTGAATTTTAAGTGTCAACAAGGCTAATCGCTCTTATTGCCCACATCAAAGATTTTTTCGCCTTTTTTGGACATATAATAGTCCCGTCGTGCCAGTTCGAGTACGTATTCCTTGCTTTTCAGCTTTTTAATTTCATCAGAAATATCTTCCTGCTTTGTTTGTAATTGCTTTAATTCTTTTTCGAGCGCAACCTTCTTCTCTTCTTTTTCCTTTAATGAGGACGATTGCGACCAGAGGGCACTTGTTACCAAGACAGCAAACATGAGCACGATCACACCAAACACGGTAAGCCTTCTAAGGAGTCCTCGGCGTTTGCGTTTTAAGCGCTGTGCTTGCTGTTCCATTTGTTTTTGGTAATCATTTTGAATTTGTGCGATATTTCTTTTTCTCTTGTTCAAGGTTGAAGGCCTCCTCTCTTACTTTGTCCAGAATTGTTTCCATTTCGTTTTGATGGTACCAGATAATTTCTTGGTCCCTTGTAAAATTCCTGCTCCTTTAGAGAAAAACAATCTCATTGATGTTCGCCATTTTTCGGGAATCCGATGAATAATGGTCACATTAAGTAACCAGATGAGCGGATAACAAACAATGGACAGCACCTTCCACACGAGCCGAAACGTAAAACGAACAAGACGTAAGAGCGAGTGGAACAAGAACAGTATAACACTTATGACCATTGTGACAATCCAACGGATCGGCTGGAAGACGATCGACATGACCAGCCTTTTAAGGATGAGAACGGTTTGATAAATACACATCGTGATAAACTTGAGAATATTCATATACAGCTGTTTCATCAATGCCTGATACATCGAGAAACCTAGTGCAACGGCTAGAAAGATATAAAGCCTGAATTCTCCCTCATTTGTCAGCAGCAGAACATAAAAGAATAAGAGACCCTGTACCAGCCAAAAAAGGAGATCATGTATAATCAAAAGCCATTTTGCTGTCTTTTCCCGATTCACAAACAGCTTGTACGTATCAAGCGATGCGCCCAGCCAGATGCCCATCGCTACCATCGAAAGCATCGTATAAAACTGGACTGTCAGCGTCATTTAAACAGCTTGCTAAAAAACCCTTTAGCTTTCTCCCCGTGCTGCTCATCTACATAAATTAAGTCAAAGACACGTCCTTTAATCGACACAACGCCTTTTTCGACGTCTAGGTTTTTCATTTGCAGATTTTCTCCGCGGATAGCGAGAATTCCCATGACCGTCTCAAGCAGAAATTCTTCATTATCAAAGCTTTCCACCTGTTTGACGCCGGTAATATCTAAATGCTTTCTGTTTCGCATTGTGATATTGTGTTCCGCTTCTGATGACAGCTTCGTGCCTTGAGGTTGATTATAATATTGATTCATTTATACATCCCCCATATCTCATACTTGCATTGTTACTGCATTGTATGTGACAGGAGGATCATTTAGAACAAGCCCTATTCTGCTGTTTTTTCTTCTTTTAGCACAGTATACATGCCAGCGGCTTCTTCTTTTTTCGTCGTGTCCTTTAACTCATTGACTTGAACCGTCACAAGTTTTTGACCAAAACGGATTTTAAGCTCGTCTCCTTCTTTCACGTCAGAGCTGGCTTTCGCCTGTGTGCCGTTAATAGAAATTCTGCCTTGATCAGCTACTTCTTTTGCCAATGTTCTTCTTTTGATTAAACGGGACACTTTTAAAAATTTATCTAATCTCATGTATGCTCACCTCTTTCTATACGTTTGGCATCGTTCCATAGATCGTCCATTTCCTCTAGCGTTAAGTCCTCTAATGAACGTCCCATGTCCTTTGCTTTTTGTTCAATATGCTGAAAGCGTCGCATGAATTTTGTGTTGGCGGAAGCGAGCGCCGTTTCAGGCTCTAGCTGATAGAACCTTCCAATGTTGACGAGAACAAACAAAAGATCTCCAAATTCGTCTTTCATCTGCTTCGTTGCACTTTCGTCCGGCTTCTCTGCCACTTCAACGAGAAATTCCTGCTTTTCTTCTTCGTATTTGTTCCAAATATCTTTCACATCTGTCCAATCAAAGCCTACTTTGGCGGCTTTCTTTTGGAGCTTATATGCCTTTGTTAATGCTGGAAGCGTCGCCGGGATGGATTGCAACATAGAGGCTGCCCGCTCCGGCTTCTCCTGCTGCTTGATTTTTTCCCAGTTGACGACCACTTCTTCTGCTTCAGACACATTTGTGTCGCCAAACACATGGGGATGTCTACGAACCATTTTTTCTGTGACATGCTGGATGACGTCATCAATTGAGAAAAAGCCGTCATCTTCACCAATTTGAGCATGAAGTAACACCTGCAGCATCACATCTCCGAGCTCTTCCACCATATGGTCTGGATCATCTTCATCTATCGCTTCAAGCAGTTCATAGCATTCTTCAATTAAATAGGGTTTGAGTGACTCATTGGTTTGTTTTTGATCCCATGGACAGCCGCCCGGACCTCTTAATGTACGGATGACGTCACGGAAGGTGTCAAATTGTTGATAAAGCAGCTTTTCATCTTGAATCGGAGGCACATAAACACTCGTTAAGTTATTTATCGACACATCTCGATCAAGTTCAAATAAAGGAACGGCAGTAATCTGTTCCAGGCTGCTTCCAGCCGCCGTCACAATATAGACTTCATAATCGTCTGGAAGCTTTTCCATCAGCGTGAGTTTCACATTCGAAGCGGTGATCTGATCATATACCTGACAAATGAGGACATGCTGGGTCAATTTCAGATCGTCCGCTCTCATATCTCCTGCATCAACGAATTGGAATCCCTCGATTGGGTCGATCTGCAAGGAGTTAAACGTCGCATCCAAAAAGCTTTGTCCACCAGCAACAGACACCTCAATCCCGCGCTCTTGCTGTTGAGAAACTAATAGCTGGACGGTCTTTTCTGCGACAAATGGGTGACCTGGTACTGCGTACACAATCTCCTTTTCCGCAGCCTCTGCAAATAAAATTTCCGTGATTTCCTGATAGACCGAATCAAACTCATCGTGCTTTTCATAAATTTCATCAAAAAAGGTCAGCGATGGGACCTCCTGCATCAACTCTGCGGTAAGCGGATGGTCCTGCGTTCTCATAAATACTTCTTTCGCCTGCGTCAGCTGCTTGTATACACCGAGCGTCAGCTGATCCATGTCGCCTGCCCCAAGACCGACGACGGTAATCTTACCTGCCATTTTGATTCCCTCTCATCTGTTTAAAATATAAAATCTTTTCTCCTAATGGAATGAGTCTCCATTCCTCGTCCGTAAATACTTCTAGCTTAAGAATACTATATAAAAAGGCGAAACCACCAATAAAAACTGACGTCAGGCTCTCTAAAACGGAAAAAGGACGTTTTTCAAAGGGAATGACCCAAGAAAACAGTGCCTGATACCCTATTAAGACGATGGCCATGAAAGCGGCCGATAAAAGAATTTTCACTGGAAACAGCTCTCTCAACGAAATCCATCCTTTATACCTCAAATAAACGGCATTGAGCAGAGCGGCAGCGAGGAAACCGCACACGGTTGACCATGCGGCACCATAGATGCCAAATAGCGGCACAAGTGCAAGCGTGAGTATCCATTTCACCAGCACACTGAGAATCACCACAACAGCCGGATACACAGTATGCCCGAGACCTTGAAGTAAAGCTGCTTGCGTAATCGCTATCGATGTAAATGCGATGGAAATACAGAATATTTGCAGCGCATCGGTACCTAAATCATTACGAAAAAGCATGGTATTGACTGGCGAAAGAATACAAATCAGCCCAACTGCTGAACCAATCCCTAAAACCGACGTGGTTTTAAACGATGTCCATACTTTTTGCCTGATCGCTTCATGCTCTCCATTCCTCATGGCCGCTGATAAAAATGGCACAAGAGAGGTCCCGATGCTAATGGCAAACACTGTCCCTAGCTGTAAAAACGGCTGCCCTCGGTCATACACACCTTTTGCCGCCTTTGCCGCGGCTTCACTCAGTCCCTCACTGCGCAGCAACGCATACAGATGAAAGGCATCAATCATTTGCATCCATAAAATGAGCAGTCCGCTGACACAAATCGTGAATGTATACAGCACCAAACTCTTCAAAACATCCTTTTTCCGAAGTGTCGCCTGCTTAACTGTCATAGGTGCAGAAGACTGTTTTCGGTAAGTCAGCCAAAGAAAAAGAAGTAGTACAAGCGAGGACGCGCTTCCCACTATGGAGGAGAAGACCGCACCCGCACCCGTTTCATAAAGCGAATAACCGTGCCTGACGAAATAGAAGGATAAAACAAGCAGGACGCCTACCCTGATGAGCTGCTCAACCAATTGAGAAACAGCCGTTGGAAGCATCATACCGTCACTCTGAAAAACGCCTCTCAGCATCACGGTAAGCGGCAGGAATAAAAACACGAAAGCACTCATTTGGATGAGCAGGATTAATTGACTGTCCGCCATAAGGCTCGCAATTCTACCTGCCCCTATGTAAAGACAAAGAAATAAGACCAGGCTCAGTAAAGTGATATAGACCAAAGATACCCTTGTAATGATCCTTCGATTTTCTTCCCCATGCTCACTCAGAAGCTTGGACACCATGACAGGAAACCCTGTGGTGCCGAGCATGATCGCAATACCAAGGAAGGGGTACACTTGCTGATAAATATAAAACCCTGTGTCTCCTACGATGTTCTGGAACGGAACACGATAAACGGCACTTAGTACCTTTGATAACAAGCCTGCGATGGTCAAAATCACCGCACCTTGGAAAAGCCAATGCGGCTGATTCACAGCATTTTTCATGGATGACTCCTTTAAAAATAGATCTACAGTTAAACGCACTCATTATATCATACGTGAATGAAAAGCCGTTTCTTTCTAAGGAGTAGACGGCATATTCCCCGTTTTGTTTCATTCCATATAAAAAACGCCGACAAAATCAAATGATTTCATCGGCATTCTTTCGTTTCATCAAAATGATATAGAATTATTAGACCTAGTGTTCCATTTGACGGGCTAAGAAGCCAGCTGCTGTTTCTGCCGCTTTATGCTCCACTTCCCCCATTGAACGCTCTTTAGAAAATAAGACGACGGCGCCAATCGGATCTCCGTTTGCAACAATAGGTGCAATGGTATAAGCAGATACGTCATCATCAATACCATCGACAAGTTGAATTTCTTTTTTGCTTTCTTCTAATACAGAATTACGCTGGTCCATTGTTCGTTCAAGTAAATCACTGATGGATTTGTTTAAGTACTCTTTTTTCGAACTGCCGGATACAGCAATATACGTATCTCGATCACAAATCAGGATGGAATGACCCAAACTGTCGAATAATGCATCAGCATATTCCTTCGCAAAGTCTCCTAGCTCACTAATCGGCGAATATTTCTTCAAAATGACTTCTCCATCGCGGTCGACGAAAATCTCAAGCGGATCTCCTTCCCGGATGCGCAATGTTCTGCGAATCTCCTTCGGAATAACCACTCTACCTAGATCATCGATGCGGCGTACAATTCCAGTTGCTTTCATTCACTGCTGCCTCTCTTTCGTTAGATGATGTGTTGGGTGAATGGAGCAAAAGCGTCCACTTTATGCAACATTCACCACTTGACCCTGAGATTAGTATCCGTCACATCAACCGTAATATACACGAGAGACAAACAAATTTTTATGAAGATGGAATGGTTTCTTTTTTCACATCTTGAAGACCTCGAAGCATATTCAGAACAATATCTAGCCATTCTTCCGTCTTCTTGCCTTTCGTTTGGACAGAAATAATTAGCTTGCTGCCTTCCATTCCTAGGCCAATATCACGGCCATATTTACTGCCGAGGGCAAATAATTTTTGACCGTCGATTTCACTGCTTGCTTGCTCTTCAAGGGTGAGTCTGACAATCCCTTTCTCCATCTTGATCAATTCGACACGTTCCTGCACTGCGTATACTTTCATCGTCGCAATTGTGAACAAGTCCGCCACTTCTTGCGGATATTCACCGAATCGGTCGATCATTTCATCTTGAAGCTCTTTTCTCTCTTCAATTGATCCAATCGCTCTGAATTGTTTATACATCTCGATCTTTTGCTTCCCATCCGAAATGTATGTGTCCGGGATGTAAGCATCGATTTGCAGATCGATTTCCGGTTCGAATTTATCTTGAGCCGTTGTATCGCCTCTTCTTTCTTCAATGGCTTCTTTCAGCATTTGAGAATAGAGGTCGAATCCAACAGAATCAATGAATCCATGCTGCTGTGCACCAAGTAAATTTCCTGCTCCTCGAATCGTTAAATCACGCATCGCAATTTTAAATCCTGATCCGAGCTCTGTGAATTCTTTAATAGCTTGAAGTCTCTTCTCTGCTACTTCAGACAGAACTTTATCTTTTCTATACGTGAAATAAGCATATGCGACACGATTCGAGCGTCCTACTCGTCCTCTTAGCTGGTACAGCTGAGAAAGCCCCATTTTATCGGCATCGTGGACGATGAGCGTGTTCACATTTGGAATGTCGACTCCCGTTTCAATGATGGTGGTACTGACCAATACATCTGATTCACCTTCAAGGAAATTGATCATCACTGATTCCAGCTCGTTCTCACTCATTTTCCCATGTGCATAGCTGACTTTCGCATCTGGAACTAGCATGGAGATTTCATCTGCTTTGCGTTCAATATCCTCGACACGGTTGTACAGGAAGTACACTTGACCACCGCGTGCTAGTTCTCGCTCAATCGCTTCTCTGACTAAAGCGCCATTGTACTCGACCACATAGGTTTGAACAGGGAAACGGTTTTCAGGCGGTGTTTCAATAACCGATAAATCCCGTACGCCAAGCATAGACATATGCAGCGTACGCGGAATTGGCGTAGCCGTTAATGTCAGTACATCGATATTGGCTTTCATCTGTTTAATTTTCTCTTTATGGGTCACACCAAAACGCTGCTCTTCATCAATAATCAACAGACCTAAGTCCTTATAGACAATATCTTTAGAAAGCAAACGATGTGTACCGATAACCATATCTATCGTTCCATTTTTCAACCCTTTTAACGTTTCGGTTGTTTCTTTTCTTGTACGGAAACGGCTCAGCTGAGCAATTTTGACCGGATAGTCTTGGAATCGGTCCATAATCGTGTCAAAATGCTGCTGCGCTAAGATGGTTGTTGGCACAAGCAGAGCAACCTGCTTCCCGTCAGCAATCGCTTTGAAGGCGGCTCGAATCGCCACTTCTGTTTTTCCGTATCCCACATCTCCACAAAGCAGGCGGTCCATTGGACGCTCCCGCTCCATGTCTTGTTTGATTTCATGAATCGAACGGATTTGATCATCTGTTTCCTGGTAAGGGAACGCTGATTCAAACTGGCGCTGCATCTCATGATCAGGTGAGAAGGCATACCCTTTGCTTGCCTCACGTTCTGCATACAGCTTAATGAGATCATCTGCAATGTCCTGAACAGAAGTTTCTACTTTTTTCTTCACGCGTTTCCAGTCACTACCGCCTAGTTTGTACAGCTTTGGTTCTTTACCTTCTGATCCAACATACTTCTGTACCTGATCAATTTGTTCAACCGGTACATAAAGCTTGTCGCTTCCTTGATAATGAATATTTAAATAATCTTTATGAATGCCGCCGATTTCAAGCGTTTCAATTCCTAAATACTTACCGATCCCGTGGTTAATGTGCACCACATAATCGCCGACTTGAAGCTCTGAATAGCTCTTAATTCGCTCTGCATTGGTCAGCTTTTGCTTACGTGCCTGCTTCTTCACACGTTTCTTGAAGAGCTCGCCTTCTGTGATCACGGCAATTTTTGATAACGGCAGTTCAAAGCCTGTTTGCAGCTCACCTTGTAAAATATACACCTGTCCGCTTACAAGCTCTGCGTCCGGCTTGGCAAGAGCAGCTTCAATGTCATAATCATGTAAGACAGAAGACAGTTTGTCTGTCCGTTCTTCATCCGCACCTAAGAAGACAACTGTGTATTGTTGTTTTTTGTAGCGTTCAATTTCACTCGCAAGCACATTCATCTGCCCGTGGAAATTCTGCATTTGCTTACTAGATACATTGACGATATTTTGCGGATTTGTCTGCTGGACATGTCTCAGGAACAAGGAGTAGTACAGAATCGACCGCGATTGCTGATTGATTAGTTGTTGGAACGGGAAAGAAAGGGATAAATCATGAAGAATATTGCCTTCTTCAAGCAGGCTAATTGTCCAATCCACTTCTTCCTGCTCAAGCTGTTCTTCCATCTCCTGAATCCTGCTAATTTCATCTAAAATAATAATCGTATCCTGTGATGTGTAATCTAGCAAACTAGCAGGTTTTTCATAGAAATAGGACAGGTACTTCGTCATTTCCTGTGTCACGATACCTTCTAGCAGCTTCTCTCGATCAGCAGAAATATGTTGATGCAGCAATTCTTTTTGCTGGTCCGAGTTGAATTTCTTTAAGCTCTTCGCAAGTCCTTGATCAAGCTGTTCAATGGCTCTCACTCGTTCAGGCCCTCTCACAATCAGCTCTTTTGCGGGACCGATTTTAATTTCTTGAAGTGTTTCTAATGAACGCTGTGTATCCGAGTGGAACGTTCGAATTGAGTCTACTTCTGTATCAAACAGCTCAATACGAATTGGATGATCTTCCGTTAACGAATAAATATCAATGATTCCTCCGCGCACACTAAAATCTCCGGGCGCAGCAACCATCGACGTCCGGTCATAACCGATTTGTACAAGCTGTTTTGAAAACGCCTCCAAATCAATTTCTTCACCAAGCTTTAAATGGATCTGACTCTCCTTCCAGAGCTCAACTGGCGGAAGCATTCGACGCACCGCAGCAGCCGGGGTGACGATAATGGGGTTTTCTCCATTCGCCAGCCGGTTCAGAACATCTAGACGCTGTGCTCTGAGCTCAGGGCTCGCAACGGCAATTTCTGAAGCAATGAGTTCATTCACAGGATAAAGAAGGACCGAGCGATCTGACAGCACACTGGCAAGATCATCTGTTACCTTCTGCGCTTGATACAAGTTGTGAGTCACAATAAACATCGGCCGCTTAAGTTCGTCTGATATAGCGGCTGTAAATAAAGATCTGACGGAGCCTGATAGTCCGGCGAGCAGCTGTGCTTTTAACCCTTCCTTTAGCCCATTAAAAATGGACTGAAAATCATCACTTTGTTTGATAAATGATTGTATATTTTTCATTTGGCTCCTCCTCCCTGCTTGTTTAAAACAGAAAAACGCTTTGGTCTATTATCTACACCAAAGCTTTTTATTGAATAAAGGTATGATACTGATGGTAATCAGGATTTCTTTCGAGCGCCTCTTGGCAATCCTCACAAATGGTTTGTACATGTAAATCACCATTTTCCCTATAAGAAATCATATCGTTTCTTTCCTCATTTGTTAAGTGATGAAATCCAAGTGCTTCACTTTGAACAGCGGATTCATCTAGACTGCCAACCTTTACACCACAGTGCCGGCAGTAATAATGCAAAGCCATACGTGATCCTCCCATGCTGAGATTTTATGATCAGTATGTGCTTTGCTTATCATTCTTATACCTTTTTGTTAAAATCATTCATCACTTCCAAAAATGGCTTAGTTAAAGCCGCCTCACAAGCTTCGACAGACGCCTGAATGGCTGATGCAATGTCAGGCTGCTCCTCTTCTGAAAAGCGTCCTAGCACGTAATCGACGACCTTCATGCCATTTTGAGGGCGTCCAATGCCGATACGGAATCGATCAAACTCAGGTGACCCTAAATGCTGAATCAACGATTTGATTCCATTATGCCCGCCAGCACTTCCTTTTGTACGCAAACGAATCCGGCCAGTTGGCAAATCAAGATCATCATAGATGACTTTCAAATGTTCAAGAGGAATATCATAGTAATCCATTAGCGGACGCACGCATTCTCCTGATAAGTTCATATATGTAAGCGGCTTTACAAGTAGAACCTTTTGCCCTGAAACAAACCCTGTTCCAAACAGTCCATGGAATTTTGATTGATTTAAAGGGATGTCCCATTTTTTCGATAATTCATCTATTGTCATAAACCCGACGTTATGTCTTGTTTTTTCATATTCTTTTCCTGGATTACCTAATCCAACAAATGCAATCATGAAACCAATAACCTCCTTTGTCACAAAGCACACGCCTAAAAAATGAGCCAATTGGATTGCCTCATGTAAAAACGTATGAATTCTTTTCATTCTAGCACAAAAGACGCAACCGCGGGAGGGTTACGTCTCTAAATGCCCAGTTATTCTCCATCGTTATCCTTTTCTTTAATGGCCTCAGGTTCTTTTGGTTCCTCTGCGCTATCTGGTTCAGGAACCTCTGATTGCTGAGGTGGTAAAATGGATGCCACGACTTCTTCTGGATCGTTATTCACTTGATATGATGACTGAACAGACAAATCAGCGACTGTTAGGACATCATTCACTTCTAAGCTTGTAATATCTGCTTCAATATGCTGAGGGATATCTTTTGGTTTCGCTGTAATGGATAGTTCAAATAGTGGCTGCTGAAGCACACCGCCATCTTTAACTCCTTTAGATTCGCCAATCAGCTGTACAGGTACATCTGCTTCAATTTCACGCTGTAAGTCGACTACTTGGAAATCTGCATGGACAAGCTCATTTTTCAGCGGATCTGTTTGTAATTCTGTGACCATCACGGATTTTGTTTCACCGTTCACGTCTAATGTGATGATTGTATTCTTCCCTTCATCACGTAAGGTCTTTAATAAATCGATGCTGTCTAGTGAAACAGCCAGGTTGTCTGTATTTTTTCCGTATATGACACCAGGAACGTGTCCTGAATGACGGATTTTTTGCAGTGTGGAACGTTTGAAATCAGTTCTTTTATTTGCTTTTAAAGTTGCCATATTCAGCACCATCCTATTTCATTTTTGTCACTACTCTCATAATTACCCATAACCGAATCATTTTAAACTTATTTGCTGTGAATGATGATAGCAAAAAGACCCCAAGCGGATGCCTAGGGCCTTTTTTAATCAGAAAATTAACTGAAAAGGTAGCTCACAGATTCTTCTTCATGTACACGGATGATGGCTTCTGCAAGCAAAGGCCCAACTGAAAGTGGAATGAATTTTCCAACTTTCTTGTCATCTGTTAAGTGAATACTGTTTGTCACAACTAATTCTTTAATTTTAGAATTTGTGATACGTTCTACTGCTGGTCCAGACAATACTGGGTGAGTACAGCAAGCATATACTTCAGCCGCTCCATTTTCCACAAGTGCATTTGCAGCAAGTGTAATGGTACCAGCTGTATCAATGATATCATCGATGAGAATCGCCGTTTTGCCTTCAATGTTACCAATGATGTTCATCACTTCAGCAACGTTTGGCTTTGGACGACGTTTGTCGATAATTGCGATTGGCGCTTTCAGGCGATCTGCCATTTTACGCGCACGTGTTACACCACCGTGGTCAGGAGACACAACGACGATATCATTCAAGTTTTTCTGTTCGAAATAGTTTGTTAAGATTGGCACAGCCATTAAGTTATCGATTGGAATATCAAAGAAACCTTGGATTTGCGGCGCATGAAGATCAAGTGCAATGACACGTGTAGCACCCGCTGTTTCAAGTAAGTTCGCAAAAAGCTTCGCAGTGATTGGCTCACGAGGTTTTGCCTTACGATCTTGACGTGCATATCCGTAATAAGGGATCACAATATTGACCGTTTTCGCAGAAGCGCGTTTTAGTGCATCTACCATAATGAGCAGCTCCATGATGTGCTCATTCACTGGCGCACTAGTGGATTGAATGACATAACAATCACAGCCACGAATACTTTCTTCAATATTGATTTGGACTTCACCGTCACTAAAGCGTTTAACAGAGCTCTTTCCTACATCAACTCCGATACGATCGGCAATTTCTTTCGCAAGTTCAGGGTTTGAATTCAAAGAGAATATCTTTAAATTCGCATCAGCATAACGATTAGACATGGTAAACCTCCGGGTATTTGGATTATTTTTTATGAATATTTTTCACATAATCTTCTTTATTGACTTGTCTTGCTCTAGCAATAGACAATGCATCCTGCGGTACATCTTCTGTAACCGTTGAACCAGCTGCAACATATGCCCCTTTTCCGACAGTGACTGGTGCCACGAGATTAGAATTACAGCCAATAAAAGCGCCATCTTCAATCTTCGTTAAGAATTTGTTCTTCCCATCATAATTGACTGTAATAGAGCCACAGCCAAGGTTTACATCAGTTCCGACCTCTGCATCTCCAATATAGCTTAGATGAGATGCTTTGCTGCGGTCACCGATAACCGTTTTCTTGATTTCGACAAAATTCCCGATCTTCACTTCATCGCCAATTTTCGACAACGGGCGAATATGAGCAAACGGCCCAATTGTCACATCGACTCCAACCTCACTATCGCAGACGACAGATTGCTTAATCACTGTGCGGTCTCCGACGATGCTGTCAACAATTTCAGTGTTTGGTCCAATAGTGGCGTCTGCACCGATTTTCACATTCCCTTTGATGACCGTCCCAGGATAAATCATTGTATCTTCACCGATAACCGCATCAGGTGAAATATACGTGTTCTCAGGATCAATCAAGGTCACACCATTCTTCATATGCTGATGATTAATACGTCGCTTCATGAATTGCTCTGCTTGTGATAGAGCGATACGATCATTGACTCCAAGTGTTTCTTCAAAATGCGGTGTTTGATATGCAGCTACTGTTTGCCCTTCATTCTTTAAGATTTCAATGACGTCTGGCAAATAGTATTCGCCCTGTGCATTTTCATTCGACACTTGCTCAATCACACGGAAGAGATCTTCATTTGAAAAACAATAAGTCCCTGTATTAATTTCATTCACTTGACGTTCCGCATCATTCGCATCTTTATGCTCCACAATTTTCACGACAGCACCGGTTTCGTCACGAATAATACGACCATAACCTGTCGGGTCATCCGCATGTGCTGTTAAAATAGTGACTTTCGCTTGATGTTTTTGATGCTCGCTCAACATAGCTTCCATTGTCTCCGCTGTCAATAATGGCGTATCACCACAAATGACAATGGTTGTTCCCTTTTCCTGCGCAAGGAACGACTTTGCTTGTTTGACGGCATGTGCTGTTCCCAGCTGTTCTTCTTGAAGTGCATACTCACTTCTGTCTCCAAGCTGCTCTTTAACGTTCTCTGCTCCATGACCGACAATCGTCACTAGCTTGGCTAAAGAAAGCTTTAACGCTTCATCTGCCACATGCTCGACCATTGGCTTTCCGCAAACTGGATGAAGTACTTTGTATAGCTTTGACTTCATTCTCGTTCCTTTTCCCGCTGCTAAAATCACTGCGAACCGCTTATCCATTGATTGGCCTCCAATATCCCTATTATCCATAGAAAAATATATCCTAAATAAGGACTGATTTCAAGGATACATGAGGAAGTACAATATTTTTCTAACGGATGAAACATATAAGACACATGAAAGACACATGAGGAAAAACGCAAAAAAGACAGCATTTAAAAGAAAACATTCCATTTTCTCTTAAAGCTGTCTTTTTGGTTTTACTTATGGTTAAGAAGCTCCAGCTTCTTCATATTCAATTGTTTCTTCCTCTTCGCCTAAGCGATGATATTCATTTAATACAGCATCTTGGATTTTCCCCCGAGTACCTGAATTAATTGGATGTGCAATATCGCGAAACTCTCCATCAGGCGTGCGTTTGCTAGGCATTGCAACAAACAACCCATTGTTTCCATCAATCACACGAATATCATGAACAACAAATTCGTGGTCCAGCGTGATGGATGCAATCGCCCTCATGCGACCATCGGTATTCACGCGGCGTAATCTTACGTCAGTAACTTCCACAGTAGTTCACCACCTTTTCCCAATATAAAAGCATTACTTAGGTATTCAACGATTGTGGTGATTCTCCTGCTCTTTTTTTAAACTTTTTTTGAAATATCGGGATATTTATACATTTTTTGTCATTTTAGTGACGACGCTTACATTCTTTGCGTGAAAAAAAGACATCATAATGATGTCTTTTCCTGCATATGATGAAACCAAACGGCTTTCGTTAAGATTGCCTGTTTACTTTACTAATGCAATCACTTCAATTTCTACGAGTGCATCCTTAGGAAGTCTTGCTACTTCCACACAAGAACGGGCTGGCTTATGTGTATGGAAATACTCACCGTACACTTCATTTACTTCTGCGAATTGTTCCATATCCTTGATAAAAACTGTTGCTTTCACAACTGTCTCAAAGGAAGCACCTGCTGCTTCAAGTACGGCCTTAAGATTACGGAACACTTGATGAGTTTGTTCTTTAATATCTCCATTTACAAAGTCTCCAGCTGCTGTTAATGGAATCTGCCCGGAGCTGCAAAACATGTTATTGACAATAATCCCTTGAGAGTAAGGTCCAATGGCTGCTGGTGCATGTTTGGTTTGAACAACTTTTGTCATATCAATCTCTCCCATTCAACTACATGTTTATCAACGCTTAAGCTTTCGAATGAAAAAACTCGTGGAAATTGCCTTCATTGATCTCAATGATCTTCTGCTTCATATCAATGGTTGAAAGCTTTAAAAGCGATACATATTCATCAACGAGACGTTCATCTACGCCTTCATCTTCTAAAAGAACACCGATCCCTGCAACATTTGCATTAAATTCCTCAAGCAAATTCACCATGCCGTTAATGGTTCCGCCCGCTTTCATAAAGTCATCAATGATCAGGACATTGGATCCTTTATCTAAGCTTCGCTTTGCAAGTGACATGGTTTGAATTCGATTAGACGAACCTGACGCGTAGTTAATACTTACAGTTGATCCCTCAGTTACTTTATTATCTTTTCTAACGATCACAACCGGCACATTTAAATAACCAGCAACAGAATAGGCAATAGGGATACCCTTTGTCGCAACAGTCATGACGACATCAATCGCACGGTCTGCAAAGATGGTCGCAAATAGCTTACCGATTTTCGCAAGGATTGATGGATTCCCTAAAACATCGGTTAAATATAAATAACCGCCAGGAAGTACACGTTCAGGAGTCGATAGAGCTTCTCCGATATCGTTTACCACGTCGTCTGCTTCTTTTAGGTGAATCTTCGGAATATATTTCACTCCGCCAGCAGCACCAGGTACAGTAAGCAATGTGCCTATTCCCTGCTGTTCGAAGGTCTGTTTGATAATCGTTAAGTCTTCACTAATGGAGGACTTCGCAGATTGATATCTTTCTGCAAAAAAAGTTAACGGTACTAGTGCGTGCGGGTGGGCTAACAAATAATTTGTTAAGTCCACCAATCTGCCGCTTCGACGAAACTTCATGAACTTACCCCCAGAACCCGAATAATTTATGATAAATATAACTTAATATACGGATTTAATCAAGGGCATTTTGTTCGCCGATCATGCGGACAGCGTATACTTGATCACAAAATCCTCTCAGTCCGTTATATATTCTTTGTACCTTCGATTCATATTGAATCAAACCAAATACTGTAGGGCCGCTTCCACTCATTAAAACAGCGTCAGCACCGAAACGCTTCATCTGCCTTTTGATCATATCTACTTCTGGATACATCTTTAATGTCACAGACTCTAGAACGTTTCCGAGTGAGCCGCACATCTCTTTATAATCTTTCGCTTCAATCGCTTCAATCATACGCTTTACATTCGGGTGTTCTACTTTGCTTGCGTCATATTGTCTATAGACTTCTGCTGTAGATACCCCAATCACCGGCTTCGCTAAAATCACCCAGCAATGCGGCGGTGCCGCAATATGCTTCAGCTTTTCTCCACGTCCTGTCGCTAGTGCTGTGCCTCCGTGTACACAAAAGGACACATCTGAGCCGATCTCCGCTCCAAGCTCAGCTAGTTCATCTAACGTGAGGTTTAACTTCCACAAACGATTTAAGCCGCGAAGTGCTGCTGCTGCATCACTGCTGCCTCCAGCTAACCCTGCTGCGACTGGAATTGTTTTTGTGATGACAATGGATACACCTTTTTGAATACCGAACCTTGTTTTAAGTAATTTAGCCGCCTGATAAGCCAAATTACGCTGATCATCAGGCACGAATCGATTATGAGATGATACACGAATTTCATCCTTGTCCAGCTCCGTCAGCTCTAGTCGATCTGCAAGGTCTATTGTTGTCATCACCATCTCCACTTCGTGATATCCATCCGGTCTTTTTCCATGAACATCAAGTGAGAGATTAATTTTCGCCGGTGCTTTTTCTAAAATACGCAAACATTTCACCTACTTCTCCATCTAAACATAAGTATCAATATTGTATCACATTTGATGGATCTGATGAATATAGGCTTTTACGCCGAGCACACTGACTTTTTCATCAAAAAAAGCCAGAGACACCCGAGGTATCCCTGACCGTTTTTCTATCATTGATTCTCATCCTGAGCCATGTGCTGTTGAGCTAATTCAATGGCACGTTTGACCATATTACCTGCGTCACGCGCACGAATCTCTCCCCAGCCTCCATTTTTGACGGTATCATAAAATCCAAGATCCTTCGCCAGCTCGTATTTGAACTCATCTGACATAATGCCTCGGCGTCTACCCAAACGAAACAGCCCCTTTAGTCGAGAATTCGAATCAGTGCCACTGCTTGTGTGGCTTTCTTATTTTGTATCGAATCCTTTCTTTTACCCCTTTCAAAAAATGGACAGACTCCCATTCAGAAAAAAAGGCAAAACAAAAAGCAGTAAACAAAAAGTTCACTGCCCATTAATAGGCGACTGAGCTAGCGGTATCATCGAACGTTAATTCGACCGTCTCAGTCAGTATATCTGCATAACTATAAGAAACTCTTTCAAACGAATTCTCATCTTGATCTAATTGAATCACAAATACAGAAGGGTACGTTTCAGCTAAAATGCCCGAACGCTCAATTGTTTTACGGCGGCCCCCGTTAGCCTTTAACGTCAAACGTTTACCTAAGTTACCATCAAGCGATCTTTTGATGTCGGACAAAGTCTTCGCCATTGCATCCACCTCACTGAGATAATTATACAACAACGGCCCGTTTTTGTCAAATAAAAATTAAATTATATCAACGAACACGAGCCATTGTCAACAAAATAATTTTGACAAACTTCTACCTTTTCTTCTCCCTATTTTTCTCAATTTCCGGTGAATTATGTATCCTTTTGCAATTTCTTTTTGAACATAAAAAAAACCAGACTGAAATCAGTCGGGTTATGTCGATTCATGATCTCTTTTATAAGGCATACCTACCCTTAGAACACCCTTCGTCTCGATGCCTCCGAGCCCTTTTTCTCTTGTTAATGTATTTCGGAGCACATCCCACACGTTGATTCGATCGACAAATGGAGTGAAGCTGATCTTCGCAACGATATAGACGGGGTCGAGCGCATGAATATTCACACGTGAAGGCGAGCTCGCAAAATTGGCACCTGCTTGGATCAATGATTCAAAATGAGATTGACAGGCACCAGCAAAGATCACAAGCTGATCTAAATGAGGGATTTTCCGTCTGGCTTTTTGAACCGTTTCAACGAAATGCCGAGAATGACGATAGGCACTGATATCATGTACGCCGCCCTTTTGCTTGGAATACGCATCATGTCCTGTGATAACCAATATATCTGGTCGATATTGATCAATTAACGAGTCAATCATGCTTGGCATTTTCTTCTCATGGCAATGCACCCCATACACAGGTACACCAATTCGTTCATATACATCTAAGCATTTCTTTAAGTATGAAGCATCTCCATCTAAATGAAGGACCTTTCCAGGCATGTGAAAATACTGCTCCTGATGCTGATATTGTCCAGAAGTATAATACTCTTGTTTTTCCCGCAGCAGCTGATAATCCTGTCTTAGTAAGTCGAGCGATTCATTGATTTTTCGTTCGTCATTTTTCTCTCTAGTCAGCTGTTCCTCTTTTTGAACCTTGACGAGATCTGACAACTTGGCATCAGCAATCAGCCTCACTTCATTCCCATGCAATATGGCGGTGGCTTCGTGCTGATCGGTCTCATCAATTCGAATGATTCGAAACAAAATATCCATTTGATAGGATGCCCTTGTCACCATATCTCCTATTTGAAATTGCATGCTTTTCACTCCACAATCAGGCTCATATCCTGTTGGTATCGTCTTGCGCTAAATATGTTCGTCTTTCATGGTGCTGTTCTTTCTAACCTATGCCCGAACAAACGAAGTGGTGAAAAACAAAAGAAAAAAGCCCTTAAGACAGGGCTTTTTGTAAAACATTCGACAAACGGGCAAATTCCTCAATGGATAATGACTCGCCGCGGCGCTTTCCATCAATGTCTGCTATTTGAAGTGCTTCTTCAATGATCGCTTTATGTTGCTTTCCATCAGGTAAGTTGTTCATGAGATTATTCATCAATGTTTTTCGGCGCTGACCAAAGCTCGCACGGATCAATTGAAAGAAAAATTCATTATTTTCTACTGAGACAGCAGGCGTTTCACGAACAGTTAGCTTGATCACAGCCGAATCGACATTTGGCTGTGGAACGAAAACCGTTTTAGGCACAACCATCACCGTTTTCGCTTCCGTATAGTATTGAACTGCGATAGACAGCGAATTGTATTCCTTTGATGAAGGGACAGCGGCCATACGATCTGCTACTTCTTTTTGCAGCATAACCACAATCCCTTTCAATGGAAGGTTTTCTTCAAGCAGTTTCATAATAATCGGTGTCGTCACGTAATATGGAAGGTTGGCAACAACCATCACTTCTTTACAGTCAGCAAAATTTTCCTCGATGACCTTCCTCACATCCGCCTTTAATACGTCTTGATGAATGATCGTAACATTATCATATGGAGAAAGCGTATCGTTTAAAATGGGCAATAAACGCTGATCGATTTCAAAAGCGGTGACTTTCTTTGCACGCTTAGCGAGCTGCTCGGTCAATGCACCGATACCAGGCCCAATCTCAATCACGCCGGTCTCATCCGTCACCTCTGCGTGATCGACAATACGATCGAGTATATTTGTATCAATTAAAAAGTTCTGCCCTAAGCTCTTTTTAAAAGAGAAACCGTATTTCTTCAGTATTTCCTTCGTTCTGATGGGTGTCGCTATATCTTTATTCATCGGCTTCCTCCTGCATGACGGTCTTTAAGGCCGCAATAAAATCATGTTTGGTTATTTGGAACATGTGAAGGCGCTTATGCAGCTGCTTCGCATTGGTATATCCTATATTTAATAGCACACCTAGTCGTTCTCGGCGGCGTTTCGATGATTCGCCTCCAATTAGGCCTGCGTCAAATAAGTCATCTAATGTAATGTCACTTTCCGTTACTTCCATTTCCTCATGGACATGGGCAAGGCATTCCCGAATACTGTCCAAGGAAGCATGCTCGACACCAATTCCTTTGTCCCGTTTCGCCTTCGCAAGATGTTTTGGCAAAAATGCGTGCTTACAGCCAGGAACCGCTTCTGCGATGGTTTTCCGGATCTTCTCCCCAGGGAAATCAGGATCAGTTAAAATAATGACCCCTCTCGTCTCCTGAGCAAGACGCACTTGTTGAATAACTGTATCGCCAATGGCTGATCCGTTTGTTTCGATCGTATCTGCATCAACTGCCATCTTCACTCTCGCAGTGTCGTCACGACCTTCCACCACAATGATTTCTTTGATTTTCATGTATTCCTCCGCTTGCAAAAACAATAAACAATTTTTGGTTAAAAAACGAAACCTTTTATGCTGTTTTTGCGTCTAATTAATTAGAAAACAGTGCTTCTATTATAACCAAAAAAACAGAGGGTGCGCAAAGCCCTCTGTTCATATAAATGATTTGATGTGTTTATTTGAGTACTCTAATTTTCACTCGTTTATTTCCCCATTGATAAGCTGCCGACTTATTTGGGACGAACACATCAATTTTATTCCCTTTTATAGCAGATCCAGTGTCTGATGCAACGGCATATCCATAGCCTTCCACATACACTTTAGAGCCTAGCGGAATGACACTCGGATCAACTGCTATGACCTTTGCACCTGGATTTGATTTTAAATTATAGCCTGTTGACGTTCTGCCCGTACATCCAGCACAGCTCGCTGTATAGGCTGTCGACGCCACATAAAATTCTTTTCCTGACGATTCATTGCTTCTTGAAACGGCAGGTGTCGCTTTAGGCTCTTTTTGGGACTCTTGTGTACCAATGGCCACTAAACGATCCTTGCTATCTTTTTCAGTCACTTCTTTAATCAATTCTTTAGACACCACTTTGCCGTTTTCTTTCACAATGGCATAGTGCTTCTTCAATTTACCTTCTTCACCTTTTTTAAGCACCTTCTCTTTTCCTTTTTCAAGAGAACGATCCTTTTTATGTTTGGTATCAAAAGCAATTTTCTCTTCCACTACATCGGTGACTTTTTCCACCCGAGTGATCTGGATATCTGCGCTTTTTTTAGAAATATGACTATGTAACGCAGGTTTGATCTTATCGTGCTTCTTGAGCTTCAGCTCTTGTTGCTTTAAAAAGTCAGCGACCGTAGTCGAAGTGGTCCACACTTTTTTCTCTTTTCCTCCATCATTTACGCTGACCTGAAAGGCCTGCTCAACCACAAGATCCATATCCTTTTTAATCTTGTCATTCTTTCCTGGAGTTACTTGATCGTGCTTCCCAATATCTATCTTCTCATTCTTCAATAATGCTCCTACCGTCTGATCTGTTGTCCATATCGTTTTCTCTTTCCCATCTAGGGTCAGATGAACCGGTATAGCCGCATCATACACAATGTTCATGTTGTCTTCAATCTTTGTATTTAGACTTGGAGAGATATGATCCTCCACCTTGGTCTTTATTCCAAGGTCTGAAAGCAGCTGTGCTACTGTCTCTTCATGTGTACGAATTGTCTTCTCTTTACCATTGATTGAAATGGTAATAGACTGCTTAGTGAGCTCATGCGCACCGTAAGCCGTCCCAGTTCCAGCTAAAAGCAAGCAAACAACTAGTAATAAAACCTTGCCTTTTCCTAGCTTAACAGAAAACAGATTTTTCATTTTTTGTACGATGAAAAACGCCTCCTTCTCCTCGGAGAGATTATATAGAGTATCTCAAAACCTGTCAACCCTTCCACCCACTGTACAAAAATGCTCGATTGTACCCCTATTATGGGAGTTTAATGGAAGGAAGGGAAGAAAGACTTATCGACAACTTATCCTATGAAGAGGCGTAAACGTGTAGAACATTTTCGTTATGTTTCACAAATGGACAAGCTTAAACAAGGATTGACATCATATACTGTCAGTTTATACCGAAAACTTTTTTCGCATTTTTTGTGGTCACTTCAGCAAGCTCTTCAAAGCTTATATCTCGTAACTCTGCAATCTGTTCTGCGATATATTTCACATAACTCGGCTCGTTGCGTTTTCCTCTAAATGGCGCTGGCGTTAAGTATGGGCAGTCTGTTTCAATTAAAAGCCGGTCACTTGGTATGTCCTTGACAACTTCCTTCGGTTTTTTGGCATTTTTAAATGTCACGGGTCCACCGAATGAAATATAAAAGTTCATATCCATACACGCTTTTGCGATTTCTAGGCTGCCAGTAAAGCAATGCATAATCCCTCCAACTTCAGCCGCTCCCTCTTCCTTTAAGATCGTCACGACATCTTCCGTTGCGTCACGATTATGAATAATAATTGGAAGATTCACTTCTTTCGCAAGAGCAATTTGACGTTTAAAGACTTCTTTTTGCACATCTTTTGGCGACTTGTCCCAATAGTAATCCAGACCCATTTCTCCAATCGCAACGACTTTTTCATGTTGAGATAATTCTTTGATCCACAGCAAATCCTCATCTGTCATATCGATGGCGTCAACTGGGTGCCAGCCAATGGCTGCATAGATGAAATCATACTCTTCAATTAATTCCATTGCTCTCGTAATTGTCGAGCGGTCAAACCCTACCACCACGATTTTTTCGACTTTTTCACTCTTCGCTCTTTCGATCACCTGCTCTAAGTCTTCATTATATTGTTCCGCATTTAAGTGGGCATGTGTATCAAATAACATCGTTGATTGCTCCTTTCGACAATTCTGCTAAAAAACAAAAGGTGTTCGACGAAATGTTACACGTGGAACACCTTTGTTGATTTATAAAATTTTTGTTCCATTCGCTAGAGATTGATCCACTTCAAGAACCTGCAATTTCCCGCTAGTTTCTCCAGTTAAAATCATTCCCTGGGAAATTTCCCCTCTGAGTTTAACTGGTGTGAGATTCGCTACACAGACGAGCTTTTTCCCTACTAATTCCTCAGGTTGATAATGCTTGGCTATCCCTGAAACAATTTGTCTCTTTTCAAATCCAAAATCAAGCTGCAGCTTTAAGAGACGATCTGCTTTTTTCACTGGGGCTGCTTCCAGTACCTGTGCGACTCGAAGATCAACTTTTGAGAAATCATCAAAAGCAATTTCTGTTCCTAGCTCAGGTAATTCTGTTTCTTCTATTTCTACTTTCTCTTCTTCTACCTTTGGTGCACTTCCCTGCATTTTCTCTTTAATATATGCTACTTCTTCTTCAACCTCTAAACGCGGGAACAAAGGCTCGCCTTTTTGTACCGTCGCTTGTTGAATCGCACCGAAAGATAGAATGCTATCCCAGCTTTTAAGTTTCTCTTCTTCAATGCCAAGCTGGAAGAAAATTTTCTCAGGTGTTTTCGTTAGGAATGGCGTTAAGAGCACTGCTGTGATGCGCAATGATTCTGCTAAATGATACATGACAGAATGCAGCTCTTTTCGTTTTGTTTCATCCTTTGCCAGCACCCAAGGAGCTGTCTGGTCAATATATTTATTGGTTCTGCTGATTAATGTCCAAACATTTGAAAGAGCCACCGAGAATTCAAGATTTTCCATCGCTTCTTCATAGGCTTTGACTGTTTGCTCAGCTACTGCTTTAAGTTCCTCATCAAACTCATTAACTGGACCCTTATAGCTGCTTAATGTCCCGTCAAAATATTTTTGCACCATCGCAACTGTACGGTTAAGCAAGTTACCTAAATCATTGGCAAGATCATAGTTTACACGTTCCACGAATCCTTCTGGTGTAAACACACCATCCGCACCAAATGGTACTTCACGAAGGAGGTAATAACGAAGGGCATCAAGACCGTAGCGATCAATTAATGTGACCGGATCTACTACGTTCCCTTTTGATTTAGACATCTTACCATCTTTCATCAGCAGCCAGCCGTGTGCGAAAATTTGTTTCGGCAGCGGCAGATCGAGTGCCATCAGCATAATTGGCCAATAAATCGTATGGAAACGAACAATTTCTTTCCCTACGAGATGCACGTTGGCAGGCCAATATTTTTTATATTTTTCATCCTGATCAGTTCCGTAACCAATCGCAGTTAAATAGTTGAACAACGCATCAATCCATACATAGATGACGTGCTTTGGATTGTTTGGAACTTTAATTCCCCAGTCAAAGGTTGTTCTTGATACAGCTAGATCCTCTAAACCTGGTTTGATGAAGTTATTGATCATTTCATTCTTTCTTGATTCAGGCTGAATGAACGTTGGATTCTTTTCGTAATAGTCTAGTAAACGATCCGCATACTTACTCATACGGAAGAAATATGATTCCTCTTTAATTAATTCGACAGGATGTCCGCTGTCAGGGCTTTTCCCGCCAGTGACTTCTCCTTTTTCATTCCGCTCAACATCCACAAGCTGTGTTTCCGTATAGAATGTCTCATCAGGAATACTGTACCAGCCTTCATATTGATCTAAATAAATATCACCTTGATCAAGTAGCTTTTGAAACACTTGCTCAATGATTTTCGTGTGTCTTTTTTCTGTTGTACGGATGAAATCATCATTGGAAATGTCGAGTTTCTTCCATAGTGATTGAATGTCTGCTACGACCGGATCTAAATACTCGATCGGTGTGATGTTTTGTTCTTCAGCTTTTTGCTGAATTTTTTGTCCGTGCTCATCTGTACCCGTTAAATACATCACATCATAGCCTTGAAGACGTTTATAACGAGCCATAGCATCCCCTGCTACTGTCGTATAAGCATGTCCAATATGTAATTTTCCGCTCGGATAGTAAATAGGTGTTGTCAGATAGAACGTTTTTTTCTTTTCCGGCATGTTGGAACCTCCTGCGTGTGTGTAAAAGTCAAAAACTCCCGCCCAATGGACGAGAGCGGTTATCATCATTACATGAAAATGTGTTAGATCCATTTATTAAATTTTGCACTTGTGCTTTCTCTATGATACCATCTTAGCCTTTAAGATCAAGCATATATACATAGAACAAGATGAAATGATCGAAAAAGATGAGTTTTTCAAAAAAACGACAAACCCGTCGACATTTTGTCGAATATTGTCGTATGAAATCTATCTCCAGATTTACAATTGTCTAATTTAGGGCAAAAGTCTTGTTAATCTGAACTCGTTATTTCTCATATTTTCATAGAAAAAACCCGCAAAATCCTTATAAATCAGTAGTTTCAAGGTCTTTTGACTTTAAGAGTCATATTTTACAAACAATAGTAAACAAAATGATTGACGATTTATGGAAACCTTGTTATGCTATGAATGTAAGGAATTTGTCGAATAATGACGAAGATAATATTATATTAAGAATAAGAACTCTTTGGGAGGAGAATGAAGATGAAATCTACAGGTATTGTACGTAAAGTTGACGAATTAGGGCGCGTGGTGATTCCAATCGAACTTCGCCGTACTCTAGGAATCGCTGAAAAAGACGCTTTGGAAATTTATGTTGATGATGAAAAAATTATCCTAAAAAAATATAAACCAAACATGACTTGCCAAGTTACAGGTGAAGTATCAGACGATAACCTTAAACTTGCTAATGGTAAATTAGTTCTTAGTCGTGAAGGTGCAGAGCAAATCATTAACGAAATCCAAAACCAACTTCAATCACAAAAATAAGTTTGATATAAAAAAGGTTCTTGCACCGTTTGCAAGAACCTTTCTTTATTGTTCAATATGATAGGCATCATATATGTTGCGCTTTGGTACACCACGTTCGACGGCTGTACGTTTAATGGCTTCCTTCGACGTTAATCCTTCTTCTATGTAATGGATCACGTGTTCTTTTTCTGATAAGGACTTCCACCAGGCTTCTTCATTTAGCTCTTCTTCATCTTGATCGTTACCTTGTACGACAAGACAGAATTCACCTCGGATTTGATTCTCTACCGCCCATGTCAGCACAGACTCTAAATCTCCACGAATAAACTCTTCAAATTTTTTCGTTAGTTCTCTCGTAATGGCGATATTCCGGTTGCCCCACACTTCCTTCATCAAAGTCAGCGTTTCTTTTAACCGATGAGGCGCTTCATAGAAAATGATTGTTTCTTGACGCTTCTTCAAAGCTTCGAGCTGTTTTTTCTTTTCCTTTTTTTGTCGGTCAAGAAATCCATAAAAGAAAAATGGCTGCGGCGTGATCCCTGAGGCAATGAGTGCTGTAAGTGCAGCATTTGCTCCAGGTAACGGAACGACATAACCGCCGATATTAGTAAAGTCACTGACCACTTCAGCACCTGGATCAGAGATCGTCGGTAAACCAGCATCACTCACGAGTGCGATGTTTTTTCCTTCTTTTAACCATTCGATCAACTTGTGGCCGCTGCTGTCTTTGTTATGCTCATGATAACTCGTTAATGGCGTATCAATTTCATAGACATGACAAAGTTTTTTCGTTTGTCTTGTATCCTCTGCGGCAATATAGTCTACATCTTTTAATGTTTGGATGGCTCGAAACGTCATATCTTCTAAATTGCCAATTGGGGTTGGGACGAGATATAGAATGCCCATATCTGATTGACCATCAAAGCTTTTCTGTGTTTTCATGTGCCGCCTCCTTTTCAATACGCATTTCTTCTATATAAAGATCTTTCTTTTTCCGTGTCCACGTTTTAAAACGATATTCTTGCTGCATGGCTTCTCTTTTGGTTGCAAAACATTCATGATAATACAGCTCAACCGGCCGTCTTGCTCTTGTATACTTTGCTCCCTTTCCACTATTGTGGGTCGTCAGTCTTTTTTGTAAATCATTTGTATAACCTGCATATAGGCTGCCGTCTGCACATTTCAATACATAGAAAAAATGATTATGCTTCTCCATACAGTATCGTCCTGATTTCCTCTGTATACTCTTGATCATCTCCATAAACAAAAAGAGGCGGGAGAATTTTCAGATCTGGTTTTCCATCTTTTATTCCCTCTACTAAGATGGTATTGGCTTCCTTACCCTGTTTGGGATAAACAAATTGAATTCGTTTCGGCTCAATTCGGTACTTCTTCATCAATTCCACAATCTCAAGTAGCCGGCCAGGCCGATGAACCATCGCCAGTTTCCCTCCTTGCTTCAGCAGCGTGGAAGAAACGCGAATGACATCTTCTAATGTACAATGGATTTCATGCCGAGCAATGGCCAAGTATTCATTCTCATTGATTTCTTCCTTAGAAGGTGTCTTAAAATATGGCGGATTACATGTGATGACATCTACTTTGTGATTGCCGTAGCGTGCTGGCATATCATTCAGATCTCCATAAATCAGTTCTATCTGCTTTTCAAGTTGATTATACGCCACACTTCTTTTTGCCATATCAAACAGCCGTTCTTGAATTTCGACCCCAGTAATGGAAGCCTTAGATCGAGTCGAAAGCAGCAATGGCACAATGCCATTTCCTGTACAAAGATCAATGATCTCTCCTTTTTGAATGGGCACATACGCAAATTTTGCTAATAAGACTGCGTCCAATGAAAAGGCGAAAACCGTTTTACTTTGAATAATCTTCATATCTTCGGCGAGCAAATAATCTAATCGTTCATCTTCTCTTAACGAAACCATG
Organism: Bacillus sp. FSL R7-0672; assembly: GCF_038601465.1. Classification (NCBI taxonomy): domain Bacteria; kingdom Bacillati; phylum Bacillota; class Bacilli; order Caryophanales; family Bacillaceae; genus Bacillus; species Bacillus sp. FSL R7-0672. The sequence goes on along the minus strand of NZ_CP152010.1, from coordinate 45,107 downwards.
ATGTATCCTTTCTTTTCCTGTGAAAAAGGCTTCCGATTCAGCGGAAGCCTTTTCTCATTTTTTATTTAAAAATGACAGACAGAACAAACAGTCTCCCTCTTTACGTATGCTCCCATAATGTACATTGCAAATATGGAAGCCCTCCTGATATAACCGAGCCAGGTTATCATGACCTTCTCCTATATCAGAATGACCTGGTTTCTGAGCAGAATCATTCTCTGTCTCAGACGATTTGTCCCGATCGGACTGATCCAGACGTTCACGCAAGTGCTGATTCTCCATCTGCAGCTGATGATTTTCTTCAATCACTTCACCGATATGATTTTTCAAATCACCTAACTGGCGATAAAGAGAACCGATTTGTTCTTCTAAATTGATTACCGTATCAAATAGTTCCTTTTTATCCAAGGTGGCACACCTCGTTACTCAGTTGTTTGTGCAGATACAACGCCTTCTTGTAATAATTCTTCCCAAGTATATTCTACCACTTTTTCTTGCCCGGTTAATTCAACTTGCAAAATTCGTTCTAAAATGTTGAGCCCTACTACCTTTGCAGAGCCACTAGATGTTTGAATCGTTTCACCGATATCCGGCAATTGTTCTTTCGCTGTTTCATACTCATCATTCTCATATTTCAAGCAGCACATCAAACGACCGCAAAGCCCTGAAATTTTTGTGGGATTTAGCGACAAGTTTTGATCTTTTGCCATCTTAATGGATACTGGTTCAAAGTCTCCTAAGAATGTCGAACAGCAAAGCATTCGCCCGCAAGGTCCTATGCCACCCAGCATTTTTGCCTCATCTCTTACACCAATCTGGCGAAGTTCAATTCTCGTTTTGAAGATCGATGCAAGATCCTTCACTAGCTCGCGGAAATCTACTCTGCCATCCGCTGTGAAGTAGAAGATGACCTTGTTTCGGTCAAATGTAAATTCAACATCAACCAGCTTCATTTCAAGCCCATGTTCACTTACCTTCTGAAGACATGTATCAAAGGCTGTCATCGCTGCCTCTTTGTTTTCCTCAACGATGAGCCGGTCTCGTTCATCTGCTACACGAATCACCTTACGCAGAGGAAGAACGACATCGTGTTCATCTACTTTTTTATTAGCGATGACCACTTGTCCGTACTCAACACCTCTGACCGTCTCTACAATGACACAACTATCATTTTCTATATGAAATCCATTAGGATCGAAATAATAGATTTTGCCCGCTTTTTTAAAGCGAACACCAATTACGTTGTACAAGCTTATCCCTCCTGCAACATCAACACCAATTGCTCCATCAGCCCTTGGGCATTCACGTTGGATTGAAGTCTCTTTTTCGCTTCTAATACAGCAAGGATCTGGTTCGTCACCATCTGCTGTGTGGAATGCAGCGCGTGCTGCTTCATTGTCTGGAATAAGTCTTGATAAATGACTTTATCTTCATTTCCTATTTGAATCGACAATACATCACGATATATAAATAAAAGCATATCCAGACCTGTTTCTTGAAGGTCTTTCTCTTTGAAAAAAGGCATCCATTGATCTTGTATATAAAAAAATGCATGTTCTTTTCGCTGGTGTAAGACTTCATACAATTTTATCACTTTCGCTCTAGACTCTGCAAACTGATCATTTCGACTTAATTCGAGTGCTTCTGCTAAATTGTTGGTTAAATTCGACAAAAGCCTTGCAAGATGCTGAGATACGCCTTCTTGTAATAGCTGCTGCTCCAAGGATTGTGGCTGCAGCGGCTGAAAGCTGAGCATCTGACATCTTGAAATAATCGTATCCAACATTTTATGCGATTGCTCAGTGATTAAAATTGCCATCGTTTCCCGGTTAGGCTCCTCTAGGAACTTTAATAAACTGTTCGCGGCATTGACCGTCATTTTGTCCGCATGAAGAATGATATACATTTTTCGGTGAGATTCCACACCTGCTTTTGTAAATTCCTCTTGCAATGCCTGTACTTGCGCTTTCTTAATTGATTGACCATCAGGCTGCACGAGATGTAAATCGGGATGGTTTCCTGACTCAATCCTTTTGCAGTTTTGACAGGATTCACACGGTTCCACTCCTGATTCCAAGCAAAAAAAGCTCTTAGCCAAAAGCATCGCAGCATCCCGCTTACCAGTACCTTTTTTTCCTTCAAATAAGTAGGCATGCGCAAGTCGGTCTTTATCAATACTATTAAAAATCAGCCGCATGACGCGCGGCTGCAAATCATTCATGTCATCCCAGCTAATTGCCATGTTATCACTCTCTATGTGTAAAGGTTAATCAATAAACCTTTTATTTCTCCAATACGTTCAAGCAAATCAATAGATGGCTTCTCTTGGTCCATCATATCCTCTGTTAATTCAATCAGCTTTTCATCTAATGCTTTGACTAAAGCGAGTGTACGCGTGTTGCCATAAATGTCAAAACTTCTTGATGTTTCTATATTTAACCCATTATCGACTGTCTCTTTCACAAAGCGCTTCACAAGACCTTTAAACCTAGCCAAGTCCTTTAAGTTTCGTGACTTTGTCAGCTTTTTACCGAACACTTCGATATCACTCAGCATAACCGTCAGCTGCTCTAAGCGCATTTTGCCGCTTTGCGTCTCCATCGATGCTTTAAAGGAGGCAGATGTCTGGCTTCCTTTCATGCCTTGGAGTTCACGCTTTTCTAAAAGCAGCCGCATATCTTGATTAATTTTCACAGCAACCCATCCTTAGAATTGATGAAATTGTTCAACTGGCAGAATAAAGACAGTAGCTCCACCAACTTCAACCTCAACAGGGTATGGTACATAAGAATCTGCGTTACCACCCATTGGAGATACAGGTGCAATCATTTGATCACGTTTGCGGCAATTTTCTTTTATAAGCTGCAATGCTTTATCCACTCGGACATCATCACAACCAATGATAAAAGTCGTATTCCCAGACTTTAAAAACCCACCAGTTGAAGCTAATTTTGTCACGCCGAATTGATGTTCAGTCAATATTTTCAACAACTTGCTGCTATCTTGGTCCTGTACAACGGCAACAATTAATTTCATTTGATTGGCCTCCTTTGTTTTAGGCACAGGTGACATGCCGATGTCTTCCTCTATATTATAACAACGATTGGGAATGAGGTCATATTTGATTTTTCTTTAATGTGTCCTGAATCACTCGAAGTACTTCTTCATAAACATTTTGCATCGGCTGAGAAGCATCCACTACATGGAATCGTTCTGGTGATTGCGCAATAAGTAGTTCATAGCCTTCTCTGACCAACTGGTGGAAATTCAGCGTCTCCATGTCTAATCGATTCTTTTCTCTTCCTTGATTGGCGTGAATTCGCTTTAGCCCTTCCTCAGGTGTAATGGAAAAGTAAATGGTCATTTGCGGCATCGTGCCATCAATAGCAAAGTCGTTAATTGATCTGACTTGGTCAATTCCAAGCCCTCTCGCATAGCCTTGATAAGCAAGAGAGCTATCAACAAAACGATCACACAAGACTGTCTCTCCGCGCTGCAATGCCGGTTCTACCTTTTCAGCCAAATGCTGCCTTCTTGCTGCTGCATACAGCAATGCCTCTGTTTTCGCGTCCATTTTTGTATTTTTTTCATTTAAAATGACTTCACGGATCTGCTCAGCAATGTCAATGCCACCCGGCTCGCGTGTCGCCATCACTGCATATCCTTGACGTTCCATTTCTTCGTACACTTTTCGTATCACTGTCGTTTTTCCGGCACCCTCTGGCCCTTCAAACGTAATAAACATACCGCTCATAGTGTCTCCTCTTCTATATAAACATATAATTTTCTCTGATGAATGACCTGACTTGCTTGAATATGAACCTCGTGACCAAGCAAACGGCTTAACGCTTCAATTTGTTCTTTTTCAATACGCTCTCCCTTAATCATCAAAGGAATTCCAGGTGGATAGGGAATAATGGATTCTGCACTCATCCGGCCTGCTGCATGTTCAAATGGGACAGCCTCTATATCTTGATTTTGTTCATCAGTCTCAATAGATACCGTCTCATTTTGGGTATATTTTTTTCCTTTGAGCAATGAATCACTTTGCTTAAGAGCCTGCTCGATCCGCTTGAAAGGGACGTCCTTCCTCTGTTCTAAGCTAAGTACAAGTAAAACCTGATGTTCGTCCGCAAGCTCTGGATGAACATCCACTGATTCAAGCACCTGCTTTAGTTCGTAACCAGTCAGTCCTTTTGTTGATCGAATGACGCATTTTAAAGGATCGGAATGTAGCGAGTCAGGTTCAACCACTTCAAGATGGGTCAGACGGTTGAACTGATCTTTCAGCTCTGTCAGTTCTTTCATGATTACATCCAATGTCCCTTTTCCTTTGATCTCCTCGACATAAGCTCTTGCTACATCTAATGAGGCCATAATTGGATAAGAGGGCGAACTACTTTGAAGCATCGTGAGCAAGGTTTTCAAACGCTTCGCATCGATTCGGTCCCCTTGAAGATGAAGATAGGAACCCATCGTCATTGCCGGAAGGGTTTTATGTGCTGATTGTACCACCACGTCCGCTCCATAGGAAAGAGCAGATAGAGGAAAGGCACCGCCTAATACAAAATGCGCACCATGTGCCTCATCAACCAAAACAACCATTCCTGCTTCATGACACATGTGAATCAGCTTTGATAAATCAGCTGCATGTCCGTAGTAGTTCGGATAAGTCAAAACGATTGCCCGGCAATGAGGATGTCTTGCTATGGCTTTTCTCACTATATCTTCCGTCACATGTGTTGGAACGTGCAAGTGTGCGTCTATCTCAGCGTCTATCAGAATAGGCGTTGCCCCTGCAAGCTCGATCGCATGAAAGACAGACTTATGGCAATTACGCTGAACAAAAATCTCGTCTCCCGTGCGGCATGCTGTCATCACCATCGCCAAATTTCCGACTGTTGTACCATTCACAAGGAAGAAGCTTTGATCTGAACCATATAGCTTAGTCAATAAATGTTCTGCCTCTTGGATGACCCCAGTCGGGTGATGAAGATCATCTAGGCCTTCAAGCTCCGTCACATCCAATTGAAGGATTGAAGCATAGTGAGACCGTGCCTCATCAAAAAAGACATCTCCATTGTGATGTCCTGGAACGTGAAAAGAATAAGGCTTCTTTTCCGCATGCTGTGCTAATGCTGTATATAAAGGTGTTCTCAAACAAATCGACCCTTTTCACTTTAACGATATCTTAAGTCTATTATAACGTCCAAACAAGTGAACCGAAAGATGGTTTCTCATTCCTTTATTGGATTCGCCAACTGTTGCTCTGCCTCATACATACTGCTTTTCAATTGAGCTCGCTCTTGGCTTCCATGCTCTTTCACCTGTAACGTTTCCTGTAATGTTTCAGCTAATTGACGTTGAACCTTTTTCAAGGTATCTATAGGGGCTAAAGATGCCTCTTCAAGAATCTGCCCCTGCTGTTTCGATACATTTTCATATGTTTTTTGGATTCGGTCCTCAAGAACTGAATTGGCCCGCTGCTGAATATGCGTTAATGCAATCGACATTTGGTTGATCCATAGAGGAATAGATGCTGAAACAGTTGATTGAATGTGATTGGCCAATGTATGATTCGTATGCTGGATCATCCGAATTTGAGCATTACATTGCAATGCAATTTGCCGGCTTAACAGCAAATCATACTTTCGTTCCTTTAGTCTCTCCACATACTCTTCTTCATTGACTTCTTGACTCATCAATTGCTCCTCTAACGTCCGTTCAACAGAAAGTTGCGTTTCTGAAAGAGGCTGCTGCTCTAACGTTGTCATTTTCGCTTCAACTGCGGCAACCTGCATCGTCATCTCTTGAAAATATGTTTGATTTTCTTCAAATAAACGCTCTAATAACATATGGTCCGAGATTAATACGCCTCTTGCATATCGAAGCCTTGCTGACAATCTCTCGATCTGTGATTTTGCATGTTGAAAACGTGATATGATCTCCTGAGTAGATCGCTTATCCCGTTGAAACCATTTCAAAAAAAAGCCCTGTTTCTTTGGCACTAAATCCTCAGGCTCCACTACATGTAGCTGCTGCAAAAAGGCCTCCAGCACGTCTCCTATTTGATCAATATCTTTTTTCTCAACATATTTCATCATCTGTTGTGATTGTTCCAATAGTCGTTCCTGCACACGTGTACCATAGAAAAGGAGCTTTTGCGGATTTTCAGGGATCTGCTGAGCTCGCTGCACAGCTTCGTTTTTCTCTTCATCAGATAAGGTATCAAACACCCGAAACTGAAGATCTGTATTGGGGATAGGCGGTGTTGTGGCGTGATCTTCCGGTTTCATCGAGTTTGACTCCTTTCATCTATTTCTTCATCATTTTATCAGCTACTTCAAGCTCAATATGAAGAGCTTCTATATCTCTTCCTAACACTTGCTGCAAATCATTCGTCAATTGCTGTTGCAGCTCTGTCAATGTCACTCGGGTTTGGCTCAATGTCATTTCCAGCTCATGACTACGATTGGGCTGATTATACAATAGTGCATATTTCTCAGTTAGTTCAACGACAGAATCCAAGCTTTCAAAATAAAAACGCTGTGCATCATAAAAGCGATTAGGCTCTTTTTTTGTTATTGTATAGATTCGTCGTGCAAGCCGAAAAACTTCATAATTATGTTTGATCGTTTGTACGTTTTTCACAGCAAATAAAGCTTTTTTTAAACGCACAAGCTTTTGTCCTGCTTCTTTTAAATGCTGTTTGATATATACATAATCACTTCGAGACAGTCCGTGTTTCTTTAAAAACAATTGGAAAGCAGTCCATCTGCTCCCTACAAACATCACGCCCCACCCAATCATCGCATACAGTATCGATAATCCAGCATGATGATGGAAAACCCCTATACTGACGGTTAAAATCACAAGCGAAAAAAAAGTAGAGAGGATGGCCCATATAAATGTATAAAAGATTGATTTCATGTTCATCGACTCCTATGAATAATCAGGCTCTCTGTTTATCTTATTATGAATTACGGATGATGTCCAAACTAAGTTCCAAAAAACAAGCCCAATCCTTCATAGCTCATAAAAAAAGACCATCTAGTGGTCTATGAATACAAAGGCGGCGTATGAAGATTTTTAAGCTTTCTCACATAATCGGAATAGCTAGGATCCGAGGTCGATGTAGAAATTAACTTTCGCTCACAGTCGCGGCACAAAAACTGATGATATAAATAAATTCCCTTTGTCTTTTTCTCTTCACAAATCAAACAAATCGCTTCTCGCTCTTTTATGCTCATTGTGACACCTCCACTTATAGCTTCAGTATGCCCTAGCGCTTTCAATTGTATACAAAATTAAGAATGTTTTAGATGGTAGTTTAGTATATGTATCCATGTCAGATCGGGTGTTTGTTCCTTTTCTTAAAAAACAAAAAAGACCAGTTCCTTATGGAACTGATCCTTAGAAAAGCTTGGCGGCGTCCTACTCTCACAGGGGGAGACCCCCAACTACCATCGGCGCTGAAGAGCTTAACTTCCGTGTTCGGTATGGGAACGGGTGTGACCTCTTCGCTATCGCCACCAAACCTGATGGAGAGAATGTTCTCTCAAAACTAGATAACAATGTTCAAGCTTCACATTAGAATATAGGTTAAGTCCTCGATCTATTAGTATCTGTCAGCTCCACGTGTCACCACGCTTCCACCTCAGACCTATCAACCTGATCATCTTTCAGGGATCTTACTTCCTTGCGGAATGGGAAATCTCATCTTGAGGGGGGCTTCATGCTTAGATGCTTTCAGCACTTATCCCGTCCGCACATAGCTACCCAGCGATGCCCTTGGCAGAACAACTGGTACACCAGCGGTGCGTCCATCCCGGTCCTCTCGTACTAAGGACAGCTCCTCTCAAATTTCCTGCGCCCGCGACGGATAGGGACCGAACTGTCTCACGACGTTCTGAACCCAGCTCGCGTACCGCTTTAATGGGCGAACAGCCCAACCCTTGGGACCGACTACAGCCCCAGGATGCGATGAGCCGACATCGAGGTGCCAAACCTCCCCGTCGATGTGGACTCTTGGGGGAGATAAGCCTGTTATCCCCGGGGTAGCTTTTATCCGTTGAGCGATGGCCCTTCCATGCGGAACCACCGGATCACTAAGCCCGACTTTCGTCCCTGCTCGACTTGTAGGTCTCGCAGTCAAGCTCCCTTGTGCCTTTACACTCTGCGAATGATTTCCAACCATTCTGAGGGAACCTTTGGGCGCCTCCGTTACATTTTAGGAGGCGACCGCCCCAGTCAAACTGCCCACCTGACACTGTCTCCCTGCCCGATAAGGGCAGCGGGTTAGAAGGTCAATACAGCCAGGGTAGTATCCCACCGATGCCTCCACCGAAGCTAGCGCTCCGGTTTCCAAGGCTCCTACCTATCCTGTACAAGCTGTACCAACATTCAATATCAGGCTGCAGTAAAGCTCCACGGGGTCTTTCCGTCCTGTCGCGGGTAACCTGCATCTTCACAGGTACTATAATTTCACCGAGTCTCTCGTTGAGACAGTGCCCAGATCGTTGCGCCTTTCGTGCGGGTCGGAACTTACCCGACAAGGAATTTCGCTACCTTAGGACCGTTATAGTTACGGCCGCCGTTTACTGGGGCTTCAATTCGCACCTTCGCTTACGCTAAGCGCTCCTCTTAACCTTCCAGCACCGGGCAGGCGTCAGCCCCTATACTTCGCCTTACGGCTTCGCAGAGACCTGTGTTTTTGCTAAACAGTCGCCTGGGCCTATTCACTGCGGCTTCTCGGGGCTTTAACACCCTAAGAAGCACCCCTTCTCCCGAAGTTACGGGGTCATTTTGCCGAGTTCCTTAACGAGAGTTCTCTCGATCACCTTAGGATTCTCTCCTCGCCTACCTGTGTCGGTTTGCGGTACGGGCACCTCTCACCTCGCTAGAGGCTTTTCTTGGCAGTGTGGAATCAGGAACTTCGCTACTAAATTTCGCTCGCCATCACAGCTCAGCCTTCACGGGAAACGGATTTGCCTATTTCCCAGCCTAACTGCTTGGACGCGGATATCCAATACCGCGCTTACCCTATCCTCCTGCGTCCCCCCATTGCTCAAATGGTGAGGAGGTGGTACAGGAATATCAACCTGTTGTCCATCGCCTACGCCTTTCGGCCTCGGCTTAGGTCCCGACTAACCCTGAGCGGACGAGCCTTCCTCAGGAAACCTTAGGCATTCGGTGGACGGGATTCTCACCCGTCTTTCGCTACTCATACCGGCATTCTCACTTCTAAGCGCTCCACCAGTCCTTCCGGTCTGACTTCACAGCACTTAGAACGCTCTCCTACCACTGTTCGTAAGAACAGTCCGCAGCTTCGGTGATACGTTTAGCCCCGGTACATTTTCGGCGCAGAGTCACTCGACCAGTGAGCTATTACGCACTCTTTAAATGGTGGCTGCTTCTAAGCCAACATCCTGGTTGTCTAAGCAACTCCACATCCTTTTCCACTTAACGTATACTTTGGGACCTTAGCTGGCGGTCTGGGCTGTTTCCCTTTCGACTACGGATCTTATCACTCGCAGTCTGACTCCCAAGGATAAGTCATCGGCATTCGGAGTTTGACTGAATTCGGTAACCCGGTAGGGGCCCCTAGTCCAATCAGTGCTCTACCTCCGAGACTCTTACCTTGAGGCTAGCCCTAAAGCTATTTCGGAGAGAACCAGCTATCTCCAGGTTCGATTGGCATTTCACCCCTACCCACACCTCATCCCCGCACTTTTCAACGTGCGTGGGTTCGGGCCTCCATTCAGTGTTACCTGAACTTCACCCTGGACATGGGTAGATCACCTGGTTTCGGGTCTACGACCACGTACTCATGCGCCCTATTCAGACTCGCTTTCGCTGCGGCTCCGCATCTTCTGCTTAACCTTGCACGGGATCGTAACTCGCCGGTTCATTCTACAAAAGGCACGCCATCACCCTTTAACGGGCTCTGACTACTTGTAGGCACACGGTTTCAGGATCTATTTCACTCCCCTTCCGGGGTGCTTTTCACCTTTCCCTCACGGTACTGGTTCACTATCGGTCACTAGGGAGTATTTAGCCTTGGGAGATGGTCCTCCCGGATTCCGACGGAATTTCACGTGTTCCGCCGTACTCAGGATCCACTCTGGAGAGAACAACATTTCAGTTACAGGGCTGTTACCTTCTTTGGCGGGCCTTTCCAGACCTCTTCGCTTATATCGTTCCTTTGTAACTCCGTATAGAGTGTCCTACAACCCCAAGAGGCAAGCCTCTTGGTTTGGGCTGTTCCCGTTTCGCTCGCCGCTACTCAGGGAATCGCATTTGCTTTCTCTTCCTCCGGGTACTTAGATGTTTCAGTTCCCCGGGTATGCCTTCTCATACTCTATGTATTCAAGTATGGATACTACTCCATTACGAGCAGTGGGTTTCCCCATTCGGAAATCTCCGGATCAAAGCTTGCTTACAGCTCCCCGAAGCATATCGGTGTTCGTCCCGTCCTTCATCGGCTCCTAGTGCCAAGGCATCCACCGTGCGCCCTTTCTAACTTAACCATTTCTTACTTTAGAAAGAATCACTATGTGTGATGAACTTTGCATTGCATTCAATGTGAATGTATTACTTATTGTTATCTAGTTTTCAAAGAACACGTTGGTGGAGCCTAGCGGGATCGAACCGCTGACCTCCTGCGTGCAAGGCAGGCGCTCTCCCAGCTGAGCTAAGGCCCCGATTTAATAGAAGATGGTGGGCCTGAGTGGACTCGAACCACCGACCTCACGCTTATCAGGCGTGCGCTCTAACCAGCTGAGCTACAGGCCCATCTTTCATATCGAAGATATGATGTTGTAGGATCTTTTGCAAGTTCCTTCAAAACTAAACAAGACGAAAACGCACGCTGCTCCATATATCCTTAGAAAGGAGGTGATCCAGCCGCACCTTCCGATACGGCTACCTTGTTACGACTTCACCCCAATCATCTGCCCCACCTTCGGCGGCTGGCTCCATAAAGGTTACCTCACCGACTTCGGGTGTTGCAAACTCTCGTGGTGTGACGGGCGGTGTGTACAAGGCCCGGGAACGTATTCACCGCGGCATGCTGATCCGCGATTACTAGCGATTCCAGCTTCACGCAGTCGAGTTGCAGACTGCGATCCGAACTGAGAACAGATTTATGGGATTGGCTAAACCTTGCGGTCTCGCAGCCCTTTGTTCTGTCCATTGTAGCACGTGTGTAGCCCAGGTCATAAGGGGCATGATGATTTGACGTCATCCCCACCTTCCTCCGGTTTGTCACCGGCAGTCACCTTAGAGTGCCCAACTAAATGCTGGCAACTAAGATCAAGGGTTGCGCTCGTTGCGGGACTTAACCCAACATCTCACGACACGAGCTGACGACAACCATGCACCACCTGTCACTCTGTCCCCGAAGGGAAAGCCCTATCTCTAGGGTTGTCAGAGGATGTCAAGACCTGGTAAGGTTCTTCGCGTTGCTTCGAATTAAACCACATGCTCCACCGCTTGTGCGGGCCCCCGTCAATTCCTTTGAGTTTCAGTCTTGCGACCGTACTCCCCAGGCGGAGTGCTTAATGCGTTAGCTGCAGCACTAAGGGGCGGAAACCCCCTAACACTTAGCACTCATCGTTTACGGCGTGGACTACCAGGGTATCTAATCCTGTTCGCTCCCCACGCTTTCGCTCCTCAGCGTCAGTTACAGACCAGAGAGTCGCCTTCGCCACTGGTGTTCCTCCACATCTCTACGCATTTCACCGCTACACGTGGAATTCCACTCTCCTCTTCTGCACTCAAGTTTCCCAGTTTCCAATGACCCTCCCCGGTTGAGCCGGGGGCTTTCACATCAGACTTAAGAAACCGCCTGCGAGCCCTTTACGCCCAATAATTCCGGACAACGCTTGCCACCTACGTATTACCGCGGCTGCTGGCACGTAGTTAGCCGTGGCTTTCTGGTTAGGTACCGTCAAGGTGCGAGCAGTTACTCTCGCACTTGTTCTTCCCTAACAACAGAGCTTTACGATCCGAAAACCTTCATCACTCACGCGGCGTTGCTCCGTCAGACTTTCGTCCATTGCGGAAGATTCCCTACTGCTGCCTCCCGTAGGAGTCTGGGCCGTGTCTCAGTCCCAGTGTGGCCGATCACCCTCTCAGGTCGGCTACGCATCGTCGCCTTGGTGAGCCATTACCCCACCAACTAGCTAATGCGCCGCGGGTCCATCTGTAAGTGACAGCCGAAACCGTCTTTCATCCTTGAACCATGCGGTTCAAGGAACTATCCGGTATTAGCTCCGGTTTCCCGGAGTTATCCCAGTCTTACAGGCAGGTTACCCACGTGTTACTCACCCGTCCGCCGCTAACATCCGGGAGCAAGCTCCCTTCTGTTCGCTCGACTTGCATGTATTAGGCACGCCGCCAGCGTTCGTCCTGAGCCAGGATCAAACTCTCCGAAAAAGTACAAAACCGAAGTTTTGTTTTTCGTCAGCGTTTGACTGACTACCTATGATGTTTCATAGGATTTTTTTATAAAAACTCGAATTAACAGGTACGTTTTGTCTTGTTTAGTTTTCAAAGAACTTGTTTACCGCTTCAGAAGCGACTAGAACATCATACCACATTTAAATTGTTAATGTCAACAACTTTTTTGTTATCATGTTTTTTCGTTTCTTCGTCATCAGCGACGTATATTAATTTACCACCATACAGAATCAAAGTCAACAATATTTTTCATTAAATAATAAATTTTTCAATTACGACTAAAGCTGCTACGCCTGGGATGCCCAATAAACCACTGATTCCACTTGTTACAGGGTTAATAGAGACATGTAATCCTAGACTCTCACCAAATAGATTGAGGCAAAATAAAAAAAGAGCACCTGCCACAAACTTTATTCCGATCAGCCCTAACCATTTGATGGGGTTCGCTTGAACACCTGACATAAACAACAATAGTACAGCAAGCAAAATTGACCCGATCACAATAACAGGTTCCATAATCCTCTCATCTCCTCTTCATATGAATAGTACAAGCATATGAGAGGACTATGTAAAATAGACCTGCTATCTCCAGTTGTTTAAACGTAAATTCCTCTTTTTCGCTTCTCTTAGATAGAAAAAGTACTTCGCTTGAGCAAGCTTTAATTCGAATAGAATGTCCGGTGAAGGCTCAACGCTATTTGCGACAAGCTTTTTTTGTCTGTTCCATTCTTCCTTTTGCTTAAAAAGCTGTTGAATTAATTTCTCATCGAATTCTTTTCGAATTGATTTTCTGCGAAGAAAACCCATGTACTGTACTTCTCCTTCCTACATCTCACGTCTGCCCTCTAGAGCTTTAGACAGTGTGACTTCATCCGCATACTCTAAGTCTCCACCTACTGGTAGTCCGTGAGCAATACGAGAGAGTTTAATTCCTGATGGTTTCAACAATCTAGAGATATACATGGCTGTAGCCTCTCCTTCAATGTTTGGATTCGTTGCAAGGATTACCTCTGTCACTTGATCGTCTTGCAATCTTTTTAACAGATCAGGAATTTTAATATCCTCTGGACCAATGCCATCCATTGGCGAAATAGCACCATGAAGTACATGATATAAGCCGTTGTATTCTTTCATCTTTTCCATCGCGATCACATCTTTTGGATCTTGTACTACACAGATAACAGATTGATCTCTTCTTGTATCTTCACAAATATAGCAAGGATCTTGATCTGTGATATGGCCGCATACCGAGCAATAAGTTAAATTACGCTTTGCGTTAACAAGCGCCTTCGCGAAATCTAGTACGACATCTTCCTGCATACTAAGAACAAAAAAAGCCAGACGGACCGCAGTTTTCGGTCCGATTCCTGGCAATTTCATAAAGCTGTCAATCAGCTTTGATATTGGTTCAGGATATTGCATCTTCAGTTATTCCTCCTAGAATAAACCTGGCATGTTCATTCCTTTTGTGAATTGACCCATTGTTTCATTTGTTAACTCATCAACTTTTTTCAATGCATCGTTTGTCGCTGCAAGTACAAGATCTTGAAGCATATCGATATCTTCTGGATCAACAACTTCTTCATTGATTGCTACATCGACAACTTCTTTTTGTCCATTTACTTTTACAGTGACCATACCGCCACCAGCTGTACCTTCAAGGACTTTTTCTGCAAGCTCTTCTTGAGCCTTAGCCATATCCTTTTGCATTTTTTGCATTTGTTTCATCATTTTTTGCATATTTCCCATTCCACCACGCATATGAACACCACTCTCTTTCATTTTTATTAATCTTTAATTTCAATTAAATCGGTTCCTACTAACTTCTTTGCTTCTGCAATCAATGGATCCTCTTCAGCAGGAGTCCCCTGACCATCTGCCTGTTCATCTGGCTGATGATCTCTTAAAAATTCTTCTCTTATTTTACCCCATTGAGCGTCAGGAACGCCAACTAATTCCACTCTTTTCCCTAACATAGACTCTAGTAGCTGCTCAAGGTTGGTTCGAACACCACTTTTATCTTCAGCAACCATTTTACAATGTATTTCAAACTTGAATTTTAAAACAAAGGCATGAGTAGCAGCAGCAACTGGTTCACTATCCGTTAATAGTGCAGCGTGAGACACCTTATTCTGCTGTTTCAAGTGGGCAAGGAGTTCTCCCCATTTACCTTTAATTTTTTCTAGCTCTGGACGTTTTGCCTCTTTTAGAATCTCGTGAATTCGACCGACAGGTGCACGGTATCCATTTTTGTTACTCGTTTGTGGTCGAGGTGCTTCCTTTTTTTCTTGAGGATGATGAGAATGAGACATTGGCACACCCTCAGCTTTTATCCTAGATAGCTCCTGTTCCAACCTGTCTATTTTATCCGTTAGCGCCGTTAAATCAGCGTTAGCATGAGCTTGTGGTATTCCAGCCGTTGACTGACATAGCTTGACAACAGCTACCTCAAAGAAAATCCTTGGATGATTCGTCCATTTCATTTCTTGGTGACTTTTATTCAGCACTTCAATTGTTTCATATAGAAATTGAGGTGTCACACGATCCGAAAGCGTCACGAAATTTTCATCGACCTTTACCTTTTCAAGGACCCCTTCCAGATCTGGTGCAGTTTTATAAAGCAGCATATCTCTAAAGTAAAAAATCATGTCCTCTATTAATTTAGCAGCATCTTTCCCCTGCTGAAGTAATTCATTTAAGGTATCTAACGCCACAGCAATATTTTGATCAAAAATTGCTTCGGCTAGCTGACTAATGAATTGCTGAGAAACAGCTCCTGTAATGAGCAGCGCATCATCAATTGTCAGTTGCTCACCACTAAATGAAATTGCTTGATCTAAGAGGCTTAGTGCATCACGCATACCGCCATCAGCTGCACTAGCGATAATCTCGAGCGAGCCCTCTTGTACATTTAGGCTTTCTGCATCTACAATTTTCTGCATTCTTCCAACAATATCTTTTGTTGTGATTCGTTTAAAATCAAATCTCTGGCAACGAGATATGATGGTAAGAGGAATCTTATGAGGCTCTGTGGTAGCCAAAATAAAGATACAATGAGCGGGCGGCTCCTCTAACGTTTTAAGGAGGGCATTAAACGCCCCGATAGAGAGCATATGTACTTCATCTATAATATAAACCTTATATGTAACCGCCGAAGGAGCAAATTTCACTTTATCACGTATATCACGGATTTCATCTACCCCGTTGTTTGAGGCAGCATCTATTTCGATCACATCTGAAATCGAGCCGTTAGTAATCCCTTTACAGGCATCACATTCATTACAAGGTTCACTCACAGGTGACTTTTCACAGTTCACTGCCTTCGCAAAGATTTTAGCAGCACTTGTTTTACCTGTTCCTCTAGGACCTGAAAATAAGTAAGCATGAGAAAACTTCTTCTGCAAAAGGGCATTTTGCAACGTTTTTGTGATGTGTTCTTGTCCAACAACATCCTCAAAAACTTGAGGTCTGAACACTCGATACAAAGCTTGATAACTCACAAATACGCCCTCCTCCATTTTTCATCTTTTTTATTATACATGATGCACCGATCAATTCAAAAGCACACCTTTATTTTCTAATAAACGAAAATGATGATTTCAACTATAGATTTTCTACTTTCTATGAATCAAAAACCTTTTTTCTAGATTTTCGAATTGATCTGCCACACCGTAAAGAACACTAGTTCTCATCATGATTAATGAAAAAACAAAAGACTCTAAAAAGATTTTTTGGCTATTTGTATAAACAAAGTAGCTGAGCTATTCTTTAAACAGCAACAAAAAACTCACCTAGATTAACTAGATGAGTTACATTTAATATTGATTTACCGTGCACCCTCTGTCGATTCGCTACCCCAAGCGTTACTTAAACAGTTAGCTCGGCCCAGGCAACCCTGCGGCACATGAGAGGTTTCACTTAATGCTGCTTCCTTCCGGACCTGACATGGTTCATGAATTCCCATTGCGCAGGACCCAGACGTCAACACCACTTATTTAAGGCAGACCTTGAAGTAAACGAACCTTGAGAAGGGATTCGGCCTCGCTAGAGCGGATTGCGAGTACAGGGCACCGCTACCTCCCCGCTTAGCACGGCAAAATGAATATTAAATTGTTAGTGACGCAGACATAAGTATACCTTCTTATAGCCGAAATTGCAAACGACATCCATTCATTTACTTTTGGCTTGTTTCTTTCGCTGACGGAGATTTCGGAAGAACTGACTTAACAGCTCACCACACTCATTTTCAAGTACACCACCAATGACTTCAGACTGATGATTGAACCGTTCATCATCCAGTAAATTCATTAAAGTACCTGCACATCCACCTTTTGGATCGTATGCACCGAAAACGACCTTTTTCACTCTAGAAAGGACAATCGCTCCCGCACACATAGGACATGGTTCAAGTGTCACATAAAGTACAGCATCCTCTAAACGCCAGCTTCCAGCCGTTTTACACGCTTCATCAATGGCAAGTAATTCTGCATGTGCAATTGAACGCTGCTCTGTTTCCCTTAAATTATGAGCTCGGCTCACAATTTGGTCATCAACAACGATGATGGCACCGATTGGTACTTCTCCTATTTGTTCTGCTTTTAAGGCTTCAGAAATAGCTTCTTGCATAAACTGTTCATCTCTCGTCATAGCACGGCTCTCTTTTCATGTTTTTTAAAAGGATATTGAGGTTAACATATTAGCACAATCTTTTAAAGGGGGTCTTACTTTGTCAAAGCACCAAAAGGCACTGCTTATTATCGACATGATTAATAATTTTGATTTTGAAATGGGACATGTGCTCGCTGATAAAACAGAGCAAATGACCAATAAGATTTTAGCTCTTAAAGATCATGCTTTCAAGGAAAATTGGCCGATTATCTATATCAACGACCACTATGGTCTCTGGAAGGCTGATATTCAAGCTGTGATGGAAACATGTAAAAATGAAAGAAGCGCCCCTATTTTAGAGAAAATGGCACCATCTAAAGATGATTACTTCTTAATTAAACCGAAGCATTCTGCCTTCTATGGAACTGCATTAGAGACACTCTTAAATGAATTAGGTGTGCAAGACATCATTTTGACCGGAATTGCAGGAAACATTTGCGTTCTGTTCACTGCAAATGACGCATACATGCGAGAATACAACTTAATTGTACCTAAAGATTGTATCGCATCAAATGACGACAGAGACAACGAATACGCTTTAACGATGATGGAGAACGTTCTACTAGCAAAAATCACCACTGCTAAAGAGATCACGAATGAAAATCAAACATGATTTATCCATAACCCTCATAAATTGTTAGCAATAACAAAGGGGGCGTTGACTATTCAAATTTATGTTGTCAAAAGAGGAGATACTTTAAACGAAATTGCCATGCGTTTTAAAACAACAGTCAATGAAATCATCCGTACCAACGATATTGAAACACCAAATCAACTCGTCATTGGACAAACAATTGTCATTCCAATTAGAGGACAATTTTATGAGGTCAAACAAAATGACACACTTTATCAAATTGGAAGACGATTTCGAATTTCAGTGGAAGAGTTGGCACGTGTGAATAGAATACGGCCTGAAGCGATACTTCCTATTCGCTTCTTGCTCTATATTCCTCAAAGACCTAAGAGGAACATTAATTCGAATGCTTACATTGAACCACGGGGAAATCAAGTCAGTGAAAACTTAAAACAAGCAGCTAGAGAGGCCTCTCCATATTTAACGCATTTAGGCGCCTTTAGTTTTCAAGCGCAAAGAGATGGAACACTGAAAGAACCACCGTTAGATCAGCTACCTCAAATAGCCGCTCAGAGCAGAACCGTTTTATCCATGGTGGTGACTAACCTAGAGAATGATAAATTCAGTGATGAACTTGGGCGAATTCTTTTGAATAACCAATCTGTCAAAGCCACATTTTTAAATGAAATCGTTCGTGTTGCAAAAAAGTATCAATTAAAAGAAATCCATTTTGATTTTGAATATTTACGTCCCGCTGATAAAGATGCTTACATTCAATTTTTAAGAGAGGCAACAACCCGCTTCCATCAAGAAGGATGGACAATATCTGTTGCGCTTGCCCCTAAAACAAGTAGTCAGCAAAAGGGAAAATGGTATGAAGCTCATGACTATGAAGCCATTGGGAAGATCGTCGATCATGTTGTATTAATGACCTACGAATGGGGATACAGCGGCGGCCCTGCGCAAGCAGTCTCTCCCATTGGACCTGTCCGCCAAGTCATTGAATATGCACTGACCGTTATGCCAGCCAATAAAATTGTTATGGGCCAGAACTTATACGGCTATGATTGGACGCTACCTTACGTTCAAGGCGGCCCTATTGCTAAAGCTGTCAGTCCCCAACAAGCGATTGCAATTGCTAGAAGTAATAATGCCTCCATTCTATATGACAAAACAGCACAAGCACCTTATTTTCGTTATACAGATGCCAATAATAAAGAGCACGAGGTATGGTTCGAAGATGCTAGATCAATTCAAGCAAAGTTCAACCTCATCAAAGAGTTAAACTTGAACGGAATTGCTTATTGGAAATTAGGTCTATCCTTCCCTCAAAATTGGCTCTTATTATCCGATCAATTTAATATTGAAAAAAGAACGACATCGTAATCCGTTCGCTCTATCTCTCGGAAGGGGTATGGTACAATATACATTGGTTTGACAACTTTATAGATAGAGGAGAACGCCTATGTATCCTGCCCCTTTTATTGCAGTGGAAGGCCCAATTGGAGCCGGAAAAACAACTTTGGCTACAATGCTTGCGAAGGAATTTCAATTTCCTTTAGTAAAAGAGATTGTAGAAGAAAATCCATTCTTAGATAAATTTTATGAAGATATGGAACAATGGAGCTTTCAGCTTGAGATGTTCTTTTTATGCAATCGGTTCAAACAATTAGAATCTATTCAAGAAAACTATGTGAATCAACAGCAGCCGATTGTCACTGATTATCATGTCTATAAAAATATGATATTTGCAGAAAGAACATTATCAAAAAAGCACATGGACAAATACAGAAAGATCTATCACCTGCTAACAGATGATCTTCCTAAACCAAATGCCATCATCTATATAAAAGCCAGCCTTCCTACCTTACTTGAAAGAATACAGATGAGAGGACGCTCTTTTGAAGAAGACATTGACCCGGCTTATTTAAAAACACTCATTGAAGATTATGAGCTGGCCATTGAGCATTTAAAACAGACTGACCCAGGGCTTCCTATCATTACAATTGAAGGAGATCATACAGACTTCGTTTCCTCACAGCAAGATTACCAGCAAATTGTACAGAACATAAAGGAGCAAGTGCTATGAACAATATCGAAATACCAAAGGATGCAGTGATCACAATCGCCGGGACTGTTGGTGTCGGAAAATCAACTATGACTAAAACAATAGCGGACAAGCTTGGCTTTCAAACCTCTCTTGAAAAAGTAGATGATAACCCATACTTAGAGCCCTTTTATTCAGATTTCCAAAGATGGAGCTTCCATTTACAGGTCTATTTCCTAGCTGAGCGTTTTAAGGAGCAAAAACGGATTTTTGAATCTGGTGGAGGATATGTGCAAGATCGTTCAATTTATGAGGACACAGGCATTTTCGCAAAAATGCATGCGGACAAAGGTACGATGTCTGAAGTAGATTATGAAACGTATACGAGTCTATTCGAGGCGATGGTGATGACACCTTACTTCCCTCACCCTGATGTTCTCATCTACTTACACGGGGATTTAGATCATATTTTACATCGTATTGAGGAACGCGGCAGAGAGATGGAAACTCAAACGGATCGAGCCTATTGGGAAGAAATGTACACGCGATACACGGAATGGATCGAACAATTCGATTTATGTCCAGTGATTAAAATTAACATTGAAGATTATGACTTACTTCATGATGAAAGCTCACTTGATCCCATTCTTCATGAAATAGCTTCTGTTATTCAAAAAAATCGCTCTAAAACAAAATAAAAAAACCGCTGCATTTCGCGAATGCAGCGGTTTGACAATTCCAATTTTTATGCTTGCGTTTCAATTCAACTAAGGTAAAAAATCAATATGGCGGAGGAAGAGGGATTCGAACCCCCGCGGGCTTTGACACCCCTGTCGGTTTTCAAGACCGATCCCTTCAGCCGGACTTGGGTATTCCTCCGTATCGACAAGAATTAATATACCATATCGTTTTATTTCAAGTCAACATCTTTTCGAAAAAAATTTCAATAAGTTATTTTGGTATGAGAATCTGCCCATAAAAAAGCAGCCATCGACGGCTGCTCTTGATCTATTTTGTATCCTGTCTAATCTCTTCAATAAAATGATTCATCTCTTCTTTAAACTCATTTAATGATTCAATAATTTTCGTAAAGTCTGTCACTTGTTTTGCTTGTTCATTTGTTGAACTGCTGATTTGTGAGATGTTTTCAGACAAAGTGCCAATGCTGTCTTGGATCTCTTTTAAGAAGGTATTAATGGTTTCAGCCGCTTCCTTTGATCCATCTGATAATTTACGAACTTCATCAGCCACGACAGCAAACCCTTTTCCATTCTCTCCTGCTCTTGCTGCTTCAATTGCAGCATTTAGCCCTAGCAAGTTGGTTTGTCTAGCAATCCCGCCAATGGTTTTGACGACTTCTTCAATATTTGCAGATTTCTCTTCCGCTCTTCCTGCCTGTTCGCTTATTTCTAAACTTGTGGCAGCCAGCTCTTGTGAATGCGCAGCAATTTGCTCAATTCCACTTTGAAGTTCTTTCGCTACATCATTGATATGCTCCATATAACCGCTTAATTTCTTTTCACGATGATGTGAAAAAGCCACTAAAAAAGAGCCAATTACTTTTCTATTTTCATCAAAAATCGGGTAACCTTTTACTGCAATTTCATAACCATATAAAGACTCTGGTAAATGACCGTCATATTCTTGTCCTCTTAATGTCGTCGCCACGTTTTGGTCTTCTGGGTTCAATGGGTCCCCAACCTTCATGCCAAAATCTATTGTTTTAGACGGATAGTAACAAAGCACCTTCTCTGTATCAGTGATGCCGAAAAGGATACTTTCATCTAGAACTTTTCTAATTAATTGAGCCATTTCAACATAATAGTCAAGCCTATTCAAGGTTATTCCTTCTTTCCTAGAAGCTTTTAGTATTTCTATCGGCTAAATTTAGGAAAACTGTAGGACTTTTGGTAAAAAGAAATAAGATGCCATAGCGGCATCTTATTTCATTACTTCTTTATTTCCCATATAAGGACGCAGTACTTCAGGAATGATCACAGTGCCGTCCTCTTGTTGATAGTTTTCTAAAATGGCCGCCACGGTTCTTCCTACTGCTAAACCAGATCCATTTAATGTGTGCACATGCTCTGGCTTGGCTTTAGGCTCTGGACGGAATCGAATGTTTGCACGTCTTGCTTGGAATGCTTCAAAGTTACTGCAAGAAGAAATTTCACGATACGTATCTTGGCTCGGAATCCATACTTCGATATCGTATTTTTTCGCAGCCGTGAATCCTAAA
Organism: Bacillus sp. FSL R7-0672; assembly: GCF_038601465.1. Taxonomy (NCBI): domain Bacteria; kingdom Bacillati; phylum Bacillota; class Bacilli; order Caryophanales; family Bacillaceae; genus Bacillus; species Bacillus sp. FSL R7-0672. The sequence continues at coordinate 23,117 of NZ_CP152010.1, read as the reverse complement.
TCTCCCGTACACATGCTCATGACACGGTATGGCAGGTTTAATAGCTGTAGGACTTTTTCTGCTTGATTTGTTAGTTTCTCTAATTCTTCATAAGAATCTTCAGGTCTAACAAATTTCACAAGCTCTACCTTATTAAATTGATGCTGACGGATGAGTCCGCGTGTATCTCTGCCGGCAGATCCAGCCTCTGATCTAAAGCAAGCACTGAATGCTGCATAATTGATTGGCAGCTGTTCCCCTTCAATTATTTCGTCACGGTGCATGTTAGTAATAGGTACTTCAGCTGTTGGAATGAGGAAATAATCTTCTTCACGGATTTTAAAAGCATCCTCTTCGAATTTTGGAAGTTGCCCAGTCCCTGTCATGCTTGCTCTATTGACCATGTAAGGTGGAAGCACTTCAGTAAAACCAAACTCATCTACGTGCAAATCGAGCATAAAGTTATATAGTGCGCGCTCTAAGCGTGCGCCAAGCCCTTTATAAAAAACGAAACGGCTTCCTGTCACTTTTCCTGCACGTTCAAAATCTAGAATATCTAACTCATCCGCTACGTCCCAATGTGGCTTTGGCTCAAATGAGAATGCCGGCTGTTCGCCCCATTTTCTCACTTCCACGTTGTCATCTTCTGTTTCCCCAACGGGTACAGTGTCATGAGGGATATTCGGAATAGAGAATAGGATATGCTGCAAGCTTTCTTCTACTGTTCTTAGCTCATCATCCAGCTTCTTAATCTCATCTCCTACCTCACGCATTTCTTGAATAATGTGATCGGCGTCTTTCTTTTCTCTTTTTAGAACAGCCACTTGCTGTGATACTTCATTTCTTCGGCTCTTTAATTCTTCTGTTTTTCCGATTAATTCTCTTCTTTTTTGATCCAGCTCACCAAACTTATCAAAATCTGCTAAATCTTCGCCTCGGTGTGCTAATTTTTCTTTGATTTGATCAAAGTCCGTGCGCAGTTGTTTAATATCCAGCATGTGTAACACTCCTTTTTTTATCGAAAAATAAAAAGAGCCCTCATCCCATGAAAGGGACGAGAGCTCTCGCGTTGCCACCCTGATTGAAAACATGCAGAAGCATGCTTTCCTCTTTCCTCTGTAACGGTATCACCGTAAATGCTTACTTCTCGTGTTTCAGCATTTCGCTCAAGGATGGATTCAGACTGCATCTTTCACCGATTCGCACCAACCATCGGCTCTCTGAGAAAGAGGGGCTTCTTACTATTTCCCGTCAACGCTTTTTCGATCTTTGATTGTGATTTTAATGTACTATAAGTTTTATCTCTTTTCAACCGTTTTATACAGCGAGCTTCGTTTTATAGGACTTCACCATTTCAACAAACAGTTGTGTTAACCGGTGGTCGTCTGTCAGCTCTGGATGAAAAGAACAGCCTAAGATATTGTTTTCCTTCGCCATCACAATCCTGCCATCATATTCAGCCATGATGTCTACGCTCTCATCTGCGCTGATGATATGAGGCGCACGGATGAACACTCCTGTAAACGGCGCATCCAGTCCTTTTACTTCTAAATCTGCTTCAAAGCTGTCTACCTGTCTGCCAAATGAATTCCGTGCAACAGATACATTTAACAGTCCAAGATGAGCATCGTCTCGATCTTCTATATGCTTTGCCAGCATAATCAAACCGGCACAAGTCCCGAAAATCGGTTTCCCTTCTGCAGCGAACGCTTTGATCGGTTCAATAAATTGGTACGTATCCATGAGTCTTCTCATCGTCGTGCTTTCTCCACCAGGGATAATAAGACCGTCAACAGATGCTAGCTCTTCTGCTCGTTTGATGATCTTCCCTTCTGCAGCGCAAGCTTCAATCGATTGAATATGCTCTCTCACGGCTCCTTGAAGCCCTAGTACACCAATTGTTAGCATGTTCGTTTGCGCTCCCTTAATTACCAGCCACGCTCTTGCATACGCTCTTCTGGCAGTAGATTTGAGATTTCAATTCCTTTCATGGCTGTTCCAAGCTCTTTTGAAAGCTCTGCAATGAGACGGTAATCTGTGAAGTGAGTCGTTGCTTCAACAATTGCTTTTGCAAATTTCGCTGGATTGTCTGATTTAAAAATACCAGATCCAACAAATACACCGTCTGCTCCAAGCTGCATCATTAACGCAGCATCTGCTGGTGTCGCAACGCCTCCCGCTGCAAAGTTAACAACTGGGAGCTTGCCGTCTTTTTTGATTTGAAGCAATAAATCATACGGTGCTCCCAGGTTCTTCGCTTCTGTCATCAGTTCATCTTCACTCATTGCTGCTACTTTACGAATCTGAGCATTGACCTTTCTCATATGACGGACAGCTTCTACAATGTTGCCTGTCCCAGGCTCTCCTTTTGTGCGAAGCATAGAAGCGCCTTCTGCGATACGGCGGGTTGCTTCACCTAAATCACGGCAACCACAGACAAAAGGTACTGTGTATTCATTTTTATTTAAATGGAATTCCTCATCTGCGGGCGTCAGCACTTCACTCTCATCGATATAATCAACACCAAGTGCTTCAAGAACACGAGCCTCGACGATATGGCCGATACGTGCTTTTGCCATGACTGGAATCGTTACTGCATTTTGTACTTCCTCTACGATTCTTGGGTCTGCCATACGGGCAACACCGCCGGCTGCACGGATATCAGCTGGTACGCGTTCTAGTGCCATAACTGCCACCGCACCTGCTTCTTCTGCGATCTTTGCCTGTTCAGCATTGACGACATCCATAATGACGCCACCCTTTTGCATTTCTGCCATTCCACGTTTCACTCGTTCAGTTCCCTTATTGCTCACAATAGTTTCCTCCCATTTGTCAATTCGATTGATTTACCCCTTTATCATACAAGTGAGGTAGTATAACAATAAAGAGAATAGTATAACAATTCAATCCGCCGACAAATAAGCTTATACCCTTTTATCCCTGCTGAAAATATGTCATTTTTCCTTTGAGGTGTCATTACATGCTATAATGCAACTATAACAATTCAAATTCATGTATAACAATTTTGCACTCAATGGAGGTATCTCATGCATATTGATATCCATCGACATTCTGATACATCGCTTTCAAATCAGATTTACTTTTCAATCATTGATCATATCCAATCAGGTTTGCTTCAGCAGGGAGATAAGCTGCCAACTGTACGTGATTTAGCAAAGCAGCTGAATGTGAGTCTTGTCACGGCAGCAAAGGCATACACTCGGCTGAAGGACGACGGATATTTAACGACTGTGCAAGGAAAAGGAACGTTTGTGGATGAGTTGCAAAAGCAGTCAGAGATTCCGGTTCCATCATCTACCTCTTTTGATTGGCAGTTATCCATTCCGGATTATTTACCACGGTCTCAATTTGCTCAGTATCACTATGTCGAAGAAGCGATCAACCTTTCTTCCTCTATGATCGATCCAGGGCTTTTGCCAAACCGTTATTTAGAAAAAGAAATGCAGCATGTCCTAGCGAGACATCCTCAAATCATGTCAAAGTATGGGGAAATTCAAGGGGATCTTCAGCTTCGGCAGGTCATTCAGTCTTTTTTAGAAAAGCTAGATGTGCCTTCTACTCCTGAGAATATCCTTGTAACTAGTGGTTCTCAGCAAGGGCTTGATCTGGTCGCACGTGCGTTTATCGGTCCTGATGATGTAGTTGTCATGGAAGCACCGACCTATCCAGGCGCCATTGATGTCTTTATGGGGAGAGGGGCAAGAATTATTACAGTCCCGGTTGATCATGAAGGAATGAACATGAAGCAGCTTCAAAGCATTTGTGATAAATATAAACCAAAGCTCATCTACACGATTCCTACTTTTCACAGTCCAACAGGTGCCAGTATGTCAATGAAACGCAGAAAACAACTTCTCTTACTGGCTCAAAGTATTGATTGTCTTATTGTAGAGGATGATCCGTATCGTGAGCTTTATTTCGAAAAGAAGCCGCCAGCACCTATCAAAAGTCTGGATCATGATGGACACGTCATTTATTTACGAGGTTTAAGTAAAACACTTGCTCCAGGATGCAGAATTGGGATTATTACTGCTTCAGGCTCGATATTTAATCGTTTATTAGCTGCAAAGGCCAATAATGATTTAGGCAGCCCTCTTCTCACACAAAAAGCCATTCTGCCATTTCTGACTTCAAAGAAAATGATTGATCATACGAAAAAGTTGAGAACCGCCTTGATGGTGAGACGTGATTTAATGATAAATGTATTAACGAAGCATGCACCAAAAGATGTGACGTGGCAAATTCCTCAGGGTGGGCTCAATTTGTGGCTTAGCTTTCCTTCCTGGGTCGATACACGTGCACTTCTGCATGAGGCACGTAAGCAGCAAATCACCTTTCTGCCTGGCTCTGTGTGCTATCCTGGAGAGCCGAAGCAAAACTATATCCGCCTCAGCTTTTCTTATGTGAATGAAAAGGCACTGACCGAGGGAGTGGAAAAGTTATGTGATATTTTTCAGCAAGCCTTGTCCACTCCTCAAAATCACAAACAATCGCTTTTCTTTTAATAAAAAAACTGCTCTCATGCATAGAGAGCAGTTTTTTATTAGAACCAACCTTTAACTGTGTCAACGATTCCGCCCCAAATGCCAGCGAAGAATCCACCTACACTACGCATTGCAAGGATGAACCAGTTTGCTTTTTCATCGCCTGTTTTCGTTATAAGCTCAACACCTGATTGATCTTTATTCAAATAGCCGTAGTCCTTCTCATCACCTGAATAAGAAGTCGTCAGCATGCCAACCTTCGTTCCTTTTTTTATAGGAGCTTCTAGTTTCGTTTTCTCGATATTTACTTTTGCTTTAAAGCTCTTTTCGTCGCCATTTTTTACCGGCACAGAGAAAGCTTCTTTCGTAACGACAGGTACTTCTTTGTCTTTGCCTTTGTCGACTTCGATGTTTTCATGTCCTTTGATCTGTTGACCTTTTTTGTACATTTCTTTCATCGTGAAGTTTTTAAACGCATAATCGAACAGTTTTTTCGCCACGTCAAAACGTGCTGTATGAAGATTACCTTTTGCATTCAAGATCACTGCGATGACACGCATGTCACCTTGTTTAGCGGTACCTGTGAAGCTAGAACCAGCTGAATCTGTAGAACCTGTTTTCAGACCGTCTACACCTTTATATTCCTTCACAAGTCCTTTAAGCATGAAGTTCCAGTTAGGCATGTCCATTTCATCATCTGTGCCTTCTCTGAACTTTGTTTTCGCAATACTTGATGTTTCAAGAATTTCTGGGTGGTCTTTGATAAGATGCTGTGCAAGCAATGCCATATCTTTCGCAGATACTTCACTTTCTTCATCAGGACCTGTACCTTTTGGCTGTTTGCCATGTAAGTCTTTATTTTCTAGTCCAGTTGCATTCACGAATTTGTAGTTTGTTAAACCTAATTCTTTCGCTTTTGCGTTCATTTTTTCAACGAACTTCGATTCTGATCCAGCAATCACTTCTGCTAAGCCAATTGCTGCTGCATTTGCGGAATAAATAGCCGTTGCTTGATAAAGTTCTTTCACTGTATACGAGCCATCTTTTCTCAAAGGAACGTTTGATAAACTGCGGTCCTGAGAAATTTCGTATACATAATCATCTGGCGTATACGTTTGATCCCATTTCACTTTGCCTTCAGCAATCGCCTCTAGTAATAGATACTCTGTCATCATCTTTGCCATACTTGCAATAGGCAGTCTTTGCTCTGCGTTTTTACTATAAAGAATCTTACCTGTAGAAGCTTCAATTAGGATCGCTGCTTTCGCATTCACATTGAATGGATCTTCAGCTGCTTTTGCTTTGGACATTGGTGTAAATGCTGTCACAATCAATGCCAGTGCAAGGATAGAGACCATAAGCTGTTTCAATATCTTGCTGTTCAATCGTCATACCTCCGTTATCATCTTTTTTCGACATATTTCATATATATTTAATCCACAAGGGCTTATTTCAACACAACAGTATAAATTTTATCACAATAAAGACAAAAAAAATAGACAGAGTCATAGACCCTGTCAAATGTAATTTGATTGTCACAATTTATCAAGAAATTGTGTAGTTTGGTGATTCTTTTGTAATTTGTACATCATGTGGATGACTCTCACGAAGTCCTGCACCAGTCATGCGAATGAACTGTGCATCTTCTCTAAGTGAGCGTAAGTCATGCGTTCCACAATAGCCCATACCAGAACGGATACCGCCAACGAGTTGATACACTGTATCAACGACTGGTCCTTTGTATGGTGTACGGCCTTCAATACCTTCTGGAACGAATTTTTTATTATCTTCTTGGAAGTAACGATCTTTACTTCCTTTTTCCATTGCAGCGACTGAACCCATACCGCGATAAACTTTGAAGCGTCTACCTTGGAAAATTTCTGTGTCCCCTGGGCTTTCAGATGTACCAGCTAGAAGGCTTCCAAGCATTACAGCATGTCCACCAGATGCTAGAGCTTTTACGATATCACCTGAATATTTAATTCCACCATCTGCAATAATAGCTTTACCATGTTTTCTTGCTTCTGTTGCACAGTCATAGATCGCTGTGATTTGTGGTACACCAACACCTGCAACAACACGTGTTGTACAAATAGATCCTGGTCCGATACCGACTTTCACAATATCTGCTCCTGCTTCAAACAATGCTTTTGTTGCATCGGCTGTTGCAACATTACCAGCAATGATATTAAGAGAAGGATACGTTTCACGGATTTTCGATACAGTGTTTAGAACACCTTGTGAATGTCCATGAGCAGTATCAATGACAACGACATCCACATTGGCTTCGACTAATTTTCTCACACGAGTCATTGTATCGCCAGTGACACCAACAGCGGCACCAACAATTAAACGGCCATGTGCATCTTTAGAGGAGTTAGGGAATTCGATCACTTTTTCAATATCTTTGATGGTGATGAGACCTTTTAACGTTCCTTCGTCATCTAAAAGAGGTAATTTTTCAATTTTATATTGCTGTAGAATTTTTTCAGCTTCTTCTAACGTCGTACCTACTGAAGCTGTCACAAGTTCCTCTTTTGTCATCACATCGCTAATCTTCATTGAATAATCCGAAATAAAACGAAGGTCACGGTTCGTAATAATACCAACAAGCTTTTGATCTTCTATGTTATTTACAATCGGTACACCTGAAATACGGTACTTACCCATTAGGTGCTCTGCATCAAATACTTGATGCTCAGGTGTTAAGAAGAATGGATTTGTAATAACGCCGCGCTCTGAACGTTTTACTTTATCCACTTGTTCTGCTTGTTGCTCTATAGACATGTTCTTATGAATGATACCAAGACCACCTTGACGTGCCATTGCAATCGCCATTTGTGATTCAGTCACCGTGTCCATTCCTGCACTGATAATTGGAATGTTTAGTTTTAATGTGCTTGTTAACTCAACTGATAAATCGACATCTCGCGGAAGTACTTCAGACTTAGCTGGAACAAGCAAAACATCGTCAAACGTCAAACCTTCTTTTGAAAATTTACTTTCCCACATTAGTAAATCCCCCTCTTTTCGGCAAAATATTATATGTAGATTATCAACTAGCAAACAGCATGTCAAGGAAGCAACAAACAGTTGCAATTTTTAGAAAATATAAAGAGAGTTGAGGAAGAAGATGAAAAGTTCAGGATGGAAGGATTTAAAACGTTTTTACTCACTTGAAACTTCCCAAAAATTTCTATATCAACAATATGAGAAACGGAACATTCAAGATGCAAACCAGCAAGCCTATAAAAACTGTGAACGGTTTATTTATTTTTTAAAGCATGGCCATACGTTCTACGAACAGGCAGCTATCGCCCCACTAGAACTGAAGCCCATTTTATTATTTTATGGAATGGCTCAGTTGCTAAAGGCATGTTTACTGACAGTTGATCCTCACTATCCTTCTCAAACCTCTGTTTTGGCCCATGGCGTAACATCGAGAAAGAGAAAGAAGCAGCACTACCGTTTTAGTGAAGATGAAGTAAAAATTCAGCGAAATGGACTATGCATGCATGTGTTAAAGCATTTATTTCATTTAAATGGCCTTGAAGATGAGCGATTTACGATGATTCATCTCCTTTCAAAGATACCTGAAATGAGTCATATTCTGGAGTTTCAAAAGCAGCCCTCGACATTAGTTAAAGTGGAAAAGGCCAATGGGATGATGATTCAAGATCATATTCCATTGCTTTATAACATGTCTGCTGAACGTTTTATTGAATACTTTGAGTTTCATACAAGTTGGAAACTCAAACTGAGAGAAGCCAAAAAGCTGACGTTTGATGTATCTCTAGAAGAAAACCCAGCGCTCGCTACTCATCTTCATTATGATTTAGAAATGGATCAATGGTATATTCCGTCAACGCGTGATTCATTTTTAGGGATTCCTGAGATTATCAGCCATTACTTATTAATGTATAATCTCAGTATGATTGCCCGCTACGAAACTGAATGGTGGTACGAGCTGCTGTCTCAATACATTAGTGATGATTATGTCATGATTGAGCGCTACATGGAGATTGCCGAAGAGAAGTTCCCAGCTTATATCATGATGCTGTTAGAAGAATAAACAAAAAAGACCAGTTCCAAATGGAACTGATCCTTAGAAAAGCTTGGCGGCGTCCTACTCTCACAGGGGGAGACCCCCAACTACCATCGGCGCTGAAGAGCTTAACTTCCGTGTTCGGTATGGGAACGGGTGTGACCTCTTCGCTATCGCCACCAAACCTGATGGAGAGAATGTTCTCTCAAAACTAGATAACAATGTTCAAGCTTCACATTAGAATATAGGTTAAGTCCTCGATCTATTAGTATCTGTCAGCTCCACGTGTCACCACGCTTCCACCTCAGACCTATCAACCTGATCATCTTTCAGGGATCTTACTTCCTTGCGGAATGGGAAATCTCATCTTGAGGGGGGCTTCATGCTTAGATGCTTTCAGCACTTATCCCGTCCGCACATAGCTACCCAGCGATGCCCTTGGCAGAACAACTGGTACACCAGCGGTGCGTCCATCCCGGTCCTCTCGTACTAAGGACAGCTCCTCTCAAATTTCCTGCGCCCGCGACGGATAGGGACCGAACTGTCTCACGACGTTCTGAACCCAGCTCGCGTACCGCTTTAATGGGCGAACAGCCCAACCCTTGGGACCGACTACAGCCCCAGGATGCGATGAGCCGACATCGAGGTGCCAAACCTCCCCGTCGATGTGGACTCTTGGGGGAGATAAGCCTGTTATCCCCGGGGTAGCTTTTATCCGTTGAGCGATGGCCCTTCCATGCGGAACCACCGGATCACTAAGCCCGACTTTCGTCCCTGCTCGACTTGTAGGTCTCGCAGTCAAGCTCCCTTGTGCCTTTACACTCTGCGAATGATTTCCAACCATTCTGAGGGAACCTTTGGGCGCCTCCGTTACATTTTAGGAGGCGACCGCCCCAGTCAAACTGCCCACCTGACACTGTCTCCCTGCCCGATAAGGGCAGCGGGTTAGAAGGTCAATACAGCCAGGGTAGTATCCCACCGATGCCTCCACCGAAGCTAGCGCTCCGGTTTCCAAGGCTCCTACCTATCCTGTACAAGCTGTACCAACATTCAATATCAGGCTGCAGTAAAGCTCCACGGGGTCTTTCCGTCCTGTCGCGGGTAACCTGCATCTTCACAGGTACTATAATTTCACCGAGTCTCTCGTTGAGACAGTGCCCAGATCGTTGCGCCTTTCGTGCGGGTCGGAACTTACCCGACAAGGAATTTCGCTACCTTAGGACCGTTATAGTTACGGCCGCCGTTTACTGGGGCTTCAATTCGCACCTTCGCTTACGCTAAGCGCTCCTCTTAACCTTCCAGCACCGGGCAGGCGTCAGCCCCTATACTTCGCCTTACGGCTTCGCAGAGACCTGTGTTTTTGCTAAACAGTCGCCTGGGCCTATTCACTGCGGCTTCTCGGGGCTTTAACACCCTAAGAAGCACCCCTTCTCCCGAAGTTACGGGGTCATTTTGCCGAGTTCCTTAACGAGAGTTCTCTCGATCACCTTAGGATTCTCTCCTCGCCTACCTGTGTCGGTTTGCGGTACGGGCACCTCTCACCTCGCTAGAGGCTTTTCTTGGCAGTGTGGAATCAGGAACTTCGCTACTAAATTTCGCTCGCCATCACAGCTCAGCCTTCACGGGAAACGGATTTGCCTATTTCCCAGCCTAACTGCTTGGACGCGGATATCCAATACCGCGCTTACCCTATCCTCCTGCGTCCCCCCATTGCTCAAATGGTGAGGAGGTGGTACAGGAATATCAACCTGTTGTCCATCGCCTACGCCTTTCGGCCTCGGCTTAGGTCCCGACTAACCCTGAGCGGACGAGCCTTCCTCAGGAAACCTTAGGCATTCGGTGGACGGGATTCTCACCCGTCTTTCGCTACTCATACCGGCATTCTCACTTCTAAGCGCTCCACCAGTCCTTCCGGTCTGACTTCACAGCACTTAGAACGCTCTCCTACCACTGTTCGTAAGAACAGTCCGCAGCTTCGGTGATACGTTTAGCCCCGGTACATTTTCGGCGCAGAGTCACTCGACCAGTGAGCTATTACGCACTCTTTAAATGGTGGCTGCTTCTAAGCCAACATCCTGGTTGTCTAAGCAACTCCACATCCTTTTCCACTTAACGTATACTTTGGGACCTTAGCTGGCGGTCTGGGCTGTTTCCCTTTCGACTACGGATCTTATCACTCGCAGTCTGACTCCCAAGGATAAGTCATCGGCATTCGGAGTTTGACTGAATTCGGTAACCCGGTAGGGGCCCCTAGTCCAATCAGTGCTCTACCTCCGAGACTCTTACCTTGAGGCTAGCCCTAAAGCTATTTCGGAGAGAACCAGCTATCTCCAGGTTCGATTGGCATTTCACCCCTACCCACACCTCATCCCCGCACTTTTCAACGTGCGTGGGTTCGGGCCTCCATTCAGTGTTACCTGAACTTCACCCTGGACATGGGTAGATCACCTGGTTTCGGGTCTACGACCACGTACTCATGCGCCCTATTCAGACTCGCTTTCGCTGCGGCTCCGCATCTTCTGCTTAACCTTGCACGGGATCGTAACTCGCCGGTTCATTCTACAAAAGGCACGCCATCACCCTTTAACGGGCTCTGACTACTTGTAGGCACACGGTTTCAGGATCTATTTCACTCCCCTTCCGGGGTGCTTTTCACCTTTCCCTCACGGTACTGGTTCACTATCGGTCACTAGGGAGTATTTAGCCTTGGGAGATGGTCCTCCCGGATTCCGACGGAATTTCACGTGTTCCGCCGTACTCAGGATCCACTCTGGAGAGAACAACATTTCAGTTACAGGGCTGTTACCTTCTTTGGCGGGCCTTTCCAGACCTCTTCGCTTATATCGTTCCTTTGTAACTCCGTATAGAGTGTCCTACAACCCCAAGAGGCAAGCCTCTTGGTTTGGGCTGTTCCCGTTTCGCTCGCCGCTACTCAGGGAATCGCATTTGCTTTCTCTTCCTCCGGGTACTTAGATGTTTCAGTTCCCCGGGTATGCCTTCTCATACTCTATGTATTCAAGTATGGATACTACTCCATTACGAGCAGTGGGTTTCCCCATTCGGAAATCTCCGGATCAAAGCTTGCTTACAGCTCCCCGAAGCATATCGGTGTTCGTCCCGTCCTTCATCGGCTCCTAGTGCCAAGGCATCCACCGTGCGCCCTTTCTAACTTAACCATTTCTTACTTTAGAAAGAATCACTATGTGTGATGAACTTTGCATTGCATTCAATGTGAATGTATTACTTATTGTTATCTAGTTTTCAAAGAACACGTTGGTGGAGCCTAGCGGGATCGAACCGCTGACCTCCTGCGTGCAAGGCAGGCGCTCTCCCAGCTGAGCTAAGGCCCCGATTTAATAGAAGATGGTGGGCCTGAGTGGACTCGAACCACCGACCTCACGCTTATCAGGCGTGCGCTCTAACCAGCTGAGCTACAGGCCCATCTTTCATATCGAAGATATGATGTTGTAGGATCTTTTGCAAGTTCCTTCAAAACTAAACAAGACGAAAACGCACACTGCTCCATATATCCTTAGAAAGGAGGTGATCCAGCCGCACCTTCCGATACGGCTACCTTGTTACGACTTCACCCCAATCATCTGTCCCACCTTCGGCGGCTGGCTCCATAAAGGTTACCTCACCGACTTCGGGTGTTACAAACTCTCGTGGTGTGACGGGCGGTGTGTACAAGGCCCGGGAACGTATTCACCGCGGCATGCTGATCCGCGATTACTAGCGATTCCAGCTTCACGCAGTCGAGTTGCAGACTGCGATCCGAACTGAGAACAGATTTATGGGATTGGCTAAACCTTGCGGTCTCGCAGCCCTTTGTTCTGTCCATTGTAGCACGTGTGTAGCCCAGGTCATAAGGGGCATGATGATTTGACGTCATCCCCACCTTCCTCCGGTTTGTCACCGGCAGTCACCTTAGAGTGCCCAACTAAATGCTGGCAACTAAGATCAAGGGTTGCGCTCGTTGCGGGACTTAACCCAACATCTCACGACACGAGCTGACGACAACCATGCACCACCTGTCACTCTGTCCCCGAAGGGAAAGCCCTATCTCTAGGGTTGTCAGAGGATGTCAAGACCTGGTAAGGTTCTTCGCGTTGCTTCGAATTAAACCACATGCTCCACCGCTTGTGCGGGCCCCCGTCAATTCCTTTGAGTTTCAGTCTTGCGACCGTACTCCCCAGGCGGAGTGCTTAATGCGTTAGCTGCAGCACTAAGGGGCGGAAACCCCCTAACACTTAGCACTCATCGTTTACGGCGTGGACTACCAGGGTATCTAATCCTGTTCGCTCCCCACGCTTTCGCTCCTCAGCGTCAGTTACAGACCAGAGAGTCGCCTTCGCCACTGGTGTTCCTCCACATCTCTACGCATTTCACCGCTACACGTGGAATTCCACTCTCCTCTTCTGCACTCAAGTTTCCCAGTTTCCAATGACCCTCCCCGGTTGAGCCGGGGGCTTTCACATCAGACTTAAGAAACCGCCTGCGAGCCCTTTACGCCCAATAATTCCGGACAACGCTTGCCACCTACGTATTACCGCGGCTGCTGGCACGTAGTTAGCCGTGGCTTTCTGGTTAGGTACCGTCAAGGTGCGAGCAGTTACTCTCGCACTTGTTCTTCCCTAACAACAGAGCTTTACGATCCGAAAACCTTCATCACTCACGCGGCGTTGCTCCGTCAGACTTTCGTCCATTGCGGAAGATTCCCTACTGCTGCCTCCCGTAGGAGTCTGGGCCGTGTCTCAGTCCCAGTGTGGCCGATCACCCTCTCAGGTCGGCTACGCATCGTCGCCTTGGTGAGCCATTACCCCACCAACTAGCTAATGCGCCGCGGGTCCATCTGTAAGTGACAGCCGAAACCGTCTTTCATCCTTGAACCATGCGGTTCAAGGAACTATCCGGTATTAGCTCCGGTTTCCCGGAGTTATCCCAGTCTTACAGGCAGGTTACCCACGTGTTACTCACCCGTCCGCCGCTAACATCCGGGAGCAAGCTCCCTTCTGTTCGCTCGACTTGCATGTATTAGGCACGCCGCCAGCGTTCGTCCTGAGCCAGGATCAAACTCTCCGAAAAAGTACAAAACCGAAGTTTTGTTTTTCGTCAGCGTTTGACTGACTACCTATGATGTTTCATAGGATTTTTTTATAAAAACTCGAATTAACAGGTACGTTTTGTCTTGTTTAGTTTTCAAAGAACTTGTGTGTCACTCTCTTAAATCGACCACTTAAATATATCATATATCTCTATCAACAGTCAACATTTTTCTTAAAAAACATTTTGTTTTTCTAAGAAGTTTTTACTGGGGAATGAGATAAAAAATAGAGCCTCTTTTTGCTCCTTTGAAAGATTAACACATATCTATGAAAAAAGCATTATAAATTTCAAAAAAAGTGATGTTTTTTCAAAAAAAATAAAGCCGGTGAAGAACCGGCTTTATTTTACTCAGATTGCTCTTGATCTGACTCTATATTTTCTACGTTCTCTTCATTATCTTCATCGTCTTCTTGTGATTGTTCAACTAATGCCACTGTTGCGACATGTTCCTCATCACCAAGACGGATTAGGCGGACACCTTGAGTGACACGGCCTGTTGTCGAAATGTCTGAAACGGCCATACGAATGATGACACCGCTCCCTGTAATAATCATCAAGTCTTCTTCAGCTTCAGCATTGGTCGCCTTCACTGTGATAAGCGGACCATTGTTGTCAGTGATCTTGCATGTTTTAAGACCTTTACCGCCTCGAGTTTGAACACGATATTCTTTTTCAGGCGTTAATTTACCATAACCTCTTTCAGTTACGATCAATACGTTTGCATCTGGCTCAAGGATTTCCATTCCAACGACGATGTCATCCTCAGAAAGTGTGATCCCTTTGACCCCAGCTGCCGTACGTCCCATTTCACGAACATCTGTCTCGGCGAAACGAATCAGCATCCCCTTTTTCGTCCCAATGATGATTTGTTTTTCTCCATTGGTTAAACGAACGGCCATCAGTTCATCTTCGTCACGCAGGCTCAGAGCAATAAGACCATTGTTTCGAATGTTTGCAAACTGAGACAATGTAGTTCGTTTCGATACACCGTGTCTTGTTGTAAAGAAGAGGTACGAATCTTCATCAAATTCGCTTACTGGGATAATGGCGTTAATCCACTCTCCTTTTTCTACTTCAAGAAGGTTAATAATCGGAATCCCTTTCGCTGTCCGTCCGAATTCAGGAATCTCATACCCTTTCGCACGATAGACCTTCCCTTTATTGGAGAAGAAGAGGATTGTATCGTGGGTCGATGTTGAGATCAGTTGTTCAACGAAATCATCCTCGTTGGTCCCCATTCCTTGGACACCTTTACCGCCTCTTTTTTGACTGCGGTATGTTGATGCAGGGAGACGCTTGATATAACCATTATGCGTCAGCGTAATCACGATGTTCTCAACAGGAATCAAATCTTCGTCTTCAATTGTTTCAATACCCGCTGTCACAATTTCAGTACGGCGAGTATCATTGAAGCGATCTTTGATTTCTATTAATTCTTCTCTAATGATTTCAAGTACTTTCTCATTGTCTGCTAAGATGGCTTTTAATTCAGCAATCAAATCAACAAGTCCTTTATATTCATCTTCTATCTTTTCTCGTTCTAGACCAGTCAAACGCTGAAGTCGCATATCAAGAATGGCCTGTGCCTGTTTTTCAGACAAGCTATAGTTTTCCATCAAACCATTTCTCGCAATTTCTGCAGTTTGAGAGCCTCTAATTAAAGCAATGACTTCATCTAAGTGATCAAGTGCAATTCTCAGACCTTCTAAAATGTGTGCTCTTGCTTCTGCTTTACGCAGCTCATACGCTGTTCTTCTGCGAATGATCACTTTTTGATGCTCTAGATAATACTCAAGACATTGTTTGAGGGACAAGACTTTCGGCTGTCCATCAACAAGTGCTAATAAGTTGATACCAAAAGACGTTTGAAGTGTCGTTTGTTTATAAAGATTGTTTAATAGAACATGAACGTTTGCATCTCTACGCAGTTCAATGACAATACGCATACCATTACGATCTGATTCATCGCGCAAATCTGTAATGCCATCAATCTTTTTATCACGCACAAGATCAGCAATTTTTTCAATTAAACGGGCTTTGTTGACTTGGTAAGGGATCTCATTGATAACAATGCGCTGTTTACCACTAGATGTTTCCTCAATATCCGATTTTGCTCTTAATGTGATAGAGCCGCGCCCTGTCTCATACGCCTTCCGAATACCACTTCGGCCAATGATTTGACCTGCTGTTGGGAAATCTGGGCCTGGGATGATATCCATAAGTTCCTGTGTGGTCATTTCAGGGTTTTGACTGATAGCCAATACCCCATCAATCACTTCACCTAATTGGTGTGGCGGAATATTGGTCGCCATTCCTACAGCAATTCCTGTCGCTCCGTTGACCAATAAGTTCGGGAATCTTGCAGGCATCACCATTGGCTCTCTTTCACTGCCGTCATAGTTATCTTGATAATCAATGGTATCCTTAGTGATATCACGGAGGATTTCCATAGAAATCTTCGATAGACGCGCCTCGGTATAACGCATCGCCGCTGCTCCGTCTCCATCGACTGAACCAAAGTTTCCATGACCATCTACTAACATATAACGATAGTTGAAGTCTTGCGCCATACGAACCATCGCTTCGTATACAGCGCTGTCACCGTGAGGGTGATACTTACCGATAACTTCCCCGACGATACGTGCAGATTTCTTAAATGGTTTATCACTTGTCATACCTAGGTCATTCATCGCATACAAAATTCTTCGATGCACGGGCTTTAATCCGTCACGCACATCCGGTAATGCACGCGACACAATCACACTCATTGCATAATCTAAAAAGGACGTACGCATTTCTTGGCTGATATTCACTTCGCGTACATTTGGTGTATGTTGTTCACTCACTATAAGAACCTCCCTTTACGTATCACATGAAATAAATTATGTGGGAGTAAAATATGTATTTATCTTCACAAGACTATTCTTCATTATATCAATAATCTCTGCTTTATACACATTAATTTACTAGAAAATCAACGAAACATAGAAAACCAGGACATTCGTTTCACAGGCCTAAATCTTGAAAAACAACCTTATTCCAAACAAGAAATAAGGTTGTTCTCAAGGGGACCTATCTAAATATCAAGATTTTTCACGTATTGTGCATTTTCTTCGATAAAGTTTCGTCTCGGTTCTACTTTATCTCCCATCAACATTTCAAATGTCTCATCAGCATCAATCGCATCCTCAAGCGTCACTTGAAGAAGTGTTCTCGCATCAGGATCCATTGTTGTTTCCCAAAGCTGAGTTGCGTTCATTTCTCCAAGACCTTTATAGCGCTGAAGTCCAGGTTTTGGTGTTTGAGGCAATGTCTTTAGCAGCTCATCTAGCTGTTTATCGTTATACACATACTCAACACGTTTACCTTGCTGCACTTTAAATAAAGGTGGCTGCGCAATATACACATAACCGTTTTCAATGATTTCACGCATGTAGCGATAGAAGAACGTTAAGAGCAGCGTGCGAATATGGGCACCATCGACATCCGCATCCGTCATGATCACAACTTTGTGATAGCGAGCTTTCTCTAAAGTGAAGTCTTCACCGATTCCAGTTCCTAACGCTGTAATCATAGAACGAACTTCGTTGTTCGATAGAATTTTATCTAGTCGCGCTTTTTCAACGTTTAAGATCTTCCCTCTTAACGGTAAGATCGCTTGGAAGTGACGATCACGGCCTTGCTTAGCAGATCCGCCCGCAGAATCTCCCTCTACGATATAAAGTTCAGAGATGGAAGGGTCTTTAGAAGAACAGTCCGCCAGTTTCCCTGGTAAGCTGGAGACTTCCAGTGCACTTTTACGTCTTGTCAGCTCACGTGCCTTTTTGGCAGCCATTCTTGCACGAGCTGCCATCACGCCTTTCTCCACAATTTTCTTTGCAGCATCAGGGTTCTCTAAGAGGAATTTCTCAAGTGCTTCAGAGAAAAGGGAGTCGGTAATGGTTCTTGCTTCTGAGTTCCCAAGCTTTGTCTTCGTTTGTCCTTCGAATTGAGGATTTGGATGTTTGATGGAGATAATGGCTGTTAAGCCTTCTCGCACATCTTCACCGCTCAAATTCGAGTCTCCATCTTTGAATACGCCATTTTTACGAGCATAATCATTGATGACACGCGTCAGCCCTGTTTTAAAGCCTGCTTCGTGTGTTCCGCCTTCATACGTGTTGATATTGTTGGCGAAGGAATAGATGTTGCTTGTATAGGAATCGTTATATTGTAATGCCACTTCAACCGTGATTCCATCTTTTTCACCTTCAATGTAAACGGGTTCTTCATGAACGACTTCTTTTGAGCGATTTAAATGTTCTACATAGCTCTTAATACCGCCTTCATAGCAGTATTCATTTCGTCGTTCTTTCCCCTCACGTAAATCTTCAATAACGATGTTGACACCTTTTGTTAAGAAAGCTAACTCACGTACACGGTTGGCAAGTGTGTCGTAATCAAATTCAATGGTTTCAGTAAAAATTTCTGTATCTGGCACAAAATGAGTGGTTGTCCCTGTAACATCTGTTTCACCAATGATCTCTAAATCTCCAACTGGAACACCGCGTTTGAATTGTTGATAATGAATTTTCCCATCACGATATACGGTCACGTCTAAGGTCGTAGATAACGCATTAACAACAGATGCCCCTACGCCATGCAGACCGCCAGATACTTTATAACCGCTGCCGTCAAATTTACCGCCAGCGTGAAGAACAGTCATAATAACCTCTACAGCAGGACGTCCCATTTTCTCATGAATCCCAACAGGAATTCCGCGGCCATTATCTTTCACTGTAATGCTATTATCCTTTTCAATTTGCACCGTAATATCTGTGCAATATCCAGCTAAAGCCTCATCAATACTGTTGTCGACAATTTCCCATACAAGATGGTGAAGTCCTTTTGCACTGGTTGACCCAATGTACATTCCTGGACGTTTTCTAACAGCTTCTAGTCCTTCAAGCACCTGTATCTGATTTTCATCATAACTATTATGTTGCTGTTCCATTGCCACGTACATTCACCTACACTTTTCTTAAACGATATATTTATATGAATTGAGCTTTTAGACTTCAATTTCAATCACAAATGAAGCACGTTTTTTGAGCGTGCTTGAGGAAAGAGGAGAGTAATAAACAGATTTAGTTGTGACGACGATGGATTTGGGTGTCCCTTGTGATAACGAAATGATTTGTCCTTCTTGTTTTTGGAGAAACTCTTCTACAACAGAAGACGACCTCATTTTGTAATCAACAATTGCGACAATCTCTCGTGTAGAAACAACACAATCATCACCTAAATGAATATACAAGACCCACACCTCATTTATCAGTCAATTACTTTTCCACTGGCTACTCTGAAAATTTCCGCTTCTTTCAAGGTGGCGTGATCGATGCCTTCAACACTTGTTGTGGTGACGAAGGTCTGTACACGTCCCTGAATGGTATGGAGCAAATGAGACTGTCTGTAATCATCAAGTTCAGATAAAACATCATCGAGTAGAAGAATGGGATATTCTCCAATCTCTTCGTGTATCAAGTCGATTTCTGCCAGCTTTAGTGAAAGAGCTGTTGTTCTTTGCTGCCCTTGAGAGCCATATGTCTGAACATCCCGACCATTCACAAAGAAAAGAAGGTCATCTCTGTGAGGTCCCCACAGCGTCACTCCTCGGTCTATTTCTCTGTCTCTTAGTTTCTGAAACGATTCTTCATAGCTATTCTTTATTTTCGACAAGTCTGACGCTTCTGATACCTCTATCGCCGTGTGGTATTGGAGCGTGAGTGTTTCTAGCTCTCTAGAAATGCCAAAATGCAACGGCTGCGCCCATTTTTCAAGCTGTTTCGTAAAAGTCAGTCGTCTTTTGACAACTTTCGCTGCCGCATCAATCAACTGCTCTGTTAAAACCTCCAGCATCGCTTGATCCTTTTGCTTTCTTGTCTGCAATTGTTTCAAGTAATGATTCCGCTGAGAGAGAATTTTTTGATAGAGCGATAAATCATGCAAGTAGACAGCAGAAACTTGTCCAATCTCCATATCGAGAAATCTTCTGCGGATTTGCGGGCTGCCCTTTACAAGACTTAAGTCCTCTGGTGCAAACATGATGGTATTTAACGCACCAACATAATGACTGAGCTTCTGTTGTTCAATGTGATTGACCTTGCCCCTTTTCCCTTTTTTTGAGATCACGAGCTGCATTGGGAGTGGACCATTTTTTTTGATGACTCTACCTTCTATTTTAGCATAGTCTTGGTCCCATCGGATAAGTTCTTTATCATTTGACGTACGATGCGACTTTGCCATCGACAATACATAGATCGCTTCCATCAAGTTCGTTTTACCTTGGGCATTCTCACCGATCATGACATTCACCTTGTTGTCGAATTGAAGCTCGGTGTGTTCATAGTTTCGGTATGAAGTTAACGCCAGACTTTGAATGTACATGTATTGTCACCCGTTTCTAATTCACAACTTGAAATGTGCCATAACCTTCTATCTCGACAACATCTCCTGGGTATAGTTTGCGTCCCCGTCTATTATCTGGCTCTTGATTAATGAACACCTCATGTTCACTTAAAAACCATTTCGCCATTCCGCCAGATTGGATAACTTCGGCTAATTTCAAAAATTGCCCTAATGTAATCATTTCTTTCTCAATGGTTATAAGATTAGGCATTGTATCGACCTCTTTCAATATCACTAATATCTAATTGTACTAAAAAACAAGACAAGAAGGAAAGGGGGAAAGCGAACTGGGATGAAAGAAAGTATGGTAAACGAGAAGAAAAGCTGCTGTGCACTCTCACAGCAGCTATTTTAGATTGAATTAATATGTTCTGACTGGAAGAATCAACTGCAAGATTGAATCATCATTTGGCGTGCGCAATAGGAACGGTCTCATGGCTCCAGTGAAGCTTACATGAATTTCAGTTCCCTCTAATACTTTTAACGCATCTAGCATATATTTTGGACTGAAGGAGATTTTGAGGTCCTCCCCTTTAATGTCATCTGCTTGAACCGTTTCGACTACTTTACCAATTTCAGGTGAATTAGAAGAAATCTCAAGGCTTTGTTCAGGATCAGCTGACAGCTTTACGACGTTATTGCGCCCTTCTCTTGCCAAAAGTGATGCACGATCAATGGCTTGAAGGAATTCCTTCGTGTTGACCACGACATCCGTTTTACTTTCCTGCGGGATCAGGCGAGCTGTATCTGGATAATTACCATCCAGCAATCTTGAGAAGAACAACACGTTTTGTGCTTTAAAGAGAACTTGCGTTTCTGTAATTACGATGCTCACAAGATCTTGTCCGTCATCAAGGATTCTACTTAACTCTGTTAAACTTTTCCCTGGAATCACGACATTGTATGAGCTTTCCTCGTCAATATCCAACTTTGCTTTTCTTAAAGCAAGACGGTGGCTATCCGTCGCTGTGCATATTAATTCACCTTTTTCCACCCTCCAGTTTACACCTGTCAAGATAGGTCGTGTTTCTGAGGTGGACACTGCAAAAACGGTTTGACGAATTAAGTTTTTAAGCAAGTCTGTCGGAATTTGAAATGCATGATGCTCTTCAATTTGCGGAAGATGCGGATATTCCTCAGCATCTAAGCCGTTTAAGTTAAATTCCGCTGAACCAGAACGGATGATGGTGAGGTGATTTTGTTCTACTTCAATTTCGACAGTAGCCATTGGCAGTTTCTTCACAATTTCACTAAAGAAGCGGGCCTGAAGCACAATACTCCCTGGACGATCAATCGTGATCACTTCTAAATCTCCATCTCTTAGAGAAATAAAGGATTCAATTGAGATATCGGAGTCACTTCCTGTGAGAGAAACCCCCTCATCAGATGCAACAATTTTTATCCCTGTCAAAATAGGTATCGTTGTTCTAGAGGATACGGCCTTTAATACATCTTGGACACTTTCGACAAGACGATCTTTTTGAATCGTGAATTTCATAGTGGTCCTCCTAAATTTTCTTAATGACATGTATATATATTTTATTAATAAAAATCGTAGAAGTAATAGTAGGGCTTGTGAATATGTGGATAAGTCGGTAAAAAGAAAGGAAAGACAGCCTATCCACATGTGGACAGACTGTGTATGACTATGCTCTAGTTATTCACATTTTCCCGTACTTATTATATCAGCTAGGTTATTTCAATTGTTCTTTTATTTCTTTCACATGCTGCTGAAGCTGTTCATCTTCAACGATTAATTTCGAAATCTTCTCATGAGCATGAATGACAGTCGTATGATCACGACCTCCAAATTCTTCTCCTATTTTAGGCAGAGAGGAATCGGTCATTTCTCTAGAGAGATACATGGCAATTTGTCTTGGATAAGCAACTGACTTCGTACGTTTCTTCGCTTTGAAATCCTCTAAACGAATATTAAATTGCTGCCCTACAATTCTTTGAATATCTTTAATTGTAATGATCCTTGGCTTCGACGAAGGAATGATGTCCTTTAGCGCCTCAGCTGCTAGATCCGCATTGATGTCTTTATTAATTAAAGAAGAGTAAGCAACGACACGAATCAAAGCACCCTCCAGTTCACGAATATTGCTGTCGATTTGATTGGCAATATAAAGCATGACTTCATTTGGAATGTCTAAGCCTTCTGCTTTTGCTTTTTTTCGTAAAATTGCAATACGTGTTTCTAAATCTGGCGGGGTAATGTCTGTGATTAAGCCCCATTCGAATCGAGAGCGTAATCTGTCTTCAAGTGTCGGAATTTCTTTCGGCGGCCGATCACTAGAAATGACGATTTGCTTACTTTCTTCGTGAAGTGTGTTGAATGTATGGAAAAACTCTTCTTGTGTTTGTTCTTTTCCTGCTAAAAATTGAATATCATCTATCAAAAGCACATCGACATTCCGATAGCGATTACGGAAATCGACAGCTTTGTTGTCTCGGATTGAGTTGATAAATTCATTTGTAAATTTTTCAGATGATAGATAGACCACTTTGGCTGATGGATTATGGTCGATGACATAATGACCAATCGCATGCATCAAGTGAGTCTTTCCTAAACCAACGCCCCCATAAATAAAGAGCGGATTATATGCTTTTGCTGGTGCTTCCGCAACTGCAAGTGAAGCGGCATGCGCAAATCGGTTGCCTGAACCAATAACAAAAGTATCAAATGTATATTTTGGATTCAGCATATTTTGTGGAATATCGACGGGATCTTCTTTAGACATTTTTTTAATTGGAGACTTTGGCATAGCTTCCACTTCATCTTGATTTTGAGGAATGATAAATTTAATGCTGAGCTCTTCACCTGTCAGTTCGTAGATGGTATCAGCAATTAAGTGAAGATATCTTGATTCCAGCCAGTCTCTAGCAAATTCATTAGGTGCCGTAATTGTGAGCGTATCACCTTGAAGAGAATGGGCTTTTGTCGATTTCATCCATGTCTCAAAACTGGGTTTGCTCAACTTTGTCTCTATTTTTTGAAGTGCTTTATTCCAGAGATCCAAAATATTTTCCAT